>NZ_KI530740.1 GCF_000488215.1 Acinetobacter nectaris CIP 110549 | reverse complement strand
GACAATAGCGAGAGTGAACCACCTGATCCCTTCCCGAACTCAGAAGTGAAACCTCTTAGCGCTGATGGTAGTGTGGGGTTACCCATGTGAGAGTAAGTCATCGCCAGCATTTAATTCTAAAAGCCTCCTTAACGGAGGCTTTTTTTATGCTTATAACAAAATAAAAACCTTAAATTAGACCATGGAATTTATTTATCACCTTTAAATGTCTAAAGGTGATAAAGGTACTTGATTAGTCTAGCTTTTGAATTAAACAATAATAAAAGCCATCTCCATGAGCAGTTTCAGGAAGTAACTGTTTACCATATTTTTGTTCAATACCCCAATTAGAGCATATCCCTATTTCTTGAGCATTTGGATACTCATTGAAGAAAGACTCCATTTGGTATTCATTTTCAGCTTTTAAAATAGAGCATGTAATATATAGAAGATATCCACCATTTGGAATTTGTTGCCAAAGATTTTTTAATATTCTACTTTGCAATTCAACTGTTTGCTGAATATCAGAGGATTTTCTTAATAGGCGTATATCGGGATGTCGTCGAATGACACCTGTTGCAGAGCATGGAGCATCAAGAATAATGAAATCAATTTCTTCTGTGGCCTGCCATGTGCTTGCATCGGTATGCACAATGTCAAAGTCTGTATTTTTATGATACAGATCTAAGCGAGATAAGTTGTCTTTAATTTTATTTAATCTTGCCGCGTTTGAATCTATAGCAATCAGTTTTTTAATTTGGAATTGTTCGACTAAATGCGTAGTTTTTCCTCCAGGTGCTGCACATGCATCTACTACAACCTTATCTTTTAAATCGCCAAGGAGTTGATTGCATAATTGAGCATGTTCATCTTGAACAGAAAAAAATCCTTCATTAAATCCAGGTAATTTAGGAATAATTTGAGGAGATAGCAATTGAATTCCAACCTCAGAAAGCTCACATGCTTTTGCATGAATATTTAAATCATTGAGTAGTGTTAGATAATCATTTCTACTCACCTTTTGTTGGTTTATACGAAGTGTAAGAGGAGCTGTCTCTTTTAGACTACGAAATAATTGTGGTAGATGTGTAGGCCAGTCTTTTTTTATTCTTTTATATAGCCAGCTTGGTAGCCCATGAGATTCGATTAAAGCTTGTTTAAAGTTGTCTAAATCTCTTGAAACAAGTCTTAATATTGCATTTACGACACCGCTTAGAGGAGAGAATCCCAACTGTTTTACAGCTTCGACAGTTTCAGAAATTGAAGCATGAGCAGGAATACGTGTATAAACAAGTTGATAAATTCCTAAGTAGATAAGTGTTTCTACAGTAGGATTATCTAAATCTTTTTTTAATAGTGGTAATGTTACGGTTTTTAAAGAATGCCAATGGCGTAGCGTTCCTAAAGTGAGTTCATGAAAAAGTGCACGATCTTTATCTTTTACAGTTGATATATATTTATCAAGTAAATTAGAAAGAGATTCACCCTTCTGTATATCTATAAGTATACTTGTGACTTTAGCTCTTAAGTTATATGAAGAAAGTTTGAGTGGGTCTAATTTCATGGAAGTATCTGCCCAATACTTAATTTATTTGTTTGTATAATCTGTTGTGTATTTAAAGGCTTACCACCGGGCCACTGTAATTGGGTTAGAGTAATTGTTGTATGATCACCGCATAATACTGTCACGCCTTGCTGATCAATTTGCACAATTGTACCAACTTTTACATTATTTAAGCTCTCTTGATGAAGAGTTTTGGTTTCACCCGCTTGCCATACCCTTAAATTTTCTGTTTCTAGTTGAATAAAAGCTACAGGCCAAGGGTTAAATGCTCGAATATTTGAACAAATTTGCTTTGCAGGTAAATTCCAATTAATCTTAGCTTCAGTTTTGCTTAACTTATGAGCATAAGTGACATCATCTTCATTTTGTATTTGACGGTTTTCTAAGTAGTTTGTGAAAACTTTTTCAGATGATAAAACATGTGTAATTGCTTCAGCACCTTGATTCGCGAGTTTATCATGTAATGTTGCTGAAGTATCAGTTGCTTCAATAGCACAGTAAGTTTTAAATAGCATATCACCTGTATCTAATCCTGCAGCCATTTGCATAATGGTGATTCCAGTCTCATGATCTTGTGAGGCAATCGCACGATGAATAGGCGCAGCACCTCTCCAACGTGGCAGTAATGATGCATGAATGTTTAAACAACCATATTTAGGTAGATCTAATACAGTTTGTGGGAGAATAAGGCCGTAAGCTGCAACAATCATGATATCTGCATTTAATTTTTTTAATTCTTCTTGAGCAGTTATACCCTCTTGATTAGAGGATTTAAATGATAGAGGCTGATATACAGGAATATGATGTGCTAAAGCAACTTGTTTTACATTAGAGGGCGTTAGCTTTTGACCACGCCCTGCTTTTCGGTCGGGTTGAGTATAAACAGCAATAATTTCATGTGAAGAATTTAATAAAGCTTTTAAAGCAACTGTTGCAAATTCAGGTGTCCCTGCAAAAATAATTCTCAAGAGAGTACCTCTTATTCCAATAAGTATATTAGATTATAACATTTGATTTTTTGACTTTATCTAATTTATAGCAATCTTTATTTATAATTAAGCCTGTCTATAATGTAGACAAACCTTTCTTTTATTTGTATCCTAAAAATAATAAAAATATCTCACTTAGTAAACATTAACCTAATTACAACCTTATATATTCTCATATTGTGATTAGTTATGAATATTAGGAACTTTTGAATCATTGTTTTGTAAATTGTTTCAATAAGTGATAGCTAGTTATCATAATAAAAATCAGTATAATGAGCAAATATACGCCAAAAAGATAGTGCATCATCAAAGAGTATAAACTATGAATAAAATTTATAAAATTGTTTGGAACGCAACATTAGGTACATGGGTTGCCGTTTCTGAGTTAGCAAAATCGAAGAAAAAAGCGACTAAAGCACTTGTGGGAAGTGCTACAGCCATAGCAATGATTACTTTTTCGCAAGGGGCCTTTGCATTGGGAGAGGGAAGTGGTAATGGTGTAAGTGCTGCTCCCAAATCGACAGGAGATTCAACATGTCCAACAGCAACAGCAACTTATACAGCAGATGTAGCTTTAGGTTGTGGTGCTACAGCTACTAGTAATAACTCCGCACAAGGTGGGAATTCTGCAACAAACTCATTTGGAGCAGTTGCAATTGGTAGTGCAGATAACCGTGGCTTAGCAAATGCATCATATACCATAAATGGCACAACTTATAGTACAAAAACAACAACAGCTGCAGGGACACAAACAGTAGCCTTGGGCTCAGGGGTACGTGCATTAAAGGGAGAGTCAACTGCGATTGGTAATGACTCCGATGCTATTGGTTTCGCATCCATTGCGATAGGTGGTGATGATATAGGTAGTGTGAGTGATGCAACCAAAACAGGCTATCAGTCTGTAACAGGAAATACTTTAGATACGAGTTCTGGTCAATGGGGTAATGGTGGTTTAACGGGGGGGTATCGGACAACGGCTTCGGGCGATGCTTCAATGGCTATTGGCATGAATGCAAGAGCAGCAGGTGATTTGTCAAATGCTTTTGGTACACAAGCACAGGCAATGGCTAACTCTGCTTTGGCTTTAGGTACTACAGCTAAAGCAAAAAATGCAGGTTCTACAGCAGTTGGTGTAAACTCAAGTGCCTCTGCAGATAAAGCAACAGCTTTAGGTGCAAATACACAAGCAACTGTAGCAAATGGGGTTGCTTTAGGGAGTGGTTCAGTAGCATCCACAGATAGTGGCGTTAAAGGATATGATCCACTAAATGGTACAAACTCTAGTCAGTCTTCTACTGCATGGCAGTCAAATGCAGCTGCAGTTTCTGTAGGAAATGGTTCAACTTTAACACGCCAGATTACTGGGCTTGCGGCAGGACAACAAGATACTGATGCTGTGAATGTTGCTCAATTAAAACAAGCAAGAACATATACGACGAATGTAGCAAATAGTCTAAAAAATGTACTTGGTAGTTCGGCAAATTCTACGACGGATGGCACAGTAACTCTGTCAAATATTGGTGGTACAGGAAAAAGTAACATTAATGATGCAATCAGTAGTGTTAATACAGCTGCTGCACAAGCAAAATCTACAGTAACAAACGGTAAGAATATTGTTGTCACGAGTGCAACAAGTGCAGATGGTCAAGGAACGACTTATACTGTTAAAACAGCAGACGATTTGAACGTAAATAGTGTTAAGGCTGGTAATAGTACATTAAATAATAACGGCCTATCAATTTCTGGAGGCCCTTCAGTAACTACTAATGGTATCGATGCAAAGAATACCTTAGTGACAGGTTTTTCAAATGGAAGTATTTCTTCAGGATCTACTGATGCGATTAATGGTGGCCAACTTTATAATACCAATACTTCTATTGCAAATGTGATTGGCGGTAATGCTAAGGTTGGTACAGATGGAACTGTAACAACCAATGATATTGGTGGAACAGGTAAATCTACAATTAGTGATGCTGTCGCAAGTGTGAAGTCAGCAAGTGCAAATGCACAAGCAACTGCAGATAAAGGGCTAAACTTTAGAGCTAATGATGGTGCAATAGATAACGTTAGTCTTGGTGATACAGTCACGCTTGCAGATGGAACAAATACCAAAGCAACCTACGATTCTTCAACAAATACTTATAAGTATAGTGTTGTTGATGCACCGACATTTACAGGTGTTGTAAAAGCGAATGGCTTTGATGCCAATAATCAGAAAATTATAGATGTCGCAAATGGCACTATTGGTGCTAACTCTACCGATGCGGTAAATGGTGGACAGATTTCTACTATTTCTAATTCAACACAGTCACTGATTGGTGGAAATGCAAAAGTTAATACCGATGGTACTGTCACAACAACTGATATTGCTGGAACAGGTAAAAGTAATGTTAGTGATGCTGTTGCGAGTGTGAAAGATCAGGCAACAAAAGCAAAAACAACAGTTACAAGTGGTGATAACATCACAGTTGCGCAGAACACAAATAATGATGGTAGCACTAACTATACAGTTTCTGCTGCAAAAGACTTAAATGTAAATAGTCTTAAAGCAGGTAATGCATCTGTAACAAATTCAGGTGTTACTGTTGATGATGGTACAAATAAAAATACATCAACTGCATCACAAAATGTTTTATCTACATCAAATGGAACAAGCAAAAATATTTCCCAAGCAGATAGTAATACACTGACTGATGGTGGAAATGGTTATAATATTTCTAATGCAAGTAGTAATAAAATAACCAATGGTTCGAGCACAAATACGACCACAGCTGATAACAACACGATTCAAAGTGGGTCAAATAAGAATATATCTACAGCAACGACGAATACGTTGTCTGACAATTTCAATAGTAATACCTCTACGACAAGTAGTAATACCATTACAGATGGTACTTATACCACTGTAACAAAAGCTAATGGAACGACTTATGGCAGTGCAAATAGCAATAATAAAGCGAGTACTGTTATTGGTCAAAATGGTCTAACTTTTACAGACAGTAATAATAACCCGACAGGCCCAAGCGTAACTGCATCTGGCCTTAACGCAGGTAATCAACAAGTCACCAATGTAGCAAGTGCTGGAAATATTGCAGATGCAAATAATGCAAAAAATGCAGTAAATGCATCAGATTTATATACACAAGTCACAAACGTTACGAATAGCGGTTTAAACTTTAATGGTGATACAGGAACTACAGTACATCGTAATTTAGGACAAGCTGTAAGCCTTAAAGGTGGTATAACGGATACAACAAAACTTGCTGATGCAAGTAATGTTGGTGTAATTGCGAATGGTTCAGATAGTCTTCAAGTTAAACTTGCGAAAGATGTGAATTTGGGTTCAGATGGAAGTCTAGCTATAGGCAACAGTACATTAAATAATAGTGGACTGAAAGTTAATGATGGTAATGGTAATATAAGCCAAGTAACTGCAACGGGCACTACAGTTAAAGACAGTAATGGTAATAATTCTAACTATGGTGCAACATCTACACAGTATAAAGATAGCTCTAATAATGTATTAACAACTGTTGGTACCGATGGTCTATCTGTGTCTGGTGGCCCAAGCATTACTAAAAATGGTATTGATGCAGCAAGTAAGCAGATTACTAATGTTGCTTCAGCAGTAAATGATAATGATGCTGTTAATAAAAAAGATCTTGATACAGTTGCTCAGGCAGGCTCTACAAAAACGAATCAACTTGGTACAGATACAGCTTCTGCTTTAGGTGGTGGAGCTAAATATGACTCATCAACAGGTACAGTATCTACACCGACGTATAGCGTAAATGGTACGAAGACGACAGGTGTTGAAGGTGCAATTAAAGCATTAGACCAAGGCTTTAATGTGACAAGCAATGGTAGCAACAGCAAAGCTGTTAAATCTGGTGATACGTTAGACATTGGCACAGCAAGTGGTGAGAAAAACCTTACTGTGACTAAAGCGGATAACAAGATTACGTATGCTTTAAACCGTAACTTAGATGTAGACAGTGTCAAAGCAGGTAATAGCACATTAGACACAACAGGTTTAACGACGACTGACAGCAATGGTAACAGTACTCAACTGACCGCTTCAGGTACAAATGTTCAAGGCAAAGACAGCTCAGGTAATGCTGTAAGTGCAACTTACGGAGCAGGTCAAAGCGCATTAACGTCAGGTACGAACACGACAACAACAACTGCTGCAGGAACAACGGTTAAAAACGGTGATGTAAGTTCACAACTCACAGCCAACACTCTAACTGTAGGCTCAGGTTCAAGCCCAGTGACTGTTGATGGTAGTAAAGGAACTGTAACAGGTTTAACCAATACCACTTGGTCAGACAGTTCTGCAAGTAACCGTAGTGAAGCTGCGACAACAGGGCAAGTTGCCGATGTTAAGAAATCAGCAGATGATCAATTTGCTAAATTGAAAACTGAAGGTAATACCATTACAGACGGTTCAAATAGCAATGCATCGAATGCAAATGGCAATACACTGACGGATTCAAAAGGTACAAACAGTTCAACTGCGGGTAGTAATACCCTTACACAAGGCAATAATACCAATACATCAACTGCAGGTAGCAACACACTCAGTGATGGTACACATACCACAACGACGACCCCAACAGGGACAACGTATGGTCTTGCAGACGCAAGCAATAAAACGAGCACACAAATTGGTCAAGATGGCCTTAGCTTTACAGATAGTACTGGCAAGACAACTGGCCCAAGTGTAACAGCATCAGGCTTAAATGCAGGCAATGAAAAAGTAACCAATGTTGCTGCAGGCACAGTTTCTCCAACGTCAACAGACGGAGTGAATGGTAGTCAGTTATCAGGTGTATCCTCAAGCGTAGCTACAGCATTGGGTGGTGGTTCAGCAGTTCAACCTGATGGTACAGTATCTACACCGACGTATAGCGTAAATGGTACGAAGACGACAGGTGTTGAAGGTGCAATTAAAGCATTAGACCAAGGCTTTAATGTGACAAGCAATGGTAGCAACAGCAAAGCTGTTAAATCTGGTGATACGTTAGACATTGGCACAGCAAGTGGTGAGAAAAACCTTACTGTGACTAAAGCGGATAACAAGATTACGTATGCTTTAAACCGTAACTTAGATGTAGACAGTGTCAAAGCAGGTAATAGCACATTAGACACAACAGGTTTAACGACGACTGACAGCAATGGTAACAGTACTCAACTGACCGCTTCAGGTACAAATGTTCAAGGCAAAGACAGCTCAGGTAATGCTGTAAGTGCAACTTACGGAGCAGGTCAAAGCGCATTAACGTCAGGTACGAACACGACGACAACAACTGCTGCAGGTACGAGTGTTACAGGTAAAGATAGTTCCGGAAATTCTGTAACTGCGATTTATGGTGCAGATAAAAATGCATTAACATCGGGTTCAAATACCACAACGGCAAATGCAACAGGAACAACAACAAAAGATGGTAGTGGAAATACAAATGCTACTACAGCAACAGCAACATCACTAGATGATGGTACTAAAGGAAATAGCAATACTTTAACTGCGACTGGATCTACGCTTAAAGATGCTGCTGGAAATCAATCTGCTACAACAGCATCAGGCTTTAATGTTACAGATAAGACAGGCCAAGGAACGACGGTTTCTTCGAATGGTGTAACTGTTGCAAATGGTCCAAGTTTAACAACATCAGGTATTGATGCTGCAAATAAAAAGATTTCTAACTTGCAAAGTGGATCTATTGTAGCAGGTTCCACAGATGCTGTAACCGGTGGTCAAGTTGCACAAATTCAGGACTCTTTAACTAGTCAAATTGGTTCATTAGGTAGTGGTGCAGTTCAATATGCTAAAAACCCAGATGGTAGTGTGAACTACAATAGTATTGTAGCTGGGAATGGGAAAGGTACTGCTATTACTACAGGTAAAGATCAATATGGCAATACGGTCGTTACAAGTGGCGGTACAACAATTTCAAATGTTGCAAATGGTACTAGTGCATCAGATGCTGTCAATAAAGGTCAATTAGACTCAGCAATTAGTAATAATATTACTAATGTCAAAAATGCTAATGGTGATGCTGTAAATGTAACAGGTCAGGTTGTTAATCAAAACTATAGTGCAACAAACCCAGATCAAAACTCGTTATTCTTGACCTATGATAAATCAGGTCAAACAACAACAGACCAACTCACAATTGGTGAAACTGTTCAGAAGATGAATACCGAAGGTGTTAAATTTGCGCATACAAACAGTACAGATGGTAAAGATTCTAGTGCTGCAGGTAAAAACTCTACAGCTCTAGGTGTTAATGCAACAGCAAGTGAAAAAGCAACTAATGCGGTTGTTATTGGTAATAACTCAAGTGTGACAGGCACATCATCTGTTGCGATTGGTGATGGTGCAGTTGCTTCTGGTACTCAATCTATTAGCGTAGGTACAGGAAATAATGTGACTGGAAACCATTCTGGTGCATTTGGTGACCCGAGCACAATTACTGGCAATGAAAGCTATGTGCTTGGTAATAACAATACTGTGAATACAGATAATACATTTGTAGTGGGTAATAACGTTAAAACAACCACAGCGGGTTCAGTTGTTCTTGGTAATAGCTCAGCAGCGAGAACGGGTGCGGGTGTTAGTGGCTATGTACCAACAGGTGCCACAACGAGTGATCAGAAAGCAATAAATGCAACAACATCCACGACAGGTACGGTTGCTGTAGGTGATGCACAAATTGGTATTTACCGTCAAGTTACAGGTGTTGCTGCAGGAACAGCAGACAGTGATGCTGTGAACGTTGCTCAATTAAAGGCAGTAGATAATAAAGTACTTGCATTAAAAACTGATGGAAATACGATTTCAGACAGTACTGGCAATACGAACCAATCGATTGCAACAAGCAGTACGCTAAGTGGTAAAGATGCGAAAGGTAACCCTATTAGCGCACAAACTACAGCAGCAGGGCTTAAAGTATCTACTAAAGATAGTAAAGGCAACGATATAACAAGTGCGAGCTATGGTGCAAGTAGTGCTAAATACACGAATGCAGATGGTTCAAGTAGCATTGTTGGCGGAAATGGACTAGCTTTTGCAGATACAACTGGGGCGCAAACAGGACCAAGTATTACAGCACAAGGTATTGATGCTGGTAATCAACGTATTACAAATGTTGCTGCTGGAACTATATCTTCATCATCTAAAGATGCTGTAAATGGTGGTCAGGTTTCAAATATCTCAAACAGTATTGCCAATGCAATTGGCGGTGTAAAAGTTAATCAAGATGGAACGATCTCTAATCCTACATATAATATTGCAGGTGGAAGTCAGACAAACATCTCAGATGCTTTAAATGCCTTAAATACTGCTGTGCAAAATGCAAATACAACTGGTAAAGATATTAGCGTATCGAAAGTAAATGTTGGTAATGCGGGGCTAGATACAAATGGTCTAACGGTTGCAAGTGGTTCTAATAGCACAAGTACGACAGCTGCAGGTGTTTCTGTGAAAGATAGTGCAGGTAATAGTGCAAACTATTCGGCACAAAATGCAACTTTAACTGATGCAAATGGTAATAAAGTAACGACTACAGCAAGTGGTACAACCTATGGTTATGCAAATAATCAAGCAGGTACTGTAGTTAACCAAACTGGCCTAAGCTTTAAAGATGCATCAGGTAATGCAACAGGACCAAGTGTTACAGCATCTGGTATTAATGCAGGTGGTAAAACGGTTACAGGTGTTGCTGCGGGTGTAAATGCAACTGATGCTGTGAACAAAGGACAACTTGATACAGCTGTAAGCACAGTGAGTAATACTGTGAATACGCTTTCAAATGCTGCTGTTCAATATGACAAAAATGCAGATGGCTCTGTAAATAAAGGTCGTGTGAGCTTAGGTGATGGTACAAACCCGACAACTTTAACCAATGTTGCAGATGGTACTGTGGCAGCAGGTTCTAAAGATGCAGTAAACGGTGGACAACTTGCAAATGTTCAGTCTCAGGTAACAGCAAATACAAATAGTATTAACAGCTTAAATAGTTCTGTAAGTGACTTAGCAAGTGGTAAGTCAGGTGCAATTCAGCAAGCTGATAAGAATGGTGATATTAGTATAGGTAAAGATACTGGTGGAACCAAAGTAAATGTTGCAAATAGCACAGGTGCTACACGTACAATTACAGGTGTATCTGCAGGCAATGCAACTTCAGCAAGTTCTACCGATGCTGTAAATGGTGGTCAGCTATATCAATCAAATGCAGCGGTTGCAGCAGCACTTGGTGGTAATGCGCAAGTACAATCAAATGGAACAGTATCTACAAGTAATATTGGTGGTACTGGTCAGAATACAATTGATGGTGCAGTGGGTAATCTAAATGGCCGTGTAGGTAACTTAGAAAGTGCATTTGTTCAAACCAATCAGCAATTGAATAAGTTCCGTAATGAAACTAATGCAGGTATTGCAGGTGCAATGGCTGTCGGTAATTTACCTCAACCAAGCGAAGCTGGTATGAGCATGGTGAGTGCTGGTCTTGGTGGATATCGCGGAGAGGGTGCAGTATCTGTTGGTGTGAGTGCGATTACAGATAGTAATAAATATATCTGGAAATTCGGAGCATCTGCAGATACCCGTAGCAATGTTAGCGGTGCAATTTCTGTTGGTTATCAATGGAAGTAAATAACGCAAAATAGATCACTTATATGTACTAAAACCCTAAGTAGTTCATTACTTAGGGTTTTTTATATATATCAATAATGTATATCTATATAAACAAGATTCTAATCTGCTTGTATTCTATATTCATAATTTTGATTAACAAAAAAATTACAATATACGAACTAGTTATCAAAAAAAAGACATGATAGTCTAAAGAAAACAAACAAAACTTGCATTTAGGTATAATTAATATGAATAAAATATACAAAATTGTTTGGAATGCATCTTTGGGCGCTTGGGTTGCGGTTTCTGAAATTGCAAAGTCTAAAACAAAAACAAAAACAGTTGGCTCGGCGAGCTTAATTACAGCAATGATTGTCTTTGCACCAAATGCTTTTGCTGCATCAGGAATAGATGGGGGAACAGGAACAGGTACATCTATTTCACCAAGTACATCATTATGTAGCGGTGCACTTAATAATGGAACGCAAGCAAATAGTGGTGCCAATGGTGCTAATATTGCGATTGGTTGTAGCGCCAATGCAAGTGGTGGCATTCGCTCTGTTGTTATAGGTGATAATGCAGCGGTTGGTTCAAATACGAGTCAATCTGTTGCGGTGGGTAGTGTGGCTGTAGCAAGAGGTGATCAGTCTGTTGCTATGGGTAACAACGTTAATGCGAATGGCAATTCAAGTATTGCTATTGGTGGCGATGATATAAATAAAGTTCGTTCTGCATATAATACAAGTTATAGGACGATTACAGGTACAGATCTACCGTCAGGTTATCCTGAAACGACTGCAGCAGGTGGGGGGGCAGTCGTTGTTGGGGTGACTGCGAAAGCAACAGGGAACTTCTCTAGTGCTTATGGTATGGCTGCTAACGCAATTGGTGATGCTTCTGTTGCTTTAGGTACAACAGCAAATGCTGGAGGACAAGGTGCACTTGCAATTGGTGCAGTATCTAGTGCATCGAATACAGGTTCTGTGGCAATTGGTATTAACTCTTTATCTAGTGGCGTAAACTCGACAGCTATTGGTTCAGGAAGTACAGCTGCTACAGGCTCCCAAGCAAAGGGTGATAATGCAACTGCAATTGGTGCAGCTAGTATTGCAGCTACAAGTGGTACAGCTTTAGGGCAAAGTGCAAATGCAGCAGATAGCGCAACAGCAATTGGTATTCGATCTAATGCAACGCAAGCCGGTGGTGTTGCAATTGGTTCAGACTCAGTTGCGAATACATCAGGTAGTGTTGCAGGGTATGATCCGATTACTGGATTAAGCTCCACAAGTACATCAGGTGCTTGGAAGTCAACCAATGCTGCAGTTGCTGTGGGTAATGGTTCAACAGTTACACGTCAAATTACAGGGGTTGCTGCAGGTACGCAAGATACCGATGCTGTAAATATTGCTCAATTAAAAACAACTAAGCAATATGCAGATAATTTAGCAAAAAGTACGGCAGTAGCACTTGGTGGTTCGTCAGCATTGGACTCAACAACAGGGAATATAAAGACGCCTATATATAATATTAAAAGTACAGATGGCAAAACACAGTATCAAGCAAATGGTGTTGAGGGTGCTGTAACTGCTTTAAATAACGAGGTTGTTAAACCAATTACTTTTCAGGGAAATGATGGTTCAACCACAAAAACTTTAGGCTCTACATTAACAATATCAGGTGGCGCATCATCATCTACAGCTACTTCGAATACGAATGTAAAAACTCAGGTTTCTGGAGATGGTAATACCATTGATGTTCAGTTTGCAAATGCTCCTGTATTTTCAGGTGCTGTGACAGCAAATGGCTTTAATGCAACGAATAATAAAATCACTAATGTGGCTGATGGTACAGTTTCATCAACATCAAAAGATGCGATAAACGGTAGTCAATTAAATACGACAAATAATAATGTAACAAATGCACAAAATACAGCAAATACAGCTGTAACAAATGCTGCAACTGCACAAGCAACAGCAGATCAAGGGCTTAATTTTGCAGATAACAACGGGAAAGTTACGAATAAAAAACTAGGCACTACCTTAACAATTAAAGGTACGGGTACAAAAGCAGATACTGAGTATAGTGCAGGAAATGTTAAAACAACAACTGATGCTAATGGCAATTTGATTGTTAACTTAGACAAAAATTCGACCTTTGATAGTATAACTACAGGTAATAGCAAATTAAATAATGATGGTTTGACGATTACGAATGGGCCAAGTGTTACAAGTTCGGGTGTAAATGCGGCGAATAAAAAAGTAACAAATGTTGCAGCAGGAGGTCTTTCATCAAGTTCAACGGATGCAGTGAATGGTAGTCAGCTAAATACAACAAATAATAATTTAAATGATGTAAAAAATGCTGCGAATGCAACTCAGGATACAGTAAACAAAGGAATTAATATTGCTGACAATAATGGTAAGTCTACCAACAGAGCTTTGGGTGGCACTTTTGTTATTGAGGGTGCAGGAACAAAAGCAGATACTGAATATAGTGCAGGAAATGTTAAAACAACAACCGATGCTAATGGCAATTTGATTGTTAACTTAGACAAAAACTCAACGTTCGATAGTATAACTACAGGTAATAGCAAATTAAATAATGATGGTTTGACGATTACGAATGGGCCAAGTGTTACAAGTTCGGGTATAAATGCGGCGAATAAAAAGATAACCAACGTTGCACCTGGAGACATTTCTGCAAGTTCAACAGATGCAATTAATGGCAGTCAGTTGAATCAAACGAATCAATTGGGTCTAAATTTTGCAGATACTAATAATAAAGTAACGCATAAAAATTTAGGCGAAACCTTAGGAATTAAAGGAACGGGTACAAAAGCAGATGATCAATATAGCGCATCTAATATAAAAACTACTACAGATGCCAATGGTAATATCATTGTGGGCATTGATCAGAACTCAAACTTCCAAACAGTGACAGCAACTGATACCAATGGTAATAACAGCGTACTTTCAGGTACAGGCACAGCAGTATCTTCTAAAGATGGTAAAACAAAAGCCAATTATACGCTGACTGGATCAAATTTATCTGATGCACAAGGAAATACGAGTACAACAGATATTGGTGGAACTACACTTGTTTCAAAAGATGCAAGTAATAATACGACATCAACAGCGAAATATGGTGTAAATACAGCATCTATTACAGACAATAGCAATAATAGTAATGTACTGACATCTACACAAAGTCAGTTAACAGATCAGTCAAAGGCAACCAATACAAGTACCGCAAGCAGTAATATCCTTGCATCAAGTGATGGCAAAACAAAAACGACAACAACAGCAGGGAACACGGCTTATACCGATGGCACTAACAATGTAAGTGTAGGGAATAGTGGTTTATCTGCAAATAATGGATCTAATAGTAGTACAGTAACAGCAACTGGTTTGATCGTAAATAATGGGCCAAGTGTAACGACTACGGGCATTAATGCTGCAAGTATGAAGGTGACAAATGTTGCCGATGGTGCGATTAATTCAACGTCGAAAGATGCAATTAATGGTAGTCAGCTATATACGACACAAAATGATCTTACTAATAAAGGATTAAACTTCTCAGCTGATACAGGAGGTAATGTTTCACGTAAGCTAGGCGATACCCTTAGTATTAAAGGCGGTGCAGATACAACGAAGTTAACAGATAACAATATCGGAGTTGTTGCAGATCAAACCAATGGACTTACTGTAAAACTTGCTCAAAATATTGACTTGAGTAATCAGGGTAGCCTTACTATTGGAAATAGTAAAGTCGACACAACGGGTATCACAACAACAGATAGTCAAAATAATAAAACTGTAAATGCCGCAACAGGAACTACAGTGACTGATGGTAATGGACGTAGTAATACGATTCAAGCCAATAACGCCACAATTAAAGATGGCAATGGAAATACAACTGTTACTCAAACGACAGGTGTAAATGTTTCTGATAGCTCAAATAATAATAATGAAGTTACCTCTAAAGGTTCGACTGTTACAGATGCAAATAACAATAAGAGTGTTTCTACTGCATCGGGTCTAACAACGACTAATGGTGATTCACTTGGTCATACAAATAGTTTTACAGCAACAAGCTCGAAACTATCAGACAATCAAGCGAACTCAAATACTTCAACTGCGAATCAAACACAAATTTTAGATGGCAATGGACGTAGTAATACGATTCAAGCCAATAATTCTACAATTAAAGATGGTAATGGCAATACAACGGTTACTCAAACGACAGGTGTAAATGTTTCTGATAGTTCAAGTAATAATAATGCTATTACCTCGCAAGGTTCTACTATTACAGATGGAAGTAACAATAAAAGTGTTTCTACTGCATCGGGTTTAACAACGACCAATGGTGATTCACTTGGTCATACAAATAGTTTTACAGCAACAAGCTCGAAACTATCAGATAATCAAGCAAATACGACAGAAACAAAATCAACAGGTTTGACCATTTCTGATGGAAATAGTCAAACAAATGTACTTAATGCGAGTAGCAGTACACTGCAAGATGCAAATAAAAATACGAACGTAAATACTGCTACGAATAATATAATTACATCGGGTGATGGCAAAACAAAAACGACAACAACAGCAGGTAATACCGCCTATACTGATGGTACAAGCACTACAAATGTAGGTAGTACAGGCCTTCGTGTTACAAATGGCCCAAGTGTGACAACAACAGGTATTGATGCTGCAAGCATGAAGGTGACAAGTGTTGCAAACGGTGATGTGAATTCAACATCAAAAGATGCAATTAACGGCAGTCAGTTGTATGCAACGCAACAAAGTGGCCTTAACTTTCAAGGCAATAGTGGTACCCCAATTCATAAAAATATTGGTGAGACGCTAAGCATTCAAGGTACAGGCACAAAAGCAGACAGTGAATACAATACAGACAATATTAAGACCACCAATAAAGATGGCAATGTTGTTATAGGTATTGATCAGAACTCAAACTTCCAAACAGTGACAGCAACTGATACCAATGGTAATAACAGCGTACTTTCAGGTACAGGCACAGCAGTATCTTCTAAAGATGGTAAAACAAAAGCCAATTATACGCTGACTGGATCAAATTTATCTGATGCACAAGGAAATACGAGTACAACAGATATTGGTGGAACTACACTTGTTTCAAAAGATGCAAGTAATAATACGACATCAACAGCGAAATATGGTGTAAATACAGCATCTATTACAGACAATAGCAATAATAGTAATGTACTGACATCTACACAAAGTCAGTTAACAGATCAGTCAAAAGCAACCAATACAAGTACCGCAAGCAGTAATATCCTTGCATCAAGTGATGGCAAAACAAAAACGACAACAACAGCAGGTAATACAGCCTATACTGATGGCACTAACAATGTGAGTGTAGGGAATAGTGGTTTATCTGCAAGTAATGGTACAAATAGCAGTATCTTGACGGCTACGAATGGGTTAAGCGTTACCGATGGCACGAATACGAGCAAAGTTACAGCAACAGGTCTGACTGTAAATAATGGGCCAAGTGTAACGACTACAGGTATTAATGCTGCGAGTATGAAGGTCACGAATGTTGCTAATGGTGATGTGAATTCAGCATCAAAAGATGCAATTAATGGTAGCCAATTATATGCAACACAGCAAAGTGGTTTAAACTTTTTAAGTAATAATAGTAATAATACAATTCATAAAAATATTGGTGAAACTTTAACAATTAAAGGAACAGGTGGGAAAGACGATTCACAGTACAATACCAATAATATAAAAACTATTACTGATAGTAATGGCAATATTGTTGTTGGTATTGATCAGAACTCAAATTTCCAAACAGTAACAGCAACGGATACAGATGGTAATAATGCAACACTTTCAGGTACGGGTACTGCAATTTCATCACAAGATGGTGGAAAAACAGCACTTTATGGCTTAAGTGGAAGTATTTTAAAAGATGCTAAAGGCAATAAGAGCGAGACAAGTATCTCTGGTACTACACTCACAGCAAAAGATGGATCTAGTACATCAACAGCAACTTATAATATCAATAATGCTGCGTTAACTGATCAAGATGGAAATAATACGACAATCAATGCATCTAGTACAAACTTACAAGATGCGAAAGGTAATACGAATGTAAATACGGCAACAAGTAGTGCAATTACTTCTAGTGATGGCACTAATTCAGCAACAACGACCTCAAATCAAACAACTTATACAGATGGTAGCAATAATGTTAGTGTTGGTACTGATGGTCTATCTGCGGAAAATGGAAGAAACAAGGCAACTTTAACATCTACTAATGGATTGTCTATTAAAAATGCAAGTAATAATAGTAGTTCATTAAATGCAACAGGCCTTCGTGTAACGAATGGCCCAAGTGTGACAACGACAGGCATCGATGCTGCAAGTATGAAAGTGACGAATGTTGCCGATGGTGATGTGAATTCAACATCAAAAGATGCAATTAATGGTAGTCAGTTGTATGCAACGCAACAAAGTGGCCTCAACTTTAAAGGCAATAGTGGTAATACGATCCATAAAAATATTGGTGAGACGCTAAGCATTCAAGGTACAGGCACGAAAGTGGACAGTGAGTACAACACAGATAATATTAAGACTACCAATAAAGATGGCAATGTTGTTGTAGGTATTGATCAAAACTCAAACTTCCAAACTGTAACAGCAACAGATACAGAAGGTAACAATACTGTTCTTTCAGGTACAGGTACATCAGTCTCTTCTAAAGATGGTAAAACCACAGCAAGCTATGGTTTAAACCAATCTAAACTGACAGATTCTAGTGGGAATACGAATACAACTACCTCAATCAATAACGTGATTGCTTCAAGTGATGGTAAAACTAAAACCACAACGACGGCAGGTAACACAGCGTATACCGATGGCACCAACAATGTGAATGTGGGGAATAGTGGTTTATCAGCAAGTAATGGTTCACACAGCAGTACATTGACTGCTACGAATGGATTAAGTGTAACTGATGGTAGCAATACGAGCAAAGTTACAGCAACAGGTCTGACTGTAAATAATGGCCCAAGTGTGACGACAACAGGCATTGATGCTGCAAGTATGAAAGTGACGAATGTTGCAGCAGGAACAAATGACACAGATGCTGTAAATGTTTCTCAGCTTAAAACTACTCAAAATGATTTAACTAACAAAGGTCTTAATTTCTCAGCAGACAGTGGCGACAATGTTGCTCGTAAATT
>NZ_KI530739.1 GCF_000488215.1 Acinetobacter nectaris CIP 110549 | reverse complement strand
CATGAAGTTGTTGAGAATAAACGCTTAGGAGCTGTACTTTCTCATATTCAAGAACAACATGAGGAATTAGAAAAACAAAATAAACGTTCGAGATCAAAACACATGCCGAATCGTAAAGCTCAACAGGCCATTATTGAACAAAGAAAATTAAATCCTGTGCTTGACACATTGAGTTAAAACAGGACATTTTAAATGGGTTTTCGCATAGACATTTTAATTGGTGAATAACAAAATTATAAGGACAAGGTTTTTCATGGATTATATTACCGAATTATTTTGTACTTTGGACGATTTTGCAAGAAATTTAACGCAGAATTAGAAAAATCCCTCATTTCAGATCAAAAAATACGACAGCGAAAATCAAAGTTAAGTCTATCTGAAGCCATGACCATCATCATCTTATTTCACCAATCTGGCTTTCGATTCTTTAAATATTTTTATTGTCATATGGTCTGTCCATTCTGGAAATCAGTATTTCCTCAATTGGTGAGCTATAACCGTTTTGTTGAAATTATGCCGAGTTGCTTATAAGCCCTTACAACCTTCTTTCATCAAATCAAAGGTCAAGATACAGAAATCAGTATTATTGATTCAACTAAACTCACTGTTTGTAACAACTTAAGAATCCAAAGACATCGTGTATTTAAAGGTTGAGCAAATCGAGGGAAAAATAGTACAGGTTGGTTCTACAGTTTTAAGTTACACCTGCTTATTAATCATTTAGGTGAAATAATTAACCTCAAACTCACATTAGGAGATGTACTTGATACAGCGGTCATAGAGCAATTAACACATGAATTAAAAGGCATATTACTCGGTGACAAGGGGTTACCTGAGTAAAGCAAAGACCGAGATTTTAGCCTCAAGAGGATTAAGGCTTATCACGCCAAAACGTCGAAATATGAAACAAAGTAAACCGATCACTATTGATGATAAGGCATTACTTTCAAAACGTGGATTGATTGAAACAGTCAATGACCAACTTAAAAACTTACATCATATTGAACATTCAAGACATCGTTCAGTATTCAACTTTATGGTGAATATGATGGCTGCTGTTGTTGCATATTTCCTGAGTCCAAGCAAACCTAAAGCTCAAAGAATCATTCAAATTTAGGTCTGCTTACGTCGAACTCAGGTTAACTTAAAATCAGACATGAGTTCCAATTAAAATATGCAGATTATTTTTAACAAGTCTAACAAAAAATAAAGTAATTATAGATTTTTTATCTTATATCTTTGGATTTATTGAACAAAAATAGCCTAGGATTTCTGAGAAAAAGATAAATACTATACCCATCTAGGCTCTATCAATATTAGGAAAGATAAGCAGAGACCATCTTTAAAAACTGTGCTTAGATAATGATAAGCACAGTTTTAGCAGTAATTTCTAACATTCAGGAATAAGACTAATAAAACGATTTCTAATTTCAGTAAATACAGCCTCTGGATACTCCTCTAAATAATTTCTAATCCAAAAAAATACAGCTTCATGACCATCAAAAGATGGATTAACGTCTAAATAAAACGCTAAAGGTGCTGTACGTTGAATATAAAGCTCTTTAATTAGCTCTAATCCTAATGTTTTGACTTCAGTAGAAATAAATAATTGTGGTGAAGTAAATTTATTCATAAATTAGTCTCCTATGCGTAGCAATCACTTCATAAGAGTCATTAAAACACATAAATAATGTGTCAAGCAAACTAATAATGTGTCAAACAAACTAATAATGTGTTTAATTGTAACTAAAATATATATGCTATAATTAACAATCAAAATATTTTATTGTTTTAGTCATGCCGTACGAAGAATTTCAAAGATTAATTGGTAAATCTGGCCTATCTATAAAAGAATTTGCGTTACTTTTAGATATGAACCCCAACTCGATTACTAACTATAAGAAAATTGGTAAAGTACCAACACAAATTGCAGTCATTGTTTCTTTAATTTCGATGATGAAAGATGATGGTGTTGATTTTTATCCTATCTTTGAGAGAATTAAGTCATATAGCTAATAAAAATAATTTTAAGAAGTTTCTATTTTCTAATGATATTTAATTTTTAAATAGAAAAGATAGGTTCAGTCCCATTAAAGAAGTTAAAGGTGAATATTTGCCCATTTTTGATATTTCACGCGATCAACAATCAAATAATCTTGATACCCCCAAATGATTTAAATCCTAACATGGGTCGAATCCGTCGTTTAATAAATCGATGATCTTGTTGCACTCTGTTATTTAAGTATTTATTTTTCTGTATTTTGATGGAACTGCTCATCGAATTAGTATTTTGATTAAGATGAGGTAGTACCGCATGATGCTACGCTATGATCAATCGTTACCGTATCCGGTGTCCATTATGGGATATGGCTTGATGAAAGAATCTTAGGGTGCATGGGTGTTACGCTTGGCTGTTAGTAATAACTTGATGGTTTTCCTTGTGAATCTATAGCAGAATACAAATACGTCAACTTCCCTTTAACTTTGATATAGGTTTCATCGATCCTCTGAAGTAGTCCTACCTCTTTTTTATACTTTTTAAAGGTCTGATTAAGTAAAGGGGTTAAGCGAATGACTCATCTATGCAAGGTTGAATAACCGATATCGATCCCACGCTCTTTCATTATTTTCTCAAGGTCTCTTAAGATCAATGCGTAACTCAGATATCAACGTAAGTATCTTGCAATCACATCGATTGGATAATGAAGGCGTTTAAATGCTTGAGAAATGATGTTCATTGGGTGACTGCAAATTCAATCAGTTTAGCAAAATTTCCTTAATTCGACAGAACCAAATGTCTTAGTTTTAAATATTTCATTGTTGAATAGTAAGAATTTTTAAATTTAGCAGAAATGGCTGAACGATCAGGTATACCTCGTCAAGCACGATCTAGAATAATTAACCCATAAATTAATTAAATTATTGAAAAATATATACTTTTAATTCTAAGAAAAATGTGTTAACTTTTTTAATTCGCTTTTTAGTCGTAAAAAAAGCAGATTAAAAATCTGCCTTTTTTACTTTGTTTAACAGATACTTACAAACAATGAAAGCATCGGAAAAATACAAACTAGAGACTTGTTATTTTACCGAAATTTTCATTGTTTGCAAGATATTTGATAATTGTTCGGTATATACAATGCAAGAAACATGCTGTAAAGATGAAGTCAGCGAGATTGAAGCACATCATTTTTTAAATACAGAGTACTTAAAAAACACATTTCTTATTACAGAAAAAGATGATTTATCACTTGCACTAATAAATTTCTTATCTTCAATTAGCACTACAAATAAATACTTTAAATCAAAAAGTACACTTAATCACAAACCATTTTTTTTAGATAGTAATAATCAAAAAACATTTCAATATGAATATATGAAAGTTGCAAGTGACTTTAAAGTCGGTGTTATTGTGATTGACATTGATGAACAAGTTGCAGATATTATCGAAGGTCGTATTTTAAAGAATCCAGATGCTCCATTACCTAATTTAATTATTAAAAATCAGGTAAATAAACATGTTCAATTATTTTATTTTCTTAAGAATTGGGTATGTATTGATCTTTCAAATAAGTATAAAAATTATAGTCAAAAATCATATAATTTTTATAAATTAATTAAAAAAAGATTGAATGAAGTTTTAAACGGAGATGCTTGTTATCAAAACTATATTTGCAAGAATCCAATGTTTAAAAATGCTTCAGTACATAGTATGCGAATTGATAAATATACGCTTGGTGAACTTGCTAGAGTTACAGATTTGAAAGTCGAAAATCACTCAAATTATATTGTTAATACAATTGCAAAAAAAATTAAAAAAGAAAAAAACATAATCGGTATTGGACAACGGAATAATTTCATTTTTGACACAATGCGTTTTCATGCTTATTCATTATATAGACAATATATTGACTTGAGTGAAGATGAACTTGCACTGATTCTTTTAAATGAATGTAAAGAGCTTAATCATCGTGTCTGTGATCCGGCTCTATCAGATTCTGAAATTGAAAAAATCAGTACGAGTATTTCCAATTTTTGTACATCAAGATATCTTTTTACTGCAAAACGAGAAAATAAAATCCCTCTTGCAGTCGAAATGGGAAAAAAGGGAGGAAAAAATAAAGGCAAATCATATGAACAACAACGTAAATATGCTTTAAAACTTCTGAAACAAGATATTGCAGTAGTAGATATTGTAAAGCGTACAAAATTGTCAAGAAGTACAGTTTTTAAGCTAAAAAAAGAACAAAAAATGACTAAAAAATCAAAATAAAAAAAAAGAGAAAAAATATGATTTTTTTTAAATTAAAATTAGTAACTTACATGTTTTTTTAGTCCAAATAGCTATCAGTACAGTGTAGCGCTGTAGAGAGTGGGCGTTAGCCCTCCTTAGCGAAGCTGTTTTTTAGAAGTTTTGGGTTTAAATAAAAAATAGAAGTTTAAGAATTTGACCCTTTCAAGATATTTTCTAATCTTAAATATTGAGTTTAATAGATTTTGAAAACCAATTTAAAAGCCCTCTATTTTGTCTTTCTAAAATATGGTACTATTGTACGTCAACTAGGTGTACAATTGGTGCTATTATGGCGAACTTAGCAACAGAACGACTCAATATTCGTGCAACAACCGAAGCAAAGGACCTTATAGAGCAAGCTGCTAACTTACTTGGCTTAAGCGTGAGCTCATTCATCTTACAATCGTCTTTTGATCGTGCACAGAATTTACTTCAATCTACTTATAATCTTAATGTGAATAATACAGATCGAGATATGCTTATGGATCTGCTTGCGAATCCACGCCCTGCAAATACTGACATGCAAAATTTAATGGGTATGTTGGATGAGAATTGAGATTCTACAGTCTATACATCACAAAAAAGATTTTGATTGTGGCCAAGAAGATTTAAACCGATTCCTTAAGCAATACGCATCACAGCATCAAAAATCAGGGACAAGTAAAACCTATGTAGCACTTGATTCTAAAGATCAAGTGCTTGGATTTTATTGTTTATCGAGTACATCTATCAGTTTTGAAATTATTGATGAAGCATTAACGAAAAGATTACCACGCTATCCACTACCTAGTGTAGTCATTGGACGTTTTGCTGTGAATCTGACTGCTCAAGGGAAAGGTATTGGAAAATACCTATTGGCACATGCACTAAGACAAGTTTCTAAAGTTTCACAATTAGTTGGTGTTAATTTCGTTGTTATCCATGCTAAAGATCAAAAGGCTGCTGCATTTTATCAGCGTTTCGGATTTATTGAATTATCATCTAGGCCTCTAACACTTATCTATCCTGTTCATCAAATACCGACTTAGCAATTATTCATGTTGTGATGGAATAAAAAAACTATCGTTTAAATGCGTCTATAAGCTCGTAGTTGATCTTTTTACATATATTTGGCTTTACCCATTATTAATTATTTAAAACTGCCTAGAACGCAGAATAAAGCTTTTAAGTCCCATCTAGGATTTATCTTTCTTATAAATTAAAAATCCTGGCTATTACTCATGTGTTTTAAATACAGATCAAAATTTTAAGATCAATACAAATATTTTCTCTCATTCTTTGCAATGATTTATCTTTTATAAGTCCCACTACTGTTTGCAAAATTAACAGTTCTTGAAAGCTGATTAATTTCACTTTAAAGCGATTTTTTCTATTCAAAAAAGTAAACCTGTTTCTTGATTTTTTTCTAAAAAATTTTCAATTCAAATCATTATTCAATACTCTTTTACTTATAGGTTGTTAAGTGAGCAAGCATACCTGTACCCCCAAAAATCTTCGATATTTTGGCGTTCAGGAAGCTTGTTAGGGGCTCCACCCCTAAGACCCGGAAAAGCAAAAGCTGGAGCGAAAATGAAGAATGAAATAGCTATTCAGAAGCAGCAAGATCAAAAGCAAAAGCAGGTCAGGAACATTATAAAAAAGTACAGATTTAATCAATTTGAGCTTGAGCAAATCGACGTCATTTTAAAAATGAGAAATCAGTCTTTAACTGATTTTTTACGAAAAGCGATTCAGTCAGAAATCCAGCGTAGTTCTTTTTATGTTCCGACATTGAAAGAATTTAAAAACAATTTTGTTCTTAAACCAAAATATATTAAAAAAACAGAGATTGAAATTGTTAAACGCTATCAAAATATAGATCCGAAATTACTGCTCGAATTAAGCAGAATCGGTAATAACATTAATCAAGTTGCGCGTGCATTAAATATTATAAAAAAGGACTCTGCAACAGAACTTACTAAGTATGACTTCTTGCAATGCCAAATCATTTTAAAAAACTTTCAAAGTGATTTTCAAAGTTTATTGCCAGGATTGCCCAAAATTCAACGCTCAGAAAAAGCGATCGAAAAAAGAAAAGCACAATTAGAAAAAAAAGGTTTGGAACTCTAATGTTAATCAAGTTCTTAGAACATGGAAAAGGAGCTGCAAACAGAGCATCAGCTTATGTTTTGGATCATGTTGATCATTTAAATCGAGCTAGAGCTGGCGTTGATGTACTACGTGGAGATCCAATTACATTTACTTCTATCTGTGATTCTAGTCCTCATCTTTGGAAATATACGAGCGCAGTGATTGCCTGGGCAAAAGATGACGATCCAAGTGATGTACAAATTAAGGAAGTTTTAGATGAATTTGAAAAACATGCTTTCGCTGGACTTGAACCAAATCAATATCATTTATTTGCAACTCAACATATAGAAGATGATGGCTCAAAACACATTCATATATTGGTACCAAGATTAGAGCTTGAAACAGGAAAGAGCTTAAATATCGCACCGCCAGGGCATGAAAACTATTACGCACCATTACGTGATTACTTTAATTATAAGTACAACTGGTCCCGCCCAGATAATCCCCTTCTTCGAGCAACAACCAAAGCACCGCATCACGTTGAAAAAATTACCGCACAAGTAAAAAAAATACTGGATCAAGAGTCCTTTGAACTGCTCAAAAAAGCGCAGTTTTGCAGAATGATCAATAACTACGTGAAAGTATTACTAGATAGTCCCTTTGTTCAAAACAGAACAGATATTGCACAGTGTTTGCGAGAGCTCAATGGAATTAAATCAGTTAAAGAAGGGAAAAATTATTTAACAGTGACATTAAATGATGAAAAAAAACATAGACTAAAAGGCAGTTATTACAATGACGAATTCGAAATTAACGCTTACAGAGAGCATCTCAAATCAACAAAATATGCTCGAGAAGTTGCAGATGGAAATGAGCAGCATGCAAACGACGCTCGAAAACTTTATGAGCGTGCTAGAGCATCAAGAGCAGAATATAACACAAATAATTACAAGAGTAAGCATACAGACAGAACAGGCAGAAACCGTATCGAATCGAATATCGACGTTGATGTACGCAATCAACAAAGCGAGTCCGACGAAAATTCTCGAAGTAAACAACGAAATCAAATCAGAAATGAACAACTTACTATTGACACTAAAGACACTCGATACAACGACAGTCACTACACTCAAAAAGGACATAGAGAGTCTGAATCTCAAAATCAAACAAGCAAAACAAATGATATTACAAGATCTGAAAATCGATACGCAGAAGGTCGAGGATCAAGTTTGCTCAATAGTGATTGGAGCAGCAGAACAATCGATACCGAAGATCAAACACATCACCGAAGAAAAAATGGAGACAAAACTCAAGGAATTATTGCTGTCAGAAAGATCGATCTGGATAACCTATGGGTTAGGAGTTTTTTTGATATTTCTACTGCTCATGAGTTCATTTTTAGCGTATCAAATCTTTGCAAATGCGAAACAGATCGAGATGCAAAGAAGCGAAATTCTTCAAAATACTGGGATTTTGAACTCGCAAATCGTACAGATGCAGAATCAGTCAAGCTACTTACAGCAGCAACAGATGGTGAAACACAGGAGCTAAAAGATGGCGATAACAATGAGCGAAATCGACAAATATATCTTGAATCAGCTCGAATTATTGAAGAACGAAAACGCATTGCTGAAAACGTACAACAAAACATTGATCGAGCAAATCGAAAAACAAGAGAATATCAGCTTAGAACAAATGAAATTATTATCGAGTCTCAACGATATCAAGAAAACACTCGACGCAGAAAATCAACAACTATTGGAACATCGTATCAGCTTAGAGAATACATTAATCAGCTCAAGAAGCGATTTTATGAAAAATTTAGAAGAAGAATTGCCTCAGTTTTTAATAAAGTTCAAGCAGTCTTTGCAAGAAAGTCTCATACAAGACATGAGAGCATACACGATATCAGAAGAAATCAAAGAGACAATTCAATTGTTGATTTCAGTAGAAATGATGAAGCAAAAGCAAGAGTTTCTCGAAGAGATACAACACGAGGTCCAGTCGGTGAACAAGTATCACGACGAATTCAAGATATTGATACAACAACTCTCAGTAAAGCTATAGCGCAAATTGAGTTCAAAAATAAAGAGAAATCGGAGCAGAAAAAGTATGAAAACGACAATAGCTCAAAATTCGAATGGTGATTACAAAACTGCAGCACTGAAGTTTACATCTTGTTTTTGATTTGGCCTAAACTTTAATAAAGTTCAATTAGTTAGTTTAGTTAGTTTACTTAATTTAGTCAGTTTAGTTGGTTTAAGAAAAGGAATGTTTTATGAGAAAATTAAAGAAAGCAGTGACGAAAGAACAAGTTTTTGAAGCATGTGCAACGTTGGAAGAACAACAAGCAGATTTTACAAATAGAGAAATATTAGAACTTGTCGGTGGCTCTAGCGTTACAGTACAAAAATATAGAAAAGAATATGAAGCTGAAAAATTAAATAAAGAAAAAACGAAGACTCTTGAGCTCAAAGATAATGAAAAAATTGCTGTGGAAGAGGCAATAAGCAAAATTCTATCAGAACGAGTTAACACACTTTCAGAAAGCTATTTAAGCCAATTCGAAGCAACACATGCAGAGCTTCAGATTACAAGCGAAGCATTTGAAAAACTTCAGTCCGAAGCTGAGCAATATCAAGAAAAAATCGAATTATTAGAAAAGGAGCGAAATGAGCAAATAGCGAGATTATCAATTGTTAAAGAACAATATGATGAACAAATAGCAACACAAGATAAGAAGTATCACAGTGAAATTGAAGATATTCAAAACAAGTCGAAATTAGAAATTAATAAAATAGAAGTCAATTACGAAAAAGTTTTAACAACAAATCAAGTGCAGTATGAGAATCATAAAAAGATTATTGAACAGCAACACAATTATTTACAACAGCAAGCACAGCAAATGATTTCTGATGTACAAAAAAGAAATGAAAAACTAGAAATAGAACTGAAAGAGGAGCGTACTTACTTACAGCAAAAAATAGATGTTTTAAGCAAAGAAAATGCTGACATATCACGTACAGAAGCAGTATTAACAACTAAAAATGAAGAATTAATACATAAAGTACTTCTACTCCAAAAAGAAAAAGACGATTTGCAAAAGCAGATTAAGAAAATTAGTGCTGCAAAAGAACTAGGGGAACAACAGAATTTGATCTAGTAGAATTAAGCTTCGATACCTTTATCAAAATAAGTAACTTTCTACTGCTAAAGACCTATGCCATATTAAGTAAAAGTTAATACAATCAATTGATTAGCGGCAATTTTTTTGTGAGGTATTATTTAACTAAACTGATTCAAACAGAAAATAATATATTGTGAAAACTACTTTTGATATCTGAACGCTTTGCAAGCTCACATATTATTCATACATTACTACTGGTTAAAGCTGAAACAATGTTAATACCTGCAACCTCTAACTCTAGGTTTACAGATACAAGTAATATTGCAACAAACATCCTAGCCCAAATCTATATTCATAATAATTTGTTAAGATGTAGGTTGTATATACCTTCGATGATTATAAAAATAAACAAATGCCTGCAATTGTTGCACTCATTAAATTAGAGAGAGTGGCTGCCAAGAGTGCGCGTAATGCAAGTTTAGACAAAACTGGTGTTAGACTTGGCTCTACAACACTAAATGCACCAATAACAATACCAATTGAACTAAAGTTTGCAAAACCACAAAGACCAAATGAAATAATTGCAGCAGTATGTGGTGAAATGCTGTGATCTGCTAGATGAGGTGCTAAACCTAAATACGCAACAAACTCATTAATTGCCAATTTTTGACCAAGTAATGCACCTGCAAGCGATGCATCATTCCAATCTACTCCCATTAAATATGCAAGTGGAGATAAAACATAGCCGAAAATTGAGTTAATTGATAAATCTGAGAATCCAAATATTCCACCAATTCCACCAACTAGACCATTCAGTAATGCCAGTAAACCGACAAAAACCATAATAACAGTACCAACACCAGCAGCAATTTTAAGACCGAGCATGGCACCACTTGCAGCAGCTTCAATAATATTGGTTGGTTTGTTTTCACCAAAAGATATTTCTTTTACTTCTACTTGTGAAACTTCAGTTGCAGGGCTAAGTAATCTTGCAAATAAAATACCACCCGGAATAGCCATTAAAGAAGCTGCAAGCAAATATGTCATAGGTACACCAAGACCTGCATAACCAACCAATACTGATCCAGATACAGCAGCCATACCACTACACATTACAGTAAACAGTTCATTTTTATTCATTTTAAGTAAAAATGGACGGAGTGCAGCAGGTAGCTCATTTTGACCAATAAAAATGGTTGTAACCGCGGCAAACGATTCTACTTTACTAATGTTTAATACTTTTTGAAATGCACCACCTAAAACACGAATAAATACATTCATAATTTTAAGGTAATACAAAATAGTAATGAGTGCTGTAACAAAAATAATGGTTGGAAGTACTCTAAAAGCAAAAATAAAGCCTGCGCCATCAAAGACCGTATTCATTTTACTACCAACAAGGGGTCCAAAAAGAAAAGCGCTCCCTGCATCAGAGTAACTAATAATTTTATTGAAACCTACCGCGAGTTGTTCAAATAAATATTTCCCAAATGGAACATATAAAATTAAGATTCCCAATGCAAACTGCAAACCCAATGCAGGCAAAATGGTACGTATCTTAATCATTCTTCTGTTATTGGAAAAAATAAAACCAATGAGCAACAGAATCAATATTCCAATTAAGCCACGGTATTCAGACATAGGAATTTCTCTAATAATATGAATATAAATTTTATTATCTAAATCTAAGCTATAAGTATGCCAACTATCGCAAGACTCACTGTGATTTGAAAGAGATTGGTGAAAATGACGAATTAATTGAGTACATTGACTTAATGAAATCAGGTGAGTTTAAACACAGCGTGGTTATCGTAAACGTATAGCACAGTCCAACAGTCATTGCTGCAAACACTTTAGATCGACAATTTAATCCTAATCATCTTAATCCTTGCGAAATTGTATTTCTCAGGGTGACTGACATTACGTATACTCTTACACACGAGAGATAATTATATCGCTGTCGTCATTGATTCGTTTCTAAGATTTGTTGTGGTTAGTCGATGAAATTCAGAATAATTACAAATCTATTTTAAATGCATTATTGATTGCTATATTGCGAAGAACCCTCAAATCAGACTAATGCAGTCAATACACAAGCCATGAATGGCAAACATTTGCAAATATCATAATCTCGAAAGAAGTATGAGGAGTAGTGAGGAAATTGTAATGATAATGCAGTTGCTGAGAGCTTCTTTTAGTTATTAAAACATGAGCGAATGTTTATACTTAGGTTAATTAACCTGAATCCTGTTTAAGCTTTTATTTTAAAATCATTCGCTTATGGTATTTTTATCAAGTATTGAAATTATGTAGCATACAATTTTAGTCACTCAGAGCTGTTTTTTTAAAGGGAAATCAGTCTATTCGTTATACTAGATTGTAAAGCCAAGCACTTATTTTATATAAAAATATATAAAACAGTAACTTAAATTAATTCCTTAAGCAGGATTCGGGTTAATTAGTAGTTTTTCAAAATTAAAATGGTTTCGTGCAATCACTATCAGTTTTGATAAGCTTGCACGAAATCATAGAGCCATGCTTTTTTTACTTATTTTAAAGCCAAATGATGGATGAAATAATCATAGCATCACTTTGAAACGAGTATTATCAACAGTTATAGTTTTCTCTGTCGGAGGGTTCTCAATTGATCCAAATACTAATTGTGAACATAACTTCCAGTGTTTTGGGACATCAAAAGCTTTTGCAATTTCTTCATCTGCAATTGGATTATAGTGTTGTAAAGATGCTCCTATCTTTCTCTCAGATAGAGCTGTCCAAACAGCCAATTGTGCCATAGCTGTTGAATGTTCTGACCACGTTTTAAAGTTTTCACTATATAAGGCATATTTTTCTTCTAAATCTCTAATGACTTTCTGATCTTCATAAAATAAGACTGTACCTTTTCCTGCAGAAAAACTATTCATTCGCTTTAGTGTGGATATAATCTTATCTTCAGGAACAAGTTTTTCTAATGCTTTATATATAATATTCCAAAATTGTGTATGGAATTCATCAAATAAGATAACTGCTCTTGAGGACTGGGAATTAAATGCTGATGGACTGAGCTGTATAGCTTTTTGGATTAATTCACTAATTTCACATTCACTAAGCTCTACATCTTTTCCAAGCGCATAAATACTACGACGATTTGCGAGTTGTTCTATAAAAGACATAAATATTCCTTAGATTACGTAGGCATTGAAAATTGTTTTTCTTCAATAAAATTTTTACTTACCCAACGTTGGGTAATTGTTTTACGATGAGTATAGAATCTTACAGAATCAGGTCCATAAGCATATAGATCTCCAAATAAGGATTTCTTCCATCCTCCAAAACTGTGATATGCAACAGGTACCGGCAAAGGAACATTTATACCAACCATTCCTACTTGAATGTGTGTGGAAAAATAACGAGCAGCTTCCCCATCTTTTGTATAGAGACAAGTTCCATTTCCATAAGTATGGTTATTGATGATTTGCATCGCTTGTTGAATACTTTCTACACGGATAATTTGCAGTACAGGACCAAAAATCTCATGTTGATAACTCTCCATATTAGGAGATATCTTATCCATGAGTGTAGCACCTACAAAGAAACCATTTTCATAACCTAAAGGCTTAGTATCTCTACCATCAACTACAATCTCTGCCCCTTCCTCTTCTGCCTTTGTAATATAGTATTCAACTTTTTCTTTATGTTCTTTACTAATTAATGGTCCAAAATCATTATGAGTATTACTGTGAATTCCCACCTTTAATTTTTCTATTTCTATTTTTAGCTTTTTAACTAATGTATCTGCAATATGATCACCAACTGCTATTACAACAGATAAAGCCATACAACGTTCACCTGATGACCCAAATGCAGCGCCGAGTAGTGAGTTCGCTACATTATCTAAGTCAGCATCTGGTAAAACTACAGCATGATTTTTGGCACCGCCTAATGCTTGACAACGTTTTCCAAATTTAGTTGCAGTCTCATAAATATAAGATGCTATAGAGGTAGAACCAACAAAGCTTATCGCTTGTATGAGATTATGTTGTAATAGATAGTCAACAGCAATTTTATTACCATTCACTACATTAAAAACACCTTTGGGAAGACCAGCTTGAGTCAAAAGTTCTGCAAGGAATAAGGCTGCTGAAGGCGTTTTTTCTGATGGCTTTAAGATAAAGCAATTTCCACATACTATTGCCATTGGAAACATCCATAAAGGAACCATAGCAGGAAAGTTAAATGGTGTAATTCCTGCCACGATGCCTAGAGGTTGAAACTCACTCCAAGAGTCAATATTGGTTCCAACATTTTTAGAAAATTCACCTTTTAATAATTCTGGTGCACTGCAAGCATACTCAATATTTTCAATTCCACGCTGAATCTCTCCCATAGCATCATGAGAAATTTTCCCATGTTCTTGCCCGATTAATTCGCATAAATACTCCATATTTTCTTCTAATAGTTGTTTAAACTTGAACATAACTTTGGTACGTTTTGCTACAGGAGTATCTCTCCATATAGGGAAAGCTACATGAGCACACCGAATAGCCTGTTCAACAGTGTTTTCATCTGCGAGAAGTACCTTCTTTTTTCCTATACCTAATGCAGGATTATAGACAGTTTGCATTTCTGAGCTTGGCTCAAGAAATTCACCATTAATATAATGCCCAATAATATTTGTATCTTTTATATTCATTTAATTATGCCTACTATTTTTAAATAGTTACTTTAGAATGGTTAATAGTTTTATTTAAAAGAACATTAAGAAAGATTGTGATAAAGGTTGCTGTACCTATACCCCCCAAATCGAAGCTTCCTAAATGAATTGAATAGTTTCCAGTTCCCATAATAATTGGAATGGCTGCAATAAAAAGATTATGGTTTTGACTGAAATCAATCTTATGATTTAACCAAATACGAATGCCCGATATTGTAATTAAACCAAATACAACAATTGATGTACCTCCTAAGATTGCTATAGGAATTGTACTAATCAATGCACCAAATTTAGGGGATAGACCCAAAGCAATAGCAAATACACCTGCAATAACAAATACGATAGTTGAATAAATTTTCGTAGCAGCCATTACACCAATATTTTCAGCATAGGTTGTCATTCCTGTACCACCAACACAACCTGAAAGTGTGGTGCATAAACCATCAGCTAAAAAGGCGCGTCCCATATATGGTGAAATATCTTGATTTGTCATAGCACTCACTGCTTTGAAATGACCTAAGTTTTCAGCAATTAAGATAATAACAACAGGAGCAATTAATAAAGTAGCATGCATAGTAAAGATAGGTGCATGTAATGTTGGAAAGCCAAACCAAGAGGCTTGTTCAACACTCGAAAAATCGATGGCTTTTCCTAAGTGAAGAACATTGGTAAGTACAAAGTAAATTCCATAAGAAACGATTAAACCGACCAATAACAATAAGCGTTTAAGCATTCCTTTTGTAAATACAGCAAGAGAACTAATACATATAACAGTAATCAATGCCATCCAAGTATCAAAAGTACTACTTGCAACACTTTTTATCGTTACAGGTGCTAAGTTCAGCCCAATAATCATTACGATCGTACCTGTGACGATTGGAGGAAGTAAATTTTCAATCCAACGTGTTCCGACTCGTGTCACTATAAAGCCTACAAGGCTGTACAATAAGCCACAAACAACTATACCGCCTAATGCAAGTCCAATATGTTGATTGGCACCTACACCTGAATAGCCTGTTACTGCAACAACAGCACCAATAAATGCAAAACTTGATCCTAAATAGCTTGGGACATGGCCACCTGTAATTAAAAAGAATAAAATGGTTCCTATACCAGTGATGAGCATTGTGAGGCTTGGATCGAACCCCATTAATAAAGGTGCTAAAATTGTGGCGCCAAACATAGCAAACGCATGTTGAGCACCTAAAAATAGAGATTGTCCTAGCGGTAAATATTCATTCATTCCAACAGGTGTTTCTTCTAAATCACCCTGAAATTTCTGCCAAGTATTGAACCAGTTTTGTTTCATGACCAATCCTCCTGCTATCTAATACTTAATACTGCCGTACAAGTTGGTGATAAGCACGATCGAAGTAAATTAAGCCCTGCGATCCAAGATTAGATCGGGTTTCTAATACTTCACAAAAGAAAATATCATGTGTTCCCATGCTTACAATCTGTTTAATTGAGCAATCAAAAGTAACAACAGCATCATCTAATACAGGTGCACCAGTCGCAAGTTTCTTCCATTTTCCCTGACTAAATCTTGATTCCATGGGTGTTTTTCCACCGAATGAATTAGAGAGTGAAACATGCTGCTCAGAGAGTGTATTTACACAGAGTGTGGCATTGTCTTTAAATGTTTGATAAACGGAAGCTTTACGATTTAGACAAACTAATAAGGTTGGTGGATCATCTGTCACACTACATACGGCAGATGCTGTAAATCCTGATCTTCCTGCAGGTCCATCGGTGGTAATAATATTGACAGCAGCAGCCAATTGACTCATCGCATTTCTAAAGTTTTTTTGTGTTTCAGTGAGTAATACTTTTTTTTCAGGGCTTTCGAGGGTAGATGTTGCCATAATATTTCTCCTTATCAGCAAACTCTTTATTTTTTGTAATACTTATTCAAGGTGGGCAATAGATGAGATTTCGATCAGAGCTTCGGGTTTTACTAAACCACATTGAATACAATAACGTGCTGGTTTCTCTGTAGGAAAATACTCGGCATAAACTTCATTTATAGCTGTATAGTCATTCCAGTCTTTAATAAAAATAGAATTGAAGGTAATGTCATTCATTGTGCCACCTGCCTCCTCAATTACTTTCTTAATTGTTGTTAGCACATAATGTGTTTGTGCTTTTGCATCTCCAACATTGACAACATTTTGATGCTCATCTAGCGGTAATGTACCTGATACATATACAATATTATTTGCTTTTGTTGCAGGTACATAAGGTGCTATTGGAGGATGGCTATTTTTAGGGATAATTTCTTGTTTTGGCATATTTATTTTCCTTGAAAAGTTGATCTAAAATCTTGTGTATCTGAAACCCAACCAAAGAATGTTTTTACATTAAATAAAGTTGCTTCTTGTGCAGAAATATCACCCGCTTGATAACATGCATCACTTAATAAAATGCCAAAATATTCCAAGAAAAAACCATCTCTAAGTGTTGATTCAACACACACATTTGTCGCAATACCCGTGAAAACTAAATTTCTAATTCCTTTTGAGCGTAAAGTACTATCCAAGTTGGTGTTAAAGAATCCACTATAGCGAGGCTTTTGAATAACAATGTCTTGTGGAGTAGGTTTTAAATCATCAATAAGTTCATAATCCCACCCGCCTTTTGCCAAAAGTTTTCCTTGTAATTCAGGTTTTTTCTTCATTGTTTTTAATGCATTTGACTTATGAAAGTTTGGTGAACCTTCCCCTCCTGCTTCTACGTAATTAGAGTCCCATCCATTTTTGAAAAAAATAACCTGTATACCTGCTTGATGTGCAGTATCAATTGCTTTTTGAATATTCTCTACAACTGGCTTAGTCTTTGAGACATCAAATCCTGCTAAGTCTAAATATCCTCCAAGGCTTGTATAAGCATTTTGCATATCGACCACAATAAGCGCTGTTTGCTTAGGATCTAACTGAATACTTTCAGGCACTGCATCTAAGACAGGGCTATCTTTTGCTGTAAAATCTGCACAAATAATACTCATGCGAGTTTCTCCTCTTTTAATCCATTCATTAAAGAAGGGACTTCAGTATCTGCATTTATACGACTTTTCATGAGAGGTTGAATTCTTTGCCCAAAGTCTGCGACGCCTTTCACAAAATCATCGAAGGTAAGTAAAATTCCCTCTGTGCCCTTAACTTCTGCAATTTCATCGAGCATTTGAGCTACTTTTTCATATGAACCTACAAGTGTGCCCATGTTAATATTTACAGGCGATACACTTGAAGCCATGTGACGTATGTTTGTATCACCTCCTGAAGTTTTATCTTTTGCACCTTGATCTTGTAACCAATCAATTGCTTCTAAATCTGCTCCCTCATTATAAGTTCGCCACTTTTGCATTGCTGCTTTGTCTGTTTCATCTGCAATCACCATGAATAAAGCTAAAGTAGAAACATTGCGCCCTGTTTTTTCTGTTTGTTTTTTTAAGCGATCATTTATAGAGGCGAAGGCAGTTGGTGTGTTTAATCCTTTACCAAAAACAAAATTATAGTCTGCATATTTCGCTGAAAATGCTAAGCCTTCATCAGACTGTCCTGCACAAATAATTTTAATTTTTTCTTGTGGTTGTGGTTTGACCTGACAGTCTTCCATTTGAAAAAAATCACCTTTAAAGTTAGAAGATCCTGTTCCCCAAAGATCTTTTAAAACATGTACATACTCTGACAGATATTGATAGCGTTTACCAAAGTAACTATCACCCGGCCACAAACCCATCTGACTATATTCAGGTCGTTGCCATCCTGTAACAACATTTAATCCAAATCTTCCATTGGAAATAGAATCTATCGTTGTTGCCATACGAGCGACTATAGCTGGTGGCATAACTAGTGTTGCTGCTGTTGCATAAATTTTAATTCTAGATGTAACCGCAGCAAGGCCTGACATCAGCGTAAAGCTTTCTAGGTTATAATCCCAAAATTCAGTTTCTCCGCCAAAGCCACGTAACTTAATCATTGATAGAGCAAAATCAAATCCATATTTTTCTGCACTTTGAACAATTTCTTTATTTAGTTCAAAGCTTGGTTTGTATTGAGGTGAGCTTTTTGAAATAAGCCAGCCATTATTTCCTATTGGACAGAATATACCTACTTGCATAGAAACCTCGTTTGAATTGTCTATTTATATGATGTTTCATTTTTTATAATGCATATTACATGCCAATTATTTTTATATTTAATATCAATAATTTATAATTTTAATAACACTTTTTTATTGGACTAAATAGTCTACTATGTAATTTTATATCGCACTAATATTGCTCGGACGCACAAAATATGATCAATAATTTATTTTTTTTTAGTTCATAATTTATAAAAGGCTATCCCTCACCTATACGAATGAAAAAAACTGACGATTCATTGGCGACTTTAAAAAATAAACAAATTTTAAAAGCAGCACTTACTGTTTTTTCAACTTATGGACTACAAGGCGCGAACTTAGAAAAAATTGCGGAAACAGCCAATGTATCTAAATCTAATCTTTTTTATTATTTTGAGAGTAAGGAAGAGCTTTATGTTGCTGTTTTATCGTCTGTATTAGAAGAGTGGTTAAGTCCATTAGACTGCTTTACTGAAAATAGCGAGCCTAAAGAAGTTCTTACCCAATATATTGAAATGAAATATGAAATATCGAAACGTAATCCACAAGCATCGCGTTTATATGCATTAGAGATGATTCAAGGAGCACCTTATTTAACCCATATTTTAAAAAAACATTTAAAACCAAGGGTAAGAAAAAAAGTTAAGATTATTTATACTTGGATTGAACAGGGAAAAATTAAAGATATTTCCCCATTACATCTTATTCTTCATATTTGGGCAGTTACACAGCACTATGCTGATTTTGAAACACAGATTCACTTAATTAGTGGCCATAGCTTAAAAAACAAGAATTTCAAAGCGACTGCTTTAGAAACCACCAAAATGCTACTTATTGATAATTTAATTAAGCCATGACCAGAAATAGATGTTTTCATTGTTCAGAAGTGAGAATATTTAAAATTTCTGTATTTAATTCAATTGGCTGTGTTACGGTAGATGCATGACCACCTGTTTCGAGTAGCTTAAAAAAACTATTTTGAATAAATTTTGAAAGTTTTAAGCCTTGTTGCCAAGGTACCAAAAAATCATCACGATTACTTAGAATGTAGCAAGGTATATCTAATAACTGAACCCTATCTTTAGGTATATAGTTTCTTAAAGCATTTAAACGCATTTTTATATTATGTTTAGAACAGCTATGTTGAATCATTTTTATTTCTTGCTGTTGTAGTTGATGATCATGCATAGATATCCATTCAGGTGGGTACAAAAAAAGTGCCTGCGCTTGAATATAAGCATCTACACCTACATGATCTAAAATTTTTAAACGGGTATTAAAACATCTTTGTGTATGGGGATCCAATTTTGCCCAAGGATTGATTAAGATTAGCTTTTTTAACTTTGTAGTTTGTAAGGCGAGTTCTACTCCAATAAAGGCACCTAAAGCATGGCCAATAAAGTAATCGACTTTAATTTTATCTCGAACTAACATTTCATTTAGCTCTTGCGCCATATTATTAACTGAATAACCTTGTGGCAGATTAGAACTGTCATTTGTAATGCCAATATGATCATATACAAAAACGTGGAAATATTGAATTAAAGAATCAATTTGGGGATTCCAAAACTGGGCATGGCCCCCTAAACCTGAGCTAAGAATGATAGTTTCTGCATTTGGATTTTTACAAGGATATAGTTTATATTTCATTATTTGATATTCTTAATGTTGTTATTAGCTATAAAGCAAGAAAAATACCAAAACTATTCAAATATCATAGATGAGTGGTTTTAAATGAGTCTATAGTTGATTCAAGTATAAATTTGAGTAGTTGCTTTAAGATGAGGCTATTCATTTTTATAATAAACAGCCACCTCAAATATGAAGCAACGTAGCTAAAAGCCATACACTTTATTGAAGGTCAATGCTTTAATTTGTTATAAATTTTTTTAATCTTATATCATCAGATTTCAATAACTCACTTGGACTACCTTCTGCGATAAGATGCCCTCCTTCCATAAAAACTACTCTATCTGATACTTGAAATGCAAAATTCATTTCATGAGTTACTATAACCATAGTCAATCCTTCTTCTGCTAGTTCTTCGATTACTTTTAAAACCTCATTAACTAGTTCTGGATCTAGTGCTGAAGTTGGCTCATCAAATAAAATAATAGATGGATGCATCGCTAAGGCTCGTGCAATTGCAACACGTTGCTGTTGCCCTCCAGATAATTGATGTGGATACTTGTTTGCATGCTGCTTCATTCCAACTTTTTCAAGCATTGCTAATGCAATAATCTTATTTTCCATTTTTGTATCAATTCCATGATAACAAGGTGCTAGCATGACATTTTCTAAAATTGTCTTATGTGGGAATAAATTGAAACTCTGAAAAACCATACCAACATTGACAATATTAGACTTATACGCTTTAGATTGATCAGTAAGCTCCTTTCCTTTCAAAAAAGTTTGACCCAATAGCTTAACCTCTCCTTCAGTCAATTGCTCTAATCCATTTAAAGTGCGAATAAAAGTTGTTTTTCCAGATCCAGAAGGGCCAATAATAGAAACAACCTCACCCGGCTTAATTTTTAAGTTAATTCCCTTAAGTACTTCTTGCTTGTCATAAGATTTACGAATATTAATTGCTTCAATTGCATAAGTACTTTTATTAGGTGGAGAAATGAACTTTCTTTTTTTAATTGATGCTTGTGAAATATTTGTTAGTATTAAGTCATTATCTAATAGTAATTCAGGATTCTTGCGGGTAATATCAATACGTTTTTCTAAAATCGACATTAGCCACCCAAAAACTGTCACTATCAATATATAGTAGAATGCAACAGCTAGCATCGTTTCCATGACTAAAAAATTCTGGGTATATAGTCTTTGCCCTACTAGTAAAATCTCAGTTAATGAAATGACAGAAACTAATGAGGTCAATTTCACAATCGTGACATATTCATTACCTAAAGTAGGTAGTGAAATACGTATTGCTTGTGGAATAACAATTAAACGCTGAATTCCCCCATATTTTATACCTAATGCTTTACCAGCTTCTATTTGTCCCTTAGGAACAGCATTCAAGCCTCCTCGGTGAATTTCTGCAATATACGCAACTTCACTTAAAACCATTGCAATCAGCCCCGAAATAAAAGGAGATGATAAAAAATTGCTGGTAGATGGAAATATTTGTGGAAAGTTATAAATAAATACCAATAAAACAAGTAGAGGTAAACTTCTAAAAAACCAAATATATAAACTACTTGCTTTAGAAATGAGGACTTTATTCGACTGTTTTCCTAAAGCAAGAATAAATCCTCCTGCAATACCTATAATCCAAACTAATACACTAAGTTCTATGACGGTTAATGATGCTTTCCAAAACTCATGGTTTGCGAGTAAACCAAAGGTATAACTCCAATCAAAAGTCATGCAAACCTCCCAAGTTATATTTTTACAATGTAATTCTTTTTATAACCAACTTAAGATAAATTTGTAATTTTTAAATCATGACTTACTTATAAGGAAAATATGAAGCTAACAAAATGTTTAAATATTAACTTTTATTGAAGAAATTGTAGTAATTTTTCTAAAAAAACATCGCACTGATTCAATTGATTACATTCGATATATTCATTCGGTTTATGTGCAACATCTATAGAACCAGGACCACATATTAAAACTGGACAATCAAGCGTTTCAAAAAATAATCCTCCTTCCGTGCCAAAAGAAATTTTTCCAACCGATGTATTCACAGGTAATAAACTTCGAATTTTCTGTACAATTGGTATATTACTAGCAATCCCAAGCCCTGGATAATTATTTTTTTCTTCGATATCAATAAAGTCTTTAAATATATCCTTGTCTAATCTTTCATATATTTTTTGTTGAATATGATAGCTACTATCTTGTGCAATATTACGAATTTCGTAATCGACAATGCATTCATTTGGAACAATATTTAATGCTTGTCCACCATTAATTTTACCAATATGTAATGTTGTATAAGGAATATCGTAGTGCCAATCTTTTGATTCACCTTGACTGATTTCCTGCTGTATTTGTATGATTGAATTAATTAATGCGTTTGCAGCATGTATTGCATTACTAAAGTGCGGTGCTAATGCTGAGTGTCCTTCTTGGCCATTACAAATAGCTTTAAATACAGACTTTCCTTTATGGCCTAAGGCAATTTGCATTAAAGTGGGTTCTCCCACAATACAGAGTAAAGGTGTAACTAAATACTCTGCTAATTGAGGTAAAATATCACGTACGCCTATACAACCAATCTCCTCATCATAAGAAACACAGAAATGAATTGGTTTAGTTAACAACTTTTGGTCAATTGCTAGCATCATAGACATTACACAGGCAATAAATCCTTTCATGTCTGAAGTACCACGACCATATATTTTTTCATCTTTTTCTAAAGCGATAAATGGTGGGCTATGCCAATCTTGCCCATCAACTGGAACAACATCACTATGAGCAGATAATAAGATGCCAGCAGTATCTTGAGGCCCAATACTAGCAAAAAGACATGCTTTTGTTTTTTGAGTATTGAATTTTAACTTAACGCTAATCCCATGTTGTTCAAATAAATCTTTAATAAATTGAATTAGTTCTAAGTTACTTTTGTAAGATGTCGTATCAAAGGCAATAAGTTTTTTTAGTAATTCTTTAGATGCTGTTTTAAACATCAATGATTTTCCTTTAAACGAATATGTGGATCATAAAAATGTGGTGTACCCATTCCTGGAATATACTGGTCAGAAATAAAGGCTCGACATCGACTAATAAAAGCTTGTACTACTGTATTAAGGGCGGCATTCTTTGCTGTTGCTAAACCTATTTGCATGGGCCGCTGATCACCCGAAATACGTACACGTACAAGCTGTTTGCCATCTAAAGAGTAATTAGTTTTTGGCCGAACATTTAAGATACTATATCCAATATTATTGGCTACCATAGATCGAATCACTTCTGAATTTTTAGATATTTTTACAATTTTTGGATTGAGTCTTTTTTCCTTAAATAAAGAAATAAAATATTCATTACTATATGGCATATCTAAAAGTACCATTGGAAACTCGGCAAGCTCTTCCATTGTTACAGCAGATTCATTTGCTAAAGGGTGCTCTTTACTAAATAATGCATAGGGTGGCAAACTTGCGAGTGGTTCAAAATGAATAAGAGTTTGATCTATATTTAGATCATAGGTCAGGACAACATCTAAAACATTTCGTAATAGTCCGCTAAGTAATACTTCCTGATCATCTTCACAAACATCTAAACTAACACTTTTATATAAATTACTAAATCCATGAATAATTTCAGCATAAAGCATCGGTGCAATGGCTGAAAAACACCCTAACTTGAGTGGCCCTCGAATTGAGCCAGAATAATTAGCAGCAAAAGCATACAAACCACCTGTACGAGCTAATATTACCTGACATTCTTTCATTAGATGTTCACCAACATTCGTTAGAATAAGCCCTTTTGCATGTTGGCGTATAAAAAGTTGTACTTGTAATTCTGATTCAATATGAGCAATCGCTGCGGAAATTGAAGGAGATGATACATGTATACGTTCTGAGGCAATAATAATACTCCCACTTTCTGCAGTCGCCACAAAATATTCAATTTGACGCAATGAAATACGATTTAGCACATTTATATCCTAAAGTAAAAATGATTATAGATTACCTGGTACTCCAAAGCTTAATGCAGATGATGGATCTAATGCACGCACAATATAATCATCTACTTGTGGCTCATACACTTTCCATATCTCATATAACTCAGTAATTGGATCCTTAAGAGACCAATCTACTCGTAAATCTATAATTGGCCAATTCATTTTATCGACGACTAATACACCAGCAGAGTGTACAGGCCCTGCTTCTCCACCTGCCTCCAATCCACCTTTTAAAGAAAGTAACAATCGTTCAGCGAGACAACCTTCTTTTTGAGTAAAATTCTGACACATAACCTGAGGGATCTGATTATTTTTCAGCATATTTCCTGCACAAGCGACTTGATCATCTGTATAAGTTTCATAAATACCTAATGTCTTTTTACCACTATAAGTAGCTGTTTGACCTTGTATATCTAAAACCATAAGTTGACGAAAATCAATAAACTCTGTATTTGATACTAACTCATGGATTGCATCTTCTGGGGCAAGATCAAAACGAACTAAGTTAAGTAAAACCTCAGATAAATTTGGATCTGTAATATTTTGACTCACTGCAATACCAACACCTGTTTTTGCACGTATACATCTAGATGCAACGGCTGGTGACGATGAACATACGGCAGCACCAATTTGTCCTGTTTCTTTACAACGTGCAACAATAGAAAATGTCATATTCTTCTTCCAAATTATTCAGTAATAACCGCTGTAGCATCAATTTCAACAAGCCATTCTGGGCGTGCAAGTGCAGAAACCACTATGCCAGTTGAGACTGGGAATACTCCTTTTAGCCATTTTCCAATTACACGATAAACGTCCTCACGATAACGCGGGTCAATAATATAAATTGTAATCTTACAAATATCTTCTATCTCGCCTCCTGCTTCCTTAAGTAGCATATTTATATTGTACATTGCTTGTTCTGCTTGCCCCTGAACATCTCCGATACATACACTTTCTGATGTATCTAAGTTCTGCCCAATTTGTCCTCTTAAAAATACGGTCTTGCCTCTAGCAACAACAGCTTGACAAAGATCATTATCTAAGTTTTGTTCTGGATAAGTTGTTTTTGTATTAAACATTCGAATTCGTGTGTGCTTCATCCTAATACCTAGAATTGTTAGTAATCTATTTCTTTAGTATGCAACTTTCTACAGCGAGGACAATTTATATTTTCCTTGTCTATACTTCAGATAATACGTATTAAAAAAACAATGAGATATATCCTTTCTGTTCGATTCGTTTTTTTTGATTCAATCCTTTTGTATATGTGATTTTCATTTTTTATTACAAATCTCTAATATCGAAATTAGGACAAAAAACGTCTAGACAGAGAAAATATTTTTTATTAATTAAATATTTAGGATATAAAAATGCTTTTACCTAAAAATATAGATACCGTTATTATTGGTGGTGGCCAAGCTGGTATCGCAATGAGTGAACATCTTACTGCTTCAGGTATTGCCCATATTGTTTTAGAGAAATCGAGAGTTGCCGAAGCATGGCGTAGTCGCCGCTGGGATTCTTTAGTTGCTAATGGCCCATGTTGGCATGATCGGTTTCCAAATAAAAATTTTCCAAATGCACCTGATCAATTCATTCCTCATGAGGAGGTTGCAAAATACTTTGAAGAGTATGCAAAACAGATTAATGCCCCCATTTTTACAAACACTGAAGTTATAAATGTTTCAAAAGTAGCATCTAAATCAGAATATTCTATTCAGACGTCTAGAGGGTATTTAGTAACTAATCATATTATTATTGCAACAGGGCCATTTCAAAAAGCAAAAATCCCAAAAATTGCACCTTTAGACAATAAAAGACTTTATCAAATACATTCTGATGAATATAAAAACCCTTCTCAACTTAATGATGGTGCAGTTTTAGTTGTAGGTGCAGGCTCATCAGGTGTGCAAATTGCAGATGAGCTTAATCGAGCAGGTAAAAAAGTATTTTTATCAGTTGGTAAACATGAGCGTCCACCTCGAAAATATCGTGGCCGTGACAATGTATGGTGGCTTGGTGTGCTAGGTGGATGGGATGCTGAAAAACCAAATGATGGACCATTAAAAGGCTTTGCTGTTAGTGGTGCACATGGTGGACATACCATTGACTTTAAAGTTTTAGCTAAACAAGGTGTTACATTATTAGGAATGACTCAGGCCTTCACAGAAAATAATATTTCTTTCGAAAAAGATTTAGCAGATAGTATCCATGAAGGAGAAGATGCATACCTAAAATTGCTTAATAAGGCCGATACTTTTATTAAAAACAATGGCCTTTCTTTGCCTGAAGATCCAGAAGCCCATATCCTTTTGGAGGATCCTTTATGTATTACGCATCCAATATTATCACTTGATATTATTACAGAAAATATTAGAAATATTATTTGGGCTTCTGGCTTCACTTATGACTATAGTTGGTTAAATTTAGATATCTTAGACAGTTCATCATGTCCAAAACATCGTAATGGTATTACAGATATGGCTGGTGTATATTTCTTAGGATTACCTTACTTAACAGGTAGAGGGTCTAGCTTTATTTGGGGCGTATGGCATGATGCCAAACGTATTGCAGAACATATGCTTATTCAAAAAAAGTATTTACAGTATCAAAATGAATAGTATTATATTTTTATAATATTGTTTTCTTCCCTTCTCTTCAAGGGAGGGAAAATTTAATATTGCCTTTATCAATATTCATTAGATATTTATCTATGTTTCTAAATAACTATAAACGATAAAAAGAGGGCTACTTTACTTTGACCTAAACAACGATCTTAGAGCAGTCGCAGGTGAGTTAAAAGGTGTATTTAGTGATACGAGGTGTTTGAGTTCTGAGTAACGCAAAGACAGAGATTTTAGCCTAAAGAAGACTCATTTCATCCAAATTACTGAAATATGAAATAAAATAAGCCTATAGCTGATGATAAAGTATAAATAATAACTTAAAAATTAGATCATATTGAACATTTAAAACATCGCTCAGTGTTCAATCTTATGGCGAGTATGATAATTGCTTATTAATGAGTTGCTATTCAACTCAACTCAACTAAATTTCAAAATTTTGAAAAAATGGGTTATCCATGATTCGCGATCATTACAGCAAATTTTTTTCAGACCCTAAAATATTTGAATTGATATTATCTTCTAAAATGTTAAAAAGTCTTTGCTGTGCTTCATTAGTTGCCCATGCAATATGTGCCGTTACCATAACGTTTAAATGCTCTAACTGAAGCAAGGGATGATTTTTAGGTGGTGGTTCAATATCTAAAACATCTATTCCAAGCCCACCCAACAATTTTTGCTCTAATGCATTCACTACATCTTGATTATTTAGTAGCCCCCCTCTACCCACATTAATTAAAATACAGCCTTTTTTTATTCTTTTAAGGACATCATAATTTATAATTTCTATCGTTTGCTTATTAAATTCACAATGTAATGATAAAATATCAGCTTGTTGTATAGCATCATCAAAATCTATATAACCTTGACGACAAGATGTTGCATTTTTACGCTCACTAAAAATTACTTTCATACCAAAAGCGTCCGCTTTTTTTGCTAGAGCTAGACCAATTTCACCTTTACCTAAAATTACAAGAGTTTTACCTTTCAATTCATACATAGGTGCAGCCAAATAAAAAGAAGCTTGTCCCTTCGACCATGATCCTTTATTTACAGCATTCAACTGTGTCGAAAAGTTCTTTATTAAATTCATCATGAGTAAAAAAGCATGTTCTGCAACAGCATCGCCTGCATAACCACGAATATTACAAATTTTTATATTTCTAGATTTTAGTTGTTCAAGGTCAATATGATCAAAGCCTGTAGAACACAGTGCAATTAACTTTAAATTAGGATTATTCTTTAAAACTTTTTCATCTATAGTTAAATCACTAATGATAATTACATCCTGATCGCATACTTTTTCATATAAATCTTGCTGAGATAAACGATTATATTCTGTATATTGAACAGGAAATTCAAATCTAAACTCTTGCGCTAACAAAGCATCTTTTTCTGCACATGTTATTTTTATATAATCACTCATTAATATTGACTCATATTTGTTAATTAAATTTAGCACTATTTTTATACAAAAAATTTAATTTATCTTTCACTATAATTATTTTTTATCCTTTATATGATCCATAAAGACTTTAATTTCTTCATCAGTTGGTGCAATTAAATCATACTTTTTAATTAATGAACTATATTCACCTGATTGTTTCATTTTTTGTAGTCCATCTTCGATATGATTATATGTAACCGTATCGCCTTTACGTACAACAATTCCACCAATAAATGGAAAAAACGGCTCAGTTGAAGTGATTTTTACTTTTTGATTCAGTTTTTTTACAGTATTTCTTGCTACGCTAGTATCGTCATACTGCGCATCTGCTGCTTTAGCAAGAATAGCTTGTACTGCTTGGGGTGAGGTGTCGAACTCTCTTACTGTAATAGCTTTTTTTCCTTTTGTAATACAACTTTCTTTAGAAATTTGATTTAATTGGTCAGGAAAAAGAGATCCTTTTTGAGTTGCAATGGTTTTACCACATAAATCATCGCGAACTTTGGGTATGTATGTCGAATCACTGAGTACAATAACAGACTCTGTTGACTTGAAATAAGGAATCATATCTACTCTCATCAGCCTTTCAGGTGTTATATACATACCCGAAATTACTGCATCAAATTTCCCACTTTCTAAACCTGATATTAAATTAGTAAATCGAGTGTCTATAAAATTAGTATTTATATTCCCTTTTTTAAGTATCCCATTCATTAAATCAATATCAAACCCTTCTGGTTTGTTATTTTCCATATACTCAAATGGAGGAAAAGTAATATCTGAACCAACTTTAAAAACTTGTGCTACATCTTGGGTTGTTTCTTTAGCATTTTTAGGCTCACTTTTACTACTACATGCTATTAAACCACTTGCTAAAAGTATTACTAACAATGGACTTAAGCCCTTATTTAAAATATGCATAAAGAAACTCCAACCACTTAAAGGTTTAATTTAAAATATTTTCTAGAATAAAAGTTATACATAATTTTGAATAAAAAAGTAATTTTGAAATTCTTATGCAAAGTTATTAAAAATCCGATGCAAGATTTTATAAAAAAACCATAAAATAAAACTAACAAAAATGGAGAAAAACATAATGTATGAAAAGAAGATACGAGTTGACTTGGCAGCATGCTTTCAATTATTTGCAAAATTAGGTATGCATGAGGCTGTTGCAAATCACTTCAGTGCAGCTGTATCTGAAGATGGAAAAAAATTCCTGATTAACCCCAAATGGAAGCACTTTTCTACTATCGAGCCTGATGATTTAATTCTCATTGATACTAACCAGAAAATAAATAACTATCATGAACAGATTGACACAACAGCGTTATCAATACATGGTCAAATTCATCAATTACGACCTGATATTCGTGTTGTACTACATTTACATCCAATTTATGCTACAGCAATTGCATGCTTAGAAAACCCTCAAATTTTACCCATAGATCAAAACACAGCCCGTTATTTTAATCGCGTTGCTTATGATAAGCATTATGGAGGAATGGCTGATTCAATTGCGGAAGGAAAACGACTAGCAAACTTACTTAAGGATAAAAAACGTTTAATGATGGGGAATCATGGCATCCTCATTACTTCTCACTCTATTGGTGTTGCTTTTGATGATATGTATACCATAGAGAGGGCATGCCAAATTTTATCTGTTGCCTATGCTACAGCACAACCTTTAAAAATTTTAGAAGATCATGTTGCAGAAAAGACAGCTTTGGATTGGGAAAAGATTGAGGATTTCAGTGAAGCACATTTTTTAGAAATGAAAAAATTAATTATTGAAAGCATATAAAACTAGCTTATAAAGAATTATTTACAAATCCCTTATCAATCTGATTGGGGATAAAATAAGAACTAATTTGAAACTAAAAACTATAAATAAGACTTTACTTAGTGTTAAATTGAGATTAAATTAGTGTTAATTTAGTTCTAAATAAATACCAATATGATACTACTTATCGGAAGTCAAAAAGGTGGTTGTGGTAAATCTACAATCGCAATTAACATTGCAGCTTTTCTTGCCAGTAGCGATAAAGACGTTGTTCTAGTAGATGCAGACAGACAACAAAGCTCTGCTAATTGGGTAAAGGATCGTGATGAAACAGATCTAAAAAAGGTTCATTGTATACAACGCTATGATGATGTAAAAAGCACATTAAAAGATTTAGTAAATCGTTATGAGTATGTTGTTGTAGACGTTGCTGGCCATGATAGTAAAGAACTTCGTACTGCAATGTTAGTTGCGGATAAGATTATTGTTCCTTTTAGACCATCTCAATTTGACTTAGATACATTGCCACATTTAACAGAGATAATTGATCAGGCACAATCTTTTAATCAACATTTAAAAGCATTCGGCTTATTAACGCTTGCTCCAACGAATCCTAGTGTTTCTGAGGTTCAACAGGCTAGTGAGTATTTGGCCGATTTCCCTATTTTTACTGCACTGCAATCTGTAATACATGATAGAAAAGTATATAGAGATTCAATTTCGGAAGGTAAAGGTGTCACAGAAGCAAATAACCCCAAGGCTAAAAATGAGTTTGAAAGCTTAATGAGGGAGATTCTTCAGTGATTAAAAAAAGAGAACCGAACAAACAAGATCTAGATGTAAATTCTTTTATTAATGGATCTAATTTAGAAAATTCAGGAGACAGTGTTTTAAATCCGAGGGCTCCAAGGAAATATAAAAATCACACTCTCCCAATGAATGAGTATGAATATAACTTACTAAGAGATTTGGCAGAGAAATATGGACAAACCCATAGTGGCATAATTAGATATGCACTCAAACAATTGAATGATTCAAACTAGAACTAGAACTAGAACTAGAACTAGAACTAGAACTAGAACTAGAACTAGAACTAGAACTAGAACTAGAACTAGAACTAGAACTAGAACTAGAACTATATTAGTTCTAAAATAAAACTATATCTATTTTATTTTAGAACTAAATTACTTTAATTTTAATCCTAATCTCTCAAGGGTTTTTAGATTATTCTGAATGAATTTTGGATTTAAAAGATCTTTATATAATCGCTTTTCTAAGTCTATATATTCTTCACCTATTCGAGCATATTTACTTGAGAATTGTTCATCGTATGCAAGTTTATTAGCAAAAAAACTTACTTGCTTTTCTGTAATGCTAGTAAATATGTCTAAAGTATTTTGGTCTTTTTCTTTATTAGAAATAGTGTTGACCGATGATCTTTTAAAGGTGAATGTAAAACCTACAATAATTCTACCTGATTTTGATTGTTCATATTTTGCTTGAATGTCTGTATAGAGGTTTACTTGCTCTACAGCAACATCTAGTACACGCTTTTTAAAATCACTCATGCGCTTGTATTCAGTGTATTCAACACCAAGTCGATAACGTAGATCCTCAACATTAATTATTGGTGTTTTCCCAACTTCTCTCCAAGATATAAGTATTTCATAAAGTCGAATAGCATATTTACTTGTAAGCTGTGAAACTTGTTTAAGTTGGTAGCTTGTAAAATGTTTTTCTAATCTTGTGACTAAAGGAACAACTGATGGAGCAAAAATAATATGTAGTTCTGCTTTATCATCTGCATATGCAATTTGACTGACCCAGCGTGATTTAACGACAAATTCCGTTCCATCATCTTGTTGTTCTTTAAAAGAGAATTGTCTATTAAATAGATTCTGAACCGCTCCTTTTAAAGCCTCATAAGCTGCACTTTTATCAACCTGAAAATGATTCATATAATCACTTGCATGAATTGTGAGCTTACTCTCAGCAGTAATTCCTTGTTGTGTCTCTCTTGCTCTAACAATAGACAATAAGATTAATCTTTGTTCTGTAACTTCTAAATTGTAACTAGCATTAATTAGAATATTATCTTTAACGATGAGTTCATTGCCCATTTTAAACTCCATTTATTATACAGTCACAATATAATATAGTCTTTATAACGTCAATATAAATAAAAGTCTTTAAAAGAACGGAGATTGTCGTCATATAGAACGGAGATTGTCGTCATATAGAACGGAGATTGTCGTCATATAGAACGGAGATTGTCGTCATATAATCTCTATAACTCTTAATTAACAATAGTTTCAGCTTGTCTAAAAGTATTAAAAGATTATTAAAAACTTTAAAAACCTATTTTTTGTTATTTATTTCTATTTCTAAGAGCATTTTTATTGAATCTATCTTTAGATTATACCCAAGTTAGAAAATTCATCATTTTTATGAAAACTATCGTTAGACTATCATTTATATAAAAAATCATGCAAAATCTTATTTTTATTATTTCACTTAAATATTGAAGTCTAATTGATATGAGTATCGTAAGAATTTATGTAAGAGCATCTACCAAAGACCAAGATGCTGAAAGAGCATTAGATGACTTAATTAATTTTAGTAAAAGTTACTCATCTAACTATTGTTCATACATTGAAAACTTTTCGGGAACAAAACTTATTCGTCCTGAATTAAACAAGTTACTTAGTGAATCTAACAATGGTGATGTTCTGTTAGTTGAAAGTGTAGATCGGTTATCTAGGTTATCCCAAGAAGACTTTGATGTACTTAAACAGCAAATCAAAGCAAAAGGGCTTAGATTAGTTGTTGCTGATTTACCAACAACACATCATTTAGCTCAAGATGGAATTACAGGTGAAATACTTTCAGTAATTAACTCAATGCTAATTGATTTACTTGCAACGATGGCAAGGTTAGATAATGAGAAACGAAAAGAGCGCATTAAGCAGGGTTTATTGCGTTCTGGCTATAAACCTCAAGGAAAAGCTCCTAATCGGGCTAAACACGCTCGTATTAAGCAATTATTAGCACTTGAGAGCATGACTAAGGAAGAAATTGCAAAGGCAGTTGGGGTAGGGGTGGCTACAGTGTATAGAGTGGCTAAGATTTAACTAGAAGAAGCAAAGCTAAAATATTCTAAGAAAGAGATAATCTTACTTCTGTCACCTTTAATTGCTTAATGTGACAGAACCAAGTAATTTAAAAACTAAATAAAATAATGATCAATCGATTGGCTAAAGACTATAAAGAAAATAGGAATATTTCTACAAAAATTGAATCAAAAGAAGTGAAGAAAAATTTCTGAAAGCATTTTTTAGCTTGATTAATAGTAGTAAAAATAAAGTTAAATAGGATATATTTGTAAGAAGTATATACTTGAATTAATAATAGATTTATATGATAAAAATTTTAGGGCGAGCAAACTCAATTAATGTTAGAAAAGTTTTATGGTTATGTGAAGAGTTAAATTTAGCATATGATCGTGAAGATTGGGGACGTGGTTTTAGATCTACGAAAGAACAAGAATTTATTACAGTAAACCCAAATGCTAGTATTCCTGTACTAATTGATAATGATTTTATACTTTGGCAATCTAATTCTATTATTCGCTATCTATCTAATGCTTATAGTGGAAAACACATATATCCAGATAATAATAAAACACGTGCTAAGATTGATCAATGGATTGATTGGCAGGGTATAGAGCTCAATAATAGTTGGACATATGCTCTACAACATATTGTTCGTAAGTCACCTAATCATCAAGATATAGCACTTGTTAAAGAAAGTATTAACTCGTGGAATAATATGATGACTATATTAGATAAACAATTAGAGAAAACAGAATATTATATTGTTAGTGATCATTTTTCTCTTGCTGATATTAGTATTGGACTTTCAGTACAACGTTGGTATTTAACACCTTTTGAAAAACCTGATCTAACTTATGTGAAAGACTATTATGATCTTTTAAGTCAAAGACCAGCATATTTGAAATGGGGAAATAATGGGAAAAATTAGTTTCTTAGTCAGGTGGTTTTACTACTTATCTTGTTATTCACCAATTAAAATGTCTATGCGAAAACCCATTTAAAATGTCCTGTTTTAACTCAATGTGTCAAGCACAGGATTTAATTTTCTTTGTTCAATAATGGCCTGTTGAGCTTTACGATTCGGCATGTGTTTTGATCTCGAACGTTTATTTTGTTTTTCTAATTCCTCATGTTGTTCTTGAATATGAGAAAGTACAGCTCCTAAGCGTTTATTCTCAACAACTTCATGTTGCTGTAATTTAGATAATTTATTGAAAATGCGGTAAGTGATCTTTCGACCCTGATGCATGATTGCTACAGTTCCATCAGGGTATTCTAAGAATGAGATGTATTGGCCAACCAATTTTTGATTCAATTCCGTAGATTCCAGAATATAAATACATTTGTCATAAGTAATCGTTAGGCTCTTGGTGACTTTACGTGGCTCTTGCCAAGTAAAAATATCATCAAGTTCAATCTTAGATTCTATCAGTTGGCGATGTAAATTCTTTGGATTTCTCGCACATTTAGCAAACTTCTGATTGAATTGCTCAATGAAGCAGGGCAACCAAGCATTTGCCTCAGCAATTGAATGAATACCTTCCAAAAACATGTCTTTAATTAAACGATCCTGAAGGGTTCTATTGGCACGTTCTACACGACCTTTGGCTT
>NZ_KI530738.1 GCF_000488215.1 Acinetobacter nectaris CIP 110549 | reverse complement strand
CTACACTTCCACATCCAACCTATCAACGTCCTAGTCTTGAACGGCTCTTTAGGTGACATAAAGTCACAGGGAAATCTAATCTTGAGGTAGGCTTCCCGCTTAGATGCTTTCAGCGGTTATCCCTTCCGAACATAGCTACCCGGCGATGCGACTGGCGTCACAACCGGTACACCAGAGGTTCGTCCACTCTGGTCCTCTCGTACTAGGAGCAGATCCTCTCAAATTTCCAACGCCCATGGTAGATAGGGACCGAACTGTCTCACGACGTTCTAAACCCAGCTCGCGTACCTCTTTAAATGGCGAACAGCCATACCCTTGGGACCTGCTTCAGCCCCAGGATGAGATGAGCCGACATCGAGGTGCCAAACACCGCCGTCGATATGAACTCTTGGGCGGTATCAGCCTGTTATCCCCAGAGTACCTTTTATCCGTTGAGCGATGGCCCTTCCATACAGAACCACCGGATCACTAAGACCTACTTTCGTACCTGCTCGACTTGTTGGTCTCGCAGTTAAGCGCGCTTTTGCCTTTATACTCTACGCGTGATTTCCGACCACGCTGAGCGCACCTTCGTACTCCTCCGTTACTCTTTAGGAGGAGACCGCCCCAGTCAAACTACCCACCAGACATGGTCCTCGATCCAGATTATGGATCAGAGTTAGAACCTCAACATTACCAGGGTGGTATTTCAAGGATGGCTCCATAGTAACTGGCGTCACTACTTCAAAGCCTCCCACCTATCCTACACAAGTAAGGTCAAAGTTCAATGTCAAGCTGCAGTAAAGGTTCACGGGGTCTTTCCGTCTAGCCACGGGTACACGGCATCTTCACCGCGATTTCGATTTCACTGAGCCTCTGCTGGAGACAGCGCCGCCATCATTATGCCATTCGTGCAGGTCGGAACTTACCCGACAAGGAATTTCGCTACCTTAGGACCGTTATAGTTACGGCCGCCGTTTACTGGGGCTTCGATCAAGAGCTTCGCTTACGCTAACCCCATCAATTAACCTTCCAGCACCGGGCAGGCATCACACCCTATACGTCCACTTTCGTGTTTGCAGAGTGCTATGTTTTTAATAAACAGTTGCAGCGGCCTGGTTTCTGAGGCTGCCGACAGCTCAGGAAGCAAGTTCCATCACCATCAGCAGCGTACCTTCTCCCGAAGTTACGGTACCATTTTGCCTAGTTCCTTCAGCAGAGTTCTCTCAAGCGCCTTGGTCTACTCGACCTGACCACCTGTGTCGGTTTCGGGTACGATTCCTGTGTAACTGAAGCTTAGAGACTTTTCTTGGAAGTATGGTATCAGCCACTTCGTAGGTAAACCTACTTGCTATCGACTCTCAGCATAGAGCACCCCGGATTTTCCTAAGATGCATGCCTACTGTCTTCCACCTGGACAACCAACGCCAGGCTGACTTAACCTTCTCCGTCCTCTCATCGCATTACACAGAAGTAATGGAATATTAACCATTTTCCCATCGACTACGCCTTTCGGCCTCGCCTTAGGGGTCGACTCACCCAGCCCCGATTAACGTTGGACTGGAACCCTTGGTCTTTCGGCGAACGGGTTTTTCACCCGTTTTATCGTTACTCACGTCAGCATTCGCACTTCTGATACCTCCAGCATGCTTCTCAACACACCTTCATCGGCTTACAGAACGCTCCCCTACCACTTACGCTAATGCGTAAATCCGCAGCTTCGGCACATAGTTTTAGCCCCGTTACATCTTCCGCGCAGGCCGACTCGACTAGTGAGCTATTACGCTTTCTTTAAATTATGGCTGCTTCTAAGCCAACCTCCTAGCTGTCTATGCCTTCCCACATCGTTTCCCACTTAACTATGATTTTGGGGCCTTAGCTGGCGGTCTGGATTGTTTTCCTCTTGACTACGGACGTTAGCACCCGCAGTCTGTCTCCCGGATAGTACTCATAGGTATTCGGAGTTTGCATCGGTTTGGTAAGTCGGGATGACCCCCTAGCCGAAACAGTGCTCTACCCCCTATGGTATTCGTCCGAGGCGCTACCTAAATAGCTTTCGGGGAGAACCAGCTATCACCAGGCTTGATTAGCCTTTCACCCCTATCCACAAGTCATCCCCTGGCTTTTCAACGACAGTGGGTTCGGTCCTCCAGTTAGTGTTACCCAACCTTCAACCTGCTCATGGATAGATCGCCTGGTTTCGGGTCTATACCCAGCAACTAAACGCCCTATTAAGACTCGATTTCTCTACGGCTCCCCTATACGGTTAACCTCGCTACTGAATATAAGTCGCTGACCCATTATACAAAAGGTACGCAGTCACATAATAAATATGCTCCCACTGCTTGTATGCATGCGGTTTCAGGATCTATTTCACTCCCCTCACAGGGGTTCTTTTCTCCTTTCCCTCACGGTACTGGTTCACTATCGGTCAGTCAGGAGTATTTAGCCTTGGAGGATGGTCCCCCCATATTCAGACAAGGTTTCACGTGCCTCGCCCTACTCGATATCATTATCTAAGCCCTTTCGTGTACGGGACTATCACCCTTTATAGTCACACTTCCCAGAGTGTTCCACTAAAACTTAGATAACTTAATGGGCTGATCCGCGTTCTCTCGCCGCTACTGACGGAATCTCAATTGATTTCTTTTCCTAAGGGTACTGAGATGTTTCACTTCCCCTCGTTCGCCTCAACAACCTATGTATTCAGTTATTGATACCTACCTTATGGTAAGTGGGTTCCCCCATTCAGAAATCTCCGGATCATAGGATATTTGCCGCCTCCCCGGAGCTTATCGCAGGCTATTACGTCTTTCATCGCCTCTGACTGCCAAGGCATCCACCACATGCACTTAATTACTTGACTATACAACCCCAAACAGTCGCTTACGCGAACTTCAAGGTGTACAGCTTCAATCTCATACCAAAACGCTTGATTCAGTTAATTTGCTAGTTCTCATCTCATTTCAAGTTGCTTTAATGTGAAATTAATTAAAATTTCAATTAAAACGCTTCAAAATGTATGAGTGAACAATTTTATTTCAGACTCAAATTGAATAATCTGTTAATGATTTAACATGCCTTCGTCAGGTCATGTACTGTGATTACTCACAGAGGTTAATATCAAGGTGGCGTAGTATACGCAATCTTTCTACTAAACTCTATAAGCAAATAAGCTGTTTGCTTATTTATTAGCTTAACTTTAATTAAATTGAAATATCAATCTGATTAAAATCATGGTGGAGACTAGGAGAGTCGAACTCCTGACCTCCTGCGTGCAAAGCAGGCGCTCTACCAACTAAGCTAAGTCCCCAGCTTAAAATCATTTCGAATTGTACATTATCTTCTAGTCTTTGGTGGGTCTGACAAGACTTGAACTTGTGACCCCACGCTTATCAAGCGTGTGCTCTAACCAACTGAGCTACAGACCCTCAGATAATATACCGAAGAACAACTTGTTGTGGATTCTTACCAAGTCTCACCTTTTCGTTAAGGAGGTGATCCAGCCGCAGGTTCCCCTACGGCTACCTTGTTACGACTTCACCCCAGTCATTGGCCACACCGTGGTAAACGTCCTCCCGAGGGTTAGACTATCTACTTCTGGTGCAACAAACTCCCATGGTGTGACGGGCGGTGTGTACAAGGCCCGGGAACGTATTCACCGCGGCATTCTGATCCGCGATTACTAGCGATTCCGACTTCATGGAGTCGAGTTGCAGACTCCAATCCGGACTACGATCGGCTTTTTGAGATTAGCATCACATCGCTGTGTAGCAACCCTCTGTACCGACCATTGTAGCACGTGTGTAGCCCTGGCCGTAAGGGCCATGATGACTTGACGTCGTCCCCGCCTTCCTCCAGTTTGTCACTGGCAGTATCCTTAAAGTTCCCATCCGAAATGCTGGCAAGTAAGGAAAAGGGTTGCGCTCGTTGCGGGACTTAACCCAACATCTCACGACACGAGCTGACGACAGCCATGCAGCACCTGTATCTAAGTTCCCGAAGGCACCAATCTATCTCTAGAAAGTTCTTAGTATGTCAAGGCCAGGTAAGGTTCTTCGCGTTGCATCGAATTAAACCACATGCTCCACCGCTTGTGCGGGCCCCCGTCAATTCATTTGAGTTTTAGTCTTGCGACCGTACTCCCCAGGCGGTCTACTTATCGCGTTAGCTGCGCCACTAAGTCCTCAAAGGACCCAACGGCTAGTAGACATCGTTTACGGCATGGACTACCAGGGTATCTAATCCTGTTTGCTCCCCATGCTTTCGCACCTCAGTGTCAGTATTAGGCCAGAAGGCTGCCTTCGCCATCGGTATTCCTCCAGATCTCTACGCATTTCACCGCTACACCTGGAATTCTACCTTCCTCTCCTATACTCTAGCCACCCAGTATCGAATGCAATTCCCAAGTTAAGCTCGGGGATTTCACATTTGACTTAAATGGCCACCTACGCGCGCTTTACGCCCAGTAATTCCGATTAACGCTTGCACCCTCTGTATTACCGCGGCTGCTGGCACAGAGTTAGCCGGTGCTTATTCTGCGAGTAACGTCCACTTATCCTAGGTATTATCCAGGTAAGCCTCCTCCTCGCTTAAAGTGCTTTACAACCATAAGGCCTTCTTCACACACGCGGCATGGCTGGATCAGGCTTGCGCCCATTGTCCAATATTCCCCACTGCTGCCTCCCGTAGGAGTCTGGGCCGTGTCTCAGTCCCAGTGTGGCGGATCATCCTCTCAAACCCGCTACAGATCGTCGCCTTGGTAGGCCTTTACCCTACCAACTAGCTAATCCGACTTAGGCTCATCTATTAGCGCAAGGTCCGAAGATCCCCTGCTTTCCCCCGTAGGGCGTATGCGGTATTAGCGCTCCTTTCGGAACGTTGTCCCCCACTAATAGGCAGATTCCTAAGTATTACTCACCCGTCCGCCGCTAGGTCATGTAGCAAGCTACAATCCCCCGCTCGACTTGCATGTGTTAAGCCTGCCGCCAGCGTTCAATCTGAGCCATGATCAAACTCTTCAGTTAAAATCATTAATTCCTTAAGGGAATCAATCTGGCTCATTAATCACTAGCAAAAATATTCGCTCTCAAATAAATTTTCGAGTAAATTTCTACTTTTAATCAATGAATCTTAAATATATTCAGTGATCACTCAGTAAAAATCCACACAAGTTGTTCTTCAATTCTATTAATGATTCGCATCACTGATTCGTCATCAGCAAGCTAGGTCGGCTATATTACTCTCTTTTTAAAGAAAGTCAACTGTAATCTGAAAGTTTTTTATCTTCTTAATCAAACCTAACTTTAATCAATCTAAGAACTAAATCTTAAACCAATCAACTAAGTTACTGTTTACTAAGAAGTTTCTTTCAACATCACCGCCGATGGATACGCATTATAGACCAATACATTCCAAACGCAACCCCTTAATCCAATTTATTTCTAATTTATCTATCAACAGAATAAAATACGTACGAAATACGTGAGTTTTCAATCAATTTGAATGATTTTACAGCAAAATAGGAAAGATTATTTATTATCTATCAGTTCTTTTATTTTTAAATAGCGCGCTTGTGATGCTAAAAAGAGTATTTTCATCATTTTTTCAGAGAACAAACAATTTTCTCGTAAGAAATAAATAGACCATGCTTCTCTAAAAAGAACATAAGGAAGTATTTCTTTCATTTGTAATGTTTGCTGGCTTAGACCGTTATATATATGTAGAAAGTATTTGAGCCGATGATCTACTTCCTCATTGGATAAGTCTGAGGAAATAAGATTCCAGACTACAGTGGCTAAATCATATTTTGGTGTAGCCAAGGCAGCATTTTCAAAATCTATAAATGTCAGATGTTCTTTTTCATCAATAAATGTATTTTCTGGTCTTGCATCTCCATGACAAAAAGATTGGGATTCATTTAAAGGCATGAGTAAGTATATTTGAGAGCATAAGTGTTTGTAGTATTGAGAATAGGTTTCATCTTCTGTAATAAAAGACTGTATTTTTATAAACTTTTTTAGATAGTCGTGAAAATCAAATGGCTGAATCAGAGAATTTGGTTGATATTGATGAAGTTGTACCAAGCTTTGTGCAAGTAGTTTAAGGTCTGTCTTTTCTAATGAACATTCTCTTCCTCTTGCTTCAGAAAAAACAAGCGTGTCATAGAATTGATGGCAGAGTTTGAGCCTTGTTAAGTAGTTCCCTCTGTTATTTTTAAGTACTTGTGCTGATGCTAAACCAATACTATTTAGCTCATTTACAAGGTTTGCTTCTGTTTCAATAGAAATAGATTGGCGAGGTTGGTTAAATAACTTGATGTAAAATCTATTTTTTTGCTGATCCATCACTTTTAAAACTGTATTCAACCGATTAGGAATAACCTCTAAATGTTGAATATAGAGACTATAGTTGTTGCACATCCATGCATTTACAATATCAAAATATTGGTTATCCATCACTCAATTGTATTTCCTTTGCTTTTTAAAAATAAGGGAGAATTCCCCCCTACTTTTAATTTGTATTTTTAATCATTCATTATTCTTTGTGTACTGTAATCTAAAATATTTGGTTTATAAATTTGTTTTTCACCATCAACAGTTGGCTGACGCTCTAAATAGTTTAAGAATACTTCGGCATAATCTAATCCAATGTCTTTACGGCGATCTCCTTGTATTGTACTCAGAGTCGTGTAGTGTGTGTCCTGAGCCTCTTGCCAAAAAGTCTATCGTTGCGAGTTTATATATTTTATTTAAATCTAAAGGCTGTATTTGCCCTGATGATAGAACTTGCTCCAAATTTTGAATGCGATTCCCCTTGGGCTGGTTTAAGTCTACAGTCCAATGCAATCCCGACATATATGGATAACTTCCTGCATCTTTATCTAGGTTATTCTTATCCATTACTTGTTCTAAGGTATTTTTTATTTCAGCCCCAGTCATATTTAACTGCATTAAGGTATTTTTAAATGGTAAAAGCTGATAGACCATTCCAACAGTCACAGGCCCTTTTGCAATTGGAATACGAACCCCACCACCATTTTGTAAAGAAAAGTCTGCATTAAATTGACGCTTGCCTTCTTCTAATAGCGCTTTGGCAAAGAGTTGCTGTAATTCTCCACCATATTTTCCACATTTATTATTTGATATAGGTACAGGCATACTTTTTACACATAAATCTTCTTTGGCATAGCCAACAACTCGGTTGGTGAAACGTTGTTTCTGCTGACTATATGTTGCTAATACCTGCAACATAGCGGGATCAGGCTGTATGATATTAACTGGTAACTGCTGTTGCTTGATTTGTTCTTGAATTTTTTGTTTTTCACTTTTAGATAAATCGCTGTTATTTGAAGCTCTTTTAATATCATCACCTATTAAAATATGGGGTGTGCCTGTACAGCTTAATACTTTTCCATTCTCATCAAACTTGATATTCAGTTCACCTACAGCATAATTATACTGCCATGCTTGAGCGATACAGATAGGCTCTCCATCTTTATTTTTTACTTGGGTTGGATAAGCTCCCTCAGGCTTTAAACCAATATTATTTAAGTTACTTGGTCCAAGTAGCGTATGTGAATCTGCTCCAACAATCACATTTACACCTGTGAGTTGTTGCGCAAGCTGAATATCGAACTTATAACCCAAATGAGTTTGTAAAATAATCTTATTGATCCCTTCTGCTTTTAAGCGATTAATTTCCCCTTGTGCTATTTCTAACTCATTGGCAAAAATTGTATCTAAATTCGGTTGTGATGCATTTTTAGTTTTATCTGCAACAGTTAAACCAATAAATGCAATTTTTTGACCTTGTTTTTCAATAATTGCTGTTTTCTGTACTAAGTTAGTTTTATATAAAGGTGAAGATGCACCAAAACTCACATTGGCTGAAAGAATTTGTGTTGGCTGAGGACAGTTTCCATGTTTTAGAAAGTGAATAAACTGATTAAGTCCTTGATCTTTCGCATCAAACTCATGATTTCCTAATGTAAATGTATCAAAGCAAATCTGATTCATTGCCATTGCATCAGCTTTACCTCCATTCAAATTATAGTAAAAGTCACCTGTAACTGCATCCCCCGCATGTACTTTCACAATATTTTTATTTGGTAAACTGAGCTCATTGATCATTGTTGCAACACGAGCAATACCCCCACGTGTCACTTCAAACTCTTCTATACCTTTACCCGCATCAAATTTTAGCTTTGTTTTTTCTTCATCTAAATGAGAGTGATGGTCATTGATATGTAAAATAGTCAATTCGAATGGCTGCTGTAGATGTTCAGCATGTCCTAATGAGCAGCCAAGAATAAATGCTGTAGGAATAAACTGACGAAAGATTCGCATAATGTATTCTAAATAATCGTATAAATTCTTATATTATTTTCTTTGAGTTTAATTTAAATGAATATAATATTTTTATAATAAAAAATGCCCCCTAAGGAGCATTTTTAAAGAATGATTCAATTAGTCTACGAAGGTAACACGGGCAATTGCTTTTTTACCTGCTTGAATGATCACAGTTTTATTTTCACTTACAGAGAAATCTGCACCAATCACTTCACCATCAACTTTAACGGCTCCACGTGAAACAGCATCTTTTGCTTGTGCTGCATTCTTGGTTAGACCAGACATACGTAAAATAGAAACAATGAAGATTTCACCAGATTCACCGCGTGATACTTCAACTTCAGGCGTATCTTCTGGAATTTCACCATCAACCAAACGATTACCTGCACCTTTATGTGCATTTTGTGCAGCTTCTGCATCATGGAAACGTTCAACAAGTTCTAATGCAAGAATACGTTTAATCTCTTGTGGATTACGCCCTGCTTCCATTTCTGCAAGAAGGTTTTGTATTTCTTCTACTGTTTTAAAACTTAATAAGTCAAAGTAGCGTTCAATGAGGGTATCTGGCATTGAAAGCACTTTTTGATAAATAGAGCCCGGCGTATCAAAAACACCAATATAATTACCTAAAGATTTAGACATTTTATTTACGCCATCTAAACCTTCAAGAATTGGGATTGTGATACATACTTGTGACGCTTGCCCATAGCGACTTTGCAGTGTACGCCCCATAAGCAAGTTAAACGTCTGATCTGTCCCACCAAGCTCTACATCTGCTTCTAATGCAACAGAGTCATAACCTTGAACCAATGGGTATAAAAACTCATGAATCGCGATCGGCTGTTGGTTGTTATAACGCTTTGTAAAATCATCACGTTCCAACATACGCGAAACCGTTTGCTGGCTTGCCAACTGAATGAGGTCTGCTGCCGTTTTTTGCCCGAACCATTCTGAGTTAAAGACAACTTTGGTTTTTTTTGGATCAAGAATTTTAAAAACTTGTTCTTGATAAGTTTTTGCATTTTCAATGACTTGCTCACGCGACAATGGAGGTCTTGTTGCACTTTTACCAGTCGGGTCACCAATCATGGCTGTATAGTCACCAATCAAAAAGTGAACTTCATGACCTAAGTCTTGAAAAGCTTTCAGCTTATTAATAAGCACAGTATGACCAAGGTGTAAATCTGGAGCAGTTGGATCAAAACCTGCTTTTACACGTAATGGGCGATTTTCTTTTAATTTCTTCAGTAAGTCTTCTTCAGAAATAATTTCATGTGTGCCTCTTTTAATAAGGGCCAACTGCTCTTCAGCAGGTAAGAAATTTGACATCACAAAATCCAAACACATCAGTTATTCAATTTATGCGATATACTAACACTTTTTCAGCATATTGCAGGTTTTGTTAATCATGACATCAATCTATATTGGAGTGATGACAGGAACAAGTATGGATGGCATCGATATTGTCGCTGCATCTTTTGAGCCTTTACAGTTACATGCAACACTTACGATTCCATTCGAGCAAGATTTAAAAGATGAGCTCATGGCACTCACGTTACCAAGTGATAACGAAATTGACCGCATGGGAAAAGCAGATGTTGCTCTTGCAAAACTGATTGGACATGGCATTAATGAACTAATCAAGAAAAATAAACTTGAGCGTAAAAAAATTAAAGCAATTGGATCGCATGGTCAAACGATTCGACATCGTCCTGAAGATGGTTTTACACTACAAATTGGCGATCCAAACATTATTACAGAGATCACTCAACTTCCTGTTATTTCAGATTTTCGCCGTAGAGATATGGCGGCAGGTGGTCAAGGTGCGCCCCTTGTCCCTGCATTTCACCAAGCCTTGTTTCAGCATGAGCAAATTGATCGTGTCATTTTAAACTTAGGCGGGATTGCAAATGTAAGCTTCTTACCTGCAGGCAAGAAAGAAAATATTTCAGGTTTTGATACAGGACCTGCAAATGTATTGATGGATGCATGGTGTCATCGCCATACAGGACACGCGTATGATGAAAATGGCGATTGGGCAGCCAATGGATCACCCATTCGTGCCCTACTAGACCGTTTATATTCACATGATTTTTTTGCGAGAAAACCGCCAAAGAGTACAGGTCGTGAAGACTTCAATTTAGATTGGCTAGATGATCAGATTTCTGACTGGCGTAATGATGAATTAGAGTACGAAGAGTTTGAGGATACTCCTGAAAATATTCAAGCAACTCTGGCAAAGCTCACAGTACGTGCAATTCAAAAAGCCATTTACCGTTCAGGTATGAAAAATGGTGAAGTTTATGTCTGTGGTGGTGGCGCTTATAACTCACATATCCTTGAACAATTACGATGGCGCTTACGCAAGCATAGTTGGTCTGTTCAAACCACAGATGTTATTGGGCTTTCACCAACATGGGTAGAGAGTACAGCCTTTGCATGGCTTGCAATGCGATTTGATCAAAGCATGAATGGCAACCTGTCTGCTGTTACAGGCGCGAAAGGTGATCGAATTTTAGGAACAATTACGAAAGTATAATATAATGATAAAAAGCGACAAATATTTGTCGCTTTTTTTATTGATTAAACAGAGAAAGACGAACCACAACCACATGTTGTTGTTGCATTTGGATTCTTCACAATAAAGCGCGAACCTTCTAAACCCTCTATATAGTCTACTTGAGAACCCACTAAGTATTGATAGCTTAAAGAATCAACAAGCATTTTTACATCACCGTTTTCAAATGATGCATCATCATCATTGGCACCTTCAGCAAAGTTAAAGCCATAAGAGAAACCTGAACACCCCCCACCTGTGACATAAACACGAAGCATAAGTGCCTGATTCCCTTCACTGTCGCGAAGCTGGCGTACTTTTTTTGCTGCATTATCAGTTAATACTAAAGCTTGAGCAGTCATGTTGGGCATTCCTCAAATCAACACAGATGGTCTGGCAGGACAATATATCCGTATAATATAACATAATCTATCTGTTGAAGTATGTCTTCATAGAAGCGATTTGTTTTGTTTTCATCGGCTTTAGCTTTAGAATGGTTGCATCTTATTACATACTGAAAGCCTTATGATCCAACTTGAACATTTTAGTATTCGTCTTGGCGGTCGTGTTCTCTTTAAAACAGATACCATGCAATTGCACCCAGGTTGGAAAATTGGCTTAACAGGTGTAAATGGTGCAGGAAAATCATCATTATTTGCAGCTTTGCTTGGCAAAATAAGTGGAGATGAAGGCAGTTTAACACGACCTGAAAGCTGGACTGTGGCACATATGGCTCAAGAGATTGAGGCTTTAGACCTGCCTGCCATCGACTTCGTTTTATCAGGTGATGAAGAATATTGGAAAATTCAAACCCAACTTAATGACAGTGACAAGCTAAGCAATGATGATATTGCTCAACTTCATGGAAGGTTTGATGAAATTAATGGCTATACAGCTTTTGCAAAAGCTGCACAGCTTATGGCGGGTTTAGGGTTTTCAGAACAACAAATTCGTAACCCTGTCGCAAGTTTTTCAGGTGGATGGCGAATGCGCCTTAACTTGGCACGTACATTGATGAGCCGTTCTGACCTGCTACTTCTAGATGAACCAACCAACCATTTAGATTTAGATGCAATTTTATGGCTAGAAGATTGGCTAAATAGCTATGAAGGCACACTAATTCTGATTTCGCATGACCGTGATTTTCTAGATTCCGTTACAGATCATATTTTACATATTGAAAATCAAAAGCTCACGCTATACACAGGCAACTACTCTTCATTTGAAACCATACGTAGTGAACGCTTAGCACAGCAACAACAGGCTTTTGAGAAACAACAAGAAACAAGAGCACATTTACAAAAATTTATTGATCGTTTTAAAGCCAAAGCCACTAAAGCAAAACAAGCACAAAGTCGTATTAAACAACTTGAGAGAATGCAAGATCTCGCACCTGCGCATGTTGACACTGCATTTACCTTTAGCTTTAGAGAGCCAACAAAAATGAGCTCTCCGCTTCTTACTTTAGATGATGTAACTATTGGCTATCCGAATAAAGAAATTGCAAGCCAAATTAATCTACAAATCACACCAAGCTCTCGTATTGGCTTACTCGGTATGAATGGTGCAGGTAAATCGACACTGATTAAGTCTTTAGTTGGTGACTTACCTATTCAACATGGTGAAAGAAAAGCATCTGAACTTTTAAACATTGGTTACTTCGCACAGCACCAAATGGATGCCTTAGATGGTAATGCAAGTCCTATGTTACAACTTGCACGTATTGCAGACCCTAAAATTAGTGAAGCATCACTCAGATCATTCTTAGGTAGTTTTGGATTTAGCGGCGAAAGAATGGATACCGTATGCGAAAACTTTTCAGGAGGAGAACGTGCGCGTCTTGCCTTAGCTTTAATTGTATGGCAACGCCCAAATGTACTTATTCTTGATGAGCCAACCAACCATTTAGACTTAGATATGCGCCATGCTTTGACTATGGCATTACAAGATTTCGATGGTGCTGTAGTTTTGGTATCGCATGAGCGTCAGCTTATTTCAAGTGTTTGTGATGACCTAATTTTAGTACACGGAGGTCAATGTCAAAATTTTGATGGTGACTTAGTTGAATATGCAAAATGGTTGCGTGAAGCACGTCAGCAGCAGATGAATGCACAAAATGCACTTGATGCGAAAAATACACCGAAAAAAATAGATAAAGAAGCACAAAGAAAAGCTGCTGCAAAAAAAAGAGAACAGACGCGACCTCTTCAAAAAAATATCGAAAAAGTTGAAAAGAAAATTGAAAAACTTCAAGAGCAACTCCAGAAAATTGAAGTTCTATTGGCAGATACAACTTTATATGATGAAAATCGTAAAGATGAATTACTAAAAATTATGGATGAACAATCTAATCTAAAAAATGATTTAGAAAAAAATGAGGAAATGCTGCTAGAGCAAATGATGGAACTTGAAATGTTAGAAGAAAGTTTCTCTGAGTAAATGATTTAAGAAGATGTTCCACATGGAACATCTTCTTATTTTGCTTTATTTAAAAGCATGATGCCCAAAAGACATAATTCGATCTATCTCTTTTGTTTCTTCTTTTGCTTGTGCAAGCTGATTATTTTTAGTTAGATCTTCTGCCTTTTGAACTTCCATTGCCAAAGCATCTAATGTTTTAAAATATGATTTAACCTCAGGGCTATTTTCAGGCTCATTCATAAGTTTCATTGGAATGCTATTTTTTGCATCTAATGCATAAGTTTTCATTTTCTCTAATGCAGCTATCGCTTCTTCATTATTTTCAGTCTTTTTAAACTGCTTATAACTTGTTGATAACCCATCCATGTCTGTGGATAAGTCAGCTGCAAAAGCACTTCCACTCAAAATACATACACAAATAATGGCTACTCGGCTAAACCCTAACATATAAACTCCTTTTCATAATGAAAAATGAATCGTTGGCTAAAATGGCTATATTTTCAAATATTAATCTAATACCTTAACTTTATTTTTATATTAAATATTATAATTTCGTTTGATTTATTTCAGTTATCTATATATATGTAGTAAGTTAAGCTCAGTTTTTTATAATCTGTGCTAAAATTCTTTCAAGCAAGTGATGTGCAACATTTGTACTGTGTTGCTTTTTTCAGTGGAATATTATGTAAATAAAAGTGGGAATGTACCCCCGATGAGTTTTTTTGATTTTATTCTTAGCTTTGAAAATCATTTACCTATCTTGATTCAAGAATATGGTATGTGGATTTATGCTATTTTATTTTTAATTATTTTTGCAGAAACTGCATTTATTTTTATGTTCTTCCTTCCTGGGGACAGCTTATTACTCACAATAGGCGCATTATGTGCAACAACGCCTTTGCTTAATCTTAATTATATGATTTTTCTTTTATTTATAGCTGCTGCACTTGGCTATATTGTTAACTATCATATTGGCAAAGTATCAGGAAATAGTATTATTAACTCAAATTCTAGATTTGTTAAAAAAGAATATTTACATAAAACAGAAGCTTACTTTGCAAAACATGGTGGGAAAACTATTCTTCTCGCACGATTTATTCCATTTGCACGTTCATTTGCGCCGTTTGCAGCAGGTTCAACGGGCATGAATTATTTTATGTTCCTTATTTATAATATTATCGGTGCTTTTATTTGGATTGCCTTACTTGTAGGTATTGGCTACATGTTTGCATCAGGTATTTTAACTGCTGTTGAATAAATATAATGCAATAAAAAAGCACTCAATTTGAGTGCTTTTTTATTTTCAGGTATTAAAGCACTTAGGCATCAATATCTGCATTTAGTGCATTTTCTTCAATAAATGCACGACGTGGTTCAACGTCATCACCCATTAGACAGTTGAACATACGATCTGCTTCAATTGCATCATCAATAGTTACTTGAAGCATATGACGATTTTCAGGATCCATCGTTGTTTCCCACAATTGGTCTGCATTCATCTCACCAAGACCCTTATAGCGTTGAATCATCATACCGCGACGAGAATCTTGTAACACGTTTTGCCAAACTTGATGGAAATCTGCTACAGGAATACGTTTTTCACCTTTTTGTAGGTATGCCCCACTTTCTAAAAGGGTAAACCAACTTTCTGCATTTTTAAGTAAGCGTGCACATTCAGCAGAGTTTAATAAACCTGCATCTAAAAGATAGTGATGTGGTAAGTTATGTACATATACCGTTACACGTGGCCAATAATGCACAGACTTCGTACCATCAGCATCTTCTCTTTCAAAAGCTTCTAATGAAATTTCAGGTTTTAGACTTTCCTGATATTTTGCTACTGACTGCTTCAGTTTCTCTGCCCAAGCTTGAACATATTCCTGATCATGATTTTGCTCAGACTTAAACATATCAAGATCTAACAAAGCATCCAAAATACTTGCAGGATAACGCTGAGTTAAGCGTGTAATACTCTTCTGCGCAGCTTGATAGTCATAAATTACTTTAGCCAATGCTTCACCTGTAATTGCAGGCGAGTCTGCATTAATATGCAAGCCAAGATCATCAATTGCATTTGAAATAAGGAATGTTTCTAATGCATCCTTATCTTTCATATATTGCTCATGCTTACCTTTTTTCAACTTATAAAGTGGTGGCTGTGCAATATAAATATTGCCACGCTCTACAAGTTCAGGCATTTGACGGAAGAAGAACGTGAGCAGCAATGTACGAATATGTGAACCGTCAACATCGGCATCCGTCATAATAATAATTTTATGATAACGCAATTTATCTGGATTATATTCTTCGCGACCAATACCACATCCAAGTGCTGTAATGAGTGTTCCAACCTCTTGGCTAGAAATCATTCTGTCAAAACGTGCACGCTCAACATTCAAGATTTTACCTTTTAAAGGCAAAATTGCTTGCATTTTGCGGTTACGACCTTGCTTTGCACTTCCGCCTGCTGAGTCACCCTCGACAAGATAAAGTTCTGATAATGCAGGATCTTTTTCTTGGCAGTCTGCCAATTTACCTGGAAGACCTGCAATATCTAATGCACTTTTACGACGTGTCATTTCACGTGCTTTACGTGCTGCATCTCTTGCACGTGCTGCATCAATAATTTTTCCTGCAATGGCTTTTGCTGCAGTAGGATTTTCAAGTAAATACTCAGAGAATGCTTTGTTCATTGCCTGCTCTACAGCAGGTTTCACTTCACTAGAAACAAGTTTTTCTTTTGTTTGCGATGAAAACTTTGGATCTGGAACTTTTACAGAAACAATTGCGGTTAGACCTTCACGAGCATCATCACCCGATACATTTACTTTTTCTTTTTTAAGAATATTTTCTTTATCTAAATAGCTATTTAGACCACGCGTTAATGCCGCACGGAAACCTGCTAAATGCGTACCACCATCTTTTTGTGGAATATTATTTGTAAAACATTTTACATTTTCTTGATATGAGTCATTCCATTGTAAAGCCACTTCAACCGAAATGCCTTGGTCAGATTCTGCATTAAAATGAAAAATATCATTTAAGTGTGTTTTGCCTTTATTGATATATTTTACAAATTCAGCAAGACCACCTTCATAATCATATGAGTATTCTAAATTAACACGTTGGTCTATTAGAACAATACGCACGCCAGAGTTCAAAAATGAAAGTTCACGTAAACGACGCGCTAAAATATCTACATTAAAAATTGTTTGGCTAAAAGTATCTGCACTTGGCCAAAAACGAACAGTCGTACCTGTTTTCTCAGTTGTGCCAATTGCATTTAGCGGTTGCTGAGGTACACCATGACGATATTCTTGTTCATGGATTTGTCCTGCACGGTGAATTGTCAGCTTTAATTTACTCGAAAGTGCATTTACAACTGAAACACCTACACCGTGTAGACCACCAGAAACTTTATAACTATTGTCGTCAAACTTACCACCAGCATGAAGAATTGTTAAGATTACTTCTGCTGCTGAAACACCTTCTTCAGGGTGTATATCTGTTGGAATTCCACGTCCATTATCTGAAACACTTAATGATTCATCCTCATGAATTTTGACGATAATTTCATCACAGTGTCCAGCCAATGCTTCATCAATTGCATTATCTACAACTTCAAAAACCATGTGATGTAAACCTGTCCCGTCATCGGTATCACCAATATACATTCCAGGACGTTTACGAACTGCATCTAGCCCACGTAATACTTTGATACTAGAGGAATCATAAGCCTTTTCATTGTTTAGTTCTGTTTGAGAAGCAGATTGAGACTCTGAATCCATGGTTTCTCCCTAGTCATAAATAAAATAATGATTATTCAACCTGGTTTGTGTTTTTCATCAGCTGAACACAACCGTTGTTCACATTAAATAATTGATACGAAATAGATAGCGCGTACAAGTGTTTTTCTACGCTTTTATGGTCTAAAGTTGTTAAAAACACCTGACAGCTCAGTTCATTTAAACGCGTAATTAAACGCCGTTGCGCCTGATAATCTAGTTCTGCCGTCAAATCATCTAATAATACCACAGTTTCCATATTACTCGCATGTAGCATTGCAATCTGAGATAACTTTAGAGCAATAATTAATAGCTTTTTTTGCCCTCTTGAAAGAACAATATCGGCATCTCCTTGCGCTGTCTTGAGCTTTAAATCTGCACGATGTGGGCCATATTCTGTATAACGTTTCTCAGAATCTTTAACATGATGATTTATAAGGTTTTGTAGTAAGCCTATACTTAATGAATAGCCTGCCTGATATTCTAGTTGAATCTCAACCTCTGGCAATAATTGCTGTATAGCTTGCTGAAAAAATACTTGCCATTGCTCTACGACTGCATAACGCTGAGAATTTAAAATTTCACCATACTCAGCAACGAGATTATTCCAAGGTTCAAGGACTGCTAAAGGAATATTTTTTTGACCTTTAAGTAAAATATTCCGCTGCTTCAGTGCCCGTGAGTACAATTGCCATATTGGATAAAAGTTAGGTTCCACGTGAAACATCAACCAATCTAAAAGTTGGCGTCTTGGCTTTGCTCCATGATCAATAATGTCGGTACTTAAAGGGTCTATATGCTGTAACGGAATCTTTTTTGCAAGCTGTCCTTGCGTTGCAACATTGTCGCCATTAAGTTTAATAATTTGCTCGCCTGATATTAGTTTCTGTATACCAAGCTTTTCTTCTAAAGATTGTGCAAAGACAATTGCATTATCTGTTTTGTATTGAATATAGTGTTTAGGTATATGTGTTCGAAAAGATCGTCCTGTTGCAAGTAAATGAATTGCTTCAAGTACTGACGTTTTTCCTGAGCCATTATTACCGTATAAAATAGTAAACGGTTGCAAATTTTGCATTGCAACCGTTTCTAAGTTTCTTACACGCTCGATATTTAGACGTGTGAAATGCATATAAAAACTCTAATTTCTAAACACGCATTGGCATAACAACATAAACCTGATCTTGATGCTGTAAGTCTTGAACAAGAACTGATTGATTTGCTTCTGTCATTGTCATTGAAACATCATCACCATCTAATGCACTTAAAACATCTAATAAATATTGGGCATTGAATGACATTTCTAAACTATCATGCTGATATTGAATCGCAAGGTCTTCAATCGCCTCATCTTGTTCAGGGTTATTTGCACGGAGTTGTAGCGTATCTGTATAAAAGTTTAAAAATACGCCACGTAGTTTTTCATTACTTAAAATTGCGACACGTTGTAAAGACTGCTTAAAAACATCATGACCAATCGTTACGACTTTGTCCCCCCCTTTAGGAATAACACGACGATAGTCAGGAAATTTTCCATCAATCAGTTTTGTTGTAAATCTTACCGTAACATCACCCTGTTCTTTATCTCGGCTTGGCATACCAATGGTCACATTCAGTAACTCACGCCCAATAAGCACTGTTAAAGCTTCATCTTCTACACTTAACAAACGCTGTAACTCTGCCACTGCCTTACGTGGAATAATCGCTTGTAAGGGCTGTGTTGCTGTAGATTGAGCACCTGTTTCACACATTGCAAGACGATGACCATCTGTTGTCACTGCACGCAATTGCTCTGTATCTATTTCAAGCAATGTTCCTGTTAAATAGAAACGAACATCTTGTACTGCCATTGCAAAAGCAGTCTTTTCAAATAGACGCTTTAGCTCACGTTGTGTAACTTGAACTTGTGTTCCTTGGGTTGTTTCTGTTGTAAGAAGTGGATAGTCTTCCGCAGGCAATGTACCTAAAACAAATCGGCTATTGCCAGACTTTAAAATACAACGCTGATCTTCAGTAATATGTAAATCTACCAATGCTGCAGAAGGAAGTGATTTACAAATATCCATGAGCTTACGCGCAGGAACAGTCGTTTCCCCTGCTTGTACACAGCCACCATTTGCAAATGGCATACTTGCAACCAGTTCAACTTCTAAATCTGAACCTGTAATGGTTAGTGCATCATTTGAAGCTTGAATCTTTACATTCGATAAAATATTTAAAGTATGGCGACGTTCAACTACACCAACAACATGGGATAAGATATTCAGTAAACTCTCTTTCGCAATTTTTAAACGCACAGCGCATTCCTCTAAACAAGTATCTTAAAATAAAATAGGTCTATTACTAAGTACAGTGCAATCTAATAATTAGATGCAAATATAGCGTTTTTAAATTAAATAATGAAGTTCTAACTTTGTAGCAATCGTAGTAAATTTTTATAGTCTTCATCAAAAATTGGGTCAGTTTCTCGTAGGCTAACTACCTTTTCACAGGCATGCATCACTGTACTATGATCTCGTCCACCGAAAGCCATTCCAATCTCAGGAAAGCTATCACCCGTTAATTCTCTTGAAAGCCCCATTGCAAGTTGTCTTGGACGTGCATAAATACGTGTTCGCTTTGGTCCAATAAGCTCTTTTAAAGGTACTTTAAAATACTCACCAACCACTCGTTGTATATTTTCTGTACTAATCGTTCTTGCACGAATTGCAAGTACATCCTTTAAAGATTCTCTTACAACATCTAGATCAATTAATGAACCTTTAAATCGTGCAATTGCAACAACTTTATTTAAAGCACCCTCTAATTCTCGAACATTTGCAACAACTTGCTGTGCAATAAACAAAGCACAGTTTCTTGGCAAATCTACACCAGTACTACTTGCTTTTTTAAGTAAAATTTCAATACGCGTTTCAATATCAGGGGGCTCGACCCCAACAGACAATCCCCAAGAGAACCTTGAAACAAGTCTAGGATCTAACTCTGTAAGCTCTTTAGGATAACGATCTGAAGTTAAAATAATTTGTTTTGATTCGTCTAAAAGCGCATTAAACGTATAGAAAAACTCCACCAAACTTGCTTCTTTTCCCGCAAGAAGATGAATATCATCGACTAATAATAAATCTAAAGAACGGCAGTTTTTTTTGAATTCTTCAACTTTTCCTTTTTGTAATGAACTTACAAAATCTTGTACAAAACTTTCAGCAGTCATATACATCACACGCGCATTAGGTTTTACATGCAATAATGCATTACCAACTGCTTGCATTAAATGCGTTTTACCTAGGCCTGTTGGACCATATAGAAATAAGGGATTATGCTGAGACTCCCCCAAATGCGTTAGCGCTTTCCGACATGTTTCCGCTGCCATTTGGTTAGAACGACCTTCCACAAATGAAGAAAAAGTAAATAGCGGATTCAGTTGTCTTCTCTTACTTGTTTTATTCGTTATAGGCGTTGTTGCTTCTTTTTTCTCTTTTTGGGGAACAATGGTCGTTTTTGTACTTACAGTTTTTTCAAGTGCAGCCGTAGTCGTAGCTGGTTGCTCACTGGCTTTTAAAATTGCACCAGGTCTTGAGTCAACAACAATTTCAACATTTGTTACTCGTCCTTCTGAGAGCTGCTCGACTAAAATTGAAATGAGCTCTAAATGATGCTCTTTTATATAGCGTGTCCAATAAGGATTTGGTGCATATAAAAATAGTGTTGCCTCACGTTCTTCAGCAACTAGCGGGCGTATCCACATAGCAAAGACATTATCAGATAACTCTTCTCGTAAACGAGCTAGACATTGTGTCCAAAGCATGTAAAAACCCCTAATTTAAATTTAAATACATCAACCTCAGCTTGAGGGTCGGCTATTCTAACCAAGTTATCCACATCTGTCATAAAAATTTTAAACTTTTAATGTCGAAATCAGCCTGTGGATAACATCCGCAAAAAACTGTGGATAAAATATATCACAAAGTTATCCACAATTTAATATTTTTTTAGAAACAATATTATCCACAACATAAGTATATGTTTTATTTATATTAATATGAGTTATCTACAGAAAATTAGCTTCCTAATAATAATAAATTTAAATTTATAAATTTGAATTTATATATAAACTTTAAAACTACTGTGGATAATTTGAATTTATTTCTGAATTTAAATTTAAATCAGAGAATTGAAGTTATGTGGATAACTATGATGATAAAATTGTTTATAACTTATTGAACTGTTTTCGACACTTTTTAATCTACTTAATTCTATTCATTTAAGTAAAAATCGTTGACATAATGTCCAATGCACAATAAAATCGCGAACCTTTAAGATAGATCAATTTTGGAGTTTCGATATGAAACGTACATTTCAACCATCTGAATTAAAGCGTAAACGCGTTCATGGTTTCCGTGCTCGTATGGCTACTAAAGCTGGTCGTCAAGTATTAGCTCGTCGCCGTGCAAAAGGTCGTCATAGCTTAACAGTATAATTATACTGTTAACGCTTCATCGACTTTGGGTGTATGACACTTTATAGTTTCGGCACAGAAAAACGAATACGCTGTGCCGCAGATTACAAGAGTGTATTCGATGATGCGCTTTTTAAAGTGCATCAGCCCCACTTTCTTTTTTTAGCGAGAAACTCAGAAGAACATAGTCGTTTGGGTATTATTGTTGCGAAGAAGAAAGTTCGTCGTGCACATGAAAGAAATCGAATAAAACGTATTGCTCGAGAGAGTTTTCGTTTAAATCATCATAATATTGATTTACTCGATATTGTAGTCATGCCAAAAAAAGGAATTGAAAGTGTAAGTAATGAAGACTTGCATCAACAATTGAAGTTCGCTTGGCATAAATTACAACGCTTATCTAAAAAGCGACATAATAATACGACTACTATCCCGCCAAAGTAGAGATTGCCAATGGTTAAATTATTACATTGGTTGGTTCGCTTTTATCAGATTGCTATTAGTCCTCTCATAGGGCCTCGTTGTCGTTATATTCCTACCTGCTCCCAATATACTATTGAAGCGCTTCATATGCATGGTGCTTTCAAAGGTAGTATATTCGCTGTTAAACGAATATGTCGTTGTCATCCTTGGGGTGGTTCAGGCTATGATCCTGTACCCAAAAAAGCAATTCGTTTTATTTCATTTCAGCAAATCAGTTCTCAAATGCATCACGTTGCTGTACCCTTTCGTGAGCATTTTATGAATCAATATCATTCTAACCACTTGGGGTCATAGCTATGCAAAAATGGGCCAGGTTTGCGATACTCGGAGCCATGTTGGTTACCGCGTACTTACTTGTTTTGGCTTGGCAAAAGGACTATGGTCATAATACAAACACAGCTGTGCAACAAAGCAGTGTAGCTGTTGCTTCTAATGACGTATCTGCCGATTTACCAAATAGTCAAAATACTGCGGCAACAGATGTGCCACAGGCAAGTAATACTGCCGCATCTCAAACTAACAATACAGCAGCGACATCAGATCAAAAACTGATTACTGTTCAAACAGATTTATATCGCTTATGGATTAATCCAAAAGGTGGTGACATTGTTCGTCTTGAACTGTTGAACCATGATTCTAGCAAAAATAGTAATCAACCTTTTGTAATGCTTGAAAGTGATAAAGACCGTACCTATGTGGCTCAATCTGGGTTGATTGGTGCAAATGGACCAGATAGCAATGCTTCAGGTCGTCCATCATTTGAAATTGAAAAAACAAACTATTCTTTAGCTGATGCTAAAACAGTAAATGCTAAAAATGGTCAAGCAGAAAAAGTTATTTCTATTCCTATGGTATATAAAACTGCCAATGGTGTAGAAATTGTTAAAACATTTACGTTTACGCAAGGTCAATATCCAATTAATGTTGATTACAAAGTAATTAACCGTAGTCAGCAAAACTGGCAAGGTCAGTTCTTTGGACAAATTAAGCGTGATGATACTATAGATCCTGGAAAATCGAGTCAAGGTATCTTCCAATTAGGGACATATCTTGGTGGTGCATGGGGTACACCTGATGAACATTATAATAAATTAAAGTTTACTGACTTTAATGATGAAAAATTAAATGTTCAGGCAAAAGGTGGTTGGGTTGCTGTTGTTCAACACTACTTTGTAAGTGCTTGGATTCCAGGAACACTGAAATTGAGCCAAGCAAATGGTGAACCATATACAGCAGACTTACAATCGCGTAAATCTCCTGACCATATGAACATTATTGGTTTCACCTCCCCTACAATTACTGTGCCTGCTGGTACAGCAATGGAAGTCGATGCAACATTCTATTCAGGTCCTAAAGTTCAATCTGAATTGAAAGATTTGGCAGTGGGTTTAAACCAAACTGTTGATTATGGTTGGTTATGGCCAATTGCAAAATTGCTTTTCTTAGGTCTAGAAACGTTCCATAAACTTGTAGGTAACTGGGGCTGGTCGATTATCTTATTAACAGTTGTTGTTAAGTTAATTTTATGGCCACTTTCTGCGAAAAGTTATCGCTCAATGGCAAAAATGCGTGTCATTGCACCTGAAATGCAACGCATGAAAGAAGAGTTCGGTGAAGACCGTATGCGCTTCTCTCAAGAAATGATGGCGCTGTATAAGCGTGAAGGCGTAAACCCTCTTTCAGGGTGTCTGCCAATGTTTTTACAAATGCCTATTTTCTTAGCTTTATATTGGGTACTGATGGAAAGTGTGGAACTTCGCCACGCACCTTGGTTAGGTTGGATTCAAGATTTATCTGCAATGGACCCATGGTTTATTTTACCATTGATTATGGGCGCAACCATGTTTGGGCAGCAAATGCTAAACCCACAACCTGCAGATCCAATGCAAGCAAAAGTTTTCCGCTTAATGCCAATTATTTTCACAGTATTTATGCTGTTCTTCCCTGCAGGTCTAGTACTGTACTGGATTGTGAACAACAGTATTACAATTTTACAGCAATGGTTTATTGGCCAAAGTGTAAAAAAAGCACGTGAGAAAAAAGAGGCTAGCTAATTTACGAGATAAGTTAAGCTAAACCGAACCGCTTAAGGTAAAATACTTAAGCGGTTTTTTTATATGTATGATTTAGTTAAATAAGGATGAATGATGAGATACAACCAAACAACCATCGCGGCAATTGCAACCCCTCCAGGTCGTGGCGGTGTTGGTGTAATTCGTTTATCTGGCCCAAAAGCATATTTGATTGCAGAACAGTTGTCGGATACAACACTTCCTAAAACACGAATGGCTGGATTTAGACAGTTTTTAGATGGCGATCAAACTGTATTAGATGAAGGATTACTCATTTGTTTTCCGAACCCTCATTCATTCACCGGGGAAGATGTTGTTGAGATCCAAGGTCATGGTGGACCTGTGGTGCAAAATGCTTTGCTTCAAAGACTCTTTGAATTAGGTGCTATTGCTGCTAAAGCAGGTGAATTTTCAATGCGTGCTTTTGAAAATAGAAAACTAGATTTAGTGCAAGCAGAAGCTATTGCAGATTTAATTGATGCAACATCACAAGCTGCTGCTCGCTCGGCTGTTCGTTCATTACAAGGTACATTTTCGAATAAAGTAAATGCTGTACTTCAGCAGTTGATACATTTACGGCTACATGTAGAGGCTGCGATAGATTTTCCTGAAGAGGAAATTGATTTCTTAGCAGATGGTAAAATATTAAATCTACTTACTGAAGTGCAAAGCTCAGTGAAAGAGGTGCAACAATCTGCACGTCAAGGACAGTTACTTCGAGAAGGGTTACAGGTCGTCATTGCAGGTAAACCGAATGCAGGAAAATCAAGTTTATTAAATGCGCTAGCAGGTAATGACCGCGCAATTGTGACAGATATTGCAGGAACAACACGTGATGTCTTGCATGAGAAAATCTCCTTAGCAGGTCTGCCTATTACATTGACAGATACAGCAGGTCTTCGTGAAACAGGAGATGTTGTCGAGCAAGAAGGCATTCGACGCGCAATTAAAGAAATTAGTCAGGCAGATTTGCTTTTATTGGTTTATGACTTAAATAAAGATGATGATCCTTTAGCATTAGCAAAGCACTACTTTGCAGAATATCAAACACCAAGCAGACTTATTTTGATTGGTAATAAATGTGATTTAACGCAAAGCACGGCGACACTTGTTGACTATCATGGCTTTAGGCATATTTCTATCTCAGCAAAAGAGCAAACAGGTGTTCAAACCCTTATAGACGCGATTACAGCGCATGCTGGTTTTCAGCCGGAAGAAGATACCTTTATTGCAAGAACGCGTCATATCGATGCAATGAGACGCACACAAGAGTATTTAGAAGAAGCACATGAGCAATTAACAGAGTTTCATGCAGGTGAACTTGTTGCGGAGTCACTACGGTTAGCACAAAATGCTTTGGGTGAAATTACAGGTGATTTCAGTGCAGATGATTTACTTGGGGAAATTTTTGGATCATTCTGTATTGGAAAGTAATTTCATTTTTTAGAGTTATTCAAGGAGTTCTAAGGAGTTCCAAAGAGAATATAAATTGCATTAAGTTATAAATACTTAGTGCTTTTTTTATGTCTATTTATATTCAATAGTGTCTAATACGTTCCATTAGTGCTATGCTTTTTTTAGTTGCAGTCTAGTTGCAAAAGTCTTTTTTTCGCTAGAAATAGTAATGCAACTAAATATTGCTCATGAAAGCAACTAAACAGCATATTTCTGTTAGTTGCAGTAAGGTTCTGTATAAGGACAAATCATGGCTTGCAACTAAAACATTCATTTTTATATACGCAATGCAACTAAAAAAGATTATGCCAGTAGATAACGGTTACACATTTGGAACGCCTAGAGAGATAGAAGCATTAAAGCCACAAGAGAAACGCTATATGGCTAAGGATAAGCTCAATAACGGGCTATTCCTTGATATAAAGCCGACTGGACGAAAAGTGTGGGTATATCGCTACAGCTTTAATCGTAAGCAAGAGCGTTTAACAATAGGTAACTACCCTGATATATCCTTAAAAGATGCAAGAGAAATCCGCAATGAAAATGCAACTAAAATTGCAAAAGGTATTTCACCACAGCAAGAGAATAAGAAAGCATATAAGGGCTACTCTAAGACGGTTTTATTTGTTGAGTACGGCGAACGCTATTACAGCGAAGTCATAAAGAAAGACAGAAAGAACCCCAAAACAATGTTTATGTATCTGCATAACGATATATTCCCGATGCTTGGTCACTTGCCTATATCGGATATTGGGATAGAGCATATTAGAGATACGATATGGCGCAAGAAAGAACAAGGTTTTGATGCTTCCGCTAATCAAGTGAAAGGCTTACTGAAACGTATGTTTGATTACGCCGTTACATTAGGCTTAGTTGAATTTAACCCAGTGTTAGCCATTCCGACACGCCATGTATTTAAAGCCAAAGCAAGAGAGCGTTATTTGTCTATTGATGAAATACGTACGTTCTACACTACCCTACTCAATTCAAGAATCTATAAACCACGAAAGCTAGGCATATTACTTTCATTACTCACATTGCTTAGAAAGTCCGAGCTATTGAGGGCTAAGTGGGAACATATAGATTTTGAAAAACGTGTGTGGCTTGTACCTGAAACAAAAGCAGACAGTAAGACAGGCTATAGCCGTGAAATGGTTGTGTATTTATCAGATCAAATTATTGAAATACTCAAAGAGCTAAAGACCATTGCAGGTGATGAACCTTATGTATTTGTTGGTCGGCAACGTGGTACGCATATTAGCCACAATGCATTTAATACGGCGCAAAAAAGTGCACTGGCTTTAACAGATTTACCGCCGTTCACTATTCACGATCTAAGACGTACAGCAAGCACCCATCTAAATGAGCAGGGCTTTAATGGTGATGCCATAGAGAAATGCCTTAACCATGTGATGACGGGTGTACGTGGTGTGTATAACAAAGCTGAGTATGAAAAAGAGCGTATAGAGTTAATGCAGAAATGGAGTAATTTTATATTTAGTATAATTTTTGAGCCGAATCTTATCTTTTTTAATGAGTTTAAGCCAAAGAAATTGGGGTAATTGTAACTAAATATAATGAGGAAAATATAAAAGCGTTACCTTTTAGGTAACAAATCTATATAAATTAAAAACTTATATAACTTTGGTTATAGGTTTTTTTGAAATAAAACCAAATATTTACCGTGTTTTAGGTATAAATCAAGGTCGTTACTAATATTTGGCTGTGTGATAAATCAAAAATTAAGTTTAATTATATGCTTAACTTTTAAGCATAAAATGCCAGATTTGTGTAGTAAGATGCAGTAAGATTATTGAGTTCTAATAAATTCAAAAGAATTCAATAGACAAAGAAAAAGACCAAGCACTGCAATGCTTGATCTTTTGGTTGGTATTTGTAGTTTTCCTACAGATACCTTATTAAAAACCTGCCTGAACAGAGGCACAAAACTAAGAAGGACTTAGAGATGTAGTACAGATTTAAAATATAGAAATTTTGTACTTAATTTTGAAAAAAACTCAAAATTTTGTACTTAATTCTTATCTTAAAACAAATAGAACAGCTATGTAAAGATTATTTGTAATGCAGTTTTAATGACTAAAGACAGGAATTGTATTTAGTCATTGCGAAAGCTGAAACATAATCTATTCATTTGCCTGAGCTTACAGCCATTGTATTAATGGTTTTTAGGGCTTCTATACCCTATTTAAGGAATCTTAAATGGCTGTATAGTCTGTTTTTCTGTTATTACCTCGCTAATTTCTTTTCAAATTTTGTGTCTAGGCATTTCCATAAGGAAAATGTTTAGATGAAATTATCTAAAGAACAGCAACAAGAAAATATACGTCTTATTCGTTGTAAAGAAGTCCAAAACAAAACAGGGCTAGCCCCATCATCTATTTATGCCATGATGAAAAAAGGTGAATTTCCACCTTGCATGAGTATATCTGAACGCCGTGTGGCTTGGCTTGAATCTGACGTAGACGCTTGGATAAATGAGCGTATAGCAACGCATAAAGCCTCTATTGCAACGATGGAGGCATAGTCCATGACTAAGACACGCCTTAAAAGTTTAATACTCCAAATAAGCCGACAGCTAAACGCCGTACAAAAGAATGTTTATAACCTTGATTTGGTAACAGCTATTGATCATAAGCAACTTCAATCTATATCCGTACAGTTTAATGAGCTATACGGCGCAATAGATGGGTTCTACGGTAACCAAACACAGAAACATTTATCTAATTTCATGGAATATACAGACCTCGTTAAGAAGCGTATAGATGCCCTTGCAGAGTACATACGCCCTAGTCGATTAAAGGCAGTCCATATTTCACCAAAGTTAATTACACAGATATTAGATACAGAGCAACAGGCATTAAGCCACCTAACAGTAACTGCTTAGGTGGTGAGGGAATTAACAATGATTAAAAATAATTTTGGATTAACCTTTAAGAACTTGGTGTTATTAGGATGTAGTCATTTTTACCATACTTATACCACTGCCCCTAAAGAGATTTTCGAATATTTGGCAGCGGATTTGAAAGGTATATTCGATAGAGAAATAATAAAATATACGGCTAAAATTGAAGAAGATAGTGAGGGGCAAGCATGAGCAGACATGAAGCCCCAACAGCAAATGGCAACCCTAAATCGCCGTTAGAGATTATAAATCAAACCACTGTATTAAAGCCACAAGATAATGCTTATTTACAGCATGATTTAATTGTACATTTTGGCAGTCCTGAACAGCCGATCTATGTTGATATGGGTAAGGTCACTATAGGCGATAAAACGTATATAGACCCTTTATTATTGCCCATTGTGAATGGTTCATTACAGCATATACAAACCGCAATTTTAACTATTGATAAGCTTATATATATCTACCCTGACGGCGGTAAGGCGAAAGGCTTTGCCTACTTTGGTGAAATGGTAAAAGACCAACCCGTTATTATTACTCATCACCTTGAGGCGTTCTTTAAGGTTGCCTCTACTGGGTACGCCGTTGTGTTGGTGTTATTGCCAAATGTGTCTAAATCTTACAATTATAACGCTTTGAAAGGCTATGAGCTTAAACAGGTTGAATATGTGGTTAATCAACTTAGCAATGCAGGTTATACCTCGTTATACATGCCATCACGCCCCGAACAGATCAAACTTGATGAATATATACAGCTAGAGCAAAACACGGCATTGAGGTTTTTAGATCAATACATGGAAGGTAGTAAAAAATTTATGATTGACCTGAGTTGTGATGATGACAATGCAGAGGTTAAAGAATTTCTTGATGAAGCTATAGATACACTACCCAAAATAGATGTACTTCCAAAGGGGCATTTAGCAAAGCCATTTAGAATGGATAACAACGCATGTTTGCATATCCTAGACAGTGGTTTATACCTCATTAAAGAAACCACAGATTCAGACGGTGAAACAAAGCAGACTAAAACATTGATATCGTCACCAATAATTATATTAGGTGAAGCTAGAAACAAGTGTAATGACCACTGGAAGCGTGTTGTTCAATTCCGTGATAAAGACCATTACATGCATACCTTACTTATTCCCTATGAGCACATCATGGGAGAAGCACAGGACGCATTAAGAATTATTGCCAATCATGGACTAATGCCCCCAAGACAAGGCAGTAAAAAAAATGTATTCATGAATTATATTCAAGACTACCCGATTGAGAAGCGTTTTAGGTGTGTGGCTAAAACTGGTTGGTACGATGATGCCTACGTTACAGCCCATAAGACCTACGGCAATACAGACGGCGAAGACTTATTATTTAGTAATGATAGAAACGACCCATACAGCACACAAGGTACGTTTGCAGGGTGGCAACAACTCAGTAAGTTAATAGAACCTCATGCATTGGCGGTATTGTCATTCTCGTGTGCATTTGCAGGGCAACTTGTCGCACCGCTTCATATAGAAAGTGGTGGATTTCACATATATGGCTCATCGACTGATGGTAAAAGCACCATTACAAAAGCCTCATGCAGTATATGGGGCAATCCTAAACCCGTGTCTAAGTCATGGCGTACCACAGATAACGCCCTAGAGGCTGAGGCAGAAATCAGAAACGATAACTTTTTAAACCTTGATGAATTGCGCCAAGCCTCGCCTAAAGCAGTATCAGATATTATTTATATGCTCAGTGGCGGAGATGGTAAAGCAAGAGCCAATAGATCGGGTAAGAACAAGGAAGTTAAAACTTTTAATCTGATGTATTGCTCAACTGGCGAGGTGATGCTTGAGGAGCATCTAAGACGAGGCAGCCTAGAGTTAGATGCAGGGCTATTAATCCGTTTTGCACAGCTTCCAAGTGATGCAGGGCATGATTACGGCGTATTTGAAACGATTAACTACGGCACACGCCCCCAAGATGTTGCCAATCGTATAAACGAGCTTGCAAGCCAACACTATGGACATGCAGGGGTAGCATGGCTTACCTACCTCACCCAAGACAAAGACAGCGTAATGGAACGAGCAAAGGGCTTGCTAGAGGACTTTATCAAACAATATGCACCTAAGACCACTAACGGACAAACAAGCCGTGTACTACGCCGTTTTGCATTGGTCGCAGTCGCAGGGGAACTGGCAACCCAAGCAGACATTACAGGGTGGCAACGTGGACGAGCCTTTGATGCTGTTGGGCAGTGTTTTAATACATGGCTGAATAGTTTTGGTGATGGTAGTAATTTGGAAGAAACCAAAATATTAGAGCACTTCAAGGCGTTTATTGAATCTCATGGCTCAAGTCGTTTCGAGAGCTTAACTGTTGTTAGACAAGCAGACGGCGAAATCATTAGACCACGTATCAATAACCAAGTTGGTTATTATGACCCTGATGAAAGAACTTACCTTGTATCATCGACCTTGTTTAAAAAAGAAATGTGTTTAGGTATCAATGAAGCTAACGCTAAAAAGGTGCTTAAAAAGAATGGGTGGTTAATGTGTGACAGTGGACGCTATGACAAAAAAACCAAAGGAAAACTGCCTGATGGTACACGCCCTCGTATGATTCATTTTGATGAAAAGCAGATAAGAGCATTTGATGATTAGCTAAAATCAAGTGTTTAGTTTTGGGGCAAGTGGGGCGTGTTTGGTATTATTTATATTTAAGTTATTATTTTATATAGATATATATCTTGCCCCACTTTTTATATTTTAGCTTTTTTACTATTGGGGCGTGTTTGGGGCAGATGGGGCATGTTTAACCTTGCCCCACTTTTTTTAAGATGAATATTTACTATTTGGGGCAAGATTATATATTTAATATCATATAGATAGATCAATCCGCCCCACTCGCCCCACTTGCCCCACAAAATAATGCATGGTTTGGATACTTACACAGTAAGCACAGCCTTATCATGTATGGAGCTTTTAAATATCTAGTTTTATGAGGTTCTAAAACCAGTATCATTTAAAAGTCATGTTTAGTCATGACACTTAGTAAAGCACTTTTTATGAGTGCCTTACTTCTTCTTGAATATTAGTTACGCAGTATTCAACTGTATTTATATCAATACAACTTCCATACTTCATATTGTTAAGACTGCTATAAAGCATAGGGTCTATTATTTCGCTAGTATCTGAATCTATCCATAACTCATAAGCTAAATTATTTACTTCATCTAAATATTGTTCTTCATAGACTCTTTCAATAAGTAAATCTCGCTTTCCTTTACTACTTAGAGTAATACTTTGCATTGACTTCCCCTGAATTGAGTAGCTACTTATATATCCATTGGGGGAAACTAAACTTGTTCAAGTCTAGTCTTTATGGTTAAAAACAATATGCTTGAAAGCTATCCTGAATGTTAAGTTCTATCTAAATGTAAAAGTCATGTTTAGTCATGGTTGAGCTACAGTCCTATAAATCTTGTTTGACAAGATATATTCTTATAACTTACTCAAAGTACCGATATATAAGGATTACAGAATTTTTTATACCCCTCGCTTTGTCATACTACGTCAAACAAAATAGACAGCAGTGTTATAACAATACTGCTTTAATGCTTATCTAGTAATGGACACACGGCGTTTTATACCCTCCCACTTTGTCATGCTACGTCATGCAAGAAATAGCCTTTTAAAGTTCGGGTTTTGACACCTCAAAAGATTAAGTTTTATTAAGTCCAAAGGTGTGGTTCTAATATGAGTTTTTATGAGTAGTTCGAATGTAGAGTTTTGTGGGGTTCTAATACAGGGTTGTTCTCATTAGTCATAAGTAACGAGCTTCTTTAGTATTACTCAACTAAAAATATTATAAATGAGATTAGTTTTATATGTGATAACAATTAAAAAACCTAACACTGAATAAATAACATATCTGAATATGCTGTCGCTTACATTATTTTGAATATACCTATCTGCAATAATTGCCAAGACAAGAAGAAAGAGAGTCAGCATTTGTATTGCCTAGCTTTGTTTTAACAGTATTTATAATAGGTATGATTAGGGCTAAAGTGCAATCTTCTAGCCCCTTAGCCTTCTTATATCAATATATTGGCTTAGTAGAGTTTAGTTTAATCATAATCTATATCAAAAATACGTAGTGTTGTATGAGTTGCACCAAAATATGTGCCTTCATCTACATCTAAGACAAGCCATTCGTTACAGCTAGAGCATTGAAAGGGTTCTATGTCTTCATAATCTTCAATAGTTACGCCGTGTTCGCAGTTTGGACAAATCATAGAGATCCTATAGGGTGATTTAGCATGGTATAGAAAGAGTTTATATCTGCTTAATGACACTAGGGTGTGAAAAATATGATATACCCTAATTGTTGTAGTATTTGGAGGTGAATTTTTAATAAATTTTTTACTGCATAACTTTACTATAAGCTATATACAGTGAGGGTTTTGACTGCAAATTTTGCGCAAAAATAATGAAAAAATAATTGATGAACTTGCAATCTTTCTTGCATTAAATGGCTATTGCTTGAAAGGTTTTTACTAAGCTATTGTAGTCACAAAGCAATAATATCTAATGCTTCTTATCATTTAGTTTTAAAACATGCCTCTTCCATATTGTGGAAGAGGTCATCAAGTAATAGTGAGCTAGAATGTTCTATTGGAGTGTATGTACTCCATAGAATAATCAAATCCTATTATGTTTATATTTAATGGTTTTATCGACACGTTAGGTATTTCATGTTTATGGCATCGACATATAAAGCCCCTCATGTCGATATTTTCCCTTTTTATCGACATGACATTGCCAATATGTTTATAGTATCGACATATAGTTATACTCATGTCGAAGTTTTGCCCTTTTATCGACATGACAATATAGGGTTATTTAGATGAATCAATGGCAAGCCGACCAACCATATAACCAACTTCCACAGCTACCACCTGAGCAAGAAGTGGAAACAAAAGTGGTCTTAAAAGCATGTATTACGGCGAATAAAGCCCTTGCTGAGTTAAAACAGGCAGGTGAGTTAATACCAAATCAAAACATGCTTATTAATATTATTCCTTTACTCGAAGCTAAAGACAGCTCAGAGATTGAAAACATTGTCACCACCACAGACAAGTTATTTCAACATGCACAAGGCAATGATGACACGGCAGACCATTCAACCAAAGAAGCCCTACGCTACCGCACTGCATTGTATAAAGGCGTACAGTCAATTAAAGAACGCCCATTGTCTACAGGTACAGCCATAGAAATATGTCAAACGCTTAAAGGTGTGGATTTAGGTATTAGATCGACAACAGGTACAGCATTAAAAAATAGCTACACTGGTGAGGTGATTTATACGCCTCCAGTTGGAGAGGACAATATAAGAGGGCTATTATCTAATTGGGAAAAGTTTATTCACTACAATGATGACATAGACCCTTTAGTTAAATTGGCTATCTCACATTATCAGTTTGAAGCAATACACCCTTTTATAGATGGTAATGGACGTACAGGGCGTGTACTCAATGTATTGTACCTGATGGGTGAAAACCTTTTGAGCTTGCCTATACTCTACCTGAGCCGTTTCATTATTCAGAACAAGGCAAAGTATTACGAGCTATTGCTTAATGTGACTAAGGACGGCGATTGGCAATCATGGATATTATTTATCTTACAAGCGATTACGGTTACAAGTGAATGGACACTCGCTAAGATTAACGGCATCAAACAGCTACATGAGCATACAGTGGAGTATGTGAAAGCCAATGCTGAGAAAATATATACAAGGGAGCTTGTAGACCTCATATTTGAGCAACCTTATAGCCGTATTAGTAATGTGGTAGACAAAGGGATAGCTAAACGCCAGTCAGCTTCAAACTATCTTAAAAAACTAGCAGAGATAGGCATATTAGAAGAAATGACGGTAGGTAAAGAAAAGTTATTTATTCACCCTAAACTATTGGCTTTATTGCAGGACGATAGCCATAGCTTCATGCCTTATGAGTAATCCAATATAGTAGGTACAAAACGCACCTTTGCGCTTTGCTTACCTATCAATGATATCGGGGTGTAACCATTTCAGTTATACCCCTTTTTTTGCTTTACAGCCCTTACTTGCTAAATCACGTATAAACCATGATATATAAGGCTTACAGGGCTATTTGTACTTTTCAATCCGTATAGCTACGTAAAGCAAAACAATCAAACCTTACCGTAATCTTACCGTCCTACAACCTCGTTAAACCTTGGGGTTCTTTTTGATTAGATTCTGAATCAGACCAAGACCTATAAATAAGAGTTTCGCAACAACTACGCGCGCGAGGGTGTTTACTTCAAAATTAAGCAAAACCTTATAGTAATCTTAGGGTAATTTAAACAGCAGTTTTTTATATGAAGTAAGCAACTAATAAGATAGTAATAAAGCCAAGTATAACCAGTGGTATAAGATTGTGAGATTTATAGTCGTAATAAGAGGATATAGCACTCAAGATAGCGATGATAAGGTTAATTAGTGATTCCCACATAGTAAAAGTATGATTCATTTTAGATACTATAGTTTACTACTTTTTACTACACTTTTCGGGTGGTGAACGACATTCATCAGTGAACCTTATTCACTAGGCTATAGGCTCATCTTTTTAACGTGGTTATTTCCACCATAGTAGCCATGTGATTGTTCAACCATCATGGAAATAGTGATAGTCAACTATTATGGAAATCGCAATGGTTGCATATCAGCATTTGAAATGCGTAATTACTACACCTATTCAAAGTGAACCAATCTCATATATAAGGGTTCCAAGTAGGCTTGCTTATATTCTAACTTTTGCAAAAATAGTTGCATTTTAGTTGCAACAGAAATTTAAAAATTTTAAGTTATTGTTTTTATTTGAATAAATATTTTAAATAACATTCTGTATTGGAAAGTAAAGTAGCTTAAATTTTAAGAACAGCATATTTAAATGCTGTTCTTAAGCACTACTTAGTCCAAACTTGTATTTTATCTTTCATATTAGGTGTATTTTGAGCCATGATGCCAGACAAGGCATGTGGTTGATACTCTTCTTCCAAATAGAATATTTCTTCTTGTGTTAACTCTAGTTCAACTGCCCTAATTGCAGCATCAATATGATGCATTTTAGTTACCCCTATAGCGGGTGCAGTCACTTTTTTTAAAAGCCAAGCAAGTGAAATCTCAGTCATAGAAACATTATGTTTATGAGCAAGATTCGCAACGCGGTCAATGATGATCTGATCTTGTGAAAGGTTATGGTCATATTTCATTTTTGCATAAGCATCATTTTGTAAGCGGTTTGTTTGAACCTGAGTATTACGAGATAGTCGCCCACTTGCCAAAGGGCTATAAGGTGTTAGTGCGATTTGCTCTTCATGGCATAGTTGAAAAAGCTCTCGTTCATCTTCACGCATAATCAGATTATAATGACTTTGAGCGGAAACAAATGGAGTTAGTCCTTCGAGTTTTGCTAAAGTATTTGCTTTTGCAAGTTGCCAAGCGTAGCAATTTGAAATACCAATGGCTCTCACTTTACCTGAACATACAGCCTCGTGGAGTGCTGTTAAAACATCAAGAATTGGGGTGTTGTAGTCCCAAATATGATAGATAAAAAGATCAATATAATCTGTACCGAGATTCTTCAGGCTTTGATTTAAAGAATGTGTAATGGCTTCTTTACCTGAAATCCCAGATTCAATTTGCTGTGGTGTACGCGGTAAAAACTTTGTAGCAATTACAATATCTTCACGTCTTGCCATATCGCGTAATGCTTTACCAACGTACTGCTCACTTGAACCATTTTGGTATGCAATCGCTGTATCAAAGAAATTGATACCTTGATCTAGACCATATTTAATAATAGACCTGCTTTCATTCTCATCCAACGTCCAACGATGTTGACCATCCATAGGGTCGCCGAAACCCATACAGCCCATACATACACGAGAAATATTTAAATTACTTATACCAAGCTGAGTGTATTGCATTATATTTATCCTCGCTCAGCTTATATTTCTTGGATTGTTGGTCTGAAAATAATCTCATTGATATCTACATTCTCAGGTTGTTGAATAGCAAATAGAACAGCACTTGCAAAGCTAGATGCAGGGATTTCATTTTTCTCATAAAAGCTTTGCATTGCATTTAAGGACATTTCTGAAGATGAACCATCTTTTAATTCACTTGAAATAGCACCCGGTGAAATAACTGTTGTACGAAGATTATAAGGTTTTACTTCTTTGCGTAGACTTTCTGAAATGGCAAGAACTGCTGACTTTGTTGCACTATATACGGCACAGAGTGGACCAAAAACATGACCTGCAACAGAAGATACATTAATAATCTGTCCGCTCTTTTGTTCTTTCATAACAGGCAAGACCGCCGCAATACCATGTAATACACCACGAATATTGACATCAATCATTAAGTTCCATTCATCAACTTTCAGTTCTTCTAAGAGTGAAAGTGGCATTACACCTGCATTGTTCAGTAATACATCGACTCTGCCATATAAATGTATTGCTTGTGCAACTAATTTTTGTACCTGATCAAGTTGTGCAACATCTGTTTGCACACAATGGTCATGTGTAATATTTAATTCATCTGCAAGTTGGTGTAGTCGGTCAATACGGCGTGCACCTAAAATAACTTTCGCACCTTGTTGAACGAGATGTCTTGCTGTTTCTGCGCCTAAGCCTGAAGATGCACCTGTAATGACAACAACTTTCTGATCGATATTACTCATTTTATTCCATGCTATTTTTAATAATATATTCTCTATTATTGTATTCTCCACAATGAAGTAGAAGTGCATTGGAGGTTAAATAATACATAACCTAAGGTTGATAATATGCTTTTGTTTCACGTGGAACATCGTATTAAAATACACAACAGAATATTTATCTGGATAGATATACACTATATCGTCGATTGTTTTATTGTGTAATTGGTTATGTGGAAAATAAGTGCGGTTTTAGCGATAGTATTGGCATCTACAATGACATATGCGGATGTAAATACAGTAAATTCACAATTAAAGAAACAATATCCCAATCTAAATTTTCAGCATATACAACCTACAGAAATGCATGGTGTTTATAGTGCAATGCTAGATAATCAAATAGTTTATGTAGATGAAGCAGCAACACATGTTTTGTTTGGATCTATGATTCGTTTAAAAGATCAAAAAAACTTAACGAAAGATTTAGCCATACAAAATAACAAAGTAGATTGGTCTGCGCTTCCTTTACAAGATGCTATAAAAACAGTTAAGGGAAATGGTCAGCATAAAATTGCAATTTTTTCAGACCCGAATTGTCCTTATTGTAAAAAATTAGAATTGGAATTAGATCATCTGAATAATGTGACAATTTATACTTTTCTCTACCCTATCCGTCCGCAATCTATTTTCACGTCTAAACAAGTCTGGTGTAGTACAAGTCGTGCCTATTATTGGAAGAAATTAATTCGTGAAAATATAACACCTCAAAATGATGCAAGCTGTGATACACCAATACAACGAAATTTAATGCTAGGGCAAAAGTTGGGAATTGATGGAACACCTGGAATTATTTTTTCTAATGGTTTTAAGACGATGGGATATATCCCCGCAGCAGAGATAGAAACCGTTTGGAAAGATGCTGGAATTTAAATTAAAAAAGCAGTACATGATGTACTGCTTTTTTTACTAAAGAATGACTTAATCGTTTTTAGTAAAAAAGTTATAAGCAATTAAAACAACAATTGCACCAACAACAGATGCAATAAAGCCTGCTGATGAGTTTTGCCCATATAGGTGTAACATGCGACCGCCATATGTGGCAACAAGCGAGCCTGCAATTCCTAATAGTGTTGTGACTAAAAATCCTGCTTTGTCATCACCGGGGTGTAAAGCTCGTGCGATGAGTCCTGCAAAGAATCCAATAAAAATGGTGACGATGAGGCTCCACATAATAAGATGCTCCCGAAAAGTCTTTGTTTATTCTAGTATTACATTTGAGTGTTTACGATTTCTTAAAATTATAATAAACAAAGAAACAGATAAGAATGTTGTTGTTTTGTGCATAAAAAAGTGGCATATGCCACTTTTTTTATAAACCGATTTCCCCAATAAAAGGAATATGGCGATATTTCTGATCATAGTCTAGACCATAACCAACAATAAAGCGGTCTTCTACTTCAAAACCTAAAAACTTAACATCAAGTTCAATTTCACGGCGTGAAGGTTTGCTCACTAGCGTACATAGCTCAATAGAGTTCGGATTACGTGTCTGTAGCATTTCAACGACTTTGCTCAGCGTATTGCCTGAGTCGATAATATCTTCAACGACTAAGACATCTTTACCCTGAATATTGCCATCTAAGTCTTTTAAGATTTTAACATCACGGCTTGAAACTGTACCCCCACCATAGCTAGAAACAGTCATGAAGTCGAGTTCATGTGGTTTTTCAATGGTACGGCATAAGTCAGCCATAAAAATAACAGAACCACGCAATAAACCAATAAGCACAAGGTCTTTGTCACTATTGGCATAAAACTGGTTAATTTGTTCACCTAGCTGTTTAACTTTGGCTTGAATTTCATCTGTGGAAATCATCACACGCATTGGAACAGTCATCGGAAGGTCCTACTTGTCTGAATAAAAAAGGTGTTGCGTTGCAACACCTCAAAAACTGCCGTTAGTTTAATGCAAAAGGTCACAAGATGCATCTTCAGATTTTTATAAGTATGTTTATTTAACTTTATTTCTGCTGATACGCCACTTGACCATAAACATAAGTAGTATGAATATTACGGTCATCACCCATAGTAAAGAGTGCAAATAAACGGTCTTCAATATCTTTTGCTTGAGACTGTCTAAGTGCTTGTAAAGCAGTTGCATTGAGGTTAATGACAACACAGTCTGCTTCTTTACCAATATTGAAGTTGCCTAATTTATCATCTAAATGTAGTGATTTTGCCCCACCGAGAGTCGCGTGATATAGCGACTCAAATGCAGAAAGTTTGTCACCTTGAAGCTGTTGTACTTTATACGCTTCATTGAGTGTTTGTAATTGTGAAAATGAAGTTCCCGCACCAATGTCTGTGCCAAGTCCTACCTTAACTTGTTTATTCCAAGCTTGTTTTAAAGAAAATAAGCCACTGCCTAAAAATAAGTTAGACGTTGGACAGAATGCAATTGCGGAATCTGTTTTATGCATACACTGCCATTCATCTTCTTCAAGGTGCACGCAATGTGCGAATACAGAGCGGCTACCTGTAAGCCCGTAATGATCATAGACATCTAGGTAGTTTTTTCTTTCAGGAAAAAGTAATTTAACCCATGCAATTTCATCTTTATTTTCACTTAGGTGTGTATGCACGTATACATCAGGAAATTCTTGTTTTAACTGTCCTGCCTTTGTAAGTTGTTCGGGGGTAGATGTCGGTGCAAATCTTGGTGTAATTGCATAAAGTGCTCTGCCCTTACCATGCCATTTTTCAATGAGTGTTTTACTATCTTGATAAGCTTGTTCAGCAGTATCGCAAAGGTCTTCAGGTGCATGACGATCCATCATCACTTTTCCTGCAATGAGGCGCATATCTACTTTTTCTGCTGCTTCAAAAAGTGCATCTATAGATTGAGGATGTACTGTGCCAAACACTAATGCTGTAGTTGTTCCATTCTTTAGGAGTTCTTGAACAAAGAAAGCAGCAATCTTGTCTGCATATGCTTTATCTTTAAATTTTAGTTCTGTTGGAAATGTATAGGTATTGAGCCAACTTAAAAGTTGTTCGCCGTATGCACCTACCATTTCAGTTTGTGGATAGTGAATATGTGTATCAATAAATCCGGGAACAATCAGCTGATCTGGATAATGTTGAACTTGAATATTTTTAGATAAGTGCGCTTGTCCATCTTCCCATGAACCGAACCATGTAATTTTTCCTTCTGATATGATGAGTAATCCATCTTCGATATAACGAATATGATTTTTAATATCACTTGCTTGGCTGACTGTATGGGTAATATCTAAAAAGTTACCGCGAATCGCAGAAGGTTGTGGAGAAGTTGTAAAAGACATTTGCCGCTCATCTATATTGTTTTTTCAATAGATTGTAACGTATTTTTATAATAGATAGATGGGAAAAAAAGATAAAAAAAGCATGCGAGAGGCATGCTTTTTATAAGATTGCTATGGTGTTTTTTGCTTTTTGTCATAACGTAATGAAAGAATCGTTGTAATGATTAAGACAACAGCAATTACACCTAAAGATAACCAAATTGGAATATGGAAGTTAAACATTAACATCAGCATTTTAAAGCCAATGAATATCAGAATGACGCCAAGACCATAAGGTAGATAATGCATCTTTTGTGCAGCACCTGCCAAGAGGAAAAACATTGCACGTAATCCTAAAATTGCCATGAGGTTTGCACTGAGCACAATAAATGGATCACTTGTCACTGCAAAAATTGCAGGGATTGAGTCAACTGCAAAAATAACGTCAGATACTTCTACAAGAATAAGTACAATCAGTAACGGTGTAACAAATAATTTACCTTTTTCACGAATCGTAAATTTGTCTTCACGTAATGTCGGAGTAATGGGTAATTTTTTTCTTAACCATTTGAGAAGTTTCATGTCCTCAATATCAGGGTCTTCATCTTGTCCTTTTAAGAACTTATAACCTGTATAGACGAGGAACGCACCGAAGATATAAAGAATCCATGAGAATTCTTGAATGAGCCATGCACCAATAAAAATAAAGATGGTTCTTAAAACGATTGCTCCAAGTACACCATAGAGCAGTACACGGCGTTGTAAAATAGGTGGAATAGCAAAAGCAGAAAAAATCATGAGCCAAACAAAAACATTATCAATCGCGAGAGATTTCTCAAGGAGATAACCTGTGATGTATTCTAATGTTTTTTGGTTCGCAACTTCTGTACCAACGGTATTTTGTAGATAAGCCCAAAGTCCACCTGCAAAAAGCAATGCCACAGTAACCCATGCAGCACTCCAAATTCCTGCTTCTTTTAATGAAACACCTTGTGATTCATTGGTAGTATCTTTTTGTTTAAAACTTAAAAAGTCGACAAGTAACATGACAGCGACAAGGCAAAAGAATACCCCGTATAGCCAAACGTTTCCGATAGAGTCCATTTTTACTCCTTCATCTTGCATTTGGCCACAAAAAAACCTTGACCAGTTGCCAGATGATTTTTTATCTTCTGAGACAACATGATCAAGGTCTTGCCTACACTGTATATTTACAGTGCTCAGATACCGACTTTGTTTTGACAAAGCGTAATGACGATACCTGACACTTAGTCATTGACTAAGCTTGGAAGAGGCTACTCCCCTTGTTCAATTCTATTTGAATCGTATACATTCAATAGAAATATTTTGTCATATTGTCGAATGAAAAGCAAATATTATTGATTTTTTAAGGCTGTAATCAGCTTCTGATGTAAGCCACCAAAACCACCATTTGACATAATAATAACGGCGTCTCCTTCATGAGCATCTTGTACTACATGTTGAATAATTTCATCGAGTGAATGACTCACATATGATTTATTTTTAGATGCATCTACAATTGGCTGTAAATCCCAGTTGAGTCCTTCAGGCTGATACCAAATGACATCATCTGCGAGTTCTGTTGCATGAGCAAGGTTTTGTTTATGAGCCCCCATACGCATTGTATTTGAACGCGGTTCGATCACTGCCCATAAGCGGCGTTTACCTAGTCTTTTACGTGCACCATCAAGTGTGGTTGCAATTGCTGTTGGATGATGTGCAAAGTCATCATAAACTTCAATGCCATTAATGGTATCTAAGAGCTCCATACGACGCTTTACACCACCAAAGTTAGATAATGCTTCACATGCTTGTTCAATACGAATACCTACATGTTTTGCAGCAGCAATTGATGCCAAGGCATTTGCAACACTGTGTTGCCCAGTCATCGTCCAATGTACTTCACCAACTTTTTCTTGGTTCTGATATACATAGAAATGGGAGCCATCTGCTTCAATGAGCTCTGCATATATTTCAGCATCATTATTTGGTGAGAGCGCCGTTCTTGTCACAGGTGTCCAACAACCTTTTTTAAGTACGTCATCAATATTTGATTCGGTAATCGGTGCAATAATTTTTCCTTCACTTGGAATAGTGCGTACAAGGTGGTGGAATTGTTTTTGAATGGCAGCAAGATCATCAAAGATATCTGCATGGTCAAATTCTAAGTTATTTAAAATTGCTGTTTTAGGGTGGTAGTGAACAAATTTAGAGCGTTTATCGAAAAAAGCAGAATCATATTCATCTGCTTCAACAACAAAGTATTGCCCACCTCCTAAACGTGCGCTGTGGCTAAAACCGAGAGGGACACCACCAATAAGAAATCCAGGATTTAAACCTGCTTGTTCAAGCACCCATGCAAGCATGGTTGTTGTCGTTGTTTTTCCATGCGTTCCTGCAACAGCCAATACATGTTTACCTTGTAATACATGTTCTGCTAAAAACTGAGGGCCTGATGTATATGGAATACCTTCATTTAGCATATATTCAACAGCATCAATACCCCGAACCATGGCATTACCGACAATCACTAAATCAGGTCTTGGGTCTAAATGCTCACGATGATAACCTTGCATGAGTTCAATACCTGCATTCTCAAGCTGTGTGGACATCGGAGGATAAACATTTTGATCTGACCCTGTCACTTTATGCCCTAGATCTCGTGCAAGCAGTGCCAAAGAACCCATGAATGTGCCACAAATACCTAAAATATGCAGGTGCATGATTTAATTTTCTCCAAATTTTACTCTGTTCTTTTCTGATGTGAACATGAGTAAGGTGCTGATCTTAATTGAAGAAACCATAGCAAGGCTATTATAGAAAAGATAGTTATAATTGGTGAAGAAAAGCTGAAATAGCAACCACTACAACGGTGTCGTGTAGCAGTTGCAAGACGATTTATTATTTTGCTTGGTAATGGATCACGGTACGAATAGATTGACCTGTATGCATTAACTCAAAGGCATCATTAATTTGTTCAAGTGGCATGGTGTGTGTCACAAATGGTTCAAGTTGAATATCACCTTTCATTGCATCTTCAACCATAGTAGGCAATTGGCTGCGACCTTTAACACCACCGAAAGCAGTTCCTTTCCAAGTTCTGCCTGTTACGAGTTGGAATGGACGGGTTGAGATTTCCTGCCCTGCACCTGCAACCCCAATAATGACTGACTGTCCCCAACCACGGTGAGCAGATTCAAGTGCTGAACGCATGACATTCACATTACCAATACATTCAAAAGAGTGATCTACCCCCCACCCTGTCATTTCAACAATCACTTGCTGAATGGGTTGATCAAAATCTTTTGGATTGAGAAAGTCTGTTGCACCAAATTCTTCTGCAAGTTTGAATTTTTCAGGGTTAGTATCAATAACAATAATTCGACCTGCTTTAGCCTGACGTGCACCTTGTACAACAGCAAGACCAATACCACCTAAACCAAAGACAGCAACACTATCACCTTCTTGTACTTTGGCAGTATTATGAACTGCACCAATGCCTGTAGTTACACCGCATCCTAAAAGACAAACTTGTTCATGGTTTGCTTCTGGGTTAATTTTTGCAAGCGATACTTCAGCAACAACCGTATACTCACTAAATGTAGAACAGCCCATGTAGTGGTAAATAGGTTTACCTTCATAAGAAAAGCGTGTTGTACCATCTGGCATAACACCTTTGCCTTGAGTTGCTCTTACAGAAGTACATAGATTCGTTTTTCTTGATTTACAGAACAGACATTCTTTACATTCTGCCGTATATAATGGAATGACATGGTCGCCAGCTTGTAAGCTAGTGACACCCTCACCAACTTCAACGACAACACCTGCACCTTCATGACCTAAAATTGCAGGAAATACGCCTTCTGGGTCATCTCCTGAAAGTGTGAATGCATCGGTATGGCAAACACCTGTATGACTAATTTTAACGAGTACCTCACCTTTTTGAGGTGGAGCAACATCAACTTCTACAATTTTTAATGGTTCACCTGGTCCAAATGCAACAGCAGCACGAGATTTCATTTTAACTCTTCCTATTACTTTAGATATGACTTTAAAATTTTGCTGATATTTTGAAGTTCTTCACTTCGCTCTTGCTCACTTGATTGGTTTACTACAAGTGTATCTTTTAAATGTACTTCTAATAACTCATGCATTAGCCCATTCATTGCACCACGTGCTGCACAGATTTGCTGTAAAATTGCATCGCAATTTTTTTGTTCAATGAGCGCACGTTCAATGGCTTGAACTTGTCCACTAATTTTTCGAACACGTAAAAGAATTTTCTTTTGATCTTCAATTTGCTTTGGCATGGTCTAAAAGTATCAGATTTTTTTATACTATACCCTAGTATAGTTATAGAAGTATTTACTTTTTGTTTCTTATAAAGGAATTTCAAAAATACTATTTAAGTAGTTCTTATGCTTCATATATTCTTATCAAAGAGTATTGTTAAATATTTTAGTAATTATTTTTAATTTTAAAGTGTTATTTATCGAATAAAAAATAAGAGAATATTATATGATGGTTCATCTTTAAATATAAATTATGTCTATTTAAAGAATAAAAAATTGCTTATAAATAACATTATGAGGTGTGAATGACTGATCCTTCTTTAATGTTTCTGATAACTAACATACGGTTAAGACTAACTAGCTTCTAAAGGACTAATACTAGAAATTTGACTTACACGATATTCTTTATCCTTTAATGTGAGTAGATCACCTTGTTTTACATTCGCTAGTGCAGAGTAGATTGAAAAATCAATGAGTGTAGCATCATTAATATCCATCCATAGCGTATGTGTAGAGACTTGATGATTTCTCTTGGTAATGTCTTCAATTTTTTGTAAATGCAGAACATGCATATCATCTGAAACTAGTGTTATATATAAATTATTCATCGTTTGCCTAATCTGAAGTAGCCTAACTAAAATATTAATCGCTTCAAATATATTTTTCTGATCTTATCCTATTATATTTGTTAAAAAAATAAAAATATGTAAGTAAATGCTTACAAGATTTGATTGTTTTTTATTCTTTTTTAATTTTATCTTTCATGTTTTATGAATATGTTTCATACTAAGAAGTGGTATTTTGTAAAGGGGGTAAGTCGTGTGAAATTACATGCTTTATGTTATTGCAGTGTACGCAGAGGAAGTCATGAAAATTTATTAGATGAGATTCATGATATATTAGAAGTTGCAAAAAAATTTAATAAAAAACATAATATTACAGGTGTTTTATACTATTCGGAAGGCAGATTTTTTCAATATATTGAAGGTTTGGAAAGAGTAATTGAAGATTTATTTGATCATATTGCTGTTGATCCTCGCCATCACTATGTACACTACTTTGGTACAAATCTAATTTATGAGCGTAGATTTAGTGGCTGGTCTATGAAATATGTGCAAAAGAACTCACGTGTTGAGCTTTTTTTCAAGAATCGAGGTGAAAAAACTCTGATGTCTCTAGGACTAAATGAAAGTAATCTTCCTGATTTTTTGGATGAGCTTGTACTTGCTGAGTAACTTAATGAATAGCATTTTATGGTGTTTTTATGATCTAAAAAAAGATGTAAAAGAAAGCCTATAATGTCTTATTTAGGCAATAATGGGTTTAGGAAGAAAATAGGATAATGGCGAATTAAATCAGGTGAAAATATGAAAGTGCGATACTGCTATTTTGGCCTTATTGATAGCCAAGATAATGAAACTTTAATTGAAAAATTAAAGTTTATACATGAAACAATATCGAGATATAGCCATAAATATCAAATTTGTGGTGTTTTTTATTATGCAAATCAATCTTTTTTTCACTGTTTAGAAGGAAAAAAAGAAACTGTTCATAAACTATTATCCTATTTACATGCAAGTGGAAAACTTATTGATATAAAGGTATATCAGAATATATCTATCGAAAGTCTACATTATCAAACATGGTCGATGAAGTATGTACATAAAGAATCAGATATCATTAAGTTTTTTAATAAAATAGGTCATCAATTATTTTGTCCATTATTACTTAATGATAAAAATATAGATAAATTAGTAAATATAATATTTAGTGAAATTTCAAATGAAAGTATAAATAAGCTTGCCAAGGGGTATAAAAACCGAGGAAAAAGCTTTTATTAAAATAATAATTCATAATAAAAGATCAAAAAGTATATGCATTCTATTGCTAAGAGATAGAACAGTTGGGCACTCTAGAAAAAACAGTTATACTTAAAGTATCTTGATCATTGCTTGTAATGAGTAATTACCAACCCTCCCTTATGCTTGGAATTTTGAATGAACATGGCTAAAGTTGAAGCTACACCATTAGTTGGAATTATTATGGGATCCCAATCTGATTGGGCAACGCTTGAGCATACTGCAAAAATGCTTGAACAACTTGGCGTACCTTTCGAAGCTGAAGTTGTTTCAGCTCATCGTACACCAGATCGTTTGTTTGAATATGCTGAAACTGCACGTGAACGTGGTATTCAAGTCATTATTGCAGGTGCAGGTGGCGCAGCACACTTACCAGGTATGTGTGCGGCAAAAACAGATTTACCTGTACTTGGTGTACCTGTTAAATCTTCTATTTTAAATGGTGTAGATTCGTTACTTTCAATTGTTCAAATGCCTGCGGGTATTGCTGTAGGTACACTTGCTATTGGACCTGCTGGTGCAACAAATGCAGCAATCATGGCAGCACAAATTATCGGGTTATCTCAGCCTCAAATTGCAAATAATGTTGCACAATTTCGTAGTGCACAAACTGATAAAGTTGCAAGTAACAATATTCCTGGAAATATCTAATTAGGGGCTAAAGTATGGATAAAACCATTGGTATTTTTGGGGGTGGTCAGCTTGGTCGTATGATGGCTCAGGCAGCTTTGCCACTAAATATTCAGTGTGTATTCTATGAAGCAAATACTGATTGTCCATCGGCAGCATTAGGTCCTATCTTTTCTAGTAAAGATAATTGCTTAAAAAGCTTTATTCAAAGTGCAGACGTATTTAGCTTAGAGTTTGAAAATACGCCTTTAAATGAAGTAGATACATTACTGGCAGATGAAAAGAATATTCATCCTCCTCGTACAGCATTGGCAATTGCACAAAATAGATTATCTGAAAAAAATCTATTTAAACGATTAGATATTCCTGTTGCACCTTTCTTGGCTGTGGATAACTTAGAAGATATACACAGTGCTGTAGATAAGTTGGGTCTTCCGATTGTACTTAAAACAGCAATGGGTGGATATGATGGAAAAGGACAATTTGTTCTTCGTTCAGAAGATCAAATATTACAAGCATGGGATGAGTTAGGAGATGCTAAACATCTTATTGCAGAGAGCTTTGTCGAATTTTCTAGAGAAGTTTCAATTATTGCGGTAAGAGGGCAGGATGGCGATGTAAAAACTTGGCCATTGGCTGAAAACCATCATCATCAAGGTATTCTTTCTCATTCTATTGTTCCTGCTCCAAATAGCGATGATTTGCAACCGATTGCACAAGAATATATTACAAGACTACTTAATCATTTAGATTATGTTGGTGTGCTAACTTTAGAACTATTTGTCACACCTCAAGGTCTATATGCAAATGAAATGGCACCAAGGGTACATAACTCAGGACATTGGTCTATTGAAGGTGCTATTTGTTCACAGTTTGAAAATCATATACGTGCAGTTGCTGGATTACCATTAGGGTCAACGGCGTTTATTTCTCCAACTGTAATGATCAATATTATTGGTAAACACCCTAATATTGCTGATGTTTTGTCTTTAGAAGGTGTACATCTTCACTTATATAATAAGTCTGAACGTGCAGGAAGAAAATTAGGTCATATTACATTAATGCCTAAAGACCCTACACAATTAACAACTTTATGCCAAAAGTTAGCGAAAATCTTACCTGAGCCATTGGCGCTTACAGAAGATATGACAATTTAATTTTTATACTAAAAAAAGCGGCTTATATAGCCGCTTTTTTTATATGGAAAAATAGATTTGAATTTAAAGTACGTGTTTAGCTTTGGGTAAATCTGTGGATATCTCTTTTTAAATTCAAAGTTACCATTTTTATAATTAGATTTTTTAGAATATCTGTTATTTTATAAAAAAATTAAATTCAAAAAATTAGGAATTTTAGGGATGAAAAAATCTTTAAATTTATTGATGTTACCACTTGCTGTACTCTCTATTAATTCACATGCTGATCTTATTATTCAGTCAGGAATGAATCCACAGCCAACATTAGCACCTGTTTTAAATTCAAATATACAAAATGAAAGCAACAATACAGAGAATTTAAATTTAAACCTTAAATTCAAGCAGTGTTTAGCACAATTAAAGCCGTTGGCTATTAATACAGGTATTCAGTCAGATGTATATGATAGATATACACAGGGAATCACGCCTGATTATTCCATTTTAGATAAGCTAAATTATCAACCTGAATTTTCAACTCCAATTTGGGATTATCTATCAGGATTGGTTGACCAAGAACGCATTACATTAGGTCAAGAAAAATTAAAACAATATCAATCAACCTTAGATCGTGTGCAGATGATTTATGGTGTACCACCTGAAGTGGTTGTTGCCGTTTGGGGTGTTGAAAGTAATTTTGGCAATATCATAGGAAAATATCCGCTACTCCAGTCGTTAGGAACACTAAGCTGTGAAGGTAGAAGACAATCATATTTCCGTGGAGAGTTTTTTGCAGCTATTCGGATTCTACAACGTGGTGATTTAACAGAAAATCAATTAACAGGTTCGTGGGCAGGTGCATTTGGTCAGACTCAGTTTATGCCATCTACTTATGAAAAGCTTGCTGTAGATTTCGATGGCGATGGACGTAGAGATCTCGTTTCTGATACACCCGATGCCTTAGCATCTACAGCAAACTTTTTAAAACAATCGGGATGGCAAGTAGGTATGCCATGGGGTTTTGAAGTAGATGTACCCCAAAATTTTGTTTTTAATAATGAAGGAAGAAGAAATAAAAAGCCATTATCTGTGTGGGTATCACAAGGGGTAGTACGTGCGGACGGTAGCACTCTTGTACAAGGCAATGTTACAGATGCAACTATGGCAGGTTTATTTATGCCTGCAGGTCAAAATGGTCCTAAGTTTTTAGTCTTCAGAAATTTTGATGCGATATATAGTTATAATGCAGCAGAAAGCTATGCTTTAGCAATTGCATATTTATCAGATCGTTTGAAAGGTGCACCTCCAATTATGGCAGCATGGCCAACAGATGACCCTGGAACTTCAAGAGCAGAGCGTAGAGAAATACAAAGTTATTTAATTTCTAAAGGATATGAAATTGGTGAACCTGATGGTTTAATTGGGGATAAAACCCGCCAAGCAATTCAGCAAGAACAACAAAAATTAGGTCTAACACCAACTGCTCGGGCAGGACAAATATTTCTGAAAAAGATTCGTAGTCTGCAAGCCAGTCAATTATTAGATTCAGGAACTTAATTTATTTTATTAATGGAATAACATATTGTGCTGTAAGTGGTGCAATAGGTACTGTGGCATGTTGCTTTGGATCAAACCAAACTAAATCTTCGATTTCTGCACAAGCCACAGGGTTTCCTAAAATTTTAACTTCATATAAATAAGCCTTTAATAGATAACCCGTTTCATTTGCAGCTTGGGTATCAAACTCACCTAAGTATTTTATAATACTTCCTTCTACACCAATTTCTTCTTTAATCTCTCGAATAATTGTAGTTTCAGGTGGCTCATTAGGCTCTAATTTTCCACCGACTTGCATATAGAAATCAGTATTTTTTTTACGAACTAATAATAGTTGTCCTTGATTATTAGTAATAACAGCAGCTGCTACAGTTATTAAGAGATTTTCTTTCATTTCAAATACCTTATTTATGCAGTAATTATATATTAACGATCTTTAATAATTGAATTACTTAAGTTAACAATTAAAATGTTAAATAAAATCATAAATTTAATTCAACACTAGTTAATATTTGTACAAATGTAGGAAAAAGATTACAGAATATTTTTGATGAATTACATATTCTGTATTTGCCCAACAAAAAATAAACAAAGAATAAATATAAACATAAATATACAACAGAGGGTGGGCAGATAAACCTCTCTATGAAAATAGAGAGGTTTATCTTATTTTAAAATATATAAAATATTATGCTTCTTTATCTATATGATTTTTAACTATTCTACGACTTGCCATATCTATAATATATGCAATTAAACATCCAACGGCACAGAAAAGAATACGTAATAATGCACCATGAAATGTATTGTGTGAAACATCATACACAGTAACAATGAGTAATCCTGATAGAGCAATACCACAATATTCTGCATGTTTTAGGAGAATACATGTGACTGTTGTGAGTACAATACCAACAATAAGTAGTAAATACTCAATATTAATATATGTATGTTCTTTAGAAAGTTGTGAAACAAGTAGCCAAATAATTACCCCAATACTAGAGCCAATTAAATTGCCAGTAACCTGATTAAAGTTTACAGGACTATTGGCATCATATTGAATAGTAAAAAAAGCAGTTAATGAGCTCCATAAGAAGAAATTAGAGACATGATCTTTATCTATACATATAGCTAATAGAGTAACAATCATTGCACATGCAAGAATTTTTAGAATATATAAGATTTTTTCTTTTTGTTCTTCGGTGAAAGTCATATTAAATATTTAAAGCTATTGTTATTTAAGTAGATAGTTTACCTAATTTAGCTATAAAAAAACCGTGCATATTGCACGGTTTTTTGACTTTAAGAAATATTATTTCTTATCATCTTTTACTTCTTTAAATTCAGCATCTACAACACCATCATCAGCTTTCTTCTGATGAGCCGCACCTTCTTGGTTAAATGCATTTGGATCAAATCCTTGTGCACCACCTTCAGCGCCTTGAGATTGCTCATAAGCACGTTGAGTGATTGGCATTAAAATGTTTTGTAAGCTTTCAGTTTTTGTTTTGATCGCTTCAGCATCATTTTCTTTAGTGACTGCTTCAAGTTCAGAAACAGCAGTATTTACAGCAGTTTTTTCGTCTTCGGTAACTTTATCACCTAAGTCTTTTACAGCTTTGTTTGCACTAGAAATTAAAGCATCTGCTTCGTTACGTGCTTTTGCAAGATCTTCGAATTTACGATCTTCTTCAGCATTCGCCTCAGCATCTCTGATCATTGCTTCTACTTCTTCATCAGATAAACCAGAGTTTGCTTTAATCTGAATAGACTGTTCTTTACCAGTGCTCTTATCTTTTGCAGATACTTTTAAGATACCATCAGCATTGATGTCGAAAGACACTTCAATTTGTGGTACACCACGTGGCGCAGGTGGAATATCACCTAATTGGAAGTTACCCAACAGTTTGTTTTGTTGAGCCATTTTACGCTCACCTTGGTAAACAGCAATATCAACCGCAGGTTGGTTATCTGCTGCTGTAGAGAACACTTGAGATTTCTTAGAAGGAATCGTTGTGTTCTTTTCAATGATTGGTGTAAGTACACCACCCATTGTTTCAATACCAAGTGTTAAAGGTGTTACGTCAAGAAGTAGAACGTCATTTTTGTCACCAGAAAGTACTGCACCTTGAATTGCAGCACCCATTGCTACTGCTTCATCTGGGTTAACATCTTTACGTGGCTCTTTACCAAAGAAATCTTGTACTTTTTGTTGTACAAGTGGCATACGTGTTTGACCACCAACTAAAATAACGTCTGAAATTTCACTGTTTGAAAGACCAGCATCTTTTAGTGCAATACGGCAAGGCTCAAGTGTACGTTCAACAAGGTCAGCAACAAGTGCTTCAAGTTTTGCACGTGTTACGTTAAGTACTAAGTGTTTAGGGCCACTTGCATCTGCAGTGATGTACGGAAGGTTAATTTCAGTACCATTTGAAGATGAAAGTTCAATTTTTGCTTTTTCAGCCGCTTCTTTTAAACGTTGTAGTGCAAGAGGATCATTTTTCAGATTGACGTCTTGCTCTTTCTTGAACTCTTCAACTAAGTAGTCAATTAATGCTGTATCGAAGTCTTCACCACCTAAGAATGTATCACCGTTCGTAGATAATACTTCAATTTGTTGGTCGCCATCTAAGTCAGCAATTTCAATGATAGATACGTCAAATGTACCACCACCTAAATCGTATACAGCAACTTTACGATCACCTTCTTTTTTGTCCATACCGAATGCAAGTGCAGCAGCAGTTGGCTCGTTAATGATACGTTTTACATCTAGACCAGCAATTTTACCAGCATCTTTCGTTGCTTGACGTTGTGCATCGTTAAAGTATGCAGGTACTGTAATAACAGCTTCTGTAACTGCTTCACCTAAATAGTCTTCAGCAGTTTTTTTCATTTTTTTCAAAATTTCTGCTGAAACTTGTTGTGGTGCAAGTTTTTTATCGTTTACTTCAACCCAAGCATCGCCATTGTCTGCTTTTACAATTTTGTATGGCACAAGACCAATATCTTTTTGTACAGCAGAATCTTCATAACGGCGACCAATCAAACGCTTGATTGCGTATAAAGTATTTTTTGGGTTAGTTACTGCTTGGCGTTTTGCACTTTGACCTACAAGTGTTTCACCATCTTTGTATGCAATGATCGATGGCGTTGTGCGTGCGCCTTCAGCGTTATCAATTACTTTTACTTTTTCGCCTTCAAGTACTGCAACACATGAGTTGGTAGTACCTAAGTCAATACCAATAATCTTAGCCATTGTATGTGTCCTCTAAAAATTATTTTGCAATGTTTTCGCTTGTTATTCGATATGAGAGTGAATCTAATTTTTTCAAGCAAAAAAATTAAAAAAATTAAAAAAACTCTCTAATATTAGTTAATTATTGACCAACGGTAACCATTGCAGGGCGGAGTAGACGGCCTGACAATGTATAACCTTTCTGTAAAACATTTCCGATCTCACCAGCTTTTGCTTCAGGATCAATGCCTACAGCTTGATGAAATTCAGCATTAAAGCCGTTTGCAGTATCTACAGCCGCAATTTCATGTTTTTCTAACGTTGTAATGAGTGATTTTAACGTTAGCTCTACACCTTCAAGTAAAGGGCTTGTTTCTTCGCTTGTTGCTTGAATTGCACGCTCAAGGTTGTCGACAGACTCAAGTAAGCTTTTCGCAAACTTTTCTAAAGCAAATTTTTTCGCAGTATCTGCTTCACGTTCAACACGCTCTTTTACTTTCTCTGATTCATAAATTGCGTTTGCAGCTCGTGCTTTTTCAAGTTTTAAACTTTCTTCGAGTTTAGTAATTTGTGCTTGTAAATCTTCTACGCTCACATCAGCTTGCTCATTATTTTCTTCAACCTGAACTTGTTCATGTTGTTCTACTTCAGCTTGACTGTCTTGAGCTTGGTTTTTTTGCTCGTTCGCCATTGATGATCTCCGTTTAAAAAGTTTTTCAAACATGTACAGTCCTTAGTTGGCATCCGTTCAGTCTTGAACAGGCATTATGCTGAACTGCCATGGAAGTTTGTAAAATAATTAACTAAGAGGTATGGGCATGCTATTAAAATTCAAGAAGCAAATTACATTAATTCGCAAATTAAATCGTATATTTATCTTTTTCCAATAACTTTGGTAAATTTTCTTGAATAAATCCGATAAATTTTTGTGAAATTAGAGGCAGGTGATGGCGTGATGTATACACTAAAGAAAGCATAATGTCTGGTGCAGTGTACTCAGGTAGTACAACTTTTAAATCACCATTTTTTAAATCGTTTTGTACAACATAAGTCGGTAGCATAGATATACCGCACCCTTGGCGACACATTTTATATAAAGCCAATACGTCATTACTTTTAAATGTACTTTTTATTGGATAGTTCTGCGGTTGTTGATTGCTATTAATAAATGTCCATGTACTCAATTGAGCATAGTGAACAATACAATCATGCTGAGCTAGCTGATTTGGACTTGTAATGGTTTCAATCTTTTCTAGAAATTGAGGGCTGGCACAAAAAGTTGATGGAATCGGATAGACAGGTCTTGCAATTAATCCATCTGCAATATTTTGAGCAATTCTAAAAGCAATATCTACGCGGTCTTCAATTAAATCAATTGTAGACTCACTCAGTTGAATATCAAACTCTACTTTAGGAAAGTGCTCTCTAAACTTAGCAATGCATTCATCAACACCTATTTGAAATAAAAAACTGCTACAAGAAATACGTATTATGCCTTGATGTTGTTCATGTGCAGATAGGCTGTATAGCAGGCTTTGTTGCTGTAATATATTTTCACAATAAATTAAAGCTTTCTCTCCTGAGGGAGTGAGCGAAATTTTTCTTGTATTTCGCTGAAATAATCGTGTTGAAAACGTCGTTTCAAGATGCTCTAAATAACGTGAAACCATTGCTCTAGAGTAATTCAGATGTTCGGCAGCCTTTGTAAAACTTCCATATTGATGGATAGTTACAAAAACTTGGATGGCCTTTAGCGTATCCATAATAGAATTATTGCTTAATATGAAATAGACTATCTTAATTGAAGTGCTTTAAAGTACATATAAGAAGATTAAAATAAATATATTCATAAAATGAGATATAAAAAATGACTGGAATACAAAAATTATCAGTGGCTTTACTATTGAATAGTGTGTTTCTAACGCAGTATGCAAATGCTGAAAACATTAAAATACAACCTTTTCTTGCATCTCCTGAACATTTTGGAGTGACATCAACACTCATTGAAACAGATAAAGATGTCATGCTTGTAAATGCACAATTTTCAAAATCTGAAGCATTGCGTATTGCTGCTAACATATTAGATAGTGGTAAACAGCTTAAAACTATTTTCGTGAGCTATGGCGATCCAGACTATTACTTTGGTTTAGATGTCTTAAAACAAATATTTCCTAAAGCACAAATTATAGCAACACCTGAAACTGTAAAGCATATTGAAAAAACCTACCAACTCAAACAAAAATATTGGTCTCCTCAAATGGGGGAAAATGCGCCTAGTAAAATTATTATTCCTCAACCCTATACAGCGAAAGAAATTAATTTTGATGGTCTAAATATCCAAATTCAGGGAAAAAAAGAGCTGACTTATCTATGGATCCCAAGTATTAAGGCTGTCATTGGTGGAATTCCTGTATCTTCAGGTATTCATTTATGGATGGCAGATACAGCAACAGCATCATCTCGAAAAGAAGTGCTGATGACTTTACAAAATATTAAAGAACTTATGCCTAAAATTGTTATCCCTGCACATATGGCAAGTGGTGCGGTAGAAAATATGCCAGCGGTCGACTTTTCCATACAATATTTAGAACAATATGAAAAAGCAGTACAAAAGACAAAGAATGCAAATGAGCTTATTGCTGAAATGAAAACAATCTATCCTAAACTACATGAAGTCAATAGTTTGGAGCTAGGTGCAAAAGTTGTTAAGGGTGAAATGAAATGGCCTTAGATATTTATTATTAAATATAAAAAACTAAAAAGTTCGCGATTATCTATGTAAAAAGACATAACTCTGTTTGTGGATTGTGTCTTTCTATGATTGAAATGAAATTTCAAACTGATAAATAAATAAACAATAAAATAATAATTAAATAAAAAATAATAGATATAGCAAAGATTTAATACTTATATATAGAAAAAGAGTCATTCAGAAAAATTAACAAAACATGCGTTAAAGTAAAGAAATACTTTAAAAAAGTATCATATTCAGAATATTACAGCTTTAAAAAAATATAGATGATGCAAAAACTCCGATGTTGAGTATTTATTTTTTTCCTTTTAGGAACGAGTGATTATGAAAAAATTAGTTTTAATGTCTTTAACAGTTGCTGGATTTGCATTATCTGCTGTTGGATGTGCTTCACAAAAAGCAGAAGAACCGACAAACACGATGCCTGCATCATCTGTTGTTTCTACACAAAATAACGATGCTGCAACTGTAAGCTCTGCACCAGTTGCTTCAAATGATGCATCATCTCAGAGTACAGTACCTCAATCATCTACAGGTGCATCAGATGTAGCAACAACAATGGCTCAATAAAATTTAAGTTATTTAAGGCTATATGATGTATGCATACATATAGCCTTAACCTTTTAAAATTGTGTTTCACGTGAAACCATGTTAGAGATTGACTTAAATAAGCATTGTTTGTGGTATGACATATGAAAAAATCAATTCTTCTACTTTTATCTACGCTTGCATGTGGAACAGCTTTTGCGAATACATATGTAGATATGAAAACTTCTATGGGGAATATAGAAATTGAACTAAATGATGCTCAAGCCCCAATATCAACGAAGAATTTTTTAAATTATGTAAAGAGTAACTTCTATGCGAACACAATCTTCCATCGAGTTATTCCTGGTTTTATGATTCAAGGCGGTGGGTTCGAACAAAATTTTAGTGAAAAACAGACAGCCGCACCGATAAAGAATGAATCGTATAATGGTTTATCAAATGTTCGAGGAACATTGGCTATGGCAAGAACCAGTGATCCAGATTCTGCAACGGCACAATTTTTTATTAATACAGTAGATAATCCTAACTTAAATAAAAGTATGTACAACGATGGTTATGCTGTCTTTGGTAAAGTGGTAAAAGGAATGGATATCGTAGATAAGATATCGAAAGTAGAAACAACAGATAAAGGTATGTATCAAAACGTACCTATAAAGCCTATTTTCATTGAAAGTATAAAAGTTGAAAATAAAAAACAACTCTAAAACCTTTTTATTCTGCTGTAAAATCATTCAAATTGATTAAAAACTCACGTATTTCGTACGTATTTTATTCTGTTGATAGATAAATTAGAAATAAATTGGATTAAGGGGTTGCGTTTGGAATGTATTGGTCTATAATGCGTATCCATCGGCGGTGATGTTGAAAGAAACTTCTTAGTAAACAGTAACTTAGTTGATTGGTTTA
>NZ_KI530737.1 GCF_000488215.1 Acinetobacter nectaris CIP 110549 | reverse complement strand
CGGACGGTTTAAGCTTCAAAGATGCGAATGGTACATCTACAGGTCCAAGTGTTGGCAAAGATGGTATTAATGCTGGTAACCAAGTGATCAGCAATTTAAAAGATGGAACTGCACCAACAGATGCTGCGACAAAAGGTCAAGTAGACGCTGCAACGAATACACTCACCAACAAAGGTCTCAACTTCTCAGCAGACAGTGGCGACAATGTTGCACGTAAACTGGGTGATACCTTAAGCATTAAAGGTGGTGCAGATACCACTAAATTGACCAAGAACAACATTGGCGTGGTGTCTAACGGCAGTGATGGCCTTGAAGTGCAATTGGCAAAAGATGTGAACTTGGGCAGTGATGGTAGCCTTACCGCGGGCGATACAGTTGTGAATACAACTGGATTAACGATTGTAAATGGCCCAAGTGTGACCAAAACAGGTATTGATGCTGCTAATACTCGTGTGACAAATGTTGCTGATGGTATTAATGGTTCTGATGCAGTGAATAAAAACCAGCTAAATAATTTAGCAACAGCTGTTGATAGTAAGTTTAATGATCTTTCTACAAAGGGCTCTTCAACTTCAGATGCTTCAGGAAATAGTGTCAGTACGACAGCACAAGGTACAACCATTAAAGATAAAGATGGGAATACAAATACTGCAACAGCAACAAGTAATACACTTGCTGATAGTAAAGGTAATAGTAATACTTCAACACCAACAGGAAATACAATTACTGATGGTAAAAATACGACAACAACCACTGCTTCGGGTACAACGTATGGCAGTGCTGATCCAAAAGATAAATCAAGTACAAATATTGGTCAAAATGGCTTAAGTTTTACAGATGCGTCTGGTAACAAGACTGGTCCAAGTGTGACAGTATCTGGCATTGATGCAGGTAATGAAAAAATTACTAACGTGGCAGATGGTGCAGTAAGTCCTACATCGAAAGATGCTGTGAATGGTAGTCAGCTTTATACGGCAACAACTGATCTTACAAATAAAGGGCTCAACTTTGTTGATAATAATGGCACGGTAACACATAAGAACTTAGGTGAAACCTTAACCATTAAAGGAACAGGTCAAAAGTCGGATGATCAATATAATACTGATAACTTAAAAACGATGACTGATAGTAATGGTAATATTATTGTTGGCTTAGATAAAAATGCAACTTTTAGTAGTTTAAATGTAGGTGGTACAACAGTTAATTCAAATGGCCTCACAATTGTAAATGGCCCAAGTATTACGACTTCTGGTATTAATGCTGCTGGTACAAAAGTAACGAACGTTGCAAATGGTACATCTTCTAATGATGCAGTGAATAAAGGTCAGCTTGATGCATTAGCTACAAACATTAGTAACAGTGTGACAAATGTCTCTGATGCTAATGGTAATAAAGTTAATGTAACAAGTGAGGTAGTGAATACATCACCAAATAATAGTAATACGGAATCTACATTCTTGACTTATAACACGCAAGGGCAAGAAACGAAGGATCGTTTAACCATCGGACAAACTGTTCAAAAAATGAATACTGAGGGTATTAAATACACACATACGAATAATGATGGAACTTCAGGTGTATTAGGTGCGACAAATGACTCAAGTGCAGGTGGCGTTGGCTCAACAGCAATAGGTGTAAATGCAATTGTAAATACAGGTGCAGATAATAGTGTTGCACTTGGTAAAAATACATCTGCAGGTAGTACTGCAACAAACTCAGTTGTTATTGGTAATAATTCAAGTGTTACAGGTACTTCATCTGTTGCAATTGGGGATGGTGCTATTGCCTCTGGTAATCAATCAATTAGTGTTGGTACAGGTAATACTGTTACAGGTCATAACTCTGGTGCCTTTGGTGATCCAAGTACAGTGACGGGTAATGAAAGTTATGTGCTTGGTAATAATAATACTGTAAGTACTGATAATACATTTGTGGTAGGTAACAATGTTAAAACAACAACAGCAGGTTCAGTTGTTCTTGGTAATAGCTCAGCAGCAAGAACGGGTGCTGGAGTAAATGGATATGTACCAACGGGTGCAACTACAGTTGATCAAGCTGCAATAAATGCTACAACATCTACGACAGGTGCAATCGCTGTAGGTGATGCACAAAATAGTGTGTATCGTCAGATTACAGGCGTTGCTGCGGGTACAGCAGATAGTGATGCTGTAAACGTTGCCCAATTAAAAGCAGTAGATAATAAAATCCTTGCTTTAAAAACGCAGGGTAATACAGTTACTGATGCTGCTGGAAATACAAATATTAGTAATGCAACAGGTAATATCGTTTCTGGAAATACTAGCAATGGTGGTACAGCTACATCGAATACTTCTTCAGGAGGTACCACAGTTACAGCGAAAGATGCCAATGGTAATGTTGTAAATAATGCAAGTTACGGCGCAGCTCAAGCGAGCTGGTCTGATAACAAAGGCAACACAACAACAGCTCAACCAACTGGTATTTCTGTAACAAGTAAAGATAGTAGTGGTAATACAACAGCTGCAAACTATGGTGCGAATAGTGCTAAATATACCAACACTGATGGTTCGGGTACGACAGTAGGTGGTAATGGTATTAGCTTTACTGATAAAAATGGTAATGCAACAGGCCCAAGTATCACCGCTTCAGGATTAGATGCAGGAAATCAAAAAGTTACTAATGTTGCCAATGGTGCAGTAACAGCAACATCGAAAGATGCAGTAAATGGTAGTCAACTGTATTCTGTACAAAATCAGCTAGACTCATTAAAAACATCTGGTAACACTGTGACAGATACTGCAGGTAATAGTAATCAGACTATTGCTACTGGAAATACCATTAAAGATCAATCGGGCAATGTAAATCAATCAACAGCAACATCGAATACGCTTAGTGGTAAAGATACATCTGGCAATGCGGTTACTTCTACAACAACAGCATCAGGAACGAACGTTGCAACAAAAGATAGTTCAGGCAATGTGATTAATAATGCAAATTATACATCTACACAAGCGAGTTTATCTGATGCAAAAGGAAACTCTGCAACTACTACAGCAACAGGAACGACATATACAGGTGCAGATAAAACAAGCTCTACTATTAACAATAGTGGTTTAAGCTTTAAAGATGCTTCAGGAAATTCTACTGGGCCAAGTGTGACATCTTCTGGTATTGATGCTGGTAATCAGAAAGTAACTAATGTTGCAAATGGTGGAATCAGCTCAACATCGAAAGATGGTGTAAATGGTTCACAAGTGTACGCTGCAAATGCTTCTATTGCAGCAGCATTAGGTGGTAGTGCAGCAGTCAATGCAGATGGTACATTATCTAGCCCAACATATAAGGTTGCTAACAGTAGCTATAGTAATGTTGGTGATGCATTAACAGCTGTGGATAACCGCGTAGGAAATGTGGAAAACAATTTGAACCAAGCATTTGCTTACACAAATAATCGCATTAATAAACTTGAAGATAAACTTTCATCAGGTATTGCTGCAACCGCTGCATTGGAGCAAGCACCATATGTTGCAGGTAAATGGACATATGCTGCTGGCGCATCTTACTATAATAATCAAGGTGCAGTTGGTGCCACGCTTAGACGTACAGCAGATAATGGTCGTTGGTCTATGAGTGGTGGTGTTGCTGGTGGTAATAATGGTTCGCCATTATTCCGTGTAGGTATATCAGGTGTGATTGACTAAGTTATGAGTTGAATAGAGTATGAGACTGCTTGTTTTAAGTGGTCTCATATTTATTTTTCTATACTATTTCAAGAGTAAAACAAATGAAAAAAATAATAGCTACGTTATGTATAAGTACAGCATTTTCACTTACCTTTGCATCCGCTGCCGTAAAAGCAGAAAGTGTAGATACCACTACAGACACTTCTGAAGTTAAATTCCCCGAAATCAAAGACAGTTATTTGAAACAAGTTCCACGTTATGAATATGGGACAGTTGCAAATCTTTCAACAGGTCTAACGAAGGATCAATATCGTCATTTATTAGGTAACCCTCAATTTAATGAAGGGATATTTTTTGTACGTACTTGGAACTATGTTTTAGATATTCGTGTACCTAATACACAGCAATATAAACGTTGTCAGTTAAGAATTGATTTTGATAAAGATTACATTGGTAAAACTTTATATTGGAAAGGTGAAGAGTGCCAAGGACTCATGGACTGGGGAGTAAATAACCGCCCTGTTGTTGTACCTGTTCCAGTAAAACAAGAGGTTGTTCCACACACCGCTTATGTATTATTTGCATTTGATCGTTCAGATCGGCAAGCAATTGTTTCTAAGGAAGAATCTATTGAAAAAATTGCAAATGCAATAAAGAAAACAAATAGTCAAAGTGTGACAGTAACAGGTTATACAGATACAAAAGGATCGTATAGCTATAACCAAAAACTTTCTCAAGCACGTGCTAAAACGGTTGAGCAGCAACTCATTCAGTCAGGTATATCAGCAGATATTATTCATGTTGTAGCTGCAAACAAAACTAGTCAATTTGAGCAATGTAAAGGTGATCAACGTACAGTTGCGAAGCATGTATGTGAGTCACCAAATCGTCGTGTAGTTGTAGATTGGTAACAGTGATAAGTCAAAGTTATTGAATAAGATGGCTTTGACTTTTATCTTTCATAAAAAATATTTATCAATAATAAAAAAATATTCATTAAATTTTGATCTTTTATTCTGAAAATGAATGATATTTTGACTTTTAGAAATCCATACTGTTCTATAGAATGAAAAATAATATGATGGTCTCAATCGATTATAAATAAGTGATCCTTATTAGTTATGAGATAAACCATAGGTATATTTAGATTTTGGAAATACGCCTTTGAGTCTAAACGACTTATTGCTGGCTTCTTATGCAAGCTCACCCAACCTAAAATAGGTATTGCTACTTCCCATAAGCGTGATTTTCCATATCTATGATGTTACATGTCTATATTAAGTATTTGCCCAATACTTTTGCTATGGCATGTTTATATAAAGAAACATCTATAACTTACTTGTCACTCTTTGTATGAGACAGCGAACTGGCTAACTTCATACATATTACGTTTAGCCAGAGATCGTTACTCATCTCAAGCATAAAAATTGGAAAAACTCATGCCTGATTATCGTTCAAAAACATCAACACATGGAAGAAATATGGCAGGTGCACGCGGCTTATGGCGTGCAACTGGTATGAAAGATGAGGATTTTGGCAAACCGATTATTGCCGTTGTAAACTCATTTACTCAATTTGTTCCTGGTCATGTACATCTAAAAGATCTTGGTCAGTTGGTTGCAGAGCAAATACAAGAAGCAGGTGGTGTTGCAAAAGAGTTTAATACGATTGCTGTAGATGATGGTATTGCTATGGGGCATGATGGCATGCTGTACTCGCTACCATCACGCGACTTAATTGCAGACTCTGTTGAATATATGGTGAGTGCACATTGTGCAGATGCAATGGTATGTATTTCAAACTGCGATAAAATTACGCCAGGAATGCTCATGGCATCTATGCGTCTAAATATTCCTGTGATATTCGTATCAGGTGGCCCAATGGAGGCGGGGAAAGTAAAATTTAGAGGCAATGAAAAGGCAATTGACCTTGTTGATGCGATGGTTGTTGCAGCAGATGATAGCTATACCGATGAAGAAGTAAAAGATTTTGAACGTTCTGCATGCCCAACATGCGGTTCATGTTCAGGCATGTTTACAGCAAACTCAATGAACTGTTTAACAGAAGCACTTGGTTTGTCTTTGCCGGGTAATGGTTCAATCGTAGCTACACATGCTAACCGCAAAAAACTTTTCTTAAAAGCGGGCGAGCAAATTGTAAAAATTGCGAAGCGCTACTACGAAGAAAATGACGAATCTGTATTACCTCGTTCAATTGCAACCAAAGCAGCATTTAAAAATGCAATGACTTTAGATGTTGCGATGGGTGGCTCAACCAATACGGTATTACACTTATTGGCGGCTGCACATGAAGCCGAAGTTGATTTCACGATGGCTGATATCGACCAACTATCTCGCCATGTTCCTGTACTTTGTAAAGTTGCACCTGCAAAACAAGATGTACATATGGAAGATGTGCACCGTGCAGGGGGCATTATGGCAATTTTAGGTGAGTTAGATCGTGCTAAATTGCTTGATACATCGGTAAGTACAGTACATGAAAAAACACTTGCAGATGCGATTAATAAGTGGGATATCATTTCTCATGAAGATCCTGAAATTTATGAGTTTTATCGTTCTTCTCCGGGTGGTGTACCTACACAAGTTGCATTCTCACAAAATCGCTATTATCCAACTTTAGATGGTAATCGTGAAACAGGCGTAATTCGTAGTGCTGAGCATGCCTTCTCTCAAGATGGTGGTCTTGCTGTACTATTTGGAAATATTGCACTTGATGGATGCATTGTAAAGACTGCTGGTGTCGATGATTCAATTCTAAAATTTACAGGGCAAGCTCGTGTTTTTGAAAGCCAAGATGCCGCTGTTGAAGCGATTTTAGGTCATGATATTAAAGCGGGCGATGTGGTTGTAATTCGTTACGAAGGACCTCGTGGTGGTCCGGGCATGCAAGAAATGCTATATCCAACAAGCTACTTAAAATCTAAGGGCTTAGGTAAGGATTGTGCATTAATTACAGATGGTCGATTCTCTGGTGGTTCATCAGGTTTATCAATTGGTCATATCTCACCTGAAGCAGCAGAAGGTGGTGCAATTGGCTTAATCGAAGATGGAGATATCATTGAAATTGATATTCCAAACCGTAGCATGAATGTGAAAGTTGATGATGAAACTTTAGCAAAACGCCGTGTTATTCAAGAAGAGAAAGGCTGGAAGCCCGAAGAAGAAAGAAAACGTAAAGTTTCTAAAGCATTAAAAATTTATGCACAGCATACAACCAGTGCTGCAAAAGGTGCAGTAAGAACCCTGTAAGCTTTATATAGTATAAAATGAGACCGCTATGAGTACGCTTGTAGCGGTTTTTATTTATTAAACTAAACTTAAAATTCATTTTGTTGTGCAAATATTTCCGCCGAAATTCTTCATTTTTTGATAAACTTAGTATTCATCGAACAGAATAAACCTTAACTAAAATTGTTAAAGTTTGAATGAACGATTCTCTATGTTATTACGGAATTATTTTTAGAGGCGCAAAGCATGTCTTTTTTACGTCGATGGTTTGATCCTATCCAGTCGAAATGGTTTTATAATAAACCTATTCGCCAAGATGTCTTGCCAATCGATCAAGGTTTAACGATCCATTTACGTTTAGATGATGTGTATAGCTATTTAATTGTTCAGCAATTGGCAAAGCTGAATGAAATTTTAGTGGATGAATTAAAGCCACTTAAAGTCATTATTTCTAAAAATGCGGCAGCAGCACCAAATGGAATGACTGCTGAAGAATGGCAAGCATATGCTTTAAATGATGCTAAGAATTTAGCGAAGCAGCACGGTTTTGGTTATGATGACCATCCTGAGCTTCCATCTAAAGCTGCATTAGATCAAGCAGAAATTATTTTAAGAAATACGCCGTTAAGGGAAGAGAAGTTTCTTTATCTACTTGAAGACGTCTTTCATATGTTATGGCAGCAACAATATGGGAAGTTGCGTATTTTATATGTCATGGCAAGTAAACAGCATAAAGAACAGTATTTTAAAGAACGAGTTTTTAATGATGATGCTGTTCTGGCAAGCTATTTTGAGTTTGGCGGTAAAAAATATAATGCCTTTGATGACTTACTTCGCCTCACTCGACGATTAAAACAACAAAAACTACTGACAGATAATCCAATATTTTTAATTAACCATATTGAATGGCGAGAGCATCTAATTAATGATGCAGAGGAACTTGCAGACATTCAAGCAATGCAACCAGAGTTAGATTTATATATTGCTTTAGAAGATCCTATTAGTTGGCTGTTATTGGCATATATTAAAGAAGAGTTAGCGAATTATTATAATATTCAATTACGTATACATCCTTTAACTTATCATGGACGAGATCAGTTTGATTGGGCACTCGCAATGCGTTTATCTAATCGTACAGAAGTTGCTTTTACGCCGTTTTGTCGACCGACAGAAGAAACAGTATTAGATATTGCAACGTTGTTTTATAGTGTGAATGATGATGAGCGTATTGAAACAATGTATCGGATTTTAGAGTCTGTATGGGTTCATGGTCAGGATTTATCGTACCCAGCACATATTCAAAAAATACGTAAAAATCTGCCAATAGATACTTTACTTAATAAAGAAGATGTAAAAGGTTACTTACAGAACAATGATGTTCAGTGTATTGAGAAAAATCAGCCAAACTTCCCTGTATTGGTGCTAAAAGTAAATCAAAGAACATATACATTTAATAGTTTATATCGTGTTTGGATGATCGAAAGTATATTTAGCCAAGTGCTTGAAGAGCATTATCAATCACTTTAATTATTAAAGTTACCTTGACTTAGATTGTTGACAGTATTGCCACGCTTATCAGTCAGTTGAGTATTTGCACCTTGTTTTACGAGTGCATCAAGTATTTCTTTGCGTTGAAAAAGAGCAGCGTACATACTTGCAGTTTGTCCTGAGCCATTGGCCTGATCAGGTGAGCAACCAGCTTTCATTAGTGTTCTTGCAATACGTAATTCACCTTTAAAAATGGCACCCATTAAAGCCGTATTGCCTGACTTATCTTGAACACATGCATTTGCTCCTGCTTTGAGAAGTTGATTCACTGCTTCTGTATGACCATGGTATGCAGCGAGAATCAACGCCGTATAGCCTTTTTCATCTTGGGTATTTAAGTTATATCCTGCTTGAATAAATTCACTCAGCATCTTTGTATTACCATCACGTGCAGCATCAAAATAATACTGAGTGAGTTGTGTCTTGGCTTCTTCAGCAGAAATATTTTTTGAAGGTTGAGTGGAAATGTTTGTGTCTGCAAAAGTCAATGATGAGTAAGATAAGAGTATTACTGCTATTGTTAAAAATAGGTGTTTCATTACAGTCTCCCAAAGTTAAAACATCATGTACGTACGAATACATACATGATGCCGTGATATGACAATTGTGAAGAATTAGTCTTGTAATTGTGCAGCCATTGCTTTCACGCGGTTTACATCAACTTTTGCAATTTTTGCAACGCCTGTACCATATTCAGGATCTGCTTTATATAAGAATGATGCAATCTTGTATTTAGCAGGTTCATCTGCACCAGAAAGCGCACCACCAAAGTTGTCTATTAGGTCACGACGTTCCATTGTGGTAAATGAACGATAAAGCTCACCAGCTTGCTTAAAGTTCTGCTCTTTTTGAATCTTTGTTTGCTGTGTTGTACCCATGAGTGGCAATTCGCTATAGCGAGCAGATGCAACTTGTGGTCTTGGGTTACGTGAGCTTGGTTCATAGTTTACAGATGTTGTCGTATGACCGAAGTTCATTGCACCATCCTGATTGCCATTATTTACAGCAACTACAGGGCGGTTAATTGGTAAGCTCATACCATTGGTGCCAATACGGTGTAATTGCGTATCAGCGTATGCAAAAACACGACCTTGTAGTAACTTATCTTCTGATGGTTCTATACCAGGAACAATGTTTGCAGGTGCCATTGCAACTTGCTCAGTTTCTTGGAAGTAGTTATCTACATTTTTATTTAAGACCATTTGACCAATTTTATGTTCAGGAACATTTGGCCAAACTTTTGTTGCATCAAGTGGATTAAAGTCAAACTTTGCTAAGTCTTCTGGCTTAAGTACTTGAATGTATAGGTCCCATTTCGGGTATTCACCACGTTGAATGCTGTTTACAAGATCATGTGTCATATGACTATAGTCTTGACCTTGTACCATAGGCACTTCTTTTGGTGTTAAGTTTTTCTCACCTTGTAAGCTCTTCCAGTGGAACTTCACATAGTGAACTTCACCTTTAGCATTTACAAACTTGTAAGCGTGAACACTATTACCGTCCATGAAACGGTAGCCTGCAGGTGTACCACGATCAGAGAACAGCTCAGTTAAAGTACGTGTTGCTTCAGGCACATGTTGGAAAAAGTCAAACGTACGTCCCATATCATCTAAGTTATTTTGTGGATTTGGTTTGAATGCATGAACCATATCTGGGAATTTAATCGCATCGCGAATAAAAAATGTTGGGAAATTATTTCCGACTAAGTCCCAGTTACCATCTTGGGTATAAAACTTTGTTGCAAAACCACGTGGATCACGTAGTGTTTCAGGAGAGTGATTACCATGTACTACAGCAGAAAAACGTACAAATACAGGAGTTTGTGTTCCTGGTGTAAATACTTTAGCCATTGTTAGGTCAGAAATGTCTGCCGATGGTGTAAATACACCATGTACGCCTGTACCTCTTGCATGTACAACACGCTCAGGAATACGTTCACGGTCGAAACGTTGTAATTTTTGAATAAGTTGAACATCTTGAAGAAGGGCTGGACCATTCGCACCTGCTGTTTGTGAGTTTTGGTTGTCTCCAACAAGAGCACCGTTATCACGTGTTAGTGGGTCTGCTGCAATAGTCATTTGTGAAGCAAAAGTTGGCGCAATCAATATCGCGATTGCTAAAGGATGTTTTAAATTCATATATTTGCCTAGAAACTGAAGTACCATGCTTGAGATGTAATTTTAATCAGTATCTTGTTATTTTTAAATTAGATTAATTTTATTATTATCATTGCAATAACCGATCGTTATATTTGTTATTGATCTAATCAGTATTACTAAAAAGGATTGCTTAGAAGTTCAATATAGGGGTAATTGGAATTCCCCCTATTCATGGAGTTAGTTTTCGACTTTTAATAGTTCTACATCAAAAATTAGAGCACTATTGGGTTGAATTGCATCGCCAGATCCAATTGTACCGTAACCTAGCTTTGCAGGAATAAAGAAACGAGATTTTCCACCTTCTTTCATTGTAAGCAATCCTTGTGCAAGCCCTGTTACCACATCACTTATTTTTAAAGTCACAGGCTGTTGTCGTGCAATTGAACTATCAAACACTGTGCCATCAATCAGCCGTCCTTCATAGTTAATTTGTACGGTGCTAGTTGCTTTAGGTGTATTCCCAGAGCCTTCTTGAATCGTGAGGTACTGTAGACCTGTTGGTGTTGTTACAACGCCTTGTTTTTTTGCATTTTGTGCTAAAAACGCATTGCCACTAACTAAATTATTATCTGCTTGTTGCTTGAGTTCTAAGAACTCTTTTGCTTCCGTTTTTTTCTTATATGTATTTAAAACCTGACCCATCTGATCTTCACTTAAGCTAGGATCTTGATTGGTTGATGCAACCATAAGTCCTTGAATAAAAGCATCAAGATTAATCCCTTGGAGTGCTTCAGTATTGTTTTTACCCAGTAAATATCCAAGACTATATCCAGCTTGATCACTTAAAGGGCTTTTTGAAGTTATTGCAGGTGCTGATAAAGCATATTGATGGGTAAAACATAAAATAGAAAAAATAGTGAAAGTTAGACTTTTTCTCATTATTTTATCCTTTGATGAATAATAGAACAAAGGTATCTTAATCAAGATACCTTTGTATAGTGGATTTTCGAAAAATAAATGTCTGATTTCACATTATTATAGATCTACTATTCGATGCTTTGTAGCTCAACATCTATGATTAATGATGTATTTTCAGGGATAGATGCACTTAAATCTTTGATGCCTGAAGTAAGACCTGTCGGAATGAAGAATCGAGTTTTACCTTTCTCTCGCATTGTTTGTATACCTTCAGAAAGTGCAGGCATTAAACGGCTTAATCGTACTGATTGATCTGTTTGACGTAAAATAGAACGCTCATTTAAGTCTTTTACTTCGTAAGAAATACGAACATTATGTTGATTGCGTGGAATACGCCCTAAGCCTGCTTTTAATACTTGATACTGAAGTCCTGAATCAGTGGTAACGACCCCTAAGCGGCGGCTATTTTCTGTGAAAAATGCTCGATCTTTATTTTCAACAACAGTACGTTGTCTTGCAGTATAGCTATTATCAGATTGGCGATCATTTGATATATTATTATTTTGTTTTGGCTCAGCATTTCTTTCATTTTTTGATGTTATGCGACCATCTTCTTGAGCATTATTACTTCTAGAAGATTGTCTATTATTATCGTTTTGACTGCGATTCTCTTTCTTCTGAGCATCTTCCATATCTTGTTTAAGTGCATTAGAAGCATCTTTATTTGTTTTTGCGAGCTCTGCACCTAATTTGTATGCTTCTTGCTCATTGAGTGTGTTAGTCGAAGTATTATTTGCTGCAAATGTTGCTGTGGCTAAAGTCACAGACAATAGACCAATTAGCGTCTTATTCATGTTGATATTCCCAAAATAAAAAATGAAGTCATACCTAGTACGTCCATTTAGAACAATTGAATGAACAGTGAATAGATATATTTATATAGAGATAAAGCCTCTATAACAAAAATTAGAAAACTACAAAGTATGAAAAATAAGTAGTATATTTTTATACTAACGGTTTATGAAGGCATTTCATAGATGTGAATTTTATTATTATTTTTACAGTGAAAAATTAATAGATAATTCACTTAGTGATGGTCTTGCTTAAAAAGGAGATAGAACAAATATTTATGTTCTATCTCTTCTTTGGCTATTTAACTTGTAGCAATTCAACTTTAAAGATTAAAACGCTATTTGCAGGAATGCTACCTACAGCATGATCACCGTAACCTAGTTTTGCAGGTACGTATAGCATAATGCTACCGCCTTCTTTAATCATAGGTAAGCCCTCAATCCAACCTGGGATGGTTGAACCTAATGAAAGTTCTACTGGCTCATTTCGACTAAATGTACTGTCAAAAACAGTACCATCGATCAGTTTACCTTCATAGTTTACTTTCACTGTCGAGCTTGCAGTTGCTTTTTTACCTGTACCTTCTTTTAAGATTTGATACTGTAGTCCTGATGCTGTTGTCTTGATATCAGGTTTTTTTGCATTTTCTGCTAAGAATTGATCATTTTTCTGAGATCCTTCTTGAGCTTTCTGAGCTAAAGTTTTTTGGTAGTTTTCAAAGGCTGCTTTAATTTCATCTTGTGTATAAAGAGGGTCTTTATGTGCTTTACCATCATCAATACCTGTAGAAAGTTGTTTTGTATTAATTTCTGCAGGAAGTTGAGAACCTAATTGATATCCTTGGGCATAGCTTAAAATTTCAAGAGGGTTTGTGCTTTTATCTGTTTTTACGCCAGATGCTTGGTTTTTATCTGCCTTATCTGCAGATTCATTTTTAGAACACCCAGTTAATGGCAAAATAGTCAAACTACTAATAATAACAGCTGTAGAAAGAAGTGAGAGTTTACGCATATAAAATCCAAAAATTAATTTAACTATTAAATATGATCAAGTATATCCTTATCATTTATAGGATAGTTTTAATCAATTAAACTTAATAGTGTTGTATCTTAAATATTAAAAATAGCACCAAGGTGAAAAGATGTAAAAAAACATCTTGATACTTTATGTAAATTTAGAATTATAGTGAATTATTGATGATCTACTGTTAAAAAGTTGTGGATTTCATAAAAATATTTATTTTTTATAAAAAGACAAAATTATATGAACACCTATCATATTACGGTAAATTTATTATACTATATTTTTATTTTATCGATGATATAAAAAAATAAACACAATATGTGTATAACAAGTGTATTGGGTTTATTTTAGATAAGATATTATCGAGCTATAAATATATTTTTAATTACAAAGTAGAGTTGTTATGATTAAAAAAGCTATTCTTCCTGTTGCAGGTTTGGGTACTCGTTTTTTACCAGCCAGTAAATCAATTCCTAAAGAAATGGTAACTGTTGTTGATCGTCCTGCAATAGAATATGTCGTTAAAGAAGCAGTAGCTGCTGGTATAAAGCAAATTATTTTAGTGACTCATAGTTCAAAAGCATCAATTGAAAATTATTTTGACCGTAACTTCGAGTTGGAAACAACTTTAGAAAATAAAAAGAAAATTGATTTATTGAATGAAATTACAAAAATTGTACCTGCTGATGTCTCTATTGTTAGTGTAAGACAGCCTCAGCCACTTGGACTTGGTCATGCTGTACTATGCGCAAAAGATATTGTAGGTGATGATGATTTTGCTGTACTTCTTCCTGATGTCCTTGTAAAAGCAAATAGTGCAACGAATGATCTTGCTCAAATGGTCAAACGTTTTGATGAAACAAATGCTGCACAAATTATGGTAGAAGCTGTACCTGAAAATCTAGTTGATCAATATGGTATCGTGGATGTTGAACAGGCGCCTGAAGTTGGACAAAGCATTGTGATGAAGGGCATTGTTGAAAAGCCAGCCATTGATCAAGCACCGAGCAACCTATCTGTGATAGGTCGTTATGTTTTACCTGCAAAAATTATGAATATTTTGGAAACAACACCTAAAGGTGCTGGTAATGAAATCCAACTGACGGATGCAATTGCAGCATTGCAAACAATGGATACAGTTGAAGCATTCCGTATGCAAGGTGAAACATTCGATTGCGGCAGTAAACTTGGTTATTTAAAAGCTGTATTACATTACGGTATTGAGCATCCAAAACTAGGTAATGATTTTAAACAGCTCATTAAAGAATTAAAGATCTAAATAAAGGAAAGTCATGAAAATTGCAATTTATGGAACGACATTAAATGCAGGAGTCATGGCGGGTTTATTTGCAGAGTATGGGCACCAAAGTTACTGGTGCCAATACCCTGTAGACGAAAATTGCTGTTCAATTGAATACCAAGATAAAACCGTTAATGATTTAATACAAAAACAAATTATTCAAAAAAATCTTATTATTTCTTCATGTTCAGATATTCCGGCTGATGTTGATGCTTATTTTTTTGCATTTAACTCTCATGAGTATTCACTTGCGGCAGATGTTCTTAAAAAGCTTCAGATGCAACCGATTATTCATCCTAAATTGATGGTAAATGGTTCAAGTTTTGGTCTAGAAGGGACGAAAAGATTACAAGAAATTGCAGTTAAAGATGATTGGTGTTATTTGCCAGATATGGTTCAAGAGGGTAATGCCTTAAGCAGTATTACCAAAGTACAGCATATAGTTGTTGGTGTTGAATCAACCATGGCAAAGCAAAAAATTCGAGAGCTTTTAAGACCTTTTTATAGTGCAAATCATCATTACTTATTTATGCCTATTCGAGATGCTGAATTTACTAAATTAAGTATTTCGGGCATGTTAGCGACACGTATCAGTTATATGAATGATTTGGCTCAAGTTGCTGAAAAGATGAATGTTGATATTGCCAACGTGCGATTAGGGCTAGGTGCCGACTCTAGAATAGGTTCATCATATCTAGCACCAGGTGTTGGTTTTGGTGGGGAAAACTTTTCACAAGATATTCTAACACTGACAAAAACAATTGCTCAAACTGGTATTAAAAGCGAATTGCTCGAACAAGTTTGGGACATTAACGAACAGCAAAAAGAAGTACTGTTTCGCAAGTTGTGGAACTATTACCAATGCGATCTCAAAGGTAAGGTAGTTGCAATTTGGGGTGCATCATTTAAAGAAAATACACCAAGAACAAACTTTTCACCTATACATAAAATGCTGACGGCACTATGGGCACAAGGTGCGATTGTTCAATTGCATGACCCGCAAGCACTACCATTTATTGCAAAAAAATATGGGTCGCGTGACGATCTTATTTTATGTGAACATCGTTACGAGGCTGTAGAAAAAGCAGATGTACTGTGCTTATTGACTGCATGGAAAGAGTATCTAAGTTTAGATTACACGCGTCTGCATCAATTAATGAATCATCCACTGATATTTGATGGCCGTAATGTTTATGATGCAAATTATGTGAAATCACAAGGTTTTGCATATGAAGGAGTTGGGCGTATATGAGCGACCAAAATATAACTACATTTCCGAAAGATGCAATGAATACCCCATATAATCATTTGAAAAAACTTGCTATTAGCTTGGAAAATATTCATTTAAATGAGCTTTTCGACCAGCATAAATCAAGATTTAAAGACTTTTCTCAATCATTTGAGCAGTTAGTTTTTGATTATAGTAAGCAGCGTATTACACAGCCAGTGTTAGATGAGCTTGTTGGGTTTGCAAAGCAGCAAAAGCTTGATGATTGGATTAAAAAGCTTTTTTCAACAGACACAATTAACTACACAGAAAAACGTGCTGTAATGCATTGGGCACTCAGATTACCAAAGCAAGGAAGTGAACATCAACTGCTTGCAAATCAGGTAAATGAGCAGCTGGAAAGAATGTATGCATTGGTGGAGAAAATTCACCAAGGTCAATATCGTGGTGCAACAGGCGAAGTCATTCAAGATGTTGTCAATATTGGTGTTGGTGGATCTGACCTTGGTCCACTAATGGTCAGTCATGCACTCTCAGATTTTAAAGTACAAACAGCCAGTCCCCTAAAAACACACTTTGTTTCTACAATGGATGGTAGCCAACTTTCTGATCTACTACATCAGCTACGTCCAGAAACGACATTATTTATTATTTCATCGAAATCATTTGGCACAATTGACACATTGTCAAATGCAAAGACTGTGCGTCTATGGCTTGAAAAAGCATTAGGTGAAAATGATACTGTGATAAAAAATCACTTTATCGGTGTTTCCACAAAGCCTGAAAAAATGACTGCTTGGGGAATTGATCCTGAGAAGCAATTTTTGTTGTGGGACTGGGTTGGTGGTCGTTATTCACTATGGTCTTGTATTGGTTTGCCGATAGCATTAACTGTTGGTGTTGATGGGTTTAAAGAGTTTTTAGCAGGGGCTTATGCTGTAGATCAACACTTTCAAAAAGCGCCATTTGCAGAAAATATTCCAGTTTTAATGGGGTTGTTGGGAGTTTGGAATACAAACTTCTTAGACATGCAAACGCATGCAGTTTTACCTTATGATGGACGTTTAAAATACTTTGCTTCTTATCTACAACAGCTAGAAATGGAATCAAATGGTAAGTCAATTCAACGAAATAATAAAAAAGTTGAGTTGAGAACATGTCCAATTGTATGGGGTGAAGTTGGACCCAATGCACAACATGCTTTTTATCAGTTACTTCATCAGGGTACACACTCCGTCAGTTGTGATTTTATTGCGCCTGTAGAGCGTTATAATGCAAAACATTTTACTTATGTTGAAAATGCAGAAGCATTGGCAATACAGCATAATTTAGCCTTATCGAATTGTTTAGCGCAGTCAAGATTGCTTGCATTTGGAAATGAAGCACTTGCAAAAGATGAGCTAGATCATCTACCTGAATATAAACAATATGAAGGCAATCAACCAAGTACAACGATGCTTATTCAAGAACTGAGTCCTTATACACTTGGAATGCTTGTTGCACTTTATGAACATAAAGTTTTTGTTCAATCTGTTATTTGGAATATTAATCCTTTTGACCAATGGGGTGTTGAAAAGGGTAAAGAAATTGCAAATCAGTTACTACCTGTACTTAATGGTGAACAAGAAGATTTGTCATCTTTTGATGCATCGACACAAGGACTCATTGAAATTTTGTTAGGAAAAAATAATGGCTAATATTTTAGTAGCTGGTGGAGCAGGTTTTATTGGCTCACATACATGTCTTGCACTTTTAGAGGCAGGGCATGATGTTGTAGTAATTGATAATCTATCAAATAGCTCAGTTGAGTCACTTAAACGTGTAGAAAAACTTGCAGGCAAAAGCCTTGAGTTTGTCGAAGCTGATATTCGTGATGAAAGTAGACTCGCAGAGGTATTTCATTCTCATAAGATTGATGCAGTGATTCACTTCGCAGGTTTAAAAGCTGTTGGAGAAAGCCAAAAGTTTCCACTTTCTTATTTTGAACATAATATTGCAGGCAGCGTAAGCTTGTTCAAAGCCATGGAAAAGGCAAATGTTTTTAACATTGTCTTTAGCTCATCGGCAACCGTTTATGGGGAAAACAATCCATCTCCATATCAAGAAACAATGCCAACAGGGATGCCAAATAATAACTATGGCTATACTAAGCTTATTATTGAGCAAATGTTAGAAAAGCTAGCAATTGCTGATGATCGTTGGTCTGTAGCTTTACTGCGTTATTTTAATCCTGTTGGTGCACATCAAAGTGGTCAGATTGGGGAAGACCCACAAGGTATTCCAAATAATCTGATGCCTTATGTGACACAGGTTGCTGTTGGAAAACGAGAAAAACTCTCAATTTTTGGTAATGACTACAATACACCTGATGGGACATGTATTCGTGATTATATCCATGTTGTAGATTTAGCTGATGCACATCTACGTGCTTTAGATAATCGTTTAGATAATACGGGTTGTCGTGCTTGGAATATTGGAACAGGCCAAGGCTGTTCAGTACTACAAATTAAAGAAACCTTCGAAAAAGTAAATGGCTTAAAAGTGCCTTTTGAGTATGCACCTCGTCGAGAGGGTGATTTAGCAGCTTACTTTGCAGATAACCAAAGGGCTGTTGCAGAGCTGAAATGGCAACCGAAATTTACTTTAGAAGATATGCTCAAAGATAGTTGGAATTGGCAACGCCAAAACCCAACAGGCTTTAATTGATATATCTCAAGTAAAATAGATATTAGACTAAAATGGTGAATATGAATGTATTCACCATTTTTTTTAACCTAAAGATTTAATAATTCTTTCTTTAGCGGTTTGTATTTCACTGACCTTTTCGTTGAGCTTTTCTTTTTCAGCTTCAGAGGCATTTGGATTTTTGTCAGGGTGATATTGCATCATTTTTTTACGGTATGCTTTAATGACTGCCGCTTGGTCAGTTGTCTCGGCAATGCCAAGAGTCTGATATGCATCAGCTAAACTGGTTGTATAGTTTTCATTTGTATAGCTATAACCACCTTGTTGATGACTATGGCTTTTGAACATATCGATAATGGTTTGGTAATGAAATATATGGAGCTGTAAATTTGTTGCTAGATTGACGAGGATTCTCTCCATATTAGCATCATTGTAATTATTATAATTTAAGCCTTGGCAACACATTTTAAAAATAGTAATTCGTGTCTCATAATCTGAAAGGGTTAATACTTCTCTCAAAATTTGGGCAAGATCTAAACGTCTTTCTTTCAGAAGATCTTTTAAAAGAGTGAGATCATTTTCATCTCTACACTCAGAGCGAAATGTATTTTTTACATAATTTACTTTATCTGATGACCAGTTTTGGTCGGGAAAAGTGGTGTAATAACTTACAAGCTCAATAATAGGCTTTAGGCGTGTAATATCATGGGATGCTTGTGATTGCTGATAGTATTGTTGAGATTGGTATAGATTAATTCGCTTTTTCTGGCTGTTCGTTTGTAGAAAGCAACCTACGATAAAGCCAACAATCCCTCCTGTTGTACCCCAAAAAAAAGCACCTAATACTGTAGATAAAATAACAAGCCAAAACTGTAGAATAAGACCAAAAAAGCATATCCCTAATACAAGAATGATAATCCAAAGCATAATTATTGTTGGGACCAATATGTGAGAGGTAAGGGGTAGATATAATATCTAGCTATATAATTTTATTCAAACTTATGTTTCACGTGGAACTTAATAAGTAGCTAAGCTATATTATTATAGCTTAGCTACGGTTATTTTTATGCTTGAATCAGTGCTGAAACTTCATCTACATAAGATTGTAAAGATCGGCCTGCCGCACTTGCATTTAATTCGATATTTAAACGTAGTAAAGGTTCTGTATTTGATGCACGAATATTGAGTCTCCATGCACCAAAATCTAAACTTACGCCATCAGTTTTATCAATCGTTGGGTTTTGTACAGCGTAGTGATCAAAAATACGTTGGATGACAGTACCTGTATTGCTTACTTTGAAATTAATTTCGCCACTACATGGGAATTTAGCAATCATATTTTCAACAAGTGATGAAAGTGTCTGCTGTGTTTCTGAGAGTAGTGAAGAAACAAGTAACCATGGAATCATACCACTGTCACAGTAAGAGAAGTCACGGAAGTAATGGTGTGCACTCATTTCACCGCCATAGACTGCATTTTCTTCACGCATTACTTGTTTGATAAAAGCATGTCCTGATTTGGATTGAACAGCAATACCATTGTATTTTTCAACAATATCTAGTGTGTTCCATACCAAACGTGGGTCATGAACAATTTTTTCACCTGATTTTTGAATGAGAAAAGCTTGTGCAAGTAAACCAACAATATAATAGCCTTCGATAAACTGACCTTTTTCATCGAAAAGGAAGCAGCGGTCAAAGTCGCCATCCCATGCAATACCCATATCTGCACCATGTTTGATTACAGCTTCAGATGTACTTGCACGATTTTCTACAAGAATTGGGTTAGGAATCCCATTTGGGAATGTACCATCTGCTTCATGATGAATTTTAATAAATTCGACAGGAATATTCAGTGCTTTAAATTTTTCTTCTAAGGCATCAATAACATGACCTGCTGCACCATTACCTGCATTAACAACGAGTTTTAATGGGCGAATTTTTTCAGGTTGAATGTAAGTCAGTAGATGCTCAACAAATTCTGGAAGAATATTGTAAGATTCAGTTGTACCTTTTTGTGCAACTTCTTCAAAGTTGTTTTCTTCAGCCAGTTTCTGAATATCTTTAAGACCAGTATCGGCACTGATAGGACGTGCATTTTCACGTACTAACTTAATGCCGTTATAGTCCATTGGGTTATGGCTTGCTGTAACTTCGATTCCACCTTGCACATCGAGATGGAATGCACCAAAGTAAACTTCTTCTGTACCTGTCATTCCAAGGTCGAGTACATTGACACCTGCATCATTTAGACCTTGAATAAGAGCTTCTTTTAAACTTTGACTACTTAAACGTACATCACAGCCTACGACAATTGTTTTTGGTTTATAAATTTGTCCATAAGCACGTCCAACTTTATATGAAATATCTTCATTGAGTTCAGTTTCTAATTTGCCACGAATATCGTAGGCTTTAAAGCAAGTTAAGGTTGTCATAGGTCTCAGTATTTTTGGTGTTTATGAGAAAATTTATTATAACGAGCATTTATGTAATTGTAAGTACAAAAGGCAACTTGTAGGTACAATATAAAAATATAGTATAGAGAAGAGTAATTCAGTGATATCTTTTTGTTATATTATTCATAGAATAAAATTATAAGTTTTTAGTAAAAACAAGACTTTGGTATAATTGATTTTATTTGAAAAAAGTAAAAACTACAAATAAGAGGAAATGAGTGAGAGAAAAATATAAACATATAACCATATGATAATTAAAGAAAATAAAAAATGATACATTTTTTAACTAGTATCACATGTAATTTTATGTTGACGCTTGAATAGCCCATTAGTACATTAGTTCAGTTTTTAGCAAAGCATTATCAGTACTCAGCTCATGAGTTTCATGCTTTTATCTTTCCATTTCCCAACATTGTGATGCATAAATTTATTACAAAAAATGGGATTGAGTAGGGTTTTTGGCCTATGAAAAAAGTGAAGATTAGTCTTGCGTGGCAAATCTTAATCGCCTTAGTTTTAGGGGTTGTTGTCGGGGCGATTCTACATAATCAGCCTGAAATTAGAGATTATGCAGTTACTAATTTCTTGAAACCTGCTGGTCAGATCTTTATTAGTCTGATTAAAATGATTGTTGTGCCTATTGTAATTTCTACATTAATCCTAGGGATTGCTGGGGTAGGAGATTCTAAGAAATTAGGAACACTTGGTTTAAAAACAATTATTTATTTTGAAGTTATTACGACCGTTGCAATTATTTTAGGGATATTCTTAGCAAATACATTCCACCCTGGTGCTGGTGTGGATATGTCTCTTTTGCATAAAGTTGATATTTCTCAGTATGAACATACAACTGAGCAAGTTCAGTCAGGTTCGCATAGTTTTATGCAGACATTATTGTCTCTAATTCCATCGAATATTTTTAATGCAATGGCAACAGCACAAATGCTGCCAATCATATTCTTCTCGGTTATTTTTGGTACAGGTTTAGCTGCACTTCCAAATGAAACAAAACAGCCATTACTTGATGTAATGAAATCTGTTTCAGAAGCAATGTTCCGTGTAACTCATATTGTGATGATGTATGCGCCAGTAGGTGTATTTGCATTAATCGCCGTAACTGTTGCAAGCTTTGGCTTCTCTTCATTGGTACCATTAGCAAAACTTGTTGGTTTAGTTTACGCTGCCATTTTAATTTTTGGTTTAGGTGTATTAGGTATTGTTGCAAAAATTTGTAATCTAAACATTTTTACAATTATTAAAATTCTAAAAGATGAACTTATTCTTGCATTCTCAACTGCAAGTTCTGAGACAGTTTTACCGCGTATCATGCAAAAAATGGAAGCATACGGTGCGCCTAAAGCAATTTCAAGCTTCGTTGTACCAACAGGTTATTCATTTAACCTAGATGGTTCTACGCTTTACCAAAGTATTGCTGCAATCTTTATTGCGCAGTTATACGGCATTGATTTGTCATTAACACAAGAAATTATGCTTGTATTAACGTTAATGGTAACTTCAAAAGGTATTGCTGGTGTTCCTGGAGTTTCATTCGTTGTACTACTTGCAACGCTTGGTTCTGTAGGTATTCCTTTAGAAGGTCTTGCATTTATTGCTGGTGTTGACCGTATCTTAGATATGGCACGTACTGCATTGAACGTTATTGGTAATGCTTTGGCAGTACTTGTAATTAGTAAGTGGGAAAAGCAATTTGATGCAGAAAAAGCAAAAGAATATGAGCTTTCTCTTAAATAATTGAATGCTTCAAATAAAAACGGTTCATGATGAACCGTTTTTTTATGCCGTTTATTCTGCTTTGAGCTGTCTTTTATGTTGTAAATAACTATAAAAGAAGATGATGAGTCCAACAGCATATAATGCAACGGAAAGAAGCAGTAACGAAACACCAGCAGCATATAACAACCATAGTGCATAGATGGTTGCAACTGATGCAATACAAATATGCTTATGGCGTTTATGTCTAATAGATTCTTTTAAATAAAATGCAGATACCAAGAAATACGGTAAGAGGATCATCACAGAAGAAATAAGTAGAAGCTGTGTGTAATTCTTATTAAAGAAATAGACAGCAACAAGACAGAGCTGAACCACAATAGATGTTAGCCACAATGATGCTTTAGGTACATTATTCTCATTGGTTTCTAAAAACTTCTTAGGAAAAGCCCCATTTTTTGCAGCAAGAAAAGGAATCTCAGTTGCAAAGAGGGTCCAGCTTAAGTAAGAAGAAGCAACAGAAATAATAAGCCCAACAGTAATAATAACGGTACCCGAAAAACCAATATAATGAGATAAAATGGTTGCCATTGATGGGTTCTGCATACCTGCAATTTCTGCACGTGTAGACAGACCATAAGACAGTACAGTGACCATAATATAAAAGGTAAGCGCAGTGAGAACACCGAAAACCGTGGCTTTACCAATATCATTTCTATTTTTTGCACGAGAAGATAATACAACTGCGCCTTCAATGCCTGTAAATACCCATAAAGTAATGAGCATGAGATCTTTTACTTGCTGCCAAAGAGGCACCTGTAAAGAAACATCATGGAAATTAAACTTGAATAGATCGAGCTTGAATGCAAAGAAAGTACATAAAATAAAGACAACCATTGGAACAGTTTTACCAATAGTTGCAATAAGATTTACAATCGCGGCTTCTTTAATACCACGGCTTACAAGCCAATGTACGAGCCAAACAAATATAGATGAGCCAATGATTGCATAGAGCGTATTGCCATCACCAAAAATCACATGCTCTTTAGTGTCTACAAACATGCCTAAAGAGGCAAAGACGATTACGACATAACCGACGATACCAATGGTCGTACATAGCCAATAGCCCCAAGCGGAACAGAAGCCGATGAGCTCGCCAAAGCCTGCACGTGCATAGTTATAAATGCCACCATCAAGTTCTGGATATTGGCGAGATAAGAACAAAAGCGCGAAGGCCAAAAATAAAATACCAATGCCTGTGATGAGCCAAGCAATGATTAAAGCTGCACCATTGGAAACGGCAGCCATATTCTGTGGCAGACTAAATACGCCAGAGCCAACCATTGAGCTGAATACGAGCGCCGTGAGAGAAAGTAGTCCAATTTTCTGAGAAGACATTTATACAGACCCTTTAAAGTACTGTGATAGATGCTGTATATGTTGAGGGGTAATTCCACAACAACCACCTATGAGGGTTGCTCCTGCGTCTTTCCATTGCTGTGCGAAGTGTAAGTAGGCTTCAGGACTTAAATCTTCACGGATTTCATCGAGCCCATCATTTGCTGTTGCATTTTCATATTGTGGCGGGAATGCATTGGCATACGCACCAATTTGTATTTCAGGTAGGCGTGTTTTTATTTCTTCAATCGCTTTTAGAATGACTTCTGGTTGGCAACAGTTAAATAAGACAGCTTGAGCACCAATGCGCTTGAGCACTTCTGCGGCTTGTTCTAAGGTTTCACCTGAGCGTAAGTGTGCTGTTTCGAGTGAAACATCATCTTGTAGCGTAAATGAAACCCAATAAGGTTTGTTGTCTTTAGGCAAGAGCGCATGTACTAGCTCAACCTCTTTTAGACAAGATTGCGTTTCTGCAAGCCAAAAGTCCACATGCGGTGAGAGTGTTTCAATAATGGGTACAGCAATTTCAGTGACATGATCTGCTTGAAATAAGTCTGCACGGTATGAACCGAATAGAGGCGGGAGACAGCCTGCAATTTGAACATCTTTTTTACTTTCTAAAACAGCTTGTTTTGCTTGGTCGATTGCAACTTGGATAAGTTGGCGCCCTTCATTATGAAAGCGTGTTTCACCAATGTGAAAAGGAACGACGGCATAGTTATTCACTGTAATGACTTGAGAGCCTGAGTGAATAAAATCTAGATGTACATCTTTGACAGTACTTGGAGCTTCCCATAGTGCCAATGCAGACCATTCTGGTTGTTTAAACGGTGCCCCACGCCGTGCAAGTTCTCGGCCAACACCGCCATCTAAAATTTTCATAATACACATCTATTTTGTACGAATAGAGGCAGTATACTGAAAAGTTTTATACGAAGTTAATGAAGTTTTTGATAATCTTATTCAAAAAAATAGAAAATGAAACCTATTCATCTTAAAGGTGAAATTGATTCATAGTGCTCCATATTTTTGCCAAGTTTCGGTCGTTTTATACTGTGCATAATGTGATTTGAGGTTTTGAAAATATGAAAACTGATAAAAGCCGATAATAATGAATAGCCCTAAAAAAGCCATTGTTCTAAGTTTTATTCTATAGCTGCTATTTATAAAAAAGAAGCCGACGATATAAGCAATGACTAAACCGAGAGGAAGCACTGAATCATGTTTATACATCAGTAAATAGAATGCTGATCCGAGAGAAAGGATACCCAAAATAACTTTATAAAAAATATGTTGAAACTTTGAAGTAATTAAAATGAGTAAAGTGATGAAACTAAAAAGAATAAACTTAACAGCACCGCCAATGATTGCAATGTATGCTGCATGTATCAGCAGTAAAAAAAGTAAAACATAGCTAATTTTAGATAGCCATTGAAATAGTGCGGGTTGTGTAGATTGTGTCATGCTGTTGTTAGTATTGTGAGGGTATATAATTATAAAAAGGGATGAAAAAGATTTCATCCCTTTTATGCGAGAACAAAAACTATTTACTTTGTTCTGGTGCTTTTGTAGAGAATAAATCTGTAGGCGTTATATAGTTCAGACCAAGTGTTTGGCTCGTATAGTGACGAGTTTGGTCAAGTAACTGTGGGTCTTCAGGCAATTTTTGTCCATAAGAACGAATAATTTCATGAAGTTTTGGATTCCACTCGCCTTTGGTTTGTTCTGGGAAGGCTTTTTCAAGCAAGCTCAACATAATATATGGAGATGTTGAAGCACCCGGAGAGGCACCTAATAATGCAGTTACAGATTTATCTTGTGATGCAAAAATTTCTGTACCAAATTGAAGTTTTGCAGGCTTACCTGGTTCTTTCTTAATAATTTGAACACGCTGACCACCTTGACTCAAATGCCAATCTTTAGGGTCTGCATTTGGGTAGTATTTCTTCAGCTCATTAAAGCGATCTTCATCAGACATGAGTACTTGGCTAATAAGATATCGAACTAAATCAAGGTTTTCTAAGCCAATATTTGTCATTGGTAATACATTATGACGGTTGGTCGAAGCAAGTAGGTCAAATTGAGAACCATTTTTTAGGAACTTATTTGAATATGTTGCAAATGGGCCAAATAACACATACTTTTTACCATCAATATAGCGTGTATCGATATGTGGAACAGACATTGGAGGTGCACCAATATCTGCACGACCATAGAGTTTAGCTGTATGTTCAGATGCAACTTTTGGATTATCTGTAATTAAGAACTCACCACCTACAGGGAAACCTGCATATTGCTCGGCTTCGGGTAATCCTGTCTTTTGAAGCATTTTAATCGCAGCACCACCTGCACCAATAAATACAAATTTTGCTTTAATCCGACTAATTTGACCTGTCTTTAAGTTTTTAGACTCGATAGACCAAGTCTTGTCAGCATTTTGACTAATATTCGTGACTTCAGTCGAAAGTGCTAACTTAAAGTTTGGTGATTTTTCTAAATGGGCAACAAGCTGTTTGGTGATAGAACCATAGTTCACATCAGAACCAATTTCCATGCGTGTTGCAGCAACCTTTTGTTTAGGGTCGCGTCCCTCCATGGCTAAAGGTGCCCATTTTTTAATAAGCTCAGGGTCTTCTGTAAACTCCATACCTTTAAATAATGGGTTCTTGATCATTGCTGCATAACGTTTTTCTAGGAAGTCGACGTTATCACCCCATACAAAAGCATGGTGTGGTACAGGGTTAATAAAAGTATTGGGTTGACCAAGAACTTGATTATTTACTTGATATGCCCAGAATTGTTTTGAAATTTCAAATTGATTTGCGACATTCACCGCTTTTGAAATGTCCATTTTACCGTCTTTTTCTTCGGTATAGTTCATTTCCATGAAGCCTGAATGCCCAGTGCCTGCATTATTAAAGCCATTCGAGCTTTCTTGAGCAACTTGGTCTAAACGCTCAAACATGCGAATTTTCCAATTCGGCTGTAGCTCATTTAAGTATGTACCTAAAGTTGCACTCATAATGCCTCCGCCAATGAGCGCAACATCAACAGTTGGTTCGTTTGAGTCAACGTCAATTTGTTTCGAACTGACTGGGCGGAATAAAAATAGAATAAATACAATACCCAATACTATCAATAGTATAAGTAGATATTTCATGAATTTCTTCATGTAAGTTCCCTAAAATAAATGACTGTCCATAGGTGAGTGGAAATACTCAAAAAGGTAGGCGTGTTAATGATGAATGCGGTAAGAATCCATTTACCCACATAATGAGTTAGAGCACTCAGTTAATACTTTAGTATTATATCAATGATAATTTTTTATTAAAGGTAAAAACATAATTAGATTAAAAAACTATTAAAGTAAAAAATAAAATACAAAAGCATAAAAAACCGAGCTGTTCAGCTCGGTTTTTTATGGTGTGTTAAAGTTTTAGTTTACTTTAACTTCAGCAACTTGCTGTGCTGCTGGTTGTTTTTGTCGAATTACAGCGTAGATGACACCTGTAACAACGCTACCAGCTAGAATCGATGCAAGATATAAAAATGCATGATTGATCGCATTTGGAATGAGTAGTACAAAAATACCGCCATGTGGTGCCATAAGCTTGCAGTCAAAAAATGCAACCAATGCACCTGTGAGTGCACCACCAATAATACAACTCGGGATTACTTTAACAGCATCTCTTGCTGCAAATGAAATTGCACCTTCTGAAATAAAGCATAAACCAAGTACAAATGCTGCTTTACCAGCATCACGTTCTGTTTGGTCAAACTTTGCTTTTGCAATAAAAGTTGCGATTGCCATACCAAGCGGTGGAACCATACCACCGGCCATTGTCGCAGCCATTGGCATATATGTATTGGTTGTTAGTAATCCAACAGTAAATGCATATGCAGCTTTATTGATTGGCCCACCTAAGTCAATACACATCATACCTGCTAAAATCATGCCCATAAGTACGGCATTGCCTGTCCCCATATTATTGAGGAAGTGTTTCATCGCATCAAAAATATAAGCAACAGGATGACCCACCACATAAACCATGATGAGGCCCGTAATTAAGCTCGCAAATAATGGAATAATAAGGATAGGTTTTAATGATTCGACACTTTGTGGCAGCTTAACTTTTTTCGCAAGGAAAAGAGCGATATAACCTGCAATATAGCCTGAAGCAATACCGCCTAAGAAACCTGCTCCAAGAGGGCCTGCCGCTAGAAAACCACCAATTAAGCCGGGGGTTAAACCGGGACGGTCGGCAATGGAATAAGCAATGTAGCCTGACAGCATAGGTACCATAAGCGTTAAAGCTGTTTTACCAATCATTTCTAAATTGGCAGCTAGCGTACCTTCGGCAGGGTTTAAACCAAAGAAGAGTGAAATTGCAAGAATAAGCCCACCTGCAACTACCATAGGCAACATATAAGAAATGCCTGTTAGTAGATGCTTATAGATGCTAACTTTTTCTTTTTTATCGCTATTTACTTCATCTTGACTTTGCTGTTTGCCAGACTCTAGTACTGTAGCTTCTTTAATTGCATTTGCAAAAGCTTTATCTGTTTGTTTTAGCGCAAAACCTGTACTACAACGGTAAACACGTTTACCTGCGAAACGTTCAGTATTAACTTCAATATCTGTTGCTAAAATTACAATGTCTGCTTCAGCAATACTTTCAGGTGAAAGGATGTTTTTTGCACCCACAGAACCTTGCGTTTCAATGTTAATATCATAGCCAAGCTTTGCTGCGCCTCGCTGTAATGCTTCTGCAGCCATAAAAGTATGTGCAACGCCTGTCGGACATGCTGTAATGGCAACAAACTTACTTACAGTGCTTGAAGAAGCTATGCTTGTAGAGGCAAGTTCTTCTGTTGTAGTCGATGTATTTAATGCATTTTTTAGAATATCTTCAGCATTGTTTTGTAATACATCTAAGCTCACAATAGAAACTTGTTTATCTTTTAGGGCTTCCGTGAGGCTAGGGCGACGACCAATAAAAATAACGTGATCAGCTGCTTGAGCATCCATGGTTTCCATAGACTGTGCAACTGAATTTGTATATCCGAGTGATGAAGCAACACTGGCAAGCTTACGTGCCAAAATCAATGCATTGATAGGTTGTTCAGGACTATGTGGAACAAATAAAATATGTTTAGTATTTTGCATATTATTTACCTAGCTCAATGAATCAATTGAGATTTGTTGCTTCAGCTTATCAATCGCTGATAAATCCTCAATAGCAAAACCAATTTGTGTAACGGCGTTACTACCTATAGCGGTTGCTGTTTTTAGGGTTTCTTCAGGTGATGTTTGGTTCAAGAAACCATGGATCATACCTGCCACTAAAGAGTCGCCTGCACCAACGGTACTTTTTACAGTGACTTTAGGCGCTTTTGCATGTAAAGGGTGAGTTGGGTGTAACCAATTCACACCTTGCTCTCCCATAGACACAATAATATTCTCAATGGTTGAATTTAACTGAGAGAATAAGGCATGTTGTTCTGCAAAAGTATTGACTGAAGCATGATATGCTTCGGCAAGTTCATCTGTATTGGGCTTGATGAGCCATGGGTTTGCTGAGATAGCAGCACTTAATGCTTTACCGCTTGTATCTACAGCAACTTTTTTCCCTTTTGTTTTTAACCATTCGATGAGCTCGATGAGCTCTTCAGGTGAAAAACCCTGAGGCAAACTACCAGAGATCGCAATAATTTCTACTTGGTCAATTAACTGACTAATTTTTTCACGAAGATTCTTTTTCGCAGCTTCATCGACAAAAAAGCCTTTGCCATTGATGTCAGTCATACGGCCAGATTGTTCAGCCACTTTAATATTATGGCGTGTTTCGCCTTCAATATAGACAAAGTGGTTTTCTAAGCCTTCTTTCTCAAAGTGTTGGTCAAATAGTTGACGATTACTTTGTCCTAAGAAACCAGTCACAATAGGAGAGTGCCCTAAGTCTTTAAGAACTTGAGCGACATTCAGCCCTTTACCTGCCGCAAGGCTTTGCGCAGCTTGCTGACGGTTTACCTCACCAAGCTTTAAGGTCTCAAGCTGAAGCGTAATATCTATTGCAGGATTCAGTGTAATTGTTAAAACCTTTGCCATGCTTATTCCCCTAATGCTCTTACTGCGTTTGCACTGTCACATTGTAGTGCTTGTTGTGCAATTTTCTGACATTCAGTAAAGTTTAAAGTACGAATTTGTGCTTTTACTAGAGGAATGCTCGTGCTCGACATACTCAGTTCATCTACACCTAAGCCCATAAGTACAGGAACAGCTTTAGGGTCTGCCGCAAGCTCACCACAAATACCTACCCATTTTCCATACTTATGTGCAGCGCGTACAGTTTGGTCAATCAGTAATAAAACACTTGGATGTAAACCATCTGCTTCGGCAGAAAGTAGTGGGTGACCACGGTCAATTGCCATAGTGTATTGGGTTAAGTCATTTGTCCCAATACTGAAGAAGTCAACTTCTTGAGCAAGGATTGGCGATAGTAATGCAGCAGATGGAACCTCAATCATAATACCTACTTCTAGGTTTTCACGAGGGTAGCCTTCGCTAACTTCATCTAAGATTGCCTTTGCAGCACGCCATTCTTCAACACGACCAATCATTGGGAACATGATACGTAATGGGCGGTTATCGGCAGCTTTAAGTAGTGCAACCAATTGTTGGCGTAAAAGCTCAGGTTTACGAAGCGTAAGACGAATACCACGGATACCTAAGAACGGGTTTTCTTCTTCTGCAATTGGTAAATATGGCAGTGGCTTGTCACCACCAACATCAAGTGTACGTACAACAAGAGGGCGACCTTGTAAGTCATCTAGAACAACACGATAGTCTGCTTCTTGTGTTTTTTCATCTGGCGCGCTCTTATGTGCCATGAATACAAGTTCTGTACGTAAAAGACCAATTGCTTCAGCACCATCTTTAACTGCTTTTCCAGCAGCATTGACTTTCCCAATATTTGCAGCAATTTCTACCTGATGTTGATCAAGTGTAATCGCAGGCTCTAGGCAGTGTTTTTCAGCTTCAATACGAATTTGGCGTTGGCGCTCTCTTTCAGCAATTGCATGTTCAATCAGTGATTGAGCAGGACTAATAATGAAATCGCCGTTGTCACCATTAATAAGTACAGTTGTATTACTTTCAATTTTAAGAACACCGCTGCCTGCACCAACAACAGCAGGAATACCAAGCGCTCTTGCAACAATTGCACTATGTGCACTTGCACCGCCAACAGCCGTTAAAATACCTGCAACACGATCTTTGTCTAGACGCGCAACATCACTTGGCCCAACATCATGCATAATAAGAATGTATGGCTCTTGTGGTTCTACAACATCTGGTACACCACAAAGAACAGCTAAAACACGTTCGCCAATATCACGTAAATCTGCGGCACGTTCTGCGAGTAAATGATCTTTGAGTTGTTCTTGTGCTTTTGCTGCGGCTTCAATATGTTCATGCCAAGCAGCAGGTGCAGAAAGGTTTTGTTTGAGAAGTTTATGTACCCCTTGAATAAGATCAGGGTCATCTAGCATTTCTAAATGTGCAGTAAAAATTTGCTTAATTGCTTCAACTTTACTTTCGGCAATAAACTGGCGAATATTTTCTTTCACTTGCGCAATGGCTTGTTCAAGTTTTTCAGTTTCCGCTTTCACATTTTTACTATTACGTTCGTAATGGAACTCACGCGGTTTAATCACGTGTGCAGGACCAAATGCAAGTCCTGAAGATGCAGGAATTCCCGAAGTTGATTCCTCTTCTTCAAAGGTCAGAACTTCGACTTTTTCTGCTTCTTTTACAGTTTCTTGTTCATCAATAGGTTCAACTTCTTCGCCTAAGCCATTTTTTACTGCCGCAATAATAGCATCCAAACCTGCTACAGCATCTGTATCTGGCTCTGCAATAAAGGTCAGCACTTGTCCGCGCTTACAGCCAAGAGAAAGTAACTTTGTTAAGCTTTTTGCTGAAACAAGTTGACCTTCATCGGCAGAAACTTGAATATCGCCTTTGAAAGTTTTACTAATATTGACCAATTGTGTTGCAGGACGTGCATGTAAACCATGTGCATTTGCAAGGGTTACTTGACGTGAAGGCCAGTCAGGAATAATTTCAGCCCCAATGATTTGCGCAATTTGATGGCTGTCATTTTCTTGTGTTAGTTTTTCAAGCTGACTTGGATCAAAAAGAATATCCATGAGACGGTTGAACTGAGGCATATCAAGCTGGTCATTACTTGCAATACAAAGCAATGTGCTAATGGTTTCGCCTTGATGTTCTATTGGATACTCAGGCTTTATAATACTTACAGCAGGACTAATCACGTATTCACTTGCTGTAATTGACCACGTTCCTCCACCGAGATGAATCATCTGCTTAGGATCGAGTGCACAAATGAAACCTGGCTCTACTAATTTTTGTTGCTTGAGTAGTTGTGTTGCATGCCAAAGCAAGTCGTCTGTGTCATTTGAAGGGACTTGTGTCGCAATTAGGTTTTCATGAAGTGCAAGAGAAGGGGGTTGAGCGTGGAGTAATTCTATAATTTGTTCTGCTGAAGTGGCATTTTTTACACGATCTGAGACATCGTCAATCAGTGCTCTTGTGAGTATCTGTAATACTTGTAAGTGTTCATCTGATTTGGCAGCGATGACAACAGCGAGATAAATTTTATTTTCGCCATCCCATATCACGCCTTGTGGAAAATGGGCGAGTCGGACACCTGTTTCTAAAATATATTGTCTTGATTGAGGCGTACCATGAGGGATAGCAATACCTTGACCAAGGTAGGTCGCACTTTGTTGCTCCCGTGCTTTTAAGCCTTCTAAATATTCAGGAGTAACCAGTTTATCTTCAACTAAAATGTTGACTAGACACTCTAACGCCTGAGCTTTATCAACAGCATGTTGATCCATTCTAACATGTTGTACATCTAGCGCTAACATAAAAAATCCTTGAAAAACATCATAAATCGAGTTGAGGCGCTGCCTTTCCGGGAAAAATTAAAAGGCAAATTCTACTATGCTTCGCCCTGAAAATCAGTTCTTTTTGATTATTGGACATAATTGTAGATTAAACCCCGTAAAGTTTACTTGAATTCACTTTAAATAGGGTGATAATTTTGGTTGTATTTTAAAAATACATTTAAATCAGTTGTATATAAAATAAGGTGCTGATTCATCTTTAAAATACCCATACATATTATCCTATTTATTTTCCTAGAGTAGAAATCTCTTCCTATGACACCTGCATGTAAGTTATTAAAAGCAAAGAAAATCAGCTATACCATACATGAATATATTCATGACGCAAATTCGACCAATAGCTATGGTTTAGAAGCTGTTGAAAAGCTGAATTTAAATGCATATGAAGTATTTAAAACATTATTAGTTACAGATGCAAAGCATTATTATGTAATGATTTTGCCAGTCAGTCATCAGTTGAATTTAAAAAAAGCAGCACATGCAATAGGCTGTAAAAAAGTGACTATGGCTGATATTCAGGATGCACAGAGAATAACAGGTTATTTGGTGGGTGGAATTAGCCCACTTGGACAAAAAAAGCGACTAAAAGTATTTATAGACAAAAGTGCGGAACAATTATTAAAAATATATATTAGTGGTGGTCGGAGGGGATTAGATCTAGGATTATCTCCATATGATTTGGCATTAATGCTAACAGCGACTTTTGTAGATATTATTGATTGAAAAATAATATATTAATAGTTTGTTATTAGGATGTATGTTCTATATTTTCTCTATAAGCGCTTGGAGAAATATGATGTACTCGTTTAAATGCAGTACTAAATGTACTTTCTGCATTATATCCTAAGCTAAAAGCGATATCTTTTATGGAAGTATTGCCTTGATATAGGGCTTTTATTGCAATTTGCATTCGCCAATAAGTCACGTACTTAAGAGGTGATAAGCCTAAAAGCTGGTTAAACTTTTGAGATATACCAGACTTTGAAAGGTTAGATATTTCAGCAAGTTCGCTTAAGCTCCAATCCTTACTTGGGTTTTGATGAATCACACTGATTGTTTTTGCAATTCGATCATCTTTAATTGCATTAAACCATCCAGATTGAGTATCTTCATTTGTAATGATCCATATGCGTAAAATTTCTAAAATAATAAGATGCATTAAATGATTACTTGCAACGATTGTACCTAAGCCTTGCGTTGTACTTTCTTGTAATAACTGCTTAAGTAACCAATTAAGTGTACTAGATGTAGATGAACCTGTTGAAAATGGCATAACAGCGGGAAGTTCTTTTTTAAAAAGCTGATTACCAAGTTGATTTACAGACATTCTACCTGCAAGTAAAACATTAGTATCATCTCCATAATTGATGATTCCTAAATCTTTTGTATGAGTGAGTTCTTTTGAGTTTATAAGCGTTTTTTTATCACCATTTTTAGTACACATTGAAAATGTTTCGCCGTCTGTGAGAATAATTCCATCACCACTTTTTAGCTCGTGCCAAGTTTCATTTTCGCCACTTTTTAACCAAAAAATACCTTTACGAATACATATAACTTTTAATCCATCGAATGGAGAAAATTGAGCAGACCATTTATCTCCTGCAGCAAGCCCTACTGTGACATAGCTACGCGCAGAAATAAGATTCATGATATCTGATAATGGGTCCATTGGAATCTCGATAAAGTAAAGTGGAATTTTGATGATTAAAATAATAAATCATAGGGTTTAAGATAATTAACAATAAAGCTTAAAGCAATCATCAAAGATCAAAAATATGAAACCAATACAAAATGCGATGCAGGCAAAAGTGTCATTGCTCGTAGTTTTGAGTGCACTAATGGCATTTACTTCACTTTCGACAGATATTTATTTACCTGCTATGCCTGTAATGCAAGTCGATTTGCAAGGAAATGTTGAATTAACAGTAACAGGATTTCTTATAGGTTTTGCGGTTGCTCAACTTATTTGGGGACCTATTAGTGATCAAATTGGAAGAAAAAAGCCACTTTTTATAGGGATGGTTCTTTTTGTAATTGGCTCTGTTGGTTGTGCTTTGTCACAAACGATTGATCAAATTGTATTTTGGCGTATTTTTCAGGCACTAGGTGCATGTACGGGGCCAATGTTAGCACGGGCAATGGTTAGAGATTTATATTCGCGTGTTGTGTTGAAGCAGCTCAAATGCTATCAACACTCACCCTTATTATGGCAGTTGCACCTATTTTAGGTCCGCTTCTTGGTGGTCAAATACTAAAGGTAACATCTTGGCATGCCATTTTTTGGTTGTTATCTGTTATTGGTATCATCATGTTTTTCTGTATTTTTATATTGCCTGAAACACATCAAGTCCAAGTAAATCCTAAAAGAATACAAGTAAAACAAACTTTTTCAAATTATAAGCAGTTATTAAAAAATTGGCAGTTTATGCGGTATGTATGGTCATTAACAGCATTTTATGTTGCTGCATATACATTCATCATCGGTTCACCACTTGTCTATATCTCTTACTATCATATTGATGCACAACATTATGGTTTCTTGTTTGGTATTAATCTTATTGGTGTCATGGTGATGAGTGTGGCGAATAAAAAACTGGTTCAACATATCTCATTACATCAATTACTTAAATGGGCAACAAGTATTTCTATGGTGGCAATGCTTCTGCTTACTTATCTATATTTTTCTCAACAAATGACTCTATTTAGCCTCATCTTATTCTTATTTTTATTCTTTGCCATGAATGGAGTAATTGCTACCACGTCTACAGCAGCAGCGCTAGATATTGTGCCTAAAACAGCAGGCTCTGCTTCTGCACTTATTGGTTCTATGCAGTATGGCAGTGGAATTATTTCATCACTATTACTCACATTTGCAAAAACAGATTCACCAGAGGCAATGATTGTCATTATGACAAGCTTTGCTGCTGTGAGTGCAATGATTGCTTTATTACCACATCGTGAAATGAAGAAAGCATCTCTCTAAAATTAGAAGGAATACATCTATGAATATCCAAAAAGTAAAAGCATATGGTACATATGCAGCAAATGAGCCTCTAAAACAAATGGCTATTACGCGCCGTTCAATAGGTAAGACGGATGTTGAATTGGAAGTTTTATATTGCGGTATATGTCATTCAGATTTGCATCAAATACATAATGATTTTGGTCATACAATGTGGCCTGTTGTACCTGGACATGAAATTGTTGGTCGAGTGAAAGCTGTGGGAGAGCATGTTTCCAAGTTTAAAGTAGGTCAACTCGCTGCGATAGGTTGTATTGTTGATAGTTGTAAAACTTGCCAATTTTGTGAACATGATACTGAGCAATTTTGTGAAGAGGGTACAACATTTTCTTTTAACTCACCTGATAAGTATATGGGTGGTGAGCAGACTTATGGCGGGTTTTCTGACTTATATGTATGTGATGAAAGATATGTTTTACAGATGCCAGAATTTAAGGACTTAGCCGCCGCAGCACCTTTGTTATGTGCAGGTATTACAGTGTATTCACCATTGAAACATTGGAATATTAAAGAAGGTAGTAAGGTTGGTATTTTAGGAGTTGGTGGCCTTGGGCATATTGCTATAAAAATAGCAAAAGCTTTGGGTGCAGAGGTGACGGTATTTACGACTTCAGACAATAAAATAGCAGATGCCAAAAGACTAGGTGCAGACTATGCGGTACTTTCTACAGATACAGTACAGTTGCAGGAATATAATAAAAAATTTGATTTTATTTTAGATACTATTTCTGCAAAGCATGATGTAAATCAATACTTAAATTTACTTACATGGGAAGGTAGTCTTGTGTTGGTTGGTTTACCACCTGAGTCACTTGAGGTAGGTGCTTTTAATGTTGTGTATGGTAGAAGAAGTTTTTCAGGATCAAATATCGGTGGTATAGCAGAAACACAAGAAATGTTAGATTTCTGCTTTAAGCATGATATTACAGCAGATATAGAGCTTATTGATGTAGAACAAATTAATAATGCATTTAGTCGTTTAGAAAAAGGCGATATTAAGTACCGTTTTGTAGTTGATCTACAAAATAATATTTGAGGAATTTTACGATGAAAAATGATGTTGTCGTTGTGATTGGTAGTGGGTCTATAGCTCAAGCAATAGCTCGTCGTATTGGTACTGGTAAGACCATATTATTGGCTGATATAAAAGCAGACAATATGCTTTCAGTTGTAGAAATCTTCTCAAAAGCCGGATTTAATGTTCAGACACAAGTCGTTGATGTGGGTGATAGAACATCGGTACAAGAGTTAGCAAAAAGAGCTGCTGAACTTGGAGATATTACAAGCGTAATACATACAGCAGGTTTATCTCCTTCTCAGGCAGTAGCTCAAGATATATTGAAAGTTGATTTGTACGGTACAGCCGTTGTACTTGAAGAATTTGGTCATGTCATTGCAAAAAATGGTGTGGCCATTGTAATTGGGTCACAATCTAGTTATCGGTTGGAAATAGATGCATTATCTCAAGTCCAATCTGATGCCTTGGCTAAACTTCCACCTGAAGAGTTGTTACAACTGCCTTTTATTCATGAGATTACAGATAGTTTATATGCATATCAAATTTCTAAAAAAGGGAATGCATTACGTGTTTCAGCAGAAGCTGTGAGATGGGGCAAGCGAGGGGCTAGAGTCAACTGTATTAGTGCAGGTATTATTTTTACACCGCTTGCATATGATGAGTTAAATAGCCCTGAGCGTGGTGAGTTTTACCGTAATATGCTATCTAAATCTCCTGTTGGTCGAGGTGGAACGCCTGATGAAATTGGTGCTTTAGCCGAATTTATATCTGGGCCAAATGGAACATATATTACAGGTAGTGATTTCTTGGTAGATGGTGGAGCCACTGCAAACTATAAGTATGGAAATTCATAATTATACGTATTAAAAAAAGCCACTTTAAATAGTGGCTTTTTTATTGTCTTTAAATGAATTTAGAAAATAGCCAGTAGAGGGTTGCAGATAAAATCATTGCACAAGGAAGGGTAAGTACCCATGCAAGAATAATACTTTTAATGGTACTCCACTGAAGACCTGACTTATTGGCTGTCATTGTTCCTGCGACTGCACTATTCAATACATGAGTGGTACTTACTGGAAGTCCAAATTTATCTGCAGCAATAATTGTTCCCATTGCTACAAATTCTGCTGACATTCCCTGACTATAGGTGAGATGGGTTTTACCAATTCGCTCTCCTACTGTCACAACAATACGTTTCCAACCCACCATTGTTCCAAGTCCTAATGCAAGTGCAACAGCAACTTTTACCCAAGTTGGAATGTATTGAGTGGCTTGATCTAAATCTTTACGGTATTGCGTAATGGTTGCAGTATCGGCAGCATTCAACTGTGTAAGTTGGTTGTTTTTTTGCATTGCTTTTAATGTCGTGCTGCTTAAATACATATCGTTGCGTAAGTTTATGGTTGTATTTTCAGGAATATCTCCCATCGTTTTATAATCTGCAACAAGCTTACCTAAATGATTTGATAATGCGGCAACAGCAGTCGTTGTTTCAGGTGTAATGTGTTTGGTTTGAATGTATTGAGTGAGAGTATTACGTGCTGTAGCAGCATCCATTTGATCTGGATTGGAAACTAAAATATGAGCAGATTTCTCTGAGAGTGCTGCAAATGCCTGTACTTCACTACTATCCATAGTTTTATTGAGTGAGTAGGCAAGTGGAACAATACCAATAAGAATAAGCATAATTAAGCCCATTCCTTTTTGTCCATCATTTGAGCCATGCGCAAAACTGACGCCAGTACATGTGCAAATAAGTAATAAACGTGTGACAAATGAAGGTGGCTTATCACTTTTCGGCGCATCAAAGAGTTCAGTCTTTTTATTTTTTAATGTCAGTTTCAAGAGTAGAAAAGCAACGGCTGCTAAACCAAAACCGACAAGAGGTGAAACTAAGAGTGCTTTAATGACTTTAATCACTTGTTCGACATCAATACCACTGAGTCCACTACTGAACCCTGAATGTAATATTTGATTCATGAGTCCAACACCTAGTATTGAACCAATCATAGTATGAGAGCTTGACGCGGGTAAGCCTAAAAGCCATGTACTCAAGTTCCAAATAATTGCGGCAATAAGAAGTGCAAAAACCATTGCGAAACCCGCACTACTATTGACATGCAAAATGAGTTCGACAGGTAGCAATGCAATAATGCCATAGGCAACGGCACCACTTGCACTTAAGACGCCTAAAAAGTTAAAGAAACCTGACCACATTACTGCAATAGGTGCAGGCATTGCATTGGTATAAATGACAGTTGCTACAGCATTGGCTGTGTCATGGAAACCATTTACAAACTCAAAGCCTAAGGCAATGAGTAAGGCAAGACCAAGCATAAAAAATGAAAAAGTACTTAATGGGGGAACTGTAGATAAATCACTAACTAATTGCAGTCCAATATAAGCACAAGAAACAATAACAACAATTAGAAAAGAATATTTAAACCACTGTGGAGAGGGTTGGTTAACATTGCTATTTTTAGGAGGAGAAGCATTTTTACTATTTGGAATAGACGCGGTATTTTGCATGTGACATACCAATATTTATTGTAGATCGAATCAGTTTGAAATTTGATCATGACATTATTATGGCAGTGTGATTTTTATATTGAATAAGGGCTTTAGAAGTGATGGAATTTAACAATATTTAAAATAGTAAAGTAACGAATAACATGAAGAATAATGCAAAGAAGTTTGCATTTAAGGGAAAATAAAGCTGTCAGAAATAGACTCTAGAAGTATGTTGTGATTCAATAGTTATTATGAAGATGGCGGTGAGAGAGGGATTCGAACCCTCGATACGCGCAAACGTATACACGCTTTCCAGGCGTGCTCCTTCAGCCACTCGGACACCTCACCAATCGGCGAGGATAATAGCGAAAAAAATACAACCTGCCAAGCTGAAATATAAGATTTAAAGCAAAAGGCTTAACTTAGTGCTAATATTCGCCATATATGCGAAGAACATGTAGTTTTTTTATGCAAAATTCAACGGTAAAACCATCTATGCATGCGCTGACACTGGCTGCTTTAGGCGTCGTGTTTGGTGATATTGGAACCAGTCCATTATATGCAATTCGAGAGTGCTTTATAGCTGCTCATATTTCTATAAGTCAATCTACTGTGATGGGGGTTTTATCACTGGTATTTTGGTCAATGATGCTGACAATTAGTGTTAAGTATGTGACCTTTATTATGAGAGCAGATAATAATGGTGAGGGTGGCATAATGTCATTACTTGCCTTAAATCTACGCTCTAAAAAAATAGACAAAAATAAGAAAATTTTCTTAATTACCTTAGGGTTTATTGGTGCTTCTCTATTTTTTGGTGATGGTATTATTACCCCTGCTGTTTCAGTACTTTCTGCCGTTGAAGGGCTAAGTATTGTAACACCGAGCTTTAACCAATGGCTTATGCCAATTGCACTTGGTATCTTAACTGCGCTATTCATGATTCAGCGTCATGGTACAGGCACAATGGGCAAGCTGTTTGGCCCAATTACTTTAATTTGGTTTATCTCAATTGGAGCATTAGGTATTTGGAGTATTATCCAAACGCCGTATGTACTGACTTTAGTGAATCCATATTGGGCCATTCACTTTGTTGCAAATGAGCCTAAAGTTGCTTTCCTAACTATGGGCGCAGTTGTGCTTACCCTTACAGGTGGTGAGGCACTTTATGCCGATATGGGGCATTTTGGTCGCCAACCTATTCGCTTGGCATGGTTCATTATTGTTTGCCCATGTTTACTGTTGAATTATGCAGGTCAAGGTGCATTACTTTTAAGAGATGGTAGTGCTATATCTAACCCATTTTATTTGCTAGTGCCTCAGTGGGGCTTGTTCCCAATGATTATACTTGCAACTGCGGCAGCAGTTATTGCTTCTCAAGCAGTAATTACAGGCGTATTTTCAATGGCGAATCAAGCAATACAGTTACGCTATTTACCACGTTTGACAGTGCATCATACGTCTGATGTAGAGCAAGGGCAAATTTATCTGCCGTTCATTAATTGGATTTTATACGTTTCGGTATTAATTCTAATTTTACTCTTCCATAACAGTGCAAATTTAGCGGCAGCATATGGTATTGCCGTAACAATGACTATGCTGTGTAGTACTATATTAGTAACAGCATATGCTCATAGTGGTTGGCAGTGGCCTTGGTGGAAAATTGCAGGCTTCACGATTCCATTCTTATTTATAGACATTATTTTTGTTTCTTCAACCTCAGTGAAAATTTTGGCTGGTGGTTGGGTTCCAATTGTCATTGGATTTGTTGTATTCACAATATTAATGACATGGAAAAATGGTCGAGAGATTGTAATTCAAAGACTAGAAAAAGATGCGCTTCCATTAGAGCTATTTATTAAAAGTGTCAGTGTGAGCAATGATACAAAATATGTGCCGGGTGAGGCTGTATTTTTAACAGGGACGCCAAATATTGTCCCACATGCAATGCTGCATAATATTAAACATAATAAAGTGCTTCATGAGCGCAATATTATGGTAACGGTGATTACGCAGGATGTTCCATACGTTCAAGATAAAGACCGTTTACATGTGGAGAAAATGAATGACCATTTCTACCGCATTTTTATGTACTACGGTTTTAAAGATCAGCCTGATATTCCATTTGCTTTAGGTCAAGCATATAAAGAGCTTGGTTTTGAGTTTGATATGATGCATATGAGTTTCTTTATATCAAGAGACCGATTAATTCATACTGTTGGAGATGGGATGGCACCTTGGAGAGAAAAGCTCTTTATTTCAATGTATCGAAATACTAGTCCTGTGAGTGACTTTTATCTTATTCCTACAAATAGGGTTGTCGAAATGGGAAGCCAGATCGAAATCTAAAATATAAAAAACCGAGCAGTTGCTCGGTTTTTTATTTAGTGACTACATGCCATTTTGAGCAGGCGGAGGAGTCTGTTCACTATTTTCATTTGGTGCTTGCTGTACATTGTTATCAGGTGAAACCAATGTATATTGACCACTTTGAAGAAGGTTCTTGAGTGAACCCGGTTGCCCATTTACAGTTGTAGAAACTTGTGTTTGAGAGAGACTTTCTAGCGTTTGGCCCGGTTCAACAGCAGGCTCTGCAAATGCAGTCGCTGTTGTAAAAATTCCCATCACTAACCCAATTGTCGTTATGATATTGCGCATCATAAAACTCCAATTCAAAAAAAGTTGTATAAATTATAACAAGGCTACATTCGCATATATTTCATTTAGAATCAATTTAGTATTGGTAATATTGATAAGTTTTACATAGTAGTATTGTATAAAAATCATCAAATATAGTTCACATTTTGGTGGTTTTAAAATTTGTTTAATGCGTAGTCAATTAGATGATCTTGAATATACTTTCTACAATGAGCTTGCTAATCTCGTCGCAGGGTATTTTTTTGAATAAAATATGAAAGATTTAATTAGTTATAAGAAAGCTTCTTTAGCACTTTCTAGTTTAAGCTGTGGTGTGATATTGGGTGTAGCAACACTTTCTCCGTATCAGACTGCACATGCGGCAACAAGCTTTTGGAGCAACTCTTCTTGTCTTAATGAGTTTTATAAAGATACACCACCTTATTTAGTTCGAGATAGTCTGAAAAAAAATACGACAGCCTTATGTTTTCATGGCTTTAATGTGATGTACTCTGGCATGTCGAAGACGCCTTTATGGAGTGCAGAACATCTAACGGTTGAGCGTTTAAGTCATAAAATTAAACGTCAGGATAGCTTTCATGAAGAGGAAAGAATTAGCCCTGAGTTTCGTGCAACATTAAGAGACTATAAAGGTACGGGCTTTGACCGAGGTCATATGTCACCAAATGGTGATATGCCTGATATGCTGTCACAAGCTGATAGTTTTTCTTTAGCAAATATGGTTCCGCAAGCACCAAAAAACAATCAGGATATTTGGCGAAAATTAGAGGAAGCGACACGTTCTACAGTAACAAAGCAAAAACATGATGCTTATGTCATTACTGGCCCTATTTTCTCAGGTCGAAAGCTTTCAACCATTGGGAATGGTGTATTTGTTCCTTCTGCGGTATTCAAAGCAGTTTATTATCCACAGACGGGTGTGATTGGCGCATACTATGCACCAAATAATAATTCTTTAGATGTTCATGTAGTGAGTGTCTGTGAAATTGAAGACTTAACGGGAATCAATTTATTTCCAACTTTAAATGAAAGTACCAAAAGAAAAGTATATAACTTACCTTTAATGGGAAGTGAGGTTAAGCCAGCTCAGAAAGCAAGTTATTTAAGTTGGGATGCAAAAAGTGAATGTGCAGATCGTGTTTCTGAAGCAGATATACAAGCTGCGCAAAAACAATTTCATGCCGAAGGTCGAACAGGAAATAGTGGGAGTGTTGTAGGTAATATCAAAGACCGAATTTTACAGTTTATAAAGCAACTGTTACCGACGATATTAGAATTTATTTTAAAAATGTTGAAAACTTAATAGACTATGATAAGTCATAAAATAATAGAGGATAATAAAATGTTTAAACCGTTTGAAAGTGATGAGTCATCATCAATTTATGATCTAACATTAGAAAATGGCTCAGATCGTGTAAATATTTATGGCAACTTACAGCTTACAAAAGATCAAGATGGGCTGAAAGCTGCAAAAGTATTGCAGAGTTTATTAAATGAGCTAGTTGCAACACTTGAGAAAGAAAAAGATTTACCCGAAAAAATAAAAATTGAAGATGCTAAAGAAATAGAAAACCCCTTTTTATAAGGGGTTTTCTGTTAAGCGCTAAGCAAAGAGGTGTTTCATTTTCTGAAAGCCAAATACAAAGCAAAACAACAGAGACATGGTAAGTACAATGCTTAATCCTGTTGCGATATTGAGTAATGCACTCGACCATAAGCCAATCGCAAGAGCAATTTGTCCTAAAATAAATGCAAGAATCACCATTTGTTTGGGAGAGTGAGCAATTAAACGGGCGGTAAGTGGTGGAATGACAAGTAATGCACCCATAAGCAGTGAGCCAACAGCACGTAGAGCAAGTACGGTAAATATTGCAAGAAGCACCATAAAGACAAGGCGTTGTTTATTTGCATTAATTCCTTCACTCATTGCAATGTCAGGATCAATTGCAATTTGAATTTGCGCTGTCCAGAAAAAGCGTAAGATAGTAATGGCAATTAAAATAATCAGACCAAATAGCGGGAGTTCAGACCAACTAATTGTAAGTAAATCACCAAATAGGTAACTTAACAGCTCTGGTCGCAGAGCAGGTAGTTGCTGAATAAGTAGTAGGCCGCTACAAAGTAGTGTTGCTGAACATAAAGCAAGCAGTGCATCATTAGGTAATCGCTTGTCGTGCAATACCCAAAGTAAGGCAACAAGTAAAAAAGCAAGTAAGGAAACACCAATCCAAAGTGGAAGCTGAAAAATACCTGCGACGGCTACACCAAGTAGTGTGCCATGTGCCATTGTATCTGCAAAAAACGACATGCGTCGCCAAAGCATAAGACAGCCAAGTGGTGCGGTTAGAAATATAAGTAAAAAGCCCATCGCCCATGCAGGGAGTAAAAGCTGTAACCATTCCATCATGCGTTAGACTTCCGGCTCTGGGTGAATATGGGGATGATCTTCATGTTCACAGGTTGTCGTTGGTATATCACCATGGGCGCAGTGGTCATGATGATGATGGTAAAGTGCTCGTTGAGTACCGAAAATAGCTTGATATTCAGGGTGTTGTTGTACATTTTCAGGTAACCCACTACAACAAATATGCTTATTTAGACAAACAACACGGTTTGTACCTTGCATAACCCATTGTAAATCATGAGAAACCATGAGTACGGCGCATTGATATCGTTCAGGTACATTACGTACATACTCATAGAGTTCGGCTTCAGACTGAATGTCTAAACCTTGCATGGGTTCATCTAGAACAAGTACGTCAGGTTTTCTAAGTAATGCACGTGCAAGTAAAACACGTTGACGTTCCCCGCCAGAGAGCTGTTGTACTTTTGATTCTTGAAGTCTTAGAATTCCTGTTTCTTCAATAATCTGTTTTTTAGTTTCAGCATCACAAAGTTCTAAGGCAAGTAAATCTTTAACGCGTAAAGGTAAACTGTGAGAAGGATTAAACTTTTGTGGAACATAAGAAAACTTTAATTTTGTTGTCTGAGAAATTTTTCCACTATTGGGTTTAAGTATACCGAGTAATACTTTAATAAGTGTCGACTTTCCTGCGCCATTAGGCCCAATTAAAGTTACAATTTCATTTTTATGTAAATCAAAATCGATCTGCTTTAGAATATCGCGATCGTCAATTTTGACATTAATTTGCTTTAATGAAAGGAGTAGGGGAGTAGTTACTGACTGCACTGCTGACACTTCCCAGAGATTTCGATCGTTGTATGATGAATATTGAAATCATCTGATGCAGCGAGTGTTGAAAGCTGATTTAAAACATTGTCTGCAGAGGCTTCTTTGACAGATTTACAGCTCGAGCAAATTAAGAAAGCAGCTTGATGTCCCTCTCTTGGATGGCAGCAAGGAATAAATGCATTAATTGAACTTAGTCGATGAATTAAACCCATATCGAGTAAAAAATCTAAGCTACGGTATACCGTTGGTGGCGCAGCAGGTTTATCTGACGTGTTTTTTATTTGTGCCAGTATATCGTAAGCACCAATAGGTCCAGTCGCTTTTAAAATTAGGTGAAGTACTTCTTTACGTAAAGGTGTAAGACGTGCATTTTGTGCGGCACATAAGTTTTCTGCATCTTCTAAGCGTGTAGTTAAGTCTCCATGATCATGAACGCCATGAACTGAATTATCATGTGAATGTGTGCATGAAGCCATAAATATACCACCTAAAATAAAAATTTAGCTGCAAGAATGCAATCAAATATTTTAGCATGTTTCTTCTTAATGTTATAGTATAACGGTTGTTGTTATATTATAACACTTTTATTAATTACAGAGAAAATTCAAATGATGAAACGTTTAATAGCGATTACAGCACTCTGTTTGTGTAGCAGTATGCTATGGGCAAAAGGACTTGTAGTGTCTATACATCCATTGTATTTAATTGCTGAAGAAGTTACCAAAGGAGTAGAGCAACCTGAACTGCTTTTAGGTAATCAGTCTGGGCATGATATTCAACTTACACCAGAAAACCGTAAAGCGATTCAAGATGCAGAGCTTGTCATTTGGTTGGGTAAGGCACATGAAGCACCTTTAGATAAACTACTGTCTAATAACCCAAATGCTGTATCGTTATTAAACTCAGGTGTGCTTCAGGTATTACCTCTACGTGACTTAAAAGGGCAACCTATACCTAATGCTGTAGATACACATGTGTGGCTAGAGCCGAATAATGCTGTACGCATTGCATTTTTCATTGCAGCGTTAAGATCGAAACAACATCCTGAGCATAAAGATCAATATTGGGCAAATGCACGTGATTTTTCAAAACGCCTCTATGCAGAAACACATAAGTTTGGTCGCTATAAAGTCCCTGCGCAGTATTGGACATATCATGATGCCTATCATTATTTAGAGCGTTCATTAAATTTAGAAATTGCGGGTGTACTTACACCTGATCCTCATGTGCCGCCAACTGTTTCTCAAATTAAATATTTAAATGACCATCGTCCATACCACCGTATGTGTTTACTTGCTGAAGGTGAGGCAAGTAGTAATCAATATCAAAAGCTACAACCAATTCAATTTCAACCTGTAGAAGAAAGTTTAGCGGGTGAAACTCAGTTTATTCCTGCTTGGCGTGACCTTGCGACCAAAGTACAAGATTGTGTACAAAGTTCGCGCAACTAATCTAGAGCGCGTTTAACTTAATGGTAAATTAAAAAAACTTCAGTTTTTACTAAAAAGGTGCCCTGAAAGCTCGGAAACGATTGCATGTTTAGGGGGGGGCATCTATAATGCCTTCGATTAAAAATGATCGTGAGTTAAACGTGTCAAGCATTAATATGGTGAATGAGTATTCATGGCTACTGTAAATCGTCTGATAGATCGTCGATTCGCAAAAGGTTTGATTACTCTACAGGCAATAATGGTGCCCCTTTTAGCTCTAATTGCATGGGTTGTTAAAGACCTAACAGCAGCAAAAAGCATTGCACTTGGTGCATTTGTTTGTTTGTTAACGAGCTGTTATTTCTCTTGGCAATCCTTTCGTGTCGCAGGCGCACGCGCTTCTCGACAAGTTTTATCTAACATGTATAAAGGCATGATGGGTAAGTTTGCAATTATGATTGTTGGATTTTTTTTGATATTAAGCAATGTTAAACCGCTGTCGCCGGTCGCATTGTTCTGTGGTTTTATACTTGTTCAATCGATGTCATGGGTCGCACCAATCTTGGTTTCCAGACAACACAAAAAACGAGTGTAGAATAATCAAAAATTGAATATTATTATAGAGACGTGAGATGCCAAGCAGCACGCGGTATTCATTTCTCTTTTTATGATTGACATTGACCAGGTGTGATTTATGGCTGCTGAAGAACATGCCCTTACTTCGACAGAGTATATCAAGCATCACTTGACCAATTTAACCTACGGCAAAATGCCTGACGGTACATGGAAATTGGCTGAGAATGCAAATGAAGCTCATCAGATGGGGTTTTCTGCTATTCACTTGGACTCAATGGGTTGGTCAATTGGTCTTGGTATCATTTTTTGCTTAATTTTTTGGTCTGTTGCTAAAGTTGCTAACTCTGGCGTACCTACAAAATTTCAAGCTGCTATAGAAATGGTTATCGAGTTTGTTGACTCAAGTGTTCGCGATACTTTTCATGGTAAATCTCGCTTAATTGCGCCTCTTGCACTAACGATTTTCGTGTGGATTTTCCTCATGAACTTAATGGATTTAATCCCTGTTGATTTTGTCCCTTATTTAGCGCAAGTGATCGGTGCAAATGTATTTGGCATGGATCCACATCACGTTTACTTTAAGATTGTTCCATCAACAGATATTAATGTGACATTAGGTATGTCTCTGTCTGTATTTGGCTTAATCTTATTCTATAGTATTCGTGAAAAAGGTGTGGGTGGTTTTGTAGGTGAGCTCGCACTTAACCCATTTAACCCAAGTAATCCGTTTTTTAAAGTTTTATTAATTCCAGTAAACTTAGTTTTAGAATTAGCAACTTTCCTAGCACGACCAGTTTCATTGGCTCTACGACTATTTGGTAACATGTATGCAGGTGAGCTTATCTTCATCCTGATTGCACTATTACCATTTTGGGCACAATGGGCGTTGTCTGTGCCTTGGGCAATCTTCCACATTCTCGTAATTACGCTGCAAGCTTTTGTATTTATGATGCTTACAATCGTTTACTTGAGTATGGCAAGCGAAAAACATTAATGGTATTGCCTAACTGTATTAATAGGGTTAGGCGTAATTTATATTTTAATTTGGTATAACCTAACCTCTGAGGATTTTTTCATGGATTTAGTAGTTGGATTATCTGCGATTGCAGTAGCTATTTTAATCGCATTTGCTGCTTTAGGTACTGGTATTGGCTTTGCATTACTTGGTGGCCGTTTCTTAGAAGCTGTTGCTCGTCAACCTGAATTAGCTCCACAACTTCAAACACGTATGTTCATCGTTGCAGGTCTTCTTGATGCGATTCCAATGATCAGTGTTGGTATTGGTCTATTTATTCTTTTTGCTAACCCGTTTGTAGGTTTAGTAGGTTAATTCGCTATATTCCGAAATTATTTGTTTGAGGAATTGCAATGAATATCAACCTCACATTGATTGGTCAAGCGATTGCATTTGCGGTATTTGTCGCATTTTGCATGAAATTCGTTTGGCCACCACTAATCAATGCGATTAGTGAGCGTCAGCGTCGTATCGCTGATGGCTTAAATGCAGCTGAAAAAGCAAAAGCAGATCTTGCAGATGCTCAGACGCAAGTAAAAAATGAGCTAGATGCAGCAAAAGCACAAGCGGCTCAATTGATTGAACAGGCAAATCGTCGTTCAGCGCAAATGATTGAGGAAGCACGTGCTCAAGCAGCGGCAGAAGGTGAGCGCATGCGTCAACAAGCTCAAGAGTCTGTTGATCAAGAAATCAACTCTGCTCGTGAAGTATTACGTCAACAAGTTGCTGCGTTAGCGGTAGATGGTGCAGAAAAAATTCTTAGCCAAGAAGTTGATGCAGAAGCCCACAATGCCATGCTGACTCAGCTGGCTGCGAAACTATAAGAGAGGCGAAATATGGCTGAACTCTTGACGTTGGCACGCCCGTACGCTAAAGCAGCATTTGCTTATGCTTCTGAGCAAGGTGCAACTGACACTTGGTCTAATGCATTACAACTGCTCAGTGCTGCGGTGCAAGATGAAGCATTTTCCGCTTATTTAAATCGCCCTGAACTTTCTCCAAAAGAGAAGGTGAAGCTTTTTACGCAAGTATTAGGTGAGCAACAGTCAGAAGCACTATCGAACTTTATCGTACTTCTGGCTGAAAATGACCGTTTGTCATTATTGCCTGAAGTTGCGGCTGAATATGAAGAGCTAAAATCACAAAATAACAATACAGTAAATGTCGTAATCGAATCGGCATTTCCACTGACAGCGGTACAAGAGCAGTTAATTACGCAAGCTTTAGTAAAGCGTTTTAATGCAACTGTTCAAGTATCAGTTGAAGTTAACCCTGCGTTAATTGCAGGTATTGTGATTCATGCAGGCGATCAAGTGATAGATGATTCTGCGCTTAGCAAGCTTGAAAAAATGCGGACTCGTCTTCTTGCTTAACCGCAATAAGACTGAACTAATAAAAGATTGAGGAATAGCGCAATGCAACAACTGAATCCATCCGAGATCAGTGCGCTCATTAAACAGCGTATCAGCGATCTGGACACCAGCGCAACCGCTAAAAACGAAGGCACCATTGTTATGGTGTCCGACGGTATCGTGCGTATTCACGGTCTTGCTGATGCAATGTACGGTGAAATGATCGAATTTGACGGCGGCTTATTTGGTATGGCACTGAACCTAGAACAGGATTCAGTGGGTGCCGTTGTCTTAGGTAACTACTTAGGTCTTCAAGAAGGACAAAAAGCACGTTGCACAGGCCGTGTATTAGAAGTTCCAGTTGGTCCTGAACTTCTAGGTCGTGTTGTAGATGCTTTGGGTAATCCAATTGATGGTAAAGGCCCTCTTAACGCGAAATTAACTGATGCTGTTGAAAAAGTAGCACCAGGCGTTATTTGGCGTCAAAGCGTAGATCAACCTGTTCAAACTGGTTATAAATCAGTTGATACCATGATCCCTGTTGGTCGTGGTCAACGTGAATTGATTATTGGTGACCGTCAAACTGGTAAAACAGCAATGGCGATCGATGCGATCATCGCTCAGAAAAATTCTGGTATTAAATGTATCTATGTTGCTGTTGGTCAAAAACAATCAACAATTGCAAACGTTGTACGTAAGCTAGAAGAAACTGGTGCAATGGAATATACAACTGTTGTTGCAGCAGCAGCAGCAGACCCAGCAGCAATGCAGTACCTCGCACCTTACGGTGGTTGTACAATGGGCGAATACTTCCGTGACCGTGGTGAAGATGCACTGATTGTTTATGATGATTTGTCTAAGCAAGCAGTTGCTTACCGTCAGATTTCATTATTACTTCGTCGTCCACCAGGTCGTGAAGCATACCCAGGTGATGTATTCTATCTTCACTCACGTCTTCTTGAGCGCGCTTCTCGCGTATCTGCAGACTATGTTGAGCAATTCACTAAAGGTGAAGTTAAAGGCCAAACTGGTTCATTAACTGCTTTACCAATTATTGAAACTCAAGCGGGTGACGTATCTGCATTCGTACCAACAAACGTAATTTCGATTACTGATGGTCAGATCTTCTTAGAAACATCATTGTTTAACGCGGGTATTCGTCCTGCTGTAAACGCTGGTATTTCAGTATCTCGTGTTGGTGGTTCTGCGCAAACGAAAATCATTAAGAAACTTTCTGGTGGTATTCGTACAGCACTTGCTCAATATCGTGAACTTGCAGCATTTGCTCAGTTCGCTTCAGATCTTGACGAAGCAACGCGTAAACAGCTTGAGCATGGTCAGCGTGTAACTGAATTAATGAAGCAAAAACAATATGCTCCATATTCTATCGCAGACCAAGCAATCTCTATCTATGCTTCAAACGAAGGTTATATGACTGACGTAGAAGTAAGCAAGATTGTAGACTTTGATATCGCATTAATTGCATATTTCCGTTCAGAACATGCTGATTTAATGAAGCAAATCGATGAAACTGGTAAATATGACAAAGACATCGAAGCTGCAATTAAAGCAGGTGTAGAGAACTTCAAAGCGACTCAAACTTACTAATTTTTAGCATGAGCTTAAATTTAAGTTTGGTTCACGGATCACCCTTCGAAGGCTCTTCATTGAGCTTTCGACGACTAGGTTAAGCGTATGGCAAATTTAAAAGAAATTCGCGCCAAAGTAGCCAGCATTAAAAACACGCAAAAAATTACGCGTGCAATGCAAATGGTGGCTGCTTCTAAAATGCGTCGTGCGCAAGAGCGTATGGCTGTAGGCCGTCCGTATGCCGAAAATATGCACCGTGTTATTGCTCACTTAGTACAAGCAAATCCTGAATACAAACACCGTTATATGGTAGATCGTCCTGTAAAACGCGTTGGTTACATCGTTGTTTCTTCAGATCGTGGTCTAGCAGGTGGTTTGAACATTAACTTGTTCAAAAAAGTTGTTCAGCATGTGCAACAACAGCAAGAGCAATCAATTGAAGTTCAATTTGCTTTAATTGGTCAAAAAGCGGTTTCGTTTTTTAAAAACTACGGCGGTAAAGTGGTTGGGGCAACGACACAACTTGGCGATGCACCAGAACTTGAGCAACTTTCTGGCTCAGTACAAGTCATGCTAGATGCATTCGATAAAGGCGAACTAGATCGCGTTTATCTTGTATCTAACGGTTTTGTAAACGCAATGACACAGAAGCCAAAAGTTGAACAACTTGTTCCTTTAGCTCAAGCAGAAGAAGGCGAAGATCTCGACCGTGAATATGGTTGGGACTACCTCTATGAACCAGATGCAGAAGTACTGTTAAATGGTTTATTGGTTCGCTATATCGAGTCAAAGGTTTATCAAGGCGTAATTGAAAACATTGCGTGTGAGCAGTCTGCACGTATGGTTGCAATGAAAGCAGCAACAGACAATGCAGGTCAGCTAATCAAAGACCTACAACTCGTTTATAACAAGCTGCGTCAAGCCGCGATTACTCAGGAAATCTCTGAGATCGTTGGTGGTGCCGCTGCCGTTTAACAATATTGAAATTTGAATTGAGGAGACAGCAATGAGTAGCGGTCATATCATTCAGATCATCGGCGCGGTTATCGACGTCGAGTTTGAACGAAACAGTGTTCCTAAGATCTATGACGCTCTCCATGTTGATGGTACTGAAACTACTTTAGAAGTTCAGCAACAGCTTGGTGATGGCGTAGTACGTACAATTGCAATGGGTTCTACTGAAGGCCTTAAACGTGGTCTTACGGTAACGAATACGAATGGCCCAATTTCTGTACCAGTAGGTGACGGAACTTTAGGTCGTATTATGGACGTTTTAGGCCGTCCTATCGATGAAGCAGGTCCAGTTGAGGCATCGTCTCACTTACCGATTCACCGTCAGCCACCATCATATGCAGAACAAGCAGCATCAAATGATTTGCTAGAAACTGGTATTAAAATCATTGACTTACTTTGCCCATTTGCAAAAGGTGGTAAAGTTGGTTTATTCGGTGGTGCCGGTGTTGGTAAAACTGTAAACATGATGGAGTTAATCAACAACATCGCTAAAGCTCACAGTGGTTTATCTGTGTTTGCTGGTGTTGGTGAGCGTACGCGTGAAGGGAATGACTTCTATCACGAGATGAAAGACTCTAACGTTCTTGACAAAGTAGCGATGGTTTACGGTCAGATGAATGAGCCACCAGGTAACCGTTTACGTGTTGCTTTAACTGGCTTAACAATGGCTGAATACTTCCGTGACGAAAAAGACGAAAACGGCAAAGGTCGTGACGTTCTTTTATTCGTAGATAACATCTACCGTTATACACTAGCGGGAACTGAAGTATCTGCGTTACTTGGTCGTATGCCATCTGCTGTAGGTTACCAACCGACACTTGCAGAAGAAATGGGTGTATTACAAGAGCGTATTACATCGACTAAATCAGGTTCGATTACATCTGTTCAAGCTGTATATGTTCCTGCCGATGACTTAACAGATCCATCGCCAGCAACAACATTTGCTCACTTAGATGCAACAGTTGTACTGAGCCGTGATATTGCATCACAAGGTATCTACCCAGCAATTGATCCACTTGACTCAACTTCGCGTCAGTTAGATCCATTGGTTGTTGGTCAAGAGCACTATAACATTGCACGTGAAGTACAAAACATCTTGCAACGTTATAAAGAGCTAAAAGACATTATCGCAATCTTGGGTATGGATGAATTGGCTGAAGAAGATAAGTTGGTTGTTTACCGTGCGCGTAAAATCCAACGTTTCTTCTCTCAACCATTCCACGTTGCAGAAGTATTTACAGGCGCTCCTGGTAAGTTGGTATCGCTTAAAGAAACGATTCGTGGCTTTAAAGGTCTTATCGCTGGTGAATACGATCATATTCCAGAACAAGCGTTCTATATGGTTGGTGGCATTGACGAAGTGATTGCTAAGGCTGAGAAACTCTAATTTAAGGAGATAATCTCATGGCGACTATGCAATGTGATATTGTAAGTGTAAAAGAGTCAATTTACTCTGGCGCAGTAACAATGCTGATTGCTAAAGGTGCAGGTGGTGAGTTGGGTATTATGCCAAACCATATGCCACTTGTTACTTTACTTCAACCTGGTCCAATCCGAGTTATTTTGGAAAATGGTCAAGAAGAAATCGTCTATGTATCTGGCGGTGTTTTAGAAGTGCAACCACATGTTGTTACTGTACTTGCAGATACTGCAACTCGTGCAGAGAACTTAGATGAAGCAGCGATTTTAGAAGCACGTAAAAATGCTGAACAATTGCTTGCAAATCAGAAGAGTGATCTAGATGCTGCAGCAGCGTTAGCATCTCTTTCAGAGATTGCAGGGCAGCTTGAAACGATTCGTAAAATTAAAAATCGTGCAATGTAATTGATGATTTATAAAAAGCCACTCACTTGAGTGGCTTTTTTTATTTAGCATATAATGGATAAATATACTTAACTAATTATTGAAGCCGTATGAATATAAAAAGTCAAAAAATTGGTTCATTAGATACTCTAAAAATAGAGAATCATTTTTGTGAGGCCGTTATTTCTTTTCAAGGGGCACAGGTACTTTCTTACAAGTTAAAAACAAAAAATGGTTTATCTGAAAAGTTATGGTTATCTGATTTAAACAAGTATCAGTCAAATAAAGCAATTCGTGGAGGAATTCCTTTATGCTTTCCATGGTTTGGTAAAAGTCATATTAGCGATAGTCATCCATCTCATGGTTTTGCTAGAAATATTTTATGGGAATTTAAAGAAGTTATTGAAAGTGAAGATGGTCATGATCTTAGCTTTGAGCTCGTAGATAATGAAGAAACGATAGAGATTTGGCCATTCGAATTTTCACTTATACAAACCATTCACTGTGGTCAAAGTTTAAGTGTAGAGTTCGAATTAGAAAATAGAAGTGATAAATCATTTGATTATGCATTTGCATGGCATAGTTATTTTGCTGTAGAGGATATTTTTTCAACGAAGGTAGAAGGCTTGCAAGATGCAGAATATATTGATCAGTTAAATCAGAATAAATGTGAAATACAACAAGTAGAAGATATTATTGTAGATGGTGAAATTGATCGTATCTATCCAAAAACACAAGGGAATTTCGTCATTCGTTCAGAGTTGAGTGAGTTCACTTATGTACAAACAAATACAAATAGTGCAGTGGTATGGAATCCATGGATAGAAAAATCTAGACGTTTAGCTGATATGCGTGATGATGCATGGAAAGAGTTTATATGTGTGGAGACAGGTAATGTTTTACCAATCAACTCTCTAGCTCCAAATCAGAAAGATAAATTTAACTTAACAATTTACGTGTAGTGGCATAGATCCACCACACGTAGTTTATTTATAACTACTTAGCAAGTTCGGTTTCTAGTACTTTTAGTAGTTCTGGATTATCTGCAGTGGTATCTGGTGAAAAGCGTGCTGCAACCTTACCATCTTTACCTATAATAAATTTCTCAAAGTTCCATAAAACTTCTGGTACAGGGTTTGTTGTAATATTAAAGCTATGTAATTTTTCCTCAAACTCTTTACCGCCTATACGTTGTGGCTCAGCTTCAATAAGATAATTATATAGTGGGTGTTTATTCTCACCTGCTACAGAAATTTTTGAGAATAATGGAAAACTTACTTGATAGTTAATCGAACAAAATTGTTCAATTTCCTCATCAGAAGCAGGCTCTTGCTCCATGAAATTATTTGCAGGAAAGCCCAAAATCTCAAAATCTTTTTCTTTATTTTGTTCATATAACTTTTCTAAGCCTTCATATTGTGGCGTAAGCCCACATTTAGAAGCAGTATTAACAATAATTAAAACCTTTCCTTTATATTTTTCAAGATTAGTCTCAGAGCCTTTAATTGTTTTTAACGGAATATTATAGATTGATTGTGTCATGGTTCATTCCTAGATTGATTTCAAGTGAGTACTAAAGTGAAATTTGATTCCTACATTTAACTTATACTAGAAATATTGCGTGGTGTCTTGCCTGTATAACGTTTAAAAAATTCTATAAAACTTGAACAGTGCCTATAGCCAAGTTTATAGCTGATTTCTTTAACAGAAATATTTTGTTTAAGTTGTGAAACTGCATATAAAATCTTAGCGCGATTACGCCACTCCTGAATTGAAATATTCATTTCCTGATGAGTCATACGCAATATATGTCGTTCACTGGTTGTATATTCTGCCAGTATGCGTGAAGTTGGTTCATGCAATCGTTTTACTTTGCCTAACTCTGCAAAGATCGGCTGTAAAATTGGATGATTTGTTTGTGGCAAATATTCATCATAAATTTCTGCCATGCAAATTTGATCAAAAATAACCTGTAGTAAATGACAGTATTGTTGCTGTAAGTTTTTTTCTTTTTTAAGTCGTATCGCTTCTTTTGCTAAAGCATGAAAAAATGGTTGAAGACTTAATGTTTTTACAGATGCTGAAACTTTATGCCCTATAGAGGGATGAATACGAATACAAATAAAATGTGTAATCTGATCGTATACAGAAATACAGCAGTGTTCTATTTTTGGAGGAATCCATAAACCAAAATTTGGTGGTGTAACAAACTTATGTTGATTGACTTGTATCTCTAAAATACCATCTAAACTAAAGTTTAAATCTCCCCATAAAGAAGAGTGCCAAGAAATACTATCTTCAGGATGAAAGAAAAATTCATTGATTTCTATGAGTTGGCTTAAATCAATCACTTGAATTTTCCTTAAAAATTATTGTATTGGCTAAATTGCAATACAAATGTCTGATATTCATTATTTAAACTATTTCAGACATTGTTCAAAATACATCTATCATAAAAGATGGATATAGTAATGCAAAGAGAAAAATTAATACCATTATGGGCTTTTATGCTTCCACTCGGAGCAATATTAATTTGGTCATTAAATATTGTAGTAACTCGTTATATATCTGACTATATTTCACCAGTAAGTATTAGCTTTTATCGCTGGTTTTTTGCTTTTATTATCCTAACGCCTTTTATGCTTCTTAAAGTGTTAAAGCAAAGAAAAGAAATAAAACCAAATCTAAAAAAATTAGCTGTTTTGAGTGCTTTTGGTATGGTGATGTATCAAGGCATTGCATATACAGCAGCTCATTATACAACAGCTACAAATATGGGAATTATTAATGCTTTTATTCCTGTATTTACTATAGTTGTTTCTTTTTTTATTTTAAAAGATCGTCCAAGTATTTTTGCTATTTTAGGAAGTGTAATTTCTTTATGTGGACTAATTTATGTTGTTTCTAGAGGAAACTTATCAACCTTATGGGAGTCGGGGGGACATTTAGGCGATGCATTAATGTTATGTGCTGTGTTCTTTTATGCTTTTTATGGTGTGTTTCTTAAGAAGTGGCAAATTAAACTTCCTTTATTAGTTAGTTTATATATACAAATTATTTTTGCTGTAATTTACCATTTACCTCTGATTACATATTTTGGTTTAGACCATTTAAACCATCAAAATATTAGTAGTATTTTATATGCAGGAATTTTTCCATCAATTATTTCTCCATTTTTATGGATGATGGCAGTACAGCAAATAGGGCCAAGTAGAACAAGTATTTTTATGAATCTTATGCCAATATTTACAGCAATTATTGCAGTGATTTGGCTAGATGAAAAGTGGACGGTCTACCATACAGTTGGAGGTATATGCATATTGGTTGGAATACTGTTGGCACAGAAGCAAAAAGTAAGATATACAATCAATAAAAAATTGGCTTAACCATATAAAATATATATTTATATGATTAAAATTTAATCATATAAAAAAACAAGGATACTGTTAAAAACTCATTGATATTTTAAATGAATTAATTCAAATCAATGATATATATTTAATTTTTTATTTTAATAAAAAATATATATAAATTTAATATAATTTAAGTAATCGTTTTAAAGTATTTTATGTTTGTTGGGTTTTTATACATAATTTAAATCAATCTAGTTCACTAGATCAAAGTTTTGAAGTTAACCCTCTGATGTGTATTTCACATCGTTTTTGAACGCTCAGTCACCTCTTTTGACTGAGCTTTTTTTTATCTGCGGATAAATTTTCCTGTAACTGCATCAATAATTTGACTAGGTTCTGAGTTTTCTCCAAGAGAACCATCTAAATAATATGTATCATCATGAAAATATTGTTGAGCATCATATAAACTTTTTGCAGGTGTTACACCTGCTGGGTTTGCACTTGTCGAAACAACAAAGTTTCCAAAAGCATCACATATCTCTTGGCATAGCCTATGTTGAGTTACACGTACTGCAACAGATGAATGATTACCACGAATCCATGTAGGAATATAACTGGTTACAGGAAGTAACCAAGTTGTTGCTCTATCTGTTTTCACATCTTTAGACCAACTAGATACAATCTGTGCTTGAATCTCTTTTGAAACATTTTCTAAAAGTGGGGCAATTTGTTCTATAGAACTTGCGAGTAAAATGACACCTTTTTCAATAGGTCGCTGCTTTAGCTTTAAAATGTTGTGGAATGCGATCTCATTCATTGGATCACAGCCTAATCCCCAAACGGCTTCAGTTGGATAAGCGAGGGTGTGCCCTTGGTGTAATATATTAGCTGCTTCTTGTGCAGAGAAAATGAGCACGAATCTCTCCTTATTGGTTGAGGTTAGCCACGTAAATACTTTCCTGATTGATGTATGCATAATCCAAGTAGCTCAAGTTCCATCAGTTCTGCAGTAAGTTGAGCAATTGGTATGTTTACTTTTTCAGAAAGTTCATCGATGCCTTGGGCATGCCAAGATAAATCGTTATAAAGTTTTTTTAGATGACTTGGGATAGCTGAGTCTTTTTCATCTATATGTGTTGTTTGATGATTTGGTATAACGAATGCAAAGTGACTGTCTTCAATGACTTGTTCTGGATGAAAAATGAGTGTTGCACCTTCTCTAATTAATTCATGGCAGCCTTCATAAAGTGGATTATGAATATAACCTGGTGTTGCAAAAACATCTTTACCTTGCTCGGCAGCAATTTTTGCAGTTCCTAAAGAGCCACTATGTAAACTTGCCTCAATAACAACAACACTTATGCTCATACCACTTACAAGCCTATTACGGCGAGGGAAATTAAATTGTAAAGGTTTTGTTTGTGGTAAAAACTCAGTGATAATTGTACCTGAGTTTTTTAAAATTTGACGACGTAAATTATCATGATGTTTGGGGTAGGTAATATCTATACCTGTTGCCATAACAGCAAGCGTTTTTTGATGTGAGACAGCCCCATAGTGTGCAGCCTGATCAATTCCTTCAGCTAAACCGCTAATAACAACATAGCCTTTTTCAGCAAAATAATAAGAAAAATCATAACTATTTTTCTCTCCAAGCTTTGAGGCTTTTCGACTGCCAATAATAGCAATACTTGGGTCGTTTAATAGCTTTGTATTGCCTTGTCCAAATAAAATGGGAGGCTTGTCATTATATGGCTGCAGCATTGTTGGATAGAGGTCATCATCAATGGTACAAATGAAATCACAGTGTGTACTAATACTTTGAAAAATAAGGTTTAAGATTTTTTTTGTTTCGGCATCATTCAGTTTGTTTGCACGCTTGATATGGCTGCTATGTATTTTAAGTAGAGGCCATTTAGCAATGTTTGCAGGCGTAATTGCATTACGTGCATGACCAAAAAAATCTGTAAGCTTGTAATATGTCGAAAGAGAGTGTTGAACCAAGTACCATAATGTGATTATGGCAGCTTGGTCTTCAGAAATGGGTTGTTGCATAATAACTACAACTTAGTCCTCTAAGTTGTTTGGTGTTGTAATGTTAGAACCAACTTTGATTGGTATATAACTTTCAAGTACATATGCATAACTAAGATGATCGAATGTTTTGAAAATTAAAAGAGAACCTGCTTTTTCAGAAGGCAGTGTGATTGTTTGATCAGACTTTGAATCTTTAATTTTTTTCCCGGGCTGAGAAATATTAAATATTTGCCCTGATTTTAATCCATCTAGCTCACCTAAATTGACAGTAACTACACTGTTTTTAGTTGCTGCACCTATTGAACCTAATACTCTAATAATAGAACCACCTGTAATATTTTGAGTAGTTGGCACAAATGTATTTGGTAATCTAGATTCTTTTTCAGGGAGAACGAGATTGTTTAAGCGAACCTCTTGGTTATAGCTTTGTACAATTTCTAGCGTTGCAATATCATTGCTCACTTGAGTTGCAACTGCTTTTGCAGTTTGAGTTAACTCATTGCCAGCATTATAGTCTTTACCGTTGTTATCTTTAAGAATATACGGCGATGTTGGCTGGTAAATACCATAGTATTGCCCAGTTTGAATACCATTGCCACGAACATAAATCTTTTGACCAACACCAGCCATAAGATGATTATCTTCTGACCCGACAACGTATGGAATATCTTTGAGTGCTTCAGATGGCAAAATGACAGCACGATCCAGCCAAACTTGAATACTTTTCAAAGGAATTACAGGAATTGCATCATCATATGATTGAATACGTACTTGTGGTTTTAAGCGGATTTCATTAGGTTGTGCTGAGTTCGTGTATCTAGCAATAACACCTTTACAACCATCACCCATGTCTTTACCTACCAGTGGTGTATTGCCTTTATATTTACAAAGCAATAATTTATCACCAGGGTAAATGAGGTTTGGATTTTTAATATTGCGATTGTCTGCCCAAATTTTTGGCCATGCAGAAGGTGACTTTAAAAACATTCCTGCAATATCCCAAAGTGTATCGCCTGATTTCACTATATATGTATTGGGCGCATTTGCACTCAATCTTGGTGTAGGCTCGGCAGAGGCAGCATGTAGTGTGCCAATGGAAAGTCCAATTGCAAGTAATGTCTTTGCAGATATAGATGTCATTTTTTGTTGTATCCCCATAACACTCAAAGAGTAAGTGTCTTTTAAAAAATCTTTCATTATGTAATGCCTAAAACAGTATGAGTTAGTTACGCTATAATAGCTAAAATATACACTAGTTTGCTATGAAGAAGTGTCTTCATTATGACGCAATAGAATTTTTAGGAGGGCATATGGCCTTATTACCAATTTTAAGCTTTCCAGATCCACGGTTGCGTACCATTGCAAAACCAGTTGAAAAAGTGACAGATGATATTCGTCAACTGGCAGAAGATATGTTTGAAACAATGTATGATGCGCCAGGCATTGGTCTAGCAGCAACACAAGTTGACCAACATATTCAGCTTATTGTAATGGATTTGTCGGAAGACAAAAATCAACCGATGGTTTTTATTAACCCTAAGATTACACCACTGACCGAAGAAACGCAGCAATATGAAGAAGGCTGTCTTTCCGTACCACAAGTGTATGATAAGGTTGAAAGACCATCTCGTGTGAGAATTGAGTATTTAAATTTAAAGGGTGAAACAGTTGACGTTGAAGCAGATGGCCTATTGGCTGTGTGTATTCAACATGAAATGGATCACTTAAATGGTAAACTTTTTGTAGACTACCTTTCACCGTTAAAGCGTAAACGTGCAAGAGATAAAGTTGAGAAGGTTGTTCGCCAACGTGAAAAAGTTGCAGTAAAACGATAAAAATCTACCTTCCAACACTAGAAAAATCTGGTGTTGGAAATAATAAATAAAAAAATAAAGTATTTGTTTAGTAAATATACCGTAATAAATTGTAATTATATTAAGTGATAGTATCCACTATACCGCTAAATATTATGCAATATCCTTTGCATAAACTCACCATTGCAATGAGCTGTATCCTATTTTCTTCAATGAGCTTTGCTGATACACCACAACCTCAATCAGGCATTGATGTCTTATCAGGATTTAATAAACTGTGGATTTCAGGAGATAGCTTAGCGACAGGGAAAGCAACGCCTGAGGGACAAGCGATACTCGATAAAAACTTAAGTATTGTGAGAGATATTGCAAAAAATAGAACCAAACAACAAGAGTTTCAGGCATTTGCTGTAGACTTTCAAAAAGCTGGTTATATGTTAACGGGTGCTTTAGGCCCGTTAAAAACAATTGTTCGTGCTGAAGCAAACAGTCAAGCAACCATAGACTATGAAAAACTAACAAGCTTAGATGGTTTAACAGCAACAACAGCAAAAGATAATGGCAACGGCATCGGAGATAATACCTCTGGACAACTGGGTAAATTATTAGACTTAAGAAATGCAATTGCTAAGAATGCATCATCTAACCCCCCAAAAAATAAATATAAATATCCACGTCCATTTATACAAAAATTGAATGGAGAAGATTTAAGCTGGGTTTTGGAAAAACCTTTAGTTGATGTTGGTCGTGCTTCGGCAGGCAGTGAGGGTGGTTTTCCGAGTGGGCATACCAATGAGTCTTACTGGACAGGTTTGACACTTGCATATGTCATTCCACAACAATATAGCGACTTAGTACTTAAAGCAGGGGAAATGGGTTATAACCGTGTCGTTGCAGGTATTCATTCTCCACTGGATGTCATTGGTGGGAGAATGCATGCGACTTACATTGCTATTAATGGACTTGCAAGTAACCCCGATTTAAGAAAAGCAGCTTATACACAAGCGCAGGCTTTCTTAAGTAGCCAATGTGGTGGTTCAGTAGATGGGTGCTATCAAAATATCGACTTGAATCAACTTTATAATCAATACCAAGTCAATAAAGCACTTTATGATAAATATACTTTTGTAAATGACTTTCCATCAATTGGTAGTACGACAGCAACACCAGTTGTGCCTAAAAATGCAGAACTACTTATAGAAACACGTTATCCTTACCTAAGTGCAGATCAGCAAAGAGAAATTCTACTCACAACTTCAAATAAAACGGGCGGTGTGCTCGACAATGGTATGGGCTATGACACGCTTAACTTATATAAAGCAGGTAATGGTTATGGTGCATTTAATCAAAAAACAACAATTAATATGGATGCACAACAAGGTGGTTACTCAGCTTCAGATATTTGGCTAAACGATATTAATGGTACAGGCTCTTTAGAAAAATCAGGTACAGGTACGCTTACACTTGCAGGTCATAATAGCTGGACAGGAGGTACAAGTGTTCTTGCAGGTAAATTGGTGGGTAGTAATGGACAATCATTTGGTCAGGGTGGTGTTACACTAACAAATGCAAGTCTTGAAATGAATACAGCAAATAATGACACGTTAACGAATACGCTCATTTCAGATACGAATAGTCATTTTTATAAAAAGGGTAGTGGAAACCTAACCTATAATGGCGATGGTTCTAACTTTAAAGGAACAACACATATTCAAAATGGTGTGCTGAATGTACAAAGTAACTTAAATGGCACAACAGTTGTTGAAAATAACGGTACATTATCAGGTAATGGTCAGCTCCAAAGTCTACAAGTGTTACAAGGTGGTACTGTAGATTTAAGCCAAAATACAAACCGTTTAAATGTAATGAACGATCTTGTCATGAATCAAGGCTCAACCCTTAAAGTTATGGCAAATTCAGGCAGTAGCAATGCGAGTGGTATTGATGTTAAGGGAGTAACAAAGCTAAATGGTGGAAATGTTTTACAAGTTGGTGTAAATAGTAATTACAACCTACTATCTGAATATACAATCCTTACAGTGCAGCAAGGCATAACGGGGAAATTTGATAAAGTATCGAGTGCTTATGCTTTTCTTACACCAAAAATTAATTACAACAACAATGCTGTAACATTGCAGCTTTTAAGAAACGATCAAAGTTTTAATAGCGTTGCAGAAAATAATAACCAATACCAAGTTGCAAGCAGCTTAGATCGTTTAGGTCTAGGTAATGCGCTTTACAACCTTGTTGCTAAGCAAACAACAGACCAAGCACGTCAGTCATTTCAAGCACTTTCTGGCGAGGGTTATGCTTCACTTGGTATTAATGCAACACAAGACTTACTTACAAGTGGCGAGTCACTTATTTCTCATGAGTACCAAAAGCAACCATTGGTATGGATGAATAGCTATGCGAAGAGTATACAAAATAGTGGTAAAGTGGTTGCTGACTCTAAATACAGTAACTATGGTGCCTTGGCTGGTGTAGAAATTCCATTAAGTGATAAAGTCAACTTTGGGGCAACCTTAGGACAAGGTCGTGGTACAAGCAAAGTATCTGCACGAGATTTCACTGCAAAAGATAATAATACTGAAGTTGGTTTTTACGGGCGTTATGTTGGAGACTACTCAGGCTCAACAATTGGCTTAGTGGGTCGTTGGGGAGATGTTTCTGTAGATCGTAATATTAACTTTACCAATATGACAAAACATGCAACGGCAGACTTAGATACACAAAGTGTTCAAGCCTTTGGAGAGTATTGGAAAAACTTAAATACCCAAGTTCCTTTAACACCTTACATTCGTTTATCTCATGTAATGACACAGATAAATTCTTTTAAAGAGCAGAATGCAGGCATAGCAGGTCTAAGTGGTAACAAGTCTACAATTAATACGACATTCTCTACACTAGGAGTGCGTTCAGAATATAAATTACCATTAGAGTCACAAAATTTAGCGATTCAAGCAGGTTTAGGGTGGAGACATGCATTTGGTGATCTAAACTCTAAAGCAAACCTAAGCTTAAATGGATCTCAAAGTTCATATAAAGTTGTAGGAACTTCTTTAGCTGAAGATACAGGACTTATTGATTTAGGTATTAAAACCAATTTAACCCAAAGTCTTGAAATGGGAGTGAACTATAATGGCCAATTTTCAAAAGATATGAACGATAATTCTGGTACCTTGAGTTTAAAATATAAGTTTTAATTCAAATTCCAAATAAAAAACCACCAAATTTGGTGGTTTTTTTATTTTTTAAGTATATTTCGTCTATCTTTTATTCTATTGGCAAATAAAATAGAAATAAATTGGATTAGGGGGTTGTGTTTGGAGTGTATTGGTCTATAATGCGTATCCATCGGCGGTGATGTTGAAAGAAACTTCTTAGTAAACAGTAACTTAGTTGATTGGTTTAGGATTTAGTTCTTAGA
>NZ_KI530736.1 GCF_000488215.1 Acinetobacter nectaris CIP 110549 | reverse complement strand
GTATCCCAGATAAAGAGTCGATCATCTAGAACTGGGAAGTTTGCAGGTACAAGAGGTTGAGTTGTTGTTGGATCATCTGTGTGTACTTTTAAAGCATCTGCACGAGTCCAAATTGTTGATTGAAAGTTTAAGTTAGTCATTTCTATTTTCCTTATTTAATTAAGATTTGCGAAACCGCATTTAGAAAATAGAACAAGAGGAGAATTAAAAAAACTAAATCCCGATGTATGAAAAACTACACAACGTACTGATTTAATTATAGTAATAATTAACTGTCCACCTAATCACACAACCATAATAGTTGTATTATTTTATTAAAAATATTTATACTCGAAATAATTATGTCTTCTTCAAATCTGACACATGAGTGAGCTTTGTTGTACACAAATACTATTTGTATAATCAATTGGTCTTCTTATAAGAGGTGGTTAATAAATGTTTTTATCAAAACTCTATACTCAAGGTGTAGAATAAAAAGAAATAGCTTAATAACCAAAATTATCTAATTATTTTATAAGAAGGATTGTTAAAAACTAAAATCTTCAAAAAAGTGGAGAGTGCTATTAAATCAGATAACAGCCATTTCAGGTCTATTATCTGGTTAAATTTATTTAATTTTCTTATTTGTATGATGTAACTTTTTTAAATGCTTCCTTAAAACAGTTATATTTGTTTCCACACTGTTTTGTTGAACGCCAAGCTACTATTGCATCTGGCCTAACCAAGATGCAGTCATCTTTAGAAATGTCAAATAGCTCTTCAAATATTTTATCGTCTAGAAAATGAATATCTATACCAACGTGTAAAACCTCTATATCTATCCCTAATTCTTTAGATATTCTTTTTGCTATATCTAACCATGAAATATCTTTACTAATGGCGACAAAGCTTTTTGTAAATAGGTCTATGGTAGAAATGCGCTCTTCATATCTAGAAACCCAAGCATGAGGCACGCGTGTACCTGTATGTCCTAACCAAATATTTGGATGAGCAGCTAAAGGTAGATTTGCACAAGTATCATTATTTAAAACGGCTGTTGAGTTGACTCTTTGGCCAAATTCCATTGCTTCTGAACTCAATAGTGTTTCTGCTTTAAATGATGTATCTACCCACTGTAAATAATCAGGTCTTGAAAATGTTTGCTGATGTCTTAACCATCCAATTGGATAGCGCTCTAGGTGATAAGTTTCAAGCAATTCTTTACCTACATTTTTATTTTGTAAAACCATTTGTAGTTTCCAAGCTAAGTTATAAACATCATCAATTCCTGTATTTGCACCAAAACCACCTCTAGTAGGTGGCAGTTGATGAGCTGCATCACCTACTAGAAAAATATGTCCTTTTTGATATTCTTCTGCAATTTGACCCGCCATTTCCCAAGTACCTGTCGTAATAATATCTATATTCATTTTTCGACCAAGTGCTTGCAAAATATAGCTTTTTAAATCACTTTCAGAGTATTCATGATCAGCGTTGAACATAAGTACCCAGCGCCCATCAGGATAATGTGTTAAAAATGCTTTAAATTCTGTTTGATCAATTTCAAATTGCTGAATCCCTTCTTCTAGATAAAATTCTGCTTCTGTACAATAGAACAGTACGCTACGAATAAAACGTAAATGCCCGACCCCTTTTATTTTTATTCCCAATTGTTCACGTATAGAACTATTTGCACCATCTGCAGCAATTACATACTTCGCAGATATTTCATATATTTCATTTTTCTTACGATTTTTTACGCGGGCAAGGATTCCTTCTCCGTTTTCTATCAGTTCAATTAACTCAGTTCCCAAATGTAGGTTTGCACCAAAATCTTTCGCAGATTGTCGAATAATTGGTTCTAATAAATCCTGTGCTATTGCAGCGCCAGTTACAGGCGATAGTATTCCTTTATCATTTTCTTGTTCATGTGGTGTCCAAGGAATTTCCGCATGCCAATTCCCTGTAAGGCTTTCGACCTTTGCCCGTCTTAAACGACTGTTTGAATTAACCTGAGGAATTTTATCTATAATGCCAGCCGCACGATAATGTTCTAAAGATAGCTCTGTAAAACCAATTGCCCTAGGGTGTTTAGAACTACTTTCATGCTTTTCTACCACAATGACATTTACATTACGCCATGCAAGAAATAGAGCTGCAGATAAGCCTACGATACTGCCGCCTACAATGAGAACATCTGTATTATATTTTGGAAAGTTTTTAGAAATTTCTTGATTCATAATGAATCCCCTTTATTCAAGCCATATGAGCAATTAATAAAGGCGTATTTCTTCTGGTGCTAGATAGAAAAGTAAAAAACCATAGACAAAAGATAGACATACGCCTGCTTTTGTCATGGTCCGCGACCCAAATGGGTTGGAATTTACTTTTCTAGAATGATTTGCTAGATAAGTTAACTGGGGCTCACCACATCCAGTTTACCTTTTTTGACTACTTCATATTAAAGTGAGTAATTTAGGATGTCAATTGACTAATGTTACTCTGATTCATTTATATGAATAGGTTGAGGAGGTCCATTTTTTGTCCATCCTCCTTCTAAGCATCTTATATTAAAATCATTAAGTACATCTGCTAACGTAATTTGCATTAGCCTCATATGAATGAGTTTTTCAGCTTCATTAAATGTCTTATCCAAAATGCTCATTACAGATTTTTCCACAGCGCACTGTGAACCTTCAGTTCCAATGCCTAAAGCAATTAAACGTGGTTGTCCTACCGCATTATAAATGTCAGAGAGTGTTACTTTTTCTAAATTACATGAAATTGTCCACCCGCCTTTTCGGCCATTTATAGAGCTAACATATCCAGCGTTTCGTAATCCAGCCATAGTTCTACGAACTAAAGCTGCATTTGTATTTAACATTTTTGCAATTTGTTGAGATGTAAATGGCTCATCATGTCGAGCCATATGGAGTAATACGTGTAACATTCTAGATAAGCGGCTATCAGTCTGCATTTTTCCGACTCTGATACAAAAATGTTATCATACTTTAGGCTGCTTCAATTCTAAAATTCTTTGTTCTAAAAGATAATTTGTAACGATTGGTCCGATACGTGTACCAGATGCTGAAGCATGGGCTAGGTGATCCCATGGTTGGGTAATATTACCTATGGCATAAACACCTTTTTGACTTGTTTCTCCAAGATGATTAGTAATCACTGTACCATCTTGATTAGTCTTGCATAAGGTTGAAGTAAACTCAGAACTTTTTGCATATGTTTTAAGTGCTACCCATGTCGCATCACAAGGAACATAATCACCTCGTATGGTACGAACTGCTGTCAGTTTGTTCTGTTCATGAATTAACTCTTGAATATCATCTTGAATGATTTGAATATTTAATAGTTTTAACTTTTTCTCTTCTTGTTCATCAAACTTATGTGGAGATATAACCGTTATGTTATCTGACCACATGCTAACCCAAGATGCCATGTGGGCTAAACGCTCATGTATACCAAAAACAATAAATTTTTTTTCTGCAACTTCATAACCATCAAAACAAGGGCATACCCTTAGGTCTTTACCCCATAATGGAGAAATACCTAAAATATTTGGCTTTTCGTAATGAATACCTGTTGCAAGAATAACTGTCTTTGTGATTATTCTTTTATTTTCAGAGATGACTTCAAACCATCCATTTTCTAATGGATGAATATTAGAAACATGCTCTTCAATAATATTTACACCATAATTCAACACTTCTTTTCGAGCGTTATTAAGCATTACTTCAGGAGAAACACCATCAAAACCTAAATGTTCTCGCACTTTATCTACTGCCAAAATATTAGATTTTTTATCATCAAAAACACAAACGGATCTTTTTGCTCGTCCTAAAAATAGAGCTGCTGCTAGGCCAGAAATACCTCCATCAACAATAACACTATCTATTACTTTCATTTTATAAATATCTCTTGCAAGTAATCCCTTATAGTATATCGTAACTTTAATAGTTACAATATTGTATTTGGAAAATTTATAATAGGTTTTAAAAGAAGTAAAATTCTGGCTATTAAGTGAATTGAATTTTTTTGCTTTAAATCATAGGTAATAAGTGACAAAAATGTTCATAAAAAAGCCGACTTATTGCTGAGTCGGCTTTTTTATTCCTTAATATAATAAAATCATTTAAATGGATTTTTTTTATAATCGAAAAATAGGGAAGTAGATAAATAAACTATAAGTACCAATAGGGAGAGAACTAAAATAGAAAACAGCATAAAGTTACAACTAAAAAATACAAAAATATACTTTAATTGTTATTTTTTGTAAAATCAAACTTATATAATATATAATTTTTTATATTTAACATGCTATATAAAATTTAAACTTAGTATAAATGCTATCATATTAATTAAGGACCTAAAATTATATTTTTCTTAGCATTTAGAATAGATATGATCTAATCTTTCTATAATTTAGAAATAAATAGTAACCCAATTAATACTTAATGAATCTAATACTTGTTATTTTTTAAATAGAAAATAAATTACTAAAATTACTCCAAAATATTAACTAATTTTAATTGTGTCTTACTCCACCTTTAAGCTTTTCTTATAAGTAGAGTAATTAACCTTAAAGTAATATGAATTTTTACTAATTCCATTCTAATATTCTAGACATAAAATATCCTCATTTGGAAGTTACTTCAGAGGCTATACGGATTCAGTAGTAGCCAGCATTGTATTTCTTGAGTGTAAAAAATAAATCTCAGAATGTTTCAAATTTAGGCTATTTATATCGATGTACCATATAAATAATTAAAACTTTCCGCGAAATATAAATTTTATGCCGAATTTTTAAAATATTTATGGTACCTAAAGTGGTTACTAAAAAATCATTAACTTAAATAATAGTATTATAAAACAATATCTTGTATTTTTATATGATGCGTATAGTACGCATCATATAAAAATAATTTTATTTTGATATAATTAATTTAACTGGTCTCTCAATAGGTTTTATAAAAATATGAGTCTTACTGAAATTAAAGTTCGCCAAGCTCATTGCCAAGAAAAAACTTGTTTTTTATTTGATGAAAATGGATTAAGTCTAAAAATTGAGCCAAATGGAAGAAAAGTTTGGTGTTATCGCTATACAGATCCAAATACAAAAAAACGTCGTCGGATTCAGTTAGGAGTTTATCCATATCTATCTCTGAAAAAAGCACGACAGGTAAGAGATGATTTTAGAGAGAGTAATTTTTGTTTTGAACAACAGAATTCTTCTAAACTGGTAACATTTCGTAAAGTAGGAGAAGAATGGCTCCAATTCAAGCTTAAAAACTCATTTAATGATTTACCTCGATGTGGTGTATTCGAGTTAGCAGAAAAATGTTTACAACATGATATTTATCCCAAACTCCAAGATATACCTTTCCAAGAGATTAAACGCTATGATCTTGTTTCTGTCATAAAGAAAATAGAGGAACGTCAAGTAAAAGAACCTGTTAAAAAAGCTTGTAGTTATCTAAACCAAATTTATGATTATGCTGTAGCAATGGGCTATTGTGATTATAATATTGCTTATGGTTTAAATAAAATTACTATCAATCAAAAAATAAAAAGGAATTATCCACATTTAAAAGCGAATGATATATCTGATTTTATAAAAAAATTAAAAAAATTGAATACTCATCCCATTATTAAAAAAGCATTAATGTTCAAGTTGCATACCGGTGTAAGAGGAGCAGAACTACTTTTAGCTGAACCACATCACTTTGATTTAAATAATAAAATTTGGAAAATCCCAGCATTGCATATTAAGCAATTCCGAAGAAAAGTTATTTTAGGCCATGATATCCCTGATTTTTTAGTACCACTATCAGATCAGGCTTTAGAAATTTTAAAAGACGCTATGCAATGGTCATTTAATGAAAAATATATCTTTGCTAGCCCAAGAAAATATAATCACCCCATTCATTTTAATACATTAAATATGGCTATACGTAAGATGGGATATGAAAAAAATGAACTTTCCTCTCATGGTTTACGTTCTACTTTTAGTACTATTTTGAATGAATCAGGGTTATTTCAAGACAATTGGATTGAAGCACAACTTTCACATGTTGATAAGAATCGTACTCGTGCGAGCTATAATCATGCTGAATATTTCACTCAACGTACTGAAATGATGCAGTGGTGGGGTAATTATTTAAGTACTGTGATGTAATAAAATATATTTCTATATAAAAAATTGAATTCCAAAAGTGCACTTTTAATAGTACTTTACAGTAAAAATTAAAGTCAGCTAAGTATATTTAGAAAATTTTAACTGATTTGGGACATCTATTATCTAAAACAGAGGTATTATAGTTGTATTAAATACTGAAAAAATGCCAAATAAGAAGCTGATATTCCTACTAAAGCTGAAATATGGGTATTTATTTACTATTAATTAAATTAGTAAACGCTATCGATAGTCGATTTGATACTAAAAAAGTAACTAAAATGAAAAAATATAGTACCTATCTTAATGAGTTAGATCTACTTCTAAGTAGGTCTTTTATTTCTTTGATATATAAAAATTAATTTTATAAGACTTTACTTATTAGAGGAAAAATAATGAGAAATAACATGAAAAAGCACTCTATGTTCTTGATTCTACTTTCCCTAGCACTGGGTGGTTTTTGTATAGGAACAACAGAATTTTTAGCAATGGGACTTATTCAAGAAATTGCAAATAGTTTGAGTATCTCTGTACCTATTGCTGGTCATTTCATTAGTGCATATGCTTTAGGTGTACTTATTGGAGCCCCAATTTTTGCCATACTAGGAGCGAAAATTCCTCGAAAGCAATTCTTACTTGGATTAATTTTATTCTATGGCATTGCAAATGCCATAACCGCTATTTCAAATAATTATGAGGCAATCTTATTTTCTAGATTCATTGCTGGCTTACCACATGGTGCATATTTTGGAATAGCATCATTAGTTGCTGCTGAGTTCGCTGGGCCAAAAAAAAGAGCTACAGCTGTTGCACGTATGATGTTGGGTTTGACTGTAGCAAATGTTTTAGGTGTTCCATTTGCTACATGGATTGGCCAAAAATTTGGATGGCACGTAGGGTTTGGTTTTTCTGCAGCCATTGCATTACTTACCGTTATAGCCATTTTAATATTTGTACCATATGTTCCAATACATGAAACAGCAAGTATTAAACGAGAGATAAGAGGTTTTAGAAATATAAATATGTGGCTAACACTTTCTGTTGCTGCGATTGGTTTTGGCGGAATATTTGCAGTTTATAGTTATATATCTCCTATACTTACCAATTATACACATCTAAAAAGTGATTTGATTCCTGTCGTATTAGCAATTTGGGGGGTAGGTATGGTGTGTAGTAACTTTATCGCTGGCTATTTTGCAGATAAAAATAATACTAAAACAATTATTGGTATCCTCATATTTTCTACAATAGCATTTTCTCTATCATTCTTCATGATGCACAGTATTTATACTGCTGTTATTGCTCTATTTTTAATTGGAATTACAGTGATGGGGCTCGCTGCACCTTTACAAACAAGACTCATGGATGTGGCTGGTGATGCCCAATCTTTGGCGGCTTCTCTTAATCATTCTGCTTTTAATTTTGCAAATGCATCAGGTGCTTTTCTTGGAGGGTTAACTTTAGAACATAATTTGGGTTGGCTTTCTCCTTTTGGTGTAGGTATTTTATTGAGCTTAGGAGGATTGCTGATGTTTTTCATCGCTTTGAAAGTAGAAAAACTGAATAGCTATTCATAACATATTTAGATAAAAGTAAGGTATTTGTATTCTTATCTAATTGCTAGTGAGAACATAAATACCTTACAGGCGCTAAAGTTGTTTTATAGAAATTCCAGTGTTCTTTGTATGAAAAAACTCTATATTGACTTAATAAAATAAATAAATATAATTGAGTGATTACTTATTTATTTTGGTTTGTTAATGGCTCGTCCTCTAAGTGAAGAAAAGAGAGTATCTATTTTAGATGCTGCAACTGTTCTAATTGCTGAGCAAGGATTGAATGTATCTACCTCAAAAATTGCCCGTTTAGCAAAAGTATCAGAAGGTACAATTTTCACCTATTTTCAAAACAAAGATGAATTAATTAATCAATTATATTTAGATATTAAGGGAAAGCTACGAGAATCCCTTATCATTCATAGTCAAAAAACAGAATTACAGAAGCAAATTCAAGAAGCTTGGAAAGTATATATTAACTGGGGGTTAGAAAATCCCAATGAATATAAAACTCTTGCAACTTTAAGCTTATCATCAGTGATTACTGACGTGACAAAAGCTAAAGGTAATGATGCTTTTTGTGATATTAGCAATATTCTTAAAACTGTAATGCAAAGTGGTCAACTAAAAAATCAGTCTTCTGAGTATGTTGGTGCAATTATGGGAGCAATGGCAAATACAACTATTGAGTTTATAAAGCTCAATAACGCTGCTAAAGAAGAACTATTACAAGATAGTTTCTTAGCTTTCTGGAGAGTAGTATCCAATCTCAATAACTAATAATTTTTTAACCATTAAATGAGTGATTAAATACTCATTTAATGACTGGTAGAAATGAGAGTCTTAATGAATGTAATTATTTTTGGTGCAACAGGTATGGTCGGTAAAAGTGTTTTGATTGAAGCACTTAAAAAAGATGATATCGATCAGGTTCTTGTTATAACACGTCAAAGTTGTGGAATAGAACATTTCAAACTTAATGAAATAATACTTGATGATCTTTTTGAGGTGGATAAGTGTAAGGATGATTTAGTGGGATATGACGCATGCATTTGGGCCATTGGGGTAAGTGCCGTCGGTAAGACTGAAACTGAATATTCAAAAGTAACAGAAGACCTTACTCTAATTTGGGCAAATCGTTTATTAGAGAATAATCCTGAATTCTCATTTTGCTATTGTTCAGCAGGTGGAGCAGGTGGCTATGGAATGTGGGCACGTGTACGCCGCAATGTCGAAAATGCATTAAGAAATATGTCTTTTTTACATGTTGGAGTGGTGCGTCCAGGCGTTATCAAACCAGCTGAAGGTATTACAAGTCGAACTCGTGGATATCAGATTGGCGTTAAGTTAATGAAAACTTTGTCCTCAATTTATCCATTGCTTATATCTTGTTTTCCATGGCTATTTACTACTTCAGAGATTCTAGGTCAAGCAATGATTGGCATTGTTCAAGGCAAAAGTAAAAAATTTATTCTTGAGTCTAAAGATATTAATAATTTTGGAAAATCCATCGTAGGTTCAAAAATCTAGATTAAATTCACAATAAGGAACTAAATATGACTACAAAAGACTTAACTGGAAAAATTATTCTAATTACTGGAGCGACTAATGGCATTGGAAGAGCAGCAACGATAGAGTTTGCAAGAAGGGGAGCATCTCTCGTTTTAATTGGACGTGATAAAGAAAAGACAGAAAATACTATAAATGAAATTCGTAGAATTACAGGTAACTTCAAGCTAGATTATATTCTTTGTGACTTAACACATCTAGCTGATGTACGTCGTGCAGCAGAAGACTTTAAATCGAAATACCAAAGACTTGATATATTAATCAATAATGCAGGTGCAACATTTAAGAAACCTAAATTAGGGCCGGATGGTTATGAAATTACATTTGCATTAAACCATCTCGCTTATTTCCAAATGACTACGGCATTATTGGATATAATCAAAAAAACACCTTATGCCCGAATTGTAAACACATCAAGTTCCATGCAAGCTCGTGGAAATTTAGATTTAAAATTAACACCTTATGATACTAGTGTATCTGGGCCAAAAGCATACGGTACATCAAAACTTGCAAATATTCTTTTCACTAGAGAATTACAAAGAAAATTGAATGGAACAACTGCAATTGCAAACTGCTTTGAACCAGGAATGGTAAATACGAGCTTTGGTGCATTTGGAACTGATCAGGGCTGTTTTGTTAATCTGATTTATAAGTTAGCAAAACCATTTGCAATAACGCCTGAAAAAGGTGCCGATTCTCTTATTTGGTTGGCTACATCTAAAGAAGCAGAACAAATGAAAGGTCAATATATTTCAAAAAGAAAGGCAACTACTCCCTCTAGACAAGCATTAGATAATAAACTCGCAGTAGATTTATGGACATTAAGTGAAAAGCTATGTAAAGAAATTAAATCATTATCCAGTTAATATAATTATGATAACTATTTTGAAATTAAATTATTAGTTTGTAATCTAAAAAGTGAAATTTATGTTAAAAATCATATTTTGAGTTTTGGGATCTGATTTAATATATTCCATCAATAAAATTGGGTAAATAGGCTTTTAAGGAAAGTATCATTAGATACCAGTTTCAGTGTACCTTTAGACTATATCAAACATCTGCAATAAGGTGTTTGTTTGGGAATTTAAAGTATTCTGCGATCTTAAATGGTATACGTACTATATAGCAAGATATTACTTATATAATTAATTTATTCAACATATTAGAGAGCTAAAAATGGTTAAAGTTAGCTATTTACTAGTGTTTATATAGTTGAGCCCTTTCAAAACTGAAAAAATATATTGTGATGTATTTCAGTAATTTTTCAAGGTAATGATCCTACTGAATTGTTTAGTACACTAGCTATTATTCTAAAGTAAAAGAAATAATTCAAAGTGCAAACGAATAGGCATTATATTAAAACTTAGTACTCTACTTTGACAGAGTTAATCATGTACTAGATGCGACTAGCTTAAATATTAAAATAAAGTGCCATAAAACAATTAAAACCTAGGGGGGTATTGCCCCCGAGGCTACTTATTTTCTTTGATCTCATACTCTGTAATTATATCTTCAAGAGTATGTAAGCCAAATCCTATCGAATACATTGAGTAATTAAATCAATTAGATTGTGCTACACAAAACCTTAATGTTCCTGAATCTTGAGGATTTAATAATCCTGTTAGATTCCATTCTAAATCACTATTAGCATGGCTTGTATTACATGTAGTGCTACTTGGTGTTACATCACACTTCATACTGCCAAACTTAGTTCTCATAGGTAGACTATCTTTTACTTTGACATTTTGAAGTCTTTTCGTACTGCTGTTTTTATACGTAATTTCATACTCTAAATAATCTTTCTGAGCCACGTCATTTTTAGTCATAAAAACATTTGTATCAGATGCAGTAGATGGACATGCCGAAACAGCTCTAACTTTCTTTGTTAGGTTAAGTCCCGCACTGCCTATCAATGTTACATCTTTACGTTTCATTGTTTGTGCAGAAATAAGTTCCACAGGATTGGCTAAATTAATTTGATAGTTTGCTTGCAGTTCACCAATATGCTGTGCGCCTGCAACGACATTATTCGGAACATGAACCCTTTGTACTAAACAAATTTCTGTATTTGGTTGAAGTAATATTGTATTTGACTGGGCTGGACTAAATACTCTTTCTCCCAAATCTACTTGACCATTACAGTTGCTATCTAGATAGACAAGTGCTTGCCATGGTTGGTCTATACTTGAACTAGGTTGTTGTGTTTGTACCTGTAATAACTGTGTTAACTGTACTGGTGTTTGTGCTGTTAAACGGTGTGGATAATCCGTAACATCACCTGCAACAACCGTATGCTGACCATCTTCATGTAAAATAACGCGTTGAATGACATCACCAAAATTATTTTCTGTATAACTTGTCGCATCTGTCTTGTTGAGCGTAATTGTATCTGTTGAACGGTTATAACCTTTAGTACCACTTACAGAGATATATTCAGCTAAGTTCTGCTCAGCAATGCAAAAAGATGATGGCAATACGTTTTGATCTATAGAAAAAGAATAATCACCGTTGGCATTCGTAACCGCTGATGCAAGCTGGGTAGTACTACAATTACTTAACTTAATCATCGTATTTGCAATCCCTGTTTCGCCTGCATCTTGAATACCGTTATATGCCTTACTTACATCTAGTGTTGTGCCACTATTATCAGTAAATACCCGACCTGTAATACTTACAAAAACCTGCTTAGTATTGGTAAAAGTACAGGTAATGTTTGCCCCTTCTTTTATACGTTCCGCAGGAATCGTGGCTGTATTATTAGAAAGCCTCCAAAACACGCCTGTATTCCCTGTATTTGCGCTATTTTCGTCTATACAACTCACACTAGATAAAACATATCCATCTGCATTATTTTCAGTCAATGAAACATCGTCACCAAGTAACTTTGCCCATAATTGTTGGGTAGAGCTTACCGCTGTACCTGCCGTTACAGTCGTCACACTGTCTGTTGTTACAGTAGAATCTTTATTCATTAAATTGGTCAGGTTGCTAAAGTTAAAGATATCCACACCATTTATCGAGTTTTTCGCAATTTTAATTTTTGCACCATCAGTAATCTGAATGTTTACAGGAATACCTAAATTTGTTGCGTTGTCATAGCTTGCTGTTGAACAATCTCCAGTAAGCGATAGCCCTATTGCTCCATAGCCACCAGCAGATCTTTCATTACTACTATAATTATTTCTATTTGCAATACGATACGTAATTCTATGATAGCCAGATGCCAAAATAGCAGATTTGGCAAGTATACCATTTGATATATAACCATCTATACTGCTAACCACAACACCATCGACCATAATGTATCCGCTATCATCTATTCCTAAGTTGTTGTTACCAATACATACAGTAACTGATTGTTTATTTGGAATATAAATACCTGTTGTAAATTCCCATGCCCGGCGATTATCACCTATTACGTCACCATTACTTTTTGGACCAATATATGGAAGATTTACTGACGAGTTCGGATCAGCGGTAATATTGTTTATGATTCTTTGCGTCATTGGCTGTGCATTTTTACTAGATGCAGCATAAACAGAGTCCCTTACACTGTTACCACTATTCACAAGATAGCCACCAATTGGACTTATCTGGTTAATAGGCCATGCAGCTTGTATACTCGTCTTTTCATCGCTATAGTCACCTACTTTTTCTGTACCGCCTGTACCTTCATAGCCGACCCAAAAAGCACCATTTTTTCTAATTTCATTTTGCTCATTGGTTCCCCAAACTTTATAGAGTGTTTCCCCAACACCACTCCCAGGGTTAAACTCGTCGCTTGAGACCTTAATGCTTGCCTGCTGAGCCACCCCTAATGTAGACTCAGCTGTTGTGCTATAACGTACCGAAAGTTGTTTGATGGCTCCATTTGATATCCCACCTAGTGGGCATGACCAATTATTCCCATTTGCTGTACAGACAGCACCATCAACAACACTCATTCCCATTACAGTAATACCTTTTTGAGGTGAAGCAGTATATATTGCAACTGCATTGGTTGCGCTATTCGGACCTTCATTTTTAATATCAATGAGTTGTGTTCCTATTCGGCCACGCTCAATGATAGGTATATTGGGATTAATACTGAAACGTGCTTCTAAAATTTCAGGATCTGCAGTAACTTCGGGGTAAGTAATTATTGTATTTACAGAGCTACTGTCATTTGCTGTGTTTTGGTCTGTTGAGGTTGCCGCTATGGTTGCTGTATTTGTAATATTTCCCTCTACAGCTGCGGTTGCTTGTAATATAATAGTGCATGTTGTACCAATCGAACCACTAAAAGTACCATTTAGGGTGTTACCCGACAGTGTAGGTGAGCATGCTGCTCCTGTATCATTTTTTGTATCAACAATTTTCACATCTTTTAGATTAGACGGCATGGTATCAGTAAAAGGAGCTAAATAAACTGAGCCACCTACAGTTGCATTTTGTGGTTTATTATTACTGATCAATAGCTGATACTGGATCGTCGAATTTAATGGTACACTCAACTGATTTTGCGCAAAATTTCCAGATGTTCCTAATCGCTGACTTTTTAGAATAGATAGATCACTGTCAGCATCCATACTTGATATACCGAAGAAAAAAGCATCTCCACTACCAGCTGTGTAGTCTCCGCCAGCATCACCATGCATATATACATCAAATGTTAATGATCTAATACCTTTACCTTTAAGATAAACACTACCACTTGCTCCTCCATTGCCACTAGTACTAAGGCTATTTATAGTTGTGGATGTATTTATAATATTATTTCCATCAACTGCAAAGTTACTATTACCTGCTATTCGTCGAAGAGTAACTGCTGTATTACTATTGGTTAGTGTAAACTCAGCACTGAAGCCTAACCCATAACCTGTTGTCCCTCCCAAACCGCTCACTTGTAAGATTGGATTAGTAATTGGACGATTAAAGGTAATTTCTACTGTACCAATTTTGACCCTAGAGCGATTTGCGCCATTCACATTTCTCAAACTTTTAGCCATTGCCAAAAAGCTTACACCTTGGTTAGTTCCTGCATCTATCCCACCATTGGTAGTTAAGCAACTACCTCCGTTATTATTACAACCAGCTGGTGCATTTTGTAGTGAAGCAGCGAACATATTGCTTTGTGCACTACCAATTAGATTTAATGCTTGTAAAATATCCGTGGAGACTACAGTAGAGTTTCTTGTTGTCCCACCAAACATCAATTCAGGCTGATTTGAGCCTTTATCGGCATATACAGCAGTATTGTATACTGAGTTTGTAATCTGATAACTTACTGTTGTATTTGGGGTGTAAGGTTCAGCAATATTATCTGATGGGTTATTTTTATTGAGTAAAAAAGTATGCGTTCCTGAGTTTGCTGTTGGTCCTTGTCCAGAACCAGATCCTGCATAAATTTCAAGTGTTGGTGGTTCTGAAAAAGCATTTTCTGTAAATATTAAAATAATAAATAATAGAAATACCCACGAAAAAAAAGATTTCATCATACCTATAGAAAAAGAAGTTTGAGTTACTTTTTGCTGTGTTGCAACTTTATTGTCCAACATAACGTACTCCAAAATTAAGGTCATAACTTTGGTTTGCTACAACACGATTTAATGTACCTGTAATTGCACCCGACTGACCAACTTCTGGCGCTGTAGTTCGACTACAAGCGATACAGCTTGGCTGTTGAAACAACACTGTATAAGCTGGTGTCATATCCCTAAACGTAAATGGTTTTTCTAAATTTGTGGAACCTGTATTGGTTAAGCTAATTTTATACAGTACACATTGCCCTTCGCCATTGTTTTGCTTTCCAATTGTTAAACTATTGGTGGTATAAGGCTCATCTGCCGAGCCATTGCAGTCAAAATCGCGTGCTTGTTGCTTTGTCAGTTTTAACTGTATTGAATTTACAACCGTCACGTCAGTGATTGATGCAAGTATTTCATTATTTGCTAAGTTGGTTAGCTTAACCATGCTACTGTTGGTTTGTGAAATGTTATTTCCCACTACATTTTTTACTTGTAATAATAAATTGATCCGCTGATGTGCAGCTAGCTTTCCCTTTGGCAAATCACTAATACTTCTGACAACTATATCTCCTGCGTCAAAAACACCATTTCCATTCACATCATAGAAAAGAGTACTTTTAAATGTATTCTGATCATCATTCAGTATGAAACTATAATTTCCTGTCAGGTCGATATCGGTATTATTGATAAGTGTATGGTTATAGATCACTGTACCTAAAGGTGATACTTGACCACGAGAGCTAGGCATCATTTCCACTTGTGATACTGCATTTAGACTTCTAATCGTAATGGCATTTTTAAGTATATCTTGGCTTGGATTACTCGTATTATTTCCACTCACAAAACTTGGAGACAGCACACGAAAGTAAATTGGTGTTGTTATATTATTTTGATTTGATGGGTTAACTGTGACCACAGCACATACGAGCTGGCTTTCACCATCATTTAAGTAGCGTGTTTTGCCTATTTCAGCACCTAACCTGTCACATCCATTATTTTGCGCTATATAAAAGTGAATAGCTTGTATGCCGATAGGTAATGCCAAATGTGTAAAATCGTTGGTTGCATTGGCACTTAGCAAGTATTCTGTGCCAATGCCTGTATGTTTAACAGTCAAAGGAAATACAATTTGACTACCTGCAACAGCGTCCACACTTGTTGTAGTTTCTAACGTTTTCCAAGCATAACCAACATTATCAACATTACCATTGCCCAAACCATTATTTTCAGGACTATTCACTAAATCTACCAACTGCGATGTAGTGGTTGCACGTAATGTACCCTGATCTGTAACGATACTTTTTTTCGTTGTATCACCTAAAGATTGTGCTTGCAGATTTATATTAAATGTACTGTCTGCTGTCACTGTATAATCACTGGGTAAGCGCACTTTCACAATTACGGGTAAATAGCTACCTGATAATAATTCACCTGTATCAGGGATGCCATCTCCATTACTGTCTAATAAAGGTGTTACACCATCGATACGGTAAAAATCGATTTGACTGCCTACAGGAAGATTACTTTGAGCTACAGTTAAATTGAAACGATCTGTTATATTTCCTGTATTCCAAATATAGTTGGTAAAGCTCAATACGCCGCCTTGCGTAATTGGCTGAGCAGTCACATTATTACTATTACCACTATCATTGCTATTACCATTCATTTTTACCGCATATATTGGCGCAATATTTAGTGAAGCTGTATTACTTACATCAGATATGTTTGCAGTTGCGCTATTATTATCATGGTCATATTGAACATTTAGCGTATTATTTACTATACCTGCACTGGTTTTATTGACCTTTACTTTAAACTCAATATAACCGCTACTGTTTGCAGCAATCCGATCTAAAACAGCAGTTACAACATTTGAATTTACGCGATAATTTATACCAGCAGGGTTACTCCCAACACTTGAACTTAAAGCCAACCCATTCCAGTTTTCACCATTACTCGACTGATATTCTAAGCTAGGGTCTAAAGTATCGGTCAGTGTCACTATACCTGTTGCTGTATTACTTAAATTTTGATAGTCCAAACGTACTGTAACGATATCGCCATTTGCGACTAAACTCTGAGAAAACTTCTTACGTATCAGCAATGCTGACTGATTAGTTACCGTACTTGTATCTATATTTGTTGTTGTTCCAATTGCTTGCTTTGATGAGCTAATATTTAAGCTTAGAGCACCTTTTTGCCCAACCGTTGCATTGGCGGGTACAGTTGCAACCACAATAAGCCCTACAGATTCGCCAGCACTTAAGCTATAAGATGTAATAGGTATTCCATCGGGTATCCCATCATGGTTTTGGTCTAAAAACACAGAAAAATCATTTAGATTGTAGTTGTTGCCTGTGTTATTACTTACCGTGAAATTGTATTGATCGGTATCGTTTCCTGTATTACTCAAAGTATGGTTAAAATATACCTTTTGGCCTGCAAGTACATTTTTTATATTATTTGCTGTTAAGTTGACTGAATATACAGGCAGTACTGTTGTTTGAACCAAGTTAGATCGGCTTACCTGTACCACCGTAGAGCCTTCCTCACTGTATTCACCGACTGCCATATTACTAATAATTTGCTGTGTGGATGCTGCAAAACTTGCCTGCTGTATCATAAATACAGCCACAACCAATTGTATTAAGAATATAGCTTGACGACGGAAACGTATGAATGTCTTGATAATATTCATTTTATATTAACTGCCCCAATTACGGTGTAACTTGTATTGAAAAGTACAATGCTGCTTGTTCTTGTGGCACAAGGTCTCCTATTTTCCCTACAATCCTCCCACCACTTATAACAACACTACCTTTACTCACAGAAGGTGCCAAATCACTACGCAATATGCTATAAGCGGGCACCATATCATTAATGACAACATTTTCTGCGCGTGTTGAGCCATCATTTTTTATTGTTAAACGATAGGTTAAGCACTGATTAGGTTTGATCATAAGAGGCGTGCTGCTATATGTTGCTGTAACTGCATTCGTTAACATACAAGCTTCATCTTTGCTTTGCTCTTTTATTAAACGAAGTTGCGTCGGGTCAACCATCGTGAAGTCTGTATTTTGTATTGTATTTAAGCTCAAACCTTGTATGTTATTTGGTGCAGATACCATAATATTTACAATGCTTGATACACCATTTGTCGCTGTAGATGGTGCTTGAACTTTTAATAAAAGCTGTACGGATTTTTGTGGGCTTATACCACCAGTCACAGATAAATCTGTTGCAATCGGATCGGCTTCATCTAATATGCCATTGTTATTTGCATCATAATAAAGAGCATAGGTAAAGCCATCATTCAGATTTTGAGGAACAACTTTTAGACTAATTTTTCCTGCAGTATCTCCTTCAGTGACGGTACCCATATTTTTTAATGTATGTAGATAAACAACAGTACCGCCAATATTTACTTTTCCTTGCTGGTCATTGGCTAAAGTAAGTTGACGTACTGAAATATCTACTTGATCTTTAATACTGTCTCCCTGAGCATTCATCGGAGATTTCATCGCGAACCAAAGCTGTAAATTTGATAAGTCTGTATATTCAGGGATGTTGACCACCGCACAATATTGCTTTGTTCCCCCCGATGAAATATTCCCTGTATTTGTAATTTCATCTTGCAAGGATTGGCAAGTTGAATCGCCATTATAAAATTTGATCGTCCAGTCTGTAGGTAGGGTTGTGTTGATATTATTAATATCGATACTTGCACTTGAAGCATATAAGTTATAGTTATTTATAACTGCACTACTATTTTTAATAGCTAAAGGAAAAATAATCCGGCTACCTTTCATCGCATTTTTCACAAGTAATGCTTGTCCACTAGAGCCTGCTATATTTCCAATGCCAACACCCGAATTATTGCTATTGTATAAGTCACTTTCACCCACTGAAATAGTATTCGTTAGGCGATCTCGTGTACTATTTTTAATGGTTGTATCTGTTACAGAAGTTGCTGTCAGGTCAAAATCCATAACCGCATTAGAAGTACAATCCGATGGAAAATAAACACCAAGTTTAATTTTCTTTACAGTGCCTGCTGTAAGACTGCCTGTGTCTATTACGCCATCGCCATTGGTATCTGTCAGTAAAGTTCGACCATCGGCATGGTAAAAGCGAACAACTGCACAGCTAGGTACATTACTCGTTACAAGATTTAAATTATAGTTATCTGTCGATTGCCCTGTGTTCCAGATATAGTTATCAAATTGAATTTCTTTAGAAATACCAATAAATGTATTATTCAAAGTTTGTAAATTACTTGAGCTTATATTTGGTTCGCCATCATCATTTGCTGTACTACTATTCGCATTGAGTACAACACCAAGTGTTTGCATGACATTAAATATAACTGTATTGGTCATTGCATTTTTAGTTAATGTATTTAAGTTATTATATTGTTGATAATTTACAGTATTTGCTATTTTGTCTGTCGCATTTGTATTTACAATTGCTTTAAAACTAATACTGCCTTTGCTTAGAGGGGTTACATTGTCCAATTCGACATTAACTTGACCATTCGTGACTTTATATTTAATACCTGCATTTTCACCTGTTTCAATATCGTCTGCATCAGTCAAGCTATTGGTATTATTTCCCCAGTACCCACTATTTTCTTTATAGCTAAGACCTTTAACTAGACTGTCTTGCAACACAAGCCGAGCTGCTGCTGTACCTGTATTTGTATAGTTAAATGTATAGGTAATTTCTGTACCTGTTCGACCTACACTAACACTCTGTGATTTAGTCACTTGTATCACAGCATCATCTACTACTTTTGCTGTATCACTGACTGTCATTGCAATATTATTGTTATGTTGACTTGTAGCAGTTAAATTTAATTGTGCAAGATTATTTTCAGATACATTGGTTGGAATATCTCCAACAACAACCAATGATGCAAACTCACCTTCATTTAACCTTAGTGTTTTATTTTCATTGAGCAGGTTATTATTATCATCTGGTTCACCATTTTGATCACGATCAATATAAACAGCCATGTTTTCTAGGTTAAATTGGTCATTTGTAAGCTGGGTTAGACTAAACACATAGTCATCTGGTGTATTTCCTGTATTTATTAGTACATGAGGAAAGCTTACTTTACTTCCAATCGTACCAATATTCTGCTGATTAGTTTGTAAGCTCAGTGCATAAATCGGTTGTACTGTTAAAGCAACCGCATTGGAATTAATAACTTGTAAGTTACCTTGCTCATCATAGAAGTCACCACTTGCAATATTAATAATATTGCTTCCAGCTTTTGGTTGGGCAAAGACTAAAGTGCTATAACACCCAACCAATAAACCACTTAAAGCAACGAATGTTGTTCTTAAAACGGCATGTTTACTTAGCAGGGCGATCATTACTTATCCTTCAACACATATCATCACGATAACTTTGATTAAAAATTAGAGAAAAATTAAAAAATTACTTTTAAATAATATATTTAATAAATATTTAAATTACGACGAGGTGAAGGCTATTTCCACTTTTCATTATTTAAATCATTCTAGCTATGAAAGCTATCACAACCTGAATTCTATTAAAGATTGGGCTTATTAAGATTTATTCTTGTAGATTAAAAGTTTAAGCCAATCTTTATACGAAATAATGAATAAATAGATTCAAACCATGTATCTATGATTTATCTGCTGTGAGATGTTATCAACATATCTATATCCTAATGGCAAGAATCAATCTCTTTAGAAGGTGCCGTATTCAAAAATATTCTCTTTCATTTCTACAAAAAATCATTTCAAGAGCAGTTTATGCTTATAAAAATGAAATAATTGTTATACAAACTATACATTTTAAACAAAAACACATGTAATAGTTCATATTATAGATACAATATGGAGATTATTTTACCAATGTGTGAGAAAATGTCTAGGAAATGATTGGTTTAAGTTTAGGAGCAGTAAAATTGGATTTAAAAAGTATTTTCATTAGAGGGTTATTGGGAGTAACCAGTTTAGCTTTTATGACTATTAATGCTTCTGCTGAAACAAAAGTAGCAAAAGACCCTGTTTCTGTAGATCTAAAGACTTATCTGATCAGTGTAGGAAAGGATGGAAACCAAACAGCCAAATTGGTTTCGAATGTAAAACCAAATGATGTTATTGAGTATCGTGCAACATATACAAATAATACTTTAGGTGAGATAAAAAATTTATCAGCTACTTTACCTATACCTACAGAAACTCAATTTCTAGGTAAATCTAAGCCAGAAAATGCAAAGGCAACTACAGACGGTATAAATTTTTCTCCAATGCCTTTAAAGAAAAAAGAAGGCAACCAATTGGTTGATATTCCACTTCAAGATTACCGCGCACTGCGTTGGACAATTGCAGTACTTCCAGCAGGTAAGTCCATTACTGTTTCAGCTCAGATTCAAGTTAGAAGTGAAAAAGCCGAAACTAAATAAGCTAGCTTCTTTTAAAGACCAACATATCCTGATTATCAGATAGAACTATGCTGTGAAATTATCATGCAATCATGATTTCTAATCGTCAGTAATTTACGCGAAATATATTGAGTACATAAATAGGGGAACTTCCTAAATGTTTAGTCAGACACAATGTTTGAAATTAACAAAACTTGCAACTGCAATGGCATTAGTTGCTGGTGGATTTGCATTGACATCTGTAGCAAATGCTGCTGCACCAAATGCAGGTACGAATATTAGTAACATTGCATCTGCAAGCTATACAGATACGAATGGATCTAGTAAAACAGTCACATCAAATGTGGTAACTACAACAGTTCAACAAGTTGCTAGCTTTGCATTGAGTTCAGATCAAACACAGACAGCAAACGCAAATGGTCAAGTATCGCTATCTCATACATTAACAAATACAGGTAATGGTACAGATACCTTTACAGTTGGTGTTACAAATAATGATAGTCGAAATAACACATCAGATAATTATGATTTTAGTGGTTTAAATGTCTATCTTGATGCCAATAAAGATGGTGTTCCAGACAGCCAAACACCAATTACAAATGTTACTTTAGGAGCTGGTGAATCAGTTAACCTGATTGTTCAAGCGACGACTGCAAGTAATAGTGTTAAAGATGATCTTGGTAAATTAACAGTATCTGCTGCAAGCCATTTTGATACAACAGTTAACGCAAAAAGCATTGATACTGTAAAAATTACGACTGGTGCAGTAATTAGCCTTGTGACTTCTGCGAACGTAAAAAATGTAGATGCGACGCAGGCAAGTACAACAGTGCGTGAAGTAGAATATAGCCTAGCCTATCAAAACACAGGTAATACAACGGCAAAAAATGTTACGATTACAGATATACTTCCTGCTGGTTTAACTTATGTTGCAGGCTCTGCAACATTGAATGGAACAGCATTAAATGATGCAAGTTCTGATACAGATGGTTATGACTTTACTTCGGGCAAAGCAACATTAGTTATTCCTACTGTCGCTGCCAATAGCTCTGGTGTATTGAAATTTAAAGTTCAAGTTGTTCAAAATACTCCCGCAGGTAAAATTACAAACATTGCTGGAGTAGATCCAGATGGTTCAGGCCCTGAGAACACCACACCATCTAACTCAAATGATATTAATGTATTGAGCGTTAAAAAAGGTACGATGAATGACAGCTTGTCAGATGCCTTTGCTGATGGAACAACAACAACAACGCCAACTCCTGATGTAATTACTAAATCAACGACTCAAGGTACACCTGTTAGTTTTGGCTTGACGAATGATAGCGGTGAACCAATTGTTATCCATAACACAGGTAACGTTACAGAAGCGTATAATATTACGGTAAATAAAGATGCTTTACCGCCTGGTAGTATCGTTGAGCTATTCAAAGCAGATGGTGTTACACCATTAACAGATACAAATGGCGATGGTATTCTTGATACTGGACCAGTTGCGAGTGGGGCGACATATCAGGTTGTTTCTAAAGTAACACTTCCTGCTAACTATTTCACACCAGCACCTGCACCAACAACACCAATTAATGCAATTTTAACATCTGCGCCTGTAAGTAATTCAACAGGGACAGATACAATTAAGTTGGTTATTAGTCAAGTAACGGCATCTACTGTTGACTTATCTAATGGTGATACAACAGACAGTACAGGAAATACGGTAGGTGCTTCAGGTCAAGATACAGCTCAATACATTGATACAAAATCAACAAAACCAGGTCAAGCAGCGAGCTTTCCATTAGCTGTTAAAAATAGTGGTGCCACTGGAGATAACTATAATTTATCTACATCATCAGCATTGCCAGAAGGTTGGTCTGTTCAATATTACTTAGCAGATTCTTCAGGTGCTGCAATGGGTGCTCCACTGACAAACACTGGAAATGTGCCTAGTGGAAGTACTGTAAAATTAGTTGCGCTTGTTACTCCTCCAAGTAATGCTTCAGCTGGTAATCAGGAAGTTTTATTTAAAGTAGCTTCACCTGCAACGGGCTTAACTGATGTTATGTCTGACCGTGTAACTGTAGAAACTGTGCGTAAATTAAGTGTTCAAAATGACCGTAGTGGTCAGGTTGCACAAGGTGGTACGGTTACTTATACACATACATTGACAAACAACAGTAATATTGTTGAAGGTGCAAGTGCAGGCAGCCTACCATTTGAATTGAAGAATGCTCAGGCAGGAACTGGTTGGGTAGCAAGTATATTTGTTGACTTGAATAACGATGGTGTTGCCGATGCAAATGAGTTGGTTACAGGAAGTGACCTAGCTGAAAAACTTGGTGCCAGTGGTCTTGGAATTGGTAAATCAGTAAACTTATTAATTAAAGTTCAATCTCCAACAAGTGCAACTGCTGGAACAGCAAATAATGTGACTTTAACCATCAAACCAACAGTAATGGGTGGACAATCTAGTACTGATCTTATAAATACGGATGTAACTACTGTAACGAGTGGTCAGGTTCGTTTAGTGAAAGAGCAAGTGCAGGCTGACTGTTCTACAGGTAATAATTCATCTGCTTACACTCAAGGTAGTATTAATGCTAAACCTGGTGAGTGCGTGAAATATAGAATTACAGCATCTAACGAAGGTAATGCCAACGTAACTAATGTTGTAATTAGTGATGCAACACCTGCATATACAACTTTAAAAGTGATTAAAGATGTTTCTCCAGTTGCGACAAATGCAACAATTAGTTCCTCAACAACTACTTTAACTGATGGTTCAACAGGTACAGTCTCTGCAGAGAAAACACCGCTTGCACCAAGTTCAAGTGCTTCATTAGAGTTTATGATTAAGGTAAATAATTAATAACTCTATTTAATTTATTCATTATGAATATATGAAGTTTGTGGGCATTTACGTCTAGTAAATGCTCACATGAAGTTTTTTTATTGAGATTAGTTGGTTGGGTGCTGTGAAACGAAAGACAAAAGCGAAAGTATGTAAAAACATATCTTTTATGTTATCTACGTTAACAATATCTATATTGTCTACTCAGTATAGTAGTGCTTCGAGCATTCCAAGTTTTGGTACGACAATTAAAAATATTGCCTATGCAAACTTTACAGATATAGACAATAATAAATACCAGTCAGTTTCAAACACGCTTGAAGTGAACGTTTCAGCATTATATGCAATTGGGTTAACGGCATCACCTGTACTAGATATAGAACCAAATAAAAGAGTTATATGGGCAAATACTTTAACGAATAACAGTAATACACCTGTAAGTGTTCAGTTGGAAGCATTAACCACGAGCACATTAAATAATGTTAAAATTTATGTAGATACGAATAAAAATGGTCAGTTTGATGATGCTGATCAAGAGATAACGACAGTTGTACCTTTACAGGCTGGACAAAGTGTTAACCTATGGGTTGTTGCAACAACAAGTGCAACCTTAACCGATGATCAGCAAATTAATTTACCTATTAAAGCTACAGTTGCTGAGAATAGTCAAACAACAGTGACAATAGAGGATCATGCGGTAAACTATGGTGCAAAACTGGTTGCAAATGCCGATGTACAACAAAAGACATTTATACCTTCAGCGACATCAAGTTATGATTTGAACTACACCTTTAATGTGAATAATGAGGGGAAGCGGGCAGCTAAACCTATTGATGTTGTAGTCAATGGGCAAGTACAAAAAATGGTACTATTGGAAAATGATATTCCACCAAATACAACCTTTAAATCAGCTTTAGCTAAGAATCCTCAAGCTAAAATTTTATATAAACTTACAAATAATAGTTATAGTACAACGCCACCTAGTGATTTAACACAACTTAGTCAGTTTATTGTTGGGTTTCCACAAATTGATAAAAACACATCAGAACAAGTTAATCTTATTTTAAGTATGAACAATGATGTTGCCAAAACGACAATTAAAAACTCCTATAAAGTATCTTATGCTTTCGATGAAAAGCAGAAAGAAATAGTTTCTAATGTAGTGTCTACATTGGTAACAGGTACAGCACATATTTCACATAACTCAAGTAACTTCAAAAATATCTTAGCAACGGGAAGTGTAAATACTCCTTTAAATATAGAAGTAAAAAACTCAAGTTGTAATATGAGTCGTGATTCAGTAGATCATGTGAAAATTAGGATTAAATCAGAAAAAACGGGTGATATAGAAGAAGTTGTTGGTGTTGAAACAGGGGTAAATACGGGCATATTTCATTATAGTCTACCCACCACTTTGGCAAATAAAGGTATTTCGTACGACTCAGTTTTACAGACAATAAAACGTGATAAAGTTAATATTAGTTTAACTGACTGTTTAGACTCACAACATAACTCAACCGGAGTAGTTGAAGATCTAAATACAGATGTTCTTATAGACCCATATGGTATTGTTTTTGATGCAAAAACTGGGTTGCCTGTATCTGGAGCAACTGTAACCTTATTAGATCAAAGTGGTCACCCCATTGCTGATGGAGTTGCATTTAAAATTGATTCTCAAACGGGAGAAGAAATTTCAATTCCAGCAACACAAACAACGAATAGCTCAGGCGAATTTATTTATCCACTTGTGAAGGCAGGTACTTACAGTATAGTTGTAGATACAAAGACAATCCCTGGTAATACTAAATATACTTTTGTAAGTGATAAGTCAGTATATCCAAGCTTTTCTGCAGATAAAGCTGTTGACCTCAAGTGGTCTTACGCAGAGCAATTCACATTAAATAATGGCGATCCTGCACTTAATATAGATATTCCAATCGACCCTGTTGTATCAAATATAAGCTCATCTCTATTTGTTAAAAAATCTGCATCGAGTTCAACTGCAGAAATTGGTGATTTCGAAGACTATACAGTGACTGTTGCCAATAGAGGAACCGTAGATTCAACAAATGTAGCAATGACAGATACATTACCTAGAGGTTTTGTTTACATGCAAGGTTCTATGCGTGTAAATGGTGTAAAAGTTGAAGATCCTCTTGGTGGTAAAGGTCCTTATCTAAAACTTGGTCTTGGGACATTGAATCCAAATAATGAGGTCAAAATCCAGTATCGTGTATACATAGGTCCAAATGCACTCAATAGCGATGGTATTAACCGCGCTCGTGCTAAAGATGCTACTGGTGTCGACTCTAATGAAGCAATTGCCACAGTTGCTGTTATTCCAGGTGCACTAATTTCTGATGGTTTTATTATTGGTAAAGTATTTGCCGACTGTAATAAAAATGGTGTACAAGATCCTGGTGAACTTGGCGTACCCGGTGTACGTATTTATCTTGAAGATGGCAGTTATGTAATTACTGACAGTGAAGGTAAATATGACTTTTATGGCGTGAGCGCAAAAACACATGTTTTAAAAGTTGATAGTACAAGTCTGCCTATTGCATCTAAATTAGAGTTAATCAGTAACCGACAAGCAGGTGACCCAAATAGTCGTTTTGTTGATTTAAAACGTGGTGAACTACATCGAGCAGATTTTGCGATAACAGATGAGACTCTTGCATGCTCTGATATATTAATACAGCGTATTACTGATCGGAAAAAGAAAATTGAGCAAGACAATATTAATTTAGAGCAAATTCTACGGTCAGATTTAACACTAGACCCTATTTCATCGAAAGTAACAGATGTACGTGGACAGCCAGCCAGTGGCTGTATTTCAGCACAGGGTTTTCCTGCAAATTGTAACCTTGACTTTTCTAAAGACCAAATTAGAGAGTTAAAACAAACTCAATTTGAACCAGACAAAAAATTAGAAAGTAAGTCGTTATCTACGGCAAATACGAAAATGGTGAGTTTAGAGTCGGCATTAGAGAATTCGACCAATAACCAATTAGAAATTTTAAACCTGAAGCCAGAGCAAATCTTAGCTTACCCTCAAACATCTGTTCAGATTAAAGGTACAGCGGGTACACAGCTTGAGTTATGGGTAAATGGTCAAAAAATACCAGAAGCGCGTATTGGTAAGCGCGCGGTTTTACCAAGTCTGCAAGTTTCAGGTTTAGATTTTATTGGTATCGACCTTCAAGTAGGACGTAATACTATAGAAGCTCGTCAAGTAGATATGATGGGTAATATTCGTGATACAAAGCGTATAGAAGTTATTGCTCCTGATCAGCTAGATAAGCTTCTACTTGAACCGAATAAGGTAAATGTACAGGCAAATGGCTATGATCATTACAATGTTGTTTTAAAAGTTGTAGATCGACATGGAACGTTAGTCTCTAGTCGTACTCCAGTTACTTTAGATAGCTCAATTGGTAAAATTGATTTGCCAGATTTAGACCCAAAACAACCAGGTACTCAGGTCTTTGTTGAGGGGGGTACATTGGTTGTACCTGTTATTGCACCAATTGAGGCTGGTGAAGGCGTGTTGTCTGTAGAAAGTGGTATTTTTAGTGCCAGTACTCCCATACGCTTTTTGCCAGATTTACGCCCAATTATTGCTGTAGGGATGCTTGAAGGATCTATAAATTTTAAGAGATTTGATCCAAAACAATCTGGTCATTTAAAATCAAATGATGGTTTTGAGGAAGAATTAACTGAGATTTCTTCATCTCAACATGGTCGTTATACGACGAATGGGAGAGCTGCATTATTCTTAAAAGGTCAGGTTAAGGGAGACTATCTACTCACAGCAGCATATGACTCTGATAAAAGTAAAAATCAGCGTTTATTTCGTGATATTCGTCCAGATGAATATTATCCAGTATATGGAGATGCCGCAACAAAAGGCTTTGATGCCCAGTCTACAGGTAAATTATATGTACGAGTAGACAAAGGTCGTTCCTATATAATGTATGGGGATTATGTGACTCGTACCGAAAGTGATGAAGGGCTTTCTTTAGGACAATATAACCGCTCTTTAACTGGTATTCGTAGTGCAACAGAAACAGATCGGTATAAAGTCGTCACATTTGCTGCAAATACAAATACGCAACAGGTTGTGAATGAACAACGTGCAATTGGTATCTCAGGTCCTTATAGCTTAGGTAGCGTGAGTCTTCAAGATATACAAGAGAATAGTGAAAAAGTTGAAGTAATTACGCGTGATCGTAATAACCCCGGACTGATTATTGCACGAACCACACTAACTCGTTTTACCGATTATGAAGTAGATGCTTTTAGTAATAGTATTTATTTAAAAGACCCTGTATCTAGTGTTGATGCTAACTTGAACCCTGTATATTTACGTATTACCGTGGAATCTGATCAAGGTGGTGCAAAGTATACATTGGGCGGTATCTCAGGCTCAATGAAGGTAACAAAGCAAGTAAAAGTAGGAGGGTCTTATGTAAAAAGTAATAATCCACTTACTCAAGACCAACTCGCGAGTGTAAATACAGTCGTTAAATTTGCGAATGATAAAGGCAAGCTCATTGGTGAGTTAGCTCATTCAGAAAATATTTATAGTGATTTAATTAGCACAACTCAAGTGAGTACAGGCTCTAAGTCGTCAGGAAAGCTATCAGGGAATGCTGGGCGAATCGAACTAAATTATGTATATAAAGACTTGGATATGAAAATTTATCATACGCAAGCCGACAGTAATTTTTATAATACAGCAGCATCGATTACCTCAGGTCGTAAAGAAAGTGGTGTTAAAGGACGTATTCAATTAAATAAGATTGGTCTAGCAAAATTAGAGGCAATTCGTACAGAAGATCAATTAAATGGCATTAATCAAGGTGCTTCTGCGAGTATTGAGCGTGCAATTAACAGAATTCTTGCATTGGAACTGGGAGTAAGGTATTACGATAAATCGGCTGTACAAACAGCATTAGATAACTCTCAAATCGCACTTTATCATGGTATGTCAGTTCGAACAAAATTGACGAGTCAATTGCCTTGGCAAGGTTCTAATGTATTTGCTGAATATGAGCAAGATGTATTGGATAGTACTCGTCGAGTTTTTGCTTTGGGTGCAAACTATCAAATTAACTCTAAATTAAGAGCATATGGTCGCCATGAGCTTATTTCAAGCCTGAGTGGTTTATATGATTTAAATAGTAGCCAACGTCAAAATGTTACGGTTTTTGGTCTTGATAGTAAATATAATAATAATGGAACAGCATTTAGTGAATATCGTGTGCGTGATGGTGTAAGTACACGTGAAGCTGAAGCCGCTATAGGCTTGCGTAATCGTTGGGAGCTAGGACAAGGTATTTATACCAATACTAGTTTTGAACAAACTAAAGCACTGTCTAGTTTAAATACAAGCAACTCTGAGAGTACAGCAGCTTCAGTAGGAATAGAGTATTTAAAAAACCAAAATTGGAAAACAGTTGCACGTATTGAAGGTCGTTGGGCAAGTCAAACCAATACACTCTTAAATACATTGGGATTTGCATATAAATATTCTGAAAATACAACGCTTTTAGCTAAGAATATTGTAAGTCAAACGAATAGCAAGACCACGAGCAGTGGAGACCGTTTAATTAACCGTTTTCAACTTGGTTTAGCATATCGTGATACCGAGCGTGATCGTTTTGATGCTTTGGCAAAGGTAGAATACCGTTATGATCACAATCAATCAGACCTAACTAACCCTTATTTGAAGCATGTATATATTCTATCGCATCATCTTAATTATCATCCAATGAAAGATCTTACAATTTCTGGGAACTATGCAGTAAAAAGCGTAAATACAACTTTTTCTAACTTAGAATCTAGCGGTGTAACTCATATGCTAAGTGCACGTAGTATTTATGATATTACTGAGCAATGGGATGCAGGTGTAAACACGGGTGTATTGTGGTCAAATGTGGCATCAGGTCAACGTACTCTGTTAGGTGCTGAAATAGGATATCTTGTAGCAGAAAACTTATGGGTTTCTGGAGGCTATAATTTTTCAGGCTATAGAGATGATGATTTGGTAGAAAGTGATACAACCCATCAAGGTGCATATCTACGTTTTAGATTTAAATTTGATGAGAATCTATTTAAAAAAAATAAATAACTTGTGTTTGACGTAAGAGTTCTAAATTCGAATCATTTATTGAAATTTAGGTTTATTTGCAATCTAATGTAGATTCGAGATTATGCTCTATCTAATTGAAGCCTGCATATTCATATTTATCATAGCAAAACGGGTAAAATTGTAGCTTATGTATGGAAAAGTTTAAACTTATCGATAGTGAAATACCTAAATTCAGAACTAGATTAACTTAGTATTAGCTATTTTCATATAGCGAGTGACTACAGACATAATTTTTTGCATATTTCAGAAATAATAAGCAGGTGAATAGTAAGTTTTTACAGTATGAATTGAAAGAAAATTTGAGTATTTGTTATCGAATTAGGCATTACTTTGGGAGAAGCTGTAACTTCTCTAAAAATCTTGAAAATCATTTCAAAGCTTTTGATCTATTATTCGTTTATATCAACAATAATCTTATATAATGACAGCATAATTTATACTTTTCGATACACTACCGAATATTTAAAATGAAGAATAAACCTACAATTGCGATTGCAATGATTATTAAAGATGAAGCTAATATCATTAAAGATACATTAGATAATTTACGAAAATATATTAAGGATATTTCCTATTTTTGCATTAGTGATACAGGTAGTAGTGATAATTCTATTACCATAGTTAAAGACTATCTAAAGAAATATCACTTAGAAGGGGAAATTTACTCTGAAAAATGGGTTGATTTCTCTACAAACAGAAATCTTGTACTTAACAAATGTAAAGATAAAGCTGACTATATTCTAAGTTGGGATGCTGATGACCGCTTTAATAGTGAAGATGGAATATTCTTAGACTCTTCAAAGCTTAGTGCAGATATCTATTCTATACTGACAAAAGCCCCTGTAGTAGAAAACTATAATAAAGCGATTCCCAATAGAGACAATTATATTAAACCACTACTTTTTCGCTCTGATATTTATGCAAAATGGATTGGTGTCATTCACGAGGAATTACACTTCAAAAATACGTCACATGAATTGGTTCATGGTTTAATTAGCGATAGTAACATTTTTTTTGTTCAAGCAGGCCATTTTGGAGCTCGTAATAAGGATGTAGAAGCTAAACTTAAAAAAGATTTAGAAGTATTAATGGAAGCATTTGAACGAGAAACAAATCCATACCTTAAAGATAGATACACCTTCTATATAGGTACTTCATATTGTGCATTAAGAGAAGTAGATTCTGCTATAAAATGGTTAAAAAGCAGATTTTATTCTAATTTTTTGGTTCAAAAAGGTTCTTTTGAAGTATTTTGTGCTGGATATAAACTTGCTGACCTTTACAGATTAAAAGCATCATTACATCAGAGTAGTAATTTTGAGTTATATAAAAAATTTAATGATAAAGCAAAACATATTTATTTAATTTTAAAAGACTATTTTCCTAATATAAAAGAGCCTACTTATCAGCTAAGTATTATGTACTCAACAATTTATGATGATTTTAGGTTAGCTTTAACTTTCGCAGTCGAAGCAAATAAAATAATGAAGAATCGAGATAGACAGACTATTCTTGAATTTGAAGATCAACTAATTAGCAACTATGGGATAGACTATCAAATTCTTTTTTCTGCATATAAGTCTGGAAATACGAAAATTGCTAAAGATTTTCTTAGAAAATGTGAACAAAAGCCTTTCTTAGATCAAAGTTTCGCAAACACTCTAAGTAATTTAAAATCAATACTTTATTAATTTATAAAAACTCATCACACCAAAATTCTGAAATTAATATAATCTTAATTTAATAGTTTACTTGTATTAATTTCATACTCTTTTGATAAAGATAAAATTTTCATCATTTCTCTTAAATATCAACGAATACACTACAAAATTACGTCAATTAAATATATTTAGTAGTATTGATATTGCAATAGTTTCATTGTAGTTTTGGAGCCAGATTTAAATATATTTATGGTTAATTTTTAATTGAGTTTTTAATCTACAACTTAAGTTTTATATACCATTAATGAATGTAGGCATTAAAGTAGTATTTGCTGTATGGCAGAATATTACTTTTATCTGAACAATATTATTTATATCTTTCAATTGCTTTTAAAAGTATTTGACCTGTTCGTATTTTGCTATCCCCGGTCGTAAAGGAGCTTTCAGCATGGACATGCCGAACCCCATATTAGAAAAAGTGACCGAACGTGTAATCGCACGTAGTCAAAAAACACGTTCTGCATATTTACAGAAAATTGAACGTGCCCAAGGTAAGTTTCCTGCTCGAGGAGTCCTCTCATGTGCCAATTTGGCTCATGGCTTTGCTAGCATGGATGATACTGAGAAATTAATTATTAAAGTTGGCAATGAACCTAACATTGGTATTATATCTTCATATAATGAAATGCTTTCGGCACATGCACCTTATAAAACATTTCCAGATTTAATCAAAACTGCAGCTCTAAAAAATGGAGGAGTAGCACAGTTTGCCGGTGGTGTACCTGCAATGTGTGATGGTATTACCCAAGGTAATCCAGGTATGGAACTGTCTCTTTTTTCTCGTGAAACAATAGCTATGAGCACTGCTATTGCACTGTCTCATAATATGTTTGATGCTGCATTATGTTTGGGAGTTTGTGACAAGATTGTCCCTGGATTATTAATAGGTGCTTTACAGTTTGGTTATTTACCAACCATTTTTGTGCCCGCAGGGCCAATGGCAAGTGGATTATCTAACGATGATAAAGCCAAGATTCGTCAGAAGTTTGCAACAGGCCAAATTGGACGAGATGCTTTACTAGAAGCAGAATCTGCTGCCTACCATGGACAAGGTACATGTACGTTTTATGGTACGGCAAATAGTAATCAAATGCTCATGGAAGTAATGGGTTTACATTTACCAAGTGCTGCATTTGTTCACCCTCATACGCCATTGCGTGATGCACTTACTGCAGAAGCCGCCATTCGTGTACTTGATTTAACAGTTAATCGTGGAAATTATACACCAATCGGTCATGTTATTGATGAAAAAGCCATCGTAAATGGGATTGTAGCACTCCTTGCTACAGGAGGTTCAACCAACCATACATTGCATCTTATTGCAATTGCACGTGCTGCAGGTGTTCTGATTGATTGGGATGACTTTGATGAATTATCTGCTGTTGTTCCTTTACTCGCCAAAATCTATCCAAATGGTAAAGCTGATGTAAACCACTTTCAAGCTGCGGGTGGAATAGCTTTCCTCATTCGAAACCTACTTGAAGCAGGTTTATTGCATGATGATGTAACGACCGTAGCAGGAAAAGGGTTACAGCATTATACCAAAGAGCCAAAATTAATTGATGGCAAACTCGTTTGGGTTGATGGTGTTACTCAAAGCCTTGATGATCAAGTGTTACGTAGTATTGATAAACCATTTCAAGAAGATGGTGGTTTACGTCTAATGCAAGGTCGTTTAGGACGTGGTGTCATTAAGATTTCTGCTGTTGCACCTAAGCATCGTAAAGTTAAAGCCCCTGCAATCGTATTTGATTCACAAGAAGCAGTACAAGCTGCTTTTGATCGTGGTGAATTACATCGAGATTTTGTTGCAGTTGTGCGTTTTCAAGGTGCACGTGCCAATGGTATGCCAGAACTGCATCGTTTAACACCTGTACTTGGTGTGTTACAAGATCAAGGTTTCCATGTTGCTTTAGTAACGGACGGACGTATGTCTGGTGCATCAGGTAAAGTTCCTGCTGTAATCCATTTATCTCCTGAAGCTCTATTAAATGGACCAATTGCTAAAGTTGAAACAGGGGATATGGTCATTATTGATGCAGAAGCAGGTATCCTTGATATTGAACTAGATGAACAAGTTTGGCAATCACGCCCTGTTGCACAACCAGAACATCAGGCAGATAACGAAATTGGTCTGGGCCGTGAATTATTTGGCGTATTCCGTACAGCGGCTGCACCAGCAGAGCATGGCGCTTCTGTATTTGGTGCACTTACTGATGAAACAATTCACTCTTAGGTTTTAAGAATAATAGGAATACCTAATGATTCAAATTAAAGATATTGTTCAATTAGGACCAGTCGTTCCTGTACTGGCATTTGATTCAGCAGAACAAGGCGAGCATGTTTCACGTGCTCTACATGCTGGTGGTGTAAAAGTTCTCGAAATTACTTTACGTACAGCTGCTGGGCTTGCTGCTATTGAGCGTGCTAGCCAATTGGCTGATGATATTGTGGTGGGTGTTGGTACGATTACTAAGCCAGAACAGTGTATTCAAGCCAAAAAAGCGGGTGCTCAATTCGGTGTATCTCCTGGTTTAACTGAAGACTTACATTTAGCTGCGCAAGATGCTGGCTTACCTTTGCTACCAGGTGTAATGACACCAAGTGATTTAATCCAAGCCATTGAGTTAGGTTATGAAATTGTGAAGTTCTTTCCTGCACAACAAGCAGGTGGTATCGCAATGCTTCAGGCATTTTATGGTCCATTCCCTAACTTACGTTTTTGCCCAACGGGTGGAATCACAGCGGAAACAGCACCAGATTTTTTAAAGCAACCGAATGTTGTATGTGTTGGTGGCTCGTGGTTAACACCAAAAAGTGTAGTTGCTTCACAAGATTGGGTAGAAATTACATGTCTAGCTGAAATAGCAAGTCAATTACATCTCAAGTAACTACGAATTTTAAAGCTATCAAGTGTTATATCAACAAGATCAACGGATTTTGATCTTACTTAAAAAATAGGTGTCTCGTGTCATATCTATATTTCACGCGAAGACTGAACTAAAAGGGAAGTATCCATGATTGTGATCGCAATGGGTGTCTGTGGAACAGGAAAAACGCTAATTGGCGAGTTATTATCAGCACATTTAGCGTGTGAGTTTATTGATGGTGATACTTACCATTCTGCTATGAATAAAAGTAAGATGAGCCAAGGTATTCCTTTAACGGATGAAGACCGGTTCCCTTGGTTACAAACTATTCGTAATGTAATAGAAGATAAGCAAAGAAAGGGTGAAACAGCAGTATTTACTTGCTCTTCACTCAAGCGCTCGTATCGCGATATTTTACGTGGTAATGATAAAAATGTGCTGTTTGTCTACTTAAAGGGCTCATATGAATTATTAAAGCATCGTCTTGCGGAGCGAAAAGACCATTTTTTTGATCCATCTCTATTGCAAACACAACTCGATACATTGGAAGAGCCAGACGAGAGTGAAGCGATTGTTATTGATATTAAATTCACACCAAAACAGATTGTTGAACAGATCAGCCAAAAATTAGAGACTACTTACGATTTAGCCAAGTTTTAAGCCTTTTTCAACGATAAAGAACTTCCGTAGCTAATATTTAAGAAAATTAAGTATTAGCTACGGAGTATTTAAAGCATGCCTTACATGATTAGATTATTTTTATTAAAAATTAGTTACTTAGTTTGATTATATTCAAGGTAAAAAGTCTAATTTTCTACAAAATTTTGATAAATCAATTATGGTTTATGGCTATCATTAAATTTAGAAATATAGCTGAAATATTTTTTAAAGTTTCATCAAAACTAAACTGAATAAGTTTTTATAAAAAAGCCTATTTAAAAGAAAAAGGAATTTTCTTTATGGTGCTTATGAACAGCATCATGTATTAAGCATCAACCACAGACACATTTATGACTGTGGTCGCGTCGTTCAATGGAGAATTTGAAATGGAAGGCTGGACGCAAACATTAGGAACCCTCCCTTTATTGGGTATTGCAGCTGGAGCCATTGTGCTCATCCTTTTTATGGTCATCAAGCTGAAGTTACATGCTTTTTTGGTACTTATCTTTGTATCTCTACTCACAGCAATCACTACTGGCATCCCACTCAAAAATATTTCTGAAGTTCTTGTTACAAGTTTCAGTGGCACGCTAGGTCACATCGCATTGCTCGTTGGGCTTGGTGCTATGCTCGGTAGTTTAGTCGAATCTAGCGGTGGAGCACGTATCCTTGCTGATAAAATGGTGAGCATATTTGGTGAGAAACGTGCACCTTTCGCACTTGGTATTGCTTCATTGATTATGGGTTTTCCTATTTTCTTCGACGCAGGTCTTATTGTTATGCTTCCAATCGTATTCGCTGTTGCAAGACGTCTTGGTGGCAATAACTTAGTGTTGTATGGTCTCACCTCTGCATCTGCACTTTCTGTCATGCATATTTTCTTACCGCCACACCCAGGTCCGATTACAGCAACTGCGACTTATGGCGCTAACCTAGGCATTGTGCTTATACTCGGTTTAATCGTAGTTCTTCCAACTTGGTATCTTTCAGGTTACCTATGGGCAAAATTTATTAATAAACGTATCCCTTTACCTGTTCTAGCCCTCTTCGGCAGTCCTGCAGATGATGTTGAACCAACTAATCCCCCATCAGCTGCAACTGTTATTGGCATCATTGCTATCCCATTAATACTCATTTTCATGAACACAGGCCTCACTGCTCTCATTTCAGCAGGTATGCTTAATGGCAGTCACACTTGGGTACGTGCTCTAACCTTAATGGGTACAAGCGAAATTGCGCTTCTTATTGCTCTTATGGTTGCTATGTTTGTACTTGGGACTCGTCGTGGTCTACATGGCAGTGCTCTTGAAAAAGTCGTAGACCGCTCACTTGGACCTATATGCTCGGTGGTATTGATCACTGGTGCAGGAGGTATGTTTGGTGGTGTTCTTCGTGCATCAGGAATAGGTACAGCACTCGCTGATAGCCTTAATGGCCTTGGTCTGCCTTTAATTTTCGCAGCTTACTTAATTGCTCTCATTCTACGTGTTGCTCAAGGTTCTGCAACCGTTGCACTCGTAACCACTGCTGGGCTACTCGGGTCTGCTATAGCAGGAGCTGGTTTCTCACCAGTTGAACTCGCTTGTATCACGATGGCAACAGCTGCAGGATCTGTATTTGCAGGTCATGTCAATGATGGTGGATTCTGGCTTATGGGGCGTTTGATGGGTATGGATGTTAAGAACACATTAAAAACTTGGACTATGCAACAGGCTTTAGAATCAGTTATCGGCTTCGCTTTCATACTTATAATTTACGCAATTTTTTAAGGAGTTTTTATGTTTGATCTCAGCAATAAACTTGCTCTTGTGACGGGGTCGTCTAGAGGCCTTGGTAACACTTTGGCAGGTGCACTGGCATCTGCTGGAGCACGCGTTATTTTACATGGTCGTGACTCAAAATCACTCGACAGTGCTGCCATAGAGTGGGAAAAGTCTCATGGCATACGACCAGATACAGTTTTGTTTGATGTACAAGATGCAGCGGGTGTTGAAGCAGCAGTCAAAGATCTTATTGAAAAGTTTGGCACACCCGATATTTTAGTGAATAATGCTGGAATTCAGCGACGCTCACCGTTTGCAGAGTTCTCAATTTCAGATTGGGATGACATTATCGCAACGAATCTATCTAGTGTTTTTTATGTATCTCGCTTTATTGTACCTCATATGATACATAGAGGCTCAGGTAAAATTATCAACATTGCATCTGTGCAGTCAGAGCTAGGACGTCAAACAATTGCCCCATATGCTGCGAGTAAGGGTGGCGTTGCTCTGCTAACACGAGGAATGACGGCTGACCTTGCTCGTCATAATATTCAGGTCAATACTTTATCCCCAGGTTATTTTGCAACCGATATGAATAGTGCTCTTGTTGCTGATAAGAATTTCACAACATGGCTTGAACAGAGAACACCAGCAGGGCGATGGGGACGTCCTGAAGAGCTAGCAGGGGCATTAGTATTTCTTGCTTCATCAGCAAGCGACTTCATCACAGGACAAAATCTATTCGTAGATGGTGGTATGACAGCAGTCGTTTAGTTAAGCGGGCTATATTTACTCATTTCTATGAAATGAAGATGTACTATTAACACTAAAAGTACTCAAATTCTTATTGAGAAAGTTACTTGCATTAAATTACATAATTTATAAATTCTCCAAAAAACTAAAAAGCTAGCATATATCGATGCTAGCTTTTTTATGCACGAGCTCGTCATATTATTATAGTAAAATGGACTAAAAAAAATACGTAACCAATCCGAATCTGTCTTAAGGAATAAGATTGAAAAAAGCTAGAGCTAGAGCCATGAGTTGAGTTACCACACTAACAAACAGCCCTAGTCCTGATGAATGATATTACAGCTTTATTCTGTACAACTGATGATTTCTTTTTAAAATTTGAATCGGTTTATTGGAAATACCTCAAACAGGTAAAAGCTCGTATAAGACTTAGATCCACAAACTTGAGCCTGTCTGAAATTATTCTAATTGCCATATGGTACAAGACCTCACACTTCAATAATTTTAAAGCATTTTATACTTCTCTAAGTCACAATTACTCTAATCTATTTAGATACTTACATTGCTATCAGCGCATGATCAACCTAATCAATATGCATCAGCTTGCAATACATGCCTTACATTTTACTTTGATGAAAGACAGACAGAATTAATGCCTGTGGATTGATTCAACCACTCTGCCTGTGTGTAAGAATCAGCGTATACAACGTCATAAATCCCTAAGTGATATTGCAACAAGAGGGAAAAGTTCAATGGGCTGGTTTTTGGGTTGCAAACTACATGTAGTGATGAATGCAGAAGGTGAGATGGTCAATACTATTTTATCCAATGGACACGTTGCTGATATTAAAATGGTTGAATAGCTTGTGATAGGATTACATACTAAACTCTATGCAGATCGAGGTTATCTCAGTCAAAACCTTAAAAGTAGACTGAAAGAGTAGAATATTGATCTGATTACCTATCATCGCAAAAACATGCAATTCATTGAATTGTATCAAACAGATGAATATCACTTGAAGCAATCCAACATCCTGCTTAAATACCATCTAGTGACGATTAAGGTACATAGTATTGAGTGCCATATCGCATGATATATATATACATCTCTATGTGTGCTTATCAACTTATTCAAATCATGACCTTTATGGTTTAATAAGTAGGATTCAAGCTATTAATAATTTACATTTACAATAACATTATCTGTATATGTAGCAGGTATACTAGCTATTTTCTGGTGGTTTGGAATACGCCCATAAACAACATTTGTCTGTGCTGTACCAATACCTATATTTGAAATACCATTAAGGCTATCCCAAACTGTAGAGTAATTACTATCTTGATAAAGCTGATATGGAATATAGTTTCCATTATTAGCCATTTGTCTATATGAGTTAGGAATTCTACTATTACCATCACCTAAATAAATTGTATATGGTGTTCCAGAATTGCATATTGTTGAAATAGCTCCTTGAGCATCATAATTCTTTGAACTTGTTCCTATATCAAAGATATTTCCAAAATTGATATCTGATGTTGAACTTATTTGACATAAAGGAGGAACAATATAATCTGCCGTAAGGTTAATTGTACCTTGCTCATAAGGTGTCATATCTGAACAAGATAAAAATCCAAATAAACTCGTCCCCGTATACCAATTGAGTGTCAATGTACCTATATAGCTTCCTATAGGATAAGCAATTAATGAATTAGAGTTAGCCGGCACTGTAACTGTTATGGAGTATTTATATATATTTCTTCTATAAGAGTTTGGATCAGCAGAAAACTGACTCCAAATAGAGGAGTTAAGTGTTGTAGAGTCACCACCACTAAAGGACGCATTTACAGTATATGGAAATGAGTTACCCCTATTAGTAGATGTATTCGAGTTAAAGTTAGCCTGCAGACACATATTATTAAAAATAATAGAGGGTGTACATCTAATTTCACCTTGATAATTAATACTAGCATCCTGTGTAATAGTCGCAGCATTATAATTATAGGTTTTTATTGTCTTACCTACGGTAGAGCATGATGCATGTACATGCGCAGAAATAATCAAAAAAGATAATGATATAAATATATTGAAAAAAATTAACTTTAAGTAATTTTTTTTTGCATTATCTATCATTGGGAGCATATCATTCTATCTTAAGCTAATTCAAAAACATTTAAACGAGAAATTAATAATATAATAAATTCTAAAATATATTGAAAAATTCTATTTAAATTATAATTAAAAATTAAATAAAACCCAAGTTAAAATATCATGCCATACCAATACTAGCTATATTATTTACACATATATGTACCTAACATATTAAATAATTTTTTTGATTTAGCATAAGAAAACTCTATAGTACACTCTCCTTTATCTAATAAATCGACAAGTAAAATATTATTTTTTTGTATATTCTCCAAGAAAACTTGGCCATCATAACCAACTATTGCACTATCTTTTCCATTAACTAACACAGCATACCCTGGGGCAATTACCCTCCCAGATTTATCTATGATCTTAATCAATCCTTTAGCTGATTCATGAGCACCAAAATCAAGGTTTACGCCCTGTTTATAGCCAATTATTGTACTTTTTTCTGTAGAATTTAATGACCAATCTAAAGGTAAATTAGTAGGATCAATATAAATAAATTGTGTTTGATACGGATTTAGATTCGTAATTAGAAACTTACCTTTAGCATCTGTTTGACCTAAATTAACACCACCATTTAATACCTGACTTTTAGGGCCAGCATTATTCACTATAGCAAAGCCATTACCAATTTGATTAGCAAAAAATATTTTCCTTGAAGCCGCAATAACAGACCCTGATAAAGATACTGCTACCTGCCGATTGTTATTATTTTCTGCGTATGTTCCTGCAATTGTATTGTAATTTCCCATGTAAGAGCCATATAAAGAGCTATCATAAGATGCTCCATTACTTTCAATAGCCCCTCCACCTGAAAAAGCCCCAACTCTATTATTACTGATATTAGAGCCAGAAAATTCTTGTCTATAGCTTACTGTATTATCATTTAAGGTTGTACTTGTAGTAGCATTAAACTTCATACTAGGACTGTATCTTACTGCTAAAAAAGCACTATTATTTTTTTTAGTAAGCCCTGTATATCCTGATAAGTAGAAACTCCAATTTTGACTCATATTTCCATTTAGATTCATTGATAATAATTGGTTTATAGAGTTATCAGAGCTAATTTGATTATAGCCAAGTGTCAGGGAGTAATTTGGTATGGGTGAGTAACTAATCCCAGCCCGAAGTATCTTTTGTGCAAAAGCAGTTGATTTAAAACTATCAGTATTTTTCTGGTATTTTTGCTCTGAAACATAGGCTAAATTTGCATATTTATTTAACGTTTCCTGATAACTTGTATTAAAAGTCATTGTTGGACTAATTTGGCTGTCTATACCAATTTGAGCAAGTCCCCCAAAGTTATTTTTGTAATGACTCATAGCTATAGATGTATTAAATACACTACGTCCTAAAAACTTTGTTATGCCTCCCATACCCAAATTAATCAATCCATCTGTTGATACCTCACTCCCACCACTAAGGGTAATAAGTGGATTATAGCCATATCTAAAAGATCCAGAAGAAAGAACCGTATGTGCGTTATAATTATTAGACAATAATCCATAGTTATATCTCGGTATACCTACATCCACCGAAAACTCTTTTATTTCAGTATTTAATAATTTAGCAGAATAATAATATGGCTCTTTTTTTATAACCTGATGGCCTGTTTCATCTGTCGTTACTAATGTTACTTCATTCCCAGATATATAAGGAATTTGCTTAATATCAAATCTACCTGAAGGAACATTACCTGAAAAAATTCTTTGTTGATTTACATATAAATCTAAAGTTGATGGTAGAACAGCAGATCCCGAAAAGCTAGGCATCGCTGTTGTAATAATATCAGGTCTTTGGGAATATGCACTTGACCATTGGAATCCAGCTAGTCTCGTACTAGAGCCCCAATCTGTTGTATTTGAATTAAAATCTCCAATGGTATATTGACTAATTTTGGTTGGATTAATATGTTGCCACTTAGTATCTAGGCGAATAAAGTGCTGGAGTTGACTATCTTTGGTACTATTACTATATAGAAACCCTGTATTCAAATTTCCTGAATTTGTACTATATGTAATATCTTGATTTGATGTTAAAGCATAGTGATGATTAAAATAATTTGTATATATATTATAGTTTAATATTAAAGCATTTATTGTATTTATATTTTCAAAATTCTTAGAAACGTTATTAGTTTCTAAATCAAATGTATAGGTACTCAATTGATCAGGAGATGCTTTAATAAAAAGTGATTGCTCATTAGGACTATAAGAAAAACTTATACCTTCTATACTATCTAAAGGTATAAGCTCATTATCTGCAATAGATGAATTAATAAGTAATCTAAGCAAGCGTAGATCCTGTGCTCGTATATAGAGTTTCCCTGCACGATCTTGTTTTACAGCTATTAAATCTTTATAGGCAGCTTGATTAACGAAAATACTTAAAAATAATAGTGTTCTAGTATCATCATTCTTTTTAGATACTAAAGAAGCTACTCCACTAGGCGGAACTGTAGGTACTATAGCATCAGTACTATCTATAAAACTGTCTGCATAACCTCTATGATCTAAACTAGATAATAATAGGAAGTATATGAAGACTTTCTTCGCACTATATTGCACCATCTACAGAGTAACTAATTTTCCATTTAACAATATTGATAATGTATATTTATGACCATTAGATGGATTAATAGACTTCCCAATTGCATAACTTCTCATCTGTTTGGCTAGGATGTAACCATTAACTGTATTTACTTGAATCGGATATGACGTATGAGTCGTTGTATCATTAATTACTAGACTTCCCATTAATACATGCCTTCCCCCAATATTTTGTAATACTAGATATGAGTTATTATTCTCTTGTTGAATACTCCAATGAATTTCAGCAATAGCATCGGGATTAGTGATAAATAAAGGCAAAGAAGATCGGAGTAAAACATTTAGCCCTTGACCAACTTTTCTACTATCTATTGCTTTTGGTAATTCATCTATTAGAATACGGTAGGATTCTTCTTGTGATACTGCAGTTGGCATAAGTCTAACAACACGAATATTATAAGAAGCGTGTGGTGCTACATTCACAAAAGGAGGGCTAACAACCATATCATCCGTTTCTTTTAAAGTATCTTGCCCATTTTCCTGTGTCCATTTAAAGATTCGGACTTGCAAGTTACTTTCATCGCTCCCTTGATTATATAGACTAATCGATGTAGCAGGTTGCTCTCCAACGAGTTGGAGAGTTACAGGAGAAAAACGTATTGAACCAGCATACGCCTGACCTGCTAGTAATAAAAATATAATTATACTAAATAACTTCATTACAGTATTTCGATCAGTAAGTTATTGTCATGGTAACTGTATCTGCATAACTGCCTGCACTTGGGATAGGCGTTCCAGCAGCAATTAATCCATAAACATTTAGACTCTGTAAGTCTCCTGTACCCGTTCCTGTTAAGTCCTTTGTACCTATACCAATTGCTTTTGAATAACCTGAATCAGAATATAGACTGTAAGGAATAAATTCACTTTTTCCATTTCCCATTCTACGTTGTGATTGAGACGAGTTCTGACCACCATCTAAGCTTACTTGCCAAGCTGTTGAGTTGTTACATAAGACACTGATTTGTGTACCACCAGTAGATGTATCACGCTTAAAATCTTTAGTTAGAGAGTCAATTTGTCCGAAATTAAGAGCAGCATTTGTAGGAGTACCAGTAGGACTGGTATTAATCATACAAGTTGGCACAACAGTTGCACTTACATTTAGAGTTCCTGTAGCAGACCCTGCATACGAATGAACAGCAATACAAGAACCCAAACTGATAATACAAGATATTGTTTTTTTCATAGTTATTCTCTACTAAGTTCTATACAACATGAATAAAAATATATTTTTATAAAGTTATATAAAATAATTGATGGATGGTATTTTACGCTTAAATATTAAACTAAAAACATTAAATGTATATTTAAATTTAAGTAATTTTTGAATTATTTAATCTAAATATTTCTTATATTTCCTAAATAACAATTAAATGAAAGCAAATAAAATAAATTATTTTAATTTTTGACTCCTATGATTGGTTCTCTTCAATTTGAAAATTTAGAAAAATGTCTTTTATTTTGCATACAAGCAGTCAAGCGAGATAGCCGTTCTCCCAATTCTAAGCCCTTCTTTATAGTCATATATTCAACACTCGGAAGAATTTCTGGATGTAAGAGTCTCTCAACTAATTCTAGTAAAATAAAATTTTTCAAATGTTTAGATAACTATCTCTGAATAATTAGCTGCAAGACTTTTACAAGACAACCCCAAACCATACAAGCTCATTTTTTTTAATACATCGATATAATATGGAAGTTCCCACTTTCCAAATATAATCTGTATAAAATGAATCATAGGACAGTGGTATAGTTTAACCTTATTATTAAATTACAAAAACTTACAATAGAAAATATTTTTAAATGACTTAAGTCAAATATTATGAGAAATAGGTATACAAGTGATTACTTTCTATATTTTTATAAATAACAATACTTTATTATTTTTAAATAGAGTATTAAGTTAATACGCTTAAAACCTAAACCTATACTAATTACTGGTGCAGCATCAGGAATAGGAAAAGCAAGCGTAGAAGCATGTTCAAAATAAGGTACAACAGGCATTCATTTTGGGAAGAAATAAAAAAAGAGCTCATAGCCTGTAAAAGAAATGGAGAAAATATAGTATAGGACTTATCAGTGATGCTAATAATTTAGGTGATCAACAAAAGTTAATACAAAAAATTAGGAATGTAACAAGCAAACTTGATGCTATATATTTTAATGCTAGAGATGTAACACATGCCTCATTGGAACAGTGGATTAGTTTTCTTTTTGATCAGATTTTTAATATAAATATTAAGGATGAATTCCTTTATTAGTCAGGAATAGTTCTATCATTTTTTGCGGCTCTAGGTCTAATCTATATATTGGCTTAGCACAACGTAGCATTTATGCTCAAGCAAGTCAGCTTTACATTCTCTTGTAAAAAAATTATCTAGTCAGATTTAACCTACTTTCTCTTAACCCAATACAGACAGTCGCTTTGATAAATTAGGACTAAACAGTTATAAAAAAATAGCTTATAAAAGAAATTAAGCAATTAGTCCCTATAAAACAAAAACGCTTAGGACTCCATCATAAAATAGCTCATGCTGTAATTTTTTAGCTTCTGATGAACCACAATTCATGCTAGGCACAGAATTACTTATAGATGAAAACGTTGCAAATCTATAGTAAATAAATAGCCTTTATCTAATTTCTTCATTTCAAATAAAAATCTAAGGTCTTAGGCACGCATATTATTTTTATGTAAGCCTAAGGCTGAAACTTTCAGTGCAATAAAACAACTTCTATTCATATATTTTTAGAAAAAAACATTATTTGGGATGAGTATTAAATCATAAATTTTTCACTATAAAACATGCCTTACTCTTAATGTACCCTAATCCCAAAAAACAACAATTCACTTAGTTATACGCCATAAAACACAACATATATTTGATATTGTCAAATATTGAGTAGATTCATTTACCTCAATACGTCTTTTATATAAATTAAGCCAAAAGCAAATGGGCACAGTATATATCAAGACAATATATTTTTAAGCTATTGATATATATTTATTTTTTAATGTTGGTTTGAGGTTTCATGTATGACTCAGTCAAAAAAAGATGCATCTTCTACTCCTTTTGAAGTTTCAAAAGATCTTATGCTTGAAGCATATAGAAGTATGCGAACAATACGTGAGTTTGAAGATCGGTTACATACTGAATATAAAACAGGAACCGTTCCCGGATTTGCACATTTATATGCTGGACAGGAAGCTACAGCCGTAGGAATTATGTCTCATTTAGATGATGAAGACCAAATTGCAAGTACTCACCGAGGTCATGGCCACTGTATTGCAAAAGGTGTTGATGTCATTGCAATGATGAAGGAAATCTATGGCAAGCAAGGCGGCGTATGTAATGGTAAAGGTGGCTCTATGCATATTGCGGATTTAAGCAAAGGTATGATGGGAGCAAATGGTATTTTAGGTGCTGGCTCACCTTTAGCATGTGGTGCTGCACTTGCTGCAAAACTTAAAGGAAATCATAAAATTGCCGTAAGTTTTGGTGGTGATGGAGGTATGAACCAAGGTGCTGTTCTAGAAAGTATGAACCTTGCAACCGTTTGGAACTTACCCATTCTCTTTGTTGTAGAAAACAATGATTACGCACAATCTACACCTCAACAAGCAACAACTTCCGTACAAAGCTATGAAGATCGTGCAAAAGGCTTTGGTATGCCTAGTCTCACTATTGATGGCCTAGATTTTTTCAAAGTTTATGATGAAGTTGGAAAGATTATTGAAAAAATGCGTACTAATGGTGGTCCTGCACTTATCGAATGTAAGAGCGTACGTTTCTACGGTCACTTTGAAGGAGACCAACAAGCCTATCGCCCTAAAGGTGAAGTTGAAGATGCTAGAGAAAATAAAGACTGTTTAGATATTTTTATTAAACAAGCACTTCAAAAAGGTCTTAGTCAACAAGATTTGAATGCCATTGATAGTGAAGTTAAAGAGCTTATAGAAACAGCTGTTATTGAAGCGAAAAAAGCGCCTTCTCCAAATCCTGAAGAACTATTTACAGATGTATATGTGAGCTATTAAGGAAAAGAATATGTCTAGAAAACTTAGTATGAAACTAGCGATTAACGAAGCGCTAGACCAAGAAATGACTCGTGACTCACAAATGATTTTAATGGGTCAAGATACAGCAGGTGGTATTGGTACAGATGGTGAAAGTGATTGCTGGGGCGGTGTGTTAGGTGTAACAAAAGGTCTATATAGCAAACATGGTAATCGTGTCATAGATGTTCCACCTACTGAATTAGCCTATATTGGTGCAGCCGTTGGTGCTTCTACTTTCGGCATTCGTACAGTTGCAGAAGTACCTTTTATCGACTTTATGGGTGTGTGTTTAGACCAGCTTATTAACCAAGCAGGAAAACTTAAATACATGTTTGGTGGAAAAGCTGAAGTACCTGTAGTTATTCGAACAATGGTTGGTGCAGGAATCAATGGCGCTGCTCAGCACTCACAAATGCTTACACCTATGTTCACTCACTTTCCTGGGCTAAAAGTAATCTGTGCAAGCAATGCTTATGATGCCAAAGGTCTTCTTATTCAGGCAATTAGAGATAATGACCCTGTTATATTCTGTGAACATAAAAATCTTTATGAAATGGAAACTGATGTTCCAGAGAATGACTACACAATTCCTTTAGGTAAAGCAAATATTGTTCGTGAAGGAAGTGACCTTTCAATTGTAACTTATGGACAAATGGTTCATCGTTCACTAGAGGCTGCTGAGCAACTAGAAAAAGAAGGTTTTTCTGTAGAAGTTGTCGACTTAAGAACACTTTCTCCATTGGATATAGATACTGTTTTAAGTTCGGTAAATAAGACTGGTCGCTTGTTAGCTGTAGATGAAGCATACCCTCGTTGTAACATTGCAACGGACATCATTGCTCAGGTTACTGAAAAAACTTTTGGTATTTTAAAATCAGCACCTCAAATGATCAGTGCTCCACATACACCTGTACCTTTTTCGCCCGAATTGGAAAAATTATATATTCCAAGCGTAAGTAAGATTTACGAAACTGCGAAAAAATCTATTGAGTGGAATAAATAATTAGAACTGGGTGCTTTTATGCTTTGCGTATAAAAGCACTCATCTCACCATCTTAAATTTTCTTTGTTATCTAAGATAAAACTTTATTTAATTTTTTATATTGCGATGCGTATCTGAGGTTTCTTAAATGAATAAAATAAATAGACAGTACAAATCTATTATACAAATAGATTTAGTGGAAGCGAATCAATTAATTGAGTCAGCAATGGAAGAAAGTAACCAACTTGGGTTAAATATTGCAGTTGCTATTGTGGATACGGGCGGACATTTAATTGCCTTTAATCGTTCGGAAAATGCAGGCTTTCTTACTGTAGATGCTGCGATTAATAAAGCATGGACTGCAAGCTCTTTTGGTCATCCTACACATACTTGGAATGAGTTATTTAATGATTCTAAATTAGCCCCTCTTTCCAATATACCAAGAATGCTAGCCGTAGGTGGCGGATATCCTATTATTCATGATGAAAAGATTATAGGCGCTATTGGTATTTCTGGTGGCAGTTATACAGAGGATCAGCATATTGCAGAGTATGCACTTAAAAATTTGAATAATAATATAAAAGATATTTAAAAGGTCATCTATGAATGTTTTAGATGCGATTAAAAATCGCCATTCTGCCAAGAACTTTGATCCAAACTATATCATCAGCTCAGACATAAAAAAGAATCTCCTTGAAATTTGTTTAGAAAATGCACCAAGTGCATTTAATTTACAACACTGGCGGCTTGTTCTGATTGAAGATCAGAAACAAAGAGCTCAAATACGTGAGTTCTCATGGAATCAACCTCAGGTAACTGAATCATCTATGCTAGTTGTTATCACTGCACATAAAAATAGTTGGCAAAATAAAGTTGCTCAACGTGTTTGGAGTGGTGCAACGCAAGATGTGCAAAGTTTTATGATGAGTGCAATAGATCAGTATTACCATGGTCGTTTAGAAGTTCAACGTGATGAGCTTATGCGTAGTGCTGGTATTTTCTCTCAGACACTCATGCTTGCTGCTCAAGAATTTGGTCTAGATAGTTGTTCTATGGTTGGCTTTGATTTTGGAAAAATGGCAGAAGTTATCCATTTACCAAATGACCATGTCATTTGCTTAATGGTTGCTATTGGTAAAAGTACGACTCAACGCTATCCAAAAATAGGAAAGCTTCCTTTTGATGAGGTCATCAAAATAAATAGTTTTTAATAATTTATAGGTGGTATTTAAAATAATATTACCTATAAAAATATATTTTAATCATTATTATATGAGCTACTTACTATGAAATGGTCTATTTTAGGTAATGGTGTCACAGGACTCTGCATTGCTGTTGAACTCACTAAAATGGGAGAAAAATGTGAAGTTATTACATCTGATATTACAGCAGCATCACATTGGGCAGGTGGAATGCTTGCACCGTATTGCGAAACAGAGAGCGCACCATCTTATGTTACAGAACAAGGTATAAAAGCAATTTCATGGTGGTCTAGTACCATCCCTTTAGTACACCAAAATGGTACTTTAGTTATTGCTCCTGCAAGAGACATAGAAGAGTTAAATAGATTTTCAAAAATGACAGATCAACATACTTGGGTTAGACCCCAAGATATTGAATCAGATATCTCCGACCATTTTGAAAGAGGACTGTTCTTTTCTGAAGAAGCCCATTTAGACCCAAGATATGCACTTTCTCAATTACGAGAGTTCTTAGTGAGTAAGGGTGTTCCATTTCATCAAAGTAAACCTAGTGGAACAATTGTCGATTGTCGGGGCATTGCTGCACAAGACAGTTTAAGTGATCTGCGTGCAGTACGTGGAGAAATGCTGATTTTAGAAACACACGATATTCACTTTTCTAGACCTATTCGATTTTTGCACCCAAGATTTCCGTGTTACTTAGTCCCTCGTGATAATGGACGTTTTATGCTAGGTGCCACCATGCTAGAAAGTAATGATCATGGAAAAATTAGTGTAAGAGCTGTTCTTGAACTCTTAACTTCTACTTATGTGATTAACCCAGCATTTGCTGAAGCAAAAATAATTGAAACAGGTGCAGGTTTACGTCCTTCATTTCCTAGCAATTTACCTGAAATTAAGTTTAAAAATGGCAAATACTTTGTGAATGGTATGTATCGTCATGGTTTCCTACTCGCACCAATCATCGCACAAAACTTTATTGCAAGACTTAAAGCAAAATAGGCAGCTTATGAATATTTTTTTAAATGGACAGAAGATTGATACCAAAAGTCAGACGTTAAAAGATCTTTTGTTAGAACAAAGTTTTGATATTAAATGTATTGCAACAGCAATTAACTCTGATTTCATGCCTCGGAAAGCATATGAAACAAAAGTACTAGAAGAAAATATGCATATTGAAGTTGTATCACCCATGCAAAGAGGATAAAAAATGATCTACAACTTTCCTTTAGCATCTAGATTACTTCTTGGTACAGCAGGTTACTCTTCACCTGATCTATTAGAAAAAGCAATTACTGCATCAAATACTGAGATTATTACTGTAAGCCTACGTAGAGAAGGAAAAAAAGGTGGCGAAGAGTTTAGAAATCTTTTAAAGCAAGCAAATAAAAAAGTTCTACCAAATACAGCAGGTTGCTATAGCGTCAAAGAAGCTGTAACAACAGCACATATGGCACGTGAAGTTTTTGGCACAAATTGGATTAAACTAGAAGTCATTGGCCATGCAGATACATTACAGCCAAATCCTTTTAGTTTAGTTGAAGCAGCAAGAATACTTAACCAAGAAGGTTTTGAGGTATTCCCGTATACAACTGAAGACTTAGTCATTGCAGAAAAGTTAGTACAAGTTGGGTGTAAGGTACTTATGCCTTGGGCTGCACCTATTGGTTCAGGACAGCGCATACGTAATGTTGAAGGACTCCGCGCAATGCGATCTTATTTTTCAGATATTCCTCTTATTGTCGATGCAGGTATTGGCGCACCCAGTCAAGCTGCAAAAGTAATGGAAATGGGGTTTGATGCTGTACTACTTAATACCGCGGTATCTAAAGCAAAAGACCCTATTCAAATGGCTCAAGCATTTAAGCTAGCAATTGAGGCAGGACATATTGCCTATAAAGCAGGGTTAATGCCCAAAAGAGATATGGCACATGCATCTACTCCTGCATATGGATTAGCTAAACTAATTTAGGAATATATAAGTGCGCTATCAAAGACAAATACAACTTAAAGAAATTGGTGAAATAGGACAGAAAAAGCTTCAACATGCAAAAGTTCTTGTAGTCGGTGCAGGTGGCTTAGGTTGCCAAGTTCTACCACTTTTAGTTGGAGCTGGTATTGGTTTTATTCGATTGTATGATGCTGATATCGTCGATGAAAGCAATTTGCATCGTCAAACTTTATATAGAATGCAAGACATTGGTCAGAGTAAGGCATTAACTGCAAAAAATACCCTAAAGCATTTAAACCCCTATGTCACTATAGAAACACATACAACTCGATTATATATTTCTAATGCTAATTTGGCATTGCAAGATATTGATATAGTTATTGATGCTGCAGATAATTTTGCAACAACATATATATTATCTGACCAATGTATGCAAATGAACATACCACTTGTCAGTGCATCAGTGATGATGAGAATGGGATATGTCGGTGCATTTTGTGCAGGTTATCCAAGTTATCGAGCAATTTTCCCACATGTACCCAAAGCTATAGGAAGTTGTAATACAGAGGGTGTTATGGGGACGGCCGTTGCTGTTATTGGTTCAATGCAAGCTCAGGTTGCTCTAAGTATCTTATTAGAGTTCTATCCATCGCCTTTAGGTAAACTTTTTCAATTCGATTTCTCAACATGGCAAAATACTATTATTAATTTTCATCTTGCAGAAGAAAATCATATAAAATCACATATAAAATTTATAGATTCATCCGAAATTGATACAGATGATTATGTTATTGAACTAAGATCTAATGAAGAAATTAATACTTCAAACTCCATTGAATATAATATTCAAATAAACTTTGAAAAAAGTATTAATTTTATACCTCAAACAAAGCAACGTACTGTCCTTGTATGTAAGACGGGTATGCGTGCACTAAACTTTGCAAGCCATTTAGAAGAAAAAGGGGTTAATAATCTTGCTATTATTGCTATGGGCATCTAGTTCTAGAAGTCCATCGTATCTTGATTCAAGAATTTTTTCACATTTATACATATGCTTTCATTGATATAATTATCTGTCGTCACAACGGTAACAACAGCACTGAATTTGTTTTTATCAAAGATAGGAAATGCAACACATGAAATAGATGCATCTACCTCTCGAATATCTAAAGCATATCCTTTTTCTTGAATTTTCTTAATTTTATCTTCAATGATAGGGGTTATATAATTTCCCTTTCTCATGGAAGAAAGTAACTTTTTATCATAAGCGAGGAATATATTTCCTGTTGCTGAAGATACCATGGATACAAAGGGACTTCTTTTCTTATTATCTTTAAGCTTATATTCTTTTTCTATGTAATCTAAAATTACATAATGATGGCTACCCGATTTAATAGCAATTAGACATGTATTTCCACTCAGATCAGCTATCTTTTCTATTTTAGGTCTAAATTTTTGTATTAGGTCATCATAGTAGCCATTTTTTCGTCCTGCCAATAGTGACAAACGAATATTAGGACTATAGTTACCTTTATTATTAATTACATAACCTAAAATGACTAACGTATTTAAAAGAGCATGAAGTGTTGTCTTATTGACAGAAAGTAAAAGTGATAGTTCATCCAGACTCATTTCACGGTTTGAAGCACTTAATAACTCAAGTACGAAGAATGTTCTTTCAACGGTCTTTAAAACTTTATTTTCATTACTCATACATATTGTCTTAATCTAAAAACATTGAACTCAATAATCAACGATTATATTTTTATAAATTACTTAATATTCAAATATTATAGCAAATTTAACGATATTTTATTCAAAATACCTATTTTAAAATTAGACTTTGTAACATATTAGACAACTCAATCCTTTAAAAAATATAATGCGAATATTGGTTAAGGTTAAATAATAAGCATCAAGGATATAGAGTTCGTATTTATACAATTCAAAATTAATTATGAGGTTCACTATTAGTAAATATTCTTAATGGAAGAAAACTTATGAACTTTTTAAAACAGTTAACTACAACTTTTCTCATATCTATTGCGAGTTTACATACAGTTTATGCTCATGAAGAATCACAATCTGCAAAAGTTGATATGTTATTAACCACACAAAAAGCATGAGATGGTACTCATTATAAGCAATATCCTAAAGGTAAACCCGAGTTATCAGTACTTAAATTCCATTTAAGCCCTAACTCAGATTTACCTTGGCATACTCACCCTTATCCAAATGCTGGTTATGTATTACAGGGTACTTTAACTATTGAGAATAAAGCTGGGGTTAAAAAAACCTTTAAGCAAGGTAAGGCATTTGCTGAATCTGTAAACGATGTGCATAGAGGCGTTACGGGTCCAGATGGAGCAACATTAATTGTAGTTTACTCTGGAGTACATGATATTTCTCAATCTAAACCTGAACCTGGGGAGAAGCCAGAGTTTTAGCAAAATCTAGGTATAAGTAATAAAAGGTAAAAGCTTATTACTCAAAAGCCAATATAGATATATTGGCTTTTAGGCATTAAAATAATCTTTATAAATCCTTTTCATATCAGAACAGCAGAGCGTTTCAACAATATAACGATAACAATTGAAGTGCTTAAAACAATAAATGCGCTTATTAAAAATATATGAGCAACTCCAAAGCTACCCCCAATTAATCCAAGCATAGGACCACCCAGAGCCATAGCAACATCAAGAAAAGCCGTATAAATTCCCATTGCTATACCACGATTTTGGGACGTTGCTTTTGCCATAGCTTCCACGCCTAACCCAGGATAAACTAATGAATATCCCAAACCTGCTAATGCTGCCCCAACTGATGCAGTTAAAGCATTTTTTGCTTCCCACATTACAAATAGACCCAATGCTTGCACAAATACAAAAATTAATGCAATAACTGCACCCCTAAACTGATCGGGTAAATGCCCCAAGAACATACGAGTGATAATTAAAGTTATACCAAAAGTTGTAAAAGCCAACCAGACAGGTTGCCAGTGCATTGTATTATAGTAAAGTGAGCTAAAAGAAATAATGGTACAATAACCAATACTTGCAAGTGCAGCTCCAAGACCAGGTAGCCATACAAACTGGATTACAGATTGAAAAGTAGCCGTATCTTTTTGTGGTTTAGGAAGAATACTCGGTACAGCTCTCAAATAGATTAAAATAGCTAAAGGTAAAAGCAAAGTTAAAAAGGCAATTGCTTTAAAACCCCAAAGGTTAAAAAGAAATATACCTATTGGGCCACTAAAAGCCATTGCTGCAAACATTGCTGTTCCCATCCAAGCAATGACTTTACCAGCATGTTTTTTATCTACTAAGGCAAGTCCCCAAGAAATACTACCTGTGATAATAAAGCTTTCCGCAGCTCCAAGAATAGCTCGACCTATTAGCAATAATATAATAGAGCAATCTTTTTCATCTATAGTAAAAATAGATAGAAAATATAAAATACCAGCTATACTTGCTAAAACCAATCCAAAAACAACACTTGGTTTCGTCCCATAAGTATCAGAAAAACGCCCCGACCAAATACGTGAAATCAAAGATGCAGCAAATTGTGCACCTGCAATAATACCAATAATAAAAGTTCCAAAGCCTAAATTATTTCTGATATGCAAAGGTAAAACTGGAAGTGCCCCTCCAATAATTATGAAACTAATAAATACCGTAAGCATAATTGGGAATAGTTTTATTAAGACAAAAGAAGACTTTCTTTCCTTGGATAAGTTGAAAGCCATTAAAAATATCTCCATGAATACAACTGAAGAACTAAGGGCTAAAAATGCACCCTTAGATATCAAGTGGCCTAACTAGTAGTTAGTAAGATTGAACTGTAGGGCGGAATACTATTTCATTAATATCTATCTCTTGCGGCTGAGATATCGCAAAAGCAACTACATTTGCAAATGAACTTGCTGAAAGCGCACTTTCATATGTCTTTGCCATCCCTTTTGCAATGTCTTCGTCAGTAATCGTATTTGTCAACTCTGTTGCTATTGCACCTGGAGATACTATTGTAGTGCGAATATTCCAAGGTTTAACTTCTTGACGAAGCCCTTCAGAGATAGCTCTTACAGCCCATTTTGTTCCTGCATAAACAGCACCTCCTGGACCTACTTTATGGCCAGCAACAGAAGATACATTAATAATTTGACCTGATTTTTGTTTTTGCATATAAGGTAAAGCTGCTGCTATGCCATATAAAACACCCTTAATATTGACATCAATCATGCTATCCCATTCATCTACTTTCAATTTATCTAGCATTGAACTAGGCATTAAACCAGCATTATTGATAATGACATCAATTCTTCCATAAATTTCAATTGCTCGATCGACAAGCGCTTGGACTTGAACTCGCTGAGTTACATCCATTTTTAAAACTGCTCTAGAATCTAGCTTTAGATCTATTGCAAGCTTTTCTAACTTGTCTATACGACGTGCACCCAATACCAAATTAGCACCTAAACCTGCTAAAAGACGTGCAGTTTCTTCACCCAATCCACTACTTGCACCTGTAATTACAATAACTTTTGACTTAATATTTTTAGACATAGTTAACTCTTTATATTAATTAAAAACTTTAAGTCATTAATATAAAGATGATTCAGTAGAAGTGTTTCTCTGATTCTTTCGTATTTTTGCCTAATTCTCCAATACAAAGAAAAATTAGATAGATTTCTATCAAATTATTTATTTTTTAATAGTATCAATCATTAATGAAGCTAGTTAATATATGATCTTTCCATACACCGTTAAGTTTTAAATATTTTCTTGCATATCCTTCTCTCTCAAATCCTAATTTATGTAATAATTTTGCACTACGATAATTCTCTGGAACATAATTTGCCATAATCCGATTAAGTCCTAACTCATCAGTGACATAATTCATTGCAAATTGAAGAGATTTAAACATGATTCCCTTACCTTGATATTTTTCGTCTAATGCATATCCTAAATAGCATGAAAGGAATGCCCCATATATAATCTGATCAAAATTAATAATTCCAATAGTTTGATTTGCACTTTTTAATATAAAACATACTGATTTTCCGTTCATAAAAGATTGTCGATAGTCAAAAATTTTAGATTCCCAATAATCTTCTTCATAAAAGTCTAAACTTCGTAGTGGCATTGACTTCTGTAAGTGGTCCTTGTTTCTTGTATAGAAAGAAACTAACTCTCTAGGTTCACACTGATACAAAGCAACTATACTTATATTGTCTATTTTTATTTGTGGATGATTCATACTCTTCCCTTTGATATATTTATAATTTTAGAGTTAATATCTACATATTTTTATTAAACGCTGCTAAAGGTTTGTGTCATGATCGGTCATTATTTATTTGTTATCACATTACTTTTAATAATGAAATAATACTATTTCTGCTGTCCATTTCACTTAACAGAAGATCTTACATTCTCAAAAATACATTATAAAATTAATATAGTCTTCTATTCACAAAAATTTAAATTATATAGTAATTTGATTTTTTTAGAAAAAAACTTGATTCTTTTAAATATCATACTCATTTTTCAAATTTCTTATATAAAATTACTGCACTACTTTTATCGAATATTCTTCTGACTTTATTACAATATTCTAAAAAAAAGAAAGACCTACTTTGGGGTTTAGTAGGTCTCGATTGGGGATACAACTTTATATTTATAATAAATGTATAATATACAAATCTGTCTACTTTGTCACGAAAAATTTTACTCTTGCGGTATATTTTACTTCCTATTGACAGTTTAGTTAGAATTTACTAATATTAAAAAATACTAACATTAGGAATAATTAACTAATGAAAGATTTAAGTGATACCTTTCAAGAAGCAGTCAAAGCAACTAGCTTTCTAAAAATCATTAGTAATCCTCAACGACTATTAATGATCTGTGCTGTGATGAAAAGTCCTGGTTTGACAAATGGTGAAATTGCCTCTGAATGCGACTTAAGTATTTCTGCAACCTCTCAGCATTTAACAAAGATGTGTGATGAAGGAATTCTTTATAAACAAAAGGAATCACAGAAAAGTAAGTACTATGTGAAAGAAAAGACAACTGAAGATATTGTTTGTGCATTAAAGAAGGCTTTCTCTAATGAATAATATAGATATTTCTAATTTCATTATACAAGCCAAAGCATTAGTAAAAAATTTTGATGTTGGCCTATGCATCACGATACTCAATGCATCTGGCAACAAAGAGTTCTTTATTAGTCTTGGTGAAATTAGACCATGTAGTATAGATATGTCTGAAAAAAAGGCTAAAACTGCATATAACTTTATGGGAGATAACCATCAGATATATAACCTCCTAAAAGGTTTAGGAGATATGCCTCTTATTTCTAGTGAATACTGTTTCATTGCTGGCGGAAAGTATCTTTCCGATCAATTTGGTAATAAAAAATTCTTGGGAGTCTCATCTAGTGATCCAAGTAAAGATTTAGAGATAGCAAAAATTATTGCTAACGATTTAATGTCAGGAGGTGGAAAATGAAGAAAGTTCTTATTACAGGTGCAGGTAGTGGATTTGGAAAGCTTTATACAATAGAACTTGCTAAACGTGGTTATGATGTATATGCAGGTGTAGAAGTTACAAATCAGATTACATCATTAAAAAATGAGTTAAAAGTAAATGGCTTATCTGCCAATATATTTAAGCTAGATATATGTAATGAACTAGACCAAAATTATGTAAGTAACTTGGATCTAGATATCTTGGTCAATAATGCTGGTATTGGCGAAGGTGGATCTTTAGTTGATATGCCAAACCAAGTTTTAAGGAATCAATTTGAAGTTAACTTTTTCTCAACTATGAATTTAACTCAAAAAGTGATTCGTAAATTTATTCAGAAAAAATCTGGTAGAGTAGTTTTTATATCATCAATAGGTGGCATTGTTTCTTTAGAAAAATATGGTGCGTATTGTGGTTCTAAACATGCTTTAGAGGCAGCTGCACAGGCTCTGAAACAAGAAGTTGAAGCTTTCGGTGTAAGCATTTCTACTATTAACCCTGGCCCTTATGCAACAGGGTTCAATGATAGAATGACTGAGGCATCAAATGCTTGGCATGATCCTGAAAAATCTATGATTAATCATGATAACCCATCATTTGAGCAAGAGCAGTATCCTGAAGATATGGACATTGTTAAGATGGTGGATGTTATTATTAACCCACAATCAAATTTTAGAAACTTGTTTCCATCAGAAATTCATCAACCAATTAAAGCAATGCAAGATCGTGTTTGGGAAGCTTAAATAGCAACACAGCACTATTTATTTACTAAAATTCAAAAGCCAACATAAATATATGTTGGCTTTTTTATAATACTTAACATTTCATACGAAGATAACTAGATATCCTATTGAAAAACTTTTCTTTTATCTAAAAGTGATTAAACTCATTTTTAGATATTTAAAAAGACTTATATTATGAATTACCTTCATGGGCAATTAAATTACGCTGTCTATGCTTATGCCCAATCGTACCCTAGTGGCTATATAGAAGACATGCACCAACATGATCGAATACAGCTGTTACATACTTTATCTGGGGTTATTCATGTTCAAACAGCAGAAGGAATTTGGGTAATTCCACCTACTAAAGGAATATGGATTCCCGAAAATAAAAAGCATTCAATTACTATATTCGGAGAAGTTGAAGCTAGAGGAGTATTTGTCGAGCCATTTGCACGTGCAGACCTTAATACACAATGTAGTGTAGTTGCTATTCCAAAACTTCTTTCAGAGCTTATTAACCAAGCTGTAGAGATTAAAACAGACGTGCTTCCTCACACTAGAAATGAGCGACTTTTAGAGCTTATATTAGATGAGTTACGATTTTTAAAAGAAATACCTTTTCAACTACCTGAGGCACAGTCTAGTCTTTTGAAAAAGATTTGTAATAATATTAAAAAAGACCTTTCTATAATTCCATCTCTTAGTGATATTGCAAAGCAGTATCACTTAAGTACTAAAACACTTTCTAGGCTTTTTCAGAAGGAAATGAATTTAAGTTTCAGCATATGGTTAAAGCAAGCAAAACTATTACAGGCATTAACTGACCTAGAAATGAAAAAATCCATTTTAAGTATTGCTTTAGATTTAGGATATTCAAGCCCTAGCGCATTTTCTTATATGTTCAAAAGAGAAATGGGAATGACTCCAACTGAGTACATAAATAAAAAATACTACTAACCAATATTTTAATTGCAGAACCAACAACTACTTGAACATCTATATTGAAGTAAAAAGCCTTAGATTCTTAATTTTAAGAATTTTATTGTTAAGGTAATAGATTAAAGACAAGCTTAATGCTTTATAAAAATATAAACAGCAATTTATGCTAATTCCTTAAACAGGATATACATTGTATTAAAATGTCTTTTATTCAATAGTATTTGTCTTTCTATCAAAAGAAAGCCATAGAATAATGCTTCATGATGATATCTATTACAATATAGAGAAAAATTATGTTAGCTCACCCTCAAAATAAATATCGTCAATTTGAATCTTTTGACTTTCCAGAACGTTCTTGGCCAAATAAACAAATTACTCAGGCCCCTATTTGGTGCTCTACAGATTTAAGAGACGGTAACCAAGCTCTAGCTAATCCAATGGATCAGTACAAAAAAAATAAGTTTTTTCAAAGTTTAGTTGAGTGTGGATTTAAACAAATTGAAGTTGCTTTTCCTGCAGCATCAGAAACTGATTTTCATTTCGTACGAAACCTTATTGAGAAAAATAAAATTCCTGATGATGTTTCTATTCAGGTCATGACTCAAGCTAGATCAGATTTAATTGAAAGAACTTTTGAATCTTTAGTCGGTGTTAAACAGGCTATTGTTCATGTTTATAATGCAACAGCAGAAGTTTTCCGTAGAATCGTTTTTCAAAAAACAAAACAAGAAATCATTGAATTAGCTATTGAGTCAACAAGGCAAGTTAAATCTTTATGTCTACAACATCCTGAAACTAAATGGACATATCAGTATTCCCCAGAAACATTTTGCTTTACAGAAATTGAGTTCGCTTTAGAAATTTGTGAAGCAGTCGCTAAAATTTGGGAACCAAGCCCTGAATATCCTATGATTATTAACTTACCAACTACAGTAGAGGTAAGTACTCCAAATATTTTTGCCGACCAAATAGAATATTTCTGCAAAAGCTTTTCTAAAAGAAATCACGTTTGTATTAGTGTTCATCCACATAATGATAGAGGAACTGGTGTAGCCACCGCAGAGCTTGCTTTGCTTGCAGGTGCCGACAGAGTTGAGGGCTGTCTATTTGGTAATGGTGAACGTACAGGTAATGTCGATTTAGTAAATATCGCTTTAAACATGTATACGCAAGGTATATCTCCAAAGCTAGATTTTTCCGATATAAAAAACATTGCAGAAGTAGTTAAAGAGTGTAATGAACTACCAATACACCCACGCCATCCATATGTAGGTGACTTAGTCTTTACAGCTTTCTCTGGAAGTCATCAAGATGCTATTAAGAAAGGATTTAAAGCAAGGAAATCTCAGAAGCATCAATACTGGGAAGTCCCATACTTACCTATAGACCCTGCTGATTTAGGTGCAAGTTATGAGGCTGTTATTCGAGTAAATAGTCAATCCGGTAAAAGTGGTACTGCATGGGTGCTACAACAAAATCATGGTATAGAACTTCCCATCGAATTACAGAAAGATTTTAGCCAAATTGTCCAAAAGGTTACTGATAGCAGAAATGCTGAATTATCTCATGCTGAAATTTGGAAAATATTTCAAAAAGAATATGGAATAAACCCAACAGAAGTAGATTTTAAGCTTATAAATTACCAGTCACAAAAGCAAAATGAAATTTATAAAGTTCAAATATCTATTAGCATAAAAGATGAAGTAATTCATCTAGTAGGCTCAGGTAATGGATTATTATCTGCTTCAGTTCAAGCTTTAAATACAAAGTGGTCATATCAACTCAAAATTTCTGAATATTCAGAACATGCTTTAGGTAGACATACAGGTAGTCGGTCTATTAGTTATATTCGTTGTACAGATTTAGATGGGTATATCTATTGGGGAGTTTCGATAGATACCGATATCGCAACAGCATCTATTCAAGCATTGCTCAATGGCTTTAGTCAGTGTTATCAAAATAATGCTTTGGTAAAGGCTAGCTCTTAATTCACAAGTTAGGAATAAGAGGTTAACTCTTATTCCTAACCTGTTTCTTACACTATATCTCAATTGTTTAGTTCATCTAAAATAAGATTTTTCACTTTTACTGCTTTTTCAAAATGGTCTAACCGATGCTTTATAATCCACCAATGAGCTGCTTCCATAAGTAGTTCAGGGTCATCATTTTTGTTTTTAAAGAAAGCATAGAAAGATAAACCAACATTTTCTCCCTTTTTCTCAATCTTTGCATTACACCCATCAATAAAAACTTCCTGTAATTTTTCTCTCATATTGGGCACAACATATTATAAATATTAGTTATATTTTATCTTAAAATAAATCATTTTTCATTATAAATAATACATATATGATTAAAACAGACAATGATAGAAGATTATAACATATGAAAAAAATTTGCTTAGTAATCGCTTTAGCAGCTTATACCATAGATGCCTTTGCCCAAAATAATTCAAGTTTCTCCATTCAAATCCCAAATATTGATATAACTAGACCTCTTTCTCAACAGTATTTATCCAATGCCTTTGGCTGTACAGGTAAAAATATTCGCCCTCAATTGAAATGGAGTAACCCTCCAAAAAATACTAAAAGTTTCGCAATAACTTTTTATGATAAAGATGCACCAACGGGCAGTGGATTTTGGCAATGGATAGTCATTGATATTCCTAAAACAACAACAGTTATAGAACCATTTAGCCTTCCTAAAGGCGCAAAACAACAGAAAAATGATGCAGGCTCAATTAACTGGTTGGGGCCATGCCCTCCTATAGGAAGCACTCATCAATATGAAATAAAAGTATATGCACTTAATGTAGAAAACTTACCTATAACGTTTGGTAATAGTGCAGCACTCATAGGATATTTTTTACATTTACACTCTATTGGCGTTGCTAGCCAAAGATTAACAGTATCAAGATAAAATTATTATAATATTTTTATTAAAGGTTTATAAAATAAGGAGAAGCGTATTTTTAAGAAAAATTCGCTCCTCCTTGCTTTAGTATTTTTATTAAGTACTTAATGTATTCTCATCTTTTGTTTCGCGTATACATAAAAAAGCCAATAAAGAAAGTAATGATGCTCCACATAAATAATAGCCAACTGCTGCAATACCATAGCTTTGAGCAAGTTTGGTAGCAATAAGCGGTGCAAATGATGCCCCAAGAATACTTGCTAAGTTATATGCTAAAGCAGAACCTGTATAACGAACAGAAACTGGAAATATCTCCGATAATATTGTCCCTATTGGACCATAAGTAAGCCCCATAATACTTAATCCAGTACATAAAAAAGTAAGTACAGATATAGGACTATTTGGAATAAAGAAATAAGAGAAAACCAAACCAAAGAGAATAGAAATGATACATATACAAATTGATGTTTTCTTTCGCCCAAATTTTTCAGATAACACTGCTGAAATAGGAATGCAGGCTGCAAAACCTAAGGTTGCAATCAATTGCATTTTTAAAAAAACATCACGACTATAACCTAAAGCCGTTGTTCCCCAATTAAGAGAAAATACAGTCATTAAATAAAATAATACCAAAGTACATACTGTCGCTAAAGTGCCTAATATTACTTGTTTAGAATGATGAGCTAAAACTTGCTTAAAAGGGGCTTTCTCTTCTTCATGCTTACTAATCACTTTCTGAAATACAGGAGTCTCATGTAGTTTTAATCGAATATACAGACCCAAAATTACAAGTAAAGCACTAGCAATAAAAGGAATACGCCACCCCCATGCTAGAAATTCTTCATTTGAAATAAGTGCTCCCAATATAAGAAATGAGCTTACTGCTAAAATAAAGCCTAGAGGTGCACCCAATTGGGGAAACATACCATACCAAGCACGTTTTCCTTTTGGTGCATTTTCGGTTGCAAGTAGAACTGCTCCACTCCACTCTCCACTTAGTCCTAACCCTTGTCCTAAACGACATAAAGCAAGTAACAATGGTGCAAAAACGCCTATTTGTGCATAGCTTGGCAATAGTCCAATAGCTACTGTAGAAAACCCCATCAAAAGCAATGCTGCTACAAGCGTAGCTTTACGTCCAATACGATCCCCAAGATGTCCAAATATTGCAGCTCCAATTGGGCGTGCCACGAAAGCAATTGCAAATGTTGCAAGTGATTGTAGTATTGCTGCACTTCCACTGCTTGTTGGAAAAAATAGATGTGGAAATACGAGTACAGCAGCTGTTGCATAGATATAAAAATCAAAAAACTCTATTGTCGTACCAATCAAGCTTGCCAAAAGGACACGAGTTTTAGAGTTTGTGTGAGAATGTATTGTAGATTCCATGAGAAACCAGATGTTTTATAAGAATTTATAGATAGAGTTCAAAGCTCAAGTGGAATAACTTTCTAGAAAAAAATAACTTGCTTACTTGTAGTTAATCTAGAATAAAACAAAGAAAGACATATCTTATTTTAAATATGTACTATCAACAAAAATTAAGTAGTTTCAGATTGCCCAACGTGATGATAAGCACGATTAAAATACACTAGACTTTTGTCATGTTCACTTTGTTGAATTGCTTTAATATGGCAAATAAAAATAGTATGTGTTCCAACCTCTTGAATTTGATCAATCTGACAGTCAAAACTCACTAGTGCATCTTCTAATACTGGTGAACCTGTTTCAAGCTCAGTCCACTCACCACATTCAAAACGCTCTTCTGGACTCATTTTAGATGCAAATGCTTTAGAAATATGCTGATGGTGTGCTTTCAGAACATTTACAGACAGTATTTTGTTTTCAACAAAATGTACATGTGAGTTAGAAGCTTTATTCATACATACCAATAATGTTGGTGGGGTATCTGTCACACTACATACAGCAGATGCTGTAAACCCGTAACGACCTGATGAACCTACTGTAGTGACTACATTTACTGCACTTGTTAGCAATGACATTGCATTTTTAAATTCGGTCACTTCAATCATCACTCTATTCCTAAAACTTTTCATTGTTTGACGATAATAGCTCATCGTCAATAATCTTTTGAGTTAGGGCTATTCAGATGAAGAATAGCCCTTTACATACACTATATTTTTCGGTACTAAGCTGAAAGTTCTTTTCTAATAATTTCAGCACCTGCACTTAGAGCATTAAGCTTCCCTCTTGCTACTTGGCGAGAAAGAGGAGCCATACCGCAGTTCGTACAAGGGTAAAGCTTATCTGCATCTACAAACTGAAGTGCTTTACGTAATGTATTGGCAACCTCTTCAGGTGTTTCAATCGTATTCGTTGCTACATCAATAGCCCCGACCATTACCTTTTTACCTCGAATTAGCTCAAGCAAATCCATTGGTACATGAGAGTTATGACACTCAAGAGAGATAAGATCTATACTAGATGTTTGTAGTTTAGGAAAAGCTTCTTCGTACTGTCTCCATTCCGACCCTAGAGTCTTTTTCCAATCAGTATTGGCTTTAATACCATAACCATAGCAAATATGTACGGCTGTTTCACATTTTAGCCCTTCAATTGCTCGTTCTAACGTCGCAATCCCCCAATCATTCACTTCATCGAAGAAAACATTGAATGCAGGTTCATCAAATTGAATGATATCAACACCTGCCGCTTCGAGTTCTCTCGCTTCTTGATTCAAGATTTTTGCAAATTCCCAAGCTAATTTTTCACGGCTTTTATAGTGATTATCATAAAGTGTATCAATCATTGTCATTGGACCAGGAAGAGCCCATTTAATAGGTTGGTTAGTCTTTTGACGTAAGAACTTAGCATCTTCAACAAAAACTGGTTTTTGGCGTGCAACAGCTCCAACAACAGTCGGCACACTCGCATCATAACGATCACGAATTTTGACTGTCTCACGTTTTTCAAAATCGACACCACTCAAGTGCTCTATAAAAGTCGTTACAAAGTGTTGACGAGACTGCTCACCATCGCTAACGATGTCAATTCCTGCAAGCTGTTGCTCTTGTAAAGAGAGTAATAAAGCATCTTGTTTACCTTCAACCAACTCTTGATCACTTAACTTCCAAGGTGACCAAAGTTTTTCAGGTTGAGCAAGCCAAGAAGGTTTCGGTAAGCTACCTGCTGTCGATGTCGGTAATAATTTTTTCATAATCGTATCTTCTATATTTTGTTAATTAGTTAGAGTAGCTCTCAGCCCACTTTTCAAGAATATCTTTATATGGCTTGATAAATTGCTCTTCAGTAAATTTGCCTTGTTGAACTGCCAACAGTCCACGTTCCTCTCGATCATAAACAATTTGAGTGAATGAATGATCTTGATTTTTTAGACTTGGCTGATAGGTTTTTCCTGCTGCTGCATTTGCGTTGTAGATTTCAGGTCTATAAATACGCTGAAATGTTTCCATGGTACTAATCGTACCAATTAGCTCAAGATTCGTATAATCACTGAGTAAATCTCCACGGAAATAGAATGCTAAAGGTGCAACACTATTTTTAGGCATAAAGTAACGAACTTTTAAACCCATCTTCCCAAAATACTGATCTGTCAAAGAGAAATCGTCCTGCTTATATTCAACACCTAAAATAGGATGCTGATTTTCAGTTCGGTGATATGTCTTCGTTGTTGATACACTTAAACAGATGACTGGTGGCTTGCTAAAATTTTCCGTGTAAGATTTTGAGCTAACAAAATTCTTAAATAACTTCCCATGTAAATCACCAAAATTTTCTGGGATACTAAATTTAGTCTGATCTTTATTATGTTCTAATAGTAATATACTAAAATCATAATCTCTGACATAAGAAGAGAAGTTATTACCAACAATCCCTTCTATACGTGTACTGCTATGATGATCAACAATACTCGTTTTTAATATTTCAATACTCGGAAAAGATTCAGCATTACTTTCAATGTTCATATCGACAGAAATAATATCGAGTTCAACAGAGTAACGATCTCCTTGTGGATTATCCCACTCAGCTAAACTATTAAAACGATTGTTAATCATTTTTAAAGTATTACGTAAGTTTTCTTCACGGCTTTCGCCTCTCGCGAGGTTAGCAAAGTTAGTCGTGATACGTGTATTACTCGAAGGGCGATAGTTTTCATCGAAACGAATGCTTTTAATGTTAAACGTAAAATCTTTATTCATTGTGATCTAATACCCTAATTTCTGCGATAAAACTTGAATGTGCTGCTTGCTCTTTCTTTTCAATGTTCCTCTGATTTACTTTCTTTTTAATTTACCTATTGGCTTATTAATTCATAGAAAGTAGTGATTAGATTCTCTATCGTTAAGAGCATGGTTTAATTTATACCGCAATACATAAGTGAATGAAAGTGATTTTGTTTCACAGGAATGTGAATTAAATTCACTTTATCTAAATTATATAAGTATTAAGACAAATCAAAAACTGATGGACATACAAATATTTTTTAGGCCTAGCTTTAGTTAAACTAAATATGAAATTATTCAGAGAGTTTTTAGCTTTATTCTATAGTTTTTTTCTTTATACATATTTATAAAGGAAGTTTAAAAACTATGCACCAAAAAAATCTTAGGTATTGAGTAGAATGCTAGAAATTTAAAAAATCTAAGAATAAAAAAGTGTAGCAAGTTGCTACACTTTTTTATTCTTTAAAAGCTCTTGGAAAAAAGCCTCAATATTAGCTATATCCTTTTCAGATACACTATTAATATCTAAGTTTACTTTGAGCATGTTATTATTAAAGAAAATTCGACCAATTTTCTGATCATCATATTTTATATCACTTGTAATAGTATTCGCACTCTTTATTTCTTTAGGTTTTTTAACCAATTTCTTCTCTGCAATACTTATAATTTTTGTTTGTTCGCATTTACCTTTTATAAAAAATCTCCATATTTCCCCTAAGACATCTTCACTCTCTTTTGAAGAATGATGCGCTAAATATTTCTTTATTTCAGTAGCAACAGTACGTCCTATTAATTTAGGTTGGTTAGACAGATCTAAAATCATATATTCAGGTAACTTCTCAAATGAAAGGTATTTATACATATCTTCACGATTCATACCTAAGGACTTTGCAAGCTTTGTCTTATTCTTTTTTATCGCTTCATTAAGAGAAGATAACCCAAGGTAAATTTCATAATCACTCAGATCCTCTCGCTTTAGATTTTCAGCAAGCGTTAGCAAAGCGACATCATCATCTGAAGCATCAATAATAATCGCATCGATATTTGTTTTTAATAACAATTGGTGTGCTTTTAAACGCCTTTCGCCAGAGATTAGTTCATATCCACTTTGAATACGTCTTACAGATATCGGTTGTAATAATCCTATTTCGCTTATTGAATCTGCTAGGCTATGCAGTTCGGTATCATCAAAAACTTTTCTAGGTTGATTCGGACTAGGTACAATTTCTGAAAGCTTAATATTTCGACGAAACTCTTTTTCGTTAGTAAACTGCTCTTTTTGTGCATCCGTATGCTTCTGCGTATTTTGCTGTAGCTTCTTTGCTAATAATTCTTTTGCACTACTCATTATTTCAATCTCATTAGAATTTCATTTGTTAAATCTTGAAATGCCAATCTAATTTTAGATTTTTTATCTAAAGCAATAAGTGACTGTTTTAAAATTGCAGCTTGATTGACTTTTGTACTTGTTGGAATTGTTGTATTAAATAAATATCCAACCGTATTTTCAGTCTCATCTTGTATAAGCTTACATACGTTCTGACGCTTATCATGCTTAATAAGCAGAGTTCCCAATAATTTAAGATTAGGATTAATTCGATTTATTTTACTGATATGATTAATAAGATCTGTAACCCCATACAAACCATATTGTGATCCTGATTCAATTGGAATAATTACACTATCTGCCGCAGATAAAGCATTACTTGTTAATATTTTTAAGCTTGGTGGACAGTCAATTAAAATAAAATCATATATGCCTACTAATGGTTCTAACTTAGATTTTAACTCTTCATTTGGTCGTGGCGAATATTCTTTTAATTGATCTTCTGTTTTTCCTAAATTGAGAGAACCATATATTAATGAAACATTTCTAAAAGATGTTTCCTCTTCTAAAGCATCGATCAATAAATTGTTATCTGAGCTAAGTAATTCTGCTGAGGTCACTTCTACTTCACTAGGGTGCTTAGTTCCTATATGTAGACTCGCATTTGCCTGTGGATCTAAATCTACAACAAGCACTTTTTTACCAGATTCAACAAGCTCTGCTGCCAAATGCACAACAGTTGATGTTTTACCACAACCACCTTTATGGTTAGCAACCGCAATAATTTGTGTTTGAGTCATTTCCATAATTTAGCTATTTCGTATTCACATAGAGTGTAATAAGAACTGTAGCAAGTTGCTACAGTTTTTTGTTTAAAGAGAATCCAACTCTTTCAAGATCACGTAAGTACTTTTTAACAAACCGAGTATCGCTTAACTTATTAACTAGACGAGATTCTAAATCTGGATACTCCTCACCAATTTCAGCATGCTTACTTGAGAAAATATCATCATAAGCAAGTTTATTTGCAAAGAATAATATCTGTTTTTCTGTCAGCTTAGGTATAAGATTATTCACATCTTCTGCCAAAATATCTAAGACATTAGTTTCTTTTTGACTAAACCTGAATTGTAAGCCTGTAATTGCACGACCTGTTTTAAATTGATCATACTCGACACGAATATCTGTATACTTATTAATTTGCTTAATTGCAGGTTCAATAACAATTCTTTTTAGATTATCCATACGTTGATATTCACTTTTATCTAGCCCAATTTTTTCACGAAACTCTGTAATGCTAGTAATAGGTGTTTTTCCAACTTCTTTCCATGATATTAAAATTTCATACAAACGTATCGCATACTTACTACTTAAATGAGAAACTTGTTTTAATTGATAACTTGTAAAATGCTTTTCTAAACGAATAATTAAAGGTACAACATCAGGAGCAAAGGTTATTTCTAAAACACCTAAATTATCGGCATAACCAATTTTAGAAACCCATCTAGATTTCACTATAAACTCTTTGTTTTTATCTCCTCTATATTCCTTATAAGAAAACTTTCTTTCAAAAAGACTATTTACTGCACTTTTCAAAGCAGCATAGGCAGCCTCATTTGTTGTATGAAAACTTTTAGCATATTGTTTAGCATTAACTTGAATAACTGTATTTGATGTCAGTCTTGTCTGTGACTCTCTAGCTTCAACAATTGCAAGTAGAATTAAGCGTTGCTCTGTTAGCTCTAAATTGTAACTTGCATTTATTAATACATTATCTTTAACAACAAGCTCATTTTTCATTTGATATATTTAGGTCTCACACTTATAAAACTATATTATCTATCTATATAGTTAAATGCAAAGAATTTATAGTTAAATAACAAAGAATTTATAGTTAAATAACAAAGAATTTATAGTTAAATAACAAAGAATTTATAGTTAAATAAGCTCTAAAAGCCTTATATAATAAGAGTTATAGCATTTCTAAAAGCATTTAAAAGCTTTAAAAATTAATAAAAAGAACATTTTTTACTTTTATAAAAATTATGAAATTTTTTTAGAACAATAAAACTGCATATTTAACCAAAATATATGAAATATTTATTCAATTAGGTAACTTGAAAAACTTCAATCTCGTTTAAGTCACAAAGGTTAAGTAATTAACTTGTTTTTATTAGTAAGCTGATAAATACATAAAAATTTGTATACCCTTCCTTACAAGATAGCTTTTAATACTACATATCTTATTCATTACTAGATGGTACTACCATATAATATTTATCATATATACGGGTTACAGCTAAAAAGACCAACCTATTAATTTCTTCTTGTTATACTTAGAGGTTTATGATGTTGTATACGCTCATTCTTACATATAAGTAAAGTGGTTAATTCAGTCTATAGATATGAATTATGTCTACCTTTAATTACCTTAATTAAGGTCTAAAGTATGTATTGTAAGCTGATAAATATTGATTAGGCTTACTATATGCTGATAGTAAGGTAAATACTTAAATAGATTAGAATAATTTTAGAAAGGCTAAAGTTTTTGGATTTAAATATTTTAGATATTTCTAGTAAATGGATTCAAATTTTAAAAAGAAATCACAACTGCACAGAACAAAGCAGTAGTATCATTCATTAGAATCATTGGTTAGATGTGGTAACTCACCTAATGGCTCTAATTCTATCCTTTTTCCTTAAGCAGAATTCAGATTAAAAGAGCAAAATTTAGTATTCAATACTTAGTATTGAAACAAATACTAAAAAGAATATATTCCTAATGTTGAAATAAAGAAGAGCTATTTATTGATAGATAAGATAGCTAAAATTCAAGAATTTAAGATTCTTAATGACTTCGTAGTGGGATATCTCATGTAACTATAAATTCTTTGTTCTTTATAAATTTCAACTAGGTAAAATTCACATAAAGACAGTAAGAGTTATAATATATACAATTTTATCAATGCCTTAAAAATCAGGATCACAGCTATGCATAAAAATAAACAAAGAATTTATAGTGATATAGAATTGACTAATTCATAGTAATTTTCTTGAAAAATTGATATATATTTATATCAACAACTTAGTTCGGTTTCTAAAAATTTTATAAAAGTTCTAACATTAAGAGATACATGTTTCGTATTTGGATAAATAGCATATACTCCCTGTTTGGGAAATTGATACTTAGGTAATATCTGTATCAGACGATTACATGATAAATCTTCTTCTATTAACCATTTAGGGAGTAATCCTACACCTAGGCTGTTTAAAACAAAAGATCGAAGAGCTGTAATATTATCAGTTACTAATATTGGATTTTTACTCATTTCAAAACATATTTTTTCCTCCTCTTGTGTATTATATAGCTCTAATTTAAAAGGACTTTTAAAACGCTGATGAGCGATCCAACAAGAGTCTTTAAATTGATTTAGATCAAGAATTTTTCCATTTTTATAGTGTTTAGATAAATAAGATTGTGAGGAAACAGGAATAACTTCAAATGTATCTATAAGCTTTGCATGGTAGCTAGAATCATCGAGACTACCTAGCCGAATAGCAATATCAAAACGCTCTGAAATTAAATCATCTAATTTAGATGAAGCTGTATGCTGGATTTTTAGATTAGGATGAAGAGTAGAAAACTTGGCAAGAATAGGAATAATTTTCTCGTTTCCATATTCTACAGTTGTACTGATTCTAAATGTACCTTTTAATGATGAGGAGTCATTTAATGTTTCTTGTATAACATCATCTACATGTTGCAAAAGTATCAAACAACGCTGATAAAATTTTTCTCCAGCTTCGGTTACTATTACTTTTCGAGTACTACGTGTTAGTAAGGAAACTCCAAGATCACTTTCTAACTGTTTAATATTAAAACTAATTACTGCTTTACTTATTCCTAATGTTTCAGCTGCAAATGTAAAATTGCGTGTTTCAGCAACTGCAATAAACATTTCAACACGTTGCATATTTAGCATATTTATATGATCTTTTTGTCAAAATTATTTTGACATTGTATTAATTTTCATGGGATATATCATCTTAATTTTGTCATTTACACTTACTTAAATTAGTTTTTTGAAAGAGTGGAATGATAAATTATCGAAAACGTGTTGTTGGAATCTACTTATTAGTATTTTTCATCGATTTAGTTAATATGTTTATTGCGACTATTGCGTATCCTGAAATAAAGTCAGTTTTTGGAGCATCTTTAGAGCAGCTCAGCTGGGTTAGTAATAGTTACATTTTAGGTTTAACATTAGTAATTCCGCTAAGTCGATGGCTATCCCATTGTATAAGTATTAAAAAGCTTTTTATTTACTCTTTGTTAGCTTTTTTAATTGGTACTGTCAGTGCTGGATTTGCTATGTCTATAAGTTTTCTTATTGGTGGACGGTTTATTCAAGGGATAGGAGGTGGAATGCTTATCCCTTTAGGGCAGACAATGGCTTATCGGTTATATAAAAATAGTGAAAGAATTAAGCTCTCTTCTAGTGTTATGCTTATAGCTTTAATTGTACCCGCACTGTCTCCTTCTTTAGGTGGAATAATTGTACAGTGGTTGAGTTGGCGGTTTGTATTTTTTATAAGTTTACCTATAGTTTTTCTTACTCTTTTTCTGTCAATATTATGGTTAAAAAAAGATGTAATAGTAACCGAAAAATATCAGTCATTTGATACTTTTGGTTTTATTTCATTAAGTATATCTCTAGTTTTAATTTTAGTTGGATTAAGTTACTTGAGTGATCTCCATAGGAATAATTTTAGTGTATTTTCACTTACTTTAGGATTCATTCTTCTTTTTATATATGTATCTTCAGCATTCAAAAAATCAAATCCATTACTTAATTTAGGTCTATTAAAGAATCAAACGTTTTCTATCTCTATGCTTATTTATCAATTTATTCCCGGTGTATTTACTGGGGTGAATCTTATAGCAATTCTTTTCTTACAAAGCCAACTAGAAATGAGTGCCACGAAAATAGGAAGTATGATGATTCTATGGGCATTTTTTGCGTTTTTGGCAATTAGTTTAACAAGGCTAATGTTTAATCGCCTAGGACCCAAACCACTAATTATTTTGGGATGTCTTGTTGAAGGTATTGGTATTTTTCTATTCTATTTAATACCTGCTCATAGTTTTGCTATATATCTTATTCTACTTGCATATGCCTTGATGGGGTTTGGGGGGAGTTTATGCAGTAGTACATCTCAAAGTCTAGCTTTTATTCAGATTAAAGATAAATATCTAACAGACGCGACAGCATTATGGAATATTAATCGTCAATTGAGTTTTTGCACTGGTATAGCGCTGGTAAGTTTATTATATAGTGTTTTACTACATAATTTTAAACTATTGGAATATCAAGCTTTTCATTGGTGCTTCTTGGCCACTTCATGTAGCGTATTTATCCCTATTTTATTTTGTTTTCAACTTAACAATAAGTCTATAAAGCTTCTTCTAAAGCAGGAAAAATAATGAATATTTATTTTCAAGAAATTGTAGATGCTCATCAATTAATTATGCAAATACTAAGTACACCTCATCGATCTGAAGAAAATTACAGACAGTTAATTGCTAGATTCTCTGATCAATTTTCTATGATTACAACTACAGGCGTATTGCTAGATTATGAAAAGATAAAAAGTTTCTTTAATACTCAGTTTGGCAGTAAGCAGGGACTGAAAATTGATATTTTAGATATGAATATTGTTTCTGAAAATGAAAATTACATCATTGTACTATATCAAGAAAAGCAACAAATTGCTGATGGTGATCCTAACTTTAGGTTTTCTACTGTTATTTTTAAACAGGTTAATAATCAAATTATATGGGAGTATTTACATGAAACACTAATACATGATTTTTGAACATAATATGATGTAGGCGAGGGATGAACCTCGCTTATTCTAATACAGTGAACTAACAGATTTTCGATGAAAAATACTATTTAAGTATTCATTGATCATTAAAGTATGCACCTGAACCTAACAAAAACTTCTCATTTAGTTCTAGGTTATTTACACCAGTTTGTCCATATTTTGCAAGGAGCCCTGCAAGAAATCCTTCAGAAATGCTTATACCTGATGATATAGATGGAAAAAAAGAAGGGCCATCTGTAGAAAAAATTAAAGATGACAGTGCATTTTGTGCTAATGGAGAAGCTAAGCTATCCGTAACTGCTAAGATTCTACTACTTGCATTTTGAGCAGCTCTTATTATAGATATTGTTTCTTGTGAATAGGGAGCAAATCCAACTACGATAATCGTATCTTCGGCTGTAAAATCACGTTTATGCATTTCTAAGTTTAAAGCTAGGCCATCAATGAGTGTAATATTTTTTTTAAAAAGCCGATATACATAGTAAACAGACCAAGCAATAGGAAAGCTTCCCCTAAATCCACAGATATAAAGGTGTTTACTAGTATCAACAATATCTATGAATGTGCTGAATACATGTTTATTTTTCTGCTGTGTAAGAATTAAATTTTGTATTTGGGCTTCAAAGAATTTATCGTATAGAGTATCTGAAGGATCATCGTGAGTATTTAAGCGATTAATAATATCTTGCGCTTTTGATGTATAAGGATTATCTCTTAATCCTTTTAATGTAATAAACTCATCTTTGAATTCATTCCAACCCGTATAGCCTAAGGATTTTGCTAATCTTAACAGTGTTGCAGGTAGAACATTTGCTTTTTGAGCAAATGCTCGCATAGATAAAACAATAAGCTCTTGCTCATTATCTAAAATAAATTGAGCTGAACGCATAAGCTCAGGTGATAATGTACTAAACTGATTAAGCAATTTTTGTCTAGGATTCATAGATTCTTAATTAAGTGCTTAAATATCTAATATTATACACTTAAAGGGCTACTAAAGATGATTTCTCCTACATTTTCAGGATTTAGTCGATCTTCTCGGAATATTTTCCAAGAAACTTTATTAGGTTTGAGTATATAGATAACTGAAGCAAGCGTATTTTCCTGATCAGGGTCATCTTTATCTTTACGATATATAGGAAGTCTTATGTTATGGGTATCTGATAAAATCTTTAAACATAAGCTTTCATTTAATTCTGTCTCTTTATCAAGCAGTACTTTTAGTCTAGTCTGTCTAGCCTGAGAACTTTCGGTAATGGTTTGTTGTTCATAATTACTGTAAATAACATGGTTTGCGTGAAATCCAATATGATTTATTTCTCGAATTAAATTTTGTGAACCTATAGCTTCTATACTTACTAATCGTTGAGTGCCATTTTTTATTTGCGCTAAAGTATGATGAAAACCCCCAGCTCTTGGTGGTGTTGAAAGAGTATCTATAGCAGATGCAATACTTTCAGCATTTAGTGCTGCTCTAGCTAATACTTGTCGTGGCAACCCTGTCTGTCTATTTTCTAACCGTAAATTGTTTACTGTATTTACGATGCCAAAAGAATTTATTGAAAAAGTATGTCCACATAATGATGCAGGATACACAAAACTAAAAAAAGATATTCCTGAGTTTTGAGAAACTTCAGCTAAAAAACAATCATTAAGAAGGTTGGGTAAGCCATCTTCATTATGCGAAACAATAATATTTCCTGTGTCATCTTTTCCTGAAATAGTTGTACAGCCATCAGATGTAGAGGCTAATAAGTCACCTCTACAATTCCATAAGAATACATTCATCTCATCATCTTCTAAGCCCTGAGCAAGACCTACTATTTCCTGCCAAATATCAGGGAAATGACGTTTTACCAAAATTTGCATATTGAAAATGGTTTTACTGCCTTTAAAAGTGAAAACATTTTTCCAAAGCTCTGTATTTTTAATTTTTGTATGCCATGCATCTTTTCCTTTTTCTCCGAGTTGTTGACCTATTTCAAAGGCACTTCCAGAAATTTTTAGTATATCCATAAGTTTTACCTATCAAATCTTTTAAGATACATTTCTTAAAAACTCTTGTAGCCTTTCACAGCCTAGGCCATTTTCTATTAGGTTTGTGGGTGTTCCGTCTTCTGCAATTGTTCCTTTATCAATAAAGATCACACGTGATGCCACATCTCTTGCAAACCCAATTTCATGAGTAACGATTACCATCGTCATCCCCTCTTTTGCTAAAGATTGCATAACTTGCAGTACTTCATGGCGCAGTTCAGGGTCTAAAGCAGATGTTGGCTCATCAAATAGCATCATCTTAGGCTTAATTGCAAGCGCTCGAGCAATAGCAACTCGTTGCTGTTGCCCACCAGATAGTTCAGAAGGGTAGTGGCCTTCACGAGATGCGAGTCCAACTTGATTGAGTAAATCACTTGCAATTTTTTTTGCATCATGCTTACTCTTTTTCCTTACTTTTAATGGACCAAACATTACGTTTTCTAGTGCTGTTAAGTGTGGAAAAAGGTGGAATTGTTGAAAAACCATTCCTGCTTCTTTTCTAATTTCACACTCATTGAGGTTAGGGTCAGTCATATGATGACCAGCAACTAGTAATGTTCCAGAAGATATATCTTCTAGCTTGTTGATACATCGTAATAATGTTGACTTCCCTGATCCTGAAGGTCCAATAATGACAACAACTTCACCCTCATTAATATTTAGATTGATGTCATGTAATACATGTGTTGAACCGAAGCTTTTTGAGACATTTTGAAATTCGATAATACTCATAAAATCCTCATTTTCTTTTCTACAATCTTTAATAAAAAGCTTAGACATAGAGTGACAATAAGATAAAGAATGGCAACAGCAGTCCATACTTCTAAAGACCTAAAGTTTCCTGCAATGATTTCTTGACCCTGCCGTGTTAGTTCTGCTACTCCGATGACGAGGAACAAAGATGTATCTTTTATACTTACAATCCATTGATTACCTAGAGCGGGTATCATTCGTCTTAAAGCAAGTGGGATAATAATACTGGTCATGGTTTCTCGACGTGATAGACCAAGTGCTAAACCTGCTTCTTTGAACCCTTTATTTATGGATAAAATAGAACCTCGTGTAATTTCTCCAATATATGCACCTGAGTTAATCGTTATGGTCACGATTGCAGCGGTGATAGGCTCTATATGAATAGGAAATGCAAGTGGTAATGCGAAGTAGATAAACATTACTTGCACCATAATTGGCGTTCCACGAACAATTTCAATATATATTAGTGCAAGCTTACTTATTACCTTACCGCCAACTGCACGACCAATACCTGTAATAATTCCTATAAAAAAGCCGAATATAAGCCCAATAACAGATATAAATATTGTGAGTTTTAAGCCTTGTAAAAGAGTAGGAATTGCTTGCCAAACATATGAGATATCAAAATCCATATTAATTACCCCACTGTTTTTTATTTAGATGGCTCTTTATTAAACCATTTGATATATATTTTATTATATGTACCATCTGTTTTTAGATCGTTTAAAGCTTTATTAATTTTAGCGGTATATGCACTATTTTTTTGTAATGCAAATCCATATTTTTGTGGCAGAATACTATCGTTTTCACCAGCAGATTTAATATGGCCATGACCTGCATTTTTCACATAATAAAGTACATTAGGAGAGTCGTGAACAACAGCATCTAAATTTCCAGCTTGTAAATCTAAATAGGCATTATCAATATTAGGGAATTCAACATATTTTGCATTAACATGTGACTTCATATATGTTGCAGCAGCAGTACCTTGTTTTAGTCCAACTCTCTGATTCGCGAGTTGGCTAAATTTAGTTATATTATTGTTGCTTTTAACAGCCATTAATAAATCTGCATTATAATAAGGGATACTAAAATCAACAACTTGCTGTCTTATTGGGGTGATGGTAATACCGGCCATAGCAACATCTAAGTTACGTGACTGTAGCCCTGGAATTAGTCCAGAAAAATCCATTGGTCGAAGCTCATAACTTACTCCCATTTTCTTTGCAATAGCATCCCAAAGGTCTATATCAAAACCAACATATTTATTTCCTTGTTTAAACTCAAAAGGAACAAATGCCGTATCTACACCTACTTTTAATTTATCTTGTGCGAGTACAGGCATGCTTAAGAAAATTAAGGATGATGCTAAGCCTAATATCATATTTTTTTTAATTGACATATTAATCCACTTGTTTTAAGAAAATGTAAATATATTAAGCAATAATAGTGCCAATAATTATTTTTTATAAAAAATAATGGACTATATATAAAATATAGTCCATTTAAATTAGAAAATTAAACTATACTCAGTTTTGTTATTTTGTGTTTGTGAAGCATTCATAATCATAGCTAATAATGTGTAGTAGCCATTTATTGCAATTAAATCGATAGTACCTTTTTCTCCAAAAAGGTTAATTGCATTGTTCCAGTTACTGTCAGTGACACGCTTACTTTTATGTAGATCCTGACAGAAGTGATAAATAGCAAGTTCATCTTGTTTGAGATATTTAGGTTGAATATTATTATTTATACACTCAATATCGGAAGGGTTTATTCCCTCTTGAATTGCTAAAGGTGCATGTATAGACCACTCAACTGCTTGGTTCCAATTTCGAGCAGTGACTAAAATTGCCAACTCAGTTAATCTTTGACCAATTGCACTAGAATATCGCAAATATTCTCCGAGACCTTGGACATGTTGCATTAACTGTGGGCTTCGAAGTAAAGGCTCAAAAGGAGGAAGAAGTTTCCCACGAGGGCCATCAATAATTTTTTGTGCTTCTGTTTCTTGCTCTGAAGTCCACTTAGATTTATCTAAAGGCGGCATTCGATTTTTTAGCATGTGCCTTCCTTTATATAAGCAGTTTCAGTCACTTGTTTTATGACTGTATATAGCGTGTCTACTAAAAAATCTATTTCAATTTTTTGAATAATAAATGGCGGTGCAATAAGGATATGATCTCCTAATCTACCATCTATTGTTCCACCCATTGGGTAAACCATTGCCCCTTTATTAAAGCACTCAGTTTTAATAAGTTTATGAATATTGTGATGTGGTTGAAAAGGTTCTTTCAAATCTTTATTTTTTACAATTTCAATGCCTAGAAATAGACCACGCCCACGTATATCACCAACTGAATCTAAATTTTTCAACTTTTCATTAAGTTGTTTCCGTAAATAAGCACCTTGTTCTTTAACAGCACTTAATAGTTGATCTCTATGAATAATTTTTTGAACTGCCAAAGCTGCTGCTGCTGCCGTTGGATGACAAATATAAGTATGACCATGCTGAAAAAAACCTGTGCCATGCTTAATTGTATTTGTAATAAAATCTTTAACAAAAATAGCACCTATGGGTTGGTAACCTCCGCCTAGACCTTTAGCTACAGTAACAACATCAGGAACAACATTATCTTGTTCAAAAGCATGTAAATGACCTGTTCTTCCCATTCCACACATGACTTCATCTGCAATATATAAAATGCCATAAGTATTACAAATTTTATGAATGCCTTGTAGATATTGAGGTGTAGGAGGAACAGCCCCTGATGTCGCACCAACAACTGTTTCTGCACAAAAGGCAATAATTTTTTGAGGTCCAATAGAAAGAATCTTGGTTTCAAACTCGGCTAAAAGTCGCTCTGTGTACTGCTCAGTGGTTTCATTGGCTCGCTTCCCGCGATACTCATTACATTCAGAAACCCTTTCGACATTCATTAAAAGAGGTAGAAAGCTTTTCTTGCGCCAATCATTTCCTCCAACTGCTAAGGCACCTAAAGTATTGCCATGATAGCTTTGTTGTCTGCCTAAGAAAATCGTACGTTCAGGTTGTCCGATCTCTATAAAATATTGTCTAGCAATTTTTAAAGCAGCTTCCATTGCTTCTGAACCACCAGAAACAAAATAGACTTTATTTAGACTTTTGGGAGCTGTATGTACAAGCTGTTCAGCAAGCTCTTCAATGACATCACTAGTGAAAAAACTAGTATGAGCATAAGCAAGTTTATCAATTTGATGATGCATGGCGTTTATAACATCTTTATGTCCATGACCAAGGCACGACACAGCAGCACCACCGCAAGCATCGAGGTAGGTTTTACCATTTTGATCTTTTAAGTAACAGCCTTGCCCAGAAACAGCAACGATTGGGGTACTTTTTAAACTTCTATGAAGAACATGACTCATTTTTGGCGGCCTTTTTTATTTAATTAAATCTTATTGATTCATTTGTATCTTGTCAATTTATTTTTGATTCATTTGTATTATTGGTAATTATAGAGTTTACTTAGAGTTAGTATTTGATTTTAAATAATTTTAGTAATTAAAATTTTCCTAATTATTATGTTTGATACAGGAATAACCTAATTTTATTATTCTTTTGATTGCTTTAATAAATTAAAAAATGTAAATACTTGGTGTAGAACTTTAATAACTATAGAGATTTTATATTGATTCACTGTATCTAAGAAAGTTAGATAACGAGTTTGGAACTAAAGTCAGTCAATAATTCAATACTAAATAGGAATCTACAGGGTCCTCATTTCTTTCAATAGAAATTTAACGTGATTTAGGTATAAAGGTATGTCGTATCAGTTGTGGTTTAGTTTTTTTCTAGCTTGTTGGGTTATTAGTATTTCTCCTGGTGCAGGAGCAATTGCATCTATGTCTAATGGTATAAGTTTTGGTTTCAAGTATGGCTATTGGAATGTTATTGGTTTACAGATTGCTTTATGTCTACAAATTCTTATTGTAGCTGCGGGAGTTGGAGTTGTCGTCGTTACAACACCTTGGGCATTTCTGCTAATTAAATGGTTTGGGATTATCTATTTAATTTATCTTGCTTATAAGCAATGGACAGCGCCGACTAAAAACATAGAAATTCAACAGAATAAAAATGAGTTAAAACCAATTCATCTAATGATCTTGAATGGATTTTTAATAAATATAACTAATCCTAAAGCAATAGTTTTTCTATTGGCTGTTTTACCACAATTTTTAGACACCTCAAGACCTCTGTATTTGCAGTATCTTACAATGGCTGGAACGATGATTACTGTAGATATGATTGTAATGGCTGGCTATACAGGTTTGGCATCGAAAATATTGAGATTAATGACCTCAGAAAAGCAACAAAAATATATGAATAGAACATTCGCATCTTTATTTTGTTGTGCTGCGCTTTTACTTAGCTTGATAAAGTAAGTATTTAGAGATCTTAAATTTATCTTTTAGCACTATTTTTATTTATATATATGATTTATAAAATATTATTTAATTTTGATGACTTAATTTAATGGCTTGTTTTTATACATATAAAAAGGTGGTAAAATTTTTTGTCAGTAAAATTAATATAAGTGATATATGAAAGAATCAAATGAATGGATAGAAATTTTGAGTAAAATTACAGGATTAGCACAGTCAGGGCTATATTACTCAAAAGATATTTATGATAAAGAACGATATCATCAGCTACTTGAGTATGTTGATCGGTTACTTAATCTAAAAGATATAGATACGAAGAACTTTATTCCTAATGTTCTACAAGATACAGGATATGCAACACCAAAATTAGATGTACGTGCGGTTGTGTTTAAAGACAACAAAATTTTACTTGTTAAAGAAACTGAAGATGGTCTGTGGTCTGTTCCAGGTGGATGGGCTGATATAGGCTATTCAGCTTCAGAGAATGCAGAAAAAGAAGTCTTAGAAGAAACAGGATTAAGTGTTAAAGCAAAACAACTATTATCTTTCATTGATAGAAGAAAACATCCTTATCCAGATATGTTTTTACATGTCTATAAGGCATTCTTTCTATGTGAAATTTTAGGTGGCGAAGTCAAAACAAGTATAGAAACCTCAGATGTTACATTTTTTGGCAAAGATGAACTACCACCAATTTCTACAGCACGTGTAACTTATGAGCAGATTAATCAATTTTTTGAACTTTTGAAAAAAGTACCAAATGAGACCTATTTTGATTAAAATTGACTAAGATATATTGTTAGCTATATGCATATATAGTTTATTCGTATAGCTCATCTAATAAAATATAATAAGCAATCTTATCGTAATCAGGACTGATATCCAAAGCATCGAAGAAATCAGAAAGATTAAAGTTAGAATATATCTTACCTGAATAGACACCTGAGAGGTTATCTTTTAAGCTTCTGTAGCAAAGTGCGATATCTCTATATCTATCAGCAATGCCACTTTGTCCTAGATCAATAAAGCCATTGATCTTATTTTGATTTATAAAAATATTTGGTAGGCATAAATCACCATGTGAAAAAACAAGGTCTTCATCAGGCTTATTATTTTTTAGCCAATATAAAAGGTCTTCTGCAGAATTGAATCCTGAATTATGATAGGTGCTATCTTCACCAGTGGGCTTTTTATAAAGCCCTTGCTGTATTTTTTGTTCTTCAATATTTAGTTTATGATCCAATGATAAATTATATGGGCAGTTAAGCATTGGAATTTCCCACAATGCTTTTAACCCTTCTGCTAAAATTTTCATGAGTTGTTTGGGAGAAGTGAGCCAATCATCTGAACAGGCTAACTGACCCTGTATACGGCTCATAAGTATATAACTATTTTCATTATTCTGTGCATATCCAATTATTTGAGGTATAGGCAATTTATCTACTAACCACTCCAACATGGCATATTCATGTTGAGACTCTATATAATTAGCACTGATTTTTAAAACCATGTTTTCGTATAGGATAACATTTGCATTAGACATACCAATATCATCTATTAAGCCATTTTTACTGTTTAATATTTCCTTTATGTCTTTAGGAAAGTTGTCATATGTCATAAATTTTTCGCTAATAACATTGATATAAACACCAATTAAGGTACTTTTACTTTATAGATATATTCATACCATTTGTATATTCAATGGTATGAATAATCGAATTAAAATATTCTAGAGCTTGTCATATAATGTTGCGAGATGGTATTAAGAGCACTAAGAATCATATGAGGATCATTGCTACTCAAAGATATAGCAAGTTCAGACATATACTCAGTTAGTTGATATTTTACCTTTTCTGAAAAAATGGGAGTTACTTCCTGATCTTCATAAAGTAAAACATAGTTCTTTGCAAAGTTGTAAATAATTAAAAGTGCAGTACTTTCTAATTCATTAAGAGGTGATTTAAGTGCTAATTCACACTGGAGTTTTAACTGTTTAAATGTATCAGTTCCATTCGAAGAATTTTTAAACTTTTCAAAGATAACCTGAAAATTCATTTTAATAATCCACTTAAAGAGAAATCCTATAGTGAAAATGAATCAAAATCAAGACTAATCAGCTATTAAAACCTATATGGTCTAAAGCATAATTATATTTCTAAATATTATTAAAATTTATGCTATATGGATGAGCTAGAAAAAACCTAAGTTACGTAACTCTATAGAACTCAAAAAATAAAATTTCTCTAAAATGATTAAAGTTTTGGCTTGGAATGTGGCTTATTACACAAAATAAACCCACTTTGTTTAGTAATTAATATAACTTAGAGTAATCTAACAGAAATATATCTAAGTTATATTACCATGTTACATTTTCGATTGTTTGATCCAGTATTTTTAAATAAACTTTCAACGCAAAAGCAAACAACGCGTCTAAGTTTTTTTAATTTAGGGTTTGCTATGGCTGCTTGGGCAGCACTTATCCCATATATAAAACAGAAGCTTGATTTAGATCATACAGCTTTAGGACTACTTATTTTATGTATGGGGCTAGGCTCGATAGCAGCTATGCTTTTAACTGGACGGATTATAAAAACATTAGGTTGCCGATTTATTATTGCTTTTTCGTCTATTGTTTTTATATTGGCTTTACCACTAGTTACATTACTAGATCACATTCCAGCACTTGCTTTTTTACTCACGTTTCTAGGTATTGCCTCTGGTGCAACAGGAGTAGCAGCAAACTTTCAAGGTGTGATTATTGAAGAAAAAAATAAAAGCCCATTAATGTCGAATTTTCATGGAATGTGTAGTTTAGGCGGTTTAATAGCTGCACTAACAATGACAGCATTTTTTCATATGGGATTTTCTGCATTAGGGGCAACATTACTGATTAGTTTATTAGTTACACTCATTGCCGTATTCTCCATACTCGGTGCACTGTCTAAGTCTGCTGTTAATAGTGCAAGCCAGCCTCATGTGGAAGAAAATGAACAACCTACTCAAAACCGTGCAATACCCCATCCTATTATTTTAATGTTAGGGCTTATGTGTTTTATTGCCTTTTTAACTGAAAGTACTGCACTAGATTGGAGTGGTGTATATCTTACAGATATATATCATACCTCATTATCTAATGCAGGATTGGCATATAGTTTCTTTGCAATCACCATGACATTTTCTCGTTTCTTTGGTCATATATTTTTAAAAAAATTAGGTGAGAAAAAACTAATTTGGGCAAGTTCATTATGTGCTAGTGCAGGAATGGCTGTGGTCGTACTTGCACCTATTTGGTATCTTGTTTTATTTGGATATGCGCTCGTTGGATTAGGGTTATCTAATGTAGTACCAGTTCTATTTTCAAGAGTAGGACGGCAAGACCTTGTACCTAAGTCACAAGCATTGTCTTATGTATCTATTTTAGCGTATTCGGGTGCACTTAGCGGTTCTGCTATTGTCGGCTTAATTGGGCAAAAGACAGGTCTTACCTTTGTATTTGGATTAATATCTGTTTTATTACTTTCTATTGCTATTTTTAACTCTTATACCATTGTTAAGAAGCGTCGGAAAGAGAGAAAAATGAGAAAACTCCTTAGTCAAAAGTAAGGAGTAAGTATGTAGCTTTTTGCTAGATATACCTTTTCATGGAAGAGGTATATCAACTGAGAAAAATCAAACTTTTAAAAGATATAATCAATTAATAATACTTTGAATAAACTGAGATATTACAAAAAGTTAGTCTCAAGTATATATAGAATTTAATGCTGTCATTCAGTTGTGTGGTTCTATAAGATTAATTTTTAATGGCTAAAAAATTACCACATATTCGCTGCATCCAAATAATTGGCAGACTGATTCCATGAGCCGATTTAATCCATGACTAAAGTGAAAGTTGTTTTCTATCATATGCATCGAATTTATTCCCGATAAAATTATTCCCCCCCTAAATTTTTAAGATCTTAGTATTACTTTTATCTATTTCTATTTGTACGAGACAGACATATTGGTTTAGTTAATCACTTTTTTAAAAACGTTGTGTAGCTTTTGTATCACTATGTTTAGTGAGAAGAAAATTCGCTATTTTAATCAATGGTTATATATCAGTAGCACAATGTTTCTTTGATTTTGATATAGATTTAATCAATATGCCAAAATTGACTTAATGACTTATATTCCTTTGAGATCTCTATTAACTCTTCTGTAATTTTCAGAACTCAACGGTGTAAAGCAGAGTAATCAATCTTGATTCTACACTCTGTCATCATTTCTTCTAGATTAGGTGAGCTTCTATTAATGAGGCAGATATTATTAAAAGCATTGAGCACTTACTTACATCAATAGGAAAATGTAAGTGCTTAAATACTTATCTCATCTATTCATCTTAAATATATACAGAATTGCCTAAATTTATTTTAATGTGATAGAAGCCCTTTCTAAGTTTTACCTATAAAAGCTGAATATGCGTCAGTGTGCGTCATATTTTCTCCACTTGCGAAATTGTTAATCAGTTTAAATGGAAATATTATTCTAATAAATAAATACTTTACAAAGGCTTAGATTATGTCGACTTACCTAAAAACAGCAATAACCTAGCACAAAGATGAAGCAGATACTCTACAAGTTCGTAGAATTGTCGAAAACATGATTATCAACATTGAAAAAGATGGTGAAAATGCCATTAAAAATTATTCAGAACAGTTTGATAAGTGGATGCCTAAAACTTTTAGACTTTCTCAAGAAGAAATTGCAGCTTGCTTAGCAGACTTAACACCTCAACAAATTAATGATATTAAATTTGCACAAAACCAAGTTAAAAATTTTGCCGAACACCAAAGAGCTTCAATGCTAGATATTGAAGTTGAAACGTTGCCAGGAATCATCTTAGGGCATAAAAACATACCTGTAGAAACTGTTGGCTGTTATATCCCAAGTGGTAAATATCCCTTATTGGCTTCTGCTCATATGAGTGTTCTCACTGCAAAAGTAGCTGGTGTTAAAAAGGTTGTAGCTGTTTCCCCTCCATATGAAGGAAAACCAAGCTCTGCAGTAGTTGCAGCATGCGCTTTAGCTGGTGTAGATGAGATTTATTGTATTGGCGGTGTTCAAGCAGTAAGTGCCTTAGCATTTGGAATAGGGGAGTTTCCTGCTGTAGATATGATTGTTAGCCCAGGAAATGCGTATATTGCTGAAGCAAAACGCCAGTTATTTGGAAAGATTGGAATTGATCTAATCGCAGGTCCAACTGAAACACTTATCATTGCAGATGAAACAGTAGATGGCGAGCTCGTTGCAACTGATCTATTGGGTCAAGCAGAACATGGTCCTACTTCTCCAACCGTATTAATCACAACCTCTGAAAGCTTAGCCAATGATACACTTAAACATATTGAAATACTGCTAAGTAAACTTGATACCGCAAAAATTGCAGGTCAAGCATGGGAAATGTATGAAGAAATTATTCTTTGTGAGAATGATGAAGAAATGGTAAAAGAAGCAGATAAAGTTGCTTCTGAACATGTACAGGTTATGACAAAAGATCCAGATTATTTTTTAAGTAACTTACAAAACTATGGTGCCTTATTTTTAGGATCTCGTACGAATGTTGCTTATGGTGATAAAGTCATCGGAACCAACCATACATTACCAACTTCAAAATCAGCTAGATATACAGGTGGATTATGGGTCGGAAAATTTCTTAAAACTTGTACTTATCAACGTATCTTGACTGATGAAGCAACAACTCTAATTGGCTCATATTGTTCAAGACTATGTACTTTGGAAAAATTTACAGGTCATGCAGAGCAAGCAAATATACGAGTACGTCGTTATGGAAATAAAAACGTTCCATTTGGTAGTGCTGTAGGTGTTGAATAGCATTCTACTTTATTCGACGTGTGAGAGATAAGACTATCTTTTTTGAGAATGGTACAAGTATAAGTAAGCAAGGATAAGCAATAAACCAATTGCTTATCCATTCATAAAATAATATTTCAAATTCAATATTTTTCTCAGTTTTTAACTCTAAAGTTGCATTAATACCACTCATGAAAAATGATACAAGAAGTGGTATCAGAAAATACTCTAGTAAACTTCTTTTATTAAACATAGTCACTAAAATATTCTAGAACTTTCAATATATTGCTTTGAAACAGAGTTAAGTGAGGCTAATATCAAATGCGTATCTTCAGTTGATAATGCCAAATCAATTTCGGTCATATAACCAACTAATTGAGCTTTGACTTTTTCAGCAAATAGAGGAGCTACTTCTTGATCTTCGTACAGTAAAACATAGTTTTTTGAGAAACTGTAAATTAGTAGTAAAGCAGAAGCTTCTAGTTCTAGATTAGGATCTTTGATCGCCAATTCACACTGGGACTTTAATTGCTTGAAAGAGTCCGTACCGTTTGCTGAATTTTTGAAACTTTCAAATATAAGGTGAAATTTCATTCTATTTAATCACTTACTTAAAAAGAAAATCTACAGACTTAAACTATAAAAATCAATATAAATATTATATATAAATATATTATATTAATGACTTGCAGGATCACCTTTTTTAAATAATCATAGCTTGATTCTAAAAGGTGTTTATATGATTGCTAAGGATGAATTTTTCTCCCAAGAAGGGGGCTCTACTACCAATATACAAAAAAATTTATTGTTATTGACGGAATCTTATCTATCGATTTCAGAGTTATGTCGTAAACTAAATATTAATAGGCAACAGTTTAATAAATACTTATCAGGCCAACATACTCCATCACAAAAAGTACTACATAGAATTGCAGATTATTTTATGCTGCACGAATCAGATTTCTTTCTTTCACCTATAGATTTTAGAAATTTATATGAAGGTTTAGAAAACAATATCCCCATGAATCTTCGAAAGTCGCAAAAGTTTAATCAATTCCTGACTATTGCAAAAGATTCAAATAAAGCTTTAGAGAGCTATCTTGGAGTTTATTATAGATATCATTTCTCATCAATTTATAAAGAGAAAGTACTCCGTTCAGTTACTTGTTTATATGAAGCTGATGGATTAGTACAATATGTTACTATTGAGCGTTTCCCATTAATTGATAATAATCAAAATAAACTCGGTTACACTTTTAGATATCATGGATTCTGTACTCTTCTCGGGGATCGTATTTTCATGATTGATTTTGAATCTAGACAAAATAATGAAATTACTTTTTCAATATTAACACCACAACATCGAACACCTAAACGCTTTTTATATGGAATTTTAAATGGTGTAGCTTCATCTTCTTTCCGTCAACCTTTTGCTACAAGGATGATGCTTCAATTTATTAGTAAAGGCACCATTAAAAAGAATCATTTAAAACAAGCAACTTTATTAGATATCAATGATGAAAACATTCCATTAGAAGCCGTTAGTTACTTCAAAAATGAATCTAATCTTATTCTTTGGGGAGGAGAGTAAAAAATATTTATTTATCATTAATTAGAGATTCATAGAGGCTATAGTCTCTATAAGATATCTCATACAGTGGAAAGCCAAATGAAAAAGGAAGATCACAGCCCTTATTGTATGGAATTCCTACATTTAATACGCAATTTCTACACCTGATTTATATAAAATAATCTTGTTAATTATATAAATATGGGATTTTAAGTTGAATAAAAAAGTTCAATATATTGTAACTTTGCTATTTATGATAACAACAATTCAAGCACATAGTTCTGATAAATATGTCTCTTTGGGTAGCTCTTATGCAGCCGGCCCAGGCGTTGGAGAGCCTGATTTAGAAAGTGGTAAATGTGCTCGATCTTTATCCAACTACGCACATCAAATAGCTGCTCATAGACATTTAGATCTTGTAGATGTTTCATGCTCTGGAGCAACTACTGATAATATTCTTTATCATGGGCAACATGGATTTCCCCCACAAATTGAATCTTTAGATATGAACACAAAACTTGTATCTGTGTTAATAGGAGGGAATGATGTTAGTTATATTGGTAACCTTTTAGGTTTATCATGTCTTAGTACAGGAGGTACTCATTGCCATGTTAGTCAATTAGATAATGTGAAAAGACGTCTTGCCAAATTACCTAGCCAACTAGATCAGGTTATAGCAGAAATTCATCGTCGCTCTCCATCAGCGAAAATAATCCTTATTGGTTACTTACCAGTGATACCTACACAAGCTAATGTTAGCTGTAAGCAACTTCCAATGTCTGAGAATGATGTAAATTGGATGCGAAGTGTAGCTATTGATCTTGCACAAGTAATTGGTGCAGCTGCAAAAAGAAATAATACAGGTATAGTTAGATCGAGTTTAATAGGTTCTCAGCATGATGTATGCTCCTCTGAACCTTTTGTTACAGGGTATTACCCTGAAAAAAATAGCAATTGGAAATTCACAGTCTCATATCATCCTACTTTAATAGGTATGAATAATATAGCGACGGCTCTTGACTCAGAAATTGAAAAGCAGAAAAAATAATTTATTGCTATGAATAAAAATCAGTATATTTGTTTAATAGATCAGGTCACTAATTGAAAAAATCATTTACTAAAATAGCATTTCTAATAAGTATTTTTATAATTCCAATTATCAGTAAGGCAAATGATACTTTTTTACATACTAGTGGTACAAATATTGTTAGTAATAATCAAACTATCCAGCTTAAAGGTTTTAATCTTGGAGCACTATTTGTAATGGAGTCGTATATGAGTCCTATGTCTGAGGGAAGTTTAGGTAGCTCAACTAGCGATACATATCAAATAATGCAAACTTTACAAAATCGGTTTGGAATTTCTACGCAACAAGAGTTAATGCAATCTTATGAAAATACTTGGATAACACCAACAGATCTAGATAATATAAAAAGTGCAGGATTTAATCTAATACGTATACCAGTATGGTGGGGGCAGTTTTATGATTTAAACAATACAGCAAACTCGGGCTGGAGAAAGGATGCATTTATACAACTTGATAAATTAGTTAATGCCGCTGCTGCATGTAAAATCTATGTAATTATTGATATGCATGGTGCCATTGGCAGTCAAAGTTTAGAGCAATCTACAGGACAAATTAACAAAAATGAATATTGGAATAGTACTGTTGCCCGCTCACGTACAGCATGGATGTGGTGGCAAATAGCTAATCATTATAAAAATAATGCTTATATAGCTGGTTATGATTTACTTAATGAACCAGACTCACGCCCTAACAAGAAAATACCTTGGAATAATGATTATTATAATCAAATTATTCATGCTTATGACCAATTATATCACTCTGTTCGACAGGCAGACCCCAATCATATAGTTTTTATTGAAGCTACTTTTTGAACATGGAGTTGGAATATGCTTCCTGATCCAAAAAAAATGAATTGGAATAACATTGTTTACGAAACACATCTTTATCCTTGGTCATTAAATCCACAGAAAGTTGTAAATCATACAATTAATGATTTTATATCTCATAAAAATTGGAATATACCAGGGTATGTCGGTGAGTTTAATCTTCTGAATAGTGACTCAGCATCTTGGAATTATGCAATTAATTCTTTGAACTCTGTAGGATTAAATTGGAGTATTTGGTCTTATAAATCATCGAACTCTCCAGCCCCAAATTATTGGGGGTGGTATGTACGTCAGCAATGGCCGGGCCAACCAAATATTGTAGAAGACTCACCTGATAGTATTCGTAAAAAATGGGGATATTGGAAGACTATAAATGTATTCCAAAAAAATGTAACTTTAGGCATTAAACCCTAAGGCTTCTATTGAGTATAAATTAATATTTATCAAATTTTCCATAAAACAATCCACTAATTCAGGCTATATTAGATATAAATTTAGAACACTAATAGATATGTAGATATGAAATCTAGCTTAACGCTTATAAAGTAGAAAAATAGCCATCTAGATAGTTTAGTCTCACTTGCAAATAATCCTAATATTGCTAGAGCCATGGGAGCAAATTTCCCATTCCCCTATACTAGAAAAGATGGGGTTCAATGGATTAATGTTGCAAATTCATCGCGATTTCATAGCTGGGCAATAGAAATAAATAATGAGCTTGTTGGAAGTATAGTAATTAGGATTACTAAGAATATAGCTCCTTTTGCTGGAGTTATTTTTTATTGGATAGGTGAAAGATTTTGGGGAAAAGGAATTGCAACAGAAGCAATTAAAATAGCCATTGGCATTGCCTTTCATGAATTACAATTTGAAAGGCTTGAAACCTCTGTACTTCCTTGGAATATCCAATCTATTAAGGTATTACAAAAATGTGGATTTTCCAAAGACGCGACACGAAAAAATAGAATCATTAAAAATGGAGAATCTATTGAATGTAATATTTATTTTCTAACTAACCCAAATTACAGATAACCCAATATAGCATCATCTTGATGCTAGTGGGTATTATTAATACTAGAACCTCAAGCTTCTGAATATGACATAGCAACTGTTATATTATTTTAATTTATCCTGTTGCTTTCATACCTTGTCTGTAATTAATTATAGTTGAATATTTTATGACTAAATTAGCAGTTAAATGGAATAAATATGTATGATCTTGTAATATAAATAATTTGGGGGAACTATTTTACATATGCTATTTTAATATTTAAGTTAAGTGGTTTTGAAGAGCTTAGATAAAGTTTTTAATATAAATTTTAACATAATTAAATTTATACGAGATTTATTAATTAAAATATAGAATAAACCTATTGCTCTTTCGTATATTTTAATTCAAATATATTATTGAAGTCTTTGTTGAGCAGTTTTGTAAATTAAAAGACTAAAAAGATGAGTACAAGTCAGTGTTGAAAATGAAATTTTTGGAGATACCTAAATATTAGTGACGATATATCCGAGTTTGGTTTTTTCTTTGCACCTAGCAATAGAATTTATTATTCTAAATAAGGGGGAATACCCACTATTTTATTGATTAGTATAAATAAATATATTTAAAGCAAAGATAGAAAACTTGCTCTTCAACTGGCAGAAAAGTTAGAGAATTAGGTATAGAAAGTCTTTATAAAGTTCTTTTAGGTAATTTAAATCTTAGCTTTGATGCGATTATAAATGGTAAAGGTTTTCAGGATATTAAACCTGCATTTGGCAATTTAAAATGGAACTTAAAGTTCCATTTTTTGCATTCCGTCTAAAATTCATTTTAACTGAATTCATTTATTAATATTTTGCTAATGGAACTTGTAGTGATGCTTTGTCTAGCTGATAGACAAAGCATAAATTGAATATTAGGTAACTTTGGCAAGTTTAAATCACTTTCTATATTAATAATTTCAAAACTACTATTTAAGGATGATTGATTTAGACAAGATATACCTAAACCTGCTTCAACAGCTGCTATAATTCCTCTAACTCCAGTAGTAGTATGTGAAAAATAAAAAGGCAATTTACTTTTTACAAGACTATCCTCGGTAAAGCTTTTTAATATACAAGATGAGGACATTGTTATCAGAGGAATAGGAGAGTTAGTGATATTTAACTCTGGGGATTTAACCCAAAATAATGGCTTTTCAGATAACTTAATTATTTTTATATCATTGTTGGTTTTATTCTTTTCTTCAATATCCATATAAATAGCAAGATCATACTTATCAGTAATATACCTTTCTTTAATTTCATCACTTTTTAGAATTGAAATATGAAGTTTTAACTGAGGAAATTTCTTTTTGATTCTTCTTAAAATAGTAGAAAGGTCATTCGGTCTGAAATAATCTGTTATCGCTATTCTAAACTCCCCAGAAATATCAATCCCTCGAATTTTATTTAAAGTAGTAGAACAAGACATAAGAATATTTTCTGCTTCTGTTAAAAGTAACTCTCCTTCTACTGTCAGTGATGTGCCCTGCCGATTTCTAATCATTAGTTTTTTGCCAACAAAATCCTCTAATTTGGAAAACTGACTAATATTCATAAATAACTAATTAAACCAATTCTTCTATATAGTTTTTAAAAGCATAATTTACTTTTTGGAAGTTTTTTTGAGTAGATTGAATAATAGATTTTCTAAGTATTGGCACTAATATACCTATAAATTTTTCTGATTGAATGAGTAGAGTTCTATCGTCATCTAATGCTTCAAAAGTAAATAAATGTCTTCCATTAAATAATCCATTTACATATAGTTTTCCTTCCCATTCTAAGCTATATGGTTCAATTTTTAGAACCTTAGCAGAAAATTTAATTTCCTTATTTTTAGCATATAGTTTTAATAATATCTTTTCTCTAACATGAGATGGAAAGTTTTCTAATGAGAATAAATTATTCCATAATGAGTAATTTTCAACAATCTGAAACTCTTTCCATACTTTTTCTATAGGTTGATTAATAATAACTTTTTCTTCTATATAACTAGAAGTGTCAATATTTTGTATAATTCTAGACATTAGGTTCATTAGAGTTCCTTAATTTTTTCAAACCTTAATATAAGGTTAGATATAACTCTAACCTCAAGAGAAAATTTGATTTTTCCCTTAATTTAATATGATGATGCATCATCAGAACTCTTTTCTATAAAGCTATTGCTATTTAATAACCTAAAAAATTTACAGAATTTAAAGAATACTAAAAAACTAGTATAGATCCCATTGGCTTTTTTATATACATATTAGTCATTTTTAGCCAGTGAAATTGACTAAAACAAGTATATATCTACTATATTTATTTGTTGTTTATAAATGTTTGAATATGCTCACTAGCTTAAAAATAGAATTAAGATGGGTACGCGATACAATCATTTTACTGGTTACATTTGGAGTGTCAGCAGCTTTAATAAATGCCAACATTTGATTTGTACTTTCAGCAATTAGTCTGGCCACAGGTAATGAATGATATTTTTTAAATTGTTTCAGCAGTTGAGGTAGAGTCAGTGCATTTGCCATATTCCCCCAATAGCTGTATATCTATAATTAAAAAATTGGAAATATTAATGAATCTATTAGAATCCAAATCACATCAAATTGGTGATTTTTTAGTGACTGTTTTGAATGATGGTGAAATGAGTGTCAATCTTACACTTTTATCGGGAATTGATGAAAAAGCTGCTGCAAAAATACAAACCGAAGCAGGTATTATTAATGTAGAGAAAATTGATATTAACTGCTATTTAATCCAAGGGCATGGCCAAACAATTTTAGTCGACTCAGGAACTGGTGGCCTAAATAATACGGGTGGATTACTGTTAAAAAACCTAGTTCAAATGAATATTACTCCAAATGATATCGATTCTATTCTTATTACTCATGCACATCCTGACCATATTGGTGGATTACTGAGTAATGAAGGGAAACCTATCTATAAAAATGCCCAAATTTATTTACATGCATTAGAAATTGAATATTGGCAGAATGATCAAGCTCTAGAACAAGCAACTGAACGAGGAAAACGGAACTTTTCTTTAGTTCGTCGTACATTGAAAGCTTATTCAAGAAATATAAATGTATTTGATAAAAATGAACCAATTACTGGTATCTACCCCATTTCCCTCCCAGGACATACACCAGGGCACACTGGATTTAAAATCGGAAGAGGAGAAAATAGCCTATTGATTTGGGCAGATATTGTACACTTTCCACATATCCAACTAGCTGATCCAACCATTTCAATTGCATTTGACTATGATAAAGAACAAGCTAAAATTACACGCCAAAACCTATTAGAAAGAGTAGTCAGGGAAAAGCAGTTGATTGCAGGGATGCATACCAAAAAATTAGGACTGGCCTATATTTATGCTTCAGAGCAACAGAATGGCTATAAAATTTCATATCTAGATTAAGCCGTTTGAATATAATTGAAAATTAAATGGGAGTTAATACCTCCCATTTAAAAAAGAAACTCATAAAAATAGCCTAAATTGCTTTCAACACGACAAAACCCTTTATATCCACTTTTTTGTTGAAAATAATAGTGAGGATGTCTCTGTGAAGTAATGCTAATGGTTATTTTTTTCCTCTAGTTTCCGAACTAAAGGTAGAATTTTCTTTCCAAAATATTCAACTTCTTCAATAAAGTGTAAAAACCCTGAAAGTATCAAATCGACACCTACATTCTTTAAGTCGACAATACGTTCTGCGATCTGTTCAGGTGTACCAATTAAATTGGTTTTAAAACCATCATTATATTGAACAAGATCTTCAAATGAGGATTTTGCCCAATTCCCTTCACCTTCTTTGCTTGCTGTCCCAGCTTCTTTTGCTGCATCGCCAAATGCGTGCACGGCTTCGACATTGGCTTTCCGAATTATTTCTTGCAGTACAGCGTGAGCTTCTTCTTCTGTATCACGTGCAATAATAAAAGCATTGACCCCTATTTTAACGTGATGGTTATTTGCTTTGGCTTTTTCTCGAATATCATCAACTTGTTTTTTAATTTCTTCTAAGCTATTTCCATTGGTAAAATACCAATCTGAAACACGGGAAGCCATGTCTCTTGCAGCACGGGAGCTCCCACCTTGAAAAACTTCTATCGATGGCTGCTGTATTGGTTTGGGCTTTAGAGTGTAGTTAGTAAATTGATAATATTTACCTTCAAATGAAAAGTTATCTTTTGTCCATATACCTTTTATACTTCGAATAAATTCTTCTGAGCGAACATATCGTTCATCATGCTCAGGCCACTCTTCACCAATCGCATCAAACTCACCTTTAAACCAACCACTTACAATATTAACCGCAATACGGCCATTGGTTAAATAATCAATGGTTGCAAGTTGTTTTGCTGCGAGAGCAGGTTTCCATGGTCCTGGTAAAATGGCTGCAATCACTTTTAGTTTTTCAGTTTTAGCCAATAGCGCGTGGCTAAAACTGACCGATTCATGTTGATTTTCCGCACCGTAACCTGCTGTGAATCTAACCTGTGTTAGCGCATAATCAAAGCCATTTTTTTCAGCAGCTTGTGCAAGTCGAACATTATAATCATAGCTCCAATCTGTGCGCTGTTCTATATCGCTAATAACTAGACCACCACTGACATTAGGAACCCAATAAGCAAATTGAATTGCATTACGATGCGTCATAATCATTTTCCTATGTTAGAGATTTTTTAGGCAACCGATTTCTTTTTTTTATGAATACGTGATTCAGCAGCATTCAAGTCAGGTACTGAAATAGATGGCAGTACTTCATCTTGTTCAATTTGTTTATTAATACCTAAGTTTTCATTGGCTTGTTCAGATTTTTTCTTAGATTGCTCTTCTCTTAATCCTTTTGCAGGTGCCCATTCCAAGATAGGAAGTGCTCGTGCTACAGCTAAGGTAATACGTGCTTTTAACTCTTCACTTTTTACTGTGTATTCGGGAGTAAAATCTTTATCTGTTGCATATACGCCAATAGGCAATGTTTGTGCTTGGAAAAAACTGAATAAAGGGCGGAGTTGATGTTCAAGAACCAATGCGTGACGTTCACTTCCACCTGATGCTGCAAGTAATACAGGGACATCTACCAATGCAGTTTGTTCGACAAAGTCGAAAAGGTGTTTAAATAAACCTGTAAATGATGCACGATAAACTGGTGTGCCAACAATGAGTGCATCGGCAGCTTCTATTTTTGCAAGATCGTCTTGTACGCTTTGAGGAAGTTGGTGACGATAAATTGCGCCACCCAATAAGTGTCCAATTTGGCTGAGCTTAATAAAGTGAACTTTAATATTTGTGGCATCAGCCAATTCATCTAAAATATTTTGAATAAGACTTTCTGTTTTAGATGGTGTATTTAATCCACCTGAAACTGCAACAATATTTAAGACTTCACTATTTTTTTTACTAGACATGGAGAAAACCTTTTCGTTAAATGAGAACTTAATAACTATTAAGGTTTAAAAACCATATCTTGTAAAATAAGAAAATGAATATAATTTATATTATTTCCACATAATGAATCTTAAATATATACTTATACTAAATGGGAATAAAATATTTATATAATAATATTAGTCGTAGTACTGGTTGGTTTTACTATTGGTTCTTGTAAATCAATATCATTGCGAGTAGGTTCAAACTTAATAATGAAGCCAATAATAATGATAGGAACGAATGCAAAGATAGCAATAATTGTGAATACATCCGTTTGATATTTTGTCATCCACATTGGTAAAACAAATAATGCGATTGCTTGTGCAATGCCTGAAACAGCTCGATTAAATCCAACGCCAATACCACGAATAGCAGCAGGATATGCCATAGTTGGGTAGACCATCATTTGTGCTCCGGGGCCAAACCCTTCAGCAAATAACCAAAGGCCAAGTAAAACAATTGCTGAATATAAGACAAATGGACTATTTGGATGACCGATCCAACCTAAAAGCACTAATGCAATGAATTGTAAAATGAAACCTGTTAATAGTATATGTCTAGATGTAAATCGGCTTGCTAAATAAACGCCTAATAAACCTCCTGTGAATGCAAAGAGCAGATTAAGAGTGAGTGTTGTTGTAATGGTTGTTAATGTAGTGGTATGAAAGAAATTCATGAGAATTGATGGTAGAAAAAAAGCAATTGTTGTATATTGAAAAGCAACTGAAATATGAATGACCATTGCAACGATCGTTCTAGATAAATATGTTCGATTAAATAGAACCCAAAAACTTTGTTTTATATTTTGTTGTATTTTATAATCTTTTTTACTTTCGAGAACAACGGTATGAATATCATAAGATGATTTTAAAATTTCAGATGCTTCTTTTAATCTTCCTTGATTTGCCAACCAAATAGGTGACTCAGTTAAGTATTTTCCACGAATAAAAATAATAAGTAATGCTGGTACTGCACCAAATATAAGTGATGCACGCCACAACCAGTGACTATACTGAGCAGGCAAAATAAAGTATAAAGCCAGTACAATACCAAAGCATATAGAAGATGCGGCATACCACATTGGGCACCATGCTGCTAATCTAGACGCTTTATTACTTTTTCCTGAAAATTTAGAAAATTCAGATAAATAAGACATAGCAACTGGTAAATCCACCCCAACACTAATGCCCATAATAAAACGGGCAATAATAAGTACCCACACATTTGGTGCAAATCCTGCAACAATTGCTGCTATAACAAATAGAACCATATCAGCCATAAACACTCGATAGCGTCCAATTTTATCGGTAAGAAACCCTCCAATTAAATTACCTACAATGGTTCCACAGACAATTGCTGATGCGACCACACCTGTCATTAATGGAGTAAGTGAGAATTCTTTAATAACTTGTTCTATACCAAACGATAGTGTGGTTAGATCATAAGCATCAATAAATACGCCAATTAATGCAAGCCAAATTACTTTATTTGATTTACCTTGTCCTGCATATTCAGAAACAATCCGATTTACATCATCAGGATGCCTTATTTCATAATTCTTATTCGACATTATAATTACTCTTTATTGAGGTAAATATAATTTAGTTTTAATTTTATTTTTTGTGAAATAGGTTAATATTATTTAGAAATCTTTATATATGATTATTCATTTTTAAATATAAAAAAGCAGAATGGATATTCTGCTTTTAAATTATTATCATAACCCGAATCCTGCTTAAGGGATAAGATTGAAAAAAGCTAGAACTAGAGCCATGAGTTGAGTTACCACACCTAACCAACGGTCCTAGTCCTGATGAATGATATTACAGCTTTATTTTGCACAATTGATGATTTCTTTTTAAAATTTGAATCGGTTTATTGGAAATATCTCAAACAGTTAAAGTATCGTATAAGAATTAGACCCACAACTTTGAGCCTGTCGGAAATTATTCTAATCGCTGTATGGTACAAAACCTCGCAATTCAACAATTTCAAAGCATTTTATACTTCTCTAAATCACAATTATTGCAATCTATTTAAATGCTTACCTTGCTATCAGCGTATGATACGCCTGATCAATATGCATCAGCTTGCAATACATGCCTTACATTTTACTTTGATGAAAGACAAACAGAATTCATACCTCTGGATTGATTCAACCACTCTACCTGTATGTAAGAATCAGCGTATACAACGTCATAAATCCCTCAGTGATATTGCCACAAGAGGGAAAAGTTCAATGGGATGGTTCTTTGGTTGTAAATTGCATGTACTGATGAATGCAGAAGGTGAGATGGTTAATACTATTTTATCCAATGGACACGTTGCTGATATTAAAATGGTTGAACAGCTTGTAGCAGGATTACATACTAAACTCTATGCAGATCGGGGTTATCTCAGTCAAAACCTTAAAAGTAGACTGAAAGAGCAACATATTGATCTGATGACCTATCATCGTAAAAACATGCAATTCGTTGAATTGTCTCAAATAGATGAATATCACTTGAAGCAACGCAACAAGATTGAAACTCTATTTAGCCTGCTTAAGGAGAAATACTATCTAGTGACGAGCAAAGCACGTAGTATTACTGGCTATCTTGCAGGAATATATGCATCTTTATGTGCTTATCAGCTTACCCATAAAAATAAGCTAACCATTCAAATCATGACCTCTATAGCTTAAGCAGGATTCGGGTTATCATATTTTATATTTTGAACCTCGGTGACGATCGATTAAATAATCTCCTTGTTGAAAAAGCTTTTCTCGTAATGTGCCTGATGAATATTCTTTTTGATAAGCATTTCGACGTTGTAACTCCGGAACAATCCAATCTACCGTATCTTGGAATGTTTGATGAGCAAGAATATATGCTAAGTTAAATCCATCTATTCCTGTATCCTCAACCCATTCCTGCAACTTATCTGCAACAGTTGTAGCTGAGCCAACAAAAACGGGGCCATTGCCACCTAAACTATTCCAACGCGCTATTTCATCTACTGTCCAAACTTTATTTGGATCTGCATTTACATAAGAACTGAGTAAAGATTGAATTGCATTAGTTTGAATATACTCGACATGATCCGTCGGTTTATATTGTGAGAAATCGACTCCAGACCAGCCTGAAAGTAATGTTAGTGCACCATCATAGCTACCATATTTCTGATACTCTTCAAATTTTTTGTGTGCTTTTTCATCTGTATCATCGGTGACAATAGAAACTAAAGCATAAATTTTCACATCGGTGGCTGCACGTCCTGCTTCTAATAGTTTTTGTCGTATGCTATTTACAAAATTCTTAGTAATATTTTTAGATGGTGCAGCAATAAATATACACTCAGCATTTTGGCTTGCAAAAGTTTGCCCTCGTGAGGAAGCACCTGCCTGATATAAAACAGGAGTCCTTTGTGGTGATGGCTCACAAAGGTGAATTCCGGGTACAGAGAAATATTTCCCTTCATGTGATATGGCATGTACTTTGGCCGGATCAGCAAAGATACCTTGGCGTTTATCTCTTAAGACGGCATCATTTTGCCATGAACCCTCCCACAGTTTATATAACACTTCTAAATACTCATCAGCGATATCATAACGGTTGTCATGATTAAGCTGAGCTTTTAGACCAATATTTTTAGATCCGCTATCAAGGTAAGAAGTCACGATATTCCAACCAAGTCGACCTTTTGTTAAATGATCAAGCGTACTTATTCGGCGTGCAAAAGGGTAAGGGTGTTCAAAAGATATTGATGTTGTAAGCCCAAACCCAAGATGCTTCGTCACTGCTGCCATTGCAGGAATAATTTGCAGTGGGTCATTTACAGGAATTTGTACAGCACCACGAAGTGCTTCATCAGCATTATTATGATACACATCGTAAACGCCTAATACATCAGCGATAAATACACCATCGAATAGACCCTGCTCGAGAATTTTTGCTAAATCTGTCCAGTATTCAATATCTTTGTATTCTGTCGATCTGTCTTGAGGATGTCGCCATAATCCGGGAGACTGATGTGCGATACAGTTCATTTCGAAAGCGTTAAAACTAATTCTTTTTGTCATTTGAAATTGCTAACCCGTACGTTAATGTTTTTTTAATTGGAGTTAACTTGCTTTTAATGTGCTGACATGACCAATGCGCCATTGATAGGGAGGTAATGTCCCATTAACACTGAAATCACCTACAATTCTATCTTTATAGACTCTTGGATTATGCGAGGCCAATGTCCGAATATTTCGCCAATAGCGATCTAGGGCAATATCTTTATCTGTTGCAGATGCGCCAAGTGCATCAAATGCAATGGTTGAAGCATTTAACAAGAGGTCTGTAATAATTGTCTGAGCTTGTGCTGTTTCTAATTCAGCAATCGCATTTTGCTCACCTTCTGCTTGCAAATTATTTTCTAAGCCTAATAAAAATGCGCGCTGTAATGCCTCAGCACTTTTTTCCACAATAATTCCTGAGGTATACGTAGCACTACGCACTTTACCTACGACTTGTAAAATTTGTGCATCATCACGAATATGTGTTGCATTTGCATGACTATAATTTCGTGTACGTTTATGAACAGCTTCAGATAATTGTTGTGTTAAAGAACGGCCTAAACCAACGATAATGGCGAGCTGTACGAGCTGATAATACGCTGCTGAATACTTAAATCGGACTTCATCAATTAAAATATCTGTTTCGTCTACATTTACAGCATGAAATGTAGCTGTACCACTTGCTGTAAGCTGCTGACCAAAACCATTCCAATCATCGACAACTGAAACACCATTGTTGTGGCGATTTACCAAAATAGATGCAGAGTGACCATGGAGATCTGTAATTCCAACATCAATCCAATCTGCATATAAACTACCAGTTGTGTAATACTTCTGACCTGTTATTTTTAGTTGTCCCTTTTCATCTTTATAGATATGCGTTTGAAATTTGTCTTGTGCTTCTTTGCCTCCCTCAGACCAACCGCTTCCAACGGTTTCACCCTTGGCAAGTCGTGTTAACCATTTATTTTTGAAAGCTGTATTTTTTGATAATAATAGTTCCTCACTAAAGCCAAAATGGACTCTTAATATTTGAGGCAAATTTGAGTCAGCTTCTGCAAGTTCAACAAGTAGTCCAAATAGCTCTGGAATTGTTGCATCAAATCCATTATATGCTTTAGGTAGCCTTATCCGAGTAAATCCGACTTCTTTTAGCCATTTGATCTGTTCATAAGGTAGCGTATGTTGTTTCTCTCGTTGAAGTGTACCTTGTTTTATTTTTTCAAAAGTTGGTCTAAATTTTTCTGCGAGTGCTTCGTAGCGTTCTGAGGGAGGGTTACCCCAAATTTGACCAATTAAAGAGTTTTTGGATGTATGTTCATATAAGTTATTTAGTGTGAAGTTTTGATGATCATTACTCATTTTATCGTACTCTTTTTTAAATTCTATATGATTTAAACTAGAGCAATTTAGAAAAAAGAAAATTACTATTTTTAGATAAGCAAAGAATTTTAAATCATAAATATAAAATAAATTTTTAGTATTTTTTAAGTATTAAAGGGGGTTACTTACAATGAAAAGTAACCCCTGTTTTTTACTCACTTTAGTGAAAAAGTATTTAATAACCCTGTTTTAGCATGGCATTGAATATACTCGAAGTACTGAGATTTTTGTGGCAGACTCATGACTTCATGGAATAGTTTTAAATTAATTTTAAATTGCATTTCTTGAACATATTTCATAAAGCTACCAAATATTTTGACATGTGTTGGGTGAGACTTTGCCCAATCTTCAAGATGCTTTAAATCAATAAAATATGCCAAACCAAATGTTTTATTTAATGGTTCTCCTGTTTTTTTATCAAGCACACTCATATATCTACAGTTTAAACATCCTTCTGCTAGACCATAATTTTCTAAAAAACTCATACCTTGTCTTAAAATTGGCTCGACTTCATTCAAATAAAGCGTCCTTTCTTTACCTGCTGTTTCTTCCCAATCTTGCCCTGAGCGGATAATGCATAAATTTTTCTTTCCTATAATTTTTATACGCTTTTCATATATAGATGTATGATTCAGATAGTCATTCTCACCTATTAGATCTGATTTTTGTGCTTTAGGTATACGGTCTCGCATACTGCCATAATAAGCATGCTCTTGTATTTCATCACTCATTGTACTGGCCAAATGGGCAATGCCTTCAGGTGTGCTTGGATTAGAAAAAATAGTTTCAAACTCTGAAGTTGTAGGGTGATAGACCTCTAAAAAATAACCATATAGGTCGAGCTCCCGTTCTTCATTCTCCCACCATATATTGAATCCTGAAGCGAACCACCACTGCTGAAATTCTTTTGCATCTGACCAATAGGCAGTAATAACAAGATGATGGTATTTCTGTTTATCAATAAAATGAGAAGGAACCCAATATTGAGGTGGGTTTTCTTCTTTAAAATATTTTGTAAATAATTCATGCTCAGAAAAGTAAATTTGATTCGTAGATTGAATAGCAAAATAAGCAACGGTGAGCTTTTCAATATTAGTTTCGAATCGAGTTGTCCATGCAGGAAAAGGAGGTAGATAATGGTTATCTACCAAATTTCGAGGACAAGTCTTCTTTTTTTCCAAATGAGGAGGAATCGCAGACTCCATATTTTTAGTTCTCAACAGTATCATCTAAGCTTTCGGAGAGCTTAATTGACTGATCTTTAATGCTATCTTCTTTTAAAATAACCTTATGAGCAGCTTCTTTATTAAAAATAAGTTGAAATACATCTGGTCTAGAATAGTGACCGACTGGATCTGCTGCTGTTTTAGCAATTGTGATATGGCTTAAGTCTAAATCGGCATATAAAATACCTTCTTCATCTTCACCTAATGGATCTGCTAAGTCTCTACCATCAGGCCCAAAAATACGTGCGTGACCGCCGCCAATTGCAAGTAGTTTTTTCTTTTCATCTGTATCGCAAAGAAAAGATTGCATTTCCTCAGAAACAATTGCACATGGTGAAATTACGAAACATTGTCCTTCGGCTGCATATAATCTTGCAGCTGCAATATTTACATCAGGCCCAATTGATCCCATTTGTGGTTGATACAAAGAGAAACTTGGCCATGCTGCAATATGAATTTGTTCATGTTGTGAATACATTGCATACCGTGCAAGTGGTTGTAAATGTTCCCAACAGCATAAAGCTCCCAATCTACCTAAACTTGTTTCATCAACGCGAATCGAACTGCCATCACTTTCACCAAATAATGTACGTTCTACATGAGTTGCTTTGAGTTTTCTACGTGTGGAAATGGTTTCGCCATAATTATCAATCGTCCATTGAGAAATATATAAACTGCCATAGTCACGTTCACTAAATCCTAAAACAACAAAGATATTATTTTTCTTTGCAGCTTCTTGTATTTGTAAAGCATAGTCACTGTCTAGCTCTAGAGAGTTTTGGTGGTACTGATACACAAGCGGCATATTTTTGATTGGCATATCTAACCATAAAAACCATGGATACCCTGGAATCCAAGTTTCAGGGAAAGCAATCAGTTCTGCACCATTTTGGGAAGCTTGTTCAATAAGTTGAATTGTTTTATCTACTGTAGCTTGTAAGTCCATAAATATAGGTGCAGCTTGCACACATGCGACTTTTACTATTTTTTCCATATCAATATCCTCAGATCAAATGAATTTCTATTTATTTTTATAATTGAATTTTTATAATTGAGGGTATGCTAAAAAGGAACAATCATTTGTATTAAAAGGAACTATCAGAAATCGGCATCTATTTTAGGTACAAAAATTGCTTGTATTTAGACTGAAAAAGTCAATTTTTGGGTGTCTGTAGAATGAAACTACCTTGCTTAAAAAACAAAGAGTCATCTTACTTTGATACACGTCAGATTACCTCAACTCAACGCTGTGATTATTGGCAAGATGCGATTAGTCAAGTATTTGTACCACTCGATTCAAAGGTAGAATCATCCGATAATTTTTGGGGAGCATTAGAGCTTCGTCACTGTTCCCATCTTGATATTGTAAGAGTACAAGGGGCATCCCAATATGTTACACGTGGTAGACAGCAAATTCGCAGGTCTCCTGAAGACCGTGTTTTGATGAGCTTTATGCTAAAAGGTAATATGGGACTTGCACATAATGGAAAAGAAATTCAGTTAACTACAGGACAATTTGCTTTTTATGATACCGATGAAGAGTATCAGCTCAATTTAAATACTGCATTTGATCAAGTGGTTATTGCTATACCTAAAAGTAATTTTGAAAATATACTAGGTAGACCAAAGGACTTATGCGGTTTTAATTTTGGAGAACAACATCCATTACAGATATTCTATCAAGGGTGTTTGAAAGATATTTTTACGACACCAATGGACTTATCATTGCGGCAACAAGAAGTATTGTCAGATCACTTATTGAATATGATGAAATGTATTATTGCTGATGAATATCCTCATAAAACAAACTATTTATTTGAGCAAATTAAAGTGTTCATATTGGCACAATTAGATAATAGTGATCTTACCATTCACCATGTTGCTAAAAAATTTAATATTAGTACACGCTACATCAGTAAGCTCTTTCAAAAAAATGATATGACATTTAGTTATTTTTTACTTAATGCACGTTTGGATAAAGCAAGAAAAAACCTCCAAAGTACACCATATACAATGTGTAGTATTAAGCACATTGCTTATAACGCAGGGTTTAATGACATATCATATTTTTCGAGAGCATTTAAAAAAAGATTTGGCATTACTGCTTCAGAAGTAAGAGCATAACTCTCAACTACTCTTGATATCTATCCTAGAAAAAATATAACAACTTCATACATTGGATAGCATATGGAGAGCAGTAGCATGGACGCCATTACGATATTAAATATTTGAATCTTTTGCTTATTCTTAATGAATTTTTTGAGTTTATTGCCAACATAAGCCCATAGACCAATACTTGGAATATTTACTAGACCATAAACTAAGCCCAAAAATATAAAACTATTTAGGCTACTTGAATGAGATATGTAAGTTGTTACCGCACCAATGACCATCACCCAAGCTTTAGGATTCACCCATTGAAATAATGCTGCTTGTAAAAAAGTAATAGGTTGTTTTGTCTGCTTTATTTCTTTTTCATCAATAATATCAGATTTTAATAATTGGTACGCCAAATAGATAAGGTAAACAATACCAACAGCTTTGATACTTTCATAAATGATCTGTGAAGATGTAAGTAGGTTTCCAATACCTAGACCGACTAAAATAACCATAATACTAAAACCAATACCAACACCTAAAATATGTGGAATAGTTGACTTAAATCCAAAATTTAATCCAGAAGAAAGAAGCATAATATTATTTGGTCCAGGTGTAATAGAGGTCACAAAACAATATAAAATAAAAGAAAAAAATGCATAAATTGTCATTAAAAATACTCCAAACCCTTATTCTTAGTTATGAGTTACTTGTAAGTGATTAAAGGATTGAGATGTTGGCATAAGCTCTATACGGTTAATATTGATATGTTTGGGTTGAGATGCTATCCACAAAACGACATTGGCAATATCTTCGGGAAGTATAGGATTTGTTCGGTCGTATAATTTTTTTACTTGAGTTAAATCTCCGCGAAAGCGTACCAATGAAAATTCGGTATTCCCACACAGACCCGGTTCTATATTGGAAACTCTAACCCCTTTACCTGCTAAATCTGCACGTAAATTTAAACTGAATTGTTCAACAAAAGCTTTTGTCGCACCGTATACATTCGCACCGGGGTAAGCATAACTGCCTGCGATAGAACCCATATTAATAATGATTCCATCTCTTTTTTCTTCCATGTAAGGCAGAACGATTCTAGTAATTGAAATTAATCCTTTGATATTGGTATCTAGCATTTGATACCAATCATGAATATCTGCTTTATACGCAGGCTCTAAACCTAGTGCCAAACCTGCATTATTAACGACTATATCTATTTCTTTTAAAGAAAACTTGGTGGGTAAACTCAAAAGTTTATCTAGGGTTTTTTCATAAGATTCAGAAATATCTAATGTTATTGGAAGGAAGTTTGTACCGAGTTCATGCTTAATTGTTTCTAACTTTTCTGTTCTTCTTGCAATGCCAATCACATTGTAGCCCTGATTTATAAGCTTTTTGCAAATATGATAACCAAAGCCAGATGATGCACCCGTAACTAAAGCAAGCATAATAAATGTCCTTATTTAATTTGAAATAACAGTGTGGTTATAAGAAGTACAACAGTAATGATTAGAATCTTTTGGATGATTTTTCCATTCGTCTGAATAGCATGTTTACTACCAATATAATTACCAAAAAGATTCGCGATAATCATTGGAATACCAATAAGAAATAGCATTTTTCCTGCAATAAAAAAGGTAACAAAAGCACCAATATTTGAAGAGAAGTTGAATATTTTTGACGTTGCTGAGGCATTTAAAAACGTAAATTTATTAATAATAAACAAAGCAATAATAAATAGGCTTCCTGTACCAGGCCCTAGAAAACCATCATAAAAACCAACAATAGAGCAGACAGTAACCAAAAGTATTTTTGATTCTAAGAATTTCCCATCTTCTCTATGTACATTTTCCTGAACAAATTTATTTTTAAGTAACGTAAAAAGTAAAATAAATGGTAGTAAACCTAAAATTGAATATTTTAATAATACAGTTGGTATCATTAAAACGACTTGTGCACCAATATAAGCAGAGATGAGTGCTGTGATGACACATAATGGTACGATTCGCCAAATAATAGATTGGCTATTCATAAAATTGTTAATAGCAGCAATTGTACCTATAGTGCTTACTAGCTTTTCTTGACCAAGTGCAACTTGTGGAGGAATTCCTGCAACCATAAATGCAGGGATGAGAATAAGACCTGCTCCACCTGCTATCGCATCAACATAACCTGCCAATAGAGAAATTCCTGTCAGAAATAAAAGACCAAACAGGAAGTAACTTTCTAAAAAACTACCTTCAATAAACACGATGAACTACTCAAATATAACTCATTATATTTATTGCAAAATATCTATATAAAAAGTAGAAGCAGTCTATTAAAATTAAAGATAACTGTTTGGGTGTTAAAAATATAACTGTTATGGTTTTAAGTAAAAAAGGGACTAAAATAGATCAAGTTATTCATTTAATTATGTCGCGTATAAAAACAAATGAAATACTCCCCGGAGGTAAGCTACCCTCTTTGCGCAAACTAGCTCAAGAGTTAGATATGTCTGTTTCTACAATATTAGAAGCTTATGAAAGACTCATTGCCGATCGTAAAATTGAAGTTCGTAGAGGCGCTGGGTATTATGTAAAAGATAAACCATATATTCCTCATATAGACACTTCTAGAAAATCAAAAAATACGGAAAGTGATCCATTTTGGGTTGCACATCAAGCTCTAGTTTCAGGAGAAAATTGCCTAAAACCGGGATGTGGATGGCTTCCTATCGATTGGATGCCTGAACAAATCATTAAAAAATCTTTACGAGATATTTTACAGAAAACACCTGAGACTCTTCTAGCTTATAGTTCTGTACTTGGATATGAACCTTTAAGACAGTTAATTGCTGAACGAATTAATTATCATGGTTCTTCAATTCAGCATGACCAAATATTACTTACCGATAGCAGTACACAAGCACTTGATATGATCTGTCGTACTCTACTCAAGCCGGGAGATACAGTTTTAGTTGATGACCCATGCTATTTTAATTTCTTTACATTAGCACAATTACTTCAGGTTGAAGTTATCGCTATTCCATTTACACCACATGGCCCTGACCCTGAATGCTTTGCGCTTGCACTGAAAAAGTCTCCTAAAATATATATTACAAATTCAGGGATTCATAACCCGACAGGGGCATCTCTAAATATTAGTACTGCATATAAAATCCTAAAAATGGCTGAAGAAGCCAATATGATTATTATTGAAGATGATGTATATGCAGATTTTGAAGCGATTCCTGCACCAAGATATGCTGCCTTATCAAACTTTGAACATGTCATTCAAGTAAGTAGTTTTTCTAAGTCTTTATCTGCATCATTCCGCTGTGGCTATATTGCAGCAAAGCAAGAATATATAGATGTATTAACAAAGATAAAAATAGCAACAAACTTTAATTCAAACCAGCTAAATGCAGTACTGATTTATCAATGTTTGAAAGATGTCCAATATAGAAGATATCTAGAATATCGAAACACTAGGCTAAATAGTGCAAGAGTCCATGTTATTCATAAACTTATGCATTTAGGTATAGAGCCGTGGACTTTACCAAATGCAGGTATGTTTATTTGGTGTAAATTACCTTCGTATATTGAGGCATCTGCACTCACAAAGTTATGTAATGATGATCAGGTTATTCTTGCACCGGGAAATATTTTTAGTCGTTCTAAAACAGCAGAACACTTTATAAGGTTTAATGTTGCACAATGCTTGAATGATAAAGTTTTTAAAGTTTTAGAGAAAAATATAATTGGAAAGCATAGTTATGATATTTAAGGTAATTGCAATACATAAAAGTGAGTATCCAACCCCAATTCACTTTAAGAAGGGTGATCAACTTTCTGTGGGAAAAAAATATATTGGTATTGAGGCATGGGATAACTGGTACTTTTGTAAGACCACAGTAGGTTTGGAAGGTTGGGTTCCTAAACAGATTATCCAATGGATAGAAAAAGAGAAAGTTTGGATTGCTACTGAAAGTTATACTGCAAGAGAACTCGATGTCGCTATAGGTGACCAAGTGATTGGTAAATATATATTAAATGGCTGGATTTGGTGTAATCATCTCTTATATAAAAAAAGTGGTTGGGTTCCTTCTAATGTGTTGCAAATATATCAATAATATTATTTGAGATAAGGTGTGGTGACTCATAGCAAATAAAACTTGAACTAGATTGTTTGATTTCTATTTATTTAGAATTAGCGTGAAAGACTATAAATTTTTACTTGAGAGAATTCTTCACTTCAATTCTTCTTTACTCCTTGCATATTTTATTCTTCTTCATACCACAAATTACTGTTTTAAATATGTGTTAGATAAAATAATCGTATATAGCATTGCTATAGATTAGTGAGGTTGTATAGTTTTATTCATTCTGTAGAGGAACTTATATAGAAAATCTTCGGCTTATATAAACCGAAGATTGTATTATTTAACTGAGATAAAATAGTATAAAAGTTACTGTACTCAATTTACTCTACATTCATAGACTAGTAGTTATATAAAAAGTACATACGCGTCAACTAAAAGTAAAACTTGAAACAAATAATATAGAGAATGATACTGTTCATCATACTGTAACTCCTTTCAACACATTTCTGAGCTTAAGGGTAATATTACGCATTGCTGGGATATAACCAAAATCTAATGTTTCTACAACAAAGGAACGATCACCCACTAACTCAATTCGCACCGTTGGTGCTTCCGTACCACCAATACGATATTGAAGATCTTTCGGGTTTGGCGTAGGTACAGGCACAGAGTCAATAAATGATGTCACTAAACCATTAGGCATCACATAGTGTGAATACGTCTGAAATGGCTGTGATGATGGATTACCTAAAACAAGACCAGAACTGTTCATTGGACGGTATGGACCAGTAAGGTTTTCACTCACAAAACCATATACACCATCAGGACCCGTTAAACCATCTGCATAGGTATATTTATGACTGATGGTAAATAGGTAATACTTCCCATCTTTAAAGACATAGTGTGGTCGTTCTGTCTGATCATTTACACCTACTGCAGTAACAAGTGGTGGAAGTAACTTCCAATTATTACCTGCTAAGTCTGTTGCAACAGCAATACCAATACATCCAGTTTGATAACGTGCGCCTCCTACATCTGTATGACCCGGTGGTACATCACCCATTTGCGCACTGCCAATCGTATGTGTACCACGATCGCCTGCGACATTACCTTCAAAGACCATATAGAGTTGTCCATCATTTGGATCAATAAACGGGCATGGATCACGGAAGTTCCAATACGTATTTTGTTCTTCTGTTTGATAATATGTACCATCAGCAGAGAATAATGATTTCACTGTGGTGAATCCTGCAACAGAAACGCCTTCATCTGAAGTCACTAAACGTCCACGTACTTTAGAAATTGTTGCACCTGGCGTGACACATGTGTAGTAAAGATCAACATCACCTTGATCATTTAATAAAATTGGTGTTCCAGCCCACTCACGAGATGTCGGAGATACACCCTCTTTCATTACACGACCACCAAAGATCCAGCTTTTTCCATCACGGCTATACCAGAAGCAGATACGTGCACGACCATGACGGTCATTCCAGTCAGCAGTAATGTCATAATCACCGTTAGCATCTTTGAATTTTTCTGGACTACGTTCAGCAGTCAATGTAAA
>NZ_KI530735.1:58533-287426 GCF_000488215.1 Acinetobacter nectaris CIP 110549 | reverse complement strand
CATCAAGAAGCGCTACAAGCTAAACAAAAGGCTGCCGCTGAAGCGAAAGAAAAAGCGGCTGAAGAAGCCAAGCAACAGCAGGCTTTGGAAGCTAAACAGAAGGCTGCTGAGGCAGCAGCAAATAAAAGGGCTGAATCTCGAAGAATTGCATCATCAGCTAAGCATGACTTTCAACAGAAGATTTACCACGTTTGGGATGTACCAACGGGTTCAAAAGGAAAAACTGCGAGTGTTCGTGTGACTCTTAATGATTCAGGTGGCGTGACTTCAGTTCTTGTCAACTCAAGTGACCCTGATGTACAAGCAAGTGTTGAAGCAGCAATTCGTCAGGCAGCACCTTACCCAATGCCAAGCGACCCTGATGCTAGGCGTGATGCACGTTCTTTTAGTGCAACGTTTACAGCAAAGTAATACTTTATTGGTGTAACATCATTTACAGTCATGTAAATGATGTTACTTTAAATCATTTATTCAAAACCTCATTATGTGTGCACAATAATTATGGAAATGAATCGTAAATCTTTACTGGCTTTAGTTATTTTAGCGACGTCCCCTCTTTTTGTACAAACTGCGTCTGCTCAACTACATCTAGAAATTGCCAAAGCACCGGATGCTGCACCTAAAATTGCTATTGTGCCATTCTCCACCGACCAGACCATTTATCCTATTGTTGAAAATGACTTAAACCATTCAGGTCGATTTACAAGCGCATCTCAAGGCTTACCAACAACGGCAGAACTCAGTCAAATTAATGCAGATAGCTGGAAAAATGCCAATATTCCTTATGTTGTCGTTGGTAAAGTTACGGCATTAGATGCCAATACAAACCAAATTCACTATCAGCTTTATGATGTCAATAATCAGAAATACTTATTGAATGAAGTTTTAACTGCACCTACTTCACGTACACGTCAAGCAGGACATGCAATTAGTGATGCAATATATCAAGCTCTAACGGGTGTTCCCGGAAGCTTTAGCGGTCGTATTGCATACGTACTACGAAATGCTTCAACACCAGATAAACGTTATACATTACAAATTGCCGATACTGACGGCGAAAGACCTTTTACAGTCTTATCATCGCACTACCCTATTCTATCTCCAACATGGACACCCGATGGAAAACAGCTAGGTTATGTATCTTTTGAGACAAAACGTCCTCGCATTTACTTACAAGACCTTTCTACAGGGCAACGCCAAGTGCTTACCCATTATCAAGGTTTAAACGGCGCACCTAGCTTTTCTCCAGATGGTAAGTCAATGTTGTTTACAGGTTCAATGGATGGCAATCCAGATATATATCAAATGAACCTTGCAACACATGCAATTGAGCGTCTTACCAACGACTCTGCAATTGATACCGAAGCAAGATATGCCCCAGATGGAAAATCATTTATCTTTACCTCTGACCGTGGAGGCTCTCCACAAATCTATAGATATAACTTTGCAGATGGTTCAAGCAAACGTTTAACATTTAGAGGCTCGTTTAATGCACGTAGCACACTAAATGCAGATGGCAGTAAACTTGCAATGGTCAGTCGTCAGTCAGGAAGTGATTATAAAATTGCTATTCAAGATTTAAATAGTGGTGTTGTGAGTATACTTACTCCAACAACATTGGACGAATCACCGAGCTTCTCGCCAAATGGGCAAATGGTTGTTTACGCAACTCAAGAAGGCAATCGTGGTTTATTATCTATCGTTTCAATTAATGGACAATTTCGCATGAATTTGCCAAGTGAACAAGGAGAAGTACGCGAGCCTGCTTGGGCACCTAAATAACTTGATAAGAACCTATTTTATACATGGAGAATAACATGAAAGCTCAATATTTAGTGATTCCGATGATCGCCTCTGCACTCCTTTTTACAGGTTGTGCAAGTCGTAAACCTGCAACAGAAGCGACAACAACACAAAATCCTTCTACAGCAGCACCTATTATGCCTGTAAATACAAATGGTCTGAGTGATGATGCAGCACTTGATGCGAAAAACCTAACAGGTGCATCATCTAAAGGTGTAACGCCTGAAAACAAAGCATTCCTTGCTAATCGTGTTGTACACTTTGACTTTGATAGTAGCTCTATCTCACAACAAGACTATCAAACATTACAAGCACATGCTCAGTTCTTACAAGCAAATCCAACATCACATGTTGCACTTACAGGTCATACCGATGAGCGTGGTACTCGTGAGTACAATATGGCTTTAGGTGAACGCCGAGCAAAAGCTGTTCAAAGTTACCTTATTTCAATTGGTGTGAGTCCGAGCCAGCTTGAAGCAATTAGTTATGGTAAAGAAATGCCTATTAACCCTGCACATACGCCTGCTGCATGGGCTGAAAACCGCCGCGTAGAAATTAACTACGAAGCAGTACCACCATTGTTACGCTAAAATATAAAAAAGCGCTCAATTTGGGCGCTTTTTAATTTGAACTTTTATTTTTCAATTTCATCTCATTGTCAATTTGAATTGATTCAATCATGTCATGTTTATTAAATGATTTATACTCAGGTTTTGACTCATAACTCTCCCAAGCAAGCTTTATGCATTCCTCCGATATCCCTTTTAAGTCTAGAGCTTCAGATGGCGTTGGTACTGCATCAAATTTTTTTACTGTCATGATGTTCTCCCGCATGAAGAAATTGCGACGATTACTTAACATAGCATGTTATTTAGAGCCTGTAAGTATAAAAAAATTGATAATATGTCCAAGAAAAATTTTATTTTTCACAAATCTCATCTAAAATAGCCAAGTTTTTATTTAGCCAAGAAAAAATTGCACAGTTTTTGGAGCATTCTCAGTATGTCGAACACAACTTTATCCCAATATTTACAACAAAAAACGGGAACATTAACACCTGAACTGGCGAGTGTCATAGATGCGATCGCACAATGCTGCAAAGTCATTGACTATAACCTACAACAAGGTGCTATCGCAGGTATTCTTGGAAGTGCTGAACATGAAAATGTACAAGGCGAAACGCAAAAGAAATTAGATATCTTTTCGAATCAACAATTTATTGATGCATTACAAAAGCACCCAAATGTGGGTGCTTTTGCATCAGAAGAGCTAGAAGAGTTTACACCAGCACAAGAAAATGGCGAATATCTTGTTTTATTTGATCCATTAGATGGCTCAAGTAACATTGATATTAATATGTGTGTTGGTACAATCTTTTCTGTGCTCCCAGCTAAAAAAAGCATCCCTGATTTAGAAGACTTTATGCAACCGGGTACAAGTCAAGTTGCAGCAGGTTATGTGATGTATGGTCCATCAACAATGCTTGCACTTACTTTTGGCGATGGTGTTATTCTATTTACATACGACATTGACCTTAAAGAATTTGTGGTTACACAGGAAAACCTCACTATTCCTGCTCAAACACAAGAATTTGCAATTAATGCTTCAAACCAACGTCATTGGGAAGAACCTGTTAAACGCTATATTGATGAGCTATTAGAAGGTAAAACAGGTATACGTGGTAAAGACTTCAATATGCGCTGGATTGCTTGTATGGTGGGAGATATTCATCGTATTTTAAGTCGTGGTGGTATTTTTATGTATCCATATGACTTAAAAAACCCTGAAAAACCTGGTCGCTTACGTTTAATGTATGAAGCAAACCCAATGAGCATGCTTATTGAACAAGCAGGAGGAATCGCTTCAACAGGCCGTATGCGTATTATGGATGTTGTACCTACAGGTTTACACCAGCGTGTTCCTGTTATTCTTGGTGCAAAAGATGAAGTTAATCTTGTCGAAAGCTATCACTAATTTTTTATTTTTTAACTTAGATGTAAAATAGTAATTATTTTACATCTAAGCGGTATTATCTATGTCAGTTATTTATCTTGAATCAAAAGAAAATGCCAAAATCAAGCATTTACGCGCTTTAATTGAACTCAATAACTATCGCAAAAAACATAAGCAAACAGTTTTAGAAGGCACACATTTAAGTCTAGCTTGGTTACAACAAAACCAACACATTACGTCACTGTTCACGACAGAAGCTGCTCTTGAACATATAGATTTAAAAAAGATCCAACAAATTTATAAGGGTCATATTTTTATTTTGAGTGAGGTACTGTATCGTGATTTAAGTACTTTAGGTACGACTTTACCCTGTCTTGCAGTCATTGAAACACCTCAGCAAAGCTCGTCTCTGAACTTTAATGTAGATACACTTATATTAGATGATGTACAAGATCCAGGAAATGTAGGTACATTACTTAGATCTGCCGCTGCTGCAAATATTAAGCAAATCATTTGCACAAAAGGTGTTGCCTCTTTGTGGTCACCCCGCGTATTACGTGCAGGTATGGGTGCACACTTCTCTCTAGAATGCTTTGAAAATATACATCTTGAAGATATTTTACCTCAATTTAATATTCCAGTTTATGTTACAAGCTCTCATAAACCGCAGAGCCTATATACACAAAATCTAACTCAACCATGTGCATGGGTACTCGGTAATGAAGGACAAGGTGCATCTCCTTATGCCCTAGAAAATGCACAGGCTGTAGCAATTCCTCAACCCGGTGGTCAGGAATCTTTAAATGTTGCTATTGCAGGTTCAATTTGTTTTTTTGAGATGGTTCGACAAAGACAATAAATTCGTGCATTTATTGTATAAAAATGTCATCCGCTTATAGAAATCATTTAAAATTAAAAATCTTTCTATATATGTCAACCTATTCTGCTTATCTAACGTTATTGTATTAAATACGTAGAGTAAAAGCAGGATGGGGATTGGATGACAGGATACTCCATCTCTATGGATCGAACACCAAATGACACTGAACCAACCAAAGAATTGGTGTGCCATCCAAAAACTTCAGTAGAACAACGCCTGAAGTTTTTTATGCATGATGTTACAGGCCGCGCACTTGTTATGATGGAAACCGCAACCCAAAATCAACAAGGCATTGCCATGGACTTAGTCCAAGAAGCATTTATTGCATTACACCGTGCCTATCCTAATAAAACATTAGATGAGTGGTACCCTCTTTTCTATACTATTTTAAATAACAAGTTACAAGATTGGAGAAGAAAAGAAAAAAGGCATACTAATCTTTTTTCTTTTTTTCGCAAGGCACCATCGGAAGATGAAATTGATGAAGAAATCAATATCGCTGATGAGCAACAGCTTGAACCATCTTTACAACTTGTACAAACAGCTACAATTGAAGAAATTCGTAGTGCAATCCAAGACCTACCTACCCGACAGCAACAAGCATTTATGCTCCGTGCTTGGGAGGAATTTGACACACAAACCACAGCCCAAATCATGCAATGTACTGAAGGAAGTGTCAAAACACATTATCACCGTGCGATACAGAGTTTAAAACAGAAATTATCGCATCTTCATAACGAATATGGAGGATCATCACATGAGTCATAATGATGATTTTGCAAAAAATGTAACGCAAAAACTTGATAAGCTTGCACACGCACATCGAAATAAACAACGTGTTATGCAAAGTGTTTTAGCAGAAATAACAACACCATCTAAAAAATTAGCACCTGTTTGGAAAGTGACAGGGTTTGCGATTGCTGCTGCCCTTGCAGGTATTGTTATTTTCCCAAATACAATGAACCTAGCAACAAAAGGACATAACACCCAAACAATGATAAATACGAATACAACGAAACTTTCACCACAAATGGTTGATGATTTGGAAATGGTTATGGTATTTGGTGAGGATAGTCATACTCATGGAAGCTAAAAAGCTGATACTCATGCTTGGTACATTATTTTTTTTACAAACGAGTTCTGCTCGCTTTGACAGCTTTTGGCCATTCTCTACCCATAAAAATGACATCACACCTGTAGATGACAACTGGAATGAACTCTCGACACAACAACAAGAAAGTTTATTACAACGTTATCAAAACCTTAAAGATATTCCTGAAGCACAGCGTAGTGCATTACAGCAAAAAATGGATTGGTTTACCCAGCTTCCTGAAGATGAACAGCAAAAAATGCGAGAAGCTTGGCAACAAATGAATAATGCAGAACGACAGCAAATGAAAAAACAAATGCAACAAGCCAGCTCAAAGGAAGAGCGAGACCAAATTCGTGAAGACTACTTAAATAAATATCAAACGATTGCTCAACAAGATTTAAATGAAGCATCCATGCCTATTACTAATACTCATCAATAAATGCATAAATTTGGCGCAAAGTTGCATTAGATAGCTTTGTTTTCTCTCCCTTTAACAAACTCTCTAATCTTTCAATAATTTGCAATAACAATGCAGTTTTATGAGGCCCATGATCTAATAAGTATTCCACAATTTGTGGATCAAGAAGAATGCCTCTCCTATTTAGAACTGACTTCACCAAAGCTTCTCTATCTGAATACGACTGACCATCAGGTAATCGCACACTCACTGCCTGCATTAAACGTGACTGTAAATCAGGAAGTTCAAGTTTTAATTCAATAGGTGCACATCTTGATGAAAAAATAAGTTGTCCATCTTCCTGATTATTATAGTTAATTAAATGAAAAACTGCCTTTTGCCAATGCTTAACACCACTAATTGTTTCAATATCATCTAAAGCAACAAGGTCATATTTCTCAAGCGATGTAATCGCTTCAATAGGTGCATCTAAGAGCTCAAGTAAAGACACATGTATTGCTGACTTACCTAACTCTAAATAAGAATCACAAATCGCAGATAATAGATGGCTTTTACCTACACCACCTTCACCATAAATATAAAATTGCTGAATAAGCCCTGTATGTAATTGACGTATAGCGTCAATTACACTTCCCCAACTTGGGCCTGAAAAATCACTAATACGTGCATCTAATTGGGGTTCAATATTTAATTGTAGTTGACGCATTTAGATACAACCTATTCACGATCTGTAGATTTTTTATCTTTGTTTGAGCTGATATTCGTTTTAATTTCAATTTCCTCTGAATGGATATGCATACCTTTATCTACTGACATATTCATAAAGTCATGTTTCTGACCATACAATGAAGAACCTTCATAAAAATCGCGCACATGCTTTAATAATACAACTAAAATTGCTGCAACAGGTAAAGCAATCAGCATACCTAAAATTCCACCTAGCTGTGCGCCTGCAAGTACTGCAAAAACAACAGCAACAGGAGACAAGCCAATTTTATCTCCTAATAAAAATGGTTGGAGTATATACCCTTCAATTGCCTGACCTATCATAAAGACAATTCCAACAAAAATAAGTTGCATCCAGTCCAATCCAAATTGGAAGAAGGTTGCAGCAACTGCTGAAATGATACCAACAGCAAAGCCAAGATATGGAATAATACTTGCCAAACCTGCAATCATTCCTATCATTAAACCAACTTCTAAACCAATAAGTTGAAGACCAACTGCATAAACAACACCAAGTAAAAACATAACAAGGAATTGTCCTTTTACAAATGCACCCAACACGCTATGGCATTCTTTCACAATTTGTAATGTAACACGCTCATAAGGTCTTGGAATTAAACGATGCATTTGCTCTAACATTCTGTTCCAATCAAGCAAGAAGTAAAATGAAATGATTGGTATTAAAACAACAGTACCACCTAATTGTATAAAGTTAAGTCCTGACTGTGCTAACCGTAAAACCAAACTTTGAATACTATTAACGCTATAATTCGTTTGAACATATTGCATAATTGTATCTGTAATTTGATTTGTATCTATAGACATTGGCTCTAAGCGAAAGGTATGCGTTGCCCATGGCAATACCGTGTGATTAATCCAATGAATGACATTAGGAATACCATCTCGTGCATAAATAATTTGCTTCCAAAGTACAGGAATAATGTACCAAGTCGCAAAGAATATACCGACACCAATACCAATAAAAACAATACTTGTAGAAAGCCAACGAGGTAACCCAATTTTAGATAGCCTTCCCACTAAACCACTAAAGAGATATGCAATTACAAAAGCAGCAATAAAAGGAATAACCACTGGTTTAAGTATAAAAACCAACCAAAAAAAGAGTGCTAACCCAGCCAATATAAAAATTCGACTCAACGTACGATCAACCATTGCGACTCGCCTATTAGAATTTTGAAATATTTATAAGGATAATGCACTTAAAGATAACATTTTGTTGGATAAATAACATAACAGTTTCGTATATAGGTTATAATTGTGCGGGCAAAGCGGAGACTTCATACATGAGCAACTCAACTTCTAACCAAAATACCAGTTTAAGTTACAAAGATGCAGGCGTAGACATTGAGGCAGGTGATGCCCTTGTTGGTCGCATTAAATCAGTCGCAAAGCGTACAACTCGCCCAGAAGTTATGGGTGGACTTGGTGGCTTTGGTGCACTATGCAAAATCCCTAAAGGTTATGAATCGCCTGTACTCGTATCTGGTACAGATGGTGTAGGTACAAAACTACGCCTTGCGCTTAACCTTAAAAAACATGACACTATTGGACAAGACCTTGTCGCAATGTGTGTAAATGATTTACTTGTTTGTGGTGCTGAACCGCTTTTCTTTCTCGACTACTATGCAACAGGACATCTTAATGTAGATGTTGCTGCTGATGTTGTAACAGGCATTGGTAAAGGTTGTGAACTTGCAGGTTGTGCACTTGTAGGTGGCGAAACAGCAGAAATGCCAGGCATGTATGAAGGCGAAGATTACGATCTTGCTGGATTCTCAGTAGGTGTTGTTGAAGAAAGTAAAATTATTGATGGTTCAAAAGTAAAATCAGGTGATGTACTTATTGGTATTGCTTCATCTGGTGCACACTCAAATGGCTACTCTCTTTTACGTAAAATCTTAGATGTAAAAAATGTTGATCTTACTCAAACTGTAGATGGTCGCCCATTATCAGATGTAGTTATGGAACCAACACGTATTTACGTTAAGCCAATTTTAGAGCTTTACAAACAAGTTGATATCCATGCAATGGCACATATCACAGGTGGTGGTTTACCAGGAAATCTGCCACGTGTGTTACCAAATGGTGCACAAGCTGTTATCAATGAATCTTCTTGGCAATGGCCTGAACTTTTCAATCTACTACAACGTGAAGGTAACGTTGAACAGTTTGAAATGTATCGTACTTTCAACTGTGGTGTTGGAATGGTCATTGCACTTGCTAAAGAAAATGCAGCAAAAGCGATTGAGATTCTAAATGCGCAAGGCGAAAAAGCATGGGAAATTGGCTACATTCAAGAGAATGAAGCGTCAGTTGAAGGTGCAGACGAAAAAATTCGTGTGATTTTCGAATGAAAAAAATTGCAGTATTAGTTTCAGGCAATGGCAGTAACTTGCAAGCACTTATTGATGCAAATCTATCAGGTCAAATTGTTGGCGTACTTTCAAATAAAGCAAATGCTTTTGCTTTAGAACGTGCTGCCCAAGCCAATATTGCAACTTGCGTTATTGAACATCGTAATTATCCAACACGTGAAGCTTTTGATCAAGCAATGCATCAACAGCTTTGCAAATGGAATGTAGACCTCGTAATTTTAGCTGGGTTCATGCGTATTCTAAGCACTGACTTTGTCATGCAGTGGGAAGGGAAAATGTTAAACATTCATCCTTCTCTACTTCCTGCCTATAAAGGTATGCATACACATCAACGTGTCCTTCAAACAGGTGATCGTTGGCATGGTTGTACTGTACATTTTGTCACACCACAACTTGATGCAGGTCAGGCAATTGCTCAAGGTGTTGTTGAGGTCCTACCTCACGACACACAAGACACTCTCGCACAGCGTGTGCACTTGCTAGAACATCGTATTTACCCAATGGTTACTGAGTGGATTTGTACAGAAAAGCTAACCTATACAAATGCAGACTATGTTTCATTAAATGGAAAAAAATTAACACAACCTTTTCAGGTTTGTTCAATTTAACGAAAAAGCGCATCTACAAAGATGCGCTTTTTTTATTATATGCTAATGACTACTGTAAACTTGCCTGCTGTTTAGCTTCTAACTGTTGTGTCAACGAAGCACCTAAACCTTGCCCCATCTCTGCTCCCATTTTTCCTAAGATAGACTCTAATGGATTATGCTCAACAGTATAATCAACAGTTTTAGATATTTTCAGCGTGCGCTTCAAGCTTTCTAGATTTCCAGCATGATCTGCTATACCAAGCTTAATTGCTTGACTTCCCGACCAAAACAAACCTGAGAATACACTTGGGTCTGCATTTTTAAGACGATCTCCACGACCTTCTTTTACTGCGTCAATAAAGTGCTGATGGACATCATCTAAAACTGCCTGTACATGTTCTCTCTGTGCAGGATTAATCGGTTTTGTCATACTGAGAATATCTTTATTTGCACCCGATGTCATGGTACGGTCTTCAACACCCAATTTTTGTGCTAAACCTGCTACACCATAATTTGGCATAATCACACCTATCGAACCAACAAGGCTTGATGGATTAACCCAAATTTCATTTACTGCTGATGCGATATAGTAAGCACCTGATGCCCCCATGTCTCCAATAACAGCATATACTTTCTTATTTGGATGCTCTTTTTCTAAATAGCGAATCTCTTGCCAAATATTATCTGACTCAACAGGAGAACCACCTGGAGAGTTAATGTTCAGAACAATCGCTTTGCTATTCTCTGCTTTAAAAGCAGCTTTTAATGCTTTGATAGTATCAGCACTATTAACATCTTTTGTACTTGAACCAATAGTTCCTTGAATATCTACAATAGCTAAGTGGTCGCCCACTGACTTTTCACTATCCATATCTTTTGATATTGAACAACTTTTAACAAGAAGAAAAAGTACAATAAAAAGAAAAATAAACGTTAAACTTTTAAAGAATATGCCCCATTTTCTCGTCTTCTTTTGTTCATTTATAGAAGATAGGACAACTTTTTCTAGAAGCTCCCACTCATTGCCTTTCTGTTCTCGTTGCGAGTTTGATTGATTATTCATTGCTTGATCTGTTGGTTTTGGTGGCCAATCGGACATATATCACATCCAAGATAATTAAAAATACTCCTGTATTATATACACTCAATTCGTGAATGCTGTCTAATTTCTACATTTTCACTTATAATCTACGCCATGCACAATAATTCTGAATGCCTCGCCTCTATCTGATGTCAAACCCTAAAGCAGAAAATTCATCTACTTACCGTTTACTTAAAGTAATGAGTAAGCCGTCTTTACATCTTACACGTGCAGTTGCACGATTTTTGGCGATCATTGTCAACCATATTAAAATTTCTAAAACTGCAAAATCTGCACATTTAAATATTAAAATTGCACTCCCTCATCTTGAAGATGAAAAACGGCAGATGATTATTAAAAGTGCTATTCAAAATGAAATGATTTCATATTTTGAGTTTTTCAACATTTGGGGCTCAAGTACTCAAAAAAATATTCAACGTATACATCATATCGAAGGTGAACATTATTTTCACGATGCACTAGCAGAAAATAAAGGACTCATTCTAATCGTCCCTCATTTTGGTACTTGGGAAATTATGAATGCATGGTTTGCTCAATATACAAATATGACGATTATGTATAAACCTATTAAAAATGCTGAGGCAGACCGCTTTGTACGTGAAGCACGAGAACGCGAAAGTGCTACACTCGTTCCAACAGATGAATCTGGTGTAAGACAAATTTTTAAAGCATTAAAACAAGGTGGCACAACTGTTATCCTTCCCGATCACACGCCACACATTGGTGGTACAATGGTAGACTATTTTAATATTCCATTGGCCTCTAGCACACTTTCAGCAAAACTTATTCAAAAAACTAAAGCACGTGCACTATTTTTATATGCAATTCGCAATGAGAATTTTGGCTTCAACATGGTCATTCAGCCTATTCATTCTTCTATTTACGAATGTTCAGATGTAGAAGGTACAAGAAAGATTAATAGAATGATAGAAACACTTATTCAAAAACATCCTGAACATTATCATTGGAGTTATAAACGCTTTAGAGCAAACCCTGAGCTACATAACCTTTATGATATTCCACAAGCAGAGGCTTTAAGCCGTATTCAAAAATTACGCCATCTCGATTAAGAAAATTTATTTTACGTATTTTAACCAGCTTTTAGAATCACGATAAAATTGAGATTCAATCCTACCATTTTGCTGTAAAGTCATTTGAATTGCTCCAGTTTCACTTGTTACCCATAATGGAATACCTAATTTCTCTAAACGATTGATAACATCTGTATGTGGATGCCCATAACGATTATTATATCCAGCTGATGCAATCGCGATCTGTGGTTGATAATGTCTCAAAAATGTTTCGGAAGAACTATTTTTACTGCCGTGATGTCCAAGTACCAATATATCTACAGGTAGGTTTGGATATTCTTTCATTAAACGTTGTTCTGTTTCATTACCAACATCAGCCATTATTAAAAAGTTTAATCTCTTTTTATTTTCATTCTCATAAGAAAGATAAACAACACAAGAATATTCATTTGCTGACTTCTCAACATGTTGTAAACCATCTAAGTTTGGCGACAAAATTTGAACTTTTAGACGATCATAATGAATAAATTGTCCTTCATGACAATAGGCAAATTTTTTGATTTGTTTTAAGTCATTAGGCTCATGGTTACTCATAACATGCTTTATAGGCATATTTTGTTTCAATACGGAGAATGCACCACTATGGTCTTGATCCAAATGAGAGAGTAATACGTGATCTAAATCAGCAATGCCCTTCTTCATCAAAAATGGAAGTAAAATCGACTTTGCTAAACTAAAATTCGACTCATTAAAATGTCCACCCGTATCTACCAACATATTATAATCATGATGCCGTATAAAAATTGACTGCCCCTGCCCAACATCGAGTACATTAAACTCGAAATCTCTATCCTGCTTTACAGGTAAGATACATGGCAAAAAACATACCAGTGCCCAAAATTTTGGTGAAGTTCTTTTAGGAAGGAACAATATCAATATACCCATTGCACATAATGCAATTTGCCAAGTATTCAAAGGAATATATGCTGTAGCCAGTGGCAGTTTTTCTAAATACATTAAAATTTTAGAAAAAACATCTAAAACCCAATCTGCAATTTTAAAACAATAGAAACCTATAACAGGTACGACATTGAATAAACATGCAGCAAAAATAATGAGGGGTACAACAACACCCCCGAGTAAAGGAATTGCAACCAGATTGGTAAAGGGTGCAAACCATGAAATTTGATGAAAAAATATAAGTGTAATAGGAAATAATGCGATAAAGATTTGCCACTGAGAAGAAACAAAAGGTTTAAATATGCGCTTGAACCAACTGATTTGGGATCTTTGTTCAGTTATTTGATAAATTCTTATTAAAACAAAACATGCACCATAAGATAGCCAAAACGCAGCCGATAATATATTTAAAGCATCTAACCAAAGCATCACAGATGCACTGAATAGAATTGTAAAAAATGCAGATACTTTTTGCTTTAAGAATAAAAATAGAGTGAAAATAACAACCGTAATGAGTGTACGTATCGCTGGAATTTCAAAGCCAACAAATGCACAGTAAAATAACACTCCTAAGAGAAAAGGGATTGCGAGCACATATTTTCTAGGATACTTTAAATATAAATTTGGAAATAAAAAATAAATAACTCCTTGTATTAGGAAAGTGATAAAACCTGCAAATATAAGAATATGTGGCCCTGAAATTGCCAAGAGATGGCTAATTCCTAAATGCTGAAACTGTTCCTGCGTATGACTTGTAATGAGACTTTCATCACCTGTTAACAAGGCAAGTAATAACCCCGAATGCTTAAATGACTGCTGCTCAAAAAAATGGCGATATTGCAAACGCTTTTTTTCTATAGCTAATTGCCAAAGCGAAAACCAATGGTTTTGCTCTTGAACAAATAACTTATATCTATAATCTTGTTTAAGTATGTGTTCATCAGCCTCTTGAATACTTGTAATACGTAATGTACCCATAATATTCTGTGCAATTAGCCATTTTTCTTTATCAAATGCATACGGCGTGGCATACCCATGAATTTTATCAACCTGACCTTCTAACCAATAATAATGACCAAGTTTTAAAGGGTTTTCTTTATATTTTTTTAGAGAGAAGCTTGTACGCCAATCTCTCCAAGCTCCATTTGAGTCAGGTGTAAAAACCTGTATATCTTGTTGGATAGATTGCTCTTTTAGCTGATCCATTTTTTGAATATACACCAGCACTTTCACAGTATCTTTTGCCAAAATCCGATTCTTCAATCGCTCTTGTAATGCATTATGCGCATGTGTCTGTGCAAATAAAAAACTGATAACAGCAATCGTTAAGCTGATACTGACTTGAAAAATAAGTTTTTGATATGATTTTAAAGAGTTTAGACCACACCTAATAGGTATAAAAATACATAGTGCAATGAAAGCAATTACAAGCAGTCGTGTATAAGATATTGGCTCTATTATGGGTGAACCTATATATGCATGCCCTAAAACCCATGTAATTAGTGTTGTATATAACATTCCACTCATAATTAAAATACATAAAATTAAAGCCCACATTTGTGAGCCTTAATAATTATATAATATATTTTTATAAAATTTAAACCCAAATACCATCCTGCATATGCAAAATTTTATCAGCAGATCGAGCAAGACCTTCATCATGCGTAACAATTAACATTGCCATATTAAATTCAGCCTTTAAATCATTTAATAAGTCAAAAATGCCTTTTGCTGTATGTCTATCTAAATTTCCTGTTGGCTCATCTGCAAGCATCACTTGTGGTTTAGCAACCAAAGCACGGGCTAAAGCCACACGCTGTCTCTCACCGCCTGAAAGCTCACCTGGTTTATGTGTGAGTCGATGTGATAGTCCAACACGCTCTAGTAAGTACTCTGCTTTTTCCTTTACTTCTTTATATTGCGTGCCCTTTCGCAGCATCAATGGCATAGCTACATTTTCAAGCGCACTAAACTCAGGGAGCAAATGATGAAATTGATATACAAATCCTAAATGTGCATTTCGTAAATTTCCACGATGTGTTTCATTCAAGTTGTCAAAACGCTTATCATTTAAAAATACTTCACCTTCCGTGGGACGGTCTAGCCCACCCAAAACATGAAGTAACGTACTTTTACCCGACCCACTTGAACCTACAATAGAAACAAATTCTCCTGCATGTACCTGAAGAGATAAACCCTTCAATACTTCAACATGAGATTTACCTTCACTAAAAGTTTTTGAAATATTTTTTGCTTCTAATACAATATTACTCATAGCGTAGAGCCTCCGCAGGTTGTACTTTAGATGCACGAAATGCAGGGTAAATTGTTGCTAAGAAGCTTAAGATTAAAGATACAGTCACAATAAGAACAACATCTTGCCATCTTAAATAAGAGGGTAAATAATTAATAAAGTAAGCATCAAATAAATGCCACCCCAAACGTGTATTTAACCAATCAATAATGTTACTAATACTTGTTGCAAGAATAATACCGAGTACCGCACCTGTAAGTGTACCAACAAAACCAATAATCGTACCTTGCACCATAAAAATACGTGTAATCGTACTTGGTGAAGCACCTAATGTTCTTAAAATTGCAATATCTGACTTTTTATCTGTAACTACCATTACCAAAGAAGACACAATATTAAAAGCAGCGACAACCACAATTAAAAATAATAGAAGGCTGACCATTGCCTTTTCCATTTGAATTGCACTAAACAAGTTACCATGTGTATACGTCCAATCAGAGGCATAAAAACCTTGAGGTAACTGATGTACAATATTTTGGCTCACTTGAGGTGCAAGAAATAAATTATCAAGCTTTAAACGAATCCCCTGCGCACCATCTGGCAAACGTAATAAAGTAGATGCATCATACAAGTTGATATATCCCATACTAGAATCAACTTCTGCGCCAATACTAAATATACCCACAATTTTGAAGCGCTTAAATCGAGGAACAACACCTGCAGGTGATGGTGTCGCTTCAGGTAATACTAAAGTCACACTATCATTTAAACCAAGCCCAAATGAGTCAGCAAGTTGCTTCCCAATAACTATACCAAAGCTACCCTTCGTTAAGTTATCTATACTGCCTGCAACCATATGATTTTGAATGATAGATACATTCTTTTCATATTTGGCATCTATGCCTGTTACCATAAGCCCAGACACTTGCCCTTGAGCTGTTAACATCCCTTGTAACTGCGTAAATGGTGCAACACCTGTTACATGTTCTTGCTTCGCCACTTTTTCTGCCAAACTCGGCCAGTTTGTAATAATTTCATTTGAAGATATTGTAGCTTGTGGCACCATGCCAAGGACACGCGTCTTCAGTTCTCGGTCAAAACCATTCATGACGGAAAGTACTGTTATCAGCACAGCAACGCCTAGCGTAAGCCCAATCATTGAAACAAGCGCAATAAAAGAAATAAAGTGATTACTGCGCCTAGCGCGAGTATATCTCAGACCGATGTACAGCGAGATGGGTTTAAACATACGACCTAAATCCGGGTATTTATGAACAAATACAGCAACAATATATATCGCAACTGCTTAAGATTTTATGATCCAATCCTTTGTGAAGATATAATATCCTTAAAAGATACTGATGATCTTTTGAACCACTCAAAACAACAAACTCATAAATTGAATAATATATTAAGATGATTTAATTTAAAAAGATCAATAAATTGGCAAAAGCTTATCTTTATTTCAAATAAATTAAAACCACATTACAGATACCATATACGATTCAATTGTACAAAGCATGTTACCTAACATTCATTTATAGATATTTCTCACACACAACGGCGCTTTTGTCGTTGTATTGTCTGATCTAAAGCACTGGAAAACTCTCTTTTATCCCTTTCTCCAAGTGGCTTCGGTCCACCTGTCTGTACACCTGCGCCACGCAATGTATCCATATAATCACGTAAGTGTAATCGTGCCTTTATATTTGCAATGGTATAAATCTCACCTCTTGGATGAATCGCAACACCACCTTTTTCAATCACTTCTGCTGCAAGTGGAATATCTTGAGTAATCACAATATCTCCCTCACACATCTGCTGAACAATCTCTTTATCCGCTTGGTCTGCACCACTTAAAACTTGTATGGACTTAATGCGGACAGATGGTGTTATTCCTAAGGGTTGATTAGCTACAAAAACTACTTCTAATTGATAGCGGTCAGATGCTTTAAAAATAATATCTCTATAAATTCTTGGCAATGCATCAGCATCTACCCACAACTTAAACTTCAGCACGGCAATCATTTCATTTTAAATAAATTTATTTTAACAAGATATCCCATGAAATGCCCTAAAGATTTACTCACTGAAATCTGCTTAAAATGATTATAGAATATGCATGAATTTTTAAAATTTACGAACTTTTCATACAAATGACTTGAAAAATAGAGAAAAATGCACGATATAGTGAACTAAAGGGATAAAACTTAGCGTGCTTATGAATATACAAAAAAATAGACCTGAAACAATCACTGTTGAAGATAAAAATTTTGGTAGCCATGTTGAACATTGGAGTCTTCTTACCAACAATCCCACTCAAACAGTGCCACAATGGTTAGGTCAGGCACTCAATTCACCTATAATGCCTATGGGACTTTGCCCAACAGAAAGTGATATGGATGAAAATTGTTGGCTTATCCAAGGACCAAGTGAGTCTAAAATTCAGATTGCGCAAGTTATTGCTGTTGAAAATAACCAACCTAGAGCTGTTAAAACAGCTTTCCCAATTTTTGAAAGTCCTTTTAAAACAACTGCAAAAATTGAAAGAGTTATTCGTAGTGAAAATAATAGCCAAGCAGTTTTACGTCTCAATGTAGGTCACAATGCAACTGTTTATGCTTTTGACAATTTATACACTGTCAATCATAAACAATATGATACAACACAACCTTATGCTGTATCACTCACTGCATGGGCATATGAATTAAATACTGTTAACCCTGATGAGCATATTGTTGTTGATGATCCTGCATCAATAAAACATCATCGTGCACTAAATGATATTTTGGCAGAGCACAATGGTGTAGCACCTGCTAACCTACAAGAGTTGATTGATCAGTGGCAGCCAAAAACAGAAGATGACAAAGCCCCAGTTACTGTAGACTTCTCTAAAATGGTTGCTTATCTATATGGTGAGAATATTGGCCAAGAAGATGAGGCATGGTTTCAAGGGAAAATAGTTGGTAAAAGTCATTTAGACTTCAACGGTGAAGTATATACACTCTATGACGTTACGCTCTTACTCGAAGATAACGAAGAAGCAACCCTCATTCGTATTATTACTAAAGATAATTTGTATAAGAATTATGAAATAGGTGAATATATCCGCGGTAATATATGGATTCAAGCAAATATTTATTCTACAATCGAGAGTAAATAATAACCATATAATGAATATTATATGATTTGGAACTGATAAATGAAAACCGCTCCAGAACAAATAAATACGCTCGTACAACACCATCATGCACAGCCAAAGATTAAAATTGATACAGGTGCAATTTGCTTCTTTTTTCTTGGTATTTTTATGATTGCATTCCTATTGCACTCTATTTACTAATTAAAAAGCAAGATCCCTTTTATTCGTCTAAAAGAGATCTTGCTTTTTTAGAATACCTTAACCGTGTTTAGTTGCAAATTGTTCCATAAATTCTATCAGTGCTTGCACACCTTCCAATGGCACAGCATTATAAATACTTGCTCGCATACCGCCTACTGAACGGTGACCTGCAAGATTCAATAAATGAGCAGCCTCGGCTTGTTTTAAAAACTCTTTATCTAAAGAGCTGTCTGCTAAAGTAAATGGTACATTCATAATAGAACGATTTGGTTGTGCAATTGGGTTATCATAAAACTTACTTTGATCAATGTAGCCATAAAGTAAGTTAGCTTTCTCAAGGTTTTTTTGATGAATAGCCTCAACACCGCCCTGCTCTTTTAACCATTCAAATACCAACCCTGCAAGATACCAAGAATAAGTCGCAGGTGTATTTAACATAGATCCATTATCTGCTTGTGCAGAGTATTTTAATAACGATGGAATCTCAGGTTTTGTTTGATCAAGTAAATCATCACGAACAATAACGATCGTTAAACCCGCAGGACCAATATTTTTTTGAGCACCTGCATAAATCAGACCAAACTTAGAAACATCTAATGGTGCAGATAATATACTAGAGGATAAATCTACAACCAATGGTGCTGTTGTTTTAGGAACTTCATTAAACTGTATACCACCAATTGTTTCATTATCACAATAATGTACATAACTTGCATTTTCAGATAGCTGCCAAGTACTGCTATCTGCAATGGCTGTTTTGCCTTCTTTTTGGAAAGTTGCATCAATTGTATGGATATTCCCATAACGCTGTGCTTCTTTAATTGCTTTTTCTGACCATATTCCTGTAGAAATATAATCTGCCTGATTATTTTTACCCAATAAATTCAATGGTATTGCAGAAAACTGAAGTGTTGCTCCACCTTGTAAAAAAAGGACTTTATAATTATCAGGAATATTCAATAAATCTCGAAAATCTGCCTCTGCTTTCTCAGCAACTGCAACATAATCTTTATTGCGGTGACTCATCTCCATGATGGAAACACCTTTACCTTGCCAATTTAATAATTCACTTTGAGCTTTCTCTAAGACAGCAGTGGGCAATGCAGCAGGTCCAGCACAGAAATTGTACGCGCGCATAAGATTTCCTTTTATATATTCAATACGAAAGTGTTTAAGATCTGACAGTAAGTTCAAAACTTACTAAATTTAGATTCTTATATATAAACGATAATAAAGCGAAAAGACATTTCTTTTTTAATATTTTTAATATAAAAGCTCGGATACACTCAATTATTTGAGTGTATCCGAAATGGTGCAGAAATTAGAAACGGAAACCAAAACCTAAATAAGTCACAATTGGGTTAATTTCAATTTTTGTATCACCCTGTACATTATACGACCCTGCTAAAGGATGCTTTCCTGAAACATTTAAGCTTGCATGTGTATCTAACTGAACGTAGCTTACTGATGCTGTAATAAACCAATCTTTATTTACATTATAGTCAGCACCTAAAAAAGCAACTGGTGCAATCGCATCTTTAACTTTTACATTTGTGATAGAACCATTTGTTGCTTTTAACAATGGATCATTTTGAATACCTGAATCTAATTTCAGATCAGAAAAGTGAGCATACATTAAACCAGCACCAATATATGGGCGGAATTTATTAGTAACTGCACCAAAATGATATTTACCTGTAATCACTGGGCTATAAACTTTAATATCGCCAACTTTACTAAATTTATCTAAATTCAGTTTTCCGCTTAATAATGATCCCTCACCTTTAATATCTAAACGTGGTGGCACACCAAGAATCAATCCTAAGCTCACATTATCATTCACAAGATAATCAATCTTAAACTCTGCTGTATTTGTTTTTTCTAAATCAAAACCAGCATCAGATGTAAATCCTGTTGAACTTACAAGTTTATTATTACTCGTTGAATAAACACCTTGCTTACTGCCTTGTGGCATGATGTGTGCCCAGCCTGCTGAAACAGCAATAGTTTTCCCGTCTGTCGTTTCTGCATGTGCTGCACTTACTAAAGCTAGAGCGACTGGCGCGATCATATATGTAAGCTTATTCATGATATTTCATATCCCAAATTAGGTGAATTGCACAAGGTGCAATAAAAAATTACGCAAATTATTAGAATATTTACTTTAATTTTCAATCTATTTTTTTATTTAAAATATGTAAAAAATATATAAATTATGAAAAAAACATGAATTATTAAAGTTTTAGCTCTAATTTATCATAATTTCTAAACCCATCTATTTGTCTTTTTTTTAATCAAAACCTTCTAAAATACACATTAATTTTTATGTAACTGTTTGTAAGTTACCTCTGCATTTCTTCGATATATATCGTAAAGCAAGTAAACTAAGATATAGCTATCTAATATTTTAAGGATTTTCTAATGTATGAAGTCGAGCTAAAGCTACAAATTCCGCAGCATAAAAAGCTGACCGTAAAAAAAGCGATTCAAATGCTTTCTCCCGAGCACACATCATTACATGCACAATATCTAGATACAGAAAACTTCCTATTTGCAGAGAACTTCGCCGCATTACGTTTAAGAAAAGAAGATAATGACTGGGTACAAACGCTAAAAGCAGGTAAAAATGCACTTGCTCGATATGAAAATGAAATTAACCTAGGAGTTTCTGATACTGTACCTAAAGTCGATTTATCACTATATAAAAGTGACAAAACAGCACAAAAAATACTCTCAACCATTTTAAAAGAAACTAAGGCACAACCTCTTCAAGTAAAATTTGAAACGATTGTAGAAAGAGATTTTAAACTCGTACAACATGAAAATACTGAAGTTGAAATCTGTCTTGATATTGGCACTGTTGGCAACAGTAAAGATGTTACACAAGAGATTTACGAGTTAGAATTTGAGCTTAAAAAAGGCAAAACTGATGAACTTATTCATCTTGTTCAAGACTGGGTTAAAAAGTATCATATTTGGTTAGATGTACGCAGTAAAGCAGAACGTGGAAATTTACTTGCACGTAATATGACAACCAATATTGCAAAAACTTTTGAAGTAACAGCACTTGAGAAAAAAGCTTCAGGCAAACAAGCACTGCAAAATATTATCGCATCATATACTCAACAGCTATTGCCAAATATTGCAGTAATTTCAGACCAAATTGCCGATGCAAAACACTTCTTTTCGACCCAGCTTATTATAGAAAATATTTGCCATACCTTAGACCTACTTATCGAGTATATTCCAAATACAATAAGCGAAAATAAGCAGATACTTTTAGACTTAAATAATCAGCTTATTGATTTTACAGTACTTCATTATCTTAAACATGAAACATTGCAATCTGTAGAAGCGTATCAGTTTAAAAATATTGATCGAGTTCTAGATAAATATCGTTTAGAGTTTTCTAAAACAGTGCGCTCCCCTGCATTTACTTGCCTTATTTTAGAGCTCATGAAACTGGGCTTACCTCTAGAAAAAACAAAACAAAAGGATGAAAGCCCACGTTTTGAAAAAATACTTACGAAAAGATATAAGTTATTAAAACAACAACTTGCTCAAACAGTTCAGCCAGAGAATGAAGAGTGTAAGCCAGATGCCCAAACATTAATGCTGATCTCTCAATTCCAATATTGTCTAAATCACTCTCATAAAAATCTCTTACCTCTCCAAGTAGATAAAGATTACTTCTCAGAAGTATATGATTTATATAAGAATCACTTACTCAGTAAACAAGTGGTTTTACAACATGTAAAAGCCATTAAAACAGAGCAATTTTTCTTCTTAGGATGGATAAGTGGACGAGAAGATAAAATATTGAAACGCTACTATAAACTTATGAATAAACTTTCTATTGAAGAATAAGTTTTTAAACTTAACTGGCTTTTACCCAAAAGCCAGTTATCTATATTTCCCAAATACTTTCCAAACACCATTATCCGCTATTGGGTCACTATAGCTATCGCTTCGTTGCTTTCGAGGTTTATCTCGAGCATCTACTAATTTAAAGTGCTCTTTTACTCCTAAAATAATTCCATTCACATAAAAACGTGTTCTTGTATAATCACTTCTTCCATGTTGAAAAACATATGTCCTTAAATCAATAAATTCTCTATGTGCAACCAATGCCGCAGTATCATCACTATCAATCCATGATTTCATTGCGAACAACTCAGCATCATCAAATTGACCACATTTATCTACAAGAGTCAAAGCATTGCGAAAAGTTTTAGATTCCTTTGCCCGTGTTTTATTAATACGAATACGATCTACATGGAAAAAAAATAAAGGTAAATTAAGATGGCTTGGCAAATGAATCTCATCTACAACTTCATCTTGCATAAATGGCTGACATAACTGCTTCGCTCTCTCTATAAGAGGCTGCCATTGCTGATAATATGCTTCGACATCTCTTTGTGGTGCATAATAGATAGGTAATCCTTCAACAAATGCTATGTTTTTTGGTGGCCAAGACTCTTGTCTTAGAAGTTGAATATCTTGCTTTAAATTTTGAATCTCAATTGCATCTGACATAGTTATACCGACCAAAAACTTAGGCTATTTATATTCAGATTAAGTGAATGGTTTTGTTTAAGCAAGCATTTGTTATAATGAAAATCTATTTTTGTATGGATATAAAATAATGACTCAAAAAATAAATGCAACGGATATTACTGAAGATGAAGCATTAAATGCAGCTTTCTTTGAGCGTGCAGATGAATTTATAAAAATAGCAAATGACTTTTGTCACCCTGATAAGAAAAAAAATTCTGAAAGCCCAGCCCAAATCCGAAGCGAAGTCAGCGCATCATTACTTTTTGCCAGTGCACGCTTTAATACATGGGTAGCATCCAATACATTTCAAAATAGCGAAGAAATGCGCAAGTCAAAAGATGATGTAATTTCATACCTTATGCAGCAGTTTCAAATGATGCTTGAAGACAATTTTGATGAATATTGTGAACAATTTGAAAACTATTTACGTTTTAGAAAAAATGAAGAATTTCATCATCATAAGCACGAATAAAAAAGAGCTGTGTTACAGCTCTTTTTTATAGTCTAGTTTGGCTCTTCTATCTCTTCTTTAATTTTAATTGCAGAGATATCAAAACTCTTTTCTTTACCATCTTTAAATGTAATTAATAAATGATCATCATAATATTCACCTAAAAATATATTTGATAAATCTAAGTGATGATTCAATAAGAATTCTTCTAAACGATCTCGGTCAATACCCTGCTCTTCTATGAGTGTACTAAACAATTGCCCTCTTAAAATGAAAATTTCAGAAGGAGGTATTGCCGTATCTTTTACCGCAGCCAGCTGACCATCAGGCTGAATTTCAGCATAGTAAACTTCTTGAAATGAGTGATAGCCCATACAATGTAGTTGTGAAAGAACTCTTAACATATCAATCTTTCGACGCTTTTGCTCAATATCATTGAGTAAAAACCTACCATGCCGAATAATTGGAATAGACTCACCTATCGCAATGGTTCTGAATCGTAGTACATGATGCGATAAATAGTTTAAAAAATACATAAAAGTTACGCTTATCAAGAGCAATAAGACAAACTCTGTAATCTTTAAACCATCATTATAAATAGACCCACCAACAACCGCACCAAAGATAAAGTTGCCAATAAAGTCTACTGCTGTGAACTGTGTAAGTTGCGTTTTTCCAATAAAATTCATATATGAAATAATAATTGTGAATGCAATTACCAGTTTTACTAATAGAAATATATAAAATGTTAAGCCCATTTTTATACCTTTGTTTTTATTGATATTTCATTTTATAAAGCTTGTCATGTTTACTATTTTTATAACAATACCGCATTGGATTGGTTCGCTTTGACCGCCTTCCACTTTTTCCAACCATAAAGTGCCATAATCACAAATGCAGCATATAGACCTGCTGTTAAATATAAGTCTTTATACATAAACATACCCACGTAAATTATATCAACAATTACCCATAAAGGCCACGTAGCAATATATTTACGACTCGTCCAATAGGTTGCTAACAAACTAAAGGCTGCAAGCTGTGCATCCAACATGGGTACAGCAGCATTGGTAAATGTTTTTAATGTAAAACCAAATAGTAAACCAAATAATTCTGCAAGAATCATCTGCAGAACAAGGTGATTAATAGCTAAAGGTTCAATACGTATATCTTGCTGTTCTTGTTTTGTTTTCAACCAGAAATAAAAGCCATAAAAATTCATGATTAAAAAAATAAATTGTAGGATGACTTCACCATATAGCTTGTATTCGAAGAAGAGATAACCGTAAAGGATATAAGCCAAAAGGTTAAACCACCAACACCACATATGGCGAAGAATTGTAAGTCCCACACCAATGACACTTACAAGAACTGCAAATATTTCTAAATTAGACATGCGAATAAGATTTGGACAAAGAATATCTTATGCTAAAGCCTGTAAAACGAATTAGCAATTGCATTTCGGCCAATGTTTTACCTTGATGACCCTAAGAGTTTTTTTGAAATATAGTTACTACATCGCACTGAAAATTGATCAATATATTTACTATAAATCGCAGATGCAATAAAAATGGCACTCAAACAGATTATTACAGCACCTATCACAGCAGAATCATAACTCCAATGTAAATGCCTTAAATAGTTAAATACAGGTATACATGTCAGGTAAATAAACATCATATGTAATAAATAAATTGAGAATGATAGTTTACCTAAATACACCAAGGCTTTTTTATCCAACGCTTCACTAATTCTTGGTGTCATTAAAATGCTATAAACAATAAGAATACCTGCAAGAAAATTGCCATATTCATATGTTCTTTTACCCAGTATGCTATGTAACCAATGATACGCATGGCTATTATTATGAGCACCTGCAAAATACAATCCAAGAACAAGCATTATAATCCCAAGTAAAAGAGGAATTTTTCGACCATATAAATAAAAGTAGCAGCCAATAACGAAGCTACACATACCAAGAAAGAAGCTTTCACCCATCCATAACGTAAGACAAGGTAGCATTAACGAAGCAGGAATAAACATAGATGGTTTATAGTGATGAACCAATACTATTGCGAAAAGCAACAATGAACCGAATAGCTCCAATTGCATTGTCCAAAGTACCCAATTTGTCGTGCTGCTAGCAAAAAAGAAAGCGCCTAAGCTACCTTCATAAACTGCTTGCTTAAAGGTAATCGTTTCTGTTGCATATGCTTGCAACCAACCATTGACTAAATTGCTATCAATGTCTGTAAATGACAGTGCAATCCATGCCAATATGCATGAAAAAAATGCAGGTATTGCCAATCGAGGGTAACGCTTAATCGCCATTTCAGCAACTTTTCGAGGAACATTCGCATTTCTCAAAATTGCATAACTTAAAACAAATCCACTTAGAACAAAGAAAACAAATACGGCAGCAGTACCAGAATACCAAAAAGCAAATGGTGACTGATGCATAAAATGATCCCAAGCACCACGTGCGCGATCCTCGGGAGAAAATTGGTGTAGATATGGATAAAAGCTTAAGCTCAGGTGAGAAAAAACAACCGCCAAGCACGCCAATCCACGAATACTTTCAGCAGAATTTAATTTAGCCATATAGGGAAAGTGCAAGTATCAAACTAACGAAGCATAATAGATGAGCTTGTGTAACTTGCAAGCAAAACAACACAATCCCTACCAACCAATTACTCTATTCTACACGAATAATTTTTCCTTGCTCGTTGTGATATACCGTAGTGACTTTCTGCTGACGACTTTGTGTAACTTCCTGCTCAGGTAGTGCAAAGTGTCGTGCATAATCTTGTGTCGTTTTTGTCGCCACCTGTTTCACTGTATGTGCAGGGATTAACTTGCACCATAAACATAAACCACCCGCACATAGCAGCAACGAAACCATATCTACTTGTAAACCAAGCCAGAATGCATTCCATAGCTTATTTAAGCCATATGGTGTGCTATAAATGATAAACATCAAAATGAGTAGAATTGGGCGCCACAGCAAGAACCAACAGCCCCACAAAAGTGCTGTTGTCGTTGTTGACATATAACGTCTATGCCAAGGTAACTGTTCGCGCAAATCTATAATTAATGATCTAGTACTCATGGGAAAAACCTTTAATATTAGGACTTAGAACGAACACCACGATCGGGGCTCACCCAACGTGCTCGTTTTCCATCGCGTCTAGCTAGCACTTTTGGAAAAGCAATAATGCTGGCTGTTACGGTAATGAGCCAAAATACAAATGGATACCAAATCATCCAATAATAGTTTTTAAACAGTCGAGGCTCATAGCGACTATCCATCCATTTACTCATGACAAACTGCAATAAACACGTCGCACCAAGTAATATCCCGATCCCATCTGGGAAAAATGGTGAACTCATTGCAGGAAGCACATGGTTTGGCACAATTAGATTGAACAACCATATACCTGCCATTATAAGCATCAAATATGACCAAACTAATGTGAGACAAAGCTCGATCATCAATGGCCATAAAAAGTTTAAACTTGGTCTAAATAAAACATCAAAATTCTTAATAAGGACTTGTGCACCACCCATTGCCCAACGTAAACGTTGCTTATAGAGACCTTTTAGTGTCTCAGGCATAAGTATCCAAACCAAAGCATTTGGTTCAAATTGCACATCCCACCCTGCCCTCTGGAGCTTCCAAGTAATATCAATATCTTCTGTCAACATATCAGGTGACCAATATCCAATTTCATGTACTGCCGTTTTACGGAACGCAGTAATTACTCCTGATACTGTAAATAAACGACCAAACACACGTTGTGCTCGTTTAATCATCCCAACAATTGAAGAAAACTCTCCAACTTGAATACGCCCTAACAATGTAGAACGCGTTCTAATACGAGGATTACCCGTTACTGCTGCTACAGTTGGATCTGCTAAAAAGTGACGCATCATCCATGTAGCTGCATGCTTATCAAGTAATGCATCACCATCTATACCAATGAGATACTCAGCTTCGGTTACAAGACTCCCTGCTTGTAATGCCATTGCCTTCCCTTGGTTCTGGGCAAGATGTACTACTCTTAGTTTCTCATATTTCATTGCCAATTCATCTAATACTTCAGCAGTATTATCTGAACTACCATCATTAATAGCGATCACCTCAAAGTCTGGATAGTCAAGCTGTAAAGCATGGCTAATCGTTTCCTCTGCATTGTCACTTTCATTAAAGCATGGGACAAGAACAGCGACCTTAGGATACTCTGGTAATGGTTTAGGCTGTGTATATGGTGGATCTTTTTTCTCTTTCAAGTAAAAGATAACCGCACCAATCATCCACAAATAAGACATAAAAAGTGGATAATAGAAAACAAACGCTAAGGCTGATTTCCAAAAGTGCTGTAATGCTGACATATTGTCAAACTCCTAAGGCTCAATACCATTTGACTTTGAATCAAACGCTTGGCGCATAATCGTTGGATCGGGATGACCTGTAATTGGATCATCTGGATAATATGCAACATGCATAACACCTTGCTGATATAAAGACTTAATCGTATCCGCTAACTCCTGTGATGGAATTGGCTTACTGTTTTGTCTCCAATCAACCGCTTGTAATTCAACGACAGATTTGCGAATCCCATTTGGATACTGCTTTAAGCGTTTAACAATATCTGAATAGAATTTAGTTTTATCTGTGGCTTGCTCCATATAAGGCATAGCCATGATAGCTGTGAAGTCATAACGATTTAATGACCGTTCAAGTGATTGCGAATACCACGTCTCTGCATTCGGGTTTAATACAACTTGCGCATACATATTCCGCGCTGTGTGTAATGCAGGTTGATATTGTCTAACCTCTGCTGCTAATTGTAACGCAAAGTTATCTAAGTAGTCTGTTTTAAATGCTGCCCATTTTTGTAGCGTCTTGTCATCTTTGCGTATCGCTTCTAAATCTGTTGGTAATCCTGCTTTTTTATATGCTTGTAATGCTTCAGGACTGGCATCTTCATAGTCAGACAAAGTCGCATCATCATGAAATAAGATACCGTCAATCGTTGCCGACTTTCCTAAGTCTTGATAAATACCTTCAATGACTTTACGTGCAGGCGCTGAAAATGGCGACAAACGAATATAACCCATATTTAAATGGTCACTATGTTTCGGTTGTTGTGTAACTACTAAGTCTTTAGAAACAGGGTTAGATTTTGGAAGCTCCCATGCAAGTAATGGCATCCATGCATATACACGTTGTACTTGGGTACGTGATGCAATTTGCCAAGCAACGCGGTTAAATAAGTCTTGACGCATTGGAATGTAACGGTTCGGGAAGTAAACCATATCCGCTGAACCATTGGCATCAGGGTCTGAGAATGCTTGCAAGTAAACTGTGTTCACATTCATTTTTTGAATGCGATCGAGTAAAGCACCTAGGTTCTTCTCTTCTTGCTTTTCGTCTTTATCATAAATGTAGTCTAAGTCTACATGCATGATTTTTTGTGGACGATAGTTATCTCCAAGATTCTTTTCTCGGCTTTCAATTTCATGCCCTAAGTCATCAAGACTCATGTCATGTTCAACTAAAATACGGTTGAGTGCACCTAATGATTTTTTCAAATACGCAGGGCCATCATCTAAGGTAATGGTAATTGGCATACCAAGTTGTTTAGCAATGCGTACTGTTTCCATGTTGTAGCGACCATATGGCCAAACCATTACACGCGGTACAGGAACACCATTGGCTTTAAATGCCTCATTGTTTTTCTTCAGGTCATTGTAAATACGTCGGTTGTATTCACCATCACCTTCATATTTTTTCGTGGTTGCATTATAAATACGTGTAGTTGCAGCAGGCTCTGAGTTCCCTTGTGGGTTACCTATTACACCATAGTGTAAGTTATAGCTGTGGTTAGCAATTTCAACATAACCACTATCACTCATTTCTTTAATTTGTTGCCACGTTAAGATTTTGTTACGTGTAATTTCATCATCACCAAAGTGAACTTCTTGATTGGCAGGTGTATCTACCCATGAACCAACAACAGCAAGTACAACAGGTATTTTATTTTCTTTTACAAATGGATAGATGTTGCTATAAAAAGATTCATAGCCATCATCAACTGTAAGAAGTACAGGCTTGGCAGGAAGGGTCATTTTGCCTGCATGCGCTTTAAGCAATTCATTCACAGATATAAAGTGAAATCCGTTTTGCTGTAACCACTTCACTTGTTTTTCAAAGTTTTCAGTGCTCACCGCATAAAATGGAATTAATGCGTCATTCGCTTGGTTGGTCACTTCATGGTACCCAATCACTGTCAGTGTCGTTGGGCTTATATGGGGTTTCTTGGCTGCATATATAGAAGGTGATAGACCCAGCATAGCCAGACTGACACAGCCTGCAACGACTGAACCTAAAAAACGAGTAAGCATACGGTTTCCGTTTATAAATTTCATATTACTGATTAAATGGAAGCTACATCCCTGCGCAAACTAACTTCCTCACCACATACTTTTAATCAGTAATTCTTTAGATATTGTCAAAAGTTAAACTGAATTTCAGCTTAAAATGCCAATAGCCTTCATAACCAATTCATGATCGTATGATAGGCGAGATTGTAGCGAATTTATATGAATAAGCTAGCTAAAAGATAAGCTTTATTTATACTTTTTTTATCTTTCAACAGGCAAAAATTATACAAACTAGACTAAAGCTATAAGACATACATTTGACAGTAAATTATTTCAGAAGATTAAATTTTCCTATTCATCTCTTGTCTTTACATCAAACAATTCAATTTCAAAGATTAGATCAGCATTTTTAGGAATAATTTTCCCTATTTTTCTATCACCATATGCAAGATGTGCAGGAACTTTTAAATGGCGTTTGCCACCAACTTTCATTCCCATAAGCCCCTGATCCCAGCCTTTAATCACGCGACCTGTTCCAATAACACACTCAAAATACTGTCCACGATCTAAGGAAGCATCAAACTTTGTTCCATCTGCGAGCCAACCCGTGTAGTGCGTTGTAATCAGTGCTCCTTTAACAACAGTTTTTCCTGTTCCCTCTTTAATATCGGTAACTTCAAGTTCTTGCATATTTTCTTATATCTTCATGTATTGATTGCTACACATCATAAATGACTTCATGAAATTTAGATAGAAGCAGTGCTTACAAAGTGTTTAAGCATAGAGCTTGTAAATAAAATGTAATTTACATGATTAAAAAATAATCAAATTATTTACACCTTTTACTTCTATATTTACGGCTCAGAAAAAATACTTCACAGCCGAATTACAAATGCATATCACACGTATATTAGAAGTAAAATCCGCGTTAACTTTTGTCATTATTCGCGATAAATAATTTTTTTCATTTAGTATAAAAGCATGGTTTTAATCAAACATACATCATTATTTCAGATACAGAAGTAAAGGATATTTGCCATGAAAAATGTAAAAGATATATTTGCAACATCATCCACTTTTTCAGCAAGCACAGCATTTACTCATACTTGTGAAGATATCTACAAAGAACATCATAGTCATATTTCGCTTCAAAAATTAGCGAATTTAAACCCTATTCACCAACCCAATGTTATTACCACAGACCCTCATGCAATCCAGTACCATTTAAATGGTGCACTTCATGGTATGGATACACAAGGTTATATTCCAAAACAAGTTACACTTTATTAGGAAAGACTATTTTTTCTCTTTATACGTTAAACTGCATGATTTTTTTTGGTGCTGATGTAGTCTCATTTGCTTACGCGCTTCAGCAGCATCAAAGCGACAACGTTGCCACTCATTTTCAATATTGAGTTTAGGTACAACTTGTGGTTTTCCTGACTCATCTACAGCAACCATTGTAAAATAGCAACTATTGGTATGGCGCTGTGCACGTGTACGAATATTTTGCGCCTCTACACGTATACCAATTTCCATAGATGTACGACCAACATGGTTTACCGAAGCTAAAAAGGTTACAAGCTCCCCCACGTGAATTGGTTCTTTAAAAGTCACTTGATCTACAGACAATGTAACAACATAGCTACCCGAGTAGCGACTTGCACATGCATATGCAACTTGGTCTAATAGCTTTAAAATTGTACCACCGTGTACATTTCCTGAAAAATTTGCCATATCTGGCGTCATCAAAACGGTCATCGTTAATTCAGATTGGTCTTCTGATGCAGGAACCACTTGTTGATCTAATTCAGGCATTATTTACATCCTTGATTAAAGCGTCTTTTCTCTTATTATATCGACTTAAACATAGATACTAAAGGGTATTCATCAATCCAATTACGCGAACACTCCACCTAAAGAAAAAAAACTCCCCCTCCACTCTAAGTAAATGTGCTAAATATTAAATTTAAATACTTATTTATATACACCTTTTGACATTAGAATTTGATTTAGAAAATCTTGCCATTTGTATAGCGATTTTAATTTATTTTTCTTTTTTAGAGATAATAATGGAAACCTTTATCGTGCTTGAGTAAAGGTCACCAACTAAAACATCTCCGTATTCTTTTCCTGCATAAGAAGCGACTTTTGGTGAATAATTTCTTTTAATTGATCTATTTTATTTTGTGCTGCAATCAATCCTGCACTCATTGTATTATCTCGTGCTTTAACATCAAAAATATGTGCTTTCTCGCGAATATCAGGCTGTATAACAATATCTGCATTTTTCAACTCATTTTGAGATAAGTGCTGCTGCATAATATTAATATTCTGATTAAATAAACCCCACATATTTGTTGTTTCTGTATATTGTGGCTGTTGCAGTATATCTACAGCAATAACAATATCTGCTCCCAAGTGACGTGCAACTTCAACAGGGACAGGGCTTACAAGTCCACCATCGACATATTCTTTACCTGAAATTTTAGCTGGAATAAACATACTTGGTATCGCAGTCGATGCCTGTACGGCTTGTCCTGTATTGCCATAATCAAAAACTGTTTTTGCACCTGTTTTTAATTCAGTTGCCACAATATATAAGGGAATTTTCATTTTTTCTAAAGGTAAATAATCAATTTGTTTATTTACGAAATCTGAAACTTTTTCTCCATCTAAAAAACCTTTACGTGTGAGTGTAATTTCACGAACATCATTCACTTTCATATTTAATGCAATATTTTTCATTTCGTCCGCAGTCTTCCCACTTGCATACATTGCACCTACAATACTTCCAGCACTTGTGCCCACAATAAAATCAGGTCGAATTCCTTGACTTTCCAATGCTTCAATTGCACCTATATGTGCATAACCTCTTGCACCACCACTACCCAAAACTAAAGCAATAATAGGCTTATGTTTTTTTTCTTTTTCTACATAAAAATTATAGGCACTTGGTCTCGCTTCAGCAGTTTCAATTGTTTGACCATGTTCGACAGGCACCAATATCGTAGACTGTTGGGCAACAGCTACCAATGGCAAGAAGAGAAAAGAAATTAATATAAAAGCCCACTTTTTCATATAGAATTACTACAAACAGAAGTTTTTGAAAAATACTTGATAGGCTATTCTACTGTCTTCGCTATTTTATTTTTATTCTTTTTCTTTACAGAATTGTTTAGTCCAATGAAAATCCTAAAAAAATCACCTTATTTTCTATTTAACCAAGTACCACTTATGCTTGCTGGTATTATTTTGGTCTCAATGAATAGTTATCTCCTTTCATTACAAAAGCGAGATTTTAGTACACTCGTACCTTTAATGTTGGGCATACTTTTCATTCTTCTAAGTATCGTATGGCAACCTATTCAAAGCTTTTTAGCAAAACATCCCCTTGCTAAAAAAGCATGGCGACTTGCATGGCTATTCTTTTTTGTATGGCTCATCACATTAGGTATCTTTTTCTGGAAAATCCAGCAAAATGTTTGGGCAACCAAACATGTTCCTCCTGTAGATAATATTATGGTTTTAGGATGTGGTACGATTAATGGCAAGCCAAGTCCTACATTACAACAACGCTTAGATCGTGCAGCAGCCATTGCTCAACAACAACCCAATACTCATATTATTTTAACAGGTGGATACACCACTGATCCTGATTTTAGCGAAGCCCAAATTATGGCTGAATACTTAAAACAGAATTACCACGTTGCAAATGACCGCATGCTCTTAGAAAATGAAAGCACAAGTACTTTTACAAACTTCAAAAATAGTGCTGTCGTTATGGAAAAATATCATATTACAAAAGAAATGCCTTTAGCCGTCGTAACAAGTGAGTTTCATGTGCCACGCTCAAAAGCAATTGGAGAAAAACAGGGGTATTCTCATATTTATATGGTAAGTGCTTCAACACCATTACTTACACGCTATAACTTATGGTTTAGAGAGTATTTTGCAACACTTCATGCGAAGCTACTCAAAGAGTTTTAACAACTTAGAAAGGGGGACTATACCCCCTTTGCTTCAGTTTATTTTTTCATTGTAAGAAAGACTTCTTTTGCCATCTTCACAGTAAATTCAATGTCTGCATCTGTATGCGCAGCAGAAATAAAGCCCGCTTCAAATGCAGATGGCGCAAGATTAACACCGCGCTCTAACATGCCATGAAAGAAGAATTTAAATGCTTCCGCATCACATTTGAGAATATCGTCAAAGCTTGTAATTTCAGTTTGATTTGTAAAATACAAGCCAAACATTGCACCTGCTTGTTCTGTTTTAAATGGTATACCTACTTCATCTGCAACCTGCTGCAACCCTGCAAGTAACACCGCTAGCTTTTCAGTTAGGTTCTTATAAAAGCTCGGTTCGCGTAAGTGTTTAAACATGGTAATCCCTGCACGCATTGCAAGCGGATTTCCAGAAAGTGTACCTGCCTGATACACGCCACCTAACGGCGCAATACACTCCATAATTTCACGTTTACCACCAAAAGCACCAACAGGTAAACCTGCACCAATAATTTTTCCAAGCGTTGTTAAATCAGGTGTAACACCATAATGTGCTTGTGCACCGCCTAATGAAACACGAAAGCCCGTCATCACTTCATCAATAATAAATACTGATTGATGTGTATCGCAAACTTCTCTAATCGCTTCTAAAAATCCTGCAATCGGTTTTACAAGATTCATATTTCCTGCAACAGGCTCTACAATCACACCCGCAATTTCCGACCCATATTTTTCAAAACAAGTATGTAATGCTTCAATGTCATTATATGGCAACGTAATCGTATGCTTTGCAAAGTCAGCAGGAACACCTTTTGACGTTGGCTCACCAAGGGTGAGTAACCCCGATCCTGCTTTCACAAGTAATGAGTCTGAATGACCATGATAACAGCCTTCAAACTTTACAATTTTATCGCGCCCTGTATAGCCACGTGCCAAACGAATCGCTGACATTGTCGCTTCAGTACCCGAATTTGTCATACGTACCATCTCAATAGAAGGTACAACTTCACAAATAATATCGGCTAAGGTCGTTTCATACACTGTTGGTGCACCAAAACTCAGACCATCTTCTGCTGCTGTTTGCACAGCATGAATAATATCGGGATGTGCATGACCTAAGATCATTGGCCCCCAAGAACCAATATAGTCGACATATTTCTTACCATCGACATCCCAAAGATATGCACCTTTTGCCTTTTCAATAAATACAGGTGTACCACCTACACCATTAAATGCACGTACAGGAGAGTTTACGCCACCAGGAATATGCTTACTTGCTTGTTCGAACAGTTGTACTTGCTTAGTAGAAAGTCCCATTTTTTACTCACTTTTCTTCAATATGAAATAGTTTTGCCCATGCATAAATACGTGCAGGAATATCTTGAATCTCTCGTCCTAATATATCGCTAATGACAGCACATAAATCTGCGCCTGCATCAATGACAGGTTGTGCATTTTCTACAGTTAGACCACCAATCGCACAAATAGGTACATCAAATATTTTTCGTGCTTGTCTCACAACTTCAATGCCAAAACTCCCTGCTTCTGGCTTGGTTGCAGTTGCATAAATAGCACCAAAGGCCACATAAGTCGCCCCTTCAGCAATCGCTGTTTTTGCAAAATCTAAAGAATTTTTGCAGGTTCTTCCTATAATCTTTTTATGCTTTTGTAATTGCTGAACAGCATCAGCAATTTCACCATCTCCCTGCCCTAAATGAACACCTAAAGAAAACTTTGCTGCAAGTGCTAAGTTGTCATTAATCACAAACGGCGTTTCATACTGTTCGCATAAATTTTTAATTTTTTCAATTTCTTCAAGCTGCTGTTCAAATTCAACTTTTTTACGGCGATATTGTAAAATTGCGATTTGCTGTGTTGCTAAAGCAACTTTTAATTTTTCAAAGAGTATTGGAAAAGGATCATCATTGGTAATGAGATAAAGTCCTCGCATAGATGCCTCAAGCCGAAATAATAACTGAATCTGATTTTACGCATTTCATCTCTAAATTTCCAACCTTCTAATGAATGATAAAATTTAATACAATGCTTTTTATTTAAGCTTTAATTAGATGTAATATCGTGTTATTCGTATAAACAGAATAATGATCAAAACTAAAGACCTATGACAATATGCAAAATTTTCTTTTTTCAAATCTAAAAGTAAGATCAAATATTTATAAATCTCTTTTACTCACCCTAGGGCTAACATATCTACAACATAGTTTTGCTTATGACATCAGCTACCAACAAGCAGAACAACAAACGCTTAATACAAGCTATACCACACAAGCAAGTCAACATTTACAGCAAGCAGCCCAACTCAATGCCGAGGCTGTAAAACATGCAGGGCTTCCTAGTGTAAATTTAAATGTACGTGCATATAGCTTTCGTACAGAGCAAAATATTCCTCTAACTAGCGTTAAAAATAATATTAACCAAAGTATTTCACAAAATCTAAATAGTCAGATCTCTAATGTAGGATCACAGCTCGGAATAAATGCCGATGCAATCTCTCAAATTAATCAGGCTACTGATCAAAACATTTCTGATGGCATAAATAATCTTATTCCCGATCAGACCAATGTTGTTGTAAAAGATCATGATATTCGACCCACGATTTCAGTCATTATGCCCCTATATACAGGCGGATTAATCTCGAGTACAAAAGCACTTGCAGCACTACAAGCCTCTCGTGGTGCAATCACTGTGCAACAGCAGGAAGATAATCAACGCTTTGAAGTGATTCAAAATTATTTTAATGTTCAATTACAAAGAAAATTAGTTGATATCGCACAATTTAATGCCAATGCTATGCAAAAGCATGTCAATAATGCAATCAAACTTGAACAGCAAGGCTTCATTAGTAAAGGGCAACGTATGCAATTTGAAGTTGCTTACAATAACTCGCTGAGAACTTTAGACAACCTACAAATTCAATTACAACAAAGCCTTTTTGCATTACAACAACTTGTCAAAACTCAACAGCCTCTAAACCTTACCACAGCACTTTTTATCAACAGCTCAATGAGCCAACCTCTGACCAATATTTATAATCAACTCGACAACAAATCTACACTGCTACGCAAAATGCAAATGGATACACAACTTGCAGATCAAAACATTAAAATTCAGCGTGCATCGCAAAAGCCAAGTCTATACGCCTTTGGTGAATATGTAATCGATAATAAAGAAAACTGGGTGGTTGGTATTGCTGCACGCTATAACCTCTTTTCAGGAATAGACCACAAAAAGCAAGTACAAGCCGCCGAGTTACAACGAGATGCCAGCACTTTTGCTACCGAACGTGCTAAGCAAGAGCTGCAAAATCTAATTTTTAAAGCATATACCACCATGGAAGGTGCTCAACATACGCAACGCTTACTTCAAGAAAATATGCAGGCAGCTCAAGAGAACTTACGCATTCAATCACTTTCTTTTAAAGAAAACATGGGGACAGCAACTCAAGTGGTCGATGCGGAAAATATGTATCATGCCATGCAAGCTGAATCTGCCATGAATGCTTATAAATATATCCTAGCCCTTGCAGCACTGTTACAAGCCAATGGTTCAATTGAGCAATTTCCTCAATATATCAACCAATCAAATACAATTTTTATTCATTAATGTATGTAAGAGAACGTCATGAGCGAACAACAAAATGAAAGGAATGCTTCGACTGAGCATACATCAGAAATGAAGCAAAATACTTCCCAAAAACAACCAAAAAAAATTATCAAAACGATTGTATTACTAATTATCTTACTTCTCATTTTGGCCTTAATTGGCTTCGGACTGTGGAAAAGCTACCAACCTGAAGAAGTATCTATTCAAGGTCGTGTTGAAGCCGAAGTGATTCATGTCAGCACCAAACTGATCAGTCGTATCGATGATATTTACGTTTCTGAAGGGCAAGTAGTCACTCAAGGACAATCTCTCGCTCGCTTACACAGTCCTGAAATTGATGCAAAAAAACAACAAGCGCTGGCCTCTTTACAATCTGCTTTAGCCTTACAAGCAGCGACCAATCGTGGTACACGTGAAGAAAACCTTGCTAGCCTATATGCAAATTGGCAAAGCTTACGTGCACAACAACAACTTGCACACACGACGTATCAACGTGGAGCAAACCTTTATCAAGAAGGTGTTATTTCTAGGCAACGTCGAGATGAAATGTTTGCTGCACAGCAATCATCTGCACAAATGACAGAAGCTGCTTACCAACAATATAAGCGTGCAAAAGATGGAAGTACAACAGAACAGAAATCTATGGCAGATGCTCAGGTAGAAATTGCTCAAGCTGCTGTAAATGAAGTCAAGTCTTTAGAATCAGAGACACAGCTACTCTCCCCAATTCATGGAACTATCGCAAATATTTATGGTAATCCATCTGAACTTGTTGCGACGGGTGTACCCGTGATTGATATCGTAGATACAGCGCATCTTTGGGTAAGTTTAAATATTCGGGAAGACCAATATTCAAATATTTATAAGAAAAATAGTATTGAAGGCTTTGTCCCTGCACTAAATCAAAATATGACGTTCAAAATTGAGAATATAGACCCTCAAGGCAACTTTGCTACGATTAAAACAACGCGTCAAACAGGAGGATACGATATTCGTAGCTTTAAGCTACATCTAACACCTGAAGACCGTAATATTCCCATTAAAGAAGGAATGAGTGTCATCTTCAAAGTAGAGGGACACTAATGTATACAGCAATATGGAGAGAGCTTCACTACTTGCGTACACATAAATGGGATCTTTCTATGCTTACCATTGCACCACTGCTGATTATTCTTATTTTCAGCAGTATGCTCATGCAAGGAAAACCTGAGCACCTCCCTATTGCAATTATTGACCAAGATCAAAGCCAACTCAGTGCAAAAATCACTGATTATTTGGCATTAAACCATTCACTACAGATACAACTACAAACAGCTGATCAAAGCTACGCTGAAAAAAAACTGAATGAAACCCAAGTTTGGGGTTATGTCATTATTCCCTACGGTGCAGAGAAACGTCTTGTACGCGGTCAAGATGCTCAAATTGCGATTACATACAATCAATCCTTCTTCAGTATTGGAAATACAATCTCATCAGCAATGCTTAAATCTACAGCAGAAGCAACAATTGATTTTTTAGAAAAAAACCACTTCAAAAATAACATTCCTTACCTCGATATTTCCGCCCCACATGTGAAGGTTTCACCACTATTTAATCCGACACTAAACTATGAATTATTTTTAGAGCCTTTTCTGATCCCTGCACTCCTTCACCTCATCATTTGCTGCTCAATTGCATTTTCTGTCGGGCAAGAAATGAAGTTTAAAACCGTACATCAATGGTTAAATAAAACATCATTAAGCCAAGCAATTTTTGCAAAAAGCCTTGTGCATAGTAGTATTTTATTTGGCTGGTCACTCTTATGGCTCTTTTGGCTTACAGTCATTCGTGGTTGGTTTGTCGCAGGAAACCTATTACTTTTATTGGTCGCGCTATTTTTACTTTATTTAAGTTATGCACTACTGATGACAGCAGCAACTCTAGCCATCAAAGATTTAACACGTACTTTTGGTATGATTGCCATTTATGGGGGTTCATCTTTAAGTTTTGCAGGCATTACACTTCCTTTAAATAATGCACCACTCTTTACACAGTTTTGGTCGAACCTGATTCCGTATACACCTTATGTAAAACTACAAACTGAACAATGGGTTGTGGGTAGCCCAACATATATTTCCATACTCCCCTTTTTATTGCTGATTCTTTTTTGCTTTATTGGTTATCTGCTGTCTGTTATTTGCCTAAAAAAAGTAAGTCAGGAGGCTAAAATATGAGGTCATTCCTGTTCTATTTCTTTAAAACATTTAAAGATATCAAAGGCTTTTCTGCTGTTTTTACGACCCTTATCTTAGGCTCTATACTTTATGGTTTTTTCTATCCAACGGCGTATAAAGCACAGCAAGCAGAAGACCTCCCTATTATTATTGTAGATCAAGATCAAAGTACTTTAACCAATCAGATTATTAACACCATTAATTCAAACCCCAATATTAGAATTACTCAAATTACAACTAACTTTTTGGAGGCACAGCAACAAGTTCAGGCACAAAAAGCCGATGCAATTTTGCTCCTTCCCGAAAAGCTATCATCAGATTTACTTGCAAACCCGAAAAATACAGGAATTGGGCTTTATATCAGTTCAGCATACTTAATTCGCGTGAAACAAATTGCATCAGGTTTAGCAATATCTTTAGAAAATGTTATACAAAACCATCTACAACGCTTCGGTAAAGTAAGTCATTTTAGTCCCGAGCTACCGATCCATCAAATTCCTTTATTTAACACCCTATCAGGATATGGCAGTTATATTTTCCCTTCAGTTGCGCCTTTAATTATTCATCAAACCATCTTACTGGGTGTAGGTATGCTCATTGCTGGCTATAGAGAGAAAAAAAAATGGCAACCGCAGCCTAATGAGTTTTTCGGTTTTTTTGCAGCGATATTTGCCATTGGCTGTTTAACCAGTTTCTATTTATTTGGTTTTATATTTTGGTTATATGATTATCCACGCGGTGGAAACTTTTTAGGTATGCTCATCGCTGTACCCATATTTATTAGCTGTATTATTGCGCTCAGTATGTTTATTGCCAGCTTTTTTGATATGCCTGAACGTGTTGGTCATGTCCTTGTGCCTACATCCATTGTACTATTTCTATTAAGCGGAACATCTTGGCCTCTACAAGCAATGCCTCTGCCACTTCAATGGCTCAGTTTATGCCTACCATCTACACATGCAATTCAAATGTTTATTCAGTTAAATCAAATGGGTGTTCCTACAGAAATCGTGATACCTAAGCTTATTTTTTTAAGTATTAGTGGTCTTGTTTTTTTGGTTCTCGCTTATATTCGTTTACACCCTAAAAATGAGTAACCACGCCCTATTATCTATGCAAATTTTACATTGTGTATGCATAAAATAATGCTATTTTTCATAAAATGTAGCCACCCATAACATCTCAGATCATTCACAGATGTATTTTATGCATGCCTAATCTGCACTTTGCATTAAGTACGTACTCTTTTTAGAAATAATAAGTCATCATTTCACTAGATGGCTTACTCAATGAAACCAGCAATCGGCATTTTAGGAGGCATGGGACCTCAAGCAACTGTAGATACAATCAATAAAGTTATTAAAAACACACCTGCGCATTGCGACCAAGAACATATTCCAACCATTACCGTATCTATTCCAGATATTCCAGACCGTACTGAATCAATCTTTTTACAAAATAATAAGCCATTAGAAAAAATGGTTGCCTATTTAAAAATTTTAGAGTCTACCCATGTAGGATGCATTATTATTCCATGCAATACAGCACATTTTTGGTTCGATGACCTGCAAAAAAATACCTCCATTAAAATGATCAGTATTATTGAGTCTACAATCGAGTATTTAAAAAGCACCCATACAAAAAAGGTATATATTTTGGCAACCTCTGCCACAATTTATACACGTTTGTATCAGAGCAAATTAGAAGAAAATCATATTGAATATGAAATCCCTTGTGAAGAAACTCAGAGAAAAATTATGGAGAATATCTACAATTATAAAGCAGGAAATCAAATCCAAGTAAAACAAGATATGAATAAACTCATTCAGCAATATTCAATATCTCAAGGAGAGAAATTTTTGCTGGCTTGTACTGAAATTCCATTAATCCTTGAAGATATTATTCTAAAAAAACCAAACTCTTTTATAGATGCAACTGATATATTGGTTAAAACAGCAATTCAATTTTATCAAAATCAATAACATATTGTATGGTTAAGACATGATACAAAACATCGAGTTAAAATGGCTATATGACTTACTCACATTAGAAAAGCATCGAAGTTTCACGCTTACAGCAGACCTTCGACATATATCACAATCGTCTCTTAGTAGACGAATCCAAACACTAGAAAAATCTTTAGGTTTCGATATTTTTGATAGAAATACCTCTCCCCTACAACTTACAGAGGAAGGAAAATTATTTATTTTGCATGTAAGAAATCTGCTCAGTGACTTTGAATATAATATTGATAAAATTAAAGGCACAAGTGAAATACGAAGTAAAATCTCCATCGCATCTGCTCACTCATTATCTGGTTACCTATTTCCCCAAATACTTAAGAATTTAAAAAACTATAAAGAAAAAACTTTTCATGTAGAAGCCATAGATGTCAATCAAACCGTAGACTATTTAAAAAATGGTACATGTGACTTCATTATATCTTTCTATGACCATACACTAATGAATTCCAACTTTTTATGTCATAAATTATTTTCTGCAAAACTTTACCTCGTTACAGGAACAAATGTATCGGGTATTCCTAAATTCTCTTTAGAAGATAAGAATCTACCTTTCATGAGCTATACAGATGAAAGCTATATGGGAAAACAAGTAAGTGAGTTCCTACAACAGCATCAAAGTCATCAGTTCGATACAAATTTTGTTTCATCTATGAGCATGCTGTTACAAGATATGATTAGAAGTGGATATGGTGTGGGATGGCTACCTGACTATAGTATTCAATCAGATTTAAAAAATAATCGCCTTTCTATCCTGCCATTAAAAGATGCTGTATTACCTGTAGATATTTATCTCTATCGACACAATACGCGCCTAAATACCGAATTAGAGAATTTTTGGCATTTTATAAAACTTATAGATTGGGAAATAAACAGCCATCAATAGCCTAAAACTATTGATGGCTCTACTTTAAAACCTAGCGAAAGGCTTCTATAAGCACTTGTTGTGAGTTATGAGAAACCTCACCCTCTTGTCTTTGTACACGTGTCCAAGAACCGTCACCACTAAGTACCCAAGCACGTTCATTATCTTTCAAGTAATTTAACAACCCTTGCTGATAAATACATTTTCTTAATGTTGGATCTTCAACAGGGAAACATGCTTCAACACGATTAAATAAATTACGGTTCATCCAATCTGCACTTGAGCCATAAATACGCGCATTCCCATTATTACTGAAATAAAATACACGTGTATGTTCAAGGAAACGTCCAACAATCGAACGTACATGGATATTTTCAGATAATCCTGGTAGCCCCGGACGTAAACAACAAATTGAGCGAATAATTAAGTCAACTTTTACACCTGCCTGAGATGCTTCATACAACTTATTAATTAGCTGTACTTCTGTCAGTGCATTTACTTTAATAATAATATGTGCTTCTTTACCTTCATTGGCATGAGCAATCTCATCATCAATAAACCCAAGTAAATGGCTATGCAGTGTAAATGGCGCATGCAATAACTTTTTCAGTTTTGCCATTTTGCCCATACCTGTAAGCTCTTGGAAAATGCGATGTACATCTTCACACAGCTCTTTACCTGTCGTTAACAAACCATAGTCTGTATACATACGTGCATTACCCGCATGATAATTCCCCGTACCCAAATGTGCATAGCGGGCAAGCTTATTATTTTCACGACGAATAACCAAAATCATTTTCGCATGTGTTTTATAGCCTACAATACCGTAAACAACAACAGCGCCCGCTTCTTGCAATACATTGGCAACAGCAATATTCGATTCTTCATCAAAACGAGCACGCAACTCAATAACAGCTGTCACTTCTTTGCCATTTCTTGCGGCTTCAGCAAGTACCTGCACAATTTCTGAATCAGGGCCACTTCTATATAAAGTTTGCTTAATTGCCAATACTTTAGGATCGCGCGCAGCTTCTCTCAGTAGCGTAATTACAGGAGCAAAAGATTCAAACGGATGATGTAATAAAATATCTTGTTTTTTCATTGCAGAAAAAATATTTTCTGACTTACGAAGCACTTTTGGAATAACAGGTGTATACGCTGCATATTTCAAGTGAGGGCGCTTAAAATTAGACACTAGGCGTGCAAGATTTACTGGACCATCAACTTTATATAACTGCTCTTCATGCAGTTCAAACTCATTGAGTAAATACTGGTAAATATGTTTTGGACAACTTTGAGTCACTTCTAAACGCACAGCTCGACCAAAACGGCGTGAGCTCAACTCACCTTTTAATGCAATTGCAAGGTCTTCTACATCTTCATTTAGCTCTAAATCGGCATTACGGGTTACCCTAAACTGATAACACCCTGTTGCTGTCATGCCCGGGAATAAATCAGAAACATGCTCATGAATAATTGCAGACAACATCACATGATGCTCTTTACCATCTGTTAATTCATCGGGTAAACGAACAACACGTGGTAATGAACGAGGTGCAGGAACAACAGCTAAGTCTATTTGACGACCAAAAGCATCTTTTCCTTCTAAAGTTACAATAAAGTTTAAACTTTTATTCACTAAACGAGGAAATGGATGCGCTGGGTCTAAACTAATTGGGGTTAAAACAGGTGCAACCTGATCATGAAAGTATCTTTTCACCCATGCAGTTTGCGCAGGAGATAACTCTCCTCGACGTAAGAAGCAGATGTCCTCTTCTCTTAACTTAGGTAAAATTTCCTGATTTAAAATTCGATACTGACGCTCAATAGCTTCATGCGCTGTTTTCGAAATCTGTTGAAGAACCTGTTTAGGCGTAAGACCATCGGGCGTATAGCTTTCATTCCCTAAGGTTAATTGTTCCATAACACCAGCAACACGAATTTCAAAGAATTCATCCATGTTACGAGAGAAGATAAGTAAAAAGTTTAATCGTTCAAGGAGAGGATGGAGGGGATCAACAGCTTGTTCTAGTACTCTTAAGTGAAAATCTAAAATAGATAACTCACGATTAATATATCGTTCATTATAAGTATACTCAGGGAGATGGGTATTTTCGTCGTAATTTTCCACAGCATGCGCCTCTGTATTCATATACTGTTCCATAATAAGAATTATGTGATGTTCTTTTGCGATTATGCGTTATATTTATGGCAATTTCATAAACAAATGCATAATTCATAAACAAACAATACATTTTAATATTTATTTATGGTATTTGGCTCGAATTAATATACTTCATAATAAAATGTTCACGAAAATGTAACTTTCTATCGTTAGGATGGTTTTGAAAGTATTTAGGATCAGGTAATAATGCAGCCAAGAATATTGATTCTTGTTTGGTTAAATACTTGCTGTCTTTTTTGAAATAATATTGTGAAGCTGCCTCCACGCCATATAAATTCTCACCAAACTCAACCGAGTTTAAATATACTTCTAATATTCTCTTTTTAGACCACATTTTTTCCATCATTACAGTAATAATGGCCTCTTGAAACTTTCTAAAATAAGAACGCTGATTATAAAGAAAAAGGTTCTTCGCTAATTGTTGCGTAATAGTTGACCCACCTGCCACAATACTACCATTTTCCTCATTACGCGCTAAAGCCACTTGCATACCATCCCAATCAAAGCCATGGTGCTCTAAAAACTTACCATCCTCACCCGTTACCACTGCTTGTTTGATATAAGGGCTCATATGCGAATAGTTCACCCATGTATGGTCTACCTCAGTTGCATTATTTTCCCATGTATCCATACGCATAAACATTGTCTTTTCAACAGGATGGTCTGACCACCAATATAAAGAAATAAAAACCCACACCTGAACAAGAAGAAATAAAACACTTAATACTTTGATAATACTTAAAAAAATGTTCTTCATGAATGTAACTTTCTCCAAAGCACAGGTTCTGTTAAGCTGATACTAAAAGTTTGCAAAGCATAGCATGTATAAAATGGAACAACCTTTATTTTATAAAAGTAAATTAAGGCTTCAATTATGGTGGTTTACGGCACTTCTTATTGCCATAAATACAACACTTTACCTTCTACAAATTAGTACAGGGGTCAATAGCAGCACACCTGCTACAATAGATGCAATTCATTGGGGTGCAGACTATGCACCACTTACAATGACCTCTGAGCCGTATAGAATCTTTACATGCCTATTCTTTCATTTTGGTTTTATTCACTTGGCTCTAAATATGTGGTCGCTTTATATTTTTGGTTCAATTGCAGAACAAATATATGGTCGACGCTACTATATTTCTCTTTACATTCTTGCAGGTATTACAGGAAGCTTATTTAGTGAGTGGATTAGCATTCACAACAGTTATGCATTACTAAATAGTTTTTCTCAAGACCTTGTACCTACTATTAATGGTGGTGCTTCAGGTGCAATTATGGGTATTGGAGGTGCACTCACATTACTGGCATTTTTCCCACCCACGCCTAGACAAAAATTTATTTTAAGTAAAAAAACACTTATTATTGTGATGCTTATTAACTTAAGTATTGGCTTACTTACACCCAACATTAATAATATGGCGCATATTGGTGGCACTATTATGGGTGCATTATTAAGTTTTATTTGGTATTTATTGGAAAGAAACACTCATAAATCACCAAAACTTATTCTAGCCATTATTTTTGGTGCTTTTATTAATATTATGATATACCTATATTGTAAATATGAAGCACAAGGGGTTTATCATCTATGGATAGATATTTTAAATAGTAATCCATTTAATTAATAATGATGAAATTCACATAATAATAAAAAACATATTAAAGGCTCTCATTTTAAGCCCTTAATATGTTTCAAATATTTTAGAAATCGAAGAAAGTAACTTCACCCGTTTCTAATGAATACTCAGCACCCACAATTTTCAACTTGCCTTGCTCAATTAAATGCTCAAGTACAGATGAGCCATGACGTAATTGATTTACAGAAGCAAATACATTTGATCTTACAGCATGCTCACACAATTTTGGTAAATCATCTTTTAACTCTGTTTGCATTAAAATTTCAACAGATGGGCGTACACGATTTACAATAGACATTAAATTATTTGATGGTGGCTGATCTGGATTGCGCAGCGTGTCAATCGTTGCTTTAACAGCACCACAATGGCTATGACCAAGTACAACTACAACAGCACAATCATAACGTTCTGCAGCAAACTCTACACTTCCAACTTGCGATGGTGCAACAATATTTCCTGCAACACGAATTACGAAAAGGTCACCCAGACCTTGATCAAATATAATTTCTGCGGGTACACGTGAATCTGAACATCCTAAAACAATTGCAAATGGGTTTTGATCTGCGGCAAGTTGTGAACGATGCTCTTTAGAAATTAAATCTGGAATAGATGATTTACCATTTGCAAAACGTTGGTTTCCTTGTTTTAAGCGATCTAATGCTTCTTGTGCTGTCAGCATGATTTTTTTCCTATCTCGTTTTATCAAAATAATAAATTAGGTACATTTTAGGTGGCGACCACATACTTGTCACTGACTAAAAAGGTCTCCACACTCAGTTTCTTTCCATCAATCTTATACAAAATGCTATTTTAAGCATGGAAAACTATAACCCGATTAACTTAGCACGTTATACTGTAAATAAATTGTACTCACAATAAGACTTTTATATGAATCAACCTCTAAAAAACCCTATTATTGAACAACTTATAGATTCTCAAATTGCATTTTTAGAAGATTTTTTTAATTCAGAAAAAGATATTAACAATGAAGTACTTTCGTTATATCATTGGTTATCAAGCAAAAAAATTAAAGAATTTGGAACACCAGAACCAATATATCGTTGCATAAAAAAGCAAATGTTAGATAAAGCAATTCCCTCTATACTTTTAGAAACCTTGGTACAGCATATTCACTTTTCAGCGGTGTATTCACCCAATAAAAATACTAAAGTTTCACATATTATAGATGTCATGACAGTCGATCGTTTAGCTCAGTTTATTGCAAATAAAGAGACATCTCGACAAGTATTTATACACTTTATTATTCACCACCCTTCTTTTTCTACAATTATGTCACAGCTCGTACAACAAGCTATTCAACAATATTTTGAAGACAATTTATCTTCAAAAATATCGAGTATGAATAAAGTTATGAAAGTAGGAAAATCAGTTTTTGAAAATATGACTGATGCAACCTTAGAAAAGACTATCTCTCAGTATGTGGAAAAGAATATTTTAAAGTTAGGTCAAATGAGTGAGCATGTTTTAAATAAACATTTAACAAATGATCGACTCTATCATTTACAAGCAGAGCTATGGCATCAAGTTAAAGATACAGCGCTTTCTCAAGTGACTCAGCCCCTATCTACAGACAACCTACCCGAATTAGTAGATATTATTAATGATTTTTGGAATGCTTTTAGACAAACAAATTATGCAAAAACTGGATTACAAGATAGCCTGAATACATGGTACGATCAAAATAAAGAGCATACCTTGAATTATTTATTTCAAGTTTTGAATATAGATGAGGCATTTCTTCAAGAGGAATTTGTAGCTCTATTCAAACCAATTGTTACACAGCTTATTTCTGGGGGCTATATAAGGTCACGAATATACTCACTTTTAGCAAATTTCTACTATCATGAAAATACATTAAAACTATTAAAACAGATATAAAAAAAGGCGCATATTGCGCCTTTTCTCTTTAGCTACTTATTTATAATAAGCACCTTCAGACTTAGAGTGATCAGTTTCATCAACCACACGTTTTAATTCAGGAATATATTCTTTCAGTGTCGTCTCAACACCTTGCTTTAAAGTTACATCAATTGCTGAACAGCCCTGACAGCCACCACCAAATTTTAGAACTGCCGTTAAACCATGTTCTTCATTTTCTTCAACAGCAACTAAGCTACAGTTCCCACCGTGACTTGCCAACCCTGGATTAATTTCAGACTGTAATACATAAGTAATACGTTCTTCCATAGAAGCGTCTGGCCCTACACGAGGTACTTTAGAGTTTGGTGCACGAAACGTAAGCTGTCCGCCAAAGCGATCTTTGTTATAGTCAATGACAGCATCTTTAAGATATGGAATAGATGGTGCATCAACAAATGCAGGAAAGTCAGGATAGTCTTGCTTATAGTCTGTTTCAACCACTTCATCAGGGGCACTATATGCCATACAACATTCAGCGCGTGGCGTCCCTGCATTCTCTACAAATACACGCACACCGATACCTGGCGTATTTTGCTTTACCAGTAATTCGCTTAAGTACTCTTGCGCAGAAGGAGTAATTAATAGATTTGGTATATCTTCACTTGCTGCCTGAGTCGTGCTGACATTTTCCATAGACATATTATCTTTCCTCAACCTGAAGGTACTTAGTTTAACTGAAGATATGGGGTAATTACCAAAAATCAATGCATTTCGTCGGATTTATTTTAATTTCATATCTTATATTTTTTATGTCATGATAAGTTAAGTTAACTACTTTGTCATATTATGCTAGACCTTCCATTTAACCATAGTATTACACTTATTATTATTACTGTCATTGTTTCACTCTTGGCATTTTCTAATCAGAATATTATGAATCGCCTTATTTTTTGGCCACCTGCCATGAAAAAAGGACAATTTGATCGATTCATTACTCATGGATTTGTTCATGCAGATGGTGCTCACCTTCTTTTTAACATGATCACTTTATTCTTCTTTGGTAGTGCAATTGAGGTTTTCTACCGTCAATATGCCTTTAATATGGGCTTTGTGCTGTTTTACTTAGGTGGATTAATTGTCTCTATTCTTCCAAGTTATTTAAAGCATAAAAATGACTTCCAATGGGCAAGTTTAGGTGCATCAGGTGCAGTTTCTGCGGTACTTTTTGCCTATATTCTTTTTAAGCCTTGGAATTTAATTTTTGTTTTTTTTGTACCTGTACCCGCAATTATTTTTGCTGTTCTTTATATTGCTTATACAATTTGGTCAAACAAACGCAATAATAACCATATCAACCACAGTGCACACCTTTGGGGTGCAGCTTATGGCGTAATTATCACCATTCTTGTTGAGCCTAAAATTATTCCACATTTTATTAACCAACTCATTCACATTCCATTTTTCAATTAAAAAAAGGGCTGATATCAGCCCTTTTATCTATTCAAATAACAATTAAAAAATATGTAGAAACAACCAATACAAACTACCAGATAATATGATCGTTACAGGTAATGTCAGTACCCAAGCTGAAATAATACTTTTAATAGTTGCCCATTGTAGACCAGACTTATTGGCAACCATTGTCCCCGCAACAGCACTGTTTAAAACGTGTGTTGTAGAAACTGGCATACCTAGACCATCAGCAGCAGCAATTGTCGTCATTGCAACTAACTCAGCAGATAAACCTTGACCATATGTCATATGATCTTTACCAATTCTTTCACCAACAGTCACTACAATACGCTTCCAACCCACCATTGTTCCTAAACCTAATGCCAAGGCAACAGCAACTTTCACCCAGTTTGGAATATATTGTAAGAAACCATCTAACCCTTTTTGATAAGATTTAATCGTTTTCTGCTGTGCTTCATTCCACTCTGGTAAAGCTTTTTGTTTACCAAGTGCCTTAAAGGTTGCTGTACTTAAATACATTTCATTGCGAATATCACTAACACTTTGCTCAGGAATATTTTTCAAAGAGTTGTACGGCGCTAAATCTTGCCCTAAACCATAGGTAATACTTGCAAGTGCAGGTAGAACATCAGGCGTTGCCTTTTTCTCTTGAATATAGCGTGTCAGAATATCTTTCGCTTCTGTACGGCTATATTTTTGCGTATTATCTGCTGAAATAATAACAGCCGCTTCTTGAGATAAGCCTTTAAATGCTTGTAGCTGATTACTATCTATATTTTTATTTAATGAATACGCAAGCGGTACCAAGCCAATCAGAATAAGCATAATAAGCCCCATTCCTTTTTGACCATCGTTTGAGCCATGTGCAAAGCTTACACCTGTACAGGTAAAAATAAGTAGCGCACGAATAACCAAAGGTGGTGGTTTGGTGCCTTCAGGCGCCTTAAATAATTCTAATTGTTTTCTAAAAATAAATTTCACAAGCAAGAAAACGACAGCAGCAAGCGCAAAACCTATAAGCGGTGAAAATAGAAGTGCTTTACCTACTTTCATGACTTGTTCCATGTCAATACCGCTAGTTCCTGCCTCTGTCGCACTATTTAAGATATGGTTCATAATACCAATACCTAAAATTGAACCAATCATTGTATGTGAACTTGAAGCAGGAATACCAAAGAACCATGTTCCTAAGTTCCATAAGATAGCAGCGATTAACAATGCAAATACCATTGCAAAGCCAGCACCACTACCTACATTCATAATGAGTTCAACAGGAAGTAAAGCAATAATACCGTATGCAACTGCACCACTTGCCAATAACACACCGAGGAAGTTACAGAAACCTGCCCACATCACAGCAATTGGTGCAGATAATGCATTTGTATAAATAACTGTTGCAACAGCATTCGCTGTATCGTGAAAGCCATTTACAAACTCAAAACCTAACGCAATAAAAAGTGCTGTAGATAATAAAATTACAGAATAAAGGCTAAGGGGAGGAACATTTGCAAGATCAGCATTGAGCTGAAATCCAATATAAACAAGTGTAGAAATAATAATTGTAAGGAACACCGGCATAAAAAACTTAGGCGTAGGTACATTTACATTTTTACTATTCATCGCACCAGGAGGTACGGAATCTTGTTTAGAAGATGTATTCATTTTCATGCTGCCATATATGACGATACTTTATAGGTATGCATATTGTTTAATTTAATTGTGACAATTATATGACACTTTATTTATTATGCACGAAAAAAACCACCTTTTGCATCCTTTTAGAGCAAAAAGTGTACTCAATAAAGTACAACCTTCAATCGTTATTTTTCTATAAAATTTGCTTGCTATTTAGTTTTTCAAATTAAATATCTCATTTCATTTAACTTTATTTAATTTGCACGATAAATATTTCAAAAAAATGAAAACAGCTATAAATAACTTACAAATAAGATACCATTTAGATGGTCTATCTCATGCTGAATAATTCGTGCGGGAAACCCTGTAAAATCCTGCTGTCTTCTCTCACCTTTCACGGTATAGTATTCAACAACAAGTTTATCTGCACGCAAGACATTTCCTCGTGTTCCTACAACACTCAAACATCCCTCTTCCCCCAAAATACTCTCTTTGGACTTTGTAATGATTTCAGGATTAACCATAACAATTTCAGACATTTCTGGTGCATTAGGGTATCTTGGATTAGGTCTTGATGCCACAATAATAATTCTTTTTGAAACATAGACCTGTGGTGCTGCAATCCCAACGCCATGATGATATCTCATTGTCATTTGCATCGCCTGCACAAGCTGGCGTAACCATAATGAACCGAACTCTTTCGCACTTACCTTTGCTGCAATGAGCTTAAGTATACCTTCACCATCTTGTGCAATTGGCAACACCACTTCAGCCATATGTTATTCCTTTTAAATATGAATATCTGCAACCATATATAATTTTGCCTGACCTGAAATTTCTATACGATCATTTGGCAAAATCTCACCATATAGCCAACCACCTCTAGATGAGGCTTGATAGGCAGTAATTACATCTTTTTCCAATTTCTCAGCCCAAAGCGGAATGATTGCTGTATGAATTGAGCCCGTAACTGGGTCTTCATTCACACCAATTGCAGGTGCAAAATAACGGCTAATACAGTCATAGTCCTTATGACCCTGTGCTGTAATAACAATATCACGTGTTTTGCCGTAAATTTCTTTTGAGGCTAAGCTAATTTCTCGCAACTTAAAAAAGTCTGGCTGTACATCTAAAACCTGCTGAGCACTGTCATACTCAATAAGATAAGCCTGATCATTTAAATAGACTTGCTTAAATGGAAGGTCAAACGCAGTATTTAATGCTTTAGGATAGTCTTCTAATTTTTTTGCTCTTAAAATTGGAAAATTCATGACAACTTTTTCATTTTTTTGTCGAATATAGAAAGTCCCCAACTCACGCGTTTCAAATTCAATATATTCAAGCCCTTCAACTTCTTGAAACAAAATAAATGCACTGGCTAATGTCGCATGTCCACAAAATGGCACTTCATCTGTTGGTGTAAACCAACGAATATCGTAATTATTTAATGTATTTTTCTTTACAAATGCCGTTTCAGATAAATTGTTTTCTAGCGCAATATGTTGCATTAAACCGTCATCTAACCACTGATCGAGTACAATAACCGCAGCAGGATTTCCTTTAAATAATTGTGTTGTGAATGCATCAACTTGGTACATCTTCATTATTATATCCTCAAAAAAAAGAGCAAATGCTAAAACATTTGCTCTTCTAATATACTTCAAGTGATCAACTATTTACGAGATCTTTATCATTTTCCTGATCAAATTTACTTTTATCTGTCAGCCCCATCACCTGACTTGTAAATGTACCTGCTGTCATTGAGCCATTCACATTCAATGCCGTTCTTCCCATATCAATTAATGGCTCAATTGAGATAAGTAATGCAGCCAATGTAATTGGGAACCCTAATGCAGGCAATACAATCAGTGCAGCAAATGTTGCTCCACCGCCTACACCTGCTACCCCAATTGAACTCATGGTCACAATACCAGCCAGAGTCAATATCCATAAAGGATCTAACGGGTTTACCCCCATTGTTGGTGCAACCATTACCGCAAGCATTGCAGGATATAAACCTGCACAGCCATTTTGACCAATTGTTGTACCAAATGATGCTGAAAAGCTTGCAATCGACTCTGGTACACCAATACGGTTGGTTTGTGCTTCAATATTCATTGGAATACTTGCAGCACTAGAACGGCTTGTAAATGCAAAAGTAATCACAGGCCACACTTTTTTGAAGAACCGAATTGGATTAATCCCTGAACCTGCCAAAATAAGTGCATGTACGACAAACATGATGGCAATACCAACATAAGAAGCTGCTAAAAAACCGCCAAGCTTTAAAATATCTGCCAAGTTTGAACTTGCAACAACTTTTGTCATCAGTGCAAAAACACCATACGGCGTTAATGTCATAACTAAACGAACAAGCTTCATGACCCACATTTGCGCGGTATCTATTGCCGTTAAAACATACTTACCTTTTGCTGCTTCATCATCTTTAAGTAAGCGTAAAGCTGCCACACCCAAGAATGCTGCAAAAATAACAACACTAATAATAGCAGTTGGTTTCGCACCTGTTAAATCTGCAAATGGATTGGTTGGAATAAACGATAAAATAAACTGAGGAACACTTAAGTCAGTCACTTTTCCAACATAGTCAGATTGTAGCGCACTCAAACGTGCTGTTTCAGCAGCACCTTGTACTAAGCCATCTGCTGTCAAACCAAAAAGTCGCGTTACAAAAACAGCAACTAAGGCTGCAATAAATGTCGTTACAAGCAACGTACCTATACTAAGAAAGCTTATTTTCCCTAAAGAAGACGTTGCCATATGTAATTTTGCAACAGCACTCAAAATAGAAATAAAAACCAGTGGCATTACAACCATTTGTAAAAGTTTTACATAACCATTACCAACAATATTAAACCAACTAATCGAATCAGTTAAAACCTGAGTACCTGTCGGGTAAACTAAATGTAGTCCCAATCCAAACAGTACGCCCAGTACTAATCCTGAAAGTACTTTCTTAGAAAGACTCCATGTTGTTTTACGTGTTTGTGCAAGCAACAGTAGTAAAACCACAAACACCGCAATGTTTATGATAAGTAGCATGCTCATCGCAACTCCTAGCCAGATGGCTATTCTCAAAATCAGATATAATTAACATTTATTATAAAGTAAATAGATAACTAACGAGAGACGTTCTCTTCTTCAAAATTTTGATAACGTTAGATTAGATTTTCATATTATTATTTTTTAATTTAAAAACAACAACTTATATATCATAAAAAATTCAAAATATCGTTATTCTTTTTTCTTACTAAGCTTAGTTTAAATTATTATAAGAAAGAAAAAGCCCCATCAAATGATAGGGCCTCTCAGATCTAATACAGACTTAAGCATCCATATTTTTTACAATTGCTTTACCAAATTCTGAACAACTTAGCAGTGTTGCGCCATCCATTAGACGCTCAAAGTCATAAGTCACTGTTTTATGAGAAATCGCACCTGAAACACCCTTAATAATCAAGTCAGCAGCTTCTGTCCATCCCATATCACGCAACATCATTTCAGCAGATAATATAATTGAACCTGGGTTTACTTTATCTTGACCTGCATATTTTGGTGCCGTGCCGTGTGTTGCTTCATAAACAGAGACTGCATCACCAATGTTTGCGCCTGGTGCAATACCAATACCGCCCACTTGTGCAGCCAATGCATCAGAAACATAGTCACCATTTAGGTTCAATGTCGCAATTACAGAGTATTCCGCAGGACGCATTAAAATTTGTTGTAAGAAAGCATCTGCAATAACATCTTTAATGACAATTTCTTTGCCATTTTTTGGATTTTTAATACTTACCCATGGACCACCATCAATTAGCTCGCCACCGAATGCTTCTTGTGCAAGCTCATAGCCCCACTCTTTAAAAGCACCTTCTGTGTATTTCATAATGTTGCCTTTGTGCACTAACGTCACAGATGGCTTATCATTATCAATTGCAAACTGGATTGCTTTACGTACGAGACGCTGTGTACCTTCTTTCGATACAGGTTTAACACCAATACCACACCCTTCAGGGAAACGGATTTTTTTCACACCCATTTCTTCTTGAAGGAATTTAATGACTTTTTTCGCTTCGTCAGAGTCTGCTTTCCATTCAATCCCTGCATAAATATCTTCAGAGTTTTCACGAAAAATAGTCATATCTGTTTGTTCGGGATGCTTCACAGGTGAAGGTACACCTTCAAACCAACGCACTGGACGCGAACAAACATATAAGTCTAACTCTTGACGTAATGCTACATTCAATGAGCGAATACCACCGCCTACTGGTGTTGTTAATGGGCCTTTAATCGCAACAACAAAATCACGGATAGCAGCAAAAGTTTCTTCTGGCATATATGTACCATAACTAGCATTTGCTTTCTCACCGCAGTATACTTCCATCCATTCAATAGAGCGTTCGCCACCGTAAGCCTTTTCTACCGCAGCATCAACAACCTCTTTCATGGCAGGTGTAATATCTATACCAATACCATCACCTTCAATAAAAGGAATGATTGGATGATTTGGAACATTCCATGAACGGTCTGCATTTACGGTAATTTTGTCACCACTTGTTGGTACAACAATCTTTTCATAACCCATTTGCCAGGCTCCCTTTTATATTTGGCGAACTAAATTATTGTCTTTCGAACAATTTTCATTTTTTTAAATGTGTCATCATTCTAAAGTAAATATACACAATATGTTATTTAGCTTGGAAATAATCTACATTTAAAAAATCAATACATATACATCATTCTTGTTAAAGCAGATATTCCCATGAAAATCACTGTACTGAATAAACCCTTTAATGTCCTTTCTCAATTTAGAGAGGATGAAAAGCACCCCACATTGGCTGAGTTTATTACAGACCCTGACTTGCGTGTGTCTGGACGTCTTGACCGTGACTCAGAAGGCTTACTCATACTCACAGACCAAGGTGGATTGAATCAGCTTATTACTCACCCAAAAAACAAACAACATAAAACCTATCTTGCTCAGGTAGAAGGTGAGTTTAGTGCAGAAGCAATTCAAAAACTCACCGCAGGCGTAGAGTTAATTGATGGTCCAACACGACCTGCTCAAGTCCGTATAATTGAAGAACCAACTTGGCTATGGGAAAGAAACCCACCTATTCGCTACCGTGCTAACATTCCAACCACATGGGTAGAAATTAAAATATCAGAAGGTCGTAACCGCCAAGTTCGTCGTATGACTGCTGCTGTTGGTTTCCCAACACTACGCCTTATTCGTACACAAATTGGTTCTGTTGATCTCATTGAACTCGGCTTACAACCTGGAGAAAAACGCTCAATTGAGCCTTTACTTTACCCTGAATACAAAGCAGTCATAGAAAAGCTCAAAGCGCCTGCTAAAAAATCAGGGAAACGTGAAGATCCTAAAAAGAGAAAGCAAAATAAAAAGCGTGAAGAAGTTCTGATCGAAATCTTTAAAACAGATGCTCAACGACCACGTCGTATTACCAATGGCACAACACGCCCGAACTTAAAGAAAGGTAGAGGTAGATCTAGAAAATAGTGATCACTCCCTTCATTTTGTCGTCTTATTCGTGAAGTTACATTTTCATATCGGCATTTTTTGCAAGAAACCGTATGATAGATTGTAAACCTAACTTATGTAGGATAACGATGAAGAAACTAGTCACACTGATGACAGGGCTCATCTTTTCTCACATGGCTTTTGCAATTGCACCGATTGGTGTACAAGTCACAAACCTTGAGACAGGTGGCCCTGCAACACAAATGAATGTTGAACTTGAAGCTCAACAAAATAATACATGGACAAAAATTGGTGAAGGTACAACAGATGACAAAGGTCGTTTAGATACACTTTACCCAAGTACAAAAACAACGCTAGACAAAGGCATTTATAAAATTACATTTAAAACAGGTGATTGGTTTAAAAATAAAAACTTGCGTGCTTTCTATGCTGAAATTCCGATCGTATTTGTGATTGATGGCAGTACAGACCACTATCAGATTCCTCTTACAATTAGCCAATATGGTTACTCCACGTATAAATCGGCTGATTAGTAAAAGAAAATAGGCATAGCTTTTTCTATGCCTATTTATATATTAAGACAACCAGCTTTTGACTTTTTGCTCATCTACAACAGTAAGTTCGACTGTATTTAAATCTACTTTTTGTCCTTCTATAGATAAACATAGCAGCTCATCACGTCTAAACACGTGCATTTCTAATGTTTCTTGTTGCTGTGAATAGCTTATTAGTTTCTGATCAGTGGCTTTAATACCATCAATAGCAATAATCACATCATGTGCAGACAAACCAGCTTGAGCAGCAGCACTATTACGGCGTACCTGCTGAACAACGACTCCTTCAGACTTTTCAATAGTTTTCATACCAAATGGTAAGCTTTTTTCTGCTTCTAGTTGATAAGAAAGTCCTACACTCGAAAGTAATGCTTCAATTGGCAGTTCTTCTGTCGTATGAATAAGGAAGCTCAAACGCTCTGTCCAATCTTCATCTGTTAATTTTTGACATAATTCGAAAATAGTCTTCTCATTAACCTGCTTGCCTTGCTGTGCATTTTCATACAAGCAGCGCATCACAGCATCTAAACTAGAACCATGATTCCTTAAGCTTAAATCTAAGCACAGTGCAACCAAAGCACCTTTATTATAGTAGCTTGTACCCGCATTATTCGTATTTTCATCAGGTCTATAAAATTTAATCCATGTGTCGAAACTCGACTCTGTTACAGACTGAATATAGCGTCCCGGATTTTGTAAATAACGGTCAATTTGGGCTTTTAACAGTTTTAAATAGCTATCCTGAGAAATCACACCACTGCGTAGTAAAATAAGGTCATCGTAATACGATGTAAATCCTTCAAAAATCCAAAGTAAAGAAGTATAACCCTCTTTATTTAAATCATAATTCGCAAAATTTTCAGGGCGAATAAATTTCACCAACCATGAGTGAAAATACTCATGACTACAAAGCCCAAGAAAACGTTGATACGCTGCTGAAGGCTCTTCAGGTTCATTTATCTTGGGCAAATCATCACGCGGAGTTATTAAACTCGTCGAATTCGGATGCTCTAACCCACCATAACTATTGCCTGTCGCAATCGTCATAAAAACATAATTTTGAAATGGTGCTGAGCCAAACATTTGAATTTCTGTTCGGCAAATCTTTTCAATATCTTGCTGCAAACGCGTTAAATTTGTTGTGTGCTTTCCTGAGATAACAAATTCATGTGGAATATTCTCAACATTAAATATAAAACGGTCTTGCGCTGCCAATTCAAATGGACTATCTATTAACTGCATATAGTCTTTTGCATAGAGCGTATGGCGTCCTGCCACTAGACTTTTCGCTTTTAGCCCTGTAGCTATTGAAAAATGTTTTAGTGCTTCAGGAACAAAAACTTCAATTTCACAGGCAACATTTTCTTGTGCTTCTAGACCTAAACATACACATGCTGGATTAACATATAAACGTTGCTGATCGACATATGCGCCACGCACAGACAAATCATATGCATAAACATCATATTCAACGGTGATCAATTCATGATCTGTATTGTGTAAACGCCATTTATTCTTTTCAAATTTTGTTATTGTTAAGTTACGACCAGCCTCATCATATGCTTTTACAGACTCAATATGTTTGGCAAATTCACGCACTAAATAACTGCCAGGAATCCAAGTCGGTATCCACAATACCTGAGAAGGATTGGCTAAAAATCGTAATGTTACATGAATAAGGTGTTGTTTATAATCGTCAAATTCTATTTGATAGTGCAACATAAGTCAGAATTCTAATCCTAATCTCGCTTAGCAAGGGTTTAGCTTAGCACTTTTTTATTCTAAGATCGCATACTTCGTACGGATTCTATATACATACCTAAATTTTAATTCTTTTTAAGTTTTATATAGTATTTTTCCACCTCTAGCTCATCCTTAAGGCGGCTCTTTTGAAACGTTTTACCCTGCTCCTCACAAGTTTCATGGCATTATTATGCACAACAATTACACATGCCAGTGTTCTAACAATTAACCCAGACTCTGTCGAGGCCGCTTCATGGATTATCTATGATCCACAATCTAAACAAACTTTGGCTGAATATAACAGCCATGCACAACGTGCTCCTGCATCTTTAACAAAAATGATGGTTGCTTACCTTACACTTAAAGCAATTCAAGAAGGCAAGCTTAAAACAACAGATGTTATTACTGCATCAAATGTCGTTCATATTGTTCAACCTGATGAATCTCAAATGTTCTTGCGTCAAGGACAACAAATTACCGTAGACCAACTTTTAAGTGGACTTATTGTCATGTCTGCCAATGATGCTGCGGTAACACTTGCACAGCAGTTAGGTGGAGATATTCCTCATTTTGTGGAAATGATGAATAGTGAAGCGAAAGCACTTGGCATGACAGATACTCACTTTACTAACCCTGCTGGTATCACGATGGATGGTCATTATGCCTCTGCCGCAGATTTAGCGAAGCTTGCAAACACACTCATACAACAATACCCACAATATTTATATTACTCTAAACAGACAAGTTATTCGTGGAATGGGCATACCCACCATGCAACCAATATTTTACTTAAACAAGATCCTACAGTTGACGGTTTAAAAACAGGCTATACGGCTGCCGCAGGTTATAACCTTGCGCTTACTGCAAAAAGACCAACAGTGAGTACACAACTTCCCGAACGTCGTCTTATTGTCGTTGTTATGGGGACAAAAAGTGCTTACAAACGCGCACAAGTTGCTTATGAGCTCATGAATATGGCGTTTAACTACACACGTGATGAAGTAGCAATTCAGGCAAACCAACCCATTGCTCAACTTCCTGTAGTTGAAGGAAAACAGAATACATTTACATTAAAGGCAGACAGTGCAAGGATCATCACGACATCATTATATGACTCAAACAGCCCAATAAGTATGAAAAACTTTAGTAATACCAGTGGCTTAATTAGTATAGATGGTCAAGTTATTGCACCATTACAGGACACAAAAACACACTTATCTATACAACTTGATCAAAAACAACTCACTGCGCCATTAAATCAGGAAATGAACCTTGCAAATGTTAAAGTTTTCCAAAATAATCAATTAATTGAAGATTTTCCATTGTCAGCAAAAGTTGAACTAGAACGTGCGAATTTATTTGAACGTTTTATTCATTGGTTAAAGCACATTTTGCCGTTTTTCTCTGATAATGCTACGGAAGCTATCGTTTATCCAATTAAATAAACGGTAATCGTTTACATTTATTAAAAGATGACATATTAATAAACATGAGATGTCATCTTTTATCATTCAAGCATAAAGGCAAACGTAAGTTATGAGTAAGGCGCTACACCGTATTGTTATCGTTGGTGGAGGAGCTGGGGGCTTAGAGTTAGCAACACAACTCGGAGATACTCTTGGTAAACACCAAAAAGCAAAGATCACCTTAATTGACCGATCTTTATCTCATATTTGGAAGCCTCTTCTCCATGAAATTGCGGCGGGTACGCTTAATCCTCATGCTGAAGAAACCAACTATTTTGCTCATGCAAAAAAACATAATTATCAATTCATTCTAGGTCAATTTGAAACAATCGACCGTGAACAAAAAAAGATTCAAGTTAGCACACCTCAACTTTCTGAAAAATATTGTCAAGATGGCTATACAGACATCGAATACGATACATTAGTGATGGCTATTGGCTCTCGCTGTAATGACTTTAATACAAAAGGTGTTCGTGATAACTGCTATTTCTTAGATAACAGAGAGCAAGCAGAAGTCTTTCAGCAAGACTTATTTCATCTCTATTTAAATGCACAAAATAGCCAAACGATGTCTGCACTTAATATTGCAATTATTGGTGCTGGTGCAACAGGCGTTGAACTTGCCGCAGAACTTATCGATGCAAAAGAAAATTTCCATCAGTATGGGTTAAATAAAATTGATCCTAAATTGGTGAAAATAACACTCATTGAAGCCACTCAACGTATCTTGCCTGCATTGTCTGAAGCCATTTCAGCACAAACGCAAAAAACATTAGAGAAAATGGGAATTGAAGTACTCACCAACCACAAAGTAAGTGAAGTCACTACTGACTCTATTATTTTTGCAGATGGTAAAACCATTCCTGCAACCATGAAAGTATGGGCAGCAGGTGTGAAAGCCCCTGAAGTTTTAGAACAGTTCAAAAACTTTGAGAAAGATCGAATTAATCGTCTTAAAGTGTATGCAACACTTCAGACAATGACTGATCCAAACATTTTTGCATTTGGCGATTGTGCACACTGTCAGCCCGATGCAAAAGAACCGCCTTTAGGTCCTCGAGCACAAGTTGCTAGCCAACAAGCAACTTTCCTCACCCAAGCACTGGCTGCACGCTTACGTGGTGCACAACTTCCAATGTTTAGCTTTACAGATAAAGGCTCTTTGGTTTCTCTCAGTCGTCACAAAGCCATCGGACAAATTTTAGGACAAGTGAAAGTGCATGGTGCACTCGCACGCTCTATGTATGCTTCTTTGTATCGTATTCATCAGGCAAATGTTCATGGTTATGGTCAAGCTGGTTTAATGATGACAAAAGATTTTGTAACACGTCGTGTAGGGCCAAAAATCAAACTATACTAATTTTTAAGTAAAATTTTACAACCTATGTGGTTAATATTTATTTAAAAAACATAGGTTGTACACTTTTAAATCATAGTTTCATTGATTTTTTATATATGACCCTCATACTATTAAAGTAAATGAGCAATACTTCTCAATGAATAAAATATAGTCAAACTTGTAAAGTTGCTTTTTTTATGTTGAGGTATTTACTTAAAACACAAATTGGATAGACAATATGACTGCTATTGCAAATAACAACGTGGTTTCATTCCACTACACACTAACAAATGCTGAGGGTGAAACACTTGATAAATCTCAAGGTGAGCCACTTACATATTTGCACGGCGCAGGTAACATTATTCCTGGTCTAGAAAAAGCTTTAGAAGGTAAAGTTGCTGGTGATAAATTCAAAATCACTGTTCCTGCTTCTGAAGGTTATGGCGAATACAACCCAGATTTAGTACAACAAGTTCCTGCTCAAATGTTCCAAGGCGTTGAGAAAATTGAGCCAGGTATGCAGTTCCAAGCACAAACAGATGACGGTGTACAAATCGTTACTGTAAAAGGTGTTGAAGGCGATACAGTTCTTGTAGATGCAAACTTCCCACTTGCTGGTCAAGACTTAACATTTGATGTTGAAGTTGCAGAAGTACGTGAAGCAACTGCTGAAGAAATTGAGCACGGCCATGTACACGGTGCAGGCGGTCACCAACACTAAGTTGGTTTCTTCTAAAAAAAGCAAAGCGTAAGCTTTGCTTTTTTTATTTATATCCATCTAAAATATAAATACTAACTTTCAAATAAAATAAAAAATGACTAGAAACTTATTTTGGTTCCGCCAAGACCTACGTGTAAATGACAATGCAGGCTTATGGCATGCGACTCAAAACAACCGAGAATGCCTTGCCCTCGCCATTATTTCTCCACAGCAGTGGCAAAGCCATGATGATGCACCAAGCAAAATTTACTTCTATTTACGCCAACTTCAAAACATCCAAACGGAATTAAAACAGCTAAATATTCCCTTAATTATAAAAACTATTCCATGGTGGGAAAATATTCCTACATATATCGCTTCACTCTGCCAAGAACTAGATATTGATGCAGTCTATGCAAATACCGAACTACCATTTAACGAACAACAACGAGATACTCACGTCACAACGGCTTTGGCAAAATTAGAAAAAAGCATTCATCTATTTGAAGATCGGACACTTTTCCCAACACAAAGTATTCGCAATAAATCAGGCGAACCCTATAAAGTATTTACAGCTTTTAAAAAAACCTGCTATGAACGACTCAGTATCTCTATACCTAGATGCTATCCCTTACCTAAAACTCAAATAAAAGTAGATCTCGGCAATATTGAAAATGAATCTATTACAGACCTTATTTCTGAGTTTAAACATGATAAAAACCATCTTGCATTCCAACTAGAAATTAGTGAAAAAATCGCACAGAAAAAACTACATGACTTTATAAAATATAAAATAAGCCATTATGATGAAAAAAGAGATATACCTAGTATAGATGGTACAAGTCAGTTATCTCCCTATCTCAACATTGGTGCTATTTCTGTACGCCAATGTTTAGAAGAAGTTCTCAAAGACAATGACTATATCTTTTCAATAAAAAGTAAAGGACAACAGGTATGGGTTGATGAGCTTTTATGGCGTGAGTTCTATCAACATATTATGGTTGATTTTCCACATATCTCTAAACATCTGCCTTTTAAAAAAGAAACACAAAAGATTCAATGGCGGAATAACTCTGATGACCTAGCAAAGTGGCAGCATGGTGAAACAGGTATTCCTATCGTCGATGCGGGTATGCGTCAACTAAAACAAACGGGATGGATGCATAATCGTGTACGGATGATTTGTGCAATGTTTCTGAGTAAAAACTTACTGATCGACTGGCGAGTCGGCGAAAAGTGGTTTATGCAAAATCTGCTCGATGGCGATCTTGCTGCCAATAATGGAGGGTGGCAATGGTCAGCTTCTACAGGAACAGATGCTGTTCCTTATTTCAGAATTTTTAACCCAGTCACACAGTCACAACGCTTTGACCCTACAGGTGAATATATTCGAACATGGATACCTGAGCTTCGACACCTAGACGACAAACAGATACACGCAAAGGCACAAGTATCTGGCTACCCTCAACCTATGGTAGATTTAAAGGCAAGTCGTGAGCGTGCTTTATCGGCATTTAAGAATATTTAAAAATTGCGAGTAGCTCTTAGCTACTCATTTCATCTCTTTTGAATACAAGTTCTTTTGAGCTTGAATTGGCTGCATCAAAATAATATCTATCTACAGCAAATGCTTTCAATCCTTCAACTTGATCAATCTTATTTTCCAACATAAAGCGTGCCATCAGACCACGTGCTTTTTTTGCATAAAAGCTAATCACTTTATATTGCCCATTCTTTTGATCAAGAAACACAGGTTTAATAATATCTGCCTGCACTTTTTCAGTTTTTACCGCTTTAAAATACTCATCTGAAGCGACATTCAATAAAAGTTTAGCATTTGCACTTTCTAAATCTTGATTAATAACTTGTGTAATGCGATCTTCCCAAAACTGATACAAGTTAGTACCACGTTCATTGGATAATCGTGTACCCATCTCTAAACGATAAGGCATCATTAAATCAAACGGGCGTAATAGACCATACAACCCTGAAAGCATTCTAAAATGAGTTTGTGCATAAGAAAGGTCAGCATCCGATAAACTATATGCATCTAGGCCTGTGTAAACATCACCTTTAAATGCAAAAATCGCTTGGCGAGCATTAGAAAAGTCAAAATCTTTTTGCCAATCTCGAAAACGCTCTACATTCAACTGAGCTATTTTTTCACTGACACTCATTAAACTCGCAACTTGTGATGCCGAAAGCTGACGACAAACATCAATCAATTTTTCAGACTGATCAAGCAATCTTGATTGTGTAAATTGATCTGTTGGCAAAGGTGTTTCATAATCTAGTGTTTTTGCTGGGGAAACAAGCGCTAGCATTGTACATCCTAATCATTATTTTCTCTGATATAACTATAACAGTACGTTATTTTGAAAGCCAATTTGTGTTTTTAATGACAATTATCGGTATCATAAGCCTTTCTTTTCAAACACACATACAAAGTTTATGACAGATACAATCTTTTTAGATGGCCCAGTAGGTAAAATCGAAGTATTTGTAGACTATCCAGAAGGTACTGCAAAAGGATTTGCCGTTGTATGTCATCCCCACCCTTTACAAGGCGGTACGCCCCACCATAAAGTCCCTGCACTTATGGCACAAATTTTAAAAGAACGTGGCTGTGTCGTCTACCGCCCAAGCTTTAGAGGTTCAGGACAAAGTGAAGGTACTCACGATGAAGGATTTAGTGAAACGGAAGATATTTTATTCGTCATTGAATATGCTCGCCAACAAAACCCTGACCTGAGGTTTTTTGCAGGGGGCTTCAGTTTTGGTTCGCATGTTATGGCAAAAGCGTATCATACATTAGATGTACAATTGCGCCCTGAACAGCTCATATTGTGTGGGCTACCAACAGCAACTGTTCAAGGCTTAAGACATTATAAAACACCTGAGATTAGCGGTGATATCTTACTCATTCATGGTGAAGCAGATGATGTAACTTTACTTTCTGATGCTATTGCTTGGGCAAAGCCACAAAAACATGCGATTACCATTTTCCCTGGTGCAAATCATTTTTTTACAGGCTACCTCAAGCAAATACGCACTGCGATGCAACGTTATATTCAGCTTTAGATAAAATAAAGACCAATCATATGATTGGTCTTTTATATTCTTAGTCATTGCTCACAGCATTGCTACACGATTCATTTTGCGCTTTATGCTGTGTTACGCTCTTTTTTTCTTTCACCATATAGGCAACAGTTAAAAAGATTAACCATACAGGTAGCATAAATACTGCAACGCGCATCCCTTCAGAAAATAGCATAATGACTAAAATACCAACCATAAAAGCAATGGTTAAATAGTTCGTAAACGGATAACCAAAACTTTGGAACTTACATTTATAGTTTTGTGCAGCTTTTGCTTTACGAAACTTCAAATGAATTAGAGAAATCATTACCCAGTTAATAATAATCGCAACAACAGCCAATAACATTAATAAAGAGAACGCTTTATCTGGTACAAAGTAGTTAATTGCTACGCACCCTACTGTACACAGTGACGAAAATGTAAGTGCCTGTACAGGAATGCCTCGACCATTCACTTTTCCTAATACTTTAGGTGCATTTCCTTGTTTTGCTAAACCAAATAGCATACGACTATTGCTATATACACAACTGTTATAAACAGATACAGCAGCTGTTAGCACCACAAAGTTTAGAATACCCGCCGTCAAGTCACTATTGAGTGAGTGGAAAATCATGACAAACGGACTACCACCTTCAGCAACTTTGTTCCAAGGGTATAAGCTAAGTAAAACAGTAATTGAGCCTACATAAAAAATAAGTACACGATAAACAATCTGATTAACAGCTTTCGGTAGTGTTTTTTCAGGCGATGCTGTTTCTGCTGCAGATATACCTAAAAGCTCCAAACCACCAAATGCAAACATAATGACTGCCATCGACATCACTAAGCCATGTAAACCATTTGGGAAGAAGCCGCCAAGTGCCCATAAGTTTGTTACTGTCGCATGTTCGCCGCCTGCACCGCTGACTAACAGATAAATACCAAAACAGATCATGCCCAAGATCGCAATAATCTTAATACAGGAGAAGATAAACTCCATCTCACCAAAGAATTTTACACTCACAAAGTTAATGGCATTAATCAGTGTAAAAAATATGAGTGCTGAAGCCCACTTAGGAAAATCTGGCCACCAAAAATTGATAAAGACACCTATCGCACTCAGCTCAGCCATTCCCACAAGAATATAGAGAATCCAATAATTCCAACCTGAAATGAAACTTGGCAACTTTCCCCAATAATCAAAAGCAAATTGGCTAAATGAACCGCTTACTGGATTTTCAACAATCATTTCACCCAATTGACGCATAATCAAAAAGGCGATTAATCCTGCAATTCCGTAACCTAGAATAACTGACGGCCCTGCCAATTGAATCGTTTGTCCAATACCTAGAAAAAGCCCTGTACCAATTGCACCACCTAGTGCAATAAGTTGGATATGTCTACTGGATAATCTTTTCTTTAAATGATGTTCTTGATCTTGCATCATGTTCAGCCCACATATTTAATCACTTTAATTAAATACAATATTCATGCCAAAATAGACAAAAAATGATCATTTATTTCTTAAATTGGCTAAAAAATAGGATTTAAAAGCATTATTTGATTAATTTACAAACAGAAACATACCTACCTTCATATTCATTTTCCAAAAAATTTGCTTATTCGTTTTTAAATCTTCTAGAATGCAAACTTTATAACTTTGCAAGTAGATGACCAATGAGTGCACAACTTGATCAATATGACTGTAAAATTATTCATCATTTACAACAAAATGGTCGTCTTACAAATCAAGAACTTGCTGAAATGGTAGGGTTATCTACATCTCAATGTTCACGTAGACGAATACTTTTAGAACAGAAAAATATTATTGCTGGTTACTATGCACAAATATCCCCTATCGCAGACCCCACTCCAATCACGGGCATTATTGAATTAAAAATTACCAACTATAATCATGAAAATTATGAGAATTTTATAAATTTTGTTCAAATAACATCGAGTATTAAAGATATCTATAAACTTACAGGACACTATGACTTTCTCTTTAAAGTTGCAGTAAAAGACTTCAATGAAATGAGTCAGCTAATTTCACGCCTTTCATCAAATGAGTTTTGTGTCTGTAACCTTAATACATCAATTGTTCTAGAAAAACTTAAAGAAAATTCAATCACTTATTAATCATATTTATAAAAAATCAATATTTTAACAAGCTACCTCTAGCACCTAGAGACTATTATATATTTGCACCAATTAGGTGCATAAAGAGCATAAATGCACCAATAAAACACATTACTTTTTAACTAAATTATTATTTTTATTCGTATTTTTTAAAAACTCCAAGTATTTTAATTTATTAGGATAATTATTCAGTTTTTAATATAAAATGGGCGACTATCCCTAAATGGCATTAGTTTTGCATAAATTATGTAAACCCGTGTTTCACCTATTATTTAGAGAGCGCCTATTATGAGTACAGAAGCCAAACAAAATGAAAATGTTCAACCTCAGGTTGCACCATTATCACCCATAGATGAACATACAAAGTTTGAAGATGTACTTGCCATGCTTATGGGTACATTTGTACTTTCATTTGCCCTTAACTTACTTCAGTTTTCAGGTATTATGACTGGCGGTACAGCAGGTTTAGCTTTACTTATTCATTATATTACAGGCTTAAAGTTCGGAACAATTTTCTTCTTAATCAATATTCCTTTTTATTATTTTGCTTATAAAAAGATGGGCATTGCATTGGTAATTAAAACCTTTATTGCAGTTGGTCTATTATCATTATTTTCAGAAGTGACCCCTCAATTCTTTCATATAAAAGATCTTAATCCTTTCTACTCAACCATTGTTGCAAATATTCTTATGGGTGTGAGCTTTCTTATGCTCTTTCGTCATCGCTCAAGTTTAGGTGGCATCAACTTATTGGCTCTTTTTATACAAAGCCAATATAAAATTGCCGCAGGTAAAGTACAAATGGGCATCGACATTTCAATTTTAGCTGCATCTGCTTTCTTCGTCGGTTGGCATGTATTGGGTGTATCTATTCTTGGTGCAGTTATTTTAAACTTCATTATTGCAATGAACCATAAACCATCTCGTTATATTGCATAAAAAACTCCCTTGAGCCTTATATTCAAAAATGTAAGGTTCAATACCTCTCTTTCATTATTTTGCATAAATTAACAAACCTGAACCATTGAATATGCTTATATAAATATCATGCAGTCACTAATCTATTCATAATAAACTTGCTGACCTATATAACTATGAAAAAAGCTATTCATATTTTTGGTGCTCGCCAGAACAACTTAAAAAATATTTCATTAGATATTCCTAAACACCAAATTGTGGTCTTTACAGGTGTATCTGGCTCGGGAAAATCCTCATTGGTTTTTGAAACCATTGGCGCTGAAGCACAACGGCAAATTAATGAAACACAAGATAGTTTCACGCGTAATCGTTTAAAGCATATGGGTCATGCCGATGTCGATAAAATTGAAAACCTCAATGTACCTCTCATTATTGATCAGAAACCCTTATCAGGCAGTATTCGATCTACAGTCGGAACTGCCACAGACATATATGCAAGCTTAAGGCTACTTTTCTCCCGATTAGGAGAACCTTTTGTTGGCTACTCACAAGTATTTTCGTTTAACCATCCAGATGGTATGTGTCCTCAATGTGACGGAACCGGTTTTGAAAACACATTAGATATCTATAAAATTTTAGACCAAGAAAAATCCTTAAATGAAAATGCAATTTTATTTCCAACCTATCAACCTGAAGCTTGGCGCTGGCAAAGATATGCTCACTCAGGATATTTCGATTTAAATAAGAAACTGAAAGACTATACACAAGAAGAGTGGGATTTACTGTTATATGCACCACAGCACAAACCCAAGCACCCAACCAAGGAATGGAAAAAGACTGCTCTTTATGAAGGTCTAGTAACTCGTTTTGAACGTAACTTTATGAAAGGGCAAGCACAAGAAAAAAACAGATATAAAGCCCGACTCGATAAAATTATTGAAACCAAAGTTTGTTCATTATGTCATGGTCAGCGAATTAAATTGCATTCTTTAGAGTGTAAGATTAATCATAAAAATATCGCTGAATGCTCTGCTCTACCTGTCAAAGAACTCATTCAATTTATAGATAATATTGATGCACCTAAGTACGAAGTTTTACTCAATGAAATTAAACAAAAGCTTCACTATCTCATGCTTGTGGGACTAAGCTATCTGAGTCTAGATAGAGTAACAACGACCTTGTCAGGTGGTGAAAGTCAACGCATCAAAATGGTAAAGCATTTGGGAAATAGTTTAGTCGATTTGATGTATATTTTTGATGAGCCAAGTGTTGGGCTACACCCTCATGATTTAGAAAATATTATTCAAATCATCAAACAGCTTAGAGATAAAGGAAATAGTATTTTATTGGTCGAACATGACCCCGATCTGATTAAAATTGCTGACCATGTCATTGACGTAGGCCCCCAATCAGGGATATATGGCGGAGAAATCGTTTATGAAGGTGACTTTAAAGCACTCAAAAATGCTAATACACTTACAGGTCAGTTCTTTGCAGAAAAGAAATTTATAAAAACACATCCTAGACCGTCTAAAGATGTTATTTCTATTCATCATGCCAATGCATTTAACCTTAAAGATATTTCCGTTGATATTCCTAAAAATGTATTAACTGTTGTTACAGGTGTTGCAGGCTCTGGTAAAAGCACACTCATTGGCAAAGTATTATTAGAGCAATATCCTGAAGCAAAATTTATTAATCAATCCGCCATTATGGCAAGTGTCCGTTCAAACCTACTCACCTATCTTGACCTATCAGATTACATTAGAAACCAATTTGCACAGGCAAATGATGTGAGTATTAAGCTTTTTAGCTATAACAGCGAAGGGGCTTGCCCTCACTGTAAAGGTTTAGGTATAGAAAAAATTGAACTGGCTTTTTTAGATGATATCGAAATTATTTGCGAAGTATGTAATGGTACAGGTTATAAGCCTGAAGTTTTACAATATAAGTATAAAAATAAAGATATTACAGAGATTATGAAACTGACCGTTAAGGAAGCAGCTCACTTTTTTGATGAAGCAAAAATTCAAGAAAAATTATATCTACTCATTGAGCTAGGTCTAGATTATTTATCACTTGGACAACGTTTAAATACACTGTCTGGTGGTGAAAGACAAAGATTAAAACTTACCAAAGAATTAAAACAAAATGGTCATATCATTGTCCTTGATGAGCCAAGTACAGGGCTTCATCCTTCAGATACATTTAAACTGATTGAACTTTTAAGTTATATGGTAGACCAAGGTAACACCGTTATTACGATTGAGCATAATCTAGATATTATGACACAAGCAGACTGGATTATAGATATTGGGCCATTTGCAGGTCGTGATGGTGGGCAACTTATCTTTTCAGGATATGTAAAAGACTTACTCAAAGTAGAAAAATCTTTAACAGGTCAATACCTTACCCAATATCTCCAAAACTCATAAATTATTTATTTAATTTTGCTTGCATTGGGTTATTTAATACAATGAGTAAAAATATGGTGGGCGTTGCAAACACCCACCAACTGATAAAACCAATAGAAAGCCCATACTTTAATGTGAGTAAATAAAAGCTGAAAAGAAATAAAATCCATGACAGCATTTTAAATAGTCTTGGGTATTGATATACCAACTTAAATTGTACTTTCTTCTTTTTCTGGTTTAATAAAAATAGAAAAAAGAAGCCAATATACATTCCGAGAAACACAATACATAGACTCATATAAACTTTTCCCTACTTTGCATATTTTTTGAATACTTGATGCTTAATCAATTTAATTTTCATTAAAACAAATAGAGCAAAAAGTCCCATTATGAAAATAACGCTATCTACTCCAATATATTCCAAGTAATCAGATAGATGCGCTATATAGTTCAATGAGAGAAGACGTGAAATATTTACAATTGGAAAAATTAGAGAAAGTAAAATAAAAATAATGAGATAGACTTGCCACAAATATTTTTCAGAAAGAGAAAATGCTGTGATTAAGACAACTAACCATACATAAAAAAATGTTGAAATTTCTAAATTTGGTGAAGTCATATGAGATAGCGTATATATACGATTGCTATAAAAATATGCCAAAATAGAAACAGGTAAACCCACTATAAAACTCACATTTAATCGATTTACAAGGTAATGCCCAAAATGGAATATATTACTTTTATTTTTTAATTGTCTTTTCAAAGTCCATAGCAATAGCCCCGATGCAATCATCAAACAACCTAATATCCCTGAAATAAATAATGCAATACGTAACAAAGGTTGTGCAAAAGGTGCCATATGTAGACCGTAGATCGCGCCATATACTTTTTTCACAGCGCTTTTATCGACAGATTTTGAAATAACCTCTCCTGTCACACCAGATAAAACCATTTGTGGTGGTGTTAAAGTAATGCTTTTATCTTCCTTTTGTTTGACAACAATTTGGCTTACCGTCGTAAAAGGGTCTTTTACTTCAATACTACCGATAATAGGATTATTCGGCCAATTCTTTGATATTTTATCTTGGATTTCTTTTACATCAATCATATTTGATGATTGAGGTAAGCCTTGTTTATCTTTTACCTGAGATGATGCATTTAACTCATTAAAGAAATCTAAACTTTTATTCCCATAATACTTTTCAATTCCTAAAGGCAAGTATAGATAGAAAAATATGGCAAGCCCTGTAAAAGTAATCATTAAGAAAAATGGCAGAGCAATCACTGACACTACATTATGAAAATCTAACCAAGAACGCTGGGATTTAAATGTACGTAACGTAAAAAAGTCAGTAAATATTTTTTTGTGTGTAATCACTCCTGAAATAAGTGCAATTAACATGATAAATGCAGCAAAACAAACAATCAGTCTCCCAACGAGAATGGGAAAACCAAAAAGTTGAAAATGAAAATTATAAAGAAAATCTCCACCTTGCGTCGGCGATAGATGCGATTCTTGCCCTGTATTTGGATTGAGTGTTTTAAATATAAATCCTTCTGATTTTGTTTGGATAAATATCTGATTTACAGGATGATCTTCAGATGCAACTTGGATATACCATGACTGACTTTCCTTACCATGCTTGGCTGCATATTCTAAAGCACTGTGTATGGCTTGCTCTTGAGTAAAGTGTGTTTGGTTCAACTCAGGTTGCATCCATAAATTTATATTATCTTTGTAATACGACAGCGTACCTAAAAGAAAAATCGTAAAAAGTAACCACCCTAGAAGTAATCCAACCCAAGAGTGCAACCAAGCCATTGATTGACGTACTGATTTATACATACTGCATCACACAATAATTTGAGCAAGTCCATAAAATATGAATATCATAACAACACCATATAAGACGGTCTTTTTCACTGATTGAATAATAAAAATACTAAGAAAAAAAATAATGAAAAATAAAATCCCTAACATCGCTGCTAAAAATATTGCTTCAGCAGGTGGTATAAAATGAGTCAAAGCAATGGTACTTACTAACGTAAAGTACCGAGTAGAGATATAACCCAAGATACATGCAATAAATATACGACATGTGATACTTAGCCTATATTTCACTGCATGTTCTTGCATATTCATGGACTACTTCTTAAAAATTAAAATTAACTGATAAGTTATAGTTTGTTGGCTCACCATAAAAACCTTGGCCATCTTTCAAGCCAGTTAAATACTTTTCATTGGTAATATTATTTACATTCAATTGAAGTTTTAAGTTTTTATTGACTTGGTAACTTGTCATTAAACCAATAAGTGCATATGCATCTTGTGTAATTAACCCTGCATGTGAAGCAGATGCAGGATCATGAATTGCACTTTGCCACTTGATACTTCCACCAACTTTCAGTTTTGGATACTGTGGAATGGTATAGGTCGTTAAAATATTAAATGTTTGTGTCGGATTATATTGGCGTGGATTAATTCCATTCTCTAGATTCTTCAAACTAAATTTTGTATACCCTGCCGACACATCGAGTGCATCTGTTACCTTCCCAGCAATTCCTATATCTACTCCTTGAGAACGTACTGTACCAAGTGGTGAATGATATAAATTATCTGAAACACTGAATGTTGGTGAAAGGGCAAAATTGTTTTGCTCGGTTCTAAAAACAGATAAATAACCTGTCAGCCTATTATCTAACCATGCACTTTTCACTCCCATTTCATAGCTTTTACCTTCCACAGGTACTGCTGTTTTTCCTGTAGAAGAGTCAATTACCGTTTGTGGTCTAAAAATAGAGCTATAGCTGATGTATCCCGTATAAGTTGGCGTAAAGTTATAGGTAATACCTGCATAAGGAAGTGTTTTATTTTTTATATAATTCCCTCTTGAGTTAATCTCAGCATAATTGACACCCAATAAAACTTTTAAATCATCAGTTAAATGAAAACGTGTTGCACCATATAAAGAACGTAAAATTAAAGCTGTGGTTGGATTAGGTGTATTTGCACCCCATGTCTGAGATTCTGGTGACCAACTTGCTAAATCAGTTGTATATACACCTAAACTGCTCCCATAAGCATTGCTGTTCTGTGTGACATTCTGAGACCATGAATAACCAATATTTGCTTCATGCTTACGACCAAATAAGTTATATGTGCCGCTCGTATTTAAATTAAATGTACGATCTCTGTATTTTTGGTTATAAATATCAGGATACAGATAGATCCCTGACGTATTGTCAGTTGCACTCGGATTACCACTCAAATACAACATCTGATCTTGAATTTTAGAAATACGTTCATCGTAATTGAATTTAGCAACCCAATCACCCGCAAGTTTTTGTTCTAAACTTGCAAAATAGTTATTAATCGACCAATCATAATATGCCCATGAAGGTGCATAGTTATAACTACGTGAGTAGCTTAATTGTTGACCTGCTGAGTTTGTAAGTGGTAAGGCACCCCACTGTGAACCATTTGTTAATTGGTTGGTCTTTGAGTATCCCACCGATGCAGTTGTTGAATCTGTAAGATCAGCATCAACGATAAGTTGTACACCATTTTTTTCTTCTGAGTATTTATCTAAATAGGAGTTACCCGCTTTTTCATAGCCAACTAACCGTGCACGTACACGACCATCCTGTGTCAGTGAGCCTGAAACATCAGCTTCGTAACGCTGCGTATCCCACGAACCATAACTTACTCCACCCGATGCCTGAAAGTCTTTCGTTGGTTTTTTTCTAACATAATTAATTGTCGCACCCGGATCGCCTAACCCATTGGTTAATGCATCTGCACCTTTAATGATTTCAACACGGTCAAATAAATAACTATCAGGATCCCAAGTATTGTAGTTATAGCTATCGACCTGTGGAATCCCCATACCATCATATAAAATATTTGAAATATCAAATCCATGAACGGTATAAGTTGTTCTATTCGTTTCAAGTCCTGTAACTGTAACACCCGGTGTATTATTTAAAATATCTCTTGTCGTATTTAAGCTAAAGTCATCTAATTGCTGTCTTGTCACTACATTAATGGTCTGCGGTGTTTCTTTTACAGATAAATTTAAATGTGTTGCACTGCTACTATTTTCCACAATATAAGATTTTGTCTTTTCAGAACCTTCCTGCCCTGATTTTGTATTGGCTTTAATAGAAAGCGTTGGCAAAAGCATACTCGTCGATGACTCATCATTTGCATGCGTCAATGGAAGATAAAGAATTCCTACTATTGCAACACATAGTTGCTTTCTCATAAATTGCATTTAAAGATTACCCAAAACATAACAAATGTAAATAATTATCATTATATCTACCATTTTTAGTTAAATTATGGATTTTTTAAAATTTTGTATGCTATTAAATAAAAATAATTTCTCTATTTATTTAAATATATCTCTTTTATATAAAAATATGATTCATAAGTCACAAATTAGTGTGTGTATAAAAAAAGAGCCAGTATTTAACTGACTCTTTTTTATGCATAAGCTAAACTTAGTCGATTGTCTGAATACTAAATCCTGCTTCATTTGTTAACTGTGTAAACGTAGGAAAACTCGTTGCTACAGTCTCCGTACCATGAATCGTAATTGCTTCACTTGCACGCAATCCTGCAATACTAAAGCTCATTGCAATACGATGGTCATGATGAGATTGAATATCCGCACCTGTAAAAATAGCATCCCAGTGACCAGCTTTCCCTTTTCCTTCAATTACAATACCATCAGCTGTCGGTTCACACTCAATACCCATGGCTTGCAAACCATCTGCCATCACTTGAATACGATCTGACTCTTTCACACGTAGCTCTGCAGCACCTGTAAGTACAGTTCGTCCTTCTGCACAAGAAGCTGCAACAAATAATGCGGGGAACTCATCAATTGCCAATGGAACTTGATCTTCAGGAATATGTATTCCTTTCAATGTCTGTGTACCACGAATACGAATATCCGCAATAGGCTCTCCACCTGCAATACGTTCATTTTGAACTGTAATATCTCCACCCATTTGTTTCAGAATTTCAATTACACCAGTTCGCGTTGGATTAATACCAACTGCCTCAAGCGTAACATCAGAGTCCTTACAGATTGCAGCACCCACCATAAAGAATGCAGCAGATGAAATATCAGAAGGAACTTGGATATTTGTTCCGACTAACTTACCTCCACCCACTAAACTAATCTTATTGCCTTCTGTTTTTACTTCATAACCAAATGCACGCAACATACGCTCTGTGTGATCACGTGTTGGCTCAGGCTCAGTCACTGATGTTTCACCTTCTGCCCATAAGCCTGCAAGTAAAATACCTGATTTCACTTGGGCAGATGCCATAGGTAATTCATACTGAATACCTTTTAACACCTGTTTACCTGTAATGCTTACAGGAGGCGTACCTTTTTCACCTGTGGTCTGAATCTGTGCACCCATCAAACGTAATGGTTTAGCAATACGCTCCATTGGACGTTTAGATAAAGAAGCATCACCTGTCATGACAGTATCAAACTGTTGAGCAGCAAGCATGCCCGAAAGCAGACGCATACTTGTCCCTGAGTTACCCATGTATAATGCTTTTTCGGGAACTTTCAGCCCTGACATTCCTACACCATGGATGGTTACATTACCATTTTCAGGGCCTTCGATTTTTACGCCCATGTCCTTAAAAGACTGTAACGTTGCTAAAGCATCTTCACCTTCTAAAAACCCTGTAACGTGGGTTGTACCTTCAGCAATTGCACCAAACATAATTGAACGATGCGAAACCGATTTATCTCCCGGTATAGAGAAAGTGCCCTTAAACTGATGTTCTTTCGGCAAAATTGTAAATTTCTGAGTCACTAATTCTTTCTCCATTACAGTTTTTTTAGCGAGCATATGATTAAAATGTTGTCTTGCAGCTTGGGCATGCTCTAATAATCCCATTAAAGCCTGAGAATCATCTTCTTCAATCAGATGACGGATTGCTTTTAATTGAGTCTCAAACCCATCCACTGCATTTAAAATTGCTTTTTTATTTGAAAAGAAAATATCGTGCCACATTTGTGGGTCAGAGGCTGCTATTCTTGAAAAGTCTCGAAACCCACCCGCAGCATAACGAAATATATCTAAATTATCTTCACGCGTTGCTAACTGTTCTACCAAGTTAAATGCCATTAAATGTGGCAAATGACTCGTATGTGCTAAGACTTCATCATGCTTTTGAACATCCATACAAATGACTTCAGCATCGGCTGCTTGCCAAAGCTGTGTAAGCTTTTCTACAGCCCATGGAGCACTAGTTTCTAAAGGAGTCAAAATAACCTTATGCTGTGCAAATAAATCTACCTTACCTGCATGCACACCCGTGTTTTCACCGCCTGCGATAGGATGTCCCGGCACAAAACCTTCAGGTAATTCACCAAATACTGCTTTTGCAGCCTCGACAACATTGGCTTTCGTACTGCCCACATCAGTCAAAATCGTATTTGGACTTAAATATGGCTGAATCATTTTTAAAACATGCTCAGTTGCACGAACAGGTAAAGCCAGTACAACGAGATCAGCAGCCTTTACCGCGTCTATTGCATCCGTATATCCCGCATCAATCAGACCCAATGCTTCAGCATCTTGCAATGTCTTTACAGATCTCGTCGAAGCAACGATTTGTCTTGCCAATTTTTTGGCACGAATTACACGTGCCAAGCTCGAACCAATCAGTCCTAACCCAATAAAAGCAACTTTATCAAATAATACAGATGTCATATCAGCACACCTGTTTCTTTTAAAAACACGATCAATATCCTATTCACAAAACTAAGCTCTAAATTACAGCAAGTGGGTATGAACCCAAAATACGTAACTCTTTTACAAATGGGCGAATATCTTCAATCGCGGCTTTAACATTTTCTTGGTCTATATGCCCTTCTAAATCAACAAAGAAAACATATGTCCATTTTTCATGTAAGTCAGGTCGGGTTTCTATACTTGTTAAACTAATGTTGTGCTTTGAAAAAGGTTCTAAAATTTGAAGTAAGGCACCTGAACGATTATGTGCTGAAATTAACAAAGATGTCTTGTCATTCCCACTCTGTGGAATTTTTTCACGACCAATTACCAAGAAGCGTGTTGTATTTTCAGGGTTGTCTTCAATATTGTTATGTAAAATTTCTAACCCATATGTACTTGCTGCTACATCTGAAGCAATGGCAGCAGAGTGCCATTCACTACGAATACGGCGCGCTGCTTCAGCATTAGAACTTAATGCAACACATTCAACACCGGGATAATTTGCTTCTAACCACTGACGGCATTGTGCCAATGCTTGTTGGTGTGCATAAATTTGTTTAATGCTGTCTTTACGCGTGTGTTCTGAAACAAGAAATTGATGATGAATTCTTAACTCAACCTCACCAATGACATTCAAATGTGATGATTTAAAGCAGTCTAATGTATGATTTACGACACCTTCAGATGAGTTCTCTACAGGTACAACACCATAGTGTGCAATGCCTGCTTCAACTTCACGAAAGATTTCATCTATCGTTGCGACTGGACGTACCACTGCATCTTGACCAAAATGTTTTAATGCAGCCGCTTGCGTAAATGTTCCTTCAGGGCCTAAAAATGCAATGCTTTGTGGCGCTTCTAGAGCTAAACAAGCCGACATAATTTCACGAAATAAACGCGCAACAGTTGCATCAGACAATGGGCCTTCATTACGTTCCATGACTTTACGTAATACTTGGGCTTCACGTTCAGGACGATAAAACAAAGGATTTTCTTCTTCTGCAAACTTAGCATGAGCAACAGCTTCTGCTAACTTAGCACGGCGATTAATCAGATGATGAATTTGCTGATCAACGCCATCAATATCTGAACGAATTTGCTCTAAATTCAAAGAAGGTTTGTTTTTACCGTCATGGCTCATTTCAAGTCATCCCACACATATAATAAATAAGCATTTCTACAAGTATAACCACATTCAAATCATAAGTGCTATTTGCATTTGCTAAAAAAATGCTCTTAAACCTGATATAACACACTAATCATTTAAAGAGTTTCATTTTATGAAGGTTTATAAACCATTAAGCAATGCATCCTTTTATATGTAAGCAACTACACGACATAGGGTATAAATAACAGTAATGACTTTATTAAACTGAACCTGATATATTAAAAGTAGATATTAAAGATTTTTTGTTTATGAATACAAAGCGTAATTTATATAAAGACTTAGAACATCCATTTGCTCAATATATCCGTATTATTGGTAAAGGAAAAACAGGATCACGCTCACTTACTCAAGAGGAAGCCTATCATGCATTCAGTCTTATTTTAGAAAAAGAAGTACTTGACGTTCAAGTGGGTGCTTTTCTGATGTTGCTTCGTGTGAAAGAAGAATCCATAGATGAGCTTACTGGCTTCGTTCAGGCCACAAAAGATAAGCTTAGCTTTTCACCTATAGAGGTCGATCTAGACTGGCCATCTTATGCAGGAAAACGTAAGCATTACCCTTGGTTTATTCTTTCCGCATTAACCTTAGCCAAGCATGGATATCGTATCGTTATGCATGGTGCTTCAGGCCATACGCTTAACCGTGTATATACAGAAGAAGTTTTAGAATATTTTGGTTTTCCTATTTGTAAAAACCAAGTAGAGATTGAACAAGAGCTTGATAAACACGCTTTTGCTTATATTCCTCTAGAACAACTTTCACCTGTTCTTGATGACTTAATTCAGCTTCGCAATGTTATGGGATTACGTTCTCCAATTCATACACTGGCTCGACTCATTAATCCTTTTAATGCAAAAGCAACCCTACAATCTATCTTCCACCCTGCATATAGAACCTCACATCAACATGCAGCTTTACAATTAGGCTATCAAAATAGTGCGGTTATTAAAGGTGAAGGTGGCGAGTTTGAAAGAAACCCTGATGCAAAAACTCTCATCTGCGGCATTCAAGATGGTCGACTATATGAAAATGAACTTCCTAAATTAACACCAGCACGAAGCCCTATAGAAGAAGAACTCAACCTTTCTGTATTTAAAGATGTTTGGGAGGGGAAAGTCCGTCATGAATATGGTGAAGTTGCAATTATTGAAACAATGGGTATTGCACTTTATACCATGAAACAAGCTGAAAGCCTTGCCGAGGCAATGCAAACAGCAACACACTTATGGGAAAATAGACATCAACAGCAAATTTAGGTAAATCGGATAGGTTGAGGAGATGTATCATCATCGCAAACATCTCCCTCTTTTTTCTTGCCTTTATCTATATATCCCGTTCTTTGTTCTTCTGGCAAGTGTGTATATTCCCAAGCCAATACAGCTTGCATACACGTTTCACGCTGCTCCTGTGAAAGTGCAACCCCATTAGGCCACTTCCCTATTTCTACGGCTGTTTTTAGTCGTTGTACAATTTCAGGGTCTAAAACAGATAACATATGCTCTATATTCATTCATCTTCCTGTTGCTGTAAGGCTTCGAAATCTTGATTCCATCCTAACTTCGTACGACAAGCCATATAAAAGTCATAACCTGGTGGATGAAGTAAGTTAAGTTTAAAAGGGTATTTACGGATATGTAATGATTCACCATCATTTAAAGAAACGCTTGGTTGACCATCCGCACTGACCATTGGCATCCAACGAGATTCTCTTGCTGTAATTTTTATTTCACTCTGATCACCAACAATAATAGGACGAGATGACAACGTATGAGGATGCATTGGCACAAGGGAAATTGCTTCCATACTCGGATGCATAATTGGCCCGCCACCAGAAAGTGCATAGGCTGTTGAACCCGTTGGTGTCGCAATAATTAAACCATCACTATGTTGCCTATAAACAAAGTGACCATCTATTTCAAGTTCAAAATCGATCATATGCACAGACTTACCCGAGTGCAATACAATGTCGTTTAACGCAATTGCTTTATATAACACCTGATCTTGTGCTCGAATTTCAAGCTCAAGTAAAAACCGCTTATCTAGTAAGAACTTACCTTGTAATACTTGATCAAGCTTCGCAAGTACTTCAGATGGTTTAATGTCGGTAAGAAAACCAAGTCGCCCACGATTTACGCCAACAACAGGCGTATTATATTTAACCAATGCACGTGCTGCGTGAAGTAATGAACCATCTCCACCTACGACAATGACTAAGTCTACAACCTCGCCCATCATTTTTCGACTAACCACTTGGCAATCCTGATAAGGCACAAGCGCTGCTGTTTCTTCATCAAAAATAGAATGTAACCCAAGTGTGAGTAAATGATCATGGATCAAACACAATGTACTCACTACAGCAGACTTATCTGGTCGACCAATGAGTCCTATATTGCGAAACGACTTATGGGAGATTTTCACTAAATTCAGCGCTCCGTACAAGAATAACTTTATAATATCATGCACACTTTATGAAAAATATGCAGTGGTTTAGATGGTTGAACACTGTTTTAACGCATATTTTTTGTATCGTTACAGCAATAATTATTGCAAAATGTGAAAAACATTCGCATGATTGTAGGGTTTGTTTCGGATAGCTTATCACTTTTTATGAAGTCACAACGTGGTCTTAGTTTTTTTCTAGTGATCTTTTTGATCCTAATTATTGTTGGTTGTATTGCCATTGGATTTTATCTTGTTCGTCTAGATAACGTTATACGCACAAAATTTGAGGGTCAACGTTGGGATATTCCTGCAAAAGTTTATGCACGTCCTTTAGAAATTTATAATCAAGCACCTGTAAGCGAAGTTAACCTTATTCAAGAGTTAAACATGCTTGGTTATCATAAGGCAGAGAATTATGAACATCCCGGTTCATTTGTTCTAAAAGGAAATAATGTTTTAATTCACACACGTGGTTTTGACTTTGGTGACAATAGCACTGAGCCTGAGCAAGTTCTCGACCTCAAATTTGCACAAGACGAAATTGTTGATGTTAAAACAACTAAGCCTACCGAAACAGGTATGACACGCCTTGAACCATTATTGATTGGGGGAATTTACCCTCAGCACAATGAAGACCGTGTACTCATTAAACTAAAAGATGTACCACAACCACTCATTGATGCACTGATCTCTACAGAAGACCGTGACTTTTATAGCCATCACGGTATTTCTGTTCGTGGAACGGCGCGCGCTGTGTTTAGTAACATTACAGGTGGACGCAGACAAGGGGGTTCTACCCTTACACAGCAGCTTGTAAAAAACTTCTTCTTATCTCCTGAGCAGACATATAAGCGTAAAATCAATGAAGCGCTTATGGCTATTTTGCTCGAAATGCACTACAGCAAATCTGAAATTTTAGAAGCCTATCTAAACGAAGTTCATTTAGGTCAAAATGGTAACTATTCAATTAATGGTTACGGTCTTGCATCTCAGTTTTATTTTGGATTGCCATTACGCGAACTTAATATTGCGCAACAAGCTTTCTTAGTTGGTCTTGTTCAAGGGCCATCTTTATACAATCCTTGGCGTAACCCTGAACGTGCAAAAGAAAGACGTGATGTTGTACTCAATAATATGCTTACAACAGGTTACTTATCTCAACAACAATATGATAAAGAGATTGCTCGACCACTTGGCGTCATCGAAAAGCCATCATTAGGTCCAACACGCTTCCCAGACTTTATGGATATTGTTCGTCGCCAACTACGTGCCGAATACCAAGACTCTGATTTAACAAATCAAGGACTTCGCATATTCACAACACTTGACCCTGTTGCGCAAACAAATATTCAAAATGCATTTAAAGACAGTATTGAGAACTTAACAAAACGCAATCCTCGTGCACTAAATGACTTACAAGGTGCTGTACTTATTCAACGACCAGACAATGGCGAGTTAGTTGCTGCTGTTGGTTCATCACAAGACTTTACAGGGTTTAACCGTACAATTGATGCAAAACGTCAAGTTGGTTCTTTACTTAAACCTGCAATTTATATCAATGCAATCGAGTCTGGCCGTTATAATTGGGCAAGTTTAATCCAAGATACCTACATTAGTATTGGTTCAAATGGTAAAACATGGACACCTAAAAACTATGGTGGTGGTGAGCATGGCATGGTACCGATGGTACAAGCATTAGAACACTCTTATAACCTTGCTGCTGTGCGTATGGGACAAGAATTTGGTGTTTCAGCATTTACCAATAACTTACGAAAATTCGGTGTAACGAGCGATATTCCGCCATATCCTTCAACCTTCTTAGGTGCAGTAAACATGTCACCTATGGAAGTGTTAAGTATTTATGGTAATTTTGCGACAGGCGGATTTAAGTACCCAACAAAATCTATTCGTGCTGTTGTAGACCAAAACGGTAAAGTTCTTGACCGTTATAGCTTAAATGTACAACAAACAATTGACCCTGCTGCTGCTTATGTTCTGAACTATGGTTTACAACAGGTCATGCACTCAGGTACAGGTCAGGCAGCTTATCGTAGTTTACCAAACAACCTCAACTTAGCAGGTAAATCAGGTACAACAAACGATGCACGTGACTCATGGTTTGCAGGTTACTCAGGTAACTATGTTGCTGTCGTTTGGTTAGGGTTAGATAACAATAAAGTTATTGGTTTAACAGGTTCATCAGGCGCTCTTCCTGTTTGGACAAATGTAATGAAACAATTACATCAACAGCCTGTAAACTTGACACAACCCGACGATGTACAATGGCAATGGATTGATGTTCCAACAGGTAATCTCTCAGCTCAAGGCTGTAGTAATGCAATGTATATTCCTCTTTTAGCAGGACATGTACCAACGCAATCTACACCATGTGCGATGCCAAATCAGCCTATGCCTGATAACAATGCGTCAGCACCTGCAACATCTTCAGATGACCCTTTAGAAAATTTAATTAATCAAACAACAGAGAGCCATCCTAATAATACTGCCCCAAGTGCACCACCTCAGGTGATTTCTTCAGGCAGCTCTAATTAAGTTTTGGAGAATAATTATGAAAATTAAATTTCTGACGAGTAGCCTTATGCTACTCGGAGTGGTGGGCTGTAGTCAGTTGCCAAGTATTCATCACTCACAGCAACCAACCCGCTCTACTGTAGCCCCTAAAATTGTAAATGAGCCAATGACGCCTCCTCAGGTACAACAAACAAATAATGGCGTAACTGTCACGCCATATAATCCTGGCGAGATTAAGCATGAATCTATGCCTATTCCACAGCCACAGCCACAGCCACAGCCACAGCCACAGCCACAGCCACAGCCACAGCCACAGCCACAGGCTCCACTACCTAAACCGCAACCGCAACCGCAACAAGTAAGTAATACAATTACGATTAGTAATGCTCAACCACCTGCTTTTCGTAACCTTATTAATCAATCTCAAATTGCTTACCAACAACAACAGTTAGATAAAGCTGAGCATCTTGCAACTCTTGCTCAACGTATTGCACCACAAGCATCTGGCAGTTACGTCATGCTATCTAGAATTGCATTGCAGAAGAAACAATTTTCCCAAGCACAATCACTTTCTCAACGAGGCATGATTTTTGCCGTTGACAAAACAACGAAGAAACAGTTTTGGCAAGTGATTTATAAATCTGCACAGCAACAACAAAATGCTGATTTAATGAATAAAGCAATTACAGCCATAAACAATTTGAACTAGAACGCAGAAATACCTGCTACGCCATAAGCCTGACAATCCTGTACTGTTGTCAGGTCTTTAGGTGTTACCCCACCAAGTGCAAATATTAATATATGACTTCGTTGAGCAATACTTTTAAATGCCGTCCAACCGAGTGGTATCGCATTAATATGAGTATTTGTTGTATTTATTGGGCTTAAAAAGGCAGCCTCACAGCCAATTTTCTCTGCGTACAAAACACCCTCTAAATCATGGCAAGCTGCTATATATCGACATCCTAAATTTAAATCATTTGCTGTGAATTGCTTTAACTGATGCTGTTTTATATGAATAGCTCCAAGTTCTCGTTGTTCATCTCTTGTTAAAGCATGTGCTAAATCTATATTTAAAATAAGCTGAGATAAAAACTTTTTATTCAAATGCTTCATTTGTTCTACACTAATATTCCGCGCATACAGCATCGTATTTAAATTTAGTCTTTCTATATCTGAAATTTCTGAACTAATTTTAATATATGGCGCCCATAACATTCTTTGAATAATTGGATCATTTGCTTTCGGAAAATTAAGTGATGTCAGCTCATCACGTGAATACCATTGCCAAGGGTTTTGAATCACTGCTAATAAATGATCGGGTACATAGCTATAAAATAGAAATAAGCGAACTATCACATCATCGTATTCATATCTAAGCTCATCCCAAGAGAACCAGTTTTCAATATCAGCTCCTACTTCTTCTTTCACTTCCCTACGACAAGCCTGAACTGCCGTTTCATTTTTTTCTATTTTTCCACCTGGAAATTCATTCTTATTGCCCTGATGCTGTTCTTTATTTCTCCAACCGACTAAAACCTTACCATGCGAGAACAATAATCCAATCGCAACATCAACTTCCTTTTTAGCCATATTCATTTTCTCCTCTATTCTGCATAAGTTTTACATATTGTAACTGTTTCAAAGTTTTTTATAAAAAAGCACAAATTATAATTGACAGTATTATTCGATAATGATTATCATTTAAAACATTAGCCAACTCCACGGAGAAATAGAAATGAACGCACCGTTTAACTTATTTACTCGCAGTACAGAATCAAACCAAAACTTACCAATGCTTCATTCAAATAACTTATTTGCTTTAGGTCGTGAAATTCGCATTATGCATGCTGGGGAAGAATATCGCTTAAGACTAACTCGTAATAACCGTCTAATTTTAACAAAGTAACAGGTTATTTTAACGAGTAGCGGATATAAAACGTGGAAAAACAGTAATTATATCAAATATATAATTACTGTTTTAAAACAACAGACACCTATAAATCTAGTTTAACGGCACAACTCGCATTACTTCTTCTATAGAAGTTGTACCCAATAAAATTTGTCGTGCACCCGCAATACGTAGTGGCTCTACTCCTTCTTTTTTTGCTTGAGCTTTAACATCAGCCAATTTAGCACCATCACTAACAAGCTGTTTTAGTACCAATGACATTGGCATAAACTCATACAAACCAACACGACCTTTATAGCCTGTATGCCTACACTCCTCACACCCAACAGGTTCATAAAGCTTATGAGGCACGGGTAAATCATAACCTGCTGTTAGTTGTTCCCACTCTTGCTGAAAAACAACCATCTCTTTCTTACAATGACACAAACGTCTTACGAGTCGTTGTGCAAGTACACCTAACAATGTTGCCGAGCTTAAAAAAGGCTGTACTCCCAAATCATGCAGTCGTACTAAACTCGAAGGTGCGTCATTTGTATGTAGTGTCGAAAGTACCAAATGCCCTGTTAAAGCAGCTTGAATCGCCATATCAGCAGTATCTTTATCTCGAATCTCACCAATCATAATAATATCAGGATCTTGACGCATTAATGCACGAATACCATCTGCAAAGCCTAAATCAATATTTGCATTGACTTGCATTTGATTGAAGCTATCTTCTTGCATTTCTATTGGGTCTTCAATTGTGCAAACATTCACATCATCAGTCGCCAATTTTTTCAGAGAAGAATATAGCGTGGTCGTTTTCCCTGACCCTGTTGGCCCTGTCACAAGAATAATTCCATGTGTATTGCTGGTTAGTGTTTTCCAATCATCGAGTAGTTTTTCATTAAAGCCCAGTTGCTTGAAGTCTCTCACAAGTACTTCTGGATCAAATACACGTAAAACCATCTTCTCACCTAATGCCGTAGGTAAAGTTGAAAGTCTTAGTTCAGTTTCGACACCTCTTGGTGTTCTTGTTTTTAAACGACCATCTTGCGGTTTTCTTTTTTCTGCAACATTCATTCTTCCCAAAATCTTTATACGTGCAATTACGGCATTTAAAGTATTTGCAGGCATCTGATAAATCGTTGTTAAGACACCATCTATACGAAAACGTACTTTGCCTTTTTCTTTTCGAGGCTCTAAATGAATATCGCTTGCACCCTGCTCAAATGCAAACTGCAAAACCCAATCGACAAGCTTTACAATATGTTGATCATTCGCATCTGGGTTTTGTGTTTGCATATCTCCAATTTGAAGTAGAGATTCAACTGATTTATTTTCATTTTTTTTATTTTTTTCTGAAGAAAAGACAGCTCGACTCACCTGATAGTATTCAATCAAGTATCGCTGCAACTGGTCAGGATTTACAAAGACACGGCGAATCTGTTTTGGCTTTACTATGTGCTCTAAGCTTTTCAGCCAATCTGTCATAAATGGCTGATCTGTACCAATAACAACCTCAGTATCACTAACATCTACCGCCAAAAGACGATTATGAACTGCAAATTCTTCAGACATAATCTTTGTTAGAGAATCAACATCTGACTTTAAAGGATCAATGGTAAATAACCCTATACCCGCTTTACTCGCCAACCACTGACCGAGTACAGCCAAATTAAGTTTCTGGTTTACATTTAATTTATTGGGAAGATTAAACTCAGCAATCCACTGCAACGGATGCAAGCTAAGCTGCTCTCTTTTTCGGTGTGTGGTTTGAATAAGTATTTTGTCTCGCTCACTCATTAAACCATCTTGCATTAAGTTTTCTAAACACCATTGTAAGTCTATTAAATACGAATAATGATGTGATGATGACCGACTATACATAAACAATCCCAATAATAAATTAAGTAAACCAAATTAAATATGTGCCCAAACTGCACTAAAAATTCAAATATTATGAAGTTGATATGCACATTAAGGCTTGCCACAGCACCTTTCAAGACCAAAAACTATCAAAATAGGCAAGATAAAATGAGATAAAATGCAAACTATTAATATATTATGTGATAATTTCTACAATATGAATGTAATCACATATTACTGTAAAGCGAACATCAAAAATATCAAACTTCATGCCATAAATCCGTTGTTCATCATTTTGATATGCTGGACGAGGATCTAAAGAAAGCACTTGCTCAATCGAATGAATTATTTTTGGTGTCAGTTGATTTTCTCTTAACAGTATTTCTTGCTGATGTTTTGCAATACTCTCCCAAATTACAGTTTTTTTATTCGGCTCGTCCATTGCATAGCCACTCAAAGCTTCTGTAACTGCATCTGAATACACAATATATGGCTTAATATCTAAAATTGGTGTGCCATGCAATAAGTCACTGCCTGTTACATATAAACGTACAGTATTTTTACACTTTTCTACTCGCACTCTTTTTACAACAGACATTCCTATTGGAGCAGGTCTATACATGCTTCTTGTTGCAAATATCCCTTTCTTTTCATTCCCCCCTAAACGAGGTGGTCTCACTTGAGGTCTAAATTTAGAAGAACTTGCCTGTTTATTTTCATGAAAATTCCAGAGTAACCACAAATGACTAAACTCTTCTATACCTTCAAAAGCTGAAAGATCATTATAAGGTGAATGAAATTCAATATAACTTTCCACATCAACTAAATTAGGCTGACGTGGTATACCAAATTTTTCACGAAAAGGTGAATGCATTACCCCAATGACGGGGAATTGAATCGGATCAAAAACTTTCATCACTTTTTCTTATAAAGACAATTAAATATATTCAGTTTATCGGGATTAATTTTAGATTAAAATAGAAAGTGTTTTTAATATTCATAATTGGACCTTTAAATGGCTGCTTTTAACGTTGAACGTATTACCCACGTTCACCATTGGAATGACACATTATTTAGCTTTAAAACAACACGTGACCAAAGTTTGCGCTATAAGAATGGTCAGTTCGTCATGATTGGCTTACAAGTCAATGGCAAACCATTAATGCGTGCCTACTCTATTGCAAGTGCAAATTATGAAGAAGAACTTGAATTTTTCTCAATTAAGGTTGCAGACGGTCCACTAACTTCAATCTTACAAAAAGTACAAGTTGGCGATGAAATTCTTATTTCAAAAAAACCAACAGGTACACTTGTTCACGACGATTTATTGCCAGGTAAAAACCTATACCTTTTATCATCAGGTACAGGCTTAGCACCATTCTTATCAATTATTCGTGACCCTGAAACGTATGAACGCTTTGAAAAAGTCATTGTTGTTCATGGTACGCGCTATGTAAGTGAACTTGCATACCAAGACCTTATTCTCAATGAACTACCAAACCATGAGTTTTTCCAAGAGCTAGGTATTCAAGAGAAACTGGTTTACTACCCAACAGTTACGCGTGAAGATTTCCATACTCAAGGTCGTGTTACAACAGCCATTGAAAGTGGTCAACTTTTTGAAAAAATTGGTTTACCTCGTTTTAACCGTGAAACTGACCGCGCAATGCTTTGCGGTAGCCCAGCGTTCTTAAAAGATGTTGCAGCTTTACTTGATGAACACGGTTTAAAAGAATCACCTCGTATGGGTGAAATGGGTGACTACGTTATTGAGCGTGCATTTGTAGAAAAATAATTTCGCGGAATATAAATATAAAAAGCCGATGCACAGTCATCGGCTTTTTATCATACATATCTGTTAGAATGACTTGTCCTGAGTGCTATTTTTCTGCACAATCCCCTGTTTTGCACATACATTGACAAGCCACATGAGTTTAAACTTCCCTCTCATCCAGCAAATTGATGCACTACTCCCTCAAACGCAATGCGGTTTATGTGGCCATCGTGATGGCTGTCTACCTTATGCCAAAGCGATTTCTGAAGGTGAAGCTGCAAATAAATGTATTCCCGGCGGACAACCTGTTGCAGATCAACTTGCAACATTACTCAGTCGCCCTAAGCTACAAGCAGAAGAAAGTATTTGGCCAACTCAAAGTGATGGTCGTCCACAACGAATGAAAGCTATTATTCGTGAGGAAGAGTGCATAGGTTGCACCAAATGTATCAGTGCTTGCCCTGTAGATGCCATTGTAGGCAGTGGAAAACTGATGCACACTATTTTTACAGACCTTTGTACAGGCTGTGAGTTATGTATTCCACCTTGCCCTGTCGACTGTATCGACCTTATTGAAGATACTAGCCCCATTCCACAACCCAAGGAGCAAGTGGTACTACAAGAAGACCTGCGTACACGTTATTACTCTCATATTATACGAGAAGAGAAAAGAAACACTGCTAGACGAGGTCCAATAGTGCGTGCAGAAATAGATACTGCTCTCTTTGCAGAGTTTTCTAATCATGTACAAAATGTACCTAAAGTAGAAGTGTATACTGAAAATCAACCACTAAAAACTGAAACAAGTGCAAAAACAACCATTCAGCTTGCCCGTTTACGCACACAAATTAAAAAGTTAGAAAAACAATTGAGTGTACGAGAAGATGAGAAAAAACGTGCTCAATTACAAGTGCTTGAAGCTGAACTGACCGAACTACAAGGTGCGAATGCATGACTACAAAAAATATGACTCGTAAACAAATTGAAATATTCTTTACACGTTTACAAGCACAACGACCGCATCCTCAAACCGAATTAAACTATTCTTCACCTTTTGAATTGCTCATTGCAGTAATGCTTTCTGCACAAGCAACCGATGTCAGTGTAAATAAAGCCACAGACAAACTTTACCCTATTGCCAATACACCTGAAAGTATTTATGCCTTAGGTGTAGAAGGATTAAAAGTTTATATAAAAACCATTGGTTTATATAACTCAAAAGCAGAAAATGTCATTAAAACTTGTAAAATTCTTATTGATCAGCATCAAAGTGAAGTTCCAAATACACGTGTTGCACTTGAAGCACTTCCCGGCGTAGGTAGAAAAACAGCGAATGTTGTTTTAAATACAGCATTTGGTCAGCCTACTATGGCAGTTGATACACATATTTTTCGTTTGGGGAATCGTACAGGACTTGCTGTTGGCAAAAATGTACTTGAAGTCGAAAAACGACTCATGAAAGTCATCCCAAAAGAATTTATGGTAGATGCTCATCACTGGCTTATTTTACATGGACGATACTGCTGTGTTGCACGAAAACCAAAATGCAGTGAATGTGTGGTTTCTGATGTTTGTAACTGGCCTGATCGCTTTGAATTTGGCGCATTAAAATAAACTCATTGTTTATTTTGTAGTTTTGGGTGTAACTGCCGTGGTCGAGGTTGCTTAGGTCGTGACTTATTTTCTTTTACAACCTCACTCAGCATTTTTTTACTCTGCCACAATAGCCCAATTAATAAAACTAAGCTAAAAACAACTAAAGCAATTAACGCAAATTTCATAATGATTTCCTAATAGAAAAAGACCTAGAATAGCTAGGTCTTTCTTCAACTTTTCAAAATAAAATTTATTTATCCAAGATGGTAAATAGTTCTTGTTGAACTTGCTCGATTGGACGTAAACCATCAAGTTTATTATAAGTCGCTGCTTTTTCTGTTGCAGTTGCACGCGCTTGATAAAAACCAACAAGTTGTGCAGTTTCTGCATGATACGCAGTTAAACGCTTACGAATCGTTTCTTCTTGGTCATCTTGACGCTGTACTAAGTCTTCACCTGTCACATCATCTTTACCTTCCACTTTTGGTGGATTGTATACAACATGATATACGCGACCAGAAGCAGGATGCTGACGACGACCAGACAAACGTTTTACAATTTCTTCGTCAGGAACAGCAATTTCGATAACGTGGTCAATTTCAATGCCTTCGCTTTCTAATGCTTCAGCTTGTGGAATCGTACGAGGGAAACCATCAAAAATACAACCATTTACACAGTCAGGTTGTGCGATACGTTCTTTAACTAAGCCTAAAATAAGTTCATCTGAAACTAAGCCGCCAGATTCCATTACGCTTTTTGCCTTTAGGCCAAGTTCAGTTCCTTCACGAATTGCAGCACGGAGCATATCACCGGTTGAAATTTGTGGGATATCATAGCGCTTACAGATCAACTGAGCTTGTGTACCTTTACCTGCTCCAGGTGGTCCGAGTAAGATAATGCGCATCTAATAAATCCTCATTTAACAAAAATTTGACCAAATCAACATACTTTATAAAAATTAAAAATAGATGATTTCGTCTTATAAAAAAGCAACAAAAAGATGTATTGTACCGGCAATAAAACCAGTTACTCCCCCCAACACGATTAAAATCCATTCATCTTCTTTAAATGCTGGACGTAATAAATTTTGAAACTCGTGTGGTGTAAGATCACGAATACGATCTCGAAACATTTTAAATATCTTACGTGCGCGACTTGCATTAAATGCAGGATCACAAACAGGCACCATCGTAATTTCTATTGAGCGGTCAATCAAGTCTGTTTTTAACTTTGCATACTCTTTTGGCCCTAATGATAGCTGTAAAGTTGTACGAACTAACGGTGTATCCATAATAGGATTGATATGTTTTTTTACAATTTGACGAGTTTTTTCTTTTTTATCACCATACATCATTTCCATCATAATGGTTTTTAAAGTAATCAGCTCTTCTGTTACCACTTTTGCAAACACATCTGAAACTTCTTCTTGGCGCTTCATAAATGCACCTTGAATGTTATAAGTACCTATTCTTGGTACAACAGGCACAAGCCATGGAAATTTACGATTTGTCGTACGTCTAAAAAATTGTGGATAGCGAACATAATGCGGATAAACTGGATTAAAAACCATCCAAATTGCAATCCAATTTGTTAATAAGCCCCAAACTGCTGCCCAAAATGGGACTGTCCAGTGCCAAGGTACAACAAACCAAACCAACATTTGAATCAGACCAAAACAACATCCTATCAGTGCACTAATATGCCAAATAAAGTTTATTTCTTTTGACCCCACTTTTAAAAACATGGTCACCATTAAGCGGCGGTCATTTTCCATCTGATGCACGACCATATCTCGCATATCTACAAGCGATTCGACATGCGATGTTAAATCAATCACCAAATCATGTAATACAGTCGGCAACTGTTTATGTGCATGCTCATAAATACGGCGTTTAATTGAATAAGGTAAGTTTTCCCATAATACAACATTTCGCTCATGCATCACTTCATCTATAAGATGTTCAAGCTGTGCATCTACCTGATTACCAATAATATTGGCCATCTCATCAGGATCCATTGCATCTAAAAACTCACTTAAAGAGCCAATTTTTTTTAATGTATTGTCTGTAATAATGCCTGAAATTCGTCCAGCCTTACGTGGCACAATACCTTGCCAGCCTATAGGCAAACGCCCAATATGAAAACCAAAAAAATGAATTGGATAAAACACCATACGCAGTGCCATCCAAACATGTGCCCATGTTACAAAAGCAGTCACAGGGATAATACTTAGCACCGCCAAATGATCTGGGCAGAGCAAAAATAGTTGCCACAAATGACTAAAATACTCAAACATGAAACACTCTCTAGTTATTCACCTGAAATGTAATAAATTTTATACCGTTAGCACTACCTAGAAACCAATCTAAAAGCGACATACAAGCAAGAAATCGAAAGCCTAAAAAATTATTTTTATGCGTATTGGTATATTAACATGCTAAAAGCACTGAATCGCAAAGATAAAAACTAAAAGATATACAAAAAGTATGGATTTGTAATATAGGATGACTTTTAAACCGATAGAATCAAATAAGTTAATACCTTCAAAGCGCTTATATCTATAAAATCACTTACCTTTGCAGAAGATAAAATACTCAAAAAATAGACTAAGACTTCTTTTAAGACCTTGATGTTCTTTTCATACAGCCAATAACTGCGTTACATTGTTGATATATCTTTACTCATTTTTCCTCGTGAGCAAAATACATTTTAGCCATAATTTAGAATAAGGATGAACACTTTGAAATATAATAGCCTTCAAGAATTTCTAACGACAGTAGAGAAAAATAATCCGCATCAACCTGAGTTTCTACAGGCTGTTGAAGAAGTTATGACAAGTTTATGGCCTTTTATTGAGAAGAACCCCCAATATACCAAACATGGTCTTTTAGATCGTTTGGTAGAGCCTGAGCGAGTTATTCAATTCCGTGTCGCTTGGGTAGATGACCAAGGTGAAACTCAAGTAAATCGCGCATTTAGAGTACAGTACAACTCAGCTTTAGGTCCTTTTAAAGGAGGAATGCGATTCCATCCATCTGTAAACCTCTCTATTTTAAAGTTTTTAGGCTTTGAGCAAATCTTCAAAAACTCTCTAACAACACTACCTATGGGTGGTGGTAAAGGTGGTTCTGACTTTAACCCAAAAGGAAAGTCAGATAATGAAGTTATGCGTTTTTGTCAGGCACTTATTGTCGAGCTGTACCGCCACTTAGGGCCAAATACAGATATCCCTGCTGGAGACATTGGCGTTGGTGGACGTGAAGTTGGCTATATGGCAGGCATGATGAAAAAGTTAAGTAATGACACTGCCTCAGTATTTACAGGTAAAGGCATTTCATTTGGCGGCAGCCTCATTCGTCCCGAAGCAACAGGCTATGGTGCTGTCTACTTTGCAGAAGAAATGCTCAAAACAAAACATCAGTCGTTTAAAGATAAAATAGTTTCTATTTCAGGTTCAGGCAATGTTGCACAGTTTGCTGCTGAAAAAGCAATTTCACTTGGTGCAAAGGTCGTTACACTTTCTGACTCTAATGGTACAGTTTACATTAAAGAAGGCTTTACCTCAGAACTACTCGCAGAAGTCATGAAAATTAAGAATGAAACTCGTGGACGTATTGCAGACTTTGCCCAAAAGCATCATTTTGAGTATTTTGAAAAACAAACACCATGGCATATTCCTGTAGATATTGCCCTACCTTGTGCCACTCAAAACGAATTAACAGGTAACGACGCGAAAATACTCATTAAAAATGGTGTCATTTGTATTGCAGAGGGTGCAAATATGCCATGTACGCTTGAAGCAGTAGAACTGTTTATTCAAGCTCAAGTTTTATATGCGCCAGGGAAGGCATCTAATGCAGGTGGTGTAGCAACATCAGGCTTTGAAATGTCACAAAACGCAATTCGACTTTCATGGTCACGCGACGAGGTCGATTCTCGTTTACAAGACATAATGCGCGATATTCATAATAACTGTGTAAAATACGGTACAAAAGAAAATGGATTCGTCAATTACGTTGATGGTGCAAATATTGCAGGCTTTGTAAAAGTTGCGGATGCAATGATTGCACAAGGCGTTTTTTAATTATATAACAGATGCAACTATGTAGATTCTGCATAGTTGCAAACAACACCACTACATTTTAAAAAACATTACAATTCAAGAAATATTTACATAATAAACTCAATACAGTCTTTATTCATACGTCGCTTAGGTTAAAATAGTACGCTTTTCACCTTACCCTCTGCTGATATCGTCTATATGAAGCAACATTTTCCTTTAAAAAACGTACAACAAGAAAGACGTATTTATCGCAACCGTATATTCATTGCTGTTGGCTTGGTACTTTTATGCTTCTCAGTTCTAATTGCCCGATATTTCTATCTTCAAGTAGTACACTATAAGGATTTTTCGGCTGCATCAGACAGTAACCGCATTCGCCTACAGCCTATTGCCCCAACGCGTGGTTATATTTATGACCGTAATGGCATTTTACTTGCAGACAACTACCCTGTTTTCACTGCAACGCTCAGTAAAGCTGATGTAGATGATATTGATGATACAGTACAACGTTTAAAACCTGTTTTAGACTTATCAGAAGATGATATAGATAAATTTGATGCGCGTATAAAAACAGCAAAAAAGACTGAACGTGTTGCTTTAAAACTCAATATTAATGAAGCTGAAATTGCACGCTTTAGTGAAGCAAAATATCAGTTCCCCGGCGTACAAATCGAAACGCAGATGACTCGCTACTACCCTTATGGCGAGCTATTTGCACATATTATTGGTTATGTTGGACGAATTAACGACCGTGAGCTCAAAAGTATAAATAAAGATGCCTATGCGGGCACAAACCTGATTGGTAAAAGTGGAGTTGAAAGGTATTACGAGAACTTACTTCACGGCATACCTGGAAATGAAGCTGTTGAAGCTGATGCACATGGCAATATTTTAAGGCATTTAGGACGCAAAGAACCTGCTCAAGGTGATGACCTCTACCTTTCTATAGACTACGGTCTACAAGTTGTTGCTTCTGAACAATTGGCAGGAAGACGTGGTGCTGTTGTTGCAATTAATCCAAAAACGGGGGAAATATTAGCCCTTGTATCTAGCCCAAGTTTCAACCCTAATTTGTTTGTTACAGGCATTAGCGGCAAAGACTATGCCGCACTCCGTGACAACTTAGATCAGCCTTTATATAACCGTGCAGTACAAGGGACATACCCTCCCGGTTCTACCATTAAACCTGTAGAAGGTTTGGGGGGTATTAACTATGGTGTGGTTGACTGGTCAACAGCCATCCACGATCCAGGTTATTTCCAGCTCCCGGGCGACCCACACAAATTCCGTGACTGGAAAAAAGCAGGTCACGGTATCGTAAATATGAACAAAGCTATTCAAGAATCCTGTGACACTTACTTTTATATACTCTCAAACCAAATGGGTATTGAGCATATGAATGAATGGATGCGCCAGTTTGGTTTTGGATCAAAAACAGGGCTTGATTTACCTAGTGAAAGTGCAGGCATTTACCCAAACCCTGAATGGAAAATGAAAAACTATAAGTCCAAATGGCTCCGTGGTGAAACCATTTCGGTGAGTATTGGTCAGGGTGCATTTACAGCAACACCGGTACAACTTGCAATGGCAATTGCAATTTTGTCCAACCAAGGTAGACACATTACCCCTCACGTACTTTCATCTGTAAAAGGTGCGCTTGCTCATCCTATCCATAATGACACTGATGGCAATGTAAAATTTAATGGTACACAAGACGATTGGTTGAAAATGCGTGATGCCATGGTAGATGTAATTAACCATGGTACAGGTCGAAGTATTCGAACCAATGCATATCAAATTGCAGGAAAAACAGGAACAGCACAGGTTAAAAGTATTGCTCAAGGTAAAAAATATAATGAAGCATTGCTAACACAAAGAGAATATGACCATGGTTTATTTGTAGGCTTTGCACCTGCGGAAAACCCTGAAATTGCACTTGCTGTTATTTGGGAAAATGGTCGTCATGGTGGTGCTGCCGCACATATTGCTAAACCAATATTTGACTATTGGATGGTGCAACGTAAGACCAACCCAATTAAACCAACTGCCCAGCAGGTCAATGGTGGCTTAATGACGGCGGGCTTAAAGCCGGGACAACTACCAAGTATTGGTAAAATGTTAGAGGCTGACCCAAATGCAATCGCAACAACTAGTCCTGTTGCCCACCTTATAAAGCCTGCTTCAACACCTGCTGTGACATCCGATCGTGCAACAGGCGATGTTCCAGATACAGATATTAGCGAATAGATAGATATATGAAGAATCAGTTACGTATTATTGGTGGCGAATGGAAGCGCAGACAACTGCCTTTTGCTTCTGTTGAGGGTTTACGCCCAACACCTGATCGAGTCAGAGAAACTCTTTTCAACTGGCTGATGTGGGATATTCAAAACACCTCTGTTTTAGATACATGCACAGGTTCTGGTGCGCTTGCTTTTGAGGCACTCTCACGAGGTGCTTCGCATGTCACGCTCATCGAACCCAATAAACAGCAAGCTCAATTTCTACGAGAAAATATTCAAACGCTAAATATTCGAGATAGATGCGACCTCCACCTTAAAACGGCTGAAGATGTACTGCCAAACTTGAAAAAGACATTTGATGTTGTTTTTCTAGATCCACCTTATAGCTTAAACTTATGGGCTGATCTATCTGTAATGATTGACCCTTTACTCAATCCAAATGCCTTCATTTATATTGAAGCAGATGTTCCACTTGCGCAAATTCAATTGCCCCATTCATGGCAAAAAATTAAAGAAACAAAAGCAGGAACAGTACATGCAGGTCTATACCAAAAAACCTAGCAAATAACTATTCATCATCTTCATGTCTTTCACGCTCTTTAAATAGCTTCATACCTGTCATCATTTGATGAATTTCATGCGATGGTGGCTGATGTTCTAAGCCATCATCATCAAAAAACCCGTTATCCAAAGTTGAATTTACCAAATGAGGAAAATCACTATAAATCTGTACAGGCATTGCACCTGCATGCATTGGCATAACAATACAACCAGCAACAGATAAAGTGCACAATAAGGAAATCCAAAAATGTTTCATAGGCAGTCCAACCAAATACATATTGAATAATATTTAGTTTGCCTGAAGCGATCTATATAAATGTGAATACTTCGTAATAGTTTTATATTTCTTATGATTTTTATCGCACTTTAAGTATACTAAAAATGTAAAAGCCAACCCTAAAAAGAGTTGGCCTCTATCATACAAATTACTTTGCTTTTTCGATATTTGCTTCAATAAACCATAAATGCTGATCTAAATCTTCTAATGCAGCATGAATAATATCTTCAGAAATTGGATCTTCAATCTCTTCAATAGTAGAACGAAGGTGGTTTGCAACCACAGCATAACGATCTGCAAGTTGTACTAAGTGGTCTTGTACATCATACACATCTGTTGGATATGCTTTTAATTGCGAATCTTTACCTACAACCTGTGTTGTACCTAAAGCCGTACCACCAATTTGTACTGCTCGCTCAGCAACATTATCTAGATGGGTAATAATTGATGTTCTAAATGTATCTAACATTTCATGTACAGCAATAAAATTACTGCCACGCATGTTCCAGTGTGCTTGCTTTGTAATTAAAGATAAATCAATCAAATTAGATAAAATTTGATTTAAAATTTTTAATGTAGATTCTTTAATTTTTTCATCAAGGTTATTACGTGTATAAACGCGACCTAATGTTTTACTCTTTGTTGTCATAGCATCCTCTTGTATAGAACAATGGAATTTAAAATCGTTATGGTTATAAAGTAGCTCAATTTTTATTCTGTATCGAGCACATGTTTCATATTAAAACAGAGTAGCAACAATTGTTATCATAATTTTTAAGCAAAATGTAAATCATCGTCTGTAAAAATGGGGAATGCCGACACATAGTCGACACTACCCTTTTAAACTAAAATAACCGATTTAATCCATTGAGTGCAGCCACACGATATGCTTCTGCCATTGTTGGATAGTTAAATGTTGTTTCAACAAAATACTTCAGTGAATTATTTTGGCTTTGCATAATGGCCTGCCCAATATGAATAATTTCAGATGCATTATTGCCAAAACAGTGAATACCCAAAATTTCCAACGTATCACGATGAAATAATATTTTTAACTCACCAACTGTATCACCTGTAATTTGTGCACGTGCCAAATGGCGAAAAGATGACTGTCCAACCTCATATGGTACTTTTTCTTCTGTTAAATCTTGCTCTGTCTTACCAAAACATGAGATTTCAGGAATCGTATAAATACCTGTTGGAATGTCCGTAACAGGTTTAACATTTTCTTCACCGCTCATATTTGACCCTGCACAGCGCCCTTGGTCATAAGCAGCAGATGCAAGAGATGGCCATCCAACCACATCCCCCGCAGCATAAATGTTTTCCACTGATGTTTGATACAGTTCATTGACAGAAAGCTGACCACGGTTATTGGGCGTTAAACCAATATTTTCGAGTCCTAAACCATCTGTATTTCCTGAACGACCGTTACACCACAAAATGGCATCCGCTTTAATTTTCTTACCACTTTGTAAATACAAAACCACATAATCATCAGATGTTTCTAAATGATCAATTTGCTCATTATGGCGAATGAGTACCCCTTGTTCACGCAAGTGATAAGACAATGCATCTGAAATTTCTGCATCTAAATAGCTCAGTAATTTTGGCTGTGTATTAATCAAATCTACTTTATGATTTAGACCAATGAAGATAGAAGCATATTCACAACCAATCACACCTGCACCATAAATAATAATTTTTTTAATGGTGTAATCTAAATCTAAGATTTTATCTGAATCAAATACACGTGGATGATTAAAATCTAAACCTTGTGGATGATATGGACGACTTCCTGTCGCTATCACAAGCTCAGTAAACAAAATAGTTTCTTTTACACCATCTGGTGTAAATACAACCACAGTATTTTTATCTTGAATATAAGCACGACCATAAAACACATCAATATTATTACGGTCATAAAAACGGCTATGTGTTGCAACTTGTTTTTGAATAACACGATGTGCATGACTTAACACCTGTTTCATGGTGAACTTTTTCCATTCACCTACTTTTTGAAACAATGGATCACGCTGATAACGCATAATGCTTGAAACAGTCTGACGTAATGCTTTACTTGGAATTGTGCCAACATGGGTACAATTTCCACCAAGTTGACCACGCATATCTACAATTGCTACACGTTTACCCGACTTGGTTAGTTTCATAGCAGCCCCTTCACCCGCAGGGCCTGAACCTAAGACAATGGCATCATACTTACTAAAATTCCCTCTAATCACTTCTTTCTTACGTGACATATACCACTCCTTCCATTGTTTTCATTTATTTTAGCCTAATTCAGCTTCTTTGAGATGCTACTTTGCGTTATTTTCAGCAAGTTATAATTTCTTTAACAAATCTCCATTACTCTCCTCAATGGCACATTTTTCGTTATAATGCTACTGTATAGCAAAGAGCCATTTAAAATTGTCAAACAGTGGAAATGTTGAAAATGACGAAAAACCGTAAGCCAGAACAGGGGGTAAAACTTCGCGGCGCAGATAAAGTCGCTAGAATTCCTGTAAAAGTGATTCCTACGGTTGAAGTGCCACGTAAACCCGATTGGATTCGGGTAAAAATGACAGCACCTGAAGAAGTTCAGCGTATAAAAACGACTTTACGCGCACAAAAACTACATACCGTTTGTGAAGAGGCAGCATGTCCTAACCTACCTGAATGTTTTGGTGGTGGTACAGCAACCTTCATGATTATGGGTGATATTTGTACACGTCGCTGTCCATTTTGTGATGTTGCACATGGACGACCAAATGCATTAGATGCAGATGAGCCACGCCATATGGCGGAAACCATTGCCAATCTGCACCTAAAATATGCTGTGATTACCTCTGTAGACCGCGATGATCTACTCGACGGCGGCGCACAACACTTTGTCGACTGTATTAAAGAAGCACGTGCCCTTAGCCCAACGACACTACTTGAAATTTTAGTACCTGATTTCAGAGGTCGTATGGATGTTGCGCTGGATATTATGGCAGCATGCCCACCCGATGTATTCAACCATAATATTGAAACTGTACCTCGACTCTATAAAGCCATGCGTCCAGGTTCAGACTACCAACACTCTTTAACGTTACTACAGCGCTTTAAAGAAATGCGTCCAGATATTCCAACAAAATGTGGGCTGATGGTGGGTATTGGAGAAACCGAGGAAGAAGTCATTTCTTTATTGGATGATTTACATGCACACGGTGTGGACTATGTGACAATTGGTCAGTACCTACAACCCTCAAAAGAACATGCTGCACTTGAACGCTTTGTAACGCCTGAAGAGTTTGAGCGTTATGCAGAACATGGTCGTAAACTTGGGTTTAGAAATATTTGGTCTGCACCTATGGTGCGCTCAAGTTACTTTGCAGACCGCCAATACTATGGTGAACCTGTACCGCAAGTACGTAGAAAAGTAGATCCTGCGAAAAAAATTGCTGTACAAGCAATAGAAGCCTAATAAAAAAGAGACCAAATGCTAAAATTTGGTCTCTTTTTTAATTAAACGTTATAACCCTTCAAAAAAATGTGCTGCTCGAAAAACTGTTTCATCATCTCCTGAATATGAAGAAATAAGTAGTCCCGTTGGCAACCCTCGTTTACAAAAACCATTAGGTACAGTAATCGCAGGCGTATCTAAAAAACTTCCCGGCATGGTTAAACGCAAACTACGCTTATTCCAATCAAAAAATGTCTCCTCACTTTCAAGCAATGGTGCAAGTTCAGGCGCTGTATGCATTACTGTGGGTGTCAGCAATAAAGAACCATTCAATTCAATACGAAGCTGTTGCTGTAATTTTTGCTTTAAGAAATATAACTTAATTTGCTTCGATGCAGGGAAATGACGCGCTGTTTCTAATCTCGAGCGAATATATTGATCCATTTTTTCTGCAGCAGAAGAGTTGAGTAAATCTTCATGTAATGTAAAGGCTTCTGCCGCTCCAAGCCACAACCCCTCATCTACTAAATCTAAACTTTGCTGAAACGCATCAATTGGTCGATACTCCACCAAGCAACCTTGTTCTTTTAGTTTTTCTACACTTTGAGAAAAATTCTTTTTTACATCTTCAGAGGTTTTTGGATGTAAGAAAACACGCTCATCTACAACAAAACTCATTTGCTGTGGCTTTGTCTGTATTTGAGGAATTTCTAAAATATTCTTTCCAAGTAATAAGTTATCTAATGCCTTACAGTCACGTACACTCAGTGCTAAAGGTCCTAAAGTATCTAAAGTTTTTGCAAGCTCAAATACACCTTCCTTTGCATAACGTGTATAACTACTTCTATACCCCACTAAGCCATTAAAAGCAGCAGGTATACGAATGGAACCTGCTGTATCTGACCCCATTGCTAATGGTACTGTGCCTCGGCCTACAGAAATGGCAGCACCTGAAGAAGAACCACCTGAAACACATGTACTGTCATATATATTTTTAGGATGACCAAAAAAAGGGTTTAACCCCAAGCCTGAATATGCAAACTCAGATAAATTAGTTTTACCAATATTTACCATCCCTTTTTGGGTTAATGTTGCAACCATACTCGCATCAGTTGTCTTTATCTTACTGTCATTTAAAACTGGAGAGCCTGCTGTTGTTTTATAGCCTTGAATATCAAATAAGTCTTTCCACGAAATGGGTACCCCATCAAAAATTGAGAGGGGTTGACCCGCTTCCCATCTTGCCTGAGCGGCTTTTGCTTCTCTATAAGCACGCGTTTCACAAAGTTGGATATATACACTTTCTGTATGCTGAATTTTCTCAAATGCGTTTTCTAAAGCTTGCACAGGGGTAAATGTTTTGTTCTGAAACTGCTCAGCAATTGAAATTGCATCTTGTAAGTGCTTCACGGTTATACTCCAACGTAGAAATGAATAAAATACCTAACTACTAATGCGTAGCAGGAATTGTATGCTTTTGTGGTAAATCCACTTGAATCTTTTTATGCGGCTGTAGCATGACCATACAGCACATACTTACTGCTGCAACACAAGCTGTTGCATAGAAAATGGCATGGTAAGAATAATATTGTGCAAGCCAGCCCGAAAGTAAAGGAGAAAGAATGGCTGACCCATTTGCAATCGCCAGTGTCACACCTGAGAACACACCAATATTTTGGTGAGGAGAAACATCCATAACAACTGAGTAATACACATTATTAATCATTGCATTGCATGCATTTCCTAGTGCAATAAAAATAATGATTGTGCTTGCGGTATGCATAAGAGGTACCATTGCAAAGCAAAATGCTGTTAAAGCAAGCATGACCACAGCAAAGGTATTTCGCGCAACTTTTAAATTATATTTTTTATATAGGTAATCACTAATATAGCCCCCTAGCACTACCGTAACTGTCGAACCAATCCATGGAATCATGGCCATATACCACAGTGCATTCAAATTATAATGGAAGGTATCTTGTAAATATTTTGGCCCCCAAGACATAATGGTAAATGTGACATATAAAAATGCAAAATAGCCACAGGCGTTGAGTACCAATGTTCGATTCTGAAAAAATGTCCACCACGGCAGTTTTTCTGTCTGTTCTTCTCTATCTTTTTGGATTTCAGCCAACTCATTTTCTGTAACCTTTAAATGCTTTTCAGGTGAATCTTCAAATACAAAATAAAAAATCACCATAAACATAAAAGAAACCATGCCTAACAGCACAAACATCGTTCTCCAACTATGTGTTGTCATCAATAAAAAAACTGCAATGGGTGCTGTCAGCAATCCAGCAACTTGTGTACTCAGCAGTCCTAAACTTAATGAAAAACTTCGCTCATTTTTAGGTGCCCAATTGGCAATAGATTTATTTAGTAATGGATATGCAGGCCCTTCAGCAATCCCAAATAATATTCTAAACATTGCAAAGCCCATTAAAGATGAGCCAAAAAAGAAAACACCTATATTCCCTGCCCAAGCAGTAAATATTTCAATAACAGACCATGCTAAACCAAAACATAACCATACTTTTTTTGTACCAAACCGATCAGCCAACCCACCGCCCAACAGTGCACCAATTAAGTAACCAAAACCAAAATAACCAAGTACAGCACCTATTTGTACCTTAGATAAAGTATATTCTTTAGCAATATCATTAATCGCAAATGGTAATGCACCACGATCAATATAATTAATAAGAATGAGAGCAAATAACAGCATAAAAATAGAATAGCGATACTTCATATTATTTTTTTTCATTTTGCTCACCTTCTTTTATATCCCTCTCATTTTCATTAGAATTCAAGAGGTTCTCGATGCCAAATACAAAGCAAAATAGATGCCAAATAATATTGACTTAATTTCTTTTATATTATTTATTTATATTTAATTTTTAATAAAAAATGTAAGATACTGTTATTAATATACTTTTAATAAAAACCCTATCTTAATATGTCATACATTTTTCATATTTCTTAAGTCTTAACATTTTGTAACGTCATTTTTTCTCTTTTGGTCAATTTAAGATAGATTGTCATTTGTCAATGTTATAGTATTGCGGAAACCTTAACGTCGCTGAGTATAAAAAGCTTACTCAGTATTCATGTGTTACCGAGAATGTTTTTGCAATGATCCACCATACGCATCACCAAGACCACGCCCACCATAGCGCTCATACACATATTGTTGCTCATGCTCACTCATCTGCTAGTAAAAATAGTGGTCCACACAAGCATAAGCAGCATAAATCTGCTCAATCTAAGACACATAAAGCTGTTACTGCAAAGCATGTAGCCAAGACGTCAAAGAAAAAAGCACATCACCATACATTTAACGCACGTGCACAAGCAAATAAACCTAGTCACAACCATATTAATGTAAATAAATTTACGCATACGCTTGCAGCCAGTGCTCGCCGTAAAAGCACAGAGAAATGTGCTAAACATGTGCGCTTAGCCTTAGAGTCTGCTGGTGCTAATGTTACAAGCCATCCAGTTGCTGCGGCAGATTGGGGGCATACATTAGAAAAAATTGGCTATAGACAAATTTCCCCTGCATTTGATAGCCCACGTAAAGGTGACATTTATATTATCGGTCGTACGCGATCGCATGAGTATGGTCACATTGCTGGCTACACAGGATCTGACTGGGTTTCAGATTTTAAACAAAATAGTTATGCTGTTTATAGTGGCAATGCAACCTACAAATACTACCGTTTAATCTAATATATTTTCAGACTATAAAAGACAAAAGCTGATTGCACTCCTTTTGTCTTTTATTGGCAACTATATGTCAAAAATAATGTTTCTTTATCTTCTGTAAAGCCCATTTTCTTATACAAACTTTGTGCACTTTTATTTGTCACACATGTTTCCAGCATTAAAAATTTTGCATCTGTCTGTTGTGCTAGATCTATCGCACCTTTCATTAAAAACTCGGCTATGCCTTGTCTTCTAAACCCATCATGAACATATAAATCATTTAATATCCACGCTTTTTTCATAGAAATAGATGAAAAAATAGGATAAAGCTGAATAAATCCTACGACTTTCTTCTCATTATTTTTATAAATAATAAACTCAGCATCTTTATTTTTTAATCGCGCTTCTATGAATTGATATGCAGCCAAAAAATTACTTTCTTGTTTATAAAAAATTCGATATGCATTAAACAACTGAGCTAAATCATGGATATCTTGTTCAGTTTCAATTTTAAAATTATTTATTTGCACATTTATCTCTTTAATTCTTTCAATGAATATCTAAAATATATTAATTTCTTATTATTTCAAATAGTTATTTATCACAATGAATAGATCAAATAGGATTCATATAAATGTTATGTTATCTTATAACATATTATATTTTATCTTATTTAATTCATGTCAGTTCAACTCTCTCAGCGATTATATGCCATAGATGCACTTCGTGGTTTTGTCATTATTATTATGATGCTTGATCATGTACGGGAAACTTTTTTCTTGCACCACCAAGTTCCCGATCCAATGATTATTAGTGAAACCGAGCCTTCACTTTTTTTAAGCCGAACACTTGCACATATTTGTGCACCTATTTTTGTTTTACTCACAGGTCTTTCTGCATACCTTTACCAACAAAAAAATAATAGCATCAGACTTACACAATCTTTTTTATTAAAAAGAGGCTTATTCCTAATTGCATTAGAGTTAGTGATTGTGAATTTTGCATGGACTGGTCAATTTCCACCTCAAACGATTTATTTACAAGTTATTTGGGCAATTGGTATTAGTATGATCTGTCTTGCAGGTCTAATTACTTTACCTCGGATAGGACAATGGTTTGTCGCACTAGTCATTATATTTGGTCACAACTTATTAGATCATGTTTCCTTTGCAAATACAGCATTCCAACCCATTTGGAATATTCTTCATGAACGTGGTTGGATTACTTTTGAAAATGGTTTAAAAATTCGTACAACATACCCTATCTTGCCATGGATTGGACTCATTCTATTAGGTTACTGCTTTGGTCAAAAATGGTTTAAAGAAAATATTCAAGTTAAGCAACGCCAAAAAATGATCTTTACTACCGCAATTGCAAGTATTTCATTGTTTATCGTACTTAGATTTATCAATATTTACGGCGATAAAGCATGGCAACATATGCCAACTTTTCTAGAAACGCTTATGAGTTTTCTAAATTTAACCAAATACCCACCCTCTTTATTTTTCATTTTATGGAATGGTGGCATTGGGCTTTTACTACTTTTATGGTTAGAAAAGTTTCAAAATAAGTCATGGGTTAAACCGCTTATTATTTTTGGCTCTGTGCCTATGTTTTTTTATATTTTACATCTTTTTGTACTTAAACTACTTTACCTATTTGCTGTAAACTTATTTGGCTTAAACCATGGTAAATACTTTGGCTTTAATGATATTTCTACAGTTTGGCTTGTAAGTATTCTTTTATGTATTTGTCTTTACCCTGCAGTTCATGCTTTTTCAAAGTTTAAGCATAAGAATAAACATATCGCTGTTTTAAAATATTTCTAGACTTCACTTGAGGAGCTTTACAATAGCTCCTCAATTTTCACTCTGTATCAAAATAATTATTTTAAGCATCTGAACACCTATCTAAAAATTAAGCGAATCTCATAATTTTTTTATTTGTAGAATACATATCCAAACTATAAAAACTCAAGTTATTAAATTGTACTAAAGTTGTCCGAACGCATGCATAAGGCTAGCGCACTTAGCACACATGTTTTTATACTATAAGCATCATCTACCCAACAAACTTTTGGGTTAAGATATTCTTCAATTTAAATATATATTTAAGAGTCCTATACCTCATGAGTAACCGTTTTTATATAGATACAGCATTAAATATAAATACACGTGTTGAACTTACAGAAACGGTTTTTCATCACTGGGTGCGTGTTTTACGCGCTAAACTAAATGAGGAAGCGATTTTTTTTAATGGAAATGGTGGAGAGTATACGGTTAAACTCGTAGAAATTAATAAAAAGAATGCTTTTGTAGATGTACAGTTATTTTCACCTGATAACAGATCTCCGCACTTTAATGCACTTTTAGGGCAAGTAATGTCTAAAGGAGATCGTATGGATTATGCAATACAAAAAGCGGTTGAATTAGGCGTACATACAATTCAACTGCTTACTAGTGAACGCTGTGAGATGCGATTAAAGTATGATCGTGATCAAAAGAAAATAGACCATTGGCAAGCCGTTGCTATTGCAGCATGTGAGCAATGCGGACTTAATTTAGTTCCCAAAGTATTGCCACCAAAAAGCTTACAAGACTGGTTAGACAGTGAACTCCCCCCTACCCGCCTTGTACTCGCACCAAATAAAGAACAAGTGAATGTTCTACAACATGCAACACCAGAGCTTGCTTTACTCATTGGCCCTGAAGGTGGACTATCGGAAGATGAAATTCTGCAAGCCAATAATAAAGATTTTCAAAATTGGTGTATTGGTGAGCGTGTTTTGCGCACTGAAACAGCTCCAATTGTTGCTTTGTCAATTTTAAACTTTACTTTTAAAGGTCTTATATAATAAGGTACATAACAGAAAAAGTGATTCATAGCTAGCAAAGCTTCTTTGCTAGTTTGAGACATGCCATAACGATTATTATTACTCATGGATACTCTATGTCATTTAAAAAAAATGATATACAGCCTAATGAAATTACTGCACATCAAGTTGAGCAGTCATCAAATCTTATTATCTCTTTTATTTATAGTATCTTAATTGTAAATATATTTATTGTTATTAATTTCAACTTTAGCTCTCTTGAAAGTATCGGTTATATCAATCTTACAACAGCTTTAAATTTCATTATTCTATTGGGTGCTTTACTCACAATAAAAATACTTTCAATTCAAAAGGTCACTCTAAAAACATTTAATTTCGCTTATAAATGCATTTGTTTAAGCATAGGTATAGGTCTAAGTATATTGGTGTATGCACTCTATATATATCTACCTTTTCATAGTTATCATATTCAGTTTGACGATATATTTTATATAGTTGCAATATTATTAGTAACGACGTTATTGGCTTCTATTAGCTATCTTACACACCGCCTTGTTTATTTTTTCCTTGCTGTATTACCTACATGTTTTCCTGTCTTACTCATACAACCTATCCAACAACATTCCATAAGCCCCGTTTTATCTGTTTCATTAAACTTTATTTTTATTGTGGTTTGTTTATGTGCAATTAGTGTTAATCGATCACATACAATAAGTGCAAAGAAAGTCATTCAACAAAAGAAATTAGCTTCTTATAACCAAAATAAACTACGTAAAAGCCATAACTTAACGCAAGATTTAACAATTAAGCTCAATGAAAGCCAAAAAATTGAGCACGAACTCACTTTAAAGAATGAAGACCTGATTAACCAATATATTCATGGTGTTCAAAAACATGTCTATGAATATAACAACCTCTTTGAAAAACAAAGCTCTATTATTGAATTAGCGAATAGAACTTCATATATTCATACTTGGGAATGGAATATCCGCGAAAGTAAATTAGAAGTAAATAATCATTTTTTTACGAACCTACAAAATGATGCCACCATATCTTCAAATTTAGGGAAAATTATTCATTCAAATGACTTAAAAAACTGTTTAAAGCAACTTACAAAACACTTTACCAAGAAAAGAGACTTCTTCGAGTGCCAATGCCGTGTTAGGTATGAAGATCAATGGGTTTGGGGCTCACTCGTTGGTAAAGTTATTCGTGTAGACCCTAGAAATGAAGAACCCATCACAATGTTAGGGATCTTCAAAAACATTGAAAAAGAAAAAAAGAACCAAGATCGTATTGAGCACTCGTCTCAGATACTGCAACATATTGATGTGGGTATTATTACACTAGATGCCGAACTTAATTATATAGATGCCAATCCATTTTTTTATACCATGACAGGTTTAGAAAAAAACCAAGTAATCGGTAAAAAGCTCTTCGATATTACTGATGACTATCATGCTCAACAACGAAGCCTACACTACTCCATAACAGACCAACTCTTCAAAAAGTCAGAGTTTAAAGGTGAGTTTGAGGAAACCTTTATTTCTGGACGAAAAATTAGCATTCGTTGTCATATCAACGCTGTCAAAGACCATTATCAGAATACTTTACAATATGTTGGCATATTTTCAGATTTAACAGATTACAAACAACAAGAGCAAAGACTTGACTACTTAGAAAACTATGATGTAACCACTCAGCTTCCTAACCGATTCTATTACAATTATAAATTGTATCAATTCTTAATTAACAACCGTGAAACAATCAAAAAAATTGCAATTATATATTTATCCATTGATCGCTTTAGCTCATTACAGGAGTTTTTAGGCAATAAAACAACCTCTGAGCTATTACGACATGTTGCCAAACGACTCAGACAACTCAATCCTCATGCATTTATGGTTGCTTATCTTAATAGAGAGGATTTTGCGATTGTTTATGAGCTCAACCACCTTCGCCCAAGTATTCAAGAACTTTGTGGACAGATCATCACTGGTTTTACAGACCCATTTAAGTTTGCAGACCAAGAACTTATTTTAACGGTTTCATTGGGTGTTGCTTTATATCCAGAACATGCCTTAGATTTTGACCAAATTAACTATCATGCAAACCATGCTCTTCGCCAAGCACAAAATCTGGGTGGCAATACTGTTCAATATTATGCTCAAGATAAAGATAACACTTACACTCAAAATATCAATTTAGAAAATGAACTCAGACAAGCAATTAAAAACTGTGAATTAGAAGTATATTACCAACCAAAAATATCATTAAAAAATAATAAAGTATCTAGTTTTGAAGCACTCATTCGTTGGAACCACCCACGAAGAGGGCTTCTCGCTCCTGTACATTTCCTGCCATTTGCAAAACAGACTAGTCTTATTTCAGATATTGGGCGTTATGTTATTGAAGCATCCATTAAACAATTAAAAAGTTGGCAATCACAACAACTGCCTGAAGTTGCTATTTCAATTAATGTTGACCCACAACAACTCTACCGTGGACAGCTGCTACATACGCTAGATACATTTCTCAAAAAATACGATATTCATGGAAAATATATTGAATTAGAAATCACAGAATCATCACTTATTGAAAAAACGCTTTACGTACAATCATTACTACAGCAACTCAAAAACAGACATATTGCTTTATCATTAGATGATTTTGGCACAGGGTATTCCTCTCTTGCTTACTTAACTGAATTTCCTTTCGATATTATTAAAATAGATCGTTACTTTGTGCAAAATATGCATGAAAAATCACAACAGGCAGTGCTTAATGCAATTATTGCGATGGGCAAAGCAATGGAACTCACCATTGTTGCTGAAGGTGTAGAAACTCAAGAGCAACTCGAATTCTTTAAACAAAAAAACTGTGATGTCATTCAAGGTTATATTTATTCCAAGCCTTTATCTTCTTCTAATGCGACTGTTTATTTAAAACACTTTTCACCAAAACAGTAACTTATTTGCCATAGGCAAGCCTATTTAAGCTCCTTTATACTTTTATTTTTAGTCTGTTTATCGCTGTGCTAAACCTTTAACTAATGCTATATTCAAACTGTATGTGTTCTAGTGTCGTATAAACCACTAGACTAAATTGTACTAAAGAGATTCAAATGGACGATCAAACACTTAAACAACAAGCTTTAAATTATCATGAATTTCCAACTCCCGGAAAGATTAGCGTTACGCCAAGCAAACAGCTCAGCAATCAACGTGATTTGGCGCTAGCCTATTCTCCGGGTGTAGCAGAACCTTGCCTAGAAATCGCACGTGACCCATCTACAGCAGCAAAATATACTGCGCGTGGCAACTTAGTTGCTGTGATCAGTAACGGAACAGCCGTCCTAGGATTGGGTAATATTGGCCCATTGGCTTCAAAACCGGTTATGGAAGGTAAAGGCGTTCTTTTCAAAAAATTTGCTGGTGTTGATGTTTTCGATATTGAAATTGACGAAAATGATCCTGATAAAATTGTAGATATTGTTGCAGCACTTGAGCCAACATTTGGTGGCATTAACTTAGAAGATATTAAAGCACCTGAATGCTTCTATATTGAGAAAAAGCTCCGTGAACGCATGAATATTCCTGTGTTCCATGATGACCAACATGGTACAAGTATTATTGTAGGTTCAGCACTGCTTAACGCTTTACAACTCAATGGTAAAAAAATTGAGTCATTAAAAATTGTGGCATCTGGTGCAGGTGCAGCAGCACTTTCTTGCTTAGACTTATTATGTGCATTAGGTGCTAAGAAAGAGAATATCGTTGTTGCAGATTCTCGCGGTCTTATTACAACATCTAGAGAAAACCTAGATGAGTCTAAGAAACGCTATATGCAAGATATTCCTGAAACTAAGCTGCATGAAGTTATTGAAAATGCAGATATGTTCCTTGGGCTTTCAGCAGCAGGTATCTTAACAAAAGACATGGTTAAGAAAATGGCTCAAGACCCAATTATCTTTGCGCTTGCCAACCCTGATCCTGAAATTTTACCTGAACATGCACATGAAGTTCGCTCTGACGTGATTATGGCGACAGGTCGTTCTGATTATCCAAACCAAGTAAACAATGCACTTTGCTTCCCTTACATTTTCCGTGGTGCACTTGATGTTGGTGCAACTACAATTAATGAAGAAATGAAGGTTGCTTGTGTACATGCGATTGCACGTATGGCGCATGTCGAAGCAGATACATCTACTTATGGTGAAAAGCCAACTGCATTTGGTCGTGACTACCTCATTCCTGGACCACTAGATCAGCGTCTTATTCTAGAAATTGCACCTGCTGTTGCACAAGCAGCAATGGACTCAGGCGTAGCAACACGTCCAATTGAAGATATGAATACATATCATCAAAAATTGTCTGAATTTGTCTATAATACGGCATTCATTATGAAGCCTATTTTTGCGCAAGCGAAAAAATCGCCTAAGCGTATTGCTTATGCAGAAGGCGAAGATGTACGTGTTCTTCGTGCTGCTCAGGTTGTTGTAGATGAAGGTCTTGCACGTCCAATTTTAGTGGGTCGTACTGCTGTAATTGAAGCCAATATTCAAAAACTTGGTTTACGCTTACACAATGGTATTAACATTGAAATCGTAGACCAAGAGCACAACCCTCAATACGAAGAGTGTTGGAAAAACTACCATGAAGTCATGAAGCGTAAAGGCGTTACTGTTGAATATGCGCAACGTGAAGCGCGTCGTCGTTCAACAATTATTGCTTCTATGCTTGTGAAAACAGGTAAAGTTGATGGTATGCTTTGTGGTACATATAGCAGTTATGAGCGCCATTTAGAGTTTGTGAGCAATATTATTGGTCTTAAAGAAGGTATGAACAACTTCTTTACTCTCAATGCATTAATGCTAGGCGATCGTAACCTATTCATCGCAGATACTTATGTCAATACAAATCCAAATGCAGAGCAATTGGCTGAAATGACTGTCCTTGCTGCTGAAGAAGTACGTCGCTTTGGGATTGAACCACGCATTGCGCTACTTTCTCATTCTAGTTTTGGTAGTAACCAAACTGACGAGAGTGCACAAAAAATGCGTAAAGTTTATGAGTTACTTTCTGAGCGTGCGCCTGAACTTATTGTTGAAGGCGAAATGCATGGTGATGCAGCATTAGATGAAAATATTCGTCATTTTGCATTCCCTAACTCACGCTATAAAGGTTCAGCAAACTTACTCATTATGCCAAACCTTGATGCTGCAAATATTGCCTTTAATCTATTAAAGTCAACTGCTGGCAACAATGTTACTGTTGGCCCTATTCTTTTAGGTGCTGCAAAACCAGTACATATTTTAACACCGACAGCAACAACACGTCGTTTAGTAAATATGACTGCTGTAACAGTGACTGAAATTCAGCAACAACAAGGCGAATAATTCATCCCTACTAAAAAGGTTTGAATTTCAGACTTGTACAAACCTCTATTCTAATGCATGATGATGCTAAGAATAGAGGTTTTTTCATGCGTGTTTATTTAGTTGGTGGCGCTGTCAGAGATCAGCTTCTTGGCCACCCCTATCAAGAAAAAGATTATGTTGTTGTTGGTGCAACCCCTGAACAGCTTATTCAACAAGGATACCAAGCTGTAGGGAAAGATTTTCCCGTGTTTTTACATCCAAAAACCAAAGAAGAATATGCACTTGCAAGAACAGAAAGAAAAAAGGGTCATGGGTATCATGGGTTTGAGTTTATTACAGACCCAAATATTACACTAGAGCAAGATTTATTACGGCGTGACCTTACAATCAATGCGATTGCTCAAGATGAAAAAACAGGTCAAATCTATGACCCTTACCATGGTCATAAAGATATAGAAAATAAAATTTTACGCCATGTTTCAGATGCTTTTGTAGAAGACCCTTTACGTGTATTACGTATTGCTCGATTTGCTGCACGTTATGCAAGTTACGGATTCACAGTTGCACCAGAAACTCTTGCGCTTATGCAAACATTGGCAGATTCTGGTGAGCTTGAAAGCCTTACACCTGAACGGGTTTGGAAGGAAACATCTCGTGCCCTTTTAGAAAAAAACGCAGATGTATACTTTGAAGTACTCCGTAAATGTGGTGCACTTAAAGTCCTTTTCCCTGAAATTGAGGCACTCTTTGGCATCCCTCAACGTCCTGAATACCACCCTGAAATTGACTGTGGTATTCATACACTCATGTCTTTACAACAAGCTTGTAAAAATGAGTATAGTTTAGATGTTCGGTTTGCTGTCTTAGTCCATGATCTTGGAAAAGCACTTACACCAAAAGATGTATTGCCTCGTCATATTATGCACGAAGCTCGTGGGGTAAAACCTGTAACAGAAGTCTGCGAACGCTTAAAAGTTCCCACAAACACGAAAAAACTTGCCATTTCAGTGTGTAAAGAACACCTTATGTGCCATCAAGCTTTAACACTTAAACCGGGTACACTTTGGCGTTTACTACAACGCCTAGATGTTCTAAGAAGACCTGAAAAGGTAGAAGAATTTATTCAAGCATGTGAGTGTGATGCACGCGGACGCTTAGGTTTAGAAAATAGACCCTACCCTCAAGCAGATTATATGCGACAAGCAATTCAATGTGTTCGTAGTATTAAAGCACATGACTTACCAGAAGAAGTTAAAGGCCCCGATATTGGTGAGATGCTTATTTCCTATAGGATTAAAGCCCTAGAAGTATTAAAAGCAAAATTTCTTGCAGAGCAAGAAGCAAAATGACTTTGATGAAATGTATCATTTACGCTAAGAGAAAACGCTTAGCGTAAATACAAAACGTGATAACCTACTTTTTGTTATTGTCATGTTCATTGCATATCACTGTATATTCAATAAGAGATACATTATCTCTTTAATTATGGGCATATTGTTGATATGCATATATGAACAATGACAATATATTATTTTTAAGCAATATCTGCTGGAAATGTAATTACATCTGACAGTTTAAACTTATGTTGTGCGACCATTAATAAGCGATCTATCCCGAGAGCAATACCTGAACATGCAGGCATATTTGGCAATGCTGCAAGTAAATGCTCATCTAAAGGCATCGCACTCAGACCTTGCTTCTCACGTGCTTGATTATCTTCTACAAAACGCGATCGTAAAACATCCGCATCAACCAATTCATCATAGGCATTTGCAAGCTCTAGCCCTTCAATATACACCTCAAATCGAGCTGCAACCTCTTCCCCATCCTCATCTATACGCGTCTTCGCCAAAGAAGCCATTTCAGGTGGAAAATCAGTTAAAAATACAGGTGTATCAAAACCTAAACTAGGTTCAACCATATGAGAAAATAACAGATCCATATATGCAAGACGATCTTCACCTAAATCTATATGAATCCCCACACGCTTTGTCGCTTCTTTTAACTCTTTTACTGTCGCTTGTAATGGGTTCAAATCTAAGCGATCTTGAAAAGCATGTTTATAACTTAAAATAAGTGGTCTAATTTCTGAAAAGCGATCAGACAAACAGACTTGTAATAAATCTGCTGTTTCATGCATCAAATCTTTTAATGAAAAGTTAGGACGGTACCATTCAAGCATCGTAAATTCACTATTGTGCTTTTTACCATGTTCATCATCTCTAAATACTTTACAGATTTGATAAATAGCACCACTACCACTAGCCAATAAACGTTTCATTGCGAACTCAGGAGAAGTTTGTAAATAGTGTGTATTCAATCTTCCTCCTAAGTTTCTATTTGCAGTCACAGAAGCCAAATGAACATCCGTTACACCTGCTGCAGAAAGAATAGGTGTTTCAACTTCGAGTACTTCTCTTTCATTAAAAAATTGACGAATTTGCGCATACATTTTTGCACGCGCGTGTAATGCTTTCATGTCACATGTCGGTGCATAGCTTAAAGTCATGATATATCTGCTCCATGTGATGTCCACTCTCGGCGTAACGGATAGCTTTTTCGTAATTGATCAAAACTATGCTGATCTACAACACCATCTTTTAAACATGCACGCAAACGTTGGTCATCTTCTAAAATTGGATATATCTCAAATATATACTTTTTAAGAATGTCTTTGAGATCACCTGATTTCTCAAAAAACTGTTCACATATAGGCAGTTGAGTTTTAAAGTCTTTATTTGGAATAAATTGATAATATTTACAAAAAGCTTCGTAAACCATCTGAGTACCACGCGCTTTACCTTCTAAACTATAACCTGCAATATGTGGTGTCACCAATGCAATATGTTTGAGCAACTCTTCACTAATCAATGGTTCATGCTCAAATACATCAAGTACAACTGAACGCCCTGTCTGCTTTACATCTTTAAGCAACGCTTGCTCTGAAATCACTGCACCACGTGCACTATTTATAATAATGGTTTCTTTAGGCAAAGATTGAAAAACTTCATCATTGAATAAATGATAAGTCGGATAATCACCACCTTTAGTCAGAGGCACATGAATTGAAATCGCATGTGCTTGTTGCAGTAATGCCGATAGTTCAACTTGTGTAACATCCGCTATGGTAACAAATGGATCATATGCAACCACATTCCATCCAAGTAATTTTGCAAGATGAGCTAAACGGCGACCTACATTTCCAAGCCCAATAATCCCTAAAGTAAAATTCTTATTTGCTTCTAAGAAATGAATATTTAAGTGTGCCAATGCTGTCACAACGTATTCCGCAACGGCTTGTGCATTACACCCTGCTGCATTGCTCCATTGAATATGATGCGATTTTAAATAATCTGTATCTAAATGATCTGTACCAATCGTCGCACTTCCAACAAAATTAACTTGAGTATCTCTCAGTAAATCTTCGTTTACTTTTGTGACAGAGCGCACAAGTAATGCTTTGGTCTCTGCCAAGTCTTTGGCTTGTAATGTTCTGCCTGCATGTAGTTGAATTTCTGCAATATCTGAAAAGAAATATGATGCAAAGGCAAGGTTCTCATCTGCAACAATTTTCATTGAGCATCACCTAATACTAAAATATGAATGTTCACATCATAAACCACATATAAGTCTATTGTTTCGTTTTTTTAACAAGTCACCAATTTTTTAGAGAACGCTTTATACTAATATTTAAGTTTGTATAGTAAGAAAGAACTTTATAAATATTCTTTGACTCATCTCACATTTAGTGGCTCAAAGTTTTATCGTCAAAATAACACTTTTAATGAAAATGATAACGGAGGACGTTTATGTCTAATCCAGATTTAAGAAGCGTTGAACAAGTTCACAACTTTATTCGTGAAAGCTATAAAGGTACAGGAAAGCTTGCAGGAAAAGTTGTTGTAATTACTGGTGGGGGCACAGGTATTGGTCGTGCAATGTCTATGCATGCAGCTACTGAAGGTGCAGATATTGCAATTACAAGCTATACATCTTCTCAAGCACAAGCTGCGTCTGTGAAAGAATGGATTGAAAAGCTTGGCAGAACATGCCGTGTTTATGAAGTAGACCTTGGAGATAAAGAAAAAACACAAGAATTTGCAAACAATGTACTGCGTGATTTTGGCAAAGTAGATGTTCTTGTAAACAATGCAGGTGCTCAATTTCCAAAAAATAATCTTGCAGATATATCAGATGAACAGTGGAAGAAAACGTTTAGCATCAATCTAGATGCAATGTTCTATTTAAGTAAAATCTTCTTACCACAGTTTAAAGAAGGTGACTCTATTATTAATGTCGCTTCTGTAAATGCTTACATTGGTTTAAAAGAATTGGTTGATTATTCATCTACAAAAGGTGCAATGATTAGCTTCACTCGTGCGCTTTCAAACCAAGTTGCACATAAAGGGATTCGCATTAACTCTATTGCACCAGGTCCAATTCTTACACCAATTCAAGGTACATGGAGCGATGTAGATAAGTCTAAGCTAGATGACTTAGGTAAAGATACACCAATGCAACGCTATGGCCTACCTCATGAAGTTGGTCCAAGCTTTGTTTTCCTTGCAAGTGAAGATGGTTCATATATTACAGGTCAAACACTGCATATCAATGGCGGTATTATGGTGAATGGCTAACATAGCGCTGTTGCTGTATAAGACAACTTATACAGCAACCCTTATTTTTATACTCTATATAATGAGTATTTTTAAAACAAAACATAAGTCACATAAATTTAAATTTTATAAAAAAGATCTATATAAATAATTAAAACAAAGACATATGTATCTATTATGTAATTTTTTTTGATTATTGTTTAACATCAACGCACAATTAACCAAAGATATAACTATCTTTACTCAAACAAAACCAAAATACGAGATTAAAATGCGTAAGAAAATTATTATTGGTATTTTAACAACTTTAGCAGGCTCTTCACTTTTTGCTGCCGACCTTGGACCAACACGCACAGGTGGGGCAAGTACTATTAAAGTTGATAAAGATAAGCCATTTCGTTTAGAAGGTGATGTTGGTTACCTTTTTAACAACAGCAAAACAACCAATGGTAGCTCAACAAATAAATCTAATCTAACTGCGCGTATTTTATTTCAACGCCAAGTAGGTATTTGGGGTCAAGAAGTTCTTGCAAGTGCTGTAAGTACTCACGATGATAATGCAAAAAATAATATCGAACGCTATTTACTTGCAGGAAAACTATCTCATAGTAGCTCAGACACGGTTTACCAATTTGGTAAATTAACTGCTGAGAAAGACTTAAGCAGTGCTTTTGACTACCAACTCAGTGCAACAGGTGGTTTAGGTCTAAACTTAATTAAAGATGATAGACAATCTCTTTCTACCGAAATTGGTGGTGGTTATCGTTTCAGTAAAGAGAAAGTTGCTCCACAAGATACAACAAATGAGCTAGTGGGTACACTTGCGGCATTCTACGAATACAAAATCACACCATCTGTTCGTTTTAACCAAGACTTAGGCTATGAGTTTGGTCAAGACTCTCGTACATTCCGTTCAAGAACAGCATTAACAACTGATCTAACAAAACACTTTGCAGCATCTGCAAGCTATAATATTAAAGATATTCAAGCAGATATTGGTAATAGCAGAGATTCTCTACTTTCTCTTGGCTTAAACTACAAATACTAAAATATTTGAATAAAAAAGGATGCTTATGCATCCTTTTTTTATGAAGTGATATCAATAACTTTACTTCTCGCTTCTAGCTGAGATTCTTCACTAGTTTCACGCTGTTTTTTAGTCATTAAGAAATAAATATAACTTACAACCAAGAACGCAATAAATATTTTACCAATCTCAAAATTAAAGTAGAACATAGAGATGAAACAAACCGTGGCAATGATTAATGCTATCGCAGGAATAACAGGATAACCCGGTGCTAAAAATGAACGCTCTAAATCAGGCGCAGTTTTTCGTAATTTAAATAAACTAAGCATACTCATCATATACATCAGCAATGCACCAAAACATGCCATAGTCACAATTGCTGCTGTCAGTGTCATACCTTGGATTTGAATAATATTGTCACTAAAAATCGCAGCAATACCAACAACTCCACCTGCAATAATCGCTCTATACGGCGTATGAAAACGAGAAAGTTTTGCTAAACTTTTTGGTAAAAACCCTGCTCGACCAAGTGCATATATCTGACGAGAATACCCCAAAATAATGCCATGAAAACTTGCAACCAAGCCAAACAAACCAATCCATACCAACATATGCATCCATGCAGAATTATGCCCAACAACTGCTCGCATAGCTTGTGGCAAAGGGTCATTAATATTTGAAAGTTTACTCCAATCTCCCACACCCCCTGCAAAAATCATGACCATTAGGGCAAGACTCACCAAGGTAAATATGCCACTAATATAGGCTCTAGGAATTGTTTTTTTCGGGTCTTTTGCTTCTTCTGCTGCCATTGCTGCACCTTCAATGGCAAGGAAAAACCAAATTGCAAATGGAATGGCTGCAAATATTCCCGAAATAGAGTCTAAGCTAAAATGTGCATGCCCTGCCCAACCATTTAAAACAAAGTTAGAGAAGCTGAAGCTTGGTTGAACAACACCCACAAATACCAACAATTCAATCACCGCTAAAATTGTCACAATCAATTCAAAAGTCGCAGCAATTTGCACACCTACAATATTTAAACCCATAAAAATAAAATAAGCACCAACTGCCGCATATTTAGGGTTTAATTCAGGATATTGCACATTCAAATAGGCACCTATAGCCATCGCAATTGCAGGTGGGGCAAAGACAAACTCAATGAGTGTGGCGATACCTGCAATAAAACCACCTGTATCTCCAAATGCTTTACGACTATATGCAAATGGCCCGCCTGCATGCGGAATCGCTGTCGTTAACTCAGTAAAACTAAAAATAAAACAGGTATACATTGTTGCAATAATAAGTGTTGTTACCAAAAAGCCTAATGTTCCAGCAACACCCCAACCATAACTCCAACCAAAATACTCACCTGAAATGACTAAGCCAACTGCTATGCCCCACAAATGAAATGTTCCTAATGTTGGTTTCAGCTTCTGATCCATAACCGCCTCCCTAATGTATAGATATACATATACTTTGCAGAAACATTTATATTGCGTTGCCATTTCATTAAAGACTTGACACTAACGACCACCTTTTTAGTGCTTATTGTCAAGTCAAACAAAATCAAACTCACATACGCTGTAAACAATCAAGGAAAGTTCAAGCGAGCGAACATCATGCAGAATGAAATACTAGATACTCCTACGCTATATGCATTGGCAGAACAAGCAATGCAACAGTATGATTTACAATATCAAGGAAAAATCAAGCTCTTATGCCAGTCTGAAAATGCAACCTTTGTCATTCAAACGCCAAACACAAAATATGCGTTACGTCTTCATCGGCCAAACTATCATTCAAAAAAAGCCATTCAAAGTGAATTACTTTGGCTAGATGCCTTAACTGAACATGGTATTTCTGTACCTCAAGCCATTACAAATAAAGATGATGAATATGTACTTACACTTAAATACTCTTCGAAAATTGAAAGACATGCTGTTCTTTTCAATTGGGTACAAGGAGAAATGCCAACAACAGATGTAGACCCGAAAGCATTTAAACAACTAGGCTCAATTACTGCACAGCTTCATCAGCATAGTAAACAATGGCAAAGACCCGACCATTTCAACCGTATCATTTGGGATCATGACACTATGGTGAGCTCAGAAGGTCATTGGGGGCATTGGGCAGATGTTAAAAACCTAACACAGCTTGATAGAACCTTACTTCAAGAAACTGTACATACAATTGGTACTCAGCTTAAACAGCTCGATAAATCTCCACAATATTATGGTCTTATTCATGCAGACTTACGCTTAACCAATCTATTACTTCAAGACAATAAAATTGGGGTCATTGACTTTGATGACTGTGGTTTAAGTTGGTTTATGCATGACTTAGCAGCAGCACTTAGTTTCAATGAGCATCTACCCCATGCACCTGAATGGGTTGATCAATGGTTAAATGGATATGAACAACATGCACATATTAGTCAACTTGAGTATGCACTGATTCCAAGTTTCATTATGCAACGTCGTATACAAATGCTTGCATGGACAGGTTCACATGCAGATACTGAAATGACCAAAAGTCTAGGTAATCATTGGATCAAAGAAACCACTAGACTATGTAAGCAATATTTAAAGCATGATGATGTCATGCCACTTGGTGCGGCATAATAATATCTATAATTTGGTATGTATCTTGCTTTATTTAAAAGAATAAATACAAGAGCATCTGCCATGATACAAATACACCCATTTGCAAATAACTCTCTTTTTGAAACCAATATGGGTAATCAGGGTGTATTGTCTGCAGCTGCAGCAGGTTTAAATGAGTTTATTTTAAATAAAGGTGCAGATGCCGCCTATATTTTTGATAAAAATGGTGTACACCCTGACTTACTCAATAGCCCAACCCTCAGTATTCAACTTCCAAATTATTGCCAAATGCTTGAACAGGCTGCATCGCTTTCAGGCTGTGATAATTTTGGACTTGAATATGGGCAACAGTTTCAACCCAAATCTTTAGGGTTAATTGGTTATATTGGATTATGTTCCCCAAACTTGGCATCGGCACTCCAAAATATTGCAGACTACTTTCATTTCCATCAAAAAGATACTTTAATGCAATTTGTCGCACAGGATGACTGTTGGCGTATCGACTACCAAGTCCAACATGGTGCAATACTATGCCGTAGACAAGATGCAGAGCTCACTTTAGGTATGCTTATGAATGTCATTCGTGGTGTACTTGGTCAAAACTATTCACCTCGTGCAGTACATTTTGAGCACGCACGCCCCATACAATGGCAAGAACATCGCAAACTTTTTAATGCACCTGTATTTTTTGAACAGCCTTATAACTCAATTGTGATTAAAAAATCAGATACATATACGCCTATGCCTGATGCAGATCCAATTTTACTTAAGGTCATTCAAGATACATTAAAACTATTAAATCAAAATAATCAACGACAGGATTTACTCAACCAAGCACGCTCACGTATACAACTTTCATTGAGTCAGGGAGAGCCTTGTTTAGAGCAGATTGCAACAGCGTTAAACATGTCAAACACCTGCTTTATACGTAAGCTCAAAATAGAAGGGACAAACTTTAGTAAACTTGTAGATAGCGTACGTTGTGAACTTGCCAAGAACTATATGGCACAAACACATATCCAAATTTCAGAAATTGCTTTTTTGTTAGGCTATTCAGAACTTAGTGCTTTTTCAAGAGCCTTTAAACGATGGTTCAATATTACACCTCGCCAGTGGCGGCATTAGATTGCTTAATCCACTCAATAAAACATCGTGCAGCATGAGAGATATTTTCACGAGTTGCATAATATAAATAAAACGGCGCACTTGGATATTCATATTGATTCAAAATACGCTCTAACCTACCACTACTCTCATATACAGCAACCAAGCTATCGTAAACATAAATAATGCCCAAATGATTTAATGCTGCCTGAATCATCATCTGATCTGTATTGACAATTAGATTTCCTTTCGTTTTCTTATGAATATGCTTTTGCTCATCAAAAAACTCCCACGCGTAATTCTCACCACTTGGAAACTGACGCTGTATGCAGTTAAATAATGAAAGCTCATCTATATTTTTTGGACATCCATATTCTTTTAAAAATAAAGGTGAGGCAAATGGTCTCAGAGAAACATGACTTTCAAAACGAATCGCTATCATATCTTTAGGAATAGACTCGTAAAACCGAATACCGAAATCAAAGCCTTCATCAACAATACTCACAAATCCGTCTGAAACCAAAACTTCAAGTTCAATTTTAGGGTACTGCTTTTTAAATGGTATAAAAACCTGCTCAAAAAATAGATCTTGTACAATACGTGGAATACTTATTTTCAGTTTTCCCTTCGGCATACTTTTATTTGCCGTAAACTCCTCACAAGTATTTATATACTGCTCATAAATAGGAGTCATACTTTCTAAAAAAGCTCGCCCTTTCTCTGTTAAAGAAACACTACGTGTTGAGCGATGAAAAAGTCTGACCTCTAAACGCTGTTCTAAATTATTTATTGTTGTCGTAATCGCAGGGGGTGTGACATTCATCACTTTTGAGGCTTGTGCAAAGCTTAAATACTTCGCTACTGTCATAAATACATGTATTTGATGAAACTCAGGAATTCGACTCATTCTTTAATTATTTTTAATAAACCATTAAATTTAACTCAATTGTAAATCAAACTTTGGGCACTTACTTTAATAACACCATAAATAATTGAGATAAGTACAATGAAACAGCGCAAAATTGGTGAGCTAGAAGTTTCTAGTATTGGTATGGGTTGCATGGGCATGAGTTCAGCATATGGTGGTTTAGAAGAAAAAGAAGCAATTTACATACTTCATCAAGCTGTAGAGCTCGGCATTAATTTTTTCGATACCGCAGAAGTATATGGCCCTTTTGCCAATGAACAACTCCTACAGAAGGCATTTAAAGATTATAAAGACATCTTTATTGCGACTAAGTTTGGATTTCAGCTCGACCCAAGCAAAGAAGGCATTAAGCAAGTATGTGGCTTAGATAGCCACCCTAAAAACATTCGAAAAGTAGCAGAAGAAAGCTTAAAGCGCTTAGGTCGCGAAACAATTGACTTATTTTATCAGCATCGTGTAGACCCAACCATCCCTATTGAAGATGTCGTTGGAACAATGGCCGACCTAATTTATGAAGGTAAAATTCAGCACATTGGACTGTGTGAAGTTTCTGCAAATACCTTACGTAAGGCACATGCAGTTCATCCTATTACTGCGGTACAAAGCGAATACTCTTTATGGTCACGTGAAGCTGAACAAAAAATATTACCAACATGTACAGCCCTTAATATTGGCTTTGTACCCTATAGTCCGCTTGGTCGAGGCTTTCTAACAGGTCAACTACAAATAGAGAATCTTGGAGAAAATGATTTTCGAAAAAACTTACCTAGATTTCAAAAAACTGCCGTGGAGCAAAACCATTATCTTATTCAACAGCTAGAGCAAATTTCACAATTCTATCACTGTTCAAATGCACAGCTTGCCCTTGCATGGATGCTACATAAATATGCACATCTTGTGCCTATTCCTGGAATACGCAGAATAAACCACTTACAAGATAATATTGCTGCAAGTGACATTACGATAGAGCAAGAACACATTCTAAAGATTGATGAAATCTTTCTTCCTGAACATATTGCAGGTGAACGTTATAACGAGCAAGAGCTTCAAATGATTGATATATAAATACCTTTACTTTACGCTGTCTGATCTAACCATGCGTTTATATACGTCATAGTTTTTGGTAAAGACTGACCCATCATATACATATGATCTGAACCTTGTAAAAAGATATAAGTTGCATTCTTATATTTTTTTGCAGTGGCTTCAGCAATTGCAGGAACAACAACCTTATCTTCACTTCCACTCACAACCAATACAGGTGCTTGAATGCTTTCTGTATCGACAGTGGCTGCTTTCTTACCGTCTAAGAACCATAAGGCCATTTCAGCATAAGCTCTACCCGACTCGGCAACCAAGTTATCATAAAACTGATCTCGAACCTCTTGAGATTGTAAATTCATACAATATTTATCTAAAGTCACTTTATTTGGCATCAATGGCTTTTTCCAAAACTTCCATTGCATAAAATGTTTATAGAATGCCTGAATCATCGTTGGATATAATGCATTAACTCCTGCCATTGGCGCAGGGCCTAATAAAATAAGTCCACGACATAAATGAGGTTCACGCGCAGCCAATAGCTGTGCAATAAGTCCACCCAAAGAATGACCTAAAATATAAGCAGGCTCAGGTAATGATCGTAATAAAATACTTAAATCATCGACATAATCGGTCAAACTCAGTGATGCGACCTTAGTTGCCCCTTCTCCAAGAGGTAAATCATGATGGCGTAACGTAGGCGTATATACCTTAAGATCTAAATTTTCTAATGCTTCTATAAAAGCATCTCCCCAACTATTTCCTTTACACCATGTACCATGAATTAAAATAATTGGTTTTTTATTATTCATTTTATTTTCCTCCAGTACTTTTTATTTATATAAAAGAAAAAAGAGTCTTTCGACCCTTTTTAAATTGCGGTTATTGCAGAATAGCTCAATGGCAATGAAAAGCTCATTAAAATAATAGATGCTGTACGTTGTAAGTTTTGTTGATTTAACCAACTGACTTTATTTGATACAAGCACAGAACCTACACAAATCCAAAAGAATGCGATTGGTAAAATAAGTGCAAGGAACGCTGCCATATGTAAGCCATATACATTTAAACTTGCCCATGCTGCTTGTGGAAAAATTGCCGATGCAAACAGTAAACCTTTAGGATTTAACAGTGTTGCAACAAATAGTGTTTTTGGCGTAATTGTTGGCTTTGCAAACTCCTGACTAGCAGATGAAGTACGCCAAAGTTTAATTGCTAAATAAAAAATATAGGTTGCGCTAATTAACTTTAAAATAGCAGGTAACCACGGTGCAGAAGCTGACACAGAATGAATTAAAACACCCCATAAAGAGATAGAAATAAGATAACCTAATGCTTCTGAAGGAATTAAGTTACAAGATTTTTTAATACCACTATAAATACCAGACGAAGCCAGTAAAGTATTTGTTGGCCCGGGGGTCAGTAAAATTGTGACAACCAAACCAATAAACAATAATGTAATCATACGATATTTTCGTTATTGGATTGTTATTATTAATCACTGAGTTGGCATCTTTTGTCGAGCCTACAAATGTAAGAAAATATATAAAAAACCATCTAAGTCTCAAAAAAACCAATTCTAAAATAAATTTAAATCAATTAATATCAAAAACTTAAATAAATAAATTTCACCCAACTGGTTTTATCTTTGTATAAACATAATTATGTTACAAATTAGCCAATTGAGTAAAAATAAAACAAGGTTTCTTTCTTACATGATATTTTATGCATATTAATTTAGAGAAATTACTACACTAATCAAACATTTTTGGATTGGATAATGTTTTATCTAATGCACCAACAAGCCAATCAATATCACTCATTTGAAATGCAAGGGGTGGACGTAACTTCAAGACATTTCCATGTGGTCCTGCAACAGAAGTTAAAATATGATGCTGGTTACGCAATTCTTCAATAACATTAAGTGCTAATCTTTTATTCGGAGTCTTACTTGCACGATCTGCAAGTTCAAAACCAATAAATAGACCTGCACCTCTAACATCTCCAATACATTCATGTTTTTTCATGAGTTCAGTCAGCTCTTTTTTTAATAAAGCACCAACTTCATAGCTATGCTGTTGTAAATTTTCATCATGAATTACATCTAAAACTGCTTGAGCCGCTGCCATAGATACAGGATTACCACCGAAGGTATTAAAATACGGAATTTGGTCGCTAAATGCAGATAAAACATCATGTTTTGCAAATAATCCTGACACAGGAATACCATTTCCCATCGGTTTGCCTGTTGTCACAATGTCAGGAACTACACCATGACGTTCAAAACCCCAAAATGCATCTCCTGTTCTTGCAAAACCAGGTTGCACTTCATCCGCAATAAACACACCACCATTTTTATGTACCACATCTACTGCTTTTTTTAAGAAGCCAATAGGATGCGACATCACACCATCAGAAGAAAAAATAGAATCGGCCAAGAAACCTGCAAACTTAATACCTTTTGCCTTCATATCATCAATTTGGGTTTGTATTTGAGCTGCAAACCAATCACCCATATCTGCATGCTCTACACGATATTGGTCTGGTGCAGGTACACATCGTGTCGTTGTTGCTAGCGCTTGTCCTGTACCTAATGCAGGAGAGCATCCTGAAGTAAGTTCACTTGTGCCATGGTATGACTCTTGTGAAACAATAATTCCCATACCTCCTGTATATTCACGCGCAACTCGAATCGCTAAATCATTTGCTTCTGAGCCTGTACACATATACATAGCGCGATTAACTTCAGATGGCATTGTTTTTAAAATATTTTCACTATAATTGAGAATATTTTCATGCAAATAACGTGTATGTGTATTTAAAAGCTGCATTTGCGCTGTAACCGCATCTATGACACGTGGATGGCAATGACCAATACTCGCAACATTATTATAAACATCAAGATATTTTGTACCATTTGCATCCCATAAATATTGCCCCTCTCCTTTTACAAGGTGTACAGGATTTCGATAAAACAGACGATAAGATTCACCTAAGACCTCTCCTCGCTTATCTGTCAATATTTTTGTATCACTATCAAGCGCAGCAGCATGCTCAGCTCGAAAGCTATTTGTATCCATAATTGTTGATCGTGTAACCATCGTGCTGTCCTTTAAATGCCACAGATTATTTTTCATTCATTCCAATATAAATATAGTTTTTATAAAATGCAATAAAATACACAAATACTTTTTTATACACAAAAATATCGCTTTCTTATCTGAAAAAAAGTAATATTTAAATTAGATACTTTGAGATTTTAAAAACAATGATTCAACAAGAGCGACAACAGCGTATTCTTGGATTACTTTCTAGTTTAAGAAATATGAGTACAGAGCGTGTGATGCAAGAGCTCAATATTTCTAGAGAGACAGCAAGAAGAGATATTGTTGAACTAGAAAAATTGGGTCTTGTTAAACGTGTTCATGGTGGTATTACATGCATTGATGATGTGATTAACGAAGCTCCTTTAACTATTCGTCAATCTCAAATGGTAAAAGAAAAACGTCATATTGCACGGGCAGTTTTAGGACATTTAAAGCCTAAACAAACCATATTTTTAGATGCAGGAAGCACTACGTCTATACTTGCAGAAGAGTTAAGAAACTTTTCGGGCCTCACGATTATTACCAATAGCTTGCAAGCTGTTTTTAATTTAACGCTTGCAAATGAAGACCAAGTTACTGCCAAACATGAAATTATTCTTTTAGGTGGGAAAATCGTACAACGCCCTCAAACACAAGGTGAACATGTCATCTCAGAAATACAACGCTATTATGCCGACATTGCCATTTTATCGCCTGTAGGCATACATCCTATACATGGCGCAACGAGCTTTTCATCTGAAGAGGCTGAAATTGCAAAAGCAATGATTAAGCATAGTAAAAACACCTTTATTTTGGCAGATCACACCAAAGTAGGTACTGTTAGTCGAATTAATTATGCGAAATCTGAAGAAATAACGACACTATTTATAGACAATGAAACAGAAAATAAGAAAGGTTTGGAAAAGCATTTTAAGCATATTGTATGTGCTTAAGCCATAAAAAAAGACCATACAAGGGTGCATGGTCTATAAAATGGTGGCTATGACTGGACTTGAACCTGTGACCCCAGCATTATGAGTGCTGTGCTCTAACCAACTGAGCTACATAGCCGAAAACTGTTTGCGCATTCTATTTGCTTAAAAAAGAATAGTCAATACTTTTTTATAAAATCTGTGAAGTGAGCCTGTAAGCCGGGTTCTGTCGAGAACGATCATTCCTCTAGGCGTACAATCACTCATACGCTCAAGCGACCTACCCGAATCCAGTATGGGCCATACCTATGTGGATTCCTATTTGGTCTTGCTTCAGGTGGGGTTTACCATGCCATGTACTGTTACCAGACATGCGGTGCGCTCTTACCGCACCCTTTCACCCTTACCATATAAATATGGCGGTCTACTCTCTGCTGCACTTTCCGTTGGCTTACGCCACCCAGGCATTACCTGGCACCTTGCCCTGCGAAGCCCGGACTTTCCTCCCCTATTTTAGTCACGAAGACCTTAATAGCAGCGACCGTCCAGCTCACTTCGGCGCACATATTAGCAAATCTTATTCAGAAATGCTTGTATTTTTTTGACCAATTAAACGATGATACTTTTCAAGCAATATTTCTTCACTTTCTTCATGCTCAGGATCTTTAGGAATACAGTCGACAGGACAAAAAAGCTGACACTGTGGTTTGTCATGATGCCCTATACATTCTGTACATAAATCAGGATCAATTTCATAGATCACATCACCAAGATAAATGGCTTCATTTGGACATACTGGCTCACAGACATCACAATTGATACATTCATCTGTAATATACAATGACACGTTTAATTACCCTTTTGCATACTTACGCTGAAATGCTTGAACAACATGCTCAGGCACAAATTTTGAAACATCACCATCTAAGCGAGCAATTTCACGAACCATCGTTGATGAAATAAATGAGTACTGTTCAGATGGCGTTAAGAATACCGTTTCAAATCTTGCATCTAGCGTTCTGTTCATATTGGCAAGTTGAAACTCATATTCAAAATCTGATATTGCTCTTAAACCACGTAAAACTGCTGTTGCTTTTTGCTGATTAAAAAAATTAACAAGTAAGCCATCGAAACCGATAAACTTAATATTGTCTAACTCAGAAAAAGATTGTTGTGCAAGTGCTACACGCTCTTCTAAAGAAAAAAGTGGTTTTTTATGATGCCCAACAGCAATCGCGACAATAACCTCATCGAACATCTTTGATGCTCTCACAACTAAATCAATATGACCTTTTGTAATCGGATCAAATGTTCCAGGATAAATGATACGGCTTTTAGACATCCAAATTGTACTCAAGTTTTGTCATATAACATACCATTCTAACAAAAACTTGATTTTTAGAGAATGGACTCCATTAAAGCCTTTAACATAAGAAACACTTCACCTCGTCTAAAGTTTACGGCACAATAGATGCATATTTGGAATATATAGATTATGGCGAACGTAAAAGTAGTTAAAAAAAATAATGGCGGCACAATTGCGCAAAACAAACGTGCCCGTCATGATTATTTTATTGAAGAAAAATTTGAAGCAGGCCTTTCTTTGCAGGGTTGGGAAGTAAAGTCTTTACGTGCAGGGCGTATGAGTCTTGTCGAAAGTTATGTTATTTTCAAAAATAGTGAAGCATATCTTTTTGGTGCTCAAATTCAGCCTTTGCTCTCAGCTTCTACCCATGTCGTACCAGAAGCTACTCGTTCTAGAAAGCTGTTGCTGTCTAGAAAAGAAATTGAAAGACTTATGGGTGCCGTGAACCAAAAAGGTTACTCATGTGTGCCTTTAGCATGCTACTGGAAAGGTCATCTTGTTAAACTTGAAATTGCACTTGTAAAAGGTAAACAACTTCATGACAAACGTGCAAGTGAAAAAGACCGTGACTGGAAACGCGATAAAGCGAGACTCTTTCATAAATAATAAAAAGCCCTCTATACATGGAGGGCTTTTTATATTAAGTACAACCACTTTAAATGACTTCTAGTTTTTTATTCTTTGTAGAGTCAAAGCAACATACTCACCAAACCATAATGCTGTCTTTAAATCACCTTCAGGCGGTGTAATATCTACAGGCTCATTATCTGACTGCGTCATTAATCCTAAATGGCTAGCCAAACGGTTTAAATCTAACTCTGTATGTCCCTTAGCAAGCAGTGGTAAACCTGTCCATAACATTCCATGCTGCATTGCAAAAAGGTTAATTTGCTGTAATACAGAAAGTTTATCTCCACTTAAACCACCTGAGTTCGTAAATCCTGCTGCCACCTTTCCTTGCCATGTACGTGACATCCAACGTTTTGATGTACTGTCCATAAACATTTTAAATGGGCCTGAAACACTTCCCATATATGTTGGCGAACCAAAAACTATCCCATGTGATTGATCTAAAATATCCCATTGAATATCTTCTATAGACATTAAAAAAACTTTCACACCTATCTTTTCTGCACCTTTAGCTATATAGCTTGCAACCTTAGCAGTATGCCCATAAGGACTATGATGAATAATAGATAAGATTTTTTCAGATGCCGACATGGAATTAGACACAATTGGTTTAAACCCGACTATTTTACCATGAATTTATTTATAAATACGAATGTTGCCATTCTTCCCGTTTTAGGCTGACGACGATAAGAGAAATAATCCTTATTTTGTGAAAAAGTACACTCCTTTCCACCCAAGACATGTACTACACCAAACTGTTTTAAAATATGTGCAGCAATCGCATATAAATCAGCATATGCCTTATTTTCTATCTTTTCTTTAGTTATAAATGCAAACTCAACAGCATATTTTTCACAAAATATTTCTTTAACTTCTAAACCAACTTCAAAACTGTTTTGACCAATACATGCACCTAGCCAAGCCCATGTTGGTGGCTTTTTCATTGTTTTAATTGTATTTTCAATAATGCCACTCGCAAGGCCTCTCCAACCTGCATGTACATTTGCAACTTCATCATCATTCCCAAACACAATAGGCAAACAATCCGCAGTCATAATCATTAATGCATGACCCTGCATTTGTGTAACTAGACCATCGCCTATACGAGGGTAAAATGTAGTCTCATCGTTGATGACATGACATATCGTACTATGTGTTTGCTGTAACCATGTCATTTTTGATACTTGAAATGATTTTAAAGACTCCATCAATGCAATACGATGTGCATGTACACGCGCCTCATCATCACCAACGTGTAATGCTAAATTAAATCCTTCTAACTCAGACTGTCTTGCAGGTAAACTATTTTCAAACTGTAATCGAGTTTGTCCAACATATATTCCTTTGGGTAATCCTTCTACGAATTGAATCATCTCCATATCCCTATTTAAAATTTTTATATTTAAATCAAAGAAGTACCTCACTCATTGGTTTGTACTTCTTTGATTTTAGCAATCTAACTCTTTTAGTATGCTTTATTTTCTTCACGTAAAACTGTTACTAATGCATTAAAGTCATCCGGCCACGGTGCTTCAAAGAGCATCTCTTCTTGAGTTCTCGGATGAACCAAGCCCAATTTAGCAGCATGTAAAGCTTGACGGCGAAACCCTCTTAGCATTTCAGTCAGCCGTTCAGATGCACCCGCAGGTACACGCACACGACTCATATATACAGGATCACCAACTAGACCGTATCCGATATAGCTAAAATGTACGCGAATCTGATGTGTACGTCCTGTTTCTAGTTGTGCTTGCACTCTTGTAAAATGTTGAAAACGTTCTTTCACATTATAGTGTGTAACAGCATCTCTCCCTCCAGGAAGAACAGCCATTTTTATACGATCTACAGGATGTCGTTTAATCGGTTCATCGACTGTACCACCTGCAATAATATTGCCATAGACAATTAGATCATACACACGATAAACAGACTTACGCGCCAACTGTCTAGAAAGTGAGAACTGCGCTTCTAATGTTTTAGCAACAACAAGTAAACCCGAAGTATCTTTATCTATACGATGAACTAAACCTGCACGAGATAACTCTGCTGTTTTTGGTGCATGATGTAAAAGTGCATTCACAAGTGTGCCCGATGGATTACCTGCACCTGGATGTACCACCATACCTACAGGTTTATTAATAACCACAATATCATCATCTTCATAGACAATATCTAGGGGAATATTTTCAGGTTTACTACGAGTTTGTTGCTCTAGTTCCACATCTAGCGTTAAAAGCTCTTTACCTTCACAACGATATTTTGGTTTAACCACATTTCCATCTACTAACAAATGGCCATCTTTCATCCATTGTTTGAGTTTTTCACGGGAAAAATCGGGCCATACTGTTGCAGCTACTTGGTCTATACGCAGACCTAAATACTGTTCATCCAACTGAAATTGCAACGATAAATGTGTTGCAGTTGCAGAAGAATTATGATTATCTGCATCATCAGTCTCTTCAAGTAAGTTGAAATCTGTTTCAGTGGAATTAGAATGAGAAGAATTTATCGAAGTCATTTGGCTCATTAGAACAATTAATGGTTTAATAGTGCCATTGTAGCTCATTGCCCGTATTAACTGAGGAATTTTTATGTCGCTACCACGTTATAAAGTTACGATGCTTGCACTTTCTTTAGGCATTGCTTGTACATTTGTGGGCTGTAGCAGTAATCCATCAAAAAAAGAAGCTGATCTTGGCCCAAAAATGAGCGAAGAAACATATTACAGCGCTGGACAAACTGCTTTAGATAAAGGTCAGTACAACGAAGCAGCAAAGAATTTTCAAGCAATTGATACATACTTCCCAACAGGAACACATGTTGAACAAGCACAGCTTGATCTGATTTACATAAAATTCCAACAGAAAGATTATCCAGGTGCAATTTCTGCATCTGAACGCTTTATTCGCTCTAACCCAGATGCACCAGAGGCAGACTTAGCATATGCTTACTATGCACGTGGTGTTGCAAATATGGAGCAAAACTATGATGGTATTATTCGTTATACATCATTAAAGCAATCTCATCGTGATGTTAGCTACCTAAAAGTAGCATATCAAAACTTTGTTGATTTTATCCGTCGCTACCCTTCAAGCCAATATGCAGTAGATGCTGCTGAACGTATGAAGTTTATTGGGCAAGAGCTTGCAGAACACGAAATGGAAGCTGCTCGCTTCAATATCAAACGTCAAGCATGGGTTGCTGCTGTTGACCGTGGTCAATGGGTTTTAGAACACTACCCTGAAACACCTCAAATTCCTGAAGCACTTGCAACTGTAGCATATAGCTACAATGCTCTTGGTGACCAAGCGACAGCAAATCAATATATTAATGTACTTAAGCTAAACTACCCTAACTTAGTTAAAGCAAATGGTACTGTTAACTTAAAAGCAGCTCGCCATGAAGGAAGCTTCTTAAACCGTGCAACCCTTGGTATTTTAGGTCGCGGAGAAGAAAACTCTTTTAAAGGGCAAGCTCAAGAACAAACTACTGAACATGCTCGCAGCTTAACAAACCGTTTAAGCTTTGGATTATTAGACCGTCCCGATCATCACGAAGCAGTAAAACCAACTGTAGAGACACAACCTAGCCATAGCGAAACACCAAAGCGTAGCTGGTTAAACCGACTCTCTTTTGGACTCATCGATAAGTCTCAAGTTGTAAACTAAGAAGAGTCTTTCGAAATACTCATAAAAGGTAAGCATTTGCTTACCTTTTATTTTTTGCTTATCAAAAATTTGATAAACTAAAATGCCACATTTTTGATAAGCATGTGTCCATTATATGGCTATTCCACAGCAGACTATTGACCAAATTCTAGATCGTATCGATTTAGTCGAACTTATTGGACAACGTGTCAAACTCAAAAAAACGGGAAGAACCTATTCTGGATGCTGCCCTTTTCACCAAGAAAAAAGTCCTTCATTTCATGTTTATCGTGATAAACAGTACTATCATTGCTTTGGTTGCCAAGCCAACGGGAATGCGATTCGATTTCTAATGGAATATGAAAGCCGAGGCTTTCCCGATGTTGTTAAAGAACTCGCGAGTATGGCAAGCATTGAATTGCCAAAAGAACAGTTTGATACCAAAAAGCCAACGTATAAAAAAACTCAAACTAAACCTACACATTCAGAAAGCACAGATACCTCTCCTGCATTTAAAGCAGCACATGACCCTTTTGAGTTTATTGAATCAGATCATGCAAATGACTTTACAGTGCTTGAAGAAAGCTTCACTAAAGAGCATCAAGAAGGAAACTTATATGACCTACTTGAAAATATTGCAGAATACTATGAACAACAGCTCACTCAACACACACATGCTCAGCAGTATTTTCAACAACGTGGCTTAACACAAAAAACCATTCAATCTTGGCGATTAGGCTATGCACCTGAAGGATGGCAACATCTTGAGCAGGCTTTTCCACAAGATATTGAAGGCATAAAACAAATTGGTCTTATTCGCACAAGTGATAGCGGAAGAGATTTTGACTTATTGCGTGACCGCGTCATATTCCCTATTAGAGATAGCAAAGGCCGTGTTGTTGGCTTTGGTGGTCGTGCACTAAATAACGAAATTAAACCCAAATATATTAACTCACCAGATTCTGATGTTTTCCATAAAAATCAATTACTTTATGGCTTATACGAGGGAGGAAAAAATAAAGCACAAGATTGGCTCATGGTTGAGGGCTATATGGATGTAATTGCTTTAAGCCAAGCCAATATTCACGGTGCTGTTGCAACGCTAGGTACAGCAAGTAATACAGACCATCTTAATATTTTATTTAGACGAAATCATCGTATAACAATTGCTTTTGACGGCGATAGTGCGGGTCAAAAAGCAGCCCGTCGAACACTTGAAATCGCTCTTCCATTACTCAATGATGGAAGAGAACTAAAGTTCTTTATTCTTCCCGATGAACACGACCCAGATTCACTCATTCGACGCGAAGGTGTAGAAAAGTTTAAAGCTCTTTGGGAACAATCCCCTTTACTTTCAGACTTTCTGTTTGCACTTCTTAGTCATAGTTACGACATATCAAGTCCTGAAGGCAAAAGCCAAGTCATGGCAGAACTACGTGGCCTCACCAACTTACTTCCACAAAAAGGCTCTTACCGCTATCTGCTAAACCAATCATTTCGAGAAAAACTCGGTTTAGGTAAACGGTTTACCCCTAAAGTAAGTAATGATGCAGCTTTATCCTTCAATATTCAAACACGTATAGAGGACTATGCAATTGCTTTACTGATTAGCCATCCTTTTTTATATCAACAATTTTCAAGCTTACAAGAACATATCCCTAAAGAGGAATTGCTTGCTGAAATTTTAGAAATTTTGAAAGTTCTATTTGATACGCTACCAGAAGAGCAAGATGCGGCAATGTATTATATATTAGGCGCAACAAGTGAATATCACCATATTACTTTAGAACTATTACAACGAACAAATATATTTAGTTTAGTTGATACACCAGAAAAAGCATTTAACCTTGCTCAAGAGTATACACTGACTTTAAAAGGCACTTATTTACGCAAAAAAATGAAAAAGCCTCAATCCTTACAAGAGTCACAACATCTTCGTAAGCAACTAAATGAGCTAACAAAGCAAATCAGTTTACAACTTTTACAATAAACTTTTTCAGGGCAAAGCACTTGCCCTGAGCACATACAACTTAATGAAAGAATTGGTTATATTTACTGCGAACAAGCTGCTGAACTTTTAGTTTTTTTACCTGATCCAACAGACTATGTTGCTCCTCAAACTCTCCATCAAATACACCAACCGAAATCGACGGTATATTCATTTTTATCTTTTCAGGTAAATCATGAATCATAACCGTTGCTTTTTCATTCATTTTTACAAAAACTTGATGTTGATACGTACGACCTTGACGAATAAGTGGTAAATCAGATGCTTTCGATAGCAAGTGAGTTACATCGATATGTTTCATATCTGACTCCTGTATCCTAACTTACGAGATACTTAGAAATAAAAAGAACTAGCCTGAAATGGATATAAAACCAACTTATTCCTATAGATCGAAGATTTTAAATCCTATTTATTTTATTATAACCGTATGATTTATTCTGCCAACATATATACAGATATGTCTAATTAAAAAAAATAAAATTATTTATTTATTTAACAAAATCAAAACATTAAATAAAAACAAAAAAAATGACTTATCCGTTCAAACTTTTGAGTTGACGAAAGAATTGTAATAAAGTGCCTATTTAAGACAAACTCAATCTAATGATTTTTTTTAGGAATGCGGTTGTTTGCCAAAATTTGCTGCAAATTTTCTTTCATCCAATCAAAATATTCAGGATCATTTTCTTTAACAGCTTCTCGTAGAAGTAGTGATGTTGGATGTAATAATTTTTGCGTTAAACGATGTGAAAAGTCATTTAATACTTTTTCTGCATCTTCACCACTTTGTAGCTGCTGTAGTGCCAAACTCAGCTCTTGCTGTTGGACATGATTTCCTGCATCTCGGTATGCTGCAATCACACCACCTGCTCTTTTCACTTTTTGTTTAGATACAAGCTGCGTTGCAAGCTGATTGACCATTACCTCGGCTTCAACAGCCGCTTGGCGACGTTGTGCAAGATTTTCATCAATCACTGTTTGTAAGTCATCTACGCCATACAAATAGACACCATCTAAATTTTCTACTTTGGGATCTATATCTCTCGGTACAGCAAGATCAACCATCAACATCTGTTGATAGCGTCTTTTCTTCAAAGCAGCTTTTACTTCCTTATAATCAATCACCTGATGCAGACTTCCTGTGCAACTTGAAATGACATCCGCACGATACAGATGATCTGCCAACTGTGCAAAAGGTATAATCTCAACATCAACAAATGAAGAAATTTCGTCTCTTAACTTTTCAGCGCGCTCCATACCTCTGTTACAAATAATAATTTTTGCAACACCCATATCTGCCATATGTTTCGCAACTAAGCTATTCATCTCGCCTGCTGCGACCATAAGTACAACTAGCTTTTCAGGATGACTAAATACCTGGTGTGCAAGCTGTGCAACCGCATAGCCCATAGACACAGCATGGCTACCTACTGCTGTTTCAGAACGCACACGCTTAGCAGCATAAAAAGCATAATCAAAAATGCCATTTAAAGCTGAGGAAACTGTTCCTGCATCTTTTGCCAATGAAAGCGCTGTTTTAACTTGCCCTAAAATTTGAGGCTCACCTAGCATTAAAGAATCCAAGCCACTTGCTACACGCATTAAATGTGAAACAGCCTGAATATTTTCATAGCGATATACATGATTAAACAATTGCTTTACATCAATATCATTGGTTTTTGCTAACCAACTCAATAAGATGTCTATATTTTCAGCATTTGCATAAATTTCGGTGCGATTACAAGTCGAAACCACAACAAGATCATTTAAATCTTCTTGTGCATTTTGTTCAGACAGCAAAGTACTCAAGCGTTCTGCATTAAAAGCAATACGCTCGCGTAATTCAACAGAGGCGGTATGATGGTTGACACCAAGGGCAAAAAACGTCATGTCGTCATATCATCATTTAACTAAAATTTTGCATGTGTTATTGTGCATCATGAGTGTCATAATAAGCTAAATATTTGGATAAAGAAACTTTGCAGCAAACCATTCGCCAGAACTCAAACATATTGATTCGGCAATATTCTAACACAATCTTACTGTTAGGTAGCATTGCCTTGGGTGGCCTGTCTACCACTAGCTTTGCACAAAATATAACTCAGCATTATAAAACTCTCCCACTAAAACAAAGCATGATTGCAGAGTTTGCACTCAACTACAATCAACCTGAACTGGCTGTACATAACTACAAAAACCTTGCATTACATACAGATTCTGCAATTGCCAAACAACGTGCATTAGATGTCGCACTCGAAGCAAATAACTTTAATGTTGCTCTTGCAATCGCATCACACTGGGTACAACAAGACCCATCTGATGTACCTGCACTATTTTATCTAACACATATCTCACTCAAAGCACATAAATACGAGCTTACAGCGGAAACACTCGATAAAATTTTAAGCATTGACTCTGATGCAGACCTCGCTGAGATACTCACTGGAATTTCACCAGATAATCAACATGATAGAGAGGTTCTACTTCACGCACTACGTCATAGTAAAGCAAGAAAAAACCCCTCCATTCTCGTGCTCATCTCAAGTCTAGAAGCTCAAAACAATGACTTACCACAAGCGCTCAAAGACGTACAACAAGCACTCAAGAAAAAACCAAATGTCACTAGTTTTATTCTGCTCAAAGCCAGTTTACTTGAAACGTCAGGCAATGAAAAAGCAACTGAAGCTTGGTATAGTAAATCTGTTCAATCTCATCGATATAATTACGAAGTACGTTTGGCCGAAACCAAGTATCTTATTCGTATAGGACAAGCAGAGCTCGCACTGAAAAAGCTACAAACCATTGTGCGTATATGGCCATCGTCAGATGAAGCCATTTTCATTGCTGGGTTAACAAGTATTGACTTAAAACGATACAGCATGGCTGAAAACTTTTTATTAGCTTTAAAAAATTCACAGCAATACCAGAATGAAGCCAACTACTACCTTGCTATTAATGCAGAACGCAAACAGCATTACGAAACTGCAATGGCCTATTATAGACTAGTCGACGGAAGCTTATATACCGTTTCTAGACGCAATTTAATTAATATTTTTGATAAAACAAATCGGTTAAGTGATGCTTTACGCTTTCTCACACAAGAACGTGTAAACTACCCGCAGTACGCAAGTTTTCTATATCAGTTACAAGCAGATATTCTCAAAAAAATGCAAAATAAGCCTGCTGCAATTGAGCTACTTAGTGAGGCTATGCAAAATCTACCAGACGATCCTGACCTCATTTATGCCCAAGTTTTACTGCTCAATCCCTACGAAGATAAAGACCTACTTGAGAAAGATTTAAATCGTTTACTAGAAATTGACCCTGAAAGTCCAACATACTTAAATGCTTATGCTTATACACTTGCTTTACAGAACCGAAGACTTTCTGATGCACGAGAGTATGTAGAAAAAGCATTAAATAATGCACCTGATCAAGCAGCCATTTTAGATACTTATGGTTATATCGCTTTTCTACAAAATGACTTCAAAACAGCAATTCCAGTATTAGAAAAAGCATATTTGTTTAACAATAGCCCAAGCACGGCTTTACGTTTAGCACGTGCATTCTACCTGACCAATGAAAGTAAAAAATTTGCCGAATTAGCACAGCAATTGGCAATTGACTTCCCTAATAATAAGGATATCCAACAACTCCAAACACTATTACTTCCCCAACAAGAATCTATGAGTCATACAGAAAATGCGATTAATCACTAAACTTAGCCTTGCTTGCATCATGGGTAATATACTTATTCTCAGTGGTTGCCAAAACTATGTTCAACCACAGCAAGCCGTGCACAAATTGGCTTCAGAACCTGCAAAAAAAAATACATTTCAGCTCGATGGAAAAATTGGTGTAAGAACAGCTGAACAATCAGGAAGTGCGTTCTTCACATGGGCTCAACAAGACAACTACTTCAACATTGACCTTACAGGTGCTTTAGGTATTGGTAAAACGCATATTGAAGGTCAACCTGGACAAGTTACCCTAACAAGCGCAAAAACAGGCACTATTTCTGCAAGTTCGCCTGAAGAACTACTTGAGAAAGCAACAGGTTGGCAAACACCTATTACAGATCTTGTTCAATGGGTACAAGCTAAAACTGCAACAAACACAGCACAAACAACAACCGATTCAAAAAATAGATTAACCAATATTGTAGAAGATGGCTGGAATGTGAGTTTAATTTATAATGATGAAACACAAACATTGCCCAATAAGCTTGTTTTAAAACAAGTCCTGCCAAATGAGCAGGAAAATCGCATTACTATGGTTATTCAAAATAGGACAATGAACTAAAAATGATTAAGGTCGCATCGCCTGCAAAAATTAATCTCTTTTTACATATTACAGGTCGTAGACAAGATGGTTACCATGAGCTACAGACAATATTTCAGTTTATTGACTTGTATGACTGGTTATCATTTAGCCAAACAGACTCAGATCAAATTACCATAGAAGGAATAACTTCAGTCGATAATACAGATAACCTTATCTATAAAGCAGCCCAATTACTTAAGCCTTATGCAAAAAAGAATCATGGCTTTCATATCAAAATTGAAAAGAATATTCCAATGGGAGCAGGACTTGGCGGTGGTTCTTCAAATGCTGCAACGACACTTATTATCCTAAACCGGCTGTGGCACTGTGGGTTAAGTCAAACAGAACTTGCACATTTAGCAATACAACTCGGTGCAGATGTCCCTATATTTATCTATGGAAAAAATGCTTGGGCTGAAGGTATTGGCGAACAAATATCCCCAGTTAATTTGCCTAAAAAATGTTACATAATCCTCAAGCCTGACTGTTTTATCAGCACCCAAAAGCTTTTTTCACAAAAAACATTGACAAGAGACTCAAAGCCCTCTAAATTTTGCGCCTATCAACAGCAGCCATCGAATTTTGGAAATTGTTTTGAGCATCTTGCGAAAAAACTTTACCCTCAAGTTGATGAAGCAATGCAATATCTGAACCAGTTTGGAAATGCAAAGCTTACAGGAACAGGTGCTTGTGTTTTTGTTGAAACAACTGAAAGTATGAATGTAGAGCATATTTTAAAACATTCACCATGTAACGCTTACTTGGTAAATAGCTTAGAAGAATCTCCACTTATTCATATTTAAGTTAGATTGTAGGGGTATCGCCAAGTGGTAAGGCAGCGGGTTTTGATCTCGCCATCCGTTGGTTCGAATCCAGCTACCCCTGCCAATTTGATACAAAAAAACATCGTGCACGTTTTTAAACAATGTCATTTTTTCTTGACAAAATTGAATAAAAACTTTAAAGTTTTGCACACATTAGGGGTATCGCCAAGTGGTAAGGCAGCGGGTTTTGATCTCGCCATCCGTTGGTTCGAATCCAGCTACCCCTGCCATATTCTTCTAAACATGCCAACCGCCAAGGGTGCTTCATGCCCAATCTTGTCGTTTTTAGTGGAAACGCCCATCCACAATTCGCTCAAAAAGTTGTAAGCCATTTACATGTGCCTTTAGGCTCTGCTTCTGTTACTCGCTTTTCAGATGGTGAAATCGCTATTGAAATCACTGAAAATGTTCGTGGTAAAGATGTCTTTATCGTGCAGCCTACATGTGCACCAACCAACGATAACCTTATGGAAATCTTGGTAATGGCGGATGCCCTACGTCGTGCTAGCGCTGGACGTATTACAGCTGTTATTCCATATTTTGGTTATGCACGCCAAGACAGACGTCCTCGTTCTGCTCGTGTTCCAATTACAGCAAAAGTGGTTGCAGATATGCTCACAACTGTTGGAATTGACCGTGTAGTAATGATTGACCTGCATGCAGACCAAATCCAAGGTTTCTTCGATATTCCAGTAGACAACATCTACGGTACACCTGCCCTACTTGCTGACTTACGTCAACAACAACATGACAATCTTATGGTTGTATCTCCAGATGTTGGTGGTGTGGTTCGTGCTCGTGCTGTTGCAAAACAACTTGGTGATATCGATCTTGCAATTATCGACAAACGTCGCCAAAAAGCCAATGTATCTCAAGTGATGCATCTTATTGGTGATGTAAAAGGTCGTGATTGTGTCATTGTTGATGACATGGTTGATACCGCAGGAACGCTCTGTAAAGCGGCTGATGCACTTAAACAATTTGGTGCGCGTCGTGTTGTTGCCTATGCAACTCACCCTGTGCTTTCTGGTAAAGCACTTGAAAATCTACGTAACTCAGTCATTGATGAGTTGGTAGTCACAGATACAATTCCTTTATCTCAAGAAGCACAAGAACTTGGAAAAATTCGCCAAGTTTCTGTGACAAGCATGGTTGCTGAAACAATTCGTCGTATTAACAACGAAGAATCTATTAGCGCAATGTTTGATAGTTATCTATAATAACTGACTTCTTAAAAACCCTAACCTTACGTTAGGGTTTTTCTATCACTAGATTGGTCGCAAATCTAGTTTTTATTCATTTCAATGAGGATTATCTCATGGCTAAATTCGTATTAAACGCTCAAACACGTGCTGAAGATTTACAAGGGAAAGGTGCGAGCCGCCGCCTTCGTCGTGAAGCACTCGTTCCTGCTATCATCTACGGTGGTGAAGCTGAACCTGTAACAATTACTTTAGAACTTCGCGAATTAACTCGCCTTCTATTAGAAGATGGTTTCTTCACTGAAACTTTAGAAGTTAAAATTGGTGAGAAAACTGAAAGCGTTAAAATCCAAGCTTTACAGCGTCACCCTGCTAAAAATACACCTATGCACGCTGACTTCGTTCGCGCGTAATAGATACAAGAGCGTTTTTTCGTGAATAAAATTTCGCTCATTGTCGGTTTGGGTAATCCTGGTTCACAGTATGCCCAAACCAGACATAATGCTGGATTCTGGTTTGTTGAACGTCTTGCCGAACAATACAATATTCATCTAAAAAATGAAGCAAAGTATTTTGGCATTACAGGACGTGGACAAATTCATGGACAAGATGTCCGTCTTCTCCTACCAACAACATTTATGAACAAATCTGGTCAAAGTGTTGTACCCTTCTCAAAGTTCTATCAGATTCCTCCCGAATCTATCCTGATTGCACACGATGAACTCGATATGAACCCAGGCGTTATCCGCTTAAAATCAGGCGGTGGTCACGGTGGTCATAATGGTCTTAGAGATATTGTTCCACATATCGGTGCAAATTTTCATCGTCTACGTATAGGTATTGGGCATCCTGGCTCAAAAGATCGTGTTTCAGGTCATGTACTGGGTAAAGCACCAAGTAGCGAGCAAAACCTGATGGACGATGCAATTCACCATGCACTAAGCAAAGTTGATTTGCTCATCAATGGCAATATATCTCAAGCCATGAATCAAATTAACGCATACAAGCCTTAATCTTCTAGATTTTTGAAATAACAGTTTTTCAAGGGAAATTCCATGTTATCACGTCTATTAAAATGTAAGATTCACCGCGCAATCGTCACACATGCCGAACTTCATTATGAAGGGTCATGTGCAATAGACGGTACACTTATGGATCTTGCAGGGATTCAAGAATACGAAGAAATTCACGTATGGAATGTAACGAATGGCAAACGTTTTACAACATATGCAATTCGCGGTGAAGATCATTCAGGCATTATTTCCGTCAATGGCGGTGCTGCACATCAAGCCGAGGTTGGAGATATTATCATTATTGCAACTTTTGGTAGTTTTAATGAGCAAGAGGCACAAGCACACAAGCCCAAACTTGTCTATGCAAACCCAGACAATACTGTAAACCATACAGCAAACTGTATTCCCGTTCAGGTATTATAAATTTAATATATCGAGTAGATAAATAAGCTTTACAAGAATAAAGCATAAGACATTGCTATAATGCATTGAAATTCGTTAGATTTGCTGTCTATAATCCTGAGGTATCTCTTCAGGGCGGGGTGTAATTCCCCACCGGCGGTAATCTCATAAGAGTCAGCCCGCGAGCTTCATACATCGGTATTTAGCAGATTTGGTGAAAACCCAAAGCCGACGGTTATAGTCCGGATGAAAGAAGATGACGTTCTCAATCCTATTGCATTGACAATATTGTAACGACCTTATTTCTCAGTCCTGAAATGTTTTCCTACTCTTTATGGAGCATTTCAAATGTCTATTTTAGTTGAACCATCACAAGCTTTTAAAGCACTTCCTCCTGCAACACAACGCATTGAACAAGCACTTAAAGATATTCAGCAAGGCAAACCTGTTCTTGTTATGGATGACTTTGACCGTGAAAATGAAGCAGATTTAATTATTGCAGCAGATACCTTAACAGTTCCCTGCATGGCACAAATGATTCGTGATGGATCAGGAATTGTCTGCATGTGCATCACTCATGAGCTAGCAGACCATCTAGAACTCCCACCTATGGTTCAAAATAACTCAAGTCAGTTCCATACAGCCTTTACAATTACCATTGAGGCTAAAGATGGTGTAACTACTGGCGTATCTGCACAAGACCGTGTGACTACTATTAAAGCTGCAACCAAACATGGTGCTGTCGCAGAAGATCTAAATAGACCTGGGCATGTTTTCCCTCTACGAGCAAGAGAAAATGGTGTACTCACACGTCGTGGACATACTGAGGCAACGATTGACTTAGCACGACTCGCAGGCTATCAATCTTCTGGTGTTTTATGTGAGTTAACTAATCCAGATGGGACAATGGCTGCAGGACAGCAAGTTTTTGATTATGCAGAAAAACATCAGCTTACACTAATTACAATTGAAGAACTGGTTCAATATCGCATCACACATCAGTGCTAATTAACAACCATCTACTCTGCTTAGAGCAAAGTTTTTAATAGCTTTGCTCTACTCTTCTTCAAGCATTTTAATTAAGTTTTTCCCAATACTATTTGCTCGAATCCAAGCCAGCTCATAACTTGCATTTGCCAAAGTTAAAATTCGATTTTCAAAGTTATCCCATAATGGTTTGACTTGATTTGTAGAAATACCTAAGCCACTTTCTTCAGAAAATTTTTTATTTTTTTCGCAAAGCTTTAACGCATGATACAACCTACGCCCTAAAGTTGCTTCTGGTAATAAACGTATGCCTTTACGTTCTAAGAATAAATTGACTTGTTCTAAATTCATATGCGGTAATAAAGGAATAAGTACTTTGTCTAGTTGCTCATCTAAACGCTTCCATACAGCCAGTTGCTGTTTTGCAGTATAGTTATTCCACTTAATTACTTCATGGTTAAAACGGCGACATCCACGGCAGACATGATCACCAAAAACGGTTGAACAACGTCCTGCACATGGGGTTAAAGCAGGTGTATGATGTTCATTACTCAAATTATTCTCTCCAAAATAAATAATAACCCATAATTTTTATATGGATTTCTCGCATATCTATGCATTTCACGCTAAAATATGCGCCTAAAATTTCTATATCTTAATACAATTGGAGTTATCCATGAACGCTACTGTAGAACAGCTTGCACCTGTAGAACAGCAAGCGACCGCAGGTTGGGTTGTTGCCGCATTATATCAATTTAAAGAAGTAGCGAATCCTGAAGATTTGCAACAGCGTCTTTTAGATCTTGTAAAAACAATCAACCTATGTGGAACTCTTATTGTTGCAGGTGAAGGTATCAATGGTACTGTAGCAGGTAGCAGAGATGCAATTAATACCATTCATCAATTTTTATTAGGTGAAGGCTTTAATACAATGGAATATAAGGAGTCTCATAGCTCTGATAAACCATTTCGTAAAATGAAAATTAAGCTTAAAAAAGAAATTGTTACACTTGGTGTAGAAGTTAAACCACGTGATTTAGTCGGTCATTACCTCGATCCAAAAGAATGGAATGACCTCATTGCACGTGATGATGTGATTCTCATCGACACACGTAATGATTATGAATATAAAGCAGGAACATTTAAAAACGCAATCGACCCTAAAACGGAAACATTCCGCGAATTTCCTGAATATGTAAAAAAAGAACTCGAACAACATAAAGATAAAAAAATTGCCATGTTCTGTACAGGTGGTATTCGTTGTGAAAAGTCTACCTCCCTACTCTTACAAGAAGGTTTTGATGAAGTCTATCACCTTAAAGGTGGTGTACTAAAATACTTAGAAGAAACACCTGCTGAAGAAAGCCTTTGGGAAGGTGAGTGCTTTGTTTTTGATGGTCGTACAGCCGTGAAACACGGTATGGAAGAAGGTGTAAATACCAAATGTCACGCATGTGGTTGGCCACTTACACCTGAAGAGGTTGCAGAACCAACCTATGAACACGGCGTATCATGTGTTTACTGTATTGAAAAAACAACAGATAAGCAAAAAGAAGGCTTCCGTATGCGTCAATCACAAATTATTGCAGCAAAACGAAAACGCCTATAATTTTTAAAATAAAGCCTATATATGCAAAAGCCAACATTGAATGTTGGCTTTTCTTTTTTAACTAACCCCATGCACGATACAAAAAGTAAATCCCAACAAAGAGAAGTAAAAAGCTAAAACATTTTTTAAGCATAACTGTAGAAAGTGCATGTGCCACTTTTGCTCCCAACTTTGCAGTTAAAAAGCTCATGATACTAATACCAATAAAGGCATAAATATGCACATAACCAATCGCATGGTTAATTTGTTGATGCTGTTGTTGCCCAAAAAACATAAAGCCAATTGCACCCGCTATTGCAATAGGTAAGCCACATGCTGCTGAAGTTGCAACAGCCTTTTGCATAACCACACCATGCCTATTTAAATATGGAACAGTTAAAGACCCACCACCTATCCCAAAAATAGCAGATGCAATACCAATGACTCCACCTGCAGTGATTTGTTTTGGTCGTGAAGGAAGTTGTCGTGAAGTATCTACATGTGCTGAAGCACCCGTAAACATTCTAAATGCAATAACTATTGCAAAAATACCAATAATAACTTGTAAGATTTGTCCTGATAGTACATCTGCAATACCTGCACCCGCAAAAGAGCCAATAACAAGTCCAGGTGCAAGATTTTTTACAACCTGCCATAACACTGCCCCTTTTTTATGATGTGCCATGACAGAGCTAATAGAGGTCACTACAATGGTGGCTAAAGAAGTACCTAAAGCCATATGCATAATTAAATTTGGATCATAACCTTGATGAGAGAAAACCACATACAAGATGGGTACAATAATTAAACCGCCACCAACACCAAATAGCCCTGCAGCAAAACCTGCAATTGCACCAATCATTAAATATATGATTAACTCCATACATATTTCCTTATGATGTATTAAAATGGATTCTGAAACTCAAATATTAAAAAGATTATTATCTTTATCAAACCATATTCCTGAAGTTGTACTATTAAAACAAACAACAGAATCTACCAATGATGATGTAAAAATCCTTGCTCAACAAGGTGTTTCAACGGCACTCGTCTGTAGTGAAACACAAACCCAAGGCAGAGGTCAGCATCATCGAGAATGGCAATCGCCTCAAGGGAATATTTACTTTAGTACACTTGTAAATACAACCATACCACTTGATGGACGTCTTGCTTTAGAAACTGCTCTAAACTTATTACATATGCCATGCATTTGTAACTTAGACCTTTATATAAAATGGCCAAATGATTTATACAGTATGCAAGGAAAATGGGGAGGAATTCTTGTAGAACCTATCTCAGCACATCAAGCTATTGTTGGTGTGGGTATTAACCTATTCCCCCATACATCCATTGCAAGTTTAGACCAGCAAACAACTTCACTAACGCAGCTTGCACACCTAGATGTTTCGAGAACCGAAGTTATTGCTCAAATGTACATTGCGATACAAAATGCAGTGCAATGGTTTAATTATGGCTCTCAGAATCTTGCTGAACGATTCAATTATGTTGCTATGTTTAAAAATAGAATGGTTACGTTTGAACATGCTCAAGGAAAAATTCAAGGTATCTTTACTGGTATTCAATCTGATGGTGCTGTTTGCATCGAAGTTGATGGTAAAATAAATAATTTTTATCAAGGACGGTTACGTCTTTTGGAAGGCACATCATGAGATGCTTATGGCTAGATATTGGAAATACTCGCCTGAAATATTGGATTACTGAAAATGGTGAAGTTTTAGATCATTTTGCAGAACTACACTTACAATCACCTGCCGATTTACTGCTAGGTCTTATACAATATTTTAAAAAGCAAAAGTTAAACTGTATTGGTATTTCTTCTGTTTTAGACAAAGCGAATAACCAAAATATTGAAAAAACCCTACGACTATTGAAATGTCCAATGCATTTTGCACAAGTGCATAAAGAATACAGTAAATTTATTTGTGGTTATGAAGATGTCAGCCAACTTGGCATTGATCGCTGGTTACAAATGCTTGCTGTTGCTGAACAGAAAAAGAATTATTGTATCGTTGGCTGTGGCACAGCACTCACTATTGATCTTATTGAAGGAAAACAGCATTTAGGTGGCTATATTCTTCCTAACCTGTATTTACAACGTGATGCACTTATACAAAACACCAAAGGGATTAAAATTCCTGATTCTGCTTTTAGTATATTAACTCCCGGCCATAATACTGTAGATTGTGTGCATCATGGTATTTTGCTTGGTTTAGTCAGTAGTATTGAAAAAATTATGCAGCAAGGACAAAAAAAACAACTTATTTTAACAGGAGGAGATGCTCCACTCTTTGCACATCACCTCTCTCAATATCAACCTGAAATTATTCCCGATTTGCTTTTAAAGGGATTACAGACTTATTTACAATATTAGCTGTTTATCACACTCACAATTTGGTTACGGCCATTCCTTTTTGCTTCGGCAAGTTTTCGATCAATATCTGTATAGATATCTTGAAAGTCTGTGGTTGCATCATACTCACCGACTCCCATACTGACCGTAACCATCAAACCTTCAGCAATTTCAGAGAAATCATATTTTTCAATTGCTTCACGTAAATACTCAGATTTTCTCATCAATGTTCTTTGATTAAATGATGGTAAAACCACCATAAATTCTTCACCACCTAAACGAATAACTTTACTATCTTCACTATTCATATTGGTTTTAATTAAATGTACCAATATTTTAATGACAGAATCACCAATTGGATGACCATATTGACTATTCACTGATTTAAAAAAATCGATATCTAACATAATCAAACTAAAAGTATTTAATTTAGGTAAATCAAACTCAATAAAATGCTGTAACCCTAGACGGTTGTAAGCTCCTGTTAAAGCATCAAAAAGCCTTTTTTCATTGGTATCTCGAATAAGACGTTTAATCGCAAGCAATAAAGTTAAAATACTAAATATCAGCACTAAAATATAAAAGATATGCTGTAAAATATAGAAATTCTCATAAAAAGGGTTCTTATTTTCTACAAATAAAATTCTGAGCATTTCAGGTGAATAAGAAAGATATGCTAGACGCCATAGAAGCGAGATAACCCATAGGGTGATGACTAAGCACCAAATTTTCTCTAACAGGTCACCAAATATAAGACGTCTTACATTCCAAAGTGCTAAACCTAAAAATATAAGCAGTATGCTATAAACACTAAAAACGCGTATGAAATCTGAAAAGTCTGTATTTGGAAAAAGTCCACTAATACAACGAATAATAAATGATAAAATTAAAAGGCTAAAACAAACAGTTTGGTCTAATACCTTTCCTTCTAGAGCAACAATCCCTTGTGCAATAAAATAACTAAAAATTAAGAAACATATCCCACTGAGAGTTACATTCAGTGGAATATTTTCAGGTATATGTGCAATTTGTAGCCCGATCCCTAAGCTCATTCCAACAAAGGCAATACTTAAATAAATTAGGTATTGCGCTTTACCTACTAGAAAGTAAGTTAGAAATAATAAAATTCCCATTAAAAGAATTGTTAAAGGATACGTTAGCATTACTGAAAGTAATATATCCGTCACATAAAGCCCCATAATTCAACCAAAGGTTGAATGAATTAATTTTATATAAAGGGCGAGTATAACGAATAAAAAAGGCGCATTGCGCCTTTTTTACTATTTTTTTGGATTATTATTACCAAATAGTGGACCACCACCACCGCCGCCAAATTGCTTCTGCATACCACCTAACGAACGCATCATTTTCCCAAGTCCGCTTGGGTTTGCAAATTTCTTCATCATTTTTGCCATTTGCGCATGTTGCTTAATCAGTTTATTAACCTCAGCAACATCCATTCCACACCCTGCTGCAATACGCTTTTTACGGCTCGGGTTCATTAACTCAGGATTACGGCGCTCTTTTAACGTCATCGACTGAATAATCGATTCCATTTTCTTCACTTGCTTTTCAGGTTTTGCTTGCTCTATTGCTTGCTGTAACCCTGCATTACTCATTCCAGGCAACTTATCTAAGAAGCCCATCATGCCGCCCATTTTGTTCATTTGTTCAAACTGCATGAGCATATCTTCAAAGTTGAAGCTACCCCCTTTTTGCAGTTTTTTCGCCATTTTTTCGGCTTTTTCTTTATCAATTTTACGTTCAACTTCTTCAACTAAAGAAAGAACGTCACCCATACCTAAAATACGCTGTGCAACACGTTCAGGATGGAAAGGTTCAAGGGCATCTAACTTCTCCCCCATACCTAAAAATTTAATTGGCTTACCTGTAATTGCACGAACAGAAAGTGCAGCACCACCACGCGCATCACCATCAGTTTTTGTGAGAATTACACCTGTCAGTGGCAATGCATCATTAAAAGCTTTTGCTGTATTGGCAGCATCTTGCCCTGTCATTGCATCAACAACAAATAATGTTTCTGTTGGTTTAACAGCAGCATGCAATGCCTTAATTTCGTCCATCATGTTTTCATCAACATGTAAACGACCTGCTGTATCTACAATAAGAACATCAGCAAACTTTATTTTAGCTTGTTCAATTGCACGATTTACAATATCAATTGGCTTTTCTGATGCATCAGAAGGAATAAATTCTGCACCAACCTCATTAGATACCGTTTCAAGCTGTTTAATCGCTGCAGGACGATAAACATCGGCAGAAACCGTCATGACTTTCTTTTTTTGACGCTCTTTTAAATAACGTGATAACTTTGCAGCAGTTGTTGTTTTACCTGCACCTTGCAAACCTGCAAGCAACACAACAACAGGTGGTTTTGCAGCAAGATCAAGACTCTGATTTGCCTCACCCATCATTTTTGTGAGTTCATCATGTACAATCTTAACGAAAGCTTGGCCTGGTGAAAGTTGAGTTAAGACTTCTTGACCAAGTGCTTGCTCCTTAACTTTCGCAATAAATTCGCGTGTTACAGGCAAGGCAACATCGGCCTCTAAAAGAGCCATACGTACTTCACGTAATGTATCTTTAATATTATCTTCGGTCAGTTGTCCTGAACCGGTAACATTTTTTAGACTCTGCGTGAGTCGTTCTGTTAAGGTATCAAACATTGCAGATTCCGCTTAAAATGGCTAGTTGCAAAAAAATCTTTCTCATTTAGAAAATTTATGCATTAATTGCTATAGGATACTTGAGTTCGCTCTAAATTTATATCGTCTAGCATGAATATTCATTATTGTAACAAAGGTTTGACATGATCAGTCTTCCATTGGTGTACACCGTTCTCGCCTTAGTTGCCTATACCACAGGTTTTTGGTACGCCTTTATGCATTTATTGGCCAAGCATAAACCAAATAACTGGTTTATGAGTGTCATTATTTCCATCGGACTACTATTGCATGGGTATGTTTTGCATAATGATATGCTTACAGCAAATGGGGTCAATTACGATGTTTTCAACCTACTGTCGTTTACTTCAGGGCTAATGCTTGTTTTAAGTGTACTATATAGCACATATCGTCCCGTATCTGCACTGAATCTTCTAGGTATTCCTGTTGCTGCAATTGGGCTTATTTGTGGCTTTGCGTTTAGCCAACCCAACCAATATGCAAGCACTCACTCTATTGGCTTAGATCTTCATATTATTTTATCGCTATCTGCCTATGCCGTACTGCTTATGGCAACAATCCAAGCGATTATGATGTGGTTTCAAGACCAAGAATTAAAAAAGAAACAAAAAAGACTTTGGGTAAACCTACTTCCACCATTTCAGGTCATGGAATCATTACTCTTTGATATGCTCATGACAGGCTTTATTATGCTTACAGCAGCCTTACTTTTTGGCTTCTTTATGGTAGATAGCTTTATTCAACAGCATCTTGCTCATAAAACTGTATTTAGTATTATTTCTTGGTTTGTTTATGGCTTCTTATTGGTTGGTCACTTTAAATTTGGCTGGCGTGGGCAAAAAGCTATTCGTTTCACATTGGCAGGTTTCTTATTACTTGCTATTGGTTTTATTGGCAGTAAATTTATTTTAGAAATTATAATTGGCCGTTAATTACATTTTTATGGACAGTATTACTTAATTTGCGTATAACCCCTGTTTTTAAATAATACTTGAGGTTTGTGACAGTGAAACTCATTTTAGCACCTATGGAAGGGTTAACAGATCCCATCATGCGTGATGTACTCACTCATGTTGGAAGTTTTGACTGGTGTGTTACCGAGTTTATTCGCGTCACAAATAGTATTTTGCCTGATCATGTCTACCATAGTTACTGCCCTGAGTTAAAATCAAATGGTTGTACCTCTGCAGGAACACCTGTTCATATTCAATTTCTAGGCAATGATCCAATTATGCTTGCAGAAAATGCAAGGCGTGCTGTTGCTTTAGGTGCACCTGCGATTGACCTTAATTTTGGCTGCCCTGCAAAAACAGTAAATAAACACAAAGGTGGCGCAGTTTTATTAGATGAGCCTGAAGTTATTCATGAACTCGTCAAAGCTGTTCGACAAGCTGTTCCTTCCACTATTCCCGTGTCCGCAAAAATGCGTCTTGGTTATTTAGATGAAAACCATACATTAGAAAATGCACATGCAATTGAAGATGCAGGAGCAAATTGGTTAACAGTACATGCACGTACAAAAGCAGATGGTTATACCCCGCCTGCATATTGGGAAAAAATTTATCCCATTCAAGATGCACTTAAAATTAATGTGATTGCCAATGGTGAAATTTGGAATAATCAACATGCCAAAGCATGTCTAGAACAGTCAGGTTGTCAGGACTTAATGGTCGGTCGCGGTGCTGTAACTACACCAGATTTAACCCAATGTATTCGTCAGAATACAGATCATGCTTTACTTCATTGGAAGGACTTAATTGAATTACAAATTCGTTTTTTAAGCGGTACAAGCAAAACAGAAGTGGGCATGGTAGGTCGATATAAGCAGTGGTTAGGTATGATGAGTAAAGCCTACCCCGAAGCAAAATTACTTTGGAATGAGGTCAAACGACTGAAACAAATTGATGAAATCATTGAAAAAATAAGCATGTGAGATCACATGCTTACCTAAAGAGAAAAAGTTATGCTTCTGTTAAATCTTTAATTTTCTCAGAACCACCATTCGTTTTCACAGACTCAATGCCATGATCACGCGTTTGCGTTGTGCTATACATTTGGCTTGTTCCAATAATTTGATGATTTACTGCTTTCAAATTAAAATATAGCTTGCCATTTTTTGCTTCTAAACGATCATATTTACCGTCTTCAGGTGAGTTCTTCTGTACAGACTCTATACCATTAAGTGCAGAGGCTTTTGCTTTGTATAACTCACTCGTTAGAATAATTTCACCATTTCCCGCTTTTAATACAAAATGAAACTGGCCATCTTTTGCTTTTGAAAGTTCGTACCAACCAGACATAATAACCTCATCATATTTATTTAGTTTTTGTATCAACCATTTATTGTATTTGATACTTTCATTTACTATAAAGCTTGATTAAATCTTTTTAAAGTGACTGTTTTGTAATCATTTTGATTTTTTTCTTATATTTTATGCAGAAGATTGCAAATAGCACTTTGAATATAGCAACTATTATCTAAACATCTTTAAATCAGAAGCTGATTTTTTTCTAAAAATCCGACAAAATGACTTATATATTACATTCGTTTTGAGAATAATGATGAGTCATCCAAAATTTATACACTATACTTTTACAGGTGCAGATGCATCTAAATTTTTACAAGGTCAAGTCACACTACATGTCGAGCGACTGACTGAAAACTCAACACAATACACGGCGATATGTGATTTAAAAGGTCGTGTTCATTTTGGACTTTGGCTAACTAAACACAATGCTGAGCAGTTTGATATTGTTGTTGTAGAAGATCAAAAAGAAGACTTTTCAAGCCATATTAAAAAATATGCTGCATTTGCAAAAGCAGCACTCGTAGAAGTTGGTGAGGTATTTCCTCATGTACATGAAAATAATACGATATTTCTTTCAGCTACTTCAGATATACAACTTTGGCAAGAGCATGTTATCGAGCATGGGCAAGCTTGGATTAGCCAAGCCACTGAACACCTTTTTCAGCCACAAGAGTTACGATTGCATCAAAGAAATGGCGTACACTACGATAAAGGCTGTTATTTGGGTCAAGAAATTATTGCAAGACTTTGGTTTAAAGCACAACCAAAGCAATGGTTACACCTTGTAAAAAGTACACAAGAAATTCCAAATGCAGGCAATAAAATCGAAGGCAACATCCAAATCGTCAATATGATTCAGACTAAAAATAATGAATATATCGCACTGATTATTGCCAAACCAACGACTTTAGAAGAAACTTCTTTCTTAGAAGTGATTGAGTTGCCATCTCCACTCAATGAAGATGTCGCAAGAGCCAAATAATGTACTAGAAAATACATGGCGTTTGTCATATACAAGCGCCATAACCCCTAAAATAAGAGAATAATAATGAGTCAAGGAACAAAGACCAAAGATGTCCCCGAACCAATTGGCAAAGAATACCGGCCTATTTTATGGCTCGTTGCCATGGGCTTTTTCATGCAACAACTTGACAGTACGATTATTAATACCGCACTACCCAATATTGCAAAAAGCCTCAATGAAAACCCATTAAATATGCAATCTGTCATTGTGGCCTATGTTCTCGCCATGGCAGTGACTATTCCTATTAGTGGTTGGGTAACTGATCGTTATGGCATCAAACGTACTTACTTTTTTGCAATCATCTTATTTAGTTTGGCATCTATTGGCTGCGCACTTTCTCAAAGTCTCACAACTTTAGTCATTTCACGAGTATTTCAAGGTATTGGTGGAGCATTGCTTCAACCAGTAGGTAGGTTAACCGTATTAAAAGTGATGCCTCGACCTCAATTATTGGCTGCTCTTAGTTTTGTAAGCATTCCCGGACTCATTGGTCCTTTAATTGGCCCTAGTCTTGGTGGTCTCATTGTAGAGTGGATGAGTTGGCATTGGATATTTTTGATTAATGTACCTATAGGTATGGTCGGTGCATTTTTCACACTAAAAGTATTGCCCAATATGAAGCAGTCTCACCTTGCAAGCTTCGATTATATTGGCTTCATCTTTGTTGCAACAAGTATGGTTAGTTTATCCCTTGTGCTTGAAAGTATGGTCGATCAGACGCGTTCGCAAGCAAGTATGATTTTACTTATAGTTATAGGTTTGTCAGCAGGTGCTTCATATTGGCTACATGCCTTACGTCATCATTCACCACTCTTTCACCCAAGTATTTTTAAAGTACATACCTTTAGCATTGGTATTTTAGGAAATCTATTTGCTCGGTTAGGCAATGGCGCTATCCCCTTTATGATGCCACTTATGCTACAAGTTGCTTTAGGGTTTAATCCAACCATTGCTGGTTTAATGATGATTCCTCTTGCCATTGGCTCAATGCTGATTAAACGATTTATCACACGTCTGATCTATCGTTTTGGCTACCGCAAAGTTCTTGTTACAAACACTCTCTGTGTTGGATTAGGTATAGCCAGTTTTGCGCTGATTACACCGAATACACCGATGTGGTGGCAACTTATTCATTTCTTTATTTTTGGTATATTTAACTCTATTCAATTTACAGCAATGAATACCGTAACGATCAAAGACCTTAAACAAGAAGATGCGAGTAGTGGAAATGGCTTACTTTCCGTTGTACAACAGCTTTCCATGAGTATGGGTGTAGCAATTGGAGGTGCTGTTCTGAACAACTTTATTCATCTTGATGGCAAACAAAATATGTTGCAATCTTTCCACTACACATTTTTATGCCTAGGTGCATTAACTATCTGTGCAAGTTGGATTTTTTGGCAACTTAAAAAATCTCGCTAATGTCTAGAAACTAAGACCACCAAAGAAAAATAAGTGTACTTGCAAGAAATAGTCCTATCACGGTACTTAAAATACATGCATTAATTGCTCTTTTTTCAATGCCATAAATATGTCCTAGTACTTGAAATAATGTTGGCATAGGTAAAACTGCAATTAATGTGGCAATTCGCATCATTTCTCTATCTTCACTAAAGATATAAAATAGTACAAAAATCATTATTGGCATCAGGAGCACTTTAAAAACAACTGGGCATAATGCCAGTCCATCTAAATGCTTAACTTTGATACCAGCAAGACCACCACCAATCATAAATAATGCAACAGGTGCTGCTGCTTGCCCCAATACTTCAAATGTTTCATCTAAAACTGTTGGTAAAGATACTTCTAAGAATAAGCAACTAAATGCAATTAAAATAGAAAGTACCAATGGGCTATGCAATGCATTGTAAACAACTTTTTTTATAAAAATAGGAAAGGCTGTCTTTTCATATGCATGGGAGTCCGTTAAAAATAAAACCAACGTGGTTAAAATAAGACTTTCAAATAAAATTGTTTGAGCTAAATAAGCAACTGCATCTTTTCCTACCACCATAGGTACAATTGCTGTTCCAATAAGCCCTGTATTTGACATCGCAGAACCAAAAGAAAAAATAACTGCTGATGTTAAACGTTGATGAAAAAAATGTTTGATTACATAGTAGGACACAAAGAAGACAATGAGTGACCCCATACCATAAAGAAGAAAATATTTAGGCTTCCATACCTCTTCGAATGTTTGACCTAAGAGTGCATGTAATAGAAATGCTGGCAATGTAACTTTCATCACAAAAGTGCCAAGACTTTTTATTTGCTCAGGGGTGAGTAATCCCCAATTAACACTCAAATACCCAATTAATACTAAGAATAATATAGGTAAAATTACTGTGAGGAACACATTCTTTCTCTATGCATACAGATTAATTTTTACACTAAAAAGGTTTAAATAACCTTCCGCGATGACCATATGGTTCACAACGTAAATATTGAGGGGCCACTGCAACTCCCTCTCCTAACGCTTGTGCTGCATACCAAGGCCAACGAGGGTTATATTGTATCGCCCTTGCGATTGCAATAGCATCTGCTTGATCTTTTTGTAAAATATCTTCAGCTTGGGTAGGCTCTGTTATAAGTCCTACAGCAATAATAGGGACGTTTACCTTTGCCTTAATCGCCTGAGCAAATGGAACTTGATAATTTGGATTCACATCAATCGTTTGATCTCTATGCAGGCCACCACTTGAAACATGAATATAAGCGATACCTAATCGTTCTAAATGTGCTGACAAATAAATACTCGACTCTAAATCCCAACCCTCGTTTTTCATCCAATCTGTTGCTGAAATGCGAATACCAAGTGGAAAGCCTTTTGGTAAAACTTGTTTAATTTCCTGAATAATCTCAAGAGTTAGACGGCATCTATTTTCTAGTGAGCCACCATATTCATCTTCCCGTATATTTGAAAGTGGCGACAAAAATTGATGTAATAGATAGCCATGCGCCGCATGAACTTCTATAAGTCTAAAACCAACCTGAACAGCTCGTCGGGCAGCTTCAATAAAGTCCTGTTTAATTTTAATAATGTCTTCTGCACCTAATACATTTGGCATTCTGTCATTACTAAGAAATGGAATATTACTTGGTGCAACAGTCTGCCAATACCTATCGACAGTCATAGAATCTTGGTTTTTCCAAGGAGCTTCTACAGATGCCTTACGCCCAGCATGTGATAACTGTATAGCAAACGGCATGGGAGAAATGGTACTTCTTTTACTCAGTACTGCTTGCATTTTTAGCGCTTGGCTGTCATTCCACAAACCAAGGTCTGCATCACTAATACGTCCCTCAGGATTAATTGCTGTCGCTTCAACAATGCAGAACCCTGCACCAGAAAGTGCATAACTCGCCCATTGCTGCTCATGCCAAAATTGTATCTCACCCTCAAGGTTTGCAGCATATTGACACATAGGTGCAATACATATTTTATTTGCTAACTCAAGCTGGTCTAGAACCAATGGTTTAAACAGCAATGATTTCATGTTATATACTCTATTTAGAATTGCTTACTAATGCTTAAACCAGCACTCCAATTTCGTTTATCCGCAGGTTCAAAGTAGTTACCATTAGACTCATTTACAATCACAGAACCAATATAATTTCGATTGAATAAATTATCGACACATGCATAGGTATTCACAGACCAATCTTTATATTTGTAAGCATAACCTACATCTATAGCTGTGATGGTATAACTCGGTGCTGCATCTGTATTTTGATCATCTATATAAATTTTATCCATATAGCGAACATCGACTCCAGCATGAAAACCAACTTCAGGTCTCCAACCTAAACTTGCAAAAGCCTGATTCTTTGCAACTCCCGGTATATAGCTTCCTTTTTGAATTGAATTTGCTATCAACCTATTATTTTTTCTAATTTCTGGAACAGAAGCATCAAACGTTGCATCTAAGTAGCTATAACTTGCTTGTGCAGTTAAATCACGCCACAGCTTCTTACTCCAAGATGCTTCAATACCTTGGCGAAGTGTTTTATCTGCATTTCTAAAAGTTGCTCGTCCATTACTTGTTCCTGCTGAAACAATGTCATTTTTTGTTTGGCTCAGAAACCCTGTCAAAGCAAAAATACCGAATTGATTATCTGCTTTTAAACCAACTTCATAGTTATCACTGGTCGAAGGTTGTAATGCAAAATTAAACCCTGCACTTCCATCAGCATTATAAGCCATCTCAGTAAATGTCGGTGTTTCAAAGCCTTTCGCATAACTGGTATATGCCAATAAATTTGGTGTGATTTTCCAGCTTAGTGCCGCTGAAGGCAACGCATGATTATAATCTGTTTTCCCACTATTATCACCATTACTTAAATAATGATCTTTAGACTTATAGTGCACATTACTATAACGTAATCCTGTATCTATGCGCCAAGCAGGTAAAAACTGCCAAGATGCTTGAATATAAGGATCTGCATTCCATAAAGTATTATTCTCATTACGGCGAATATTTCCTTTTTCACCAAAATTATAATCCGTACCCTGTGTATCTGCCTTAGATCTTGTAAAGTTTTCATACCCTTTACGATCTTCATTCATTGCATCTAAAGCTAAACCTGCATTAATTGTGGTATTCGGTAATAAGTCTTTTCCTGTCCAGCGGAAATCTGCACCATAATAGGTACGATCAAAATCAATTACCGCACCAGCATGATTTTTATTTACAATATTTGTATTAGGAATAAGGCGTTGAACTTGGTTTGGAATAGATTGGTATTGTGTCACTTGACGGTTTCCAATATATCCCATGGCATATACACTATTATGGTCATCAATTGGTTTAGACCATGTAATTCCAGTCTGTGTCTGCTCTAAATCTTTTCTTGTATTATATTTCAAAACACCCGATTGGACTTGCTTTGGATTGCTTAACCATTGCGCTTTGGTTAAACCCATTGGGTCAGCTGCATGAATTTTAACGTAATTCGTTATCCAATTAATTTTACTGCCATCGTCTAAATTCCATGTGAGTTTAGCATTATTCAATACTTTATCTGCGGCACTATGGTCACGATAGCCATCTGTATTAAAATAAGAAGAGCTAATGACATAGGCAGGTTGTGATGATGATTCTGCCCCACCCTGTAAAATCATCCCTGTATGATTACTATTATGACTACCACCACCATAGTTGAGAGTCACTGAATCCTTGCCTTTACCTTCTTTTGTTTCTGCAAGTAATACACCACCTGATGAGTTACCATATAAAGAAGAAAATGGTCCTGTGAGGACTTCAACATGGTCTAGACTATTTAAATCAATATTTGAAGTTTGTCCTTGACCATCAGGCATTGTTGCAGGAATACCATCAACATAAATGCGAATACCACGGACACCAAATGTAGATCGTGCACCAAATCCTCGCATAGAGAGCTGCAAATCTTGTGCATAATTTTGACGATTATTCAATTGAAGACTAGGTATGCCCTGCACAACCTCAGTTAAATTCACACCAATATTATCCGTTTGTTTAGGTACGTATATTCTGTAAATAGATGCTGGAGTATCTAAATAACTTGTACCCGTTCTTGTCGCTTCAGCAGTAATTGTAGGCAAGTCTTTTATCGCCTTTACTGTATCCTCTGCATACAAGTTTTGACAAATGCATACCGAAATAAAAAGAAGTGGGGTATTCCATGGCATAGTTATCAGCGAACGCATGCTTGATCCTTTAAGATTCTTGTGAATATATTTTAAAATAAATCAAATAGATTGTAACACTTATATAACGTTTGAGATGGATGATTCATATTTTCTATAGAATTCAAAACTATCACTTTTCATAAGATATTTTGCTTTTAAATAATGACTTTCAGAACATGTTAGAATATATTTTTGATGTCATGACGTTATGCTATGCCTGAACTTCCTGAAGTTGAAACAACGAAAACTAGCTTGCTTTCACTCATTAATGAGAATGTTACTTCTGTTCTCGTTCGACAATCTCAGCTACGTTGGAAAATACCTGAAGACGTAAATGTATTGATTGGTCAGAAACTTACTGGCTTATCACGCCGATCTAAATACATTATTGCCTCTTTTGAACAAAATAATATGCTTTGGCACTTGGGTATGTCAGGCAGTTTTAGAATCTGTGCAGCAGATGAACCATTAAGAAAACATGACCACTTTATTGTCGGTTTTGGAGATATTGAATTACGCTATCATGACCCGCGTCGTTTTGGCTGTATTCTATGGTTAAACGAAGAAACAGAAAAGAATTTGATCTCCAAACTTGGTCCCGAACCACTAAGTCCTCAGTTTGATACCACATATCTGAATGAAAAACTCAAAAACAAAAAGACACCTATTAAAGTTGCACTGATGGATAACCATGTTGTCGTTGGTGTAGGTAATATTTATGCAACGGAGAGTTTATTTAATTTAGGCATTCACCCTGCCCAGCCAGCAAATACTTTGATACATCAACAGATTGACAAACTTGTGATCGAAATTAAAAGGATTTTAAAACAAGCCATTGAGCTTGGTGGTTCGACACTAAGGGATTATACCAATGCCAATGGCGAAAATGGTTATTTCCAACAAACCCTACTTGCATATGGTCGCGCAGGTGAAATGTGTGTGAACTGTGAAACGACCTTAGAAAATATTAAACTTGGACAGCGTGCAAGTGTATTTTGTCCACAATGCCAGCCATTAAAATTAAAGGTCGTTGAATAATGAAAACAGCAATTGTTAGACATATTCTCGTCAAAGATATCGAAATTGCAAAACAACTCAAAGAAAAGCTTGCACGCGGTGGTGATTTTGCAAAACTTGCTAAACAGCACTCAACTTGTAACTCTGCTAAACGTGGTGGAGAGCTTGGCGAAGTGAAGAAAGGGCAGCTTGTCCCTATCATTGATAAACTTGTTTTTTCAGCACCTGAAAAAGTTGTTCAAGGTCCTGTAAAAAGTAAGTTTGGATATCATTTGGTTGAAGTTAAATTTCGAATGGACTTCTAAAAATAAAAGGCCTTTACGGCCTTTTATTTTTATCTATTGATTAAGCATCTTTACGTGCTTTTAATTCATCACGAATTTCACGTAGTAACTGAATATCTTCTGGTGTTGGCGCAGGTTTAGCAGGCGCTGCTTCTTCTTTACGGCGCATTTTATTAATAACTTTTACCATCAAAAATACAACCCATGCCAAAATGATAAAGTTGATTAAGATCGTTAGGAAGTTACCATAAGTTAATACGTTTACACCTGCTTTTTGTAACTCAGCAAGTGTTTGCAAATTATTTGGGTTTTTCCCAAGAATAATAAATTTTTGTGTAAAATCGACCCCACCACCTGTAATCATCGTAATAATTGGCATGATTACATCTTTTACTAAAGAGTCAACGATCTTACCAAAAGCACCACCAATAATTACACCCACAGCAAGGTCAATCATATTGCCTTTTACCGCAAACTCACGGAATTCTTTCATTATACTCATAAGGTATCTCCACAATTTTTTATTCGTTCATTAAGCTTACGCTATTGTTTACGTTTAAATAAAATAAGCCTTTATTATTATGGTCTAATTTAATCTTTTTTTAAAATAAAGAAAAGTAATAGACACTTAAAGTGAACAATTTGATGTTGTTCAAATAAAAAAGCTGCCCCTAAGAGCAGCTTTTCATCAATCACACTAAATTATTTACCACGGTTACGCTTACGTTCATTTTCAGTTAAGAATTTTTTACGTACGCGAATAGACTTAGGCGTTACTTCTACAAGTTCGTCATCTTGAATGAACTCAAGTGCTTGCTCTAATGTCATACGAATTGCAGGTGTTAATGTTAATGCTTCATCTGTACCAGATGCACGCATGTTTGTTAACTGTTTTGCTTTCGTTGGGTTTACTGTCATGTCGTCAGAACGTGAGTTAATACCCACAATCATGCCTTCATACACTTCTAACTGTGGTTCTGCAAACAGACGACCACGGTCTTGTAAAGTGAATAGAGCAAACGCTAAACATGTACCATTTACCATAGAGATAAGTACACCATTTTGGCGTTGTGCAACAGCACCTTGCTTCGCTTTACCATAGTGAGAGAAGCTTGATGTCATGATTCCTGAACCAGAAGTAATGGTTAAGAACTCTGAACGGAAACCAATTAGACCACGAGATGGTACAGTTGCTTCGATACGGATACGACCTTTACCGTCGAGCTCCATATTTGTCATTTCGCCCTTACGGTTACCCATCTGCTCCATAATCGCACCTTGATGTTGCTCTTCAACATCAAATGTTACGTTTTCATATGGTTCTTGGATTTCACCATCAATCTCTTTCATGATCACTTCAGGACGAGATACACCCATCTCGAAACCTTCACGACGCATGTTTTCGATCAATACAGATAAATGAAGTTCACCACGACCAGAAACTTTGAAACGGTCTGGACTGTCTGTATCTTCAACACGTAATGCAACGTTATGAATTAATTCACGATCTAGACGTTCACGAATATTACGTGATGTTACAAACTTACCTTCACGACCAGCAAACGGAGAGTTGTTTACTTGGAACGTCATAGATACTGTAGGTTCATCTACAGACAATGGTGGTAATGCTTCAACATTTTTTGGATCACAAATTGTGTCAGAAATGTTAAGTGCATCAATACCAGTAATACATACGATGTCGCCTGCACCTGCAGATTCAACATCTACACGATCAAGACCGTGGTAACCCATAATTTTTAAGATACGACCGTTACGTGTCTTACCTTCTTTATCAATTACAGTAACTGGTGTGTTTAATTTAACAGAACCACGTTGAATACGACCAATACCGATTACACCCACAAAACTGTTATAGTCAAGTGATGAAATCTGCATTTGGAATGGACCATCAGCATCTACTTTAGGTGGTTCAACAATGTCTACAATTGTTTCAAACAACGGCGTCATGTCTGGTGCTAAGTTATCAGCTTCACGACCAGCAATACCATTTAGACCAGAAGCATAAACAACTGGGAAGTCAAGCTGTTCATCGCTTGCACCTAAGTTATCAAACAAATCAAATACTTGATCCATTACCCAATCAGGACGAGCGCCCGGACGGTCAACTTTGTTTAAAACAACGATTGGTTTTAAACCACGAGCAAATGCTTTTGAAGTTACAAAGCGTGTTTGTGGCATTGGGCCATCTTGTGAGTCAACTAGAAGTAATACACAGTCAACCATAGACATTACACGTTCAACTTCTCCACCGAAGTCTGCATGTCCCGGGGTATCCACAATGTTAATGCGGTAAGTTGTATCTGTACGTTTATCTAACCAAGTAATGGCAGTATTCTTCGCAAGAATCGTAATACCACGTTCACTTTCTAGCGCATTTGAGTCCATGACACGCTCAATCTCGCCAGCACGTTCACCGAGTGCGCCAGATTGTTGTAAAAGTTTATCGACTAACGTTGTTTTACCGTGGTCAACGTGCGCAATAATTGCGATATTGCGGAGATTTTTAATATCTAATGACATGAATTTCGATACGCCTAAAATTTGAGGGCAAATTATACAAAAAAACTCTACTATTTAGTAGTGACATCTAATTGACAACTGCATTTTTTTAAATGCAGTAACATGTTTTATTTTGTAAAGACATGTAAGTCGATTAGAATAGCGACATCTCTATTTATACCATACTTTTATGTCAGACCCACAATCTTCGGGCAAAGATAATTCATCTGAACTTATTCTTCAGTTAGAAGACCGCCCAAAATCATCAACTGCTCTCTTTGCTGCACTGCAACATTTGCTTGCCATTTTAGTCCCAATTTTAACGCCGGGCTTACTTATTTGTGGGGCACTCAAAGTCCCCGCACATGAAACAACCATGATTCTTTCAATGTCATTGGTCATTTCAGGGATTGCTACATTCCTACAGTGTAAAAAAGTAGGGCCTTTAGGTGCAGGGTTACTTATTGTACAAGGCACAAGCTTTAACTTTATTGGTCCAATTATGGCAATTGGTAGCCTTATGATTGCAAATGGTACGCCTTATCAACAAGTTATGGCTGCAATTTTTGGTGTTGTCATTGCGGGTGCCTTCATTGAAATGGGTGTTTCACGTATTTTACCTTGGGTAAAAAAACTCATTACACCTCTTGTTACAGGTATTGTTGTCCTACTTATTGGTCTAACACTTATTAAAGAAGGACTCATTAGTATGGGCGGCGGTTATGGTGCAATGGCTGATGGAAGTTTTGCTAATGCAGACAACCTGATTATGTCTTGTACTGTACTTGCAATTATTGTTGTCTTGAACCGTATTCCTATTATTTGGGTAAAAAGCTCAGCTATCCTACTCGCATTGGTCAGTGGCTATCTTCTCGCGGGCTTCATGGGACACTTAGACTTCTCTGCTTTTCACACAGCACCTACATTTCAAATTCCAACACCACTTCACTTTGGTCTTGCATTTGATTGGTCATTATTTCTACCACTTGCTTTTATTTATCTTGTTACTTCTTTAGAAGCAATTGGTGATATCACTGCAACAAGTAAGGTTTCACATCAACCTGTCAGCGGTCCAGTTTGGATGCAGCGGATTAAAGGTGGTGTATTGGTCAATGGTGCTAACTCTTTTTTAGCAGGTATATTTAATACATTCCCAAGTTCTGTTTTCGCACAAAATAATGGTGTCATTCAACTTACAGGTGTTGCGAGTCGCTATGTTGGTTTATGGATTGCAGCCTTATTGGTTCTACTTGGTTTATTCCCTAAAATTGCGGGGGTTATTCAAGCAGTTCCTCAAGCTGTGCTTGGTGGTGCAGTCATGGTGATGTTTGGTGCCGTTGCAGCTTCAGGCATTAATATCCTTTCAGGAATAAAGTTAGATCGCCGTGCGCTTTTAATTATTGCCATTTCTCTTGCACTCGGCTTAGGTATTGCACAAGTTCCAGATTTTCTAAAACATATGCCAGATTTACTACGCAATATTTTTAGTTCTGGTGTCGCAACAGGTGGTATTACAGCTTTAATATTAAATGTTGTATTGCCTGAAAACAAAGAATAAAGTTTCACTGCCCAGTATCCACTGGGCATGTGCCTGCAAAAGAGAAATTTATGGATCCAAGAAGTGAGGTTGTCTTACGACAAAAAGATTATCTCAAAGGGAACGTGTTGTTTATTCACGCCCCAAGCGATAATTTAATATCAACACTTGATCAATCTGTACAAAGTTCAATTTGGACTTGGAATTATGCAGATCACCAAGCTCAAGTTAAACAGGGCTACACCAGTTTTTTTGGTACAAGCTTTCCACAAGAAGCCTATGATCAAGTCGTTATTTTTGTGCCTAAGTCTAAAGAGTTACTTAACTATGTACTTTATGAGGTTGCAAGTCATCTGCCTCAAGGTGCACAGATATTTTTAGTGGGCGAGAAAAAAGGTGGCGTTGAGCGCGCAGCAAAACAATTAAAAGACTATGGTCAAACGAAAAAACTAGATAGTGCAAGACATTGTCAATTTTGGCAAACAACACTTGAAAAAACAGTACCTCATAAGCCTCTCACAGACTGGCTGCAAAAATATGACGTCGTTAATGATCATATTTCTCTTAGCATCTATAGCTTACCTGGTGTATTTAGTCAAAATCACTTAGATGTTGGCACAGGGGTACTGCTCCCCTATTTAGAACAAGTAAAATCAGGTACACTTGCCGACTTTGGCTGTGGTGCGGGGATCATTAGCTGCTATTTAGCAAAGCTAAACCCAAGCAATATTGTATATGCACTCGATGTAGATGCTTTTGCACTTGCCTCAACAAAGATTACTTTTGAGCGTAACAACATTCCTACTCATCAACTTCATACACATGCTGTAACTGGTATCGAAGACGCACCATGCGATCTAGATGCAATCGTGAGTAACCCTCCCTTTCATCAAGGTATTCATACCAACTACGCAGCAAGCGAAGGACTCTGCCAACAGGCAAAATTGCACTTAAATGCAAATGGTGAATTATGGATTGTTGCAAATCGTTTTTTAAACTATTCAATACTCATTGAACAATATGTCGGTAAATGTACCGTCAAGGCTGATCAACAAGGTTTTAAGGTGTTATATGCCAACAATGCAAAATTTTAAAACAAAGGAATTTAGATGAGCGAACAAAATCAACCTGCGAATTTACAACGTAAGCTTGGTGCACGTCATCTAAATATGATTGCAATTGGTGGCTGTATTGGTACAGGGCTCTTCCTTGCTTCAGGGTCAACAATTGCAAGTGCGGGGCCAGGCGGTGCTTTACTCGCTTATGCAGTTATTGGCGTCATGATTTACTTCTTAATGACCAGTCTTGGCGAGCTTGCAACACATAATCCAACCACAGGTGCATTCTTTACCTACGGAAACAAGTATGTAGAAAATGGCTTCGGCTTCGCATTAGGTTGGAACTATTGGTACAACTGGGCAATTACAGTTGCCTTTGAACTGGTTGCTGTTCAGTTCATTATGAAGTTTTGGTTCCCAGATATTCCCGGATTTTGGTGGAGCCTTGCCTTTCTCAGCATTATTTTTGCAATTAATGCCATGTCGGTAAAAGGCTTTGGAGAAAGTGAATTTGTTTTCTCTCTCATTAAAGTCATTGCCATTGTTGCCTTCATTGGGTTGGGTATTTTCATGATCTTTAAGATTATGATGAGTGAACCAAACGCAGTATTTGCAAACTGGCACTATAAAGATGCTCCATTTGTCGGTGGCTTACAAGCCATGATTGGGGTTGCAATGATTGCAGGATTTTCCTTTCAAGGCACGGAAATGGTGGGCGTTGCAGCTGGCGAGTCTGAATCACCTGAAAAGAATATCCCATTGGCCATTAAACAAATTTTTTGGCGTATCTTGTTGTTTTATATTCTTTGTATTTTCATTATTGGCACACTCATTCATTACGATGATCCATTGCTTATACAAGCAGCAAATAACAACGACGTTTCTGTTTCTCCATTTACACTTCTTTATGAAAAGGCAGGACTTGCTTTTGCAGCAGGTTTAATGAATGCAGTCATTCTTACTGCCGTACTCTCTGCGGGTAATTCAGGTATGTATTCTTCAACGCGTATGCTTTGGAATATGGCAAAAGAAGGAAGTGCACCTAAAATATTTGCAAAGCTTGATAGTCGTGGCGTACCTATGAATGCTTTATATGCAACCACCATTATTGCTGCATTCTGCTTACTTACTTACTTTGTAAGTGAAAAAGATGTGTATTTTTGGCTACTGAATATGTCAGGAATGTGTGGTTTCATTGTTTGGTTAGGTATTGCAGTATCGCATTATAGATTCCGTAAAGGCTATATTGCGCAAGGTTATAAACTTGAAGATTTATCTTACCGTGCAAAGCTTTTCCCTTTTGGCCCTCTGTTTGCGTTTGCACTCTGCTTATTCATTACTTTAGGTCAAAACTACCAAGCATTTATGGGCGATCATGTGGATTGGAAAGGTATTATATCGACTTATATTACGATTCCTGTATTTTTAATCATCTGGTTAACGTACAAGATAAAATACAAAACTAAACTCATTCCTTATGACAAAATGGATGTAAAACCACTAAAAAAATCTTGATTTTTTAAAATTACGGGGTAAAATGCAGGAAATTTAATCATTTACCCAATTTAAGGAGGACATCATGCCATTACTACTACAACTTTAAATCTTGGCACGATGTCAGCTCACGGACAAGTGTCATATCAACTTGTCCGAGTGCTTTAAAGACCTAGCATTCGCTAGGTCTTTTTTATTTGGACAAAAATAAAAATATATTGAGATACATGATATGAGCATAAAGCTTACCCTAAATGAGAATACACATTTTGGTGTTCCCATTAAAATTTATACCTCTGATATTGATCAAGAGAGCATCGACCAACTCCATAAAATGTCACAGCTACAGTTTATTCACTCACATATTGCGGTTATGCCAGATGTGCATCTCGGTAAAGGTGCAACCGTAGGCAGTGTCGTTCCAACCAAAAATGCAATTATTCCTGCTGCTGTAGGTGTCGATATTGGCTGTGGCATGAATGCATTACGATTAAACTTAAAGGCGAGTCAATTACCAGATAATTTAAGCACACTTCGTAATGCAATTGAACGTAAGGTACCTGTAGGGTTTTCAATGCATAAGCAAATTCGTGCGAAAGCTTCTACATTAACACCTCTAGATAAGCGTTTAAATCAAATCACACTTAAACATCCAGCTTTAAAAAGAATGTTACGACACTTTGACAGTACATGGGTGAAACAACTCGGAACCCTCGGTGGCGGCAATCACTTTATTGAGCTGTGCATAGATGAAAATCAAGATGTATGGATTATGCTTCACTCAGGCAGTCGAGGTTTAGGCAATGTGATTGGAACCTATTTCATCGAGCGTGCCAAAAAAGAGGCACAACATCGGTTTGGTCATGTTCCCGACAAAGATTTGTCTTACTTTGCTGAAGGCTCAAATAATTTTAATGATTATGTAGAAGCTGTTGAATGGGCACAAGAATATGCTTATGAAAACCGTCGTGAAATGATGCATTTAATTTTAGAGGCAATTCGCCCACTGCTTCCTAAATTTCAAATGACAAAAGAAGCAATTAACTGTCAGCATAATTATGTTCAAAAAGAATATCATTTCGGTGAAGAGGTATTTGTGACACGTAAAGGTGCAATTCGTGCAGGACAAGGCGAATATGGAATTATTCCCGGTTCTATGGGAGCAAAATCTTTTATTGTAAAAGGTAAAGGAAACAACGAATCATTTTGTTCATGTTCACATAGTGCAGGGAGAAAAATGAGTCGTAGTAAAGCAAAAAGACAGTTTTCACAACAAGACCTTATTCAACAAACAGAGGGGATCGAATGTAGAAAAGATAAAGAAGTCATTGATGAAATTCCATCAGCGTACAAAGACATTGATGAGGTTATGGCAAATCAAACAGATTTAATTGAAGTAGTACATACATTAAAACAAGTTATGTGCATTAAAGGATAAAACTTATGAAACTTAAATCATTACCCAAAATAAAGTCACGCAATCATGTAGCAGTCTCCCCTTTATTACATAAAGGTGGAATGCATGAGTCTGAAAAACCTAAGTCTCAGCATCGTCGAGACCGAAAAGATATGAAAAAACAACTTAGAAATATAGGAATTTAAATACTATGAACTCTTTAGGAGCAAAAAAACCTGACGAAACCGTCAGGTTTTTTTTATTTTTAATACTTTAGATTAAAAATTATTGTGGAATACGTAATACTTGGCCCGGAAAAATTGAGTTTACATCTTTCAGTAAAGGCTGATTTGCTTCAAAAATTTTATTGTATTGGTTTGCATCACCATATACTTCTTTCGAAATTTTAGAAAGGGTATCACCAGACTGTACTGTATAAAACTGGCTTTCAGGTTGATCTGCATCTTCTGCTGTTTCTGCAACAGTCATTTGATCATCAACTTGAGCAACATGTTGTACATTACCAGCAGCTAGAATAATTTTTTCTTTGTCTGCTTGGCTTGCTGCTTGTCCATGAATAACAGCAGTATCTGTATCGCTGTTATAATTTACAGATAAACCTGTAATTGCTAGACCTAAACTTTGAATATGTGCTAAAAGCTGGTTCGCAATTTCTTGTGCTGTTGGTTCAGCAGCTTGTGTTTGTTGTTCTGGCTGTTCAGATTGGCCTTCTAATTTTTTACCAATACCTTTTACAAAATCAAATAAACCCATTGTTATCTCCTGATTAAATTCTATAGTTATATTTTCGCTTTAGTCATTTTAATATAACAAAAAAATTTGTCTTTTATTTTACAAACATCAACAATACGTAAAAATATGTAACTCATATAAATAAAAAAATGGCTCATTTAGAGCCATTTTTATGCGTAATAAAAACTACTTATTACTATTATTGTGCTTTTGGTTGAGCAAGAACTGTACGGCTACCAGTGATTGTAGCAAATACACGACGGTTCATTGCACGACCTTCTTTAGTGCTGTTGTCAGCAATTGGTTGATCCCATGCAAAACCTTGAGTAGTTAAGCGAGATGCATCAATGTTGTACTGATTAACAAGTGCAGCTTTTACAGAGTTAGCACGCGCTAAAGATAAACGTTCGTTTAACTTACGAGGACCCGTGTTATCTGTGTGACCATCAATACGTGCAGTTGCATTTGGATACTGATTTAACGCATCAGCAACTTTTGCAATTTCAGGACGGTATTGTGGTTTGATGTTTGATTTGTTTGTATCAAAGAACACACGAAGTTCCATGTTCAAGTCTTCAGTCAACTCTTGTGGCTGAGGCTGAGGCTGTTGAACAACTGGCGCTGGAGCAGGTGCTGGAGCAGGTGGAACTGGTTGAACGTCTACAACTGGTGCAGCAGGTTTCAAGTGACCACCAATAACAACGTTTAGACCAGCAAGTGCTGTGTAGTTCCAGAAATCAGCATTTACGTTATATGTAGCACGCGCTTCTGTACGAAGAGACAATGCATCATTTAAGCGCCAGAAAATACCTGTACCTACGTTAACTAAACCACCTTCACGGTTTTGGTAAGACGTACGTGGAACACCATCAAAATCATACTTGTAGTAACCACCACCTAATAATACGTATGGCTTGATTTTGCTATCGTAGTTTTTAGTGATTAAATCAGATGTTGCGTAGAAGTTACCGTTAATTTGACGTTGTTTGTATTGAGCGCCTTGTTGAGCACCTTGCACGTCGCCTTTAACTTGTAAGTATTCAGCTTCAAAACCTAACCATGGTGTTAATTCAGCACCTAATGCTGCACCAACTGCCATGTCGTCTTGTAACTCAGGACCCGTAGTTAAGTGCTGTGCACTGTCATTTACGTTTTGTGTACCGTTATTATGAGTACTGTCTTGGAAAGTGTAACCTAATAATAATGGAGTTACAGTTACGCCTGCATTAGCAACTACAAAAGGAGAAGCTGCAAGCACTGTAGCAAGAGCAATACGACTCAATTTCATGGATATCCTCCAGAGATAACAATTGTTTTTTTTAAGCTCAGCCTAAAGTTTTTGTTTAATTTTACCGAGATATTTTGTACCCCAGTAGTTTTTAACTAATGAACAGATATAATACAAGAGCTTCTTAAAAAATTAAACTTTTAATAACAATAATATAAAAAGTTAAAAAAATGCTCTTGGCTTTATACACAGTTAATACAAACCTATGTTTTTAAACACATATATCATTCTTCTCATTATTTAATGTAATTTTCTCACTGTATTATACACTGTTAATACATTAGATAGCGAAAATTTATTTCAAAATAATGACGATAAAACACCAGTTATAGCGCTCAAAAATCAGTCAACACTTGTATCAGGGGGTACTTCTGTTATATGCCCACCTTTTGCTAAAAAAGCTGCAACCTCATCCTCTAAAGCTGAACGTTGTTTTTGCTTAGCTGTTACAGTTAAGCTCTCTGCCTCTGCAATATCTGCTGAGTTTTGACTTGTCTCAGCACTTGGTTCACTTGCACCTTTTTCTGCTGCTTTCGCTTCATCATCATCTACAACTGAATCTTCTGATTCATCATAATCATTTGAGTCGACCATGATAACTCCCCATCTTCCACTGTCTCATTGGTATGCCTCACCTCATCAGTGAGCAATATGAAATTTAGCAATCTTCACAAAAATAGCAAGACTCCAATTCGTATATTTTGCAGTTTTTTAATACAAACAATCACATTTTTATTTTGCATATCTCGTATTTCTCAGAGATTCCAAACCATTTGCTTTATACATAAAAAAATCTTTCAATTTAGAATTACTCATAGCAATTTTATGTCCAAAGCTTCTTGCCCAAATCAGTGGATATACCTGAGAAGACTCCAACCATCCTAAAATAGACATACTATGCATCATTGCTTCATTCTGATGACGGCGCAAATGCTCATATTTTCGTAATGTCTGAATATTTGCCCATGCTCCTCGATGTATATCTGTTAATAAAACATCACATAACATAGCAGCATCTAAACAACCTATATTTACACCTTGCCCTGCAAGCGGATGTATTACATGTGCAGCATCGCCAACTAAAGCCAATCCTGTCATTACATATTTTTCAGCAGCACGTGCTTTTAATGGAAAACAAGATCTATTTTTTGCAACTTTCACACCACCCAACATGTACAGACTTTCTTTTGTCAGTCTATCTGCAAATGCTATTTCATCTAACGCCATATACTCATTGCATATATTTGTAGGTAGAGTCCACACAATCGATTGCCAATATCCATCCTCTTTAGAAACAGGACTTTTTATTGGTAAATATGCAAGTGGTCCTGTTGGTAAGAAAATTTGCCGAGCCACATGGTGATGAGGTTGATTGGTTTGAATTGCACAACCTATCGCAGATTGCTTATAGTCTAGAACCTTTAATCCAATGAGTGCTTCTTGACGTACAAAAGAGTTTGCACCATCTGCACCAATGACTAACTTTGTATTTAAGCATCCATCATTGGCAAGTGTAATAGACCAACTATCTGTACGTTGTTCTAAGTGTTTCACACGAACATTCGTTCGGTAGTGCTTCACTTTTTCCAACATAGTCTTTTGCATAGCCAAGTTTAGAATGCTAGGTTCAACCATCACACCGAGCCAATCAGTTTCAGCAGGTTTATCTATACTATCATGACCAAAATGAATATCTCCATAGCCATTTTTATTCCAGACATGCATTGCTGTATAAGGCTCATATCTCTCAATATGAGGCCAAACTCCTGCTATCTGCAATAAATGAATTGTTGCTTGGCTTAAAGCAAGTACTCTAGAATTCATTTTTTCTAGAACTTGTGTTGAATCAAGTAGTGGGGCTGCATCTAATACCACAACATCGATATTTTCTTTTGCAAGTAATAAAGCAGTTAGTCCACCAACTAGGCCACCCCCTACAATCACAACATCATGCTTTTCCTGAGACATCATGCTTTCAACCCCATTGCATAATTTGCAACCATTGGTTTAATACCCGGCACAATATCAAAAGCTACTAGACCTGTATTTCTCACTAATTTTAAGAGTGGATTCTGATTACTAAAGCCTCTCACAACACCATCACAAAATTTAATGACACGCTTTTGGTCAACTAATCTTGCTTGTTCATATTGCTTTAAAAGGTGGGGACTACCAATATCACTTGATGTTTTAAGCTGGTTAGATAAAAATCTTACTAACACTTCTGCATCTCTTAAACACAAATTAAACCCCTGCCCTGCAACAGGATGAATGGTATGCGCTGCATTTCCCATAAGTACAACCCGACCACTCGCCTGTTTGTGTGAAAGCACTTGCGACAATGGATAACAAAAACGCTTGCCTGTTTTTTCAAACTTTCCTGCTCGCCCACCATAGGTATGCTGTAACGCATCTAAAAACTTTTGATCATTTTCAGTACCTAACCACTGCTGTTCAGTACCTTTTTTTACAGGCCAGACAACCGAACGCCGCTTTTCTCCCGGTAATGGAAGTAGTGCCAAAGGGCCTAAAGCACTAAACCGCTCAAAACCGACATGCTCATGAGGTTTAGATGTTTGTACTGTTGTAACAATCGCGACCTGCTCATAGTCATGAACGTCTGCATCGATACCCAATGCTTGACGGCAAAAAGAATCCCGACCATCTGCTGCGATAACAAGATCAGAAACAACTTTAATTTTTTCATTATCTCTGAGAGCCTCAATAGTCACTTTCGCATTATCTTGTGTCAGCGCCGTCACTTGAATACCATCAATAAGCTCAATTTGGTTATTCTTTTTTACTTGGGTCAAAAGTACACGTCCTAACCACGCATTTTCAATTACCTGCCCAAAGTTTTCAACATTCTCTTGTTCAGCCAATAAACGTGCTTTGCCAAATCCTCCCTCTTCCGTAATATGCACTTGTCGGATAGGTGTGGCATGTTGTTGTAAGCTTTCCCACAAGCCTAACTTGCTATAAATTTGAACACTACGTCGTGATAACGCACTATTTCGTGCATCAAAGCTTGAATGATATTCCTGTAACTCAGCATCTAAAATATCAGGATATTTAATCGCTTCTAGAAGTTTCACACGAATATTTGCTTTCGCTAACATCAATGAGAGGCTTAAACCCACCATCCCACCACCAACAATTACAACCTGTGGCATGATTATTTCCTATTTATTGGCAGTAGATTTCATCAATGCTTCAATATGATCAATTTCTTTAACAACACTTGCCGTTAAAACTTGTGGCCCTTCGGATGTCACCACAATGTCATCTTCAATTCGAATACCAATACCACGCCATTTTTCAGGAACCGTTGTATCTTGTGGAGAAATATAAATACCAGGCTCAATCGTCACAACCATGCCTGCTTCATAATGTCGAGGACCTTCTTTTGTTTTATAGCCTCCCACATCATGCACATCTAAACCAAGCCAATGTCCTGTACCATGCATATAAAATTGTCGATAAGCTTCATCGCCAATTAAATCTTCTAAATTTCCTTGCAACAAACCAAGTTCCAATAAACCTTGAGTAAGTATTCTTACAACAATGTCATGTGGTTTTCGGTATGGATTACCAATACGTACCGCATCGATCGCTGCCAGTTGTGCATCTAGAACCAATTGATAGATTATTCGCTGTTCTTTTGAAAACACACCATTTACAGGAAATGTACGCGTAATATCAGATGCATAATACTCATACTCACAACCTGCATCTATTAAAACAAGCTGTCCATCTTCTATTTTTTTATTATTTTCGACATAGTGTAAAATACATCCATTTTCACCACTCCCAACAATACTACCATATGCAGGTACACAGCCATGCTTTCCAAATACATAGTTTAGTTCTGCTTCTAGCTCATACTCCATCATGCCATTACGTACACTTTCCATTGCTTTCGTATGTGCAAGCGCACTAATTTCAGCAGCCTTTTTCATTAATCCAATTTCTTTATCAGATTTAATTAAACGCATAACATCTACAATTGGGTCTAGCTGCAATAAACTCAGTTTTAAATGATGCTGTTGGATAATACTCGTAATACGTATATCAAAGTCGGCATCGTGACCTACTCGAAAATAAACTTTATGCGCATGTGAAAGTAACTCGACCACCTCTTCATTAAAGTCATCTATAGCATATGAAGCATCTGCATGATAGGCAGATTTTGCACCTTCCAAGCCTTCACGATAACCATTCCATATTTCTAACTCAGGATCACGTTCACGACAAAAAAGAGTATATTCATACTCATCGGCATCATCAAAAGTTTGAATAACGGCAATTGCCTCAGGTTCAGGGAAACCTGTTAAATAATAAAAACTACTGTCTGCACGATATTTATAATCTACATCGCTATTACGATAGCTCACCGCATTTGTTGCAATAATAGCAATGCTATGTGCGCCCATTTTACGCGCTAGCTCTAAACGTCTTACTGCAAAATCAGCTTGGGTAAGTTTCAGCATACCTACTCCTTTTTAAGTTTTATATTATCTAACAGGTATTTTTTTAACTTGGACGGTGTGGTGTAAACATTTCAACCACATTATTCGATTCTGGTGTATCACTTACAGGTTGAATACGCTCATGCACATGCTTCAGTAAAGAGCTTTCATCAACAGCTATCCTTTTACGTCCCATAGATAGACTGACAGGAATCAAGCGCACAAATTCAAATAGCTCTTGATAGCCTTCCTCACCTTCTTCGTCATCATCTTCATCTTCAAACTCAACGGCCGCAACATCTTGTAAATGACCGATGAGTTCTCTTTCATCTGCACGAATATGTCCAGAAGCCAAGCCAAAACCAAGTACAACCCCTGCACACCAGTCTGCCAATGCCTGTACGCGGTCTCTTAATACATGCTGATCATCTGGCAACATTGGTAAATAATCTAAATCATCTTCTGAAAGTGCATGTGCCACATCTTCAGTTTCATCAGTTAAAACAGCTAAACTCTCATCATTCAGTTCAGGCACATTTAAAGTCGATAAAATAAGTGTCCATTCTTCTCGTGTTGGTGGCTGTGTCACACAAACGATACCTGTAAGTAGCCCATGTAACTCACTTGGACTTGAAATTTCTTCAATATTTGAAAAGTGGCGATCCCATTCAGACCAACCTGTAATATCATCTTGCATTCGTTTTTCCAATGTCTATACTGCGTATATCTTACCTTTGTTTGCAATACTGTGCGACCACGTTATGTTAGAAGAATTAAAGCGACTTCAAACGCATATTGCTAATTTTCAAGAGCGTTTGAAAAATCTTGAGGGTGAAAACACCTCTTTGCATCAGCAAAAAAAAGAAATGGAGAAACACCATGATGATCAAACAACCCAACAAACAACAACACTGCGTAGTAAACAAGATAAAATTGATACGCTAACCAATAATTTAAATACTTTACAGGATCAATATAACGCACTCAATCAAGATGCGAAAACATTGGCTGAACGTTATAGTCGTTTAGAGAAAGGCTGTACAGATTTAAAGAGTCGATTTCAAGAAATTCTTGCAGAGCGTAATGAGTTGCGTGTGCTTAAAGAAAAATTGCAACATGAACAAATCAGTGCAAAGCAAGAAATTGCAGCATTAAAAGAAGAGCGTGTGCAACTCGTTGAAAAAAATGAGCATGCAAAGCTAAAAGTAGAAGCTATTATTGAACGTCTAGCTATTCTTGGTACAGATGAAGACCAAAACACACAAGAAATTCAAAAACTTGCTCATCCATCTGAATATAATGAGGAAGCATCATGAGCAGTAATACACCGATCGTTATTGAGCTTCGCATCATTGAGCAAATTTTTCGCCTTTCAACTACAGATGAAGAACGAAGTGAGCTAGAAAAAGCTGCTGATATTTTAAATCAACGCTTTCAAGAATTTCGTGCAAAAGCACCTCGAATTGAACATAATAAATTAGTCGTTATGGTTGCTTTAGAGCTGATGCAAGAAGTTCTTTCTTTAAATAAATCTTTACAGCAGTATGAACAATGTGAACATTTATTAAAGACAGTGCTTGAGAGTATTGAGAAAGAAACTGTATAAAGAATTCCTTTTCAAGAAGTGCATAAATCGTCACCAACTGAAAAGGAACTTAACACAACACTACCTTAAACGGTATGCATATCAAAGGTTTTTAGTTATAATAAAAACTACTCTGAGGTGTTCGCCAGCAGGTCAGATTCCCCTGAGCCAATACTAACACTTTAGGATTGTGTTCTGCATATTTAGAGTGTATGCCCATCTTGAATGGGAAACCCAGCAAGTATGCGTCGCGTCCGCCTTGAACTTTATGGTTCAAGGGTTACGACATGTAGCGGCATCTTGGAGCTTATTCCACATCTTTATTGCTTGTGATGTTTCCTTGACATCATGCACACGCACAATACTCGCTCCTTGCTGTATTGAAAACAAATGCCCTGAAACACTCCCTATAACACGCTCAGATGCATTTTGGCACTCTGTTACTGTTCCCACAAATCTTTTCCGTGATAGACCCGCTAAAATTGGATAACCTAACTCATGTAATCGATAGAGATTGTCTAGCAAAGTAATATTGTGATTTACATCTTTTGCAAAACCAAATCCAGGATCAATAATAATATTTTCGTCACGCACACCCGTATCTTTTGCATCTTTAATTCTTAATTTAAGCTCATCCATCACATCATTTACAACATCGCCATACTGTGCAAGTTGATTCATTGTTGTAGGTTCACCTCGCATATGCATGAGTATAATAGGAATATTAAGCGCCGCTGCTGTTTCTAGGGCAAATGGACGACTTAATGCTCGTACATCATTCCAAATATGTGCACCAGCTTCTACAGCCTGTTTAATGACTTCAGGTTCACTGGTATCAATAGATAAAATAACATCGTACTTAGCAAGCGCTTTAACAATAGGAATAACTCGCGCCAACTCCCCTTGCACACCAACATAAGATGCTCCCGGTCTTGTCGACTCACCACCAATATCAATAATTGTTGCACCTTGAGATATCATTTCTTGAGCTTTACGAACAGCTAAATCTATTTGTGTATACTCGCCACCATCACTAAATGAATCAGGCGTTACATTGAGTATCCCCATAACCTGAGGAATAGATAAGTCGATGACACGCCCATTACAAATGATTTGTTTTTTTGGTAAAGATTTTAATTGCATAATTTTCTCAATATCTAATAAAAAAGAGCCACCGAAGTGACTCTTATTTTTAATTCATCGCAGGTAATGGGGGTGGAGACGATGGACCATCTTTAGGTAGTTCATCTGATACTGGATTTTCAGCAACATAAACCTTTGGCGGTCTAGGTTCTTTACCTTCCATAATATCTAACACCTGATCACGATCGATCGTTTCCCAATCCATCAGTGCTTTCACCATGACATGAGCTTTATCTTTATTTTGCTCAAGAATATCCCATGCCACTTTATATTGCTCATCTAAAATACGACGGACTTCTGCATCAACTTGCTGTTGAGTTGCTTCAGAAATCGTACGGCTACCAATGCTTCCTAAGAAAGATTGTTGATTATCATCTTCATAGACCATCACGCCCATTTTATCCGACATGCCGTACTTAGTTACCATTGAACGTGCCATTTTTGTTGCCCGTTCAAAATCGTTCGATGCACCTGTAGATTGCTGATTGATAAATATTTCTTCAGCAATACGACCACCAAACAAAATAGATAACTCATTTAACATCTTATGTTTATAGTGGCTAATTTGATCCTGTTCAGGTAACTGCCAAGTAACACCAAGCGCCCAACCACGCGGCATAATTGTTACTTTATGCACTGGGTCTGTACCTGGTAAAACTTCTGCAACAATGGCATGTCCTGCTTCATGGTAAGCCGTTGCTCTACGTTCTTCATCACGAATAATCATAGATTTACGCTCAGGTCCCATATAAATCTTGTCTTTAGCATCTTCAAAGTCATGCATATCTACCGTATTTTTATTACGGCGTGCTGCAAATAAAGCTGCTTCATTCACAAGGTTTGCAAGCTGTGCACCTGAGAAACCAGGCGTACCACGTGCTAAGACTTTTACATCTACACTTGTTACAGATGGCAATTTTTTCAAATGCACATTTAGAATTTGTTCACGACCATTAATATCTGGTAAACCAACCATCACTTGACGGTCAAAACGGCCAGGACGAAGTAGTGCTTTGTCTAAAACATCTGCACGGTTGGTTGCAGCAATAACGATAATACCCTCATTGCCTTCAAAACCATCCATTTCAACAAGCATCTGGTTTAAGGTTTGTTCACGCTCATCGTGCCCACCACCTGTACCAGAACCACGATGACGACCAACAGCATCAATTTCATCAATAAAAATGATACAAGGTGCATGCCGTTTTGCCTGTTCAAACATATCTCTTACACGAGAAGCACCCACACCAACAAACATTTCAACAAAATCAGAACCTGAAATACTGAAAAATGGCACTTTAGCTTCACCTGCAATCGCTTTTGCAAGTAATGTTTTACCTGTTCCCGGTGGTCCAACCATCAATACCCCTTTAGGGATTGATGCACCAAGACGTTTGAATTTTGCTGGATCTTTCAAGAAATCAACAATTTCAACAACTTCTTGTTTTGCTTCATCACAGCCTGCAACGTCTTTAAAGTTTACTTTGATTTGATCTTCTGCAAGCATTTTTGCTTTTGATTTACCAAAGCTCATTGGGCCACTTTTACCACCAGCACCACCGCCCATGTTACGCATAAAGAACATGAACAATAAGATGATTAAAAGCACTGGGAAACTTGCGATGAGTAATTGCATCAAAACGCCTTGACGTTGAGGAGCTGTACCTTCAACGACAACACTGTTTTTAATTAGACTCGGCATAAGTTCAGGATCTTGTACCGCAGGGCGAATACTTTCAAAACCTGAACCATTCTTTTTCTCGCCAGTAATTTTTTCGCCATCAATGGTGACTTGCTTAATTTGGCCTGCATTTACCGCAGCAACAAACTCTGAATAGTTCATTTGCGATGGTTTATTGTGATCACTGATGTTGCTGAATATTAAAATCAGCACTCCGAGTATCACTAGCCATAACACTGCGTTTTTGAAGAGATCGCTCAAAGCTTTATTCCCATATCATCAATCTAATTTGAACCTACTTCATTCAAAGTAAGCTCTTTTCACGAAAGTGAGTGACAACACTCAATACCTAATACTGTAAACATGCACAATTTTTACGAACTTGGCAAGTCTAACGTGCTTTACGCTGCTGTCCAATAAGAAAAACTTCTTTTGAACGTGCACGCGATGCGGCAGGTTTTACAGTTTTTAAAACATTAAATGTATCGACAACCTGTTTTCTAAACTCATCAAATCCTGTGCCTTGGAAAACTTTAACAACAAATTGTCCATTAGGCCCAAGAACTTTTTGTGCAAAATCTAAAGCAAGTTCACACAAATAAATCTGACGAGGTTGATCAACAGCCCTATTACCTGATGTATTGGGGGCCATATCTGAAATTACAATGTCGACTTGTCTTCCATCTAAAATATTTAACAGTTTTTCAAAAACTTCTTCTTCCCTAAAGTCACCTTGTAAAAAAGTAACATCAGGCAATGCATCCATTTCTAAAATATCAGATGCAATTACCAAACCTTTTGGGCCAACAAGTTTTCCTGCAATCTGCGACCAACTTCCTGGTGCAGCTCCCAAGTCAACAACAGTCATTCCTGGTTTAATAAGTTTATATTTTTCTTGAATTTCCAAAAGCTTATAAGCTGCACGTGCACGATAGCCTTCTTTCTGCGCCTTTTTTACAAAAGGATCATCCAAATGCTCTCTCATCCACGCACGACTGCTCTTAGATAGCTTTTGATTGGTAATGCGCGTCGCCATAATCATCAAAATTCATAAAAAATAATCATTATATTGTACGCAAAAAAAAGGGTTCTTGCAGTATGGAACTACATATATATAAATAAGTTTTTTTTAATCATGTTAATCGTTTTTATAAAAGTACGTTCTAATACTCATAAAAATTATCACATATATAAATCAACGAGACTTATATCAATACATCTGACTTTATCAATCTAGCATATTTTTTTTATCTGAATCATTTATTTTCATACAATATATGAAAGTTTTTGCATTTCTTACACTTTCTCAGATTTGATTTGTTATACTGTAAGGCTTCATTCATATAGGTTTTCCCATGGCATCTTTATCTACCCAAGAAAGTAAACTTCTACGTCAGATTGGACACTCTCTGTCTCCTGTTGTCATTATTGGTGGGCAAGGACTCACTGAAAATGTTATTGAAGAAACGCTTCGTGCTTTAAATGACCATGAGCTCATTAAAGTAAAAATCGTTGGAGAAGATCGAGAAGTTCGTGCACAAGTCATTGATCTGATCAGCCAAAAAACGAATGCAGCGGTTGTTCACAAAATTGGTAAGGTTATTTTGCTTTACAAAAAATCTGAACAACAAAACCAAAAACTGTCTAACTTAGTGCGTTATGCACATTTAGCAAAATAACTGATCAATAAGGCTTCTATGGCAAGTTATGAGTTACAGCCGTTCAAAAGATTTGATGCAATTCATCTTGTATCTGCAATTGAACAACAAAACACCATCATAAACGTTGGCTTTTGGGTTCGAGACCCAATGCAACTCATTGAATGGCCTGAAAGTACGCAATATAAATTATCAAGAGCAGATTTTCTTTGGGAAAACAGCTGCTTTGAAATATTTATTGGTGTCAAAAATGAAGACTTTTACAGAGAAATTAATTTATCTCCGTCTGAAACTTGGCAAAGCTATCAGTTTGAAGAGTATCGCTACCCTGAGAACGTTCCTCCAATACTTGCGACAGACATTGAGCTTATTGAGTTAAAACGTACACACTATGGGCTAAATGCTGTACTTGATCTGCAATTGTTTCTAACAACGCATCAACTACAAGTCAGTGATATTTATATTGGACTTGCTGCAATCTTTAAAACAGCACAAGGGACTCAGTACTATGCCATCCAGCATAGCAGTCCTGAGCCAGACTTTCATAACAAACGCGATTGGTTACATGAGTTTTAAAATTCATGACTGTAGTAGCATCCATTCTCTATTTGGATGCTCTTTTTTCCAAGCTATCCTTTAACTCTCTTTTAATTTCTTCAATTTGTGCTGTTAAATCTTTTAGCTCAATTTTAGCAACTTCTTTTATTTCAATAAAATCATCTTCTGACAGTGTATAGTCTTCCCTTAGATTATTTAAATGGTGAATAACATTCTCTTTCAGATGTTGAAGGTGTTTTTTAAGTTCACTGGTATGGAGCGTATTATCATTGCGGTCTGAATTGTTATTTTGAATAGACATAATGCGTATTTCCATTGATTCGTATTTTTATTAACCATATCACTAGAATTTCATTATAAATATAAACTTTTATAGAGAGTTACGTGAAGTTTAGTATTTTGATCCGAACCACCCTCTTATTATTTTATATTTTCGATCAAGATTTCTACCGCCCTTATATAAAAAACAAAAATCAAAATTACTCCAAATAAAACAAATATTTAATTTAAACAAAACACTACACAGAAAAATACAAGATATAAAATCAGCTCAATAATTTACATAGACTTTCTTTATTTATATGCGTACAATATGTTTTTAAGTTACGAGTGAGTCGCCCCGGAGATAGGTAAATTTTACCTATTGAGCGTAGGTTTCCTCGCTTTTTTACAGCTTAAAAATCAGGAGCTTCGACTTGAGCACCCCCGCCATTTTAGCCCTTGCTGATGGAACCATTTTTACTGGTATTTCTATTGGCGCAACGGGATCTACGACTGGAGAAGTCGTTTTCAATACTGCCATGACTGGCTATCAAGAGATATTAACCGATCCAAGCTATGCACAGCAGCTTGTAACGCTTACGTATCCTCATATTGGTAATACAGGTTGTAATGCTGAAGATGTTGAATCTGGCCGCATTCATAAAGTATGGGCAAATGGTCTAATTATTCGAGATCTTCCTCTACTGCATAGCAACTTCAGAGCAGAATTGTCTTTAGAAGACTACCTACAACAACAGAATATCGTTGCTATTGCAGACATTGACACTCGAAAATTAACACGTATTTTACGTGATAAAGGTGCACAAAATGGTTGCATTCTTGCAGGTGAAAATATTACTGCTGAAGAAGCCATTGAAAAAGCACGTGCATTTGGTGGCCTTAACGGCTTAGACCTTGCAAAAGAATGCTGTGACCCTGAAGGTTTTGAATGGACTGAGGGTTCATGGACATTACAAAATGGCTTTACTCAACCTGAAACTAAGTTTCATGTTGTTGCATATGACTACGGCGTAAAAACCAACATTTTACGTATGCTTGCAGATCGTGGTTGCAAACTTACTGTTGTTCCTGCGCAAACACCTGCTGAAAAAGTAATTGCACTCAATCCAGATGGTATTTTCTTATCAAATGGTCCTGGTGACCCTGCTGCATGTGACTATGCCATTGAAGCCGTAAAAACACTCATCGAAACAACTGAAATTCCTGTATTCGGTATTTGTTTAGGTCATCAGTTATTGGCTTTAGCTTCTGGTGCACAAACAGTTAAAATGAACCATGGTCACCACGGTGCAAACCATCCTGTGAAAAACCTAGAAAATGGAACTGTGATGATCACTTCTCAGAACCATGGTTTCGCAGTAGATGAAAGTACATTACCTGCGAATTTAAAGGCAACACACAAATCTTTATTCGACGGTACATTACAAGGCATTCATCGTACAGATAAACCAGCATTTAGCTTCCAAGGTCACCCTGAAGCAAGTCCTGGTCCACATGACTGTGCCCCATTGTTTGACCACTTCATTGAACTTATTGAAGCATCTAAAAAGTAATTAAGGAGCGAAATAATGCCTAAACGTACGGATATTAAAAGCATCTTAATTATTGGTGCAGGTCCTATTGTCATTGGTCAAGCATGTGAGTTTGACTACTCAGGTGCACAAGCATGTAAAGCATTACGTGAAGAGGGTTACCGAGTTATCTTGGTTAACTCTAACCCTGCAACGATTATGACTGATCCATCAATGGCAGATGCAACTTATATTGAGCCTATTACTTGGCAAACTGTAGAGCGTATTATTGAAAAAGAACGCCCTGATGCTGTCTTACCAACAATGGGTGGTCAAACTGCGCTGAATTGTGCATTAGAGTTAGACAAACATGGTATTTTAAAGAAATACAATGTTGAACTGATTGGTGCATCAAAAGACGCCATTGAAAAAGCTGAAGATCGTAAACTTTTCGATCAGGCAATGAAAAAAATTGGCTTAGAATGCCCTCGCGCTGCTGTTGCTGAATCTATGCCAGAAGCATTAGAGATTCAATCACGCTTTGGCTTCCCTGTCATTATTCGCCCATCATTTACAATGGGTGGCTCTGGTGGTGGTATTGCATACAACAGAGAAGAGTTTTTAGAAATTTGTGAACGTGGTTTCGAACTTTCTCCAACACACCAACTTCTTATTGATGAGTCACTCATCGGTTGGAAAGAATATGAAATGGAAGTTGTGCGTGACAAAAATGATAACTGTATCATTGTCTGCTCAATTGAAAACTTCGACCCAATGGGTGTACACACAGGTGACTCCATTACTGTAGCACCTGCTCAAACACTTACAGATAAAGAATACCAACTTATGCGTAATGCATCAGTTGCTGTATTACGTGAAATTGGTGTTGAAACAGGTGGTTCAAACGTTCAATTTGGTATTAATCCAAAAGACGGCCGTATGGTTGTTATTGAAATGAACCCACGTGTATCACGCTCATCTGCACTTGCATCAAAAGCAACAGGCTTCCCTATTGCTAAAATTGCAGCAAAACTTGCAGTAGGCTATACACTCGATGAGCTCAATAATGATATTACAGGTGGTATTACTCCTGCCTCATTTGAACCATCGATCGACTATGTCGTAACTAAAATTCCTCGCTTTAACTTTGAGAAGTTCCCACAAGCAGAGCCTGTACTCACCACACAAATGAAATCAGTTGGTGAAGTCATGGCAATTGGCCGTAACTTCCAAGAGTCGTTACAAAAAGCACTTCGTGGTCTTGAAGTAGGCGCATGTGGTTTCGATGAAAAAATTGATGCTACAACACCAAATGCCAAAGAAAAAATCATGCTTGAACTTAAAGTTCCAGGCCCTGAGCGTATTTGGTATGTTGCAGATGCATTCCGTCAAGGTTTCACATTAGATGACATCTTTGAAGCAACCAAAATTGATCGTTGGTTCCTTATCCAAATCGAAGATATTATTAAAACTGAAAACCACATTAAATCACTTGGTTTTGGTGATTTAACTGCTGAAAATATCCGTTCATTCAAACGTAAAGGCCTATCTGATTTACGTATTGCAAACTTAATGGGTATTTCACAAAAACAATTCCGCAAACAGCGTTGGAATTTAGGTATTTACCCCGTTTATAAGCGTGTAGATACATGTGCTGCAGAGTTTGAGTCAAGTACAGCTTATATGTACTCAACCTATGACGAAGAGTGCGAAGCAAACCCATCAGATCGTAAAAAGATCATGGTTATTGGTGGTGGGCCAAACCGTATTGGACAAGGTATTGAGTTTGACTACTGCTGTGTACATGCTGCACTTGCAATGCGTGAAGATGGTTATGAAACGATCATGGTTAACTGTAACCCTGAAACTGTTTCAACCGACTACGATACGTCAGATCGCTTATACTTCGAACCAATTACACTTGAAGATGTTTTAGAGATCATTCGTACTGAAAAACCTAAGGGTGTAATTGTACAGTATGGTGGACAAACTCCTCTAAAATTGGCACGTGCACTTGAAGAAGCAGGCACACCAATTATTGGTACATCTCCTGATGCAATTGACCGTGCAGAAGACCGTGAACGTTTCCAGCAAATGATTCAACGTCTACAACTACGCCAACCGAACAATAGCATTGTAAAATCTGCTGAAGAAGGTATTTCTGAAGCATCGAAAGTAGGCTATCCATTGGTTGTTCGTCCATCTTATGTACTTGGTGGTCGTGCAATGGAAATTGTATACAATGAAGATGAGCTTAAACGCTACCTTCGTGAAGCTGTTCAAGCATCTAACGAGTCCCCTGTACTACTTGACCACTTTTTAAACTCAGCCATTGAAGTTGATGTTGATTGCGTATCTGATGGTAAAAATGTGGTCATTGGCGGTATTATGCAGCACATCGAAGAAGCAGGTATTCACTCAGGTGACTCTGCATGTTCGATTCCACCGTATTCTTTATCTAAAGAAATTCAAGATGAAATGCGTCGTCAAACCATCGCTATGGCAAAAGAGCTTGGTGTAATTGGTTTAATGAACGTACAGTTTGCGGTCAAAGGAAATGATGTTTACGTGCTTGAAGTCAACCCACGTGCATCAAGAACAGTACCTTTTGTTTCTAAATGTATTGGTGACTCTCTTGCAAAAGTTGCTGCACGCTGTATGGCAGGACGCTCTTTAGCTGACCAAAACTTTACTCAAGAAATTATTCCTGAGCGTTTTGCAGTAAAAGAAGCTGTTTTCCCATTTGCTAAATTCCAAGGTGTAGATCCTATGCTTGGGCCTGAGATGAAATCTACAGGTGAAGTTATGGGTGTTGGCGAAACATTTGGTGAAGCATTCTATAAAGCTGTTTTAGGTTCAAATGAGCGCCTACCAGGTTTACCTACAGAAAATGAAACAAAATATGCATTCTTATCTGTACGTGAATCTGATAAAAAAGATGTTGTTGCGATTGCAAAACAGTTCGCAGACTATGGCTTTAAACTTGTTGCAACAGGTGGCACATATAAAGTCATTACTGAAGCTGGATTTGCATGTGAGCGTGTAAATAAAGTAACCGAAGGTCGTCCGCATATTGTAGACCGCTTGAAAAATGGTGAAATACACCTTATTGTAAATACAACTGAAGGTAAACAAGCACAATTTGACTCTGCTGCTATTCGCCGTGCTGCACTACAAGGTAAAGTGTACTATACGACGACAATTAGCGGTGCTGAGGCAGTTTGCCAAGCATTTGCCGTGAAATTACCAATGGATGTATACCGTTTGCAAGATTTAACCGTTACTAGTTAATCCGCATTACCGAAAGGTCCCGTCACCTACTCGGTGGCGGGATTTTTTATTTTTTAAACCTGATATTTTTTATTTTGGAGGGACGACATGCAACGTTACCCTATGACTCCTGAAGGCAAAACTGCGTTAGAAAAAGAGCTACAACAACTAAAAACTGTTGAACGCCCACGTATTATTCAAGCAATTGCTGAAGCACGTGAACATGGTGATTTAAAAGAAAACGCTGAATATCATGCAGCTCGTGAGCAGCAGGGTTTTTGTGAAGGACGTATCCAAGATATCGAAGCAAAGCTAGGTGCTTCACAAGTTATTGATGTAACTGAATTAGAAAAGAATGGTCGCGTTGTATTTGGTGTGACTGTAACTATTGAGAATTTAGATACCGAGGAACAAAAGACATATAAAATTGTTGGTGATGATGAAGCAGATTTTAAAATTAATAAGATCTCTGTAAACTCACCAATTGCTCGTGGCTTACTAGGAAAAAGTGAAGGCGATGAAGCTAAAATTACTACACCTCAAGGTGAAGTAGAATATGAAATTGTTAATGTAAAATATATCTAAAACTATTTAGGGCATTATTATACAGTATATTTTAATGCCCTTAAACCTCAAAAATAAAAACATAAGATACTGATTTAAATAATTTTTTAATAACATACAATATTTAATTTTTATACACATATTTTTAAAAAATACTACTATACATAAAAAATAATATTTGATATACCAATATATAAGCTCTATAAAGAGTAATAATAATGAAGTATATAATATATTTAATATGTCAAGTTTTAATGGTCAATCCAATAATAGCAAATACCATAAATATTACAGGGAGTATCATAGAATATTCTTGTAATATAAAATCACAGGATTTAGTAAATAAATGTTTATTAACGAATAATACAAAATCAAATGAAAAATTTGAAACTAAAAAATTAATTTCTAAAACGACTACAAATAATATAGTAACTGTGACCTATTACTAATTAAGTACGATTACTACCTGTAATGTTTATGAAATAAACTGTATAATTTTTAATTATATATTGTAGTTTTTGTTAAAAATCTTTAGAATGTGATTCATGTCACATTTTTGCTTTATTAGCCCCAAGACAATTTAGGTCACTAAAATGAAGAAATCGGTTCTTTTATCATTAACGCTAGGTTTATTTTCGACTGTTACAACACATGCTACCGATGGTACAATTAATATTACAGGTAAAATTTTAGATAATACTTGTAAGATTTCAACTCAAACCATTAGTGTTAATTTACCGACCATTTCTCAACAATCACTTCAAGTCGCAAACAGTACAGCTGGTCGCACACCATTTCAAATTAGTTTGAGTCAATGTAAAAGTGCTGGCAATCTTGCAACATACTTTGAACCAGGTCCAACCGTTGACTATTTAACAGGGCGCTTAAATAATACAAGTACTGATAACCCTGCTACAAATGTTCAAGTACAACTTTTAGGTAGTAACAACCAAGTTATTCCTATTCTTGCTACAGCTGAAAAAAATGCCCAAACAAATTCTCAGTGGGTTTCTGTTGATCAAGGTGGTCAAACCAACCTAAACTACTATGCTGAATACTTTACTGCATCAGGTGGTGCAACAGCAGGCAATGTATCCACAAATGTTCAATATACTATTATATATCAATAGTTTATAAATGATAATTAGAAACCAGATACTATCTATCATATTCTTATCTATATGTATGATAGGTATAAATAGCCATGCGGAAGTTATTCTGCATGGTACTCGAGTTATATTTCCATCAGATAGTACAGAAACAACACTACAAATTAGTAATGAAGGTACTCAACCCTCTCTTATTCAGTCTTGGCTTGACAATGGCAATCCAAATAGTACTCCTGATGAAATTCAATTGCCATTTGTAATCACACCACCTATCGCACGTATAGACCCTGAAAAGAGTCAAACATTACGTATACTCGCTTTACCTAATAGCCATGAGCTAAATCAACAACATGAATCATTATTTTGGCTGAATGTACTTGATATTCCTCCAAAGCCGACTTCAAATATATCTGAAGATAGTAGAAATTTCTTACAGTTAGCTATTCGTTCGCGTATTAAATTTATTTATCGACCTAGTTCTATCAAAGAAAACTCTAATAGTGCACCTAAGAAACTAAATTGGCGACGTCAAGACAACAAAATCGTTATTAAAAACCCAACTCCCTTTTATATTACAATTACATCTATATTTTCTAAAGAAAATAGAAAAATAGATCTCACGCCTCAAGGAATATTAATTGCACCATATTCTGAATATACAATAGAAAACCCTAAACAACTCTTTAGTCTCCGTTTTATTACTATTAATGATTATGGTAGTCCTTCAGAACAAGATGTTAATTTCTAAATATATTTTATACTATGTCCAACTGTAAAATAATTTTTATTATCGTAGTATTATTTTCAACAAATACATATATATATGCAGAAAAAAATCCTCAAGAAGCTGACTTTGACACTAATTTTTTAATGGGAAATACAAAAAATAATATTGATATATCAAGGTTTAAATATCGAAATCCTATTTTACCTGGTATATATAATCTAGATGTTTATGTAAATAATAAATGGGTAGGAAAACAAAATTTTGATTTTAAATCGACAGTAAAACAAGATAATGCTACTACTTGTTTTACACTTCATACTCTTCTTAATTACCATGTAAAATATTCAGCTTTAGAACATCTTATTAATCAGAATAGTTTAATGTGTGCACCACTATCTGAATGGATACCCAATGCTTACTATGATTTCGATACATCGACTCAGCGTTTAGATATTTTTATTCCACAAATAGCAATGGAAACAAAAGTGCGGGATTACGTTGACCCAAATTCTTGGGATCATGGAATTAATGCAGGATTCTTATCCTATAATGCCAATGCATATCAGATACGAAATAATATTACTAAGCAAAATACCAATACAAATGCTTTTATTAGTTTATCAGCTGGACTAAATATTAATGAATGGCAGTTACGCCATAATGGGCAATGGCAATGGAGTAACAACAACAGTGCCTCCTACACCCCGATTAATACTTATCTACAAAAAGCGATTCCCAAATATCAAAGTGTATTCACACTCGGAGATAACTTTACTTCAGGCAACATATTTAACTCTATTGGCTATAGAGGTATCGACTTTTCAAGTGATGATCGTATGCTTCCTAATAGTATGCAGGGATACGCACCGCAAATTCATGGTGTGGCCAAAACAAATGCGAAAGTAGAAATTCGGCAGCGAGGACAGCTTATTTACCAAACAATGGTATCCCCAGGCGCATTTGAAATTAATGACTTATATCCAACTGGCTTTGGGGGAACCCTTGATGTTACGATTTTTGAGTCTGATGGCTATATACAAAGATATTCTGTTCCTTATTCATCTTCTGTGCAAATGCTTAGACCTAAGCGTAGAAAGTTTTCTTTAACACTTGGTCAAGTCAGAGAAAAAACATTAAATTCTAAACCGCTTTTCTCTCAAGGCATTTTTCAGTATGGACTAAATAATTATTTTACAACATCTAGTGGCATACAGTTGTCAAATGACTATTATGCATTAAGTTTAGGAGGTGCTATTTCAACTCAATTGGGTGCTGTCTCAATAGATATTACACACAACAGAAATAGCTTAATAAATCGACAGTATTCTTCAGGAAACACTCTCAATTTGACTTATAATCGGGTCGTAGAACCAACGAATACTCAAATATCTATTTCGGCTTCACAAAAATTGAGTGGTAATTATTACACCTTGAAAGATACCATTGCATTAAAAGAATATGCACAACACACGCCCTATTTAACAGCCAATCACTTAGGTGGCCAAGAAAATCAACTACAAGTGAATCTCAATCAAGTTCTTCCTAAAAAGTTTGGCAGTTTTTATCTAACAGGTTTATGGGTTAACTATTCAGGAAATCAGCCCTCAAATAAAGAGTATCAATTAGGATATAATAATACCTATAGAGGTTTAAATTATTCCATTTCTATTACAAGTCAACAATTGCAATATGCAAGTCAAAAACTTGGTCATAATACAGAATACTTATTTACTCTTTCTTTCCCACTGAGCTTTAAAAAGTATTCATTTAATACAAATGCCAGTTTTTCTCAAGATAATCAAAATTTTGGTATAAGTGGAACAGCAGGAGATCGATTAAGTTACAGTGCAATACTAGCAAAGCAATTTGATCAAAATAGTATAAGCCTTAATACAGATTATAAGACTGATATGACCACTATAGGTACGAGCTATACTCAGTCTGACAGTTATAAGCAAACTATGCTTAACTTAAGTGGCAATATCGTTCTACATTCACACGGTATCCTATTTAGCCCTGAACAAGGACAAACAATGGGTATCGTTTATGCACCAGATGCAACAGGAGCAAGTATTAACAGCAATCCCAATATTCTTATTAATAAATATGGATATGCGCTTATCCCATATTTAAATCCCTATCGCTTAAATGATATCTATATTGACCCTGAAAATATGTCAAACCGTGTAGAGCTTAAAGAAACAAGTCATCGCATTGCACCTTATGCAGGCTCTATTACAAAAATAGTGTTCTCTACACAAAAGGGATATGCAATTTATATACATAGCAGAATACCCAATGGACAGCCTCTGCCTTTTGCAGCACAAGTATATAATTCTAAAGGTGAGATTATTGGAATGGTGGCTCAAGGAAGTCTAGTTTATGCACGCACCCCCTTAATAGATGATATTCTTAAAATCAAATGGGGTGAAAAAACAACAGATCAGTGTGCTATACATTACTCACTTAAGCATCAAGTAGAGAATAATCAACTTAATATGTTTATGGTTGAAGCAGCATGCCAATAATACGTTATATATGCCTTGTTCTATTCTTCGCTTTTTTCACAAGCCATAGTTATGCTTCATGTTTACCATATAGATTCGGCCTATTTGCTACCATTCCGACGGTAAAAACCATACAACAAAATATCAACTTAGGCCGTATTGTTGTGAAACCATCTGACTCTATTGGGCAAGTTCTGAAAGAACAGTTATACAGAGTATCTCAGAAAGGAAGCTATTTGACTTGTGATTTCAGGACAGATTCATATCTTGCGCAAGGTGAATTATCTCAACGTCGTCCACTGAGTAATATTGGCAATAATATTTACTCAACAAATTTAGGTGGGATTGGTATACGTATTTCTATACAGGAAGATGGTATACAAAAAGACTTTCCATTTAGTTCACTTATTAATACTTATTTCCAATATTTTTCAGTTTTTGGTTACCGTTATTCACTAGACAAGACATATTTACTCAAAGTTCAAATTATTAAAACGGATAGTAATACAGAGTCAGGGAGTTTAAACTCTGGACGTTATGTCCTTTTCTATACAGATAATAATAAAAATAGACCCTTATTAACTGTTGATCTAAACTCAACAACAATTGCATCTTCCTCTTGCTTAATTACAAATAATAATACCACTGTCAAACTAAATGATGTAACTCGCTCAAGTTTCAGAGGTATAGGATCGGTTCAAGGCGAACAAAACTTTCAAGTTAATGTATTATGTAATGGAGGTGACAACTTCACATCCTATACTGAGCAGAATCAAATTGGCGTAAGTTTTAATTACACACCTTCAGCTTATAATTCACAAGCTATAAAGAATACATCAACCAGCTCTCCAGCTTCTGGTGTCGACCTTCAACTACTTTGGAGTGATCGAAATGAAGTGGTCTTAAATAATCATAATTATTCACTTGGATCAATTGTTTCAAATGATACTCAAACCTTTCCCGTTTCTTTAAAAGCCCGCTATATACAAACACAAGAACAAGTTACTCCTGGACAGGTACAAGGACTGGCAACAATCACTATCAATTACAAATAAAAAAAGCCACGATAATCGTGGCTTTTTAAAAAATAAGGGATTAACCTAATTTTTTAGTAACATAGTCAACTGCAGATTGAACAGTTGTCAATTCATTTGAATCTTCATCAGGAATTGTGATGTCGAAATCATTTTCAAAAGACATAACAAGTTCAACTAGATCTAAAGAGTCAGCACCTAAGTCATCTGTGAAAGATGCTTCGTTTTTGATTTCTTCAGCGCGCATACCTAGTTGTTCTGCAACTGCTTCTTTAACACGTTGTTCGATATCGCTCACAGGAAATTCTCCTCATTGCTTGTGGCGTTTAAATGCCGTTAGTTTAATGGAATAAAACAAATATTGAAAGTTTATTAGCACAGCATTAAGCCATGTATAGACCGCCATTTACATGTAATACCGTACCTGTAATGTAACTAGATTTTTCACCAGCTAAAAAACTGACCGCATCAGCAATATCTTGGGGGTTACCTAGACGTGCTAAAGCGACTTGTTCAGTCATTTTTTTACGAATTTCTTCGCTAAGTTGATCTGTCATTTCTGTTGCAATAAATCCTGGTGCAACACTATTGACTGTAATTTGGCGGCTTCCCATTTCCTTAGCTAAGCTACGGCTAAATGCCTCAATACCTGCTTTAGCAGCGGAGTAGTTTGCCTGTCCTGGGTTTGCAAAGTGTGCAACTACAGAACTAATATTAATAATTCGACCAAAACGAGCTCGTGTCATACCTTTTAAAACACGCTTAGATAGACGATATACTGCTTTTAAATGAATATTTAAAATATCATCCCAATCATCTTCGCTCATACGCAATAAAAGATTATCACGTGTAATACCTGCATTATTTACAAGTACTAATACTGAACCATATTCTTTTTCGATATGCGTTACTAATGCATCAATTGCTGTTGCATCACGTACATCTAATACAGCCCCAACACCATCTTCTGCAAACTGTGCAGTAAGTTTTTCAGCACCAGCTTCAGATGTTGCTGTACCAACAACAAAAAAACCATCATTGATAAGCTGTGCAGCAATTGCAGCACCAATACCACGGCTTGCGCCAGTGACTAAAGCAATTTTACGTTGTTCTTGAGTCATGCAATTTTTCCTTCCGCCACTAAAATTGCGTTTAGGGCATCTTCCATACGAGACTTATTATCAAGTGCAAATGTTTTCTCAATATTTGGCAAACGTTTTGCCATATTACTTAAAACATTTCCTGGCCCACATTCAACAATGTAGTCTATACCTTGATCTTGTAAAAGCTGAATTGTGCTTGTCCATTGAACAGATTTATATAATTGCTCTGTTAAAGCTTGACGTAGTTCAGCAACACTTTGTGCAGCTTTGGCATTTACATTTTGTATTACAGGAACAATAGGTAACTCAATGGCAGTTTGTTCCAAAGCTTCTGCGAACTTTTCTGCTGCTGATTTCATTAAAGAACAGTGAGAAGGTACAGAAACAGGTAATGCAATTGCTTTACCGCTCTGAGCTTTCACAGTTGCCATTACTTGTTCAACTAAGTTTGTTGTACCCGCAATAACAATTTGTCCTTTGGTATTAAAGTTAGCAGCCTCAACACTCCCCTCTCCTGTAAGAGAAGCTTGCTGACACAGCTCTAACACGTTTTCATCTGCTAAGCCTAAAATAGCAGCCATTGCACCTGCTCCCTGAGGAACTGCGTGCTGCATAAGTTGACCACGTAAATTTACTAACTTAACAGCATCTGTAAGTGTAAGTGCTTTTCCTGCAACCAATGCACTATACTCACCAAGAGAATGACCTGCTAAAAACTTTGGAGCAACGCCTCCTAAAGACAACCAAACACGCCAAAGTGCAATACTTGCTGTGAGTAATACAGGCTGAGTATTTTCAGTTTGATTTAGCCCCTCACCTGTTTGTGCAATATTCCACAAATCAAAGCCTACAGCATCAGATGCCTCAGCAAATGTTTCTCTCACTTCACTAAATTGGTCAGCCATCTCTGCAAGCATGCCAACTTTTTGTGAGCCCTGTCCAGGAAAAACAAATGCCGTTCTTTCTGCTTGAGCAGCTTGCTCAAGTTGTTTAGCAGACATATAAGAATCCTTTTTTATCTTCTTTTGAAGTTACGGGGTGCAATTTATCATTATTTTTTATACTTTTTAATTGCCAAATAGAACATTTCACGCAATAAAAAAAGGAGCTTACGCTCCCTTTTTTTATTAAGCAAATGCCTAATAGCTTCAATTATTCAGCACTTGCTTTAGCGAATAATTGACGACCACGGTAAAAACCGTCTTTAGTTACGTGGTGACGACGGTGAGTCTCACCAGTAGCTTGGTCTACAGTTAATGCATTCTCGGTTAAAGCGTCATGTGAACGGCGCATGTCACGGCGAGAGCGACTTTTACGGTTTTGCTGAACGGCCATGATGGCTCCTTACAAAAAACGAAAAAATGGATCAGAACAAAATAGTTGTCTTAACCAACAAGTATAGCATACTTTTTAGTTAAGTTTACCCTTCAAACTTGCCAATACATCAAACGGATTATCCCGTTTTTCTTCAACAACGTCCTGCTCGGTAGGTTGATGCTTATGCTCACAAACATCATGTTTAGGAGACAATGGCAACAACAATAATAACTCGTCTTCTATCAGTGCAAGTAAATCAACAACAGCAGGTTGATCAAAAGATCCCTTTGTTGAAGAATCATTTTCACCTAGAACGACGAAATCAGCATCCTCATCCAAGCGCTCTATCAGTGACTCATCTTCGACTAGCGCTAAATGAACATGAGAAACTAAAGGTTCCTCTACAGTACCTAAACAACGTTGGCACTCTAAAGGTACTTGCGTTTCCGCTTGTACATCCAACCACACTAGACGTAAATATGCGTCCATTGATAGCTTACAGTTTATTTGAACCTGTTGATGATCAACAGATTCAACGGCTTCACGAGCGATTCGAGCAAAGCGAGACAGGGGCAGTTTACCTGACCATGTAAAGCCTTGTTCAGCCCATTTAAACGGCTCAATTTGTGCCGGAAAGGTATTTGCTGACATAATTAAGGCGGCAATTCTACAAATTCATCTGAACTCTGTCAAAGTTTAAGATACAATTTCCCACTTTAAAACAGAACTATCGGGTAAATTAAGTCATGCAATCGTTGCTAAAGCAACCTAAGACTCATTCGTCATTACTTGTCTACACCCTAACCAACTTGGACTCTTGCCTACCAGCAACACAGATACAGCTATCGCCTTGGCATACATTAACGACTGAAGAATCGCAAGTGGATTGGCTTATTTTACACTTTAATCATTGGTTTTCCCACCATAATGTCAAACTAATTAAGGGAGAATACGAACCTGAATATTTTCCAGCACAAAATCAAACCCCTGCGCGCATCCAATTTGCACATGGTTTCTTTAATAGTGCCTTACATGAAATTAGCCATTGGACAATCGCAGGGAAACATCGTAGAACACTTCCCGATTTAGGTTATTGGTATGCTCCTGATGGACGAACCAAAGAACAACAGGCTGTTTTTGAACAAGTTGAAGTAAAACCTCAAGCAATTGAATGGTTGTTTGCAAAGGCTTTTGGCAGACGATTCCGCGTATCACTTGACAATTTAACAGGAGATGCAGGCGACAGTCACTACTTTAAAGACAATGTGTATCAACAAGTTAAATCTCTTTTTCTAGGCAAAACCAAGTTACCTCAGGATGCAGCTTACTTCATTTACTACATTTGTCAGAGTACTAGAAACGGACAGCTTATTTCATTCGATGAGTTTCAACGAGAAGAGCTTGACTAATTAAGCCAAATAAATACTTACAATTTATTGGTAAATTTTAAGCATTAGATACATAATACCCGCTTACTGAAGACCATTTTGGAGATAAAAAGTGCTTCACTTAAGAGTTCACCCAGACAACCCACAACCAAGGCTTATTCAACAGGCAGTGGAAAGAATTCGTAATGGTGAAGTGATTATCTACCCAACAGATACAGCCTACGCAATTGGCTGCCAAATTGGCAATAAGGCTGCAATAGAAAGAATTGCTCAAATTAGACAGTTAGACAGTAAACACCAATATACTATTTTGTGTAGCGACTTATCGCATCTTGCAAACTTTGCAAGAGTAGACAATGCAACCTATCGTCTTCTCAAGTCACATACCCCTTCAACCATTACATTTATTTTACCTGCAACAAGTGAAGTTCCTCGCCGCTTAATGCATCCTAAGAAAAAAACAATTGGTCTTCGTGTACCAGACAATACAATATGCCAAATGCTGCTTAAAGAGCTTGGTGAACCGCTTCTTACAAGTACTCTAATTTTACCAAAACAAGATGACCCACTTGACGACCCTTATGAAATTGAAATGCAACTCGAAAAACGTGTAGATGTTTTCCTAGATAGTGGATTTGGCACACTTCATGTAACTAGTATTGTAGATTTATCAGGTGATCAACCTGCTGTTATTCGTCATGGGTTTGCAGATGTAAGTGCATTTGAATAAAGTTATTTCCAAAATTAATCTCTAACTCGATTAAATATTTTTCACCTTTTTAATTTATTAACATAAATAATTCAGTTAGAATGAAATCATACGTGGCTCAACTTCGTATCAGTTGAGCTTCATCATGCTTTTGAAAATTCGCGTGGCCCAATACGACATGAACTCTCCCATCTTTCCATCGATGGATACTTCTACATCGATCCGTGTTATGGATGAATGGCAAGAAGTTATTCCTGAAGATTTATATATCCCACCTTCAGCATTTGAAATTCTGTTAGAACATTTCGAAGGCCCACTCGACTTTTTAATTTATCTCATTCAAAAAAATGGGTTTGACTTATTACAGTTAGATATTACCCCTATTGCAACACAATATCTCACCTATATAAGTGCCATGAAGTCCATGAACATTGAGCTTACTGCCGATTATATGGTGATGGCAGCACTCCTAGCAGATCTAAAATCACGTTTATTACTTCCTAAGCCTAAAGCAATAAATTTAGAAAAAGACCCTAAACAGCAGTTAATCCAAAAACTCGAAACATATTTACGCATTAAAGATGCAGCAGAAAAACTTGATGCTTTAAATATCCTCGAGCGTGATACTTTCCCCACCAATGTAACAGTCAATAATACATCTAAGACCTATGAAGGTTATGATGCGGAATCTTTAAAGCTTGCTTTACTTTGTGTTTTTAACCGTCCCGAACCCATTACACATAAAATAGAACAAGAACCTGTGCAGCTAGAAGAAAGAATTGCGTATGTACAATACTGCCTAGATACAGGTAAGACATTTACTTTCGATACGCTGCTTAAACCAAGCCAAGGAAAAATGGGAATGGTTGTGACCTTTATGGCAATTTTAGAGCTTACACGCCAAAGTAAAGTCAATATTATTTCAAATGGCGAAGAAACACCATTGGCAATTCGAGGGGCATAAAACATGACAGATATCACAACTATTTTAGAAGATGAGAATCATCATGAAGTTATTATGCAGCTAGAAGCTATTATTTTTGCAAGTGATGCACCTGTCTCAATTGCACGCTTGAAAGAAGCATTTAAAAATCAATATAATAAAACACAGCTCAGATATTTTTTAAAACAATTAACCCTATTACAGCATGGTAGATCTATCGAATTGGTTGAAACAGCACAAGGGTTTCGGTTTCAAGTTCGTGCAAAATATCGTGATATTATTGCGCAAACATGGCCAGAACGTCCGACAAAGTTATCTCCATCACTGCTCGAAACAATTGCTGTAATTGCATACCATCAACCTGTTACACGTGCAGATATTGAACAAATTCGTGGTGTAACAAATAATAGTCAAATATTGAAAAATTTATTTGATTGGAGTTGGATTAGAGAATCAGGTTTCCGTGAACTTCCAGGAAGACCTGCCTTACTTGTTACCACTCCCCAATTTTTAAATGCTTTTGGCCTGTCATCTTTAGGTCAATTGCCTTCCCTGCAGGATGCCAAGGAAGCTTTCATGACACTGGATGCCAATGCACCAAAGTCGTGAATAGGTGGACTGTTGCTTGATTAATTCTAAGGTTTACTGTTATGAGTGAAAAGTTACAAAAAGTTTTAGCCCGCGTTGGTTTGGGGTCGCGTCGCTACATGGAAGAAGTTATTGCTGCTGGCCGTGTAAGCGTCAATGGTAAAGTCGCTCAAGTGGGCGAACGCATTGAGTTTGGCGATGAACTTCGTATCGATGGTCGTAAGGTACAGTTTCAACTAGAAGAAGAAATTCGTCGTCGTGTGCTTGTTTACTATAAGCCTGAAGGTGAAATTTGTTCTCGAAATGATCCAGAGCAAAGACCTACTGTATTTGACAATCTCCCACAAATTGCAAATGACCGTTGGGTTATGGTTGGTCGTTTAGATATAAACAGTACTGGCTTATTGCTGTTCACAAATGATGGTGAACTCGCAAACCGCTTAATGCACCCTTCCAATGAAGTTGAGCGTGAATATGCTGTACGCGTTATGGGTGATCTTACCCCAGAAATGCGTCAAACTTTAATTAAAGGTGTAGAACTTGAAGATGGCCCTGCAAAGTTTGAATCAATCACAGATTTAGGCGGTGAAGGAATTAACCGTTGGTATCAAGTTGTAGTGAAAGAAGGACGTAATCGTGAAGTACGTCGCCTCTTTGAATCTCAAGAGTTAAAAGTAAGTCGTTTACTACGTACACGTTATGGTTCAGTCATTTTACCAAGAGAACTACGTACAGGTCGTTGGATTGAACTTGATAAACAAGACATCGACATTTTAGCCAAACTGGTTGAACTTAAACCACGCCAAGGTACGGGGTTATTTGGTCTTGCAAAACGTCGTGCAGACCGTATGACTGAAAAACCAATGGCAGCGCGTCGTGGTGGATATCTACGTCAACAGCGTAGAGATGAAAGTGAAGGGGCAGCGCCTACAAATAGTAAGCCTTCAAACTCATCAGAACGTCCAAAAAGACCATTAAATGTGACAAAAAAGCCAAATTTTAAAAAACGCGATCCACAGCGTTAATCAATATAAAAAAGCCTCAATAGTGAGGCTTTTTTATTGCTTAAATTTTAGGAACATCAAACCATAGCGATGTTGGGAATTGTTTTTGAACATGTTCTTTTAAATAGCGCTGTGTTTCTATTGAAATCGTCTGGTCTTCAGACTCATCATTTAAGTTATATGCAATAGCATGTAAATTTATATTTCTAGACTTCAAAGCTTCTAAACTTAACAGCGTATGGTTAATACTACCGAGTCGACCCGATGTTACTAAAATAACGGGAAACTCATATTGCTGAATATAATCAATTGTTAGTAAGTCATCAGTCAGTGGTACCATTAAACCACCCGCACCTTCTAACAGTACAAGCTCAAACTTCTCTACGAGCTGCTGTGTTGCTTTTTCTATCTTATTAAAATTAATAGGACGTTGATCCAACTTTGCAGACAAGTGTGGTGATGCAGGATAACTGAATATTTCAGGCATGGTTATTTTTTGATGGTCTTCTTCAAAAAGTGGCACACCCATAATTTCACGATGTTTTAAAATATCTTCCGAATACGCCTCATTGCCTGTTTGAATCAGTTTTTGTGTAATAACAGACTGACCTGCTTCCAAATATTGTTTCGCCAAATAGCCCGTCGCATAAGTTTTCCCAACTTCGGTATCTATACCACTAATAAAATAAACTTTATGGCTCATCAGACTCTCCGAGCAACAATATAAATAGGATGATACGTTAATGGATAATATTTTAGATCGTCTGCTCCGTTATAGCTAAATTGCTCAGTATAATCAGAATCAAACTTCTTTAAAGTATTTTTAGTCCAAGCAAAACCATTGGTATTTGCTGTTACGCCTGTTGCTTTCAAATGCTTGAGCACAGATAAAGGCTTTAGAAAATCTAAAACAATTTTATTTTCCTCAACATGCAATACATCAAAACCATGTTGTATAAGCTGCTGCTTTAAATAAGCTGAAGATGAATATGCCAAGCCCTGCCCAGTCAATGATTTAATTTCCTTTAAATTTTCTGGCCCAAAAATAGAAAATATAAACCAACCTTGAGCCTCTAAAGACTCATGAACCTTTTGAAAGAATTGCGGTAAATCATGCATCCACTGTAATGCCGAACTTGAAACAATCGCATTATTTTCTTTTGGAAAGTCAATCGTTTCTGCATCACCGATACAAAGCTCTACATGAGGAATATTTCGAAAAAAGCTTTCTATTTCAGGGTAAATATCATTCACAATATAGCGATCAACATTCAAACCATCTAATAGTCTGTGGGTGAGCATTCCTGAGCCGCAACCGACTTCAAACAGTTGTGGCAATGCTTTCCCTACATAACTTTGTATTAGTGCTGCCAAATACTCACAGATTTCATATTGTGCCGTTGCATGTTGTGTATAGCTATCTTTAGCACGTGCAAAACGTTGTTGTACTTGTTGCTTAGAAATACTCACAATATATCCACCAGCTTTTCAAGTGCTTGCTTTGGAATTGAAGCAGTAAGAGAAACCCTTAATCTTGCAGTATTTTTAGGCACAGTCGGTGGTCTTACAGGCATAATATAAAAGCCATGTGCCTGCATTTCTTTTGCCTGATTTACAGCCTTTAAACTGTCTCCAATAATAATAGGGACAAGATGACTCGTAGAGGGGCTACTATAGCCTTTTTGAATAATTTCAGACTGTAAGTAAGTACTGATTTCGCCAAGTGCATGACGTTCTCTTTGCATGGTTTGCATATGCTCAAACATAAACGTTGTCCAAGCAATATTTATTGGTGGTAATGCTGTACTAAAAATAAGTGGGCGCATTGTGTTAATTAAATAGTCACGAATAACTGGCTCACAAATTAGATATCCACCGACCGAAGCCACTGCTTTACCAAATGTTCCAACCAAAAAATCGATTTCTGAAATCACTTGGTACTGCTCTGCACACCCTAAGCCTAAATGACCTCGTACACCAATCGCATGTGCTTCATCAACATACAGCATGACTTTTGGAAATTGTTTTTTCAGTTTCACAAGCTGTGTTAAATCTGCTTCATCACCATCCATACTAAAAATACTTTCAGTGACAACAATAATCCGTTCAATCTCTACACTGTCATGATACTTTGCAATCAGTTGTGACAAATGCTCGAGATCATTATGTCTATATCTTAGATACTTACCCTGACTTAAACGTATGCCATCAATAATGCTCGCATGAACCAATTTATCTGCCAAAATAAGTGTTTGGCTATCTGCAAGTGCAGGTAAAATGCCAATATTCATGTGGTAGCCACTATTAAATAGTAGCGCAGATCTTCCTAAAAATGCATCAGAAAGTGCTTTTTCACATAATGTATATTCTTCAAAATTACCTGTAAGTAATCGTGAGGATGACGAGCTAAAGTAGTAAGATTTTTCATCCAAAAACTGTTCAGTCAAATGCCTTTTTGAAGCAAGACCTAAATAATCATTCGAAGATAAATTAAGCATGGTTTTATTTTGGATCGTAATCCAATGATCATTTTGCTGATTGGCAGTAAACTGCCTAAAATTCCCTGTAGATTTTAATAAATCTAACTTTTCTTTGTAATGTTTTAAAATAGACATTAAGCGCTCACCTGATTTTGTACGACTTCAGCAAGTTGCGTTAATAAAAATGCCAATTCATCATCAGTAATCACATAAGATGGCATGACATACATTAAACGCCCAAATGGACGAACCCAAATGCCACGGCGTACAAACTCATCTTGTAAAACTGCCATGTTCACAGCATTCTTCATCTCAACAACACCAATCGCACCCAAAACACGTACATTTGCAACCGTATCTAAATCATTTAATGGCTGTAAGTGCTTGAGTAAAGTCGCTTCGATACGCTGAATATTACTTTGCCAATCTTGAGACACCAATAATTCGGTACTTTTTAATGCCACAGCACATGCTAAAGGATTTGCCATAAATGTTGGCCCATGCATAAATACACCCGCCTCACCTGAGGAAATCACTTCTGCCATATGCGTATTTGTTAAAGTTGCTGCAAGCGTCATATATCCACCTGTTAGCCCTTTACCAATACACATAATATCAGGCTCAACATTGGCATGCTCCCAAGCAAACATTTTTCCTGTTCGCCCAAAGCCTGTCGCAATCTCATCAAAAATCATGAGTACATTATATTTTTCACACAATACTTTGGCTTGACGCAAATATTCAGGATGATAGAAACGCATACCTCCTGCACCTTGCACAATTGGCTCAACAATCATGGCTGCAATATTTTCATGATGTGTTGCCAATGTATCTGCCAATGCCTGAATATCTTCTTGAATCCAAGTCTCACCATAACGACTTTGTGGTGCAGGTACAAAATACCGAATAGGTAAACAACTGCCAAAGACTTGATGCATCCCTGTCACAGGGTCACATACCGACATCGCATTCCATGTATCGCCATGATAGCCTGAGCGTGTCGTCACAAAGTTAGTTTTTTGATGCTTTCCTTGCGCTGTCCAATATTGAACAGCCATTTTAAGTGCGACTTCAACCGATACAGAGCCAGAATCTGCATAGAAAATTTTATCAAGCGTTGGTGGTGTAATTTGAAGTAATAACTTACCAAGTTCGATCGCAGGCTCATGTGTTAAACCACCAAACATCACATGCGACATTTTATCTAATTGGTCTTTAACAGCCTGATTCAATGCTGGATGATTATAACCATGAATGGTACACCACCAAGAGGACATACCATCAATCATAGTGCGACCATCTTCTAGCTCTATGGTAGAGCCATAAGCACATTTCACCTTAAATGTTGGTAAAGGATTAAGCATAGATGTATATGGATGCCATAAATGTTTTTTATCAAATTGGTCTGTCATCCGAGCACCTTTTTTTTACAAGATCATGGCATACTAATTTCTTTTAAATCGAAAAACTATTGCTAGATACTTCAAATTTCCACAATTATTCTAGAGAACATAAGAATTTCTGAATAGCCTGCAAAGTTTCTTGCACATGAAAAATAGGAAATGCGTGACTTACATTCTGCAATACTGTAGTTGTTATAGATTTGGCAGACAACTTCCCAATATCTCCAACAACTTGGCAAGGAACTAATGTATCCTCATCACCAAATATGTAATGTATATCAAGCGAAGAATCTTTCAAATTATCGACTAAATTTAAAGACTCAAGCAAACCTAAACCCATCTTTAACTGGTCAATTGATAAGGTATCTACATGTTTTAATATAAATTGCCAATTTTGTTTTAATTGTTCTTCACCACGGCAAATATTTAAATAAAACTGTTTTAGTATCGCTTTCTCATTTGCATCATAGCCATTTCTGAATGATTCAAAGTCACTCAATGGCATTGCATATTGCCAATTTTCACGGCGCACAAAACTTGGGTTAGATGCTAAACAAATGACAGGTTTACGAATATTTTCTTTTTCAAATATTTCCAAAGCTAACCATGTTGCAAGTTGCCCACCCAATGACCATCCAACAATCACATCAGACATAAATGCCAAAGCATATGTTTTTTTAAATGCTTCGTCACTAAACGGGTCAAATATATCAATAACAGTCGCTTGGTATCCAACTTCTTTAAACTGCTCTACCAATGGATCAAGTAAGTTTTTACTTACTCCCCACCCACTTATGATTAATGCTGTTTTCATTCAAAATGATTACACGTCAAAATTTACAATCTATAGTGTAGCCCTATCTACAATAAAAAAAACCCTCTAGATAAAGTGGCATCTAGAGGGGTTTTAAAACGATAAAACTTAAATTATTTTACTTTCTTCTGAATTTCGCGTTTTGCTTCTTCTAATGTTTTCATAAAGTTTTTGTCTGCATGTAAACGTGCAACTTCTGCAGAACCTGTAATACGACCCATATCTACATCACTTTGCCAATGTACACCACAAATCACACGGCTTTGACCAAACTCATAACCACGTTTTAAGATTTCATTTTGGCGCTCAGGACGAATCTCAGCCAAAATTAATGCTGTAGACCAACCAATTGTTGTATGGCCTGACGGGTAAGAACCATTTTTACTTAAAACAGCTTCTTCGTTTGGTGTACATGAATGAGAGTTAAAGAACACGAATGGGCGTAAACGCATATAATGCTCTTTCGCTGCTTTTGTTGCATAGCTACCACTATCAGTACGTAATTTTCTTAAAATTTCATACGTAATTGGTGTATTTGTTGGTGAAATTTCTACACCAAATGCTTCCGAAAATGGTTTGCCTGTATTTGCATCAGACAAATCTGCATCTTCCGCAGCTTGTTTCCAACGCTCTGTACCAATCATGCTACGTGCTTGATCATATGCAGCTTTATCACGTAAGAAATCTATGCTGTTATATGCAGGTGGTGGTGGAATAATTGCCAAACTATCAGGTGCTTGATCTGGTTGTAAAAAAGAATTAGAAGGTGTTTCTGCCGCAGAAGTGAATGTCGAGAAACTCATGCACGCCATTACAGCACAAAGAAGTGTTTTAGTTTTCATACGTTCTATTTTCTTAAAGTAGGTGTCTATGTGGATCACACGATACGATATAAATTTGACAAAAACATGACAAAAATATACACGAAAATAAATTTAGTATTATTTACTTACACTTCTTCATGTATTGAATAAAATACATCGTGCATGACACTTGGATATTCCTGATTAAAGTGTGCACCACGACTTTCTCTACGATTGAGTGCTCCTTTAACCATGAGCAATGCTGTCGTAATCATCTTATTTGCAGGAAATGCTTTCTTCCAAGTAACCAACTGAGCATACAATCTCATTAAGCCTTCTTCAGTACGAACAATACCAAAATAACGACTCATCCATTGTTGAAGTATTTCATGAGAAAAATCTACTTCTGATGTAGTGGCAGCATTCAATGGTTTTTGTGCAAGTACTTGTATTTCATTTAGATGAGGAATATTCCACACTGCTTGTTCAACCATATCTTGTGCAGCAGAACGACCAACAACAATACATTCAAGCAATGAGTTACTCGCTAAACGATTTGCGCCATGCAACCCTGTACATGCCACTTCACCCACAGCATATAAATGCTCAATATCGGTATGCCCCAGTGCATCTGTGAGAACACCGCCACAACTATAATGAACTGTAGGTGCAACAGGAATCATTTCATGACAAATATCTAAACCCAATGAATGGCATTTTGCATAAATTGCAGGAAAATGATTTTGGATAAACTCAGCATCTAAATGAGTCATATCTAAAAACACAGGTTGCTGATTTTGTTTTAATATTTCCTTAGAAATTGCACGCGCAACAATATCTCTTGGTGCGAGTTCTGCACGTTCGTCATAGTCTGGCATAAAGCGATGCCCATCGACATTACGTAAGATTCCACCCTCTCCACGCAATGCTTCAGAAATAAGAAAACCATCTGCATTTGGTATAGCAAGTCCTGTCGGATGAAACTGAATAAATTCTAAGTTTGCAATACGGCAACCTGCCTCCCAAGCCAATGCAACACCTTCACCTTTTGACGTAATTGGATTGGTTGTTCTTTCAAATAGCTGTCCAACACCACCTGTTGCAAGGACAGTATGCTTTGCAATAAATGCGCGTTGCTCATCATCTTTGCGACACACAACCCCTTGGCAATTCTTTTCGCGAGTGATCAGAGACTCAACATCATAGCCAATCAAGCAATCAATATGTGCAGCATTTTCAAGTTGTTTTACCAAAGCCTGAATAACCGACTTTCCTGTATGGTCTGCAACATGCACAATACGTCGATGGTCATGCCCACCTTCTTTGGTTAGATGTAATACGTCTGTCTCAAGACTTGGGTCTACATCAAATACCACACCCTGTTGCTGTAACCATTCAATTGCTTCAGGCGCTTGCTCTAAAATCTTTCGGGTATTCTCGACATGGCATAAACCTGCACCTGCTATACACGTATTCTCGACATGATTTTCTATCGTGTCCGTTTCAGCCAAAACAGCTGCTATACCACCTTGCGCCATATAGCTTGAACAAATATGAATGTCATCTTTTAAAAACAAACCCACACGCATATTCTGAGGCAAAGACAATGCAACTGTTAAACCTGCTAAACCTGCACCAACAATAACGACGTCATACTCAAAACTTTGTACCATGTTGCTGCTCCATTAGCCATGCTTTAAAAGATTGCGCTCCTGCGTTTAAAGCTTGTTTATTTTCTTGATTAAATTTCTGATATTTTTCAGAAAAATTTAGCATTTTTAAAATTGGTTTTTCGGCTGCTACAATTAAATCTGCATCTAGCTCAACACGATTATGCTGATGTTTTAATACATTTAGACAGGCTTCCAAACCATTCATTGCCATCCATGGGCAAAATGCACAAGATTTACATGTTGCACCATTGCCTGCTGTAGGTGCTGCAATAAACTGTTTCTCAGGTGCTTGTTTTTGCATTTCATGTAAAATTCCCAGATCTGTAGCAACAATAAATGTTTGGTTCTCGTACTGTGTAACAGCTTTAAGTAACTTACTGGTCGAACCAATAACATCTGCATGTGCGACAACCTCAGCAGGTGACTCAGGGTGTACCAAAACCAATGCATCTGGATGTTTTTTCTTTAAATGCTCAAGCTCGATACTTTTAAACTCGTTATGGACAATACAAGAGCCTTGCCATAACAGCATATCTGCACCTGTTTCTGCTTGAATATAGCTTCCTAAATGACGATCAGGCCCCCAAATAATTTTTTTTCCCTGTGCATGTAAATACTGCACAATTTCAATAGCAATCGAAGATGTAACAATCCAATCTGCACGTGCTTTCACCTCTGCACTGGTATTTGCATATACCACAACTGTGCGGTCGGGATGATCATCACAAAACTTTGAGAATTCATCAATTGGGCAACCCAAATCGAGTGAACACGTAGCGTCCAAATCAGGCATAAGTACTGTTTTATGCGGACTTAATATTTTAGCCGTTTCACCCATAAAGCGAACACCTGCAACAAGAAGGGTCTCGGCAGGATGTGACTTACAAAACTTCGCCATTTCGAGTGAATCACCTACCATTCCACCCGTTTCTAAAGCTAAATCTTGTAGTTCAGGCTCTACATAATAGTGTGCAACCATCACTGCACGGCGTTCTTTGAGTAATTGTTTAATTTCTTCAATATAGTGTTGTTGTTTTTCTTGCTCTATTGGCTGTGGCACTTTCGCCCACGCATTATGCAAAGTACAGCTATTTTCAGCTTGCTGTTCTTTGGCATCAGTTAAATACGTTTGCATGAAATCCAACGATGGCTTTTCATAGGGATAATGCTCAATAGCGTTTTTCATTACATTCATCCAAATTACTTCTTCGCCAATTATGCTCACAATGAGTATATAAATTCAAATTATTTTTACTCAACCTGAGTATAAATTAATTAAAGTAATGATATATATAGTTTTTTAATTTTAAAAGTTATAATATTTTTAATTTTTTCAGAAGTATTCAAGAAGTCATCTGTTTCAAATACAATAAACACGATGAAATTCAATAATGCGATATAAGAGAACATAAAATATATATGGTTCAAGAAACAACCACCGAGCTTGTTGCTGTACTTATTGCAGTGACACACTTTTCAGCACGTGTTTTAACAATTCATGAGGGCGATCTATTACCCTTTGGCCCACTTACACCTATTCATCACTCACTACAAGCAGGTGCTCGTACATGGGTACAGCAACAAACAAGACAACCTCTTGGCTATATGGAGCAGCTATACACTTTTGTAGATATTAAACGCTCAAAAACCATTGGCTACCCTGTGGTATATGTCAGTTATTTAGGCCTTGTCAAAGAAGCAGATGAAGAAAAACTTGCTTTAGATGCCAAGTGGCATGACTGGTATGACTACTTCCCTTGGGAGGATAAACGAACACCTCAAGCCAATGAAAATACTCGATTAATTATCACTAAAATACAAGACTGGATTGACTCCTCATCGAATACTGAAATACATCTACAGCGTACTCAGCGTATGAATTTGTGTTGGGGTCTAAATGGTCATGAATGGCAAGAAGAGAATGTACTTCTACGCTATGAACTCATGTATGAAGCAGGACTTATCGCTGAGTCTCCATATTTTAATCACCAGTTGCCTGAAAAAATTACAGGACAACCAATGCACAACCATCATCGCCGAGTACTTGCTACAGCCATGACACGACTACGTGCCAAGTTAAAATATCGTCCTGTTATTTTCGATCTTATGCCACCTGAATTCACACTTTTACAGCTACAAAAAAGCTTAGAAGCACTTACAGGTATCGAGCTTCACAAACAAAACTTTAGGCGCTTCATACATAATCAAAATTTGATTGAAGCAACAGGTAAAGAAGCCATTGTAGAACGTGGTCGACCTGCTCAGCTTTACTGCTTTAAAAAGAATGTACTCCAAGAAAGTCTGCTGTCAGGCTATAAACTCCCTGCTGCCAACAATTAAAAAGATTGCATCGTTGTAAATTTCCAACATATACTCTATATGAGCATATATTGGAGATTTACTATGCATTACGCATTGCCTGACGTTATTTTACAACCACTTGTAGATGCAGCTTTAAGAGAAGATTTAGGACGACGTGGCGATGTAACATCTGAAGCAGTCATTCCCGCTCAGAAAGAAGCAAAGCTGCATATTGTGGCTCGTGAGTCAGGTGTTCTATGCGGTATAGATTTAGCACGACTTACTTTTAAAACCATGAATGCTCACCTTGAGTTTCATGCACACCTCGAAGATGGTGCTGCACTTGCACCCAATACCATTATTGCGTCTATTCAAGGTAATGCACATGCCATTTTAAGTGCAGAGCGTACAGCACTGAATTTCCTTACACATCTCAGCGGTATTGCTACCACAACCCACGAAATCCAAAGCAGTATTTCTCATACATCTACACGCTTAACATGTACACGAAAAACGATTCCCGGTTTAAGAGATGTTCAAAAGTATGCCGTACGTACAGGTGGTGGGCGGAATCATCGCATGGGACTCGATGATGCTATTTTAATTAAAGATAATCATATTGCACTTTCAGGTGGAGATATTGTTTCCACCATCCAAAAAGCCAAAGCATATGCAGGACATCTAATCCCTGTAGAAGTCGAAGTAGATACACTAGAACAACTTCAACTTGTATTACAAGAAGGCGTATCACTGGTGTTATTAGACAATATGTCTCCTGAGATACTCAAAAAAGCTGTTGCAATGTGTGAAGGCAAAGCAGCAACAGAAGCATCAGGTGGTATTACTCCTCAAACTGCTAAAGCCGTTGCAGAAACAGGAGTTAACTTTATGGCACTTGGCTATCTGACACACAGCGCACGCTACCTAGATATCGGGTTAGATTATTTATAATTCTAAGCAGGAGTTATAAACTGAAAAAGCTTACAACTCCTGCTTAATGCGTCATAATAAATTTTATATTTATTACATCTATTAAAGCGCATATGGATACTACAAAACAGTTCATTCTCAGATGCTTATACTTTATCTTTATCAGTACATTTAGCATCTCTATAAGTCATGCAGAAATATCTCTTTTCTCAAAAGCAGATGCAAAGGAATGGGTCGGAAAGTCTGCGCCAGCATTTAACTTACAAGACCAATATGGAAAATGGCATACACTTGAGCAATATCAAGGCAAATGGTTAGTTTTGTATTTTTACCCTAAAGATAACTCTCCCGGCTGTACAGAAGAAGCCAACCAATTCAAACAGCTCTACCCTCAATTTGTAAAAAGCAATGCGAGTGTACTCGGCGTAAGTTTAGATTCACTGGCATCACATGAAAAGTTTTCGAATAAACTTTCATTACCTTTTCCAATATTGGTCGACAATCAAAATAAATTAACAGCAGCATTAGGCATTGTACGCAATTTAGGAATTACCAAAATTGCCAAACGAGAAACTTTTCTTATAGACCCACAGGGCACGATTGTGTATCACTATCAAAGTGTAAATACCGAAACACATGCTAAACAAGTGCTTTCAGATATCCAAAAGAATGATTTAAGGCATTAAGCATAAAAATGGAATACATTGTTTAAGATCATCACAAGGCAAGGCAAGTTTCTTTTTTAAGAAATAGTCTTGCACCATTTGCGCCTGCTGTTCCACTCCATAACAATGAAATGCTTTACCATATTTCAGTTTGTAACGATAACGCCTATTACATATTGCACCAAGCACAACATTTACGCCTTGTTGTAACTGCCACACATGTACCATTTCATGAATAAACCAAGACTGTTTATAAATATCTAAAATTGAAAAATCTTCAACCCAATTTACAGGATTAAAATAAACTTTACCATTTGGGCTCATAGCGTAGTTTTTCATAACTGCTTTATGTGCAATAATCTCTACATTCTCTAAAACAATATGGTTATTAAAAACAGACTGTATCAGTTGTTTTTCGCCAGAAGTTAATGAGCGTTTCTGTACAATAAAAATTTGATTTAGCTTTTGCCAAATAGAAATTAGCATGGTAAAGCACCTATAGATAAAAATTGTGCAAACTTATTGGTTATCTGTAATTTTCTTTAAAAATACAGATTTTTTTTGACGTTAAAAGCTCAATGTTCGTGTAGTTTCGTATATAGTAGCATCTACCGAATTATTCCCTTATATCAATGTGTAATCGACAATGAGCTGAATAATTAAATCCAAAAAATCAGCCCGTTGTTCATCCCTATAGGAATAGGATTTTGTTTAAATGAAAAATTTTAAAATTGCGCTTGCTCAGTTTTCTCCACATGTCGGCAATCTTGAAAGTAATACCCAAAAAATGGTTGAACAAGCAAGCAAAGCAAAACAAGAGCATGCTGACCTCATTATTTTTCCTGAACTTAGTTTAATTGGCTATTCAGCTGAAGACCTACTTTTACGCCCAAGCCTTAAAAAAAGAACGAAACAAGCTTTTGAAAAACTAAGTCATGTTAAAGACATTATTATGGTTTTTGGTTTTGCCCATCAAACTGAAGATGGTCAAACATTTAACTCTGCTGCGGTTATGAAAGACGGGCAAGTTTTAGGTGTATATAACAAACAAAACCTACCCAACTATGGCGTGTTTGATGAAAAACGCTACTTCAATGCAGGTAACCAACATCTTATATTTGAATATGCTGGTCATAAATTTGGCGTACTTATTTGTGAAGATGTTTGGAACTTAAACACCGTACAACAACTTGCCAAGTTGAATGTAGATAGCATTTTAGTATTGAACTCATCTCCTTACGAGGTGGGAAAACCACAACACCGTGTAAAAACATTGCAAGAAGTTGCAAAGCAACTAAATATTAATATTGTCTATAACAACCAAGTTGGTGGACAAGATGATTTAATCTTTGATGGATCAGGGTTTGTCATCAATAAAAATGGTGATGTTGCTTTACAAGCAGAAAGCTATAAAGAAAAGGTTTACTACACAACATACCAAACTGAAAAAGCATGTTTTGAAAGTTCAGAGCAACATGCTCCACTTGAAACCATGGCTGAAATTTATCAAGGTTTAGTTGTAGCAACGCGTGACTACGTACAGCGTTCAGGCTTTCCAGGCGTTATTTTAGGGCTTTCTGGAGGTATCGACTCTGCACTTACACTTGCAATTGCAGTTGATGCTCTCGGTGCAGATAAAGTACAAGCTGTAATGATGCCTTATACTTATACTGCAAAAATTAGTGTAGAAGATGCAGCAACACAAGCGAAAAATTTAGGTGTTGCTTTTGGTATTGCTGAAATCAACCAAATTGTAAACAGCTACCAACAAACACTATTCCCTTTCTTTGGCAATGCAAAAGCAGATGCAACAGAAGAAAACTTACAAGCACGTGCACGCGGTACACTGCTTATGGGACTATCTAATAAGTTTGGTAACCTTGTACTTTCTACAGGGAACAAGTCAGAACTTGCTGTTGGTTATTGCACACTGTATGGCGATATGGTCGGCGGCTTTGCTGTACTTAAAGATGTTTATAAAACCATCGTATTTGAGCTTGCAAAATACCGTAACAGCATTTCTGAAAAACCTGTTATTCCTGAGCGTGTTATTACTCGCCCACCTTCTGCTGAATTACGTGCCGATCAGAAAGACCAAGACTCTCTACCAAGTTACGATGTCTTAGACAGTATTCTTTATGCGTATATCGAAGAAGATCAAAGCCAAACTGACATCATTGCACGTGGTTTTGATAAAGCAGTCGTAGAAAAAGTAATTAAGCTTGTAGATAACAATGAATATAAACGCCGTCAAGGTGTTATAGGTCCACGTATTAGCTCAAAAGCTTTTGGTCGTGAAAGACGCTATCCAATTATGAATGGTTGGAAAGCAGGTATCTAATTTCTTAACCAAGAAGCCTAACTAAATGTTAGGCTTCTTTTTATTTAATACTTTGGGTAGTCCTATTGTTAACGTAATAATAAGACAACCTAAAATCTGATTAATCGTAATATGATCTGCCAAGAAAAATGCCGATAACACATAAGCAGCAGGAATTTCTAAGGTAATGAGTGCCCCTGCTAAATTGGCTGAAATATACTTCAGACCAGTTGCCAATAATGTAAGCGGTAAAATTGTTGCAAATAGCGCATATAACAATGACCAATATGTCCTTTCACTTAAAAAGTCAACGTAACTGTCATTGTGAAATAAAACTAATGAAATTAAAAATGCACCTAAACTAATTGCAGAGGACTTCTCTAATACACTTTTTTCCTTAGCCAAGTTTGACGAGCACAATAGCATAATACTGTAACTTAATGCTGCAGCAAGCCCCCACCCAATACCAGCAAATGAAATAGTAACATCATGACTATACGCTGATAAAAACACACCAAATACGATAAAGCACATAGAAATGATATCTTTCTTTGCTAAGCTTGTTTTTCTTAAACATGCAGATAAAAGTGGTGTCATCCATGATGATTGCATTAACAATAATGTTGCAATAGGTACGCCTACAAACCTCAAGGAATGATAAAAACAATATGTAATGGAGATCGTAAAGATTCCTAAAGACAAAAACAGTATAAATTCTTTTCTAGAAAGAGATGAGTTGGTCTGTTTAGATACACAATAAAGCATATGTAAAACGATAAAAGATAGTAAATACATACCAACAATAATTTTTTGAACTGGGTAGCCATGATGTGTCGCGACTTCCAAGACAATACCGACCATCGCATATGATACCGCTCCAAAGATAACCAAAATGGGAGCAAAGCGTTCCATATAGATCTCCAAATTTCTTATTTATTTCTGCCTAGAGTAAAGTTTTTTCTTTATGTATAAGCAATTATTTCAATCAAAATAATATGGTATATGTTTTAGATATCATTGTCATATTACCGTAATACTTATTCTTAATATCTAGACTTAATTAAATAAATTATTCATGTTTATTCACCTATTACGATACCAAGCATGCCTATAAATTTTCAGGTAGAGATACTTGTAAGCAAAAGCTTACAAACATGTTTTTTAACTAACAAAATTAGCCATATACAACATGAATCTATCTACTGTAGAGAGTAATATATTCAATGAGTTACTCGGTCCTTTAGGATAATAATGACAGCATTATTATTAATTACTTTAAAGTCTCACGTTAATAGTGAAACCTTATATTTAGAGCAGGTGGAAGATATCGTTATTGTTAATAATAATAAATATACACATTATTTATGGATTAATTCAAAAAGTTCGACTATTTTTGATTCAGCGCTATATACTACTTTTGAAACTGCTTCTAAAAATGACATTATTAAAATAAATAGAACAACATATTATGTTCATGAAATTACAAACTTGATCTCTAGATACGAATGATCAGCGCAATAAAAAAGCCCCCAATAGATATAATCTTTTGGGGGCTTATAACTTATATTTCTATAAGTTTAAATTTGGTGGCTATGACTGGACTTGAACCTGTGACCCCAGCATTATGAGTGCTGTGCTCTAACCAACTGAGCTACATAGCCATTTTGTGCGTGCATTATGTATATTTATTCGTTTTACGTCAATACTATAAGTTCTTAACTGTTCATCAAACACTCAAAAACACACTAAGGCTGAGTTAATTTAATTTTTCCTGTTTTATCTTTATCCCAATATTGGAAAAGTTGAGTTGCAAATTGCTTAATATCTTTTCTATCTATCGTAGTTTTGCTATGTGAAATATGATCAAAACGAGACTCATCAAATGACTTCATTTTTGAACGAGCATTTAAAGCATGCTCATCATAACGTTGTGCAAACTCATTTACATAAGCATCTTCTGTCACATACCAATTATGGCTTATATCCATGTGAACATATTGTTTTTCACGCGCTGTCAAATACATCGCCAACGTTACATAACCCTTTCCTTCACCATATTGCTCAATAAATGATGTCGTATCTGTTGCCATAGGCATAGAAACTGGACTCTTAAATGAAGCACCTCCATGTAATGTTACTTTTTTCTCATCCAATTTAATATCTTCATCATTGATTACACCATCATGGTTTTTATCAAAACTATCAAATGTCTTTAAACCAACATCCTGAAACTCTTTTAGCGTCAACTTTTGGTCTTTGTTTTCATCAAGTACATTAAAGCGTACATGAGCCTGCTTTACTGACATACCTCTATGACTTTGCATCATTTGATCAAATTTTTCTAGCTCAAAGTCCACAAACTGTTGTCGATTTACATGACTGCTAGATTTGAATAAGCTCTCATATTGTGCTGTAAACTTCTGAATAAACTGTTTTTTAGATACCTCGTTTGCATTATCTTCTGCAAATAATTTGACCCATCTATTATTTGTTGTTTGAGGTGATTCCTCTATACCCGTTGTAAATATAAGAGGGGTATTCTTAACCTGTTCTGACGCAAATAAATGGCATGATGCCAATGTACATAAAGAGATGATTGCTAAATATTTTTTCATGAAAATTCCTGTTTCTTAAAACTTAAATGCCAAACTTGCAACTATATTTCTTCCCGGAAGAGTTGCTCGATCAATTAGACTTGCACTTGTTAAGGTACCAACACTTGCATAGTCCCAATATTTCTTATCAAAGATATTATTTAGGGAAACATTCACGGTCATAAATTGGTTTGCTTTCCAATATGCAGATAAATCATGCACGACATAGCCGGGAACACGTGAATAGTTTTGAGTTGCTCCCGTAATATTTGCAGTACTGACATCTTTTGAAGCTGTTCTATCGCTAACGGCTGTGGTTGTAAATCCAAGACCATAGCGTTGATCAGGATCATCATATGCAAATGTTAAACTTGCTTTTTCAGGCTGAACCGAGTTTAAGCTACTTTTTTGTCCTGCTATGTTTATAGCATTGCCTTTTGTTTTACCTGCAACCAATGCAAGGCTAAAACCATCGGCATGCGATACAAACTGTGCTAAATCGACACGTGTAGAGATCTCACCTCCCCATATATTGGCATTTGCCATATTTTGCAATTGATAAGTCATACTGCTATCACCTGCAATAGGCACATTGAGCATTCTATAATCTATAAAATTATTATATTTTGTATAGAAACCCGTAACATCGACTTTAATACCATCTATTGGTGTTGTTTTTAAACCAATTTCAAATGCATCACTTGTCTCTTTCTTCAACTGACTATTACCAATAATTGAATACCCACGACCAGGATCATAGGCTCCTGACATTTCAGCAGCCGTCGGTATTCTGTTACCTCTGTTATATTTTAAATAACTATAATAATTAGGTGAAAACTCATAACTTATTGCAAGACTAGGTGCAAGATAAGCATTATCTTTTTCAGAAATTTGCGCCTGTTTCGCAGCTGATGTTAGCACTTGATTATTATTTTCAGGCTTAAACTGTTCAAACTGATAACGTAATCCAGGAGTTACTACAAGAGGATTACCTGCAATCTCCCATTGCATAGCATCGGAAATATAAGCAGCATATTTATTTGTCTTGGATTTCACCATCCTATTTTGAGTAGTCACACTGCCATCAGCATTAAACTGTTGCCATGGACGATCACTATTTTGCTGGCTAAAATTAAGCCCATAGTTAAACTGATGCAAGCTGAATTGTTTTTTTGCCCCTAAATTAATACCAATATTATCTTCCGTATAATTATTAAGGATTGTACGATTACCATTTCCTGCTCTACCTGCATAGAATGCACGCGTCGTATTATCACTTTTCGTTGTTTGATAAAATAAGTTCGTATTTAGCTCATCAAACAAGCTTACATTTTCAGTTTTTAAGCTATGATCTAAGCTATAACGTATTCTTTGTCCATCTACATCTTGCTTTGCCCCTTTGGGATAGAGGCTACTCAATAAATCAGAGCTAATATAACGGTTTGTCTGTTTTTCATAAAAGTCGAATGTTGCTCCAAGTGATTGGTAATCTGAAATATTCCATAAGAGCTTGGCTAAAACAGCATCAGACTTCCAATTCACAGGATTCGTAGGTAGCTTTCCTTCACCTTCTGTTGCATGCCCATCTCTATGAGAATAAATAGCCAACCCTTTTACTGTATCATTCCCAATAGCTGTTGCTACAGAACTAAACCATGCATCATCTGCAGAGCTATAACCACCTTTCACTTCTCCTGCAATTTTTTTCCCATTCTTTAAGTAATCTTGAGGTGACTTTGTTTTAAAGACAACTCTACCTCCAATGCCATCACTACTTACATTGGTTGTTCCTGATTGAATAGTCACTTGGCTAAATAATTCAGGATCGATAAAGTCTCTCCCTGAACTAAAGCTATTTCCTTTTCCACTGTCAGGTTCTGGGGCTGCATCAGGAAGCTCTACTCCATCTATATCTAAACCAACCCGATTACCCTCAACACCGCGAATATTATAGCTACTTGTCCCTGATCCATCCCAAGCATTTCCTGAACCAACAGCCGTTTGTGGCGCACTCACCAATGGCTGATATTTAATAATACTCGCCATATCTGTTACACCCATTCGCTCTAAGTTCTGTTCATTAATTACAGTGAATGACTCAGGCATTTTTTGATTTTGCTCGGCATATACTGTAATTACAGGTAGTTTGATATTACTTTCCTGAGCATTTACCGATAATGAAACTCCCCCTAAAACCAATGCTATACAACAATTTAAGTAATTAGGTTTCAGCTTTCTTACAGATAATTTACGCATTTAAAGCTCGACTGTTTAAATATTGACTGATAATCATTTACAAACATCATGTAAAGAAATTTGCTTATTAAAAGCAAAAGGCACTGTGTATTTATGTAAATAACTCTTATTTGAGAATAATAATCAATAACATTGATATTTACTAGTTCGATCTTGGTTTTTTAGGCTTTTCTTGCCAAAAAATGAATTATCTATAACTACATGTATAAAAAAAGCTCCCTTATGGGAGCTTTTTTTATATTACCAAATATCGCTTTTTACTTTTTTCTTTAATTCAGGATGATCATCTAATTTAAAGATCGGATCTTTAATACCTGCTTTTTGCTGCTTACGATAGTCTTTGAGCAATACCATTACAAATGGCATAAGTAGTAAAATAGCTGCTAAATTTAGCGTCGCCATAATACCCATAGACAAGTCAGCCATTGCCCATACAAGCGGAACACTTGTAATTGCACCGAAGTAAACCATACATAATACTAATATGCGGAAGATTAACATGACCTTACGGTTATTCTTAATAAACTGCATATTTCCTTCTGCATAAGCATAGTTACCTAAAATAGCAGAATAGCAGAACAAGAATAATAAGAAGGCAAGCAAATCACCGCCCCAAGGTCCTAATTGGCTTTCTAAAGCACGCTGTGTAAGCTGTACACCAATAAAACCTTTTTCTGTATAAGCACCAGAGATCAAAATAATCATTGCTGTACTTGTACATACAATAAATGTATCTACGAATACACCTAACATTTGTACAAGACCTTGGTTTACTGGATGTGGTACATCTGATGCTGCTGCCGCATTTGGTGCAGAGCCCATACCTGCTTCATTCGAAAACAGACCACGCTTCACACCTTGCATTAATGCCATAGACACCATGCTACCGAAGAAGCCACCTGCTGCTGCATCAAATTGGAATGCTTTTGTAAAAATTAAGCCAAATAAGTGAGGCAATTGCTCATAGTTAATAATCGCGATATAAAAAGCAACACCTAAATATAGACCTGCCTTTAATGGTACGAATAACTCAGCAAAACGTGCAATACGGTTAATACCACCAAAAATGGCAATACCAATAAGAAATACAAGTGCAAGACCTACCCAAGAAATTGGGAAACTAGAACTGCCTAAAGGAATTGAAATATTATATTTATCCCACCCCCACGCGTGAGATGAAGCATCAATCATTGCATTTGCTTGTACAGAGTTAAATACAAAGCCATAAGCAAGAATCATAGCTAATGCGAAAATAATACCGAATGACTTACTTTTTAAACCATTGGTAATATAGTACGCAGGGCCACCACGGAAACGTTTATTTTTTGGATCACGTATTTTAAACAACTGTGCAAGTGTAGATTCAACGAACGCAGAGCTCATTCCAACCAGTGCTGTTACCCACATCCAAAAAATTGCACCCGGACCACCTATCGCAATTGCAATAGCAACGCCACCAATATTTCCAACGCCTACACGACTTGCCAATCCTGTTACAAATGCTTGGAACGGCGTTAGACCTTGTCTTTTTTCGCCTTCATTTTCGTTGCGGCTGCCTTTCATTACCCGAATACTTTCTAAGAACATTCGGATTTGTACACCACCTGTTGCGATTGTATAAATAATCCCCACAGACAGTAGGAAAATAATTAAGAAGTCCCAAAGTGGATCATTTAAGTGGTTGATCCAACCCATGAGTAAATCATTTAATTCCTGATTCATTCAGACATCCGTCCTTATATAAACGTGGCTATCGAAAATATTCATACCTAAGGTGGCGCACTAAAGTAATGCTCACATTCATTCTAATGATGATCTTTAGTGCCGTTTGTAGTGCATTATAAGGTCACTTCTAACCTAGCAACAACTCAACAAACGTAGAACTGTACTCGATAAAATATGTTGTAGATCTACTTGCTATCAGAAAGTATTCGTCAAACATTTAGCCAAAATTTGAAAGCCTGTTTTTAAACTTCTTTTGTGCCCAAATCCACGGTCAAAAAATCTTATTGATATATATAAATATATAACAATAATTACGAAATCTAAAAACACCTTAAACGTAAAAAACACGCAATTATACGCATACAAATCTTTAAACAAAATTTTTTTCTTACATTGATCACGCTTTCTAGCAATTGACAAGCACTTTAAATCACAAAAAAACTTAAATTTATTTTTCTTAAAAAATGCAAAATTAACTGTTTATTTTAAAAATAAATACATATGAAACAAATATATATAACAAAATATAAGCCTGAATTTTGAAATACAAGTATCAATATATAAATGACAAATATTGAAACAATTTTTAATAATTAAAGTTCTTTATAAGCATAAATTTATACCCAATTGTCGATTAGACTAGGTAAAAGACCATGTAATAACGAAATAATTGAGAGAAAAATGAGCACATTACAACATATTGACGAAATAATAACTTCTAGACACTCTGTGAGAGCTTTTTTACCTCATAAAGAAGTACCTCAAGCTCTCATTCATGACATTTTAGAAGTATCTTCACGTGCACCATCAGGCACAAATACACAACCGTGGAAAGTATATGTGGTTACAGGAAGAAAGCGAGATGAGATTGTAGAGCGTGTCTGCCAAACCCAAGAGGACATATTTAAAAACCCAACCCTAAAAGATAATTATAAAGAAACTTTTTCCTACTATCCTGAAAAATGGATCTCTCCATATATAGACAGAAGACGTGAAAATGGATGGGGACTTTACAGTCTATTAAATATTCAGCGTGGTGAAAAAGAAAAAATGGCTGCACAACAGTTAAGAAACTTTAAGTTTTTTGATGCACCTGTAGGTATCTTTATTACAGTAAATAAAATAATGGGTATTGGTGCAAAAATGGATATTGCAATGATGATTCAAAATATCATGCTTAGTGCTAAAGCGAGAGGGCTAGATACCTGTCCTCAAGCGGCATGGAATCATTTTAATACCATTGTTCTTAATGCTTTAAATGCCCATGAAGATGAAGAGCTTGTCTGCACTGTTGCGCTTGGTTATGCCGATCCAAATGCAATTGTAAATACATTTCATACCCCACGTGAAGCTGTCGAAAATTTTACAAAATTCTTAAGTGAATAATAAGCTGCGAATATTTACTAAAGCCTTTTCTAAAGAATCGTTTAGCTTTTTTTCAGTTATACTGTTCATGCTATTTAACGTTTAAAAGAAGTTTTTATTAGGAATTACGTCATTGAACATTGGGCTAAAGCGTCTTCAGCAAATTAAATATCGGGCTTCTTTAATTTATAATATTCGCATGGCAATTGCCTTTATTGGTACAGCCTTTATCCCATACTTTCTAAACTTCCAAATTGCAACAATTCCACTGACATTAGGTGTTGTTGCAGCAGGCTTAAGCGATATTGATGATCGCTTTACTATTCGTATTATGAATCAAGCCTATACATACTTAGGCTTCTTTATTGCAGCAAGTGCCATTCAGCTTCTATTTCCATATCCTGTAATATTTGCAATTAGCCTTCTATTTGCATGTATTGCTTGGGTATTGCTTGGATCACTGGGTCGTCGCTATGCAACAATCTCCTACGGATGCCTTGTGGTTTCTGTATATAGTATGTTGGGGGTACATCTATTTGATGCTTGGTATATTCAACCCTCACTACTCGTCATTGGCGCAATTTGGTACGGTATACTTTCTACAATTAGCTATCTTTTGTTTCCAATTCGCCCAGTACAAGAAAAATTAGCTTTAAGCTATTCATCTTTAGGAAATTTTCTTTTTGCTAAAGCAAACTTATTTGACGTCGATATGACGGAAAAAAGTTATAAACAAAGCTGGATTGATCTTTCTATGGAAAATAGCAAGCTGATCCAACTTTTCAATGAAATGAAAATTTCATTACTTACACGCTTAAAAGGAGATAGAGGTAGAAAAAGTACACGGCGGAGTCTGCAATATTATTTTGTTGCGCAAGACATTCATGAGCGTGCGGATTCATCTCATATCGACTATCAAATTTTGGTAGAGCATTTTAAACATAGTGATATTATCTTTCGTTTTCAACGTATTCTTTCTCTGCAAGGTAAAGCATGTAAAGACCTCAGTGATAGCATACGCCACCGCACAAAATACGAGCACAATATTCGTTTCAAACAAGCGTTTGATAATCTCAACCTATCTCTAAAAAGACTTAGAAAAAACTACCCAAGCGACCCTCTTTGGATAAATGCACTCTACTCTCTTTATAAAAATCTAAAATCTATCGACAGTCAGCTTAAAAACTTAGAAACAGAACAAGCCATTACTTTTGAGAGTGAGCAACAAGAAAGTCTTTTAAAAGATGATGATTTGAAAGGTTTCTCAGATATTATTTTACGTATTAGGCAAAATTGTACACCTGAATCAGTATTATTTAGACACGCTATTCGTGTTTCTATAGTTCTTTTTATCTCATATATCTTTATTCAAACAACACATATCACTTATGGTTTTTGGATACTTCTCACAGCACTTTTCGTCAGCCAACCAAATTTTAATGCCACTAAACGACGCCTAAAACTAAGAATTTTAGGAACAATTATGGGTGTTTTAGTGGGTTTCTGCATTTTATTCTTCGTACCTTCTACCGAAGGGCAACTTCTATTACTTATTATCAGTGGTGTTTTATTCTTTGAACTTCGTAGTAAACAATATGCTCAAGCAACTGCTTTTATTACGATCTTGGCACTCATTAACTTCAATTTAGATGGTGGCTTAGGTTATACAGCAGCTGTCCCACGCATATTAGATACAGTTATTGGATGTTTCTTTGCATGGTTAGGAGTCATGTTTATATTTCCTGACTGGAAATTTCGCAGGCTTCCAAGAAATATTAAAAAAGCGTTTAAAGCACAGTGTGACTATTTAAATGAAGTCGTTAAACAATACCATCATGGTAAAAACAATGGTTTAGATTATCGCTTTATACGCAGAACAGCACATAATAGTGATGCTGAACTCGCCTCAGTAATTTCAACACTTGCCACTGAACCCTTTTATAACTCAGCTAAAAAAACACAGTCTTTTGACCTTCTATGTCTAAACCATACCCTACTCAGTTATATTGCAGCTCTCGGTGCACATCGTGAAAAAATAGAAGACTCAGATATCCTAAAGCTCCTTGATCAAGCTGTCAGTGATATTACAGGTGTCTTGCTTTATGATGAAATGCCTGACCTTACCGTCACAAATGTTTTGCAAACAATTAGAGATCGACTCTCACAAGATAATACAAATGATCAACTCGCAATTATCATTTTACAGCAATTATCACTAATGTTTGGTATTCTAGGGCAACTTAGAACGCTTAAACAAAGTTTAAGCTACGAACATGATGATACCAGTGCATTTGCATCTCTTTAAAAGATGCTCACTCATGTACATGATTAATGGTACACTTTTTAAAGTTTAATATCTGTAAAGATCCACTATGACAGCTAAAAATTTATATGCATACACTTTACAACCTGTAAGTTATGAAGTGTCTGAAGCAGAACAACGAAATGCTCAACTAACCATTTGGCGTAGTACAAATAAAATTGGCATAAAAGCTTGGGCAATTATGGGTATTGTCGTTTTGCTTTCAATTTTAGGTATTGTTTTAATAAAAAACTATTCAACTATTTTTTGTTGGGTTGCACTCGCCTGCGTTGCAATTTATCTTCTTGTTCGTAAATATGGACTTGAATGGTATGTAAAACGCAAAATGAATGAAATGCCTGCACAGGAAATTAAAGGCATTCGATTAGGCGTTCAACCTACTGGCATAGTTATGCGCCAAAAAGTTGGCCTACAAGAAGGTGTGGGTTCTGTAGGTTGGAAAGATATGTATGAATGGTACGATACACCTGAGTTTCTATTAGTTAACTTTAAGTTAAAAGGTCAGCAAGGGGCCTATATTTTACCAAAACGTATGGATAGCAAAAACTTTGCCTTTTCAACGATTCGTAAACACTTAAAAGAGTCTGTTGGCGAAGCAAAAAATATTTAGCAAAAAATAATCAAACTCCTTTTCATAAGGAGTTTTTTTTTGAATATAAAAATAAATGATAATTAATACTATATGTAAAGTAATAGCATTTAAACATGATAATTCGTTATAATCTTGAGATTATTTATCCATCATCTCACTATTTATCGTCAGTATTTACTTATGCTCAAAAAGACCCTCTTCCAACTCCATTGGTTCTGCGGGATTACAGCAGGTCTCATTTTATCCATTATTGGTATTACTGGTGCTATTTACTCCTATGACCAACAAATTTTGACTTGGCTCAATCAAAAAAGCTATGTCGTTCAAGTAGAAAACTCTCCCAAGCTCACACCAGACCAGCTTTATCAGCACCTCAAACAACAAGATCCAAAACTTCAAATTAATAGCATTACAATTATGCAAGAAGCAGATGCATCCTCTATTGTAAATATTAAAAAAGATGGTGAACGAAAAGGGTTAGACCTTATGGTCAACCCTTATACTGCCGAAATTCTACCTGCAATTAAAGGTAAAGATTTCTTTCAGTTTATTTTAAACTTACACCGCACTCTTACATTAGAAAGACCATTTGGCAGCCAGATTACTGGTGCATGTGCATTGATGCTTATTTATTTTGTTCTTAGTGGTATTTATCTACGTTGGCCTAAAAAACATTCACTTAAACAGTGGCTCTTCGTTAAACCAAAATTAAAAGGGCGAAATTTTCTTTGGGATTTACATGCCGTAGTTGGTACTTGGGTTATTGTATTTTACCTTATGCTTGCAATGACAGGCTTATATTGGTCTTATGATTGGTGGCGTGATGGCATGTTTAAAGTCATGGGTGTCAACAGACCACAGCCAATGCAAATGGCGAATGACAAAAAAACCAAAGAAGATGTAAAGCCTTCAAACTTACAAATTAGTCATGCATTACAAGAAGCATGGATTGGCTTTAATAAAGATTATAAAGATGGCTTTTCTAGTTTAACGCTAACAGTACCTAAAAAAGAAAATGGACAAGTAGAACTCAGTTTCTTTGATGCTACACCTCAACACGAAAGAGCTAGAAACAGCGCAGTATATAACTATGAATCACAGACCTTAGAATCTGTAAAAAAATATGAAGACAAGCCTCTCAATGAGAAGATTATGTCTAGTATGCTGCCTGTACATAGAGGAAGCTTCTTCGGTCCAGTTTGGCATTTCTTAGCAATGCTTTCTTCTCTTGCCATGCCGCTATTCTTTATTACAGGTATTTTACTCTACCTAAAAAGACGTAAGCAGAAGAAACTAACAGAGCAAGCGCGACAAATAACGACTCCTGAAGAAGTTAAGCCTGACTCATCAACATGGCTTATTGTGCATGCGTCACAAACAGGTACAGCAGAGCAACTTGCATGGGGAACATCTTCAAGCTTACAAGAACAAAAAGAATCCGTTGTCGTAAAATCTATTCATAAAATCTCACAGCAAGACCTAATGCAGTACAAACGTATCTTATTTATTGTAAGTACATACGGTACAGGTGAAGCTCCTGATTTAGCGACAAGCTTTGTAAAAAAGATTATGCCTACTTCATTTGATTTATCTAATACCCAATATGCTGTATTGGCTTTAGGCTCTAAAGAATATGCAGATACCTATTGTCAGTTTGGGCGTGAAGTTGATGCTTGGCTTTCATACAAGAAAGCAAATCCTCTATTTCCAACGATTGAAGTAGATGATGCAAATACACTAGACATTGCCTCTTGGTATCAAGCATTAGCTAAAGTAACTGAACTGAACTTACAAACTGTAAAAATGCTTGATGCTTTTGATGAGTGTACTCTAGTTAGTCGCAAGCATATTAATGTAGGAAGTTTAGGTGCACCTATTTATCTTTTAGAAATTGATACACCGAAAACAATTGATTGGCAAGCTGGAGATATTGCCGAAATACAGCCAATGAATGCTAAAGCAAGAATTCAAAACTTTATGACAAAACATCATATTGCTCTGAATAATATGGATGCTTATAAAGTACTTAAACATAAGAGTTTAGAGCATTCAACCATTTTACAAGATACTCAGATTGACACCTTAGAAAAGCAATTACCAACGCTCCCACACCGTGAATATTCTATTGCAAGCATACCTAAACAAAATAAGTTAGAACTTGTGGTTCGCCTTAAAATTTCAGAAGAGGGAGAAGTTGGGCTAGGTTCAGGTTGGCTCTGTAAACATACTAACATTGGAGATGTAATTAACTTACGTATTAGAAGAAATGAGAGCTTCCACTTAGCTAATAATAGCAACCCTATTATTCTGATTGGAAATGGTACTGGAGTTGCGGGACTAATGAGTTTACTTCAAGAGCGGAAATCTTATGGATATCAGAATAACTGGTTAATTTTCGGTGAAAGACAGCGTGAAAAAGACTTTATTTATGAAGCTGAGCTTGAGTCACTTCTAGAACATAACTTTTTTCTCACTCATTTAGATCTTGCCTTCTCTAGAGATTCTGAGGATAGCTGCTATGTTCAACATAAACTACAGCAAAATTCACAAAGATTAATTGAATGGGTTGCTAATAATGCCAGTATTTATATATGTGGTAGCATAAATACAATGGCACATGATGTAGAACAAACTTTAATTAATATTTTGGGCGCAGCCAAGCTAGATGAGCTCAGAGAAACAGATCGTTATCGTAGAGATGTTTACTAACTCTGATTAAAGACTACAAAAGAGTCGGGCAATATTGCTCGACTTTTTATTTACACTTAAAGGTATAAAGGTATAAAGGTATAAAGGTATAAAGGTATAAAGGTATAAAGGTATAAAGGTATA
>NZ_KI530735.1:0-58168 GCF_000488215.1 Acinetobacter nectaris CIP 110549 | reverse complement strand
CTTATTCTCTTATAAGTTATGGTGGGCGCTGACGGGATCGAACCGCCGACATTCTGCTTGTAAGGCAGACGCTCTACCAACTGAGCTAAGCGCCCAAGCTTTATCTGTAAATGGCGCAGCGGACGGGACTCGAACCCGCGACCCTCGGCGTGACAGGCCGATATTCTAACCAACTGAACTACCGCTGCACTTACAGGAAAACTTGCGATAAACAAAAACTTAAATGGCGCAGCGGACGGGACTCGAACCCGCGACCCTCGGCGTGACAGGCCGATATTCTAACCAACTGAACTACCGCTGCACTTAAGATTTAACGTAAGAGTGGTGGGCGCTGACGGGATCGAACCGCCGACATTCTGCTTGTAAGGCAGACGCTCTACCAACTGAGCTAAGCGCCCTCTAACGTGTTTATCGTTTGTGAGGTGCATTATAGAGAATCTATTCTAAGTGTCAAACGCTTTTCTTATTCTTTACCATTTTTTTTGCTTAAGTGATTAAAAAATAAGTCATAGTTGATTATCTATACAATATTATTTGTTTTTTCGCTATTTTCAGAGATATATACCAATGAATTTTCATCTACAAGATTAAATAATTCTATTAAGTCATCGTTATGCATACGAACACAGCCATGTGAAAGAGGTATTCCCATTGGATTCTTATCGGGTGTTCCATGTATATAAATATAGCGATTATATGTATCAACCCCCTCTCCTAAGTTAAAGCCAGACTCTAGCCCTTTTAACCATAGAATTCGGGTTAATATCCAATCTCGATTAGGATGTTTTTCTGCATATTCTGAAGAATAAACTTCTCCAGTCGGTTGTCTTCCTACAAAAACACTATTCTTTTGCGCATCATTACCAATTTTTTCTGCAATAACATGCCAACCTCTTGGTGTTTTTCCACTATTTTCAGCTTCACCAATACCATTCAATGCAGTTGAAATAGAAAATTTTTTTCCGAGCTTAGGAAGCATTAATAACTGATTTTTCAGGTCAATAAAAATATCAACTTCTTTTTGATTGTATTGCATACCTATCTCTATATTATCTTTTGGTTCAGGCCTTAAACAGAGCCATATCGCAACGATGAACATTATAATATCAGTAAAAAATTTTACCCATATTGGTGCTGATGTGAAAAACATAATAATGCCACTACATAGCATCATTGAACATGCTATCCATTTCACCTTTCTAGCGACACTTCCTGTTGCGCGCCAATTTCTTAGTGACTGACCATATTTAGGATGATTCATTAGCCATTCATCAACTTGCGGCCACCCTTTTGAAGCTGCCCACGCTGCCAATATAAGAAAAACTGTAGTAGGCATACCAGGTAAAATAGCCCCTATTACACCCAATAATATAAAAAATACGACCAATATACGCCAAAATAATATTTTCATGACAAGATTAATCCTTTTATGCTTTCATGATCTATCTATACTTAAAATCAAGCCCATCCTTAAAATCATGCTTAATTTTACAATACAACATCACCTTTTCGAGCCTTGGCGATCATATCATCACCCCGCAGTTCGACAACTTGCTTTTTGTATAGCAAGTCCAAATACAATTCAAAGTCTCCCCCCTGAAATGACACTATCAAATCATTTTATGCTACATAGCGATCAGGAGTGGCAAGATTTATTTTTTAGATACCAACCGCGACTAAATGAGTTAGAAACCAATCCACAACCGCTAATTGACTTTTTAGCCCAACTTAAAAGTACACGTTTGGGCTTACGTTTTGAAATGTTTTTATGGTTTTGGCTATTAGATGAAGAGTTTCACCATTTTAAACTTTTAGGTCACAGCATACAAAAAATTGAAGGGCCAATTACTCTCGGTGAGCTCGATTTTTTAATATTGAATAAAAAGACTCAAGCAGTTGAACACTGGGAAGTTGCTTTAAAATATTATTTAGCTGAAGACCAATATCAACTTGGGCAATGGTTTGGGCTTAATAGAAGTGATCGCTTAGAAAAGAAGCTTTCTTATTTTACAAATAGGCAGTTTCAGTTTAACCATGCTCTAAATTACAAAATTGACCATAAGTTTGCGGTATTAAAAGGACAACTCTTCATTCCTTCCTCTATAAGTGATTCAAACTTATCTGCATTGCCCCACTGGGTTAATCAAAATAGAAGAATAGGTTTTTGGGGAAGTACTATGCTACCTCAATTTTATAGACTTGAGCGGCATGAATGGATTGCTCCTTATTTAAGTCCTATATCTCATCCAAAATCTAAATGGTGGCATAATGGTTTATATCATCATATGAATGAAGAAATATTTTACATGTTTCGTTCATCTCCTCTCACAGCTATAGATAGATTACATTTTAACCACAATTAAGTTATAAAAAATGAACATTACTTTGTTTTTTATTTCGCTATTCTTACATTGGAAGTTAACTAAAATAAATGACATACCTTGGAGAAAATCATGAAAAAAGTTATTTTTGCATCAATTGCAGTTGCCCTTATTTTAACTGGCTGTAATACATTCCGTGGGGTTGGACAAGATGTATCAAGCGCAGGACATGCTGTAACAAATACTGCAACAAAAGCTCAGTCTCAAATGAAATAAACTCATATAAATAGACTGAGTAAGCCCTACTGATAAAGTGGGGCTTTTTTATTTTGCCATTGCCTCTTTTAAATTCTTCTTTATTATAATAAGTTAACTATTTTTTATACTTTATTAATTCTATGCAGCCTTCAGCAACACTCGATTTGAGCTTAGAGCTTTTAAAACAGCCTTCAGTTACACCAGATGACCATACTTGCCAAGATATTATTTCTAAAAGACTTTCTCAAGTTGGTTTTAAAATAGAGAAGATGAAGTTTGAAGAAGTAGATAATATTTGGGCACGCCGTGGTTCGGAAGGACCTGTTTTTTGTTTCGCAGGTCATACAGATGTTGTACCAACTGGTAGCCTAGATGCATGGGATTCTGCACCATTTGCACCTGAAATTCGTGATAATAAGCTCTATGGTCGTGGTAGCGCAGATATGAAAACTGCGATTGCTGCTATGATTGTTGCAACTGAACGATTTGTAGAAAGACACCCAAATCATAACGGTTCTATTGCCTATCTCATTACATCAGATGAAGAAGGCCCTGCAAAAAATGGAACAGTAAAAGTTATTGAAACACTAGAAGCACGTAATGAAAAAATGCAATGGTGTTTAGTTGGAGAACCTTCAAGCACAACTAAATTAGGTGATATTGTAAAAAATGGTCGTCGTGGGTCATTAAATGCAAAAATCATTGTACAAGGTAAGCAAGGACATGTTGCCTATCCTCATCTTGCAAAAAACCCTATTCATTTGGCAGCAACTGCAATAGAAACTTTATGCTCAACTACTTGGGATGAAGGAAATGAATATTTCCCTGCAACATCATTTCAAATCTCAAATATTCATGCAGGGACTGGCGCAACTAACGTTATTCCAAATACATTAGAAATCACATGTAATTTCAGATTTTCTACCGAAGTCACAGCAGATGAGTTAAAAGCACGTGTCATTGATATTTTAGAAAAAAATCAATTAGACTACGACATTACTTGGAATCTCTCAGGACTACCTTTTATTACGCCTGTAGGCGATTTGGTAAAAGCAACTCAGATAGCTATTCAGAAAGTTTGCGGTTATGAAACAGAACTTTCAACCAGTGGCGGTACATCTGATGGACGATTTATCGCACCAACTGGTGCACAGGTAATAGAACTTGGCGTATTAAATGCGACTATCCATCAAGTCAATGAACATGTAAATGTTGCAGACCTTGAGCCATTATCTGAAATTTATGAAGAAATCTTAGTTCAGCTATTAACATAAAAAAAGGGCTTTAAGCCCTTTTTTTAATCTTGAATTATAGTTTCGTAAATATCATCTAGATTAGGAATTTGACAAAGTTCCTCTCGAATACTGACGTATTGGAAAATCCCAGTGTTTTCTTTAACCTCCTGATCGACATCTACAACCTCAGAGATACGTAAACGTAAAGCTTCGGGCATTTCATCACACAAAAGAGCAAAACGTCGACTTGGCATTTCACCTTCAATGATTAAAGCAGTCACTTCATCTAAATCGGGTTGATGCACAGCATAAACAGGTAGTTCTAAATCATGCCATTTCATGACTTTTGTACCTGTCAGATGCACCTGTACAGATAAAACTAAGTTTTGTGGAAGTAAAATATCAGGCTGCTCATAGCATTGAATTTTAAAAACATCTACAAAGCCTGTTGAAACAGCAATTAGATCACTGAGTCCTTGCGCAGATGCAATGTTCAAGTCATTTTGCACGTTCGACTTATTACTCATTTGTTTTACCTCTAGATACCTTCAAAGCAACCTCAATCTGCTCAAGCAATGCATCTTCTTGGAAAGGTTTACCCATATAGTAGTTCACACCTAGACTTAGTGCCCGCTCTCGGTGTTTTTCACCTGTTCTAGATGTAATCATGATAATAGGGAGATCTTTATGGATTGCATGATGGCGTACTTGGTTTGCAACCTCAAAACCATCCATTCGTGGCATTTCAATATCAAGTAACATAATATCAGGACGAATATTCTCTAGCTTCTCAATTGCATCAATACCATCTTTAGCAGTCACAACCTCATAGCCTTCACGCTCAAGTAGACGTGAAGTTACTTTTCTCACCGTTACTGAGTCATCCACAATCATGGCTACATGTCGAACATCTGTATTCTGACGTTCTATATTTGCACTTGTTGGAAGGTTAAAGCGACGTTGGCTATTTTGTGCTGTACGTGCGATCGTTTGACCATCAAGAATGAGACAAACTTTACCATCACCCAAAATTGTTGCACCACTTAAAATTTCGATATCTTTCAAGTGGCTATTCAATGGTTTTACTACAATTTCAACACGAGAACCAATAAGCTGATCGACAAGCAATGCAACTGACTGATTATTATGGTCTTTAATAATTAAGACTGGCAATGACTCTGTTGTATTTAAGTTAGGCTCTTTGGCATATCCTAAGAAGTCTGAAATATAGCGTAAACGGTATCTACCACCTTCGATCTGACAGAATTCAGAAATACTAGAGAAATATCTTTGTAATACCTGAGGTTCTACTCGAACAATACGTTCAATCTGAGACAATGGCAATGCAAATTGCTGCTCACCTGCTTTAACCATTAGTGCATCGGTTACTGCAACAATCGTTGGTATCCGAAGAGAGAACTTAGTTCCTTCATTCGCAACCGAAATAACAGAGATACTTCCACCCATAGCACGAATATCACTTCGTACAACATCTAGACCAACACCACGCCCAGAAACTTGCGTTACTTCTCGCGCTGTGGAGAATCCTGAATGGAAAATATACTGTAATACATCTTCATCAGTCAAATTATCAGATTCTGAAATTAAACCTAAAGACTCTGCTTTACGTCTAACCCGAGCAACATCAATGCCTCGACCATCATCTGTGATATCAATTAAAATATCTGTACCTTGACGTGATAATGATATTTTAAGATTACCATCACTCGCTTTTCCACTTTGACGACGCTCACGTACGCTTTCAATACCATGATCAATTGCATTACGAATCATATGCTCTAATGGCGCAACTAATTTATCTAAGATACTTCTATCAATTTCCAAACGCGAATTAACAATCTCAAAATTAACCGATCTATTTACAGTCGTTGAAGTTTGTCTAACCAAACGTTGTAAACGCGATTCAATCAATGAGAATGTAACCAATTTTACTCGTGTTAATTGATCTTGAACATCTGTTTGAATACGTGCTTGCTCTAATAAAAGAGACTCTGAATCTCGCACTTTATCAGCCAAAGTAGCTTTAAAATCGAGTAAATCGGAAGCTGATTCGGCAAGAGATTTAGACAATTGATTCAGTGATGAGTATTGATCCATTTCTAATGGGTCAAACTCTTCATATTGAGCGCCTTCAATACTATGCTTTGCTAGAATCTGCGTTTCAAGCTCACCTTCCATTCGGCGTAGCTGATCTGACAGACGTTTAATTGCAAGCTCCATTTCCGAAAGTGTAGAAGTAAACTGGTTCAGTCCCATTTCTACACGTGAACGGTTAATTGAGCTTTCAGCAGTAAGGTTAGATACTTTTTCAACTAATGTAGATGACACACGAATCATCTCATTAGACTGAGATTGTTCCGAACTATCATCCCACTGACCCATCATTGGTGGTGGCTCTGTACCATCTCCAACAACATACTGTAAGCCAATAAATGACTCATCAATACTATCTGCACTTTCAACATTAAATTGCAGATATTTTAGATCATTAATAACTTTATCGACTTCTTCTCTAGCTGGTTTTTCTCCAGTAAGAATACGTTCTATAGTCGCAAAGTTAGTTTGAACTAGACCATCATAAATATCTGTTTTAACTTGATATAAAGCAAATTTTTCAAATGTATCAACAAGCAATTCTGATAATTCAAAAACAATTCCTTTTTCAATTGCTTTTGCATCATCATATAAAATATGTGCAACACGCTGAAGTGCAAGTAATAAACTTCGGTTCTGACGTTCTTCACACCATACATCAAATGCTTTCGTTAAGTTATTAAGCTGACCTAAAGCGTGTGCTTTAAACTCTGATGTAACATTTTCATAAAGATCAAATACTTCATCAGAAATAATATCTTCACTTAGAGTCTGTTCGGTAACAGCTTCTAATTGCGGAGTATTAACACTGTCAAAATGAGTATCATAGACATATGTACCATTTTTCAGACTATCAATAACACTCACAGCATGTACAGATGAGTAATCTACCTTTGAATGACGAATAACATCAATTCTTTCTGCAAACTGGTCTTGGACAAGTCGAATAATATTCAACATTGACTCATTTGCTGTAATCTTTTGATAAATTAAACGCTCATAAACAGACTCTAGATGATGGGCAATCAAACCAAAATTTTCGGCTTGAATCATATTTGCACTGCCTTTTAAGGTATGCAAATAACGCATCAAATTCTTTAATGCATCAATATTTTCAAAATTACTTTGGAACGCAGACAAATCAATTTCAATTTGTTCAACCAGCTCTTCTGCTTCATCTAAGAAAATATCAATAAGCTCTGCATCATCTAATACATTTGGTTTAACATTAGATATGGTCTGCTCATCTAAGCTTAATTTTTGAACAACATACTGCGTTACATTTTCATCTTTAATAGATGAAGCTATTTTAGATTTATCTTCGAAATATTCAGATTCTGTATATAAACGACTGATTTCTTCAATGGCCTGCTGTAGCTCATCTTTCTTATGCAGGAGAATTTGGCTAATTTGCCCCGATGCAATATAGTCGAAATATATAATTAAGCTGTCATGAAAATCATTTAAAAGTGGCGATACTTTTTTCAGCAAATCATAATCTGCAAAGGCAATGGTCAATAAGAGAATATAGCCTTCTCTCAACTTAACAAGATAATCTTCTATATCAAAAAGCTGTTTATCTTTTGCCCATTTAATCAGTGTTTCACTTTCATCAATTAAGTGAGTTAAATAATCTTCGGCTGAATCCCACACAATTTGAGTAAAGTCTTCACTTACATCTAATAAGTGATCAATACCTAAATCAACAATTTCATTAATTAAAGGCTTCTCATCATCAACAACCTTAATATACTGCGAATAGCTGTCCCAAATTAGTGTAAACTGATTTAAGCACTCTTCTCGTAAAGCCTCATTATTGTTTTTTAGACCATCTAAATAATGGGTTAAAAACTCAGAGAACTGTTTCAATAAATCAAGACTTAGGTGCAATTCACCTTTTTCTTGTAACTCTTGATTCAATGAGAGTTCAACATTTGCACTTGTCTCACATAAAGGTTCAATCTGAGCCATGCCAGAACTACCCTTTAATGTATGTATGCTGCGGACTAGAGATGCTGTTTGCTTTTCAGTATGTGCTGATTCATTGAGATATGTAGTGATTGTTGTAAGATGCTCATATGCTTCATCTAAATAAATCGCAAGCGTTTCTGGAGATATATTCATTCCATAGATAGAAACACTTTCTACATCAACAGTATTGCTATCGGCACTAGGAACTTCAATAGACGCTTCAAGCTCTTGATTATTACTTTTAACATGATCAAGATACAATGCTTGTAGAGAAGGTTCTATCTCTTTCTGCTCTTTCAGCTGTTTTCCAATAAGCAGTAAAGGTCGAATATCGACACTATCTAATGTCTGATGTTTTTCAATATGCGGGTATATTTCAAACGTATAGAATTTAAAGCATTGAGCACAATATTGTTGAATCTCTAACGTAATTCTAGCAGTATCATGAAGAATACTATTGAATAAATCTTCTACACACCAAGCAAGTTCACCTGCTTGATTTGCACCTACCATTCTTCCCGAACCTTTTAAGGTATGAAAATGACGGCGTATTGTTTTTATGGTTTCAATATCATGTAGGTCTTCCTGCCAAGTTACAAACAGGCTTTTAAGCTCTACAATGATTTCTGCAGCTTCTTCAATAAAAATATCGATTATTTCTGCATCTTGATCTAAATAGCTGTCTATTGGTACAGGAACATCAGCTATTAGCTTTTGCACTAATTCGTTCATCGCTCGCTCAAACTTTATCTGTTTAGCCTTTGCTCACTAGACATTGACCTATGAACACATAGATCAATGTAGCGGCTAAAATTTATAAGATAACTAGAGAATATAAGAAGCTACTTATTCAGGTAGTTTAAAGTCACTCACTGACTCTCTTAATGACTCTGCCATGTTTGCAAGCTCAGAGACAGATCTTGCTGTGTCAAAGGTCGCGGAAGTTGTTTGAACTGTAATCTCTTGTACAACATTCATCGTATCAGCAATCTGAGTTGCAGAAACAGACTGTAGCTGTGCAGCACTAGAAATGTTACCAATTAACTGTGCAAGTGATGTAGATACGGTTTGAATCTCACCTAAGGCAACACCCGCATCTTTTGCTAAGTTTGCACCACGTACAACCTCAGATGTTGTATGTTCCATTGAAATCACGGCTTCATTTGTATCGGCCTGAATGGTACGTACAAGACCTTCAATCTGTTTTGTTGCAGATGCAGATCTCTCCGCAAGACGCTGAACCTCGTCGGCAACAACTGCGAAGCCTCGACCAGCTTCACCTGCCATAGATGCCTGAATCGCTGCATTCAATGCCAAGATGTTTGTTTGGTCTGCAATATCGTTAATAAGCGAGACAATGTTACCAATTTCTTGAGAAGATTCACCAAGACGCTTAATACGTTTAGATGTTTCCTGAATCTGTTCACGAATCGTATCCATACCATGCATAGAACGGTTTACGACATCAGCACCACTAGATGCGATTTCAACTGAACGCTTCGCAACCTCTGTAGATTCTGTAGCGTTCGTTGATACTTCACCAATCGAAACCACAATCTCATTAATTGCCTTAGAAGCACTTGAAATTTCATCTGACTGTTGTTTCGATGATTCTGCCAAACCATTGGTTACATTTTGTGTATCTTGAGTATAGCGTGCAACCTCTTGCGATGTTGTATGAATACGCGAAACAAGGTCACGTAATTGGTCAATCGCAAAGTTAATCGAGTCGGCAATAGCCCCTGTGAAATCTTCTGATACTGTTGCATAACTACGTAAATCACCATCTGCTAAGTCAGCAATTTCATCAAGTAATCGTAAAATCGCGCCTTGGTTACGGTCATATTCATCTTGTAACTCACGAATACGCTTTTTATCTTCTTCACCACGTAGCCCAACAAGCTTATAGAAAGACACTAAGAAAACTACAAAACCAATAACCAATAGAAGTCGAGGCAAGTAAACAGTTACAACTGATGAAACAGATAAGTTATCTAAATTTTGCAATAACACATCTGAATCTTGGAAAATAGATACCGATGCTTTTTGCACGGCAGTTACTTTATTTGAGTTATTAAAAACAATTGTTGCACTTGCTTTTACAACTTGATCATATTCTTTTTTAATATCTATTAGCTTGCTACGTAAATCAGGATCAACGACTTTATCAACACCAAAATCTGGGTCACCATTAAGCTGAGCATCTAAATATGTACCAAATGTTTCAGTATTATCTTTGAACTCATTTGCAGCATCTGTATTTTCAGATTTTGTAATTGCAGAAATATCATGCATTGAACGTAAGATACGTTCAGCGACAACGACTTGGTCTTTAGCAACAGCAACCTGATTCGTTGGTAAACGACGCTTCACCATGTCATCAACCACAGCATTATACTGTGACTGTAAACCAGGAATAATTTGGTCCATTTGAATTGTTGTTGCACGCAATTCATTTAAAATAGTTTTATTACTTGTAATGGTCTCAATCTTTTGAGAAATTTCATACCATTGCTGTGCAATTTTATTAACATCACCCACAATTTGTGATGAGCCTTCAACTACTTTTAAATTACGATAGAAGTCGTCATTACTTTCTTTTAGTTTAGCAAATGATGCATCTGCCCCAGAGGAATTCACATCAGCAACCTGACGAGAAACAACTTGAGATATGAGCTTCAAATCTGAAAGGCTTTGCGTAACAGCATTATGCTTTGTTGTACTATAGAAAATAGATAGCAAAACAATTACTGTAAAAAGAATACTAAAGAAGGTTAGTAAAATAAGTGGCTTAACTTTCTTCTGTGTTCCAAAACCACGACTTAGTTCATCTAAGTATGCATCTACTTTCTTAAAGGTGCTATTACTACTCACCAGATTTTTAAAGCCCATTGGCTCCCCCTGAAATCACAAATATGTATAAAACAAATGATAAATTTCTAACTTAGTACCGCATTAACGTGTTTAAAGTCTTTAATCAACTGGCTAAATAAAAATACATGCCAATGCTTTTGGTCATAATTAAAGTAACCAGAACAGTATTTCTCTAAAGATTGATTTAAATCTGATGCAGATGAGAAAAAACTTTGCTTATTAAAATGCTGAATACCCAATACTTGATCCACCATCAGACCAAGATAGTGGTCTTGATGTTGTAAGCACAAAAGTTTTTGTTGTCGTGTCCTTTTTGTAGGTATTTTTAACAAATACTCTTGCAGATCAATCACAGTTAATAACTGTCCACGAATATTTGCCAAACCTTCCAACCAAGGCTCTCCATTAGGTATAGGTGTTAAACTAGGACAATAAATGACCTCTGCCACTTCACCCAAAGGAACAACAAAGGATTGCCCTTGTATTTCAAAAGCAATACCAGACCATCTATTTACACTGTCAGCAATTGCTTGCTGATGTTTATCGCCTTGTCTTGCAAGGCGTAGTAATTCAAGAAAGCCTCTTGCTGCCATGATTTAGCCTTTACAAGATGTTTGCATGAATTGCATCAATCAAAGCTTGCTCATCTACAGGCTTTGTTAAGTAATCTTTTGCACCTTGACGTTTACCCCAAACACGGTCAGTTTCCTGATCTTTTGTGCTTACAATAATCACGGGAATATCTTTTGTATGCTCAGAGCGTGAAATTTGGCGTGTTGCTTGGAAGCCATTAACACCCGGCATAACAACATCCATTAAAATAAGATCAGGCTTCTCTGCTGCTGCTGCGGTCACACCATCAGCACCATTATTTGCTTCCATTACATGAAAGCCATGCTTTGTTAGGATTTCTCTAAAACGGAATACTTCAGTTGGCGAGTCATCAATAATTAAAATACGTTTCATTTGTTCCCCCAAAAAACTAAACTGCTATTACTTCACATAAGTGTGAATAGCATTCACTAACTCATCTTTACTAAAAGGCTTTGTCAGATACTCATCTGAACCAACGATCTGACCTTTAGCACGATCAAATAAACCATCTTTACTTGATAACATAATAATCGGTGTATCTTTATATTGCTCTGAGTTTTTAATCAAAGCACAAGTTTGATAGCCATCTAGACGAGGCATCATAATATCAATAAAAATAATATCTGGTTTTGTTTCTGTGATTTTAGATAGCGCTTCAAAGCCATCAACAGCTGTAATTACCTCAAAACCCTCTCGTTGTAACAGCGTTTCGGCTGTACGGCGAATTGTTTTTGAATCATCAATGACCATTACTTTTAGACTGCTCATCTTATCCCCTTAAATTAAATGATGCCGTTGCTCATCTGATCAATTACTCTATTCAGCCAACAACTTTAGGGCTTATTAAACTAATATTAAACCTTCATTTAGTTGAATTTTCAACAAATAAATTTATACATATTCTCTAAGCATATCATTTCTAAATTAATATTTTTTTACAACTTAAACTATTTTTACTTATTTTAAAATAACACTTGAGCATTAAAAAGCATTCAGTGGATAATAGCTCCTTTATTGCTCTATTTATCCTTTTTGAGACTGTGTAATGTACTTAAAACACGTTTTTTCATTAAAAAAAAGTCGTCGTCATTTAAGCAAAACCATTTTGTCTTCTTTTTTTGTTTCATTTTTTTTCTTTAGTTTTAATCAAATGAGCTCTGCGACAATTTGGTATAGATATTATGACCGTCAAGGTGTACCCACTATTAGTACATCTATTTCACCTGAACATATTCGCTATGGCTATGACGTCATTAATAATAATATGGAAACCATTCGCCAAGTCCCAGCATTACAAAATACTGAAATTGCACGGCAAAAGAAAGAAAAAGAAGCAGAGCAAGAAGCGATAGATAATCGCATGCAACAGATTTATACACACAGTAGTATTGCACAAAAAAGAAAAAGAAATCTATTACGTGGTATCCAAGATCAAATTTCTCTTCAACGAAAACAGTATGATTCTTTACAAGACTATTTAAGAGACCTTCGTGGAGAGGAGTTTTCTATTTTATATGATAAGAAGACTGTTCCAAAATCCTTAAAAGATTCTATTGAAGATACAAACTATAAAATAGCTCGATCACAGAAAAAAGTGACCGATCTACAAGCCCAGTATCAACAAACTGAGCAACAATATGACAAGATTATTGCTCGATTAAAAAAACTAGAAGAACACTGACACGAAGTTATTTACTTCTGTGTCATTTTCTACCACACTGCACGCTTAGACTTAGATGGTTTAACAGTCGCCTTACTTTTAATCATGTAAAGTAAAGTGTGTATTTAATTTTTGGTATTAGGACAACTTCAAATGCGCGCGAGTCGCTTTTTGTTTGCAACACTCAGAGAGAACCCGAGCGATGCTGAAATCATTTCACATCAGCTTATGCTTCGAGCAGGGATGATTCGTAAACTTGCATCAGGACTATATACATGGTTGCCCACGGGTAAACGTGTCCTGAATAAAATTGAGAAAATCATTAAAGAAGAAATGGATCGCTCTGGTGCATTAGAAGTATTTATGCCTGTCGTACAGCCTGCGAGCTTATGGCAAGAATCAGGTCGTTTTGAACAATATGGCCCAGAACTCACACGTTTCAAAGACCGCCATCAAAATGACTTTGTTCTTGGACCAACACATGAAGAAGTCATTACAGATCTAGTGCGTAATGAGCTTAAAAGCTACAAGCAGCTTCCTTTAAACTTCTATCAAGTTCAAACTAAGTTTAGAGATGAAGTTAGACCTCGTTTTGGTGTGATGAGATCACGTGAATTCATTATGAAAGATGCTTATTCCTTTCATATTAATCAAACATCACTACAAGAAACTTATGATGTAATGTATGACACATATTGTCGTATCTTCACTCGTCTAGGGTTAGACTTTAGACCAGTGCAGGCAGATACAGGTTCTATTGGTGGCTCTGCATCACATGAATTTCATGTATTGGCATCAAGTGGTGAAGACGCTATTGTTTTTTCTACAGAATCAAATTTTGCAGCGAATGTTGAAAAAGCTGAAGCAATTTGGGTTGGGGAAAAAACTGCACCACAACAAGATATGCAAGTTGTTGAAACCCCTGCACAAAATACGATTGCTAAAGTTTCTGAGTACCTTAAAGTATCTGCTGACCAAACTGTAAAAGCATTACTGGTACAAGGTACGACAACTGAGGAAAATTCAGATATTCCAGTTGTGGCACTCTTTTTACGTGGTGACCATGAACTCAATACGATTAAAGCTGAGTCACATCCACTTATTGCGACCCCACTCACATTTGCCACTGAAGAGCAATTAAAAGCTCTTGAGTTGCCTGCTGGCTTTATTGGCCCACAAGGTCTAAAAGAAAAAGGCATTACTGTCATTGTAGATAGAGCAGCATCTGTTCTTTCTGACTTTGTTGCAGGTGCAAATATTTCTGATAAACATACGATCGGTTTAAACTGGGAAAGAGATGCTCACTTCTCTGAAACATATGACTTGCGTAATGTTGTAGATGGTGACCCATCGCCAGATGGTCAAGGTACATTACAAATTAAACGCGGTATTGAAGTTGGCCATATTTTCCAATTAGGTCAAAAATATTCAGAAGCTTTAAATTGTACGGTTCTAGGCGAAGATGGCAAACCTGCAACGGTATCTATGGGTTGCTATGGTATCGGAGTTACACGCGTATTGGCTGCTGCTATAGAACAAAACTACGATGATAAAGGTATTATTTGGCCAAAAGCGCTAGCACCTTTTGAGGTTGCTATTGTGCCAATGAATGCACATAAATCACCACGTACTTTAGAAGCTGCCGAAGCACTTTATAAAGAGTTACTTGAACTCGGTTATGACGTTTTATTTGATGACCGTAATGAGCGTCCTGGTGTTAAGTTTTCAGATCTAGAACTTACAGGTATTCCTCACCGCATTGTTATTGGTGAAAAGGGCTTGGATGCTGGTACCTTTGAATATAAAGGTCGTAGAGATGAAAGCGTTACAAACCTAAATAAAGATGAACTTTTAGAAAAACTAAAAGCATAATCAGAAAAAACCGCTCAAAATGAGCGGTTTTTTTATGCTTTAGGCAATGTCACACCTGTCTGACCTTGGTATTTCCCACCACGATCTTTATATGATGTTTCACACACCTCATCACTTTCAAAAAAGAGCATTTGCGCAACGCCTTCACCAGCATAAATTCGAGCAGGTAAATTCGTTGTATTAGAAAACTCTAAAGTGACATGACCTTCCCACTCTGGCTCAAGCGGTGTCACATTCACAATAATTCCACAACGTGCATAAGTTGACTTGCCCAAGCATACCGTCAATACATTTCGTGGAATACGGAAATACTCTACTGTACGAGCCAAAGCAAACGAGTTCGGTGGAATGATACAAACATCTGACTCGATATTGATGAAGCTTTTATCATCAAAGTTTTTAGGATCGACAATTGCAGAGTGCACATTTGTAAATACCTTAAATTCAGGTGCACAGCGCACATCATAACCATAGCTAGAAACACCATATGAAATGAGTTTTTCACCTTGATCATTAAAACGAACCTGATTTTCTGCATAAGGTTCAATCATGCCATGTTCACGGCTCATTTCCCGAATCCAACGATCAGATTTTATTGCCATATCTATTCCAAATTAAATAATCATATTTCTGCATGTACTTTAACTGAATTTATAGTTAATGGAAATATTGTAGATGTGTTGTTTACATACATTTAAGGACAAATCATTTCACAAAATTATTCAGTAAGAGATGTGATACCGCCTCTCCTCGACCAGATAATATTGCTTTAACCGCATACAAAGATGTAGAAGCAACTTGGCTCAAATGCGGATCAGGTGGCATGACAAGTTCAACAGGATTGGTATGTACGTCAAGTAATGCAGGGCCATCATGATTTAAAAAGTCTTTAACCGCTTGTTCTAGACCATCTCCTGTTTTTACAGTTTTACCATAAAGACCGATGACTTCAGCCAATTTACCAAAATCAGGGTTTAATAAATCAGTATAATGATCTAACAATCCCTCAACTTTTTGTTCTAATTCAACAAAGTTTAAAGAGCTATTGTTTAAAACAACAATTTTAATGGATAGTTTCTCTTGAACTGCTGTGAGTAAATCCCCCAACAACATTGCAATACCACCATCTCCACTCATTGCAATTACCTGCCTCGATGGAAATGCTTTTTGTATACCTAAAGCTTGGGGCATTGCATTTGCCATTGTGCCATGCAGTAAACTGGTTAGCGTTCTACGGTAACCATTCACATCAATATGGCGTAGGATCCAAACCATAGGTGAACCACCGTCTGCTGTAAATATGGCATCTTCAGTTGCATACTTATTTAAAAGCGATACTAAATATTGAGGATGAATCAGCCCATCTTTACCAACTCGCTCCTCTTTATAGCGTGTTTGTATATCTTGTTTTCTTAAATCTAAAATGTGTGTTAGAAAAGACTGATCTTGCTTTTCATCTAATAAAGGCAATAAGGCATCTAAAGTTGTATTAATCTGACCAACTGCACCAATTGTGATTGGATGACGTCGTCCTAAATGATTTGGATTAATATCTATTTGTATAATTTTAGCATGTGACGGATAGTACTGCCCCCAAGCAAAATCTGCCCCGAGCAATAAAAGCAAATCACAATCCATTAAAGCATGATAGCCTGCTTTTGCACCAAATACCCCCGTCATACCTACATTATAGGGATTATCATATTCTATAAAATCTTTAGCGCGTGATGTATGTGCAATCGGTGCTTTAATTTTTTCAGCTAACGTTATCAATTGACTATGTGCATGTTCAGCTCCTGCTCCTGCATAAATCGCAATCTTGCGATGCTGATTTATCAGCTCTTTAATTTGATATAACTCATCTAAAGCAGGTAAAACCTGAGGCGTTGCAACATATGTTTTTATATTATAGTCATCATCTATATATGCCTCACTGATATTCGATGGCACAATAACTACTGCAACACCTCTATCATTGAGTGCTGCCTGACAAGCTAATGTAAATATTCGTCGTACTTGCGAAGGCTGTGTAATCTCTTCACAAAATACACTACAACTTTTATAAACAGATTTAAAATCGACATATTGAGGAAAATCTACAAAACCCGCAATGTCTGTTGAAAGTTGACTTGCAATAAGTACAACAGGTGCACGATTACGATGAGACTCATAAAGTCCATTAATAAAATGTAGGCTACCCGGACCACAAGAGCCTGCACACGCTGTTAGCTTACCAGACATCAAGCTATCTGCACCTGCGGCAAACCCACCTACTTCTTCGTGCCTTACATGTATCCACTCTATATGACTTTTTGCAATTGAGTTTGTAATATGATTCAGCGTATCGCCAACAATCCCATAACAGCGCTCAACGCCTGCATCTTGGAGTATTTCTACAATAATATCAGATACTTTTTTTGACATTTTCAAACTCCTTTGAAAGTATTATTTTCGTTTTCACTTTTTATGGTGTATTCGCTTCTTATTTTTATTCTGAGCTTTTTATGCAATTATTGAGTATGTTTGTGTGACCAATTTGTGTACAAATATTTATTCTGTATAAATCTTTTTTATTCTGAATGTTTCAATAGAAAGTTGTTGAAAACAATAATACCTACCAGTGTAATGTGTATATATCAGCCTACTAACAAAAACACCTACATCTTATTGATATTGATTAATAATTACTTAGACCACTTTATTAAAATGAATCAAGACTTTTACAGGACTAAATTTATTTAATTTCACAGTTTGCAGAGCCATCACAAATATCAGCATCTTATTATTCAGATGCATTTTATATCTGAGCAGCTATTAAATACCTAGGCATATATGATTATCATGCTTCTTTTTTAAAAACTTATATGCTGTAAAAGTTACCTTGATCAAATTAAGATGTAGATGTACTAGAAGAGGCTTACTTACCCAATCTTTCATTAAGCATTGAGTGATTTAATTAGCTTCACTAGTTTTTCTGCATGATTTTTAGCATTTGTATACTGCTGCTTTAGCTCTTCTTCATTCTCTCGTGCCAAATAACTCACGCCAGTCGTATAAATAGGCTCTTGCAACTCTAAATTACAAAGTGCAGCGAGACTCTCAAATGGTACGAGTAATGCTTCTATAGAATGTTTCATTGCTGCATTTTCATGATAGAGCATGGCAGGTGCGCCCGTAGTAAAAGACAAAATTAGCTTTTTTCCACCAAGTTGTGCTTTAGAGCCATGTGAAAAACCATGTAAAAACACATCATCTAACCATTTCTTCATTTTCGCAGGCAAGGCATACCAATGGAATGGAAACTGCCAAACAATAATATCTGCAGCCAGTAAAGCCTGCTGTTCATCTTGAATATTAAATAAATCATTTGGATAAAGCTCATCAAGCTTGTGTATATGTGCTTGAGGAAGCTGTTTTTTAACTTCATCTAAAATAGTTACATTTGCAATAGACTGTGCTAAATCTGGATGACCCGAAACTATCAATACATTCTTCATCATATCCTCCTAATTCATATCAGATTAATGCTAAAATTCGCTTTATTTACATAACATCTTATTTGATTGAAGCATTGCTGATAAGCACCCCAAACGCTAATATATTATTAACCAAAAGATAAGAATACTCAGATGCTGAATGGCTCAATCTATACATATTTAAGTGTCTTTCATGCCATTGCTGAACAAAAAAGCATTGCTGGTGCTGCACGAAAATTAGAAACCACCTCCCCTTCAGTTAGCAAATCACTTAAACTTTTAGAAAACTATTTTGGTGTTTCTCTCGTAAATAGAACCACACGCCGTTTAGAACTTACTGAGGCGGGGCTGTATCTACTTCACAACACACAGAAACCCATGTCTGAGTTAGAGCATACGCTTGAACGTGTTAAAAATTTTGGGCAAGATATTTCAGGCATTATCCGTATTACAACCGCAAGATATGCTTATTTAACGATACTCAAGCCGTATATTGGAGAGTTTCATCATGCATATCCTGATATTCAGTTAGAAATATCAGTTGATAATGGTATGGTCGATATTTTAAAAGATAGCTTTGATTTAGGGATTCGCTTTGAAGACCGAATCGATGAACATGTCATTGCACGCCAATTACTACCATCACTCACACAAGGCGTATTTGCATCAAAGCACTATATTCATCATTATGGTAAACCTAAATCACCACATGATTTAAAAAATCATAAACTTATAGGATTTCGCTTTGCAACTGCAAACCGTATATCACCATTTTTTCTTCAAGAAAATGGACATAAAATTACAGTAGATATGCCTGTCTCTCTCATTGTGAATGATATTGATGTGGCAATGGATGCTATTCGGCAAGGTACAGGCATTGGGCGACTATTCCTCATCAACCTTTTACAAGAGGTAGATGCAGATCAGTTTATCCCTATTCTTAAGCCCTATTGGATGAAATATCCACCTGTATATTTATATTATTTAAAAGCTAGTAAGAACTCAAAGCGCATACAAATTTTTATCGAATTTATTATGGGTAAAATGAAGCAATATGCTATGCAAAACTTATAGTCTATTGTGGGCAAGCTGCAAAGTCTTACCCACAAAACAACCCCTTATTGTGGGTATTTAAATGTGAATGTTTCTGTAAATGGCTTGAACCATTGCGGTAAAGCTGTTGCTTTATCTACATGACGCTCATAGCCTTTTTCATCTGGTGCTGTATATTTCAGTGTCACTTTATATGTTCCCGGCCCACCCATTTTTACACTGTGCGCGTAGTGTGAACCATCTGCCGCAGACATAGGTAACATTTGACCGAACTCTAAAAAGTTACTATCACCGACTTTCTGAACAACATAATCAACACTTAAATAAGGAATCCATGCATCTGCAGGAAAGCCCCACTTATTGTCAGCTGTTGCATGCACATCAGTTTCAAGATGGATAACATCCTTACCCATATCCATAGACATCGGCATAGGATCAGTTTCAATATCCAAAAGATAAGATGATGCGATTTCCATACCATTTACATGTACAGGCCCACCAACAGGATATTCTTTTGCAAAAGTAGGTCCTGCAATAACCAATGCCCCAATTGCCAATAAACTTTTAACTTGCATTTGCAGCCGCCCTCTTAAATATTTTAGTAAGTGAAATAATGACAAGGAGAGTTATTACCCATGACAATAACTGTATCCCCATCGGAGTTGATGTATAACCAAAAATTGCACGCATCACGTTACCAAACCATCCATTATCGGACAGCACATTTGAAGTATCCCAAATGTTGTAACCTAGCGCAGGCAATAGGTCGATTGATGCCAAGATACCTGTTGCTTGTGAAACAAGACCTGCAGCAATAAGTGAAAGTAAAATATTGCTATATAAAAATATTTTACGAATGGAGATTAGGACTAAACCTTTATACGTAATCCAAGAAACAATAGCGCCAAGTAATATGCCAAGCAGACCACCAATGACAATACTTTTCACCCCTGTACCCGATGAAACCATAATGCTATAGAGGAACATAACAACCTCTGAACCCTCACGCATTACAGCAACCATGACAATAACGGCTATTGAAAACTTATTACTCTGATTCTTTATAATATCTATGGCTTGGCTAGAGCTTTTCTCTGCAATTTCCTTACCATGCGTCGACATCCATGTAATTTGCCATGTCAGCATAATCGCAGTTAGGGAAAGTAAACACGCATTAAAAACTTCCAAACCACGACCAGATAAAAGATTTTCGATGGTGTTGGTGAATCCTGCAAGAATACAGGCAAAAACTAGCCCTAGAACTATTCCTGAAATAACCTGCCACTTAATATCTATACCTTTACAAGCAGACAAAATGACGGAGATTACAAGTCCTGCTTCAAAAGCTTCTCTAAAAACAATTAACAGTGTTGCAAACATGGAGATACCTCACGGAGTGGCCTGTAGAGTGCCTTTTACACCCGTTGAACTATAGTCATCGAAGAAAGTATATGTACCAACATTCAATGGGCCTGCAAATACAGTAATGGTTCCGCCTGGCGTTGCGATCTTTTCGAACTTCATATCGTAACTTTCAAGCTCTGCAACTTTTTGCGTAGTATTCGTCATTTGAATTAAGAGCTTTTGCCCTTGATGAACAGTAATTTTATTGGGAATAAAACCTTTATCTGTAAGTGTGAGTTTTATATTTTCACGATCAGCCGCACTCACAGCCATCGCAATTGAAAAACTACTTACCAATACCGCAATGCTCAGTAACAATCGATTTTTCATCATACTGAAACCATAAAAATAATGATAATTGTTATCAATATAACATGAGAAAAATGGTTTTGTAAGCGTATTTTTTACATTAAATTATTGATATTTATATATTTTATAAAAAAATAAGATAATAAAAAAAGATAGCCCCACTATAAGCAGGGCTATCTTTTTTAGAGTTTTTTAATTAAGTTTTAAGGCATATCACTGTGTTTAAAATCAAATGCTTGGCGCATAATCGTTGGATCGGGATGACCTGTAATTGGATCATCTGGATAATATGCAACATGCATAACACCTTGCTGATATAAAGACTTAATCGTATCCGCTAACTCCTGTGATGGAATTGGCTTACTGTTTTGTCTCCAATCAACCGCTTGTAATTCAACGACAGATTTGCGAATCCCATTTGGATACTGCTTTAAGCGTTTAACAATATCTGAATAGAATTTAGTTTTATCTGTGGCTTGCTCCATATAAGGCATAGCCATGATAGCTGTGAAGTCATAACGATTTAATGACCGTTCAAGTGATTGCGAATACCACGTCTCTGCATTCGGGTTTAATACAACTTGCGCATACATATTCCGCGCTGTGTGTAATGCAGGTTGATATTGTCTAACCTCTGCTGCTAATTGTAACGCAAAGTTATCTAAGTAGTCTGTTTTAAATGCTGCCCATTTTTGTAGCGTCTTGTCATCTTTGCGTATCGCTTCTAAATCTGTTGGTAATCCTGCTTTTTTATATGCTTGTAATGCTTCAGGACTGGCATCTTCATAGTCAGACAAAGTCGCATCATCATGAAATAAGATACCGTCAATCGTTGCCGACTTTCCTAAGTCTTGATAAATACCTTCAATGACTTTACGTGCAGGCGCTGAAAATGGCGACAAACGAATATAACCCATATTTAAATGGTCACTATGTTTCGGTTGTTGTGTAACTACTAAGTCTTTAGAAACAGGGTTAGATTTTGGAAGCTCCCATGCAAGTAATGGCATCCATGCATATACACGTTGTACTTGGGTACGTGATGCAATTTGCCAAGCAACGCGGTTAAATAAGTCTTGACGCATTGGAATGTAACGGTTCGGGAAGTAAACCATATCCGCTGAACCATTGGCATCAGGGTCTGAGAATGCTTGCAAGTAAACTGTGTTCACATTCATTTTTTGAATGCGATCGAGTAAAGCACCTAGGTTCTTCTCTTCTTGCTTTTCGTCTTTATCATAAATGTAGTCTAAGTCTACATGCATGATTTTTTGTGGACGATAGTTATCTCCAAGATTCTTTTCTCGGCTTTCAATTTCATGCCCTAAGTCATCAAGACTCATGTCATGTTCAACTAAAATACGGTTGAGTGCACCTAATGATTTTTTCAAATACGCAGGGCCATCATCTAAGGTAATGGTAATTGGCATACCAAGTTGTTTAGCAATGCGTACTGTTTCCATGTTGTAGCGACCATATGGCCAAACCATTACACGCGGTACAGGAACACCATTGGCTTTAAATGCCTCATTGTTTTTCTTCAGGTCATTGTAAATACGTCGGTTGTATTCACCATCACCTTCATATTTTTTCGTGGTTGCATTATAAATACGTGTAGTTGCAGCAGGCTCTGAGTTCCCTTGTGGGTTACCTATTACACCATGGTGTAAGTTATAGCTGTGGTTAGCAATTTCAACATAACCACTATCACTCATTTCTTTAATTTGTTGCCACGTTAAGATTTTGTTACGTGTAATTTCATCATCACCAAAGTGAACTTCTTGATTGGCAGGTGTATCTACCCATGAACCAACAACAGCAAGTACAACAGGTATTTTATTTTCTTTTACAAATGGATAGATGTTGCTATAAAAAGATTCATAGCCATCATCAACTGTAAGAAGTACAGGCTTGGCAGGAAGGGTCATTTTGCCTGCATGCGCTTTAAGCAATTCATTCACAGATATAAAGTGAAATCCGTTTTGCTGTAACCACTTCACTTGTTTTTCAAAGTTTTCAGTGCTCACCGCATAAAATGGAATTAATGCGTCATTCGCTTGGTTGGTCACTTCATGGTACCCAATCACTGTCAGTGTCGTTGGGCTTATATGGGGTTTCTTGGCTGCATATATAGAAGGTGATAGACCCAGCATAGCCAGACTGACACAGCCTGCAACGACTGAACCTAAAAAACGAGTAAGCATACGGTTTCCATTCATAATTAAGTATTTTATGACTAGGCTATTTAGTTTTTCCAAAAGTCATATTTAGGGCGCATAAACACATATTGAAAATGTTATAATATAACGCTTAAATAGTTCTTAAGCCGAATAAATATTCAATATTGGCGTATTTATTCTTCATTTTACTAAACAATCATTTCGATTTAACTAAAAATGACCTTTCAAAAGAAATAGGATTTCTGCGCGTATTTTAGCGCGATCATTACATAAAATAATCATAAAACTGTCACTTTTTTGCAACGAGAAGACCTCACTATAGCTACAAATGAGATCGATCTCATAAACAATTTAGAGGCATGGTATGGCAGATTTATTAAGTGTTGCAAAACTTGCAGGTGTTTCACGTGCAACGGCTGCACGTGCATTTTCCACGCCTGAACTTGTAAAAATAGAAACTCGAGAAAAGATATTTAAAGCTGCAACTGAACTAGATTTTCGTCCAAATTACATTGCGCGCCAACTTAGAACACAAACAACCAAAATTATTGGTGTCATGTTACCTACTCTCACCAATCCAATTTTTAGCGAACAATTTGAAGCCATGGAAAAGATGGCACGAGAAAATGGCTATGCACTTATGGTTGCAACCACAGAGTACAGTGTTAAAGCAGAATTAGAAGTCTTAGAAAATATGCTCAGACAACGTGTAGATGGTTTAATTTTAACTGTTGCAGATGCAAAAGACAGTGAATGTCTTCGTATATTAGAAAATGAGTCCATTCCTACCGTACTCACACACAACCCTACACATGAAAATAACCCCATCACAAGCATTAGTGTAGATAACTACGCAGGCATGTATAAAGCCACTGAAAAGCTCATTGAGTATGGTCATCAAAATATTGCCATGATTACAGGGCCCTTTTTACAGTCTGATCGTTCAGTTTTGCGTTACCAAGGCTATGTCGATGCGATGCGAAAAGCGAACTTAAATGCTTTACCTGTTATTGAGCTACCACATCATACTCAAGTTGACCCACATGCCCTTGTGCCCTGTCTTATGCAACAAGGCAATCCAATTAGTGCCTTTCTTTGCTCCAATGATCTCTTAGCTTTAAACACTATTGGTAGCCTACAACGACTCGGTTATCACGTTCCGCAACAGGTTTCCGTTGTTGGTTTCGATGGTATTGGTTTAGGAAATATTGTTTATCCCTCTCTTTCATCTGTTGTACAGCCCTGCAAAGCACTAGGTGAAGTAGCTATTCAAACACTTTTAAAAATTATTGCGGAAGAAACTGTTTCTTCGCAAGTATTACCAACACACCTTCATCTTGGGGAGAGTATTGCCTCTCCATCATCTACACACTCTATATAAGGCTATTTTTAGGAAATATGATGAAAAAGTCATTACTTACAGCGCTCTTATTAAGTACATCCTCAATGGCAACTTTTGCACAAGACAATACTGCCATTTGCTATAACTGCCCACCCGAATGGGCAAATTGGGGCACACAAATTCAAGCCATTGCAAAAGATATTGGTGTGAAAGTTCCTGAAGACAATAAGAATTCAGGTCAAGCACTAGCTCAACTTGTTGCAGAAAAAGCCAACCCTGTTGCGGACTTCACCTATCTAGGCATTACTTTTGGTATGCAAGCAGATAAGTCAGATGTTCTTACATCATACAAACCTAAAGGTTGGGACAAAATCCCAAATGACTTAAAAGACCCCAATGGAAAATGGACAGCAATTCATTCAGGCACTGTCGGTTTTATGGTAAATGTCGATGCTCTGAACGGCGCACCTGTACCAAAGAGTTGGGATGACCTACTCAAACCTGCCTATAAAGGCATGGTTGGTTATTTAGACCCATCAAGCGCTTTTGCTGGTTATGCTGTTGCAACTGCTGTCAACCTTGCAAAAGGAGGCTCACTGCACAACTTCAAACCTGCAATGAACTACTTTAAACAACTCAATACAAATAGCCCAATTGTACCTAAGCAAACAGCCTACCCTCGTGTACTTTCAGGCGAAATTCCAATTCTTTTAGACTACGACTTCAATGCTTATCGTGCAAAATATAAAGATAAAGCCAATGTTGTTTTTGTTATTCCTAAAGAGGGAACAATTAAAGTTCCTTACGTTATCGGCCTTGTTAAAAACGCACCACACGCAGAAAATGCGAAGAAAGTTATCGACTATGTACTTTCGGACAAAGGTCAACAAATTTGGGCAGACAGTTGGTTAAGACCTGTCAATGAAAAAGCCATTTCTACAAAAGCAAAAGCACAATTTTTACCAGACCATGAGTATGCACGTGCACATACTGTCAACTACCAAGAAATGGCAGACGCACAAAAAGTATTTTCACAACAGTATATTCATGAGGTTAAGTAATGACTGGAAAAATACGGTCTAAAAGCCAAATGATGAAGAATCAAATTGTTTGGTTTATTCCAACAATTATTCTATTTATTGCCTTTTGGCTTATTCCGTTTGGGTACCTAGTTATTCTAGGTGCCTCTCCCGACCAAAACACCCATAAAGTTGCTTATTGGTCTATCATCTCACAAAGCCAATACCTCACAAGTTTTATTACAACATTCTTCATTGCAGCACTTGTGGCACTAAGCACGGTAATCATTTCAACTATCGTGGCATATTTTCTTGCTCGTCAGCATTTTGTTGGAAAAAAACTACTACTTAGTCTCCTTACATTTCCTCAAGCCTTCCCCGGTGCTGTAGTAGGTTTCTTTATTATTATGCTTGGTGGACGACAAGGTCTATTTGCAACCATTAGTCAGTCTATGGGTATGAGTAAACTCATTTTTGCTTATAGTCTTGTTGGACTATTTTTAGGTTATCTCTATTTTTCTATTCCACGTGTAATTATGACACTCGTTGCAGCATGTGAAAAAATTGATATTCGTTTAGAAGAAGCTGCCCGCTCACTGGGTGCAAGTCGCTGGCGTATTCTCTGTGATGTCACCATACCAAGCCTTTCTCCAACCATTTTTTCAAGTATGTCCATTTGCTTTGCAACAAGTATTGGGGCTTTTGGTACAGCCTTTACGCTTGGCACAGACCTTAATGTACTTCCACTCACGATTTATAACGAATTTACAAACTATGCAAACTTTGCTGTTTCAGCAGCACTTTCTGTATTGATGGGGCTCTTGTGTTGGCTTGCTCTAGTGCTCACACGTAAGTTAGCAGGACAGCAATGGAAGAATCTACTATGAAAAATAGTCGCCCTATCTTTTTAATGCAACTGAGTTTTACCATATTGGTTTGTGCTTTTTTACTTATTCCTATTGGCATGTCTATTTTAGCAAGTTTCACAGAAAACTATTTTATAGGCATAAAAAGTGGTTTTACACTGCGTTGGGTACAGCAAGTTTGGGAACTCTATTCTGGAACTTTTTGGCTCTCTTTACTTATTGCGGTCAGTTGCTTGTTTTGTACTATTTTACTTGGTGTACCTACCGCATGGGGGCTACTCAAAAGTCGTTCAAAATGGTCAAGTTGGATTGAAGAGTGCTTAATGCTTCCTGTTGCCATTCCTGGTATGGCAACTGCACTCGGACTACTTTTACTCTATGGTGGATTTAAGGAGCTACGCAGTAGTTGGGTTTTTATTCTTATAGGGCATGTGTTATTTACACTTCCTTTCATGATCCGATCTATTCTATCCGTCATGAGATCATCTCAATTACTTACGTTAGAAGAAGCTGCCGCGAGCCTAGGTGCAACGCCATTTCAAAGATTTATCAATATTATTATTCCAAACTGTATCACAGGCATTCTCGCAGGTGCATTTACAGTCATTACGCTTTCTATTGGTGAATTTAATATTACTTGGATGCTTCATACACCCCTCACAAAAACGCTGCCTGTCGGTTTAGCCGATAGCTATGCCTCTATGCGTTTAGAAGTTGGATCAGCATATACCACATTATTTCTAATTATGATTGTTCCCCTACTTCTTATTATGCATTTCATTCGCAACCTCATTAGCCCCCAATATGAGACTAAAAAATGACTTCACCAATTCATATTCAACTTCGCCAATGTTCACGTACATTTACTCATACGCAAGTACTTAAACCACTCGATTTAGATATTTATCGTGGAGAAACATTAGTTTTACTAGGTCCTTCAGGATGCGGAAAAACAACAACACTGCGTATTATTAGTGGCTTAGAAAGTCCTAATGTTGGTGGAGAAATTTGGTTCGATTCGAAAAACGTTACACACCTCCCTATTGAAAAAAGAAATGTAGGAATGGTATTCCAACACTATGCTTTATTCCCTAACTTTAATGTTGCTGAAAACATTGCATATTCACTTAAAATTCAAAAACTTCCAAAAGCAGAGATTGAAAGCCGTGTACGTGAAATGCTTGATATGGTTGACTTAGCCGACCATTATGACAGACCTATTGAAACTTTATCAGGCGGGCAAAAACAACGGGTTTCATTGGCTCGTGCACTTGCAGCACGCCCACAAATTTTATTATTCGATGAACCTCTTGCAGCACTCGATGTAAAACTAAAAGATAAACTACGTGAAGATATTTCTAGACTACTTAAAAAGTTAAATATTACTGCAATTTACGTCACACACGATCAACAAGAAGCTATGGCTTTGGGTGACCGTATTGCAGTCATGAACCAAGGGAAAATAGAGCAAATCGGCACGGCGCAAGAAATTTACCACCAACCTAAAACAGCCTTTGTTGCTAACTTTATTGGTACAACCAATCAAGTTGAAATTCAAGGTCAAACCTATTGCTGCCGCCCTGAAGATATTCATATTAATCAATCTTCTACACCATTTAGTCATGGCACTGTAATTGAAAAGACCTTTTTAGGTCAAACACAACAAATTTCTATTGCACCATCAAATGGTGAAACAATTAAAGTTACATGCTCTGCACATGAGCCATTGCAAATTGGGCAAAATGTCACTTTACATATTCACTCAGACCGACTATTCCAAATTTAATAAAGGAGCTATTCATTTTGCGACCTGATTTTGTGATTGCTCAAATTAGCGATTTTCATATTAAAGCACAGGGTAAATTGTCTTATAAAAAAGTGGATACCCTAAATGCACTTAAAAAATGTATTCACACATTAAACCAACTGACACCTCGTCCAAACCTTGTGGTCATGACTGGCGATTTAACAGATTTTGGGACAACAGAAGAATATGCAGTTCTCAAAGATGTTATTTCAGAGCTACATATGCCATGGGTTGCTATTCCGGGAAACCATGACAATCCTGAAACCTTTCGGGAAGCATTTTCTGATGAATCTTGGCTGCCACCTAAAAGTGAATTTCTAAGTTGGTCTTTATCCGAATTACCTATTCATATTGTTGGTTTAGACTCTACCGTGCCCTTCAAACCATGGGGTGAAATATGCCCAAAAAGAATGGCTTGGCTAGATGAAACCCTCGCACAACAGCCAAATAAAGACACTGTTGTTCTATTACATCATCACCCATTTCAAAGTGGTATTGCTCACATGGATAAGCAAAACCTACGAGGTATTGAGCGACTCTCTAAAATTATAGAAAAGCATAAGCAGACAAAGCTTATATTATGTGGACATTTACATCGTTTTGTTACCACACAACTTGCAGGTGCAACTGTCTGTAGCGCCCCCGGTACATCTCACCAAGTTGCGCCTGACTTTAGAAAAAATGCACCTGCACATTTCAACTTAGAACCTGCGGGCATGCTATTACATCATTGGTATAAAAATATTGGCTTTACAACACATTATTTAAATATTGGTCATCAAGGTCGAACTTATCCATTTTATGATGAAAATGGCTTACTTATTGACTAAATCCCCACACCTTTGACTGCTTAACCTATAGATAGAAGTGCTCTCGTCATTCAGCGTTGGCACTTAAAATAAATAATATAACCCAAATCCTGTTTAAGGACTTAAACTAAGTTACTGTTTTATATATTTATATATAAAATAAATACTTGGCTTTACGATCTAGTATAACGAATAGACTGATTTCCCTTTAAAAAAAATAGCTCTGAGTGACTAAAAGTGTATGCTATATAATTTCAATACTTGATAAAAATACCATAAGCGAATGATTTTAAAATAAAAGCTTAAACAGGATTCACGTTAATATAATTTTTTTATAACACATTTCATCAAACACCTTGAATAATGTCTATTTATTAACCATAAGTAACACAAACAAGATGAATAACCCTCATCTATCCATGATAATTTCTTCAGTTCCTTTTATACTTGAGGCTGTCATTTTCATGACAAAACTTACGCTTATCTTCTCCTTATAAAATTAACTTTTTCACTAAACCATTATTTGGTGAAGAAATATTAGGTGCCAGTATGGAAATTAAGGTCAATTTTCTCGACAACCTTCGACTTGAAGCCAAATTTGATGACTTCACAGTTGTTGCCGATCAACCCATCCGTTACAAGGGAGATGGTTCAGCGCCGGGACCTTTCGACTACTTTCTTGCATCTTCTGCTTTATGCGCTGCCTACTTTGTAAAGCTTTATTGTCAAACTCGAGATATTCCCACTGAAAATATTCGCCTCTCACAAAATAATATTGTAGACCCTGAAAACCGCTATCAGCAGATCTTTAAAATTCAAGTTGAATTACCTGCCGATATTTCAGCAAAAGACCGTCAAGGTATTTTAAGATCGATTGATCGTTGCACAGTAAAACGTGTTGTTCAAAATGGCCCTGAGTTCATTATTGAAGAAGTCGATAACTTAGATGCCGATGCTCAAGCACTACTTATTCCAAATGCAGACAATAATGATGGCACATATATTTTAGGTAAAGACCTACCTTTAGAAAAAACCATTGCAAATATGTCAGGTATTTTAGAAAACCTCGGCATGAAAATTGAAATTGCGTCATGGCGTAATATCGTACCGAATGTATGGTCGTTACACATTCGAGATGCTCATTCATCGATGTGTTTTACCAATGGTAAAGGCGCAACAAAAGAAAGTGCGCTTGCTTCTGCACTTGGCGAATTTATTGAACGTCTAAACTGTAACTTCTTTTATAATGATCAATTTTGGGGTGAGGATATTGCCAATGCAGAATTTGTGCACTATCCAAATGAACACTGGTTTAAACCCGGTCATGATGATGAATTGCCGGAAGAAATTTTAGATGCACACTGCTTAAATATTTATAACCCTGAGGGTGAACTTCGCGGCTCACACCTATACGACACAAACTCAGGAAATACGGCGCGCGGTATCTGCTCATTACCTTATACCCGTCTGTCTGATGGTAAAACTGTTTACTTCCCATCCAACCTCATTGAAAACTTATTCCTAAGTAATGGAATGAGTGCAGGAAACTCATTAGCAGAAGCACAAGTACAATGTTTATCTGAGATTTTTGAACGTGCTGTGAAACGCGAAATTTTAGAGAAAGAAATCAGCTTACCGGATGTTCCTGAACATGTTCTAGCGAGATACCCAAGTATTCAAGCAGGTATAAAAGCCTTAGAAGAACAAGGTTTTCCTATACTCGTTAAAGATGCATCTTTAGGTGGTCAATTCCCTGTCATGTGTGTCACGCTTATGAACCCACGTACAGGTGGTGTATTTGCATCTTTTGGTGCACATCCAAGCCTAGAAGTTGCCATAGAGCGCAGTCTTACAGAGTTACTACAAGGTCGTAGCTTTGAAGGTTTAAATGACTTACCACAACCTACATTTAGAAGCCATGCAGTTACCGAGCCAAATAACTTTGTAGAACACTTCATCGACTCAAGCGGTGTCGTTTCTTGGCGTTTCTTTAGCTCAAAATCTGACTTTGAGTTTGTCGAATGGGACTTCTCCAACCAAGGTGAAGCATCAAATGTAGAAGAGGCAGAAAAGCTATTTGCAATTTTAAAAGATCTTGGCAAAGAAGTGTATATGGCTGTTTATGATAACTTAGGTGCAATCGCTTGCCGTATTTTAGTACCGGGTTATTCTGAAGTGTATTTGGTAGAAGACCTTATTTGGGACAACACTAACCAAGCCTTAGCATTCCGCTCAGATATTCTAAACTTACACCGTTTAGACAACGAACAGCTTGAGGCATTGGTTGAACGTCTTGAAGAAAGTGAGCTTGATGACTATATAGACATCACAACGCTTATTGGTATTGAATTTGATGACAATACGGTTTGGGGTCAGCTTACTATTTTAGAGCTCAAACTACTTATTTATTTAGCATTACAAGACTTTGAAACTGCAAAAGATTTAGTAGAAGCCTTTTTACAATACAACACCAATACGGTAGACCGAGGTCTCTTCTACCAAGCACTCAATGTTTCCCTAGAGGTAACATTAGATGATGAGTTGGAACTAAGCCACTACGAAACCAACTTCCGTAAAATGTTTGGTGATGAAAAAATGGATGCCGCTCTTGGCTCTATTTCAGGTGATGTTCGTTTTTATGGCCTTACACCAACAAGTATGAAACTTGAAGGTTTAGACCGTCATCTCCGCCTGATTGATAGCTATAAGAAGCTTCATGAAGCACGTGCAAAAGCAGCTAAAGAACCTAATATGTTCTTATAATTTTTCTCTTATGAAGCCACTCAAACGGTCAGTGGCTTCATAAACCAACTCTCCACACGAACTATAAAAACGATATAATACTTTCAAGATTTAAATTTTAATTGAGATCGCTTTAATGCGTCGTATTACGCAACATTCACACTTTCCCGAACTTACACTTATCTTTATCACCTTTATTTGGGGTGGTACATTTTTAACCGTTCAATATGCACTCACCCTAAGTAGTCCCATGTTTTTTGTCGGTTGCCGTTTTGCCGCTGCCTCCATTGCCATTTGCCTCATCTCATGGAAAACATTAAAAGAAGTGACATGGCTCGACTTTCTTGCAGGCGCGTGTATTGGACTAATGATGGCTGTTGGATATGGAGCACAAACCCTCGGCTTACAAACGATTCTCAGTACAGAGTCTGCTTTTCTAACAGCGCTTTATGTTCCAATGGTACCGTTATTTCAATGGATTATTTTTAAAAAAGCACCAAGATTTATGACATGGATTGGTATTATTTGTGCTTTTATCGGTTTAATTTTACTTACAGGTAACCACTCTTTAAATATTTCATTCAATACAGGGCAATTATTCACCCTACTCAGTGCCGTCGCCATCGTTTTTGAGATCATTTTTATTGGGTTGTTTGCAAATAGAGTGAATCCACAACGAGTAACCATAATTCAACTCATTTTTGCATCACTGGCTGCGTTTATAAGTATGCCTCTTGTGGGTGAACACCACTTACCTGCTTTTTCATGGACACTTGTCTTTATTATTATCGGCATTGGATTAGCCAGTGCAATCATTCAATTTACAATGAATTGGGCACAACAATTCGTCGACCCAGCTCGTGCAACAGTCATTTATGCAGGTGAGCCTGTGTGGGCAGGAATTATTGGACGTGTTGCGGGAGAAAGATTGTCTGAGTATGCAATTTTTGGAAGTATTCTAGTTATCTTAGGCGTACTACTCAGTGAGTTAAAGCCTTCTTTCTTTAAAAGAAAAAAAGGCAATGACTCAGAAAGAGAATCATAGAATATCTATAATCTCATTGAAACTTTGCACGCGATACTTTGGCGAGGCATCATCTAACTCTTGTGCTGTACCATAACCATAACGTACTGCTATAGTCTCTATTTGATGATGTCTTGCACCCAAAATATCATACTGGCGATCACCCACCATTATACATTCACGTGCATCAATCTTTTCTTCTTCTAATATATAAGCAATCAGGTCTGCTTTATTGGTAAGGTCGCCATTTAACTCACTGCCATACGCATATTGAAAATATTCCAACAATTCAAAGTGTGCCAAAATACGCTGTGCATATATTTGTGGTTTTGCAGTTGCCAAATAAAGTACATAGCCTTTATTTTTGAGTATTTGTAATGTTTCCTTCACTTGAGGATAAACCTGATTTTCAAATAATCCTACATCAGCAAAACGTTCTCTATAAAAAATCAATGCTTGTTCAGCATCTGCTTTTCTACCCATTTTTTCTAATAAAATTTCAAAGGACTGCTTCAGTGGTGGGCCAATTGTCCAATCCAAATCGGTGTTTTCAGGTAAAGGCATACCCAATTTATTCATTGCGTAATGAATACAAGCATGAATCCCTTGCTTGGGGTCTGTAAGTGTTCCATCTAAATCCAATAATATATACTTGACCTGATCCATGACTCACCTTTTACTCTATGAAAAGAACGCGGAAGTTTTCTAAAACTTACCCTATACTAACCATAAGTGTAACAAATAAGGAGTTCTCTACGTGCGTTCTACAGTACTTTGTTTTTCAGGTTTAGATCCCTCAGGCGGTGCAGGACTACAAGCAGATATCGAAGCCATTGGTCAAAGTGGTGCACATGCAGCCATTGCATGTACAGCACTCACAATTCAAAACTCTCAACAAGTGTTTGGCTTTGAAGCAACATCTAAAGAATTATTACTTGCTCAAGCAAATGCTGTTGTTAAAGATTTACCCATTCGCTGTGTAAAGTCAGGGATGTTAGGTACAACAGATAACATCTCAGCACTTGCACAGTTTCTAGGCGAGCACCCCGATTATTTATATGTACTTGATCCTGTTTTAGTTGCAAACAGTGGTGGCTCATTAGGTGACCAAGCAACACTTGTACAAGCATTTAAGTCACTAATTCCACTTGCAACAGTCATTACACCCAATACCATCGAGCTCAGAGCCCTTACAGGTTTAAATGACATCCATGAAGCAACACAAGCATTATTTCAAATGGGTGCACAGGCTGTGCTTGTAAAAGGTGGACATGAAGATACTCCAGACCATATTCTAAACACGCTCTACGTTCATGGTGAAATTGTATCTGAAACACGTTGCCCACGATTAGATGGCGAGTTTCATGGTTCGGGTTGCTCTCTGGCAAGCTTTATTGCAGGTCGTTTAGCTCAGGGAGATCAGATCAAACAGGCTGTTCACCATGCAGAAACTTGGCTATTTGGTGTGCTTGAAAATGCTGAAACACCTGTAGTAAATGGACAAAAAATACCAAAGCGTTTCTAATTAATTATGAAGCATAATTCTATTATGCTTCATTTACTTTGATGGGCACTCTTCAAATTTTTCACATGCAATTTATCGGTTTTTCTTCCACGCTCTAAACGATGCTGCTCAATTAAATACTGCGCTTTTGTGACTGCTACTGTCGATAAAACAGGTACATTAAATTGCTTAACATAGTTCACCCAAGCCTTACCATGTAAAACATTCTCAGGCATTTCAGTCTTAAACTCACACTCTCCAACAAAAACCACCACTGAATATAAATGGCTTAAATCGAAAGACATCTGGTTTTCTAATAATTCGCCCAATACTTTGGTATGTTTATAGTTTTGATGCAATGGGTTTTGAAAGCGGTGCTTACTTTTAGGAAAAGACTGTGTCCATTGTTTTTGGAATTTATCTCCAAAAATCCATCCTTTATAATTCTTTGTTTCAAGCACAAAAATGCCATAAGGACTTAATAAGATATGATCAATTTGAGTTGTTCCACCATTACTCGTTGGCAATGTACAATTATTAATAAGTACGTACTTATCGTTATCTAAATACTTTTTATAATGTAAGTGGACAATACTTTCCCCGACTTTTCCCTTAAATTTGGGAGAAGAAATAAATCCTAAAACAACAAAGACAAGAACAGCAATAAATAAATAAAACAACACGGAATAAATTAACCCAAAATTTTCAGTGAGTTATTATACATCAATTCTAATATTTTCGATTTCTAATAAGTATTTTTTACGATTTAAGCCACCCGCAAAGCCTGTGAGTTTGCCATTTTTACCAATTACACGATGGCAAGGAATAACAATTGAAAGTGGATTTTTGCCAATTGTCCCGCCAATTGCACGAATCGCCAAAGGATTATTTAAATAAGATGCAACATCCGAATAACTCCATGTGGTTGCAAAAGGGATATGCATAAGTGCACGCCATACAGCCTGTTGAAATGGTGTTCCACCTACAAAATCTATTGGGATATCAAAATATTGGCGTTTTTTATGAAAATACTCATTGAGTTGATGTCTTGCTAAACTCAATATGGGATGATCCTCTTGAACCGTAAATAGTTGTTTCGCAAACATACTGATATTGTCATCTGGCCAACATACAGCGACCAAAGCCTGATCGTGTGCAATCAGTCTCAGTTTACCTAAAGGGCTATCCATACCTATTTCAAATAAATCCATTTGCCTTCTATCCTAAATAGCATGGTCATTAAAAACGACCATGCTTTGCAATATTAAAACTTAAATGTTAGCCCTGCACCATAGTAAAAGCCTTCCTCAGCTTCTGTATAGCTTTGCCAAGCAGTTTGCTTCAAACCTTTATCATATTTATATGCTAAATCGATAAAAGGCATTACATTTTTTGTAATTTCATAGCGTGTTTGAATACCCGTAGCCAGTTCAGATAAACCAGTTTTCTGTGCAGTTCTTGCTTTATCGCTCACGACCACAGTCGCATTGATATATGGTTGAGTAATCAACTTTTGTGTAAGTAAAAAATCACGGCTACTATTTAAAGACAATGCAACATAATTATCTTGACCAACATACAAATAAGCTTCGGTTTCAAAGAAATAAGGTGCAAGTCCGTGTAAGCCAACCACGCCATCTACAGCACTTTTGTTCTCACGTTTATTGAGATCATTTCTATATCTTGCACCAATTTGAGCATCCCAAAAAGTTGCAACATTACGGCTATATAAAGCAGAGATTTGATAAGCATGACGCTCTGACTCATCCTTATTCATTTCAGCTTCAATGAAAAGTTTATTTTCATCAGTGCCAACCCAAGTTTTCAGCCCTGTATTCAGTTGCCCTTCTCCACGGCGATTCATAAGCCACTCACTATCAACCGTTGTCGCCTGATAGATCGCGCCACCATGTTGATGATCCATCATCTCCATATCACTCGCCCATGTTTGCATTGCAGCCAATACAAGACTCACGACAGTTAACAGTTGGAATGCTTTAATGATGTGCATGATGACCTCCCATTGGCATAGACATCATGTCAGACATGTCCATATCTGCATGGTGCTGATGCTGTTCTTTTTGTACAAGCTTTACAGGAGGCTCCATCACTTGTGATGGTGATGATTTGTCAGGCATAGCCACAATGAGCGTACTCATCATGCCTGCAGTCATGTGATACAACAAGTGACAATGTAATGCCCATTCACCTGCTTCATCTGCTGTAAGCAATACACTCACCGTTTTTCCAGGAGGAACAATCACCGTATGTTTACTTGGCATATTTTGCATTGCCTGACCATTTTCAAGCTGGAAAAACATACCATGTAAATGCATAGGATGCGCCATCATTGTATTATTAACAAAGGTTAGACGAACACGCTCCCCATATTTCACTTTAAATGGCGTCGCTTGACTATATTTCTTACCATTAATTTCCCAAATATAACGCTCCATATTGCCATCTAAATTCATGACAATGGTCTTGTCCGCAGGACGCTGATCTTTTTGAGGCATTAAAGATTGTAAATCTTGATATTGCAACATCTTCAAACCTTTAGGTGTAGACGCATTATCCCAACCATCAGCAGGGTCATATTTAACCATATCCGATGAAGCATTCTCTGGCATATTCATGCCTTGCATCTCATGACTCGACATATTCATATGACTCATGTGCATCTGATGCTCAGACATATCCATTTGCCCCATAGGATCATTTGGCATATCCATATCCATATCCTTCATACTATGCTCAGACATATCCATGTCTTTCATGTCATGTTTTGAGTGATCCATGCCTGCCATGTTTTGCTGAGACATGTCCATTTCATCATGCGACATCCCCATATCTTGCATGTTCAATAATGCTCGGGGTCGATGATTTGGCATCACAAAGTCAGCAGGTTTCGATGCTTGATTATGTAAATTACCAATTGCAAAACCTGTCCGATCAATCGACTCTGCTTGAATTTGATAATTGTCTTCCTTTGGTTCAACAATCACATCATACGTTTCACCTGCGCCGAAACGAAACTCATCCACACTTACAGGTTTTACAGGCTGTCCATCTGCGCTCACAACCGTCATTTTTAAGTTTGGAATTCGCACATCAAAAAAAGACATTGCTGAAGCATTAATAAAACGTAAGCGAATACGATTCCCTTGTTCAAATAACCCTGTCCAATTTTGCTGAGGCGTCTTACCATTCATTAAAAACGTATAGCCTGTCACATCGCTCAAGTCTGTTTTGAGCATACGCATTTGGTTCCACATTTTACGGTCTTGCCAAGTCGCTTTAATGCCTTGTTGCTGTACCTGATGAAGTACATCTGTCATTGTTTCACGCTGATTTTGATAATAATCGGGCGATTTTTTAAGATTCTTCATAATCGTTTTACTTGAAGATGTATGAAAATCTGACAGCATCACCACATAATCTTGTTGCACTTTTTCAGTTGTCGTTAAAGGTTCTTTGTCCTTTGGATAGACCACAAAAGCACCATACAAACCATCTTGTTCTTGCCCATCACTATGCGCATGGTACCAATATGTACCACTTTGGCGTAGTTTAAAACGATATGTAAAATCACCATTTGGTTGAATTTCTTTAAAACCACCTAGCCCTGGTACACCATCCATCGCATTAGGCAATAAAATTCCATGCCAATGCACCGAAGTTGGCTCATTCTTTAAAGAATTATGTACATGAATCACTGCCTCATCACCTTCGGTAAAGGTTAGATTTGGCGCAGGAAATTGACCATTGACTGTAATTTTAGGGACAGCTTTACCCGTAAGATTGACCGATTGTTCATTAATATCTAAATGATATTCTTTAATTGCTGCAACAGAAAACTGTGACAGCACACCACATAAACCTATAATAGATAGGCGAAATAATTGACGTAACATAAGCATAACCTTTGAATAAAAAATAGAAATTTATAAAAAGGCTATACTCTTGGAGGGCGAAGAATTTTTTGTAAATGACCACTCAATGTGGCTGAGTAATACTCAATTGGAGGACTTTCTAAAATCTTTATATGTGTAGATAACGGTTGAAGTACTGCTTCATGATCTGCTAAGGCATAATTAATATTTTGACAATGTAAAATCTGACAATCGATACAACCGACCGTATGCTTATGCGGTTGCTTCATCATTTGCTGAGGCATTTCCTCATCTGCACAATGTGCTTGCATCATTTCATGATGTTGCATCGACATTTCATGATTTTTTTCGATATCAATATATGCAACTTGCATTTTTGCATTCACCATGCCAAAGCAGCCAATTGCAAAAGCAATAAGCAACTTCAATGCAAGCTGAAAGACATTTGACATGCGCATATATAAAATAAGAGAAAAACAATGCCTTGATCATAATAGACCTCAAGGCATGATTCAAACATTTTTCGTAACGATAAATGTTTAAGACTTTAAAGATCGTTTAATAAAAATAAAACTCACGACAGCAAAAGAAATAAAACCTAAAATATCCTGTAGACTTTGCCATGATGCAGGTATATGAATGGCCAATGGGCTATCCGAACCACCTGTACTCACAGAAACAACTATTATAACTGCGAGAATTACACCCATTAGGCTTTCTCCAAAAATAAGGCCTGCCGCAAACAATGTTCCCTTTTGTTCTATTCTTTTAACTGCATCTACACCTTTATTCTTAGCAATATATTTTTGCATTGCCCAAAAAATAAATGCACCAATAAAAAGTGGCATATTTACACTTGGAGGTAAGTAAATTCCCATACCTACAGCCAAAACTGGGAGTGATAACTTTTGTTTTGATGCCTTTTTTAGAACAAAGTCAAATACAATCAATGCTACTGCCAACACTGCACCCAAACCAATGGATGACCAATCTAAACTTTTCGAGAAAATACCTTGGCTAATGGTTGTCATCAATAATGCCTGAGGTGCAGCCAATGCTTGAGCTATATCCATACCTGTTCTAGGCATTGCGCCTGTAAAGCCATACGCTTGGTATAAAAGCTCAACCACAGGTGCAATGACCAATGCACCTGTAATCGACCCAATAATCAGTGCAATTTGCTGTTTTGCAGGCGTTGCTGAAACCAAATAACCCGTTTTTAAATCCTGTAAATTGTCATTGGAAATGGTTGCAATCGCCAAAATTGCGGATGTTGCAAATAATGTTAATGCTGTTAAAAACTTTACACCATCTACTGTCGATAAAACATGTGTTACGTGCCCTAGCCCAAATAATGCCGTTGCAATCACCAAGACAGATAAAATACCAATACCTGAAATAGGACTTGAAGATGAGCCCACAAGACCGGCCATATAACCACAAGCAGCAGCAATAAAAAAACCAATAATAAATGTGATAATCGTAACCAAAATCACAAATAGCCATGCCATTGGCACTGCAATATAAGCATGGGCAATAAAATAATAAAAGGTTGCAAAAAGAACGAAAACTGTTCCAAGCATAATAGCAAATATATGACGTGGCGCTAAATCTTGCTCCGTACGAACGTACGTTACATTTTCATCTTGTTGTTGATATGCACGTATAGATAATCGGATTCCCTCAACCATAGGCTTAAACAGCATGATTAAAGTCCAAATTGATGCAACACCGATTGTACCCACCCCCATAAATCGGACTTTTGATGCCCAAAGTTGATGTGCATACTGTGTCATTTCAACACCAATAGGCAATGGTGCCCAACTCGATAGCAGCGGTACTGCAATACCCCATGCAATAAAAACACCAACAAGTATTGCCACACCTGCTGACATCCCAATTAAACTACCTGCACCTAAAAGTGCAAGAGAAAACCCCATAGGTATTTGAAATATTGCATGACTACCTTTTAACCAAATACTTGCACTGTCCGAGATTACGCGCAAACCACTGTTAAGGAAACTTACCATCGCAGCAAGAACACCACCATAAAGAATTTCTTTGGCATGTGTTGTTTCTTTACTTTCCTGTACAACCCCTTTCTCATTGACAACAGTGCCTGCTGTTCCCGCTTTTAAAATTTCAGCAGCGGCAATCCCCTCAGGGTAAGGTAAATCACTTTGTACCACCATAATTTGGCGTAACGGAATAGTAAATAATACTCCAAGTATTCCACCGCCTAGGCACAGCAAAGAGACTTGCCAAAATGGAAACTGTTGCCAATATCCAATCATTAACAACCCTGGTAAAACAAAAATAACTGAAGACAAAGTTCCTGCCGCAGATGCTTGTGTCTGTACTAAATTGTTTTCGAGAATATTAGAGCCTTTCGCAAACTTCAATAATGCCATAGACAACACAGCAGCAGGTATTGAAGATGCAAAGGTCAAACCCACTTTAAGACCCAAATAAATATTTGATGCAGTAAAAATAATAGTAATAATAATGCCTAGAATAACACCACGTAATGTCAATTCTTTATAGCCTGAATAAGGGTCATTAGTGAAAGAGGGTTTCGACATATATACTTCCTTGTTACATCTATTTTTAATTTATTTTAAAATCTATAAAAATATAAATTAATACACATTTATAATATATTTACTTTAATTTTAATAAATTGCGATTATACCTTAGTAAAAATTATGACAATATAATAATTAATGATTTATAAATTGATTTAAATGACTATATTTCAAACATAATTTATTTAGTATCGCCTATGCAATAAGCAAAGGCGATGCCATAAAGTCTTAAATATCTTTCTTAAATGTAATAATTGAACGTGTTATTCCCGGCCAGTTTGGCATTTGACGCCACGGCGTTAAAACATCTAATGTATTGCCATGTATATGAAACTCTCTACATTGCTGAGTGCCTACCCACTTCGGGTTCCATGCAGACTCAACATCTGTACACCATTGATTTTCTTTTAATGACCACATTCCAGTATATGCAATTACAGAGTCTAATAATGCTGCTTTTTCTGTATCTGTTGTTGCTGTTTTACTTCTATTATCACCTGTAAGAACAAAATTAATGCGATGATCTTGTGTAAAAATCACGCGCCCTGTCGGATGCTCACCCATAGCAGGAATAAAATGATGCGTTGCTTGATCTTCTACTTTATAACTTTCAAGTACCCATGAACCAGCTATGGAAGGCTGTTCTATCGCACTTGCAGATACATGCTGACTCAAACATACAATTGAAACTATAAAAATAGAATAACGCTTAGATAAAAACATGGATTTTCCCCGAGGCAAAAAACCATTATATATTTATTTTAATTATAAACAGAGAATATATTATTATACCAGCCCATTAAATAAGGACTGATATAATATTTATTATATTTTAAACTTCAATTTTATTTACTTGGTTTAATTCTGCACGCATTTCATCAATAACAGACTTATAATCAGGTTTACCAAAAATGGCAGAACCTGCAACAAACATATCTGCACCTGCTTCTGCAATTTCACGAATATTTGCAGGTGTCACACCACCATCTACTTCAAGTCGAATATCTTGACCACTGGCGTCAATAATTTGACGTGCTTGACGTAACTTATCCAATGTCATTGGAATAAACTTCTGACCACCAAAACCAGGGTTTACACTCATCAATAAAATTTGATCAACTTTATCTAAAACATAGTCTAAATAGTGCAACGGCGTTGCAGGATTAAATACTAGACCTGCTTTTGCACCACCAGATTTAATAAGCTGCAATGAACGGTCGATATGTTCTGAAGCTTCAGGGTGAAATGTAATAATATCCGCACCTGCATCTAAAAAATCACCAATCATACGATCGACTGGAGAGACCATTAAATGCACATCGATTGGTGCTTTAATACCATAGTTTTTAAGTGCTTTACATACACCTGCACCAAACGTTAAATTCGGCACATAATGGTTATCCATAACATCGAAATGAACAACATCTGCCCCTGCGTTTAAAACATTTTCAACTTCTTCACCTAAACGAGCAAAATCAGCAGATAAAATAGACGGTGCAATAAGATATGGCTTAGACATGGAAATCCCAAACAGTGAACAGATATGGTTCAATTATAACAAATCTAGACAGCATCTTTTATAAAAACACCTAAATACATTTTTATTACACGCAATCCTTATTATCTTGTTAAGATTAATTCTCGTTTAAAACAAGGATATGATATGAAAAGCATTACCCAAGTTCATACAGAAGAAGGACGACGTATTGCAAAAAGACTATTCAATCATTGGAAACATAAGTTTGAAGTAGAAGAAACGGAAAATGCTTTTTTTATTCCATTTCCAAATGCAAAAGTGTTTCTTTACCCGAAAGAAACAACTCTAGATGTATCTATTGAAGGAAATAATGATGTCGATTTTGCCCGTTTAGAGCAAGTTGTCATTGATCATCTGAACCGTATGGCACACCAAGAGTTTGATGTGACATGGCAACATACAGAAAATTAATTTTATGCATTCAGATGGTTAAAGTGAAATTTTAAATGATCATCAATAAATGACTGCACAAAATAATACCCATGGTCATAATGATCATGGAATCGAAGGGTCAAAGGCTGTCCTTTCTTTTCACACACTGCTTTTAGTTTTTCAGGTTGAAGCTGTGAATAGAATTGATCTGCCAAACCCTGATCAATAAGAACATCAGAAAATAGTGCCCCTTGCTTCTCAACCAAAGCGACAGCATCATGGTTTTTCCAAATATCTTTATCTTCGCCCAAGTAAGCAGAAAAAACCTTTTCTCCCCAAGGACACTCACTTGCTGCACAAATAGGTGCAAAAGCAGAAACCGATCTAAATAAATTCGGATACTTCCATGCAAGTGTTAACGCACCATGTCCACCCATGCTATGCCCCATAATACCTATACGGCGCGCATCTATTGGAAAGTTTTTAATTAATTGTGCATATAGCTCTTCAACAATATAACTCTCCATTTGAAAGTGTGTTTTCCAAGGCATTTGTTGCGTATTAATATAAAATCCTGCTCCCTGACCAATATCCCAAGCCTCATCATCAGCCACACTTTCGCCACGTGGTGATGTATCTGGCATAACAAGTATTAAACCGAGCTGAGAAGCCATATTTTGAGCATGTGCTTTTATTGCAAAAGTTTCCTCATTACTGGTTAATCCTGCTAGAAAAAAAATAGCAGGACATTTTTCCTTTTCTGCTTGTGGTGGAATATATACAGAAAATTTTGCTATTCCTTGTAAATATACAGATGACATTTCATAAGTACGCTGCTCACCAGCAAAACAATAATTTTTCTGTAATAAATTCATTTTCACTTCCTAAGGCGTTGTCGGTGATGGCATTGGATTAGGGCTTGTTGGTATTACTGTTGGGCTTGGGAAAAGATGTTTTTCTAACTGAGGTAACATCAGCTCCATATTTTTTCCTAAAGACCATTGTGGTTCTGAAGGTTCGAAACCTTGTGCATTCTCCCATTTTGAAACAGTTGCTTGGGCATCAGTAAAGGCATCATGTAGCGTACTTTTCTCTCTCATTGCTTGATCAAAGAATGCTCGACCAAAATAAGTATAATCAGACTCACTATTACAGCCAAATGATGAACGATCAGCGGCGGAAGCTGTAATCACTAAAGTATTATCAGACTGTAATGCAGGTATAAAACTACCTGAGTAACATGCAGAAATTACAATAACACGCCATTTAATGCCCGACTTGTCTAAAGCACTTCGTAACCACTGTGGGTTGATTTGATTTAAATCAATTGGCGCATTTTCAAGTTCAAAGTGATTGGCTAAACCGTGGGATGTTAAATACATAAATAAAACATCTGTATCTTTATTCATTTGTTGGCCAATTCGGTTGAGTGCCAATTGAATGCTTGTTTCAGATGCAATAGGAATTTTTGTGCGTGTATCAGGATCATTAACTAATTGAACAGACCGTCCTAGTGTTCCAAATCGCGTATCAAATTGTGACTTAATTCGTTGTACTTCAGAGCTAAAAACAGAATCATAGCTATCACCAGCAACACCTAAGAAGTACCAATGTGTTTGTGAAAAATCACCAAGCTGTATTTGCTCTAGGGTTTGGCGCAGTAAATTCCCTTGGGCATATAATGCATCTTCTGAAATTGTAGGTGGTGAATCATCAACCTTCCAAATTGGCTGTTGTTTTACCGACATTTGCCAAACAACCAAAGTGCACACTGTAGCAAACATAATCAGTGCTCTTTCCCACCATGGCCATTTTAGCTCCCGAGAAAATACCCAAATGACTGCTAAACTTTGCCATACAAAGAACACCATAAAAAGTGTTGGTAGAAAGTTATAAATACTATCTGGCAAGAAGTTGAGTAAATTATTATCGCCTAAATACTGTAAAAAGCATTGAATAAGTAAAACATTACTATCAAGTACCAACCATAATAAAGCAGGTACAAGCATCAACCTTTGGTTATTCATTCGTTGTGAAAGGAAAATACCAACAATTAGTGCAATAAAAGGCCAAAGTGCATAGCTTACAAGCCCTTGTGAGTTAAAGTGCCCAACCTGACCCGCAACCATCCAGCTATAAAGTGTATTTACACTTGCAGCAACAGCTCCCCAAAAAAGGAGTTGGAAAATAGATGGATGTACAATTTGCAATGACTTACGTGAACCAAGAAATAGCCATAGGCCTGCAACTTGGTTACTTTTCAAATCATGCCAAAAGTTAATAGAAGGTTTAAGATCTATCATAGGATTTTTGCTGGCCAGCAACATTTCGTTGCTTTATACGTTATTGCTCATTTATTGTTTATGTAGTCTAATCGATATCTCGTGCAGTACAGCATTACATTACAAAAATGAACAACAACTTGTTTATGTATCCATATTGAAATAGGCATCGAAACGACATGCATCCCCTAACCATTGATGTTTAGGTTCTTCATTATTTAAAAATACTGCATGACGCGGTCGTTTTACAATGACTCTTTTTGCAACTTTCCTTGCTTCTATAAGTAGGTGGTCGCCTAAATCCATTTCACCATGTTCGGGCAATAGCATATGCAAAAGCTGCATTTGTTTTTTGACCTGTGCTTGTTTTTTTTGTCCTTGTTGGTTTTGGTCTCTTTGTGGGAACATGGGGTCCAAATAAACAACATCAACACTTTGCTTTGTCTGTGCTAACTGTTCTAAATAGCTTGCCGAGTCTGCAAATATTAACTGAATTTTATCAGTTATCGATGCTAAAAATATATCTTTTTTTGCACTTTCATAAGCTTCTTCGAGCAGTGTAAACAAAATAGGATGGCGCTCAACAAGCCTGACTTGTGCACCAAATTTTGCCATAAGCAATGAGTCATGCCCTAAACCTGCTGTTGCATCAATCAGAGTAGGCTGTTCATTTGACTGAGTCGCTCTTGCTAGCATTTCTGTTTTTAATGATGCTCTTTTTAAGCGTGGAATTTCTGCATACCAATCTGGCTGCATTTTCATGCCTTGTGCTGCAATACTCAAACCATCACGATCTATAACTAAAGCAAGTTCAGGGTGTAAACGAAGAAATTTTGCATTAATTTTTTCAGCGAGTTGCAAATCGACATTTACACCACGAGATTGTAGACGACCTACAATCTCACTTGCTTTTTGTTCATACGCTTGTTCAAACCAACAAACAAATTGCATTACCAATTTACCCAGCCTGTCCACCAAGTGACTAAAATAAATAAACCAAACACAATACGGTAGTAAGCAAATACACTAAAGTCATGTTTAGATACATAACGAATCAATGCGCGAATTACCAATAATGCTGAAATAAAAGCAACAATAATGCCTGCACCTAAAATTTCCATATCTTCAATATGCAAATCATGGCGCATTTTATACATATCGAGTAATCCCGCACCCATAAGGACAGGAATACCTAAAAAGAAAGAGAACTCTGCGGCTGCTTTACGTGACACACCAAGAAAAAGAGAACCAATAATTGTAGAGCCTGAACGTGATGTACCTGGAACAAGTGCAAAACATTGAATAAGGCCAATAAGTGCAGCTTGTTTAAAAGTAAGCTGCTCTACTTCATGGCTTACTGTTTTATGTTGCCTTCTTTCAGCCCATAAAATAATAAAACCACCAATAATTAAAGCAACAGCAACCGTAATCGCATTAAACAAATATGACTTTACTGTTTCACCAAATGTTAAACCCACCGCCATAATAGGAATTGTTGCAACAATTAAATTAATACTTAGACGGCGACCCTGCTCATCACCTGTGACTGCACCAATAAGTGCACCCCAAAGCTTATTCCAATATTGATAAATGACTGCTGCAATTGCACCAATTTGTACAGCAACAGAGAACATATCTCGCTTTTCAGGTGTCCAAAAATCGAGTAACTGACCAGTTAAAATAAGATGCCCCGTACTAGAGATTGGTAGGAATTCGGTTACACCTTCCACCAAACCCATAATCGCGGCTTTAAAAAGTAAAATAAGATCCATGAATTAAGACTTGCCTTGTTCAGAAATTTTTTTCCATGCATTATCACGTAAATATACAGGCAAGGCATTTTCAGCACTCACCCATTTTTTTTCTTGAGCGAGCGACATAGCAATTTTTGCAATATCTTCAGCAGAGGCTTTAACTTGAGTAAACATTGCACTTTCTTGCAACAAATTTGCACCAGAACCTACAGGTGTAAATTGAATATGTTGCATTGCATCTGCATAACTCAACAGTTGTTCTGCATCAACAGCTTGCATCACACCGCGATCATCTAACTCAAAATTCGCGATATATACTTCTTTCATTCTTGCATCAATCACAGCAGTAACAGCCATCAAACCATGCTCACGATATGCTGCCTGTGCCAATGCTTGTAATGTAGACACACCAATTACGGGTAAGTCATTTGCCCAAGCAAGTGCTTGTGTAACAGCCGCATTAATACGAACACCGCTAAAGGAGCCTGGCCCACGACTAAATGCAATCACATCCAATACTTCAGTCGTTAAATTACACGTTTGTAAGCCTTGCTCAATCATAGGTAGCAGGGTTTGCGTTTGCATTCTTGCTTGATCACTTAAAACTTTAAATAAAATATCTTGATCACGCATCAAACAAACAGAACATTGGTCATTTGCGGTTTCGAGTGCTAGCAGTTTCATGCATGCCCTTATTGTGAAAGAAACTTAAAAATTTAAGGTATCATACGCAACTCTAAAAAGCTTTGCGATACCCTCTTTATAATTATTCGTTATCGTTAAACCAATAAGGTTCTAGCTCTCTATAATTTTCAATCAGTTCAAAAGATGCATATGCTTTATGCTTAATCTTTTGTACATCTTTTTCTGTCACATTTGAAATGACTTTCGCAGGTACACCTGCAACAACTGAATAATCAGGAATAATCTGATTTTCTTCTATCACTGTATTGGCTTCCACCACACAATAGCTTCCAACCACAGCATGCTCTGAAACAATACTGTGCATACCAATTAATGTATAGTCACCAACTTTGCAACCACGTAATGTCACATGATGCTCGATACTCACATACTGACCTACATCTAAACGATCTGCACATCCCATATCTAAAATGCTATAAGCCTGAACATTACTATAATGCCCAATACGTACTTTACCTGTATCCCCTCTTACAATTGCACCAAACCAAATATTCACTTTACTCCCTAAATGAACATCACCAATAATATTTGCTGTTTCTTCAATCCAACCATCCCAAGGAATACATGCAGTTGTTGGCACATAACCATTATATTTATACATCATTATTTTTCTCCTTTTCTAGTGTTTAAGATACTTCGATTAGCCTTGTAAGTCATGAGAAAACAGCGAAATTCCAACTATAAATCAACAAATAAATCGTTTATATAAATCAAAAAAATATCTTTATTCTTTTAAAAGCAATGACTGTAACGGGAATATTGCTGACTTTTTTAAGATGACATGCCAAAATAATGAAATTCGGCAAATTCACCTACCCATATAGAAGAAATACGATGATGCACTACTGCCAAAAATGTGGACATGAAACAATAGAAAAAATCCCATTAGGTGACAGTAAAAAACGTCAAGTCTGTCTGTCTTGTGGCAATATTCATTATGAAAACCCCAAAGTTATTTGTGGGGCATTGGTTCTTTGGCAAGATCAAGTTCTACTTTGTAGAAGAGCCATCGAACCTCGCTATGGGCTATGGACACTACCTGCAGGATATATGGAGCTTGCAGAAACGATGGCTGAAGGTGCAGCACGTGAAACCTTCGAAGAAGCCGAAGCAAACATTGATATTGAAAGTTTATATTGTATGTACGATATTCCACATATCGGACAAATCTACGCACTGTTTAAGGCAAACCTTCAAAATGGTACTTTTGGGGCCGGGCCTGAAACCATAGAAACCCGTCTCTTTAAAGAGGAAGATATACCATGGGATGCATTGGCATTTCCAAGCGTAAAACAAACCTTGCTCCATTACTTCAAAGATAGAAAGCGCCAGCAATACCCTCTGCATTTTGAAACCATATGCTCTGAATCACATAAGCTTTAATCACTTCTGTTGCCCTATGCTGTCAATTCTTTGTAAAATAGCATCTACAATGTGGCTAAGATTTTGTTATGCAAAAAAACCTCTCAGATTTAACACTCTCTCCTGCACAGGTACTGCAAAAACTACAAGAACTGCATGGCATTATCTACTTACAAGACCATGGTAAACCTGTGATTGCATTCTTACCTGAAAGATATTGGTTGGTGCAAAATGAGTCACATTACTTTAAAAGACAAAATAACTTTTCTTATCAATCGATAGAAAATCAAAGTCCACTTGATTTTATTCAGCTACAGCACCCTCCTAAAAATACGCATGGTTTTTCAGGTGGATGGATGGGATTTATCGGATATGACTATGCTACCCAACAAAGTGTCTCATATCCTCAGCATAGCCAACCTGCTGCATATTTAGGTCTATATCACTCATACTTAAAATATGAAAATCACCAGTGGATTTTTTATAGTACAGAAGCGAAAGCATCTGAAATCTATGATCTAGTAGTAAAAAAACTTACAGCATCTTTTTCTCAGCAAATATTCAAACTCGAAACATCTTGCCAAGCTGAATGGTCAAAACAACAATACAATCAAAATTTTCAAAAAATTCAAGAATATATACGTGCAGGAGACTGTTACCAAATTAATCTTACACAAAAATTTTCAGCAACGGCGCAAGGGCAATTGATTGCCACAGCAGATGCTTTTTGGCAACTCACAAATGCACCTTATGCGGGTTATCTTAAGGTAGATGAATTTGAGTTACTCAGTTGCTCTCCAGAATTATTTATTGAGTTCCATAACAATCGGGAAATACGCACACGTCCAATTAAAGGCACTATGCCAAGATTTTCAGATCAAAGCCAAGATGAGATTTCAAAACAAAAATTAAAAGATTCTGAGAAAGACCAAGCTGAAAATTTAATGATTGTAGACCTGCTACGTAATGACCTAAGTGTATATGCTGAAAATGGATCAGTAAAAACCCCAAAACTCTTTGAGATTGAAAGCTTTAAGCAAGTACACCATATGGTAAGTGAAATTCAAGCAACACTTACTGCCGAAACTTCTCCCTTGCATATGCTACTTACAGCATTACCGGGTGGCTCAATTACAGGCGCACCTAAAATTCGGGCAATGGAAATTATTGAAGAATTAGAACAAAAACCACGAGGTGCATACTGTGGCTCACTTGGATATTTCAACTTAGATGGCACAGGTTGTTGGAATATTCTGATACGTTCTATTCAAAAGTACCAAGATGAACTTTCCATTTGGGCAGGTGGTGGTATCACCATTGCATCAGAAGAAGAAGCGGAATACCAAGAATGCTTTGATAAGGTCGATGCCATGCTTGACCTTATTAATACTTGGTATCAAACATAACTTTTATGTAGCTCTAGTTTTTCTTGTAGAGATGTTTTAACGCTCATTTTTTCCTTTATAAATTGAGCTTGAAATACCTCATGATAGCTTAAGATTATTTCAGATAGCACTTTCGAATAAAAAGGTTGTTTGAGTAAATCTTTCCATGCCTGATAAGCCCAATCATACTCTTCAACTTTAACCCCCATTGTGAGTAGCTGATAATCTATACCGTAATCTAGAATAGGTAGTTCTGATGCTGTAGCCTGTTTATGTATTTTCTTCTGTTTGGCTAAGTAAATAAAATCATAAGAAATTTGATATTCACCCTGTTCAGAATAGAGCAAACTTAACTCATAAAAACACTCAAGATATAAAGGTTCAATATTACATCCTTTCAACCAAAATAATATAGCTTGATCTAAGCAATGCTGTTCTTTATAAATAGCACCTAAATAGCGACAAGCCAAATAGCTCTCAAACTTATTAGGTGTTAAAGGTATACACTCAACTCTTTTCTTAAACCAAAAAATCGCTTGATTAATATCGTTATAACTATAATACGATGTTGCTGCGTAATAAGCATATCTTGCTTTTAAAAGAAGATCATCCTTCTCATTCTCAAATGCTTGCGTAAGTACCTCTGCATCTTTTAAATATTTTTGAGGATCTTGGCTTCTTGCACCAAAATGACCTGTTTGAATATAGTAATGCCCTTGAACCTCAAATTCAGATAGGTTGGACTCTATATTTACAATACTTTCATGTAACACCCCAACCCACTTTACAAGCCCATTATTTCGAAAAAGTAACTTACGTTTATAAAAAAATTCCCGCTCAGCACTTTTAAAAGTAAGATGATAAATATCATACGATAATGGATTTGGTAATATGAAATCTCCGTAAAAGCGGTCATCGGCATCAAAAACTAAAATATAATCTGACTTACCTTTGCATGCGTCTAAAGCTAAATTACGATTATGGGCGAAGTCCTTCCAAATATGCTCTAGGACTTCACCTTGCAGATGATACCTGTCTAAATAACTTTTAATTATCTCTTGTGTACCATCAGATGAGCCTGTATCACAAATTACAATATAATCAATTTCAATAAATGAACGAATATTATTGAGAGTTTCTACAATAATATTCGCCTCATTCTTGACAATCATATTTAAACAAATTGTCATTTTTTTCATATTATTCTTCTATTTATAATTTAGAGCTATTTTAATTAATGTAGAATTTTTTCCAAACTTTGCACAAGTCGTTTATTTTCAATATCTGTACCAATGGTAATACGCAGGAAGTTATCAATTCTTGGCTTATTGAAATAACGAACAATAACACCTTGTTCACGCAGCTTTTCTGCCAATACATTTGCCTTTTCAATCTGATGAGAAGTAAATATAAAATTGGCTTTAGATGACAATACATTAAAACCTAAAGCTTTTAAGTCTGTAATCAATTGTTCACGACTCACAATAACTTTTTGGCAATGCTCTTCAAAATATGGTTGATCCTCAAAAGAAGCAACCGCAGCAGCAATTGCAAGGCGGTCTATCGGATAAGAGTTAAAGCTATTTTTTACAGTTTCTAGCGCAGCAATTAAATGCGGTTGTGCAATTGCATAACCCACTCGAAGCCCTGCAAGTGAACGCGACTTAGAAGTTGTTTGGCACACCACTAAATTTTCATAACGGTCGACCAAAGCGACTGCTGACTCAGCACCAAAATCGACATAAGCTTCATCAATCACTACAACACGATCAGGATGATCACATAACAATTTTTCAATTTCTGTTAAAGGCAATGCAATACTTGTTGGTGCATTCGGATTCGTAATGATAATCCCACCATTAGGTTGCTGATAGTCCTTAATATCAATTTCAAACTGCTCATTTAAAGGTACAATTTTTGTTTTTGTCTTGAAAAATTGACTATATACAGGATAAAAACTGTAAGTAATATCTGAATATAAAACAGGCTCTTCTTGTTGAAAGAATGCTTTAAAAATGTGTGCTAACACTTCATCGGAACCATTACCAACAAATACATGATCTGCAGTAACATGTTGCTGCTTTGCAATCGCTTCCTTCAAAACACTCGCATCAGGGTCTGGATACAAACGTAATAGATCAGCCTGATTCGACAGTTGTTTTTCTAATGCTTGTGCAACCTTTGGTGAAGGTGGATAAGGGTTTTCATTGGTATTTAGCTTTAATAGATTTTGAATTTTGGGCTGTTCACCAGGCACATAAGGCTCAAGCTCACGAACTTCTGGACTCCAAAAGCGCATTTTTTCATTTGTCATAGTCATTTACTTATCTCAAAAGTGCGGTGGTCTTACAGACCACCTTATTTTTCTTATTTATAGCGATAACGTGCAGAGCGTGCATGTGCATCTAAGTTTTCTTCTTGTGCCAAAATATCAGCAGCTTTTGCCAATGGTTTCACACCTTCTTGCGAGCACATAATCAGACTAGAACGTTTCTGAAAATCATACACCCCTAACGGTGAAGAAAAACGTGCTGTACCTGAAGTTGGTAAAACATGGTTTGGCCCCGCACAATAATCACCAATTGCTTCAGGTGTATACCTTCCCATAAAGATTGCACCTGCATGACGAATTTCTTCACTCATTGCTTGAGCATCATCTAAACACAGCTCTAAATGTTCAGGAGCGACTTGATTAATCAGCTCAATCGCTTCTGCTCTATCTTTCACAAGGACTAAAGCACCACGATTCTCAATTGAAGTACGCGCTATTTCTGCTTTTGGTAATTCAGCTAAATGTGATTCGATTGCTTGCGCAACCTCTTCTAAAAATTTCTCATCAGGTGTAATAAGAATAGCTTGTGCAACCGTATCATGCTCTGCTTGAGACAACACATCCATTGCGATCCATTTAGGATCATTATTGCCTTCAGCATAGACTAAAATTTCTGAAGGCCCTGCAATCATATCAATGCCACATTGCCCAAATACAGCCCGTTTTGCAGCCGCAACAAAACGGTTGCCTGGTCCTGTAATTTTATCTACACGTGGAATGGTTTGTGTACCATATGCTAATGCTGCCACAGCCTGTGCACCACCAATTGTAAATACACGGCTTACACCTGCAAGATAAGCAGCAGCTAGTACAAGTGGGTTCAGATCGCCTTTTGGTGCAGGCACAACCATAATGATTTCGGCAACACCTGCTACATGTGCAGGCACAGCATTCATTAATACAGAAGATGGATAGGACGCCAAGCCACCGGGCACATAAATGCCTACACGATCAAGAGGTGTTACTTTTTGACCCAATGTATTTCCAAGGTCATCAATATAACTCCAACCATCTTGCTTCTGTGCTTCATGGAAAGTACGGATACGCTGTGCGGCAAGCTCTAATGCCTTACGTACATCAGAGTCTAAATGATCAAATGCAGCTTTTAATTGCTCTTGAGTCAACTCGAGTTCAGAAAAATGATGCGCGGGATGTCGATCGAACTGCTGAGTTAATTTAAGAACATGCTCATCACCGAACTGACGAACATCAGAAATAATTTTATCTACAGTTGAAAGAAGCTCAGGATCATTGACAGTTTCAAAAGCCAATAAATCCGCAAAGACCTGTTTGAAATTTTGGTCTTGAGTCGATAAACGTCGCATCAATTTACCCACAAGTTAAACAATTAAGGCTTAAGTTTAACCTTTTTAAAGTCACTTGTGGGCACGATATCTCATTCAATTTACAAGAGTTCATCATATTTTTGACTTACTCTCATAAATTTAATCAATTTTACGACTATTTTGCAGCTACAGCCTGCTCTAGCTGTTGTAGAATCGGATTCAACAAGGTTTGCTTACGCTTAAAACTTGCCTTATTTACGATTAAACGTGAAGATACTTGGCAAATTTCTTCCAATGGTTCTAAACCATTTGCACGTAAGGTATTTCCTGTATCTACTACGTCTACAATATAATCACCAAGACCAACCAATGGTGCAAGTTCCATAGAGCCATAAAGCTTAATGACATCTACTTGTTCGCCAAGGCTTGCATAATATTGGCGTGTCAAATTGACATACTTTGTCGCAATTTTCAAACGACCTTTCGGGCGCTCCATACCTACTTTTGCTGCTGTCATTAGACGGCAGTTGGCAATTTTCAAGTCTAATGGTTCATAAACATTTTGAGCACCATGTTCCATGAGCACATCTTTCCCAGCCACCCCAATATCTGCTGCACCATTCTCAACATAAGTAGGTACATCTGAAGCACGTAAAATTAAAATACGAACATGCTTATGGGTTGTTGGGAAAATCAATTTACGAGACTTTTCAGGATCTTCTAATAAGTTAATACCTGCTGTTTCGAGTAAAGGGAGCGTTTCCTTTAAAATACGCCCTTTACTTAATGCCAATGTCAAACCATGATCAAAATTCCCCATCACATCAAAATTCGGATCATCGTTTCTTAGGTCATTCATGATTTACTCACTTACTCGCTTAATTTGTGCGCCAAGGCCTTGAAGTTTCTCTTCAATTTTTTCATATCCACGATCAATATGATAGATGCGATCCACTAAAGTTTCACCTTCAGCCGCAAGTGCAGCTAAAACTAAAGAAAAAGATGCACGTAAATCTGTCGCCATCACTGGAGCTGCTGATAATTTATCAACACCAGTAACAACAGCATCATTACCCTCTACCTGAATATTTGCTCCCATACGAGAAAGCTCTGGTACATGCATAAATCTATTTTCAAAGATCGTTTCTGAAACAGTTGCAAAACCTTGCGCAATCGTATTTACTGCCATGACTTGGGCTTGCATATCTGTTGGAAATTCAGGATGTGGAAGTGTTCTAAAACTCACGGCTTTAGGACGTTTCCCTTGCATATCTAATTCAATCCAGTCATCACCACGTGTGACTTCAGCACCCATTTCTTCAAACTTTTCTAAAACTGCCTCTAGTAACTTTGGATCTGTATGTGTTGTTTTAACACATCCACCTGTAATTGCTGCTGCAGCTAAATATGAACCTGTTTCGATACGGTCAGCAACAACGGCATGCTCACAACCATTTAAATGATCAACACCCGTCACTATAAGTGTATCAGTATCTATACCTTCAATCTTCGCACCCATTTTCACAAGCATTTGGGCTAAGTCGGTAATTTCAGGCTCTTTTGCTGCATTACGAATTGTAGTCACGCCATCGGCAAGTACGGCTGCCATCAGAATGTTTTCTGTACCACCAACAGTTACCATATCAAAAATGACTTCGCCACCCTTTAAGCGACCATCAACCTGTGCATTTACATAACCGTTTTCAACTTCAATAGTAGCGCCAAGTGCTTCTAAAGCTTTTAAATGTTGATCTACTGGGCGAGAACCTATTGCACAACCACCAGGTAAAGAAACACGTGCTGTACCATAACGTGCCAACAGTGGACCTAAAACTAAAATAGATGCACGCATAGTCTTAACAAGTTCATAAGGTGCAAACTGGTTATCTAATGTTGATGTATCTGCTTTAACGAGATGTCCATTTTCATAACAAATCGTGACACCTAAGCCAGCAATTAATTCAACCAATGTATTTACATCTTTAAGATTAGGTACATTCGTAATTGTTATTGGCGTTTCAGCTAAAATTGTTGCAGCCAATAATGGTAATGCTGCATTTTTAGCTCCCGAAATACGCACTTTACCGCGTAATTGCGTACCGCCTTGAATAAGAAATTTATCCATTTATATTTTATACTCCGAACATGCTGGCTTTACGCCATTCTTCTTTTGTCATTGCTTTAATTGTTACTGCATGTACTTCACCACTTGCAATAAAACTATTTAGTGGTGCATATACAAGCTGCTGACGTGCAACAGGGCGTTTCCCTTCAAACTGATCATCAACAACTCGTAGGTCAAACTTGCCTGCTTGTCCACTCACAACTACTTCTGCATTTGGGAATGCTTGTTTTAAAATTTCTGTGAGTTGTTCGCTATTCATTATCAAAGACCTCGCTTTGGACCTACGGCTAAAAGTCGGATATTTTACTATAAATCATAAAAATAATTCATTAAGTCTAAATAATTTTGAAACAAAAAAGATGAAAAGCTTTATTTAAAATGAGATCTTGAGACAAGTTACCTACATCTCATCTCTAATATAAACATGCTATTCACTTATTTAATAATCAACTTGGTTTTATTCAGTATTAATGGAACTAAATTATAATATTAAAGGAGTACTTTTCTCTCTGAAGAAGATGGAATATGTAATGATTCCCTATACTTTGCAACTGTTCTACGCGCAACATCTATTCCCTCCTCTTTTAATAGATTAGCAATACTATTATCAGATAAAGGCTTCTGCGGACTTTCAGCTGAGATTAACTTTTTAATTCTTGCTCTAATAGCAGTTGAGGAACACTCTCCGCCTGTCGTTGTTGATACATGGCTCGAAAAGAAGTATTTCAATTCAAACAACCCTTTGGGTGTCAAGATATACTTATTTGTAGTCACACGTGAAACCGTTGACTCATGTAATTCAACCTCCTCTGCAACATCTCTCAGTATTAGAGGTTTCATCGCTTCTTCACCATATTCTAAAAAATCACGTTGGTATTTAACGATACAAGTTGCAACTTTTAGCAATGTCTTATGCCTTTCATCAATACTTTTTATAAAGTTTTTTGCCTCTAATAATTGATTTTTCAAGTATTGATTGTCTTCGCTTTGATCTGCACGCTTAATAAAACTCGCATAATATGAATTTACTTTTAGCTTTGGGGCAACATCTGGATTTAGCCCTACTTGCCAGACATCATTCTTCTTAAGAACAACAACATCTGGAATTTGGTACTCTGTTTCACCTTCTACAAAATCACTACCAGGATATGGTTTTAGCGTTTTTATTAAATTTAGCGTTTCTTTAAGCTCTGGTAACTTTAATCCTGTTGCTTTCAGTAACTTCTGAACATCATTCGTTATTAGAAATTGATAATATGATAAGACTTTTAAAGCTTCAGATTTATACTGTACTGACTCTGGTAGTGATTTTAATTGAATAGACAAACATTCAACTAAGTTCCGCGAACCTACACCAATAGGATCAAGTTGCTGTATATGTTTTAATACAACAAATATTTCTTCATCATCTATATCTTCTTCATTAAAACTAATATTTTCCAACAAGCCTAAAACAGCCTCTTTAATTTCTGAAATCTCAGCGATTAAAAAACCTTTTTCATCTAATGCATCTACAATACAAATTGCTATTAACTTATCAAGCTTAGAGAAATTCAGTAAATTAATTTGATTCTGTAAATGTTGCTGTAGCGTTATCTCTTTAGAATATTGCGCTTCTCTCTCATCTAGATCTGCTATACCTAATGCTGTTGGCTGATGCGTATAAATATCATCCCACTGAGTATCTATAGGTAAATCCTCAGGAATATCTGTTACCTGTAATTGATCCGATAGATCTACTTCCTGTTTTTCAACAATAGTATTTTCTTCAGATGCCGTATCAACAGCCTCCAACAAAGGATTACTATCAAGCTGCAACTGAACTTCTTGTTCTAACTCGAGATTAGATAGCTGCAATAAGCGTATTGCTTGTTGTAATTGAGGTGTCAAAGATAAAGAATTAGCTACTTTTAGCCCAAGCGATAGCTTCATAAACAAACCTCAGTGTACTAGCAAATTTTATGCCGTTATTATTTTTTATATCATAAGATTTATATAAATTATACAATTCAATGGTCTAATTCTAATTATATTATTGCATGCATAAAAAAAGCCTCCCTGTTTGGGAGGCTTTAGAATTAAATGCTGGCGATGACTTACTCTCACATGGGTAAC
>NZ_KI530734.1 GCF_000488215.1 Acinetobacter nectaris CIP 110549 | reverse complement strand
TCCCTTCCCGAACTCAGAAGTGAAACCTCTTAGCGCTGATGGTAGTGTGGGGTTACCCATGTGAGAGTAAGTCATCGCCAGCATTTAATTCTAAAGCCTCCCAAACAGGGAGGCTTTTTTTATGCATGCAGTAATATAATTAGAATAGACTTTAACTTGAAAATTTGGCATCGTGATGTATGAAAAATCATACAAAGTAAAGGATATAAATCATGCCAACCGATCAGAGCTTTAAAACACCTGAAAACTTGGGTATTGCTGTATACGAAAACAATGCTGAAGCAATTGGCAATACACCATTAATACGTATTAATAGAATTATAAAAGGTGGAGCAACAGTTCTCGCAAAAATTGAAAGCCGTAATCCTGCATTTTCAGTAAAATGCCGTGTTGGGGCTGCTTTAGTAAAAGATGCTGAACAACGCGGTGTATTAAAAGAAGGTATGCATATTGTAGAGCCTACAAGTGGCAATACCGGTATTGCATTGGCTTTTGTAGCAGCTGCAAAAGGTTATCAAATTACTTTAACTATGCCTGCAAGTATGAGCTTAGAGCGACGTAAAGTATTAAAAGCATTAGGTGCAAACTTGGTACTTACAGAGCCAGCAAAAGGCATGAAAGGTGCTGTAGATGAAGCAGTACGTCTAGCGACTGAAGACCCTGAAAAATATTTTTTACCTCAACAGTTTGATAATCCTGCAAATCCCAAGATACACGAAGAAAAAACAGGCCCTGAAATTTGGCAGGCAACAGATGGAGATGTTGATATTCTCATTTCAGGTGTAGGTACAGGTGGTACCATTACAGGAATTTCGAGATACTTTGAGCAAGTTCAGAATAAGCCTTTATATTCTGTTGCTGTAGAACCAAGTGAATCACCAATTATTACACAAACTAAAGCAGGAGAAGCAATTACACCTGCGCCGCATAAAATTCAAGGAATTGGTGCTAACTTCATTCCTAAAAATTTAGATTTGGATTTAGTAGATGAAGTTTTACCTATAAGTAGTGAAGATGCAATTCAATGGGCACGTAAATGTGCAACTCAAGAAGGAATTTTAGTTGGGATCTCTTGTGGAGCAGCACTTGCAGCAGCTGAACAGGTTGCTTTAAGACCAGAGAATAAAGATAAAACGATTGTCGTGATTCTACCTGATAGTGGAGAACGCTATCTGTCTTCTGTTTTATTTGCTGAAGAAGATTAAAAATAGGGCAAGAGCCCTATTTTTATGGTTGAATTGCTGTAACAGTCATTTCAACTAAGACCTGCGGTGAATACATTTTTGCTTCAACACATGTACGTGCAGGTGGATTTTCAGGATCAATCCATGCATCCCATAATGTATTCATTGCTTGATAATCTTTTTCGATATCTTTTAAATAAATGGTTACAGACAAAATCTGACTCTTATTGCTTCCTGCATCTTCAAGAAAACGATCAATATTATCTAAAGTTTGTTGTGTTTGAGAGGTAATATCTTGTGAGATATCATCTGCGAGCTGTCCTGCTAAATGGATGAGATTTCCTGTAATTGCTGCTTCACAAAAGCGACTGGTTTTATGTAGGCGTGTAATACTCATCGTTTCTGATCATCACATAAAATTGTAGTTTTTCTACTCTAAATCAGCTTATATAAAAAATACAAGAGCACTTCGATGCTTACCATAAAGAAAGTTGAGAAATTGATGTATGCATTTCTAAATGATAAGTTGAAACACCAACGAGTCTGAATTGTGTATTTAGAGGAATATTCATTTCATGAATTAATAAAAGACTTGCTTGTCTAAGCTGATCTAGAGATTCAAAAGAATGAGAAAAGCTTTTACTGTGTTGTAATACATGAAAGTCACTTCTTTTAAATTTCAATGATATACCGTATGCAATCATTTCTTTCTGAGTTAGGCTTTGCCAAATTTGTTCACAGAGTTCATAAATATAAATCTGACATGTTTCTATTGTATAGTTCATATCAAATGTTTTTTCTTTTGAAATCTGTTGACGAATGCGTTCATTTTGCACAGGTCTTTCATCAATTCCTTGTGCATATAGATAAAGCTGCTTTCCATATTTTCCAAAATGATGCAATAAAATAGCTTCATCAATCTTTTGTATATCCCCGAGTGTATAGAGGTTTAGCTTCTCTAACTTTGCTTGAGTAACTTTACCAACTCCCGGGATTTTTTTTAAAGACAGTAAATGAAGAAAATCTTGAATCTTGTGGGGTTTAATAACACATAAACCATTTGGTTTATACCAGTCAGATGCAATTTTGGCGAGGAACTTATTTGGGGCAACACCTGCAGAGGCAGTGAGCTTTGTTTCCAAATAAATATCTCTTTGAATACATTGAGCAACCTCTGTTGCACTTGCAATATTTTTTAAATTTATTGTGACATCTAAATAAGCTTCATCTAATGAAATAGGTTCAATAATATTTGTATATCTTTGGAATATATGATGAATGTTTTTTGATACTTCTCTGTATTTTATGAAGTTTGGTTCAATAATGACTAGATTTGGACAGCGCTTTTTTGCCTGATGTAATGGCATTGCTGAGTGTAGCCCAAACTTTCGTGCTGTATATGAAGCTGTTGTGAGTACTGAGCGTGGATTATCAAATGCAATAGCGACAGGCTGATGAATAAGTTCAGGTCGATCACGTAATTCAACAGATGCAAAAAATGCATCCATATCAATATGAATAATCTTACGCATATATCACTGAATAGATTACTGCTATGGGAAGAAAATTATAACGATTTATGCATATAAAAAGCATTTAAATTTGAAAGTAGAATCATTCATAAGAGTGATAATAATATTTTATATATTATAGCCAAATGGCTAATAGTATTTTTTTAACCATATATTATATGGTGTAACGATATAAAAACACTTTCAATATATGCACATAGGGACAAAAAATGAATACATATAGCGTAGAAGAAAAACGTAGTCGTATTCGTGGAATTATTGGTGCAGCGTCAGGGAATTTAGTGGAGTGGTTCGATTTTTATATCTATGCGGTGTTTGCTGTATATTTTACGCATGCATTAACTGCACCTGATATGGCCGCTACAACCAAGTCAATTTATGTTTGGGGTGTTTTTGCTGCAAGTTTCTTTATGCGCCCAGTTGGTAGCTGGTTGTTTGGACGTATTGCCGATCGTCATGGTCGAAAAAAATCTATGATTATTTCCATATGTTTTATGGCATTAAGTTCATTTTTATTTGCACTTTTACCAACGTATGAACAAGTAGGTATTCTTGCACCTTTTTTATTATTGGTGGTGAGATTATTACAAGGGTTGTCTGTTGGTGGTGAGTATGGTGCTGTGGCAACGTATATGAGTGAAATTGGCTTAAAAGGGCAACGTGGTTTTTTCTCTTCATTTCAATATGTGACTTTGTCAGGGGGGCAGCTACTCGCGAGCCTACTTAGTGTCATTATGTTGGCATTTTTAACACATGCACAATTAGAAGCAGGGTGGTGGAGATTGCCTTTTGTACTCGGTGGATGTGCTGCACTGATTTCTTTAGTTGCGCGACGTGGTCTAGAGGAAACATTATCTACAGATGAAAGCCATAAAGAAGAGTCTGGCAGCTTGGTTGAACTGCTTAAAAAACATTGGAAAAGATTTTTATTGGTTGTTGGCTATACCTCTGCAGGGTCTTTGGCTTTTTATACAATTACTGTTTATTCAAAAACATACCTTACAAATAGTATAGGCATTCCAGATAAAATTGTTGGCTATATTATGACAGGAGCACTATTTGTATTTATGTTGGTACAGCCTATATTTGGCGCATGGGCAGATCGGATCGGTCGTCGTAATGCCATGCTTGCCTTTAGTGCTTTACTTGCTATCGCTATTTATCCAGTTATGGCTGTTGCGATGCCATATTTTTCGCATAATACCTTCGTTGTAACAGGCCTACTTATTTTAATGATGCTGTTACTCAGTTTTTATACTTCTATTAGTGGCTTGGTGAAAGCAGAAATGTTTCCTTCACATGTACGTGCACTTGGTGTTGGTTTTTCTTATGCTATGGGTAATGCTCTTTTTGGTGGATCAGCTCCGTCTGTCGCACTACAATTCAAAGCCAGTGGTTTAGAAAATACATTTTTCATTTACGTCATTTTAATGTTAATTATCTGCTTTTTCTGTAGTTTAGCAATTCCTAAGGAGCCTGAATATCTCGATCATCTTTAAGTTGCAAATGCGTAATAATCTGAAATAAGTACTAGCTTACATATTTTAGAGCATGCTAAATTAATCTTATAATTTAAACTGTCAAAGAAAAATAGCATGATTACGCTGCATCATTTAGAGCATTCACGTTCTTTTAGAATTATCTGGGCATTAGAGGAGCTTGGTGTAGATTATAAGATTAAATATTATGAGCGCACATCAAGTTTTCTTGCTCCAGATGCACTCAAACAAATTCACCCGTTAGGTAAAGCCCCTATTTTGACAGACCATGGCACTGCATTTGCAGAGTCGGGAGCAATACTTGAGTATTTGCAAATGACTTATGATGCATCAGGTGCTTTTAAACCAAAACAGCCTTCTGATCTACAGCATTATCTTTTTTGGTTACACTATGCAGAAGGTTCTCTGATGCCTTTATTGGTCTTTCGTTTAGTACTTGGACTTGCTGCACAGCGTGCACCGTTTATTATTCGTCCTGTTGCTCAGAAGTTCTCAAAAAGTATTAAAAAAGGATTTATTCAGCCTCGTTTGAGTGATCATGTTCAATATATTGAAAGTTATTTGGCTGATCATGACTATCTTGCCGGTGAGTTTTCTTTTGCCGATATTCAAATGAGTTTTCCATTAGATGTTCTTGCACGAAAACCTTCTTTAAATATTCCAAATATTAAGCGTTATTTAGAACGAATAGAGGAAAGAGATGGATATCGTATTGCAAGAGTCAAAGAAAAATTAGAGACAACTTAGCTAATGATTCTCGTAAGTGCTTGCTTAGCTGGAAATGCTGTTCGTTATAATGCAACAGATGCATTAAATAATACAATTAGGCAGTTAGTTTTAGAGAATAAGGCCAAAATTGTATGCCCTGAATTATTGGCAGGATTTTCTACGCCAAGACCACCTGCTGAAATTAAAGGTGGAGATGGCTATGATGTGCTTGCAGGACTTGCGAGAGTTATAGAAAAAACAGGAAATGATGTCACACAATTATATATTGATGGTGCTTGGAAAGCTCTGAATTTTGCACGAGAGCATTGCGTAACGCATGTTGTGTTAAAAGAAGTGAGTCCTTCTTGTGGGAGTAGCTATATTTATAATGGTCAGTTTAATGGAGAGACAAAAGTAGGGGTAGGTGTCACAACAGCCTTATTTCGCCAGTATGGTATTCAGGTGGTTTCTGAAAATTATCTGAGTTTGGATGGTCTATAACCATAATAAACATTAAACCGATCACTCATGTGACTTGCAGAACTAAATCCATATAAGTGTGCAATTTCAATGATGGTCTGTGTTGTATGATTGAGTGCATGATGTACTTTTTCTAAGCGACGTTGCATAACATATTGGTGAGGAGGTATTTGCATTGACTTTCGAAACATATGGGCAAAATGATGCTCGCTTAAATGGACTTGTTGGGCCAATTGGCTCAACGTAAGCGGCTGATCTAAATGTGCATCGATCCACTCCAAAATATATTTAAGTGCATAGGGAGATAGCCCACCTTTGACCTGAGGCGTTTGCCACTCAACATTACTGTAGTTTTTGACCATATGGGTTAAGAGTAATGATGCTGCCATACTCATTTCTAAATGGTTTTCTTGGTGTGCCCATGTCGGTTGAATGAGATAGTTTTGATATAAGAAGCTAACTTTTTCATCAAGCACAAATGCACTTTCATTAAGCTCAATGGCATTTGGCGACTTATCCCAAACTTGCTCTGCTACATGTTGTAGATGTTGCTGCGTATAGTAAAGATGAATAAAGGAAAGGTTACCTCGAATATCCCAAGTTGATTCAGAGTTTTGAGGCATTAAACAGAATTTATTAGGGCCGCCACCATTTTTCCAGCCATGTGCTGTTTTTTGATAAGTTTCATAACCATCTTTTACATAGAGACTAAGCGTATGATGGTTACTGCATACTTTTACACAGTCATGACTATTTTTCCAATGAGCAAGTTGGATGCCTGAACCAATCTCAACAGAGTTGACCAATTGAGTCTTAAAACGCTGTAATTGTTCTAAAATATCGTACCGCATAGCATCGTACTACATAAAATAGGAAAGAATTTTTGATGATGGTTTGATTATTTAATATAAGGGATCGAAGAATAAAAAGATAATAAATACACAAAAATATAGATATCTATCGCAAGAATATGGATTTAGAAAGTAAGTAATTTATAGAGAATATAAGTTTAATGGCTTGAGATAATAAGCATGAAGCTGAATTTGTTTTTATATGGATTTGTTGTACTTATATGGGGCACAACATGGCAAGCGATTACCTTACAGCAACGTAGTTTCATAGCTCCTGAAGTTGCTGTATTTTGGCGGTTTTTAATTGCGAGCTTACTTTTATTTATAGTACTTATTTTATTTAAGAAGTTAAAAAAAATACCTAAACAGGCGCACCTATTATGTTTACTTCAAGGTTGTTGTATTTTTGGCTTTAATTTTTTATGTTTTTACTATGCAGTCCACTATATTAATAGTGGTTTAGAAGCCATTATTTTCTCACTTGCAGTATTATTTAATGCAATAAATAGTCGAATTTTCTTTAAGCAGTCCATTTCACCAAGGTTTTATTTTTCGGCTCTTTTGGGTATAAGCGGCATTATTGCACTATTTTGGCATGATATTTACGGCACTCACTTTAAATCAGATGTGCTATTTGGAATCGTTTTATGCTTGATGGGAACATGTGGATTCTCTCTAGGAAATATGCTGAGTGTTCAGCATCAGAAACAGGGTAGAGATATTTTTACAACAACAGCATATGCCATGTTATATGGTGCAATGATCATGTTGTCTTTATGCCTAATTTTAGGAAAGAATTTACTACCTCAGGTACAAGTTATTTCACAGCTTTCAATTTTGTATTTGGCTATATTTGGTTCTGTTATTGGTTTCTGTACATATTTTATTTTAGTGGGGCGTATAGGGGCAAGTAATGCAGCATATAGCACTTTACTTTTTCCATTGGTGGCTTTAATTATTTCTACAATGATGGATGGTTATGTTTGGACAGTAAATGCAGTGTTTGGTATTGGCTTAATTTTATTGGGTAATGCTGTATTTTTTATAAAGTTTAAACGCTTAGCATGGTTTAAAAGTAAACAGGCAATCAATGGATGATTGCCTGTTCTCAGATGATTAGTTTTTGACAACGATAGAGTCAATACCACTATTTTGCAGAGTTTGCTGTGCTTGCACAGCATCTTGTTGTGTCTGATATGGCCCTGAAATCACGCGATACCATGTTTGTCCACCTTCAGTACTCGTAATTACATCTGCAGGCAATTTATTCATTAAAATTTCTGAACGTCTAGCATCTGCACTGTCTGGATCTTGAAAGCTTTTAACCTGTAAAATATACGAAACAGGTGCAGGATCATTGGTAGATATACCTGCACTTGCAACATCGGAAGCAGCCTGTGGTGCTTCAACAATAATACTGTTTGTCGTGGTTTGACGTGTTGGTACAGCTTGTTCTGGTATAGGTGTGACCTGTTGTTTTGGTAACTGGTCATAGAACCGATAGTCGTGGTTAGTTTCAGTATCTTTGCTCATGGTATTTTGAGAAACCTGTGGATGTTGCACAGGTGCCCAAGGTTTCCAAAGTGCAAAGGTAACCGCACCAAAAAATACGATAAGAATAATAATCGCTGTACCTAACCAAGTAGGGAGCAGCTTCGATTTAGATGGTTTGGGTTTTTTTGAAACACCACGTTGCACTTTACCAAACACGTTAAGATTCCTCTAACTTACATTGCTTCAGGTGCAGATACACCTAAAAGTGTTAAACCATTATGTAAAACTTTTTGTACATTGGCAGAAAGAAGAAGACGTGCTTGTGTTAGATTTGCATCATCGTTCAGTACTTTGTGTTCGTTGTACCAAGCATGGAATAGAGCAGCAAGCTCTTTTAAATAGTTACCAACTTGATGTGGTTCGTATGCAGTTGCAGCACGTGAAACAACATCAGGATACGCGGCAAGTTTCGCTAAAATTGCTGTTTCTGCTTCGAGTGTTAAATGTTCTGCAAAAGGACGAGCATCTACAGTGTTAAATATAATACCAACATCTTTTGCTTTTTCTTGCATACGGCAAATACGTGCGTGTGCATATTGAATATAGTAAATCGCATTATCTTTACTTTGTGATACTGCTAGGTCTAAGTCAAAGTCGATATGTTGTTCACTTTTACGCATGACATAATAAAAGCGTGCAGCATCATTACCCACTTCTTTACGTAAGTCGCGTAATGTCACAAATTGACCTGAACGAGAAGACATTTGTAGCATTTCGCCACCACGCCATAAACTTACAAACTGTACAAGCAATACAGTCAGTTTTGATGAGTCATAACCTAAAGCATCAATTGCTGCTTTCACACGTGCAATATAACCGTGGTGATCTGAACCCCAAATATTTAATAGGTGAGTGTAGCCACGCTGTAATTTGTTTAAATGGTACGCGATGTCTGAAGCGAAATAAGTCGCTTGGCCATTACGACGTTTTACAACGCGATCTTTTTCATCGCTAAATTCAGTCGACTTAAACCAGATGTTTCCATCTTTTTCGTATAAGAAACCACGTTGTTCAAGGGTTTCTAATGCTTCTTCAATCTTATCTGCAAGTGTTGCTTCGCTGAACCATTGATTAAACGTAACACCAAATTCACCTAAGTCATCTTTAATATCTTCTAAGATGGCATCGAGTGCTGCTTGATGGAAAATACGGTAGTTTGGCCCAAGGAGGTTTTGTGCATTGGCAATTAAGCCATCAATATGTTTTTCTTTATCGCCAGATAAAACAACTTTGTTGCCGTCTTTATCGAGTTCTTCTGCATATTGAACATCTTCTGGAACATCTTTATATACGTCTGCAACAGGGAAGTCGTACTCTGTACCATCTTGGTTGATAATGCTTTGCGCAATCTCTTTAACGTAGTCGCCTTGATACGCATTTTTTGGGAAAACAAGGGCCTGGCCATTGAGTTCTAAATAGCGTAAGTATGTTGATGTTGCAAGGATATCCATTTGACGGCCTGCATCATTGACATAGTATTCACGGTCTACAGTTGCACCTGTTGCTTCAAGTAGGTTTGCAACAGTCATACCATATGCTGCACCACGACCATGACCCACGTGTAGGCTAGACGTTGGGTTTGCTGAAACAAACTCTACTTGTACGCGTTGGTCTGCATTGTGTGTGGTGCGACCAAAGTTTTCTTGTTGTTGTTGAATTTGATCTAATACAGCATAGCGCTCGTCTGCATTTAAGAAGAAGTTAATAAAACCAGGGCCTGCAATTTCAGCTTTACTAATTTCCGAAACTTGCGGTAACGCAGCCAATATTTTCTCTGCAAGATCTCGAGGTTTCATACCTGCAGCTTTCGAGCCAACCATTGCAATATTTGATGCAAAGTCCCCATGGCTTCGGTCTTTGGTACGTGTTAGATGGCTTGCATTCTTCCAGTCTGCAGGGAGAATTTCTTGTGCAATAAGAGTTTGCACTGCATGGTCTAAAGCTGCTTGTATGGCCGTATTCATATCAATAGAAAAACTGTTGCATAAAAACGGTAAATATATCAAATTTCGGCTTCTTTAGGGAATGTTTCGTATATTTTGACAAATTGACAACGCATATAAAAAGGTTTATTGTTATGTTATAAAGTAACACTAATGTAATCGTATTCAGGTACTCACTATGAGAAATATTCACCCTAAATATCAGCAAGTCCTTTTCCATGACACAAATGCTGATGCTTACTTCATTATTGGTTCGACATTACAGCCAAAACAAACAAAAGTTTATGAAGGAAAAGAATATCCATACATGACTTTAGATATTTCAAGCGCTTCTCATCCGTTTTATACAGGTGAAGTACGTCAAGCAAGTAATGAAGGTCGTGTTGCGAACTTTAACCGTAAGTTTGGTCGTTTTGCGAAGAAAAAAGCATAAAGTACACGCCGTTAGATGATCTCTCCATTTCTGCCCTTAAATAGAATGAGCCTTTGTTATTTAAGGGTATTTTTTATAAAATAACTCATCAGCCATAAATAAACATATCCATTTCTAAAAAAAACAATTAAGCTTAGAGCAAGATATGATCGCATACTGTTTATACAGTTATGGCAAAGATGAGAGAGCGTATGAATTCTGATTTACCCCCAAAACGTCCACTTTATATTCCTTATGCAGGTAATACACTATTAGAGCTTCCTTTATTAAATAAAGGTTCGGCATTTAGTGAAGATGAAAGAACACGATTTAATTTGCATGGTTTAATTCCAAATGTAATTGAAACGATTGAAGAGCAAAGTCAGCGTTCATACCAACAATACAGTGCCTTCAATAGCGATATTAATAAACATATCTATTTAAGAAATATTCAAGATACCAACGAAACCTTATTTTTTAGACTCATTGAAGATCACTTATCTGAGATGATGCCAATTATTTATACGCCGACTGTAGGTGAAGCATGTCAGCGTTTTTCTGATATTTATCGCCGTCATCGTGGTGTATTTATTTCTTATCCTGACCGTGATCATATTGATGACATTTTACAAAATGTGAATCGTAAGAATGTCAAAGTGATTGTCATTACAGATGGTGAGCGAATTCTTGGTTTGGGCGACCAAGGTATTGGTGGTATGGGTATTCCAATTGGTAAGCTGTCTTTATATACCGCATGTGGCGGTATTAGTCCTGCATATACATTACCAATTACAATTGATGTTGGGACAAATAGCCAACAGTTACTCAATGACCCAATTTATATGGGATGGCGTCAACCACGTATTACAGGTGATGAGTATTACGAATTTGTCGACCATATTATTCGTGGAATTCGCCGTCGTTGGCCAAAAGCATTGATTCAATTTGAAGACTTTGCACAAAAGAACGCTTTACCTTTATTAAATAAGTACCGTGATAAAATTTGTTGTTTTAATGATGATATTCAAGGTACAGCAGCCGTATCTGTGGGTAGCCTGATTGCAGCAAGTCGTGCTGCAGGTAAAGCACTCAAAGATCAAAAAATTGCATTCCTTGGCGCAGGTTCAGCAGGTTGTGGTATTGCAGAGCAGATTGTTGCACAAATGGTTGCAGAAGGTTTAACAGACGAAGCAGCACGTGAGCGTATCTTTATGGTTGATCGCTTTGGTCTGATTACAGATAATCAGCCAAATGTTCTAGACTTCCAAAAGAAACTTGCACAAAAAGCAGCAGTTGTAGAATCTTGGGACACGACAGATATTATTTCTTTACTAGATGTCGTTAAAAATGCGAAACCAACGGTTCTGATTGGTGTATCAGGTCAACCGGGATTATTTACGGAAGAAATTATTCGTACAATGAACGCACACTGTGAGCGCCCGATTGTTTTACCACTGTCCAATCCAACATCACGTGCAGAAGCTGTGCCTGCTGATATTGTTCAATGGACTGAAGGTAAAGCATTAATTGCAACGGGTAGCCCATTTGCACCTGTGAACTACCAAGGAAAATTGCATAATATTGCACAGTGTAATAACTCGTATATTTTCCCAGGTATTGGTTTAGGGATTATTGCATCAGGTGCAACACGTGTAACAGATAGTATGCTGATGGCTTCAAGTACAGCATTAGCAGATTGTTCGCCGTTATTGCATGACACGCAAGGCGATTTATTACCAGATGTAAATGATATTAAAGCGGTATCTAAAGTAATTGCTTTTGAAGTGGCTAAAGCTGCAATTGCAGCAGGTGTTGCGCCAGAAATTTCAGATGAACTATTACAAAAGAACATTCAAGATAATTTTTGGACACCTGAATACCGTCAATATAAGCGTGTACCATTCTAAAATTGAATTTCTAGTAAAAAGCACGTGTAAATCACGTGCTTTTTTATTTTCTTTAATTTCTTTGCAATATACTTTTAATCATTAGAAAGTCGACTAGAATATATCAAACAGTAACCTGATGATTGGCACTTCATTGACAAAACGTTTGGGCATTTTTCTGTGCCTTTGCGCATGGAGTCTACAGCTTAATTTCTTTTTACAGCCTGTTTTGCAATCTGCAAATCATTTACAAGGTGCACTTTGTGAAGAGCTTAGAGTTGATTTTCCTCATAAGGATATTGTTCATCAATCTCATGTAAATCGAGTACATGCTCCTCATCAAAAGCATACACTACATGTGATATGTTTATTTTGCCTGCTTTATAGTCATACTTTACTCTGGTTTCCTCATGTTGATGTAGAACATGTAAAGTGGCTAAGTTTATTCTTTATTTTTTACCTTTTTCGATTGAAGAACCCTGATATTCGGATAAGAAAGTATTGTTTACCTTTGAGCCAAGCACCGCCAATAATTATTCATTTATAAAATAAACATTTAAATTAATTGATAGGATATTGAAATGACAACAAATGTAAAAAGTTCAGGTAAGAAAGGTTGGCTCGGTGTAATTATTGCAACTGTATGCGGTATTTTATTCTTAGGTTTTTTATTTTTGTCGATGCAACACGATACACGCAATGTAAATGAGTATGCAAAGACTTGGTCGGGTGATGGTCAGTCGGCGAGTGAACCAATGGATATGGATCATATGTCGATGCAACATGATCATAAGATGTCAGATATGAAAAACGACAAGCAATAATTTAGGTTAAATAAAACAGGCGATTAAATCGCCTGTTTTTTGTTGGGTTAATCTTTTTTAATTTGTGACATGGTGTGTTTTCCATAATCATATTGGGCAACAATTGGGCCAAACTTATTGAGGCTTTCAGGTGCATCAAGTTTGGGGAGTTTTAGCTCAATAAGTGTAAGTTGGTTTGGTGTATCTAGTGTACTTAATGTTTGATGTAACTCTTTGAGTGTTTCCACGTGGAACGTTTGTGCTTCGCCATAAAATACATGGGCGAGCTCGGTATAACGCCAATTGTGAATATCATTATATTTTGCTTCTGCACCAAGAATTTTACGTTCAATGGTATAGCCCCCATTATTTAAAATGAAAATAATTGGTTTCAGCTTATAGCGAACAATGGTTGAAATCTCTTGAGCGGTTAATTGCAATGAGCCATCACCAATAAATAAAATATGTCTTGCTTGAGGTTGCGCAAATAATGTTCCTACCAAGGCAGGAAGTGTGTACCCAATAGACCCCCAAATAGGTTGTGATATGTATTTGGCTTTAAATGGTAGAGAAATACCATTAAGTCCTGAGCTTGAGCAGCCTGCTTCTCCTAAAACGATATCACCATCACGTAGAAAGCTTGAAATCTGAGGCCAAAGTGTTGCATTACTTAGAGGCTCTTTACTATTTTTGTGAGTAGGTGCTTGTTTTTCAGAATTTATATTCTCAAGTGGTTGCTCGTGAATGTTAAAAATATGTTTGAGCAATGTTGTAGCCTCAATTCCTTCATAATATTCATGATTCAACTTAACATCATAGGGTTGAATTAAGATCGTATTTTGGTATGGAATATTTTGTGAAAAAATGGCTGTATTTACATCAGCAAATTGTGTTCCTATACATAAAAGACAGTCCGATTGTTCTACCGCATTTTTAATATCTGTTGGAGAGGATGCACCGCTATATACACCTAAATAATTTGGTGCGGCTTCATTAATTATATTTTTTGCAGTACCTAGTGAAACGAGCGGAATTTTATATTGTTCAGAAATATTTTGAATAATATTTGCAAAGCCAAATTTTTGAGCAAGATGATCAATCAATAAAGTTGGTTTTTGAGCTGAGGCTAATTTATCTTTTAATTTATGGACAACAGTATTGAGATAACTAGGTTCAGTCACATAAGGCTTGTATTGAAAAGGATGGGTGGGTGTTTGAATTTTAATATGAGTAATATCTGAAGGAAGTTGAATGTGGATGGGCCGTTTATAGGTTAAACAAGCTTGTAAAACGCGGTCAATCTCATAGGCCGCATTTTCAGGTGTCAGGCGTGTTTGTGCGACAGTAAAAGGCTTCATACAATTCATAATATGGTCGTAGTTACCATCTAATAAAGTATGATGAAGTTGTGCACCATTTTTTACTGCATGTAAGGGAGGAATCCCTGAAATATGAACAACAGGTATATGCTCAGAATATGCACCAGCAATACCATTAATTGCACTTAAATCGCCCACACCGTATGTAGTAACCATGACAGAAAGGTTTTGAATACGTGCATATCCATCGGCAGCATATGCACCATTGAGCTCATTGCATGTTCCGATAAATTGTAATTCTGTATCTGCCTCAATTTGTTCTAGATAGGCTAAATTGAAGTCGCCAGGCACGCCAAAAATATGTGAGATACCTGCTTGTTTTAATCTTTGGTTTAAGAAATTTCCTATTTCAATATACATGCGCTTACCTTTATTTAATCAATTATTTGGCTTTATGTATCTGCTTTATGCTAGAGCTTTATGAAAGTACATGTATATACGTGGAACTTATTATTTTTTTGTGGTTTTGTAGGGTATTAATAAGAAATCGAAAATAAAAATTTATATTTAAGCTAGTAAGCGTATCTTTGAAAATACTTTAACGTAAAATATTTACATATAAAAATATTATTTTAATAACACGCTAAATTTATATTTAAAATGATTTTATAAATACAGAAAATATAATTTGTTGGTAAAGTGTTTTATATTTTTTGGTTGGTATGAATTTTGCTTTATTTACAAATAAATAACGATAATTTTAATCGTTATTTCTAATATTTGAATTGATTCTTAGTCATTGATTTTTGTATTAGCAAGTATATGATAGCGAAATAAGTTAAATAATAGCTCTATTATTTAACTTATTTTATTTATAGAGAACCAAAAAGTTCTGAATAGAAATGAGATAATGAAATCACAATAAGTACAATATTTATCCAATATTAAATTTATATGTGATGGATTGCTCGAAATAGCGAAAAGGTCAAGGAACAAATGTCAAACCTTTCTTATGTAAATGAAAATACAGATGCTTGGCAAACTTATTTAGCGCAAATCGATCGTGTTGCGCCATATTTAGGTGATCTAAAAAATTATATAGATACATTGAAAAGACCAAAGCGCGCATTAATTGTTGATGTACCGATTGTTATGGATGACGGATCGATTCAACACTTTGAAGGCTATCGTGTACAACACAATTTGTCACGTGGTCCAGGTAAAGGCGGTATTCGTTATCATCCAGATGTAGATTTAAATGAAGTGATGGCTTTATCTGCATGGATGACAATTAAAACTGCCGTATTAAACTTGCCCTTTGGTGGTGCAAAAGGTGGGGTGCGTGTTGATCCACGTAAACTTTCTACACGTGAATTAGAACGTTTAACTCGCCGTTTTACCACTGAAATTAGCCCTGTTATTGGTCCTCAACAAGATATTCCTGCACCAGATGTGGGCACGAACCCAAATATTATGGGTTGGATGATGGATACATATTCCACTCAGCATGGGCATACAGTCACAGGTGTTGTGACAGGTAAGCCTGTACATCTTGGTGGTTCGCTCGGACGTGTACGTGCCACAGGTCGTGGTGTGTTTATAACTGGTTTACAAGCTGCGAAAAAAATTGGTTTATCTATTGAAAATAGCAAGGTTGCTGTACAGGGCTTTGGTAATGTAGGTAACGAAGCAGCTTATTTATTTAGTCAAGCAGGTGCAAAAGTTGTTGCTGTGCAAGACCATACAGGTACAATTTTTAATGCAGATGGTTTTGATGTAAAAGCATTACAAAACTATGTAGAACAGCATCACGGTGTTGCAGGTTTTGAAAATAGTCAAAAAATAGACAATGAAGCATTTTGGGATGTGGAAATGGATATTTTTATTCCTGCGGCATTAGAAGGACAAATTACGGTAGAGCGAGCAGAACGCTTGTCTGCAAAAATGGTTCTTGAAGGTGCAAATGGCCCAACTTATCCATCTGCTGATGATGCCTTACTTCGCCGTGGTGTGACGGTTGTACCTGATGTTATTTGTAATGCAGGTGGTGTGACTGTGAGCTACTTTGAATGGGTGCAGGATATGGCAAGCTATTTCTGGAGTGAAGATGAAATCAATGAACGTTTAGATAAGTTGATGATTCAAGCAATCGAAGATGTGTGGAAAACTTCAGAAGAAAAATCGTGTAGCTTACGTACCGCAGCCTATATTTTAGCATGTGAGCGTATTTTAAAAGCACGAAAAGAGCGTGGCATATTCCCAGGCTAATTCAGTTCGAATGATGTTGTAAATGCTTGGGTAAATCCCAAGCATTTTTGTTTATGGTTAATGAAAATTAAAATAATTTAGTTTCAACGGTTTTATTTATGATAAAACTAATAAAGAAATCCCTTTTTATAATAGAGGCATAAAAATGCAAGCGCAAGATCAAATAACTCGTCAAAATTTTGATGATTGGATGGTTCCCGTATTTTCTCCTGCTGAATTTATTTTAGTCCGAGGGGAAGGCTCACGTGTTTGGGATCAACAAGAAAAAGAGTACATTGATTTTGCGGGTGGGATTGCCGTAAATAGTTTAGGGCATGCACATCCTGTGGCCATTAATGCTTTAACTGAACAAGCTAAAAAACTATGGCATGTAAGTAATGTCTATACCAACGAGCCTGTATTGCGTTTGGCAAAAAATCTTGTTGAGAATACATTTGCAGATAAAGTCTTCTTTTGTAATTCAGGTGCCGAAGCCAATGAAGCGGCCTTAAAACTTGCAAGAAAAGTTGGTTTAAAAGTTGGTGGTGAGCATAAAAATCATATTGTTTCTTTTAAAAATTCATTTCATGGGCGAACGTTATTTACAGTAACTGCAGGTGGACAACCAAAGTATTCTCAAGATTTTGCACCGTTGCCAAAAGGCATAGAACATATTGAATATAATGATTTGGAAGCTGCAAAGGCTGCTATTACAGAAAATACATGTGCTGTAATTGTTGAGCCAATTCAAGGTGAAGGTGGCGTGGTACCTGCAAATCTTGAGTTTTTGAAAGGTTTACGTGAATACTGTACAGAAAAACAGGTTGTACTTATTTTTGACGAAGTACAAACAGGTGTAGGGCGTACAGGTAGCTTATATGCATATATGAATACTGGCGTAGTACCTGATATTTTAACAACTGCAAAAGCATTGGGTGGTGGATTTCCAATAGGTGCAATGCTGACGACTGATCATTTTGCAAATATGTATGCGGTAGGCGACCACGGTACAACTTATGGCGGTAATCCATTGGCAAGTGCTGTTGCAAATGCTGTTTTTGAGTTTGTAAATACTGAAGAAGTTTTACAGGGGGTTCAAAATAGCCATAAGCAATTTGTTGAGGGACTTCAGAAGATAAGCCAAACAGCCTCAATTTTTGATGAAATTCGTGGTCAAGGCTTACTTATAGGTGCTGTATTAAAGCCTGAATTTGCAGGCAAAGCAGGTGAACTTATGAAGCTCGCAAGTGATTATGGTGTATTGGTACTTGTTGCAGGGCCAAATGTTATTCGTTTTGCGCCATCTTTAGTGATTTCTGAAGACGAAATTAATGAAGGTCTACTACGCTTTTCAAAAGCAGTTCATCATTTTATTAAAGCTTAACCAATTAAAAAGTCGTATTTTAGATGCTAAAGAGAAGACTTTCTTTGGCATCTCATAAACAGATATGAAAGGAATAATAATGAAAACAATTGGACTGTTGGGAGGTATGAGTTGGGAGTCTACTGACTTGTATTATCAACAAATTAACCAAGAAGTACATAAGTCACTTGGTGGGCTCAATTCAGCCAAGATTATTTTAAACAGTGTGAATTTTGCAGAAATTGAAGAATTACAAAAAGTTGGGAATTGGGAGAAGGCAGGTAATCTTTTAAAGAAAGAAGCTTTAAAGTTACAACTCGCAGGTGTTGACGGTATAGCTTTATGTACCAATACAATGCATATCTGTGCCTCACAAATTACAAATGATCTTACGGTTCCTTTTTTGCATATTGCAGATGCAACAGCACAGATGATTTTAGAACAAGATATTCAACATATTGCCTTGTTAGGTACTCGTTTTACAATGGAGCAGCCTTTCTATAGAGAGCATTTAGAAAAGAGTGGTATTCAAGTAGCAATACCAAATGATGAGGATCGAACGATAATTCATGACATTATTTATAATGAATTGTGTCATGGGAAAATTATAGAAACATCGCGTTTAAAGTTTATTGAAATTATTCAAAGACTCAAAGATGATGGTACAAAAGGCATTGTTTTAGGTTGTACTGAAATTGGCATGTTACTGCCTGAACAGGAAATTTTAACAATGCCTTTATTTGATACAACAAAAGCACATGTGAAGCAAATTGTCGATTTCGTCCTTGATTTAAGAAGAAGTATCTAAACGATAATATTGATACCTTACACCACTATCATGATAAACCTCATATGTGGGTTGCTTATAGTCAGAGACCCACTCAGTACCTGTATAACCTGCAATATGCCCATAATTATGGCGTTTTGTTCTTTTAATAATATAAATGTCACCTTCAAGAGGCTGGTCAAAAGCAGGCTGTATCTTTTTATAACCAAGACTTTCTAAAGTATGTCCCCAATCAGATGCGGCAACGGGATGCTTTAGTATTTTTGCTCCTGCAGTTTCTAGTGCAATACGAATGCTCTTTGCACATTGAAACTGGCTGACAGTTGCGGATATACCTTCTAATGCTTGTGTAAATTTATCTATATTAATATGTGGTAATAATGTTTGATACTTTGTAGTCGCCGTTTCACTCAGGTTATCTGAAAAATAAAATGTTTGGCTAAATTTATGCTTATTTGGTGCTCGTCGCTGTTTAGATGTAATTTGAGAAATACTTTGAGTATTAATAAATAAATTATGTGTAATTGGCGAGTTGATATCATTCATATCAAAAATATATTCACTATGAATCATATGATTTCCTAAAAGTCATTTGAAATATTATTGTTTGATGACAGTGTCAATCAATATCGCATCATAATAATAAAAACTTAAAAAATGTTAAATAACCCGAATCACGGATAAACAATCATTTAAAAGTTCTGAACTTTAGGTTTAGTCGCAGTACATTGGTAAGCGATTAATGTTGCATAAATATGAGCCATATAGCTTTTCCATGAGCGATGATGAGAATGTCTTAAACCTAAGCCTCTTTGAGCTTTCCATTAACGGTCTCAAGTAAATTTCTCTGACACATATAAATTAAAGGGTATGAATACTATTATTTGATCTGGCTCGTGTAATGAGTTCACAACCCTGCTTTTGAAAGAATTGGCGATGGAATTGAGAGATATAGCCTTGTCCTGCAAACAACTTACCCTTGAATTTATTCATATAAAATAAGGGATATACCACTTGAATATCTGCTGTTTTGCCTGTGGTCACGGAAGCCGATACAATTTCACAAGCATGGTTGACCATTAAAAGAAGTTTAAACCCATAAAACCATCCTGTAGAAGATTTACCTCGACTCGCTTTACCTTTAAAGGTTTTATGTCGTGAGATTCTTATATTTTTGCAGAGACGTAATGGTGTTGAGTCCATCAATCAGAGATGATCTGACTTTGTCTTGGTACGAATGGCTTCAAAGAACGTAATGATAGCATCTGCATATTGATTGACGAGTGCATTAATACAGGTATAGCAAGGCAAATACTTAAAATCTTTGCGATGATAAAGTTGTTGAATAAAGACAATGAACTGCTTAAACGTTTGAAATCCACTCAGATGTAACCATATGGCCAGAAATCTAAGCTCTGATAGCTCTAGAAATGCTTGGCGAGAATGCTATCTCGTCCCCGATTCCTTTAAGGCTTCAAAATAAACAGACTTAAATTGAATACAAAAGTTATCGATTAAGCAAAATAGTTCCGTATAATAATACATAGAAGATTGTCTCTGTGTTGCTGTGTTGAAGCTCAATAAAGTAAGGTAATCTTCTCTTTTTTATAGTTCTTTAGCTTCGCTTATCCGTGATTCGGGTTAAATAGATTTGTTATAAAAATGAATTGACTAAATGTTAAAAATAGCTGTTTATAAAATGCTCGAAAAAATAAATTATGTTGCAATGCTTGGATTATATAAAAAATCGATTATGATAAGGCGAATAAAATTTATTACAGTTGCCAGCAAGTGATAAAAGTGAATTACTCTAAACTATTTTTAATCGGTTTTTTCTGCACAACAATTACAGGGTGTACTGTTGTTTCGGGTTTACAAACATATAATGTACCTGCTGAAGGTATGTATAAAACGGATTTAGGCACGACTGTTGATGTTATTCCTTTAACTCAAAATACAATTCCTGCGACAAGACCAGCAGAGATTAATAATAAAACTGAGTATCTTTCATTATTTGGTACATCACAACAAGTTTATAAAATGGCCTCGGGGGATGTACTATCTATCCAATTATGGAACTACCCTGAGATAGCTCCACCATCTATTACAATTAGCAATGATCAATCTGTTCAGGCTTACGGCTATCCGATTGATCAAGATGGCTATATTCAATTACCGCTTGTTGGCCAATACAAAGCAGAGGGAAAAACTCTCGCACAAATTAATAAAGATATTCGTCATTTACTTAGCCGTTATTTAAAAAGCCCAGATGTTTTAGTAAGAGTTTTATCTTATCAAGGTAAACGTTATTCTGTGCAAGGAAATGTGACGAAAGGTGGTCAATATTATTTAAGTGATCAGCCTGTAAGTTTATATGCAGCATTAGGTATGGCAGGTGGTGTAACAAGTAATGGGGATAGTACTTCTATTTCACTTGTACGTAATGGTCAAACCTATAATTTGAATACAGTCGCTTTAGAGAAAGCAGGATTTTCACTAAATAAACTCTTTATTCAGCCAAACGACACTGTTTATGTCAATGCACGTGCAAATAATAAAATTTATTTAATGGGTGAGTCTGGAAAGAATCAAGCTTTAGAAATGCGAGATCAAGGCATGACTCTTGCCGATGTACTTGGTGAAGGCTTAGGTTTAGATCCAAATTCAGCAAATTCAAGTAAAGTTTATGTGGTGAGAACAGGTACGAAAGACCATGCAACTGCTATTTACCATATGAATTTATCTAATATTGGTGATTTGGGCTTGGCAAGTCAGTTTACAATGCAGCGCAATGATATTGTTTATATTGATGCAACTGGTCTGACACGTTGGCAGCGTGTGGTTAACCAAATTATACCATTCTCAAGTACGCTATATACGCTTCAGCAACTAGGTAAGGGCGGCAATAATTAGGTGGTTATAAAATGCAAATAAAGAATGTCTTAGTTGTTTGTGTAGGAAATATTTGCCGAAGTCCTATGGCTGAATATTTTTTAAAAAAGCAAAGCCCTCATTTAAATGTATCATCTGCAGGTATTTCAGCATTGGTTGGGTATCCTGCAGATGATAAAGCACAGCATACAGCAAAGCGCTTCGATGTTGATCTTAGTCCGCATAGCGCACGACAACTCAATGCAAGTTTAGTTGCAGATGCAGATATTATTTTAGTAATGAGTTCTCGACAACAAAAACATATTGAACAAACATGGCCTGTTGCAAAAGGGAAGACATTTAGATTAGGTCATTGGCAAAATGCCAATGTTTCTGACCCTTTTCGTAAAGACCAAAAAACATTTGATGAAGCAGCGAACTTAATTGCTTCTTGTGTAAATGATTGGAATAAAAATTTAACTAATTGATGCGGATGCTATGAGCTATTCAACAGTAAAAACAGAAGAGACAGTAGATTTAAAAGAACTCTTTTTTTCTTTAATTGCGCAGTGGAAACTGATTAGTATTTGCGTATTATTAAGTGTTTTATGTGCGGTATTGTACTTACGCGTTACGCCTAAAACTTATGCTGTCGATGCAATGGTACAAATTGATGATAAAAACGGTGCATCATCTGCATTATTAGGAAAAGAACTTTCTGGAATTATGGGTGCAAGTGGCTTAGGTGGAACTCAAGTCGCTGATGGTGAAGTTGAAATATTAAAATCTCGTTTAGTACTAGGTACAACAATTAAGCAGCTGAATTTAGATGTGAGCGTAGCTGCAACAGATAATTCTTTTTTTAAAAAAGTTTTTTCACCAATCGATTTTTCTGTAAATTATTCGAGTCAGGCTGTATTAGTAGAAGATGGCAAGCAACGATTTTCTATTCGTAAATTAGATGTTCCTGAATCCTTTTTAGATAAGAAGTTGATACTTAGCTTTAATCATGAAGGTTATACATTAACTGATGAGAAAACTGAGCAAGTTGTATTTAAAGGTCAGCTTAATAAAATTGAAAATAAAAAAAATGAATTTGGCGAGCAATGGAATATTGAAATTGATGGTAATACTGCTAATTTAGTTGATCAAAAAACTTACTTTGTGACTAAGAATGCGATTACCACTGCAATGGGCGGGTTTCTAGCAAACTATTCAGCTGCAGAAAAAGGCAAGCAAACTAATATTATTGGATTAACATATCAAGGAGATGATAAGCCATTAATTGTTGATATTCTTAATCGTGTTTTAATGAATTATAAGCAGCAGAATATTGAAAGTAGTACAGCACAAAAACAACAAACACTCGTTTTTTTAAATAAGCAATTACCTGAATTAAAAAATGATTTAGATGATGCCGAAAAAGTATTTAATAGATTCCGTGAAAAAAATAATACTGTTGATGTGAACCAAGAAGCACAACTTTATTTAAAACAAAGTGTAGATTTAGAAACACAGAAAATTGTGTTACAAGAAAAACAAGCAGAACTTGCAGCAAAATATACTGCTCAGCATCCAGTGCTTCAGCAAGTGAATGCACAATTAGCATCCATCACGCAAAAAATTAATGATTTAGATGGAACTTTAAAAAAACTTCCTGAGGTACAGCGTCAATATCTACAGTTATATCGTGAAGTCCAAGTTAAAAACCAACTTTATACCAATTTATTAAATACGTATCAAACTTTAAGCGTTGCCAAAGCAGGTGAAATTGGCAATGTGCGTATTATTGATACAGCAGTAGAACCAGTTAAGCCAATAAAACCGCGTACTTTGGTCATACTTGCTTTATCTATTTTTCTTGGTGGTTTTTTAGGTGCACTGATTGCATTAGGAAAAAATTTATTACGTTCAGGGATAAAAGATACTGCTGAAATAGAAAATGAGTTTGATATTCCTGTATATGCAACGATACCACGTTCATCTCAGCAACAACTAAAAGACAAGTTACTTAAAAAAAGAAAAACAGTACCTGTCCTTGCATTAAAAGATAATGATGATGTTGCTGTAGAAAGTTTAAGAAGCTTACGTACAGCTATTCATTTTGCTTTAGCGAAAACAGCCAATAAGGTGATTATGATTTCAGGTGCTTCACCTGCAGTTGGTAAGTCATTTATTTCATCAAACTTGGCTGTTATTTTAGCGCAAAGTGGTAATCGTATTTTACTTATTGATGGTGATATGCGCCGTGGTTATTTACATAAATACTTTAATGATGGAAATGAGGTAGGTTTATCTGATGTTTTAAATGGTAAATTAGCCTTACAGGATGTAATTAAGGCAACAGAGCAAGAAAATTTATCATTTATCGGCCGTGGTAAAAATCCAACAAACCCCTCAGAGTTATTAAATACTGGGATGTTTGAGAAAATGCTTGATCAGCTTAAAAATGAGTATGATCATATTATTATAGATACACCTCCTGTACTTGCAGTGACTGATGCAACCATTGTTTCTCAATTTAGTGATGTAAACTTACTTGTCGTAAGGTTTGCGAAAACAGATAAAAAAGAGCTTGAGCTTACGCTGAATAGATTCTTAAATTCAGATAGCCAAATTCATGGTGTTGTATTAAACGATATTCAGCGTAGTAATGGTTATGGCTATAACTATAACTACAGTTATGACTATAAGTCGAAAAAAGAATAAAGAGGTATTCAGGCTATGAGATTACATCATAAGATTATTTTAATATCTGCAATAAACTTTTTGTCATCAACGATTCATGCGCAAGCATTTTTAATGAATGATAATAACCTGCGTTCAGATCTTAATTGGTTGAATCAGCAGGGCGTAATTCAGGTGAGTACATCTACATGGCCTTTAAGTAAAGATGAAATTATACAAGCTCTAAAAAATGCAAAAGTTGTTGATAATACACAGCAAAAAGTAATTGATGCTGTACAGCAAAAAATAAGTGAAGGCACCGCTCCTATTTCTGCAACTATAGGTACATCAACAACACAAAATAAATTGCCAAGTAGTTTTGGTGACTCAAATACTGCTCAATCTAAAGCAGGATTAACATTACAGCAAAGTTCCGATAATTGGGATGCTCACTTACAGTTAAACTTAGAAGCCAATCAAAGAGTTCGTACTAATAGCCCTTTTAATATGAATGGCTCGTATATTGCTGGAAAAGTATGGAATCAATGGCTGAGTTTTGGTAATACACCTGTGTGGTGGGGGCCTGGTCATGATGGGAGTTTAATTCGTGGTGATGCGACACGTCCAATGCCTGGGTTTACAGTGCAAAGAGCAGAGCAAAAGGCATTCGAAAATAAATGGTTATCATGGATAGGCCCTTGGCAATATCAGGTGTTTGCAGGGCAGTTTCAGCATTATACTGCTATTCCCGATACTAAGCTATTAGGTATGCGTGTGACGGTACAGCCTTTCCAGTCATTAGAGCTTGGTGCATCACGTGTGTTACAAATAGGTGGTAGAGGGCAACCAGATAGTTTTAAAGCATATTGGAATGCAATGATTGGTAATGATAATAGTTGCCAAGATGCCAATTGTGATGCAAATGCTGAAAATGCATCAAATCAACTTGCAGGATTTGATGCACGATTAAACTTAAAGCCACTTTTGAATATTCCAGTCGGTGTATATGGTCAAATGATCGGTGAAGATGAGTCAGGAAAGTTACCGGCAAAAAATCTTTATTTGGCAGGTATTGATTATTCATCAAGTATTTATGATAAACCATATCAATTTTATGTAGAGTGGGCGAATACCAAGACTGATGGCGTTGTAAAGGGATATTCTTATACGCATCATCAATATACAGCAGGTTATTATCAGTATGGGTTCCCTGTAGGGCATGGTATTGGTGGTGATGGTGAGATGTATTCTTTAGGTGGAAATCTTCAGTTAGATGCTATGAATAGACTTGATGGAAAACTACTTTATGCTGAAGTAAACCCTTGGAGTGACAAAATAAATAATGCATATCCAAATAAAGATACTATTCGTGCTTTAGCTTTGACTTGGGATCATCAGTTTAAACCCAATTATCATCTTGAATTCAAAGGCTGGCTAGGGCATTCACATGTTTATAATGGAGATAGTGGTATTTCCTTAGCCTTAAAGCTCCCTATTAATTTTTAAAAACTGTAAGTCCCTTTATCAATGAAAGTGCTAATTACCAAAATATTAAATAATCCTAGAATTAAAAATTCTATATGGATGATATTAGAAAAGGTTATCTCAATTTTTGGATTAATTTTTGTTACATCCTTTGTAGCAAAGTACATCGGTCCTGAGAGTTTTGGTAAATTAAGCTTTGCAACGACATTATTTGCATTGGTACAAAGCATAGCTATTTGGGGAACGGACGTTATTTGTTCAAAGCGGATAGCTCAAAGGCATGATTCTGGAGTCAAGCTTCTATCTGCTATTACGGTGTTGAGAGCTATACTATTTATCTTTGGTTGTATACCTATTGTTTTTATAATGTATGGGCATGACAATTTAAGTGTTATATTTGCAATTGCTGTAGGATTAGCGACTTTTATAGCTGTTCAAGATATTTATACAATCTATAATGATGCAACGCTAAAAGCAATATATAATGTTTTTGCAAATATTGTAGGTTTAGTTATAAGTTTAATTGTTAGATTTATTATAGCATTTTATAAATTAGACCCAGTTTATCTAGCTATCCCTATTATATTAGTAGCTTTAATTCCATTTCTTATCAAAAGAAAAATTTTTAATAAAAATGTTATAGTTGAAAATACTAATATAAAAATAAATAAATGGAGATATACTAAATATATCTTCTTTTCAGGTTTAACTATAGTTGTTTCTGCAATATCAATTGCAATTTATACGAATATGACTCAAGTGATGCTAGGGACACTAAGTACAAAATCTGATCTTGGTGTTTATGCTGTTGCCTTTACCTTAGGTAGTTCTTGGAGTTTTGTTAATATAGCTGTACTAACATCCTTTACACCAAAGTTATATCAATCAGATTCAACTTATTCTGCATCAGAAACTACAGCTTTAGTTTCTCGAGTAATGATTTTCTTGGGTTTTATATATTTAATAATATTTCTAATATTTGGTAATTATTTAATACAATTTTTATATGGAGATAAATATATACTTGCATATAAAATCACTCCCATTTTAATAATTGCGACCTTACTTTCAAATTTAGGTCAAGTCTATGCAAGATATATGTTTTTATATAATGGTTTTAAATACCTCATGTATAAGACTATTGTTATTGTTGTTTTTGGACTGATTCTAGGGTGGTATTTAGTATCTTTCTGGGGTATTTGGGGTGCGTCATATAATGTACTTATTATTGAATTTATTTCATTAACAATTCTTAATTATTTTTTTAATAGTGCAGATATACTAAAAGCACAGAAACATATTTTTGGAGCTAAGCGTGTTAAAAAAGATTAGGAGGAGTATATCAGCTTTAAAGTATTATCTTACATATGATAAGAATATAGATACTCCTATATTTAATGCTGAAGATGGTTTATGCTTTTTAGATATTTGTAAAGATAGCTTACGAATGAATAAAAATGTTCCTAAAGTAGTTTGGATGTATTGGGACCATGGTAATATTCCTGTTTATATTCAAAAGATAATTCAGAAATTTAAAAAATTAAACCCTGAATATAACATTAAGATTCTAAGTGCAGGTACACTTTCAGAATATTTGCCAAATTTAAAATTTTCTGCATCTGATCTTAATTTAGCAAATAAGTCTGATATTATTCGTTTAGAACTACTTTATAATTATGGTGGTATTTGGGTAGATTGTACAACTATTTTTTATGAAGACTTATCTTGGCTAAACTCACTAATTGAAAAGAATAAGTATGACTGCATAGGATATTATAGAGAAGTATCTACAATAGATTATGAATTCCCAGTTATTGAAAGCTGGTTCTTATGTGCCCCTCCTAAAAATAGGTTTATTAAAGAATGGTTAGATATATTGTCACCATTAAAAGATATGGGATCAGAGCAATACTTTTTAATGATAGCAAGCAGATCTGATTTTAATATTATAAAACAAGAGATTACAACTCCTGAGTATTTGCTTGTATATTTGGCAGAGCAGATAGCTATGAGAAATATAAAAAATAATAATTTTTATTTAAGAAAATGTGAAAGTACAGCATTTTTATATCAAGAGTATTTTGAGTGGGATAGTATAAAAATGACAACATTATTAACTCAGCTAAATAAGCCTTCAGATATGCCACCTCTTATAAAGCTAACTAATTATGATAGAGTTTACTTAGATCACTTGATAAATCTAAATTTAGTACGTAAAAATTCAATTTTTTATGAACTTTTAAACCAATAACCTATTTTTTGAAGTCTAGTATATGATTTTAAGCTTAATTGTTCCTGTATATAACGTTGAAGAATATATATCAGATTTTTTTTATAGTATAGCCTATCAAATGCATGAAGATGTTGAGATAATTATTATAAATGATGGAACAGAAGATAATTCAATTCATATACTTTTAAATTTGATTAAAGAAATAATTTGTCCAAATTTACAAGCAAATTTCACTATCTTAAGCCAAGCTAATAGTGGTCAAAGTTCAGCTAGAAACTATGGGATTAAAGAGGCTAAAGGTAGGTATATAGGGTTTGTTGACCCTGATGATATAGTAGCTGAGAATTTTATTTCTTTATTGTTGCATAGTATTAATTTAAATAATGATACAGATGTTTTTCATTATAATGCAAAAAAGATAAATGAGAGTGGTACTATTATTTTAGGTGATATTAATTATGTTGACAAAGATCAATCATTTATAGCGGAAAAAAAATATCTATTGGCAATGTTTGAACAAGATATTTGGTATCCTTGGTTAAGGGTTTTTAAAAGAGATATTATTTCAGATTTTCAGTTCCCGATTAATTTATTGCTTGAAGATAAATACTTGTTTCCTAAAATATATGTTTCAAGAGTGAATAAGATTACAGAGATAAATAGTAGTTTGGTCTTATATAGAATTAGAGGAAATAGTTCATTAAATAATAAGGATAAGCAGGAAAAAATATTAGAATCATTATGCTGTGGTATGAAAGAGTATAAGGATTCTAATAATGATCTATTATATAGTATATATTTGCAGTACTTTTGGTCTTATTTATATGACATATCAAAATTTAATTTTAAGTATATTTTTTATAGAATGATAGGGTTTAAAAAAGAATATTGTTCTTTTATTAATGTGAAAAGTAAAAAAGAGATGCTAGTTACTAGGTTTCCTATATTTTTTGTTTTGTTTTTAAAGTTTAAAAGATTGCTAGGTACTTTTTAATGTATATTATATCCTTAATTATTCCTATATATAAAGTAGAAAAATATATAGAGAGTTGCTTACATTCTGTTTTTAATCAGAGCTGTAATGAAAATATAGAAGTAATTCTTGTAGATGATGGGAGTCCTGATACTTCTATTTCAATCGCTCAGTCTTATATTGATAGCTTAAGTCTAGTACATAAAAAAAATACTCGTATTATTCAACAGGAAAATAAAGGGTTGAGTGGTGCTAGAAATACAGGCATAAAGCATGCGCAAGGAAAGTATCTAGCATTTTTAGATTCTGACGATATCCTTAATGCTAATTTCTTTTCGAAGATTATTCCTATCTTAGATAATATAGAACCAGAAATACTAGAATTTAGAGCTGAGAGGTTTGATGATCAAGGAAACGTCACTCCTTTTTTATCATCTCTAGCAGTTGATGGTTTATATACCAAAGATGAGATATGGCAATCTTTATGTAATCAATCTGCTTGGTTTGCATGGTTAAGAGTTTACAATAGAAAATTATTTGTTAATGAAAATTTTTTCCCAGAAGGTAAAAATTTTGAGGATGCATATACAATTCCTTATATCTTTTTAAGTGCAAAAAAAATCTTTATTCTTAATGACATTCTAATTAAATATCGTTTTAACCCATTAGGCATTACAGCAACTAAGTCAGAGAAAAATTTAACAGATTTAGGTGATAGCGTTTATAAGATGGTTTCAAAGTTGAATATAGATTCTGTATTAACGGCTTCAGTTATTTCATTATCCCAATCTTATATTGATGATAGTTTGAAGTCTGAAGGTAGACTAAAAGCAAAGCAACGTTGGACAGTACTAAAAAAACATTTGTTATCAGCAGATGGTTTTACCCCAAGTATGATTACAAATAGAGGAAACAAATTATTTTATATTTTTGGTATTCCTTTTTTAGTGTTCGTCAATAAACTAAAAAAAATAGGAATCAAGAAGTGAAAAAAATAGGCTTTTTTATTAGTAATCTCAACCATTCAGGTGGCACGGAAAGAGTAACTTCACTAATTGCAAATCAGTTTGCAAAAAATGGATTTGATGTCACTATAATTAGTTTATATGGTGGTGATAAGCCATTTTTTGATTTAGATCAATCTATTAAGGTATGCTCGTTATATCAACAAAAAATATCTTTTAAAAAGAATTTTCTAGGTTGTATTTCTCAGTTAAGATCTCTAGTAAAAGAAAAAAATTTAGAAAGTCTTATTATTGTTGATAGTATTTTATGCGTATTTTCGGTTCCTGCACTTAGCTTTTTAAAAATCAAACATATCTGTTGGGAGCATTTCAACTTTAATGTTGATCTAGGCGTCAAAATGAGAAGTATTGGCCGAAAACTTGCCGCACAGTATTGCACTACTATAGTGACACTAACAAATAAAGATAAACAGCTTTGGGAAAAAGGAATATCGAAGATTAAAGCAGATATTATTGCTATTCCTAATCCAGCTCCCACTCAAATAATAAATCATAGACCAAACTTAAATAACAAAGTACTTTTAGCTGTAGGTAGATTGACTTATCAAAAAGGATTCGATCTATTATTAGATGCATGGTCCAATGTATGTAAAACTGATAAAGAATGGTGCCTTAAAATTGTTGGTAGTGGGGAGGATGAGCAAAAGTTAAAACAGCAAGCTATAGATCTAAATATTGTTCATAGGGTTGAGTTTATACCAGCTACCAAAGATATAGAAAAGTATTATAAAGAAGCTTCATTCTTTTGTATGAGTTCGCGTTTTGAAGGCTTGCCAATGGTCTTATTAGAGGCTCAAGCATATGGCTTACCAATCATTTCAATTGATTGTGATTGTGGACCTAGTGATTTAATTGAAAATGGAGTTAATGGCTTTATTTGTAAAGATATAGAAGAATTTCAAATTAAAATTAATAGAGCTATATTATTAAATAATGATAATTACATTGACTTTTCTTCTAGAGCAAGTGAAAGTTCCAGTAAATATTCAATATTAAATATTTTTATAAAATGGAATGAAATTATATGAATAATATAATTTCATTAACTTTATTTAGTATATTATTGTTTATTTTAGCTATATCTTATGTATTGGGGGTGTCATTTTTTTTAACAGACTATATGTGGTCTGTTTCTTTGATTTTGTATCTTATATTGGTTTACTCTTTACGGTATGCTAATGGCATAAATTCTATTGATTTTTATTCTTTGTTTTATATATCTATATTGGTTTTTATTTTTGGTAGATTTTTCGGTGTAATTTTAGGGTATGATAAAAATCCTATATTTCAATTAGACTTTTTTGTATACAGAAGTTTAAATGATTTTGAAAAAACAAAATTAATGTATTATAGCTATGCAGGTCTAATATCATTAGAAATAGGTTTGTATATATCTAGATTAATATTTAATAGAGAAAAAGAATTTTGTTATAAAATTAATTTGAGTAAAAGAAGCTTATATATTATATTGTTTATATATATCTTGTACACAGTAATTAGTTTATTTTTTCAAGTTCAAAATACTATTAAATATGGATATTTAGATCAGCTAGCGCAATCACAATCTTCTGATTATACTTTTCAATCAGGAACAATAATAACCTTGACATCAGCTTTTTTAATTTCTTTATTTTGTTTACAAGACAATAAAAGAATAACTAATATATTTCTTCTGTTTTTAGGTTTGAATACTATATCAGTACTAGTTATGGGAACTAGAGGAGCTTTTATTTGCTATTTACTATTTTTGATTTGGTATTATAATGATTTTGGATTCAAGAAGGTTAATATAGCTAAAGTTATAATTTATTTTTCTTTGATTTTTTTGTTCTTAAATACTATTTTTTATTATATAACTTTTAGAGAGAATGATGAGAATGCTTTAAATATTTACCAGAGAATGGGGAAGTTTATATATGATCAGGGAGTGACTCTTATGGTTTTTAATGAGTCTACATATTATAATGATTACCCTATTCATCAGTATTTTCAAAATTTTATACCAGGGTCAACCTTTATATATAATACATTTTATCATAATATTCCATTTTATGATAAAACGTTTGTTACGCATTTAAACTACTACTCTAATCCAGGCCTATTCCAGTTAGGTTATGGATTGGGTTGGGCTTTTTTTTCTGATATATATATATATTCATCAGGTATACTAGCTTTTTATATACTATATATAGTGCTTTTTAGTATTTTTATTAATTGGCTTCAATTTAATTTAAAGAGAAGTCTACTAGTAGGTATAATGACTATTGGTACCTTTATGTATATTATATATCTTCCAAGATCTTACTTAGCCACAGCATTTCCTCTGCTAGTATATATATTCGTTATTTACTATTCTTATCGGTTAGTGTTTAAAAGGAAAAAGTAAATGAAAATCCTATATGTAATTACAGGCTTAACTCTTGGTGGTGCTGAAAAGGTTGTAATAGAACTTGCAGAAAAAATGCATATTTTGGGGAATGATGTAAAAATAGTTTATTTAAAAGGTGAAGCAGTGATTAGGCCTCAATTTGATGAAATTGAGCTAATTCCATTAAATCTCAATAAACTATTTTCTATACCTAAAGCATCAAAAAAATATCAAAGTATTATTAAAGAATTTAAACCAGATGTCGTACACGCACATATGGTTCATGCAAACATTTTTGCAAGAGTTCAAAAGTTATTTTTACCTCAACACTATCTTATTTGTACAGCACATAATGCAAATGAAGGCGGTACTCTACGTATGTTTGCATACCGTCTGACGAATAATTATGCAAACGTTAATACCAATGTTAGTGAGGAAGCGACTCAAGCTTTTAAAGATAAGAAGGCTTTTAAAGATAGTGCTATTACGGTATATAACGGAATAAATTTAAATAAATTCCAAAACAAATGTGATGGTTTAGAAGTAAAAAAAGAGTTAGGCTTAGATTTAAATACTAAAGTTTTGTTAGCAGTTGGTCGATTACATGAACAAAAAGACTATCCTAATTTAATAAGTGCATTTAATATTCTTCAGCAGAAAGAAAAATGCTGTAATTATAAGTTACTCATTGTTGGTGATGGTGATCAAAAAAATAATATTCAACAGCTTATAAATGAATTAGGTTTACAAAATAATATAATACTTTTAGGGCGTAGAAATGACGTAGCCCGATTAATGTCTATGGCAGACTTATTTGTATTGTCATCTGCTTATGAAGGGTTTGGTTTAGTCGTGGCGGAAGCAATGGCTGCAAAAACTTATGTAGTGGCAACAGATGCGGGTGGAGTAAAGGAAGTCATGTCGGGTTTTGGAAAACTAGTTCCTCCTAAAAAAAGTGACCTATTGGCACAAGCAATGAGTGAAGCATTATCTTTAAGCGATAGTGAAAAGATTCAAAATAATGATCTTGCTTATGAACATGTAATTAAAAACTTTGATTTAGATAAAATTGTAGAAAAATGGCTAAAGCTTTATGCAAAAAAGTAAAGTTATTGCTTTAATTGGCAATACAGATGTAACAATGCTCGGTTTTCGATCAGATTTAATTCAAGCCTTAGTCCATCAAGGACATAAAGTATATGCTTTTGTATGTGAATATACAGCAGAAGGTTTAAGTCAAATTAAGTCATTAGGTGTAGATGTTATTACGTACTCGATGAGTCGAGGAGGGCTTAACCCTTTTTCTGATATTAAAGCGATGTTTGAGTTAAAGAATAAGTTACAAAAGATTAATCCTGATATTGTATTTTCATACTTTAGTAAACCTGTGGTATATGGGAGTCTAGCTGCAAAAATAGCTAAAGTCCCTTTTGTTGTTGGGATGATTGAGGGTTTAGGTTCACCGTTCACGCAACATCCATCAGGACAATCTTTAAAAATAAAAATAATTAAATACGTGCAAATTGGTTTATATCATATCGTCTTTCCATTTTTAAATAAGATTATTTTTTTAAATAATGATGATCCAATAGATCTAGTAAGTAATCATAAAATAAAGCATAAAAAAAATGCACTTACTGTATTGGGTCCAATTGGCGTTAATCTCAAGAAATATGAATATATTAGATGGGATGTATCTAAAGAAGTCTCCTTTATATTTATTGCAAGGTTAATCGGTGAAAAAGGTATTTTTGAATATGTTGCTGCTGCAAAAGAAATTAAAAGAATTTATCCACATGTAAGTTTTAAAATTATAGGTGGTTTGGATCTAGAAAATCCTGATGGGCTTTCTCAGGAAGCTTTAGATCAACTTACAAAAGAAAAAATTGTAGATTATTATGGTTATGTAGAAAATGTACCAGAGTTTATAAAAAATAGTGCAGTTTTTGTGCTGCCATCATATTATAGAGAAGGAGTTCCTCGTAGCATTCAAGAGGCTATGGCAATGGGACGACCTGTAATTACAACTAATGTTCCTGGTTGTAAAGATACTGTTATTTCTGGAGAAACTGGATATTTAGTACCTAAATGGGATGTAAGTGCATTAGTTGCTAAAATGGAAATATTTATAACAAAACCTGAGCTGATAAATCAGATGGGTGAAAACAGTTATAAATTTGCTCTTGAGTATTTTGATAGTGTAAAAATCAATCAAAAACTGATTGAAATACTTGAAGTATAAAGGGTTTAGTGAATGAAAAGGTTTTTAGATGTTTGTATTGCAATCATTGCATTAATATTACTTAGTCCTATATTTCTGCTTCTAATGTATAAAGTAAGAAAAAATTTAGGCTCTCCAATTTTTTTCTGTCAAAATCGACCAGGAAAAGATGGTAAAGAGTTTAAAATGATTAAGTTTAGATCTATGAAAGATGCTTTCGATAAAAATGGAAAGCCTTTACCAGATGAAGAGCGGATTACACCTTTTGGTCAGAAGCTTCGATCGACAAGTTTAGATGAAATACCCCAAATTATAAATGTTTTAAAAGGTGATATGAGTATTGTTGGCCCAAGACCACAGCTTTCTGATTTTATGAAGCATTATACAGCGAGACAACATCGTAGACATGATGTAAGACCAGGTATGACAGGCCTTGCTCAGGTAAGTGGACGTAATAACTTATCTTGGGATGAAAAGTTTGAATTAGATGTACAGTATGTTGAGACTCAAAGTTTATGGCTAGATATAAAAATTATTTTTAAAACTTTTTTAGTTGTCTTTAAAAAAGAAGGCATTAATGCGCCCGATGCAAAAGTTGGAGTAGAACGCTTTAGTGGAACCAAGCATAAATAATCATTAGTATAAGTATAAAAACCTGATTAAGAATATCAGATATACTCGCTACCTGAAAAATGCTACAATTATTCGCTATCTTTCTTCTTTAGCATCCTATAGTTGAATCTCATGACGACCAATACTCAAATTACCGAAGACCGTATCCTTATATTAGACTTCGGCTCACAATATAGTCAGCTTATCGCACGTCGTGTACGTGACGCTGGTGTTTATTCTGAAATGTATGCTTTTGATATGTCTGAAGAAGACATTCGTGCATTCAATCCAAACGGTATTATTTTATCGGGTGGACCTGAAAGTGTGCATGAAGCAGGCAGTCCACGTGCACCTGAAGTTGTATTTAACCTTGGTGTACCTGTCCTTGGAATTTGCTATGGCTTACAAACAATGTCAGAGCAATTGGGTGGTAAGGTTGAGGCAGGTACAGTACATGAGTTTGGTTATGCTGAAGTAGATATTTTGGTACGTGACCAACTTATTGGTGAATTACAAGATAATGAAAACCAGCTCCATGTTTGGATGAGTCACGGCGATAAAGTAAGTAAAATTCCTGAAGGATTTGCAGTAACTGCAAGCACGCCAAGCTGTCCTTTTGCAATGGTAAGCGATGAAGCACGTCGTTTCTATGGTATTCAATTCCACCCTGAAGTAACACATACTTCTAAAGGTAAAGAAATTCTTTCAAACTTTGTGCACAAAATTTGTGGTTGCCGTAGTTTATGGACTTCAGAACACATTATTGATTTGCGTATAGAACAACTACGTCAGCAAATTGGTAATGAAAAAGTTCTTCTTGGCTTATCAGGCGGTGTCGACTCATCTGTAGTTGCTGCTTTACTTCATAAAGCAATTGGCGATCAGCTCACATGTGTATTTGTAGATAACGGATTACTTCGCCTAAACGAAGGTGAGCAAGTAATGCAGATGTTTGCAGAAAATATGGGTATTCGTGTTATTCGTGCAGATGCTGAAGAACGTTTCCTTACTGCTTTGGCAGGTGAGGTTGATCCTGAGGCAAAACGTAAGATTATTGGCCGTGAATTCATTGAAGTATTTGCAGAAGAAGCACGTAAGCTTGATGGCGTAAAATATTTAGCACAAGGGACAATTTATCCTGATGTGATTGAATCTGCTGCAAGCAAACAAGGTAAAGCACATGTGATTAAATCACATCACAATGTAGGTGGTTTACCTGAAGACCTAGCATTTGATTTGGTTGAACCGTTACGTGATTTATTTAAAGATGAAGTACGTAAATTAGGGACAACACTTGGTTTACCGCATAGCATGATTTATCGCCACCCATTCCCTGGACCTGGTTTAGGTGTTCGTATTCTTGGCGAAGTAAAGAAAGAATATGCTGACATTCTTCGTTTGGCAGATGACATCTTCATGCAAGAGTTACGTAACAGTGGTTGGTATGACAAAACAGCACAAGCATTTGCTGTATTCCAACCTGTAAAATCTGTTGGTGTTGTGGGTGATGGTCGCCGTTATGCATGGGTTATTGCGTTACGTGCAGTGGAAACGGTTGACTTTATGACAGCGCGTTTTGCACATTTACCATATGAACTTGTAGATAAAATCTCAACACGTATTATGAATGAGATTAAAGATGTATCACGTGTGGTTTATGATGTTTCATCTAAACCACCTGCAACAATTGAATGGGAATAAAACTCCATTGAGTCAAAAAAAGCAGAAGTTTAAAACTTCTGCTTTTTTATTTTAAATTAAAACATTTTTTGGTACTTCTAAGCGGTTTAGCGCTGTATATATTTCATTAAGTTCTTGGCATACAATAAGTTTGGCGCGGTGTTGGGGCGGTAAAAAACCCTCTCTCACAGCATGATCAAGCTGAGAAATAAGTGAATTATAGTAGCCATTGACATTATAAAGAATCATTGGTTTTTGATGTTGTTCGAGTTGTCCCCATGTGGCGACTTCTAAAATTTCTTCAAAAGTACCAAGTCCGCCGGGAAGAGCAATAAATGCGCTTGCACGATCTGCCATCATTGCCTTACGTTCATGCATTGTTTGTACGACATGTAACTCTGTAAGTTCATGGTGGGCAACTTCATAATCCAACATAAATTCTGGAATAACGCCAACGGTTTCACCACCGCACTCAACAAAGGTGTCTGCTACTTGACCCATCAGTCCAATACTTGCACCACCATAAACAAGACCAAAATGATGTTGAGCCAATCCTTCAGCCAGTTCAATGGCACTTTGTAGATAAATAGGTTTGTTCCCTGTACGAGAGCCACAGTATAAAGCGACCAAAGTTTGAGTTGTTTTTTGTTCTACTTTATTCATTCTATTTTTCACCATATTAGACAATATATCCTCTTTAACATGCTTATTTCATAAGATACAAGTATCTTTTATCATCTTTGATTAAAACGACATAGATGTGACAAAAATAAAATAAGATATAAAAAGTAGTATTATTTGATGGTTAAATTAAAACTTACAGATTCGATCATCTTTAAATGATAAAAAGTCAGAAAATTTAGTGAATTTAACAAAAATCTTTCCTATACTGAATACTTGTTTAACAACATTTTTATGAATATGGGTTGTCGACGCTCGATAAAACTTTCGCCACAATTTAAAAAGCCTATACATTTACAGGGCTTTCTTTTTTCTTATTTTAATCAACACAATAAAAGAGAATTAATGCAGGAGCATGGTCAATGATATTTGAATGGATATCTGATCCTTCTGCATGGGTAGGTCTTGCAACGCTTGTCGTTCTTGAAATTGTACTTGGAATTGATAACCTTGTTTTTATTGCAATTTTGGCGGAGAAATTACCGCCAGAGCAACGTAGTAAAGCACGCCTACTAGGACTAACGCTTGCACTCGGCATGCGCATGGTATTGCTTGCCTCCATTGCATGGGTGGTTACGCTCACTCAACCACTATTTACGATTTTTGGGCAATCTTTCGCTGGGCGAGACCTCATTTTATTATTTGGTGGGGTATTTCTTCTCTTTAAAGGAACCATGGAGCTACATGAGCGCCTTGAAGGGAAAATGCAAGTCAAAGAAGATAATCCTGTGCATGCTGTATTTTGGGTGGTTATCGCACAAATTGTTGTATTAGATGCGGTATTTTCATTAGATAGTGTGATTACTGCTGTTGGTATGGTGAAGCATTTGCCTGTCATGATGATTGCAGTTGTGATTGCAGTCGGTATTATGATGTGGGCTTCTAAGCCATTGATGGACTTTATCAACCGTCATCCAACAGTTGTGATGTTATGTCTTGGCTTTTTAATGATGATTGGTTTTTCGCTTGTGGTAGAGGGTTTTGGATTCCATATTCCAAAAGGTTATCTATACGCAGCGATTGGATTCTCTGTAATGATTGAATTCTTGAACCAAACAACACGTCGTAACCAAGAGAAGCTCGTCACAACAACAGATTTACGCTATAAGACAGCCTCTGCTGTTATGCGTATGCTTGGTGGTAAGTCAAAAAATAATGGTTCTACGGAAGCAATGGACTCAGAAAGTGATGTGCTTGCAACGAGAGCATTGGCTGATGAAATATTTGATGGTGAAAACAGTACTTATCATAGTGTAATGGTGCAGGGTGTTTTAGGTCTATCTGAGCGACCTGTAAAATCTGTAATGACACCAAGACCAGATATTGACTGGATTGACTTAGATGATACGCCAAAAGAATTACAAGAGCGTTTAATGCAAATGACACACTCAAGGGTGATCTTTGCACATGGTGAGTTAGATAACTTAGCAGGTATTGCTTCAACCCATAAGCTTTTAAATGAATATGTAGATACTAAACAGTTACATGTTGAAAAAAGTTTACGTGAGCCAATGATTGTGCATGAAAATGCACATGTACTTATGGTTATGGAACAATTACGCCAAGCACCATTACAAATGGCAATTGTTTTAAATGAATATGGTTCAATCGAAGGCTTGGTAACACCAATTGATATTCTAGAAGCGATTGCAGGTGAATTTCCAGATGAAGATGAAATGGAAGCAGTTGCAGAAAGCCTCGATGATGGTTCATTGTTGTTAGAGGGTTCTACAGATATTCGTCATTTATCTTTATTGCTCGGTAAAGATTTAGTTGATGACAGTGAAGAATACTCGACATTATCAGGCTACTTGTTATTACATTTAGGTCGCTTACCTGAAAATGGTGATGTTGTAAAAGTTGATGGATATCAGTTTGAAATTATTACAATGGATGGACATAAAATTGAAAAAGTCCATATTGTTTCAATAGAAGATCAAGATTCACAATAAAGTTAGTTGGTTTGCAAAAGCATTTAATCACTCTAAAATAGCCCATTTTATATGGGCTATTTTTATGGAAAACAATCAGGCTTGCCCATGTGGTGGTGGGTATTACCAAGAATGCTGTTTACCTTTGCATGAAGGAAAAGTATATGCAGAGAATGCACAGCAGTTAATGCGATCTCGTTATAGCGCATTTGTAAAACAAAAAGTTGATTATATTGTGAAAACAACTGCAAAGAATCAGCAACATGCCTTAGATATTTCTGCATTGATGGCTTGGAGTAAAACCACTGAGTGGAAAGCATTGGAGGTTTTAAACTATCGGGATAATCTTGATAAAAACCATGCAAGTGTTGAGTTTAAAGCATATTATTGGTTAGAAGGCGAAACATGTGCACATTATGAGAACTCTTTTTTTGTGAAGCATTTAGACCAATGGTACTTTTTAGACCCAACATTAGAAGAAAAATATACGATGAAGCAGACATGTATCTGTGGATCTAATAAGAAATTTAAGCTTTGTTGTGCAAAATATCTTTGAAGCTGAAGTGCGTACTGTAGAAAAATAGAATATTTCATAGAAAAAAGATGAAAATTCATTATTCTGTAAACTAATAATGCCCCATACAAGGAACAGGGTATGTTGTTACTTACCATTATTTATATTATTGCAATTACTGCTGAAGCCATGACGGGAGCACTTTCTGCAGGACGCAGGAGTATGGACTGGTTTGGTGTCATTCTTATTGCTTGTGTAACAGCACTCGGTGGCGGTTCTGTAAGAGATGTTTTATTAGGGCACTATCCACTTGGTTGGGTAAAGCATCCTGAATATCTTGTACTTACTTGCTGTGCGGCATTATTTACCATTTTAATTGCAAATTGGATGAAACATTTACGTTCTATCTTCTTGCTTTTAGATGCACTGGGTTTAATTGGGTTCACTATTATAGGTTGTCAAATTGCAATTCAAATGGGGCATGGGTTTGTGGTTTCTGCTGTAGCAGGAATTATGACAGGTGTATCTGGTGGAATTTTAAGGGATATTCTATGTAATGATGTTCCACTTATTTTCCGCCGTGAGCTGTATGCAAGTATTTCTTTTGTATCAGTCATTTGTTATTGGTTGTGTATGCACTTTGGTTTAGTGCTTGAGTGGACAGTCGTGACAACGCTTGTTTTTGGCTTTAGTTTACGTGTCATTGCGATCTATTTTGGTCTTGAAATGCCAAAATTTATTTATCAAGATGATGATGAGCAATCGGCTTCTTCTAAAGATATTTAAATAAAGCCTTATAGTTTTGTATCTAAAACTAAAACTGTTTCAATGATTGAATTATAATCATTTCATCATATAGTGAAAAAGAACGGTATGGATACTCAAACAGCAGCAAATACGTCAAATTATGAATTAAATAAAAAAATTATCTCTGTTGTTATATTTACTTTTTTTGCCTATTTGTCAGTTGGCTTACCACTTGCTATTTTACCTCAACTCGTAAGCCAACAACTGCAATACAGTTCATTTATTGCAGGCGGCATAATTAGTATTCAATACTTAGCAACATTGTTAACACGACCAAAAGCAGGGCAACTGGCAGATATGCTAGGTGCACGTAAAGTTGTGCTTATGGGGCTTGGTTGTTGTGGTATGAGCGGTGTTTTCTCCATTCTTGCTGTATTTTGTATGGATAAGCCATCATTGAGCTTAATTTTGTTTGCACTTGGGCGTTTGTGCTTAGGTGCAGGAGAAAGTTTTGCTAGTACAGGCTCAACTTTATGGGGAATGAACCTTGTTGCTCGTACGGAAACTTCACGAGTAATTTCTTGGAATGGTGTGGCAACGTATTCAGCAATGGCTTTTGGCGCACCTCTTGGTGTGTATTTAAATAATCATTTTTCTACATATGCATTTGCGGCAACAACGCTACTTTTAGCTGTGATTGGTTTTGTTCTAGCATACCGTAAGCCAACGGTTCGTGTAAAAGTAGATACAAAAATTGCGTTCTTAAAGGTTGCGTCAAAAGTGTGGGTTTTTGGTGCTGCATTGGCTTTAGGGACGGTTGGTTTTGGTGTGATTTCTACATTTATTACACTATATTTTGATGAGAGACATTGGCCGAATGCTGCTTATGCTTTAAGTGTCTTTAGTATTGGGTTTGTATTTATTCGGCTTATATTTGGGAAAATGATTCCTAAGTTTGGTGGTATTAAAGTTTCATTATGCTCATTTGTCATTGAGGCATTAGGGCTACTTCTTATATGGGGAAGTACGTATATTGGTATGGCATATGTGGGCGCATTCCTTGTTGGTGCGGGCTTCTCTTTGGTCTTTCCTTCATTGGGTGTAGAAGCAGTTAAGCAAGTAGAGGCTCAAAATAGAGGTTCTGCACTGGGCGTATATAATGCATTTTTGGATATTGCACTTATGTTTATTGGACCACTTGCAGGATTGCTTATTCCTCTTATTGGTATGCAAAATTTATATGGCGTTGCTGGCGTCATTACAGTCTTTGCAGTGATTCTTATGTATTTTTTAAATAAGAATGCACAAAAGCAAATATGATGCATATTGAATGTAAATGAGTTATCAATAAATCAGCGAAAAGTAGACAAACACTTGTTCTTATGTGATGCACAGACTAGCATAGGCGACAGATAACAAATAACGAATTGGCCGTTTACATTTATGTCTAGTCTGACTCATCATGCAACTGAAAACCGTTCTGTTGCAGAATTTACTGAACAAGCGTATCTCAACTATGCAATGTACGTCATTATGGATCGTGCATTGCCTCATATTAGTGATGGTTTAAAACCTGTACAGCGTCGTATTGTCTATGCAATGAGTGAGCTGGGCTTAAAGCATAGCGGAAAGCCTAAAAAGTCTGCACGTACAGTGGGTGATGTTTTAGGTAAATACCATCCGCATGGTGATTCGGCATGTTATGAAGCAATGGTGTTAATGGCACAGCCTTTTAGCTATCGCTATCGTTTTATTGAAGGACAAGGGAACTGGGGTTCGCCTGATGACCCGAAATCATTTGCAGCCATGCGTTATACAGAGGCCAAACTTTCCCAGTTTAGTGAGTTATTGCTCTCGGAGCTTGGTCAAGGCACTTGTGATTGGCAAGATAACTTTGATGGCTCATTAAAAGAACCAATTAATTTACCTGCACGTGTACCCAATATTCTTTTAAATGGTACAACAGGTATAGCAGTGGGTATGGCAACAGATATCCCTCCTCATAATTTACGTGAAGTAATTAAGGGGACGATTGCTTTAATTCGTAATCCACAATTAACTGACCAAAAAGTTGCTGAATATATTCCGGGGCCTGATTTACCCACCAAGGCAGAAATTATTACGTCACCTGAAGATTTGTTGAAAATACAAGTGACGGGTCGTGGTAGTTACCGTGTTCGCGCACTATATAGTGTTGAAAAAAATGAAATTATTATTCATGAGCTACCATTTCAGGTGTCAGGCTCTAAAGTAGTCACGCAAATTGCAGACCAAATGCAAGCGAAGAAGTTGCCATTGGTTTCAGATATTCGTGATGAATCTGATCATAAAAACCCAACACGATTGGTCATTGTTTTACGCTCGAATCGTGTGGATGCTGCAATGGTAATGAGCCATTTATTTGCAACCACAGATCTAGAAAGTAGTTATCGTGTCAATCTCAATATGATTGGTGCAGATGGTAAACCGCAAGTAAAATCTATTCGTCAAATTCTTTTAGAATGGATTTCTATTCGTAAGAATACAGTGACGCGCCGTTTACAGTATCATTTAAATAAAATAGAAAAACGACTGCATATATTGGCAGGTCTGCTCATTGCATATTTAGACATTGATACAGTTATTCAGATTATTCGTGAAGAAGATGATCCTAAAACTGTTTTGATGGAAAAATTTGCGATTGATGAGATTCAAGCAGAGGCAATTTTAGAGCTGAAACTTCGCCATTTGGCTAAGTTACAAGAAATGGAAATTCGTAAAGAGCAAGATGAGTTATCTGCACGTGCTGCCATTATTCGAGAGCAGTTAGAAAATCCTGAGTCGTTAAAAGCATTGATTATTGATGAGTTGAAGTCAGATGCTAAGAGGTTTGGCGATGATCGTCGTTCACAAATTGTAGCGCGTGATGATGCAGTGCAAATTAAAGAGCAAGATCTTGTACCAGCAGAACCTGTCACGGTTGTTTTATCACAAGCAGGTTGGGTTCGTGCAGCAAAGGGCGCTGATGTTGATGCAGAAAAACTGAATTATCGTGCAGGTGATCAATACTTGAGTCATGCTGTGGGTAAGACGAATCAGCGTGTATATATATTAGATGAGTCAGGGCGAAGTTATGCCTTAGCCATTTCTACACTACCTTCTGCAAGGGGCTTAGGAGAGCCATTAAGCTCTCGTTTGTCTCCTGCAAGTGGTGTGAATTTTATTCAGCTGTATATTGCTGATGATAAGCAAGAAATGATGGTGGCAAGCTCGGCAGGTTTTGGTTTTAAAACAGTAGCACAGTCTTTAGATACCAATGCAAAAGCAGGTAAGGCATTTTTAACTTTGCCTGAGGGAGCGCAAGCATTGCCATTATTGCCAATAAAAGAGCATACACACCTTGCACTTTTAACATCGGCAGGTCGTTTACTTGTGACTGAATTGGCAGAATTGCCAATGTTAAACAAAGGTAAAGGGAATAAATTAGTACAATTAGATAAATCAGAGTCATTACTTGCAATTGAACCACTTCAGTTAACAGATATGCTAGAAGTCACAGCAGGACAGCAAAAACTGAAGCTGAAAGGGGATGACTTGGCCAAATATATTGGCAAGCGTGCAAGTAAAGGACAAGTACTGCCTCGTGGTTATCAAAAAGCATATAAACTCGAAGTTTATACATCATTTTGATTACAACGAGATATGATATTGTGAAAAGTGTTCTGTTGGTAAACTTTGAAGTTCGCCAACTCACAATCATGTTTATAATGAATAAATTCTTAAACTGGAGTTAGCTGGCATTATGGAAAAGATATGGTTTGATGAATACAAGCGAACAGGTATTCAAAACGAGATCAACTTGCCACCTGAAAATACTTCTTTAATTGATCTATTTGAAGAAAGTTTTCAAAAATTTGGCTCGCGTGATGCCTTTATCTTTATGGATAAAAAGCTGACTTATACAGATCTTGAGTTAGAAAGCCGAAAGTTTGCTTGCTATTTACAAAGCTTAGGTCTTAAAAAAGGCACACGTGTTGCCATTATGATGCCTAATGTATTGCAATATCCTGTTGCCAGCTTAGGAATATTGCGTGCTGGTTGTATTCTAGTCAATGTAAATCCTTTATACACAGCAAGAGAGCTTGAGCATCAATTAAATGATGCAGGTGTGGAAACACTGATAATTCTTGAAAATTTTGCTTCAGTTTATGAAAAAATAATTGGAAAAACCCCTGTAAAACATGTTGTAGTTGCTTCGGTTGGTGACATGCTTGGTATGGTGAAAGGAACTATTGTCAATTTTGTATTACGTACGGTGCGTAAACAAATACCAAAATGGCACATTCCGGGGTACATATCATTTAATACGGCATTAAGTCAGGTAAACCCAAACCAATATAAACGTCCTTCTTTAAGTTTAGATGATACGTTTATTTTGCAATATACAGGTGGAACAACAGGAATTTCGAAAGGTGCTGAACTGACCCATCGAAACTTGGCAGCAAATATGCTTCAAATTAGAAATTTATTTGAAAGTAAGTTTCGTACAGTTAAAAACCCTGAATATCGCTTTTTGGCGGCATTACCTTTGTATCATATCTTTGCATTTACCATTTGTGAGCTGTATGGATTATGCCAAGGTGCGACTAATTTACTTATTCCAAATCCAAGAGATTTGCCTGCTTTAGTTAAAGAAATTGCTAAGTTTAAGCCAACAGTTTTTCCAGCCGTAAATACTTTGTTTAATGCACTTGTACATAATGATGCATTTAAGCAAATTGATCATAGTCAAATGCAAATTGCGGTTGGTGGGGGTATGTCTGTTCTACCATCGACAGCTGAAGCATGGAAAAAATATACGGGAATTATTATTCATGAAGGCTATGGCCTTTCTGAAACCTCTCCAGCCGTTGTATTTAATCCGCCTGTATCTGAAGAGTTTACAGGAACAATAGGTATTCCTTTACCATCAACAGATATTGCGATTTTAGATGATGATGGGAAAGAAGTTCCTTTAGGAGAGCAGGGTGAAATTTGTATTCGTGGCCCACAAGTCATGAAAGGGTACTGGAATCGTCCTGATGAAACAGAAAAAGTCATGACAGAAGATGGTTTCTTTCGTTCAGGCGATATTGGTATTATGGATGAGCGCGGCTATATTAAAATTGTAGATCGTAAAAAAGACATGATTTTAGTATCCGGCTTTAATGTTTATCCAAATGAAATTGAAGAAGTTATTGCCCAACATCCTAAGGTTTTAGAAGTAGCTGCTGTAGGTGTGCCTGATGAGCGCTCGGGAGAAGCACCAAAGCTTTTTGTTGTAAAGAAAGATAACTCTTTGACAACAGAAGAGTTATTGGCTTATGCAAAGGCAAACTTAACAGGTTATAAGCGTCCAAGATTTGTTGAATTTATGGATGAGTTACCGAAGTCGAATGTTGGGAAAATTTTACGTAAGGACTTACGTAAGCAAGGATAGAAGAAAGTAAAAAGATCGATTTATCGGTCTTTTTTTATGAGACTATGTTGCATGACTTGATCTAGGTAAGGGCGAGCCACATGAAAAATAATCGTAAAAATAAGCATTGTGAGCGCTTGCATTTTTAACTTGCTTAGAACGAGCGTACCATAGCTGAAATAATTATCGATACAGCAATAAACAACAATAATAGCAAGCCATAGAGTGATAGACCAACGCTGAATACCAACGGCTATGAATGCAAGTGTGAGTACAATAATGGTTCCTAATGTAGAAAACCATGTCCAATTTGCACAGATCATGCTAATTAGAAATGCAATAATTGGAAGAACAATCATTAAAATACGATCAAGCTTTTTTTTAGCAACTTGGTGTTGATCAAGTGCATTTAATAATTCTTGTTGGTCAGGTTGTGGCATTTATATTCCATTAAAGGTACAAATCTATTTATATTTAACCGAAAAATAGTAAAAAAAGCCATGCTATTATAAATTATTGAGTTCAATCTGAGTTGAGAGTCGATTTCATGCAGAGCATAAGTGGCATTGTTTATTTAATTTTAATCGCATGTTTGTTGCCTTATGTATTTGCAATGATTGCAAAAGCTGTAGGTGGTTTTACATTAAAAGATAATCAAAATCCACGTCAGTTTTTATCTAATACAAATGGTTTGGCTGCAAGAGCAAATGCAGCACAACAAAATAGTTTTGAAGGGTTACCTTTATTTATTGCCGCTATTTTAATGGCTGAATATATGGTGATTGATCAGCATGTCATTATGATCTTAGGCAGTGCATATTTAATATTGCGCGTTTTATATGGTATTTGCTATTTGGCAAATTGGAGTAGCCTTCGTTCTGTGATGTGGCTGCTGTCGATGTGTTGCCCTATTTTTCTGCTAGTGTTGGTCATTCGACTGACATAACATTAATGATATTGCATTATTTTTAAGAATGAATGCAATGATATGATTGCTAAGTTACTTTTACGTCAACTTCATTAGAAAAAGCTGCTGTAAAATGTATAATTAAGAAGATAACCAATCGTAAATACAAGAGTATTGAAATGAGCTATAGCAATATCCCTGCGGGTAAAGATGCACCAAATGATATTTATGTTGTCATTGAAATTCCAGCGAATGCTGCACCAATTAAATATGAAGTAGATAAAGATTCTGATGCATTGTTTGTAGACCGTTTTATGGCAACAACAATGTTTTACCCTGCGAACTATGGTTATGTACCAAACACACTTTCTGAAGATGGTGATCCTCTAGACGTATTGGTTGTAACACCGCATCCAGTTGAACCAGGTTCAGTCATTCGTTGTCGCCCTGTTGGTAAATTAAACATGGAAGACGATGGTGGTATTGATGCAAAACTTGTTGCAGTTCCACATGAAAAATTATCTGCACTTTATACAGATATCCAAGAATATACAGATTTGCCAAAACTGCTTATTAGCCAAATTGAACATTTCTTTGCACACTATAAAGATTTAGAGCCTGGCAAATGGGTGAAAATCTCTGGTTGGGAAGGTGCAGACGTTGCTAAAGCTGAAGTTGTAAAAGCAATTGCAGCAGCAAAATAAAATATTGAAATAATAAAAAAGCCTTCGTATGAAGGCTTTTTTATTGAGTACGTTGGCTTAGAAATTAATTGGATATTCTAAGTATAAGCGCCATTCGTTAGTATTACCTGCATAATCGTTGTAGCTTGCATTTGCACGATATGTTGAATTACGTACTTTAAAGCTTAAATCTTTAGCAAAACCATTTTGAACGGTATATTTGACTTGGTTAAAGATTTCACGTTCTTTGGCATTATCTGTTTTGTCTTGAACATGGATATTCCAACCATATACATAAGCAGTTGTCCAAGTTAAACCAGGAACACCAAGTGCACCGAAGTCTAAAGAGTACATCGCTTGTAGGGATTTTTCATGGTTCCCATTAAAGTCAGAGAAATATGAGTTTGGAAGCGCAATAGAACCACCGCCATCACCCACAATGTTGTAATCATAACCAACATTGCCAGTACTTTGTTGGTATGAAAGCATACCTGTATGAGGGCCTTGGTTATACGTAGCAGCTACAGCCCAAATATTGTTTTTCTTCTCTGTATTATATGCGCCTGTAGGGAATGAAAGAATGCGCTCTTTAGAGTTGTCTGAGTCTAAGTTAGCATCATATTTAGTATGATAACCATTTAAATCAAATGTTAATGAACGATCGGCAGCAAGAGGTAGCTTATAGTTTAAATCTAAGTAGTGACGTTGTAAGGCATTTTTGAATGCTGCACCGTAGTATGAACCTTGTAAGTCCTTGGTGAATTGATATTTTGCACCCCAAACATCAGCACGCTTTAAGTGATTGCCATCAGTGTTAATTTGGTTAGAGTATTGATCTTTTGTGAAATGACCATAAACAACTTCTAAATCTTTAATTTCATGGCTTGTAACCAATGTACCTGTGTAGTATTCAGGGAGTAGACGAAGGTCATTACTTGCAAGTACAGGCAATTGTAAGAACTGCGTACCGTAAACAACAGTAGTATTTGAAATACGTGCTTTTACATTGACACCACCACGTGCCCAAATATCTTTTTGTCCATCTTTGTAGAGCATTTGGTTGCCAGCATGTGAGTTATCGCCAAGCTTAAATGCAAAGTCACCTAAAGCGCCAACACCAAAACCAACAGTTCCTTGTGTAAATCCTGAGTCAAACTTTCCAATAACACCTTGGCCCCATGAGCTTTTATATGTACCGTTGGTTGTGAAGTCACGGTTTATCCAACCATTACGTAATAAGATAGAACCTTTTGAGTCTTCAACGAACCCTTTTGAGTCACTTTGTTCACTTGCGTATGCAGTTGAAAGAAGCGTTGCTTGTACAACAAGTGCGAGTGCAAGTTTCTTGTGTAATTTTGGCATGTATGTATTTCCCCAATGAGGTAACTGTAATTTGGAGCTAATCAAAACACAGTGAGTTAACAAAAGACCAACTAATCTATAATAAAAAAAACCGTCTTTGCAAATTTATTTACCATGTGCCATATATAAAATACGGATTTGCTATGATTTTTTTTAGATATATGTGTCTATATTGGTAATATACACTGTATATTCTTAAATATTAATTAGCAAAAAGTATACCAAATTTCATAATAATGAAATTTTTGTTAAAGTAGGCAATGAGCCTTGGTTTAATATTTGCTTATATTTAAGCTATCTTCATTTGTATGTATTTAGGGGGAAATATGTTTCATAAATTATTATTCGTAACAGGTGTTCTAGCTGTTTCTAGTGTGGCAAATGCAGCAGATAATGGTTTACAACAGTATGGACTTTCTTTTTCTGGAAATGTTGCATTAACTTCTGACTACCGTTTCCGTGGTCAAACACAAACACAAAATGATCCTGCATTACAAGGTACATTTACTTTAGCGCATGATTCGGGTGTATATATCAGCGTATTTTCTTCAAATGTTGACTTTGGTGGGGTATCTCCGCATTTAGAATTAGATCCTTCTATTGGTTATACGACTAAACTGCCACTTTCAAGTACGCTACAACCAGTATTAGATACAGGTCTTGCGTATTATAATTACCCGAGTGGGCATGGCTTAAACTATCCAGAAATTTATGCTCGTCTTACTTTTGCCGATGCGTTTGTAAAAGGTGACAGTATTACGCCAAGTATTGCCTATAGTAATAATTATGGTGGAAACTCGACGAAAAATTCTGAAGGTCACCGTATTAATAATTGGAACTTTAATTTAGCGTACGCTGTACCATTTGCCGATACAGGTTTTGGTGGGGTTGCAAGTGTAGGTTATAGCAAAGCCAATCATAAGATTGCTGTATACGGCAATGATGATAATTACATCGATTGGAAAGCAGGTGTAACATATAATGTTAAATCTATTAATGGCTTAACTGCTGAGTTAGATGCAGTTGGAACAAATATTGATACAGCGGGTTATGACCATGTTGCAAAACGTGGCGTAGATACGGGTGCAATGTTTAGTCTTACAAAGACTTTTTAATTAAGTCATTAATATTGCAATAAAAAAGTGCCTTTTGGCACTTTTTTATTGCATGGGACTACGATAAGAGAGTGCTTCGCTTAGGTGTATAGATGCAATATGCTTAGATGATGCTAAATCTGCGATTGTACGTGCTAGGCGTAAAATGCGGTGATAGCTACGTGCCGATAAGCTAAGCCGTTCTTGAGCAATACTAATGATTTTTTTACAGTGATCATCAAGGGGTGCATATTTTTCTAACTCATGTGGTGTAAGCATATAGTTAGGTTTATTTTGTCTGCTTAGCTGTAATTCATACGCTTTGATAACACGGTTTCTTACTATCTCAGAGCTTTCTGTAGCTATTGTGGTTTGTAGGTCGTATGAAGATAAAGGAGGAACATCAATGTGTAAGTCTATACGGTCAAGCATAGGACCAGATATTTTATTTTGATAGTTTCTAATCATGGTAGGTGTACATTGACAGCGATTATCTTCATGAAATGCATAACCACATGGGCAAGGATTCATCGCTGTAATGAGTTGAAAGCTAGCAGGAAAAGTAATCTGGCTTGATGCTCTAGAAATAGTAACTTCTTTTTCTTCAATAGGTTGTCTGAGAGACTCTATAACTTTTCTATTAAACTCAGGAAGTTCATCTAAAAATAAAACACCTAAGTGTGCGAGCGTAATTTCACCAGGTTTTGGAGATGAGCCTCCTCCAACGAGTGCAATATGCGAAGCGCTATGATGAGGTGCTCGAAATGGTCTATGACCGAATTGATATGATTTCTTAGCAATAGAATAGATGCTTGCAACTTGTAAGCGTTCAGTTTCTTTCAATGGAGGTAAAATACTAGGTAGCCTTGAGGCAAGCATTGTTTTACCTGTGCCAGGAGGCCCTCTAAAGAGAAGCGAATGCCCACCTGCGGCTGCAATTTCTAAAGCACGGCGAGGTCTTTTTTGCCCTTTAATATCGATGAGGTCTAAGGTATCTTCTTGTTGAAAAAGGATAGATTTTGTTTTAGTAAGTTTTTGAAGCTTATTAATATTTAAAAAGTGATTGCATACTTCTTTGAGAGACTGTGCTGGATATACCTCTAAATTTCTTAATTGATTTGCTTCATCAGCATTGTGGCATGGTAAAAAGAGCGCACGTTGCTGTTGTTCAGATGCCATTGCAATGGTGAGTGTGCTTGAAACAGCTCGGAGTTGACCATCTAAAGATAATTCACCAATAAACTCATAATTTTCAGAGGGAATTGAGGGTATTTGTCCCGATGCAATGAGTATGCCGAGGGCAATAGGTAAATCGAGTCGCGCCCCTTCTTTCGGAAGGTCAGCGGGTGCAAGATTAATGGTTAATCTTTTGATTGGAAAGGTAAAACCACTATTAATAATTGCTGAACGTACTCGATCTTTACTTTCACGCACGGCTGCTTCCGCCAGACCGACAATAGTTAAAGATGGTAGACCTTGGCTGATATGTACTTCGACTTCAATACTTGGTGCATCAAGACCGAACACACCACGGGTATAAATTTTAGCAAATGACATTTTGAACCAATTTGGTGCTTAGTAATGGATGTGTATTGTTGGATTATGCACTATTTTTGTGCTTCGATGTTTTGAATAGCTTGTTCTAAGATAGTAACTTGCTGGCTAAGTTCATCCACTCTAATATTTGCCTGAGATAGAGCTATTTGATGACGTTCTATTTCCTCTTTAGAAACCAAATCCATTTTTTTTACAGTTTCACTTAATAGTGCGCGCAAATTATGTTCTAAATCGGCTTTGGGTTGTTCTATCTGAGATAAAATAGATTGAATAAGTTGTTCGATCATAAGATGCCAAAATAAAAAATTGAAAATAAGTTGTTAGTTTAGCACTGCTAAATCGCGCTTAAACATTCATTAAGTATAAAATAAGTTTTAAAATATAGATTAGCCATAAAAATTTTCATACATATTACGAGATATTTATTCCCATCCAATATTAAGTTGTATTGGCATGAAAATTGAACATAAAAATCAAACACAATCAAATAATCGGAAGGAATGAGACATGAAGCTTGTAACAGCAATTGTAAAACCATTTAAGTTAGATGATGTTCGTGAAGCACTCTCTGAAATTGGTGTGCAGGGGATTACTGTCACTGAAGTTAAGGGGTTCGGGCGCCAAAAAGGGCATACAGAGCTTTATCGTGGTGCAGAATATGTTGTAGATTTTCTTCCAAAAGTGAAAATTGAAATTGCAATTAGTGATGAAATGGTAGATAGCGTGATTGAATCTATTACTCGTGTTGCAAGTACAGGAAAAATTGGCGACGGTAAAATATTTGTGACCACTTTGGAGCAAGTTATCCGTATCCGTACAGGTGAAACTGGCCCTGATGCTGTTTAGATTTGGCATAAAGATTGCTATTAGCTGAGTAACTTGCATGAATATGGGTGGGGGAATATGAAAAAAATCATAATGGCATTAGGGGTAACCAGTGCACTTTTAACAAGTGCACCAATATGGGCGGATAGTTCATCGGCATCTGCACCAACATCTTCGGCAGCAGTATCTGAAGTAACAGCAAATAATGTTGCGGCGAGTGTTTCAACCCCGACCCCTCAGCCTGCGCCAGCATCTACGGCAACATCTAAGCTAGATACGGGGGATACAGCTTGGGTGCTTATCTCAACAGCTTTGGTATTATTGATGACGATTCCAGGTATTGCACTTTTCTACGGCGGTATGGTGCGTAAGAAAAATGTTCTTGGAATTATGGCACATAGTTTAATAGCGACAGCATTAGTGAGTGTTGTATGGGTTGCGGTAGGGTATACCTTAGCATTTGATGCGGGCAATGCATTTATTGGTGGTTTTAGTAAAGCGATGCTTTCAGGAATTGGTCTAGATACTTTACAAGGTACGATTCCTGAAATTCTATTTGTTATTTTTCAAATGACTTTTGCCATTATTACGGTTGCCATTATTAGTGGTTCAGTTGCTGAGCGGATGAAGTTTGGTGCATTCGTTGCATTTACAACACTTTGGATTATTGTAGTTTATGCACCAATTGCCCATTGGGTATGGGGCGGTGGTTGGTTGGCAGCAGATGGTGCTTTAGATTTTGCTGGTGGCACAGTTGTACATATTAACTCAGGTGTTGCAGGTCTTGTAGCAGCATATATGTTAGGTAAGCGTGTTGGTTTTGGTAAAGAATCAATGGCACCACATAATTTAACACTGACAGTAATTGGTGCAGGACTGCTTTGGGTAGGTTGGTTTGGCTTTAACGGTGGTTCAGCATTAGGTGCAAATGGTGGCGCAGCTTATGCTTTAGTAACAACTCAAGTAGCAGCAGCGGCAGCAGCAATTTCATGGTCTTTAATTGAAAAACTTGTTCGTGGTAAAACATCAGTACTTGGTATCGCTTCTGGTGGTGTAGCCGGTCTTGTGGTAATTACCCCTGCGGCTGGTTATGTCACTGTAGCAGGTTCACTTATTATGGGTTTACTTGGTGGCGTAATTTGTTTCTGGGGAACTACAGCACTCAAACGCTTCTTGAAAGTAGATGACTCACTTGATGCTTTTGGTCTACATGCAGTTGGTGGAATTGCAGGTGCAATTTTAACAGGTGTATTTGCAAGTTCATTTATTATGGGCGATAAAGCACCAACAAATATGGCGCATCAATTATGGGTACAAAGCCAAGGTGTGCTCGCAACAATTGCTTATAGTGCTGTATGTACATTCATTATTTTAAAAGTCATTGATGTGGTTATTGGTATTCGTGTTTCACATGATGATGAACGTATGGGACTCGATTTAAGCCAACATGGCGAACGTATCGAATAAATAAAATTTTAATGAAAATAGCCTCTATATGGGGCTATTTTTTATTTTAGACACAACATTTAGTATCTGTCAGTTTTTTGATACACTAGAGAAAAATAAATTGGCAGATAGAATTTAGAATGCATTGTCCATTTTGTAATGTTCCTGACAGTAAAGTGATTGACTCTCGGCTTGCGGCTGAAGGGCGCCAAATCCGTCGTCGCAGAGAGTGCGTTGGGTGTGGTGAGCGTTTTACAACTTTTGAAACATACGAAGTGGTAATGCCACGTGTCATTAAATCGAATGGAAAAAATGAACCATTTGATGAAGCTAAGCTTCGCCGTTCTTTAATGCATGCGCTGCAAAAACGTCCCGTCACACAAGAAAAAATTGAAGCCGTTCTGAGTGATATTCAACAAACATTGCGCCGTTTAGGTGAGCGTGATGTGAGCTCATTGCGAATTGGTGAAATTGTAATGAAAGCTTTATTTGTATTAGATCATGTAGCTTATGTGCGTTTTGCTTCTGTGTATCAAGATTTCCAAGATGTTGAAGCATTTAGAAAACAAATTGAGCAAATGCAACAAATGCAGAAAGAGCGCGAATCATGAGCAATCTATTTTCAGAACAAGACCAAATATATATGCGTCAAGCGATTGCACTTGCGCAAAAAGCAATTTATTCAACCAAGCCAAACCCAAATGTAGGTTGTGTTATCGTAAAAAATGGCGAAGTCATTGGGCAAGGGTTTCATCCAAAAGCTGGGCAACCCCATGCAGAGGTATTTGCTTTACGTGAAGCAGGAAGCCATGCAAATGGTGCAACGGCCTATGTGACTTTAGAACCATGTGCGCATTATGGTCGGACACCACCATGTGCAGAGGCATTGGTAAAAGCAGGTGTGAAGCAAGTATTTATTGCCAATACAGACCCCAATCCGCTTGTTGCAGGTAAAGGCATTTCAATTTTAGAAGCAGCAGGTATACAGGTTCAAACGGGTTTGTGTGAGTATGAAGCAAGAGTACTCAATGAGGGCTTTTTGAAGAAAATGGCAACAGGTTTGCCATATGTCAGATTAAAGGTGGCTTCAAGTTTAGATGGTCGTACCGCAATGGCTTCAGGTGAGTCGAAGTGGATTACAGGTCAAGAAGCACGTCAGGATGTACAACACTGGCGTGCAATATCAGGTGCTGTGATTACAGGTATTGAAACAGTATTGGCAGATGATTGCCAATTGAATGTCCGCCAGTTATCAAATGTTGAATTAGATGCAATTGTACAGCCCAAAAGAATTGTATTGGATCGACAAGGGCGTTTGCCTTTAACTGCTAAAATTTTAGAAAACCCTCAAAATACATGGGTGATGGCGCCGTATCGTCAAGAGTTGGCAGATTTAGGTGTACTTCAATTTAAGGTGCAACCTTTGCAAAGTTTATTAAAAATTATTGCGCAGAAGTACAGTATTCACGATGTACTTGTTGAAACAGGTGCAACACTTTCGACCAGTTTTTTAACTGAACAATTGGTCGATGAAATGATACATTACGTTGCACCAACATTATTAGGTCAGTCTGCACGTGCAATGTTCCAAGCGGATTTTTCATCGTTGTCGCAACAACAACGTTTTACTGTGAAAGATATTACTCAGTTGGGTGATGACTTCCGCTTCAGGTTGATACCAGTACAAGAGTCATTATGAGTTCAGAAACAACGGTTTATCATAAACGCCGACATGCGGCCCGAACAACAGATGAATACTTGTTCCATCAATTGGTTCCTTATTTAGGCAATAAACGCCGTCTTTTGCATCTAATTTTAGAAGCATTAGAAATGACAGGAACGCTGAATACAGATGGTAAGAAAAAGCGTGCACCCATTTTTGCCGATTTTTTTGCAGGCAGTGGTGTTGTTTCTCGCTTAGCACGCCAAAATGGTTATCGTGTTATTGCAAATGACTGGGAACCTTATAGTCATGCGCTCAATCATGCAATTTTATCTTGTGTTGAAGCCCCTGCCTTTAAAGAGTTGGGTGGCTATCAAAAAGCAATTGATTATTTAAACCGCTTACCTTTAGCAAAAGGTTGGGTTACACATAATTTATGCCCACGTAACGATGAAGAGTATGATCCTGCGCGCGATCGTTTGTTCTTTAAACGTAGAAATGGCATGCGTATTGATGCAATTCGTCAGCAAATTGCAACATGGCAGGCAGAGGGTGCGATTGATGATGTTGAAATGAGTGCACTTTTAGCACCACTTCTATATTCAGCAAGTTTTGTAAGCAATACCAGTGGTGTATTTAAGAGTTTTCATCATGGTTGGGGTGGAAAAACGCAGACGGCACTTGAACGTATTGAGTCGCTTTTGTGGTTAACGCCAAGTCGCTTTTGTGAGATTGGGCGCCCGAATCAGGCTGCTGCTGAAATGTGGTGTGTAGATGCGCAGCACCTTGCAAATCAAATGAGCGATTTTGAAGTCGATGTGGCTTATTTGGATCCGCCGTATAATCAACATGCGTATAGCAGTAATTATCATGTTTTAAATTCGCTCACGTTATGGGATCAAACTGATTTACCATCTCCAGATACAAAAGGTTTTAAAAGTGGTATAGACCGTGCTTGGCGCAAAGAACGTCCGAGCTTATATAACTCTTCAAAATATGCCAAAGAAGCCTATGAAAAGTTACTTGCTACGGTAAATGCGCGTTTTATCTTGACGAGTTATTCGACAGATGGAAATATTTCGGCAACTGACTTGCTTAAAGCAAATTTAGAACGTGGCAAAGTCACGTTACTCACACAAGATGTACCACGGTATCGCGTGAGCAAACAGCGTCAGTCTGAACGAGCACGCGTACTTGAGTTTATTGTCATTACAGATACGAAAGCCAAATCTGGCCCACCACTGAGACAGCTACTTGGACAGCTTTACCATTATGCAGAGTTAGGTGGTGTGGATACGACAGGTGTAAGCTCTCAGTTGGCATTGTGGTAAAAGGAAGATAACCATGTTTACAGGTATTATTGAAAGTGTTGGGCAAGTAAAAAGCTTGCAAAGTGTGGGTGGAGATATTCGCTTAACAGTAGGCACAGACATAGATATGTCTGATGTGCACTTAGGTGATTCAATTGCAACCAATGGTATTTGTTTAACGGTAACAGCGTGGGGCGATAACTGGTATTCGGCTGACGTTTCACGTGAAAGCTTAGACCGTACAACTTTAGGACGTTGGAAAGTTGGACAGCCATTAAATATTGAAAAAGCGATGTTACCCACAACGCGTTTTGGTGGTCATATTGTCAGTGGTCATGTTGATGCAATGGGTGAGATTACACAGATGCGTCATGACGCACGTTCATTGTATTTTGAAGTAACCGCACCAAAAGAAATTGCAAAGTACTTGGCAGAGAAGGGTTCTATTACTGTTGATGGGATTAGCCTGACGATTAACCATTTAAATGGTTGTGTGCTCAGTCTAAATCTGATTCCACATACCGCAGAGCGCACGAACATTTCAACGTGGCAAGTGGGTACGGCTGTGAATTTAGAAGTAGATATTTTAGCACGCTATATGGAGCGTTTGCTTTTAGGGGATCGTGCAGCAGTTACCCAAAAAGAGTCTAATATTAGTATGGAGTTTCTTGCAAATAATGGCTTCTTAAAATAAAAAAATTCGGCTTTATGCCGAATTTTTTGTCTTTGTATCTTGTAAGGAAATTTTTACTTCTTCTTCAGCCGCTTGCTGTAAATTTTGATTAAATCCTTCGACTGATTTTTGAATTTGCTCAATGAGACTTTCTGCTTCAAGCTCTAATCTGACTTGAATGTTTTCAATAATTTGTTGAAGTTGAACATGATTTATCTGCAATGGTTTATCTGTTGCTTTCGGTGAGTTTGCAGCAAGACTGATCTTCTGATAACGGTTGCTATATGTTTTTGTTTCCTGCATGAGCTGACTTTGGAAAGACTTAAGTTGCTCTACTTGTGATTGTTGTTGTAAACGATCATCAAGCTGTAAATTTTTGAGGTATTCATCTTCAGCTTGTCTTTGTTGGTGTATTTTATTTTCTAGACGTTTTTGCTCACGACAGCGAGCATCTTCAATCATTTGAGCTTTCAGTGTTTCATAAGCTTCTTGAATACGTTGTTTAGAGGTTATTTGTGCTGCTTCATCGGATGTTTTCCATGCTTCTATTTTACTTTCAGGCGTGAGGAGCTCACAGATGCGCGAGAGGTCATCAATATAGGTTTGTCGTGCAGCCTGCGGTGTATTTAACCAACGGGTTTTAAAGTCTTCACCAATATCTAATGCCACCAATTTAACTCCTCATACCAAACAATTTTTATAGTTTAAATGTTCTTGGTTCAATGCCAAGTTGACGATATTGTTTAAATTTATCGCGGCCTATTATTTTAGAGGCTTCTGTATTTTCAACAATCTCAATAATGTGTTTAAACGTATCTGTTAGCGAAATAATATTTTCACTAAAATTAAAAATAATCCATTCACCTTCTATGGGTAAACTTGATGAAATACAAACTTGCCCTGTCGTATCGTCTATAGAGTGTGTAATAAAACTGGTTTCATCAAAAGACCATAATAGGTCATCTAAAGTCTGTTGTAATTCTTTAGATGGGCAATACCACCATAATTTTGGTGTTGTTTTTAAAAGCTTACGTGCTAAACGACAAGCACTTTGGACTTGTCGTTCAGGGCTTTTTTCAAAAAGATAAAAGCTAATTGCTGTCATTATTTAACACGGTTTGCAATAAATTGGGTTAGAAGTGGAACAGGGCGACCTGTTGCGCCTTTATTTGCACCTGAAAGCCAAGCAGTCCCTGCAATATCAAGATGCGCCCAACGGTAGTCGCGTGTAAAACGTTGTAAGAAACATGCAGCAGTAATAGAACCACCTTGTGGGCCACCAATATTTGCCATATCTGCAAAAGGAGAATCTAGCAGTTCTTGGTAGTCATCAATCACAGGCATGCGCCATACACGGTCAAAACTTTCTTCACCTGCTTGTTGTAAGTCGTGTACAAGTGCATCATCTGATGAAAATAAGCCACTGAGTACTTTACCTAAAGCAACCACACATGCGCCTGTTAAAGTTGCAATATCAATGACTAGCTCAGGGTTGAAACGTTTTACATAAGTGAGTGTATCGCAAAGTACAAGACGACCTTCTGCATCTGTATTTAAGATTTCTACAGTTTGACCATCCATTGTTTTTACAATGTCGCCCGGACGTGTTGCTTTACCTGATGGCATATTTTCAGCGGCTGCAATTGTCCCGACTACGTGAATTGGAAGTTTGGCTTCACAAAGTGCACGAATTGTACCAAATACAGATGCAGCACCACACATATCAAACTTCATTTCATCCATACCTGCACCCGGTTTGAGTGAAATGCCACCTGTATCAAATGTTACGCCTTTCCCAACAAGTACCACAGGTGCTTCTTCACGCTGTGCATTGTATTCAAGTGTAATGATGCGTCCCGGACGTTCAGAACCTTTGCTAACTGCAAGGAATGAATGCATGCCAAGTTCTGCCATGTCATCTTCATCAAGCACAGTCACTTTTAATTGTTCAGGGAATTCTTCAGCAAGTGAAATAGCAAGTTCTGCTAAATATTCTGGATAGCAAATATTACCCGGACGGTTGCCTAAATCTCTCGCTAAAGTTTGACCATTTTGAATTGCTTGAATCAATTCTAATTGTTGTTCTGAAAGTGTACTTGATTCAAGTTGAATAGTTTCTAATGCTTGTTGATGTTTGTTCGACTTAAATTCATCGAAATGATAGTTAGCCTGCGTTAAGGCAAGCGCAAATGTATAATGATATTGTTCAGGAAGTGCTGCAACATTGAGCGTGATTTGAGAATAGTTCTTTTGCGCAAGTTTAATAATGTTTTGTGCAATTTTTGCTATTTTACCGCCTGTAAGGTTTGAAGGATTGTCCAAACCGATTAAAGTAATGCTTGGATAGCTTTGGCTATGCCCAATCAGCGGTAGTGTTTCATTCAGTTGTGCTTTAAATTGTGCACTTTGAATGATGTGATTGAAGTTTTCGAGTGATGCAACATTCGCTTGCTCAATGCTTTGTGCATTTACAAGAGAGAATAGAACTGAATGCGCATCTTGAGATTGTTTTAAAGTAAGTTTCATACGCTTGCAAAACCTTGTTATAGAGGGTTAATTGTTGGAACGACTTCTATCATCATACTAAGCCAATTCGCCCTATGCGGTATATAGGCTTTTACTAAAAGTCAAAAGATTGATTTAAAACAATGTCAAACAGCACTTATTTCAGAAAATCTTTGTTTTATTATAGATGAAACCAAGGTGAAGACATCTGATGAGAGGTTATTTATTCTGTGTATTCGGTTAAACTAACAACATATTTAATTTTTAATGTAAAAATGGAAGTGTCCTTTTGATTATTCGACGTTATCTTGTGAAGCAAGTCGTGTCGACTTCCGTCGTTGTCGTGGCTTTATTAACCTTAATTATGATGGGTGGTCGACTCATTAAATATTTTGGGGTGGCGGCACAAGGTCGTTTAGATGCCAGTGTATTGTTTAGTATTATTGGTTATCGACTTCCTGAGTTCTTAACACTTATTTTACCGTTAGGCTTTTTTATTGGCTTAATGTTGGTGTTTGGACGTTTATATACAGACAATGAAATGGCTGTACTGAATAGTAGTGGTCTGAGCCGTAATCATTTGGCGCGATTACTTATTCCCATGACAGCAGGTGTTATGGCCATACAAATTGCGCTGATGGTATGGATTGCACCTTGGGGTGTTCATAAATTTGAACAGTTAACCAGTGCTCAAGCGGTAAGAACGGGGTTTGACCTTGTTCGGCCCAAAGAGTTTGTGTCATCGGGGCCATATACCATTTATGCAAGTGATTTATCTGAAGATCGTAAGAATCTGAAAGATGTCATTTTTTATCAGCGTTCAGAGCAAGACAATAAGCCTGATTTAATTATTCTTGCGCGTGAAGCAAAACGTGTTGATATTCCAAATGATACAGCAAATGTTGTGGATTTATTAGATGGTCGCCGTTATGAAATTTATCAGGGGCAACCGCGTTATTCACAAGCTGAATTTAAAAGTTATCGTCTACGTATAGAAAATGATAAAGAATCATCTATTACTAATAGTGCGATTAATGCAGTCACCATTGGTAAACTTTGGGCGAAGCGAGATGATTCAGTTGTACAAAGTGAGTTAGGTTGGCGAGTTTTTGGCCCATGGGTCATTGTTATTGCACTGATGTTAGCAACAGCTTTATCTGAGGTGAATCCACGTCAAGGGCGTTACTATAAATTACTTCCTGCAATTCTTATTTTTGCAAGTTTAATTGTATTGATGATGGCGGTTCGAACACGTGTATCGCGTGGTGATTTAACGGTTTGGTTATATCCTATTGTTCTGATGGTTTATGGCGTGGTTACGTTTATTTTCTTACGTAATCCGAATTTAACACCACGACTTAAACAAAAATTGAGTAAATGAGGTCTATGAATGTTCGCACGTAGTCTAATCGCTAAACATGTGACCTCTACAACAGTGCTTGCCATGCTTGGTGCAACCGCTGTGTTAACACTGTTACAAGGCTTATTTACGTATCTTGCAGAATTGAGTGCATTGAAACATGGCTATAATGCTTTACAAGCGCTGCAATATGTTCTTTGGAACACACCAGCTTTCCTTTATAAAATATTACCTATTTCAGCATTAATCGGTGCAGTTATTGGCTTGGGGACACTTGCATCGAACAGTGAACTCGTAGTCATGCGCTCGATAGGTGTCAGTTTATGGCGTATTGTAGGTTGGGTTGTTCGCTCTGCACTTATCTTAATTATTTTGGCATTTGCTTTGAGTGAATGGGTGATACCGTATACCAATGAAAGAGCAGATAGCCTTAAGAAACATCAGAGTATATCTTCGCTTGGAGAGGTACGTGGTTATTGGACAAGGGAAGAACAGCGTTTTATTTATATAAATTATGCAAACTCAGACGGCGATCTAAAAGGGATACAAATTCTAGATTTTGACGACAACTATCATTTAAGATATACATTGAATGCAGAAAATGGTCATTTTCAAAAAAATGGTCAGTGGCAACTGAATAATGTAACGCAAATGACGGTACAGGAAGATGGGCATGCTATTGAGGAAAAGCTTCCTCAGACAGATATTGCTTTAGCACTACAGCCTAAATATGTACATATGGTGACCATTGATCCTGAAGATTTATCACCAAGTCAGTTGGTTTCCTTTATTCGCTATTTATCTGATTATAGCCAAGTACCAAAGTCTTATCAGCTCGCATTTTGGCAAAAAGCAGGTATGCCTTTTTCTTTGATTGCTTTGGTAATTATTGCATGCTCATTTATTTTTGGCCCATTGCGTCAACAGTCTATGGGCTTTCGTTTGGTTATTGCGTTGTTTACTGGGTTAGGCTTTTATTACATTCAAGATTTCTTTGGCTATGCAAGTTTGGTTTATAACGCATCGCCTGCATGGTTTGTATTTACACCGATTGTCTTAATCTTTATAGCAGGCGGGTACTTGTTGAACCGAGCGAAATAAACTGAAAAAAAGGTTGTATGTGCTTTGTAGCATACAACCTTGGTAACATAGTCTCCTGTTTAAAAAGTATGTAAGATGGAAATTTCAATAAACAACAAAGAGAATATACTATGACGGACGTGAAGGCTGGCAAGATCCCACATATCTTAGTCATTATGGATGGTATAGGTCACCGCGAAGCAAAACAAGACAACGCTTTTCTTGCAGCAAAGACCCCAAATTTGACCGCAATGGAAGCGAACCATCCGCATAGTTTAATTTCTGGCTCGGGTGAAGATGTTGGCTTACCTGATGGTCAAATGGGAAATTCTGAAGTAGGACATATGAACCTTGGTGCAGGGCGTGTGCTATATCAAGATTTTACGCGTATTACTAAAGATATCCGCACAGGTGACTTCTTTAAAAACCAAGTACTGGTCGATGCTGTAGAAAAAGCTAAAGCAAAAGATGGCGCTGTTCATATTATTGGTTTACTTTCAGACGGCGGTGTACATGCACATGAAGACCACATTGTGGCAATGTGTGAGCTTGCATTAAAACGCAATGCAAAAGTGTATTTACATGCTTTTACTGATGGTCGTGATACACCACCAAAAAGCGCAGAATCTGCATTAAAGAAATTAGATGCACTGTTTGCACAGTACCCAAATCAAGGTCGTATTGTTTCCATGATTGGTCGTTATTTTGCAATGGATCGTGATAACCGTTGGGATCGTGTAGAACAGGCTTATCGTTTACTTACTGAAGGTGAAGCTGTACGTGTGGCTGCCACTGCTGAAGAAGGTTTACAACAAGCATATGCAGCTGAAGAAACTGATGAGTTTGTGAAAGCGACGCGTATTGGTGAAAAAACACCAATTCAAGATGGTGACAGTGTTGTATTTATGAACTTCCGTGCAGACCGTGCACGTGAGTTAACGCGTGCATTTGTAGAAACCGATTTTGCAGGTTTTGAGCGTAAAGTGCAGCCTAAACTTGCTGAATTTGTCATGCTTACACGTTATCAAGCAAGTATTCAAGCGCCTGTAGCGTATATGCCAGAAGCACTACATAATACTTTAGGTGAGTACCTTTCTAATTTAGGAAAGACTCAACTTCGTATTGCTGAAACTGAAAAGTATGCACATGTGACATTCTTCTTTAGTGGTGGTCGTGAAGATGAATATGAAGGTGAAAAACGTATTCTGATTCCATCGCCAAGTGTGGCAACTTACGACTTAAAGCCTGAAATGAGTGCTTATGAAGTCACGGATAAAGTGGTTGAGGCAATTAACTCTCAAGCATATGATCTGATTGTAATTAACTATGCCAATGGCGATATGGTTGGGCATACAGGCGTATTCGATGCGGCGGTAAAAGCGGTGGAAGCAGTAGACACCTGTTTAGGTCGTGTCTATGAAGCTGTCATGGCACAGCACGGACATATGCTTGTTACAGCCGACCATGGTAATGTTGAACAAATGCAAGATTATGAAAGTGGTCAGGTGCATACGCAACATACAACGGAGCTTGTTCCATTTATTTATGTTGGCCCAACAAGTGCAACGATTGCAGATGGTGGTGTCTTAGCAGATGTTGCACCAACGCTTTTAAGCTTAATGAAGTTACCAATTCCACAAGAAATGAAAGGGCGTAATTTAATTACGTTAGCTGAATAAATAGAGGTCTGTGAATGATTCATCAACTGAAAAAACTTGGTATTTTACTTGGTCTGTTAGGTTGCATGAATCATTCCATTTTGGCTGCGACATCTGATGATCGCAGTCAAAACTCAGATTATGACCTTGATGAAAAGACCTTACATAGTCAAGAAGTTCCTGTAGATGAGATTCAGCGGTTTGTACAAATTTATGCTTTAATTAAAGATAACTATGTACGTGAAACTTCTGATGATGAGTTGTTTGAGCAAGCCATTAAAGGATTGGTCAGCGGACTCGATCGTTATTCAAGATATTTAACCCCTACTGAGTATCATCAACTGATTCAATATACAGATGGTGATGTTGCGACAGTTGATTTTGATTTGAGTTTAGATCGTGCTCAACGTCAATGGTATATCCGTGGTGTTAGACCCAACTCAGACTCTGCAAAATTAGGCATTCATAATGGTATGCCTGTTTATAAGCTCGATAATACTGAGCTTAAAGATTTAAATCCGAATCAGGTGAAGAATATTTTATTGGGTGCTGTAGGTACTGTTATTAATGTACAAGTTGCTCCTGTTGGTCAGCCTATTACAGTGGTTCGTAATAAAAAAATAGAAGTTGAAATTGCAACAACACTCTTAAAAAATCAGGTTTTAGTGATAAAAGTACCTGTATTTCAGCAAGAAACAGCCAGTGAAATTAAAAGTATTTTAGAGCAGTACGCAAATAGTAAAGTAAAAGCCGTACTTTTCGATTTAAGTAATAACCCTGGTGGATTATTATCGGCTGCTGTAGAAACAGCAGATCTTTTCTTAAATAATGGCATAATTGTAACGACACGAAGTCGTTCTGAAGGTAGTCAAACTTTTCAGGCTTTGCCAAGTAAAGAGTTTGAAGGTTTAAAGCTAGGTATTTTAATTAACAGTCGTTCAGCATCTGCCGCAGAAGTATTTACTGCTGCATTAAAAGAGCATCAGCGTGCTTGGGTTTTGGGTGAGAAAAGTTATGGTAAGGGTGTGGTACAAAAACTCTTTCCACTCCCAAATGGCGCAGCAGTGCAAATGACAGTATCACACTACTTTACTCCAAATGGTAATATGATTGATGGTCGGGGCATACAACCCGATCAAAGTATGCCAAGACTAGCAAATATAAAAGACAATACGTATTTAGAAAATGTAGCAGATGCGCTGCTTAAACATTAGTCTTCATCTAAGCCAAACTTTTTAAGGCGATAACGTAAAGATCTGAAAGACATATTTAGTTTCTTTGCGGCTTGTGTTCTATTCCAGTAGGTTTTATTTAAGGTTTCTACTAATATTTTCTTCTCTATAGATTCTAAATATGTTTCTAGACCATCTTGCCATACTTGCTGCATATCTATACTGTTCTGAGATGCTTGTATTTGAGTCGCATTTGATGATTGTAGAGAGGGTGCTTGATTTAAATTTTCTTGTGAAAAAGACTTTAGATGACCGATGGTTTTTAAGTTGGCATCACTAATAAGATGGCTTTCTGAGAGCGTTACAGCACGCTCAATCATATTACGTAACTCTCGGATATTGCCGACATAATATTGCTTCATGAGCCACTCTTTGGCAGAAAGTGTAAGCTCTTTAGGTTCTATATGCCATTCTGCACAGATTTTTTCTAAGAAGTGTATTGCCAATAAGAGTATATCTGACCCACGATCCCGCAGAGGGGGAAGCTGAATATCAATGACATGTAGCCTGAAAAATAGATCTTGTCTGAACTCACCTTCCTGAATTCTTTTCTCTATATTTTGGTGTGTGGCACTCACGATACGAAAGTCGACAGGGATTTCAACATCTGAGCCAATAGGACGAATTCGTTTTTCTTGAACAGCACGTAAAAGTTTGACCTGCATATTCATTGGAAGTTCTGCTATTTCATCTAGAAATAATGTACCGCCATCAGCAGACTGTATAAGTCCAATCTTATTTTGTGTTGCGCCAGTGAAGCTGCCTTTTACATAGCCAAATAGCTCACTTTCCATGAGGTCTGATGGAATTGCGCCGCAGTTAATTGCAATAAAAGGCGCATCTTTTCGATGACTGAGTAGGTGAATGAGTTTAGCGGCAACCTCTTTACCTGTCCCAGATTCACCCATAATAAAAACGGGCGCTTGTGTTTTCGCAACTTTTTTAAGGGCTTGACGCAATTTATTCATAACGTCAGATTGACCAATAAGTAATTGATCTTCGATATGAGAAAGATTTGCAATTGTGGTATTTTTCTTATCAGCAAATAATTTATCAAATAAATTTTTAAGTGTATCGGTATTGACAGGTTTACTAATAAAATCGAAAGCACCTGCTTTTAAAGCAGAAATCGCAATTTCCATATTTCCATAGGCACTGAGTACAGCAATTGGAAGGTCGGTGTAATTCTCAGTGACATATTTTACAAGTGCTAAGCCTGTTTCATCGGGCAGATTTAAATCGGTTAAACAAGCATCGTAGCTATATTGGGTAAGCTTTTCTTTAGCATCTGTTACATTGTGAGCAATATCACAATGAATACCAACACGTTTGAGCCCCATTTGTATGAGTGTACATAAGTCTATCTCATCATCTACGAGTAGAACAGTTGGATTATTTATTGTCATTTGATCTCAGTTTGCTTCTAATAAGACCTGTGGGCATTCAATACGAAAGCATGTGGCATGGTCTAGTTTTATATAATTTAAAGTCGCTTGGTTCGCATCACATAAACTACGTGATAAATATAAGCCTAGCCCCGTTCCATCAATTTCTGTTGTAAAAAAAGGTGAAAATAAGTTTTTAACATGTTGTGTAGGAATATCCATACCAAAATTAAGTATATCTATGAATACACGTAGATTCTTAGTGTAAATTTTCACTTCTATATGAGTATTATACGCAGAATTATGTCTTAACGCATTGCGTATTAAGTTAATGAGGACTTGCCTCAGATGTGTTTCATCAAATTTAATAAAAATATTTTCTGTAATACTGAGATGAATTTGGTCAGAGGGTATATCTGAAAAGTCATTTTCTAGACAATCATTGATCAATGTATTGAGTGTAATAAACATAGCCGTGGGTGCTTTATGGCGCGCCATTTCTAGTGTAGATTCAATAATATGATTAATTCGTTGGCTTTGTTTAGCAATCATTTTTTGAAGCATTATTTTTTCATCTGAGTTTGCTTCAATGAGTAGATCATTGGCTTGAACAATACTTGCTAAAGGATTGCGGATCTCATGTGCAATACTTGCAGAAAGCTGTCCTAAAGCAGCAAGCTTTAACTGTTGAACATGATTGTTGAGCCTTTGAGCATCTTGCATGATGAACAGTGTTAGAAGCTGTTCAGGAACTTTGAGCATTTGTATACGGATATGAATTTGATTTGAAGATTGCTTTACCTCAAAAATAAAACGCTCCCCTTGGGTAATGGGTTGGGCGTTGATATGGCGGTATAAATCTTTTTGTATATCTTGTAATGGTAAATCTACAATTTTTTGTGTATGAGGAATACCTAGCAATTCGTAAGCTGCTGGATTTGCCAAAATAATATGTTGGTTTTGATTAATGACCAAGTACCCCATATCTACTTGTTCTAAGATGTATTGATTGAGATCTTGTAGTTGTAAAATAGCAATGGACTGCGAGTTATTAACTTTAGAGAGCCGTTCAAAACGATTAGCTGTAAACTGTGCTGTAATATAAATAGCAATAAAAAGAAAGGCTAAGAAAAGTGTACTGCCAATATTATTCAAATGATTGACATAAATCCAAGAGTCAATGAAGGGAATATACACCACAGCGATAATTGAACATAAGGTGAGTGTTAATGCTGTCTTATGGGGTAAAAGTAAGTTGGTAATAAAAATTGTAATGGCAAATAATAGGCTAATATGTAAGTTTGATGTGCCTTGAGCAAAGGTGAGCATGCTAAAACAACAGACATCGACAATGCTAAAAAATTTTATTTTTTTTGAAAGTGGTGCATCACTTTGTGGTAGTAAAAGTAACTGAAATAAGTTGATAATCGTATAAATAATCAGGGTGAAAATATAGATATTCTGATATTTATAATTGAGCAAGTCATGTGGGACATTTAAAAAAAATATTACAAGTAAACCACTTGCAATAATAATACGATACATGCCATACCATAACCCTAAGCGATAGAGGCTTAAACTATCTGGTATGGCGCGCATCATTTAGTTATGGCTGAACAAGGTTATAACGCATGGCAAGGTGCGTTAGTTTGACATCACTGTCAATGTTCAGTTTTTCAAAAATACGATAGCGGTAAGTATTTACTGTTTTAACACTCACAAACAATTTATCTGCGATATCTTGCGCACTATGACAACTTACAACCATCATTGCGACCTGCATTTCTCGCTCAGAAAGTTGATCAAATGGAGAAAGTTGTGTATCTGCTAAATAAGAGCTTGCCAGTTGTTCTGCAATATCAGCACTAAAGTATTTACCACCTTGTGTGACTTTTTTAATAGCACGAATCATTTCTTCAATTGGCGCACCTTTCGTAATATAGCCTTTTGCACCTGCTTTTAAAACCAAAGATGGATAGGGTTCTTCTGCAAGCCCACTGACAGCAATGACTTTAGTTGTTGGTATACTTTGTACGAGTCTACGAGTTGTTTCAATGCCACCAATACCGGGCATGTTTACATCAAGTAAAATAATATCGGGTTGATGTTGGCGCGCAAGTACGAGAGCATCTTCTCCGGATTCAGCTTGTCCAATTACTTTAATATCGACCTGATCGGTAAGCATTCGACAAATGCCTGTTCTCACCAACTCATGGTCATCTACGACTAAAACTGAAATCACGTTTGGTTACCTCATAAATTGATCTTTTTTGTTACATAAAGCAAATTAAACTTGCAATCGCAACACAAAATTAGCAATGCTATCTTAAAATATTACCTGAAATTTACGCATAGTTATTGAAATTAATGCAAGTAACTGCTTTGTGCAAATGTAAGGCATATTTGTGGTAATAAGCAAATTTATCTTATCACCCTTTTAGTCGAGTGAAGTATTGTGAGAAGTTTAAAGAAGTCTTTAGTGCACATGTTAAGTGTGCCTCTTTTATTGAGTTTGAGCTGCCATAGTTTTGCAGATTTGACGATTGATGGTAAACCTGCACCGCATCAAAATTTATCTACACATGATGTAAAAGAATTATTAGCAGATGATGATGAGTTAGAGTTAACCCCGCAAGGGAGTACGACAGCATCAACAACGTTACGCCAAAGCAATGGTGCACCGCCTGCAATGCATTCAGGGGTTGTTGATACAACATTTATGAATAATGCAGGGCCAAATGTTCATGCAGGTTCAGCATTGGTGATGGATGCTCAAACGGGTGAGGTATTATTTAGTAAAAATAGTAACTCCTCACGCCCAATGGCATCTATTACAAAGTTGATGACAGCTGTTGTAACTGCAGATGCTCATTTAGATATGTCGCAAGATATTACTTTAGAGCCGATCGATTTTGATGGGCCTAAGAAAGCAAGTACTAAATTACGTGCTGGCGATAAGATGAATCGTGCAGAAGTATTGCTTGTAGCACTCATGAAATCAGAAAACCCTGCAGCAGCAGCATTGGCACGAACATACCCAGGTGGTAAGCCCGCTTTTATTGCAGCAATGAATGCAAAAGCACGTGAACTAGGAATGAGCTCAACGCATTATTTTGAATCAACAGGCTTAGACCCACGTAATGTTTCATCTGCACGTGATTTAGCAATTTTGGTTACGCAAGCCTATAAATATGGGGTGATTCGTCAGTTCTCATCAACACCACATTATGATTTTAACTTGGGCTATCGTATGTTAAATGCGAGTAATACCAATGCACTTGTACGTAATGGTGGATGGAATATCAATTTATCTAAAACAGGCTTTATTAATGAAGCAGGTCGTTGCGTTGTTATGCATACGACAGTGAACTCGCGTCCTGCTGTTGTTGTGCTTATGGGTGAGCCGACAACGCAAGCACGTAATACAGATGCAACTGACTTATTAAATTGGTTAACTGGTTTACCAAAAGATACCTGAGTTAAATCTTTAGACTTGCTTTTTACAATAAAAAAATCCCTGTTAGATAACAGGGATTTTTTTATGTATGTACTTTTTTATTTATCCATATGAGATAAAATTGAGTTTTTCACATCATTCATTGTTGCATCAATGGTTAGCATTACTGCATCGGCACATTGTTTAATTGCAGTATCTGGGTCTTTAAGTCCATTACCTGTTACGGTACACACAATCACTGAACCTTTAGCAATTTTACCTGCTTTAATATCACGAATAGCACCGCCAATAGATGCAGCAGATGCAGGCTCGACAAATACACCTTCGTACATTGCAAGCATACGTTGGGCATCTAAAATTTCACTGTCTTGTAGCTCATCGAACCAACCGTTTGAGTCGCGTACAACAGCTTTTGCATGATTCCAGCTTTGTGGGTTACCAATACGAATGGCTGTCGCTACTGTTTCAGGTGCTTCTACAGCTGCGCCACGTAAAAATGGTGCTGCGCCTGATGCTTGATAGCCGACCATTTTAGGTAGACCTTCAGGTTTTGGACCTGTAAATTGGTCAGTTGTTGCATCATAAACCACTTGCTCGAATTCACTTGCAGGTTGGTTTGCAACAGCTTCTGTATAACCCATCCAATGAGCAGTAATATTTCCTGCATTACCTACAGGTAGGCAGTGGTAGTCAGGTGCTTTACCAAGTGCTTCTACAATTTCATATGAAATTGTTTTTTGCCCTTGTAAGCGGTAAGGGTTAATCGAGTTTACAATCGTTACAGGTGCTTGGTCTGCCATTTCTTTGACAAGACGCATACCATCATCAAAATTACCACGAATTTGCATGGTAATTGCGCCGTACATCATGGCTTGAGCCATTTTACCCATGGCAATTTTGCCTTCAGGAATAAGTACAAATGCTTTGATGCCTGCACGTGCTGCATAAGCTGCGGCAGCGGCAGAGGTATTACCTGTAGAGGCACAAATGATTGCTTTTGAACCCGCTTCAACAGCTTTTGTTACAGCCATGGTCATACCACGGTCTTTAAAAGAACCTGTTGGGTTTAAGCCTTCATATTTCACATAAATTTCAACATCTTTGCCAATAATACGTGGAATATTTTCAAGTTTGATTAGTGGTGTATTTCCTTCACCTAAAGAGATTGCACGTGTAGTTTCTGATACAGGCAAGCGGTCGCGATAGCGATCTACAAGTCCAGTGTAGCGATTGGCATTAGACATGATGATGTTCCAATAATATGTGTAAAACATGCGAGACTGTAATTTGTCTCGCAAATGAGCTTAAATTAATTTTCAAGAGATTCCAAGCGGATTCGAGTCACTTCACCATGTGTTGCAGGCAGTGCTTGGATTTTAGCAATGGCTTCATCCATTTTTGACTCAACAATCGGGTCTGTCATAATGACGACAGGAACACGGTCTTTCAAACGTGGTTGTTGCATAATGGCATCGATACTAATACCACAATGGCTTAAAATTGTTGTGATATCTGCTAAAACGCCTTTGTTGTCATCAACATTGACACGTAGATAGTATGCTGTGGTCATTTCTTCGCGTTTTAGAATTTTAATATCTTCAAGTGATTCAAACGCAAGTTGTGGAATTGTTCCTGAACCGTCTTCGGTATATGAAATATCACGTACAAGATCGATGACATCTGCAACAACAGCAGAAGCTGTTGGGCCACCACCTGCACCAGGACCATAATACATGGTTTGACCCACAGCACTTGCTTTCACAGACACAGCATTTTGAACGCCATTTACGTTTGCTAGAGGTTGTTCTTCAGGAATTAATGTTGGGTGAACACGGAGTTCAATACCATTTTCAGCACGGCGTGCGATACCTAAGTGTTTAATACGGAAGCCAAGCTCTTCAGCATATTTCACATCTTGTGCTGTAATTTTACTAATACCTTCAGTGTAAACCTTCTCAAATTGTAACGGGATACCAAATGCAATAGAGGCAAGTAATGTCAGTTTATGTGCTGCATCAATGCCTTCCACATCGAAAGTTGGGTCTGCTTCTGCATAGCCGAGAGCTTGTGCTTCAGCAAGTACATCTTTAAACTGACGCGATTTATCGCGCATTTCTGTCAGGATAAAGTTACCTGTACCATTAATAATACCAGCTAACCAGTCAATTCGGTTTGCTGCAAGTCCTTCACGCATGACTTTAATAATAGGAATGCCACCTGCGACCGCAGCTTCATACGCAATTTGTACAGTATTGTTATCGGCAGCTTCAAACAGTGCGTTGCCTTCTTCAGCAAGTAATGCTTTATTTGCGGTAACAACTTGCTTACCGTGTTTAATTGCTTCTAAGATTAGATCATGTGCTGGATGAAGCCCACCAATCAACTCAACGACAATATCAACATCAGGTTGACGAACGATTTCAAATAAGTCGTCACTTTGTTGAATGCCTTCTAAGTTGAGATCTGGACGAGGACGGCGAGTGCCTACGTGAGTAATTTGAATTTCTCGACCTGTACGGCGTTTAATTTCTGTAGCATTTTCTTGTAATAATTGAAGAACTCCACTACCAACGGTACCAAGACCAAGTATAGCCAGACGAACTGGTTTCACGTCACACTCCAAAATAAATATTAGCAAATGATCTTAGATCATAGCTAAAAAAAACGGCAGAGTGTAGGTGAAGATTCACGAATCTTCACCTATTTTAGTATTATTTTTCTAATTTTTTAACAATATCATCGGCTGAAAGGTAACCACCGAGGTAGTGGCCATCTTGACTGTAGATAGCAGGTGTGCCATTTACGCCAATATTTAGACCCAATAAGTATTGTGATTTTACTGGATTCTGACATTGAGCAGGTGCAATTGCTTCACCCTTAACCACAGATTCAAATGCAGCTTTACGGTCTTTACTACACCAAATGCTTTCCATTGCAGGTAAGAATTGTTCACCACGTGGCCATGCAATGTAACGTACTTCAATACCTTTAGCTGTAATTTCTGGTAGAGATTCATGTAGCTTATGGCAGTAGGGGCAGCTTGCATCGGTAAATACATAAACGATATGTTTTGTTTGGCCTTGTGCAGGATAAACAATGAGATCTTTTGTATTGAGAGCTTCAAAAATTTTTTGATTTTCTTGAGCCTGTAGACCTTCGCTTACGTTATGAAGTTTTGTATCGCCTAAACGTAAAATATCGCCTTGAATAATATATTTACCATCTGCTGTTGCATAAACAGAAGGCATACCCTCTAAATTTACCCAGTAAATATTTGGAACTTCGGTTTTTTTGATATCTGTAACTTTAATTTTAATATTTGCTTTTTCCAACTGTTCTTGGAACGTTGTAATTAAGCGTTGTTTCTCGTTACGCTCTAAAATTGGTGACACATCACCTGTTGCAGGGCTTGTTGCTGTAAGTGAGTCTGATTTTGTTGTTGCTGCTTTGTCTTTTGAGCAACCAGAAAGTAATGCAGTCACACTAATGGCACAAGCTAGGAGCGTTTTAGCGTAAGGAAAGGTCATAAAAAACTCTTTAACTAATCAATAAGAATAAAAATAGGTCTTAAGCATATCAAAAAATATGCAAAAATTCGTGAATTTTCATTAACGACTGTAGCAATGATAATGAACAGTTTTACGGGCGTGGATGGTGCTCGGCATGTACTTTTTGCAGTCGGACTTGTGCAACATGCGTATAAATTTGGGTTGTTGATAAATCACTGTGTCCTAATAACATTTGCACAACTCTTAAATCGGCACCGTGGTTGAGTAGATGTGTTGCAAAAGCATGTCTGAGTGTATGCGGAGAAAGCTCTGTTTGAATATTGGCAATAATTGCATATCTTTTTATGGCATACCAAAAGTTCTGCCGACTCATAATACCGCCATGTTGAGTCAAAAATAGATAGTCAGTGCTTGATTTATATAAATGTGGTCGCGATTCATTGAGGTATTTTTCAATCCACTCTGTAGCAACTTGTCCCATAGGTACAAGGCGTTCCTTATTGCCTTTACCCAATATGCGTAAATAACCTTGGCGTAAATTGAGTAAATCAATTCGCAGGTTAATTAATTCACTGACGCGCAAACCACTTGCATATAAAACCTCGAGCATAGCTCGATCGCGAAGTCCTAAGTAGGTGTGAATGTCTGGAGTTTGAATGAGTGCTTCAACATCTTCTTCACTTAAGTCTTTGGGTAAAGCTCGACCTAACTGCGGTGTCTTATGTGTTTCTAAAGGGTCATCTGTTCTTAGTTTTTGCTCACGCATGAACTTAAAGAAAGAGCGCAGAGCTGAAAGAATACGTGCAATTGAACGTGGACTTTTCCCTTGTTTTGTCAGTTCAATGAGTACATCTGAAATATCATCTTTGCACCACTGTGGTAAGGGCAGGCGACACAGTTGTGCGCATTGTGTTAAGTCAGATAAATAAGCATTTCGTGTATGAGGACTGACCGTTTGTGCGACTAAATAGTCTCTGTACCCAATAAGAAAAGGGAGCTCTTTAGGTATCTGAACAGGCGCGGGAACGCGCGGTTTTTTATTGTTTAGCATGCTGACATCATAGTGAAAAATAATTTGCTTGAGAAGTGAAAAATAATAAATGTTGCATTTGGTTAATAACAGTTTATGTGTATGCAAATTGTTCTCATTTATGTTTATAATAATTAAAAATGTTAAGGAAGCTGCGCGGTGCTGTTATCAGAGTTAAAGGTCAAGCAAGCTGCTGTTATACAAAAGATTAATCATTTAGATTCTACAGATGAAAAAGGTGATTTAATTGCTAGCCGATTGGAAACTTTAGGATTCTTACCAGGAACGCTTGTGAAAATCATTGCGCGAGGGATATTTGGTGGTGATCCAATTTTAATTCAGATTGGTTTTACACGTTTTGCATTAAGAAAGTCCGAAGCAGAAAAAATTGAAGTAAATAAAGAAGGAGCTCATTCATGAGTGAGATACTTCGTGTTGCTTTAGTGGGAAATCCCAACTGCGGAAAAACTTCAGTTTTTAACCAGTTGACAGGGACTCGTCAAAAAGTAGGAAACTATGCGGGTGTGACTGTTGAGAAGAAGGTCGGTTTTTTTACGTTACCTTCAGGTAAAGCGGTTCGTGTGCTCGATTTGCCGGGAACATATAGTTTAGATGCAACCAGTCCTGATGAGGCAGTCACACGTGATGTCTGTTTAGGAAAAGTGGAAGCAGAAGCAGAGCAAGATGCATTTTTATGTATTGTTGATGCAACGAACTTGAGTCTACATTTAGGTTTAGTACTTGAAGTGATTGCATTAGGACGACCTGTTATGGTCGTTCTGAATATGATGGATGAAGCACGTCGCCGTGGTATTCAAATTAATGTTCAAAAGCTTTCAGAGCGTTTGGGTGTACCTGTTACAGAAACAGTTGCCAAAAGTGCATCAGGTGTAGCAAATTTAACAAAAGCACTTGAACAACAGCGTTTTACTGTGCCACATACTGAGTTAAGTGGTTTAGTGGGTAACTCTCATCAAAAAGCACAAAAAATTCTTGATGATGTGATTGTCTTTGTAGAAAAAGAAGATAAACGTACTGCATTTTTAGACCGCATATTCTTACATCCTGTGCTAGGTCTAATTAGCCTTGCATTTTTAATGTTTATTGTATTCCAAGCAGTATTTACTTGGGCTGCACCATTTATGGACAGTATTGAAAGCGCATTTAAATGGTTGAGTGAGTCAGTCGGTGGTGTGATTACACAGCCGATGCTACATAGCTTAGTTGCAGATGGTATTATTGCAGGTGCAGGTAGTGTTTTAGTTTTCTTACCCCAAATTCTAATTCTATTTTTCTTTATCTTACTTTTAGAAGAAACAGGTTACTTACCTCGAGCAGCATTCTTACTCGATAAACTGATGTATAAAGCAGGGTTGAGTGGACGGTCATTTATTCCATTGCTCTCAAGTTTTGCATGTGCTGTACCGGGTATTATGGCAACTAGAAGTATTAATGATCCACGTGATCGTTTAACAACAATTTTAGTCGCTCCACTGATGACATGTTCTGCACGTCTTCCTGTTTATGCTTTACTTATCTCGGCATTTATTCCAAATACGCAAATTTGGGGCTTTTTAAGCTTACAAGGTCTCGTTTTATTTGCTTTGTATATGGCGGGCATACTAAGTGCCTTGGTTGTTGCTTTTATTATTAAGCTCTTTCAAAAAGATAAGTCTGAATATGCACTGCTTATGGAGTTACCAAGCTACCGTTTTCCAAATATGAAAAGTATTGCCATTGGTTTATTAGACCGAGGGCGTATTTTCTTAAAACGTGTAGGCGGTATTATCTTTGCTCTTTCAATTTTATTGTGGTTTTTAAGTACATTTCCTCAAGCACCTGACAATGCAACATTACCTGCGATTGATTATAGCTTTGCAGGTCAGCTAGGGCATTTTATTCAACCTTTATTTGCGCCAATTGGCTTTAACTGGCAAATTTGTATTGCTCTAATTCCTGCAATGGCAGCGCGTGAAGTTGTGGTTGCTTCATTGGGAACGGTATATGCTTTATCAGGTGCGAATGATGATGCAGTTGCACAAGGTTTAACGCATTTAATTAGTTCGCCGGGTTCAGGTTGGACCGTAGCAACTGGACTGTCTCTACTTGTTTGGTTTATTTACGCACCACATTGTATCTCAACGCTTGCAACTGTACGCCGTGAGACTGGCTCATGGAAAATGGTTGCCTTTATGACAATTTATTTGTTTGGACTTGCTTATTTTACAGCATTTCTGACTTATCAAATTGCCTCACATTATTTTGGCTAAGAGGAGGCTAAAATGGTTGAAATGATTATTGTCGCAGCATTGGTTATTTGGAGTGCAATTTATACGTTTAAGAAGGTTTTTCCAAAATCTGCTTTTAAAGTATTTAATGGTATTGCAAATGGTTTCCAAAAACAGGGATGGACTAAGCTTGCAGCTTGGGTTAGACCTGCAATGGTTTCAGGCTGTGGTGACTGTGGTTGCAGTAGTTCGCCAAGTAAAACCAAAGTTCCTGAAACTGTAAAAGCAGTAAAATGGAAGTAAGTTTTTAATAAGAGAAATAAAGAGCCATCATAAAGATGGCTTTTTTACGTGAATAACACAAAAAAACAGAGTTGGTGTTTAATCTATAAAAGCAATCTAAAAAGCAAAGTGCTACCATTCATAAAAGTAAAAGAATGACTCTTGGGGCATAAATGTTAATACAGCGTGGTGGTTTAAAGGTTGTTGCTGGCCTTGGTATATCTGGCGTATCTGCCGTAAATTTTTTAGTAGATTCAGGGTATCGAGTCGCTGTAATCGATTCTAGAGAAATTCCTCCCGGGTGTGACAAAATTCCTCAAGATATTCAAAAAGTATTTGGTTGTTTAGACGAAGAACTATTATTACAAGCTGACGAGATTATTTTAAGTCCGGGGTTAGCTGTAGATCTACCTGAAATTCAACATGCAATAGCACAAGGTATTCCTGTTATTAGTGAAATTCAGTTGTTAAGAAGAGCAACAGAAGTGCCAATTGTGGCAATTACAGGATCAAATGCAAAAAGTACAGTGACCACTTTAATTGGCTTAATGGCAGAAGCTGCAGGAAAAAAAGTTGCTGTAGGTGGCAATCTTGGTCGTCCTGCACTCGACTTATTAAAAGATGACCCTGAATTAATTATTTTAGAGCTTTCTAGTTTTCAATTAGAAACGACGTCGAATTTAAATGCAGATGTTGCTGTTGTTTTGAATATGAGTGAAGATCATTTAGATCGTCATGGCACAATGCTCAATTATCATCAGGCAAAGCATCGCATTTTTCAGCAAGTGAAAAAAGTTGTTTATAACAGAGATGATGCACTCACACGACCACTTATTCCCGATGCAATACCAATCCAAAGTTTTGGTTTAAATGCACCTGACATGAATGAATACGGTATTTTAAGAGATACTGACGGTACGATTTGGCTTGCCCGTGGTAGAGAGCGGCTTCTATGTAGTAATCAAATGTATATCCAAGGTATGCACAATATGGCAAATGCTTTGGCATGTTTGGCATTGGGAGAAGCCATTGGCTTACCATTAGAGGAAATGCTCAATACTTTAAGAACGTTTAAAGGCTTAGAGCATCGTTGCCAATACGTTACTACAAAAGGCAATGTTCGCTACTATAATGACTCCAAAGGCACTAATGTTGGTGCAACTGTTGCAGCAGTTGAGGGTCTAGGACAAGCATTGGCTGCTGGTGGTGAGGGTAAGGTGGCTCTTATTTTGGGCGGTGTAGGTAAAGGGCAAGATTTTACAGTTTTACGTTCAGCCATACAGCAGTTTGTAAAAGTGGTTGTTCTGATTGGAGAAGATGCATCTCAAATATCTCAAGCGATTGCAGGAACGACAAAAGTTGTTTTTGCGAAGACATTAGAAGAAGCAGTGCAGATTTGTCATGAAATGACAGTAATGAATGATGTTGTTTTATTATCTCCTGCTTGTGCAAGTTTTGATATGTTTAAAAATTATGGTGACCGAGGACACCAGTTTGTAAAATATGTAGAGGCCTTATCCGAATGATTCAAAAAAAAGAGCGCTTAGGAGTAAGTCCAAGTGTAAGGCTACAGCTACAGGAAGTCTATACACGTATACGTGGTTTAGTACCTGCTGAAATTACAGTAAGAAATATTTTAATCTTTTGTGTTTTTACATTATTGATCATTGGTACAGTTATGGTGGCATCGGCATCTATGCCATATGCTGCAAATGTACAAAATAATCCATTTTACTTTTTAGAGCGCCACATGATTTCAATCATGATTGCTCTATGTGTCGCATTTGTAGTTTCGAGGTTTGCGTTAGAAAGTTGGTTTAAAAGCATTTTTCTTTTATGGCTTATTACGATTGCCTTATTATTTGTAACTTTCCTGATTGGTACAGAAGTAAATGGTGCACGGCGTTGGATTCGTCTCGGCTTCTTTACGTTACAGCCTACAGAAGTCGCTAAAATGATTATGGCTGTATTTACAGCAGATTATGTTGTGCGCCGTGCTAGCGAAGTTAGGGATCGTGGATGGATGGGATTGATGCGTTTGGCATTAGTCATGTTCGTATCTATTGTTCTCATTATTTTAGAGCCTGACTTTGGTTCAACGGCTGTAATTGTTATGATGATGGTAGGAGTCTTTTTCCTTGCAGGAGCACCTATAAAACAGTTCTTGGTGATGGGTGCAGTTATTGTACTTGCTCTTGCATCATTGGTTGTTTTTGAGCCTTATCGTTTGGAACGACTGCTCTCATTCTCTAACCCTTGGGCAGATCCATTGGGGGCAGGTTATCAGTTATCGAATGCTTTAATGGCCTTTGGACGAGGTGAATGGTTTGGTGTGGGGCTTGGACATAGTATGCAAAAAATGTCTTACTTACCTGAGGCACATACAGACTTTATGCTTGCAATCTTAGGTGAGGAGTTTGGCTTCTTTGGTATTTTTACAGTACTTTCTTTAGAGTTTTTGATGCTTGCATGTTGTGTGCGAATTGGCTATCGAGCATTAAAGAATAACTATCTTAGAGCAGGCTACTTGGCTTATGGAATTAGCTTTATCTTTTTAATGCAAATTCTAGTAAATGCAGGAATGAATATGGGAATGTTACCAACGAAGGGTCTAACGTTACCATTTATTAGTTATGGCGGTTCATCACTGATGATGTGTGCAGCAATGATTACACTGATTCTTAAAATTGATGCATCGACTAAAGAGGAAAACCCAACCAAAGAACTTTCTAACTTTTAACTGTATTTTGACTAAAAAAGCACTTTACCTAAGATATGGGTGAGGTGCTTTTTTATATTTAAAGATATATGTCAGGTAGGGTATTTTGTTTTGGAATAAGATCTTTTTGCCATTGAGAAATTGCCTGTTGTAGCATGATTGTAGGTCGGTCTAGTTCTACGAAAGGTTGTTTGAGTGCAATGAGTGCTTGCTGTAAAAGCTGAGATGCATTTGAAGGATCGAGCGCTTGTGCCATATTCTGTTTAGACAACTTTTGACCTTGGTCATTCATTGCTAAAGGTAAATGCATATACTTGAGAGGTGGATAGCCCAAGAGTTGTCCGAGCCAAATTTGTCGTGCTGTATTATCAAGTAAATCTGCGCCACGAACGACATGTGTAATATCTTGGAGGTAATCATCTACAACAACAGCAAGTTGATAGTTGATAATACCATCACGCCGTTTTAAGACAAAATCGCCAAGTTCATGTGCAAGGTTAGCAGTCTGATTCCCTTGTAAAGCATCTATAAATTCAATAGGTTGATCATTTACTTTTACGCGAATTGCTTGATTTTCAAGTGCTAGATCAAGTGTTTTACATGTACCTTGATAAATGGCATTTGAACCCAACATTTTTCGAGTACATTGGCAGGCGTAAATGTAATTTTTCTGCTGTAGTTTATGCAGTACATCATTGTAAATATGCAGTCGATCCTTTTGAAAAAAAATTTGACCATCAATTTCAAACTCAAAAGCATCTAAACATTGAAGAATATGGGTTTCGCTGCCGGGGTATATGCGCGGAATATCGGTATCTTCTATACGAACAAACCATTTTCCATATCTTGATTTTGCTTCACAGTAACTTGCGACTGCTGTAATGAGTGAACCAAAATGCAAAGGGCCGGTTGGCGATGGCGCAAACCGACCCCTATAAGGTGTGTTTTCTGAGTGTGATACACCCATAGTTTAGCCTTTATTTTGTTTTTCTTTAATTTCTGCCAATGTTTTGCAATCAATGCAAAGTGTTGCTGTTGGTCTTGCTTCTAAGCGACGTAAACCAATTTCCACACCACATGTTTCACAAAAGCCGTAATCATCATTTTTAATTGCTTCAATTGATTTCTCAATTTTACGAATAAGGCGACGTTCACGGTCACGAGTACGCAATTCAATTGCAAACTCTTCTTCTTGTGTTGCACGGTCATTAACATCAGGAAGAGCTGTTGACTCATCTTGCATTGTATTTAAGGTACGGTCTACTTCTGACATTAAGTCAGTTTTCCAAGCTAAAAGAATTTTTCTGAAGTGCTCTAATTGCGCATCAGACATATATTCTTCATTTTTCTTTGGTTCATAAGGTGCAATACCAAAAAGGCTTGCTGTAGAACCGCTGCTTGCTGTTTTAGGTTTTACTTTGCGACCACGTTTTGGCGCTTCACCTTCAACAGTTGTTTGCTCATCTAGGACTTGGTTTAGAGTATCATTTGCCATATAGGGCATTCCTCATCATATACGTCAAAGCTACGTACTCGTTAGGGTGAGATGCAAATTTTTATTATTGCCCTCAAAAGTGTAAAACCACAGATTTAAGGGCTCGTTATCATAAAGACTTTTTAATGACTTGGGTAGTCCTTAAAGCATATCTGATGCAAGATAAGCCTTACCGATGAGCTAAGTTAATATAAATTCTAGAAAAATAAAAGTTAATAGCCTGAAATATTTTCATTTATTTGAGGTAAAGGGGCTGCTAGGCGATGAACTTGTGTTTCAAAATGACCATTATCATGCAAGTGAATGGCACGATAGCCAGCTTGAATGGTATCGAGTGCGAAATCTTTACTTTTAGGTTTAAATTGAACAGATGTTGAAGGCACAGATAAAAATTGAATGTTATCTAATTCAATTTTTGCTTCCTGATGCACATGCCCTGAAATGATGGCTTTTACTTGGGGATATTTCTTTAATATTTTAAGTAAGGCATCAGTATTTTTTAAGCAATGTGTGTCAATCCATTCAGATTCCATGAGAAGTGGATGATGATGGCAGCCAATAACTGTATGTAGTGTCTGATTTTGCTCGAGTAAACGGGCTAGCTTTTCTAGCTGATCTTCCGAAATACATCCATCAATGCGCCCTTTTACTGCACTGGTTAGAAGAATAATACACCAATGATCTAAGTGGATAATAGAAATAGGGCTGTTCTGATGGTATGGAAAAATACTTAGATCATCATGATTTCCCGGAACTTGATAAAAAGGTATTTTAAATTTTTCCATATGTTGCAGATAACGTTGATAGGTTTCTGCTTTTGCGACTTGGGCAACATCACCTGTATGAATGATGGTATCAATATTTTTGTACTTCGCAATCATATCATCTGTAATTTGATGAAATGTATGCTCTGGATCAATTTGAATAAATTTATTTTCGGGTGAATCTGTTAAATGTGTGTCACTAATTTGGATAATTGTTTTCATTCAGGGTATATTCCCATCAATAGAAAGGATCACTTTTAAAGCGTCTTAATATGCTGTTGAAGCCATTGTAAAGCGATAATGACTGGTGCATTACGAAGTTGGCAGTTTCTGAAAATTGTATCTAACTCATTATAATTGAATAGGTGCAGTTGAATATTCTCCCCCTCTTGCGCTAAGCCAAAAATACCACCATGACTAGGCAGTTTAGCTTGTGCTGTATATAGGTAGAAAATTTCATCACATGACCCTGCCGAAGGATAAAAGGTAAAAAGATGTTTATGGTCATAAAGCTCGCAGCCTGACTCTTCAAGACTTTCTCTATAAATACAACTTTCAGGTGTTTCATTGCCATCTAAAACCCCTGCAACAACTTCAAGATGCCAAGGGGAGTGTGTATCATCTAATGCGCCAACACGAAACTGTTCAATGAGAGCAAAGCGTTTTTGTTCGTCATTATAGATGAGAACACCAGCTGCTTTTTTACGTCGAATGAGTTCTCTTTCTACAACGCGTGAGTAATTATTTTGATTGAATAGCCGATATTGTAGGCTTACTTTTTCTAGTTTTACAAAACCTTGATATATTGATTCTCGTGAGAGAACGTTTACATCATTTTGTGTATATTGTTCTTTCTTTATCATCAATATGATCAACTTATATAAATTGGCATGCTTAATAACTATGCTAACTGAGAAGTCTCATTGAATAAATGCTTATTTTTGGCCTAAAAGCGATATAAATAATGATAATAATGATAAGTGTGATGAAGTTTGCGCATTCTTGCTATATTTTTTTGAAAAAAACACTGAGTTATTTATTGTAGATAGCTTATATATAGAAATAAGCTATCTACAAGTTTAGAAAAATTTAAATAGGTTCAGCAACTTTAGCTAAGTTTCTAACATTTTGAGAAATTTTCATTGAACAGAATTTAGGGCCACACATTGAGCAAAAGTGAGCTGACTTATGAGCTTCTTTTGGCATGGTTTCATCATGCATTTCACGTGCTGTATCAGGGTCTAGACTGAGATTAAACTGATCTTCCCAGCGGAACTCAAAACGTGCTTTTGAAAGAGCATTATCTCTTACTTGCGCACCCGTATGTCCTTTTGCAAGGTCTGCTGCATGTGCTGCGATTTTATAAGTGATAATGCCATCTTTGACATCTTTTTTGTTTGGTAAGCCTAAATGTTCTTTTGGTGTAACATAACAGAGCATGGCTGTACCATACCAACCGATCATTGCAGCGCCAATAGCAGATGTAATATGGTCATAGCCGGGAGCAATGTCCGTTGTAAGTGGGCCAAGCGTATAAAAAGGTGCTTCTTTACATACTTCAAGTTGTAGATCCATATTTTCTTTAATCATATGCATAGGCACATGACCCGGACCTTCAATCATGACTTGTACATCATGTTCCCATGCTTTATGGGTGAGCTCACCAAGTGTGCGTAGCTCATTAAATTGTGCTTCATCATTTGCATCTTGCAAGCATCCGGGACGTAGTCCATCTCCTAAGCTAAAGCAAACATCATATGCCTTCATAATTTCACAGATATCATCAAAATGCGTATATAAGAAGTTCTCTGTTTGATGTGCCAGACACCACTGTGCCATGATTGAACCACCACGAGAAACAATACCTGTGAGACGGTTTGCAGTGAGAGGAACATAGTCACGTAATACACCTGCATGTATTGTAAAGTAATCAACGCCTTGTTCTGCTTGTTCAATCAGTGTATCTCTAAATATTTCCCAATTAAGGTCTTCCGCAACGCCATTTACTTTCTCTAAAGCTTGGTAGATTGGCACTGTACCAATAGGTACAGGTGAGTTGCGAATAATCCATTCTCGTGTTTCATGAATGTTTTGACCTGTAGATAAATCCATAATGGTATCTGCACCCCAGCGTGTTGCCCAAGTCATTTTGGCAACTTCCTCATCAATAGAAGAACCTAGAGCAGAGTTACCAATATTGGCATTAATCTTGACCAAAAAGTTTCGACCAATAATCATTGGTTCAGATTCGGGGTGATTAATATTTGAAGGAATAATAGCGCGCCCTTCAGCAATTTCTTGGCGTACAAATTCTGGTGTAATTTCAGTAAGATTTTTTGCACCAAAGTTTTGTCCTGCATGTTGTCTTGAGTCAACGGCAGCATGCTGTTTTTGGTTTTCACGAATGGCCACAAATTCCATTTCAGGTGTAATAATACCTTGCTTGGCATAGTGCATTTGTGTGACATTTTTAGATTGCTTTGCACGGCGTGGTTTTTGGATATGTGCAAAGCGGATGTTAGCAGTACGAATATCTTTTGCACGCTGTTGACCAAATGCTGAGCTTAAATTCGGCAGTTCTTCAGAATCTTGGCGTTCTTCAATCCATGATTGGCGTAAATGAGGTAATCCTTGATTTAAGTCTATCTCTACACTTGGGTCGGTATATACGCCTGAAGTATCGTAAACTAAAATACCATGATTTTCTTCACCACCTAATCCTTCTGGTGTATCAGATAGGGCAATTTTTCGCATAGGTACGCGAATACTTGGGTGAGAGCCTGAAATGTAAACTTTGCTGGATGCAGGTAAGATTCGAGTTAAATCTTTTGCATCTTGCTCATGTTGCTTTGAAGTGTTAGATAGATTCGTTAATTGGTTCATTGACATGATCCTTATGAAAAAAATCAACGAATCAAGCTCAACCAAAAACGGTGGCGGATTTATCCTAATAAAAGAATAGATAGGGCATAAGTTTGAGGTGGCTTGATTCCTACGCAGGTCTTAACCTGATCAGGTTCAACGGTACTCACCATCAAGTAGAACTTAGGTGATCTCAGCGAGTTTTTACTCGCGCTCCGTCAAGCGGTTATCCAAGACTAGCATGTTTTGAGCAAAATGGGTAAATCTAAAAATCTTGTTTTGTAGTGAAGCTAGTTGAGATACTGCCTAAATGTGTGACGCAAATAGAATCGCTAAAACAGTCTCTATTAATGTGTGTACTGTCAAAGCTTAAAGGGTCGTATAAGCCGATATACTGATCAAGTTGCTTCATATCTTTAATGGTTTCTGCACGTTTAGAGCGTTGTTCCACTGGACTAAGCTCTATTGGAAGCTTTAAATCACGTGTTGTTACAGGTATTTCAATAAACTTTAAGAACTTCATTGCTTTTTCAGAAAGCTGAGAGTGACCATTGTTTGCAAGCGCCTGTATTTCTTTGAGCGCTTCAGGATGGATATTTTCTTCACCTTCATAGTTTGTTGAGATAGGCATATTCGGCAAACCATGAAACAGAAAACGTGTATAAGCAAATTTCAGGCGTTGAGCATCTTCAAAGAAAATACTATTTGGGTAAGAAATTGTATAACTTTCCCAAAACTGTGCACGATCTGCAATTTCTTGCCATGTGAGATTAAAGGTATTGTCAGATATAACAGGTTGCTCATTTTGCCGAGCGAGATTAACAATAAACATTTGCTCTGCTGCCGGTAGAAATGGTGCAAAAATGTCGCGTAAGTAACTTGGCTGTCTGCGATATTTGGTTCTGTTATTTCCTGAATCATATAGCTCATAGTAAGCAGCATTGCTTTGGTGTTCTATAAGATATTGATCGCGCTTGGAAAAGTGAGACTCGTAATTCTGCTGTAAAGTTGGGTATGCACTGGTATTAATTGCATATTGTTCAAAGTATTGCTGTTGTTCAGGTGTACGATCTGCAAATAAAAAACGTTGGTACATTGCTGTTGTTGCATAAATAAGTAAGGTACGATCATTTAAGCTAAACTGAGGTAGGCACTGCTTTAAACGAAAATTTACTTGTTCAAGTGCTTCGACTGTACTTCGATTATCAATATGCTGAATATCTTGTCTTAAATATGTACAAGGGTTTTCTGGTGTAATAGATGATTTAGATTGATTGTCTTGCTGTGTAGAGGGGAGACTCTCTTGATGGCAACCATTAAGCAGTGAGCAAACTATCATGAATATGAAGACAACTCTTTTGCTCATATCGTTGAAACCTGCATATTAATCCTTGTACCGATAGGAGTCTTTAATTGTAAACACTTCATTGGAATTTAATAAATATGATGTGTTTTTGATGTGCATAAAACTGTAATTTCATACAGTATTTTAGTAAAAATAATCAATATTCAATTGAACGGGTTAGAACATTTGTAAAGTAAGTTTGATATGAAATAAATTCTTTCACAGTAAATGATTTGTAATTTTTATCAGGTTATCAATAATAAATCGTATTTTTAATATTTGTCATGAAATGTTCAACTTAATTTGCTCTAATAGTTAAGTTTTTGATTTTTTGGAGATCCCCCTTGAGCGTAAAAAATCCGATGTTATCACATCATATTTCCTCGCAGTTTAATGAAGACCTACAAGAAGTAAATGCCAAGTTTATGGCAATGGGTGGTCTTGTCGAGCAGCAAGTAACTGATGCAATTCATTCACTGTTGGATAATGACATTGCACTTTCTGTGGATGTTCAATATACAGAGAATACAGTGAACCGCTTAGAACGCGAGATTGATGAGTTGCTTACAATTATTCTTGCACGTCGTCATCCTGCTGCCATTGATTTAAGAATGGTTATTGCAATGAGTAAAGCCAATACAGACTTAGAAAGAATTGGTGATGAAGCAAATAAAATTGCACGTATTTCTCAAAGTCTTAGTGAGGAAAGAAGTACTTCTTATGGGTTCATGGAAGCTCGACATATTGGTAATCAAGTCAGAGTAATGATTCATGAAGCTTTAGATGCTTTTGCACGTTTAGATACAGATCAAGCATTGAAAGTATTGCGTGCTGATGCAGATACAGATCGTGAGTATCAATCAGCGACACGAATGCTGATGACATATATGATTGAAGATGCACGTCAGATATCACGCGTTCTTAATGTACTTTGGGTCTTACGTTCATTAGAGCGTATTGGTGATCATGCACGTAATATTGCTGAACAAGTAATCTATATTGTAAAAGGTCTAGATGTACGTCATGCGAGTATGGATGAGATTGAGAAGAAAGTGCATAGTGACTCAAATAAGTCAGAGTAATTAATACATACATAAAAAAGGCCCCAAACCTTGGGGGAGATTTGGGGCTAATAAGCTTTATAAACTTTGTATTATAAAAAGAAGGTTTATTCCTCTCTATGTGATAAATCATATGAAAAATCGTGGTATTTGTCTGCGATCTTCTTGTAAGTAGATGTTTTATTGTAATAGCTATTTGTAATTGTATGTAATCTAAAAAATAAGGTCTATATAAGACCTTATTTTTTAATAATAATTATTCAGGCTTCCAACCTTCGGCAATTTCTATACTTTCATCATTTGAGAAAAACTTTTCTCTTTGCTCTTCCAAAAACTGTTTTGCTTCTGGTTCAAAAACATTGAGGCGTTTCTCATTGATTAGCGTAGTTTGATGTTGTAACCACGCTTGCCATGCTTGTTTTGAAACATTGTTAAAGTAGAACTCGCCTTTAGGGCCTGGAAATGGTGCAAAATCTAAGCCTTCCATTTCCTTTTGGTATTTTTTACAAAAAACTTGATGTGACATATTTTCTCTCGTTTTAAGCTGTTGCGTAGAGTTTTTCTAGACGTGTATGTGCTCTAGCAATAGCAGCTTCCACTTGTTTTGGTGCAGTACCACCAATGTGATCACGAGCACTTACAGAAGCTTCCAATGTGAGTGCTTTATCGTATACATCAGCCTCGATCAGTGTAGAAAATTGTTGTAGCTGTTCAAGAGAGAGTTCAGATAAGTCTTTATCTTCTTCAACAGCAAGTGCAACGGTTTTACCTACAATTTCATGTGAATCACGAAATGGAACACCTTTCTTAACAAGGTAATCTGCAAGGTCTGTAGCAGTTGAAAAACCACGTAAAGCAGCTTCACGCATAGATTCAATATTTGGTACTAATGCAGGAATCATATCTGCGAATGACATTAAGCACCCACGAACTGTATCGATTGCATCAAATAAAGGTTCTTTATCTTCTTGGTTATCTTTGTTATATGCCAAAGGTTGCCCTTTCATTAGTGTAAGTAGACTAATGAGGTCACCAAAAACACGACCAGATTTACCACGAACAAGTTCCGGTACATCAGGATTTTTCTTCTGAGGCATAATTGATGAACCAGTACAGAAGCGATCAGGAATTTGAATAAACTTAAACTGAGCAGAAGTCCATAGAATAAGCTCTTCTGACATGCGTGAGAGGTGCATCATAATTAAAGAAGCTGCTGCATTAAACTCAATGGCAAAGTCACGATCAGAAACTGCATCTAATGAGTTTTCAGAAACCTCATCAAATCCTAAAAGTTCGGCAGTATAGGTACGATCAATTGGATAAGTTGTACCTGCAAGTGCTGCAGAACCTAAAGGCATGCGGTTTACGCGTTTACGGCAGTCTTGTAGGCGTTCAGTATCACGTACAAGCATTTCAAACCAAGCCATGAGGTGGTGGCTGAACGTTACAGGTTGAGCTGTTTGTAAGTGAGTAAAGCCAGGCATTATTGTAGCGGTATGTTTTGTTGCAAGACTTAAAATACCCAGTTGTAAGCGTTTTAATGTTTGTAATACTTCATCAATTTCATCACGTAGATAAAGACGAATATCTGTAGCGACTTGGTCATTACGACTACGACCAGTATGTAGTTTTTTACCTGTAATACCAATGAGCTGAGTTAAACGTGATTCAATATTCATATGAACATCTTCAAGGTCGATGCGCCATTCAAATTTTCCTGATTCAATTTCAGTTTGAATGTCTGTAAGGCCATGAATGATGTCATCACGTTCTTGTGCTGTAAGTACCCCAATTTTTGCAAGCATTTTCGCATGTGCAACTGAGCCTGCGATGTCTTGTTTATAAAAACGTTGGTCGAATTGTACGGATGCTGTGAATTCAGCAACAAAAGCATCTGTCGCTTCTGAAAAGCGTCCGCCCCACATACCAGAGGTTTGAGATAAAGGGGTCGTTGAATGATTTGAAGATGTGCTCATGATCGCTCTATTACAATAATGGATAGGTTTATTTTAAGGGGCTTCGCTATATAAATATACGGTTTGTAGCGATTTATCTTAAATAGGTACTATTGTCACTTTTCATTAGAGTTATAACTTTTATTTAAAAGTATTAACTTCAGTTGTTGTCAGTGAACGCAAGCTATATTGTTTATAATTAACAAAGCTGAAAGGTTATTGCAAATTTAGGCTTTATTCATCGAATTATAAAACTACTCAGATAGCTATTATATGTGTATCTCTTGGGTATAAGTGAGAAAGTTTCTTCAATGATTTGTTGAGTCGATGTTTGTTATAGAGAAAAGCACAGCAATATGACTTGCAATTTCTAGAGATCAAGTTAAGTTTAGGCTTAACTGAAAAGTATTTATTGGGCACATATGAAAACGCTGAGAATAGCAACACGCCAAAGTCCATTGGCTCTTTGGCAAGCAGAGCATATTAAGGCTCGATTAGAAAAATTACATCATGGTTTAACTGTAGAGTTAGTGACTTTTGTAACGCAAGGGGACAAAATTTTAGATACCCCATTGGCAAAAATTGGCGGTAAAGGGCTATTTGTAAAAGAGCTTGAACAAGCATTGTTTGACGGTCGTGCAGATTTGGCTGTGCATTCTATAAAAGATGTACCGATGCAGCTTCCTGAAGGGTTAGATTTACCTGTAATTTGTGAAAGAGAAGATCCCTTCGATGCTTTTGTCTCAAATAACTACTCACATTTTAATGATTTACCTCAGGGTGCGGTCGTTGGCACATCAAGCTTACGTCGTAAATGCCAAATTTTAAATTACAGACCAGACTTAGTCATTAAAGACTTACGCGGCAATGTTGGTACAAGACTATCTAAGTTAGATAGTGGCTTATATGATGGAATTATCTTGGCAAGTGCAGGGCTCAAACGATTAGAGCTTCATGATCGTATTCGCCATACGCTTGACCCAGTAACGAGTTTACCTGCTGTAGGTCAAGGTGCTTTAGGCTTAGAGTGTCGTGCAAATGACCAAGAAGTACTTTCTCTGATTGAACCATTAAAGCATTTTGAAACGGAAGTATGCGTTCGTGCTGAGCGTGCTTTTAATGCCTACTTGGAGGGGGGGTGCCAAATTCCTATAGCAGGATATGCTATTTTGGAAAATCATCAGCTAGTGATGCAAGGAAGAGTCGGTAGTGTTGATGGTAAAACGTTATTGAAGGCAGAAATACAAGGTCAGTTAGACCATGCTGTCGCAATAGGTGAGCAGCTTGCCAAGAATTTATTGGAGATGGGTGCAGGGCCTTTATTAAAAGATCTACACCTGTAATTTGCCATGCTATTTATAAATACGAGACCTCGTGATAGAGCTGATGCTTTAACACGGGAAATCTGTAAACAGGGTATAGATGTATTGGATGTGCCTTTATTGCACTTAGAGTCAGTTGCTTTATCGGAGCAATTGACTCAGCAATTTCATGCTTTACCACAAGCCAATATAATTATTGTTGTTAGTCCAACGGCTGCGAAAATAGGATTATCTTATTTAGCTCAAGTATTTCAAGAAACCCCTCAATTAGAGAGTATCCATTGGATTGCAGTTGGTGCAAAGACGGCTGAGGTATTAAAGGCGGCAGGTATTAATGCGCATATTCCGAAGGTTGAAACATCTGAAGGAATGCTAGAATTACCTATTTTAAAGCAGGCAAGTATACAAAGTATTGCTTTTTGGCGGGGAGAAGGTGGGCGTCAGTTCATGATGAGTCATCTTGCCCAGAAAAATATTAATATTATAAATATGATACTCTACAAACGCAGCTTACCAAGAGAAACAGTTACGAGTTTTCAACATGTTGCTGAAATATTAAAACAGTATCATCAAAAAATTTATGTTTGTATAAGCAGTGAAGCAAGTTGGTTAAACTGGCTTAATCTTCTTAAGCATGATTTGGATGTGGTAAGTAAGTGCCACTATATTGTTTTGGGTGCACGATTGCACAGTATTGTTGCGAAAAATATCCCTTTAGAGAAAATACTTCTAGCTTCTAATTTAAAAGCCAATGAATTAGGTAGTTTGATGCAGCAGTGACAGGAAAAGTTATGAATAAACGGTGTGTGGGTCTATTTATTGTCAGTTTTTTATGGATGTCTAAATTGACTTATGATCAACAGCAGTATATTCAGTCTATCGATGATTTAAAATCTCAGGTTACACGTACGGAACAATCAATTAATCATATTAATGACCAAATGGTTGCAATGCAAAGGCAAGGGCAGTCTGCTCCTGCTCAGAAAATAACTAAAGAAAAACTAAAGCAATCAGATGTTCAATCAGGGGTGACGATACAATCACCAATAGTGATTAATCCTGTTTTACCAGTACAACAATCTTTAGAGTTGATTCAGTTTGCGGTAGACCAACATGAAAATGTATATGCACTTGAGCATTTACAACAACTTTTACAAAGCTTAGATAAATATAATATTTCTTCTGCATTAAAACAAAGTCTATATGCTTCCCTAGAGGGAGATCAAAAGCTTATCGAAGCATCTAATCAGCAACAACTATCACAACAAGCTTATGCAAATAAATTATTGGCTCAAATAGATCAGCAGTTTTTTAAAATACTAGATACCAATGTAGAAAACTATCAACCTGTTCAAGCACAGAGTTTTTGGGAAAAGATTATTTCTATACAGCCTTTAAAACAGAATCCAACAGATCTTATTAGTCAAAGACTTGTTGTGAAAGAGGCGCAATTAAGACTTGTACTTGCGCGACAGATGTTAAATTTGGGGCAATATGATCAATATGTTGCGAGTTTAGATGATATTCTTATTTTATTAAATCAAGCTCCTCGTTTTAATCAGCCAATGGTTCGTCAGGCATTAGAACAAGCAAAAAGCATTTCTTTTAATGGAACACCTAAATTACATACTCCAATTTTATTAGACTAGGCTAAGGCTATGAAAAAAATTCTACTTTCTTATTTAGTCATTGCCGTAGTTTTAATTGGGTTTTGTACATTACTTAGCCATGGGCAGGGTGCAGGCTATGTATATTTACTATTTCATGGTTGGCAAATTCAGGGCTCATTTTTAGGTTTTCTTCTTTTTACGCTACTTGTTAGCTTATGTATTCAGCTAATAGGTTATATGGCTCGACGATATGCAAATCGAAAAAAGCGTATACACCATCAGGTGGAAAGTTTTTCAAACCTACATCCATATGAAAAATTGGGTATTTTATGGTTGCTAGGTGCAGAAAGACAAAAACAAACTGTTGTTGAAAATATTTTTACTGCATCAACTTTATTAAATCATCTCATTCAGGCCGCTTTTTTACGCCAACAAGGGCAGTATGATGCTGCTTTAAAGCAATTAGAACAAAGTCCACCAGTTGCTTTTGAGTTGGTCACATTACAGCGTATAGAGGTATATTTACTTGATGGGCAAGGCGAAGATGCATTTGCACACTTAGAATTATTGTCATCACATCTTTTACAACCTGTATGGTTAAAAGAGTTAGAAGAGGGGTATCAGCAACGCTTAGGTGAACTATGGAGTAAGTTTGCAATACAATTTCCTTGGTTATATTTATATGCTACTCAATGTGGAACGCTAACTGCAGATGCAAATACGATATGGCTAACACAAATTTTAGAAACCTTTGACCAAGCTGTACCTGAGCAGCTTGAAAAACTACAGCAAAGATATTTAGATTTAAAAACAAATCATATTGATATAAGTATTCGTACAAATAAAATTTTATGGTTAAAGGTTTTAATGCGTTTGCCTGATATGCAGGTAGAATATGAAGAGCTTGCAACATCACTGCTCAATGATATGTTTGATCAAGATGTATTCTTTATGTGGTTTGAACAGAGAATGCTGGGCGATGATGTAAATTATAATGATATAGAAAAACAAGTAATGATTTGGGAGAAGAAATATTCAGATATGCCTATTTTTTATTTTGTGAAATGGCATATTTTCCAAAAAAATGGCAAATATAAGGAAGCTGAAGAGTTATTAAGTAAATATCCAGATCATGTTCTACTAAGCTACTTACGAATAAAAGTACATATTCAAGATAATCCTGTTTTGGTGCAACAGCTTAAAAATATATTTGAAGCAAACCCACAATTTCTCAAAATTAATATTTAAAAATATTAAGTATAGAAAGAGCGATCTGTATAACTATTGTTCTTTTTTACAGGATTAATTTTATTTACAGTTCTGTATATTAAATTGACGTGTAGGATAATATTTATAGATGGAGAGTGGTTTCTATATATCCATCTGATTTATAGTTAATAAGTATTAATCTTAATATATAAACTATGTTGGTATATATTTATACAGTAAATATATACTTATTTATTATAATTGATTATTATATTTAACATTCAATGTTGTTAAATGTTGGATTTTATTTTTGGGAGAAATTTACGTGCAAGATATTAGTACATTAAGTGTTGAAGAGCTTAAGCATTTACAGCAAGAAGCAGAAGCATTAATTGCGACAAAAAAAGACCAAGCAATACAAAATGCTTATCAACAAATTATTGATATTGCAGCAGGGTTAGACCTTACTGTAGAGCAAGTGCTTGAATACGGATCACAAAAAAGAAAGGTAACAACACGTAAAACGGTTGAGCCTCGTTATCGTAACCATAATAACCCTGAACAAACATGGACAGGGCGTGGTAAACAGCCAAGATGGATTGTTGCTGAACTTGCAAAAGGTGCAAAACTAGAAGATTTTATTATTTAATCTTTGGTCTATTTTTAGGGAGTTTAATACTCCCTTTTTTTATTTTTAAATTTTATTATATTATTTAAATAGTAAAAATATACAGAATGGTATGTTTAATATAGTGGTATTTTTTAATATATAAACCTCATAGCCTCAAACTTTATAATATATTGAAACATGCTATGCTAAGAGTAACTTTGAAAAGAGAATATGAATATGAAGTGGACATTAAAGGCTATTTCAGAAGAGCTAAAGGACAGTAGTTTTAGTATTCATGAGGATACACTTGTTGGTCGACATCAGAGCTGCCATTTAGTTTTACAATCATCAGAAATATCGCGTAGACATGCCGCATTTTATATAAAAGACCAAGCCTTATGGTTAGAAGATCTACAATCTTCAAATGGTACATATATCAATGGAAATAAAATTACTGAACCAGCGTTATTAAAAGACCAAGATCTTATTCAGTTTGCAAGTTTAAAATTTATTCTTAATGAAAGTAAATCTGAAGAGAATACAGTTGTAGAGGATCAGCCTTTAAAAGCTAATGCTGAAGAAGGAATGCCACATATTGCAGATCGTGTAAAAGATATGCCTGTTGCAAATGATGGTACACCTGAAAGTATTCAAATTCCTAAGCCTGCGCCAATGCCTGAACAGGAACATGAGATAGCATCTAAGCATGAGTCGGTAGCACAAAATGATAATCATCATGCAACTGATTCAGAGCAAGAGGTGAAAAAGAATGCATCACTTGGGCTAATTACAATTATCGCTATTCTTATTATTGCGTTAATTATTTGGTTCTTTTTTAAATAATGGTAAGTAAATAACTAAAAGCATGCAGAAGCATGCTTTTTTTTGGAGTGAATAATGACAATAGCAAAACTAGAAAAGCGTGAACTTATCATCTTTGATTTAGATGGCACGCTGGTCGATACGGTATTCGATATGGCAGCTGCAATAAATGCAGCATTACATCAAATGGGGTTGCCGACTGTAAATGTAGAGCAAATTCGATTGTGGGTGGGTCAGGGCAGTGAAAAGTTATGTAGGAAAGTATTGACTGAATTAAATTATAATGATGAAGCCTTAACCGATGAGTTATGCAAAGTCTATCTTGCTAATTACCACTTAAAAACCTGTGTTGATAGTACTCTATTTGAGGGTGTTCATGAGTTTCTAGAGGATTGCAAAACTAAAAAAATATCTATGGCTTGTGTGACAAATAAGCCTCGGGTATTGGCTATGAAGCTACTAGAAAAATTAAATTTACTTGACTACTTTTCACTTGTTATTGGTGGTGATACTGTGGCTGAAAAGAAACCATCACCGTTACCTTTAATTTATACAATGCGGTATTTTAATTTAAAGCATGACCAAGTTCTTATGATTGGTGATTCACGCAATGATATTGAAGCTGCTCGTGGTGCAGAAATTGACTGTATTGCGATGAGTTATGGGTATAATCATGGTGAAAGTATTTATGATAGTCATCCTCAGGAAGTGATAGATGACCTTCGTCGTTTATTAAAGAGATAGATATAGGAAAGGTTTATGAACTTAAAGCCATATTTGCGATGGCGTTGCTCACATTAAATTTATATTTTTAAAATAATCAATTAAGTGAGCAGTCCAATGAATAAAGATATTTTTGAGCAATTAACACAGCAAGGCTTTAACACTATTCCTGTATATAGGCAGCGATTTGCAGATGCAGATACGCCACTATCAGTTTTTGCACGGTTAGATAAGAAAACACCTTCATATTTATTTGAGTCTGTTGAGGGCGGTGAAAAGTGGGCGAGATATTCAATTATTGGTTTGGGTGAATCTACAATCTTTTCATGCAATGAAGGGGTGTTGGATATACAAGACCAACATGGAAATATTACGACGGAAAATAATGTAGACCCTTATGCCTTTATTCGTGAGTTTCAAAGTCAGTTTAAGGTTCCCTCACAAGAAATTTTACCTGAGTTACCAAACTTTACAGGTGGTCTAGTTGGCTACTTTGGCTATGATGCCGTGCGATACATAGAGCCACATCTAAAGGGTGGTGCTCCCCAAGATGATCCAGTTGAGTTGCCTGATATTTGGATGATGCTTTCAAAAACGGTCATTGTATTTGATAACTTGAAAGATACGCTGTTTTTAATCGTTCATGCCGATGTTAATGCAGGTGAAACTTATGAGCATGCACAGGATAAACTAGATCAGTTAGAGCAATTATTAGATACACCTATTCGTTTACAGGCAAAGCCGCATACATTTCCTAAGTTTCACTCTTTAACAGGTGAAGAGGCGTATAAAGCTTCTGTAGAAAAAGTAAAAGAATATATTCGTGCTGGAGATGTAATGCAGGTCGTCCCTGGACATCGAATGGTTTCAGATTTTGATGGAGAGCCATTACAAGTTTATCGCGCGTTACGTCACTTAAATCCATCCCCTTATCTATTTCTTGTACAGGGCTATACTTTAAAGGGTCAAAAACCATTTCATATTGTTGGTTCGTCCCCTGAAATCTTATCTCGACTTGAAAATGGGGTTGCAACAGTACGACCACTAGCAGGGACAAGACCAAGAGGAAAAACAGCAGCAGAAGACTTGGCATTAGAACAAGAACTACTGGCTGATGAAAAAGAAATTGCAGAACACCTCATGCTTATTGATCTAGGGCGTAATGACATTGGGCGTGTGTCCAAGGTTGGTAAGGTAACTGTAACAGATAAAATGGTTGTTGAGCGTTACTCACATGTGATGCACATTGTTTCCAATGTTCAAGGTGAAGTGCAAGATGATGTGGATGCACTTGATGTATTCAAAGCTACTTTTCCGGCAGGAACACTTTCAGGTGCACCTAAAGTGAGGGCAATGCAAATTATTGATGAAGTTGAACCTGTGAAGCGTGGGATTTTTGGTGGAGCTGTTGGCTATTTAGGCTGGCATGGTGAAATGGATATGTCTATTGCAATAAGAACATGTGTTATTCGAGAGAATAAGGTGTATGTTCAAGCTGGAGCAGGGTTAGTAGCAGACTCAAATCCTGATTCAGAATGGAATGAAACACAAATAAAAGCTCGTGCAGTGATCAAAGCGGTTGAATTATCATCAACTGGATTGATTTTATAAGTTTTTTCGCACTTTTTTTAAAAAAGTGCTTGCATCATTTTGAAGTTTTGCTAAACTGCACACCGTTCCGATACGAAATGTGCGAAACAACTTAAAACGCCGACATAGCTCAGTTGGTAGAGCAACTGACTTGTAATCAGTAGGTCCTCAGTTCGAATCCGAGTGTCGGCACCATTTTAAAGTTGTTAAATACAGAAGTAAAGGACTGCACTACCAAGTAAGTGTGATTAAGGTGGGATTCCCGAGCGGTCAAAGGGGGCGGACTGTAACTCCGCTACGAAAGTTTCGAAGGTTCGAATCCTTCTCCCACCACCATTAACTTCGAATGAAGTGGTAAATATACCAACATGCGGGAGTAGCTCAGTTGGTAGAGCGGCAGCCTTCCAAGCTGCATGTCGCGAGTTCGACCCTCGTCTCCCGCTCCATCGAAGTAATTATATCGCTCTTATAGCTCAGTGGTAGAGCACTCCCTTGGTAAGGGAGAGGTCTCGAGTTCAAATCTCGATAAGAGCTCCAGATTATACAGTTTAGTAGATTTATCTACACTTCTAAAGAAAGCAGGCTTATTAGTCTGCTTTTAAAGTATTGGGTGTCTGTTTTTTAGGCGATATGTCGATTGTACTGAAATTCTCGGTACTTGTTCGATGTAAACGAGGAAGATTATCATGGCTAAAGCCAAGTTTGAACGTAATAAGCCACATGTAAACGTGGGAACAATTGGTCACGTTGACCATGGTAAAACAACTTTAACAGCTGCTATCGCAACTATCTGTGCGAAAACTTATGGCGGTGAAGCTAAAGATTACGCAGCGATCGACTCTGCGCCTGAAGAAAAAGCTCGTGGTATTACAATTAATACATCTCACGTAGAATATGACTCTCCAACTCGTCACTACGCTCACGTAGATTGCCCAGGACACGCCGATTATGTTAAAAACATGATCACTGGTGCTGCTCAAATGGACGGTGCGATCCTTGTATGTGCTGCGACTGATGGTCCTATGCCACAAACTCGTGAACACATCCTTCTTTCTCGTCAGGTAGGTGTACCTTTCATTATTGTATTCTTAAACAAGTGTGACCTTGTTGATGATGAAGAATTACTTGAATTGGTAGAAATGGAAGTTCGTGAACTTCTTAGCGCTTATGACTTCCCTGGTGATGATACTCCTGTAATCCGTGGTTCAGCTTTAGCTGCACTTAACGGTGATGCTGGTCAGTATGGTGAATCTGCAGTAATTTCTCTTGTAGAAGCTTTAGATTCTTACATTCCTGAGCCAGAGCGTGCTATCGATAAAGCATTCCTAATGCCAATCGAAGATGTATTCTCAATTTCTGGTCGTGGTACTGTAGTAACAGGCCGTGTAGAATCAGGTATTGTTAAAGTTGGTGAAGAAGTTGAAATCGTTGGTATTAAAGACACGGTTAAAACAACTGTAACTGGCGTTGAAATGTTCCGTAAACTGCTTGACGAAGGTCGTGCAGGTGAGAACTGTGGTATTCTTCTACGTGGTACTAAGCGTGAAGACGTACAACGTGGTCAAGTATTGACTAAGCCAGGTGCAATCAAGCCACATACTAAATTCGACGCAGAAGTATATGTACTAGCGAAAGAAGAAGGTGGTCGTCATACTCCATTCTTAAATGGTTACCGTCCACAGTTCTATTTCCGTACAACTGACGTAACTGGTGCAATCCAGTTGAAAGAAGGCGTTGAAATGGTTATGCCAGGTGACAACGTTGAAATGGCAGTAGAATTGATCCACCCAATCGCAATGGACGCTGGCTTACGCTTTGCGATCCGTGAAGGTGGTCGTACCGTAGGTGCTGGTGTTGTTTCTAAAGTAAATCAGTAATATAATAAATATTAAACCGAGAGCTAAGGTTCTCGGTTTACTTTATAGGCTAGTAGTTCAATTGGTAGAGCGTCGGTCTCCAAAACCGAATGTTGGGGGTTCGAGTCCCTCCTGGCCTGCCACTATTTCAAAGTTAAAGCTTGATGCTGGCTATTTTGTCCTTATAATGATTCGCGAATTCTACGACGAGTAAAAACATGTCGAATGATAAATCGCGTGACGCATTGAGCGACGCGCCAATCCCTCAGAAAAATACAGCAGCAGAAGTTGTGCGCTCTGGCTCACCTATAGATATTATTTTATGGGTATTAGCAATTATTTTGTTAATTGGAGCTTCTCTTGTAAATCAATATCTTCCTGCATATTGGGCACCAGCGAGTAATATTTGGGTGCAAATTGGGGCGATTTTAGCTTGTATCATTGTAGCTTTAGGTTTATTATACGCCACCCACCAAGGCAAAGGTTTTATTCGCTTGCTAAAAGACTCGCGATTAGAGCTGCGTCGAGTAACTTGGCCAACCAAACAGGAAACAGTAACAACATCTTGGCAAGTAGTACTTGTAATTATTGTTGCTGCTATCGTGCTATGGTGCTTTGATTATGCGCTGGGTTGGTTAGTAAAGTTAATGATCGGGTAGAGAGCTATGAAACGTTGGTACATTATTCATGCCTATTCAGGTTATGAAAAACAAGTGATGCGTTCACTTAAAGAGCGAATCCAGCGTAGTGCTGTTGCCGATAGCTTTGGTGAAGTCCTTGTTCCGACTGAAGAAGTCGTTGAAATGAAGGATGGTAAGAAGCGTAAATCAGAACGTAAATTCTTTCCAGGCTATGTATTGGTCGAAATGGAAATGGATGATGACTCTTGGCATATTGTTAAAGAGTGTCCAAAAGTTCTAGGTTTTATTGGCGGTACGCCAGAAAAACCTGCGCCAATTACTCAAAAAGAAGCAGATGCGATTCTTGCTCGTGTGCGTAATACTGGTGAAGCACCTCGTCCTAAGACAATGTTTGAACCAGGTGAAGAATTATTGGTTATCGATGGCCCATTCACAGACTTTAAAGGTGTTGTGGAAGAGGTTATCTATGATAAATCTCGCTTGACGTTAACGATTAATGTATTTAATCGCCCAACACAAGTTGAGCTTGAATTCCGTCAGGTTGAGAAGACAATCTAATCAACTGATTGAATGCCTATAATTTAGGCAATTTTATATGTAATAAATTGGGGAGCCTTACGGCGTTATTACCCAGAGGTATTTGAAATGGCTAAAAAGATTGACGGCTATATCAAGCTGCAAGTCCCAGCTGGTAAAGCAAATCCATCTCCTCCTATTGGTCCTGCACTGGGTCAACGTGGTGTTAACATCATGGCATTCTGTAAAGAATTCAATGCTGCTACACAAAAAGTTGAACAAGGCCTACCAATCCCTGTTGTGATTACAGTTTATAATGATAAATCATTTACATTTATCATGAAAACTCCACCTGCTTCTATTCTTTTGAAGAAAGCTGCTGGTGTTCAAAAAGGTTCTTCTGAGCCACACAAAACTAAGGTTGGTAAATTAACTCGTGCGCAATTAGAAGAAATTGCTACGACTAAAGAGCCTGATTTAACTGGTGCTGACTTAGATGCACGTGTTCGTACCATCGCTGGTTCTGCACGTTCTATGGGCTTGGAAGTGGAGCTGTAATAAGATGGCAAAGTTAACTAAACGTCAAAAAGCGATTTCTGCTATTGATTCAAACAAAGTTTACTCTTTGGAAGAAGCGGTAGAAGTAATTAATGGCTTCCCTGCAGCTAAATTTAAAGAATCATTAGATGTTTCTGTGAATCTAGGTGTTGACCCACGTAAATCAGATCAAGTTGTACGTGGTGCGACAACTTTACCTGCAGGTACAGGTAAAACTGTACGTGTAGCTGTATTTGCTCAAGGCGCTGCTGCTGAAGCTGCTAAAGCTGAAGGCGCTGACATCGTTGGTTTTGATGACCTTGCTGAAAGCATTCAAAAAGGTAATCTTGACTTTGATGTTGTAATCGCTGCTCCTGATGCAATGCGCGTTGTTGGTAAGTTAGGTACAATTTTAGGGCCACGTGGTTTAATGCCAAACCCTAAAGTAGGTACAGTAACTCCTGACGTTGCTAGTGCAGTTAAAAATGCTAAATCTGGTCAAGCACGCTACCGTGTAGACAAAGCTGGTATTATTCATGCTGGTATTGGCCAAGTTGGCTTTACTATTGAAGCTGTACGTCAAAACTTAGAAGCATTGGTTGCTGACTTGAAAAAAGCAAAACCTGCAACTTCTAAAGGTATTTACATCAAAAAAATCACTTTGAGCTCAACAATGGGTCCTGGTGTTACTGTTGATGTAAACAGCATCTCTAACTAATTGTTAGACAAAATTCTTAAATCTCCAAAGATAAAGATTGAAATCTTTATCTTTGGAGTGGACTTTGAATTGATAGGTTAAAGCCTATTAGCGTCAAAGACCTCAGGCGAGAAGAAATTCTCTTAATAACTCAGCCTGCGTAGACGCGGTGGTGTGATTATTCCTCCTCCGCGTGTAAGCCTTATAGGCTTACGAATTGGGAGTGTATTCTTTGAATACATAAATCACCTTAGGAGATTTTACAGTGGCTCTACTACTAGAGAACAAAAAAGAAATCGTTGCTCAAGTTAATGAAACTGCAAGCATCGCGTTTTCTGCTGTTGTTGCTGACTACCAAGGTTTAAGCGTTGAGAAACTAACACAGTTACGTGTTGAAGCTCGTAAGTTAGGTGTTACAACACGTGTTGTTCGTAATACATTAGCAAAACGTGCACTTCAAGGTACTCAATTTGATATCTTAAATGACAATCTTGTTGGCCCAACAATTCTCGGTTTTTCAACTTCTGAAGACGACATGGGTGCAGCTGCACGCCTGTTCGAAGAGTTTGCTAAAGCAAATAAAGCGTTTGAACTTAAAGCTGCCGCATTTGACGGTAAAGTTTATCAAGGCGAAGAAGTTAGCGTTATCGCGAATCTTCCAAACCAAGAAAAAGCACTTACTATGCTTGCAAACGTTCTTCAAGCTCCAATTTCGAAATTGGGTCGCTTACTTACAGCGCTCAAAGAGAAAGACGAACAAGAAGCTGCATAATCCATTACCTACACCATTTAATTTCCATTTGGAGTTATTCTCATGGCTTTAACTAACGAAGAAATTTTAAACGCAGTTGCTGAAAAAACTGTTCTTGAACTTGTTGACTTAATCTCTGCTTTCGAAGAGAAATTCAACGTATCTGCTGCTGCTGTTGCAGTTGCTGCTGGTGGCGATGCTGCTGCTGCTGCTGAAGAGCAAACTGAATTCAATCTTGAATTAACAAGCTTTGGCGCAAACAAAGTTGCTGTAATTAAAGCAGTACGTGCAGTAACTGGTCTTGGTCTTAAAGAAGCAAAAGACCTAGTTGAAGGTGCTCCACAAGTTCTTAAAGAAGGCGTGAGTAAAGAAGACGGCGAAGCACTTAAGAAAACTCTTGAAGAAGCTGGTGCTACAGTTACACTTAAGTAATTTACGTCGGGAGTCAATTATAAAAAAATTGGCTCCAGATATGGCTGATGGCTCTTGGGTCATCAGCCTTTTTGCGTTACAATAATCGGCTCGGTTTTTTATTGAACTGTGATAAAAGTCTAAATTTTAGTAAAAAACGATCCAATTCAAACGCTTACCAATATTTTTCGCTCTAAAAATATTGTTAAGCGTTTTATTACCACTCTCATTTGCAGCATTTGTAAGCAGTGGTGGCCATATCGGCCTGCGTAATTCCTTCTAAACCCGAACTGCAGGCGGGTTTAGTTTTGTACTTTCCGAGGACTCCAGATGGCATACTCATATACCGAAAAAAAACGGATCCGTAAGAATTTTGGTAAATTGCCCCAAGTGATGGATGTTCCGTACTTGCTTTCGATTCAAGTCGACTCGTACAGAACGTTTCTACAAGATGGTAAATTAGCAAAAACCCGAGAAGATATAGGCCTCCAAGCTGCGTTTCGTTCAGTTTTTCCAATTGAAAGTTATTCAGGCAATGCTGCTTTAGAATTTGTTGAGTATAGCCTTGGTAAGCCTGAGTTTGATGTGCGCGAGTGTATTCTTCGTGGCTCAACTTATGCGGCACCAATGCGCGTTAAAATTCGCTTGATCATTAAAGATCGCGATACCAAAGCAATTAAAGATGTTCGTGAACAAGAAGTCTACATGGGTGAAATCCCATTAATGACTGAGAACGGTACATTTGTAATTAATGGAACTGAGCGTGTAATCGTGTCTCAGTTACATCGTTCTCCAGGTGTGTTCTTCGACAGCGATAAAGGTAAAACACACTCTAACAAAACACTTTATTCTGCGCGTATTATTCCTTACCGTGGTTCATGGTTAGATTTTGAATTTGATGCAAAAGATTTAGTATATGTACGTATTGACCGTCGTCGTAAACTTTTAGCGACTGTTATCTTACGTGCTTTAAACTACACAGATGAACAAATTCTAGACTTATTCTATGAAAAAGTTCCTGTTTACCTAGATATGGGTAGTTATCAAATTGAATTGGTTCCAGAACGCCTGCGCGGTGAAATGGCTCAGTTTGATATTATTGACAACAGTGGAAAAGTCATTGTTGAGCAAGGCAAACGTATTAATGCACGTCATGTACGTCAAATGGAATCTGCTGGTTTAACTAAACTTTCTGTTCCAGATGAATACTTGTACGAACATATTACTGCACAAAATATCACATTACGTGATGGTGAAGTGATTCCTGCAAATACTGTACTTAGTCATGAAGTGATGGTTAAGCTTGCAGAAGGTGGCGTGAAAGAATTCAATATCTTGTTTACTAACGATATTGACCGCGGCTCTTATATTGCAGATTCATTACGTGCTGATATTACACGTGATCGTGACGAAGCACTTGTAGAAATCTACAAAGTAATGCGTCCAGGTGAGCCACCAACAAAAGAAGCAGCAGAAAACTTATTTAATAACTTGTTCTTCTCTACAGAGCGTTATGATTTGTCTGCTGTTGGTCGTATGAAGTTTAATCGTCGTTTAGGACGTCCATACGAAGTTGGTACAGACCAAAAAACACGCGAAATCGAAGGAATTTTATCTAACGAAGATATTACTGATGTAATGCGTACATTGGTAGATATTCGTAATGGTAAAGGTGAAGTCGACGATATTGACCACTTAGGTAACCGTCGTGTACGTTCTGTTGGTGAAATGACAGAAAACCAATTCCGTGTAGGTTTAGTTCGTGTTGAACGTGCTGTTAAAGAGCGTTTAAGCCAAGCTGAAACAGATAATCTATCACCACAAGATTTAATTAATGCGAAGCCTGTTGCTGCTGCAATTAAAGAATTTTTTGGTTCTAGCCAATTATCTCAGTTCATGGATCAAAACAACCCATTGTCTGAGATTACACATAAACGTCGTGTATCTGCGCTTGGACCAGGTGGTTTAACACGTGAGCGTGCAGGCTTTGAGGTACGTGACGTACATCATACTCACTATGGTCGTGTATGTCCGATTGAAACGCCTGAGGGTCCAAACATTGGTTTGATCAACTCGCTTTCAGTTTATTCTAAAGCAAACCATTTTGGTTTCTTAGAAACACCTTACCGTAAAGTTGTTGATGGTCGTGTGACTGAAGATACAGAATACCTTTCTGCAATTGAAGAAGTAGGTACTGTTATTGCACAAGCCGATGCAGTGGTTGATCCAGCGGGTCACTTACTAGAAGAAATGGTAACTGTGCGTCACCAAGGTGAAACACTGCGTATGCCTCCTGAGCGTGTAACGCATATGGATGTATCTGCACAACAGGTTGTATCTGTAGCAGCATCATTAATTCCGTTCCTTGAACACGATGATGCGAACCGTGCATTGATGGGTTCAAACATGCAACGTCAGGCAGTGCCGACACTTCTTGCTGATAAGCCACTTGTTGGTACAGGTATGGAAGCAAATGTTGCACGTGACTCAGGTGTATGTGTAATCGCACAGCGTGGTGGTGTCATTGAATTTGTTGATGCTTCTCGTGTTGTTATTCGTGTCAATGAAAGTGAAATGGTTGCGGGTGAAGCAGGTGTAGATATCTATAACCTGATTAAATACACACGTTCAAACCAAAATACATGTATTAACCAAAAAGTACTTGTTAGCCTTGGCGATAAAGTTGGTCGTGGTGATGTACTTGCTGATGGCCCATCTACAGATGGTGGTGAATTAGCACTTGGTCAAAACATGCGTGTTGCGTTCATGACATGGAATGGTTACAACTATGAGGATTCGATTCTATTATCAGAACGTGTTCTTCAAGAAGATCGTTTAACATCAATCCATATTCAAGAACTATCATGTGTTGCACGTGATACGAAACTTGGTGCAGAAGAAATTACTGGCGATATTCCAAACGTTGGTGAAGCTGCATTATCTAAGTTAGATGAATCAGGTATTGTTTACATCGGTGCTGAAGTAACAGCGGGTGATATTCTTGTAGGTAAAGTGACACCTAAAGGTGAAACACAATTAACACCTGAAGAAAAATTACTTCGTGCAATCTTTGGTGAAAAAGCGGCAGATGTAAAAGATTCTTCGTTACGTGTTCCATCGGGTACGAAAGGTACTGTGATCGATGTTCAAGTGTTCACACGTGATGGTCTTGAAAAAGATGAACGTGCGCTTGCAATTGAAAAAGCACAGTTAGACTCTTACCGTAAAGATTTGAAAGAAGAATACAAAATCTTTGAAGAAGCGGCACGTGAACGTATCGTACGTCTACTGAATGACCAAATGTCTAACGGTGGTGGTACAACGAAACGTGGTGATCAGCTGACTGAAGATAAATTATCTCAATTAGAAATGGTAGATTTACTTGAAATCCAACCATCTGATGAAGGTATCGCTGAACGTCTTACACAAATTCAGACTTACTTGAAAGAGAAGAGTGCTGAAATTGATGAGAAATTCGCTGAGAAGAAACGTAAGCTTTCAACAGGTGATGAGTTAACAACAGGTGTATTGAAAGTTGTTAAAGTTTACCTTGCGGTGAAACGTCGTATTCAACCTGGTGATAAGATGGCGGGTCGTCATGGTAACAAAGGTGTTGTATCAAACATCTTGCCTGTTGAAGACATGCCGCATGATGCCAATGGTGTACCTGTAGATGTGGTGCTTAACCCGCTTGGTGTACCTTCACGTATGAATGTGGGTCAGATTCTTGAGACACATTTAGGTTTAGCTGCAAAAGGCTTGGGTGAGCAAATTGATAAAATGCTCAAACAGCAACGTACAATTGCAGAGCTACGTGAATTCTTAGACAAAATCTATAACAAAGTTGGTGGAGAGCAAGAAGAGCTTGAAACATTAACTGATGATGAAGTCTTAATTCTTGCTGGTAACCTGAAAAAAGGTGTTCCTTTAGCAACGCCAGTATTTGATGGTGCTGAAGAAGAGCAAATCAAAGAGTTGTTAGAGCTAGCTGAGCTACCACGTACAGGTCAACAAACATTGTTTGATGGACGTACAGGTGAGCAGTTTGACCGTCCAGTAACTGTGGGTTACATGTACATGCTTAAGTTGAACCACTTGGTTGATGACAAGATGCATGCACGTTCTACGGGTTCTTACTCGTTAGTAACGCAACAGCCATTAGGTGGTAAAGCACAGTTTGGTGGTCAGCGTTTTGGTGAGATGGAAGTCTGGGCATTAGAAGCATATGGTGCAGCGTATACGCTACAAGAAATGCTTACTGTGAAGTCAGATGATGTTGAAGGTCGTACACGTATCTATAAAAATATTGTAGATGGAAACCATTATATGGATCCGGGAATGCCTGAGTCATTCAACGTACTGACCAAAGAGATCCGTTCTTTAGGTATCAACATTGAACTGAAAAATGGTGACTAAGCTGTAAAGCTCATCAAATTTCAGTAACAAACAATATTTGTGACCCTGCCGAGTGAATACATGAATTCCCTCGGCACACGGAGAGAAGAATTGAAAGACTTGCTCGATATCATGCGTAAAAAAACGGACTCTGACGGTCATACTCCAGTTGAGTTTGATCGCATCCGTATTGGTCTTGCATCACCAGAAATGATTAAATCATGGTCTCATGGCGAAGTGAAAAAGCCTGAAACCATTAACTATCGTACGTTTAAACCAGAACGTGATGGTTTATTCTGTGCCAAAATCTTTGGTCCAGTAAAAGATTACGAATGCTTGTGTGGTAAATACAAGCGTATGAAGTACAAAGGCGTCATTTGTGAAAAATGTGGCGTTGAAGTAACAACTGCAAAAGTTCGTCGTGAACGTATGGGTCACATTGACCTTGCAACACCAACTGCACATATTTGGTTCTTAAAATCATTACCAAGCCGTATTGGTTTGTTATTAGATATGACACTACGTGATATTGAACGCGTATTGTATTTCGAATCTTATGTTGTAACAGATCCAGGTCTAACAGAGCTTGAAAAGTATCAACTTTTAAATGATGAAGAATACTTCACAGCTTTAGAAGAGCATGGCGATGAATTTTCAGCAAAAATGGGTGCTGAAGCTGTTCAAGATCTATTAAAAGATATCGATCTTGAAGCAGAGATTTCTCGTTTACGTGAAGAAATCCCTCAAACAACTTCAGAAACAAAACTGAAAAAAGCATCTAAGCGTTTGAAATTGATGGAAGCATTCTATCAATCAAACAATAAGCCAGAATGGATGGTGTTAAATGTACTTCCAGTACTTCCACCAGATCTACGTCCATTAGTACCACTTGAAGGTGGTCGTTTTGCGACATCTGACTTAAACGATTTATATCGTCGTGTGATTAACCGTAACAACCGTTTAAAACGTCTTTTAGACTTAGCTGCACCAGACATTATCGTACGTAACGAAAAACGTATGTTACAAGAGTCTGTAGATGCATTGCTTGATAACGGTCGTCGTGGTCGTGCAATTACGGGTTCTAATAAACGTCCATTAAAATCTTTGGCAGACATGATCAAAGGTAAGCAAGGTCGTTTCCGTCAGAACTTGTTAGGTAAGCGTGTAGACTATTCTGGTCGTTCTGTAATCACAGTGGGTCCAACGCTACGTCTTCATCAATGTGGTTTACCGAAAAAAATGGCACTTGAATTATTCAAACCATTTATTTTTGCGAAGCTACAAGCATCAGGTCAAGCAACAACCATTAAAGCTGCGAAGAAAATGGTTGAGCGTGAAACACCTGAAGTATGGGATGTACTTGCAAACGTAATTCGTCAACATCCAGTGATGTTGAACCGTGCACCAACACTTCACCGTCTTGGTCTACAAGCATTCGAACCTGTACTTATCGAAGGTAAAGCGATTCGTCTACACCCACTCGTATGTGCGGCATTTAACGCCGACTTCGATGGTGACCAAATGGCGGTTCACGTACCATTGACACTTGAAGCACAGCTTGAAGCGCGTGCGTTAATGATGTCTACAAATAACATCTTGTCACCTGCAAATGGTGAACCAATCATCGTACCTTCTCAGGACGTTGTATTGGGTCTTTACTACATCACGCGTGATGCGGTAAATGCACAAGGTGAAGGTATGGTGTTTGCAGATACTCACGAAGTAAACCGTGCGCTTGCAACACGTCAAGTAAACATGCATGCGCGTGTGAAAGTACGTGTACACCAAACGATTATTGATGAAAATGGTAACCGTGAAAAGCAAACCATTATCGTTGATACAACACCAGGTCGTTGCTTACTTTGGGAAGTTGTTCCTGAAGGTTTAAGCTTTGACATGATCAACCTTGAAATGACGAAGAAAAACATTTCTAAGTTGATTAACACTTGTTACCGTAAACTTGGTCTAAAAGACTCGGTTATTTTTGCTGACCAATTGATGTACCTTGGTTTCCGTCAAGCAACACGCTCAGGTGTGTCTGTTGGTATGGAAGATATGGTGATTCCACCAACAAAACAAGTGATCATTGATAAAGCAGAAGCTGAAGTTCGTGAAATTGAAGATCAATTCGAGCAAGGTTTCGTAACTGCTGGTGAACGTTATAACAAAGTTGTCGATATTTGGGCGCGCACAAACGACCAAGTTGCTAAAGCGATGATGGATAACTTGTCTTCTACTCTTGTTAAAAACAAGAAAGGTGAAGATGAGAAACAAAAATCATTCAACAGTATCTATATGATGTCGGACTCTGGAGCGCGTGGTAGTGCTGCACAGATTCGTCAGCTTGCAGGTATGCGTGGTCTGATGGCAAAACCAGATGGCTCGATTATTGAAACACCGATTAAAGCAAACTTCCGCGAAGGTCTAACAGTACTTCAGTACTTTATTTCAACACACGGTGCGCGTAAAGGTTTGGCCGATACAGCATTGAAGACAGCGAACTCGGGTTACCTAACACGTCGTCTAGTAGACGTTGCACAAGATTTAGTAATCACAGAACCAGATTGTGGTACTGCTGGTGGCTTAGTCATGACACCATTAATTCAAGGTGGTGATGTAATTGAAGCATTACGTGATCGTGTACTTGGTCGTGTAACTGCTGAGGATGTACGTCGTGCTTCTGATGATGAGATCGTTTTACCGAAAGGTACACTCATTGACGAAAAAATCGCTGCTTACCTTGAAGAGGCAGGTGTCGATGAAGTTAAAGTTCGTTCAGTTGTAAGCTGTGAATCTACATTCGGTGTGTGTGCGAACTGTTACGGTCGTGACCTTGCTCGCGGTCACTTGGTAAATCCAGGTGAGTCTGTGGGTGTAATGGCTGCTCAATCTATTGGTGAGCCAGGTACACAGTTAACAATGCGTACGTTCCACGTTGGTGGTGCAGCAAGCAGAACATCTGCTGCAAACAGTGTTCAAGTACGTAATAAAGGTACTGTACGCTTCCATAATGTGAAAACTGTACAACACTCGAAAGGACACCAAGTTTCTGTGTCACGTTCTGGTGAAGTAGGTATTGCAGATGAGTTAGGTCGTGAGCGCGAGCGTTATAAACTACCTTACGGTGCAAGCATCTTACTTAAAGATGGTCAAGCTGTAGAAGCTGGCGGTATCGTTGCAACATGGGATCCGCATACACATCCACTTGTAACAGAAGTTGCTGGTAAAGCACGCTTCTCACAAATTGTTGATGGTTCGACTGCAACATCGAAAACTGATGACACAACAGGTATGACAACTGTTGAAATCTTACCTGTAACAGCACGTCCTGCTTCTGGTAAAGATTTACGTCCAGCGATCGTACTTGATACAGCTGATGGTGGTGAGCAGTTCTACTTCCTACCACAAAACACAATTGTGACTGTTCGTGATGGCGAAACAATTGGTGTCGGTGACGTTATCGGTCGTGTACCACAAGAATCATCTCGTACACGTGATATTACCGGTGGTCTGCCGCGTGTTGCCGACTTGTTCGAAGCACGTAAGCCAAAAGAACATGCAATCCTTGCTGAAATTTCAGGTGTTGTAAGCTTTGGTAAAGAGACTAAAGGTAAATATCGTCTTGTAATTACGCCTGATGATGGTGCTGAAATCTACGAAGAGCTGATTCCAAAATGGCGTCAAATCAACGTGTTTGAAGGCGAACATGTAAACCGTGGTGAAGTGATCTCTGATGGTCCACAGAACCCACATGACATCTTACGTCTAAAAGGCGAAGTTGCATTAACAAACTATATCGTTAATGAAGTACAAGATGTTTACCGTTTACAAGGTGTAAAAATCAACGATAAGCACATCGAAGTTGTTGTTCGTCAAATGCTTCGTAAAGTAGATATTGTTGATGGTGGTGATACAAGCTTCATCAAAGGTGAGCAAGTAGATTACATCCGTGTAATGCAAGAAAACCTAGCAGTATTGGCACAAAACAAGTTCCCTGCGAAGTTTGACCGTCAATTGATGGGTATTACAAAAGCATCATTGTCTACAGATTCATTTATCTCTGCTGCATCGTTCCAAGAGACAACACGTGTCTTAACAGAAGCTGCTGTAACAGGTAAAGAAGATGATTTACGTGGTCTTAAAGAGAACGTGGTTGTTGGTCGTCTAATTCCAGCAGGTACGGGCTTGGCATACCACTTAGAGCGTCGTCGTCAAGAGTCTGAAGCTGCTGAGTATGAACTTCAAAATGACTTTAGCGATGTTGATCAAGCATTTAGCCAAGCATTGAATGAAGAACAGTTCTAAAATTTGCTGTTAAAGTAATATTGAAAAGGCACCTTAGGGTGCCTTTTTTATGGATTGGTAATATCTGCGCAGAAGTATAATTGCTGTGGTAAGAATAATAAAAACAGTACCCAAATATGTCAGAGTTGCAGTTTTTAGTGTTACAAACTGATTGAGTATTCCCATACCAATGACAGGAATAGACATACCCAAATAAATAATGACAAAAAAACTAGATGTAATGGCAGCTTTATATTCTTTAGGGCTATGCTGTGCCAAGTTTGCTAAGCAGGCTCTAAAGCTAAGTCCTTGCCCCCAACCGCATAAAGCTGTTGCAATATAAAGCAGCATAAAATTTTTAAAGTAAATACATAATGTAAAAGGAAGTAATCCTAAGAGTAGTGCATAACATCCTACAAATTCACGTTTTTCTTTTGTAATAAAAGGCTCGCTCATTTGCCCTAAAACAGATGCAATAAACAAAATGAAGATAGTCAGTCCAATTTGAACAGCATGATGAACTTCAAAAATATGGTTTAAAATAGATGGGATAATAGAAGAGTAAAACCCCATAACCATGAAGCCTGAGAACCCTGCAATAGCAACAGGGACAAAGATGTTTTTAACCTCATTTGGTAATGCTAAACGTTGTATTTTTAAGTGAATTTGAGATGCTTTTGGCTGACTTTCTGGAATAAAACAAAGTAGGCAGATGGTAAATATAGAAAGTAAGATGTGAATGATATAAGGCATTATTTCAGGATTTGGTAAACTTTCTACAATGACTCCACCAATGAGGGGGCCAAGACCTAAACCTAGAATATTGGCACCACTTGCGATAAGCGTTGCAACTTTACTCCAGTTTTTTGGAGCAAGTTCTAAAATCATCACTGTTGCTGTTGAGGCATATAACCCTGCTGAAAAGCCAGAGAATAGGCGTGCGATAAGCCATAGTCCTACCGAGTGACCAAATGTAAAGAATAGGGCAGAGATTATTGAAAAAATGAGCCCTAAGAATAATATAGGCTTACGACCTAACTGATCAGACCAGCTTCCCATGGTAAGTAGAGCAATGATGACACCAAGAGCATAAGTTGCGAAAATGAGAGTGATTGTAAAACTTGTAATATGTTGTTCAGCTTGATAGATGGGGTAAATGGCTGTTGGTAATGTTGTACCAAGCATATTAATGAGAAAGATGAATGCAACACTTATACAGGCAAAAGAGGGGTTTTTCATTGATTTATCATTTTGATGTATTTTTGATCTAACATTCTATGTGATAAATTTATTTAAGCCAAATAAAGTAAAGAATAAAAAGCCCACAAAATATGTGGGCAAAGTATCTAAACTAATTTTTTGGGTTTGATCCAAATGGCGTAGATTGCAATGAGAATAACTAACCAAACACCGCCAACATAGAGCGCAGGGCGTAAGTCTGGGAAGTACCCTATAAGACCAATAACAAAAGCCATAAACAGGGTAGCTAGTACAGGTGCAATTGGCCAACCAACAACAGGAAAGTCTAATTTCTTAATTTCTTCAGCAGAAAGTTTCTTACGCATACCGAAGTGTGCAAGTAAAATCATGAGCCATACATATACAGTCGCAAAAGTACCAATAGAAGCAATGATTTCAAATACATTTTCAGGAATAAGGTAATTTAAGACAACACCAACGAGTAGAACGCCTGCCATCACAACAATCGTCATCCATGGCACACCATGTTTTGAAGTCTTTCCAAAGCTTTCAGGTGCTTGTCCTTTTTTTGCCATGCCATACATCATACGGCCAGCGCCAAAAACATCACTATTAATTGCTGAAATTGCAGCGGTAATCACAACGATATTTAAGACTGCAGCAGCAGATTTAATGCCAAGACCTTCAAAGATTTGTACAAATGGACTGCCATTTCCTCCAATTTGATTCCAAGGGAAAATTGAAAGCAGTACAAAAATAGTGAGTACATAGAATAAAAGAATACGGAAAGGTACCGCATTAATCGCATGTGGAATTGCTTTTTTAGGGTCTTTAGACTCGCCGGCTGTAATACCAATAACCTCTACACCACCAAATGCAAAGACAACTACAGAGAAGCAAGCAATAAAGCCCCCAATTCCATTAGGCATGAAACCACCATGCTGCCAAAGATTGGTAATGCTTGGTGTGACTGTTGTTTGTGGTAAATGGAAGCCATAAAGTAAGATGCCTAATCCACCAAGAATCATAGCAACGATTGCGCTGACTTTAATAATAGATAGCCAGAACTCAAGTTCACCATATACTTTAACGTGAATAAGGTTTATTCCACCTAAGAAAAATATAAGAGATAGAATCCAAGTCCAACGAGGGACATCAGGAAACCAAAAACCCATGTAAATACCAAAGGCAGTAACATCGGCAATGGCAACGATGACCATTTCAAAGACATATGTCCAGCCTGCGGTAAACCCCCAAAGTGGACCAATATATTCGGTTGCATAACGACTAAAAGAGTCTGAAACAGGGTTATGTACAGCCATTTCCCCAAGTGCTCGCATGACGACATAAATTGCAAGCCCAGCTAAAATATAAGCCAGAATAACTGATGGTCCTGCGAGCTGAATTGCTGAAGCTGAACCATAAAAGAGCCCTGTTCCAATGGCAGAACCGAGCCCCAAAAAACGTATGTGGCGCGTACTTAATCCACGCTTTAAAGATGATGTCTGTGACATTATTTACTCCAATCCGTGTCACATATTGTATAGAAGCGAGTCAGTGAGTCCACATAATATTTATTCATCCTAAACAACCGCTTAAAAACTGTCTATTTTTTACTCTTATTTATTAGGTGATTGAAAAGTTAATAAAAGAATATATGTGCTAAATAATAATATTATTTAATTTTTAATCTGATTAATTAAAATACTTTACTAATATAGTATGATTTATTTTAATTCCAACCTTTAGAGTTGGTTATAATAAAATTAATCCCGACTAAAATAATATGAATTTAATAAATATTTATAAATAACAGTATCTTAATAATATTATTTTAATTTTTATTAAAATAGAGTTGCATATTAATAATAATATAAATATTATTAATTTAGTGGTTATTTAGAAGATTTAAAATGTTGAAAAAATTAGTTGTTTTATCTTTGGTTGCTTTATCTTCTGCAAGTTTTGCAGGTAACTTTCAAGTAAAGTTGGGGGTGAGTGCATTAGTTCCAACAGAGGATAATAATACGCTTGCACAAGGTGCATTAACGCATGTAAAAGCGGATCATTCGTATAGTTTTACACCATCTATTGAGTATTTTTTTGATAATACAGGTGTATCGGCTGAATTATTGTTGGCAACACCATTTAAACAGCATGTGACAAGTAATGGCACAAAAATCGCTTCATTCAGACATTTACCACCAACATTAACGGTAAAATATAACTTTAATAACACTACAGGTTTTACACCATATGTTGGTGTGGGCATGACAGCAGTTATCCCTTTTGATGAAAAATTAAATGGTGAAAAACATCAGCTAGATGCAAAAGTTGGCTATGGTGTGGCAGGACAAGTTGGTCTGAACTTTAAGCCACAAGCAGAAGATAATTGGGGGCTATTTGCTGATGTACGCTATGCAAATGTAAAATCTAAACTTAAATTAAATGGTACATATATTGGTGATTTAAAAGTAAATCCTTGGGTATATACTGTTGGTTATAGTTACCGTTTCTAATTTTCAAAATATGTATACAGTTTAGTTGAGTAATCATTTGTGAATATAAGCAAGTTGCTATGTCTTGGGGTAAAACAGAGCAATCTAAACTGTATGCATTTAAAATAATAATAAAGCGTGCAATAACAAATTAAATGGGGAATCTTTACTGTTTTTGATAAGCGCACCTCACTCAAAAGAGTGGGGTTTTTTTATGCAGACATTTAAAAAAATTAAGTAATTGTCTTGAAAAACTCGATGTCTTCCTCCATTCATAAAGCATTCAACACAATAATGTCATTATACAAAGAGGTAAGTTTATGAGTACCGAAAGTAATCCAAAAAACTATAGTTTCCAAGCTGAAGTTGCACAGCTTTTGCATTTAGTGACGCATTCTTTATATTCAAACCCAGAAATATTTCTAAGAGAGTTGGTTTCAAATGCTTCAGATGCGTGTGACAAATTGCGCTTTGAAGGGATTAATCATCCAGATTTCTATGAAAATGATCCTGACTTACATGTTCGTGTCATTTTAGACAAAGATGCAAAAACGATTACAATTTCAGACAATGGGATTGGTTTAAGTCAGCAAGAGGCGATTGATAACTTAGGTACGATTGCAAAGTCGGGCACAAAAGATTTTATGTCTAAGCTAACTGGGGATCAGAAGTCTGATGCACAGTTAATTGGACAGTTCGGTGTTGGTTTTTACTCAGGTTTTATTGTTGCAGATAAAATTGTGGTGGAATCGCGTCGTGCAGGTCTTGAAGCAAGTGAGGGTGTACGTTGGATTAGCGGCGGTACGGGCGATTTTGAAGTTCAAGACATTGATAAAGCTTCACGCGGTACAGATATTATTTTGCATTTACGTGATGATGCCGTTGAATACTTAGAAAGTTATAAAGTTAAGCAAATTATTAATAAGTATTCTGATCACATTAGTCTTCCAATTGAAATGCAAAAAGAAGTGTGGCAAGAGGAAGAGGCTGCTGAGGGTGAAGAACCTAAAGGTGGTCAAATGGTTAAAACAGGTGAGTGGGAAGCGATTAACTCTGCAAGTGCATTATGGACGCGTAGTAAAAATGATGTAACAGAAGAGCAGTATGTCGAGTTCTACAAAAACCTAACCCACGACTATGAAGCACCTTTAGCTTGGTCTCATAACCGCGTAGAAGGAAATACTGAATATACACAGTTGCTTTATATTCCAAGTAAAGCATCACAAGATATTTTCACACGTGATGCAAAGGCAGGCATTAAGCTGTATGTAAAACGTGTGTTTATTATGGATGATGCGGATAATCTGATTCCAAATTACTTACGTTTTGTTCAAGGTGTGGTAGATAGTGCAGACTTACCATTGAATGTAAGCCGTGAGTTATTGCAAGAAAGCCGTGATGTAAAACTGATTCGTGAAGGGAATGCGCGTCGTGTACTTACATTGCTTGATGGCTTAGCGAAGTCAGAAGATGAGCAAGACCAAGAGAAGTTTAAAAAGTTTTATGCTGAGTTTGGCTCAGTCATTAAAGAAGGTTTAGGTGAAGATACTGCAAACCGCGATCGTATTTTAAAAATTCTACGTTTTGCAACGTCGACAAATGATGAAATTTCAACATCATTGGCTGACTATAAAGCACGTATGAAGGAAGGCCAAAAGTCTATTTATTATGTGACGGCAGACAGCTTAACAGCGGCAAAAAATTCACCACAGCTTGAGCTTTTCAAGAAAAAAGGTATTGAAGTTTTACTGATGGCTGACCGTGTAGATGAATGGGCAATGAACTTTGTGCATGAGTTTGATGGTATGCCAATGCAAAGTATTGCTAAAGGTGCGGTAGATCTTGGTGACTTACAAGATGCGGAAGAGAAAAAAGCACTAGAACAAGCACAAGAACAGTTTAAGCCAATTGTAGAAAAACTGGGTGATGCATTAAAAGCTAAAACGAAGGAAGTACGTGTAACAACACGTTTAGTCGATTCTCCTGCATGTCTTGTGACGAGTGAAGGTGAGTTGTCTCCTCAGCTTGTGCGTATGTTAAAGCAAGCAGGACAGGCTGTACCTGATGTGAAGCCAACATTAGAAATTAACCCTGAACATCCATTGGTTAAAAAGCTAGAGCAGACAGGTCAGTTTGACGATTTGGCAAATGTAATTTTTGACCAAGCTGTGATTGCTGAAGGTGGTTTACCTGAAGACCCTGCTGAATATGTAAAACGTATTAATAGCTTATTGATGAAATAATGATATTGAGTTAAAGATTTTTTAGGTTATATTTAAAAGCTGAATCCAATTGGGTTCAGCTTTTTTTATTAGAATGTTGCTTCGAGTTGAATGTTTGAACTAAAAGAATAACCATCTGTTGCTGTGCTATCTCTGTAATATGAAACATCATTTTCTAAGAATACCCAGTTTCTCCAAATAGGAATACGCCAACCAAAATATGGCCCCCAGCTTTGCAGTTCGACATCTTTCTTTTCTTTACTATAAATACCACTGGTATAGATGCCATAGGTAATACTTTTATTATCTAAAAACTTCTTTTGCATAAAAAGTTTATCACTCCATGTGAATTCTTCTGCATAGCTTTTAACAATAGAGAATTGATTTGAAGCAAGGTCTTTGTCTGAACGTTGTTGTGTAAAGTTGAAGTCAGTTTCAGAGTAATTTTTACTTTGTGATGCATAACGAAAGGTCTGACTTGCATCAAGTTTCCAGTTTGCAAATAAATCCCAGTTTTTTTCAGCATTAACCTCAACATATACATCGCTATTTGAGTTGGAGCCAATATCCATTCCATTTTGAAATGGTAGCAGCTTGGAAATTTCACCGAAGACTTCACTTACCCAAAGTCTCTCCTTCTCCTTTTTTGAAATTTTACTTTTTTTCTTTTGAAAGCCAAGTGTACGTTTTTTGGTTGTTTTCTTTTCGGTGTTTTGCAGGCGTAAAGATAAAGATGTTTTGCCAAAAACTGCTAAAAGTTGTTCTGCAAATATAGGGGAATTGGGGTCAAACCACAGTGGTGGAATAGCCTCTTGTGTAATATCTTCAAAGGGTACTGCATCTAGTTTATATTTTCTATGTAGATATCTTTGATAGCGAAAGTGCTGTCTAGAAGTATTCAGTCTTTTACTTGTAATGAGGTGTTGCGAGGGGAGGCATAAATTAAAATGCGATGCATTTGCTGTATGAGACAAAGTACATAAAGCTAAAGAAGAGCATGTATAAATAAAAAAATGTCGTCGAATTAACACATCAAAAGAGTTCTTAATCAAATATGTCAGAAAATAAGTAAATTTATATTAGCCCAAGTCTTTTTGTAAGTGTATAAAAAACTTTTGCTGTTCAATGAGCCATGTGTAAGCATCTTTAAGCTGGCGATACCAGTCAGAATAAATTGTACTACGATGAGGGCCTAAAGTAATCCAAATCTGCCAAAAGGTTTGATTGGTTTGGTAAAGAATTGCCCAACGCGGAGAGTCACATTTATTGAGCTGACTGAGTAAGTTGTGCTTGTTGTCAAAAGCACCACAATAACTTTGTTTGTACTCAGATGTTTGCACGATTGTTAGTATCGTTTCTCTTTCTTGCGTAAATGAAATTGTAGCTTTTTCTGCCAGTATATTGGGTTGGCTACAACGTTGAATAATTTCTTTTAAGTGATACGTTGCTTTGGCTTTTTCAATAAGGGCAGATGGCTGTTCAATTTTTAATAGATTCTGGCGAATTTCTTGAATGAGTTCTGCTTTTTCTAAGAGATTCATGATATCTGACCTGAAATATAAGATTCTGCTTTTTTAAGATATTCAGCCAAGACCTGATTCAGCGTCAATTCGAGTAATTTATATTCTACACTTTCAGGGTTTGGATGCTGTCGAATTAATTTTATGAGTTGGTCGATATCTAGTTCTGAAATCGAGATTTTTCCCTGTAAAAAAGCATTCACTTGTTGCATAACGTATGCTTATTATTAAAACTCTGAGTATAGTATTTTTATAGCAGATTAAGTAGTACAAGAAAAGGTTTCATGTAATGAAACGTAGCAATAAAAAGATACCTACAATGGTTTTTTCATTATAGGTATCTATGGCATTTAATCTTGTTTTATATCACAACTGTTGTCGTTACATTGTGCATTAGACTCAGGCTCAGATACTGTTGCTGCTTTTTCATCTTTTGATGCTAAAGTTTTTTGTATAACTTCTTCAAAAACTTGCGCAGGTTGTGCTCCTGCAAGTGCAACACGTTGATCAAATACAAAAAATGGTACACCTGTAACATTCAACTTTTCGCGCGCAAGATCTTCATCATATTTTACAAACTCAGCAAACTCGTTTGAATTGAGCATGTCTTCAACTTCGCCATTTTCTAAACCAATACGTGAAGCAATTTCTTCAACAGTTTCACGCTCTCCAATAGCGAGTCCTTCAGTCATATAAGCATGGAAAAATGCTTCTTTTGCTTTGTTTCCAAGACCTTTACTTTGGGCAAGGTGAATAACGCGGTGCGCATCGAAACTATTACCTGCTTTTGTTTTACGCCACTGGAAGTCAATTCCTTCTTCCGCTGCCATTTCAGCAATTTGAACTTGCATGGCTTCCATTTCTTCAATACTGCGACCATACTTCTTAGCAATGAGTTCAGTTGTTGGAACACTAAAGCTTGCAGGGGATTTAGGGTCGAGTTGGAAGCTATGCCAGTGGATTTCAAGGTCTAGATTCATTTCTTCAGCAACACGTTCTAGACGTTTTTTACCAATGTAACAAAATGGACAAACCACATCTGACCAGATATCTACGCGCATAAGTATCTCAATAATTATTTAGAATAATAATATGATGGAGGTTATTATAAAAAAGGCAAGTATCGAATGCTGAACGTTGTATAAATTGGATATCAAACGATCTCACCAAATAAGATGATGAGATCGAATATGGTTTTAAAGACGTTCAATAATAGTGGATATCCCTTGTCCGAGCCCAATAGACATGGTGGCTAAACCAAATTGAGTTTTCTTTTGTTCCATAATATGTAGTAATGAAGTAATAAGTCGTGTACCTGAGCAACCAACTGGATGACCAAGTGCAATTGCACCGCCATGAACATTCACTTTATCTTGTTGTTCAAACAGGTCTAAATTTTTGAGTACAGCCAAAGTCTGTGCTGCAAATGTTTCATGTAGTTCAATGGTCTGAATATTTTTCATTGAAAGACCTGCACGTTTAAGGGCTTTCTGAGTTGCGGGAACTGCGCCGTATCCCATCAGGGCATCATCACAACCTGCTACAGCAGTCGCTCGAATTACAGCTCTCGGTTTTAAATTTAAAGTCTTTGCATGTTCTGCAGACATCACTAATAATGCCGAAGCACCGCTAGATGTTTGTGCTGATGTTGCATTTGTAATGATGCCTTGTTCAGTATCAAATATAGGTTGTAATGCTTGTAAGTCTGAAAGTGCTAAGTGTGGTTGAATGACTTCATCTACTTTACAGGGTGTTTTAAAACCATCATGGTTATGCCCTGCAATAGTGACCACTTCTTTTGCAAAAGCTCCATTTTGGGTAGCTTGCCATGCACGTTGGTGTGATTGCAGTGCAAAAATATCTTGCTGTTCACGTGTAATCCCGTTCATACGAGCAAATATTTCAGCAGTTAATCCAAAATTATGAGAGGCTTGTGCATAATATTTTGTATGTTGTAAATGCTGATTCGTATTGGCTGGTTTAGTTTGTGTATGTTCGACACCACCAACAATAAAGATATCTCCTTGCTGTGTTGCTATCTGTGCAACAGCACTATGGAGTGCCTGCATTGAAGAGCCATCTAAACGATTTACAGTCTGTCCTGCAGTTGTTTTGGGTAACTGAGCAAGCAACGCAATCTTTCGGGCAATATTTTCTTCGCCTTGAGCGTGAACACAACCCCAAATTACATCTTCAATGTCTTCTAGATTAAACTGATTTCTTTCTAATAGTCGTTGAATTAGTACTGCTGATAACTCGCTTGCTTGAATATGACGAAACATACCATGTTCTGTTTTTGCCATGGCAGTACGGGCAGCATCAACAATAACAACATCACGAGGCTTTAACTGCGCCATTATTGTTCTCCTGTACGAAATAGATTTTGGTTTTTCTTTGCTAGGTCATGCAACATTTGAGGTGCTTCGTATATCTTTCCTAAGTGAGTATAGGTATTGCATAAAGCAATATATTCTTTAATACCCATTTGTTCTATATAACGACATGGCCCACCTTTAGAGTTTGGAAAACCAATATAACTCATGGCTAGATCTGCTTCATAAGCAGTGGAAATCGTTTTATCTTCCAAACATCTGATGGTTTCATTACATAAAGCAAGCATCATACGATCGATAATTTCGTGGTGACTTACTGTTTCTCGTTCATCAGGAATAAGAGGGTCAATAATTTCATATACCGCTGTGTCGATAAGCTTGTTTGTCTGATTTTTATATTGATAAAAACCAAGACAGCTCTGATAACCAAACCGTTCAGCACGATGCAATAATGATGTTACGCCGTGGAAGTCATTTTGCATACGTTCAGGGTAGCTTTCAGAAAGTAGCTCTGCCATATGCATAAATTGATGTGTACCAAGTTGATCAATCATTGCTGCGGGACCAATATGCCATCCAAAGGCTTCCATAATATGGTCAATTTTTTGGAAGTCGACTCCTTGTTCAACAAGGTTTTCAAAGGCATTTAAGTAAGGAAATAAAGTACGGTAAATAAAGAAACCAGCACCATCTTTTATTAAAACAGGTGTTTTTCCTAATGCTTTTGCAAACGTCATACTTGTTGCAATAGTTTCTTGAGATGTTTCCTCACCATATACGACTTCAACACATTGATGATTGGAAATCGCATCTAAAAAGTGCATGCCAATAAACTGTGTAGGACGTTGTAATGTTTTCGCAAGACGTGTAATTGATATTGTAGATGTGTTTGAAGCAATAATTGTATCTTTCGTTACAATTTGGCTTTCAACCTCTTTGATTGCTTGAACTTTAGATTTCGGATGCTGATTTAGACTTTCTATTACAAAGTCTACTTTTGCAATACTTTCATAGCTATATGTTGGATGGACTTGGCAGAGTGCATTACCTAACTCTTGAATTGAAATTTCATGCTTTTCGAGTTTTTTATACAGACGATCTCGAACTGATTCTACAGCCTGATTGCCTTCTTCCGCAGTGGAAACTTTTAATAAGACGGATTTATTGCGAGTGGCTATTTCTGTAGTAATTTGACTTGCAGCAGTATTGGTACCTAGTAATGCTGTATGCGTAATTGGAGTGGCTTTATCTGCATATTGCAAAACTTGTGTATTGTAAAAATCAGTTGTTTGTAGTGAACCTATAACGGCATGTATTTGTGGTCGTTTAATCGCCTGAGCAAAGTAATCAATTTCTAACGCGAAAGCTTCATTTGCATTAAGTAATACTGAATTCTGTAGTGTATTTAACAGTAGCTTTGACGCAGGATTATGCATTAAGGCATTCTGTGAAAAGGTTTTGGTTTTTATGGTGTGGAATGCGATAAATTGTTCAATTGGGCTTAATTGTAAAGGTGCAATCTTTTCTTTTCTTTCTTTTTTCCAATCAAATTCACCATGTATCGCATGTTGAATAATATCCAATGCCGCTGGAATAATTTTTTCTTCATGTGTAATGGTATCAACTAAGCCATAGGCTTGAGCCCATTCTAAAGTTAAAGGTGCTTTTGCTGTGAAGAACTGAACAGCAGCTTCTAAGCCAATCAATCGTGGTAAGCGGGTTGTTGCACTAAAAGTAGGCAATACACCAAAATCTGTTGTTAAGAAGCCTAATTGTGATGTATTTGAGATCACTCTATAGTCACATACAAGCGCAATATCAAAACCACTACCAATAAGGTTTTCTGAAATTACTGCAACAGTTGGTAATTGTAATGCCTCTAACCGATTTAAAAGAGAGAAAAGTTCTTGAAGCTCGTCATGTATGGTTATTTCATCTTTAGTGCAATAATCCATATATGTTTTTACTTCAGCATCAAGTGCAGAATATGCTTTTGCAAAAGTAACGATTAAGCCTTGAATATCTTTTTGTGAGTCAATTGCGTCAAGCGCCGCTTTAAAATCTTCTAAGGTGGCATGATCAAATTTGTTCACTAAGTTTTCTTGTGAATTGAAGTGGAACTCTGCAATACCGTTTTGTAGCATACGAACGGTAATCGCATTGCCAATATGGATCATGCGCTGATCTCCTTTATTTTTTTACCAATATTTAACTTATTGCTATTTTGCATATATTTATGCAGATACACATCAAATTCTTGCTGAATATTACGATAACTATATAAAGCCATTCATGTGATTGTATTTAAGTCATAACTTAAAGTAAGTGATTGATTTGTTTGTTTTAAGCGAAGAGCTCTATTTTTTGAAAAAAAAGATAAATTAAGAGCATTTTTAGAAAAAAATCTCATAAATTTTGTTAAATTTGCATATAATGAGAATAGATTGAAAATTATCTTAATTTAAAACATTTAATACAATTTGGTTTCTTTATGACTAAGTGGATTATCCTCGCAATATTTGTGATATCTGCACTTTATATCCAATATCGCGGTAAGGTGCGCCATTCGTTTTATCGTCAATTTTTTGACCATTCAACATTGCTCGCGCCCATTAATTTTTTAATGTATTGTTTTTCAAAAGTGCCAAATCAGCCTTATATTGAAACGCAGTATTTTAAAGACCTTAAAGTGCTTGATGAAAATTGGGAAATGATTCGTGATGAAGCAAAAGCACTCTATGACCAAGGGGGGATCAAAGCCTCAAGTACATATAATGACCTTGGTTTTAATTCATTTTTTAAGACGGGATGGAAGCGTTTTTATTTGAAATGGTATGATTCAAGTCATCCATCTGCATCTGAATTATGCCCAAAAACAACTGCATTACTGAAAACACTCCCATCAATTAAAGCTGCCATGTTTACTGAGTTGGCTCCTGATAGCCGTTTAGTACGCCATCGTGATCCATACGCAGGCTCATTGCGTTATCACTTGGGATTACTAACCCCAAATGATGACCGTTGCTTCATTGATGTTGATGGTGAACGGTACTCTTGGCGTGATGGTGAGAGTGTAGTCTTTGATGAAACATATATTCACTATGCAGAAAACACGACAGATCAGAACCGTATTATTTTATTTTGTGATGTAGAGCGTCCCTTAAAAACGAAGTTGATGGAGCGTTTTAATCATTGGTTTGGTCGTAAGGTAATGACGGCTGCGAGTTCACCAAATGAAGCAGGTGATCAAACAGGTGGTTTAAATAAGGCTTTTGGTTATGTGTATCAAATTCGTATTAAAGCCAAAGCATTAAAGGCAGCCAATAGAACGTTATACTACATCTTAAAATGGATACTCATGCTAGGAATTTTCTTCCTTATTTTTATTCGTCCATATATTTTTAAGTAATTATAACAATGCTTGAAAAGCACGCTAAACCGTAAAGTATTGGCTTTATTTGTAGCGTGCTTTTTTGATGCTGAGATGTATCTTTGACTTGAAAGTTATTGCGATTGCATCCAATACATAACATAGTTTCTGAGTTAACTACATTTAAAGGAATACTGTGAACCCAAATGCACGCCAACATATAGAAAAAGTTCTACAGCATATGACCCAGCTACCAGGCATATATAAGATGCTTGGAAAAGATGGTGAGCTTTTGTATGTGGGTAAAGCAAAGAATTTAAAAAATAGGGTTTCGAGTTATTTTATAAAAACAATTGAGCATCCAAAAACACAGGCATTGGTTGCCCGTATTTATGATATAGAAACACTGATTGTTCGCTCTGAAACGGAGGCATTGTTACTTGAGCAGAACTTAATTAAAGAGCATCGTCCTCCATATAATATTATGCTGAGAGATGATAAGTCATATGTCTATATTTATGTTTCGGCAGATCGTCCTTATCCTAGAATTGCAAGTGGGAGAGGTAAGGGAAACCATCAAGCAGGTAAGTTTTTTGGGCCTTATCCAAGTGCGCAAAGTGCCAAGGATATGCTACTTACGCTACAAAAATTGTTTAATGTTAGGCAGTGTGAAAATAGTTACTTCTCGCAGCGCAAACGACCTTGTTTACAGTATCAGATTAAACGATGTACAGCGCCTTGTGTCGATCTAATTTCACCTGAAGACTATGCACAAGATGTAAAAAATTCACTTCAATTTTTACAGGGCGATACAAAAGCATTGAATCATGAGCTGATTCAAAAAATGGAGAAAGCCGCAGAAAATTTAGAATTTGAGCAGGCTGTTTTTTATAGAGATCGTTTAGGTCTACTTCGAGAAGTTGCTGCCCAACAAGCAGTATATACATTTAAGGGTGAAGCGGACATCTTGGCAATTGCATATATGGCAGGTGTAACTTGTGTTCAGATTATGCATGTTCGTAATGGGCAGATGTTAGGTGGAAAGAGCTATTTTCCTGATATGATGGGCAATGACTTAGGGCAAATGCTTAGTGACTTTCTTGCGAACTTCTACTTTCAGGTTGCTGATGAAATTCCTCAAGAGTTGATTGTGAATCAGAAATTAACTGATCAGTTACAGCTTGAAGAGGCTTTTTATGAAGCATTTAAGAAGAAAGTTTCTATTAAGCATAATGTACGAGAAACACGTGCAGAGTGGTTGGAGCTTGCACAAATGAATGTGCAGCATGCTATTAAAGGTCAGTTAAACCATCACTTAGAGTTAAATGAGCGCTTTCATCAGCTACAGAAAGTCTTAAGTCGTAAGGTTGACCGTATAGAGTGTTTTGACATTAGCCATACGATGGGGGAGGCAACAATTGCTTCTTGTGTGGTGTTTGATCAGGGTGGAATGCGAAAAAGAGATTATCGTCAATTTTCTATTGAAGATATTCAGGCAGGAGATGATTATGCTGCCATGAAGCAAGCATTAACTCGCCGTTATAAAAAAGCATTATTGCCCGATTTATTACTCATAGACGGTGGTAAAGGGCAGCTACACATGGCAATGGAAGTCATGCAAAATTTAAATTTAGACCCTTTTATGGTTGGGGTGTCGAAAGGAGAAGGGAGAAAACCAGGGTTAGAAACTTTACATTTCACTAATGGTGAAAAAGTACAACTGCCAGAAGACAGTAAGGCACTTCATTTAATTCAACAAGTTCGAGATGAAGCACATCGTTTTGCAATTACTAAACATCGTGCAAAACGTGATAAACGTCGTGCAGGCTCTGTATTAGAGGTAATACCCGGGTTAGGGCCAAAGAGAAGGCGAGATTTACTCACCCATTTTGGGGGTATACAAGGTGTGTTACGTGCTTCAGAAAAAGAATTAACGGGTGTGTTAGGCATTGGTGCAGCAATGGCAAGAACAATTTATAAAGTTTTACATGAGTAACAAAAGGTAAGCCGATTGCTTCTTTCAGTCAGAAAAACTTTATTAAGCTTCTAGTCGACATAAAACAGCAATTCGTATAAAGTGACAAGATGTTTCAGTAAAATAATAATGTCTTTGACACGACGTATGTTGGGCATAATCAGCTAAAGTAAAGTGGCGGGTGTATATGAGCACAGGGCGGATCCTGAATATTCCAAATATCTTGACGATTGCAAGGATTGTGTTAATCCCTGTCTTTTTGGTGATTGCCTATTGGCCACCTGTGGTGGGTGTAAATGGTGTAAATGAAACAATCTTATTTCGTCATACAGTGTTAACGTCTATATTTATTCTTGCAGCAATAACAGATTGGTTCGATGGTTATTTAGCACGTGTGTTGAATCAGACCTCAGCTTTTGGTCGCTTTTTAGATCCTGTTGCCGATAAACTTATGGTAACGGCTGCATTGGTTGTTTTAGTGCAGTGGAGACCATCAATTGCGATGGCATTTGCAGCTATTGTTATTATTTCTCGTGAAATTACAGTATCGGCATTAAGAGAGTGGATGGCAGAACTTGGAGCAAGAACCAATGTTGCTGTATCGACAGTGGGAAAATATAAAACAGCATTTCAAATGATTGCAATTAGTGTATTTCTACTCAATTGGCAACCTCTCGATATTCTGGCTTACCTTTTATTGTATACCGCCGTTATTCTTACATTATGGTCAATGGTTATTTACTTAAGGGCAGCATGGCCATTTTTAAAACAACCTTAGTGTATAAAGCCTCTATTTGTATAGAGGCTTTTTTAATGGGGTATGTATGAACTTAGATTTATTTTATCCTGAGCCATGTGAAAATATTTTGCCCTATGATGGGCATGTAGAAGATTTTGGTCTGATTTGTACTGCGGCAGAGGCAGAAAAAAGTTTGGCTTATCTTTTAGAAAATTTAAATTGGCAGCATGATGAAGCCAAAATACATGGTCGGCATTATGTGACTGCAAGAAAATATGCTTGGTATGCCGATCATCAAGCACACTATATATATTCAGGCTTTAAGCATAATGCAGAAGAAGTTTGGGATCCTTTTTTAGTTAGAGTGAAAAATAAAATTGAAGCACTGACAAACACAACCTTTAACTCATGTTTGGCGAATTTATATTTAGATGGTACACAAAGTATGGGGTGGCATAGTGATGCAGATGACTTCTTAGGAAAACAGCCTGTTATTGCCTCTTTAAGTTTTGGTGCAACACGTAAGTTTCGATTTAAGCATATGCTGACAAAGGAGTGTCTTGAAATGAATTTATATTCAGGTCAATTAATTGTTATGAAAGGCGATACTCAAATATTTTGGCAGCATACAATACCTAAAATGACAAAAATACTTGAACCAAGAGTGAATCTTACATTTCGGAATATTTACTCCGAGACTCTGTATTAGATGTGAAGATAAGTAAGGAGAGCGATATGACATTAAAGCAAGAAAATGGAATTTTACCTATTATCATCATTGGTGCAGGTGTTGCAGGTCTTTCCTGTGCGCGTCAGTTACAAGCACATCATCAACATGTTGTTATCTTAGAAGCCAGAGAACGGATAGGTGGTCGTGTTCACTCAAAAATGATCGCAGATCGTGTATTTGATTTGGGCGCTTCATGGATTCATGGGATTGAGGGAAACCCAATCTGGGATATTGTAAAAAAAGAAGGTATAGAAACAGAAATATTTAACTATGATGTATCCACTTTTTTACATGATGGTGGACAGCCATTTTCAATACAAGAAAAAGATCAGTTTCTATCATATATTTTAGAAATAGAAAAAGCACTCGCAAGTCATCAAGGTTGTAGTGCTTTAGACGTTGTTTCTTCAACTATTAATACATTAGAAATTAAAAACCATGCGCTCAAAATGAAGCTACAAAGTTTCTTTGAACGAGTCGCTAATGATCCTTTTGCAACGGATTTATCGACTTTAGCAGCGAACTATCAGCATTATGAGGGGTATTTCTCTGGCGATAAAGTTGTTTTTCCTAGTGGTTATGAGCAAGTGGTGTATAGCATAGCGAAAAATTTAGAGATTCAACTTAATGTGAATGTAAAAGAAATCATTCAAACAAAAGGTCATATTGTTGTTATTGATGCTGAAGGACAGCAATTCTTAGCATCTAAAGTTGTTGTGACTGTTCCACTTGGTGTTTTAAAAGCAAAAAAGATTACATTTACACCTGAACTTCCTAGTGCTCATCAGCATGCTATAGATCACATGGGGTATGGATCATTTAATAAAGTATTTTTTCAACTTGATGAACCTTTAGATTTTATAGCAAAGAATACTACTTCAACGAATAGTTACTTCTTTTGGCATGATGATTATTGTTTCAATATCCTAGATTTATCTGAGATTTATAAAACACCCACCTATTTAATGCTGTTTGGCGGTCAGCAATCTATCTTCATAGATCGGTCAAATGATTTAGAAGTCTGGAGCTTTATTTCTCAGCATTTAAGAGTCTATACAACATCTCTGCCAGCAATACCAAAACAAAGCGTGATTACGCGTTGGGGAGCAGATATATATAGCTATGGCTCATTTAGTTTTCCTGCGCTTCATCATACGGAAGAATTGGTACAGAGACTGAATAGAAATATTGATGAGCGTATCTTTTTAAGTGGTGAGCATTGCAACATTCAGTATGCAGGTACGGTTCATGGTGCATACCTGCATGGTAAAGATGTGGCTAATCAGATTATTCAAATGGTAAAAAACTAATATCCACTGGCAAGTCCGTCACTTCTTGGGTCTGTTGCAGCATTTATTGTACCGAGCTGATAGTTTACAGAAATTGCACCTGCATGCCCCATAAGGTCGGAATAGCTTTCTAATACTTCGATGGGATGTCCGCGTTTTTCTAATCTTTGAATGATATCGGCATTAATACGATTTTCTAATTTTAGATTGTTAGATGCCATACCCCATGTGCGTCCATAGAGCCACCGAGGCGCTGCCACAGCTTCTTGTACTGTCATTTTATAGTCGATGACACGTGTGACAATTGCAGCTTGTGTTTGCGGTTGCCCCTCGCCACCCATTGTGCCATAGATGAGAGTCGGGCGTTGTTCGTTATCTAATAGCATTGCAGCATTTAATGTATGGAAAGTACGTTTTTGGGGTTTTAAACAGTTGATATGCGTTTCGTCCAGTGAAAAGAAACTTCCTCTATTTTGTAGTAAAACCCCTGTTCCTTCGGGCACAATAGCAGCGCCAAAGTCATGATAAATACTTTGAATAAGAGAAACGCTGTTTCCATCTTCATCGACAATGCCTAGCCAAACGGTATCCCCTTTAGGGTCTAGAGCAGCTTGATTTTTTGCTGCTAAATCCATTTGAATGCGTTCAGCTTGTGCCTTTGCATGGCTTTTAGAAAGGAGTTCATCTATAGGAATATGAGCAAATTCAGGGTCTGTGAGGTATTTATCTCTATCAATAAATGCTTCTTTAGTGGCTTCAACTATTAGATGATAATAGTCGGCTGAACCTTCAGCGATATTTTCTAAATTAAACTGATTAAGGATGTTCAAAACTTCTAAAGAAGTTATGCCTTGGGTATTTGGCGGTAAGTTGTAAGCAGTATAGTCTCGGTAGGTAGTAGAAATTGGATCAACCCAATTGGCTTGATGATTTTTGAAGTCATTGAGGGTGAGTACACCATCATTTTTAGATAGGTCAGCAATAATTTTTTCTGCAATACTTCCTGTATAAAATGCTGCTGCACCTTCAGCAGCAATTGTACTAAGTGTTTGTGCAAGATCAGGCTGTTTAAATACATCGCCAATTCTGTAAAGTTCCCCATTTTCTTTGAGATAGTTATTTTTAAATGAAGAAAATCGTTGTAAGTAACGAGACGTTTGATCGGTTGAATCAGTATTTATTTCTAACCATTTTGCAAAAGAAGGGGTAACAGCACAGCCCTTTTTTGCATACATGATAGGTTTGTCGAATAAATTTTTCCATTCTAAACCCGTATTAAAAAAATGCTTTTTTGCATATGTGTGTGCTAAATCCCAACCTGATACGACGCCGGGAACGGTATTTGCAGCCAAATAACCTCGGCTAGGAATTTTATCGCAGCCTCTAACCTTGTAAAAGTCGATAGTCGCTTTTTCACCTGAACGACCACTGGCGTTAATGGCATTGACTGTTTTATTTTTAGCATTATAAACAAGCCAAAAGTTATCCCCACCAATGGAGTTCATATGTGGATAAACTACGGCAAGCGTTGCTGATGCAGCAATTGCTGCATCAATTGCATTACCTCCTTTTTGGAGAATTTCGATAGCAGCTTGGGTTGCCAAATAGTGTGGTGTAGTGACAGCAGCATTGGTCAGAATAGGGTTTTGACATGTCGCAGGTGTAGCACAATATTTACCTGAAGATGAATGGCTCATTTGGTTTTCTTCTTGAGTGTTTTGATGAATTTGGCTACTCATAAGAGGGTGACTCATTCAAATATATTTATTATTTTAAAAGCAAAAATTGTACCAATACTATTTTAAATATAAGTAAACAAAGGCAAATTCTATGATTTACCTTTGTTGATGCGGAAATTAAATTTTCTCTAGAATATGAGCTTGATGTTCAGATTCAACTTGTGCAATGAGAGATTGGTACTTCTTTTCAATTTCTGCTGCATTTTCTTGAAGCATGGCAATGAGCTTCTGTGTATTTACAAACTCAAAGCGATTTTTTGAACCGACAATGGTAAGTGCAACAGGTGCGAGTTTTGCTGAGTAGCGAACAGGAACGGCAAGACCTGAATATGCAGGGTGAATTTCACCTTGAGAAAAATAATATCCCTGTTTTTTAATTTTCTTTAGACGTTGTATAAAGCCTGCTTCATCATCTGCAAAACCAACATTTGAAAGTTCTTTTGTATGTCTTTCATAAAATGATTGCAAACCTTGTTTGTTTAAATGCGAAATAATAATTTTAGGCGATGAACCAACATATGCAGGTCGTGGACTACCACGCCCATAAGACAGAACCATATTTCCTTTAAATGACTCGCCGTGTAGGTCGATACAGTAGTCATGGTTTAAAAAGGTTAACAAACAATTTAATTCGGTACGTTCAGCAATTTCCTTCATAAAAGGAATACTAATTTGTACCAATGGATCAGTAGTACGAGAAACATAGTCAAGAACAGCAATTTTAGGGCCGAGAGTGTAATCACCTGATGTACCACTAAGACGCTGTAATAAATCTGCTGAAACGAGTTCTTTTAAATAGCGATAGCTTGTTGGACGAGAAAGCCCAAGTTCGTCACTAATGATATCGACATTAATGACATGACGAGATACTGAAAAGAGATCCAGTACAGTTAAAATTTTCCCAAAACTTGTAATAGCCATAAGACGTGCTATTCCTAAAAAATAAAAAAATTGATGGTGCAACCTTGAAGAAAGCGTTTTAGCACAAAAAACATTTTCCTCCAAATTTTAAATTCATTAAATTATCATATTAAGATATTTTGATTGACTATTGCAATTTTTTTTGAAAAAATTGGCGATATAAATATCGAATCAAGACAGTGTTGAAATTCAAATTTCTTGTGAATATTACATGCTGTCCTATCAAATTTACATACATATTTAAAAATCATGGTTAAGGCTTAGAGTTTTATAACTTCTAGGTGCAGAAGATTATTTTGGCATATTTATCGAGATTCTATCCAAATGAGCGTTATAGAGGTTAGGCATGCAACTTATTAAACAGCTCTTGGCATTTCGACCAAGTAGATTAGATTTAATTTTTGCAATTAAGACCTATATTGCAGCCATGTTGGCATTATATATTTCATTTTCTTTAGATTTACTCAATCCGATGTGGTCTATTGGTACAGTAATTATTGTGTCTAATCCTTTTTCGGGAATGGTTTCATCTAAAGCGCTCTATCGTCTTGCGGGTACAGCCATTGGTGCGATTATTGCAATTATTTTAATGCCTAATCTTATTAATACGCCTTGGTTGTTTGCATTTGTCGTTGCGGGGTGGGTGGGCTTTTGTCTTTATATCTCGTTGCTTGACCGTACGCCTCGAAGTTATATGTTAATGCTCTCAGGTTATACCGTTGCAATGATTGTATTTAACTCAATTAATAATATTGATATACATAGTATTTTTGATATTGCATTGGCTAGATTTTTAGAAATTGCAATTGCAGTTATTTGCACAGCAGTCGTATCTGCGGTTGTTTTTCCAATGCATATTGGTCCTGTTATTCAACAGCGTGTAAATAAAAACTTGGCGAGCATTGAAGAATTATTCTCCCAAATTCTAAAGAATGAAATTGAGAAAAATAACTATACGCAGGCATTGGCTTCTGTAACACGAGATATGAGCGAAATTCATGTCTTAGCAGTGCATCTATGGTATGAGAAATCAAAATTAAAAGGGATGACCAAACCTTTACAAGAAATGTTGCATCAGCTTTCTATGGCTGTAGCAAATTTGGTGGCAATGTCTGAGCGTTTAAAACAACTCGATTTGCACAATGAACAGTTTACACAAACATTGAATGAAATCAGTCTGCTTGTGATTAACTTTTTAAAAAGTCATGAGCAATGTAATGAAACAAATATATTGGCACTGCCTGCCGAATTTGATGAAAAGTTTGAATGCTTAATGCAGCAATTGACGCCTGAGCAAAAAACAGTTTTATATAGTTTTAAGATGGATGTGCGCCATTACATTCAAAATGTTCGAATCGTTAAATTTATTTGGGAAAATATTCAGCGTGGTGAAAAGAAATTTCCTGAAAATATTGTACCGCTCACAACAAAGTATCCAAGTTTACATCGTGACCAAGGTGTTGCAGTTCGTGGTGGTCTAGCAGCAACCCTGAGTACATTTTTAGGCATTGCAATATGGATACTCAGTGGTTGGAAGGCAGGCTATATGTTGGCACAAATGTCAGCAGTATGTGCTTGTATTTTAACGGCAATTGATAACCCTGTGCCTGCATTAAAAATATTCTTATGGGGAAGTGTTGTTTCATCTGTAATTGTATTTATTTATGCTTTTGGCATTTTTCCAAATATTACAGAGTTTTGGGAACTTGCTGTTGTACTTGCACCTACACTTATCTTTTTTGCATTGCTTATTGCTACACCAAGCCTTATGGCACTTGGTCTTGTTCTTGGGGTGATGAGTGTAATGTCAATGAATTTACAGAATCGTTACGCTATGGATGCAATCGCGTTCTTAGAAGCATCCTTCGGTATGATGCTAGGCGTACTTTGTGCACTTATTTCAATTTATTTTATACGTGCAATGTCACCTGAAAAAACAGCAAGTCGTATTCTTGCCAAGCATTATAAGGCAATGCGAGAAGCACTTTATATACCGTATGGTACAAAGTTTCGTATCCATTTACGTAGCATGATGGATCGTATTGGTGTTCTTAATACAAAGCTTGTGCAATCTGAAAATCTAAAAGTTGCAATGAATTGGGCATTGATTGAAACCAGTGCTGTTGTCGATTTTGCACGTCTAGAAGAGTTAGCAAGCTCTCATAAGCTTTCTACATCTTTACATCATGCGATTGGAAATTTACAACAAACACTTGATGAAACCTTTAGAGAACTAGAGGAAACGCTAACGATTCGTCACCAAACTCAGACTAAATTGATGGAGTTACTTTCTCAGATTGAGCAATTGGCTAATGAAAATGATGACGTGATTGTTAGGCAAAGAGTGAAAAGTAGTCTAAATAATATTAGAAATAGTATTTTACATGCAGATGCATCTCATCAAATTCATGTAGGAGAAGTAATGGCATGAGCGATTTTGATATTTATGGCGTTTTTGTGCCGAGCTTCTTAGTGCAAGCAATTTTAGCTTACATCTTATTTTTATGTGTTGGAAAGATTACAGACAAGCTTATACGAGATGGATGGGTTGCTTTTTCAGGATTGTTTAACTTGTGTCTGTACTTGCTGTGTTTACTGGGTATCCATCAAGCATTTGTTTGGTTTATTGTTTAGTTCATAAATTAGGGTTAAGAAAATGAGTTCTTTTGATGCGCGTAAGGCGGTCAGACCTGTAGTGATTGTTGTAATGCTTGTAATTGCAGTATTTACCGTACTTCACCTATGGGATTATTACAATGCAGAGCCATGGACACGTGATGGTCGTGTTCGAGGGGATGTGATGCAAGTGTCATCTGATGTTTCAGGGTTGGTTACTGAGGTTTTAGTACAAGATAACCAGACAATTAAGAAAGGGCAGGTGCTTTTTAAAATTGATACAGCAAGGCAACTTCTAGACCTTGAACAAGCCAAATCTGACCTTGCAAAAGCGAAAGCAGGGCTTGCACAAGGTGAGGCAACATTAGCACAAGCGAAGGCAAATTTAATTAAGTCTGCGGTTGATACACGACTGGCCGACCGTAATGCAACACGTTATGCAAATCTGATGGAAGGCGCGATTTCGAAGAAAGATCAAGACCAAGTCATTGCAACACGAGATCAGGCACATGCAGAACATACACAGTTAGAAGCGAGTATTGAACAAGCACAAGCCAATATTAAACAGCAACATGCTTTAATTGAAGTTGCTCAAAGTAATGTGAATCTTGCACAGTTAAATCTACAGCGTTCTGAAGTTGTTGCACCTGCTGATGGTACATTGACAAACTTTGGTATGCGTGTTGGTGATTATGTAAAGACAGGGCAAGCTGTTGCTGCAATGGTTGATCGTAAACAACTTTATGTGGTTGGTTACTTTGAAGAAACGAAGTTAAACCGTATTCATATTGGGGATAAAGCAACCATTGAACTCATGGGTGATGATCATAAAATAAAAGGGCATGTACAAGGTATTGCATCGGGTATTGATGATCGTGAACGTACAGCTAGTTCTTCATTACTTGCTAATGTAAATCCGACATTTACATGGGTACGTCTTGCACAGCGTGTACCTGTAAAGATTGTATTAGATGAAGATCCTATAAATGAAATGGCATTTATGGCAGGCCGTACAGCAACAGTACGAGTTCTTGGAAAGAATTAAAAATTAACCTGAACTAGCAATAAAAAATGCTCGGAATACCGAGCATTTTTTATGGACGTACTGCGCTAGGTGTGTGATACCAGCTCTCAATGAATAGTGCTGCTGCAAGACTATCTGCTGCGACTCCTTTACCACGACCTTGTTTGTGATAGTTGTCAAGGTCATCACGTGCTTCTCGTGTCGTTAGGCGCTCATCTACCATAAGTGTTTCAATATTGGTTTGATGGCGCAAACGCCGTGCAAATTTACGTGCTCGTAGTGAAAGCTCAGATTCTGAGTCATCCATATTTAAGGGTAAACCCACCAAAAATAGGTCAGGTTGCCATGTTTTGACCAATTTTAGAAGTTGATCCCACTGAGGAATACCATCTTTCATGGGGAAAAGTGGTAATGGATTTGCAGAGGAAATGGATTGTTGTCCAACAGCCATGCCCATTTTTTGTGTACCAAAATCAAAAGACATAATCATTTTATGTTGTTCAGGCATGCCCAATCTCCGTAGCTAAGCGGCTTGGGTCAACCCCAATTTTTTTGTATGCTGCATCCCATCGGTCATGGTAGGGCAGATTAAAAATAAGATCCATATCAGCATCACACAATAACCAATCACCATTTGCCATTTCTTCTTCAAGTTGGTTTTTTTCCCAACTGGCATAACCTAAGGCAATTTGATAACGACCAACACCTTCATTATGAGCAATGGCATCTAAAATATCTTTACTTGTAGTAATACACACATTTTCGCTAATTGCTATGGATGAATGCCATGTTGGTTGACCAGTATGCAATACGAAGCCCGCTTCGGGACGTAAAGGACCACCTTGTAAAACTGCATGTGGATGAACATGGTCGGCATCAATTTCTAAATCATTTAAGAGCTCTTTTACTTCAATGTTTGTAGGTCTATTTAGAATGATGCCTTGAGCACCTTCATCATCATGACGAACAATATAAATGAGCGTATTGTTAAAAAACAAATCTGTTGTTTCAGGAGGTGAAATTAAACAGCGATGGGTTAGATACTTTTTGGTCACCGAAGGCGATCTCCCACAATTTCTTAAATTGAATTTAATGAAGGCGACTTTTTAACATACAAGACTATGGACTATTCGCCAAGTCTGTAATGGTTATTTTGCATGAAATTTTAACTCTCGAAGCTGTTTAGCATGTTCTAAAGTTGTGCTATTAATTTCAATGCCGCCTGTCATTCTTGCCAATTCATAAATACGTTTTTCTTCTGAAAGTGCAAAGATACAACTACTTGCAGGGTCAGTTTGTTGTTTCTGTACAAGTAAGTGGTGATCTGACTGTGCTGCAACTTGTGCTTGATGTGTAATACAAAGGACTTGGACATGTTTTGCAAGTCCCGAAAGTAATCGACCGACAATTTCAGCAGTTCCGCCACTAATACCCACATCAATTTCATCGAATACAATCATTTCAGCTTCTGTTTTTTCTGCATTCATGACTTGCATAACGAGTGCAATACGAGAAAGCTCACCCCCAGATGCAACTTTTGCGAGCGGTTGAGGTGGAATGCCTTTATTTGCTGTAAAGAGTAGCTGAATTGAACTCAAACCTTCAGCAGTTGCTTCAGATAATCTTTCAAATTTAAACTCAAAATATGCTTCAGGTAGCGCGAGTGTTTTTACCTGTTCTGTCAGTTGTTTTGCTAGAGGCATTGCAGCTTCTTGACGCATGCGATCTAAAGTTTCAGCGGCATCGACAAAAGCCATATAGCTCTGATCAACTTGTGCAGAGAGTGACTCAGGGTCTTCTAGTTGCTGTAATTGTAGCAATTCATTTTGCCAAGATTCACCTTGGGATGCGATTTCTTCAGGTTGCAAACGGTATTTGCGTGCAAGTCGATGAAAAATAGCCAGCTCATGGTTAAGCTGTTCCATTCTTTCAGGGTCAAAACTTTGGCGGTCAATAAATTGACGTAAACTTAAAGTCGCATCATTAATTTCACTTTGTGCATTGAGTAAAGCACTGTAAATTTCATTGAGTTGTTCGCTACGGCTAGCATGGCTTTCGAGTTTTCTTAATATGTTTGCCAGCTCTTGCGTAATGTTTTGCTCATCTTCATCTAAAATATTTAGACTCTGGCTACAGTCCTGCATAATACTTTCATGGTGACTGAGTCGATCAAACTCTTGCTCAATTTCTAGATAATTATATTGGGCAACCTCTTCGATTTCTTCAAGTTGAAGCTCTAAGGTTTGAATACGCTGTAGTTTGCTCGCCTGAGCATTGAGTGCTTCTGTATGCAGACGAATATTTTTTTGCCATGTTTGATATGCTTGGCGAACTGTATTGGCTTGTAAGTGAAAGTCACTGTATCTATCGAGCCATTGTCTTGGATAAGGTGGTTCTAAAAGCTGTTGCTGGCTATGTTGGCTATACAGCTGCACAATTATACGCCCAAGCTCTTTAAGTTCTGTCAGGCTTGTTGGTCTACCATTAATCCATGCTTTACTACGACCAGTTGCAAAAATAACGCGCCGTAAATGAATTTCACCAGAGTTATCATTCAGTTCTCGCTGAGTGATCCACATTGCTTCAGGAGAATTTTCTTCATAACTAAATGTTGCTGTTACATCTGCTTTGTCTGTACCAAACCTGACAAGGTTACTGTCTGTGCGTTCACCTAAACAAGCAGATAATGCATCTAATAAAAGAGATTTACCTGCACCTGTTTCACCTGTTAAAACATTAAAGCCAGGCGGAATATCTAGAGCAAGGTGATCTGCAAGGGCAAAGTTTATAAGTGTTAAATGAGTGAGCATAGACGCATCCAGATTGTGCGAAGTATTGTCGTAATATTCATGCGATGATTTTATGTCATCATAATTTCATCTTTAAGAAAGATGATACATAAAAACTTGAATCTGCCAAGGTTATTTTAAAGAAAGATAATCGCTGCTTGAAATAGTGAGTTAGGGTATTTCAATTTTTCTTTTTAGATACAAATAATATAAAAGTTATCTCGCGTGAAATGATAACATTTTATAGAAAACCAATTGTAATAAATTGGGTCATATAAAATGAATACATTTCTTGCTGATTCAGTAAAATAAAGTGGAGAATATGCATGTCGACGCAGTTTGATCATGTTTCTGTTGTAAAAAAATCTAATGTTTATTTTGATGGTAAATGCGTCAGTCATACTGTTCAGTTTGAAAGTGGCACAAAAAAGACATTAGGTGTTATTTTACCTAGCGAGCAGATTTTAACTTTTGAAGCACATGTTCCTGAAAGAATGGAAATAATTTCAGGTGAATGCCTTGTTTGGATGGGTGATAGTGAAGAGTCTGAGCTTTTCCGTGCAGGTCAGTCCTTTTATGTTTCAGGCGAAAGTGTTTTTAGAATACAAGCGAAAGAAGTTCTTGATTATGTTTGCCACTTAGAAGGTTAGGTAAATCCGATCAATATCAGCTAAAATAATATTAATTGTATGATGAATCCTGTTTTGGTTTGACTAAGCAGGATTTTATTTTTTTCTAGTGTTTTTAAGGTTGTTCATTCATGGCTAAACCAGAATATTATTATGGTGTACATTCTGTGGAGTCGTTACTGGAGTTAGAGCCAGAGCGAGTTCTTACATTGTTTACGTTAAAAGGTCGTGATGATCAACGTTTAAAGCGTATTGTTGAGTTAGCCGAACCATTTGGTGTCAGTATTCAAAAAGCAAGTCGTGATACATTAGAAAAGCTTGCGGACTTACCTTATCATCAGGGAGTTGTTGCTGCTGTCAGACCACACCCTGTGTTAAATGAAAAAGATTTAGATGACTTATTAACACAAAAACCTGAGTGTTTACTGTTGGCATTAGATCAAGTGACTGACCCGCATAATCTTGGTGCTTGTATTCGTACAGCAGCAGCAATGGGTGTAGAAGCAGTGATTGTTCCACGTGATAGATCGGCAAGTTTAACGCCAACTGCACGTAAAGTTGCTGCGGGTGGTGCAGAAAAAATTCAGTTTATTCAGGTCACAAATTTGGCACGTACTTTGGCACATGTGAAAGATAAGTTTTATTATCAAGTTGTTGGAACAATGCTTGATGAACAGGCTAAACCATTGCCAAGCTGTGATTTGACAGGTTCAGTTGTGATTGTGATGGGTGCTGAAGACACGGGCTTGCGTCCAATTACGCAAAGCCAGTGTGATATTACAACATATATTCCAATGTATGGGCAGTTACAAAGCTTAAATGTAAGCGTTGCAACAGGCATGGCTTTATATGAAGCGACACGACAGCGTAATCAATAATAAGCTGATGTTATTCGGTCACTTCAGATAAAGCTAAATATTTTAGGTGTAATGCACGAAGTTGACTGAATAATAATTCTTGTGAAGTATCATTCAGCACAATGTCGGTAGCACGCTTTTGTTTTTCTGTGCGGGGCATTTGTGTTGCAATGATCATTTTAATTTGTTCAATTGATTGTTGGTCTCTTTGGCTTGCGCGTGAGATCTGAGTGGCTTCACTACAATCAATAAGTAATGTGCGTTGTGTAAGTTGATCTTGCTGTGCTTCAAAGAGTAGTGGAGAAACTAAAATACCATACGGTGATTGTATCATTTGAAGTTGATGAATAATTGATTCCCTAATTTTAGGGTGAGTAATATTTTCTAATACTTGGCGTGCTTCTTTATTTTGAAAGATATGATTTCTCAGAGCTTTGCGGTTTAAAGTACCATCTTTTTCTAAGACCCATGCACCAAATGCCTGTTCAATTTCTTGTAGCGCAGGTTGTCCTTGTTGGACAACCTCTCTAGCCACAATATCTGCATCTACAACAGCAATTCTTTGCTGTTCAAACCATTGGCTTGCAGTACTTTTTCCACTGCCGATGCCACCTGTCAGTCCAATCGTTAGAGGCATTTTATTGTCCTAAGTAGATTTTCATGATTGCTGTTCCCCATAGAAATGCAATCCATCCTGCAATGGCAATATAAGGTCCAAAAGCAAAGGGTTGGTTCTGCTTTTTTATTTTTAGAAGAATAATACCTATAATTGCACCCACCAAAGAGGACAGTAAAATAATAAGCGGTAGCATGATTGGCCCCATCCATGCACCAAGGGCTGCAAGTAATTTAAAGTCACCATACCCCATACCTTCTTTACCTGTAATGAGTTTGAATAAGATATAAACAACCCATAGGCAGAGGAAACCAATAAGTGTTCCCCAAATTGAAAGCGTAGGTGATGTATAAAGGCTATAGCTATTCACAGCAAGACCAATACCTAATAGCGTGAAAGTAAAGCGATCGGGGAGCAGTTGGGTATCAAAATCGATAAATGTTAATGTAATTAATATCCAAGTGAATATTAATCCAAATATCATCTGCAATGATGCGCCAAAAGTGAAAACGACTACGATTGAGCAAACAGCGCTAAGTAACTCAATAAATGGATAACGAATACTAATAGGATGCTGGCATGAGGCACATTTTCCTTTAAGGAATAGCCAACTTACAATTGGAATATTTTGAAACCAACGGATTGGCTGTTTACAGCTTGGGCAAGTAGATGCAGGGTGATTTAGCGTAAGCTTTTGATGGTCAATAATAGGTTGATCAGGATGGAGTAAAGATTGGCATTCCTGCTTCCATTCTTGTTCCATCATTTTAGGTGTACGTAAAATAACGACATTCAAAAAACTGCCGACACATAAACTGAGTAATCCAACAACCACATAGAGTAGTGTTGGATTTTGTGAAAATATAGAAATAACGTCATTCATTAGACGACTGAACCCATTTTGAAAATTGGTAAGTACATTGCAACGACTAAGCCGCCGACAAGAACACCTAGAATTGCCATAATTAAAGGTTCCATCATTGCGGTTAAGCCATCAACTGCATTGTCTACTTCATTTTCATAATACGTTGCGACTTTATCTAGCATGGTATCTAGTGCACCAGACTCTTCACCAATAGAAACCATTTGGATAGCCATATTGGGAAACTTATCAGAATTACGCATGGCAAATTGGAGTTGTTGTCCTGAAGCAACATCTTCACGAATACGCATTACGGCAGACTCATAGACGCTATTGTTGGTTGCACGTGCAGTTGACTCAAGTGCTTCAATGAGCGGCACACCTGCTGCGAATGTCGTAGACAATGTACGGCTATAACGTGCAATGATAGATTTATAAACTAAATTACCAAAGATTGGCAGCTTTAACATCAAGCGATCTAAGAAGTTTCTGAGCTTTAGACTACGTTTATAGCTTTGAGAAATCGCAATTGTTCCACCAACAATAACAGCAATAAGAATATACCAATAAGCCTGCATCCACTTTGACATATTCACAACCATTTGAGTGAAAGCAGGAAGCTCTGCACCGAAAGAGGCAAACATATCTTGGAATGTCGGTACAACTTTAATAAGTAGAATAATAGTGACAATAATTGCAACAATAATCACTGTAATAGGATATTTCATTGCTTTTTTGATCTTTTGCTTGAGTAGCTCACTTTTTTCTTTATAGATCGCAACGCGGTCAAGCATGGTCTCTAATGTACCTGATTGTTCGCCCGATTCGACCAATGAGCAGAAAAGGTTATCAAAGTATTGAGGATATTTACTCAGTGCATGTGCAAACGTGTTACCACCTTCGACTTCAGATTTTATCCCTAAAACCACATCTCTCATACTTGGGTTATCTAAGCCTTCTGCAACAATTTCAAAGCTTTGCACCAAAGGTACACCGGCTTTCATCATTGTAGCGAGCTGACGAGTAAAGATAGTAATATCTTGTGTAGAGACTTTCTTTTTAAAGACACCTTCTAAAATATCTTTTCTTTTTTGTCGAATTGATGCAATTTGAATACCTTGCTTACGTAAAGTCACTTTTGCGAGTGCCATATTACGCGAAGGAATATCTCCTTTAACTTTTATTCCTTTACGGTCTACCCCAGTATAAGAAAAAGTTAAGACCTGATCTGTTTTTTTAGCCACAGTTTGCCCCAATAAAAATTATGAATTGCTTGTAACGCGGTGTACTTCTTGTAGTGATGTTAAGCCTGATATAACTTTTTTAATGCCTGAGCGACGTAGGTTATTAAAACCTAGTCTTGCAGAAACATCTGCAATTTGAAGAGCATTTGCATCTTCCATAATCAATCTTGAAATTTCAGGTGTAATTTTCATGACTTCATATATCCCTAATCGCCCTTTATAACCATCTCGGCATTCAGAACAACCAACAGGTTGGTAAATGGTAAACTCTTCTTGTAAATCTTGCTCTGTTAGCCCCATTTCCAATAAACTATTTTTGGGAATATCAATAGGTGCTTTACAAGATGGGCATAAGCGTCGAACAAGTCGCTGTGCAATGACTAAGTTCACTGATGTTGCAATGTTAAAAGATGGTACGCCCATATTTCTTAAACGGGTTAAGGTTTCAGGTGCACTGTTTGTATGTAGTGTAGACAATACCATATGGCCAGTCTGAGCAGCTTTAATTGCAATTTCTGCTGTTTCTAAATCACGTACCTCACCAACCATAATAATGTCTGGATCTTGGCGGAGAAAAGAGCGTAGTGCAGCAGCAAAACTTAATCCTACCTTATTGTTTACATTGACTTGGTTAATTCCCTCTAAGTTAATTTCCACAGGGTCTTCGGCAGTAGAAATATTAGCGTCTTCAGTATTTAAGATATTTAAGCCAGTGTAAAGAGAAACGGTTTTACCTGAACCTGTAGGGCCTGTAATGAGCACCATACCTTGTGGTTGGTGTAGTGCATCTAAAAATAAAGCTTTTTGTTCTGGCTCGTAACCAAGTGCATCAATACCAAGCATTGCACTAGATGGATCTAAGATACGCAGTACAATTTTTTCACCAAATAAAGTTGGTAATGAGTTCACACGGAAATCAATTGCTTTATTTTTGGAAAGTTTAAGCTTAATACGTCCATCTTGTGGAACACGCTTCTCAGAAATATCCATTTGGGACATTACTTTTAACCGTGATGAGAGACGATTTGCCAGTTGTAATGGTGGCGTTGCAATTTGTCTTAAAATGCCATCTACACGGTATCGAACACGGTAGCTTTTTTCATAGGGTTCGAAGTGTAAATCTGATGCGCCCATACGAATAGCATCTACTAATAATTTGTTAATATATTTAACAATAGGTGCTTCATTTTCAGGGTCTTGATCAAGATCGTCTTGAGATGTTCCATCATTTTCAGTTTCTTCATCAAAACTAATATCAAGGTCATCATCATCAAATTCAAAGTGTGACTCTTCATTAAAGTTTTGCTGAATAATTTCGATTAATTTGTTGTGTTCAACAATAACAATTTCAGGTTGTAACTTACTATTTAAGCGAATTGTATCAATTGCTTCTAAGTTAGTAGGGTTACTTACAGCAAGAATAATACTACTTGCTCTTTGAAAGAGTGGAATAATACGATAATTAAGAATATGTTTTTTATCGACCAAGTTTTTTGGTAGTAAGCTTTGATCATATGCAGCAAGATCTAAAAGAGGTTCCCCAAACTCTTTAGAAATTGTTTCTGCAAGGATTAAAGAAGAAAAATTAAGTTTCTCAACTAAATAGTTAACAATATCTTCACGATTTTTCTTTGCAGTTTCTAAGGCGTCAAACATTTCTTCGTCAGAAAAATGCCCATCATCGACAAGTCGACGAACAAACCCTGTTAACCGAGGTGTAACTAAAGGAAGTGCCATAAAAAATAATGCCCAAAATAAATAATACAGTAAAATAAAATGCTGAAATCTTAACCATTAATTATAAGGCTAAGACCAAAAAAGGTATACAATAAATATCTATAGTAAAATATATTTACTTCAAAATGATAAAATACAGTATAAAAAACTGCTAATTAAAATATGATCAAAATGTAGCAAAAAGCAAAAAAAAACGCAAAATCTAAAAAACTGTGTAAAATAAGCGCATTCTATTTAAATAAATGAAGAAAGGTGTGTTTATGTCAGCTTCGACTATTGTACCTTGGGTGATTGGGAATTGGAAAATGAACCCAACATTATCCAGTATTCAGGAGTGGACTGAGCAATTTGGTCAATGTTTACAACAAGCAGCAATTTCAGAAGAACAATGTCATATTGCTGTTGCACCAACATTTATTGCGCTTTCTAAAGTACAAGCAGATTTTTCATTATATTCACGTAAAGTACATGCAGTTGCACAAGATGTTTCTCGTTTTGAAGGAACAGGCGCATTTACAGGTGAAGTAAGCGCAACTTTACTTAAAGATAGTCAAATTAACCATGTGCTTATTGGGCATTCAGAGCGTCGTGAGCTATTGGCAGATGATACAGATGTACTTCGTCAAAAGCTTACGAATGCACTGCAAACAGGATTAACTGCTGTATTTTGTGTGGGTGAAAGCCTAGAACAACGTGAGCAAGGTGTTGCTGAACAAGTAGTATTACAGCAAATTTGTGATATCGCTTCAGTTGTGAGTGATACTCAGTGGGAATCACAAATTATTATTGCTTATGAACCAATTTGGGCAATTGGCACAGGTAAAACAGCATCTGCACAAGATGCACAAGCCATGCATGCAAAAATTCGTGAAGGTTTAAAACAATTGACTTCTTCAGGTGATAAGATTGCAATCTTATATGGTGGTAGTGTGAAACCTGAAAATGCTGAAGAGCTTGCAACCTGTGCAGATATTAATGGTGCATTGGTTGGTGGCGCTTCTTTAAAAGCAGATTCATTCTATAAAATTGCACAAGCTTTTGCTCAAGCAAAATAGGGCAGGGGAAACTTTTTTATATGCATACATTTGTACTTGTAGTTCATGTTTTATTGGCAGTTTCTATGATTGCACTGATTTTAGTGCAACAAGGTAAAGGCGCAGATGCCGGAGCATCTTTTGGTGGCGGCGGTGCTGCAACGGTGTTCGGTGCATCAGGTTCAGGTAACTTTTTGACCCGTTTAACGGGTGTGCTTACAGCATTGTTTTTTGTAACGAGCTTAACATTGGCAGTATTTGCAAAACAGCAAACGACGGATGCGTACAGTTTAACAACTGACCATCAAGTGCCTGCAACAGCACCGGCTACAAATTCAGCAAACACGACAAAAAGTGCGAACTAATTTGTGACAAATACTTTTCTTTTCTTTCATAAAAGAATAGAATGCCTGCAAATGCGGTGGTGGTGGAATTGGTAGACACGCTACCTTGAGGTGGTAGTGCTTTCGGGCGTGGGGGTTCAAGTCCCCCCTTCCGCACCAACTTTATAAGTTGGATAGACTTAAAAGGCTTAATTCAAAGAATTAGGCCTTTTTTGTGTTCGATTTTAAAGTAACTGAAGATTTTTAATTTCAGAAAATTCGATAAGCCCTTGAACATCATTAAAAAGCTTTTGAATATGAGTAGTTTTTAGATGTTTATCTAAGTCATTTTGACTTTGCCACTCCTCAATAAAAACAAACTCTTGTTGATTCTCTTTATTGGTATGCAATGCGTATTTTATACAGCCCGTTTCTTGTAATGTGGGTTCAATCACTTGCATAAACAATGTCTGTAACTGTGCTTCATAACCTGCTTTGGCAATGAATGTTGCAATAATTGAAATATTCATTCGTATTTTCCTTTTAGAAGGCGGATAGAACAATTTTACCTTTGGCTTTGCCTGACTCAATGAGTTGATGTGCCTTTGTTAGGTTATCAGCATTAATATGTCCTAGATTTTGACTCAGTGTTGTCCTAATTTTCTGCGTATCTACCAAGTGTGCCACATTTTGTAGAATCTCATGTTGTTTGGAAATATCTATGGTATTAAACATTGAACGTGTAAACATGAGTTCCCAATGTATTGAGGTTGATTTTGCTTTTAATGGCATAATGTTTAATGCATCAGGGTCATCAATTAAACCAAATTTTCCTTGTGGTGCTATGAGTTGTGCAATTTGCTTGATATAAGTCGCACTATAGTTTGTAGAAAATACATATTTAGGTGCTTTCACTCCTAAATTATGAATTTGTTCCTGCAAGTTTTGATGGTGATTAATGACATAATCAGCCCCTAATGATTTTACCCATTCATGTGTTTCATCACGGGATGCTGTTGCAATTACTGTTAAATTTGTTTTTGCTTTTAAAAGCTGTATGGCGATTGAACCTACGCCACCTGCACCACCAATAATTAAAATACTTTCATCGTTGTCGTTTTGACTTTCAATTTCGAAGCGATCAAATAGCATTTCCCATGCTGTAATGGCAGTTAAAGGGAGAGCAGCTGCTTCCGCTTGTGTAATTGATGTTGGTGCTAGACTAACGATTCGTTCATCTACAGCTTGTAGCTCTGCATTGCTTCCTGCACGGGTTAAATCACCTGCATACCAGACTGTATCGCCTACTTTAAAGTTCTCAACAGCAGAACCCATTTTAATAACTTCGCCAACGGCATCCCAACCTAAAACTCTATTTTTATCTTGGATCGGAATATGGTTTCTTCTGACTTTAGTATCTACAGGGTTAACTGAAATCGCATGCACTTTGATGAGTAGGTCTTTGGCTTGAAGTGTTGGTGCTTCGATTTCGATATCGACCAAAGGATTTATAAAATCGGAATGATGGTCTTCTTTAAAGGAAATTGCTTTCATTGGGGACGTCCTACTTGTGTTGTAAGCGTAGTTTAATTTAGCATTCAAAATAATGTATACAAACGAATTTGTAATATAGTGTCAAAAAGGATACTTAGAGATGGGTAAGGCAAGGCATTCACGTTTTGATTGTGCACCAGGATGTTCAGTTGAAGCTGCAATTGGGTTATTAGATGGTAAGTGGAAAAGTATTATTCTTTGGCACTTATTACAAGAGGATATTTTGCGATTTAATGAGCTTAGACGAAGAATTCCAAATGTCACTCAAAAGATGTTGACGAATCAATTGAGAGAGTTAGAGGAAGACGGTTTAATTTTGAGGAAGGTGTATGCGCAAGTACCACCTAAAGTTGAATATAGATTGTCAGATTTAGGCTTAACTTTAAAACCGATTTTACTCGCACTGAAAGAATGGGGAGAGGATCATCTCGATCTCTATGGTAGAGCAAAACAAGTTTAATTGAAGCGTGGCATTTAAATGAAGTTTAGATGCCTATCATTTAAAAAAATATGAAATAGATATATGTATATAAGATATACACAAAATAAATAAAATAATATTTAACATGCACTTATGTAGTTTAACTTTCTCTATATCAATAATTCAGTCAAATGTATTTGTATTATCATTTTTATGACTAAGCAAAGCTATTTTTTTTAATTCTTATTTTGAGTCATTCATTCTAATTTAAATAAAAATAATGAATGGTGATATGCGATGTTCAATCTACTTTTTATTCGGAATCAGTATCGAATGTGTTGGCCTACTTAAATAGTAAATATGCTTTTATTTTTAAATAGGTTAGATGATGAAAATACAAAATTCGTATACGTGGAATGTTTTATTTGGTATTGGTTTGAGCTCTTTGTTGTTGCAAGGATGCTCTTCACATACCGAAACAACGAATAAAGAGAATACACAGCAATCACAAACATTGACGATTGGATTTCAAAAGTCTTCATTGAGTTCCATTGTGCTTCAAACAGAACAAAATTTACTTAAAAAAGAGTTTCCTCAAGTCAATGTACAGTGGCGTGAGTTTCCTGCAGGCCCTCAAATGTTAGAGGCTTTGTCTGCAGGTGCGATAGATATTGGCTCTGTTGGGAATACTCCCCCAATCTTTGCACAGGCAGGTAACAAAAATATTGTGTATGTGGGGTATGAGAATGTACAGCCACAATGGCAAGCGGTAGTAGTTTCAGCTAATAGTACAATTCAAAATATTGAGCAGCTCAAAGGTAAAAAAGTTGCTGTGCAAAAAGGTTCAAGTGCGCATGACCTTCTTGGCAGAGTGTTAGAAAAGGCACATTTAAAATGGTCTGATATACAGCCAGTATGGCTTGCCCCAGCAGATGCGCGTGCAGCATTAGATAAGGGCTCAGTAGATGCATGGGTGATTTGGGAACCATTTTTGACAGTCGCTGAAGTTGAAGGAAATGCGAGACCAATTATTGATGGTACTCAGTTTGAAAATACCTATAACTTTCTAATTAGTCGCCCTGATTTTGTGAAAAACCATGCAAGTGAAGTCAAAAGTTTTATTCAGGCCTCTAATGAGGCAGCACAATGGATTGTTGCACATCCTACAGAGACGAGAAGTTTGTATCAGAATGCAATTAATGTGAATGCAGATATTGCACAACGTGTCTTGGACAAACGATATAAGCCATCACTGATGAAGCCAATGACCAATGAGGTGATTGCAGCCCAACAACAAATTGCAGATCGCTTCACAACAGATCAAGTTATTCCTCAACACATTGATGTTAAACAAGCTGTTTGGCAGGGACAATAATATGAAAATTTTTTGGTTTATTCCAACACATGGCGACAGTCGTTATTTAGGTACAACAAAAGGTGCAAGACAGGTTGATCATGCATACATGAAACAAATAGCGACAACTGTAGACAGTTTGGGGTATGAAGGGGTGCTTATTCCAACAGGGCGATCTTGTGAGGATCCTTGGATTGTTGCAGCGAGTCTGATTGATGCAACGAAGAATTTAAAGTTTTTGGTGGCGCTACGTCCTGGTGTAACCACACCTGCTTTGGCTGCGAGAATGTCAGCAACATTTGACCGACTTTCACATGGTCGTATTCTTTTAAATTTAGTTACAGGTGGCGATGAGCAAGAGTTAAAAGGAGATGGTGTTTATGAAGACCATGCAACGCGTTATCAAACAGCAAATGAGTATGTGAAAATATGGCGTGAGATATTAACACGTTCACATACGGGAGAGGATTTTACATTTCATGGCAAACGCTTGAGTGTAGATCAGGCAAAACTACTTTACCCACCTGTACAAAAGCCATATCCACCACTTTGGTTTGGTGGTTCATCAGACGTTGCTACAGATCTGGCAGCAGAGCAGGTCGATACTTATTTAACATGGGGGGAGCCGCCAGAAGCTGTCAAAGAAAAGTTAGAAGTTGTACGAAAAAAAGCAGCGTCTAGAGGGAGAGTGCTTAATTATGGGATTCGTTTACATGTCATTGTGAGAGAAACCAATGAAGAAGCATGGTCTGCTGCTGAACAGTTAATACAATATGTCGACGATGAAACCATCGCAGCAGCACAGCATAAAATTTCTCAGATGGATTCAGTAGGGCAGCAACGTATGGCAGCTCTACATGGCGGTAAGCGCGATAAGTTAGAAGTTTCACCCAATTTATGGGCGGGTATTGGACTGGTACGTGGTGGCGCTGGTACAGCACTTGTGGGCGACCCTGAAACAGTTGCAGCAAGAATTCAAGAATACGCTAGTCTTGGTATTGATACTTTTATTTTTTCAGGTTATCCGCACTTAGAAGAGTCTATCCATTTTGCCGAGCTGGTTTTCCCTTTATTGCCCTTAGAAACACAAAAAAAACTTGCACAGCCTAATTTAACGGGTCCTTTCGGTGAAATTATTGCCAATAACTACACCCCTGATAAAAAGCATGTTCAGGAGTCAGTATGAGTGCGTTATTGACTAGATTGAGAGGGAGTTTGTTGCAATGGATTGTACCTATTGTGCTGATTTCCGCTTGGCAAATAGCATCTTCTAAAGGCATTTTAAGTGCACAGATATTACCTGCACCGAGTAGTGTTGTAACGGCATTTTGGCATCTACTTTTAAGTGGTGAGCTGTGGCGAGATGTCAAAGTCAGCGCAGGTCGTGCTTTATTAGGGTTGGTTGTTGGTGGAGGGTTAGGCTTTGCTTTTGGCCTTTTGAATGGTTCATCAAAAATTGCATCTACACTCTTTGATACGACACTTCAAATGGTGCGAAACATTCCCGCTTTGGCACTGATTCCATTGGTTATTTTGTGGTTTGGAATTGATGAATCTGCAAAGTTATTTCTTGTTGCTGTTGGGGTGTTTTTTCCAATTTATATTAATACATATCATGGAATACGAAGTGTCGACCCACAGCTTATTGAAATGGGGAAAAGTTATGGGTTAACACGTTGGCAGTTGTATCGTGAGATTATTTTACCCGGAGCGATGCCATCAATTTTAGTTGGTTTACGCTTTGCGTTAGGCTTGGTTTGGGTACTTCTCATTGTCGCTGAAACAATATCTGCACAATCTGGTATTGGCTATATGACTATGAATGCTCGAGAGTTTCTGCAAACAGATATTGTCTTGGTTGGTATTTTACTTTATGCCTTATTAGGCAAGTTGGCTGATGTATTTGCTCAGGTGTTAGAGCGTTATTTGTTGCGCTGGCATTCAGGCTATCAAAATAAATAAAGGTAGATATTATGACAAATTTAAGTGCAACAAATTTTGATGACTCGGTTGAATTTACCATAGAAAAAACACGTCAAAATACAGCGACATCGGGTTTTGAAATCCGTATTGAGCAATTACATAAATATTATGGCAAAGTCTCTGTTTTAGAAAATTTAAATTTAAATATTCGTGCAGGTGAGTTCATTGCGGTTGTTGGTCGAAGCGGCTGTGGAAAGAGTACTTTACTCCGATTGATTGCAGATTTAGAGGAAAGTAGTCAGGGTAACATTCATTTTTCTGCACATCGCGCCGTAAGTAAGAATGATATACGTGTGATGTTCCAAGATCCACGGTTACTTCCTTGGCGCAGTATTGTCAATAATGTGAAGTTAGGGCTACCTAAGAATAAAGAGTCAGAGGCGCTAGCATTGCTGAATCGGGTCGGTTTAGATGATAAAGTCAATTTATGGCCAAGTCAGTTATCAGGTGGGCAAAGACAGCGCGCTGCCTTGGCACGCGCACTTCTACATCGTCCAAAAGTTTTGTTATTAGATGAACCTTTAGGTGCATTAGATGCTTTAACTCGTTTAGATATGCAGAATCTGATTGAAAAGTTATGGTTAGAACAGGGTTTTACAACAGTGTTGGTCACACATGATGTGAGTGAAGCTGTACAGCTAGCAGATCGTATTATTTTGCTGAATCGCGGTGAAATTGCAGAAACATTCCATGTGAATTTACCAAGGCCAAGACAAAAAACAGCTCAGTTTATAGCCCTTGAGAAAAATGTATTACAAGCTGTTTTAGCCACTTAGTTAAAAAGTAAATGATGTTTCAAATTTGCAACGATCTCTCTTACAAATGATATTTTGGTTTCAGCTTTAGGCAAATATAATCATTTTCATGTAGACAGTTTCCTCATGAGTAGGAGTTGAAAATGAAAAAAGTTATTGGCGTTTATCGTAATGATCAAAAACATTGGGTAGGTGATGGCTTTCATGTCAGCACACTATTTTCTTATGATAAGTTAGGGCAGACATTAAGCCCTTTTTTACTCTTAGACTATGCTGCTGAGCAATATATTGAACCATCTGTAACACAAAAAGGTGTTGGTCAACATCCTCATCGTGGGTTTGAAACTGTGACGATTGCCTACCAAGGAGAGGTAACGCATAAAGACTCTCAAGGTGGTGGCGGTACGATTAAAGCAGGCGATGTACAATGGATGACAGCAGGTTCAGGTATTTTACATGAAGAGTTTCATTCAAAGGATTTTACTGAAAAAGGTGGAAACTTTGAAATGATTCAATTGTGGGTAAATTTACCAGCAAAAGAAAAAATGACTTTAGGGCATTATCAGGCGATTACATCTGAAGATATTCCAGTGATTTCATTGGACAAGCATGGAAGTTTTCTTCGTGTTATCGCGGGTCAGTATAGTGACCAAAAGGGTAGTGCAAAAACATTAAGCCCATTAAATGTATGGGATGTAGAGCTTGCATCTGAAAGTTCAAGTTATCGTTTTACAGTACCTAAAGGGCATACAACACTCGTAGTCGTACGTCAGGGAGCCTTAGAAGTGAATGACTCTCATATTGTAAAAGATCATACAGTAATTATTTTTGAGAAGGATGGAGAAACGGATTTTGAGTTAAAGCCTTCTAATGGGCAAAAAGCATCATTTTTGATTTTAACAGGAGAGCCTTTGAATGAACCTATTCAAGGTTATGGTCCATTTGTAATGAATACTCAGGCAGAGATTATTCAAGCATTTCAGGATTTTCAATCTGGTAAGTTCTAATATAAAGGACTAATTTCTTATTAAACTATATATACCACCTGCATATTATAGCAGGTGGTATTTTTTTATTTTTGAGGTGCAACTTCCTCTTCTATAGTCATATCATAAATATATGCATATTCAGGTGTAGCTGTTTGTGGTTTAGTATTAAATCGTTTGACACGAATGATTTTTGATTGCTTGGTATTGTGCTGGTAGCCTTGTATTTCAACAGGTAAAACCTGCCAGCTCTGATCAATTTGTGTCTGTATACCTTGTTTGTCATATTTAACTTGCTTAACTTGTAAACATTGCTGTGTATTGTCTGTTGGGCAAGGTTTTTTATTTGGTGATACTTCTAAAAAAACAACTTCACCTGTAGATTTATATTTTGCTTCAGGCTTTATTTCACCTTTAAATGTGATTTTTTGTCCTGCTTTATTTTCTAAGGTCAATAGTGGGTGCACAGGGTTTGATATATTTATACTGGCATTGAGTTGAGCTTGGTTAAAAAATTGAAATGCTGTATGTTCCTGTGCCATAAACTCAGGTGGGCATAGCATTTGGGTTGCTGCAAGTGGGGCAGTATTGATTTGTTTCCCATCAAACTGCCATGCTCCCATAAGGTTATTGCACCCTGTTTTAATAAATATTCGCTTTTGGGCATCTAAATCTAAAACAATAGGCGGTAATTTTTCTGATGATTGATAAATCCAAGTATAGTCAGAGAGCGTTTGTAGTAAGTCTGGGCTTTGTGTTTCTACAATCATAGCTTCATTCTTTTTTAAATGTGTTGGAAAACTTTGACAAGCAGATAAAGCAAAAGGAAGTATTGCGAATAAAACATATTTTTTATTCATAGCTGTATCTCATCGTAAATAGATACCTCATAGCCTAATTATTTTTTCTTGAAGATACTGTTATGTTTCGGTCATCAATTTCATAAATTGATTTTGAATCAGTTGCTAACTATTTAAGCGTTTATTAAAAGTTTACTTTATAATACAACGCTTCTTTTGGCTCTTAGTTTATATTATGCAACGTTTCTTATTATTTGCTGCAGGGACTTTGCTTGCTTTCGCTTGGCTTTCACCACAACACTATATGCCTTGGCTAACATTTTCAAGTGAAATGTTTACTTATGCGAGTCTTTTCTGTCTTTTAGCATGTTATTGGGATCGTGCATTAAAAATACCACAGATACAATGGCTTTGGTTTGCTATAGCACTGATTCCTTTAGGACAATGGTGTTTTGGTATAGAGCTTTATTTTAGCAAGGCTCTATTATCTTCCTGTTATTTATTTGGTTTTGGCGCTGCTACTATTTTAGGTGTTAATTTAGGTCGAGAAGTTGGTTCAGAAAAAATATTACAAGGTTTAAGCTTTGTTAGCTTTATAGTGGGTGTCATTAGTGCTTGTATTGCTTTATGCCAGTGGTTTGGTTGGGATAAAGGACTATGGGGAGTCATGCCGTTAAGAAGTGATAGGGTTTATGCAAACTTTGCTCAGCCTAATAATATGGCAACCTTCTTACTTATGAGTCTCATGGGAGCATGGTACTTATTCGAAAAGAAAGCTATATCTAAGTTTGTAAGTCTATTTGGATGTATATTAATTATATTCGTTATTGCACTTAGCCAATCTAGAATGCCATGGATTGCATCGTGTATTTTAACAGCATACATTTTATTTAAATATGAAAAAAATACTTATAGGTTAAGAAGAAAAGGAGTTTTATTATGGCCTATATTCTACATTCTGTGCTTATTAAGTTTACCCTATATAAGTGCTTTATTTATACATGATGGTGTAGCACATATAGGTGTTTCAAATGTTATTGAAAGAGCAAGCACAAGTCATGCCCGTTTAGGTATTTGGGCACAGATGCTTTATGCAATTCGGGAGCAGCCATGGTTTGGTTATGGTTGGAATCAAACGAGCGTTGCACAAATCATGGGTGCAAATTTTATATCGCATGATGAAAGAACCAATAGTGCACACAATATCATTTTAGAGCTGCTTGTTTGGAATGGGGTGATACTTGGGTCTCTGATTATTGCATATTTAAGTTATTGGATTTTTAAACTTAATCAAGTTGTAAAAACAAAAGAAACACTGATTGCTACATTAATGGTTATTCCTGTATTTGTTCATTCGATGCTTGAATTTCCACAGAACTATGCATATTTTCTATTTCCAGTTGGATTTCTTTTAGGTCTCATACAGTCTGAGATAAAAGAAGGTAAGTGCATTACACTCACATCCAATATAAATACGGGAATACTCGTTGCTTCAATTCTCCTGTATGGGCTGATTTGGAGAGATTATGATAATGCTGTTCAGACGCTAGCAGAAAGCCGCCAGCATGCAGAATCGGGCGTATTTAAACAGCCTAAGAATAATATTATTCTTTTAACGGAATATCGTTCTCGTGCACAGTGGTACTATTTAAATCGGTTTAGCTATGTAGATCAGCAACAATTGAATGAAATTCGTAAAGTGGTTTTAGTATCACCAACGAACTATGATCTTTTTAAGTATGCACAGTTATTGGCATTTAATGGTCAAACTCAGCAAGCAATGCGGCAATTATTATATATAGATGGACTGTACCATGTACGTTATAAAGATTCGCAATTAGTATCAAACCCTAAAGTCAATGATGTAACTCATATACCTTATGATCAGGTGCCTAAGCGATTATAAAAAAAGCTACCTTAAGGTAGCTTTTTTTATAATAAAATAATTATTACTTTTCAAGTTGGCTTTGAATATAGTTTTCGATACCTACTTTTTCGGTTAGATCGACTTGTGTTTCAACCCAATCAAAATACTCTTCTTCAGATTCTAAAATTTCTTGCACTAAATCACGAGTAACATAATCTTGTTTTTCTTCAGCAAGTGCAACACAAGCAGTTAGTACATCAATATTTTCTTTGACTTTACGAATATCGCACTGTAATACTTCAAGTGTGTGTTGACCAATATATAGCTTGCCTAGGTGCTGTAAGTTAGGCAAACCTTCTAAGAATAAAATACGTGCAATGACTTTATCTGCATGCTTCATTTGACGAATTGATTCTTTATATTCTGTAGAACCAAGCTGCTCAATGCCCCAGTCATTAAACATACGAGAGTGAAGAAAATATTGATTAATTGCTGTTAAATGATGATATAAAACCTGATTTAATTGGTTGATGACATCACGATTGCCTTTCATGGTATTTAACTCCGCAAATAATTAATGCCCTAGAAAATGTCATAAGGCAATCAGTTACTGCATATGCTAAACAACAACCTACTTTAAAGCGAGTTGTTTTTTGAACAGCAAATGGAAATCATAATCAAAAACAATTATATAAGTAACATAATATAAAAAATAAACCCACTTATTCAGTGGGAGGAGGAGAATTTAGCCATTTAACATGGTTTATTTTTTTATTCTTATCTTATTAGGCAGCAACTGAGATACGCGCAGCAATTTCGGCAAGCTCTTCATTAATAATATTGCGTGCTTCAGGTGCACAACGTCCACAGCAAGTCCCTAGATCCAATAAATCTCGAACCTCACGAAAGCTTTCTGCACCATTTTCAACTGCATCTTTGATGTCTTGATCGGTGATACCACGGCACAAGCATACGTACATCAGCTATACCTACAAAATATTAAATACAATGTTGATATTAGTGATAACCATTATCGTTTGTCAATAAGATCTATTAAATTTTAAGTTAATTTTAATCGAAAATTTAGATAAAAAAACCACCATAATGGTGGTCTCTTGTAAGATGATGATCTTTATTCAATTATTGCAAAGCCATCCATTTCGACTAAAGCACCTTTAGGAAGGCTTGCTACGCCTAATGCCGCACGCGCAGGGTACGGTTGAGCAAAGTACTCTCCCATAATTTCATTCACAAGTTGGAAATGAGAAAGATCTGTGAGATATATATTAAGTTTTACAATGTCTGTTAAAGAACCATTTGCAGCAGTGCAAACCGCTTTTACATTTTCAAAAACACGTCGAATTTGTGCTTCTATACCATCTACAAGAACCATCTTTTCAGGGTCTAAACCAATTTGTCCTGATAGGTATAAAGTATTATTCACTAAAACTGCTTGAGAATAAGTACCAATCGCTTCTGGTGCATTTTCTGTATGAATAATTTGACGTGTCATTATTTTTTCCTTAATTAATCTTGATCTTTTGTTTCAATTTGGATGGGTGCATCTTGTCTAATAATTCTAGGAAAGCCAAAATGCATACGTAAATCACGAATGACTTGTGCAATTTCTTGTCGATTATGTACGACTAAATTGACATAGGTTTTTTTCTTTTGTGTGTGAACAGACTCAACACCTGTTTGAGCCTTACGACATTGATAAATTAAATCTGATATTGCTTCATCATCCATACTCATATGGATACATAAAAAAGCAGGGAAATTAATTTCATTACTTTCATCTGTACGCCATTGTAAAGACATAATGCTTTCAGGGTGTAGGTGTTGTTCATGCAATAAGTTATGACATCGGATGCGATGGACAATAAGACCTCGGCGTGAAAGATGCCCTTGTATTGGATCACCTAAAACTGGATTACAGCAGTGAGCATATTTAACATCTACACCTTCAGTACCTTGAATAAGACGATGATGGGGAATATCTTCTTCTGTAATATGGTTGGTAAATAAATGATTTGCAACCAATTGAGGTAATAGATCTCCAACGGCTATTTGTTCATAGAGTCTTTCAGGTGCACTGACGTGTCGCCACTCTAATAGGCTTTGCCATTCCTCTTGTGATAAAGACGAGGTAGATTGATTAAATAGCTTGAATGCACGATCAAGGGCTTGTTGACCAATCACACGTTGTTCTTCTACATCTTGTTCTCGGAGCATGTTTTGAATTGCTCTACGTGCTTTTTGCGTATTTACAAAACTGAGCCAATCTGGGTTTGGCGTTGCGAGGACATCTGTAATCACTTCAATGACCTGACCATTACTGAGCGGTGTAGATAATGGTTTTGCTTCACCATCAACTTTTGCACCAATGGCATGATTACCCAAAAATAAGCTTGCTGAATAGGCAAAGTCTACAATTGTTGCACCTTGTGGTAATTCATGCAGTTGCCCATGTGGCGTATATACCCAAATTTTTTCTTGGTGAAGATAGTCCAATAGCTCATTAAAAGTCGTTTTCGCACATTCAATATCAATAAGCGTATTTAAGTTTTTCATTGATGCTTGAATTGCAGAGCGTGCGGCTTGAGGTGCATTTTCACCTAGAATAACGCCAAACCGTGCAGCTTTTTGCATTAACTCAGTTTGAATCGTGACAGATAATGCTGTTTTTTCACCTTTAAGCTTCATCATTAAAGACTGATTACCACCAGGTAAGGGGCGACGAATATGATCTTTAAATTGAAGGACTTTAAAGTTCTCGCCCAAGATGTCAACCAATCGGTCACAGTCAGCAATTGTTTCTAAAACAATATCAAAATTATGGCTACGGGTCAGTTCCTGTAGATTAATATCATTTTTCAAAAAGTGACGTAGTAACTCAATATTATTATTTTTCTTCTTAATTGTTCCTTTAATATTATTTTCTTGAAGCAATTGATGTAAGTTATTTTCCCAAACTTGTTGATACTCGCAACGTCGTGGTCGAGTTTTCTTAAGTGCATCTTGAACTTTGTTAAATAGGTCTAAGTCAAGATTCTGATAACATAAGTATTCTAGGTTATCAGCCATTTCATTCATACCGACAATACGTGCCATAGGTACAAAAACATCATAGGTTTCTTGAGCGATACGCGCACGTTTATCAGGGCGAAGTGCCTCTAAAGTCGTCATATTATGATAACGATCTGCGAGTTTAATAATAATGACGCGAGGGTCTTGCAGTGTCGCTTGTAAAATTTTTCTAAAAGATGCCGCTTTATTAAAGTCTTTATCACTTGAATGAGTGAGTTTAGTCACCCCATCTACAAGTTCTGCAACGGTTTTGCCAAATTTTGCAGTAATTTCTTCTTTTGTAAATTCAGTATCTTCAATGACATCATGTAGGAGTGAAGCCATGAGTGTTTCACTGTCTAAACGCATATGCGCTAAAATACAGCTCACTGCAATAGGGTGAAGAATATAAGGTTCACCACTTTTACGTGTTACACCGCTGTGTGCTAAATCGGCAAAGTCACATGCAGCCAATACACGTTCGACGTCATATTCTTGTAAATAGACATCTATGATTCTTTTAAGCTGTTGCTTGGCTTGGCTGACATCTTCGCCTGGCATAAAAACACCCTTACGTTAAGTGACAAGAGATAAATATATATCTTCTAATGAAAAGCATTCTGTTGAACTTGTCAAATTTTATGTGAATAAAAATGAGGAAAATTTCAATCACTGTTATCTTTTTAAGCAATAATGTATAAAAAGCATTCAATAAAAAAAGCCTAGTTGAATGAACTAGGCTTTTTCAGCAAAATTAAACTTAAAAAGAGAAGTTCTCTAGGTTTAAGTTGTTTGCAGAAAGTGCAAGGTCAAGGTTTGATGCTTGGTAGTCTTGCTCACGTTGTTTTAAAATGTCTTTGCTTACATGACCCACGGCAATTTCACGTAATGCAACAACTGTTGACTTGTCGTTATCCCATTCAACAGTAGGTTCCATACCTTGACGTGACAATTGGCGCGCACGTTTACTCGCCACAAGAACTAACTCAAAGCGGTTATCTACATGGTCTAAACAATCTTCAACGGTTACGCGTGCCATAACATATCTCTTATATCAGTTAAAATTAACCAGACTGCGAAGTATAAAATGCTTTGAACACAGACTCAAGTTTTAATCAATTTCTGTATGCAATAATCTTGTAATTAAATCTTGGTGTCTTTGGGCTTGCTGATCCATGACTAGTCGGTTTGCATTAATGACAGACTCTAGGTCATGGAGTGCTTTGTTGAAGTCATCATTAATAATAACGTAGTCAAAGTTAACGTATTGATGCATATCTTCAACAGCACAGCTTAATCGATGTTCTATAACATCAACAGCATCTGTACCACGGTTTGACAAACGTTGGCGCAAGTCGAATTGGCTTGGTGGTAAAATAAAAATTTGCTTTGACTCAGGGAACATTTTTCGTACTTGTTCTGCACCTTGCCAGTCAATTTCTAACAGTACGTCATGTCCTTGTTTGAGTTGTTTTCTAACTGTTTCTTGTGATGTGCCGTAGTAATTACCAAATACTTCTGCATATTCAATAAAACCACCTTGTTCTACTTGTTCTTTGAAGGTGTCTTTTGACGTAAAATGGTAGTGAACACCATCGAGCTCACCAACTCTTTGACCACGTGTGGTATGAGAAACAGAGACATGGAGATTGGTTACACGTTCGAGCAAGGCTTTAACCAGGGAAGTTTTGCCAGTTCCTGACGCGGCAGAAACGACAAACAATAGACCTGACATGATATTTTTCCTGATATGATAAAATATCTTCTCTATTTTAAAGTAGACTGTACATAAACTGAATAGTTTATTTGAATAGACATGCGTTTAAATGCAAAAAAATAGTAATTTCAAGTGTAATTGAGGAATTTATGGAAATTGTATTGGCTAATCCACGAGGTTTTTGTGCAGGCGTAGATCGAGCCATTGCGATCGTTAATCGTGCACTTGAATGTTTTAACCCTCCAATTTATGTTCGCCATGAAGTTGTACATAATAAATTTGTTGTGGATGATTTAAGGCAACGAGGGGCTGTTTTTGTAGATGAGCTTGATGAAGTACCTGACGATAATATTGTGATATTTAGTGCGCATGGTGTATCGAAAGCTGTTCAAGATGAAGCAAAGCGTCGAGGTCTAAAAGTATTTGATGCGACATGTCCTTTAGTTACTAAGGTTCATATTGAAGTTACCAAATATGCAAGAGAAGGTCGTGAAGCCATTTTAATTGGTCACCATGGTCATCCTGAGGTTGAAGGGACAATGGGGCAGTATGATTTGACATATGGCGGTCATATTTATTTGGTAGAAGATGAAAATGATGTTGCAAAGTTAGAAGTCTTAAATCCTGAATATTTGGCATTTGTAACGCAGACAACACTGTCTATAGATGATACGGCTAAAGTGATAGATGCTTTAAGAAAGAAGTTTCCTGAAATTAAAGGCCCTCGTAAAGATGATATTTGCTATGCAACACAAAATAGACAAGATGCTGTCCGTGATTTAGCAGAGCAATGCGATATTGTCTTAGTGGTTGGTTCACCAAATTCTTCTAACTCGAATCGTTTGCGTGAGCTTGCAGAGCGTATGGGGAAAACTGCGTTCTTAGTAGATAATGCTGAGCAGTTAGATCAGGCATGGTTTGGTGAAAATACTAAGGTTGGTGTTACCGCAGGAGCCTCTGCACCTGAAATTTTAATTAAGCAAGTTATTCAACGCTTACAAGATTGGGGAGCAATTACAGCAAATGAGCTAGATGGTCGTGCAGAGAATATTACATTTAGTTTGCCTAAAGAACTTCGTATACAAGTTGTACAAGCGTAAATGATGCTTTAAGATATAAAACTTAATTATTTATTGTTTGCCATGTCTATTTACATGGCATTATTTTGATACTTTGTATTATTTATTTTTAAATGGGGGTTACTGGTATGCGGCCAGTAAAAGGTTTTACTTTAATTGAACTGATGGTTACCATAGCAGTACTTGCTGTTATTGCAATGATAGCAGTCCCTTCTTTTTCGAACATGATATTGCGTCAAAATTTGAATAGTAGTGGAAATACTCTTGTATCAGCATTTACAACTGCGCGTACAAAAGCTGCTTTAGAGCGTCGTAATATTACGGTGGTGTTGAATACTCAACCACAAGCAAATACAGACACATCGTTGAATTGGTCTGCAAATCGAAAGACTGTTCAAAATACAAGCGGTGGAAATGTAACGACTGTTGTTTTTAGACCTGATGGTTTTATACAGAAAAATAATGAAACAACTCCGACAAGTACGAATATTCAAATTCGACTGTGTGAACAGGCGGTATCTGCGAACTTATCAAAAATAGTAACAATTAATTTTTTAGGGGGCGTTGCTAGGGAGTCTGCGATTACCAATGGGTGCTCATAATGATTAAAAATCAAAAAGGTGTTGGGCTTATGGAAGTGCTAGTTGCTTTATTGGTGCTTGCTATAGCTGTTTTAGGGTTTGTTGCTTTACAAACTAGAGCAATCTCTGCAACGAATGAAGCAATTAACAATGTAGATGCTGTGAATCTTGCAAGAGATTTAGCAGAAAGGATAAGAGCTAATCCATCAGCATATTCAGAATATATAAGCAATTTATCAAGTGCATCTCCATCAGGGACAGCAGCAACTTGTGTTGGTATTCAGGCGAATTGTTCAAATACAGCTATGGCTGATTATGATACAGCAGATATAGTAAGCTTTGCTAAAAGAAATGGGATGCAAGTTCAAATTCAGTCTCTAACCGTTGTTGGGACAACCCTGCGTAACTACCTCTATATTTCTTGGGATAAAACTAATCCAACGCAGGGTTCCTCATCAACAGATTGTACAAAAACTGATGGTACTTATACAGATGGCTCACAGTGTATTATTATGGAGCTATACTAATGAAGAAATCCATTGCAGGGTTTACATTGATTGAGCTGATGATTGCGCTTGTATTAGGAACAATTATTACAGCTGCTGCACTAATGCTTTTTATTTCGGGGCAACGAGATATTACTTTACAGCAAGCTTCCGCAGATATTCAAAGTAGTGGTAACTTTGGTTTGGGCTTTATAACAAAAGATATTCGTTTAGCCAACCTGGATGCAGCTAATAGTTTATTAAAGAAAGATACAGCCTATGGCGGTATTATCATAGCAGCTTCGAATTATCCTCAGAGTATGCAACAAGCAATACAAGGAAAAAATGTATTTAGTAGCGCAATTGGCTCAATCTCAAATGTAAAAGATCCATTTAGTGGAGCAATGATAGGTAGTGCACAATTAGTTATTCAATTTAAAGCACAAAATGATGGCTTTAACTGTGAAGGCAGAGCTTATACAGCAGGTAGTTATATTGTAGAACGATATTTTTTACGTGCAGATATAGATGCAAGTAATGAGCCAAACAGTCCATTAGGTTTAGCATGTGAGGCAACATCCTATGTAGATGGTGCAAGCACATTTAATAATTCAAATTTTGGTTCAGGTAGTGGGCAATTAATTATTCGTAGAGTCGATTATTTTCATGTACTGTTGAATGTTTCTAATAATGATAATAGTACGTTTAAATATTTAGATATGAGTAACTATGCAGCTGATAGCACTAACCCTCATATCAATGCAGTCCAAATAGGTATGCTCGTGCGATCTAATGATGGAATCGGTGGCAATAATTTTCGAGCGGATCAGCAATATCAAGTTTTGAATCAGTCTATTGTTGTAAATGCTGATAATAATATTAAAACTCCTTTTCTACGGAGGGTTATACAGCAAACTGTTGCTTTGAGAAATGCAGGCTTGGGAATATCTGATACTGTCACAGCTGCTGGAGGACAATAATGAGATTTCAAAGAGGTGCTACATTAATAGTAGTTTTAATCGTATTGCTTTTGATTACAATTATTGGAGTCTATGCTGTTCGGCAGAGTTTAACAGGTTTGAATATTGCAACAAGTAGCCAAGCACAACAAGCATTGTTTCAATCATCAGATGTACCATTGTATAAGTTTTCTAATGGAGGTATTGCAAACTCTATAACGAGTAGCAGGTCATTACTTGGTTATGCTAAGCAAAATTCTGGTAGTGAAGTTGTATTTTGTTATCGTAGTGGGCAGCAAGCAGGAACAGCTCTTCCAACAGTACCTACACCTAATAATACAAGTTTGATCGTTGGTGGAGTAGCTCAGACTACAAATGGGTTTTGTGATGCAAATAATCTATCTAGCCGTTCTCAACTTACACAAGTGACTATAGTAGCGAGACCAATAGCTAATGTAGCACAGCCATTCAGTACATATATAAAAGGAACGGATACAGCAAGTATAGGAGATGGTCAAAGTGCTTTAGAAGCAGTACAGTTTAGAGTCTATGTTACCTCAGTATTGCCAGCACTATCTACAGCTTCAGCAGCGAGTATTAATGTTTGTTTACAACAACCAAGTAATAGTGGAGCCACAACACAAGCAAGTTGCTTAAGTGGATTAAGTATACCTTTTAATACGCAGATTGAAGATTTTCAGCAAACGTATTGTGTTAATGGTGTTGGATGTTAATTGAGGAAATGTTTATGTCTTATAATGTGAAGTTGCGTAAAAATATTTTAGTAACATTTATTGCCTCATTAACAACGCTGAGCTTGTTTACACCATCGTTTACTGTAGCGAGTGATATTCAAATTTATCAGAATCCAACAGCACAAGGTAAGAAAATTATCATGTTTATGTTGGATACTTCTTGGAGTATGCAAAATACAAGAGATAGTACATTAGAAAGTGGGTTGAACCGCCGTCAGGTTATGGAAGATGCTGTTGAGCTAATTTTGACAGGAAGGCTAAGTAGTACGAGTAACTCTGCAGATAAAACTAAAACTATTACACCTCTTTCAGATGATACGCTTGTTGGCTTTTCAATGTTTTCTAATAATGGTAAATCTGATGGTACTTCTGGTTATGGTCGTGGGGCTATTGTTGTACCTGCAAGGCCTTTAAATGCACAAGTAACAGATCCATCGACTGGGCAGACTATATCACAACGGGCACTTTTACTTAAATCTGTTAAATATACATCAGATACATCGATAGCAGGTAGACAGCTACAACCAACTTATTCAGCCACTACACCAACATCAAATTTATATGCAGAAACAGTAGCCTATTTGAAGGGAACAAATACGTGGGGAAATGCTATTACACAAGCTGCAGGTAGTAAGAAAAATACTGCGATTGGTGATGATATGGGGAACTCTAATTATCAATATAGTGGTTGGCAAGATTCTCAGCAATCAACTAAAGAAAGTAATAATACTTACTATAGTAGTCCTTTATCGCAGCTTGCAAGTAATGATGATAAAATGTGCTCAGCTCAAGGTATTTTCTTTTTTACAGATGGTACTCCAACATTAATCACACCAGAAAAAGCTTTACCTTTATTGCAAAATGCCCTGAGTAGAGATAGTACAGATACCACGTTTAACTGTAATAACTCTTTATTGAGTCCAGTTTTTTATGACTTTTCCACACAAAGGCAGGTTACACAAACAGTTCCGGCTGTAGATGCATTCGGGAATCCAATCTATGATTGGGTTGATCAAGGCAGTTATGTTGATCAAGGGAGTACGCAATGTGGTTGGGTTGATCAAAGTGGTTGGGTTGGGATTATATGGGTTCCTCGTGTGAGTTGGCAGTGTAACTGGGTACCAAATAAAGTTTGGGTATCAAAATGGGTACAAGTACCTAGAATGACAACTCAAACAGTAAATCAAACTGTTTGGAATACAAACTTTGCTGGTGCATATCCACCATTTACTTCATACTCTACATCTCAGTACTCTCAAGATAGAAGTTCATTAGGTTGTATTGGTAATTTTGCGCAAAAAATTTATAATGCGGATCCTTACTCATCTGATCCTTTAAATAAAAAAATATATACATCTATCGTTGGTTTTGGGTCTGATTTTAATAATAATTCTGCAAATTTTCTTGTAAGTAAAGAAATGCGTAAATGGGGGTATATAGGAGCACATGGTAACTTAGATGGCTATGATAACCCTCAAGATGTTTCACAGCTTACGACGACGGATGGGTTTACGATTGCTAGTGATACTAGTGGAGTAGTAAATGCGATATCTAGTTTAGTGAAGTCCATGGATGTGAAATTTGGTTCTTCGAGCTTTGGTAGTTATATTGCGCCATTAGATCCATTAAATGTACTTTCTCCTTATAAAGATATTGCAAATAACTTAACTCCTATTTTTTCACCACAATTTCAACCAAATGTAAGTAGTAGTAATCTAACTGTTGGCTCTACACAGCAATTATGGTTAGGAAACTTAAAAAAATATCAGCTATTATCTGGAGTAATAAAAGATAGAAATAGTAATAATGTTATTGGAAATAATGGATTAGTAAATAAGAATACAACTGATATCTGGAGCACCAATAGTACTGTAGCAGATGGTGATTTTGCGATAAAAGGTGGTGCACTTTCGCAGCTCGTACCGAGTGGTTTTAATAATGCAAATGATAATATTAATGGTGTAAAAACGCGTCCTTTGTATATAAATGCATTAGCTATAACAACTGATCCTAAAAAGTGGCAAGGTTCAAATACGCTTACACGCGTTACAGCTAATCTTGTAGATCAAGTAAATACAATGTCACAATCTGATCCTAACTATAATCAAAACAATCGTGCTGTTACAGATACTTGGAGAACACGTATTTATCAGCCTTATTTGTGGTCAGCTCTAGGCTATCAATTAAATAAAGGTTTACTGCAAGCAGTCCAAACTCCTGCCAGCTCTAGTTGGAGCTATGATCAGGTTAAAAACTTACCAATTATGAGACAAATGGGTTCTGTTTTACATTCAGATCCATTTTTACTCACAACACAAGCAACTTATAATGCAAATGATAGTTTGCAAAGCCGTAAAGACTATGTTGTTTTTGGAACACTACAAGGTTTACTACATATTGTAGACCAAGCAACAGGACAAGAAGTTGCTGCATTTCTACCAAATGAAATTTTACAAGATGCGACAACGATTGATGGAAAAACGTCGACGACACAAGGTGGTAGACGTGATGGACTGCTCTCTGTAGATAATACTGTTCGTAATACAAATAATCCTTATTATGGTATAGATGCGCCTTGGACATCTTGGGTAAAATATAGCCCAACTATTGTGACTGATTCAAGTAGAACTATAAATGCAACTACTGCAAATATTTATGGTGGTATGCGTATGGGGGGATATAGTTATTATGGACTTGATGTTAAAGATATTGGTTCTGCTGATCCAACAAATGCGACGCCTAAATTCTTATTTCAAATAGATCCAATAAATAGCAAGATTATAAGCGCATCAAGTTCTGCTCGTGATAGTAATAACACTATTTCTGATTCAGCTATTTCGACAATGGGGCAAAGTTGGTCTAAACCAACAATTGCAAAAATGAGAATAGCAGGGCAAGTTAAAGATGTAATGATTGTTGGTGGTGGTTATGATCCACAATATGAAAATGGCTCAACAAATCAAACTAGTGATTTAGGTGCAGGTGTCTATATATTTGATGCAACAACAGGAGATCGTCTATGGGATGTAAGATATGGAGCAACAAATAGTAGTAGTACAAATGATTATAAAGTATCTAATTTAAAATATAGCGTAGTGAGTCAAATTAAAGCAGTCGACCGCGATGGGGATGGCTTGGTTGACCATCTATATTTTGGTGATTTAGGTGGGCAGGTTTGGCGTATAGATATTAATAATAAAAATACAAGTACATCAGATATCTCGACTTTTGCAACAGTTAACCGTTTAGCAAACTTTAATGCACAACAACAACATTTTTATGAAATGCCAGCATTTACCATACACCAAGATAATAATGGTTACTTTGCTGCAATTTCATTGGCTTCAGGCAATAGAAGTAATCCACTCAGTACAGCTGAAGCGACACCTAATAGAGTCTATGTGCTTATAGATCATGATGTTACATCTTCAAACTTATTCAGTAATCGATCAAAGACATTAACAGATAAACAGGAGGCAGATTTAGTTGCCTTTAGTGATTTAAATACAGATAGTCAAAATCAATTTACGAATCAGACAAAGTTTGGCTGGTATTATACTCTGACAACCGATACACAGCCAATCAGTGCGTTATTAAATAATACTAAGCCTCAAGCATTGGGAAGTTATGTGGCACTAGCAAGCACCGGTAATTTATCTGATCTATATATACCTGTATATAACCCTAAGCAAAGCTCTAGTCAACAACCAACGCAGTGCTCGGGAGGAATTGTTGGTACAACCTCTTCCCTAAAGTTATGTTTACCTTATGGATACTGTAGTACAGGTCGAAAGGATGCATCATCTGTAGCTTTGGGTGATGGTGTTCAGAGGTTGAATCCAACGATTTATCAGAAATCAGATGGAACTAGTGTAATAGGGCTTATAGGAAGTGGAACGACGAGTACAACAAACAACAGTACGACAAATACTAATCAACAATATAGTTTCTCAGGTAAGTTCAAAAGTGTACGTTGGTTTGAGCAATAAGAGTACGAAAAATGTATTTAAAAAAAAATGGTTTTACTCTTTTAGAACTTATGATTGTTGTTGTAATTGTTGCCATATTGGCAGCAATTGCAATACCAAGCTATCAAAGCTATGTAAGGCGAACCAATGAAAGTATGGCTATGCAAGAAATGCAGCAAATAGCTATATGGCTTGAGAGGTATAAAGCACGTAATTTTAGTTATAAAGGTGCTAACCCACCTAGAACAGATACAATTAATATTCCTACATATTCAACGAATAAGCTGTGCTCAGGTGGAACATACGGTGGAACTTTTACAATCCAACTTTGTGAGAAACAAGCAGGTGGTTCCTATTCTGCTCTTAAAAATTCTAGTATAGGCCAGAGTTGGGCGATGAGATCTGAAACAACTGATCCTAATAACTATACATTATTACTTACAAGTAGTGGATTACGCTGTAAGAATAAAGCAAGTAGCAATGTGACATTTGAAACATGTGGTACAGGGAGTGAAAACTGGTAATGAAAGCACAAAAAGGTTTTACACTCATTGAATTAATGATTGTTGTAGCAATTGTAGCCATATTGGCAGCAATAGCTTATCCCTCGTATACAAATTATGTAGTTAAAACAAACCGTGTAGATGCTCAAAGTGAACTTACACGACTTGCTGGGCGTTTACAGTCTTACAAACTTGTAAATCGTACATATGCAAATGCAACTGTAGCAAATGTTGGTGGGTCTGTGAGTTATCCTGCACAAGGAACGGCGAATTATACAATTACGCTTACTTTAGATGCAGATAATCGTGGATATACCTTAGCAGCAACACCAGCATCAGGTCGGCAAAATGGTGATGGTATTATTTGTTTAAACCAAGATGGCTGGAAATATTGGTCTCAAGGTCAAGGAACATGTAGTTTAACTGCAACATCTACATGGAATTAGGCTTAAATAAATTCAAATTTGTGAATAACTCAAAAATTGACCTTTCCCTTCTGGCGAATATATCGTAAAATGTTCGCCTTTTTAGGTTCAGCCGAATCTAAAAAGTTTTATTAACATGTGAGAGTATTAACATGGTCGTAATTCGTCTAGCACGCGGTGGTGCTAAAAAACGTCCGTTCTATCAAGTGATCATTACAGATAGCCGTAATGCACGTGACGGTCGTTTCATCGAACGTATTGGTTTCTTTAACCCAACTGCTCAAGGTCAAGCGGAAAAACTTCGTTTAGACGTTGATCGCTATGCACATTGGGTTGCTCAAGGTGCTCAACCATCTGAGCGTGTTGCTGCCTTAGCTGTTCAAGCTAAAAAAGCTGCAACTGCTGCATAATTTGTAGTAGGTATAGCCCATGAAACCAACTCAGAATGTACCCGAAGATCGTATTCAGATTGGACAGTTACGTTCAGCATATGGACTTAATGGGTGGCTGTGGGTGTATTCAAATACAGAACCCATGAGCAACATATTTGACTATCTTCCTTGGTTTGTAGAAACCAAAGCAGGTTGGCAAATAGTGAATGTAAAACGTTGGAAGCCACATGGCAAAGGCTTGGTTGCTGCGCTAAAGGATGTGAGTGATCGCACATTAGCGGAGAGTTTAGTCGGTGCTAATATTTGGATTTCAAAATCGCAACTTCCAAAAGCAGGTGTAGATGAATATTACTGGTCGGACTTAAAAGGTCTTACAGTAGTGAGTCTGAATGAAGAAGAACAAGATGTAAATCTTGGTCAAATTCATGAACTGTTTGAGACAGGAGCAAATGATGTAATGGTGGTTCACGCCACACCTGACAGCATAGATTCTGAAGAGCGAATGATTCCATGGCATAAAGACGTTGTACAAGCCGTTGATCTTGAAGCTGGTCGTATTTATGTCAACTGGGGCATAGATTATTAATCCATATTTTTGGATGAGTCACAGCAGGAAATAGAGGAGAGTCTGCGGTGTTTTTTGCAGTCATTACGCTTTTTCCTGAGATGTTTGAAGCGATTACAGCCTACGGTATTAGCGGGCGTGCGGTAAAACGCGATATTGTGCAAATACATTGCATTAATCCTCGTGATTTTGCTGAGGGAAACTACAAAAGAGTGGATGAACGTCCATTTGGTGGTGGCCCGGGTATGGTGATGATGGCAGAGCCTTTGGCAAAAGCAATTCATCATGCAAAACAACTTGCTTCGCAAGCAGGATGTACACGTGTTCCTGTGGTGTATATGTCTCCACAAGGAAAAACCCTTCATGAAAATGAAGTACACGACCTGATTGAATATGACGGTATGATTGTACTTTGTGGTCGTTATGAAGGCATTGATGAACGTCTTATTCAGCAATATGTCGACCAAGAGTGGTCTATTGGTGATTATGTTCTCTCTGGTGGTGAACTCCCTGCAATGGTGTTGTTAGATACATTGATTCGAAGATTACCGAATACAATGTCTGATGAACAATCTGCGGTGCAGGACTCTTTTGTGGATGGTCTTTTAGATTGCCCACAATATACAAAGCCCGATCACTTTGAAGGCTTGTCTGTACCTGATGTATTAAAATCGGGGCATCATGGCAATATTGAAAAGTGGCGCTTTTTGCAAAGGTATCAACGTACACTAGATCGCCGCCCTGAGTTGGTTGAAAAAGTTGAGTTGAGTCCACAACAAAAGAAGTGGCTAAAAGATTTAAAAGCTTAAATATTTTAAGCGATTTGAGATAGGCTCTTTATTGTTATATCCAACAATAAAGGGGAAGATAACCGGGTCGATATGCGTGAAAGCCTCTATCCCCAGCGGTCATAAGACAAGGTCTTAACCGCATTATTGGAGATTCCCACAATGAGTGGTAAACATCCTTTAGTTCAAGCTGTTGAAAATGCACAGTTAAAATCAGACATCCCTGCTTTTGCACCAGGTGACACTGTTGTAGTTCAAGTAAAAGTAAAAGAAGGTGAGCGTGAGCGTCTTCAGGCATTTGAAGGTGTTGTAATCGCGAAGAAAAACCGTGGTTTGAACTCTGCATTCACTGTACGTAAAATTTCAAGCGGTGTTGGTGTTGAGCGTGTATTCCAAACACATTCACCAATCGTTGCTAAAATTGAAGTTAAACGTCGTGGTGACGTACGTCGCGCTAAGCTTTATTACCTACGTGAATTATCTGGTAAAGCTGCACGTATTCGTGAAAAACTACCTGCTCGTAAAGCGAAATAATCTTTACTTGAGCCAAAAAAATGCGCCAACATGGCGCATTTTTTTATTTTAAAAATAATGAATATAAAATTAAGAAATTATAAAAACCGATAATTGTGCTGATCATCGAATTGAGGTTTGTTAATATGACCTGTCTTTTTGTTGTTGTATCAAAATATGTCAGTTCAAAAGAAAAAAACTCAGCGCCGTCATATCCATGGTGTATTTCTACTTAATAAGCCTTTGCATCTAAGTTCTAATGCTGCCCTACAAAAAGTACGTTGGTTATTTCGTGCTGAAAAAGCAGGTCATACAGGTGCATTAGATCCACTAGCAACGGGTTTATTGCCAATTTGCTTAGGTGAGGCAACGAAGTTCTCTCATTATTTACTCGACTCAGTCAAGCGCTATGAAACGACAGTTAAGCTAGGTATTGCGACAACAACGGGAGATGTAGAAGGGGATATCCTTCAGCAACGTCCTGTACCTGAGCTAACTCAAGAAAAAATAGAAAAAGTACTCGATTTATTTCGAGGTGATACCCAACAAGTACCACCAATGTATTCTGCTTTGAAAAAACATGGCAAACCACTTTATGAACTTGCGCGACAAGGTATAGAAATCGAGCGAGAAGCACGTCCAATTACGATATCAGATTTAACACTTGTTGCATTTACTGAAGATAGTCTGACACTAGATGTAACTTGCTCAAAAGGAACGTATATCCGTGTGCTTGGGGAAGATATTGGTGAGGCCCTTGGTTGTGGTGGTCATCTTTCTGCATTGCATCGCGTTGGTACAGGACATTTTGATTTAATTCCAGAATATACCATCGAATTTTTAGAAAGCTTGACCGAACACGAAAGAGAAGCTTTATTGCTTCCTGCATTTGCACCTGTTGAGCATTTCACACGTGTTCAAGTCCCAGAGGGTCGAGAAAAATACTTCTGCAATGGTTTAGAAAGCAATATTGATCATGCGGAAGAAAGCCAAGTTTTGGTTTTTGATGGAGAGTTGTGCCTTGGTTTGGCAGAAATAACAGATAAAAAAAGATTGGTTCCAAAACGAGTTTTAAACCTACATAAAAGTTAATAGTGAGTAAAAGATAAATGGATGTATTAACTGTAATAACGCTGATTGGATTTGCTTTTACAGCAGGTGCAGTTGATGCTGCTGTTGGTGGTGGTGGGTTAATCCAAATTCCCGGTTTGATGAGTACATTTCCTCAGATGCAGCCTGCAACAGTAATTGGTACAAATAAACTTTCATCGATTTTTGGGACAGCATCGGCAGCTTATACTTTTAGTAAAAAGGTAAAACTGCAATGGGCCTTATTAAGTGTAATTGCAATTTGTGCACTCATCAGTGCATTTGCGGGTGCTGCTTGTTTGTCATTGATTCCACAGTCTGTGCTCAGACCATTGGTCTTTGTTTTACTTATTGTTATTGCAGTTTATACGTTCATAAAAAAAGATTTTGGACAAACAGATAACCAACTTGAAGTGAGTAAGAAAGTGCTTATCTATGCAGCTATAGGTAGCCTTATTATTGGATTTTATGATGGGTTATTTGGACCGGGTACGGGCAGTTTTTTCATTTTCTTTTTTATTCGGTTTCTCGGTGTAGACTTTGTACATGCTTCTGCATTGTCTAAAATTGGCAATTTTATGACTAATTTTGCAGCCTTGAGCTTTTTCATTCCAACAGGTCATGCACTAATTGGTATTGGTTTAATGATGGCTACAGCCAATATTATTGGCTCGGTGGTTGGTGTTAAAGTTGCTTTAAAATATGGTAGTGGTTTCGTGCGAAAAATATTCTTAGGACTTGTTTCTGTCTTAATTGTTCGTATTGGCTATCAAATGATTAAAGGCTAAAGAAAGGATCTTTTAAGATCCTTTCTTTTTATCTTTTTTAAATTGCTGTTCGAGCTGTTTTTGTTTTTTACGCATTTTTCGTTCTAAGTTGAGTTTGGCAAAATGTGTCGAGCATGTACAACCAATTGAAGCAATAATAATGGTAGATAAAGCAAACCATTGAGAAACGAGTAGGCTTTCATGTAAAAAAATGAATCCTGAAATTGCAGCAACAGCAGGTTCTAAACTGGTGAGTGTACCAAATACTAAAGGTGGAATACGTTTGAGCACAATGATTTCAAGTGCATAAGGTAAAGCACTCGCCAAGACAGCAAGTAAAAAGAAGTAACCTAATGATTTTGCTTCAAATGCATGTGTAAAGCTACCACTATTGAGTGCAAATGGTAGTACCACCAATGTACCAATAAACATGCCTAGACACGCGGTATGTGTTCCTGAAATACCTGCATCTTTCTGACCTGAAAGAATGTAGCAAGCCCAACATGCTCCAGCGCCTAGAGCATATGCAATGCCTACAACATCGAAAGAAAGTTGACCTTTGTTAAAAGGAAAGAGTAAACACATACCTAAAATAGCGAGTCCAACCCAAATAAAGTCAAACTTTTGTTTTGCATGAAATAATGCAACAGCCAATGGGCCAATAAATTCAAAAGAAACAGCAATACCTAATGGTAAGTATTTGAGTGACATATAGAAAAGTGCATTCATTCCACTGAGTGCTATGCCATATGTAATAATTGTTTTCCACTGAATATTATTCCAGTTGATTGTCCATAAGCGACCAACAATTGCTAGAATGGCTGCACCAATTCCTAAACGCATAGTTGCGACAACAAGAACATCATGTGTTTGGAAAAGTGTTTTAGCAAGAGAGCCGCTAAATTGAATACTTACAATAGCGATGAGTAGTAAGAGGATCGCAGAGCTGTAGTTATTTTGGTTTTCTATTTTCATATAGGCCTTTTTATTCAGAATAAAAAAAGCCACAACTAAAAAGTTATGGCTTCTTTAAACATAGGTTTAACTTAGAACAAAACACGAATACGGATTGTTCCTTCAACTTGATGCAGCATATCAAGCGCTTCTGCGGAAGCAGATGCATCTACGTCCATAACAAGGTAACCAACATCATCTTTAGTCATTAAAGACTGACCTGAAATGTTGATGTGCTGTTCTGCAAATAAGGTATTAATTTTTGATAATACACCCGGCACGTTTTTATGAATATGTAGTAAACGGTGCTTGCCTTCTGCTAATGGAAGTGCAATTTCAGGGAAGTTAACCGCAGAAAGTGTCATACCCTTGTCTGAGTAAGCAACAAATTTCTCAGCAACTTCAAAACCGATATTTGCTTGAGCTTCCATCGTTGAACCACCAACGTGTGGTGTTAAGATCACGTTGTCTAAGCCACGTAGAGGAGACTGGAATTCCTCATTGTTGCCTTTAGGCTCTTTAGGGAATACGTCAACTGCCGCACCCGCTAAATGACCAGATTTAATTGCATCTGCAAGGTCTTCAATAACAACACATGTACCACGTGCTGCATTTAAGAAGATAGAACCTTGCTTCATTTTATTAAACTGTTCTTTAGTGAAGAAGTTACGTGTTGATGGCACATCAGGCACATGTAATGTAACAACATCTGCAGTTTCAAGAAGTTCATCTAATGAACCTACTTGGCGTGCATTGCCCATAGGTAGTTTTGTGACAGTATCAAAGTAAATAACGTGCATACCTAAGCTTTCTGCAAGTACAGAAAGTTGTGAGCCAATTGAACCGTAGCCGACAATCCCCAATGTCTTCCCACGTGTTTCAAATGAACCAACAGCAGTTTTTTGCCATCCACCACGATGACATGTTGTCGACTTTTCTGGTACGCCACGAAGTAAGAGAATCGTTTCAGCTAAAACAAGTTCTGCTACTGAACGTGTATTTGAAAATGGTGCATTAAATACAGGTATACCACGATACATGGCTGCTTTTAAATCAACCTGATTGGTACCAATACAAAAACATCCCACAGCAATTAGTTTGTCTGCTGCTTCAAAGATTTCTTCCGTTAATTGAGTACGGGAGCGAATACCAATAAAGTGTGCATCTTTAACAGCTTCTTTTAAAGCTTCGCCTTCTAATGCAGTTTTGTGATATTCAATATTCGTGTAACCTGCTGCATTTAATGTGTTAATTGCATTTTGGTGTACACCTTCAAGGAGTAAAAAACGAATTTTATCTTTATCAAGAGATAGATGTTGGCTCATTACGGCTCCGCTACAAAGGCCAAATATTGGTTTCAGTATGATAACATAATGATCAACAACTTGTTTATTTCTTGCTAGGTTTGCCAAGATGAGTATTGCAGCACAGTTATCGCCACAATTATTAGCTCAATTGACCGAAATTGTCGGTGAAAGTCGAGTGAAAACAGATGCCAGTAGTTTAGAAAATTGGGGTAAAGATTACACCAAACATTTTGAACCGAATCCATCCGTTATTGTTTTTCCTTCATCTACAGAACAGGTACAGCAAATTGTTCAGTTTGCCAATGCAAATCAAATTGCAATTACGCCATCGGGTGGTCGTACAGGGTTATCTGCAGGGGCAGTTGCAAGTAATGGTGAAATCGTTGTTAGCTTAGATAAGATGAGCCAAATTTTAGATTTCTTCCCAGCAGACCGTATGGTTCGTATTCAAGCAGGTGTAGTGACTGAGCAACTTCAAGAATATGCTGAATCTAAAGATATGTACTATCCTGTCGATTTTGCATCTGCGGGTTCAAGCCAAATGGGTGGCAATATTGCAACCAATGCGGGTGGTATTAAAGTCATTAAGTATGGCATGACACGCAACTGGGTGTTGGGCTTAACGGTTGTGACAGGCAAAGGTGATGTATTACGCTTGAATAAAGGCATGATAAAAAATGCAACAGGCTATGCATTACAACACTTATTTATTGGTAGTGAAGGTACTTTAGGTATTGTGACTGAAGCTGAAATTAAGCTAGAGCGTAAGCCACATGACCTACAGGTGATGGTGCTTGGTGTACCTGATTTCGATGCAGTGATGCCAATTTTACATGCATTCCAAAGTAAAATTGATTTAACAGCATTTGAATTCTTTGGTGAGGTTGCAATGCAAAAAGTACTTGACCATGGTCATGTACAACGCCCATTCGATACAGAGTGTCCATATTATGTGTTGCTAGAGTTTGAAGCACCATATGAGCCAATTATGGATGCAGCAATGGAAATTTTTGAGCATTGCATGGAAGAAGGTTGGGTACTTGATGGTGTTCTGAGTCAAAGCCTAGACCAAGTTGAAAGTTTATGGCGTTTGCGTGAAGATATTTCAGAGTCTATTGCACCATTTACACCATACAAAAATGATATTTCTGTGTTAATTACGCATGTACCTGCATTTATTAAAGAAATTGAAGAAATTGTAGAGCAGAACTATCCAGATTTTGAGATTTGTTGGTTTGGGCATATTGGTGATGGTAACTTACACTTAAATATTCTAAAGCCTGAAAATTTAGATAAAGATGACTTCTTTGCAAAATGCAAAGTGGTCAATGAACATGTGTTTAATACAGTTCAGAAGTACGATGGTTCAATTTCAGCAGAGCATGGCGTAGGTATGACGAAGAAGCCTTATCTTGCGATGACGAGAAGTGCAGAAGAAATTGAATATATGAAAGTATTGAAAAAAGTTTTTGATCCAAACTCAATTATGAATCCGGGTAAGTTATTTGACTAACCGAATCTAAATAAAAAAGAGCGATATGATATCGCTCTTTTTTATGTTTTAAATGGCTTTTGTATGTTGAATCAGCCAGTTTTTTGCCTCTCCTGTGAGGTGAGGGAGTAACGTATTTTGAACTTGCTCATGGTATCTATTGAGCCATTGTTTTTCTTGATCTGTTAAAAGATTTTGCTGAATGCATGCAGTACTAATTGGACAAAGTGTAAGATTTTTAAAACATAAAAATTCACCATATTCTTGTGTTTCATGTGGAACAACCTCATTTACAATAAGGTTTTCGATACGAATACCCCATTGTCCCTCTCTATATAGACCCGGCTCATTGGAAGTAATCATTCCTTCAAGCATCGCGGTATTTTTATTTACAGGTGCATAGTAAGAAATGCTATGAGGTCCTTCATGCACATTGAGTGCAAAGCCAACGCCGTGCCCTGTACCATGTCTAAAGTTTAAGCTTTCTTGCCAAAGGGGTTGTCGTGCAATGCTGTCTAATAGTGGTGCGGGTAAACCAATAGGGAAAATCGCTTGTGCAAGTGCAATGTGGCTTTTTAAAACAAGTGTGTAGTCATGCTTTTGTTCATCTGTTGGTGTGCCAATTGGAATAACACGGGTAATGTCTGTTGTGCCATCAATGTATTGTCCACCTGAATCAATTAAGAGTAATCCATTGCCTTGAATATAAGAAAACTGTTCTTTCGTGGCTCTATAGTGTGGCAGTGCCCCATTGGCATTAAATCCTGCAATAGTGGCAAAGCTTGGCCCAAGAAAACCATCTTGTTCTGCACGATAAGCAGTAATTTTCTCATCTATCGTGAGTTCAGAAATAACTTCCTGATTTTGAACCGCATGCTCAAGCCAACTGAAAAAATGGCATAAGGCAATACCATCTTTGAGCATCGCATTTTGAATATGCTGAATTTCACTTGGTGACTTGACTGCCTTAAAGCGTGTTGTTGGGTTAAGGTTTTTTACAATTTCTGTTGCTTGAGGTAATGCATTTGCATGGTAAATCGAGACTTTGTTGGGGTCGAGTAGAAGTGTTTTATCTGTAATTTGTGCAAGAAATTTTGCACTGTTTTCATACGGTAAAATCTCAATTTTATCTTTTAAAAGCGCTTGTTTAAGTTCGTGTGGTATTTTTTCTTCATAAATAAATAAAGTGGTCTCACCCTCTTTAGAAATATACATATGGGCGAGAAAAATAGGGTTATATTCGACATCTTCACCACGACAGTTAAGTAACCAAGCAATATCGTCTAGGCTAGAAATGAAGTGTCCATCTATATGTTCAGTTGAAAGATATTGGCTCACTTGTTGTATTTTTTCTAAACGAGTGAGGTGGTTTAAGCCTGCTTGCATTTCATACATAGGTTGTTTAGGCAGTGCAGGACGGTTTTTCCAAAGTGGTGAAATAAAATCTTTTGTCGTTTCGCAAGCAATATTTTTTTTACTCAATGCTGCTGAAAGTTGTTGGTATTGTGAGATTGAAAGGGTCTTTCCATCTGTTGCGACAATATCATTTGGATTTAGGTGTTTGGCAAGCCATGAAATATGTGTAGAGGCAGGGTCTGCATTCAATTTTTGTAATTTTATTTCTGTATGACGAAGTTGTTGCTCTGCTTGTACCCAATAGCGCCCATCTACCCATAGACCTGCTTCATTTTCGGTAACGACCAATGTACCGACGGAGCCTGTAAAGCCCGACAACCATACACGAGTTTGCCAATATTCAGGCAGATATTCAGACATATGTGGGTCTGCACTTGGAATGATATAGGCATGAATATGATGTGTCTGCATTTGCTGACGCAGTTGTTTTAATTTCTCTTGTATCGACATATCTTGCATAAAGCATCAGCCTTTATTTGTAAAATAATAAATAATATAACACTTAGTGATCTTACGATTTTGATCTCAATCGTATGCTTTAGAATATTAAAATTGGGTTGAACTCTAAGGTTAGGGTAGTTATAGCGATTCGACCTTTATATAAAAATATGCTAATGTTGCGCTCCTTGAATTGATCAAAAAATGTCACTGTTTAGTTCATATACATGAAAGCAAATTCAATGCCGCATTTATTTCCAATCAGTTGGTGCTGTATACGTAATTTGTGAATTCCCATAGTCTCTCGTTCAGCAAATGGCACCCTCTGACAGTTTTAAGATGCTCTTGCTGTACCTCGTTATTTTTTAGAAAAAAATGCAAAATACTCAAGCAAAAACATTAGGTCTTGCGACGTTAATGTTCCCTCTCGCGCTTGTTCTGTTTGAATTGGCGACTTACATTTGTAATGATTTAATTCAGCCTGCGATGTTGCCAATTACGCAGTATTTTGGCGTGAGTCCAACATGGGCTCCTTCTGCAATGTCATTCTATTTATTGGGTGGTGCAGGGGTTGCATGGCTTTTTGGCCCTTTGTCAGACCGTTATGGCCGTAAAAAAGTATTACTGGCAGGCGTATTATTCTTTACTGTCTGCTGTCTTGTAATTTTAGTCACCCAAAATATGTATCAATTCCTTATTTTGCGTTTCTTGCAAGGTTCTGGGTTGACCATTGTTTCAGCAGTAGGTTATGCGGCGGTACAAGAGTCATTTGAAGAGCGTGATGCGGTGAAAGTCATGGCGCTAATGACCAATATTTCATTGCTTGCACCTTTGTTGGGACCTGTTTTCGGTGCATTCCTCATTGATCATATTTCATGGCATTGGGGCTTTATCTTTATTGCATTGATGTCATTGGTAAGCTGGTTTGGTCTTAAGGCATATATGCCTGAAGTGAAGCCACCTGTTGAAAAAAAACCAATGAGCGATTTGTTTGGTGACTTTAAAAAAGTGTATGCCGATAGCCACTTTTTAAGTCTAGCCATTGCTTTACCATTGGTTGTTTTACCATTGATGTTATGGATATCCATCTCTCCTGTCATGTTGGTGAATGAGCTTGGTTTATCGAGTCTACAATATGGCCTATTTCAAATTCCTATTTTTGGTGGTTTGATTCTAGGTAACATTGTTTTAATTAAAGTTGTCGATCGTTACCCACTAGGTAAAACCATTCTTGCTGGTTTTCCAATTATGCTTGCAGGGGCAGTGATTGCTGCATTGGGGCTTGTTGTTCCATCGCTCACATTACCTTTCCTTTTAATAGGTTTAACACTTGTAAGTTTTGGGGAAGGGATTGCAGTATCTGTGGTTTTCCGTTTTGCATTTTCTTCGTCAGATATGCCAAAAGGAACCGTTGCAGCAGCAATGTCTATTTTAAATATGCTTTGCTTCTTTACAGGGATTGAAATTGTCCGTGAGCTATATAGTCACTTCCATATGGCGGCTTATTTACTTGCAAGTATTTTAATTATATTAATTTGGTTTACGTTCCCACGCCGTGCTTTGCTTAAAGGTATGCGTTTAAGAGCAGAGGCCGAAGCCAAAGAGCAAGCATAAATAATCATCATACAATGCTAAATAAAAGGGAGTCTTAGAACTCCCTTTTATTTTATCTCTTGTGCAAGAAGTGTCTGTTTTAGTGTGCTAATTTCAGGTAGCATTTCAATAAGTAAGGAAATTTGTTTGAGTGTGAGTTGAAGCTGTGCAGATAAATTTGCTTGAGACGATAGTTCTTCAATTTCTAAAATTTTTGCTTCAATATTTTGCTGAGATAGCGGATATTGCTTAATTAAAACTTCTCGAAGTATTTGACCACACCATTGCATGAGCGACAGAATCTTTTCATCATCGACAGTATGACGGTGTGCACCGAGTGCAGAAATATAGCTGAGTTGACTATGGCTTAAAATAAGATAACGAAAGGCATCATGAATGAGTGTTTTGTTAGGGTTCGGTTCGGTACTTAAACTTGAAATCATATTTGCAAGCTCAGTCTGCCTGTTATGCGCAAAACGCCGTGCGGTACGGTAGCTCATGCCATTATCACGACCATATTCATATTGGTAGCTAATTTCATCGAAGTAGTCGAGTGTTGCAATGTCACTATTAATAATATTTTTAGAAATATTACGACATTGCCAATCAGGCCAAATAAAACTCACAGCAAACCAAGCAATAAAACAGCCAAGCAATGTATCTATAATTCTAGGCAAAATAATATCGTATGCAGAGCCTTTTAGACTAAAAATAAGTAAGACCATGAGTGTTGCCATAAGTGTTGCCATGGCATATTTCTTGACACGCAAATAGAAAAATAGCACTGCACAAATGACTGTGAGCATAAGCTGGCTTTCTGTATTTTGTATAAAATACAGGATAGGAACACCAATAATAACGCCTGAAATAGTACCCAATGTTCGCATTTTTAGGCGACTTTTTGTTGCAAAATAACTGACTTGGCAAACGAAAAGACTTGTTAAAAGTATCCAATAACCATTCTTAGAAAATGGAAAAAGTGAAATGCTGTAACCTACACAAAAAACAAAAGCAATGCGTACTGCATGGCGGAATAAGGCAGACTGAGGTGTAAGGTGTTGTCTAAACTTTAGAACAAGATCTCCCCAATCTTGAATGTCATTGTCTAAGAGGTTTGTATTATCTGCGGTTATATTATGAATAGCGGGTGGGTTTTCTACCTGCTGTGTAAGTGTAAGCTGAAAGAGCTGTTCATAAATATTTTTTAAATTGTTGAGAATAAGGCATAAATTTTTTACTTCGCGGTTATTCGGGTTCTCTTCAATCCAATCATGCATGGAACTTTCTAGTTGAGAAAGTGCAATAGTATGTTCTTCTTTTACTTTATATGCAGTGTGCTGCAAAATAGATTGTGCAAGATCTGTACATGCTTGAGATGTAAGTTGAACAGTTTTTTGTATTCTAAAAATAAGGTCACTACGGCTAAAGTTTGTACCAATACGTTCGTAGTTTAAGTAGTTTGATGCAGCTTGTTCATGAATATCTTGTGCAAAAAAATGGAGGTGCAGCCATCTTAGGGTGTTTTTATTTGCACGTGATGCTTTAAGCCGTGTCAAAAGTGCACTTTTAGTTGTATCTAGATGCTGAACAAGGTTTGCATTTTTAATTGAAAGGGTTAAAAGAAGATTGTGAATCTGTTCTTTATTATTGTCTGGGTCAAAGAGTTTAGATTTATGGGTGAGAAGATCTGAAATGGAAAGAAAGGTTGTTGCTAAGCTATCTTGAACAAAAAGTGTGGGTTTTAATAAGTAGAATATAATGGAGGTGACGCCATACCAAAGTGCACCAAAGACAAAGCATGTGGGTTGAAAATACCAAATGGCATGGTCATCTAAACCGAACATTGTATAAATAGAAAGTAGAATTGTACCAAAGGAAATGACAGCGTAGCGTTGCCCTAAGCTTCCAAGCAAAATAAGAAAGCCACTAGAAAGTGAAAGATAGAGAATAAAAAATAAGGGGTAGGGTGCAAGAAACTCTAAAATACTACTGGTAATAAAAAATAAGATACACACATAGAGTAAGTTACGAAGCCTAATGCTAAGCCGATCATCAAAGTCGGTCAGTGCAGCCGCAATTGCGCCAAGGGTGACAGGCACAATATATTCGTTATAGCCTATATAGTATAAACCGAGTAGTGTGCCTGAAAACACAATAAAAATTTGTAGGCAATAAATGAAAAGTACATTCGATTTATACTGATTTAATTTCTCTAGAAAGCTGCTCACAGACGTTAAAACACCTTTAGTTTTTCTAAAGATTGTTCTTTTTTTAATGTGCTGTCAAATCTTTTAACGTCTAAAGAAGCATCAGTTTATTTGACTATATTTGCATTAATTACATTCCATGTTGTATCTGGTGTAAATTGTATTGCAGACATATTCATTTCTATGGGTGTACGTGCATTTACACCATTAATTATAACCTTTCCGGGAGTATCTGAGGAAATGTCATGGTAATTTAAGTCATGCCAATAGGCTTGATCATAACCAGATTTCTTTTCATAGACTGTATCAATCACAATAGGATATTTTACATCATGCATGTGCACATGATTGTATGAGATATTGGCAACTTCACCTGCAGCAGATTGATCACTTTTAATTCTTAACCCATTGGTTGTATGATCCATTGTTAAGTCATCGACTCGTATGTTAAATACGCCGCCATTGGTTTCACTTCCAATAGACATACCATGTCCTGTTCCGAAATAGTTATGGATGAATAGCATATTTTCTGCGGGTGCAGTATTGGCTTTAATTGCAACATTGTCATCGCCTGTACTAATTTGGCTATATGCAACGATCACATTTTTTGATGATCCCGGATCAATACCATCTGTATTTCGTGCATTTTCAGGCGTTTTTATATTTACCCCCCAAGCCGTTAAGCCATCACTTTCTTTAAATACGACATGAAAGTTAGGGGAGTTAATGAGATGAATATTATAGAGGGTAATATCTTGGCTATGATTCATTTGAATAAGCCGAGGATTATTTTGTTTGAGTTTCGCTTGTTTTGCATCGGTTGCCAATGACCACCATGTTGTACTTGGTATATCAGTGAGTGGAATGCCTCCCTGTCCATCAATTGTTCCCGGGCCATATAATCCACTATGTTTAACATGATCAAATGTAACGAATGGTTGGCAGCCACTGCCATGATGATCGAGTGTGCCACATGTTTCTTTACCTTTATCAAAAGAAGCAGCACGATTGATTGCTTTAAGTGTGACGCCTGATTGAATTACTAAGCTACGGTCAGATGGTATAAAGAGAGGACCACTAGTGAATAAATGCTGTTCACCATTTGGGGCTAAGTAAACTGCTTTTCCTTTTTCACAATGGTTTAAGGCTTGTTGAATAGTTTGTGTTGCATCTGTATTGTTTGCCATGAGTACATCGCAACTATTTGGCGTTGTAGGCTCTTGAAGTACAAGGTCTTTTGCAAATAATGAGCTTGTTGGTGAAAGTAGATTGATACAGGTAAATACAGATGGAATAAGAGTGCGATATATGGCTTTAAGCTTCATTTATAATGACAAGTAATATATTGAAAATAATAGCTTAAATGAGGAATATGTAGTGCTTAAGAGAATCACTTTATTTTTTGTAATAGATCAAACATGCTTAGGAAAGATGCTGTACTTTCTAAAAAGTACAGCATCTTTAAATGAAATTAGTAGCCAACAGTAAAGCGTTCGCGGATATATTGTTTTTTCTCTAAAGCATCAACAAAAGCAATTGCATAATCTTCCGCAGAAATTTGACTACCTTGCTCATTACTTATTAGCGTATCTTTAGCTATACGGAACTTTCCAGTACGTTCACCAGGTTGAAATAATGCAGATGGGGAAACAAATGTCCAATCTAGGTCTTGCACTTGTTTAAGTTGGTCTAGATACACACAACCCGGCTCTGCTTCACTGCGGTATTCCTGAGGAAAGTTTGGTGAGTCAATCAGACGTGTTTGATCTGGTAAAAGTAGACTGCCTGCACCACCAACAATAAGATAGCGTTTTACACCAGATTCTCTTACCGCATCAATGAGTGCTTCACCATCAAGGTCTGCAAAACGTACAGCGCTAATAACAGCATCGTGACCTTTTAAAACTTCAATCAGTGCTTTTTGATCTTTAATATCTACAGCTTTTGCTGTTACAGCATCATTTTTTTCAACTTTATCGACATTTCTTGCAATCGCAGTGACTTGATTTCCACGTGAAACAAGCTCATTGAGAATGCGAGAACCAGCCATACCTGATGCACCAATAATAGCAACTTTCATATTTCTACTCCTATATTTTATTCTTAGATTATCGTGTTGAATTTAAGATTTAAACAGACCAAATTAAGATAAACTGTTACATATATTGAAACAGTACTTTGCTTATTGGAAGTGGTGTAAATCTTTTATATTCTAGTGAATTTATGAGTATTCATTGATATTAAAGGGTGATAAGTACGTAGAAAAATGTAAATTATGATTATTTATTTTGTATGGTTAGATTCGATCTCTCAAAGGACTCTTTCCAAATAGCTAGTAAAATTGCAAGAATAACAGGCCCAAGAATAAGACCAATAAATCCAAAGCTTGTGACACCACCGAGCACACCAAACATAATAATTAAGAAATGAATATTTGTTGTTTTTGAAATAAAAAGTGGTCGAATAATATTGCTAGAGGGTGTTACAACACAGCAACCCCATACAAATATAATCAGTGCAGATACTGCTTGGTTTTGTGATAGTAACCAAAGTGCGATACTGCCGTAGCAGATAGGTGTGCCTAGAGGAACAAAGGCAAATAAAAATGTGAGTAAAGTGATGAGTAGGGTATTGGGGAGACCTACAAAAATATAACTGAGCCCAGCCAAAAGCGATTGGATAAAAGCAGTAAACCCAATGCCATAAATGACAGCATGTGTTGTTTGTGCAATTGTTTTTAGATAAGGTTTTGAACGTTCACCAAGTAAGTTTTCTAAAATAGAATAACTTTGCACACGTAACTTATCACCATCCCTATACAAAAAAAACAGTGAAATAAGCATGCAAAATAAATAAAAAACACGTTGGCTCAATTCACTTAAAATGATGCCACCATAATTTAAGTGGGCTTGAAGCCAAGACATAATTTTTTGAATAAAAAGATGCGGATTGGTATTTATTTGCAATACGAGCTTTTGTAATATTTCGCTGAGAATAGGGATATGCTGTAAAGAAGAAGGAAGAGCTAATTGACCAAGTTGTAAAGTATGTTGTGCCTCAATAAATAAAACTTGAGCTTCTTTTTGTAGTGTAAATAAAGCAATAAGGAAGGGAAAACCAAAAATAGTCATAAACAATACAAGCATGATTGACGCATTCATTATTTTATATTGGTGACCGAGTTTACGTTGAATAAGTGTATATAGTGGCCAAGTCATGTAGGCAATAATCAATGCCCATAATATAGGAAAAATAAAATATTTAAGAACAGAAAAACTCAAATATATAAAAATGAGCAGTATAAGAAGAATTACAATATGTTTGAGTGATGGGACTGTATCTTTTTGCATTTTTGCTCTGTTATTTTCTCAAATGGAAGTAAATAGGCAATAAGCAAGGCATAGAAGATAAGTCCCTTAATATTTATGAGTAATTTAGTGGCTTAAAACCATTCCGTATCATCTTCAATAATACGATCTAAAATGGGCTGCCATTGTTTTTGAATATCTACAAAACGTTTTTGTTGATGGTCAAAAATACTTAAACCTTGCATTGCTTGCTGTCCGTAAGCGGTACGTTCAGAAATCCATGCGATTGGTTCATGCTCAACCTTTTTAAAGAAATCTTGAACTTCTTGCGATTTCATACTGTGATATTTCACACGATTGGCAAGCAGTAAGATATCTACTTTTCCTTTACGAATTCTTTTAATATCTTGTAAACGTTTTAAGAATTTTTTTGTACTATTTAGATCGAAAAAAGAAGGTTGTAATGGTGTAATAATTGCGTGGCTTTCGCTAATAAGCTGTTCTGCATGTTCTCCAGAAACAGCACCAGGAGCATCAATAATCAGATATTCGATATCTTTAGGTACATCACCAATTGAATTCTCATTTCTCCAATCGAGTGAGCGAATCTTATATGCTGTATCTGGGCGTTGCTTCAGCCATTGTAATGTTGATTTCTGAGTATCTGCATCTGCTAAAGCGACTTGATAGCCTTTTGCAGCCAGTGCAGTTGCAATCGTAATTGCTGTATTGGTTTTTCCACATCCGCCTTTTTGGTTTGCAACTAAAATTGTTTTCATGAGAGATCGTATATTCTGATTTGTAATAATGTAACATCTTTTTAACAAAAAATTAACATTTATAACAACTGAGGATCTAGATTGTTGTGATGTTAAAATTTGGGAGATTAATTTCTTTCACTATGAATAACAGGAAAAATAACGAATGTCCATCTGGATTTCAGCATTAATTGGTGGCTTTATTGGGGCAATTCTAACAACAATATTTTTGTCTAGTTTCAGAAATGGAAAAATTCAGGCTGAATATGAGCAATATATTGCAGAATTAGAACTAGAACATCAGGAAGCTTTAGCAGAAGCTAGAAAAAGGAGTGTAAATACCAGTCGAGCTGTTTTAAAAGGAAAGATGGCAGAGCAATTTGCACCGTTATTTCCTGAGTTTGAATACTTACCTGCAGATGCTCGATTTTTAGGAGATCCAATAGATTATGTTGTATTTAATAACTATAGTGATTTTCGTGATGGAGAGGCACATGCTGATGAAATCGAAGTGGTGCTCATTGATATTAAAAGTGGCGGTGCACGCTTAACTAAAGGTCAGCAAGCTATTGCAAGAGCAATTCAAGCAGGTCGAGTGCGCTTTGAAATGATTAGAATTAACCAATTTTGATAGGTGAAATTTAATGTAAAAATAATCTATTTTTATTTACTCAAAAGTCAAATTTATAGATTGAAAAGTTTCATTGCTTGGGTTTAATGTATTATATTCTGAGAGTGTCGTAGGTCAGTGACGATGCTTTTAATAATGGAATAATGATATAAAAACGAGTGAGCAAAAATGAAATATGCACTTTGCATCAGCGCGCTCTGTATGGGATTGTTATTGGTTGGCTGTTACAGCAGTAGTCCAACTGTGGATGGGAAAACACATGTTTTCACATTAAAGCAAAAATGCCCTGCATTGCTAGAAATGAAAGTTGGACAAAGTTTAATGTTCCATGCGCCTGAAAACCCGAGTACAGGATATCAGTGGCAATTGGTTGAACCATTAAAACTTTTTAGTGTAGATGAAGAGGAGCAAAAGCCCAAACAAGAGGAAGATAAACCGCTTGTTGGACAAACCGCAGAAAAAATTTATCAGTTTGATGCAGAGCAACAAGGGGAGGAAGAAATACGTTTGGTATATGTCCGTCCATGGGAGAAAACTGCAGCTCCTGCTGAGAGCTGGCAATGTCGTATACGTATTTCTTAATGTTTAAGTCGTAGATTGTTTTTTCCAAGCAATAAGCTGTTGCTCTGCTTGAGTTAAAATTTGAATATTGGCAGGAGTAGGGTGCTCATTGGTCAGTTGAGTCTTACTTTTTAAAAAAGCCGCCTGCTGTTGCCAGTATTGATTTAATAAACCTTGAATATAGTGTCCTTGGTCAGTTTTTAAATCAAGATCATCTAACATATTTACTGCTGCACGTGCCTGCTCATATTTCCTTTGTAGTATATAGTCTTCTCTTAGAATATTTTGTTGTTTAAGTTGGACGAGTTCATTGTAAATACCTTGAGTGGTTGTACTAAAGTCATCATTGAACTGGTCAAGCTGCTGAATATCATCGATATCTTCTTGAGTCGCTTTAAATGAGCGTATATTTGTTTGTACACTAACTTCTTTTTTAGTTGGGTTAGCTGAAGGCTTTGTATCTTTTTCTTGGCAACCCCCAAGGTGAATTGCCAAGATACTGAATAACAAAGTTGTGTATATTTTTGGATGTTTCATAGAGCTATGTTCAAGAACCTTTAATTTATTCTAAACGGATAAAATCGTAAGTATAAGTACAGTATGGAAAGTCAATAATATCTGTAGGTGTCTTGTTAAGATAATCATAAACAATACTTTCTAATGTTTTCTGAATACGTTCTTGTTCGTTTAAAGGTAGGGCAGCAATAAAGCTTGTAGAGCGAAGGCGCTGACAAACAACTTTTTCCACTGTACCTGTATGAGTATAGCTAAATTCTTTCTCAGATTTTTTTAAAAATAAGTTTTGATGCTCGAAAGCATATTGCCATTTTTGGTGATGAAACCGAGGGGTATTGTCTTCAAATGAAGCGATTACCTCTGAAATGGCCTGCACCCATGGATATGATGTATCGCGATAATTCCAAATAAGACCAAAATGTCCTTCAGGCTTTAAAAGGCGATGTACTTCTTGTAAGGTATCTATATGAGCAAACCAATGAAAAGCCTGAGCAGATACAATGGCATCGACACTTTGGTTTTCTAAAGGAATATCATGACTAAAAGCTGAAATGAGAGGAATGTTAGGGTGTTGTTGCTCAAATTGTTCTGCCATTGCTTTGACTGGTTCAACAGCGATTATTTTACTTTGTGTTTCTGCTAAATAGTGTGTGAATTTACCTGTACCAGCTGCGAGATCTATAGCTGTTGTTGATGAGTTTAAACCGATATCTTCTGTTAACCATGAAGTAATAGCAGATGGATAGTTTGGTCGCGCATACTCATACATTGAGGCATCTTGACCAAAACCCTGTTTAGCTGTTGGATGAATTTCTTGTTTCATAATAATGTTTTTAACCTGTGTCTCTTATTTATTCTTTCATCATAATTGGTTAAGCTGAAATGAGGATTGATGTATAGAAATAAACAGGAACAGATATACTAAATATTCTTTAGCAGAGAATTTTATATAGTCACTAAAAGAAATATTACTTTTTTAATATATAAATGATGGAGTTGAATATGGCATTACAACAGAGTATTCCTGTTCATACATTACATGATGGATACGGTATTCCCGCAATTGGGTTTGGTACATACACTTTAAAGGGAAATAATGGTGTAGAAACGATGCTTGGCGCGATTGAGCAAGGTTATCGTATGCTAGATACAGCATTTAATTATGAAAATGAAGGTGCTGTGGGGCAGGCTGTACAACGCTCGGGTATAGAAAGAGAAGAGTTTATTATTACTTCTAAATTACCGGGAAGACATCATGCATATGATGCAGCACTTGAAACAATTGAAGAATCGCTCTTTCGTGCACAACTGAGTTATTACGACTTATACCTTATTCATTGGCCAAACCCAAAACAGGGGCTGTTTGTTGAAGCATGGCAGGCTTTAATAGAAGCACAGAAAAGAGGTCAAATTAAGTCGATTGGCGTAAGTAATTTTTTACCTGAACATATAGAGTTGTTAAAGCAAGAAACAGGAGTTGTTCCTGTTGTTAACCAGTTGGAAATCCATCCATTTTTTAATCAGCAAGAAACCAGAGAATATAACCAAAGAAATGGTATTGTGACTATGGCATGGAGTCCATTAGGTCGCGCCAGTGATATTTTACATCATCCTACATTAGAGAAAATTGCGGCAGATGTTGGTAAAACAGTGCCACAAATTATTTTAAGATGGCAGTTTCAGTTGGGTGTGATTACTATTCCAAAGGCAACCAGTACGAAAAATCAGGTTGAAAATAAGTCTATCTTTGATTTTGGTTTAACAGATGAGCAAATTACTGAAATTAATGCTTTAAGTAAATCGACTGGGCGTTTGCAAGACCAAGATCCAGCAATATATGAAGAGTTTTAATATATTAAAAAAGCAATGAGAGGAAAATCTCATTGCTTTGGAATCTTATAACAGTTTTTTATATGATGATTTATGCAGTTTCACTACTAAGTTGATAAAAACGCTGTAAAATTTTTGTTAGGCGGCGTATTTCAGGCTGAGGCATTCTGCTTTCTTGTAGTAATGTAACAACTGTCATATGTGAACGTTTTAGTTCTAAAATTGTAGTACAGCCATTAATATATCGAATATGTGCTTTACCCATTAAGCCACAATGTTTTTGCAGCGCATCGACCATCATCTGTTTCATGTTGTCGAAACTAAATTCAATATCATATTCTTCTGCATCTTTTGCAACAGGTGTTGCAATACTTGGTGCAGGTTCAGTTTTAATAGCTGCTGGTTGAGTTTCCTCCGTAAGAGTTGGTGTATTGACGACTTCTTTTGGCTTTTCAATAGGCTCTACAACAGCAGTAGTTTCCTGATTTTTTCGAATGAACCCTAGTGAAAGTAATCCACCTAGTACTTCAGAAGTACATAGTTTTTCTTTGACAGCAGATGAAAGTTTTTCGAAATCACTTGTGCCGATAAGAAGAAGTAGTTGTCTTTGTTTAGAGGAAAGAGCGCGGTCTCGATTTTGTAATGCCGCAAATCCTTCAGATGTTCTTATATATTGCATGCCCCAGATTCCAAGATGGACAGATGATTAACTTTGTAGCAATACTCTTACAAATTGATATGACATTTTCATGAAGTTGCTGAATTCCATTGTCTTTTTTATAGGGAAAAAATTGTATTTATTTTTTAAATTTGATGAAAATGTGTACTAGTATGCATTAATCTTGCTTTATGTGTGACTTCTTAGCAAGAATTTCTCTTTTACATAAGTTTGAGCAAAAATGTTATATTTATACAATTCATTTGATTTGGCACTATAAAAAAATAGTTTTGCCCTTATATCTTTCTATTATGGCATCTGATTTTTAGGTCGCCATTCATTTTTAAATTTCGGTGTGTAATGGATAAGCAAATAATTTTTGAAGACGAACAAATCAGAGTTATTTTTCTGAAAGGTAACTCAGAAGAGTTGATTTTTTCGTTTGGTGATTTAATCACTCGTGCGAAAGGCTTAAGTATTAATGCCGAAAAATCTTTAATGAAATATGACTACAATGTTATTGGCATTATGCCAAAAGAAAAGTCATGGTTTCCTGTAGAAAGCATGCAGAATATGATGGAGGCAGTCGCACCATATTTAGCCCAATTTAAAACGGTTGTTGGCTATGGCGGTTCAATGGGGGGCTATGCTGTCTTAAAATATTCCAAATTGTTGAATATGTCACGTGCAATTGCATTTGTTCCACAGTTTACGATTGATCCTCAAGAAGTTGAAGATCGCCGTTATGCAGAGTTTTTTGATGTCAGTCTGCATCGTGATATGAAAATACAAGAACAAGATGTCTCTAAAGACACGGACTATATTATTGTGTATGACCCATATTATGAGAATGACCGAGAGCATTATTTAAAAATAAAACAAATTTTACCTGCTGTGATGACACTTAATCTTCCATTTACAGGACATGAAGCTTTGTCAGTTTTGGCAAGTTCGAGCTTGTTAAATGATTTTATTCGACATGACCTAGACCAGCCTTATTTCTATGAGCAAATGCGTCAGGTGAAAAAGAAAAGTAAGTTTTACTATCGTAATGTAATTGGTAATTTGATGTCACGCCATAGTAAGGCACTGGGTCGTATTTTAAAGAATAATGATTTGCAACTCGATGCACAATATTTAGACCCAACCCTTAAACAGCTCATTACTCGTGTGATGCTAAGTCGCCGTCAGGTGACAGAGCAAGACTTACAAAAACTTGGAATTAAAGTTAATTTGCCACAAGAAAGTCGTCAACAGCTACAAGATAGCTTCGGCAGTTTTCTAGTATTTAATGTGATTAGTAATAAAGTGGAAAGTTATTCACAAGATGCGATTGATTTAAACCATAAATACTTACTTCCTTTAATGGCAAAATCGAGCTGTCTGGTGAAAGTAGAGCTAAATAGCGAGCGTTATTTAATTGCAATGAATGATCGCCGTGTCATGAAGTTATTTAAAGAAGATGATGCTCTGACAAGTGATATGAATCCGTTGGTACTTAAAAAATATTTAGATTATTATGTGATTAGTTATAAAAATTTAAATTTAAATACTGATGATCATGGACTATGCAGTTTTGTAGAAGCACCTGTCAGTGATAATGAAAAATTAATTTTAGTTTAATATTAAATATAGAAAAAAGCGCTCAGATGAGCGCTTTTTTACTGATAAGTATGGACTAGTTTTGTAAAACTGAGATGTCTGCAATTGCTGTAAATAACTGGCGTAGGCGAGTGAGTAAGCGTAAGCGGTTAGCTTTTAATGCTTCATCATCTGCCATAACCATTACATGATCAAAGAAAGCATCTACAGGCTCGCGTAATTGTGCAAGGTGTGTCAATGCCTCAGTGTAGTTCTGCTCTTTAAGTAATGGTTGAACAATTGGTTCAATATTCTGAATGGCAGCATAAAGAGCTTTTTCAGCATCTTCAATCAGCTTATCTTCAGCAATGTTGTCTTCAGCCACATTCTCTTTTGCAAGAATATTTGCAACGCGTTTATTGGCAGCAGCAAGGGCGCTTGCTTCGGGAAGCGTACGGAAGTGATTGACTGCATTTACACGGCGGTCAAAGTCTAATGGTGAGCTTGGAGAAAGAGCTTGTACCGCTTGAAGTACATCTACAGCCACACCTTGGTCTTCATACTTTGCACGATAACGTCCTTCTAGGAAAGAAACTGCATCGGTACGTGTTTTTTCATGGTCTTGAATTACGTCACCGTAAGCATTGAGTGCAAAGTTAACTAACGTTTCAATCGTTACATTCAACTTATTTTCAATAATTAAACGTAAGATACCAATAGCAGAGCGTCTAAGCGCAAATGGATCTTTTGAACCTGTGGGTGCTTGTCCAATGCCAAAGATACCAACAAGGGTATCTAGGCGGTCTGCAAGCGCAAGTGTTGTACCTGTTTTTGTCTTTGGTAAAGCATCACCTGCAAATTTAGGTAGATACTGTTCACCTAAAGCTTCAGCTACTTCATCATTTTCACCTTCGATACGTGCGTAATATGTACCTGCAATTCCTTGTAATTCAGGAAATTCGCCCACAAGTTCAGAGGTTAAGTCACATTTTGCAAGGTGTGCTGCTTTTTCTGCATCTGCTGTATTTGCACCTGTAATTTGTGCAATTTGTTGAGCAAGCTGTGCAATGCGTTTAGATTTATCCCAAAGTGTACCAAGCTGTGCTTGGAATACCATTTTTGCAAGTTTTTCTGAACGGCTTGCAAGTGGTTGTTTCTGGTCTTGTAGAAAGAAGAATTCGGCATCACTTAAACGTGGGCGAACAACTTTTTCGTTCCCTTCAATGATCTGACTTGGGTCTTTCGACTTAATGTTCGATACAGTAATGAAGTAAGGTTGTAATTGATTTTCGCTATTGATCAAACAGAAGTATTTCTGGTTGTCTTGCATGGTTGTAATAAGTGCTTCTTGTGGTACAGCAAGATAGCGCTCTTCAAAAGTTGCTCTTAATGCTACAGGCCATTCTACAAGTGCAGTTACTTCATCTAGTAAGTCATTTGGTACAATAGCAGTTGCATTAACTTCGTCTGCAAGTACTTTCACTTGAGCTTGAATCGTTTCTTGGCGTTTTGAAAAGTCAGCAACAACATATGCTTTTTCTAGTGCTGCAAGGTATTCATTTGCATGTGCTAGCGTAATTGCCTCAGGGTTATGGAAGCGATGTCCATAAGTGATAGCACCTGTAGGATGATCTTGAATTGTCGCTTGAATCACTTGATCATCTTTAAGCAAAACAACCCATTTTACAGGTCGTACAAATTCTGTACGGCTTGCAGCAGAGCGCATGCGTTTAGCAATAGGTAGTTGATCTAAAGCATGTTGTAAAATCGTAGGAAGTAGGGTATCTAAATCTTGCCCTTTAATTTCTTTGTAATAGCAGACTTTCTCAACTTTACCTGCTTGAAATTTTTCTACTTGGTCTAGGGTAATGCCTTGACCACGCATAAAGCCTTCTAATGCTTTTGTTGGGTTACCTTCAGCATCATATGCAGCAGGTACAGCAGGGCCATCAAAGCGTTTTTTTGTATCTGCTTGTGCACTGTCTACATCTACAATTTTTAGTGCAAGACGGCGCGGTGCAGCATATGCCTCAATTGTAGAAAACTGAAGCCCAGCATCATTTAAGCCTTTTTCAGTATTGGCTTTTAACGCATCGCGTAATTTTTTTAAGCTTTTCGGTGGAAGCTCTTCACAGCCGAGTTCAAATAATACAGTATGTTTAGTCATTATTTTTTCTCCGCTTTTGCTGCTTCATTTTCAGCTTGTAATTTTAACTCTGCGAGTACCTCATCTCTTAAATGAGGCTCAGCCATTGGGAAGCCTAATTTTGCACGTGCTTCCACATAGCTTTGAGCAATTGCACGAGAGAGTGTACGAACACGTAAAATATAGCGCTGACGTTCTGTCACAGAGATAGCGCCACGAGCATCTAATAGGTTAAATGCATGAGATGCTTTAATCACTTGTTCATAAGCAGGTAGAGGTAAATCTACTTCTGTTAAGCGTGTTGCTTCTGCTTCGTAGAAGTCAAAAAGTTCAAAGAGTTTTTCAACAGGTGCATATTCGAAATTATATGTCGATTGTTCAACTTCATTTTGATGGAATACATCACCATATGTCACTGTACCAAACTGTCCTTTTGTCCAAACTAGGTCATAGACTGAATCGACACCTTGTAAATACATGGCTAAACGCTCAAGACCATAGGTAATCTCACCTGTTACAGGGTAGCATTCAATCCCACCGACTTGTTGGAAGTAGGTAAATTGTGTTACTTCCATACCGTTGAGCCAAACCTCCCAACCAAGTCCCCATGCACCTAGTGTTGGAGATTCCCAGTTGTCTTCAACAAAACGAATGTCATGTACAAGTGGGTCTATACCAATCGCTTTAAGAGAGTCTAAATAAAGCTGTTGTATATTGTCAGGATTTGGTTTTAGCGCAACTTGGAATTGATAGTAATGTTGTAGGCGGTTTGGGTTTTCACCATAACGTCCATCTTTAGGGCGACGAGAAGGTTGAACATAAGCAGCATTCCAAGTTTCTGGCCCTAGCGCACGTAAGAAAGTTGCGGTGTGGAATGTTCCTGCACCCATTTCCATATCGTAAGGTTGTAGAACAACACAGCCTTGCTCAGCCCAGTAGTTTTGAAGGGCAAGAATTAAGCCCTGAAATGTATCAATATGAGAGATGGCGCGACTCATGTGGCATCCAATTAATTATAAGAAAATATTACCTATAAGTATAAGGATTTTGATGAGTGGTGGCAAAGTTTAATATAGATGTGAAAAGGTAAAGCCTCTACTCAAAAGTAGAGTAGAGGTCAAATATTTAATGTGCACTTTCTTCATGTACAGTACGCATCGTGCCATTGGTTGTTCTGTATTGATCGATTGCTATATTCTCTTTAGGTATAAGAAGCCATAAAACTAAATAAACAAGAATTCCGGGAAATGCTGCACTTATGACAGAAACTAAGACAAAAATAACGCGAAGGAGATTTGCATTCCAGCCAAAACGCTCTGCTATACCTCCCATTACCCCTGCAATCATATGACGCTTACGTGAGCGATATAAACCTGAAGATTTCATAAATAAGTTCCTCTAAAATGAACTGTTATGGCATGCCATGTAATTATAATAGGGGCAAATTTAGATAATTAAATATATACATAATTGTAAAGCGTTAATTTATGTAAATAATTTAAGTGTTTGTATAAATGTTTATTAAAATGAAAAATAAATATTTTGATGAAACTACATTTTTATAGCCAATATATTGAATATATAAGACTTATTAAAAGTGGTTTTGCAGCTTGTAACATCAATGAAGCCATACTATGTCAAAACCTACATTTTTAAATGCTAAAAGATCATTAAATACAATTCTTTTATTAAGTTGTATCGTGACGCTAACAGGATGTAATAAAAATGAAGACTTACCGAAGGATTCAAGCAGTCACACTACACAAAGTAGTATAGAAGATAAAAATTTATGGAATGTTGCGGGGCAGAGTGTTGTACCTCAAAGCTTTACTAAAAAGGGTTATTCGCGTTCATTAACACATAGTGAAAAAGCACTTGTTGGTCGTTATGTTGTGACAATTCCTTGTCATGACCCTGTTGCACGTTGTGGGAGCAGGCATAATGGTTCAGTTGACTTCATATTAAACCTTGCATCTGATGGTTCTGTATATCGCCTGATTAAAGGTTTAGGAATGATACAGGTAGATACAAGAAAAGCTCTAGATGATGATGTGGAGTATGATCATTGGACTGAGGTTTCCATTCATAATCAAAAGTATATTGTAACTTCTTATGCGACGGGTATGAGATTCTTTTATAAGGTACTTTCGAATGATCGTCTAGTAATGGATATCAATAGAACGAAGCTTGTGAACTTGCAAGAATACAGGCAAGGATTTCCTTTTCCAATGGAAAATTATCAGTTAAAGAAACAAGCATAAAAAAACCTCTTAGCAAAACTAAGAGGTTTTTTTGAATCTTGGTGGGTCGTCCGCGACTCGAACGCGGGACCAATGGATTAAAAGTCCACTGCTCTACCAACTGAGCTAACGACCCATAACAGGTTTCAAGATAAGTGGTGGGTCGTCCGCGACTCGAACGCGGGACCAATGGATTAAAAGTCCACTGCTCTACCAACTGAGCTAACGACCCATCTCGTCTTGATGGAGCGTATTGTAGCAACTTATAGAATGATGACAAGTATTTTTTAAGAAAAAAGCGATTGGTTGTTTATAAAAAAGGCAAAAACCAATTTTTTAGGCAAAAAAACAGCAATTATTGATGATTTTATATATTTAAAATTAATTCTATTCTGTTTTATAAAAGATCATAGATGATTTTCTTTATATTTATATGACAAAAAAATAGCTACTCGAAAGTAGCTATTTTTTCTTTTGAAGTATTATTCTTCAGTTGGTTCAACAGGTGTTACTGCTTTTTTAGGTGGTCGACCACGAGGACGACGGGGACGAGCAGCTTTATCTTTGCTTGTTGCTTTAGCTTTCGTAGTTTTTTTAGCCGCAGGCTCTACTTCTGATTCAGAATCTGTATTGTTAACAGATTCTTCTTCAGTAGCTTTTACAGGCTCTTCAGTAGTAACAGCTTTTGTACTTCCTTTCTTTTTGGAAGCCGGTGCTGGTTTTTCCTCTTTAGCAGCTTCAACTGGTACTATTTTATCCTGTTCAGGAGGCGTTACTTCAGTAGTATTGGCTTCTACAGCTTCTACAGCTTCTACAGCTTCTACAGCTAAAGGCTCGTCTATAGATGGTGTAGTTTCTTGTATAACCTGTGCTTTTTGCTCTTCCTCTATGTGCTTCGCTTTTGCTTGCTCTAAAGCTTGTTCAGCAGCAAGTTTAGCTAAGCGACGACGTTCACGAGGATCATTTGCAACACGTACTTGCTGTGATTTTGGAGGTGTTAATGGAATAACAGCAGCAGGAGCTTCCTCTTGGATCACTTTTGTTGGAACTTCAACGTCACGTGTTACAGGTGCTTTTTCTTCATCCGTTACTTCTTGAACATCTAATGATGTATTGACCTGAGTAGAGTATTGCTCAGTAAATTTAAGTAGTGCACGGTTGAAAGTTTGCACTAAGCCAAATTGCTCAATGAGTACTGTACAGTCTTCACCATAAATATGGCGAATTAAACTTCCCATACTATATTGTGCAAGCTCAGGGATTTGAGTTGGCTTCAGCTTCACTGCCTGAGTTGTTACTTGGGGCTTTTGACCTTGCTTTTGACGACGGCGTGAGCGTGGATCATTACTTGCACGCTGCGGCTTTTGAGCAGGTTTTGAAACTTCAGCAACTTTTTCCTTTTCTACAGTTTTTTGAGACTGTGTCTCAGTCACTGTATTTTGTTGCGGTTTTTTGCTTGGTGCAGTTTTTGGCTCAGAAGCAGTACTAGGCGCTACTTTTTGGATTACTTCTTGCTGTGTCGAAGCTTCAGATGCCGTGTTTAAAGCAACAATATCCTTAGTTTCTTTATCTACGTTAACAACAAGCGCTGTTGGCATTTCCTCATGACGAGGTGTATCAATCAGTTCTACTTTGACTGCTTGATTTGAGTTTGCTTTAGGTGCTTGAGTAGGTTTTTCTGCTTGCTGCTCTAAAACACTCGTATCGCGCTGGCGGTTTGGTCGGCTTGGACGTTGTTGATTACGGTCACGGCGAGGAACTGCTTGGGCTTGATGTTCAGTATTTGCATTTTGCTCGACTTGTTGAGGAGCATCTTGCTGTTGCTGACGTTTTTGTTGACGTTTAAGCTCACGCATTTCTTGACGAGAAAGTTGTACAACCTCTTCATGCACTTGATGGTTAGCGGCTTGATCATTGTTGTTATAGTCACGTTGATCTTTTGGCTTATTATTTCTTGGTTTTTTATTTCTTTGCTGTGGCTTTTCTTCTTTTTCAACAGGCGACTTTTCATTTTTTGCAGGCGCTTGGTTACGTGCCATGTAAGCATTGTTGCTTGGTATAGCTTCCGGCGTAGCTACTTGTGTCTGCTGTGTTTGAAGCTGACCAAATTGCCCACGACTTACAGCACCATTATTCACCATTTGTTCAATTGCAGCAGCAGCATTATTTGCTGTACGTGATTGATCAGTCGTATGAGCTTGCTTTTGTACAAATAAGTTTTCTAACCAAGCACATGGACTATGGTTTTGCTGTGTAGGCTGTTGTACTTGGGGTTGTTTACTTGAATGCGCATTGTTTGGACTAGATGCATTTACGCTAGGTTTTTGCCCATTCTTTTGCGTTTCTTTTATCGCTTGATGATGATGCGTGTGTTCCGCTTCATCTAAGTGCCACTGAGATGATTCATAACCCAATTCTTTTTCAGTAGAACGAGTCGCTTCAGTACGTTCGTAGCTTGTTGGCGCAAAACCTTCAGGATTGTACTGAATTTCGTAATGAGGTGTTTCTAAGTGAGGGTGCGGAAGTACTGTAATTCGTACATTCGAAGTTTGCTCGAGGTAAACCAAGCTATGACGTTTTTCATTGAGTAAGAATGCTGCAATTTCTACAGGCACTTCTATTTGTACTTCACCTTGACGCTCTTGTAATGCAATTTCTTCAACTTTACGCATAATAGATAAAGAAAGAGAGCGTACATCACGTACCATACCTGTACCATGGCAGCGAGGGCAAACGTAACCTGTTGATTCTTCAAGTGATGGACGTAGGCGCTGGCGACTCATTTCCATTAAACCAAAGCGAGAAAGCTGACCAAACTGGATGCGTGCACGGTCACTTTGAGTGGCTTCACGAAGTTTAGCTTCAACCATACGCTGATTACGGTCTTTGCCCATATCAATGAAGTCAATAACCACTAAACCACCAATATCTCTGAGGCGGAGTTGGCGAGCAATTTCTTCAGCTGCTTCTAAGTTGGTATTAAGAGCAGTATCTTCAACATCTTGTCCACGTGTTGACTTGGCAGAGTTAATGTCGATAGAAACAAGTGCTTCTGTTTGATCGATAACGATAGAACCACCAGATGGCAGTTTTACTTCACGTTCATATGCTGTTTGAATCTGACTTTCAATGCCAAAATGTGCAAATAATGGTTCATTGAGGGTATAGGTTTTTAGCTTATCTAGTTGACGTGGCATCACAACTTTTACAAAGTTATATGCTTCGTTAAATGCTTGTTCATTGTCGATAAGAATTTCAGAAACATCATCACGTAAATAGTCACGAATAGCGCGCGTAACGACACCTGCTTCTTGGTGTACAAGCATTGGAGAAGGGCCAGAACTTGCAGTATTTTGAATTTGTGCCCAAAGGTCGAGTAGGTGTTGTAAGTCAAGTTGTAATTCTTCTTGGCTACGACCAATACCTGCTGTACGAACAATAACACTCATACCACGTGGCATATTTAAAGATGCCAGCATTTCTTTGAGTTCTTCACGAACTGCGCCCGAAATTTGACGGCTAATACCGCCACCTTTTGGGTTGTTTGGCATAAGAACAAGGTAGCGACCAGCTAAAGAGATGTAAGTAGAAAGTGCAGCACCTTTATTGCCACGTTCTTCTTTTTCAACTTGAACGAGTAGCTCTGTACCTTCTGTAATAAGCTCACGAATATTTGAACTGTCGCGTGCATCTGCGTTTAAATAGCTACGTGCAATTTCACGCATTGATAAAAAGCCTTGACGCTGTGCACCGTATTCAACGAATACAGCCTCTAAAGAAGGCTCTACACGTGTCACATGACCTTTATAAATATTTGATTTTTTTTGCTCTCTGGTACGGTTTTCAAGATCAAAGTCATATAGACGCTGACCGGTGATAAGTGCAACACGGACTTCTTCAGCATGTGTTGCATTGATCAACATACGTTTCATGGGGTAATACCTAATCATTGAAACATAACGATAAGTCAGCCTATTTATGGGGCAATTTAAATGAAGAGAACAAATATGTCTGGTTGTAAGGCAGAGCGATTAGACCATTTAAAGGGGCTTGGTTCTCTTTTATATTTTAAATTGCTTAAGCATCCTTTTGACTAAATTCACCTAAATTTTACCGCCACATTTGTTGTATTGTGAAAACCACCTGACTGTAGAAAGCATTTTCGTCCTTGATAGGCGTTTAATACGGAATGTTCATCGCATTAAGGCTATAACTACAGTATTTCAATACATCAAATGCTTAAGCCTGAGTAATATTCAGGGAGTGACTTATCTGATGTGTTTCAGTTTACATTAATAAACCAATCGAAATTGGCAACAAATCTTTTTGGGGTAGACTATTTTGTATGCAAAAGCATTATTTCACGCGATAGTCTACTATTTTGCCGATATAATAAAGCCTTTGGCATCGGCATATTCTTTTGGGACCACTCCGAGTTTATGATGAGTATATTAAAGCTGCATGATTCATCCATTAAGCTAGGTGAATATTTTTTGTGCACATTCTCATTTACGGGGGTATCCGAGCGCTGACTATATCAAACCTTGCGGCATCTGCCTATGGGTTTAGCAGATGTTTATTGTGAAATAATCTCTCTAAGTGGTCATATTTTATTCAAAAATGTTAAATAAGGTTTTAAAGTAGTTGTATGAATTCCAATCAGCAATGGCAAAGTGTCACTTGGTTTGAGGTTGATGAAAATCAGCTAGATCAGCGTATCGATAATTTTTTATTTTCACGTTTAAAAGGTGTACCTAAAAGTAGAATTTATCGCTTAATTCGTGAAGGGCAAATACGTGTAAATAAAAAACGTATTAAGGCAGATACACGGCTAAGTATTGGCGATCAAATTCGGGTTGCTCCAATCCGTTATGAACAAAAGCAAGATACAGATGTGCCTGTAAGTGATGATGTGGCTCAAGGGCTGCTCAATCGCATTGTTTATGAAGATGAAGGTCTTATTGTAATTAATAAACCATCAGGTATTGCAGTACATGGTGGCAGTGGTATTGCTTATGGACTCATTGAAGCTTTACGAACAGTGACAGGAAAGAAGTATTTAGAGCTTGTGCATCGCATCGATAGAGATACTTCTGGACTAGTGATGATTAGTAAAAAAAGAAGTGTTTTAAAAGCTTTACAAGATTTATTGCGTCAGCACAAAATACAAAAGACGTATGCTGCGATTGTAAAAGGTCAAGTGAGTTTAAATGAGCAGCATATTAATGCGCCATTACTACGTTATGAACTTGCAAATGGAGAGCGAAGAGTTCGTGTAAGTAAAGATGGTAAGCCAAGCGAAACTATTTGGAAAGTGGCACAAAGATTCAAGACAGCCACACTTGTGCATGCCTCGCCATTGTCGGGCCGTACGCATCAAATTCGTGTACATGGTTTAAGTATTGGTCATCCCTTGTTAGGTGATGAAAAATATGGGCATAATATAACCTATCATGGGGTTGCACCAAGAAGATTATGCTTGCATGCAATGCGTTTAGAAATTCCAAATTATCCAGCAATTGAGGCACCTTTGCCTGAAGATATGCAGGATGTTTTGACTCATTTAAGTAAAGAATAAAATGGATAAAACAAAACTTGTTGTTTTTGATTGGGACGGTACATTATTTAATTCAATTGATCAGATTGTAAATAGTTTGCAGTTTGCTGCAAAGCAATATGATCAGCCACTCAGCTATGCAGATGGGAAAGATGTTATTGGTTTGGGGTTACCTGAGGTCATGCAACGTCTTTTTCCTACAGTGCCACATTTGCATGAAAAACTCCTTGAGAGTTATGCAACGCATTATGTGGAATACTCTAAAAATGATCTATGGTTTGATGGTGTTGCAAATATGCTGTCTGATTTAAGACAAAAGGGAGTACGACTTGCTGTTGCAACAGGAAAGAGTAGACGAGGGCTTGATCGTGTTTTAGAGAAAACTCAAAGTACGGATATCTTCGAAATTACACGTGCTGCAAGTGAAACAAAGTCTAAGCCTGACCCACTCATGCTACAAGAAATTTTAGCCTATACAGGGGTATCTGCAAGTGAAGCGATTATGGTTGGTGATACCAGTTATGACCTTCAGATGGCACAGAATATTGGCATGCCTAGAATTGGGGTAACTTATGGTGTGCACCCTCAAGATATTCTTTGCAAGCATGACCCTCTAGTGGTTGTTGAAAATATTGCAGATTTACATCAAGCATTATTAAATTATATTTAATTGCATTTATTAATTAGATCTTTGGTGCATATAGCACCAAAGATCTTTTTTCTACTCTTTCTTAGTTATGTGAAAGGTCAAAGAAAGTTTGCATCATATCTAATAGGCTTTTGAGTGCAATTGAGTCATTTTCTTTTTTATAACTCATAATAATATCTAATGTAGGTAGCTCTTTTTCAAGTGACCGAACAGCTAGATTAGGTAAGCTGCTGAAAGGGTCGACATATTTGGGTAAAATAGAGCATCCTTTACCTGCATTAATGAGCGCGAGGCTATCGACAATGGTTGCTGAGTGTTGAGTTACATTAAGTTTAATATGGTTTTGTTTTACGAAATTATTTACTGCTTGATTCATAATATTAAATGTTGCAGTTGTTGGAACAATAAATTCTAATTCTTCTAGTGCTTTGAGTGGTATACGATCTAAAGCTGCTAAAGGATGCTTTTGAGGTAAGATCAGGGCGAGTTCATCTTTAAAAATAACTTGATCTGCAATTTTTGGTTCATTTACTTTCTTACGGCTAAAAATAATATCTAAATCGCCTTTTTTAAGTGCTTTATGTTGCTCTAAGTCATCTAAGATTTTTAACTCAATTTTAAAGTTGGGGTACTGCATACGAAAGTGTGGGAGTACTTTAGGTAGAATACGGATTTCTGCTGCTGTAATGAAACCGATTCTAAGAATATGTTGTTTAGATAGATGAACTTGTCTTGCCATATGGATGGCTTTTTCTGCTTGAGCAATAGTTAAGCGAGCATGTTCTAAAAAAACAACGCCTTCTTCTGTAAGTTCGACTTTACGTTTAGTACGGTTAAATAACCGAACACCAATTTCTTCTTCTAAATCTTTAATTTGCTGACTTAATGAAGGTTGTGCTGTATATAATCTTAGTGCTGCTTTACTAAAATTTAATTCTTCTGCAACTGTTATAAAGTATCTTAGATGGCGCAATTCCATGAGATTGACCTAGGCATTTTGTTATTTAATTAAATACTTAGTATAGTCTAAAGCTTGTAAATTTAAAGTAAAAAAGTCTTAAATTATTTGAAAAATAATAGATATTTTTTTTGTTTAAATAATTTTTTAGTAGATTTTTTCTATAAGTGAAAGATGTTTTTATATCTATATGTTTTTTTTGAGACATGCCTTTGAATTATAATTATTTATAATAAACATGTAGCAAAAATGTACCAAATTGAAGGAGAGGATATAAAACGAAATATTAGAGTGATATGATGCATTTCACTTAAAATGTTGCATTATTTATGCATAACATTCGCATGAATGAGAATATCGTATAAGAATATAAAAGAAGAAGGTATGACTAAATCTAAGCCATTGCACTATCAGCTTTCTACAAAAAACTGTTGGTCTCATACGCTAACTAAACTAGATCAACAATTTGACCATTCGCCACATTATCATGATGGTCGTTTTCATAATGAACATGAATCGGAGAAAAAATCGGGTAAATATAAACTCTTTAAATGGCTTATAGGGCGTGATGCTAAATCGTGGAATATAGATATTGAGCGTGAGTTTAATGAGATACTTGCTCAATCTATAAATATGCAACCGATTAAATCAAGTACTGATCCTAAACAATGGAAAGTCTGGTTTGTCGGCCATGCAACAGCACTGATTAAAATAGGCCCATATAACTTTTTAACAGATCCTGTATGGTCAGAATATGCAGGGCCAAAGAGTGGTACGGGGCCTAAACGTGTGTGCCCAGCAGGAATAGCTCTTGAAAATTTGCCTCCTATTCATGGTGTGCTGTTAAGTCATAATCATTACGATCATATGGATATTGCGACATTGGAGTGGCTGCATGAGCAATTTCAAATGCCAATTTATACAGGGTTAGGAAATAGCTATTATTTACCTAAGCATTTTCATGTGATTGAGCTAGATTGGTGGCAATCTGCATATTTAGATGATTTTGAAATTATTTATACACCTGCTCAACATGGTTCTGGCCGTGGTTTACGTGACCAAAATCAGGCATTGTGGGGGAGCTTTTGTCTTAGGAAAGATGGTCAGTATTTATACTTTGCTGGAGATACAGGCTATTCGACGCATTTTAAAGAAATTCATACGAGGTATGGCGCACCACGTGTTGCTTTATTGCCTATAGGTGCTTATGAGCCAAGAGCATTGATGAAATATATGCATATGAATCCTTACGATGCTTTGAAAGCACATATGGATTTACAAGCACAGCGATCTATAGCAATCCATTATCGTACTTTTCAACTGACAGATGAAGACCGTAATCAACCTGAGGAGGTGCTTGAGCATGCGATAGAACATGCTTCTAAGCTGATGAATCCTTTTTATTGTATTCATGAAGGTAAAAAATTGATTGTATAACTTCATAAATAAAAAAAGCCTATCATGAGATAGGCTTTTTTTTGGCTTTAAAGCTGACTTATTCAGAATGACCATCTGTTTGTTCTGTAATATGCCCATCTTGTTGTTGATATGAGCTATGACCACTTGCATGTAAGGCTTTGCGCACGCCTGTTTCATAATCAGGATTAATACGAGAAAAATGTACAAGTTGGCGTTCAATAATTTCTTTAGGAACACCTTGCATTGCATCAGCAATATTACTGAAGAGACGTGATTTCTCACCATCATCAAATAGGTTGAATAGACCAGTGACTTGGATATAGTCATTGTTGCCTTCATCTTCACGATGATTAAAGCGATCTACAATGTTTGAATTTAATTTTAATGGTGGTTCTTTGACATCAGGGTTTTGAGTAGGGCCACCAAATGAGTTTGGTTCATAATATGCATCTGGATTTGGGAAGTGTTCCTGAATGTTCATTTGCCCATCTTTATGATAGTGATGAACAGGACAAATAGGACGGTTTACCGGAATGTTTTCATAATGTGTACCTAGGCGGTAACGATGTGCATCAGCATAACTAAAGACACGTGCTTGTAGTACTTTATCAGGAGAGAAGCCAATTCCTGGTACAGCATTTGAAGGAGAGAAAGCAGCTTGTTCAATTTGTGCAAAATAGTTTTCAGGATTGTGATTTAGTTCGAGTACACCAATTTCAATAGGTGGATAATCTGCATGAGGCCATACTTTTGTTAAATCAAAAGGGTTATATGATGTTTTTTCTGCATCTAATTCAGGCATGATTTGAACTTGAACTGTCCATTTAGGATAGTCACCATTTTCAATGCTGTAATACAAATCTTCTTGAGTTGTTTCACGGCTTTCACCAACTTTTTGTTGTCCTTCAGGGTTTGTCCAATGACGGTGCCCTTGCTGAGTTTTAAAGTGAAATTTCACCCAAAAACGTTCGCCATTTTCATTCCAAAAAGAGTAGGTGTGTGAGCCGTAGCCGTTCATGTGTCTTACATCAGTAGGTAAACCACGATCTGACATTAAAATAGTAACTTGATGTAGACTTTCAGGAGATTGTGACCAGAAATCCCACATTGCTGTTGGTGAACGTAGGTTTGTACGTGGGTGACGTTTTTGTGTATGAATAAAGTCTGGGAACTTTAATGGGTCACGAATAAAAAATACAGGTGTATTGTTTCCTACGAGGTCCCAGTTTCCTTCTTCAGTATAAAATTTTAGGGAAAAACCACGAACATCACGTTCTGCATCTGCAGCACCCATTTCTCCTGCAACTGTAGAAAAACGTGCAAGCATTTTTGTTTCTTTTCCAACGCCATTAAATATTTTTGCGCGTGTGTATTCAGAAAGGTCTTTTGTCAGTTTAAATGTACCAAAAGCACCCCAACCTTTTGCATGTACAGTACGTTCAGGAATGCGCTCTCTGTTTTGGTGTGCTAACTTTTCAATGAGTTGCCAATCTTGTAATAGTAAAGGACCTCTAGAATCCACAGACAAGCTGTTTTGATTATCAGCAATGGGTGAGCCGGCTGTTGTCGTTTGATGGTATGGGCATTTGCTCATGGCTAACTCCTATATTTATATTGTTTAGGGCTTGCTATATATTTTTCTTAAAATAGTATGAATACTTATTTTGTGTGAATATTATACAGAGTGTAGTCTTTAGAAGTGTGTATTCACGTTGTTGTATGTTACTAAGTGTACAAAGTATATAAATATGAATAATATGTGCTTTTTTACGTTAAAATAAAAAATAATAAAGAGAAGTTGGTATTTTTAGATCAAAATACTGTCATAAAAATAACCTATATTTTGATAAGAATTGAGAAACATAGGCTTTGTCTATAAAGATGATCAAAAAATACGGATTCCAATTTAGATAGAAAAAAATTAGTTTAAACAATATCGTTTAGTCGGAGTGGTAACGTGAATAATAAATCGCAAGCTAAATGCCCATTTCATGCAGATGGTGCAAATACAAATGCAGCTAGCTCAAATACAGATTGGTGGCCAAACGCCTTAAACCTAGATATTTTGTCGCAGCATGATCATAAAACAGATCCAATGGATCCAGACTTTGACTATGAAAAAGCATTTAATTCATTAGATATTGAAGCAGTTAAAGCGGATATTCGTGAATTGATTTCTTCGAGCCAAGATTGGTGGCCTGCTGACTGGGGAAGTTATGTAGGTATGTTTGTACGTACAGCTTGGCATTTGGCTGGAACATATAGAAAACAAGATGGACGTGGTGGTGCCAATACGGGTAACCAACGTTTTGCACCTTTAAATAGCTGGCCTGATAATGTGAATACAGATAAAGGTCGCCGTCTGTTATGGCCAATTAAGCAAAAATACGGGAATAAAATTTCTTGGGGTGATTTAATCATCTTAGCTGGTACAGTTGCATATGAAGTTGCAGGATTAAAAACTTTTGGTTTTGCAGGTGGTCGTAAAGATATTTGGCATCCTGAAAAAGATATTTATTGGGGTGAAGAGCGTCAATGGTTAGATGCAACAGAAAATCGTTATGAAAATGACCAAGATCGTAGTTCTTTAGAAAATCCGCTTGCGGCTGTGCAAATGGGCTTGATTTATGTAAACCCTGAAGGTGTAGATGGTAAATCTGATCCTTTAAAAACGGCACAAGACATGCGCGTTACCTTTGACCGTATGGCAATGAATGACGAAGAAACTGTTGCATTAACAGCAGGTGGTCATACTGTAGGGAAAGCACACGGGAATGGTAAAGCAGAATTACTTGGTGCAGATACAGAAGCTGCAGATGTTGAGTTCCAAGGTTTAGGTTGGCATAACCCTGAAGGCACAGGTAATGGTACAAATACCATGGTCAGTGGTATTGAAGGTGCTTGGACAACGAATCCTACCAAATGGGACAATGAGTTTTTTTACTTACTCTTTACATATGATTGGGAACTAACGAAGAGCCCAGCAGGTGCAACACAATGGGAACCTGTAAATATTAAAGAAGAAGACAAGCCGATTGATGCTCATAATCCAAATGTTCGTCGTAATCCAATTATGACTGATGCAGATATGGCATTAAAAATTGATCCTGAATATCGTAAGATTTCGGAACGTTTTTATAAAGACCCTGCTTATTTCTCTGAAGTGTTTGCACGTGCATGGTTTAAACTGACTCACCGTGATTTAGGGCCAAAAGCAAGATATCTAGGGACACATATTCCTCAAGAAGATCTAATCTGGCAAGACCCTGTTCCTACAGTAGATTATGTTTTAACTGAAGATGAAATTAAATCGTTAAAAGAGAAATTACTTGCAAGCGGTTTAACACATGCAGAGTTAATTAATACAGCATGGGACAGCGCACGTACATACCGTGGTTCAGACTACCGTGGTGGTGCAAATGGTGCACGTATTCGCCTTTCACCACAAAAAGATTGGGCAGGTAATGAGCCTGAACGTCTTGCAAAAGTAATTGCTACACTTGAACAGTTGCAAGGTACATTAGATAAGAAAGTAAGTTTAGCCGATCTTATTGTACTTGGTGGTACTGCTGCGGTAGAGCAAGCTGCAAAAGATGCTGGTGTAACTGTAACTGTACCGTTTACGGCAGGTCGTGGTGATGCAACACAAGATCAGACTGATGAATACTCATTTAAAGATCTTGAGCCAAAACATGATGGTTTCCGTAATTGGATTAAAGAAGATTACTCGGTTCAACCTGAAGAAATGTTACTTGATCGCACACAGTTACTGGGTTTAACTGCTCCTGAAATGACAGTGCTCATTGGTGGTATGCGTGTACTTGGTATGAATCATGGTCAAACAAAACATGGCGTGTTTACAGAGAAAGAAGGCGTACTTACAAATGACTTCTTTGTAAATCTTACAGACATGAACAATACATGGAAGCCTGTAGGTAAGAATTTATATGAAATTCGTGACCGCGCAACGGGCGATGTAAAATGGACAGCAACACGTGTTGACTTGGTCTTTGGTTCTAACTCTATTTTACGCTCTTATGCAGAAGTTTATGCACAAGATGACAATAAAGAAAAGTTTGTCAAAGACTTTGTAAAAGCATGGACAAAAGTAATGGATGCTGACCGTTTCGATGTGAAAGCATAATTATTTGAATAAAAAGCCCTCGCATATGCGAGGGCTTTTTATTAGTTAGTCAGTAGCCGATTGGTTTTTACCATATCTTCTAAGCCATTATTCCTAAAATAGTGCTCAATCCAACTTTTTACAAGTAATGGATTATTGAGTGTGAGGACATGATCAAGGAGAGCTTTTGCATCGACCATAGGGGTATGACAAATTGCTTTTCGTACACGTAAGATGTTGCTTGAACTCATAGAAAGGGTATTGAAACCCATTGCCATAAGTAAGATTGCAGAAAGAGGATCCCCTGCCATTTCACCACAAATACTGACAGGTTTATTGTATTTATGACACTCATCGACCAAGTGAGAAAGTGCTCTTAAAATTGATGGATGATAATGAGAGTAGACACCTGATACATGTGGATTGTTACGATCTACGGCTAAAAGATATTGAATGAGATCATTTGACCCAACTGAGAAGAAATCAACTAACTCTGCAAACTCATGAATTTGAAAGAGTACGCTTGGAACTTCAACCATAATACCAATTTTAGGTTTATTAATTTTTACCTGTTCTTCCTCTTGTACAGCGAGCCAATCACGCTCAAGCAGGTAGAGTACTTCTTCAACTTCGCTAACACTAGTCACCATTGGCAAAAGGATATGTAGGTTATTTAATCCAATACTTGCTTTAAGCATGGCGCGAATTTGTGCTGAAAAAATTTCAGGGTGGTCAAGTGTAAAGCGAAGTCCTCTCCAGCCTAGTGCAGAATTGTTCTCATGAATAGAAAAATAGGGCAGTTCTTTATCTGCACCAATATCTAATGTACGCATAATGACAGGTTTGTTAGCAAAATGGCTCAACTGTTGTCTGTATATAGCACGTTGTTCTTCTTCTCCAGGGAAGCGATCTCTAAGCATAAAAGGAATTTCACTACGGTATAAACCGACACCTTTTGCACCACGCTGTACACCGCGTACAACATCAATCATAAGACCTGTATTTACAAATAAACGAACTTCTACACCATCGGGGGTTATAGAGTCTTTAGTTTCATAAAGCTTTAAATCTTTAGCAATTTGTTCTTCTTCTTTTTGAATCTCTTTATAGCGTTGACGTAAACGACGAGGTGGGTTAACAATGACTTTACCTTGGTAAGCATCAATAATCATTTCGACATCATCTAGCGTATTTACGGGTAATTCTGTTACGCCGACAACAGTTGGAATGCCAAGTGCACGTGCAACAATGACCATATGTGAGTTTGCTGCACCTTCACTGGTTACAATTGCTGCAATTTTATCGACAGGAAGTTCAACAAGTGCCGCCGTACTAATTTCATCACCGACTAAAATACTGTCGGAACTAAGTTCTTTATGTGTTGAATCTGCTTCTTGTAAGTATGCCAAAATACGGCGACCAAGGTCTTTTAAGTCGGAGACTCTTTCACGTAAGTAGTCATCTTCCATTTGTGCAAAAAGGGCACTGTGTTTATCAATGACCCGTTTTACAGCACCTTGTGCCCAACTGCCTGCCCGAATTTCATCTTGAATTTCTTCGGGCAATGCATTTTCATCGAGCATACGTAAAAATACACTAAATAATGCACGTTCCTCTGACATGAGAGAATCTTGCATTTTTTCATCAAGTGATCGTATTTCATGACGTACCGATTCGACGGCTTGTTCGAGTAGCTCTAACTCTTCACTAATATCTTCTGCTTCACGCTCGGGAACAGCGGAGAGGTCGGCAGGTGGGTATAAAATAATGGCACGACCCAATGCAACACCACCAGATCCTGCAACACCTTTAAAAATTTTATAATTAGATGTATTTGCAACTTTACGAAATACATCGGTTGAACCGACAGCATGCGCATGTGCAATGACACCTGATAGTTGTGCGCAAAGCGTAACAAGGAAAGACTCAGCAGCTTCGCTAAAGTCTTGTCTAAGCTTACGTTGCACAACAAGTACACCCATCACTTTTCTGCGGTACATGACGGGTACACCAAGAAATGAATGATATATTTCTTCGCCAGTTTCAGGAAAGTAAGCAAATCGTTCATGCCCAGAAGCATTCTCTAGGTTTACAATTTCCTCACGTTGCCCAACTAAACCAACTAAGCCTTCACTCAAAGGAATAGATATATTGCCAACAGCTTCAGCATTTAATCCCTTGGTTGCCATGAGAACATAGCACTGGTTACGTTCATCAAGTAAGTAAATAGAGCATACATCAACATCCATTGCAGCTGATACCTGATTTACCATGATTTCTAGCGATTCATGTAAACCATTTGAAGCATTGATTTCTTGGACAATCCGTCTTAATGTATCTAACTGCATGTTGGACATGTACTGCATGCTCCGAAGTCAAGTAGAAGGCGATTTTTTATTTATATCAGTATCTAAATTTAAAATCATTCACAAAAAACATCTCTTTTAAGTTTTTTGTATGGGGACTTTGTTGCATAACTCTAACATTGCCTTGCGATAAACATCGCGCTTAAAGTTTACAACCTGACCGAGTGGATACCAGTAGCTTACCCACTGCCATTGATCAAACTCAGGTGGGTCTGATAAATGAAGTTGAATATACTTTGTTGAAGCAACAAGCTTCAGCAAAAACCATTTTTGTTTTTGACCGATACAGACAGGTGAAGAGTCTGAACGAATGTATCGGTGGGGCAGACGATAACGTAACCAGCCTTTTGTTTGTGCAACAATTTGAACGTGCTCTGGCAATAAGCCAACTTCCTCTCTTAGCTCACGAAAAAGTGCCTGCTCCGCAGTTTCTCCATAGTGAATACCGCCTTGAGGGAATTGCCACGCATTGTGACCAATGCGTTTTGCCCATAAAACTTGTCCGTTATCGTTTGCCAAAATGATCCCGACATTTGGTCGGAAACCTTCGGAGTCGATCATTTGGCTACCTTAATATATTATTTCTTATGGTCTTTCTTAAGGTGGGTTGTTAGGGCAGAAACCTCTTCATAAAAAAGACGACAGAATATTGTTAAAATTGCTATGATCTTAACGAATTTCTTGCCGTATGCGGTGATTGATTTACATTTTTTTTCTTTATTTTTCAAATTAAATGAGAATTTTCATGAAATTGGCTTTGTTTGACCTTGATCATACTTTAATAGATACCGACTCTGATCATTCTTGGGGTGAATTTTTGGTGACAGCAGGTCTTGTTGATGAAACATACCATCGTCAAATGAATGATAAGTTCTATGAAGACTATAAAGCAGGGTGTCTAGATCCAATTGCATATAATGAGTTTGTTTTTGAATTTCTAACAAAAAATAACCACGATACTTTGCAAATACTACATGCACGTTTTATGCAAGATGTGATTCGTCCAATGATGCGAAAAGAAGGCTTTGAAAAGATTGAATACCATAAGCAACAAGGTCATGAAATTGTAGGGATTACAGCGACGAGTGATTTTATTACAACGCCTATTTTTCATGAGTTTGGCATAACGAATGTTATTGCAACTACAGCAGAACAAAACAATGGTATCTATACAGGAAAAGTAGAAGGGACGCCATGTTTTCAAGATGGAAAATTGGTTCGCCTTAAACAGTGGTTAGATGGGCAAGAAGTAACTGAAAGCTGGGCATACTCAGATTCATTTAATGATCGATTCTTACTTGAATATGTTGACCATGCCACAGTGGTAACGCCAGATGACAAACTTACTCAACTTGCCCAACAAAAAGGTTGGCCTATTTTAGATTGGTCTATTTCAGTCAAGTAAGTTTAGTTATTTAAGCTTGTGTCATTTTTACCAGTTGAATGAGAGCTTCAGCTGCTTTGGATTGGCTTCTTGAGGGGTGCCAAACCAAACCAAGAGTTCGCTTTAACTCTAAATCTAAATCGAGTTGTTTCAGATCTTGATTAATGAGGGTTTTAGGTAGGACAGACCAACCCACGCCAATTGAAGCTAACATACGAATAGATTCTAGTGGGTTGTTGGTCATGCTTGTTTTTGGACGTAAGCCGCGCTTTTCAAACTCAGCAAGTGTAATTTGACTGGTATATGTTTTTGCAGATGGCAATAAACTTGGATAATGTGTGAGCTGTTCTAAGTTTAGATTAGACATTTGCGCAAGTGGGTGAAATGGTGCGGCAACAAAGACTAAAGGGTCTTCCCAAATAGGAAGATAATTGAGTCGTTCATCTCCTGTTGGTGGAAGTGTCAGAAAGGCAAGTTCCAAATCACCTGTAAGTACTTGTTCGTGTGCTTGTTCTGAATCTACAAACTTTACGTCTAAGTCGACATGTGGATACTGTTGCACATAACTTTTTAAATATGGGGGTGCATGATGTAGACCAATATGGTGGCTTGTACCAAGCTTTAAACGCCCTTGTACCTGTTCATGCTGATGACTTAAGTTATGATGAATATCGCCCAATTCATTAAGCCATGTTTTTACTTTTGGAAGAAGTAAATGAGCTACATGAGTGGGTTGAATTCCACGTCCTGCTGATTCAAAAAGTGAAACACTGAAGTATTCTTCTAAACTATGAATTCTTTTGGTGACTGCTGGTTGAGTAATAAAAAGATGTTCAGCAGCAATAGATACTGAACCAGTTTCCATAACTTTAACAAATGCTTCAAATGCAGCAAGATTCATAAGAGTACCTTGTTTAAGAATAATATAATTTTATGTTTGTTGATTTTTAATATAACTTTTTTTTATTTAAATGTGCAAATACATTTTGAAGTGAAAAACTACTGTGAATAAACCTTTTATTAATTATAAAATTTAGAATGAAAAATAAATTATTCCAAAAAGTTTATTAATGTATAAAAATGATAAATTAGATTTATCATTTTTAATTTATATAATCGAAGATAACAACCAACATAAACACCCAGTCCAATGGAGTATAACGACATGGCAGGCAAAACTTTATATGACAAATTGTGGGATGACCATTTAGTTAAGCAAAGAGATGATGGCTCAAGCTTAATCTATATCGATCGTCAGTTATTACATGAAGTAACATCACCACAAGCATTTGAAGGCTTACTGCTTGCAGGTCGTCAACCTTGGCGTTTAAGTGCAAATGTTGCAACACCTGACCACAATGTACCAACATCTAAAAAAGAGCGTGACCAAGGTATTGCGGGTATTGAAGACAATACCTCACGTATTCAAGTACAAACTTTAGATGATAACTGTAAGTCTTTTAATGTTGTTCAGTTTGGTATTAATGATGTTCGTCAGGGAATTGTGCATGTTGTTGGCCCTGAGCAAGGTTTAACATTACCAGGCATGACAGTGGTATGTGGTGATTCACATACAGCTACACATGGGGCATTTGGTTGTTTAGCTCATGGTATTGGTACATCTGAAGTTGAACATGTATTGGCAACACAATGCTTGGTTCAGAAAAAAATGAAGAATATGCTTGTCCGTGTTGATGGTACATTGGGGCAAGGAGTTACACCGAAAGATGTTGTACTTGCCATTATTGGAAAAATTGGTACAGCAGGTGGTACAGGTCACGCAATTGAGTTTGGTGGTCAGGTATTCAGAGATATGTCTATTGAAGGACGTATGACAGTATGTAATATGGCGATTGAAGCAGGGGCACGTGTAGGTCTTGTTGCTGTAGATGAAAAAACCATTGCATATGTAAAGGATAGACCTTACTCGCCAAAAGCTGAAAATTGGGATAAAGCGGTTGTATATTGGAATACACTTCACTCTGATGAAGATGCTTTCTTTGATACTGTTGTTGAAATTCAAGGCGAAGATATTGAGCCTCAAGTATCTTGGGGGACTTCACCTGAAATGGTTATTCCAGTTTCACAAGCAGTACCTACATTAACGCAAGCGAAAGATGATGTGCAACGTAATGATTGGACACGTGCGTATCAGTATATGGGGTTAACTGCGGGTCAGCCATTATCTGAAATCCATTTAGATCGTGTATTTATTGGTTCTTGTACCAATTCGCGTATTGAAGATATTCGTGCAGCAGCGGCTGTCATTAAAGGTCGTAAAGTGGCAACAACCATTAAACAAGCGATGATTGTTCCGGGCTCAGGAATTGTGAAAACCCAAGCAGAGCAAGAGGGCTTAGATAAAATCTTCTTAGAAGCAGGGTTTGAGTGGCGTGAACCAGGGTGTTCGATGTGTTTAGCTATGAATGCAGATAAATTGCAGGCAGGTGAGCACTGTGCTTCAACGTCAAACCGAAACTTTGAGGGTCGTCAGGGTAATGGTGGCAGAACACATTTAGTTAGTCCTGCAATGGCAGCAGCAGCAGCAATTGCTGGTCATTTTGTTGATGTCAGAACATTCTAAGGAGTCCAATAATGAAAGCTTATACAACGGAAGAAGGCATTGTTGCACCATTAGATCGTGCAAATGTTGATACCGATTTAATTATTCCAAAACAATTTTTAAAGTCGATTAAACGTACAGGCTTTGGTGATAATCTTTTTGATGAATTACGTTATTTAGATGAAGGTTATCCGGGACAAGATAATTCTAAGCGACCAAAGAATCCTGACTTTGTATTAAATCAGCCGCGTTATGCAGGTGCAACCATTTTAGTAACACGCAAGAATTTTGGTTGTGGTTCTAGTCGTGAACATGCACCTTGGGCATTAAACGAGTATGGTTTCAGAACGGTGATTGCACCAAGTTATGCAGATATCTTTTTTAACAATAGTTTTAAAAATGGTATGTTGCCTGTCATCCTGTCTGAAGCACAAGTTGATCAAATTATTAAAGCATCTTCAGAAATCGAAGGGTATCAACTTGTTGTCGACTTAAAAACACAAGAAGTACGTCTCCCGTCAGGAGAAATATTTAATTTTGAAGTTGATCCTTTTCGTAAGCACTGTTTGTTAAATGGTTTAGATGATATTGGTTTAACATTACAAGACAGTGAGGTAATTCGTGAGTATGAAGCACGAACTCAGCAATCACGTCCTTGGGTGTTTCAAGACTTAAGTGACTAAATTGCTATATTTAAATGATGGCGAAGTGATAGAACTGTTGCTAACATAATGTGAATTAGTTTTACTTTTATGTTGTTGGGTTGAATATTCATCATGCAGAAAATCATTGGTAAGGGTGCGTTTATTGGAATATGTATTGTGTTATTGACAGGTTGTCAAACCATGAGACATGCAATAGAAACAGTAAACATTCGCTCTAAAGCCCCTAAGCAGGAATCTGCATCGACAGTCATAGTGGAGTGTGAAGGAACAATAAATTGTGAATTTGAACGTGTAGATAATGTCATGGTTGTAGATGAGTCTACACATCTTATTCGTAGCGAAGCCATTGAAAAAGGTTATGTACGTTTAAAAGATAAATCGACATTTGGTTCAAATGCAATTTTTCTAGCACTTCCTGCACAACAACATGAAGTTGTTATTCGTTTTTATCCGATTTCTCTAGATCGGGCAGAAAAAATAAATGTTATCCAACAATTTAAGCCAAATAAGCATTATAAGTTTGTGATGTATAGAGAGCGTGTAAAACGTTCAAATCGCTTATTAAGTGTTTCTGTACCAGATCCGTTATGTGTACAGTTGCTTGAAAATGACAAAGCAGTTCGTCGTTTTTGTAAGCCTTATAATGTGCTCAATGGATTGGGTGAGTTTATTGAACAAAAAAATGATTGATCTGTATATCTAAATGCTATTCATGGTTTGTTTTGATATATAGCTCATGACTGAACTTTAATTTTGGAATATCTATGTCAAAACAAATTCTTGTATTAGCGGGTGATGGAATTGGCCCTGAAATTGTTGCAGCTGCAGAAAAAGTATTAGAAACAGTAAATAATGCATTTAAATTAGATCTACAGTGGGAACATGGCTTGCTTGGTGGGGTCGCAATTGATCAATATGGCGAGCCGTACCCAGAAGCAACCAGTGAGCAAGCCAAAAAAGCAGATGCAATTTTATTGGGTGCTGTTGGTGGGCCAAAGTGGGATCAGATTGAACGTTCAATACGTCCTGAGCGTGGCTTATTGAAAATTCGTAGTGAGCTTAATTTATTTGCAAACTTACGTCCTGCAATTTTGTATCCACAACTCGCAGATGCTTCAAGTTTAAAACCTGAGGTTGTTGCAGGGTTAGATATTTTAATTGTACGTGAGCTTACAGGTGGTATTTACTTTGGACAGCCACGTGGTATTCGTGAGTTAGAAAATGGTGAAAAGCAGGGCTATAACACAGACGTATATGCTGAATCTGAAATTAAGCGTATTGCAAAAGTTGCATTCGATTTAGCAGGTCTACGTGGTGGGAAAGTATGTTCGGTAGATAAAGCGAATGTTCTTGAGGTGACTGAACTTTGGAAGCAAACAGTCAGCCAAGAACAGCAAGAAAACTACCCAAATATTCAGCTCTCACATATGTATGTAGATAATGCAGCAATGCAATTGGTACGTGCACCGAAGCAGTTTGATGTGATTGTGACAGGTAATTTATTTGGCGATATCTTATCTGACGAAGCAGCAATGCTTACGGGATCAATTGGGATGTTGCCATCTGCTTCTTTAGATGAGCATGGAAAAGGTATGTATGAGCCTTGTCATGGCTCTGCACCAGATATTGCAGGAAAAGATATTGCAAACCCGTTGGCGACTATTTTGTCTGTCGCGATGATGTTGCGTTATACATTTAGAGAAGAAACTGCTGCGAAAGCGATAGAAGATGCAGTAGGTCAAGTATTAGATCAAGGGTTAAGAACGGCTGATATTTTGTCTGAAGGAATGACAAAAGTAGGTACAAAAGCAATGGGGCAGGCTGTTGTAGATGTATTAAATCGTACATTAAAATAAAAGTGCTATGACAAAAAAAGCCACTCAATCGGAGTGGCTTTTTTGCTTCGACTAATACTTAACGTGCACGGTAAGTGATACGACCTTTCGTTAAGTCATAAGGTGTCATTTCAACTTTTACATTATCGCCAGTTAAAATACGGATATAGTGCTTACGCATTTTCCCTGAGATGTGAGCGATTACTTCATGACCATTTTCTAAACGGACACGAAACATTGTATTAGGAAGCGTTTCGGTGACAACGCCTTCGAACTCAATTAGTTCCTCTTTATTGGCCATAGCCTACCTGAATGAATGAATTAACAAGGCGCAAATTATATACAAATTACTTCTTAAAAACAAGCAAGCCCATAGCCGATCAAAAGAAATATACGTACGGTATTTGCCAAAAGTTTGCAATAAATACACACATTCTCATTGAGTGTTTTTTTAATAATCGCTAAGCTAGATGAAATAATGATAATAAATAAGGATCATCGTTGTGAATCAACGAACAGATGGCGCCGTAGTGATACGTCTTGCCTATGAAGCGGTTTGTCGATCAGGCTTGCCTGTAGAAAATATTTTTAAAAATACACATCTTATGCAAAAGCAGATGGGCGTATATCAAAGAATACCACAACAAGCACAGTATTCTTTTTGGAAAGAGATGGTTGCAGTGAGTCAAGATGCAGATATTGGTCTACATCTTGGTGAGCATTTACCCTTATTTCGAGGGCAGATTATTGAGCAATTGTTTGTGAGTAGCTCATCTTTTGGAGAAGGTCTACAACGTACTTTACCTTACCAACGGTTAATTAGTGATGCATTTCAAGCAACATTAGTTGTAGAAGGGAATGAATGCTATTTAAAAAATAATAAACAGCCACATCCTAATAATTTAGTGAATCGCCATTTCTCTGAATGTGCGATGTTTGGTGTTATTCAGTTTTTTAAATTTATGACAGATGGTGCATTTAAGCCAAAGCGAATTGATTTTGACTTTAGAGAGGGTGCACAAGCGAGCGAATATGTGCGTGTTTATCACTGTCCTGTTTCATTAGGACAAGTTGAAACACGTCTATATTTTGATACTGAAATTCTTAACTATCAGTTATGGCAAGCTGAACCTGAGCTTCTACATTTGCATGAAGGTTTTGCGAGTAAAAAATTAGTAGAGCTGACATATTATGATTTGATTGATGATGTTCGTGCAGTGATTGCAAGGTCTTTAAAGCAAGGTGAAATTACGCTTGAAATGATTGCGACAGATTTGGGAATGAGTGCACGTCAGCTTAGACACCGATTACAAGAAGCAAATACGAGTTTTCAGCAACTTTTAGGCGAGTATCGGTGTCGTTTATCTAAGCGGCTTCTTAAAGACAGTAGTGAAAGTATTGAGCAAATTGTAGTTTTAACGGGATTTGCTGAACCGAGTACTTTTTACCGTGCTTTTAAGCGATGGACCAATGAAACACCTATTGAATATAGGAAGCGTAAACAAAGCCCACCGTCTATTTAAATAGGCCAGTTTAGCCATTGTGGCCCAAGTGCAATATTGGGTAACTGAAATTGTTCAGGGTAATAGGCTTGTATAAAGTATAGACCATCGGGAGGTGCAGTTACTCCAGCAGCTTTCCGATCTTGTGCAGCAAATATGGTATCGATATGCTCGACATCATAGCAGTTTTGCCCAACCTCTAATAAACAGCCGACGATATTGCGTACCATATGATGTAAAAAACCATCAGCTTGAATATCTAATACTAAAAATGGGCCATGGGGGGTAAGTGTACAGTGTTTGACATGGCGCACGGGCTGATTAGATTGGCACGCTGCTGCACGAAAGCTTTCGAAATTATGTGTACCTTCAAACTTCTTGGCAGCTTCTTGCATCTTAGGTATATCTAGTTCGTGATATACATGTGTGACTTGCTTATTGAGCAATGCAGGGCGTTGTGGTGCATTGTAAATGACATAGCGGTAACGTCTTGCTATTGCTTTAAAACGTGCATGGAATTCTGTATCCATGCGTTTAATCCACTGAATAGATATATCTTTAGGGAGTTGGCTATTTACACCCATAATCCAACTACGATCTGTACGCTCTGATGGACTATCAAAATGTGCAATCATATTCGTTGCATGCACTTGTGCATCTGTACGTCCTGCACCATGTAATTGAACTGCATGGTTAGCGACTTTACTTAAAATTTCTTCTAAGGTTTGTTGGACACTAGGAACACCTTCTTGTTGAGTTTGCCACCCTCGATAGTGCGTTCCACAAAATTCAATACCTATTGCATAGCGTTGCATATATAACCTCAAAACGATTTACGATGCATCAGACCAATGTAAGTAGCACTGATCTGCTGTTTCATATTTCAAATATAATCGTAAAATTTTTGCATATAGGTCTGCATGACCTAGCGTATCTGTCGCAATGATTTGTGCATCTTTAACCCATGCACTAATAGCATAGCGTTGATCAATTGCTCCAAAAGTCACTTGAGTCGTTAAAATAGGTAAGCAATTCTTTTCGCGTAATTGTTTGAGTAAATGAACAATAGTTTGATTTGTAGAAATATTTCCCGTACCAAAACCTTGTAAAACTAAAAATTGTGGTGGGTTTGCTAGTAGCAAATTTAAATTGCTTGCTAAGTTTTCTACGGAGATCGGCTGCATCATCCAACTCATTATATTAAGCTGTCTAGATCGTTTGATATCGTGCTCTGTAATATGATGCGGAGTAGTCACATGCTTGGCAGTTTCTGTAACTGATGAAATGCCTTCAAAAGCATGTAGTGCTGTTGTATGGTGCTTTATTGCAGTGTGACCATAATATAAATGCTGATTAAATGCGAGGTACACGCCTTGATTGCACTTTTTAACTTGTTCTAGCGCAAAGACTAGATTATTAAATGCATCGGTCTCTTCTCTAGTTTCTATACCATCTACATCTAATAATGGATATTGGCTGCCTGTAAGAATCGTGCAACATGACTGAGCCAAGAAATATGAGCAAACAGCGCTCGCATAACTGAGCGTATCTGTACCGTGGATAATAACAAACTGATTATATTGTGTTTGTAGGTCTTGGATAAATTTAACAGTTTGAAGCCACTCGACTGCTGTAGATGCACTACTGTCAATAATATGTGGGGCAGCAAAGCAATCTGTACTATGGATATATTCTTTGGGTAATAGGCTTTGTAATTTAGGGATAAATTCATGTTCTGACATTGGTTCTAAAGGTGTCCCAACACAGCCAAATGTCCCGCCCATATAAATTAATGCAGTTTTTTCCATAAATATAAAATAAAAAAGCAGCCAAGAATGACTGCTTATATTAAAACGAAGCGACTTAAGAAGCTATTCTATTTAATAAATTATCTACTCTTTGTTGTTCTTCTGCCGAAAAGCTTTCTTTAGGCTGAGTTAAGAGTACTTTTGCACGTTGTGTTTCACCAAATTTAATATATTGTTCAGCAAGGTCAATATTTAATGTATTTTCATTGACCGATTTTAGCTCAGGAAAAGCTTCAGCTAGAATATCTTTTTTCTGAGCAGTTGGCGGTACAATCTCAGCTTTGGGTTCTGTTTGCGCAGGTACAATATCAACTGGATCTAACTGTAAAGTGCTTTTTTGAATGTTATCAAAAGAAGCTTTATCTGTTGATGTATTTGTATCTACTTTTACTTCTTGTTTAGGCTCATCTGCTTTAAAGTCAAAGTTAAGCGCTGGTGCTTCTTCTGTCTTTGCAGGTGTAGTCGTAGGTTCTTCTTTTTTCTCTGTAGGTTGCGGTGTACTAAATGTGAAGTCTAAAGGAAGTAAGTCCTCTTTAGGCTCCTCTTTTTTTGCAGTTTCAGGAGAAGCTACTTTCTCTTGTGGTTTATTTGGTAAGTCTAGAAGCTCTTCATGGTTAATTTGATTTTCAGTTTTCTTTTCTGAAAAATGCTCTGACTTTCCAAGAAGCTCTTCATGGTTAATTTGGTTACTTACAGGTGCTGACTGCGGTTGCTCAGTCTTAGTAGTTGCGGCAGTCTGCGTTATTTCGACATGCTGTTGAGCTTCTTGCTCTTTTTGCTTTTGTAACTCTTTATGAGCATTATTTTTATCTTTAACAGCATTTAGTGCTTCAAATAGTTCTAATGAACGTAATTGACTCATTAACTGATTAATTGCAAACTCATCGTCTTGCTGTTGGTAAATATCCAAAAGCAATAAATAGAGGTTTTGTTGTTTAGGGTTTGCATTGAGTGATTGGTTAATTGACGCTTCAGCAGCAGAATAGTTTTTTTGTTCGATAAGCGATTCAATTTGACTGTATTGTTCCGCACTTGCTTTTGGTTTAGCAGGCTCAGGAGCTGCTTGCGGTTGAGTATCTTTTACTTTTTTTATATCGGAGGGTTTTCTAGCTTGCGTTTTTGGCGCCTCAGTATTATTGCGTTTTCTTACAATAACGAGTGCAACGATCAAAATTAGAAGGACTGGAATGATATAAAGCAACATAGTATTAATACCCCATAAAATTTTAAAGAATCTGAGAAAAAATCAGGTTCTATTCTGCTGCATGTTTTTGCACATTTTGCTGTTGAAGCAACTGCTGAATCTTAGCTAGTTTAGCATCTAATATCTCAAGCTTTATATTTTTATTTTGCAAGCCTTGTTCAAGCTGTGCAACCTCTTTATCTAAACTCGAGACTTCTTCGCGCTGTAACGCAAGTTGCTGCTTATTATGTTTTGCGGAAAATGGCTCATTGCTGGTTGTTAGACTATTTGCATTTTTATCTGCAATAACAGTCATTTCAGTATTTGAGTTCTGAGAGAGAGTATTAATGTTTTTGATTTCGCTTATATCAAGAGTTGCACCTTTTTTGATGAGGTTTTTATTTCCTCGAATAAAAGCATGCTGATTCATTTGCTGTATTTGCTGCATTACTGAGTAAATCGATTGATTTGTTTGCTGTGCAATACGTGCAGAAATAGACCATAAAGTATCTTGTTGTTTAACAGTATACGTATTTCCTGATGCGATATTAGTATGTTGTTGTTTCTGTGGTATGACAATTGATTTTTGTACGCGATTTCTTTTTACATTATTTGATAATTGGGGCAGTTTCTTAATTTGGCTTTCGCTGCTAATTGTAATTGGTATAAGTGGCTGATCTTGTATTTGGCTATAATTTGAATGTATTGGTTGTGTTGTAGGTGTAGAACTGACTTTAAATGGTAGGTCAATAAGTTTTAGATACTGACCATTTCCATCTTTTGTTTTTAATACAAAACGAACATGATCATTTTGAATAGGTTGTGACGAAGTTACCGTAATGATGCCGTTATTCGGGCCTGTTGACCGAATAAATATGTTCAGATCATCTGTAATCTCAGCTTGTAATGCATCGAAACTTTTTAGGTCATCATCATTTGCAACTTCTACTTGTATATGTTGGGTGGTTGCATCATGAAATGGAATTTCCATATACAAAAGTTGAGCTTTTGTAGACAAAATTTGAGGCTGGTCAAATGTAAGAGCATGACCGAGTTGAGACATACCAAGACAAAGTATGGCATAGGTAAGTTTATGGTAAGTCGTCATTACGCATTACTAAACAAAAAATAGGCATCTGCTATAATGTAGCGATATGTTAACGGAATGTAAACTGTTTATAAAAAAAGCTGGCACATTGACCAGCTTTTTGCATTATTACTTCGATTGATGCTCAATTAGAATACGTAGCATACGACGTAATGGCTCGGCAGCACCCCATAAAAGTTGGTCGCCTACCGTAAATGCACCTAAATATTCTTTACCCATATTTAGTTTGCGCAGACGGCCAACAGGAACAGAAAGTGTACCTGTTACCGCAACAGGCGATAAGTCATGCATAGATGCTTCGCGTGTATTTGGAATCACTTTTGCCCATTCATTTGATTGTGCAATCATGTCTTCAATTTCATTTAAAGGCACATCTTTACGCAATTTAATGGTTAATGCTTGAGAGTGGCAACGCATTGCTCCAATACGAACACAATGACCATCAATTGGAATGATATTTGTATTGCCTAAAATTTTGTTGGTTTCCGCTTGTGCTTTCCATTCTTCTTTTGATTGACCATTTTCAAGCTGTTTGTCAATGTACGGAATGAGTGAGCCTGCAAGAGGAACGCCAAAGTTTGCTTTAGGGAATTGGTTGTCGCGTTGTAATTCTGCAACTTGACGGTCAATATCTAAAATTGCTGACTTTGGATCATCTAGTAATGATTTTGTATTGTTATATAGATAACCCATACCTGTAAGTAGCTCACGCATATTCTGTGCGCCTGCACCAGAAGCTGCTTGATAAGTCATGGCACTCATCCATTCAACAAGGTTGTTTTGGAATAGAGAACCTAAGCCCATAAGCATAAGAGATACAGTACAGTTACCACCTACAAATGTAGTTGTACCTTTAGTTAGTGCATTCTTAATTACGTTTGAGTTTACAGGGTCTAGAATAATAACTGAGTCATCTGCCATACGTAGGGTAGATGCTGCATCAATCCAGTAACCTTTCCAGCCAGTCTCTTTGAGTTGGCTATACACTGATGATGTATAGTCTCCACCTTGGCAGGTAATAATAACATCCATTTGCTTCAGACTCTTAATGTCTGTTGCATCCATAAGTGCTGGGGCGGTCTTACCGCCAAAAGCAGGGGCTTCACCACCTGCATTACTGGTAGAAAAATAAAATGGCTCGATGTGAGCGAAATCATTTTCTTCAACCATACGTTGCATAAGGACAGAACCAACCATCCCACGCCAACCGACCAGACCTACTTTCATGTCATTTTGCCTCGGTGCTGTGTTTAAAAATTAAATGTGATCTTTGAGTGTACCAAACATATTTTTAAGTGCAAATGATATATCGTCGAAAAAAACGATAATTTTTAAGTAAATAGATGAGTTTTTATAATGTTGAGATACATGTAGAAAAATATGATGAATTTAAAAGACTTAGCAAAGAGAATTGCTAAGCCATAAAAGTATTTTGAGGTAGTTCTTATTTATTAATAGATGTGATCGTAACCTTCAGGACGTGTTTTAAAACGACGGTGAAACCACATGTACTGTGTTGGTGCAATACGGAGCTGTGTTTCAATTATTTTATTTACACGTGTTGCATCGTCTAATTCATCTTGAGAAGGTAAATTTTCTACAATGGGTTCAATGAGAATGTGGTATTTCGGATTTTTTTCGCTGCCATAACGATAAAAATAAAGTGGTATTGCAACAGCTTTCGAAATTTTTAATAAGCGACGATGTGCTGTTACAGTTGCAGCAGGTACATTAAAAAAAGGCGCCATAATACCTTGCTTTAAACCAAAATCTTGGTCAGGGCTATACCAAATTGCATCACCATCTTTTAAGTGACGAATAAGACCCCGCATATCATCATGGTCTATTTGGGATTTATAAATAGTGGCACGACAACGGTAAATAATTAAGTCGAGTAGAGGGTTGTTTTGGGGTCTATAAACAACATCGGGTTCAAAGTATTGTGAACATATATAGCCACCTGCATCAAGTAAGGTGCTGTGTGTGCCAAGTAACAAAACGCCTTTTCCTGTAGCCTGTGCTTGCGTAATATGTTCAAGTCCTTCAATCGTCACACGGTTTTTAAACCAATAGGGTTTATACCAAGCGTTGAGCGTTTCAAATGTTCCAAGCATCATGTCGACAAAGACTTGTTGTGCTTGTTGATAGACTTCTTCTTCTGACCATTCTGGGAAACAGACTTCTAAATTACGTATAGTCGTTTTTCTTCTTGACTTTAAAAGTGTCCATGCAAGTTTTGCAAGTCCATGAGAAATTAGACGTTGGACTGACCAAGGTAAAATGGCCAATAACATAAGTAGGCAAATGGAAATCCATACATTCCAATATTTTGGTAATAAAAAAGACCAATAAAATTTACCCGGAATATAGTCAGTTTGCGTACTCATATACGTGTCATGAACCAGTTTAAAGTGAGCGTGATTTTAGCACGATATACTTTTGGGGTTGATATTCAAAATGATGAATTTTATAGCTTAAACCTCTACTTTATAGTGAAGCGTCAGTTCTGTGGCAACTTTACCTCGAATACCCCAATTTTCTAATGGGGTTTCAAAAATAGTTATTTCAATATCTTGAGGTGAAATATGGCAATCCATTTCTATCTTTTTAAATAGAGATTGGATTAATTGCTTTTTGGCAAAATTAGAACGTCCTTCAAACATAGATATTTCGATAATAAGGTAGTTCTTACTGCGGTCTTTTGGGAAAATAAAGTCTTCAGGTTCAAACTTTATAAATCTTTGGAAAATTTTTTCATTTGGATAGTTTAAACTTTCAACGAGAGATTGATGTATTGCTGAAGAAAGGGTTTCCCTATATTTATTTATTGTATCTATTAAGCCGTAAATTTTAATTTGTGACATTTTATATATCCTGTATTTAGCAGAAAATATTAAATGATTTATATTTATTTTAAAAGAGTGTATTTGGGGTGGATAAATATACTGTAGTTATCAATAAAAAATATTATATCGCTGAGTTATAGTTTATTTAAATTATATTGATTCGATTACGCATGATGGCTAGAGTAAAATTAAGCTCTAACCACTTTAGCATTGGTACGCAGATTAAGACCTGTTTGTATCGTGAGGAATAAATCCACCTTTTCCATGTGTTGGATCTGATACGTTATGTGTAGTTGTGCAGCCAGTAATGCCAAGTATTAGTACAACCATACCTAAGTATTTCATATCATTTCCTTATAGAGTTTTACTAATTTATGTCTTTAAAATTAGTAGGAGAGCTATTTGCTTATTAAAAAATTAAGCAGATGTGTAAAGCATGAGTAATGCTACTTGTTGATAAAGTATACATATAATTGCATACATTGTTAACATTAAATTAATATTAAAAATAAAAAATATTTTAATTTATTTTTTAAAACAATATGTTGCTTGATTTTTTTTAAGCTCTTGGGTGCGATGTTAACGTTATTTAGGAGATGAAGTGAGGAGGAAGTAAGGAGTTTCATAGTGAGGCTACCCCCACTATAAATTATAGTTTTCTGTTTTAGAGTAGGAGTTAGAGGTTTAGATTTTCTTTTTCATAACTTTGGAAAGCATTCTCTGCACCCATAATCACATCTTTAATTTTAAAATAACCCTGTGTATAGGGAGTGGAGTCACGAATTTCTTCCCACATAAAATGATAAGACTTTAAGTTCTCAGTTTCACAGATCAAAAAGTCTGTAAAATTACTTCCCGGAAATGCTTCTGAGTCACAAAAACGTACCTTCACATCAGGGTGTTTTGCAATAATTTCTTCAAGCCCTTGTGCATAGGCACGTCTTCTTTCACGTGGAAGTGCAAGCCAAGATGGATAAAACTCAAGGAGAACAATTTGGATAATATTCATTATATTTCATTTTATATATAACAGGAATTATATATTGATATTCAAGTATTAAAAATGAGTTAAAGGCTTGACCATTTTTTTTGAATAAATAAATCGACTTTACGGTAGTTTATACCTAATATAAAAAATAAAGAAAATATACTGATTTGTTTCAGCATTTTTATATGTTCAGAAAGCATCAGTTGGTGATTATAAATATCTGTAAGGTAAAGATAGATGCTTGCGACTATACATAAACCGAAAAGAATATTATAAAATATGATAAATTTTCTAAACCAATTTGGGATTATTATTTTCATATAGGTATATTGTAGAGATTATTATAGCTAGCTCAAATGAGCCAGCTATAATATATAAAAGACTTATTCAGTATGACCTTTTACCATACTTTCTAATGTATCCCAACGTTCTAACTTTTCTAACAAAAGCTCTTCAATTTTTGAAAGACGTTGACTTGCTTTTGTTGCTGCGTCTGCATCTTTAATAAATAAAGAACCATCAGCAAGTTTTTCAGTCAGTTCAGCTTGTTCTACTTCAAGTTGTTCCATTTCTTGTGGCAGTTGCTCAAGCTCACGTTGATCTTTATAGCTCAGTTTAACTTTCTTCTGCGCAGATTTATCCGATGCATTGGCTTTTGGTGCATCTTTCTTCACAGCTTCAATTTTGAGTTCAGGACGTTGAGCAAGATAGTCTTGATAACCACCAATGTACTCTTGAATATGTCCTTTACCATCAAATACCCATGTAGATGTAACAACATTATCCATAAATGCACGGTCATGGCTAATTAGAAGTAACGTGCCTTTATATTCAGCAAGCATTTCTTCAAGTAGCTCAAGTGTTACCATATCTAGGTCGTTGGTTGGCTCATCCATAACAATGAGGTTAGAAGGCTTGAGTAGAAGCTTCGCCAATAGAATACGGTTACGCTCACCACCAGAAAGTGCTTTTACAGGTGTACGTGAACGCTCAGGAGAGAACAAGAAGTCTTGTAAGTAGCTCAAGATATGACGGCGTTGACCATTAATATCAATAAAGTCTGAACCTTCTGACACGTTGTCTGAAACAGATTTCTCAAGGTCAAGCTGGTTACGCAGTTGGTCGAAGTAAGCCACTTCTAACTGTGTACCTGTTTTCACTTCACCATGGTGCTCAATTTCACCAAGAATGGCTTTAACAAGTGTGGTTTTACCTACACCGTTGTCACCCACAAGACCAATACGATCGCCACGTACCACAACGGTAGAGAAGCCTTTAATGAGTGATTTGTTGTCGTAATCTACACCAAGGTTTTCAATCTCAAAGACCAGTTTTCCTGAGCGCTGCGCTTCTTGTACGCCCATATTGACTTTACCTTGCTGTGAACGTCTTGCTTTAGATTCTTCACGCAATGATTTTAATGCACGTACACGACCTTCATTACGGGTACGACGTGCTTTAATGCCTTGACGAATCCAAGCTTCTTCTTCTGCAAGTTTTTTATCGAACAACGCATTTTGCTTTTCTTCAGCTTCAAGCTGCTGAGCTTTAAGCTCGAGGTAACGAGAGTAGTTGCCTTCAAAGCTACGTAATGTACCGCGGTCAAGTTCGACAATGCGTGTAGCAAGGTGATCGACAAAAGAACGGTCATGCGAGATAAAGAGTAGCGTAAGATTGTTTTGTTCGAGCAAGAATTTTTCTAGCCATTCAATGCTTTCTACATCTAAATGGTTAGTTGGTTCGTCAAGTAGTAAAATATCTGGTTGTGTAAGTAGTGCGCGTGCTAAAAGTACACGGCGTTTACGACCACCCGATAAATCTGCCAAATCGGCATTCGGGTCTAAGCCCATTTTACCTAAAATTGTATTAACTTTGTTTTCAAGCGTCCAACCATCCATTTGGTCAAGCTTGTGCTGGAAGTCACCCATGCGTTCACAAGCTTCCATGTCACCCAATACACATGCATCGCTTGCAGTATTGTACTGTTGCAGTACGTGAGCAACTTCACCTGCACCTTCAGCGACGATATCGGCAACTTTGCCTGAGTCCATCGGTACATCTTGGGTTAACATTGAAACAGTTAAGCCATTTTGAATCAAAACTTCCCCATTGTCGGCATGAAGGCTTCCCTCAATAAGTTTGAGTAAAGTAGACTTACCTTCGCCATTACGTCCAATTAAACATACTCGCTCGCCACGTTCTAATGTAAAATTTGCGCCGTCGAGGAGGGCAGGCCCACCAAATGCAAGTTGGACATCCCTTAAAGTAATATAGGCCATAATGTTTCCTAGTGTCTCAAATTGAGGAGTGTTAAATGACTAAACCACCTTATGATGATCATGCGTCATTTTCCGCACCCATCGAAGATTTGCAAGTACGAATTTCATTTTTAGATGATTTAGTTGAACAGTTAAATGAACAGTTGGCTCACCAAAGCCAAGAAATTACCGATTTAAAAAAGCAAATGCAGCTTTTATACCGTCGTGTAGAGGCTTCTGATTTGTCAGAAGGCATTGCTGAATTTGATCCAATGAGCAATAGACCACCACACTATTAAGTGATATTTGAAGAATAAAGATTGAAAATCTGTTATTCAATATTACTATACACACCTTAACGGCGAGAGTTGCATGTTATATGAAACTTGCCTTTTTTATTCATCTTATGTAACTCTAATAATGCATTAGAGGGAGATAACACAAAAAATGGGTCTTTGGGTCGCCATTATTATTATCGTGTTTGTTACAGGTTCTATCTTTAGTTTACGCATCAACCCTAGAGAAAAAGCCATTGGTATTATGCGTGATAAAGCAAGACAGATGTCACTGCATCCACGTTTGGTGCCTGCACCTGAATGGACAAAAATACCAAAAATGACAGAAACGCGTGTGAGTATGGTCGCGTTTTATAGCATTCTTTTACCACAAGCAACGATGCCACTCATGCGAGCATGTGTTGAAAATAACCAGTTGGTTGTGGTAAACGGTTCAGATAAGTTTCAGCATCTTCAAGTTGACTTAAAAGGTATTTATGCTGTGGAGATGCAGTCGAACTATGTTGGACTTTATTGGGATGAGGATGCAGATATTCATGCAACTCAGCTTGAACAAATGAAATCGTATTTAGTTTCTTTAGCAGAAATTTAATTTTTAGTGATAGGAAAGATATAACATTATGGCGAATGCTCCTCGATCCACATCAAAACGCACCACAGCAAGTGCTGAGTCGGCTGCAAAAAAACGCGCTTTAGTGATTGTGGAGTCGCCTGCTAAAGCAAAAACAATTAATAAATATTTAGGTTCTGAATATATTGTTAAGTCTTCAGTAGGTCACGTACGTGACTTGCCTACGGGCGGTTCTGCAAATAAAACAACTGAAAAAAAGGCGGCACCAAGAACAAAGCTGACAGAAGACCAAAAACTCGTAAAAGCACAACAAGCACTTGTAAAGCGTATGGGTGTAGACCCTGAGCATGACTGGGATGCACATTACGAAGTGCTACCCGGTAAAGAACATGTGGTGGCAGAGCTTAAAAAGCTGGCTTCGCAAGTCGATGAAATCTATCTCGCAACCGATTTGGATAGAGAAGGAGAAGCCATTGCTTGGCACTTACGCGAAGTGATTGGTGGAGATAGCTCTCGTTATCATCGTGTTGTATTTAATGAAATTACAAAAAATGCAATTCAAGAAGCTTTTAAACAACCGACACGCTTAGATTTAGACCGTGTAAATGCACAACAGGCACGTCGCTTTTTAGACCGTGTGGTTGGCTTTATGATTTCCCCATTATTATGGGAGAAGATTGCACGAGGTCTATCGGCAGGACGTGTACAGTCTGTGGCTGTGAAATTGGTTGTAGAGCGTGAACGTGAAATTCGTGCATTTATTCCTGAAGAATACTGGCAAGTCTTTGCAGACACACAAGCAAAAGAAGATGCTATTCGTCTTGAAGCGGTTAAGCGCGCAGGTAAAACACTTAAGCTAAAAAATAAAGCTGAGACAGATGCCGTCTTAGACATTTTAAAGTCGGCTGAATATAAAGTTTCACAGCGTGAAGATAAGCCAACTAAGGTTAATCCAAGTGCACCATATATTACGTCTACGCTACAGCAAGCAGCGAGTACACGTCTTGGTTTCTCTGTAAAGAAAACCATGATGTTGGCTCAACGTCTGTATGAAGCAGGCTTTATTACTTATATGCGTACCGACTCGACTTTTTTAAGTGATGATGCGGTCAATATGGTGCGAGATCATATTCAAGCTGAATATGGTGAAAAATACTTGCCTGCAAAACCAAACCGTTATGGCAATAAAGCAGGTGCACAAGAAGCCCATGAAGCAATTCGTCCATCGAATGTGGCTTTGAAAGGCGATCAGCTTGCTGGAGCAGAGCGTGATGCACAGCGTTTGTATGATCTGATTTGGCGTCAGTTTGTTGCGTGTCAGATGACACCTGCTGAGTATTTGTCATCTACATTGCATGTCAAGGCATCTGAGATTGATTTAAAAGCCAAAGGTCGTACGCTCGTATTTGATGGTTTTACACGTGTCCGTGGTGCGAATAAATCTGACGATGATGTGTTACTACCAGCGGTTCAAGTGGGTGAAACACTCGTTCTGAATAAGCTTGATCCGAGTCAGCATTTTACCAAGCCACCTGCACGTTTTACAGAAGCATCTTTGGTAAAAGAGCTTGAAAAGCGTGGTATTGGCCGTCCTTCAACGTATGCTGCAATTATTTCAACTATTCAAGATCGTGGTTATGTAAAGCTTGAAAATCGTCGTTTATTCGCAGAAAAAATGGGTGAGATTGTTACCGAGCGTTTAAATGAGAGTTTTAATAATCTCATGAACTATGCGTTTACCGCAGATCTTGAAGGACAACTTGACCATGTTGCAGTCGGCGATCGCAATTGGAAAGAATTACTCGATACGTTCTATGGCGATTTTAAAAATCGTTTAACCACTGCACAAGGTGCAGATGGTATGCGCCGTAATGAACCTGTTGAAGTTGCAGATGTGCATTGTCCACAGTGTGAACGACCAATGCAGATTCGTACAGGAACAACGGGTGTGTTTTTGGGATGTTCAGGTTATAACTTGCCACCGAAAGAACGTTGTAAGGGTACATTAAATCTTGCACCTGTCGAGTCATTGGCTATTTTATCGGATGATGAAGGTGCAGAAACAGCCGACTTAATGTCAAAACGCCGCTGTCCAAAATGTAGTACGGCAATGGACAGTTATTTAATTGATGGCGGACGTAAATTACATATTTGTGGAAATAACCCTGATTGTGACGGCTTTGAGGTTGAAGAAGGCGAGTTCAAAATTAAAGGTTATGATGGCCCAACCATTCCATGTGATAAGTGTGATGCAGAAATGCAACTGAAAACGGGACGTTTTGGACCATACTTTGCGTGTACTTCATGTGAAAATACCCGTAAGGTCTTGAAGAATGGACAACCTGCGCCACCACGTGTCGATCCAATTAAAATGGAACATGTACGTTCAACCAAAAATGATGATTATTTTGTGTTGAGAGATGGTGCAGCAGGATTATTCTTGGCAGCCAGTAAATTTCCAAAAATTCGTGAAACACGTGCTCCAAAAGTTGCAGAACTTCGTACTGTGGCAGATCAGCTCGATGAGAAGTATCAATTCTTATTGAAAGCACCTGATCAAGATCCTGAAGGTAATGCAACGATTGTGCGTTTTAGCCGAAAAAATCAAAGCCAATACATCGGTTCTGAAAATGCGGAAGGCAAAACAACAAAATGGGGACTTGTCTATACAGATGGACAATGGACTGAACAGTAAATGATTTAAAGCCGATCTTAGATCGGCTTTTTTCTGTATTCATAGGTGTGAGCAAAATCTATGTGGAAAAAGGTCAGAGTATTTATTCTACTTTTGGTGCTAGGGTATGTTGCTATAAAAGCATGGAAAGATTTAAATCAAAATTGGGATCAAACCATTGTTGTGTTACTTCATCCCATCAATGCAGATGGCTCACACAATACTGAAAACTATATTCAGCAACTGAATGCACAGTCTTTTGCAGAGGCAAGTGAATACTTAACAGCAAGTGCAAAAAATTATCATAAAAATACAAGTTTTATATTTAAAATAGGGCGTGAAATAAAGACATTACCACCCGAACTACCTGAACATGGCAGTATTTTAAGTGCGATTCTGTGGAGTTTAAAATTCCGTTACTATGCATGGAAGGAAACACAGTCTACAGATGGCTATGCGACGGTCACATTGTATTTAAATTACTATGACTCAAATAAATATAAAGTACTGAAGCACTCTACGGCGTTAGAGCGCGGGCGTATAGGTGTGGTGAATTTATTTGCAGATATTAGACAAGACCAACAAAACCAAGTGGTAATGGCACATGAGTTATTACATGCATTTGGTGCCACTGATAAATATGATTTAAGCACAGGGCAACCGATTTACCCACAAGGATATGTAAATCCAAATCAGCAGCCAAGATTACCACAACATCAAGCAGAGCTCATGGCAGGTTATATTCCTATTACTGAAACAAAAAGTAAAATTCCACTGAATTTGCAGCAAACGGTAATTGGTAATTTAACAGCACATGAAATTGGTTGGAGTCAGTAAACGATTGGAGATTGTGGTGTGAAAGGTATAATCTATGCGGTGTAATACTAAAATTTTGGGGTAGGGCAACAATGAGTTTTGAGTCTTTTATGGCTGAGCTGAATGATCAGCAGCATAAGGCAGCCACCACAACAGCACAAAACTGTCTTGTATTGGCAGGTGCAGGTTGTGGAAAAACAAAGACCATTGTTGCAAGAGCGGCATATCTTATTTCGCAGGGAATACCTGCAAATCAAATTCAGATTTTGACTTTTACTCGCCGTGCCGCAAGCGAAATTGTAACACGTGTAGAGCAATGTCTAGGTGAATCTGCACAGGGGTTACGTGCCTCAACATTTCATACATTTTGTATGTATTTACTGCGCCGTAATCGTCAGGCATTTGGCTTAGAAAATTTTAGTATTATTGATCGTGATGACCAAGTCATGATGTTTCGTTTGATTCGAGGCAAGGGTAAAGACAATGTATTGCCTAAGGCTGCTGAACTTTGTGATATATATTCATTTGCAAGAAATACGCAGTGTAAGCTGTCTGTGGCTATAGAAAAAGTCTTGCCTGAAGCACTCGAATTCAAAACTGAAATTGCAGAAGTGATGAAGGCATATGAGCAGCGTAAGCAAGAACGATCATTTTTAGATTATGATGATATTTTGAGTATCGTTGCAGTTAACTTGCAATCTTCACCTGCACTTGTGCATTGGGTTAGCCAGTTTTGCACGGCATTTTTGGTCGATGAAATGCAAGATACCAATCCATTGCAATGGGCATTGCTGTCACCTCTGATTGGCAAAAGTCAATTATTCTGTGTGGGGGATGATGCACAATCTATTTATGGTTTTCGTGGTGCAGATTTTGAAAACATTCACCATTTTAAAGACAATGTACCCGATGCGACGGTATATACGCTTGAAAAGAACTATCGCTCTACCCAAGGGATTTTAGATTTATCAAATTGGTTATTGGATGTGAGCCCAATACAATACGATAAACATTTAATTGCTGCAAAATCTCAGTATAGTCAGCCAAAGTTTCATATTTTTCCGAATGAGTTTGAAGAAGCAAATTGGATTGCTCAAGATCTTATTGTTCGTGAAAAAGAAAATGATGTCACTTGGAGTGATCATATGGTGCTTGTTCGGTCTGCCTATGCAGCAAGGCATATCGAGCGTGCATTTATTAACATGTCAGTTCCTTATCGATTTATTGGTGGTACGAAACTGTTAGAATCGGCACATGTGAAAGATCTACTAAGTATGTTGCGTGTATTATCAAATACTCAAGATGATATTGCATGGATGCGGTTTCTTACGCTTTGGGATGGCATTGGCGATGTCGGTGCAAGTAAGCTCACGGTTGATTTAATTAAGTATGAAACATTAAATGAGTGTTGTGATCGTTTAGAACGTCATGGCAAAGTACCTCAACACGTATTGCTTATTTTAAAACAAATGTCTGTGTTACAGCATGAGGTTGTAGCATGTATTGAACTCGCTTTTGAGGCATTAAAAGAGCAACTTGCTGAAAAATATCAAAAGCAAGATTGGTCACGTCGGGAAAAAGATTTCAAACTGGTTAAACAGTTGGCACAAAAGCATGCGCAGGTTGGCGAGTTCTTAGAAGCCTATGTTTTAGAACCAATATCAACCTCAGAAGTTGAAAAAGCATCTGATGATGATATTGTTACCCTCATTACGATTCATTCTGCAAAAGGCACAGAAAGAAAAGTGTGTTATGTACCACACCTTACGGTAAATCAGTATCCACATGCGAGAGCACAAGGTGACTTTGATGCGGTAGAGGAAGAGCGTCGAGTTTTATATGTTGCTTTAACACGTGCACAAAATGAATTGATTCTTACAAAACAAGATTTAACCACATGGGCAATAGATCAGGTGGATGAACAAGGAAGAAATATGAGTAGTTACTTCTTTAATCAAGTGCCTTCCCATTTATTTGATGTGACTGTGCATAAAAGAGAAGAATTCTTCGAAAATAAGAAGAAACCCATAAAAAAGATCTCTTTTGGTATAGATTTAGATTAAACTCGGCAACCCTAGAAAAGAAGAGATACACTACTTCTTTACATGATATAAGGTAAATAGATGAAAATTTTAGTCCGTAATTTAGAAAGATCGATTGATGAGCAAGAGCTTAAAGAACTATTTGCGCCATATGGTGAAGTAGAAAGCTGCACAATCGTTTTAGATCAGACGACTGGAAAATCTAAAGGTTTTGGTTTTGTTGAAATGCCACATGGCCGTGAAGCTGTTAAAGCAATTAAAGGTTTAAATACGTTGAAAGTAAAAGGTCTTGGTATTCGTGTAAAAGCGGCTGAAGAAAAATAAAGTAGAATCTATCTAAATCTGACAACATACGCTAATCTGTAATTGGTATGGATTGTTTGTATAGGTAGGAAAAAATTATGTCTAGAGTTGCTCGTTATCACGCAGATCGAACAAATCAGAAATTATATTTTGCACGTTTAGCCTGTGGGCAAGCAGAGCAAGCTCCTGACAATATACAAATTATACAGTCACATAGAGAGTCGGCGGTCTTCCACTTACATAGTGCATTTCTTGCATTTTTACAAGAACTTGTCCGTTATTATCGTTTAAATGACATGCAGCCAACGTTGCATTCTATAGAAATGCATATGGCAGATAAAGGACAAGTTTCTCCTGAAATTGAAATTTTAAAGAAATTGTCGATCAATGGGTTTTTATGTGAATTACAACGTGCATTTCGTGCATGCCAATATACTCCTGAGCCAATTTTACCTGAGGCTGAGAACGAAACATCATCAAATCTAATTATAAAAGTAACACAAGGTACACAGTCATGGTTGCCAAATACTGAGATTCTAAGAGAGTGGTATCAAGAACTTTTAGAACTTATAGATGGCTTTCGTGCAGAGATGGTAGAGTTTTAATGCACAGTATGATGATTTATACATTTTGTAATGACTTGAAATTTTATATGTAGCACAGATATAACAAACAAGTCGAATATTTTTATTGGGTGCATCGTTTTGATGTGCAGATGGAGGTTCCATGTCTATACAGCAGTTAAAAGAGTTATTTGGTAATCAGGATGCTGTACTTGAATTGGTACAGCTTGAAAGTGGTGAACTTGCTCTTAGAAATGCGCAGTCTGAAGAGGAACCCTTGGTCACTATTCAGTTTAATGATGAAATTAAGCAGTTGCTTGGAGAGACCACGAATACCGTGGCTCAAAATATGATTCAAGCGGCACTTATGGGATTGGTTGAAAAACAGGTGAACCAACTTGATGCAGAAATTGTAGATGAACAACCAAAGTATCTAAGTTAGCAAATCTTATTTCTTTAAAGGCGAATATCATATTCGCCTTCTTTAATTAATCCTATTTGGTGTGTGCTTTATGAATCTCGTGAAGGATATGTTGACTCATATTAATAGCCATTTGTTCTTTTGCATAAAAAACATCGCCAATATCATCAATACGTATTAGTTCTGCTTCTTCTTTATTCTCAGCACAGATAAGAACTTGAATTTCTGAATTTAATTGCTTTGCAATATCTACAATACGATGAATATCGAGAATATCCATAGGTGAAATAACTAGAAGTCGTGCATGTTGAATATGTGCTTGAATGAGAACGCTTGGTTCAGTTGCTAAACCACTTACGGCTGCAATACCTTTTTCACGCAATCCTTCTACAATTTCTCTATTTTCTTCTGCAATAACAACTTTAATATTTTGTTGCATCAAGGTTTCAGTGATACGTTTACCCACCTCACCATGACCGACAATGACGACTTGATCTCGTAAATAAGATTGATCGACTTCATCAGGTAACATTGCTAAAGGATCACTGCTTCTTTCAAGTAAACGTGCAAGAGATGATCGGGCTCGAATCCACTTTTGAACAGGTTCTATTGCATAAAACATAAAAGAATTAAGGGTAATAGAGAAGAGTGCACCTGCTAAAATAAGATTTTGCGCTTCCGTTGTTAAAAGTCCTAAAGATATTCCTAAGGCTGCTAAAATAAAAGAAAACTCACCAATTTGTGCAAGGCTTGCGCCGACTGTCAGTGCAGTATTCAATGGATAGCGAAAGAATAAAACCAATGCCATTGCAGCGAGTGTTTTACCAAGGGTAATAATGGCAATTACACTTAAAATATGTAGAGGTTGTTCAAGAATAATTTTTGGATCAAACAGCATACCAACAGAAACAAAAAATAAAATGGCAAATACTTCGCGTAAAGGCAGTAGTTCCTCTTCAGCACGATGGCAAAAGTCAGACTCTTTAACGACCATTCCTGCAAAAAATGCACCGAGTGCCATAGATACGCCAAAAACTGCATATGCACCATATGCAATAGAAACAGCACAAGCAACAACTGTTAATGTAAATAATTCTCTTGAACCTAGACGGACAACAAAGCTCATAATCATAGGGACAAGGCGTTTTCCTATAATCAACATAAAGGCAATAAAGCCCGAAACTTTTAACAGTGTAAGTGTGATTGTCCATATAAGAGAGGAAGTTGTTTCTTGTCCTGCTAAAGATTTTCCGCCAAGTAGTACAGCTACAGCAGGTAAAAGTACCAAGACTAAAACCATGACAAGGTCTTCAACTAAAAGCCATCCTACTGCAATTTTTCCATTCACCGAATCAAGTAAACCACGATCACCAAGTGCTTTTAAAAGGACAACTGTGCTTGCACAAGAGAGAGTAAGTCCAAAAACAAGTGCAGAACCAAAAGACCATCCCCAAAAAGAAGCAACGCCAACACCAAGTAGGGTTGCTACTAAAATTTGTAAAATAGCACCGGGTAATGCAATACGTCTTACTTCGAGTAGGTCTTTTAATGAAAAATGCATACCTACACCAAACATAAGAAACATTACGCCTAACTCAGCAAGTTGATTTGCTAAAGCAATTTCACCTACAGGGCCAGATGTATTGGGACTGATTGCAATACCTGCAATAAGGTAACCGACTAAAGGGGGAAGTCTAAGACGTGCAGCAATATAACCAAAGAAAAGCGCGAGGCCAAAGCCAAGTGCCAACAATACAATGAGATCGACATGATGTGGCATAGGCACTTCCTCAAAAGATATAAAATATAGTTTTGAAGAATGTTAGTTATTTTGTAAATAAAAAGCAAAAAAAACGACTCCATTTGGAGCCGAATTTTCAAAACTAAAATTACTTGATTTTAGCTTCTTTAAAAATCACATGTTGACGGATTTTTGGATCAAATTTTTTGATTTCCATTTTTTCCGGCATTGTACGTTTGTTCTTCGTAGTAGTGTAGAAATAACCTGTACCAGCAGAAGAAACTAGGCGAATTTTGTCACGCATTGCAATGACTCCTTAGATCTTTTGGCCTTGAGCACGAAGATCAGCTACAACCTTTTCAATGCCCAATTTGTCGATGATACGCATACCTTTAGTTGTCAAACGAAGACGTACAAAACGCTTTTCGCTTTCTAACCAAAAACGGTGGTGATGCAGGTTCGGCTCGAACCGGCGCTTGGTTTTGTTGTTTGCGTGTGAGACGTTGTTACCAACGACTGGACGCTTGCCGGTAACTTGGCAAACCTTAGACATGGTGGAACTCCATTGATTTAGCCAACAGCAAATCTGTGGCCAGTCATAAAACAAACAGATTGAATTTATTCAAGGGGCGTTTTATATCAAAAATGCGATTAAAAGACAAGCGAATTTGTATAAAACACGTCATGATTTGCAGTAACAGATCATGCCTTGATCATTTCGTATAGCATCAATTCTAAACCCTTAAATTTCATATGAGATCTTTAGCCAATAGGCAAAAGAGATATGTAATCTAAGGACTGCGGTTATATCTTATAAAGCATGAATAAGCTCATTTTTTATAAGTTACGGTTGCAATATCAGTTTAAAGTAATGCTAGATTGCTTTTGAAAAAGACTGCCGTGTAGTATGGATACAGAAAAAGTGCAGGTATACTAGGATCAAACTATCTATTGAGTCATTAGATAGAGAAACGTAAATTCAAAAGCAAAATTAAGAGTGGCAGTATTATAATTAAAAAAAATAAATTTGGCTAATAAAAAATATATAAATCCTTTTTTAGAGTAAAAGCTCTAGATAAAATTGTAGGAATCTATCATAATATAGTGATCTATCGGTGCAAATAGTGGGAACAGCAACTGTATGTTAAAAAGTAAAACGTCAAAAACGAAGCAAAGAATTTTAAATGTTAGTTTAATGCTTTTTAATAAGCAGGGTGAGCGAGCTATAACAACCAATCATATTGCTGCTGAATTAAATATGAGTCCTGGAAACTTGTATTACCATTATCGTAATAAGCAAGATATTATTAAAGCACTTATTCATGATTATCAATTCGAAACCTTGCAAATGTTGGAATTGCCAACGGATCGTACGGTTACTGCTGAAGATAAAATTCGATATTTTCAGCGATTAAGTGAACAATTGTGGAAGTATCGCTTTTTGCATAGAGATGTATATCATTTGGTTGAAAAAGATGATTTGTTTAATCAAGATTATGCACAATTTTCTAGCCGAGTAATGCAGCAAGTTCAAATATTGTATCAGGCATTTGTAGATGTAGGTTTGATGAAGCTTAATGCAGTAGAGATGGAGGCTTTAATTATTAATATTTGGATTATATTGACCAATTGGACTAACTTTTTATTTATGTCTGGTCATATTAATGAGACGAACCATCAACAGAAAAAATGGTCTTTACTTGCTTTAAGGCAATTAGTTTTACTTGAAACGCCTTATTTAATAGGTGAGAGTAAAGCAACTTATGCGAAGTTTTTGGCAAGTATGGAAAGTACAGACTTATTTGAGCGAGTAACTTCTGCCTAGTTTGAAAATTATAAATATATTGTGTGATACTTTGAAAAAAAGGTATGATATTCGGCTGACTTTTTTGTATGAATAAGTGATATAGATCAACATGAATATGACCACCGCAAATACAGCCCGCTTATTGATTACATGTGAAGATAAGCCGGGTATTGTGCAAGCTGTATCAAGCTTTTTATATCATCAAGGTGCAAATATTACTGCACTTGATCAATATGCGACTGAGGCTCAAGGTGGGCGTTACTTTATGCGTGTTGAATTTGAGCTTGATCACCTTGAGAGCCGTAAAGAAACACTACTGCAAATGTTTGGAACAAATGTTGCTGAGCGTTATGAAATGCAATGGCGTTTGGCATCTGTTGGTGAGCTAAAAAAAGTAGGTATTTTGGTTTCAAAAGTAGACCATGCTTTACTTGAGCTATTATGGCGTCATGCGCGTGGAACATTGCCATGTGAAATTACACATGTAGTTTCAAACCATGAAACATTACGTAATTCAGTTGAACAGTTTGGTATTCCATTTACTGTCATTAATGTTACGAAAGAAAATAAAGTAGAAGCAGAAGCAGCAATTCATGATTTGATGCAAGGAAATGATTTGTTGGTCCTTGCCCGTTATATGCAAATTCTAAGTGAAGACTTTGTGTCTAAATGGCCAATGCAAGTGATCAATATCCATCACTCATTCTTACCTGCATTTGTTGGTGCAAATCCATATAAGCAAGCACATGAAAAAGGTGTCAAACTGATTGGTGCGACGGCACATTATGTGACTGCTGACTTAGATCAAGGGCCAATTATTGAACAAGATGTAGAGCGCGTAAGCCACAAATATAATGTTGAAGAATTGCGAGAGCTTGGTCAGGATGTCGAGCGCAATGTACTTGCAAGAGCTGTACGTTGGCACTTAGAGGATCGTATTATTGTAGATGGTAATAAAACGGTTGTTTTTTAAAGAATAAAATATATTAAAAACAAAAAAGGCATGCTTTAAAGCATGCCTTTTTATTTACTCGTTGACATCATCTTCAGTGGCAAGAGGAATTTGATCAATATCAATACCGTCAAGGTTTTTATTCAGCGTGTAATTCAATCGTCCAGCCATTACAGAGGCAAGCTCTTCTAAACCTAATTTATTTAATGATGAAAAAAGTTGGATAGAGAAGGAGAGTTTCATTTTCTTGAGCTGTTGTTTTACTTCTAAAAGTGTTTTGTTGGCTGGTCCACGATTGAGCTTATCTGCTTTAGTTAAAAGAATATGTACAAATAGCTTTCTAGAATATGCCCACTCTAACATCATTAAATCGAAGTGTTGTAAAGGATGGCGAATATCCATAAGAAGAACAAGGCCCTGTAGGCTTTGTCTATGAATTAGGTAATTTTCCAACTCTTTTTGCCAAACAATTTTCATTGCTTCAGGAACAGCAGCGTAACCATATCCAGGTAAGTCAACAAGACGTTGATCTGGATTACCTAAGCTGAAAAAGTTAATCATTTGAGTTCGACCGGGCTTTTTTGATGCGCGTGCCAGCTGTCTTTGATTGGTCAGTGCATTAATTGCACTTGATTTGCCTGCATTCGAACGACCTGCAAAAGCAATTTCATAGCCACTATCTTCCACACATAAGTTGAGTTTAGGGGCACTCATGAGGAATTCAGCTTTTCTGAGCCAGTTTAAACTCTGCGTTGCATATTCAGTAATTGCAGGGTCAGATTTCTTCTCATAGCTGATTTTTTGTTTAGGGGCAAGTTTTGCTTTTGTGTCTTTCGACTTCGCATAGCGATGCATATACAATTCACGGCAAATAACAATTTGCCTATAGTATAAAGCAAATTACTAATGGCTACTAATTTCTTATTCTGCTTTATGCATATGTTTATTGCGAGTAGTTAGAAGCATCTTATTTGTTAATACTCTTTAATCATGTGCGACTTCTGTATGTTTATGTGGTTTTGGCTCTTTTTTTGCAAGAGTGATAATGATAAAAGCAAAAAGGCAAAAATATGAAACATAAACTAAGGGTGCATTATTTTCAGCATATTGCTGGCGAGGGATTTGGAAGTTGCTATGATTTTCTAAAACATAATGGTGCGATTATTACAGCAACGGAGTTTTTTGCATTGCCACCAGATACTGTTTTAGATATAGATGCATTACCCTATATAGATGATGTTGATTTACTTATAATTATGGGGGGGAGGATGAGTGTTCATGATGAACATGCGTACCCTTGGCTTAAGATTGAAAAGCGATGGTTAAGACGTTATTTGGCACAAAAGAAGCCAGCTATAGGTTTATGTTTAGGAGGGCAGTTAATTGCTAATGTGTTGGGAGGACAGGTTGCGTTATCTCACCAATATGAAGTTGGTTGGGTTGATGTCAGTAAAGTACAGAGCTTGGGAGAATCGTACTTTAAGTTTCCAGAACAAATACAAGTGATATCTTGGCATAAAGAATATTTTGAAATTCCTAAAGGTGCTATTCAGTTGGCATCAAGTCGTCATTGTTTAAATCAAGCATTTCAATTGGGAAGCAATGTTTTGGCATTTCAGTTTCATCCTGAAATTACACCAGATGTATTAAAGTTGTTTATTGATGATGAAGTTGATCTAGATAGAGGAATTTTGATGAAAAAAGATGCAGATATTTTTGAAAGAGAGGTTTCACAAGGCAATTTTTTGGCTGGGAATAAACTTGTAGAGCAGGCCATTTCTTTTGTTATGCGTGACTAAATTATATTTATTTAAATTAGAAAAAAAATTTGCTTAATCGTTAAACAGTGGTTATAATAAATCACCTTCAAAAAGAAGGGTGGCTATTTCTTAAAATTAAGTAAAATAGTCATATCGTGACAGTCATGGCATCGATCATGACCTTAGTGATTTTCACTGCCCTTGACACTTACCAATAATAGGTGAGATGCGTCATGGGTGATTCTTTACATATTTTGGCTTGGAGTTTACTGGTATGTCTAACCAGAGAATCCGTATCCGTCTTAAGTCTTTTGATCATCGCTTAATTGATCAATCTGCTCAAGAGATCGTAGAAACCGCTAAGCGTACTGGCGCACAAGTGTGTGGTCCAATCCCGATGCCTACTCGCATCGAACGCTTCAACGTTCTTACTTCACCGCACGTAAATAAAGATGCGCGTGATCAGTATGAAATCCGCACCTACAAACGTTTGATCGATATCGTTCAACCAACAGACAAAACTGTTGATGCATTGATGAAATTGGATCTTGCAGCTGGTGTTGACGTTCAGATCGCATTGGGATAAAAGGCTTGTCGGTTGATTAACTCTGTTAATTAAGCCGCATTTTAAGAGGTTTACACACATGGCTATTGGTTTAGTCGGTCGTAAGTGCGGTATGACCCGTATCTTTACGGAAGCCGGCGTTTCTGTGCCAGTTACAGTGATTGAAGTTGATCCAAATCGTATCACTCAAATCAAAACACTTGAAACTGATGGTTATCAAGCTGTTCAAGTAACAACTGGCGAACGTCGTGAATCACGCGTAACAAATGCTCAAAAAGGTCACTATGCAAAAGCTGGTGTTGCAGCTGGTCGTTTAGTGAAAGAATTCCGTGTAACGGAAGCTGAGCTTGAAGGTCGCGAAATTGGTGGAACTATCGGTGTTGATTTGTTCGCAGTTGGTCAAGTAGTTGACGTAACTGGTCAATCAAAAGGTAAAGGTTTCCAAGGTGGTGTTAAGCGTTGGAACTTCCGTACGCAAGACGCAACTCACGGTAACTCTGTATCTCACCGTGCTTTAGGTTCTACAGGTCAAAACCAAACTCCTGGACGCGTATTTAAAGGCAAAAAAATGCCTGGTCACCTAGGTGATGATCGCGTAACAGTTCAAGGTCTTGAGATTGTATCTATTGACGCTGAGCGCTCAGTACTTGTTGTTAAGGGTGCTATCCCTGGTTCAACTGGTGGTGACGTTGTAGTTCGTCCTACTATCAAGGCTTGAGGGGAAATAACGTGAATTTACAAACTGTTTCCGGCTCTGCTGTTGAGTTGTCTGAAGTTGCTTTCGGACGTGAATTTAATGAAGCGCTTGTACACCAAGTGGTTACAGCTTATTTAGCTGGTGGCCGTCAAGGTTCTCGTGCTCAAAAATCACGTGGTGAAGTTTCTGGTGGTGGTAAAAAACCATTCCGTCAAAAAGGTACTGGCCGTGCGCGTGCTGGTTCTATTCGTAGCCCAATCTGGGTTGGCGGTGGTAAAACATTTGCTGCTCGTCCACAAGACTGGTCTCAAAAAGTTAACCGTAAAATGTATCGCGGTGCTATGCAATGTATTCTTGCTGAACTTGTTCGCCAAGAACGCTTAGTATTAGTTGAAGATGTGCAGGTTACTGCGCCTAAGACTAAAGAGTTGCTAGCTAAACTAAACGAATTGAACGCTCCACGTGCATTGATCGTAACTGATGCAGTGGAAGAGAACTTATATCTTGCAGCTCGCAACTTACCACACGTTGATGTGGTAGACGCAACTGCAATCGATCCTGTTAGCTTGATTGCGTTTGATAAAGTTGTGATGTCTGTAGCTGCTGCTAAGAAAATTGAGGTAGAACTCGGATGAACAACGAACGTATCTATCAAGTCCTACGTGGACCAGTATTCTCAGAAAAAGCACAAGTTTTAGGCGAAACTGCTGGTGTTCAAGTTTTTAAAGTTGATTTAAACGCAACTAAACTTGAAGTTAAAAAAGCTGTTGAGCAACTTTTCGGTGTTGAAGTTGTTAAAGTAAATACAACGATCACTAAAGGTAAAACAAAGCGCTTTGGTAAGACATTAGGACGTCGTTCTGATGTTAAAAAAGCATACGTCACCCTGAAAGCTGGCCAAGATGTTGAAATGGCTGACTTGGGCGATACCGCTGAAAACACAGCGGAATAAGGACGAAAATTATGCCGATTCAAAAATGTAAGCCAACGTCTCCAGGACGTCGCTTTGTAGAAAAAGTGGTTCATAACCACCTTTACAAAGGTCGCCCTTTTGCTGCGTTGGTAGAAAGCAAAAAAAGATCTGGTGGTCGTAATAATAACGGTCATATTACTACTCGTCACGTTGGCGGTGGTCATAAACAGCATTACCGTATTGTTGACTTTAAACGTAACAAAGATGGTATTCCTGCTACTGTAGAGCGCATTGAATACGATCCTAACCGTACAGCACATATTGCTTTATTGAAATATGCTGATGGTGAGCGTCGTTATATCATTGCTCCTAAGGGCTTACGTGCTGGTGATAAAGTACAATCTGGAAACGATGCTCCAATTCGTCCAGGTAACTGCTTACCACTTCGTAATATGCCAATCGGTTCTACACTTCACAATATTGAGTTGAAAATTGGTAAGGGCGCGCAATTAGTTCGTTCTGCTGGTACTTCTGCACAATTACTGGGTCGTGATGGTTCTTATGCAATTATTCGTCTACGTTCAGGCGAAATGCGTAAAGTTCATGTTGAATGTCGTGCTGTTATCGGTGAAGTATCTAACCAAGAAAGCAACTTGCGCTCTCTAGGTAAAGCTGGTGCTTCTCGCTGGCGCGGTGTTCGTCCTACCGTACGTGGTATGGCAATGAACCCGGTTGATCACCCGCATGGTGGTGGTGAAGGGCGTAATAAGGGTATTCAACCTGTAAGCCCATGGGGTCAAAAAGCTAAAGGGTACAAAACACGTACCAATAAGCGTACGACTAAGATGATTATTCGCGACCGTCGCGTTAAGTAACAAGTAAAGGAATCTGACTAATGCCTCGTTCATTGAAAAAAGGCCCATTCGTCGATGCGCACTTGTTCGCTAAGGTTGAAGCGGCTGTTGCTAGTAATTCTCGCAAGCCGATCAAAACTTGGTCTCGTCGTTCGATGATCCTCCCAGACTTTGTTGGTTTAACAATTTCTGTTCACAATGGCCGTAACCATGTTCCAGTAATTGTTTCTGAACATATGGTTGGTCATAAACTCGGTGAATTCGCGCCAACTCGTACCTATCGTGGTCACGGTGTTGATAAGAAATCTAAACGTTAATAGGTGCTATGATGGAAGTTACTGCAAAACTACGCGGTGCCGCTATCTCGGCACAAAAGGCGCGTTTAGTTGCTGATCAAGTCCGTGGTAAATCAGTTGCACGTGCGCTTGATATTTTGAACTTTAGCAACAAGAAAGCAGCTACTCTAGTGAAAAAAGCACTAGAATCTGCAATCGCAAACGCTGAACATAACAATAGCTTAGATGTTGATGATCTGACAGTTACAACAATCTTTGTTGACGAAGGTATGAGCCTAAAACGTATCATGCCTCGTGCAAAAGGTCGTGCGGATCGTATCACTAAGCGTACTTGTCACATCACCGTTAAGGTAGGGGTTTGATATGGGTCAGAAGGTTCATCCAATCGGTATCCGCCTAGGTGTTGTGAAACGTCATAACGCTAACTGGTATGCGAATCCGAAACAATATTCAGAATATTTACTAAAAGACCTACAAGTTCGTGAGTTTTTAACTAAAAAACTTAAGAGCGCAATGGTAAGTAAAATTCTTATCGAGCGTCCTACAGGCGCTGCTAAAATTACAATTAGCACAGCTCGTCCTGGTATCGTTATTGGTAAAAAAGGCGAAGATATTGAGAAATTACAGCGTGAACTTACTCAGATTATGGGTGTTCCTGCGCAAGTAGTTATCAATGAAGTTGATCGCCCTGACCTTGACGCGCGTTTAGTTGCTGAAGGTATCGCTTCTCAACTAGAGAAACGTGTAATGTTCCGTCGTGCTATGAAGCGTGCGGTTCAAAATACAATGCGTGCTGGTGCTAAAGGTATCAAAGTTGAGGTTTCTGGTCGTTTAGGCGGTGCTGAAATCGCACGTACTGAGTGGTATCGTGAAGGACGTGTTCCATTGCATACACTTCGTGCAGATATTGACTATGCGACTATGCGTGCTGAAACAACTTACGGTACGATTGGCGTTAAAGTTTGGATTTTCCGCGGTGAAATCTTAGGTGGCATGAAACAAGTCATGAACCCTGCACCACAAGAAGAGCGTCCAGCTAAACGTGGTCGTGGTCGTGAAGGTCAAGAGCGTCGTGGTCGTCGCAATGATCGTTCTGCTGCTAAAGGAGAATAATTCATGTTGCAACCTAAACGTACGAAATTCCGTAAAGTGCAAAAAGGCCGTAACACTGGTCTAGCTCATCGCGGAAGTACAGTATCATTTGGTACTATCGCACTTAAATCCGTTGAACGTGGTCGTATGACTGCTCGTCAGATCGAAGCTGCACGTCGTACCATTAGCCGTCGCGTTAAGCGTGGTGGTAAAATCTACATTCGTGTATTCCCAGACAAGCCAATTACTGAAAAACCTTTAGAAGTTCGTATGGGTAAAGGTAAAGGTAGTGTTGAATACTGGGTTAGCGAGATTAAGCCAGGTAAGATCCTGTACGAAATGGAAGGTGTAAGCGAAGAATTAGCGCGTGAAGCATTTACTTTAGCTGCTGCTAAACTTCCGTTTAAAACCGCTATCGTGACTCGGACGGTAATGTAATGAAAACTAAAGATCTACGTGAAAAGTCGGTAGAAGAGTTGAAAACTTTGCTTGATGAGCAACAGTTAAATCAATTCCGTCTTCGTATGGCGCAAGCAACTGGTCAGTTGGGTAAATCACACGAAGTTGGGGTTGCTCGTAAGACAGTTGCTCGCATAAAGACACTCCTCACCGAAAAACAGGGGAACGGACAATGAGTGAAAATACAGTCCGCACGTTAACTGGCAAAGTTGTAAGTGACAAAATGGAGAAATCTATTGTTGTGCTTATTGAACGCCGAGTTCAACACCCGTTGTATGGCAAATCACTTCGCCGTTCAACAAAATTACACGCTCATGATGAGAACAATGTTGCTAAACTTGGCGATGTTGTAACCATTAAAGAAAGCCGCCCAATTTCTAAAACTAAAGCTTGGACTTTAGTGGAAGTAGTTGAAGCAGCTGCTGAGTAATTAGTTCTTGTTGCATCATTGGTCAATTTCGAGTACGCTATGCGTCTTTCGAAATTGTGACCGGTGATGCTCGGTTTTGGAGTAGGGCAATGATTCAAACCGAAACGATGCTCGACGTAGCAGACAACAGTGGTGCACGCCGCGTACAATGTATTAAAGTACTAGGTGGTTCACATCGTCGTTATGCTTCTGTTGGCGACATTATTAAAGTTACTGTAAAAGAAGCAATTCCACGTGGTCGTGTTAAAAAAGGCGACGTGATGAATGCGGTTGTAGTTCGTACAAAATTCGGTATTCGTCGTCCAGACGGCTCTTTGATCCGTTTTGATGACAACGCTGCAGTTTTGTTGAATACAAACAAAGCTCCGATTGCTACCCGTATCTTTGGACCAGTGACTCGTGAACTTCGTACTGAACAGTTCATGAAAATTATTTCATTGGCTCCTGAAGTTCTATAAGAGGCAATCATGGCTAAGATCAGAAAAGGCGATCAAATTATTGTGATCGCAGGTAAAGAAAAAGGCAAACAAGGTACTGTTTTGTCTGTTTCGAATGACCGTGTTAAGGTTGAAGGCCTTAACTTAGTGAAGAAACACCAAAAGCCAAACCGTGTAACTGGCGCTGAAGGCGGCATTGTTACTCAAGAGGCTTCTCTTCATATCTCAAACGTGGCAATTTTAAATGCTACAACCCAAAAGGCTGACCGTGTTGGTTACCAACGTGATGAAAATGGCGTGAAATCTCGCGTTTATAAATCAAATGGTGAATCAGTGGCGGTAGCGAAGTAATAGGTTGAAAAGGCAATGGCCAGACTTAAAACACGTTATAACGACGAACTTAAGGCAAAGTTGAAAGAAGAACTTGGCCTTTCGAATGTGATGGAAATTCCTCGCATTACTAAAATCACTCTAAACATGGGTGTAGGTGCTGCTGCTGCTGATAAGAAATTATTAGATGGCGCATTATCTGATATGCAAGCAATTGCTGGTCAAAAACCAGTACTTACGCTTGCACGTAAATCGATCGCAGGTTTCAAAATCCGTGATGGTTGGCCAATCGGTTGTAAAGTTACTTTACGCGGCGAACATATGTACGAATTCTTGGACCGTTTGATTTCAATCACAATTCCTCGTATCCGTGACTTCCGTGGTTTCTCAGCGAAATCATTTGATGGTCGTGGTAACTACTCAATGGGATTGAAAGAACAAATCGTTTTCCCTGAAATCGATTTTGACAAGATTGATCGTATTCGTGGTATGGATATTACTATTACTACGACTGCTCGCACCGATGACGAAGGCCGTGCGCTTATGCGTGCATTCGGCTTCCCGTTCAAATAAGAGGTCGATATGGCTAAGAAAGGTATGGTTAATCGCGAATTAAAACGCGAAAAAACAGTTGCTAAATTTGCTGCAAAACGTGCTGAATTAAAAGCAACGATTGCAAATGTAAATGCTAGCGATGAAGAGCGTTTCGAAGCAATGCTAAAATTACAAGCATTGCCGCGTAATGCATCTCCTGTACGTCTTCGCAACCGTTGTGGTTTAACTGGTCGTCCTCATGGTTACTTCCGTAAGTTTGGCTTAAGCCGTAATAAACTACGTGATACAGTAATGCAAGGTGATGTGCCGGGCGTTGTGAAAGCTAGCTGGTAAGGGGCGACTATAATGAGTATGCAAGATACCGTTGCCGACATGCTAACACGTGTTCGTAACGCACAAATGGCTAAGAAAGAAACTGTTTCTATGCCAAGCTCTAAACTAAAAGTTTCTATTGCAAACGTATTAGAGCAAGAAGGTTATGTTTCAAATGTAGAAGTTGCTGATAATGAAGGCAAAGCTACATTAACAATTACCTTAAAATATTTTGAAGGCAAACCAGTTATTGAAACTGTGAAACGTGTAAGCCGTCCAGGTTTACGCCAATATCGCGGTAAAGATAAAATTCCTAGCGTTAAGCAAGGTTTAGGTATTGCAATTGTTTCTACAAGCAAAGGCATCATGACTGATCGCGCTGCACGTGCTGCAGGTATCGGTGGTGAAGTTATTGCTTTTGTTTCTTAATAGGTGATTCCTCATGTCTCGTGTGGCTAAAGCCCCAGTAGCTCTACCAAATGGTGTAGAAGTTACTCAGAACGGCCGGCAGGTCGTAGTGAAAGGCAGTAAAGGTACGCTGTCTTTCAACCTGCATGCGCTGGTCGAGCTAAAACAGGAAGAAGGTAAACTTCACCTTGCTCCGTTAAAAGACTCGCAAGATGCTTGGATGCAAGCTGGTACTGCTCGCGCTGTATTAAATAACCTTGTAAAAGGTGTAAACGAAGGCTTCGAACGCAAACTACAATTAGTTGGTGTTGGTTACAAAGCTGTGGTTAAAGGAAACGTAGTTAATCTTAACTTAGGTTTCTCTCACCCAATCGATTACACATTGCCTGAAGGTGTAACTGCGGAAACTCCAATTCCAACTGAAGTATTGCTTAAATCAGCAGACAAACAGTTGTTGGGTCAAGTAGCTGCAAATATCCGTGCATACCGTGCTCCTGAACCATATAAAGGTAAAGGTGTTCGTTATTCGGATGAAGTTATTCTTCGTAAAGAAGCTAAGAAGAAATAGGGCGCGAGGTTCTTATGAACGAAAAGAAACAATCCCGTTTGCGTCGTGCGAAAAGCACACGCTTGCACATTCGTGCATTGGGTGCGACTCGTTTGTGTGTAAACCGCACTCCGCGTCACATCTATGCTCAAGTTATCTCAGCAGATGGTGGAAAAGTATTAGCGCAAGCTTCTACTTTAGATGCATCTTTACGTAGTAATACTACTGGTAACGTTGAAGCAGCGACTAAAGTTGGTGCTTTAATTGCGGAACGCGCAAAAGCAGCTGGTATTACAAAAGTTGCATTTGACCGTTCTGGTTTTAAATATCATGGTCGTATTAAAGCCTTGGCTGATGCTGCCCGTGAAGGCGGCTTGGAGTTCTAATCATGGCGAAAGTTGAACAAAACGAAGGTCTCGTTGAGAAGCTGGTTGCCGTTGATCGTGTAGCCAAGGTTGTTAAAGGTGGTCGTATTTTCTCTTTCACAGCATTAACTGTGGTAGGTGATGGTAACGGTCGTGTTGGTTTTGGTCGTGGTAAAGCACGTGAAGTTCCTGCTGCTATTTCTAAAGCACTTGAAGCTGCTCGTCGTAACATGATTACTGTTGACCTAGACGGAAACACTTTACAACACCCTGTGAATGCTCGTCATGGCGCAAGTCGTGTATATATGCAACCTGCTTCTGAAGGTACTGGCGTAATTGCTGGTGGTGCTATGCGCGCTGTTTTAGAGGCTGCTGGTGTACATAACGTACTTGCTAAATGTTATGGTTCTACAAATGCTGCTAACGTAGTAAACGCGACTTTTAATGGTCTGCGTGATATGACTTCTCCTGAGAAAGTCGCTGCGAAACGTGGTAAAACAGTAGAAGAAATTCAAGGGTAATCAATCATGAAAACGATTAAAGTTACCCAGATCAAATCTTCTTCGCATCGTTTGAAAAATCACAAACTTTGCCTACAAGGTTTGGGTCTGCGTCGCATCGGTCATACTGTAGAAGTACAAGATACGCCTTCTAACCGTGGTATGATCAATCAAGTCTACTATATGGTTAGTGTAGAGGAATAAGCCATGACTCTGCGTTTAAATGAATTATCACCTGCAGAAGGTGCTAAACGTGAACACCGTCGTCTTGGTCGCGGTATCGGATCTGGTGTCGGTAAGACAGGTGGTCGCGGTATTAAAGGTCAAAACTCACGTAAAAGCGGTGGCGTTCGTCCAGGTTTTGAAGGTGGTCAAACAGCGATTTATCGTCGTTTACCAAAATTTGGTTTTACAAGCCAAATGGCACTTAAAACTGCTGAAGTACGTGTTTCTGAATTAAATAAAGTTGAAGGCGACATTGTTAGCCTAGAAACTTTAAAAGCTGCAAACGTTGTACGTCATGACCAATTGCGTGCTCGTATCGTACTTTCTGGTGAAGTAACTCGTGCATTTACCGTTAAAGGTGTTGCATTGACTAAAGGCGCTAAAGCTGCTGTTGAAGCTGCTGGCGGTAAAGTCGAGGAGTAATTACGAGTGTCTATGTCTCCTAGTTCTTCAGGTCATGTCCACATGATGAAAGGCCAGCCATTTCATGTGAAATATCGTGAAATCATCCGTCGCATGGTGTTCCTTATCTGTGCACTATTGGTTTTTCGACTAGGATCGCATATTCCCGTACCAGGCATTAATAATGCAGCGCTTGAGCACTTATTTAATGCAAACCAAGGCACAATTCTTGGTTTGTTTAATATGTTCTCTGGCGGTGCATTACAACGAATGTCTATTCTTGCTTTAGGAATTATGCCGTATATTTCTGCATCTATTATTGTGCAGTTAATGTCTACGGTTATTCCTTCGCTCGAAGCTTTGAAAAAAGAAGGTGAGCAAGGTAAGCGTAAAATTAACCAGTATACGCGTCAAGGCACACTTATTTTAGGTGTTGTTCAAGCAGTAGGCATGTGCGCAGGTTTGATTAGTCAGGGTATTACCTTAACGTCAGGCTTAGAATTTTATATTCCTGCAGTTACATCTTTAATAGCTGGAACAATGTTCCTAATGTGGCTTGGAGAGCAAATTACCGAACGTGGAGTAGGTAATGGTATCTCCATGATTATTTTTGCAGGGATTGTGGCAAACTTGCCAAATATTGCATTGCAGTCTTTCTCATCAGTTGAAAATGGTCAAACAAGTCTTATTGGTGTTGCAGTTTTAGCTTTAATTGCATTGGCAGTTATGGTTGCTATTGTATTTATTGAAAAAGCCCAGCGTCGAATTGCAGTTAATTATGCGCAAAAGCAACAAGGTCGTCGTATTTTTACGGCACAGCAAACACACTTGCCATTAAAAATTAATATGGCAGGGGTGATCCCAGCTATCTTTGCCAGTTCATTGCTGTTATTTCCAGCAAGTCTTGGTCAATGGGTAGGGAGTGCTGATCCAAATGCTGGCGTAGTCAAACGCTCATTGCAAGATTTGGCACTTGTTTTATCGCCTGGACATACTTTGTATTTGGTGCTCTTTGGTGCGTTAATTATCTTTTTCTGTTATTTCTACACGGCATTAGTTTTTAGCCCTAAAGAAGTATCAGAGAACTTAAAACGCAGCGGAGCTTATGTGCCTGGTATACGCCCAGGTGAGCAAACTGCTCGTTATTTAGATCATATTCTCAATCGTTTGACATTTATTGGTGCTGTATATATTACTGCAATTTGTTTAATGCCAATGATTCTGCAAAGTTCATTTGGTATGACAATGAATGTAGGTGGTACATCACTACTAATCGTTGTAGTTGTTGTGATGGATTTTATGGCTCAATTGCAGTCACATTTAACATCTCATCAATATGACAATCAAACATTGATGAAAAAAACGACTGCTCATCCTAAGGGATAAGCGCACTTAGAGGTTTTCATCATGAAAGTACAAGCTTCTGTAAAGAAAATTTGTGGTAGCTGTAAAGTTATCCGTCGTAATGGGGTTATTCGCGTAATTTGTAGCGCTGAACCTCGTCATAAGCAGCGTCAAGGTTAATAAAATAACTTAGACTGTTGATTTCAGTAGGCGAATTGAGTTAATATCCGCCCCTTAAAGATTTTAATGGGCGGTTAGTCAACTCAACTGCCTTTTTGGAGAAAGTGAATGGCTCGTATTGCCGGTGTAAACATTCCGGATAACAAGCATGCTGTTATCTCCCTCACGTACATTTTTGGTGTTGGTCGTCACACTGCAGAAAATATTCTTGCAGCTGCTGGCATTGCAAACACTACTAAAGTTCGTGATTTGGATGATGCTCAGCTTGATGCGATTCGTGCAGAAGTTGCTAAGGTTCCAACCGAAGGTGACTTACGTCGCGAAATTTCCATGAACATTAAACGTTTAATGGATTTAGGTTGCTATCGTGGCCTTCGTCATCGTCGTAGCTTGCCTGTCCGTGGTCAACGCACAAAAACTAACGCACGTACCCGTAAAGGTCCGCGCAAACCGATTAAAAAGTAAGATTTCTGGAAGCTAAAAGATGGCTAAAGATACTCGCACACGCAAGAAGGTCACACGTACCGTCTCTGAAGGTGTTGCACACATTCACGCGTCTTTTAATAACACCATTGTTACGATTACCGATCGTCAAGGTAATGCATTGGCTTGGGCCACCTCAGGTGGACAAGGCTTCCGTGGTTCACGTAAATCAACTCCGTTTGCTGCTCAGGTAGCTGCTGAAGTTGCTGGTAAAGCAGCTTTAGATTACGGTTTGAAAAACTTGGAAGTCCTTGTAAAAGGACCTGGTCCAGGTCGTGAGTCTGCGGTTCGTGCATTAGGAGCAGTGGGTTATAAGATTAGCAGCATTACCGATGTGACACCTATTCCTCACAACGGTTGCCGTCCACCTAAAAAACGTCGCGTCTAAGGAGATACATTCATGGCTCGTTATATTGGTCCAAAATGCAAACTCTCTCGTCGCGAAGGGACTGACCTGCAACTTAAATCTGGCGTTAAACCATTTGACGTCAAAACTAAAAAACACGCGAAAGCACCAGGCCAACATGGTCAATCACGTGCTAAGCAATCAGAGTATTCACTACAATTACGTGAAAAACAAAAAGTACGTCGTATGTACGGTGTTTTAGAACGTCAGTTTAGTAATTACTATAAAGAAGCTGCTCGTGTTAAAGGCGCAACAGGTGAAAACTTGTTGAAACTGCTTGAAAGCCGTCTAGATAACGTTGTTTATCGCATGGGCTTTGGTTCTACACGTGCAGAAGCTCGTCAGCTAGTAAGTCACCGCTCTATCACTTTGAATGGTCGTCGCGTAAACATTGCGTCTATTCAAGTAAAAGCGGGCGATGTAGTTGCTGTACATCAAGGTGCTAAAGAACAATTGCGTATTAAAAATGCAGTTGAGCTAGCAAGCCAACGTGGCATTCCTGCTTGGGTTGAAGTTGATCACTCTAAGTTTGAAGGTACGTTCAAAGCTGCACCTGATCGTTCTGATCTACCTGCTGAAATCAATGAAAGCTTGATTGTAGAATTGTATTCTAAATAATCCTTGAGGTAGCAATAAATGACGCGTACTGCAAACGAGTTTCTAACTCCGCAAGCGATCAAGGTCGAAGCGGCAAGCGGGACCTCGGCAAAAGTGATTCTTGAACCTTTAGAGCGTGGTTTTGGCCATACTCTTGGTAATGCTTTACGTCGCATCCTACTTTCTTCTTTACCTGGCGCAGCTGTGGTTGAAGTGGAAATAGAAGGCGTCGAGCACGAGTACAGTACTTTAGAAGGCTTGCAGCAGGACATCGTCGAGCTCTTGCTGAACCTTAAAGGATTGTCGATTAAGCTGTTCGATCAAAATGAAGCATATTTAACATTAGAAAAACAAGGGCCAGGAGATGTAACAGCTGCTGACCTTCGTTTGCCACATAATGTTGAGTTGGTTAACCCTGAGCATTTGATCGGGACTTTAAGCGCTACAGGTTCATTAAAAATGCGCCTGAAAGTCGCACAAGGTCGTGGTTATGAAACATCTGACTCACGTTTCCCGGAAGGTGAAACACGTCCTGTTGGTCGTTTACAGTTAGATGCAAGTTATAGCCCAATCAATCGTGTTTCATACACTGTAGAAAATGCACGTGTGGAACAACGTACTGACCTTGATAAGTTGGTCATCGATCTTGAAACAAATGGTACTGTTGATCCTGAAGAAGCTATCCGCAAAGCGGCAACAATCTTGCAACAACAAATTGCAATTTTTGTTGACCTTCAGAAAGATCAAGCACCAGTTGCTCAAGAACCTCGCGAAGAAGTTGATCCAATATTGCTTCGTCCAGTAGATGATCTAGAGCTTACTGTTCGTTCTGCGAATTGTTTAAAAGCAGAAAATATTTACTACATTGGTGATCTCGTTCAACGTACTGAAGTTGAGTTGTTAAAAACTCCAAACTTAGGTAAAAAATCGTTAACTGAGATTAAAGATGTTTTGGCATCGAAAGGTTTACAACTCGGTATGCGTCTAGAAAACTGGCCACCTGCTAGTCTTCGTATGGACGACCGTTTTGCCTATCGTAGCCGTTAATTAAGTAGGACTATCACCATGCGTCATCGTAATAGTGGTGTGAAATTAGGCCGTACAAGCAGCCATCGTAAGGCGTTGTTCCAAAATTTAGCAAATGCTTTAGTTGAGCATGAGCTAATTAAAACAACTTTGCCTAAAGCGAAAGAGCTTCGTCGTGTTGCTGAGCCTTTAATCACTTTAGCTAAAAACGATACAGTAGCAAACCGCAGAATAGCGTTTGCTCGTACTCGTAATGCAGCAACTGTTGGTAAATTATTTACCGTTCTAGGCCCTCGTTACAAAGAACGTAACGGCGGTTATCTACGTGTACTTAAAGCAGGTCACCGTGCTGGAGATGCAGCACCAATGGCTTACGTTGAGTTAGTAGACCGTGAAGTTAATACTTCAGCAGAATAATTTTTTATTCTGACAAAAGGCCGGATTTTCCGGCCTTTTTTATTGCTCTAGAGAAAATTTTAGACTAGTTATGTGAAATAATAATATGAGCTTATTGCTATAAGGATGTAACAGTGACGGAAAATATGACATTAATACAGAGAAAAACAATTTATAGAGCAAGAAGGGGCTTAAAAGAAATAGATGTATATTTTGATCTGTATGTTAAAAACTACTATTTGAAAGCACCTTTGGATGAACAAGTATTATTTGAAACACTCATTACGTATGAAGACCCTGATATCTTAGATTGGCTAATGGAAACTTCAGAAGCTCCTACACAAGAGATGCAGAATTTAATTATAAAGCTCAAAAATTATGTACATGGCTAGCTTATATTGTTCTATTAAGCCTAGAAGTAAACTTGCCATTTCTATTCAAGTTTGTTGTATGGTCGGGATAAGCTATATGTTGTATCAAGTACTTCTTATAGAGTACTGGGTTGCTTGTATTTTTTTATTGTGTCTTAGCTATAGTATTTTTATGAGAACATTGCCAAGATTGTCGTCCATAGCAATGTTGGATGAAAGTATTTGGACTTTTGAGTTCGATAATAGGTCAGTTTCACATCTAGAGAATATTTATGTTTTAGATCACTACTTATATTTTGTGATCTATAGTAATGCTTCGAAAGCAACATATATTATTTGGAGAGATCAGCTCTCTTATGAGAATTTTAAAAAATTAAAAATTGTTTCTAAATTATATCAAGGTTCTAATTCATATGACTTAAATGACATGAAATAGTAACAAGTAGGCAAATGATTTTATCTAGGTTGTTTATTATTCTTATAAGTATGGGTTAAGCGATATATTTTGAATACTCAGTTTACAGTAGCATGGACAAAACCGTCGTTCATGCTACTTTTTTTATGTTTAACTCTTTTTCTAACTGTTTTAGCTGAATTTCTTTAAGGTGTATCATCTTATCGACTGTTTTTTGTTGTTTAAATAACTCTTTTTTCCTTTCTTTGAGTCTTTGAATCTCATCATTAAATTTATCATGTTGTTCTTTGTGTAAAGAAGATTCAGTATTTGAAAGTGGATGAGCATAAGAAATATGCATAGGTACATTTATAGACAAACTTATAAAAATAAAAGAAAGTATTTTTTTATACTTCATGATGGTTTTCCAATAGTTTAATGATTTCTCGGTTTAAATTGTATGACACCAATATCATCTTTAGGATGTTGTTGTATTTCTTCTGGTGTAGGGCGGTTATCAGAGTAATCGCATTCAATACATTCAATCCATTCACGCTGTTCATGAGTCAGCATAATAATTCGATCGAGACTATTACATTTTGGGCATCTAACCCCTGCAATAAATCGTTTTTTTATCTTCATATTAAGCATGACTCATTAACCAGTGTGTGCTGTCAGTTTAAGCGCTTTGTATTGTTGGTGTCCAACCTTGATGACGAAGTAATGCATCAATTTTTGGTGCTCTACCACGGAAATTGCTAAAAGCAGTTAATGCATCATGTTTACCACCAACAGCAAGAATGGATGATCTAAAGTCTTGTCCTGTTTTTGTATTGAATACACCTTCTTGTTCAAAGCGATCAAAGGCATCACTTGCTAAAACTTCAGCCCATTTATATGAGTAATAGCCAGCAGCGTAACCGCCTGCAAAAATATGGCTAAACCCATGCTGGAAACGATTTTCTACTGTTGTTGGCAAAACAGCAATTTGCTTACGAATATCATCAAGTGTTTTTTGAATAGATTCTGCATTTAATGCAGGAGACTTTTGATGAATTGTGAAGTCAAAAAGCGCAAATTCAAGCTGACGTAAGGTTTGCATACCTGATTGGAAAAAGCGTGCGTTAAGTAGAGCATCTAATAGCTCTTGTGGGAGTGTTTCTTTGCTCTCTACATGCTCGGTCAGTTGGTCTAACGATTCTTTATCCCAAGCCCAAAACTCCATAAATTGGCTTGGTAGTTCAACAGCATCCCAAGCAACACCATTTACACCTGAAACAGCAATATTATCTACTTCTGTGAGCATGTGATGTAAGCCATGTCCAAATTCATGGAATAGGGTAATAACTTCATCATGTGTAAGTAGCGCAGGTTGGCTGCCAACTGGTGGAGTGAAATTACATACCATATAGCAAATAGGTTTTTGTAAGCTTTCCTTAGTTTGCATACGTGCTCTGAAGCCATTCATCCATGCGCCACCACGTTTACCGCTACGTGCATATAAGTCTAAATAAAAGCCCGCAATAACTTGACCATGGTCTTCTATTTCATAGTATTTCACATCGGATTGCCATACAGGAGCAATTCTTTCCATAATGTCTAGGTTGTAAAGCTTTTTAACAATACTAAAGAGTCCATTGACCACTTTCGGTGCAGGGAAGTAAGGCTTGAGTTCTTCTTGAGAAAGATTGAACTGTTGTTGCTTTAATTTTTCAGAGTAATACGTTGCATCCCACGGTTGTAAGTCTTCAATACCATCTTGTAAGGCAATCGCTTTAAGCTCACTGACTTCCTGTTGAGCAGGTTGTTTGGCATGTTCAGCAAGATCGAATAAGAATTTTTCTACAGTATTTGCATCAGGTGCCATTTTACTTGCTAAAGAAAGGTCTGCGTAATGTTCAAAACCGAGTAGTTTTGCTTTTTCTTGACGCAATTTTAAAATTTCTTCCATGACTTGCGTATTGTCTAACTCAGGTTGCTCTGCTTGGTCAGAGGCTCTTGTGGTATAAGCATGGTAAAGCGTTTCGCGCAGTTTACGATCTTTTGCGTAGGTCATAATTGCAAGATAAGAAGGAAAGTCGAGTGTAGCAACAGGTTGTTCTAATTCTCGCTGTGCTCCATATTGCTTAAGCAGTTCAACACTACTTTCAGGTAATCCTGCTAATTCATCATGATTAAGGGGCTTAAAGTAGGCTTGTGTTGCATCAAGTACATGGTTTAAAAAGTCAGACGAAAGTTGTGAGAGTCGTGCTGAAATTTCTGCATAACGTTTTTTCTGTTCGCCTTCTAATGCAACACCTGAAAGTTTGAAATCACGTAATGCAAGACGAATTGCACTTTGCTGTGCTTCAGAACATGTTGAGAAAAGTTGACTGTCATGGAATTGTTGATAGGTTTGATATAGAACGGTATGTTGTCCCATATTTGTATAGTATTGACTGAGTTGTGGTAAAACTGCCTGATATATTTCACGAGTCTCAGCATTGTTCATCACAGCATTAAGGTGAGACAGTAATCCAAATACTTCATCTAACCCATTACTGAGTTCATCTAGTTCATTAATGACATCTCGTTGAGCCAAATTGGTCTCAGGGACAGCTTGTAATTGATCTAAAAAAGTTTGTCCTTGATGAATCGCATTTTCAATCTGAGTTTTTAATACTGGCAATTCAATATTAGAAAAGTCAGGGGTAGGAAGTATTGCTTGTTGTAATGTCATTGAATTCACCAAAAATGATCTCTATTTATTAGATGTATGTCTGATCGCTTGAAAAATCAAGGTTAAGTATTGGATTATTTTAGAAAAGCCAAGTTTATTATTTTTTCGGTGGTGTTTTAAGCAACCCTAGTTGATATATAGGCCATTTAGTTTGACTTATTTGATGTACAGCATAGGCAATAGCAACTAATGTAACTGAGCCGAGTAATACAGGAAAAAATAAAAAACTCCAATGATATGTGACTTCATGTGCTGTAAGTAAAATAACCAATGGATTTGCACCTGCGGGAGGATGTACACATTGAAAGAATTGCATGCACGCAATAGCTAGACCAACAGCGCAGGCAATGCTAAAGGCTAAAGTCCCTAAAATATTTAGAAAAATTAGACCAATTGCTGCTGAAATAAAGTGTCCAAATATAATATTACGTGGTTGAGCCAAAGGCGATTGCGGCGCAGCGTAAAGTAAAACACAGCTTGCACCAAATGGTGCCATAATGAGTAAATGACCTGAAAGTTGAGTAATAAATAAAAGGCTGAAAATACTGATCATGCCACCCATAAATCCATAAAAAATCTCTTTATTTGATGCTCTTGCAGGAACTTTCTCTTTACCATGAAAAATAGACTTCATATGGAATATCTCTATGTTGGAGTACAGATTTGTACTATTATGTGCAGTATAGCAGTGGTTTTTTGATAAGTACAGATCTGTACTATTGGAGAGGGTATGTCTAAGTCAGCTTTAAAAATACTAGATACAGCAGAAAAACTTTTTAATGAACAAAGTTTTACAGGTGTTGGGGTCGACTTAATACGTGATATCTCGGGCTGTTCAAAAACAACACTTTATACGCATTTTAAAAATAAAAATGAACTAATAAAACAGGTGCTTAGTGTAAGAGATACACAGTATCGTCATAGCTTAATGACGTATGTTGAAAGTCATACAAGTGAAGAAAAAGTAAATAGTATTTTAAAGTGGCATTTTGAATGGTTTCAGTCTGAATCTTTTAAAGGCTGTATGTTTGTGCGTGTTGTGGGTGAATCGGGTAAAACACAGGATGACTTAATTGAATATGCAAGAATACATAAAATATGGTTAAGGGATTATGTCTATCAAGCATGTGAGTCATTGAAAAACTATATTGTGATTGCAGACTTGGTTTATCACATTTTAGAAGGACTCATAAGTCGATTTTTAGTAGAAGGATACGATGATACTGTTGCACAGCAAGCATATAGAAATATAAATACAATGATTGCATCATTAGAGTCATAAAAATTCCGAGTACGAAATATCTTTCATACTCGGAATACACTAATTATTCAGCTATTTTAGGCTTCGCATTAGATTTCTTTTTTTTCTTTTTCACCTTTTCTTTTTTCTCAGCTTTGACATCTTGTTTAGCAGATGGTTTGGCTTTTTTACTGTAAGAGCTCGGTTTATTCGATTTTTTCTTTTTCTTCGGCTTATGCTCTTTTACAGGTGTTTGTTGTGGTTCATCTTCTGTTTTGGCCTTTGTTGTTGGTATGAAAACTTCTTCTTTAACAGCAGCAACAGTCGATCTTGCAGCACGTGGTGCACGCTCACGTACGGTACGTCCTGCATGTGTCACTTGTTTCAATAACTCAAAATCAATTTTACGTTCGTCTAAGTTTACGCCCGCAACTTTAATTTTAACTTCATCACCTAGTCCAAATATTTGACCTCTGTTTTGACCGATCAGTGTTTGGCTCGCGATGTCATAAACAAAGAAGTCATCACCGAGTTGGCTAATATGAATCATGCCATCAACATATAAGTCTTTCAGTGTAATAAATAAACCAAACTCAGTGACTGCACTGACATGACCAATGAACTCATCACCAAGGTGCTGTTTCATGTAGTGGCACTTTAACCACGAAGTTACACTGCGTGATGCTTCATCTGCACGGCGTTCAGTTTGAGAGAAGTGCTCTCCTGCATCATCTAATTCTGCACCTGAAATAGGGTATGGTTTCTTTTGTAGATTTGCTTTGATCGCACGGTGTAATAACAAGTCAGGATAGCGACGAATTGGTGAAGTAAAGTGTGTATAAGCATCGTAAGCAAGACCAAAGTGCCCTGCATTTTTTGCGCCATAGTAGGCTTGCATCATAGAGCGAAGGAGTACGGCATGGATGCTTTGAGCATCTATACGGTCTTTGGTCGCCTCAATAACGCGTTGATAGTCTTCTTGAGTTGGTTGTTCTGGGAAATGCAGACCAAGCATTTTCACAAAATCGCGTACTTTTTGGATCTTTGTATGTTCAGGTGCTTCATGTACACGATAAAGCATTGGAATATCATTTTTCAGTGAGAAATCAGCTGCAGCGACATTGGCTAGCAACATACATTCTTCAATGAGCTTGTGTGCATCATTTCTATGGCGAGGTAATATTTCTTTAATACCCCCAAGTTCATCAAACGTCATGTAAGTTTCAGTCGTTTCAAACTCCATTGCATGACGTTTTTCACGTAGAGATTTCAGTACCGAATACATTTGGAACAATGTATTGAGTGACTTTTGAATTGTACGATCTTGCGGTACAGCATTAGAATCGCCGTTAAAGTATGAACCAACCTGAGTATATGTAAGACGTGCTTTTGAGTGCATCACAGCAGGGTAGAATTCATATCCTGTCACACGACCTAAGCGTGAAAGAGTCAGGTCACACACCATGCATAGTCGATCTACATGAGGGTTTAACGAACACAATCCATTCGAAAGTGCTTCAGGCAACATAGGTAGAACAAAATGTGGGAAGTAAACTGAAGTACCACGGTCTTGTGCTTCATCATCTAAGGGCTTGTCTGTGCGAACATAGTGACTCACGTCAGCAATTGCGACAACAACACGGTAACCACCGCCCGGACGTTTTTCTGCATAGACTGCATCATCGAAGTCTCTAGCATCTTCACCATCAATAGTGACTAGTGGTAAATCACGGAGGTCTACACGCCCTTTGCGATCAGTTGCTGTTGGTTCTTTAAAGCTTTCTGCATCTTCAACAACTTCTTGAGGGAACTCGTAAGGTAATCCGAATTCTAAAATAGTCTGAGGAATGATGATTTCAGTATCGGCTTTATCTGCCATAGATTGAACGATATGTCCTGTTGCAAAAGTATCTCTTGTTGGATAGTCATCGATGGCAACACGCAGTGCGTCACCGATATTTGCTTTGGCATGTTCAATCAGTTCTTTTTCTAAAGTAATAGGTTGATGCTGATTGGGTGTAGCAGGTTGAATAAAATATTCATTGTCATGAACTGACAGTTTACCAATGACTTGTTTAACACGATGCTGAGTAACTTCTTCGATATAACCCCAAGCTTTACCTTTACGGTCAACTGAAGTTTGACGAACTTTGATGCGATCGCCGTTAAAGACCAGTCGTAACTCTCTTTCAGGGAGTAGTAGGTCATTTTTGCCATCAATATTGGCAGAGCCTAAACCCTTATTGTTAATATAAATTGTGGCATCGTGTGCAGGTTGTTCAGGTAATATAAAGTATTTCATACCTTCTTTACCTAATTGACCATCACGAATCATTGCACTGAGTCGGTGGCTGAGTGCTTCTATACTTTTTTCATCTTTAATGTCGAAATGATCTACAAGTTCGGCATGTGACAGCTGTTTGTCTAAGGTTGTAAGTGTTTTTAAAATGAGAATACGGCTTGGAATTGGATTATCGTAGCGTTCAGCTTCAGCTTTTGCTTCAGGATCGACCCAGTTTTTCATATATATTTAGCTTCTTATCACAGTTAGGTTTAGCATAAGTCATACAGGGAAAGACTGCACGTGATAGATTGCAAATTTGTATGATATCTTTGCTATTGTTTAGTTATCTTTTTAAAAAGACAAGAACTTGTTTATAAATGCAACAAAAAAGGTAAAATTGTTTAAAAAGTAATTAACCGGTCATTATTTTTATAAAAAAATGAAGACTTCGCTTGCGTATCTAGCATTTCCTTTGTATTATTCGTGTCGTTCCGGTGAGATGGGTGAGTGGCTGAAACCACGTCCCTGCTAAGGACGCATACGGGTAACTGTATCGAGGGTTCGAATCCCTCTCTCACCGCCAACTTTACTTAACGCGCTCATAGCTCAGCTGGATAGAGCACTTGGCTACGAACTAAGGGGTCGGGAGTTCGAATCTCTCTGAGCGCACCAAGTAAAGAAATGAACAAGCCTTAAGGCAAACAAATTAATGCGCTCATAGCTCAGCTGGATAGAGCACTTGGCTACGAACTAAGGGGTCGGGAGTTCGAATCTCTCTGAGCGCACCAATTTGAAAAATACCGCTTAATTGCGGTTTTTTTGTGCCTGCACTTTGGGTATTTTAACTAAATACATGACTTTTGTTTAATAAAAGTACATACAGTTGAAAAATTTAAAAAATTACTTACGCATCTTGAAAAAGTGCGTATAATGCGACTCCATTAAGACGATGCGCTCATAGCTCAGCTGGATAGAGCACTTGGCTACGAACTAAGGGGTCGGGAGTTCGAATCTCTCTGAGCGCACCAACTTAAAGAAGAAACCGCTAAATAAAGAGCGGTTTTTTTGTGCCTATAAAAACTATCTAGATTCTAAAATACTCACCTTTGTGGTCTAATAAAACAGTTGTATTTAAATGAAATGACTTTGTTATGACCACGCAAAAACCTGCTTTATCTTTGCAATATGTATTAAATTTAGAGGAGTCACAAGATGGCTTCAAACTAATTACACTTGGCAAGAAACAGTTTACCCAATTTATTACACCATTAATTAGTATAGGTCTTATTGTTTTTGGATTCTATGTTGGCTTTAATGGAGCAGGTCGCTACTACGTAGGCTTGGGTGCACTCTTTCTATTTATTCAACTGGCTGTACGTTATTGGTTGTTACCAATGATTTTTAAACGCCAGTTTGTACGTTATCAACTCGGAAAGAATGAACAAAAGCTTGCACTTTATCAGGACTATGCGGTCATGAGCTCAAATGGTCGAGATAGAGAGTTTAGCTACAAAGAAGTAAAGCATTTTGCTCAGGGTAAATTAACATATGTTATTGAACTGAAGACGCGTGCTGTACTTATTATTCCAAAGCGTGCATTAGATATAAATGACCAAGCATTGTTTGAGAATACATTTAATAAACTACGTGGGTAATAGGTCGCTTGTGTCTTTAGTGATAGCAGAATAATAAATAGGGAAAGAATATGCAAAGACCATCAAAAATTGTGTGTGTAGGGCGAAGCTATGCGGCACATGCAAAAGAATTGGGTAATGCTGTACCTACGGTACCTGTGCTCTTTATTAAGCCACCAAGCAGTTTGGTCACTTTGAAAGATGGTATTCAATGGAATACGAATCTAGGAAGTTGTCATCATGAGTGTGAGCTGACACTGCGTATAGATAAAAAGCTTTCTAAAGAAACCGATCCTACAGTGGCTCTACAAGCAATTGGTGCAGTGACATTGGGTCTAGATCTAACTTTGAGAGACTTGCAAGCAGAGCTTAAAGGAAAAGGGCAACCTTGGGAGAGAGCTAAAGCTTTTGATGGCTCTTGTGTTCTTGGTGAATGGATAAATATCAGTGAAGTCAATGAGTGGGATAATATTTCTTATGAGTTGCTTATAAATGATGAAGTACGTCAGCAAGGGAATACCAGTTTATTACTTTTCCCAATAGCAGAAATGTTATGTGATATGAGTCAGGCATTTACTCTTGAAGAAGGGGATGTAGTTATGACAGGTACACCTGAAGGTGTTGCAGCATTAAAATCTGGTGATCAAATAAAAATGGTACTTCAAGGTAAACAGCAAGCATTTACATGGAATACCTTCGTAAAATAAGTTTTCAATAAATAAAAAGACCGCATAAAGCGGTCTTTTTATTTTTATCTTTCGTCAAAGAGTGATGAAAGTGGAATAGAAAGTTTTGCAGATAGGTACTCATCTGTATCGATGAGTATTGGACTTAATCGATTCATCCATTCATCGTCAGGGTGAACATTCCCAATATCTTTTTTTAATGGGAGGTTAAATGGTAACTCTGTATAGAACTCCCAAAAATCGATATGTGCTAGATTTCTAGCTAATACATATTCATCTGTATCGGTTCTACGAATAATTTGCTGTGTTTCTAAAATTTCAATATAAGTTGGCCAACGACCAACCTCACCACGACCAAGAACTTTTAGACCTTCTTTTTCGGTTACTGCATCACCTGTAAGTTGCTTTTTATAAAAGAGCTCTAGGATATCAAGCATCATAACCATTGGGTGGCGTTTTTGCGTTTTACCTGTACTAAAAGAAGTCAGTGCAAAGCTAACTTCAACGCCAAGTAAAACGATATTCCAAGAAAGGAAAATCCATAGTAGAAAGATAGGAACAGCAGCAAAAGCACCATATACAAGCTCGTAACTTGTAAAGTTTGACATGATGTAGCCAAAAAAGGTTTTAAGTAGCTGAAAGATTGTTCCACTGAAAATAGCCGCAACAATTGCTGAACGTAAAGGAACTTCTCTATTTGGAATAGTCCAGTAAATAAAGAAAAAGCCTAAAACTGTGAGTGCGTAGGAAAGAAGTCCAAGAAAATACGTACTGTCGAGCTCATACCCTGTAAAATTGTTATGCAATACATTTAAAGATGCAACAGCAGATGAAAGTGCAAATGCACTTCCTAGAAGAATTGGGCCTAATGAAATAATGGTCCAATAGCGCATAAAGCCAATAATACCGCTACGTTTGTCTTTAATGCGCCAAATACGATTAAATACATCTTCAATACTATTTAACATCATCACTGATGTAATAAATAAGAAAAGAATACCAATCGCTGTTAAGTTACTCGACTTTTCTGTAAATGAATTGAGTGTCTGGTCAAAGGCGATTGAACTCTTTGGAAGGAAGTTACTGTAAATAAGTTCTTGTAACTGTTGGCGTGCTGGCTCTAGTGCTTTAATAGATGAAATGATCACTAAGAATACTGTCAGCATAGGAACGACAGCAAATAGTGTTGTATATGTCAGTGAGGCAGCTTTGTCGCGGCAACGGTCTGACTCGAAGCGAAATATGACAAATAGAAGAAATTGAAACCATGTCTTTTCGTAAAAGGGCAGTTTCTTTAAATATTGCAGTAGCATATATCTTTGCCTAGATTTTTTTAATACGAATTTCTAAATAGTGTATAGCCTTTAACAAAAATAGTAAAAAATACCGTATAGTTTATTTTTATAAAAATGAATCTGAATATGATGCAACCCTATATTTTAGTACTTTATTACAGTAAATATGGCACAACAAAAGAAATGGCTCATCTTATTGCAGATGGTATTGAACGAACAGGTATGGCTACTAAAATTCGTACAGTGCCACAAATATCTACTGTTGTGAAAGTTGCTGAAGCCAGTGTACCTGATGATGGTGATATTTATTGTACGTTGGAAGAATTAGAACATTGTTCAGGCTTGGCACTTGGCTCTCCAACACGGTTTGGAAATATGGCAAGTGAAATGAAGTACTTTTGGGATCAGAGTACCAGCTTATGGTTAAGTGGTGCATTACATGACAAACCTGCATGTGTATTTACGGCTTCAGGCGCTATGCATGGTGGGCAGGAAAGCACTTTATTGAGTATGTATATTCCACTTTTACATCATGGCATGATGATGTTAGGGCTAACCAATGCAACGCCTGCTTTATCAAGTACTAAAACAGGTGGTACGCCGTATGGTGCAACGCATGTAAGTGGATCACGTCATGATCAATCTATTTCGGAAGATGAAAAAGTCTTGTGTATTGCTCAAGGTGAGCGACTTGCAAAGGTTGCATTAAAACTACAGTAGTACCCATAAAAAAGACCGCTTTAAAAGCGGTCTCTTAAGAAGCTAGAATTACTCTTGTACGAAAGTAACTTTACCATCGTTTAGAGATTGGATACGTGCAAGCGATTCGACACGGTATCCTTTTTCAATAAGAAATTCTCTTCCAGTTTGGAATGATTTTTCAATTACAATGCCAATACCTACGATATTTGCATTTGCTTGGTGAATAAGATCTGCCAAGCCTAAAGCCGCCTGACCATTTGCAAGAAAGTCATCAATAATAAGCACATTGTCAGTGCTATGAATATGCTTATTTGAAATGGCAATAGTGCTTTCTGTCTGTTTTGTAAAAGAGTAAACCTTCGCGCGATATAAATCATCTTTCAATGTTAAAGATTGGTATTTACGTGCAAAAATGACAGGTACACCAAGTTCTAAACCTGCCATAACAGCAGGAGCAATTCCTGATGCTTCAATGGTAATGATTTTAGTAATACCTTGATCTTTAAATCGTGCTGCAAACTCTTTACCAATTTTCTGCATGAGAACAGGGTCAATTTGGTGATTTAAGAAAGCGTCGACTTTGAGAACGTTATCAGATAGAACGATACCTTCAGTTAAGATTTTCTGTTCTAGTGCTTGCACTGGCGGAACCTCTACAAATTGGATGCTTTTTAAGCAAAAGCGTATTTTAAAAAGCATCCTAGAAATTGCAAGCCAAAAGTTTAAAAATTGATTATTTTATTGCCATTTATAGTTAATTAGTGAAATAGAGTATGAATTAGCGCCGTCATTATGTGCAACTTTGACAGGTAAGTAGTCAAGTTGAGGTGCAAGCCAAAAGAGAGTATTACGCTCTGGTTTGTTGTGCTCAAGCTTAAACTTCATCGTTTTAAAGTCACCATATTGAGTTTTTACCGTTTCCTCTCCAAGGTTCACAAATTTTCTAGCATCTATTCCTTTAGCATCAGTAATGTAATAGACAGGTTTAAGGCGATTGTTTTTTAGATCTTCTCTAATTTGTATTTCTGCATTTAGTTCATCTAATGGATTATTCTCGAGAGGGAAACTACGTACAGTACCATCTTTGTTTGTCGTAACTTTTTTATCTGCATGGTTAAAATTAATATTTAAGGCATCTGAAATACCAATATATTTCGTAGCGCGAGAAAATTTATCTGAAATGACTTTATCATTGTTAAATGTAAATTGGCTCGTTTCTGTTGCAGAGGCAAGGACGCCTGCTTTTGCAGCAAATTTATATGTCCAGTGATTGTTTTCAGTTGCTTGTAGTGTGCGCGTTGCAGTACTGATATTATGTCCATTGTAAGCAAACTGATAAGTGGCTTGAAATGGTGTAAGCGCGAAGCTATGTACAGAAAACATAACTGCGCTTGTCAGTAGAGCACCTTGTAAAAATTTTTTTATTTGCATGCTTATCTTGTTCCTATAGAGAAGACTTCAACAAATGATGCTCTATATTTTAGTGAATCAAGATATTGCGTCTGTGCAAGATATGTATTTAGTTTTTAGGAAGTTGGTGTTTCTTTTGCCATATGCTTAATTCGCATAAGTGCTTCTAAATTAACTCTTCCCATAATAACTAGTTCTGTTTCTTGCAAGCGTGCATGGTTCACATTTACTTTGCCAAGCGTATCAATGACAGAGCGGTTTTTTCCTAACCACTTATTTAAATCTAAGTGAAGTAGTCCATCTTTCACTTCAAGTACATTAAAGTGTTGCAGAATTTTGCCTAAAGGGTCTTTTTTGAGGACTTTTTGATAAAAGAAAAGTGCTGAGTGAATTGCCCACTTTTGAAATTTATTCTTAAACTTTGCACTAACAATTTGAGTGTTACTAATTTGTTCAAACACAATGAGCTGAATATTATTGTTTAATTCCATTTTTAGAAGTTTTAAGTCGACTGAGAGCGTTGTATGCAACCCTTGTACATTAATCGTTGCATATAAGCGTAACCAATCGTCATGAACATCTGCATGCAAATCTTTAAGTAACCCTACATTGTCTGTGACAAAACGTTTTAATGTAGCATTTAAAAATACTTGAGATAGCGCAAATTCTCGCTCTTCCTCAATGAATCCTCCAGCCTTCTGATATACGTTTTGTATATAGTTGGAAATGTTGGTAATGAGCGTCTGCATAAGATGTTCCAAAGTCATATGATGTGATAAGCAACAATATGGATCAGTTCGATCAAAAATCGTATTTTGCTAGCGTTAAGGCGCTGAAATTATCATTCGATAGCGAGTAAGGTAGCATAAATAAACATTTTTATCGCATTCTGTAAAGATTTTGTTGTAGTCTATGTTTTTCTCTTTTAGTTTTAAATGGATATAGAAAAACGGAATATGGGACACCTTCGATACTTTTTTATATGGAAAGATAAAGTTCTCAGTTTTTCTATCTTAGTTGCCATAGTATTGCATATAGGGCTACTACTTATTTCATTTAAAATGCCTGAATATCATAATAATATTTCACAAGATATTACGGTAGTACTTACACCTAGCCATGAATCATTGAATAATGCTGATTTTTTAGCAGAGCAAGATCAGAGAGGTGGTGGTCAACTCAAAGATAAGAAAAAGATTTCGACAATTTTACTTCCTATTGAGCGTACGGAGAGTCAAGGTGCACACGCTCAAACAAAAAAAGATCGCTTTTTACAGCAGACTGCTGTTGAGCAAACTCAAGAGCATATGCTAGTTACTACGCTAAGTTGGAAAAAAGAAGTTGAAAACCATGAGCAGATGAATGCTAGGGATGCCTTTGAAAGCAGCTATTCTGAAAAAGAAATGATGATAAAGAGTTTAGAGGCACAGTATTTAAAGCAACAGCAAATTTATGCAAAGTTAAAAAATACAGAAACGATTGACTCGGTAGAAGCAAAAAAAGACAGTACAGCAAAGTATTTAGAGCAGTTTAGAGAAAAAGTCGAGTTATTTGGAAATAGAGATTATCCTTTGGCTGCAAAGCAACAAGGTTTATCTGGTGATGTGCGATTGATGGTTGTCTTAGAGCCTGATGGCAGTGTGAAAGCAATTCATTTATTGGAAAGTTCAGGACATAGTATACTTGATGAGGCTGCGAAACGTTCTGTACGTCGTGGCGCACCGTTTGGCAAGTTTTCACAAAGTATGAACTTACTGTCTGAGTTAAGAGTTATAAGAACATGGCGTTTCCATACAGGAGAAACTCAAGTGAAAACGCCATAACACAGTAAATTAATGATCGATTGAAAGATAAGGATTATCTAAACCAAGCTTTGCTAAAATCTCAATTTCAATAGCTTCCATTTCCTCAGCATCTTCTGTACTTGTTTCATGGTCATACCCAATAAGATGGAGTGTGCCATGCACAAGCATATGTGTGAAATGCTCAAGAGGAGCTTTATTTTGTTCTTTTGCCTCTTGTAATACTACAGGAATGCAAATGACAAGATCACCTAGTGGAAGTATATCAATGACTTTGAGTACATCTTCAGGTAAGTCGCTTGGAAAAGAAAGAACATTGGTTGGTTTGTCTTTATGACGATACTCCGCGTTAAGTGTTTGGCTTGCATCTGAGTCGACACAGGCAATACCTATTTCAGAGTCTTGCGCAAGTTGAATGTAACGCAGTGTTGTTTCAATAACTTTTTTGATATAAGCACGTTTTAACACCAATTCAGGTGTTAAAACGTCTTGTTGTAGTGAAAGGCTAATTTTCAAAACAAATCCTTAGGCATGTTGGTGCTGCTGGTCGGCAGCAGAATCATTTTCAGCAATGAGGGCTTCTTGGAGTGCTTTGCGCTCGGCACGTGCTTTTGCACCGATACGTTGTTGTTCGCTGTCCCAGCCATCATAAGCTTCAACAATTTTCTGTACAAGTTGATGGCGCACTACATCACGAGAGTGAAAGTGGGTAATGTGTATTTCTTTCACAGGCTCAAGTACACGCAGTGCATGTGCAAGCCCTGATTGTTGCCCTCGTGGTAAGTCAACTTGGGTAATATCACCTGTGATGACTGCGCGAGAACCAAAACCAAGGCGTGTAAGGAACATCTTCATTTGTTCTGGCGTTGTATTTTGTGCTTCATCCAAAATAACAAATGAATGGTTGAGTGTACGACCTCGCATATAAGCAAGAGGTGCAACTTCAATGACTTGACGTTCAATGAGTTTAGCAACTTTCTCAAAACCTAGCATTTCATACAATGCGTCGTATAGCGGACGAAGGTATGGATCAATTTTTTGAGTTAAGTCACCAGGTAAGAAACCTAATTTTTCTCCTGCTTCTACCGCAGGGCGGACTAATAAGATTCTTTGAATTTCATTACGTTCAAGCATATCTACCGCAGCAGCAACTGCAAGATATGTTTTTCCTGTACCTGCAGGGCCAACACCAAAAGAAATATCGCTTTGCAAAATACGCTGTACATAACGTTTTTGGTTGGCGCCTCTTGGGTTAATACGACCTTTTCGGGTTTGTAACCAAACATCATCAAGACCTGTATGTTCTTGTGTAGATTGGTCTACGATTTCACGGTCAGTTTGACTGCCTTGAATAATTAAGTGAAGAGCATCTGCACTTACTTGTGCAGATGCTGCTTCTTCATATAGTTTTTGTAAGAGTGACTCAGTCCTCTCGACTGCATCAAGTTCACCATCAATATAAAAAACATCGCCACGATGATTAATGTTTACATCTAGGCGCTGTTCTATTTGTTTTAAGTGTCCGTTATAAGCGCCGAGCATATTTTTTGTATGCTCCATTGAAATACCAGGAAAAGCTACTGTACGTCGAATAGATGCGGTCAAGAGAGTTCCTCTTTTTTGGTTTTGGTTGTCCCCTTACATTACGCTACGTCAGGTTCAAGATTCAAGAGCTCGCCGTAAACTAAATTCAATGTTTTAATTTCAGTAATTTCGATCTCTGCAAATCGACCAACCCATGAAGCATCCCCAACAAAAGTGACATAACGAGTATTGTCTGCTGTTCCAACCAAAAGATGAGGGTCTCTATCCGAAACTTTTTCAATAAGAACACGTTGAATGGTATTTTTCATTGCATCTGTTTTATCAATACTTGAACGTTTGATAATTTTTTGTACTTGAGCAAGGCGTTCTTTTTTCACTGTTTCAGGAATGGTATCTTCAAGCTCGGATGCAGGTGTGCCCGGACGTTTTGAATAGATAAAACTATAAGAGTGATCGAAATCTAAATCTTTAATGAATTGTAATGTCTCGGCAAAATTTTCATCAGTTTCACCCGGGAACCCGATGATAAAGTCACTTGATAAATGCATATCTGGACGAATTTTACGAAGTTTTTCCATTTTATTAATATAAACATCAATAGTATGGTTACGCTTCATGGCTTGTAATACATCATTTGAGCCGCTTTGTACGGGTAAATGTAGGTGTGAAACCATTTGTGGTAAGTCGCGATAACATTCAATGAGAGCTTCAGAGAACTCTAATGGGTGTGATGTCGTGTAACGAATACGACCAATTCCCGGAATTTCAGCAACTAAGCGAAGTAACTCTGCAAAAGTACAAACATCACCTTCAAAAGTTTCACCACGATAGCCATTTACATTTTGACCAAGTAAAGAGACTTCACGTACCCCACGTTCTGCAAGGCTAGCAATTTCAGCCAATACGTCATCAAGTGGACGAGATACTTCTTCACCACGTGTATAGGGTACAACACAGAAAGAGCAGTATTTCGAGCAGCCTTCCATAATTGAAACAAATGCTTTGTGTCCTTCTACACGCGGTTCAGGTAAGAAGTCAAACTTTTCAATGTCTGGAAACGAAATATCAACCAGCTTAATTTTCTCTTTTTTAGGCTTTTTATGTTGATCTTCGTGTTGGTCAAGCAGTTGAGGTAAACGGTGTAGTGTTTGAGGGCCAAAGACCATATCTACATACGGTGCTCTTTTTTGAATATTGTCGCCTTCTTGCGAAGCAACACAACCACCTACACCAATCACTAAATCTGGGTTTTGTTGTTTTAGCTTTCTCCATCTACCGAGTTCGCTAAATACTTTTTCTTGAGCTTTTTCACGGATTGAGCAGGTATTCATCAACAGAATATCGGCTTCTTTTGGGTCTTGTGTAAGAATATACCCGTGAGAGTCACCTAAAAGGTCTGCCATACGATGACTGTCATACTCATTCATTTGACACCCTTGTGTTTCAATGTATAGTTTTTTCACTGAAGACAGGTCTGAGGTGTTTAAAGGCTGGTGAACAGTATTTTCTGAGGCAGCTTCGTCACGCGAAGGAATGAAAGTTTGGACCGTCATGTAGGCTCCTGATACAAAGGTTAAGCATGAAAGCTAAATTTGGCTTCACACAACAGTAAAAAGTGGAGCGATATTTTAGCATTTTTCTACATAAACGAGTAGTAAATGACTTCTACAATTAAATCACATGAAAAATCGCCAATAATTACACAACATAACAAGAATAAGAGAGGTGTTCACATTAAAATAAGATTAAAAAGTTTAGCATTGAGTGATGTGATTTTTATGTGCAATCTATGGGTGGGTGTGTGAGTCATAAAAAAAATAAACGCTATTTAGGAGTTGTTTTATTTCATTTGTCTTTGGGATGTACTGTATCTATCGCAAATGCTGCAAATGAACAATTTAATGATGCACTCGCAGCTGCAAATTCAGGCAATTTGACTCGACTCGATCAAGATGCGATTGCAATGCAAAATGATGTTTTAGGGTATTATCCTGAATATTTTAAATTAAATACAAACTTAGCCCTGCAACCTGCATCAAGTATTATTCAATTTGCACAAAAATATCCAAATTCGGCAATGGCAGAAAAATTGGCTGCTGACTATGTTGAAGAAAAAGTAAAAGAAACCAATTACGCAGATGCACAACCTGTTTTATCTTATATTACGAATCCCGACAATGCTGAAAACTGTGCAATTGCGCAAGTGCGTGCTAAATCGGGTGATCCTTTAGTCTTTGCTGAATATAAGGATTTGTGGTTAAGTACAAATAATAATATGCCTGATTCTTGTATGGGCTTAAATAGAATGATGTCATCTAGTCCCTTGATGACAACAGAAGATAAACAACAGCGATTATGGACACAACTTCGAGCAGGTCAAATTGGTCTTGCAGCATCTACAGCACAGTCATTGGGTTTAAATGTTTCTATTGCACAGCTCACACAAATTCAAACAAATCCATTGGGCTATCTTTGGTCTGCACCAAAAGCAAATGATACAGACTATGCTTATTTAATTTTTGCTTTAGGACGTTTGGCAGATAGCGATTTAACCGCAGGTTTAACCGCAGCCAATCGTGCAGCAGAAGGTGTACCACCTGCTGTACAAAAGTATCTTTATAGAACAGTTGCTTATATTGGTGGTACAACGGTACTTAAAAATAATTTTAACCGTATTGTACTAAATTATTTTGACGCGAGTTATGGCATTCCATTTAGTGCAGAAGAGGCTGAGATTTATGCGCGGCAAGCCATTCGTTTTGGTGCATGGGATAGCTTAATTCGTGCAATTTCTGTGATGGGTGTGACACAGCAGCAAGAAAGCCGTTGGCAATATTGGCTTGCCCGTGCAGATGAGCAACAAGCAGATAAAAGTTATAAGAAGCAGGCAAGTACACTGTATAGTGATTTAGCAAACAATGGCGATGATTACTATAATTTGCTAGCTCAGGAAAAAATTGGTCAAAAGTACAATAGAGTAGACCAAGCAGAGCCAAGTGCTGATGATATGCAACGTGTAAATCAAGATATTAATTTTAATCGTGCTTTTGCTTTGCGTACTATAGCCGCGCCTGCTAGCTATGCAAATAGAGAGTGGAACTGGGCTGTGAGACAAGCATATCTGAAAAAAGATGATGGCTTACTTCTTGCTGCTGCTCAAAAAGCTGCAAATATGGCATGGTACGACCGTGCAATTTATGCAGCGGAGCGAACTGTAAGTCGACATAACTATAATTTGCGTTACTTAACACCTCATCAAAATGCAGTTGTTTTACATAGTGGTAATGTTGGCTTAGATCCTGCATGGGCTTATGGTCTAATGCGTCAGGAAAGTCGTTTTGTAGCAAATGCTCGTTCTAATGTTGGAGCAGGAGGATTAATGCAAATTATGCCAAATACTGCCAAATTGGTTGCGAGACAAATGGGTGAGACATATAATCCAGCAGCACTGAGCGATATGAATACCAATGTCCGCTATGGGACGTATTACTTGTCCATGATACAAGGACAGCTAAATGGTAATGCTGTACTTGCAACTGCTGGTTATAATGCAGGGCCAAATAGGGCTTTGCGCTGGCAACCTACAGATCAGCCAATTGCCGCTGACCAATATGTAGAAAGCATTCCTTTAGATGAAACAAGAAACTATGTTAAAAATGTTATGACGAATACAATTCATTATGGTGCAATTCTGGGGCAAGGACAGCAATACATAAGTAAATGGATGAAAATAATTCCTTTACGTAGTAGCAGTGAATAATCAGAAGTATAAGTACAGTATGTGGAATAGGGTTATGGAAGAGATTGGTATATTTTATGTCTAAAGGTAAGTATTTACAGTATTTTACGACATATGCCTTAATGTTTATTGTTGGCACGTTTGGGTGTTACTTTATCTCATCTTCTAGTCAGGCAGCAAAACTAGATATTTCAGAGGGCTATGTGCTCAATATTCAAATGACGCCTGCGGTATGTGCATTTGATCAGAACCAAAGAAAGCAACGAAAGTGTTTGGAAGGTTATGCACTGACGATAGGTAGTCTTGTGCCTGAAAACTTCACAAGAAATAATGAGGCATGTGCAACAGATACATCTGCTGTGCTTTCACCGTTGCAAGCTAAAGTTGTTGCGCGTGTGATTCCTGATGAATCATACAGAGTACAGTTGTGGCACGCCGTTGGTGGCTGTGTTCCAATGAATGCACCTCAGTACTTTAGAACAATTATTAATTATGCACAAAATTTAAAAATTCCTGCTGTATTAACAGATACCATCTCACATGCGATGTCTAAACAATCTCTTGAGGAACAGTTTCTCTCTTTAAATAAAGGATTACCTGCAAAGGGCATACAACTTAACTGTCAAAAAGATAGTCATAATGCTGTTTTAACCCATATTAGTATTTGTTATAAAAATAATGGTCAATTTAAAACATGTCCTACGAATATAACATCAAATTGTCCAGCCCAGTTTAATATACAGGGAACTTACTAGTTTGAAATTAAAATGATTTTTATCACAGATGAAAAGCACATATTTACCATGCAACAATAAAAAGATTGGAGTACAATGTTGGTCGTTTATGATTAAAAAGATTAAATAGAACCTCGCTGTTTAATCATATTAACGCACCTCAAATGGAGATAATTACATGAAGCAACCCATTCGTGTTGCCGTAACTGGCGCTGCAGGTCAAATTGGATATAGCTTACTATTCCGTATTGCAAGTGGTGAAATGTTAGGGAAAGATCAACCAGTTATTTTACAACTTCTAGAAATTCCAGTTGAAAAAGCTCAACAAGCGTTACAAGGCGTAAAAATGGAGTTGGATGACTGCGCTTTTCCTTTGTTGAATGAAATTATTTGCACAGATGACCCAAATGTTGCGTTTAAAGATGCAGATTATGCGTTGTTGGTTGGTGCGCGCCCACGCGGTCCGGGTATGGAACGTGCAGATTTATTACAAGAAAATGCAAAAATATTTACAGTACAAGGTAAAGCATTAAATGATCATGCAAGCCGTGATGTAAAAGTTCTTGTGGTTGGTAATCCTGCAAATACAAATGCATATATTGCAATGAAATCTGCACCAGACCTTCCTGCAAAAAACTTTACAGCAATGCTACGTTTAGACCATAACCGTGCGCTTACGCAACTTGCTCAAAAAGCAAATGTTGCTGTTGCAGATATTGAAAAACTTACGGTATGGGGTAACCATTCACCAACAATGTATGCAGATTATCGTTTTGCAACAGTAAACGGTGAGCGCCTAAAAGATAAAATTAATGATGATGCTTGGAATAAAGATGATTTCTTACCAACAGTAGGTAAGCGTGGCGCAGCAATTATTAATGCGCGTGGTCTTTCTTCTGCTGCATCTGCTGCAAATGCAGCAATTGATCATATTCATGATTGGGCACTAGGTACTCAAGGAAAATGGGTGACAATGGGTATTCCATCCGATGGCTCTTATGGTATTCCTGAAGGCGTTATTTATGGTGTGCCAGTAATTTGTGAAAATGGTGAATATACACGTGTTGAAGGTCTAGAAATTGATGAGTTCAGCCGTGAGCGTATGAATCTTACATTACAAGAGTTGGAAGAAGAGCGTAGCGCAATTGCTCACCTACTTAACTAAAGTGATATAGCGTAAAAAAGCACCTTCAAAGGTGCTTTTTTATTGTTTGCAAAATTAGTTTAATTTCCTAGTGAGTATCTCTTTCAACCATGGCAGTTGTTGTATATTTACAAAAGCATGATGTTGCTTGATTAGATGTAAATCAAACTGATCTGTGCTTGCATATTTTTTTAGCCAATGTTGAGTCATTGCTACTTCACCTTTTATAACTGAAGCATATGCAAGATAAAAGTAGACATTCCCATCGTGTAAATGTGCAAGCGGCTTTAAAATTTGTTGGGTAATTAGCGCAAATTTTGTATCTTTCGTGAGTTCATAATAGATCATATATGCTTTAACTAAGAGGAGCGAAAGCTCCGTGTATTCAGCAATAGAAATATTTTCTTCAAACTCAAGACGTGACTGTTCTAATAAAGCAATGGCCTCATGTAAGAAATGTACTTGCTCTTGTTTATTACGGCTAAGTGTAACAAGCTGAAGGCGTAAATCAGCACGCTCTAAAGCAAGGCTTGCAGAGTTTTGCTCTAAATACAATTGATCTGTTTCACCAATTCTTTCGATGATATTCTTGCTCATAAGAGTACCTTAATCTGTTTATTCTAATAATATGAGGGACTTTTTTAGAAATTAAAGCTTATCACAATGTTAGATCATTTCTAAGCCAAGCAGTAATTGAAAGTCGTTTCTGTTTAGAGGTGATTACTTCATGCAACAAATTGCTTTCAAAAATAACAATGCTATTTGCAGTGGGTTCAATCATATGCCAGTTCATTTTTTTGTCTTGTAAGCGTAATTGTCCTCCCCAACTTTCTTGCCATGTTTTATGAATATAGAAAACGCTCGAAATAACACGATGATTTTTTTGTTGTGGGTTATCTCGGTGTAGTGCATAAAATTCACCAACATTGTAGCAAGCAAAGTGAGCCTCTACATTTTTAATACCAAGAAAAAAAGCTTGATTTAAAGATTGTGAAAGATTTTCTAAAGCTAAGATATGTTTGTGTGCAAGTGATTGGGTTTCATTAATCCATAAAATATGATCACTACGAATTTTACTAATTACGCCATCTTGAATTGCCGCAGCACGAAACTTATCCATTTTAGAGAGGCATTCTGTATTTAATGCAGTAAAGAAAACGTCATCGTATGCTTGTTTAATGATACTAAAACCAAATTCATCAAGCTGATTTACGATCTGATCAACATCCCAAGGCATAGGGAGAGAGGCTGTTGTCATTTTAAAAATAACAATAAAATAAAGGGAACTTATTCTAGAGCAAATCGTGATTCAGCATGTAAGTTTTTTTTCATGTTAATATATTTGCAGAAATGAGGAACATACATATATATGAACTACCGTCACCACTTTCATGCAGGTAACTTTGCAGATGTAATGAAGCACGTTTTATTACTTCAACTTCTTACACGCTTAAATTTGAAAGACAAACCTTACCGCTATATTGATACACATGGTGGTGCAGGAAAGTATGACCTGTCTGAAGCGCCTGCGCAAAAGTCAGGTGAGTTTTTGTCAGGTATTCACCGTCTTATGCAGTTACAGCCGGGTCAGATTAAAAAATCTCCTGAAGGTGTGCAAAAATACTTACAGCTTGTAGAGCAACTACGTGAGCAAGAAGGTAAAGGTGCTTATCCAGGTTCACCATGGGTGGCACTACAAGGTTTGCGTGAAATAGATAAGGCAACAGTTTTTGAAATGCAGAGTGATGTATTTGAACAACTACGCCATAATATTCGCGATAAAAAAATGGGATTGCATGAACGTGATGCCTATGAGGGATTACTTGGTGTAATTCCACCACGTGAAAAGCGTGGTTTGGTTATGATTGACCCTCCTTATGAAGTGGAAAGAAAAGATTTTCCACAATTGGTAGAGTTAATTCAAAATGCATACAATAAATGGCCGACTGGAGTGTTTGCTGTTTGGTATCCAATTAAAGATCGTGCCATGATCCAGCGTTTTGAAAAGAAAATGATAAAAACGGGTATTCGCCGTCAATTGGTTTGTGAAATATGTGTTTGGCCAGATGATACACCGATTGGTTTAAATGGATGTGGTTTGCTTGTGATTAATCCACCATGGAAGTTTGCTCAAGAAGCTGAAGAAGCATTAAAGTGGTTACTTCCGCACTTGAAAATGCATGAAACGGGTGGATCATTTGCAGTAAAGTGGCTTGTTGGTGAATAATGACCCCCACTCTGGATAGCTAGGAACAAAATATATGACCAAGACACCAAAGCGCAATGGCGAGTATTCAGATGATGTTCATGATGGATTAACATTTGAAGTGATTGAAGAAGAAGACACAAATGAAGGTCAACGTGTAAAAAAACGCGGTATCTATTTGTGGCCAAACTTAATTACGACAGCCGCTTTACTGTCAGGTTTTTATTCCATTGTTGCGAGTATGGATGGCCATTATATACAAGCGATTTATGCTATATTTTTGGCGGCATTATTAGATGGGCTAGATGGGCGTGTTGCGCGTGCAATTGGTGCACAAAGCCCATTTGGTGAACAACTCGACTCACTATCCGACTTAATTGCCTTCGGTATATCTCCTGCAATACTGATGTATAGTTGGAGTGTGCATGGTTTAGGGCGTATAGGGTTGGCATGTTGCTTTGTGTATGCAGCATGTGCAGCATTCCGATTGGCACGTTTTAATGTGCAAATAGGCGTGGTAGATAAACGTTATTTTATCGGTATTGCGAGTCCATTAGCGGCAATCTTAGTGGTTTGTCTTGTTTGGGTAAGTAGAGATTATTCATCTGTATTTCAGGTTAAAGATAAAGCAGTACAAATAGGCTATGCTGTATTTATGGTTGTGACAGGCCTGCTTATGATTTCAAATATGAAATACTACTCATTTAAGCAGATGGATAAAAAGCGTGTTCCTTTTATTGTCATGCTTCCTGTTGTACTTATTCTTGCAGCAATGACTTATAATATTCCTGTAGGTATACTCGTTGTATCTATATTGTATGTACTATCTGGATTCATAACGACCTTTTTTGCAAGCAAAGAAGACGCTTCTGATGAATAGTCAATAGTAGAGGAGGGGGTATGAGTAGACTTAAAGATGGTCATATACCCCCAAAATCTAAAAAGAATTTTCTTACGTTAGAGTATCAGCCGCTATTTACCAAGCATTGGAATTTTCTTTTTCTAAACCTACCAGCACCTATTCACTATTGCTCATTCCACGTATTTATTGGAGTCTCACATCACCCAATTTACAATAAACTCCAGCATCAAAAGCAAAAACTACACTTATTTCTGAGTGTAAATGGTCAGCTCAATCAACATTATCAATGTATAGATCTTCAGAGTAATCTTATTCAATCTGAGCCTGAAACAACTTTTATCTTATCTCAACTATTTAACCTATTTCAGATACAACAACAAATCAATTTAAATAAAAATGATAAAGACCTTATATTTGATCTATTCCTGAATTTAAAACCTAAAACTTATACATTTCCATCATCTAATTTCTTTTCTAAGCAAGATGTGACTCATGTAAATTTTGAAGGAACAATACAGTATCAAAATGAAACTATAAGCTTAGAACGATTTGGATATTTATTTTCAAATAAATTTTTACAACAGCCCTTTTTAAAAATATATTTTTATATGCGAATGGTTATAGAAATAGATGGTTTATGCATTTGTTTTCAGCAACATCAATATAACAGGAATTTAATAACACATAGAAAAGTGATAATTTGTGAAACTAAAAAAAATAAGGGTAGGATCTATACAAGTGAGATTAGTTATAACTTATACAGTGTATTTCCGCGAATTGAATTATCTGACAAAAAAAGTTTATTTATTCCTAAAGAACATGAGTGGCAATTGAAATCAAAACAATATCAAATCGAAGTAAGAGCTAAATCACGAAAAGACTTTAAATTTGGATTTGCTAATGGTGTGATTGATAGCTTTACAGCAGATATTACAATTAACCAAAAGACATACTCTGAAAAAGCTATTGGTTATATGGAGTATATTGATAGTCGTTCCTTTATTTTGAGTGAAAATAAGTTAGACAATATGCAGGAGATACTCACAGGTAATTTAAAACCTTTCTATTCTGCTGTAAAAAAATTCAAATTTATTGAAAAAACTCTTATTTAGTACACATTTTATTCTATTGATAAATAAAATAGAAATAAATTGGATTAGGGGGTTGCGTTTGAAATGTATTGGTCTATAATGCGTATCCATCGGCGGTGATGTTGAAAGAAACTTCTTAGTAAACAGTAACTTAGTTGATTGGTTTAGGATTTAGTTCTTAGATTGATTAAAGTTAGGTTTGATTAAGAAGATAAAAAAACTTTCAGATTACAGTTGACTTTCTTTAAAAAGAGAGTAATATAGCCGACCTAGCTTGCTGATGACGAATCAGTGATGCGAATCATTAATAGAATTGAAGAACAACTTGTGTGGATTTTTACTGAGTGATCACTGAATATATTTAAGATTCATTGATTAAAAGTAGAAATTTACTCGAAAATTTATTTGAGGGCGAATATTTTTGCTAGTGATTAATGAGCCAGATTGATTCCCTTAAGGAATTAATGATTTTAACTGAAGAGTTTGATCATGGCTCAGATTGAACGCTGGCGGCAGGCTTAACACATGCAAGTCGAGCGGGGGATTGTAGCTTGCTACATGACCTAGCGGCGGACGGGTGAGTAATACTTAGGAATCTGCCTATTAGTGGGGGACAACGTTCCGAAAGGAGCGCTAATACCGCATACGCCCTACGGGGGAAAGCAGGGGATCTTCGGACCTTGCGCTAATAGATGAGCCTAAGTCGGATTAGCTAGTTGGTAGGGTAAAGGCCTACCAAGGCGACGATCTGTAGCGGGTTTGAGAGGATGATCCGCCACACTGGGACTGAGACACGGCCCAGACTCCTACGGGAGGCAGCAGTGGGGAATATTGGACAATGGGCGCAAGCCTGATCCAGCCATGCCGCGTGTGTGAAGAAGGCCTTATGGTTGTAAAGCACTTTAAGCGAGGAGGAGGCTTACCTGGATAATACCTAGGATAAGTGGACGTTACTCGCAGAATAAGCACCGGCTAACTCTGTGCCAGCAGCCGCGGTAATACAGAGGGTGCAAGCGTTAATCGGAATTACTGGGCGTAAAGCGCGCGTAGGTGGCCATTTAAGTCAAATGTGAAATCCCCGAGCTTAACTTGGGAATTGCATTCGATACTGGGTGGCTAGAGTATAGGAGAGGAAGGTAGAATTCCAGGTGTAGCGGTGAAATGCGTAGAGATCTGGAGGAATACCGATGGCGAAGGCAGCCTTCTGGCCTAATACTGACACTGAGGTGCGAAAGCATGGGGAGCAAACAGGATTAGATACCCTGGTAGTCCATGCCGTAAACGATGTCTACTAGCCGTTGGGTCCTTTGAGGACTTAGTGGCGCAGCTAACGCGATAAGTAGACCGCCTGGGGAGTACGGTCGCAAGACTAAAACTCAAATGAATTGACGGGGGCCCGCACAAGCGGTGGAGCATGTGGTTTAATTCGATGCAACGCGAAGAACCTTACCTGGCCTTGACATACTAAGAACTTTCTAGAGATAGATTGGTGCCTTCGGGAACTTAGATACAGGTGCTGCATGGCTGTCGTCAGCTCGTGTCGTGAGATGTTGGGTTAAGTCCCGCAACGAGCGCAACCCTTTTCCTTACTTGCCAGCATTTCGGATGGGAACTTTAAGGATACTGCCAGTGACAAACTGGAGGAAGGCGGGGACGACGTCAAGTCATCATGGCCCTTACGGCCAGGGCTACACACGTGCTACAATGGTCGGTACAGAGGGTTGCTACACAGCGATGTGATGCTAATCTCAAAAAGCCGATCGTAGTCCGGATTGGAGTCTGCAACTCGACTCCATGAAGTCGGAATCGCTAGTAATCGCGGATCAGAATGCCGCGGTGAATACGTTCCCGGGCCTTGTACACACCGCCCGTCACACCATGGGAGTTTGTTGCACCAGAAGTAGATAGTCTAACCCTCGGGAGGACGTTTACCACGGTGTGGCCAATGACTGGGGTGAAGTCGTAACAAGGTAGCCGTAGGGGAACCTGCGGCTGGATCACCTCCTTAACGAAAAGGTGAGACTTGGTAAGAATCCACAACAAGTTGTTCTTCGGTATATTATCTGAGGGTCTGTAGCTCAGTTGGTTAGAGCACACGCTTGATAAGCGTGGGGTCACAAGTTCAAGTCTTGTCAGACCCACCAAAGACTAGAAGATAATGTACAATTCGAAATGATTTTAAGCTGGGGACTTAGCTTAGTTGGTAGAGCGCCTGCTTTGCACGCAGGAGGTCAGGAGTTCGACTCTCCTAGTCTCCACCATGATTTTAATCAGATTGATATTTCAATTTAATTAAAGTTAAGCTAATAAATAAGCAAACAGCTTATTTGCTTATAGAGTTTAGTAGAAAGATTGCGTATACTACGCCACCTTGATATTAACCTCTGTGAGTAATCACAGTACATGACCTGACGAAGGCATGTTAAATCATTAACAGATTATTCAATTTGAGTCTGAAATAAAATTGTTCACTCATACATTTTGAAGCGTTTTAATTGAAATTTTAATTAATTTCACATTAAAGCAACTTGAAATGAGATGAGAACTAGCAAATTAACTGAATCAAGCGTTTTGGTATGAGATTGAAGCTGTACACCTTGAAGTTCGCGTAAGCGACTGTTTGGGGTTGTATAGTCAAGTAATTAAGTGCATGTGGTGGATGCCTTGGCAGTCAGAGGCGATGAAAGACGTAATAGCCTGCGATAAGCTCCGGGGAGGCGGCAAATATCCTATGATCCGGAGATTTCTGAATGGGGGAACCCACTTACCATAAGGTAGGTATCAATAACTGAATACATAGGTTGTTGAGGCGAACGAGGGGAAGTGAAACATCTCAGTACCCTTAGGAAAAGAAATCAATTGAGATTCCGTCAGTAGCGGCGAGCGAACGCGGATCAGCCCATTAAGTTATCTAAGTTTTAGTGGAACACTCTGGGAAGTGTGACTATAAAGGGTGATAGTCCCGTACACGAAAGGGCTTAGATAATGATATCGAGTAGGGCGAGGCACGTGAAACCTTGTCTGAATATGGGGGGACCATCCTCCAAGGCTAAATACTCCTGACTGACCGATAGTGAACCAGTACCGTGAGGGAAAGGCGAAAAGAACCCCTGTGAGGGGAGTGAAATAGATCCTGAAACCGCATGCATACAAGCAGTGGGAGCATATTTATTATGTGACTGCGTACCTTTTGTATAATGGGTCAGCGACTTATATTCAGTAGCGAGGTTAACCGTATAGGGGAGCCGTAGAGAAATCGAGTCTTAATAGGGCGTTTAGTTGCTGGGTATAGACCCGAAACCAGGCGATCTATCCATGAGCAGGTTGAAGGTTGGGTAACACTAACTGGAGGACCGAACCCACTGTCGTTGAAAAGCCAGGGGATGACTTGTGGATAGGGGTGAAAGGCTAATCAAGCCTGGTGATAGCTGGTTCTCCCCGAAAGCTATTTAGGTAGCGCCTCGGACGAATACCATAGGGGGTAGAGCACTGTTTCGGCTAGGGGGTCATCCCGACTTACCAAACCGATGCAAACTCCGAATACCTATGAGTACTATCCGGGAGACAGACTGCGGGTGCTAACGTCCGTAGTCAAGAGGAAAACAATCCAGACCGCCAGCTAAGGCCCCAAAATCATAGTTAAGTGGGAAACGATGTGGGAAGGCATAGACAGCTAGGAGGTTGGCTTAGAAGCAGCCATCCTTTAAAGAAAGCGTAATAGCTCACTAGTCGAGTCGGCCTGCGCGGAAGATGTAACGGGGCTAAAACTATGTGCCGAAGCTGCGGATTTACGCATTAGCGTAAGTGGTAGGGGAGCGTTCTGTAAGCCGATGAAGGTGTGTTGAGAAGCATGCTGGAGGTATCAGAAGTGCGAATGCTGACGTGAGTAACGATAAAACGGGTGAAAAACCCGTTCGCCGAAAGACCAAGGGTTCCAGTCCAACGTTAATCGGGGCTGGGTGAGTCGACCCCTAAGGCGAGGCCGAAAGGCGTAGTCGATGGGAAAATGGTTAATATTCCATTACTTCTGTGTAATGCGATGAGAGGACGGAGAAGGTTAAGTCAGCCTGGCGTTGGTTGTCCAGGTGGAAGACAGTAGGCATGCATCTTAGGCAAATCCGGGGTGCTCTATGCTGAGAGTCGATAGCAAGTAGGTTTACCTACGAAGTGGCTGATACCATACTTCCAAGAAAAGTCTCTAAGCTTCAGTTACACAGGAATCGTACCCGAAACCGACACAGGTGGTCAGGTCGAGTAGACCAAGGCGCTTGAGAGAACTCTGCTGAAGGAACTAGGCAAAATGGTACCGTAACTTCGGGAGAAGGTACGCTGCTGATGGTGATGGAACTTGCTTCCTGAGCTGTCGGCAGCCTCAGAAACCAGGCCGCTGCAACTGTTTATTAAAAACATAGCACTCTGCAAACACGAAAGTGGACGTATAGGGTGTGATGCCTGCCCGGTGCTGGAAGGTTAATTGATGGGGTTAGCGTAAGCGAAGCTCTTGATCGAAGCCCCAGTAAACGGCGGCCGTAACTATAACGGTCCTAAGGTAGCGAAATTCCTTGTCGGGTAAGTTCCGACCTGCACGAATGGCATAATGATGGCGGCGCTGTCTCCAGCAGAGGCTCAGTGAAATCGAAATCGCGGTGAAGATGCCGTGTACCCGTGGCTAGACGGAAAGACCCCGTGAACCTTTACTGCAGCTTGACATTGAACTTTGACCTTACTTGTGTAGGATAGGTGGGAGGCTTTGAAGTAGTGACGCCAGTTACTATGGAGCCATCCTTGAAATACCACCCTGGTAATGTTGAGGTTCTAACTCTGATCCATAATCTGGATCGAGGACCATGTCTGGTGGGTAGTTTGACTGGGGCGGTCTCCTCCTAAAGAGTAACGGAGGAGTACGAAGGTGCGCTCAGCGTGGTCGGAAATCACGCGTAGAGTATAAAGGCAAAAGCGCGCTTAACTGCGAGACCAACAAGTCGAGCAGGTACGAAAGTAGGTCTTAGTGATCCGGTGGTTCTGTATGGAAGGGCCATCGCTCAACGGATAAAAGGTACTCTGGGGATAACAGGCTGATACCGCCCAAGAGTTCATATCGACGGCGGTGTTTGGCACCTCGATGTCGGCTCATCTCATCCTGGGGCTGAAGCAGGTCCCAAGGGTATGGCTGTTCGCCATTTAAAGAGGTACGCGAGCTGGGTTTAGAACGTCGTGAGACAGTTCGGTCCCTATCTACCATGGGCGTTGGAAATTTGAGAGGATCTGCTCCTAGTACGAGAGGACCAGAGTGGACGAACCTCTGGTGTACCGGTTGTGACGCCAGTCGCATCGCCGGGTAGCTATGTTCGGAAGGGATAACCGCTGAAAGCATCTAAGCGGGAAGCCTACCTCAAGATTAGATTTCCCTGTGACTTTATGTCACCTAAAGAGCCGTTCAAGACTAGGACGTTGATAGGTTGGATGTGGAAGTGTAG
>NZ_KI530733.1 GCF_000488215.1 Acinetobacter nectaris CIP 110549 | reverse complement strand
TTCGTTCTGTTCTTTCAGTAAGTTGTTTTGTTGACTCAAGTACTGATCTATTTCGGTCTTCATGTTCTATCTTCTGCTGTTGATATATTGATTTTGGTTCTCGATGATTGCTGCGTTCTCTGAGATGATTTTGTTTTGTGCTGCGATTGATCTGTTGTTGATGAATGCTTGATAGAGCAGATAACCAATCATTAAAAGCGTCAATATGAAAAACGTCACTGTTGCAATCAAAATGTGATAGTTCTTCTGTGTCTTGAGTTTGTCGTTCAACAAAGTCTCTACGGTAGTCTCGATATGTTGTTTCTTGGCTTCGACTGCTTGCTCGACTTGGCTTTGAATTGAGTTCTGTAAACTCACTTGATCGATTTTGATATTCATCAATTGATGATTTATTTCGGTCTGTAATTTTTCGATTGATGTTGAAAATGAATTGATACGTTGCTGAACGCTTCGCATCTGAGACATATCGATATTTGATAATTCGCTCATCAGTGTATCTATTTTCGCGCTGTAGCCTTCTATCATCTCTTGAATGTGTTCTGGGGACAGATTGCTGATTTCGTTCAATATCGAGCTCAGGCGTGATTCTAGAGCGATTGTCGTTTGTTGAACCTGCTTTAAAAGCATGTTGTTTTGAGTAATAGGCTGCTCGCTTGTCTCTATATTTGTTTCTAACTGCTTGAGCATCTCTGACAGATTCTGCAAGCTGACTTGCAGTTGCTCTGCTTTCTGCTGCTGCGCTGAGATGCTCTGAAAAAGATCTAATTTCGAATTCTTCTGTGTAGAAATCGCCTTTGAGTCGATGTTTTTTTCCATTGCTAAGTGTCACTGTTAAAAAATTTGTTTTGCTTAACGTTCTCTACATCATTGAGCTGCCTGATGCATTCGACAATATCTTTTCTGTCTGTCGCAATTTGAGTCTGTAATAACGTTTTGACGTAATTATCAATGACGTTACAAAACTGCTTTTTGGGTAAGTCTTGTAAAATCTGATTGGAAACAATTTTTTTGGCTTGTTTATTTAGCTTT
>NZ_KI530732.1 GCF_000488215.1 Acinetobacter nectaris CIP 110549 | reverse complement strand
TAACGACCCAGTAGATATAATTTCATTAATATATTTTGGGTCAAAAGCCATAATAATTAGTGCAGATATAATAAAACCTATAACTCCCCAGGTTAAATAAGGATATAACCACATCTTCATACGAATAGTTTTATTTTGCATCATTAATTGTTTACGCATACGAAGTTGAGAAAATGCTATAACTAAATATACTAGTAAAGCAATTTCGCCTGATGTATCTAATAAAAATGAGAATACTTTTGCTGGAGCAGCGTAATTAGCAAATGTACAAATAAAAGCGACTACCGTTGATAATAATACTGCATATACTGGTATTTTTTGATTATTTACTTTTTGGATAAAGGAAGGCGCATTGCCTCTTTTCGAAAGAGAAAACATCATCCGAGATGCTGTATATAAAGCAGAATTTAAACAACTAGTAACAGCTGTTAAAATAATTATATCAACAATTAGTTTTGCATGTGGAATGTGAATTAATTCTAGAATAGCTTGGTATGGACCAATTTTTGTTAAGCTTGGATCATTCCAAGGAATAAGGCTCACTACAATAAAAATAGATAATAAGTAAAATAGACCAATTCGCCAAATTACAGAATTTGTTGCTTTTGTAATTTGAGTTTCTGGATCTTTTGATTCACTTGCTGCAATAGTAACAATTTCAGACCCCATAAAAGAAAACATTGTGGTGAGTAGAGCACCTAAAACTGCTCCCCAACCATTAGGAAGAAATCCACCATTATTATATAAATGTTCTACTCCCCCAACAGATGGATTTAATGAGAATCCAAAAATTGCAGCACAGCCTAAAATAATAAATATAATAATTGAAAAAACTTTAATGGTAGCCAACCAAAACTCAAATTCACCGTAATTTTTTACGCTGAATAGATTTGTTATAGTTAATGCGATTGTAATTAAAAATGATATGATCCAAATAGGGGCATTTGGCATCCATGAATGAATAATTGTAGCTGCTGCATTCGCTTCAAAAGGAATAACAAGTACCCAAAACCACCAATATAGCCATCCAATTGTAAAACCGGCCCATTTACCAATAGACCGATCGGCATATGTAGAAAAAGAACCACTAT
>NZ_KI530731.1 GCF_000488215.1 Acinetobacter nectaris CIP 110549 | reverse complement strand
AAGCCTCTCGTTAATTATATAATACAACATAGGGAGGGTTTATAATCAGGTCGTAAACTAGAAATTAATGTTATAAACTTAAATAATATATAAAATTGAGTTGTGCCAAATTTAAGAGTTTGGCTCATATTTATGCAACATTAATCGCTTATCCGTGATTCGGGGTTTTATAAGATATCTATAATATAAGTGATTATGCTATCTCTAGGATAGGCTTTATAAATATGATTTATCAGTACTAGAGCTATAATTAGAAAAATAATAGTAAATGTTTTCTTCATTCAAATATTATTCTATAAATCTCACATATTAGACGACAAATTTTTCACGAGCTTGTATTGAAGTACATTATCAAAATTAACACTGTATAGTATGAAACATAACTTATCGTCATCAGTTAAGATAAAATAATCATTGATTAATGTTATTAGGGAATTATCTGTTAAACCAAAGTTCAAGAAATTTTCCCCACTAATGTCTGCTCGAATATCTGTATCAATAACTTTAACGGCTGTTATATCCTTTAATAAAATTTGAAACCTTACAAAGACTTGTTCTTTTACATACCCATTAAGATCAATTAAATTAGATATTTCAGTTGCAATATATGGGGTTATAGATAACGTATCATACGTACCTATTATCGTATTTACGATTTGAAAATCTTTATAGTTGAATTTCTTCAATCTATTAGATGATCTTATGTGTGCACCATTATCAATAGAACCTATGATCCACAAAAGTAGAAGATTAGTATCAACTATTAGATTTTTGGGCATCACTAAATCCTAAAAAATCTCCTTTATCACTAATTTTGAATAATTTCACATCCCTACGACGTCCCATAATTTTTGCTAGAGATCCTAGACCACTATTGTCTGTATTAAGGTTTGAATCAATCGTATAGCTTAATTTCACCTCATATTTAGTATTATGTTCAATTCCCTCAACTGTAATATCTGTGACATTCTCAACTAGTTCTACTAAGTTATTCTTAGCAATACTTGTTGCCTCTTTAAAAGAAATCTGTACTGTATTCATTTTTCCACTCTATATTATATTCATAAATCAAATTGTATTAGAAAAAATGACTAAAAAGCTATTACTTACTAATTGATTCTAGCTTTA
>NZ_KI530730.1 GCF_000488215.1 Acinetobacter nectaris CIP 110549 | reverse complement strand
TATAGCCTATTGTAATTTTTCCTGATGATTTAATACGATCTAATGTAGTTTCAGCATTTGACTGAAGTCCAAATAAAGATAATAAAATCAATAATGTTGTCTTTTTCATTGATACCTCATCGTAATGATCATGAATGATTTATTCAAATTTCATAAAACAAACATAATATAATTATAAACAAAAATCCATAAAACATTTAAATTCAATTATTTATTAGAATAGAAAAAGCAATAGCTTTATAAATAAATTTATTAGTCACATTTGAGATTAAAAAACAATCAATTATTAATTTTATTAAGCTATTTAATATCTCTATTTTAAGAGTTTATCCACATTTTCTGCGGATAAATTTGAGCATATTTACTTATGATCAAGTAAAGAAATCTTTTCATCTTGATTGAAATGAATAAGCTTTTTCAGTAAAAAAGTTAAAGCAAAATAATTCTTTGAGATAAACATCATTAATGTTGGAATTATAATCATGCTCCAATTTATGTGATGTATTTTGCTAGAAAATAGCTCATATGAAGAATATAAAAAAATCATGTAAAAAAATGATTTAGATATAAAATAAAGAATCTTTGCATGCATTTTCACTCTTTCACTAGAATTTCGACCAATATAAGAGTTATAAGTATTTAATTTTTTAAACCCTGCATGAATAGCATACGCAAATATACAATATAATGTTGCTAATAAGAACATGAGTGAGCTTGATAAAGGCACATAGCCTAACTTAGATGTGAACTGGCCCATAAATGAGAAAATAGTCAGCAAACTAAATAAAATAACTCCAATTTGGCGAAATTTTTCATTAACAATATTTTTAGTATTCACTTAATAGATTCTCTATTTTTTTAAATTTTCAGAATTGAGTATAACTAATTATTCTAACCAAAATGATTACTCGTCTAATAAAGATTTAATAAGAAATTCAGTTAAGCAATATAAATTATTCTTTCAGAAGAAAAATTTATATGAACTCAAGTTCAAATATTTCCGAAATCATATTAAAGAGTATCATTGTAGACTTTGTTCTTTATTGACTTGGTTGGATCTTTCTAAAAAGTACCCAAAAAAATTAAGCCCGATATTAGATATTTGGACATCTATTTTGGGGCTGTATTTCTTATACTAACTATTTTTTCTTTA
>NZ_KI530729.1 GCF_000488215.1 Acinetobacter nectaris CIP 110549 | reverse complement strand
TTTTTTTGGTGAAATCATGGGTCAATCCTGTACGTTCATCTTTGAGTTTTTCACCTGCACGGTAAGCACTGGATGCTACGGCTGTACGTCCTGAACTTCTGTTTACGGTTTTGGTTGAGCAATGATAAATTGCCATAAAGTTGCCTTATATTGCTTTTGGGGTTAAGGGGAAACCCCTTACGCATCTTTTGACTTGAATGAAATTCAAGTCGTAAGTGCGCATTTCATGAAAAATACGATAACATATAGTCCTCTTGAATTTCAATTTATAGGGTCTTATGCTTGAGTAGTTTTCTTTAACCTTATAATTAACCATTATGACTAAATCTACGGAAAATATTGAAAAGAAAATTGAAGCTCAATTAGAAAAGCTAAAACAGTTAAAAGCGCAAAAACAAGCAATTGAAGCAAGAGAACGTACTAAGCAAAAAGAGCAAGAACGTAAAGATGATACTAGACGTAAAATTTTGCTTGGTTCTTACTTGATTAAAAAAATGAATGACAATGAAGCCAATAAAGAAAAAATACTCGCTGAACTCAACGAGTATTTAACAGAAGATAGAGATAGACAGCTTTTTGGACTAAAAAACAATACTGACTGAGGTAGCACCACGTTGCTCTTTAAGTTCTTCTACTATTTCTTCAATACTAAATTGACTCAATGAAATCTTCTCAGTTTTTTGGGAGTTAGGAAAAAAGAACTCATTGAGTTTTCGCCATGTTAATTGGCTTGGATGAGCAGCATATTGATCTTCTTTATCTTTCTCATATCGTCCAATCATCCCAGCATGAATATCAATAGCTTTAGCTACATCAGCATGAGTTAAATTACGTTTTTCCCGCTCATTTTTTAACTCTTTAGAAAAATCCACAGTAGTTCTTTCTGAAAACATGCTTATTCCTATATAAGTATTAATTACAATGGTTATAATACTATAGTTATTTACATTATTAAATAGTTTTTTATAATTTAAATCCATTTTTTTCTAGTAGTGGGTAAAGCTCTCTAAATTTTTCAGGCTGTAAAAGCATTTCAGCAATACGAGTAGCAAATTCTTGGTAGCTTTCTGTCCCTTGCGAATATTTACTCATTTCAGGCATTTTAGACATTTTATTGGCAAATAAATGACGTTGTGCATCTGTCATTTTGATAAAAAAATCTGGGGTGTTTGGATCTCGTTTAGTTTTAATTTGTGGCTGTTTTTTTTGCTTAAACTTAAAAGAAAAACTTGAAATTATCCGTCCCTTTTTATGCTGCTCATA
>NZ_KI530728.1 GCF_000488215.1 Acinetobacter nectaris CIP 110549 | reverse complement strand
GTATTTTCTTGAGTGTTATCTTGGTTCTGACGTCGTTCAGTACTTCTATTTTGTGACTCACGTTCATCTCTTCTTTGTTCAGTATTATTTCTTCTCGAAGAAGTATTTTCTTGAGTATTATCTTGGTTCTGACGTCGTTCAGTATTTCTATTTTGTGACTCACGATTTTCTCTTTTTGCATCGTCTATACCTTGCTTAAGAGCATCGGAGACATCTTTATTTGAAGTCGCTAGTTGAGAACCTAATCTATATGCTTCTTGCTCACTAAGTGTACTACTGTTGTTCGCAGCAAAACCTGTTGTAACAAGTGTTGTAGATATTAATCCAAGGAAAAACTTATTCATATTCAGACCCAAAGAAGAAATAATAGAAATTAAATATATAAATAGATTCATTATAATATAATTTGATTAAATTATAAAATATTGACGGTTGGTTTTAATTTTTTATATATATCAAATACTTAAATTATATAAATATTGTATAAATGTAATAATATTAAAGTATTTTTTATTAAATTTATTATAAAATATCTAATATATCCTTGATATATAATAAAAAAAAATCTATAAAAATATAAGAATTGATCTTTGGTAAAAAATGTAAATTTTAATTTAAAAAAAAAGACCTTCTTTGGGGATAGGTCTTAACTCTTTGGGAATAAATCATTATATATTTATAAATTTTATGGTATATGAAACCACATAATTTGTCACTTTTTTATATGAATTAGCCGTAATTTTTATGATGGAATTGGTTTTTGGTAATAACGGTTGTTAATTTTGTATACTGGTATTAACTATGGCATTATAGTCCTCAGATTTATGTCACCTCGAACACTCATAGATATCTTCTCTACTAGTAGAAATACTTGTTTTTATAAGAGCAAACCCCGTGGGGTTGCTCTTTTTTTAATTGTATATATAAATTATTTTTGCTCAGGGTTATCCACTTATTTTGTGGATGATTTTTACAGATAGAGATTTGAAAAACCAAAATAAAACTATAAATCGTGTGTTTTTTAATCTAAACCATAGGCAATAAGTTCCAAAACTGCTCATAAAAAAGCCGACTTGTTTCTAAGTCGGCTTTTAGGTTTTGCGCTGATGGATTGTTTTAACATAAGTTTATGATTTTTAGATACTTATTATAAACCTATTCGGATAATGCCCATTATGTTAAGTCAGACTTATTTTGCAATGTAATAAGCTAAAAAATATGTAATCTTTAGCTGATTTACGACAGAGTAAAAATTATTCAAAATTACTAAATAAAAATTTAAT
>NZ_KI530727.1 GCF_000488215.1 Acinetobacter nectaris CIP 110549 | reverse complement strand
CAATGTGATTGGGTTCTTGTGTTGTCTTCATCAAAAGCAGATCGTCTGGGCGAGACCATCCATGTTTGAGATTGAGATAATCACGTAATGCATCAAAGTGAGTTTCGTGGCCGGGTGGGGCAATATTGAGTGCTTTTCCAGTCTGTAGATCGAGTCTAGGCGTTAAAACATGAATATGTTTTGAGCCATCATCATCGATATGTAAAACAGCAAAGAGATGATATTGACATGGGTCTAAACCAGCAAACGCATGTTTCTCAAACTCATTTAAAACTTCTTCAATTTGCTGGTCTGTTGGATTATCTTCTTTCGACCATGCAATCACACCTGATGTATATTTCCAGAGATGAGGGTTCGCAGTACACGCAGCATTAAATGTCATGGCATCACCGCGTAAAACCTCAACGCCTGCACGGACATTTTCCTGATGATCTAAGTGATCTAAAACATATGCTGAAGCATGTACTGCCGAACCTTTACCGTGCTTTAAAAACTTAATATGCACGTTCATCTTCCTCAGATAACGCGATAGATGACAACTGCTTTTGTAGTCGTTCAGGGGTTTGTCTTTTAATTTCGGGTAGCGTTGGAAATATCTGTTCTAACCCCGTTTGAATATCTTTTAGAACGAGAAAAATACTCAAAATATCTAACTTTTTTTGTTCGTCAGCACTCGCATTTTTAATGATGTTTAATGCTCTTGCGATTTGATTTAAGTTATTCCCGATTTTAGAGAGTTCAAGCAATAAGCTAGGATCTGTTTTTTGATAGCGTTTGATGACCTCGAAGATCCTTTTAACTTTAACTCTTGGTTTCGCCTCTTCCTCATCTTCTTTTTTCTGCACAACTGTTGTTGCATTTTGCATGATTTCTCTTTGAATCAGAGAGTGCAGAAAATCAGAAAATTCCGTTTGTTCTTTTTCTAAGTATTCTTTTAATTGTTCTAGTTGTAGTTCAGTCATGCGAAACGATTTAGTTTTCGTGCGTAACATTTCTAGTTCCTATTAACAGTTTTTTTGCTGTGCAATTTAGAAATAAGATCATTCGGAGATTGTGGTCTTATTTCTAAATTGATGCTTTTGGGGTCTTAGGGGTTTCACCCCTAACAAGCCCTGTATATATTTTCGAAGAAAATGTAATACAGGTAGGCTTGCTTAATAGCTTATATCCAATTATTTATATTATAAGTGAAACTCTTGATGCATTCATCTTTTCTTGTTTTTTATACAAAAATTGATTGATTTAAAAATCGAATGAGGGATAATTAGTTATATTAAAGTATAACTTTTGAGGTGGGTATGGTTCATACAAATTTAA
>NZ_KI530726.1 GCF_000488215.1 Acinetobacter nectaris CIP 110549 | reverse complement strand
TGAAAACTTCAGACCAAATATTGAGATCAATCCAATTAATAAAATAATGATTAAAATACCAATAAAAAGGAGGATAGAACTTGTTTTTTTGTCGTCTTCTTTTGTTCTCAAATCCTGTCCTCTATTGTCCTCATGGACAGGTTGAGAGTTGTCCTCTATTGTCCCCAATTTTTCAGATGAAGAAAATGCTTTGTGCTCAATCAATAATAAAAGCTTATCGTGCTTAGATGACATATCATCAAGCCTTCTAGCCATGTCTTCTTTATCTTTTTTAAGCTCAGAAACTTGATCTTTGAGTAAATTTACGATGTCCTCACTTGTTTTTTTGTCGTCTTCTTTTGTCCTCAAATCCTGTCCTCTTTTGTCCTCATGGACAGGTTGAGGACTATTCTCTGCATTTATATTGTTTTCACCAAATACTCGAACAAGATCGATATATTGAACGACCTTTACACCTTGATCATTGAGTTGAGTTGATAGTTCACCGTTATTTATTTTTTTATAAAGGTAACTTCGAGCAATTTTAAATTGTTTAGATGCTTCGGAAATTGTAAGTAAGGCCATGAAGATCCGTCTTTAACAGTAGAACATATTTAGCGGAAAAGTTCGCTATGCGTACCAGTACGAACAAAAACCACAATATCAAATTTAGATAATGATTCTATGCGATAAACTAATAGAAAATCACCTCCTACATGTAACTCACGACAGTTTTTCCATTGATTGCCATTAAGAGAATGATCAAGCCATTCAGCCCCTAAAGGTTCATCATTCGCAATAATCAGCATCATGACTTCTTTTAACTTTCCCATGTCATAACGACCACTACGAGAAAGGCGCTGCCAGTCTGCTAAAAACTCTTTGGTATAATCAGATGAGCGAGGTAATACGGCACGTTTAGATTTAGCTGTTCTTTTTGAGGTCATTAAGTAAATCTTCTACTGTTTCAAAACGTGCTTTTTTGGCTTGGATTAATTGATCTGCTTCATCTAGTGCCGAAAGTGTAGCTGTATTAGGTACACGAACATCAAAAGGAATTGCTTGCTCTGCAACAACACGAGTTAAAAAGATGCGTACAGCATCTGAAACAGACATTCCCATTGCTTTTAAGGCTTGTTGTGCTTGTACTTTTGTTTCATCATCAATTCGTACATGAAGCATAGAGGTTTGCGTTGTCATACCATCTACTCCTTTACTATTTTGTATCTCATTTGATATACATAATAGCATGCTTTTTATAAATATTGAGAAAAAATTGATAGTATCTTTTTTAAAGAGAATTAAATAATAAATTGTGGGTCTCGTTAAAAACATGCTTAATTCGTGGCAAAAGATATTAAAAGCCTAGCAAAGTGGTCTAGGTGCTTCAATGTTGAAGTATGACGGACTAAATACTATTCAAACAATTGAAATATAAAATTGTTATTCACCAATTAAAATGTCTATGCGAAAACCCATTTAAAATGTCCTGTTTTAACTCAATGTGTCAAGCACAGGATTTAATTTTCTTTGTT
>NZ_KI530725.1 GCF_000488215.1 Acinetobacter nectaris CIP 110549 | reverse complement strand
TATGCAGCTTACCTATCTTCCTAAGTAACGTACTGGATAATAAAAAAACATTAAGAATAGTAAATACAATATCCATCGCTTTATTAATCATAATAATAGTATCTGGAATATTTGGTCTACTAGGATAATTTAGATTTTAATTATTTGAAAAAAAGCGAGAAAACACAAGGTAACTACAACTAGAAGAAGAATTAAATTTAATTGCTTCAACAAAGTAGGACTTTTTACAAACTTTGGTGAGAAGAAGCCTAAAGCCAAAGGGATTAGAGAAATCAAATTAAAATACTTACCTAAGAAATCTAACATGAAAGAGAAGAACTTATAATAAATAGAGAAACTAAAATGTAATTTGAAGCCTTCACTTAGTCAAATAAAAAAGAGAGTCGAAAAGCTAAAATAGCTGTTATCTGATTTGGGGGGCACTTGTGTATAGAGTTATGAAGTTTTGCTCCTTGGTTGTTTACATCTCTATTTTTAGAATTTATCCACAAATTAAGTGGATAAATCTGAGTATATTTTTTTAATTAGATTGAAATCCAATACGCTTTAGATAAGGATAAAATGCTCTAAACTTTTCAGGCTGTAAAAGCATATCAGCAATACGTGCAGAAAATTGAGAGTAACTTTCAGCCCCTTCCGAATACTGACTCATTTCAGGTATTTCAGACAATTTATTCGCAAATAAATAACGTTGAGCATCTGTCATTTCAATAAAAAAATCAGGTGTGTTTGGATCACGTTTTGGATTTACAGATTTTTCTATTTCAAGCTGTGGTTTTTGTTTAAATTTAAATGAAAAACCACTAATTGTACGCCCTGTCTTGTGCTGTTGATACGTTGCTTTAATATCAGTGTACTCACTGACTTGTTTAATAGCAGGTTCTAAAACACGTTTCTTAAAGTCAGCAACAAGCTTATATTCAGTATTTAGCACTCCAATTCTTTGTCTAAAATCAGCAATATTAATAATAGGCGTTTTCCCTGTACTCCGCCATGCAATTAAAATTTCATACAAACGTACTGCATAAGGACTCTTTAAGTGACTGACCTGTTTTAACTCATAACTCGTAAAATGTTTTTCTAGTCTTGTAATTAGAGGAATAATTGCAGGTGCAAATATTATTTTTACAATAGCTTCATTTTCAATATAACGAATTTCACTAACCCATCGAGACTTAATATTTTCAATATTTCCTCTTTCATTTAACTCTTGATAGCTGAATTGTCGTGCAAATAAATTATCACAAGCGATTTTTAGTGCTTTATAGGATGCATTTCGATGTACAGAAAATTGATTCATATAACTTTCCGCATGAATAGCTAAAGGATCATTAGCATTAATCCCTTTACCAGACTCTCTTGCTTCAACAATAGCCAACAGGATTAAACGTTGCTCTACTAAATCAAGATTGTAACTAGCATTGATTAAAGCATTGTCCTTTACAACTAATTCTTTTTTCATTTATAAAATACTATTTATGACATATTATTTTATGACAATAAATTACTTAATTTATTAAGTCAACATATGCAAACCAAATGTCCATGTATAATGAAAATATTGCAAACCAAATGTCCATGTATTGCAAACCAAATGTCCATGTATAAACT
>NZ_KI530724.1 GCF_000488215.1 Acinetobacter nectaris CIP 110549 | reverse complement strand
AACTTTAAGTCAAATGTGCTTGATAAGGCTATTAAAGAAATTAACACTTATACGGATATTACTGTTGAATACATTCAATTTAAAAGCGGCCGAGTTATTACTGAAATTCAGTTTAAGGTGAAAACAAAAAATAAGTCGCCTCAATCAAAAATTAGAAAGACCTTTGACCATGAAAAATTTCAAGAATTAACCGATGCTCAAATTAATATGTTTGGTAATAAACTTGCTCAATTACCAGAATTAGCTTACTTAGCAAAGGGTAATGAGAGTTATGAAGCTTTGGCAAGTCGAATTAAAAATATGTTGCGAGATGAATCTAAACAAAAAAAACTCATACCTTACCTAAAAAGTTTAGGTTTTTTTGCAAAATAGTGATGTAGCCTACTACATATATTTTAATGTAACCTAGTAGACATAAGTTTACATGAGAGAAAGTCGTGAAACCTCTATCAGTTATTGAGTTATCTGAACTGTATAAAATAAATAGACAAACAATCTATAAGCGTATAAAAAAAGGTGACTTATCTAAAAATAGTGATGGTAAAATTGATCTTTCAGAAGCCATCAGAATCTTTGGTGAGCCATCTGTCGATCTAAATAATGATGTAGCCACGTTACAGTCTACTAGGATACAAAAGGAAACAGAGGTAGACATCTTAAAACAGCAAATAGACATCCTTAAAAAGCAATTAGATTTGGCCCAAGAAAGGGAGGTTTTTCAGCGTGAACAACTTCAGGTTAAAGATGAGCAAATACAAGCAATACAGTTTTTATTAGGTGAGCCAAAACGAAAAGAGAGTATAGATCCTCTATCAGAAGAGAATTTAGTACGAGAATACGAAGAAGATACAAAACCCAAAAAAGGTTTCTGGAGTCGACTTTTTGATTAAAAAAAATGGAGCTTTAAGCTTCATTTAGATTTCTATGTTGGTTATATTAGATGTAAATTAAAAAAACTAATAAGATATGAAATCTAATTTAATTCTTACAAAGTGGAAAAATAATCATCTAAATAGTTTAGTTTTACTTGCGAACAATCCTAATATTGCTAGAACTATGGGAGCAAATTTTCCTTTCCCTTATACTGAAAAAGATGGAATTCAATGGATTAATGTTGCAAACTCGGAACGATTTCATAGTTGGGCAATAGAAATAAATACGGAGCTTGTTGGAGGTATAGTAATTAAAGTTACTAAAAATATAGCTCCTTACTCTGGAATTATATTCTACTGGATAGGCGAAAAATTTTGGGGAAAAGGAATTGCTACAGAAGCAACTAAAATAGCCATTAGCATTGCCTTTAATGAATTACAGTTCGAAAGACTTGAAACTTCGGTACTTCCTTGGAATACTCAATCTATTAAAGTATTAAAAAAGTGTAACTTTTTTAAAAATATTATCCGAAAAAATATAATAATTAAGTGGGGAGAGCCTATTGAATGTGATATTTACGTTCTAATAAACCCGAATCCTATCTACGATTAACTAAGTAGAGAATGTTGTCGTTTAGCTTAATGGAAAGCTAAATAAAATGGGAGCTAATGGCTCCCATTTTTAATATTTCGTATAAGCAGTATTATGTTAAGTTTAAAAAATATGAAAAAACCGATTAAAAGGTGGTTGCTTATCTCTATTCAATAAGTAGTTCTTTTACATTTGAGCCCAATAAACCATGTATTTGACTTTTTAAATCACTTTGGAAATTACCAGATATAGATACTCTTTTTAGTTTAAAAAAATTATTTCTTTTAAATAAATCTATATCAAGTTGATAGTGAATATCTGTATTTATAATATCAAG
>NZ_KI530723.1:222307-485463 GCF_000488215.1 Acinetobacter nectaris CIP 110549 | reverse complement strand
AGGCACGTGAAACCTTGTCTGAATATGGGGGGACCATCCTCCAAGGCTAAATACTCCTGACTGACCGATAGTGAACCAGTACCGTGAGGGAAAGGCGAAAAGAACCCCTGTGAGGGGAGTGAAATAGATCCTGAAACCGCATGCATACAAGCAGTGGGAGCATATTTATTATGTGACTGCGTACCTTTTGTATAATGGGTCAGCGACTTATATTCAGTAGCGAGGTTAACCGTATAGGGGAGCCGTAGAGAAATCGAGTCTTAATAGGGCGTTTAGTTGCTGGGTATAGACCCGAAACCAGGCGATCTATCCATGAGCAGGTTGAAGGTTGGGTAACACTAACTGGAGGACCGAACCCACTGTCGTTGAAAAGCCAGGGGATGACTTGTGGATAGGGGTGAAAGGCTAATCAAGCCTGGTGATAGCTGGTTCTCCCCGAAAGCTATTTAGGTAGCGCCTCGGACGAATACCATAGGGGGTAGAGCACTGTTTCGGCTAGGGGGTCATCCCGACTTACCAAACCGATGCAAACTCCGAATACCTATGAGTACTATCCGGGAGACAGACTGCGGGTGCTAACGTCCGTAGTCAAGAGGAAAACAATCCAGACCGCCAGCTAAGGCCCCAAAATCATAGTTAAGTGGGAAACGATGTGGGAAGGCATAGACAGCTAGGAGGTTGGCTTAGAAGCAGCCATCCTTTAAAGAAAGCGTAATAGCTCACTAGTCGAGTCGGCCTGCGCGGAAGATGTAACGGGGCTAAAACTATGTGCCGAAGCTGCGGATTTACGCATTAGCGTAAGTGGTAGGGGAGCGTTCTGTAAGCCGATGAAGGTGTGTTGAGAAGCATGCTGGAGGTATCAGAAGTGCGAATGCTGACGTGAGTAACGATAAAACGGGTGAAAAACCCGTTCGCCGAAAGACCAAGGGTTCCAGTCCAACGTTAATCGGGGCTGGGTGAGTCGACCCCTAAGGCGAGGCCGAAAGGCGTAGTCGATGGGAAAATGGTTAATATTCCATTACTTCTGTGTAATGCGATGAGAGGACGGAGAAGGTTAAGTCAGCCTGGCGTTGGTTGTCCAGGTGGAAGACAGTAGGCATGCATCTTAGGCAAATCCGGGGTGCTCTATGCTGAGAGTCGATAGCAAGTAGGTTTACCTACGAAGTGGCTGATACCATACTTCCAAGAAAAGTCTCTAAGCTTCAGTTACACAGGAATCGTACCCGAAACCGACACAGGTGGTCAGGTCGAGTAGACCAAGGCGCTTGAGAGAACTCTGCTGAAGGAACTAGGCAAAATGGTACCGTAACTTCGGGAGAAGGTACGCTGCTGATGGTGATGGAACTTGCTTCCTGAGCTGTCGGCAGCCTCAGAAACCAGGCCGCTGCAACTGTTTATTAAAAACATAGCACTCTGCAAACACGAAAGTGGACGTATAGGGTGTGATGCCTGCCCGGTGCTGGAAGGTTAATTGATGGGGTTAGCGTAAGCGAAGCTCTTGATCGAAGCCCCAGTAAACGGCGGCCGTAACTATAACGGTCCTAAGGTAGCGAAATTCCTTGTCGGGTAAGTTCCGACCTGCACGAATGGCATAATGATGGCGGCGCTGTCTCCAGCAGAGGCTCAGTGAAATCGAAATCGCGGTGAAGATGCCGTGTACCCGTGGCTAGACGGAAAGACCCCGTGAACCTTTACTGCAGCTTGACATTGAACTTTGACCTTACTTGTGTAGGATAGGTGGGAGGCTTTGAAGTAGTGACGCCAGTTACTATGGAGCCATCCTTGAAATACCACCCTGGTAATGTTGAGGTTCTAACTCTGATCCATAATCTGGATCGAGGACCATGTCTGGTGGGTAGTTTGACTGGGGCGGTCTCCTCCTAAAGAGTAACGGAGGAGTACGAAGGTGCGCTCAGCGTGGTCGGAAATCACGCGTAGAGTATAAAGGCAAAAGCGCGCTTAACTGCGAGACCAACAAGTCGAGCAGGTACGAAAGTAGGTCTTAGTGATCCGGTGGTTCTGTATGGAAGGGCCATCGCTCAACGGATAAAAGGTACTCTGGGGATAACAGGCTGATACCGCCCAAGAGTTCATATCGACGGCGGTGTTTGGCACCTCGATGTCGGCTCATCTCATCCTGGGGCTGAAGCAGGTCCCAAGGGTATGGCTGTTCGCCATTTAAAGAGGTACGCGAGCTGGGTTTAGAACGTCGTGAGACAGTTCGGTCCCTATCTACCATGGGCGTTGGAAATTTGAGAGGATCTGCTCCTAGTACGAGAGGACCAGAGTGGACGAACCTCTGGTGTACCGGTTGTGACGCCAGTCGCATCGCCGGGTAGCTATGTTCGGAAGGGATAACCGCTGAAAGCATCTAAGCGGGAAGCCTACCTCAAGATTAGATTTCCCTGTGACTTTATGTCACCTAAAGAGCCGTTCAAGACTAGGACGTTGATAGGTTGGATGTGGAAGTGTAGTGATACATGAAGCTGACCAATACTAATTGCTCGTGAGGCTTGACTATACAACACCCAAACAGTTGTATTTCTCTTCAAATAGCTTGATTTAGTAATAAACCTAGTTACAATACAGACCAATTGAATAACCTGTTAAGCCAAATTTGGTTGAACATAGGCAATAACATAAGACCTAACCGTTCTCCATAACAGTTGTGCTGGCGACAATAGCGAGAGTGAACCACCTGATCCCTTCCCGAACTCAGAAGTGAAACCTCTTAGCGCTGATGGTAGTGTGGGGTTACCCATGTGAGAGTAAGTCATCGCCAGCATTTAATTCTAAGGCCTCCCATATGGGAGGCTTTTTTTATGCATGTAATAAAATTATGAGGTAATTAAGCTTGCAGCAATATTAATGCAAATTGCTAAAATAATTGTATTAAAGGTAAAGGCAAGCATAAGATGGAACGTATTAAGTATACGCATTTTCTTTGAGGTAATAGAAACGTCTGCAGTTTGGGAAGCTGTACCAATAACATAACTAAAATAAATAAAATCAAAATATACAGGCATAGGTGTTTTAGGAAATTCTAGTCCTGGTTCTTTTGCGCGATTCTTTGCTATATAAAATGCATGCGCATAATGAACGGCAAATACTGTATGCATGAATAACCAAGCCATAGCAATAGTGCCGAGAGCAAGTAAAATATGTGCATATTTTAGTGCAGGTACACTAGGGAGATGTGATAAATGAATGATAATGGCATACAAGCACATACTTACAGCAAGGCATACAAGTAAAAGAATAACCCACTTATTTTCATCTTGTTTTTCAGCACGTTCAGCAATATGTTTTTGATTATAGTGAGTAATAATTGCAAAAGTTCTTATTAAATATAAACCAATCGCACTATTCCAACTTGTAAGTAGAATAGTAGACCATGCCCAATTTGTTAAATAATTTAAAATACTAGCAATAACTAGCCCAACAGGTAACATAAGATAAAAATATGGGTGGTAACGAATATTTCTATATGTTTTTCTAATTAAACTCATATATTTTCCTAGTTATTCTATTTTATAAAGTGAAATAAAAAAGGGAATATCTAAGATACTCCCCCTCTAAATTAAATTTTAAAAAGGAGCATCAATATCTGTAATACTAATAACCTTATGATTTACAAATTCTTTTAGGCCTAGATCGAAAAGCTCGCGTCCATACCCAGATCTGCGAATACCTCCAAAAGGAATGTGTGATTTTGTTCCAGTTGGATGATTTACAAAGACCATACCGGTTGAAATTTTTTCGGCAACTTTTTGACCATGCTCTGGGTCAGTAGTGAACACAGACCCACCTAACCCAAAATGTGAGTCATTAGCAATACGTATAGCATCATCTTCATTTTTTACTTTAAATATCATAGATATAGGCCCAAAAAATTCTTCGTAGTAAGCAGGGTTTTCTGGCGTAATATTTGTAAGAATTGTTGGCTGAACAAAAGCACCTTGTTTTGGAACGGGCTCTCCAACTTCTTGAGCAATAGCACCATTTTTAATAGCATTTTTGACTTGTTGCTTTATATTATCAGCCGCCTTTTGTGATGAGAGAGGAGCGAGTTGAGTATCAGAAAATTTAGGATCTCCTGCTTTTAAAGCAGCAACACCTGCTATATATTTTTCTAAGAATTCATCATATATGCTTTCATCTACAATAATTCTTTTTGATGCAATACATACTTGACCTGCATTCCAATGTCTACCAAAAACAGCCCATTTAACAGTTTTGTCTAAGTCAGCATCGGCCAATACAATTAAGGCATCAGCACCACCCAACTCTAGTGTAGATTTTTTTAAACATTTTGCAGCGGTTTGAGCAACAATGGCGCCCGCTGCTTCAGAACCTGTTAGAGCAACCCCATGAACCCGTGAACCTTTTAAAACATCCTCTATTTTGTTATGTGGTAAAAAAAGATTAATAAAAGCACCTTTAGGTAATCCTGCATCTAACATAAGTTTTTCAAAAATAAGCGCACACTGTGGAACATTTGAAGCATGTTTGAGTAAAAGAGTATTACCAACAGAAAGTTGTGGAGCTAATATTCGGGTAATTTGATAGAAAGGAAAGTTCCAAGGTTCAATTGCTAAAATGACTCCTAATGGCTCATGAGAAACGATTGATTCACCATCTTCAGGAGACAGTGGTGGAATTTTTTGAGGAGCAAGTAAATTTTCTGCATTTTTTGCATAATAATCAAATATTTTTGCACATAATTCCACTTCTGCACGTCCTTCAGAAAGAATTTTACCCATTTCTAGGGTAAGTAATTGTGCATAGGTTTCAACATCTTGGCGTAAAATAGAAGCAGCTTTTGTTAGTATTTCTGAACGTGTTGTAAATGATGATAAACGCCAAGATTGAAATGCTTGATCTGCATCTGTAATGGCCTGTTGTATTTCAGCATCTGTTGCATCTGGAAAAGTTTTTATAACTTCACCTGTATATGGATTTGTTGTGGCAAATGGCATTGTTGAACTCCTTGTATATGATTTGCTTTAGAACTAAATATATATTTGTTGAGTACACGAGCATCTTATTTGTTTTTGCGTTTTAACAGCTTTATATAAATAATATAAATGAACTTTTACTCTGTAGCGTAAAGAAATATGAGGAATCGTAGCAAATTGCAAAAATAGAAGATTTTAAAATATATCTTCTATTTCTTTAATGGTCTATCACAGTAATACCGTGATCTTTTATAATAAATGATGTAATAAAATGAAAAGTACAAAGGCTTAGTTATGGTGGATTATCCCTCTACGCAATCAGATACGACCTCGAAAACCGACTATTTATACTGGTTTCGTAATTCTGCACCTTATATTAATGCGCACCGTAATAAAACTTTTGTGATTATGTTTGATGGTGCTGCATTAAAAAATAGTAATTTTCAGCATATTATTCATGATATTGCACTTTTACACTCGTTAGGTATTCGACTTGTTTTAGTACATGGGGCACGTGAACAAATTGATGAAAGCCTTGCTAAACAAGGTATTCAGACAGAATCTCATTTAAACCGTCGAATTACGACAAGAAAAGCTTTGCCAGAAATTATGAGTGCTGTTGGGGCATCTCGTATGCATATTGAGGCTTTACTCTCTATGGGGTTGGCAAACTCTCCAATGTTTGGCTCACGTATAGATGTTGTTTCAGGAAATATAATTACAGCAAAACCTTTTGGTATTCATGATGGTATTGATTTTCAACTTAGTGGAGAAGTCAGAGCTGTAGATACGCATACAATTAATCATTTATTGTCTAATAATAATATTGTGTTACTTGGCCCTACAGGATATTCAACTACTGGAGAGGTTTTTAATTTACTTGCAGAAGAGGTTGCTACTAAAACTGCAATTGCATTAAAGGCAGATAAACTTATTTTTTTAGGTGAGCAAGTAGGATTATTAAACTCAGGACATCAACTAATTCGTGAGGTGAGCTCGAATCAGCTTGATGAATATATTATAGAAAATAGTAGATCTCCATATTTTTCAACAACTTTAAAGTGTGCACAAGAAGCATCTTTACAAGGAGTTCAACGTATTCATTTATTACCATTTGCTTATGATGGCGCTTTAATTGAAGAGCTATTTACACGAGATGGTATAGGTACGATGGTCACAGATGCCCATTATGAAGAGGTGCGAATGGCAACGATTCATGATGTCGGTGGTTTAATGACATTGCTTAAACCTTTAGAAGAGCGAGGAATTTTAGTTTACCGTTCTAGAGAGAGGTTGGAAAATGAGATTGAACAATTTGCAGTGATTGAGCGAGATGGAACAATTTTAGCCTGTGCAGCATTGTATCCAATAGCAATTAAAGAACATGAAATACCATCTGCTGAAATTGCATGCGTGGCAGTGCATCCGGGCTATCGTAAGTCGAATAGAGGAACTCAAATTTTGACTTTCTTGGAAAATAAAGCGAAAAAAAGTGGAATTCAGCAATTATTCGTTTTAACAACACGCACAGCACATTGGTTTGTAGAGCATGGTTTTCAACCATCTGGTGTAGAAGATTTACCAAATTCACGCCAAGAGCTCTACAATTTTCAACGAAACTCATTGGTATTCAAGAAAATATTGATGTAATGCTTTCTTATAGATAAAAACGATAGTTTTGAGGATATTTTTAAATAGGTTTTTTTAATAAATTCCATGCAAAATCAAAGATATTTCTCTAAAATCTAAACATCTTTTTAGGCCGGTTGCATGTTATGGAATTAAAAAAAAGTATGCAAAAGCGACATCAGCTTTTAAATGCAGCCTTAGATGTATTTTCGATCTATGGTTTTAGTGGTGCAAGTTTAGATGAAATTGCTAAACGTGCTGATATGCATAAGTCGAATATATTTTATTACTTTGCAAATAAAGAAGCATTATATGTTGAAGTGTTGACATCAGTATTACAAAAGTGGCTAGAGTCTATGCAACTTTTGTATGTAGATGCAGATCCAGAAATACTGTTAACACAATATATTGAGAGTAAGATAGAGTTTTCTAAGACAAACCCGAAGGCTTCAAAGCTATATGCTTTAGAAATTATTCAGGGTGCGCCATATATTCATAATATTATTAAAGGCTCAATTAAAAAGCATTTCCGTCGCAAGGTAAAAGTGATTGCTGAATGGCAAGCACAGGGAAAAATTGCAGCAGATATTGCTCCTGAGCTATTTATTATGAATTTGTGGTCTTTAACACAAAGTTATGCTGATTTTGATGTTCAGTTTGAAGCACTTACAGGGAAAACACTACGCAATAGAGTATTTCATCAACGCGCGATTCAAAGCAGTGTTCAACTTTTACTACATGGTGCAGTTACAAAATCAAATACTGTATCATAGGTAAATCTTGCCTATTTTTCCTTGATTCATCACTCTAAATGCGAATAACAAGACGAACTGATTAGAATATGGCAAAATAGGCAAAGAGAACATTTTCTAAATGGATTATATGAGTCTTCCATGAATCTACTTCGTTTACATGCTTTGATGCCTTCATGCAATTTACCAAGAACAGCAATTAGTATTGGTAATTTTGATGGTGTGCACTTAGGGCATCAGGCGATGATTAAAAAGCTCAAAGAAGTTGCACAACAAGAAGAATTAAAAACACTCGTTATTATTTTTGAGCCTCAACCCCTTGAGTTTTTTAAAGGCAGTGAAGCACCACCAAGAATTTCATCTCTGAGAGAAAAAGTTGAATATTTAAAAGAGCTTGGTATCGATTACATTGCCATTGCAAAATTTGATCATCGTTTTAGAAATCAAAGTGCAGAAGATTTTGCCTTACTATTAAAAAATACTCTCAATGCGAAAAGCTTGATATTAGGTGATGATTTCCATTTTGGAAGAGACCGCCAAGGGAACAGTGAATTCTTAAAATCTTATGGTTTTGAAGTACATAATTTAAAGACTGTGACATTTGAAGGGAAGAGAGTGAGTTCAACTCGCCTTCGGCAAGTACTGCAAGAAGGTAACTTAGCGTTGGCAAACCAACTGTTAGGTCGCCCTTATAGTATTATTGGTCGCGTACAGCATGGCGATAAACTTGGTCGTACATTAAATTTCCCTACTGTGAATATTGCTTTAAAGCGTCATAAGCCCTGTTTAAATGGGATTTATGGTGTAGATGTTGTTTGTGAAACCCATAATTTAAGAGAAATAGTTAAACAACAATCAGATTTAATAGGTATTGCAGGATATCAGTCAGATAGTCTTTTTGGTGCGGGACATGTAGGCACGCGCCCTGCCGTAAAACAAGATGTCCCAGAGTGGCGTTTAGAAGTTCACTTTCCTGAAGTTTCTGCTAATCTGTATGGTTTACTTATGCGTGTAACTTTTTTAAATTACTTACACGGTGAGAAAAATTATGCTTCACTTGAAGCATTAAAGGTAGGAATACAAGATGATGTTGTTCAGCTAAACGAGTTTCGTAAGCAAAACAGCACATTTCCTTATTAATTTGAATTTTAAAGTACAACGAGTCATAGAAAACTCTGAAAACTGGAAGTAACTTGCATGAGCGATAAGCAAAATCCTGAAAATGTAGTGGATTATAAAGCCACATTGAACTTGCCGGGTACTGAGTTTGCAATGAAAGCAAACTTAGCAGTACGTGAGGTGAAATGGTTGGAAGAGTGGTATGCCGACAACATTTATCAGCGAATTCGTGACTCGCGTATTGGCAAAAAGAAATACATTTTGCACGATGGCCCTCCATATGCAAATGGACAAATTCACTTAGGTCATGTGGTAAATAAAGTACTTAAAGATATTATTATTAAAAGTCGTACTTTAGATGGTTTTGATGCACCGTATGTTCCGGGTTGGGACTGCCACGGTTTACCTATTGAATTAAAAGTTGAAGAAAAAGTTGGAAAAGTTGGGCAAAAAGTAGATGCAACAACATTCCGTAAACTTTGCCGTGAATATGCATTAAAGCAAGTAGATTTACAACGTCAAGATTTTAAGCGTCTTGGTATTTTAGGTGACTGGGATAACCCTTACCTAACTATGAACTTCAAGCAAGAAGCAGATATTGTTCGTGCACTTGGAAAAATTCAAAAGAATGGTCATATTCAACCGGGTCTAAAACCTGTGAACTGGTGTTTAGACTGTGGTTCGGCATTGGCTGAAGCTGAAGTTGAATATGAAGATAAGAAATCAGAAGCGATAGATGTTGGTTTTGCAGTTGTAGACTTAAATGACCTTTCAAAGCGTTTAGGTGTAGAAGTTACTACAGCAACGGATATGGTCATTTGGACTACAACACCATGGACTATTCCTGCTAACCAAGCTGTAGCTGTACATGCTGAAATTGAATATCAATTGATTGAAATTGACACTGATACAGGTAAGCAAAATATAATCTTTGCAAAAGATTTGGCTCAGTCTGCTTATGAGCGTTATAAGCTTCAAAATCCAAAAGTTATTGTAAATTTTGTCGGTGAGAAATTAGATCAGCTTCAACTACAACACCCACTAATTGTTGAAAGACAAGTTCCTGTAATTTTAGGTGAGCATGTTGTTGCAACAAGTGGTACAGGTGCTGTACATACCGCACCTGCGCATGGTGTAGATGACTATAAAGTTGGTTTACAAAATAATCTGCCTGTAGAAAACCCTGTAGGTGGCAATGGTGTTTATTTACCTGCTGCGTCGGTATTTGTAGGCGAGCATATTTATAAAGCTGTTCCTAAAATTATTGATGCTTTACGTGAAGCAGGTCGTTTGTGGGCACATGAAACGATTCAACATAGCTATCCACATTGCTGGCGCCATAAAACACCAATTATTTTCCGTGCAACACCACAATGGTTCATTAATATGGATCAGAATGGCTTACGTGAAGGTGCATTAAAATCTATCGAAAACGATATTAAGTTTGTACCAAATTGGGGACAAAGCCGTATTGAATCGATGATAGAAGGTCGCCCTGATTGGTGTATTTCACGTCAAAGAACATGGGGTGTACCAATTCCATTCTTTGTTCATAAAGATACCAATGAGCTACACCCACGCACACCTGAAATTATTGAAGAAGTTGCTCAACTTATTGAGAAAGAAGGCATTGATGCATGGTTTACCCGTGATACAGATGCGTTCTTAAGTGCAGAAGAAGCAAAAGAATATAACCCTGTACGTGACACGTTAGATGTATGGTTTGATTCTGGTACGACACATTATGCAGTATTAGATCAGCGTGAAGAGTTACATAGTCCTGCCGATTTGTATTTAGAAGGTTCTGACCAACATCGTGGCTGGTTCCAATCTTCATTGCTGACATCTATGGCAATTCATAATCGTGCACCGTATAAAACACTATTAACACATGGTTTCACTGTTGACGAAAAAGGTCGCAAGCTTTCTAAATCTTTAGGGAACTATATTCCTTTAGAGGAAATTACAAAGCAATTAGGTGCAGATGGCTTACGTTTATATGTTGCATCGAGTGATTATCGTTATGAAATTGCAGCGTCTAAAGAAATCTTTAGTCGTGTAAGTGATAGTTATCGTCGTATTCGTAATACATTACGTTTCTTATTGGCAAATTTAAAAGGTTTTGAACCGAGCAAAGATTTACTTCCTGTAGATCAATTAATTGCTTTAGATCAATATATCTTACAACGTGCCAATGACGTTCAAAAAACGATTGTTGATGCATATAACGAAATGAATTTTCATACTGTATGTACGGCACTCACAAGTTTCTGTATTAATGATTTGGGTGGTTTCTACTTAGATATCATCAAAGATCGTCAATATACGACAAAGGCAGACTCACAAGCACGCCATTCTGCACAAACAGCGCTTTACCATATTGTGCAAGCATTTGTTCGTTGGATGAGCCCAATCTTAAGCTTTACTGCACAAGAAGCATGGCCACTTATTCCTGAGCAATCTGAAAAATATGTGTTTACGCAAACATGGTATGACCTACCTCAAGTCGCAGAAAATGAAATTTCTGAACAAGCGTGGCAACAATTGATTCAAGTAAAAGCTGCTGTGAATAAACAGATCGAGTTCGCACGTAACGAAAAAGTCGTTGGTGGTAACTTATCTGCTAAAGTGAAAATTTGGGCAACACCTGAATTAGAGAAACTACTAAAATCTTTAGAAAATGAGCTTCGTTTTGTCCTGATTACTTCTCAAGTAGAGGTTAATGCTTTTGCTGAAGAAGGCAAGGAAACTGAAGTTGAAGGGTTACGTGTAGAGATTCTTGCAGCTGAAGGTGAAAAGTGTGTTCGCTGCTGGCATGTATTACCAGATGTAAATACACATTCAGAACATCCAGGTTTATGTTCTCGTTGTATCATCAATGTTGATGGTGCAGGTGAAGAGAGAAAATATGCCTAATCAACAACATGGAAAAGGCTTAAAATTTCATGTAGGAAATGTATTGTGGTTAGGGCTTTCTGCCTTAGCCATTATCATTGATCAGTGGACGAAGCATATTGCGAGTACATCTCTCGAATATGCCGACCCACAGCATGTTGTTCCTTTTTTAAATTGGACGCTTTTACATAACTATGGTGCTGCGTTCAGCTTTTTGTCGGGTGCAGGTGGTTGGCAGCGTTATGTATTTATTGGACTTGCTGGAATAGTATCTTTAATATTTGTTTTTTGGCTTATGCGTATGCCAAAAGGACAAAAAGTTTTACCTGCTGCATTGGCACTTATTTTAGGTGGTGCAATAGGTAACTTAATCGACCGTATGACTTTAGGTTATGTGGTAGATTTTATTCATGTTTATTATGGTCAATATAACTTTCCTGCATTTAATATTGCTGATAGTGCTATTACATTGGGTACAATTTTACTTTTAATTGATACGTTTTTTCTTGAGAAAAAAAGAAAGCAGCAACTGGATAAAGTGAATGGCTAATATTATTTCACCAAATGAAGAAACGAGAATAAAAGCAGGTGCGCATGTCGAGTTACATTTTTCAGTAGCTTTAGAAAATGGTGTGGAAATTGACAATACACGCCAACATGATGAACCTGTTGAGCTAACAATCGGTGATGGAAATTTATTGCCGGGGTTTGAGAAAGCACTATATGGGCTACGTGCGGGTGATCGCCGTACAGTACATTTGCCACCAGAGGATGCTTTTGGACCTTGGAATCCTGAAAATGTACAAACATTTGATACAGTGAAGTTTGAAGAAAGACCAACGATTGGGCATCTTATAGAGTTTGAAGATAAAGCAAAATCAAGCCTATTTGGCGTGGTCAAAGCGGTAGATGATGATATAACCGAGATTGACTTTAACCATCCCTTGGCTGGAAAGAATATTAGCTTTGAAGTTGAAATCTTTAAAGTGACACCTGTAGGTCAGCAGGGCATTAATATTATGTAAAAAAGCGCTTCGGCGCTTTTTTATTGCACGCTAATAATTGAGTTGGTTGCATCAATAAGTAAAAAGTCATTGTTGATACGATACCATTGTTGATCTCGTTCAGGTCGTGGCAAATTATATTGGTTATAGTTTACTTTATAGCGATCACTACGGTAATGCTGTGGCATTGTATAACCTTCTTGCCATTTTAAGCGCTTTAAACGTTCAAAACCTTGTTCCTCACGTGTTCTACGTATTTCTTGTATATCTTGAAAAGCATCTTGATGAATATGATTATTAAACCCTGAGAAACTATTGCCTTGAGACATATGCCCCATAGGATTGCCATTCATGCCACCCATATGATGAGGTTGTGCATATAAGGGAGTGACCAGCAATAAATCTGATGCAAATGCCAAGATATAACATAACTTTTTCATGTTGCACCTTTACGGAAATAGTGAGCTTTCATATTTGAATTTTTGCTTACTGTATCTAAAAAATGCAGAGAAAGTGTGAAGATCATAACAAGATTTGAAAAGGTTAAATAAAAGAAAGAATAGTAACTTGAAGGAAAGGAGAGATGAAGCTCCTTTCCTTTATTTTAGTGCATTAATCCTGTGCATTAATACTTTCACCATTGAGGTGTTTACTGTCTTCGCCCATTAAATATAGGTAAGCAGGCATGAGCATTTCTGAGGTTGGAAGCGTAAGAGGATCTTCATTAGGAAAGGCTTTTGCTCGCATTGCTGTGCGTGTTGCACCGGGGTTGATGCAGTTAAAGCGTAGTTGAGGATATGTATTTTCTTTTGCAAAAATTTGGCACATTGCTTCAACACCAAATTTGGAAACGGAATAAGCTCCCCACAGTGCACGTGCCTCACGCCCAACACCTGAGCTCGCAAATATAACAGAAGCGGCTTCTGACTTTTCTAAAAGTGGGAGTAAAGCTTGAGTCATTGCAAACGGTGCTCGTAAGTTTACAGCCATGACCTCATCCCATATATCTGTTGGATAGTCAGATAATGGTAAGCGTTCACCAAGTATGCCTGCATTATGCAAAATACCATCTAAACGGCCAAATTGAGAGGTAAGGGTATCTGCAAGAAGTTCATAGTCTCGTGTAGATGCACTTGAGAGCTGCAATGGTAAAATAGCAGGTTGTGGTGCACCTAAACCTTCTATTTCATCATAGATGACTTCGAGCTTGTTGATTGTACGTCCATGTAGAACAACAGTTGCACCATGTAAAGCATAACTGAGTGCAGCCGTGCGTCCAATACCATCACCCGCACCTGTAATAAGAATTACCTTATTTTTGAGTAAGTCAGGTCTAGGTTGATATTCTGAATATTTCATTGCGAGGCCTCCATTCACTTCTATATTTTTAAGTGATTTTTAGCTGATTTGCTTAGCAATTTCTGTATGTAATTGTTCAACATTTTGTACAATTACATCTGCATGCCATGCCTTAAGATCATCTTTCATATTCGGCGGTAAATAGCCATATGCTGCCAAGATGGTAAGCATATTGGCATGGCGTCCTGCATCAATATCTCTAGGATGATCGCCAACGTAAATAATATCTGTTGGAGAAATATTAAGTATGTTTGCAGCAAGAAACATTGGTTCTGGATCTGGTTTCGTTTTTTTGACATCTTCAGGGCAGACTAAGACAGCACAACGTTGATCTAGCTTGAGTTCACTGAGCAGTTTCTCTGTCAGGTAGCGTGGTTTGTTCGTCACAATACCCCAAGGAATATTGGCTGTTTCTAGCATCTCTAAAAGAGGGTACATTCCTTCAAACAGGTTTGTATCTACAACCACGTGTTGTTCATAAATATCTAAAAATTGCTGACGATATTTTAGGAATGTTGGATTGTCTTGAGACAGTTCTGGATATACCAACTGAACCATCGCACGTGCACCTTCAGAAACTTGTGCACGTATGGCATCTGCTGAAACAACAGGATGCCCAACTTCACGGCAGATATTTTGAATAATACGAATGAAGTCTGCAGCTGTATCTGCCAATGTGCCATCTAAATCAAATAAAACGGCTTTTTTCATACTTCACCTTTATCTTGTGTATGAACCATGTAGTTCACATCGATATTTGGTGCTAACCAGTAGTGTTTGGTAAGTGGGTTATAGTGCAAGCCAATCATATTTTTGAGTTCTAGATTTGCTGCACGGATGTCATAGGCAAGTTCAGATGGACGAATAAATTTATGATAGTCATGTGTGCCTTTTGGAAGTAGGCGAAGCACATATTCCGCACCAATAATAGCAAATAGGTATGATTTGGGATTGCGGTTAATCGTTGAGAAAAAAACATGACCGCCCGGTTTAACTAGTTTTTGGCATGCTTGAATAATAGATGCAGGATTTGGGACATGTTCTAGCATTTCCATACATGTCACAATATCGTATTTTCCTGCTTGCTCTTCTGCAAGTTGTTCAACAGGAACTTGTTTATATTCAATATTTTTTACATTATGTTTTTCGGCATGCAGACGTGCAACGTTGAGCGGTGCTTCACCCATATCTATACCTAAAACAGATGCACCACGACGAGCCATACTTTCAGCTAGAATACCGCCGCCACAGCCTACATCAATAATTTTTTTCCCTTCAATGCCTTCTGAATATTCATCAATCCAATTTAAACGTAGAGGGTTAATTTCATGTAATGGACGAAATTCAGATGTTTTGTCCCACCATTTTTCTGCAAGTGCTTCAAATTTTGCAATTTCTTGTGGATCAACATTTAATTGAGTCATGTGCTCTTCCTAAAATTATAAAACCCTTTTATTTCATCTAGTGTAGCGTTTATTGTAAAAAAAGCGATTACCCACGTAAAAAACTTCACAGAAACAAGACGTTTTTTGCATGAATCTTTTGAAATTAAACGTTACTCTATTGCATAGCTTAAAAGTTGATAAAAGGAAAGACTGAAAAATGAAGAAGTTTATTTTAGGTGGTTTGGCTGCGATGGTAATGGCTTTTTCTGTTAACGCAATGGCAGATCAATTTGTTGAGGGGAAAGATTACACAGTACTCAAAAACCCAACACCTGTAACAGGGAATAAGGTAGAAGTACGAGAGTTCTTTTGGTATGGCTGTCCACACTGTTTTAAACTTGAACCACATATGCAAGCTTGGTTAAAACAAATGCCAAAAGATGTAACTTTTGTGCGTATGCCTGCTGCAATGAATCCTGTATGGGAGTCAGGTGCACGTACTTACTGGGCATCTGAAATGTTAGGTGTGCGTCAGACGACACATTTGGCTTTATTTGATGCAATTCAGGTTGATAATCAACAAATCTTTGACCAAGCATCGGCTGCTAAGTTCTTTACAAAATATGGTGTACCTGAAAGCAAGTTTAATAATGCTTATAACTCATTTGCTGTAAGCTCTAAAGTTGCTGAATCAAATAAACTTGCACAACAGTATCAACTTGCAGGTGTGCCAGCGATTATTGTAGACGGTAAATATATGATTCAGGGTGAAGATGGGCGTGTAACAAAAGTACTGAGTTACTTGGTAGAAAAAGAAAGTAAATTGAAGAAGAAATAAATACTAAAAATAAAAAGGCATCTTATGATGCCTTTTTTTATAAATATATGGTTCGTTGCATGAAAAGTACGCGGTTGAGGCAGTTTTTAAGAAATATTTTTTTATCACTTTCTTGAGTGTTATTTTTACATAGATTAATCCAGTCTTTAGACCATACAAGGCACATTTCTAAAAGAAGCTCTGCAAACATATATAGCTCATCGGGTGTAATATTTTGGTATTTTTCTAATTTTTTTAAGTCGCTGACTAAATCTCGCGTTAAATCGAAAATATCTTGATAAATCATTTTCTCGAGTATTGGGTAGTTTCCCCAACGCTCTGAAATAAAGAAATGCCAATACGTTGAATGCTGTTCAACAAATTGAAATAATGTTTCTAAACGAACTTCTGTTGTTTCATCACTATGTGTTGAAAATCGTGCGCGCGATTGAAATAGTGCACTTTTAATGAAGACTGTCACTTGGTCTATAGCAGCTTGTGCAAGAACATCTTTGTTTGCAAAATGACGGTAGAGTGCACTAGGTACAATGCCAACTTCACGTGCGAGTTCACGTAAGCTCATACAATGGAAAGGCTGTCCGTTATAACTGAGTAAAAGGACTTTTTCGATAATAGCTTGCCTACTTTGTATTTTTCGCTCGGCACGTATAGACATTATAGGTTCCATCTCATAATGTAAAAAACAATTTAAACATAGAATAAAAAATAGTGCTATTTTTATCCAAGTTTTATGAGATAAACTTTTAAAAATTTGAAAATTAAAAAACCTAACCCATTTTTCAGGGTTAGGTTTTATTAATTAATTATTTGATTTTAAATAATTTAATGCAACATCTAAAGCATATTTTTGACAAGCAACCCCTGTATTTGGGTTATAGCTGCCATTATTTGTTAAATTATTAGATAGAACACGAATACCAATAAATGGAACGTGATATAGAGATGCAATTTGTGCGGCTGAAGCAGTTTCCATTTCTTCTACAGATGTTTGATAGTTGTCGTGGAAATATTTAATACGGTCTAATTCATTGTTCCATACATCTGCTGAACCAATGACACCTTCTACGACATTGCCTTGTTTATAGCTTGATTTAATTGCATTTGCTGCAACCAATAGCTTAGGGTCTGCTTCGAAACGTAGGCGACGACTTTCTTCTTCGGCACTGTTGTTTTTAGGCAGTACATTAAATGATTTATTCCATGTTAATGTATTTGAACCTTCACCAAGTGCTTTATTTGGTGTAATAAATGCACCAATATTTTCAGAAGTTTTACCTAAAACGATATCAAATACATTGAGCTTTGGATCATGACCGCCAGCAGTACCTTGGTTAATAATTGCTGCAGGATGATAATGTTCAATGGCTAAAGTTGTTGCAGCTGCCGCATCTGTCATGCCCATAAGTGTGCGAGAAATAACAATAGGGTAACCTTGGTATGTTCCTTCCCAAAACTTCCAAGCGCCGTAAGTTTTTTCTTTTACATCTTTGAGTTGACCAATCATATGGTCTGTTTCAATGTCTAAAGCACCTTGGATTACAACGGGAGCAACCACAGTATTTGCATAAGTGACATGTGTTGCCATGATCGATGTAACGGCGATAAGTGTTGGTTGAATGAACTTTTTCATAATAAATTTCCAAACAATGATCAGTTTATTTCAGAGCTTTTACGTACTGAATAACTAGCTGAGATGAGTTTTTGGCTGCGAGTTGAATGAATGTACTTTCTTCATTCTCACCAGCACCACCGCCAGCAAGGTCAGATAAGGCACGGAAAACAATAAATGGCGTATTGTTGACATAAGCAACGTGACCGATAGCAGCAGACTCCATATCGACAACATTTGCATGGAAAGTATTAAAAACAAATTGACGTAAGTCGGCATTGTCCATAAATGATTGTCCAGAAACACCATTACCACCAAAAGCAACTTTAGGTGTGTGGCTAAGGCAGTGGTTATCTGCTGTACAACGATCTAAATTAGGTTTAGCAAGAATTTCTTTTGCTTGAGCCATTAAATTTGGATCAACTTTAAACCAAAATTTTTCTTCAGGTGCCTGATTACCATTTGCAATTTGTACATCTTGTGGAAACATCATGCCAAAGTTTGGATAAGGTGTTTTTAAGAAAGCTGGTGCAACAAACTTTCCATTGGTCTGACGAGCCATGATTGATTCTAAATATTGTCCCCATTGGTCAGGTACTGAAATATCACCAATATTTAAATTTTGATTAATTCCACCTGCAACACCTGAAAAGATAATATTTTTAATATTGAAGTGATCTAGAGCCATTTGGGTAGTCATGGCAGCATTGACCATAGACATTCCAGATAAAAATAATACGACCTCTTTATCACCAATTTTTCCTGTATAAAATTCAGTTCGGTTGATGGTATGCAGTTGTGCATCTTTTAGAGCAGCGCGTAATTCAGGAATTTCAGGTTGGAATGCACACACAATAGCAATACGTGATGTGGTATCAATTTTGCTTTGAGCAAATGTCACGGTGCTTATGATTAAGCTAATAAAGAAGGTCAGTAACTTTTTCATTCAAAGTGCCTTTCAGGATAATAGAAGGTGTAAAGCAAGCAATATGCCAAGAAAATGCTATGGCATGACATGAAGAGATATAGAAAATAAATGAATAAATGTTTAAATTAAACACTATTTTGACATGAAAAATAACATTTTTTAATATAAATGAAATAAAATAATGGGTTAGTTTTAACATCAATATGATTATTTGATGATTTTTGTTGCAATGTATATGTAAGTGGGCATATTCATTGCTTATAAAACTCCTTTAATTCTATTTTTGCCATTTTGGTCAAAATTGTATATGTCGTGACTTAGGAGCACGTGAAATCATGTCTAACAAACTATTGAGCTATTTTTTTGCTGCAACAGCAACGGTTTGTGCCGTTCAACAAACGAATGCTGCGATGAATACAACGTTATGGGGTATCTACAGCAATAATGTTATGTTTAGCCCAAAGCCTGTAAAGAATGCTTATTTAGAGCTTGAATATTCAGGGCAAACTGGCCCAATAGACTGGTATGGTTACTTTGATGCACCTAAGTTTTTTGATGGAAATCGTAATATTTCAGGTGTTTGGGATAGTAGAAGTTCTAAACTCTTTATGGAACATGAGCCAAAAGTTTCTTTAAATCGCTTAACAGGAAAAGACCTCTCAGTTGGACCTTTTAAAGATTGGTTTGTTGCAACGGATTGGATTTTAGATGCTGGGAATACAGTATTAACACGCCAAAACACATTATATTATGGTTTAGGGACATCAATTGATACACATACTAAACTAGGTATGAGTGTGAATGTATATGCAAAACAGCAATGGGAAAACTATGGTGCTGCAAATGCTTATACATCGGATGGTGGACGCTTACAGGTACAGTTCTTCTATCCTTTATATTCTTTCCAAAATGGTGCATCTTTAAACTACTTCACTTTCTCAAACTATGACTTTGGGTCAAAACTTGCTGATAAAACAGGTGGTAATACGCGCACAAATGAAGCTTTTGTATCTACGCATATTTTCTCGTATCAACAGAAACAGTTTGGTGCATATGCAGGCGCACGTTATTTCCATAATGGTGGTCAGTTTAAAGATGGTGCAACAAATAACTGGGGTAGTGGTGACTTCACACAAACAAGTACAGGTTGGGGATACTACCTTGCTTTAGGTTACCATTTCTAATACAGATAATGCTTTAGTAAATGGCAGTCATATAAATGACTGCTATTTTTATATGTGGTTATGATTTGTAATATATCTATGGCTGAATTACTAAAAAATAAAATAGAATCTGTTACAATTATTTCATTCATTTACTTTTAGTTAGATTGAAGGAAAAAAAATGCGTATAGACCAAAGAGCCGTAGATCAGCTTCGTGACGTAAAAATTACTAGAAACTACACGCGTTACGCAGAGGGTTCTGTTCTCATTGAATTTGGTCATACCAAAGTACTTTGTACAGCAAGTATCGACCATAACGTCCCAAGATTTTTAAAAGGTCAAGGTCAAGGTTGGGTAACCGCAGAATACGGTATGTTACCAAGATCGACACATACACGTTCAGACCGAGAAGCTGCTCGTGGGAAACAAAGTGGTCGTACGCAAGAAATTCAGCGTTTGATTGGACGTAGTTTACGTGCAATGGTTGACTTAAAGAAACTTGGTGAAAATACGATTACGATTGACTGTGATGTGATTCAAGCAGATGGTGGAACACGTACAGCTTCAATTACAGGTGCTGCAATTGCACTTGTAGATGCAATTAGCGTTTTGCTTGAAAAGAAAAAAATTAAGCAAGATCCGCTTAAAGGTTTAATCGCTGCGATTTCTGTAGGTATTTATCAAGATGAAGCTCTGCTTGATCTTTGCTATGAAGAAGACTCGAACTGCCAAACAGACTTAAATGTTGTAATGACACAAGCAGGCGAGTTTATTGAAATTCAGGGTACTGCGGAAGATAAGCCATTTACACGTGCACAATCAGATAGCATGTTAGAACTTGCAGAAAAAGGAATTCAAACACTGATTCAGAAGCAGCAAGAAGCATTAGGCTGGTAAGAAGTGGAATGGTGAGTAATTAAGGTCTTTCTTGTCATAGATCTTAATAGATTCATTATCAATCTCCATACAGCACTTGTTAGATTAAACCACTCTCTTATATATAGAGAGTGGTTTTTTAATATAGATTTAGATAACACCACATGCGATACGGCTACCACCACCGCCAAGTGGCTTAGGTGTATCAGAATAGTTATCTCCACCACTGTGAATAACCATTGCATGCCCTTTAATGTTTGCAAGCTTTAGGCGCGGTGCAATACTTGTTTCTTGAACATGACCATCGTTATTTGCAGTTAGTAAAGGTAAATCGCCTAGATGACCCGTAAGGGGGGTTCCATGATGTTCTGCATGATTTGGATTAAAATGACCACCTGCTGCAAGTGCTGCAGCTATTTGCCCATTTTTACCTACAGGCTCACATGAGCCATATTCATGTATATGGAAGCCATGGGGGCCTGATGGAATATTGCTGAGGTTAGTCTGAATTTTTAATCCTTTAGCTGTATCTTCTAAGCTTACCGTACCTATTTTTTCTCCTATACCTTGTGCCGATACTGCATAAATAGGAACGATTTCCTTCGTTTTTTCATGTTTTGGATAAAGCGTACTGCATCCAGTAACGACTAAAATGCTTGAAAAGCACAAGCCAAGTGTTTTACATAGTCCATTTATATTCATTCATTTGTTCCTAGTGTTTAAATTATGAGTTGAGTATAGATAAAGTTGAACTATTTTAAATTGAGATTAGTGATAGTTTTAAACTTTAACTCTCTGCATAGATTCTACAAGTTTTTTAAAATTTATGACTAAAAATAAAAGCAACTTATATCACTTGTTTTTGGATATAGTGGATTTTTATATATATTTGAATTTTAAAATTTTATGGTGGTTTTTTATCACGATATTTTATGAGATGAGTTGTATTAAATATAGTATTGATATGGTTGATATACATTCTTTATCGATTTAAAAATTAAGAGCTGTAAGCTGTATTGTAGAAATTATGCTAAGAGGTTTTTAAAACTCTAATTCAAGAATTTATAGCTATATTTAAAGAAATTGTAGTGCGTATACTTTATGAATTATTTTGAAATAATATCAGACAAATTTATTTTTTTAAGTGATTGATAAAGATTAACTTAATGTGCTAGTTTTGAAGGTGAGGGACATAAGAATTTAGTCAATTCAGGGAGATAGAGAAGTCAAAGTCGATATCTTGTGATATGTATTACTTATTTTTAATTTGCAATAGATATACGGATTAAGCACTAAATTTTTACGGAATCATAAAGTAAAAGCGTCTTTTTCTAAGAGAACTCATGTTATCTTAAAGTGATGCTTTTTATTAATCATGGAGTGAACGCAAAGAAAAGGTTTTTCTATACTAATGTAGTATGTCCTTTAGGGTAGATAATCCCTAAGGTGTATTTTCATCGTATAGAGAAAGTGTAGAGTCTGTTTTATTGACTTAATCTTGCGCTATTTTAAATAGTTTAATGGAGTCGGGAATGTCATATTTTGCGATTATATTTGAAACAGATGAAGCGAACTATGGGCGTGTGGAAGACGCAATTCATACCGTTTCTAAAGGAAATTGCCAAAAAATCTTACATAATTTTTGGGTGGTGAATACACTTTATCCTGATGCCAAAAAAGTTCGAGACTACATTAAAAACTATTTAAAACTCGATTTTGACGATAAAGTATTCGTGACTGCTATTAAAGAAGGGGAGTCACCATGGGCCTCTTGGGGACTAGAAAAAACAGCAGTTGATTGGTTAACATCAAAAGCTCAGTCTCATAGCTGATACAATTTTAAAGAAGATGGAAATTTTAATTTCAAAGGTGAATATAAAATGATTAATGTTGCTATTAATGGATTTGGTCGTATTGGTCGTAGCTTTGTTCGTGCACTTCAAGCAAAACAAAGCGAAATTAACATTGTTGCAATTAACGATCTAGGATCGGTAAAACAACTTGCACACCTATTAAAGTATGATACGGCATTTGGCAACTTTCCTGAAGAAGTTAAAGTAGAAGAAAACGCGCTATACATTGGCGATAAAAAAATTGCAGTTTACCAAGAAAGAGACCCTGAGAACTTACCTTGGAAAGAATTAAATATTGATGTTGTTTTAGAATCTACGGGTGTGTTTGTAAGTGGTCCTGCTGCATCTAAACACTTAAAAGCAGGCGCACGTAAAGTTGTTATTTCTGCACCAGCAAGTGAAGTTGACTTAACAATTGTTCAAGGCGTAAATAACGACTTATATGACAAAGAGAAACATAACATTGTTTCAAATGCATCTTGTACAACAAACTGCCTAGCACCTTTGGCAAAAGTAATTAATGATAACTTCGGTATTGTTGATGGCTTCATGACAACAATCCATGCTTATACACAAGATCAAAACTTACAAGATTCTCCACACAAAGATATGCGCCGTGCACGTTGTGCAGCACAGAACATTGTGCCGACATCTACAGGTGCAGCGAAAGCAATTGGTCTAGTTATTCCTGAGCTAAAAGGAAAATTAGATGGTGGTGCAGTACGTGTACCAGTAATTACAGGTTCAATGGTTGACTTAACTGTAAACTTAAAAGAAACAGTAACTATTGAGCAAGTAAAAGCTGCTGTGAAAAAAGCTGCTGAAAATGAAATGAAAGGTGTATTGGCATACACAGAAGATGAAATCGTATCTTCAGATATTATTAAAAACCCTGCATCTTCAATTTTTGATGCTGGCTTAACCAATGTAATTGGTGACAAATTCCTAAAAGTAACAAGTTGGTACGACAACGAGTGGGGCTTCTCTAACCGTTTAATCGATACAATTCAGCAAGTTGCTGAAAAATAATTATTACAAGAAATTGTAATAATTAAGAAAAAGCCGATATTTATATATCGGCTTTTTTATTTGGTATAGATATTGAAATATTAAAAAGGTTTCTTTATCCAAATACTTACAAGCATAAGTACAGCAAAGACTATGGATAAGGTTATGCCATTTTCTATAGGTCTGCTTAATATATTCGTACTAGGATATTTTCCCTTAAGATATTTTAAATAATGTGTCGACATTAAAAAGTAAAAGGCTCCACACCAGTACCATTCACCATTATCTTTCATCGTGGCTCGATTAAACCCATTGGTTTTAAAATTTAAGAGTATGAGTGAAATAAGTACTATGGCAATGAATATACCTGAGTAGCGTATTTGTTTAACTCTACGAGTTAGTTGAGATATTTCCATAATCAATCAAATAAATTATTTAATTATAATAATATAATTTGTTTTAATATATTGTGATTGAATATTCCTTATGTTTTTAAGGGGTTTGCATTGCAAATGATTAGAAGAATAGTATGGTAATCCATGTTATAAAAATAATAGTCAGGGCAACAAATTGAGCAGCACTGCCCATATCTTTTGCAATTTTTGCAAGAGGATGTCTTTCAAGTGAAATACGATCTACAACAGCTTCGATTGCTGAGTTAAATAACTCGACAATAATGGCAATGAGACCAACAACAATAAGTAAAATATGTTCTGATCTAGATGCTTCCACCCAAAAACTTATGGGGAGTAGTATTAGGTTAAGGTATACAATTTGCCGAAATGCAGCCTCATTTTGAAAAGCTGATTGAAAGCCTGAAATTGAGTAATGAAAAGCATTTATAATGCGTTTCATCCCATGATTTCCTTTAAATGGGGAGTATTGACTCATAATTTATAAATTGAGCAATGGGTAAGACAAGATACTAGATATCATACCGTGTCTATAATTAAGTAAAAGTTAAATTTAGTTTGATATAAAAAATTACATCTAAATGTAAGTTTTTCCATCGTGATACCCTGAAAATGGTATTCTGCTTTTCTTTTGAAAAATGCATTGAATTGAGGCGATAAATGCAAGAAAAAACACAGCCTTTTTATATAGAAAATGGTGTTTTACAAGGAGTGTGTCAAATACCATCTCCGAACTTTAACCAACGTCCTGAAGAAAGTGAAATTCAACTTATTGTAATTCATAATATCAGCTTACCTCCCTCCCAATTTGGGCAAGGGTACATTCAGCAGTTTTTTCAGAACAAATTAGATTGGGATGCAAACCCATATTTTCAGACTATAAAAGGGATGGAAGTTTCTGCCCACTTACTTATTTTACGTACGGGTGAGGTAATACAATTTGTTAATTTCCAAGACCGTGCATGGCATGCAGGGCGTTCTACTTATTTAGGGCTGCCTGAATGCAATGATTATTCGATAGGTATTGAACTTGAAGGAAGCGATGATTTGCCTTTTGAGGAGGCTCAATATACATCACTTGTAAGTGTAGTTCATTGTCTAAAGCAAGCATATCCGAAAATACAACAGCATATTGCAGGACATTCAGATATTGCACCTGTGCGTAAAACTGATCCGGGGCCATATTTTAACTGGTTACGTTTTAGAGCATTATTAAATGCTGATTCATGATAATAATTGATCTTTTAATGAAAAAATCCATCCATTTTAATTAAAATGGCCATATTAAACTAAATTTAGGTATAAAAAATGGCGCTTTGGCGGTCGACATTTGTCGTAAGTGCAATGACGATGCTGTCACGTATTTTAGGGTTAGTACGTGATATGGTTTTGTTAAATGTATTTGGAGCAGGCAAAGAGTTTGATGTCTTTGTCGTTGCATTTAGGATACCGAATTTCTTCAGGCGACTGTTTGCAGAAGGTGCATTCTCTCAAGCATTTATTCCTGTTTTAACTGAGTATAAAACAAAACTACATGTTGAAGTACAAATACTCATTAGTCGTGTTTTTGGCTGTTTGTTACTGTTAATGTCATCATTGACACTCATTGCGATGCTTGCTGCACCTGCAATTGTGTATGTATATGCTCCCGGTTTTCATGAACATCCCGATAAATTTGTCGATGCAGTACAGATGTTTCGCTTAACTATTCCATACTTAATGTTTATGTCACTAACGGCATTTGCAAGTAGTATTCTCAATAGCTATGGCTCTTTCTTTAGTCCCTCATTTTCTCCCGTACTTCTCAATGCAATTATGATTGCAGGCGCTTGGTGGCTTACACCTTATATGCAAACGCCAATCATGTCATTGGGATGGGCTGTAATTGCCGCAGGTATTATTCAGCTTGCGATACAAATTCCGGAGTTATGGCATAAAAAACTACTGATTCCACCAAGAGTAGACTTTAAACATGAAGGTGTAAAAAAGATTCTACGTTTGATGCTTCCTGCATTATTTGGCGTATCTGTAACGCAAATTAACTTACTGCTAAACACCATATGGGCATCGTTTATGCAAGATGGTTCTGTGTCATGGCTTTATAGTGCAGAGCGTATGACGGAACTACCATTAGGACTGATAGGTGTTGCCATTGGGACAGTGATTTTACCTTCACTTTCCACAAGACATGCTGAACAAGATGTTGAAAAATTTAAAGGTATGATTGATTGGGCTGCACGCGTTATTATTTTAGTAGGTGTGCCTGCAAGCTTAGCATTATTTATGTTGTCGACCCCAATTATTCAAGCACTTTTTCAGCATGGTGAATTCACCCCTCAAGATACAAGAATGACCTCATTGGCTTTACAGTGTATGAGTGGTGGTGTGTTGGCATTTATGCTTATTAAAGTATTTGCTCCTGGTTTTTATGCACAACAAGACACGAAAACTCCTGTACGTATTGGACTTGTGGCTGTAGCTGCCAATGCGCTAATGAATGTTATTTTAATTACGTTCTTTAAGTATATTGATTGGCATGCACCACATATGGCTTTAGGCATCTCATCATCATTTTCTGCACTTGTAAATGCAGGCTTATTATATTACTTCTTACATAAGCGTGATGTTTTCAGATTTGGACCACATTGGAAAAAAATTGCAGTCCAATATCTGATTGCAAATATTGTGATGGGAATTGCTTTAGCGATTGGTATTCACTTTTATAATGGGCAGCTCTCGCAGTGGATGCGTATTACAGAAGTTCTAGGTCTTTGTTTTGTTGGTGTGGTTGCCTATGCATTCACATTATTAATTGTTGGTTTTAGACCACGACATTTAAAACCATAACTTGTGACCAAAACTAAAAAAGTAGCCAATGTGCTGCTTTTTTAGTTTTTAATAGAGATGTATTTTGTATTCCATGGTGCTTTCATGAGTACTTTTGCTAATCCACAATATCCTGAAATACCTGCAAAGACTAAACCAGTACCAACTCCTGTTGAAATAAGAAAAAACCATGTTGATATAGTATAGCCGAGCAAAAGCCCTATAAGGATAAGTAAGCCTGTAGTAATTTGTACTTGGCGTTGAATATCTATAGGTTGGGTTTTGTCTTGAGTAGTAGGTAAGTGATTTGTTTTCCAAGCATCTATACCGCCTTTTAGTAGGTATGCTTGGGTAAAAGTCTTTTCAAATATATGGATATTGGTCTTGGTTCGATTACCTGCTTTGCAATAAAAAATAATGTTTTCAGATTTAGGTAGTTGTGTTTTATTTCCTAAGTCTTCAATAGGGATATTGATGGCATGTGTAATATGCTCTCTTAGATATTCTTGTGGAGAACGAATATCTACAATCAATGCTTTTTTAAGTCGCATTTGATTTGCTTCTGTGGCAGATATTTCAATAATAGACATATCACTTCTCTTTTGTTTCAGGGCAAAAAATATCTTTGAGTGTACTCATAAGCTTTATGACATCAGGATTATGGATTCGATAATATAAAGTTTGTGATTCTCGTCTATATGTAACGATTTCCTCATCACGCATTTTGGCTAAATGTTGTGATAAAGCTGAGGCACTTAAATCAACTTTTTCATTAATTGCACCAACGGTGAGCTCTCCTTCTTGGATAAGTAGGCAGAGAATCATTAATCTATTGGGGTTACTCAATGCTTGTAAAAATGAAGATACATTTAAAATATTGTTGTATTGAGGCTCTAAACTCATTGCATAAATCTTTATTTAGATAAAACTAATTTAGAATAATCTAAAATAAAAGAAAATAGAAGTATTTATTCATGAAGTGCAAAACAAGAAAGTAGTTTGAATAATATAGCGTTATATTTTTGGTTCAGATTGAAAGTAAAAGAAGAAATACCTAAGTGATTTCTTCTTCTGTGAGGTAAATGAGTTAGTACTATTGGCTTCTAAATACGAAATAAATGCAACCAAGCAGACAACACATCGCCCATAGATAATCTAATTTAAAAGGTTGTTTAAATAAAAAAATCATAAACGGTGTAAAAACAATAAGCGTAATCACCTCTTGCGTAATTTTGACTTGCCCTAAAGACCAATTTGTTTGAGAAAGCAGTCGCGTTGCAGGAATCATAAAGCTGTATTCAAGTAAAGCAATGCACCAACTAAATAAAATAGCTTTCCACAAGGGAGTATCATGCATAAATTTAAGGTGACCATACCATGCAAGTGTCATGAAGCAATTTGAAATAACAAGAAACAAAATTCCGTAATACATTATTGTTCAACATTTATTTTTAGATGACTGATTATAGTTTAATTATCAATAAAAGCATTGAAAAATGAAATGAGCTCTATTCAGAATTTTATTTAAAATGGCATATTTAAAGTTTGCATGGTTTGTGTAATTTCACTGAGCATGACTTGAGCAGCTTTTGAAATTTGTCGTTTAGGTGCGGTACACAATGCAAGTGTTAACGGGTGAATGTGTCTGTCTTTGATTGGAATAAAGCAAAGCTCTTTATTTAAAACACTGTTCATGACATCTAAGTAACTGAGTATAGATAGTCCTAAGTTTTGTTTTAAGAGTGATCGAATCATTTCGATGTCGTTACACATAATATGCTGTGCAGGACTTATTTGATGATGTTGATAAATGGCTTCAATTCTTTCTTGAATAACCAGTGGCTTATGCGCAGTAATATGGCGTTGATCGAGTGTATTTGAAAGAGATATTTCTTTGTTTTGTGCGAGTGGATGCTGCGGTGACATCACAAACCCAATTGGAATTTCTATAAAAGAAATCACTTCTAGGTTACGGTGTTGTTTTGGTTCAAAAATAAGTCCAAAGTCGATTTCATTTTGAATGATCTTATGTGCCACAACATCACTTTCATTGACATGAATATTAAAATTGATCCAAGGATATTTCTCAGACATTTTTGACATACAGTCCATAAGAAAGCTATCTGCCAATGCTGCAATACATGCAATATTAATCGTTCCGCGTGTCAGACCTTGAATTTCATCGAATCGGGTTTGTGTTACCTGAAAATCTTTTTTCCATTTTAAAAGATCTGCATAGAGTAATTCACCTGCAAGTGTCAGGCGCATACCATTGGTAAGTCTTTCAAAAAGCTCTACACCGAGTTCTTCTTCAGCCAGTGCAATTTGTCGATGTACTGCCGATACTGAAATATAGAGCTGTTCAGCCGCTTGGCGCAGATTTCCCGTGCGTGCCACAGCCATAAAATAGGTCGAAAAACGTGAAAATGGTGTATTCATAGCTGTTCTAAAAATTAGAATGAGATATTCAAATCATTATAATAGACGAAATGATGGCTTCACATAATAATAATTTTAATTAGCCAAATCGCGAAGAATGAAAATGATGAATGCAGCCATAAAAACACAACCCTTAAATATTGATCTGCCTTCACATTGCACATTTTCTACAGAGGATTGGCTTAAACTCGCAAAGTATTGGTATCCAGTTGCAAGAATTGAAGATATTCAAGATGTTCCTATAAAAGCGACACTTCTCGATGAAAATTTAGTGATTTATAAGATTAAAGAAGAGATTATTGTTGCAAGAGATGTTTGTCCACATCGTGGCGTACCACTGACGCTAGGTTCTCATGATGGAGAAGGTGTAATTTGTCCATATCATGGCTTGCGATTTGGTGAAGGTGGAAAGTGTAATCGTATTCCTTCTAGTCCACAGCAAACGATTCCCAATAAGCTAAATTTGTATACCTATCCTGTTATAGAACAATATGGTCTAGTGTGGACATGCTTAACCCATGATACGCAAGAAACTGTACCGAATCTGCCACTTTGGCATGAGGAAAATGTACAACAAGTCATATGCACACCTGTAGATATAGAAGCATTTGCAGGACGACAAGTAGAAGGATTTTTGGATGTTGCCCATTTTGCATGGGTACATACGGGTACATTTGCTGACCCTGAAAATCAGTTTGTACCTGATTACAGCACACAAGAAACAGCACAGGGTTTTAATGCAGATTATTGGAGTACAGTTGGGGATTATCCTGCGAGTGATACCTTTAAGAAGGCAGATGACTTTAAAATTTTAAGACATTTCGAATTTCACTTGCCATTTACAGCAACTTTAACCATTCACCTTCGTCAGGGTGCAAAACAAGTCATTATGAATGCTGCATCTCCTGTTTCTGCACGAAAAACACGTCTATTTGCACCGATTGTGAAAAATTATGATTTAGATGACAAAGTACAAGATGTCATTGATTACAACCTAAAAATATTTGAAGAAGATCGCCTCATGGTAGAAACACAAAAGCCTGAACGACTGCCGCTTGATCTAAAGCTTGAGGCACACATTCCTGCCGATCGTAGTTCAATTATGCTGCGCCGTTGTCTTAAAAAGGCAGGCTTTGATCAGTTTTTTCTGATTTAACCATTCCGTCTCAAAGTATGTTGGCACAGATAAAGAGTCAGTAAATATGGAAAAAATTACGGTTATTGTCAAAAGTATGTCACTTCAAGGTGATGGCAATATTGAGGTTGTATTTAAGGCAAAAGATAAAGTGACTCTTCCAAGCTGGGAAGCGGGTGCACATATCGATGTTTATTTAACGCCAATGTTGATCCGTCAATATTCTTTGGTCGGTAGTCCATCGGATGAACAACATTATACGATTTGTGTAAAAAGAGATAAAAGCTCTCGTGGTGGTTCTCAATTTATTCACGATACGTTGCGTGTCGGACATGAACTAACAATTTCATTACCACGCAATCATTTTCAATTGGCACCATCAGATGAATATTGCTTAGTTGCAGGTGGCATAGGTATTACGCCTATTTTAACGATGGCAGAATATTTAGAGCAGTCACAGAAGAAATTTAAACTTTTTTATTATGTAAAAACGATTGAGCAAGTGGCATTTTCAGAAAGACTAAAGCGAGACTTTCAGTATGGAACTATCGAAATTATTGAAACAGTACAGGGAAAAGGCATTCGAAATACATTTCCTAATGCGCTAAAACAACCTCAAAAAGAGAGCCAAATGTATTTGTGTGGGCCACAAGCATTTATGGATGTCTGTATTGAAAAATCGATACAGCATGGATGGTCAAATGAGAAAATATTCTTTGAAGCTTTTGCCCCTGTAAAAACAAATATTGCAGTCAGTTCAGATGATGGATTTCAAGTCAGATTAAGCTCGACTAGGGAAGTATTTGATGTGCCCAACGACAAAACCATCGCAACAGTACTTATCGAAAATAACATAAATGTACCCATTTCCTGTGAAATTGGCATGTGTGGTGCATGTTTAACTCAGGTGGTCTGTGGTGAAGTTGACCATCAAGATACCGTTCAATCCGATGAAGAAAAACAAGCAGATGAACAGTACATTGCTTTATGTTGTTCAAGAGCCAAAAGTGCAGTTTTAGAAATTAACTTATAGCAGTGGAAATAAAAGACGAGGTATAACATGAATGCAATCCCAGTCATAAATTTAGTAAATAAGCCTTGCTATAGCCAGTTTGAAGACAAAGATTGGGAGATTTTATCCCAACATTGGTATCCCATAGCAGCCATCGATGAGCTTTCAACACAGCCAAAACAAGTCACTTTATTAGACGTAAAAATTGCAGCATATAAAACAGAAAGTGGAGAGATTCACTTGGTACGTGATATTTGTCCACATCGTGGTGTGCCTTTGACCAAGGGGTGGGTAGAAGGTGAAGAAATTATTTGCCCCTATCATGGGTTGCGCTATAACTCGGAAGGCAAGTGTACTCAAATTCCTGCACAACCTGATTTAGCTAAAATTTCAGATCGGTTTTCACTGACAAAGTTCCCTGTCATTTTAAAATATGGGTTGGTTTGGACAAGTTTACAAAATAGAAATCCTGAAGTGGCATTGCTTCCTGAGTTAGATACGTGGGAGCACGAGGAACATCAAAATATTTTACCGCCATTTGTAGACATTTCAGGTTCAAGTGGTCGACAACTTGAAGGGTTTATTGACGTTGCGCACTTTGCATGGGTACATCATAACGCGTTTGCGACCCGTGAAAATCCAATCGTTCCTAAATACTCAACGACAAAAACAAGTTATGGATTGCATACTGAATATGTGAGTGATGTCAGTAACTATCCGCATGGATTACAGCATTTAGCACCGAAAGATTTTTTATGGAAACGTGTATTCGATGTATATCCACCATTTTCAGCAATATTGACGGTGCATTTTCCGAATGATGGTGTATTGAAAATACTTAATGCCTGCTGTCCAATTTCTCACAATAAAACCCGTCTGTTTGTACCACTGACGCGTAATTTTGATACCACAGGAGATTTACAGGCAGTTTATGATTTTAATGCACAAATTTTTGCTGAAGACCAAGAGTTTGTCGAGTCACAAAAACCTGAGGAATTACCTTTAGATTTAACTATGGAGGCACATTTCGAAGCAGATCGGTCTTCGACCATGTATCGCCGTATTTTGGCAGATTGGGGGCTGAGTAAAAACTATATTGTCTAAGAGAATGGATAAGGGCAGAGCATAAAAACTCTGCCCAAAGTTTTAAACTTTTTTCAGGCTAAATAATAAATTGAGTGCAATTGCAGCAAAAGTTGCTGTACCAATACCACCTAAATTAAAACTACCAAAGTGTAATTCAAAATTACCCGCACCTAAAATAATGGTCACGGCAGCAATAATAAGATTATGGTTTTGTGCAAAATCAACTTTATTTTGAATCCAAATTTTTGCACCTGCAATGGTAATTAAACCAAATACAACAATAGATGCACCTGTAAGTAATGCAGTTGGAATGGTACTGATTACCGCACCAAATTTTGGTGATAAGCCGAGTAAAACAGCAAATACACCTGCAATCACAAAGATAATAGAAGAATAAACACGTGTAACAGACATAACACCAATGTTCTCACCATAAGTTGTCATACCGGGTGCTCCGAGCCCACCTGATAAAGTTGTGGCAATACCATCTGCAAAAAATGCTTTGCCAAGTTGTGGAGTTAGATTTTCATTGGTCATTGCGCCAACCGCTTTAATATGCCCAAGATTTTCAGCGACTAGAATAAGTGCAACAGGAGCAATAATTAAAATTGCATTTATATCGAATGTTGGGTGTGTAAATGAAGGAATGCCGAACCATGGTTGTGCAGCAATTTTTCCAAAGTCGATGGTTTGCCCCAATCCTAAAACATTGGTCGCAATAATATAAATAATATAAGAAAGGACGAGCCCAAGCAGTAATAAAAGACGTTGTAATAAACCTTTAGTGAAAACAGCAACTCCACCCATACATAAAATGGTAATGAGAGCCATCCAAGTATCAAAAGGATTACCCGCAATAGACTTTACTGTAACAGGTGCAAGGTTTAGACCAATAATCATAACTACTGCACCTGTAACAACAGGCGGCATAAGTTTCTCAATCCACTGTGTACCTGTCCCCATTACGATCAGACCAATGATGGCATAAGTAATACCACATGCCATAATACCGCCCAGTGCAACACCTAGGTTAGGGTTTGCACCTGCACCAATTGCATGTCCTGTTGCTGCTGCAACCACTGAAATAAATGCAAAGCTTGAACCTAAATAACTGGGTACACGACCACCTGTAAGTATAAAAAACAAGATCGTACATATACCTGACATTAAAATCGCAAGATTTGGATTAAACCCCATAAGAATAGGTGCAAGTACTGTTGCACCAAACATCGCAAATGTATGTTGTAAACCTAAAATGATGCTATGAGATGCGGGAAGATATTCGTTCGTTGCAACGGGACGATTTTCAGTTTCACCCTGATATGGGCGCCATTGAGGAAACCATGACATAAAAGCACCAAAGAAGCAGACAAAATTAAAACAATGATACGCGTTGTTAGATTAAAATTCTGCAAAAAATTAATATTTTTAAAAGGCATCCTTCTCTAAAGTAAAAATAAAGCAATGAAAAATATCATATATTCCTTATTTCTATACTTGTATGAACAATTTCATGTTGTTTTAAAAGTATTTGTTGAATCGAATTTCTTGAGATACTTGAGTCATGGGTTTGTAATGCCAAAATACAAGAAAATTTATCTGTTCCAACTTTCCAAAGATGTATATCTGTAATGGTAATTTTATCTTGAAGTATGTCAAAAGAGTGCATAACACGTTCGACAAGTGGATGATCCATTTCTGCATCTAATAAGGTTTTACCTGCTTGTTGAATAAGACCCCATGCCCAGTGCGCAACCAAAAATGCACCAACAATACCCAATACTGAATCTAAAAAATTCCAACCTAAATATTTCCCTGCAAATAGGGCAAGAATTGCAAAAATAGATGTTGCGGCATCTGCAACAACGTGTAGAAAAGCAGCTTTTTGGTTAATATCATGATGACCGTGACCGTGGTTATCTTTAAGTAGCCATGCACAAATTAAATTTACTATCAGCCCAAGGGTTGCGACAAAAATAGCATCGTTATATTGAATCGCTATTGGGTGAAGTAAACGCACTATAGATTCATATCCCATAAATACAGCAACCATCATGAGAATAATTGCGCTTGTATAGGCAGCAAGTACTTCAATTTTCCATGTGCCAAAACAAAAACGCGGATCTTTTGCATAATGTTGTGCAGCTTTATAGGCAACATATGCAAGCCCGAGAGCCACCATATGTGAACTCATATGCCAACCATCTGCAAGCAATGCCATTGAGTTAAATAAACTGCCACAAACAATTTCTAATACCATCATGACTGCTGTAAAAATTGTCGCAATTAAAATTTTTCTTTGCGCTAATGGATTCCCCTCGTCAAATACATGAGAATGTGTAGGAGAATATGTGGTTTTTTGCATAATACAAATCCTAAATATACTATACTGGGTATGGTATATTTATTTTCTTAGGAAATCTATATATGGGTCATTTACACGAGAATCGAAAAATTATAAATCGCTTAAATCGGTTGCAAGGTCAAATTAATGGCATACAAAAAACTGTGCATGACTCAGAAAAGAGTTGTGTAGAGGTATTACAGCAAGTTGCTGCGGTCAAAGGTGCAGTGAATGGACTGATGAATGAGCTGATTGAAGAGCATTTAAAAAATCATGTGCTGACGGAGAGCCAGTATAATGAAAGTGAAATGGATGAATTTTTTAAACTGCTAAAAAAATATAGAGAGTAGATGACTACTCTCTATATCTATATTGATTGTTGCTAAAACATTTAACCTGTATTGCGTAAACCTGCGGCAATACCTGTAATACTCACCATCAGTGAGTGATCTACAGGTGTATGCTCTGCTTGATGTTCGGCAACATATGCACGGCGACGACGCATTAATTCTGCTTGCAATAAATGTAGTGGAAGCAGATATGTTTTACGTACACGCATTGCTTGGTCGAGCACTTCATTTTGGCTTAATAACTCAGATTCACCTTTTAAGCGAAGCAGAGTATCAATTGCATCTTGTAGTCTTTGACGCAATTCATTGCCTAGCGCATGTAAGTTTGGATCGTTGGTTAGGTGTGCTTCGTAATACCAAGCAACATCACCATCCGACTTAGATAATACCATTTCTAGCATATCAATCAGTGTTCTGAAATATGGCCACTCTTGTAGCATTTCATCTAGTTGCGATTTTTTGTCTGCATTGAGTATTTCATCTAATGCAGCACCTGTACCTAACCATGCAGGTAGCATTAAACGAATTTGTGTCCAAGCAAAAACCCATGGAATTGCACGCAATGACTCAATACCACCGCTCACTTTACGTTTTGCAGGACGAGAACCTAGCGGTAACATCTGCAATTCGAGCTCAGGCGTAACAGTGCGTAAATAACTCACAAAGTGTGGATTTTCACGTACCGTATTACGGTATACATGCACAGATGTTTCAGTCATCTGATCCATAAGCGTCCGCCATGCCTTTTTCGGTACAGGAGGTGGGAGTAATGTCGCTTCGAGTGTTGCTGCGGTGTAGATCTCTAAGTTTTGTAAAGCAATATCGGCAACACCAAACTTAAAGCGAATCATTTCCCCTTGTTCAGTAACACGGATAGCACCTGAAATTGAACCCGGAGGCTGAGAGTAAAGTGCTTGTTGTGTTGGTGCACCACCACGACTAATTGAACCACCACGACCATGGAATAGGGTTAAGCGAACATCATGTTTTTTAGCAACTGCCGTGAGTTCTTCTTGTGCACGGTACTGTGCCCAGTTTGCAGACATAAATCCTGCATCTTTGGCAGAGTCAGAGTAACCAATCATGACTTCATGCTTGCCCTGAATATGCTGTTTATACCAATGCATATTAAATAAGCTATTCATGGCCTCAGCAGCGCCGTCTAAATCTTTGAGCGTTTCAAAGAGTGGCACAACACGTAAAGGAGTCTGAATACCTGCTTCTTTTTGTAAAAGTAAAACAGCCAATACATCACTTGGGTGTTCTGCCATTGAAATAATGTACGCACCTAATGATTCAGGCGGTTGCTCTGCAAGTGTACGCATGGTTGCAAACACTTCTTGTACATCAGGATGATTAATTAAACTTGTTTTCGGCTCATGAATAACTTTAGGAAGTAAAGGACGCTTACTTTGTAATTCATTGAGCAAAAAGTTTTGTTTTGCTTGTTCTGTCCACGTTTCAAAGTTTCCAAGACCTAAATATTCGGTAATGGCTGAAATGGCTTGGCGGTGACGTGTAGACTCCTGACGGATATCGAGCTTAAGCAATTCAATACCAAAACATTGAACACGATGAATGAAGTCGAGTAGGTTACCATTGGCAATTTCTGCAAGATTACATTCAACCAATGATTTATGACACAGCATGAGAGGGTCTAATAAATCATTTTTATGACGAATAAGTCGAAGGTGGTCTGTAGTTGGGTTACCTTGTAGCTTATCTGCAAGCCATTCATGCGTTAGACGTAAACGTTCACGAGTATCTCTTAAATACTCACGATATGGTTCTGAATGGTCACTGCCTAAAGCTTCACGTAATTCAGGCGTACATTCCTGAATAGACAATTCCCAACGTAAGCTCTCTAAGTCACGTAAATATAAATCAGTTGCTTGCCAACGAGAAAACCAAAGGACTTGCTGAGTTACTTTATGTGTGACATTTGGGTTACCATCACGATCTCCACCCATCCAAGAGGCGAAACGTATTGGGGTTGCATCTATAGGTAATGGCTTACCACATTTTTCTTCGACCAGCTCACTCAGCTCACGTAAAAAGCGAGGAATTGCTTTCCATAAAGTTTGCTCAATAACAGTGAAACCCCATTTGGCTTCATCTACAGGTGTTGGGCGTTGTTGACGAATCTCATCGGTATGCCATGCCGAACATATTAAATGTTTGAGTTCTTCAATAATTTTTGTACGTTGATGAGGGGTAAGTTTTTTCTGATCTAATGTTTCTAAACAACGATTGATATTGTCATATTTTTGAATAAGTGTACGGCGGCTGACTTCTGTTGGATGAGCAGTAAGTACAAGCTCAATACTTAAATCACAAATTTGCTGATATAGCGTTTCTTGATCAATATTGTGCTGCTGTAACTTTTCAAATAGTGGAATGAGTGGATTTGGCGATGTTCGTGCTGTATCGAACTCAGCTTCTCTGCGTCCACGAACAACATGGTACTGCTCTGCAATATTTGCAAAATTTAAGAAATGCGTGAAGGCACGGGTGAGTGGAAGGAAAGCATCATCTTCGAGGTTTAAAAATAATTCTTCTAGCTTTTTCTCAGCTTCGATTTGACCGTCACTTGCACCTTTTGCCAATGCACGAATTTGTTCAACTTGGTTAAACAGATCTTCTCCAACATGCCTTTTTAAGGTTTCTCCAAGGAGATTACCCAAAAGGCGAACATCGTCGCGTAATGGAGCATCGATATCTTGTGCCATAATAAATTCCTTCTAGGGAGTATGTTTCTTATAAAATAAAGAATGATGCTTTGAATTATTAATCCTCAATAATCTCTTTCAACCATAGCAAATAAATATCGAAAAATCTTTAGCCATTGGTCTAGCATTGACGTAAAAATAGAAAAGATTTAAATGACTTATTTTTATAATTAGCATTGCTATAAGACATCTAAATAAATGACATAAATACTTACATTTTGTTTAGTAGTTTTGTGAATTATCCCTAAGTATTAGGGTATTGGAGGTGCTAAATTTACAAAACTACATTATAGTAGTGGGCTAATTTTAAAAGATAATTTCAAGCAATGATCCATGGCATCACAAGAGGTCATGAGAGAGGTCTAGACTACATGGGGCAAGACGATATTCTCAAGCACCGACGTTTAATAAATTGGGCATATGTTTTTATGTTTTTTGCCTTATTTACTGTCATTACGGGTGTAATTGCCTACCTTTTGTCTGCAAAAGTTGCACAAGCACAAGATGTAGAAGTATGGATGCAGGCACAAGCGCTTTGGGTTATGCGTAGTATTATGTTATTTGTTGCCACAATGATATTTGCTGTGTTGTGGTTCATCCCATTACATTTTTATTATTGGGATACCTTTTTATGGGTAAAAGGGTGTACGGTTGTTGGTGTTATTTTTGCCTTTATTGCATGGATGATGCTGCTTAATGCTTTTATTAAAGGGCTAGCTAAGTATATTAAAAATAAAGCAGTTTTTTAATGATGTGAAATTTTCTACAAATATCCCCTTGTAAAATAATTAAACAACCCAATCTATTCGAAAGTTATCGTATTTTTTCAAATTCCGTAAGGAGCATCGCCTATCATGGCTAAACGTGATTATTATGAGGTTTTAGGTGTATCTAAAACCGCAAGTGATGATGAAATTAAAAAAGCCTACCGTAAGTTGGCGATGAAATATCACCCTGACCGTAACCCTGACAACGAAGAAGCTGAAGATAAGTTCAAAGAAGCTAGCGAAGCTTATGAAGTACTTTCAGATGGCGAAAAACGTAGTATGTATGACCGTATGGGACATAATGCGTTTGAAGGTGGTTTCGGTGCTGGTGGCTTCGGTGGCGGCGGTTTTAGTGCAGAAGACATTTTTAGCCAGTTTGGTGATATTTTCGGTGGTGCATTTGGTGGTGGTGGCCGTGGTCAACAACGTCAACGTAAAGGCTCCGATCTTCGTTATGTGATGGAGCTTTCGCTAGAAGAAGCAGTTACAGGCGTTAAAAAAACCATTACATTTACTGCACCTGCACCTTGTGATACTTGCGATGGTAAAGGTTCTCAAAATCCAAATGATGTCCAAACTTGTCCAACATGTCATGGTGCAGGTCAAGTACGTATGCAACAGGGGTTTTTCTCTGTACAGCAAACATGTAGTACGTGTCATGGACAAGGTAAAATTATTAAGAACCCATGTGGTACATGTCATGGGTCGGGCGTAAAAGATCGTCAACAGTCTCTAGAAGTGACCATTCCTGCTGGTGTAGATAATGGCGACCGCGTTCGTTTAACAGGTAAAGGTGAAGCGATTCGTAATGGTCAGGCAGGCGATCTCTATGTAGAAGTTGCTGTACGTGAACATGCAGTATTTCAACGTGATGGTGCAGACCTTTATATGGATGTACCTATTAGTATTGCAGATGCAGCACTTGGTAAAGAAATTGAAATTCCAACACTCGACAGCCGTGTAAGCTTGAAAATTCCTGAAGGTACACAAAATGGAAAAGTTTTCCGTTTACGTGGCAAGGGTGTTCGTCCAGTACGTGCAAGCATGGTTGGTGATTTACTTTGCCGTATAGTCGTTGAAACGCCTGTTAATTTAACAAGTCATCAGCGTGATTTACTTAAAGAACTTCAAGCTTCTATGGATGGTACAGACCATCACTCAAGCGAAAAGAAAAAATCTTTCTTTGATCGCTTGAAAGAAACATTCGATTAATCGATTGAATGATCTTAAAAAAACCTACCTGTAAATGGTAGGTTTTTTTATGTTTAAAGATAAACAGAGCATTTTAGTTTGTTATATTAGACGCGATAAAAGAGTTAATCATTAGGAATAGAAGATGTCTAGTTCACCTCGTATTGGTATTTTAGGTGCAGGCGGTCGTATGGGCCGTATCTTAATTCAGGCAGTACAACAAGCAGGTCATACTTTGGCTGCAGCAGTTGAACGCCCTGAGAGTTCGCTTGTGGGTGCAGATGCTGGTGAGCTCGCAGGTGTTGGTAAACTTAATGTTCAGGTCGTTGGTGGGTTAGAATCTGTACTTAATGATGTTGATGTAATTATTGACTTTACTGCACCAGCAGCGACTGAACAGCATCTAAAGCTATGTCGTGAGGCAGGTGTTGCAATGGTGATTGGTACAACTGGTTTTTCAGAAGAACAAAAACAACTTCTTGAAGAGACAGCAAAGCATATTCCTATTGTATATGCTGCTAATTACTCTGTGGGTGTAAATGTTTCTATTAAACTACTTGAGCTTGCTGCCAAAGTATTTGGCGACACAGTTGATATCGAAATTATTGAAGCACATCATCGTCATAAAGTAGATGCACCATCGGGTACAGCACTGATGATGGGAGATGCAGTTGCTGATACGCTTGGTCGCAATTTAAAAGATGTTGCTGTATATGGTCGTGAAGGCTATACAGGACCAAGAGACCGTCAAACAATTGGTTTTGAGACGATTCGTGGTGGCGATATTGTGGGTGAACATACGGTTATGTTTATTGGTGAAGGCGAACGTGTAGAAGTAACACATAAAGCAACAAATCGTATGAACTTTGCTTCGGGTGCCGTTCGTGCTGCAGCTTGGGTTGCTAGTAAAGAAGCACAAAAATATGATATGCAAGATGTACTCGATTTGAAAAAATCTTTGAACTAAAGAAAAAGCCTGAACTGAGTTCAGGCTTTTTTATAATAAGATTAGATATAGTTCATGTTTTTATATAATAAAGAGATGTATTGTAAAATAAATATATAAAAATGAGTAAATTGTTATATTATTTTAAAGGAAAGAAAATGGTCAATGAACTGTCATGGTTTGAAGTTAAGCTAGGCTTCCTCATAGAAACATGATGTTATAAGACCATGCCTTTAAGAAATAATGTAGAAGTGAGATCCGATAAAGTTATTTTACGCGTATTCTCATTCACAGATGCTGACGAAGCTTTTGATGCAATTACACCCGGCATAGCAAAATTTATGCCGTGGGAAGCACCCAAAACACCTTTAGACTTTGAAAAAGTTTGGAATGGTTGGAGTGAGAATCGTAAGCGTGGCTTAGAAATAGTCTTTGCCATTCGTGACCGAAAAAGCCAAGAGTTTTTGGGTCTTGTTGGGTTGCATCGTTTAACAACTGCGCCACGTATTGGTATCTGGATTAAAGAACGCTGCCATGGGAAAGGGTATGGTAAAGCTGCTGTACAAGCTGTTATAGAGTGGGCAACACAAGAGCTTGGTATTGAACAATTTAACTATACTGTTGCTGAAGATAATATTCCAAGTGAGCGTATTGCATTATCACTTGGTGGTGTTAAAAATGGCTACTTGGTTGGTTCAAAGTATAATGCTCAAATTTATAAAATCATCCACCATATTATGCCATTTAAAGAGGCTTTATAGCTTTTGCTTTGCTATTCAAGGAAGAGTGGGTTTTACATATATAAATGAAAGAAAAGGCATGGCTTCGTTTATAGATAATGTGTGATGTACTTATTGAGTAGATTAAAGCTATTATGCCCTTCAACAAGGGCATAACAGATCAAATACTAAGAAAAATCAGACTTTAAAACAACACGATAACGAACTTTACCCGATTTTAAATGTGCAATTGCATCATTAATTTTTGACATTGGGAACAATTCAATTTGTGGTGCAATATTCTTACGTGCAGCAAATTTTAATAACTGACGTAATGCTAGAGGTGACCCTGTTGGTGATCCACTAATTGATTTTGATCCACTAATAAGCATTGGTGCAGGTGTTGGAATAGGTTCTAATGGAATACCGAGAAGATGTACACTGCCATTTGGTGCAAGAGTTGCTAAATAGCTAGACCAATCTAAGGTTACATTGACTGTGCTGAGTAAAAGATCAAATTTGCCAACTTGAGATTTTAAAGCTTCAGAGTCACGGCTGTTGACAACATGATCGGCCCCCATTACTTTGAGTTCATCAGTTTTATCTAAATTTGATGTAAAGGCTGTAATTTCACAACCCCAAGCTTTTAATAGTTTAATGGCAATATGACCAAGACCACCAATACCAATCACACCAACGTGGTGAATGGCTTGAATATCATGTTTTAAAATAGGGTCAAATACGGTAATTCCACCACATAAAAGTGGGCCTGCACTTTCAGGGTTTACTTCTTCTGGTAAAGGAATAACCCACTGCCATCCTGCACGAACTTTATCTGCAAAACCACCTGCATGACCAATAATTGTTGGCTTTTGCTCACCTGTGCAAAGTACTTGTTGTCCACCAATACATTGGTCACATGCTTCACAACTTTCGGCTGTCCAACCAATTCCAACACGTTGACCAACTTTAAGCCCTTTAGCTTCTGAACCTAGACGTTCAACGGTACCAATAATTTCATGACCTGCCACGACAGGATAAGATGAAACACCCCAGTCATTATCGAGTACTGAAATGTCTGAATGGCATAAACCACAATATTCAACTTTAACTTCAACTTGGTGAGCTTGTAGTTCACCTGCATCAAATTCATAGGCTTCAAGTGCTGCGCCTGCTTCTTTGGCAGCATAAGCTCGGATGGTATTATTAGACATGTGTTCTCCTAGATTGAGCCTTTAAATTTATTTAAATATACACAAATTTTCGTGGTCATTGACCATGCCTGATGCTTGCATAAAAGCATAGCAAATGGTTGGGCCAACGAATTTGAAGTGATGTTTTTTGAGTGCTTTTGACATATTTTGACTTGCCATCGTCTGGCTTGGAATATGTGTGTTATCTAGCACATTATTTCTGATCGTTTCACCACCGACAAAAGACCAAAGCCATAGAGGAATATTTTCTATTTCACGATTGAGGTTTTGCCATGCAATGGCATTGTCTCGAATTGAAAAGAGCTTGCCTTTATGTCTAATAAGACTTTTGTCTTCCAATTTATGAAGAATTGCTTGATCTGATAGTTGAGCAATTTCTGCAATAGAAAACTGAAAAAAGTGTTCTTGATAAGCAGATCTTTTTTTGAGTACAGTAAGCCATGAAAGGCCTGCTTGTTGGCCTTCTAAGCAGAGTAGCTCAAAAAGTTGGTGTTCATTATCAAGTGGTTTTCCCCACTCATGATCATGATAGTGAATATATAAAGCATCACCTAAACACCAACGACATCGTGGTAAGTCACTCATTTCAGATTATTCATAAGTTGGCGATATTTAAAATATCACTTTTTAGATAGGCAGAAACTAGGCGTTACAAATAAAAAACAGAGTAGTTAACACGTTTGTAATTTATTTTTAAATGCAGTCCATTCACTTGTTTTCTGATCCCAAAAAAAGAGCTCTGCTTGTTGTAGTTCTTCTAGAGAGAGTAGAATATCTTTGCCCTTTTTTTCATTGAAGCCTGTGCTAATCACTAAGCCTTCCTCAGATATTTCCATAATCCAACCTTGATATGAAATATGAGGGAATACTATTTTTTGTTGATTACCTGATTCTGCAAATGCAATTAAAAATTCAAGTTGTTGGTCAGACATTAAAAATCACCATTTAAGTAAGGGAAGGGGTTTGTTGCGCCACGTCCTTTGCCTGTTAAATAAATACCATAATGTAGATGGCTCGCGGTATGTTTAGCATTGCCACTATTACCGACATAACCAATTGTATCACCAATATGTATCTCATCTCCGATACTTAAACCACGTTTATGGCGTAAGAGATGGGCATAATAATGCCATGATCCACTTGGCCCTAAAATCCAAACAACATTTCCACCGAGAGTATTACTTTGTAGGCTTGCAATAATTCCCTCTGTGGTACTTGTGATAGGTGTTCCACGTGGAGCCATAATATCTATGCCTTCATGACGTCTTCCTGCACTACGTGCAACGCCCCAAGTGTCAGTGAGCTGTTGCTTTTGTATACCTTTTACAGGAATAGGAAGTATAGGACTTAAGGGGAGTTGTTTTAGATATTGTACTTGAGAAGCAGGAAGTACTTTCGTTTTGTTCGGCGTGTGCTGACAAGCACTTAAAATAAAAAGGCTATAGATTAGTATGAATATAAAACGTAATTGGTGCACGATTGAATATCCTATAAATAGTGCTTTTCATCCAGTGTTAGCATTGTATAGTGCTTTATAATTTTTTGCATCGCTGTAGGAATCCCTCTTTTTTTCGCTTCATCTAAGCTAATCCACTCTCCACCAATTTGATCTGTTATATGTTGCTTTTGATCATGTGTAATGTTGATACAGTGTGTGTCAAGCAACCATGTAAAGTGAGTAAAGCTATGTTTAATTTGGAATTCTAGTTGAGAGGAAGGCAGTTGAAGTGCTTCATATTCTGATTGAACTTCATGGTCATAAATAGGCAAGCTCCAAAGGCCACCCCATAGCCCAAGAGAAGGACGTTGATACCATAGCCATGTATCTTCGCATTTTAGGAGCAATACATTTGCTTGTTTAATTGGTACAGGCTTTTTGGTTTTTTTAAATGGTAACTCGTTTTCTAAACCTTGTTGATGTGCTTTACAGTGCGCTTGCATTGGACAGTATAAGCATAAAGGTTTCTTTGGCGTGCACACTGTTGCGCCTAAATCCATAATTGCTTGTGTGTAATCATGGTTGCGCTCTGTTGGACAAAGTGTGGTTGCCAATGCCCACATTTCTTTTTCATGAACAGATTTGCTGAGATCATTTTCAATGGCAAAGAAGCGAGCCAGTACACGTTTCACATTGCCATCCATAATGACGCCGTATTTACGTAATCCCAATGACATGAGTGCACCTGCAGTTGAGCGCCCAATACCGGGAAGTGCGATCCATTCTTCAAAGTTTTGAGGGAGTTCTCCTCCCATTTGAACAATTTGGTTTGCTGCTTTATGTAGGTTTCTTGCGCGTGCGTAGTATCCAAGCCCTGCCCAATAGGGTGCAACATCTTCCCAAGATGCATTGCCGAGCGCAACTACTGTTGGAAAACGCTCAATAAAACGATCAAAGTATTTCAGTACAGTTTTAACTTGTGTTTGCTGAAGCATAATTTCAGATACCCAAACTTTATATGGGTTGTCGGAAACTTGCCAAGGCAAGTCATGGCGACCATATTGATCGAACCATGTAAGTAATGCTTGAGAAAAAGAAAACTGTGACATATTAACCCTACTTTTATCAGTAGCGTATTATAAGTCTAAATGAATTAAAAACGAATGTTCACTTTACAATTTGTGAAGCTTAGAACTAGGTTTTAGTCTAGTTCAGGTTGATGTACACCCCAACGTTTATCGAGTTGTAGTTCTTGTTTTGAGTAACGTGGAATCACATGAATGTGTAAGTGTTCTGCGCGTTCTGCAAACACATCACCATCATTAAACCCAATATGATAACCAGAGGGTTTATATCGCATTTCAAGCTCATTACGTGCTTTATCGAGCAAAGACATTAAGCTTTTACGTTCTTGGTCTGTTACTTCGAAGAAAGAACTGATATGGCGTAAAGGAACAATAACAACATGACCTTTAGATAAAGAAGCAGGTTCAGGAAAGACTATACCAAACTCATTCTTTGCGATGATGTCGTATTCATCCACGTCACAATACATACAGTTTTCTGTAGACATGATGTGTTTCCTTTTGCCATATCAATGATGATATGAAAATTCTAATATATATCATCAACTTTGTGGATTATCTTTAGTCTAGTGCAGATTTTAAAAGGCTATCTAAGGCAATTAAACTTTTCTGTTCAGCTTGTGCGTTATAGGCAACATCTACCCCTGTTTTTTTAGAGCGCTCATCTGCCAATGGATTCATGAAGCCATGTTTTGCATTTTCTAATACCAAAATATGATGTTTCACGTCGGCATTATCGAGCTCTTGCGCAATATTATTGACATCTTCTAGGCTAACCATGCTGTCATCTTTACCATGACAGATAAGCGTATTGGCTTTAAATACACCTTTTTGTGCAGGGTTCTGTGTTTGTAAGTTGCCATGGAATGAGGCAACCGCTTGTAGTGGTGCACCTGCTCGAGCAAGTTCTAAAACAACTTTTCCACCAAAGCAAAAACCGATTGCAGCGAGTTGGTTTGAATTGACTTCAGGCTGTGCTGCAAGTGTTGCAAGTGCAGCATTGGCACGTTTGACAAGTGTATTTGGTTCAGCAAATGTTTCATTCATCCACGCATGTGCTTGGCTTGCTTCATCAGTTGTTTTTTTATCGCCATACATGTCTATTGCCAAGGCCGCATAGCCTTTTCTTGCAAGGTCTTTGGTACGTTGAACTGTATATTCATCGCGTCCCCACCATTCAGGCCCAACAATAATGCCTGCAACCGTCTGATCTGTTACAGGTGCCGCAAAGAAGCCAATGAGTTTTTTACCGTCATGTGCAGAATATTCGATTTCGCGTGTAATAATTTCAGTCATTTTTGTCCCTATTAAAGATACCAATTATTGTAGGAAGGCTTAATTTTTTGATTTAAATGATATGAATATAAGTAAAGATCAATCAGACGATCGTTTGTTATATTTCGCTTCTTATGATGTTGTGATTCTAGACAGTCGTCAATGTTTTTATGTGTTAAAAAGCAAATAAAATGGCTGTGATAAGAGATACATCTTCGCTTTCTTGAACTGTTATAATATGTACTTTGTTGCACCCAAATAGGTTGAAAAAGATGGCTTCGTTACGTCCATCATTTTGGAAAAAATATCCATTAGCAGCGCTAAATACAGATGAATGGGAAGCATTGTGCGATGGTTGTGGGCAGTGTTGTTTAATTAAGCTTGAAGATGATGAAACGGATGAAGTGGCTTATACAAAAGTGGCTTGTCAGCTTTTAGATTGTACAACAGGGCATTGTTCAGATTACATCCATCGTAAAAACTTTGTACCTGATTGTATTCAACTTACAATGCAAAAAATCGCTGAAATTTCATATTGGTTACCGACGAGTTGTGCCTATCGCCGTTTATATGAGGGGAAAAGCTTACCTTCATGGCATTATTTAAATACAGGTTCTAGAAAGACTGTTATTCAAGCTAAAAAATCTGTTGCAGGACGTTGTATTTCGGAAAAAGACATCAATGATGATGACATTGATGAATATATTGTACGTTGGGTAAGATAGCCCAACGTACTAGTTTATATCAATTAGTGTGCGTGTTTATGTCCATGAGATTGCTGACGTTCTGCCCATGCTTTTTTTATAATTTGTAGCCCACCTGAAAAACCAAGTACAGCCATAATAAAAGCAACAATTAAGTCGGGAAGAATACTTTGCGTACCAAATACACCCAGTGCAGCAAGTAAAACGGCAACATTACCAATCGCATCGTTACGGCTACAAATCCATACAGAGCGCATGTTTGAGTCACCATCTCTAAATGTATAAAGGACTAATGCGCTAATAATATTTGCCCCAAGTGCTAAAACACCAATTAGCCCCATAGTGATGGCTTCAGGTGGCTGTCCATTGGCATAAGACCATACGACTTTACCAACCACGAGACCTGCAAATAACAACATCATTGCACCTTTGAGCAATGCTGCATTGGCACGCCAATATAAGCTCATACTTAATGCAATAAGTGACAAAATATAATTAAAAGAGTCACCTGCAAAGTCGAGTGCATCTGCCCAAAGCGCGGCAGAACCCGATTGCATCCCACCAATGACTTCAGTAAGAAACAGGCTTAAATTGAGTACGAGTGCAATCCATAAAGCATTGCGAAATTTTTTTGAGTACGACTTTTTTGGAATGTCGTGACTGCAAGCGCATCCAGCCATTTGAAAATCCCCCAGAACTTATTTAAACTCATTAGAAAGCTTGGAGTAACTCTAAGGTCAAGAGGTAAATATGAAATTTACAATTGGTGAGTTGGCAAAAAAAACAAAACTAAGTGCAGATGCGATTCGGTTTTATGAAAAGAGAAAATTGATTGCCCCTGCAAAACGTGCTGAAAATAATTACCGTTATTATGATGAAGATAGTTTTACTCGGCTGACATTTATTCGACATTGTCGTGAGTTAGGCATGTCTTTAAAGGAAATAGAAGCGTTGCACTTACAATTGCAACATCCTTTAAATAACTGTGCTGAAGTAAAGCAAGTCATTACAGATCATTTGCAGCATGTAGAGGAAAAAATTGCACAACTTGAAGTATTTAAAACTCAATTGGCACAATTAAAAAATTCATGCCATTCCGATGAAACCATTCAAGCGTGCCAAATTATTCAGGCCTTGCAACGTTCAGATGAAGAGCAAGCTTTCGGGCAGGTAACAACGATTGATTTACATTAAGCCCAACAGAACACGTAATGTGCATGGCGATTTTTTGAAAAAAGCATGGCATGATGTGGCACATACTTATTTAAATTTTTATTTGATTACATATTATTCATGATGACAGACAGCCATATTCCTTTACCTGAGCGTATTCGCCCACGTGACTTATCTGAGATTATTGGGCAAGATCATTTACTCGGTGAAAATGCGCCTTTACGTCAGATGATTGATCAAGGTCATTTACCATCTATTATTTTTTGGGGGCCGCCGGGTGTTGGAAAAACAACAATTGCGCTCTTACTTGCACAAGCTGTTGACCGTCCATTTCTCAGCTTATCGGCACTCAATACAGGTGTAAAAGAGTTACGAGAAGTTATTGCTGAAAGTGGTGACTTACTTGCAGCGGTTGTATTTATTGATGAAATTCATCGCTTTAATAAGTCTCAGCAAGATGCATTGTTGGGTGCGGTCGAAAAAGGAAAAATAACCCTTGTTGGTGCAACGACTGAGAACCCTTCATTTGAAGTAAATAGTGCATTGTTGTCGCGTTGTCAGGTTTATACCTTAAATGCTTTGGATGAGAAGGCCATTACGCACTTACTCAATCATGCCATTGCAACAGACAAAATTTTACAAGCACGTCATTTATTTATTGATGAGTTTGAAGCACTGATTCAGTTTTCGGCTGGCGATGCGCGAAAAGCATTGAACTTACTCGATTTGGTTGCCAGTACATTTGATGTAGATGAAGATGTAAATCATATTACCAATGCATTGGTGGTAAAAGTTGCACAGCAAAATATTGCCCGCTATGACAAAAGTGGTGAGCAGCATTATGACCTTGTTTCTGCATTTATTAAATCTATTCGAGGAAGTGACCCCGATGCAGCCCTGTATTGGATGGCACGTATGCTCAAAGGTGGGGAAGACCCACTATTTATTGCACGCAGAATGTTGATTGCTGCTTCTGAAGATATAGGTAACTCGAATCCAAATGCACTTTTACTTGCAGGTGAGTGTTTTAGGTCTGTACAAGTCATTGGTATGCCTGAAGCCCGTATTCTTTTAGGGCAGTGTGCTGTTTATCTTGCAACCAGTGCGAAAAGTAACAGCACTTACCTTGCAATCAATAAAGCAATGGCACTTGCTGAAAAAACGCCAAATGTAGCTGTACCCCTTCATTTAAGAAATGCACCAACAACTTTAATGAAAGAGCAAGGTTATGGTGTTGAATACTTATATCCTCACGATTACCCTGAGCACTTTGTAACGCAAGAGTACCTTCCACCTGAGTTACAGGGGACAAAGTTGTATACTTCTGCACGTAATAAAAGAGAAGTTGAGGGTGAAAAATTACAACAACGCCGTTGGAATAAAGAACAGGAATAAATATGCAAGAAATTACATGGAGTGATTTTGAAAAGGTAGAGTTGCGTGTAGGTCAAATTATTGATGTTATTGACTTTCCTGAAGCTAGAAGACCTGCCTATAAGTTGGTTGTCGATTTTGGTGATGAAATTGGCATACGTAAGTCGAGTGCTCAAATTACTGATTTATACAATGCATCTAACTTAAAAGGTAAAAAAGTTATGGCTGTTGTAAACTTTCCAAAAAAACAAATTGGAAAGTTTATGTCAGAGTGTTTAGTCACAGGACTACATAATGAACATGGTGAGGTAGTTCTATGTGTTCCTGATGGCGATGTCGCACTAGGTACGAAATTACTGTAACGTTTGAAACCAGTCTAAAAATAGATGTGGCCATGCCGTGGTGTCTGTGCCTTGTTTGCCAAGTCCCCATCCATGACCACCATTTTTAAATCTATAAAATTGATATGGGACATGTGCTTTTTGAAGTGCGTGTTCTAATAAAATGCTATGTAGAATTGGTGCTGTTTGGTCATCTTCTGCATGTGAAAGAAATACAGGTGGCATGTTTGGTCTGACTTGTTCATCTACAGAAAAATCTGCTTCTATAGATGGATTTGACCTGTGTCCAAATAAGCTATGGTAAGCATGTGTTGTATTGAGGGGTGCTTCCATATGAACAACAGGGTAGAGTAGAGCGGTAAAGTCAGGGCGGGCTGATATTGAATCTAACACATCTTGGTTTGGATAAAAGTGTGCATTCCAACGTGTGCTTAAAATACCTGCAAGATGGCCTCCTGCTGAGAAGCCAAGCACTCCAATTTTATGTGCGTTATAACCATATTTTTCTGCACTTGCACGAATAATGCGGATAGCACGTTGTCCATCTGCAAATGGATCATAACGTGAGTCAGAGTTTTCTTTAATATTGGGTAAGCGATAAAGAAGTTCAAAAACTGTAAACCCTTGTTTTTTTAGCCATTTGGCAGTAGGTGTTCCTTCTTTATTCAAAGCTTCATGTGCGTAGCCACCACCACTAAGTACGAGTATTGCAATATGCTTATTATTTTCTTGAGTGGGTTGATATAACGCCATCATGGGCGCTTTTGCATCTTGTTTTCCAACATTCGTATTAAATAGAGATTCATTGGTAAGATGTTCATTTGGCCATAGTGCAATATTTATTGGCTGTGCTGAGATAGACATTGATGTCATGAGTAATGCACAAATAAATAGAAAATAATTTTTTATCATGGATATTAATCACTTGACTTGATATATGAGTTTTAAAATGAATTTTGATGCATTTGTATTTAATTTAGCTTGAAAAAATAGAGTAATTTTTTATAGGTTGTAATTGTATGTAGATTAAAGCTTTATTTTTATAAACTTATACTTGTAAAAAAAACCGAGTGATAACACTCGGTTTTTTATGATGTTTGGAATTAGATGCTATCTAAGTTTACGCCTAAACGGTGTGCAACTTCTTCATATGCTTCTACAACATCACCAAGTCCTTGACGGAAACGGTCTTTATCTAATTTTTTCTTTGTTTCTTTATCCCATAGACGGCAACCATCTGGTGAGAATTCATCACCAAGCACGATGCGGTCATGGAACACGCCAAATTCAAGTTTGAAGTCGACAAGAATCATGCCAGCTTCATTAAACAAAGCAGTAAGTACTTCATTTACTTTATATGTAAGTACTTTCATTTGAGCAAGTTGTTCTTCAGTCGCCCAACCCAAAGCCACAGATTGTGACTCGTTGACCATTGGATCACCTAAAGCATCATCTTTGAAGAATAGTTCAAATGTAGGTGGTGTAAGTTGTTTGCCTTCCTCAACACCTAAACGACGGCATAAAGAGCCCGCAGCATAGTTACGAATTACACATTCTACAGGGATCATATCTAGTTTTTTAACTAAAACTTCGCTTGGATTGATCAGTTTCTCAAAATGAGTTTCGATACCTGCTTCAGCAAGTTTTTCCATAATAAAGGCATTAAAAAGGTTATTTACCTTGCCCTTACGATCCAGTTGTGCAACTTTTTCGCCATTGAATGCTGAAGCATCATCACGGAACACTAAAATTAAATGATCTGGATGATCTGTTTCATATACAGATTTTGCTTTACCGGTATAGAGCAGGGTTTGTTTTAACATGGGATAAACCTGTTTTTCAAAAGTAATGCTTAAAGTTTAGGCTGGCCAATTCTGAGAAATCTGATCTAAAAGCGTTTTTGCTTTTGTAGAATCAGCGAAGCTATTGTCTGGATTAAATAATACAAGTGTATTTTCTTTTCCAACTGCAGAAAGCTTAATGATATATGTACTATCATTCACTTGAATTGTTGCTTCATAATTTGAACGGCTTTGGTCAATGACCTTGTAATTCAAGTTACCAAGCGTTGCAAGTGTATACTGCCAAATAGTATCAGGTTTACCACTAACTTTCAGTAAAGGATTTTGCTGTCCATCTAATAATACTACTGGGTGAACATAAAGTGCTTGTTTTGCAGATGCTCTATTGCTTACGATTTCACCCGGGCGAGGCATTGCAAAGCGATTACCTTTTTGATTTTCAAAATCTGGTGCATGTTGTAATGCTAAAGGATCAATAATTGGCGCAGGATAAAGTGGTGTAGCAGGTCTAGCCTGATCACCTTCAGGGTATTGAAGTGGAGCAAGAGTTGTTGCTTTTTTATAGTCTAAAGAGCCGTTATTTACAGCAAGTTTAGTACTTAAAGTACTACAACCTGTTGCGGTAAGCACTGAAAGTGTAATGAGAGTTAGACCTAAACGTAATTGCATAATATTGTGCTCTTAAATAATTCCTACTTCTTTGAGTGCCTCATTTAAAGGCGTTCTATACTCTTCTGCAAGTGGCGTAAGGGGAAGGCGAATACCTGTAGACATGAGTCCCATTTCATATAAGGCCCATTTGACAGGAATTGGATTTGATTCGCAAAATAAAATATTGTTTAGATTTGCAATTTTCTCATTTAGGTTACGCGCTTCTTCGGCACTGCCTGCAATTGCAACTTTACAAATTTGGCTAACAGTATTAGGTGCAATATTTGCGGTAACAGAAATATTTCCTTTACCACCTAGAAGCATTAGTTCGACAGCAGTATCGTCATCACCTGAAAAAACATCTATTTTTCCATTTAGTTTTTCAATAAGTTCTTTGCCACGAGAAATATCGCCTGTTGCATCTTTAATTGCGATAATGTTTTTAACATCTGCAAGGCGAAGAACAGTCTCATTCTTTAGGTCAACGCTTGTACGTCCTGGTACATTGTAAAGAATAACTGGAATATCTGCAGATTCAGCAATTGCTTTAAAATGTTGGTATAAACCTTCTTGAGTTGGTTTATTATAATATGGTGTCACAGAAAGAACGGCATCTGCACCAAACTCATACGCTTCTTTTGTCAGTTTTATTGCTTCATGCGTTGAGTTTGCACCTGTACCTGCAATAATAGGGATGCGTTTATTCGCAACCCGAATAACTTCTCTAATGACTTTGGCATGCTCTTGCATGGTTAGTGTTGATGATTCTCCTGTCGTACCGACAGCAACAATGGCATTTGTACCTTGAGAAATATGCCACTCAACGAGCTTTTCGAGACCCTTCCAATCTACGCTGCCATCTTCAAACATAGGGGTGACGAGTGCGACAATTGAGCCTTGAATATTCTGAGCTAGCTGAGTCATTTTAAAAAAATATCCTATTTGGTCATCCATATTTTAATCAATAAAGCGGATGGTTAAAGTCGTTTTAAAAATTGAATGAAAAAGTTGATCATTGCATAATGCTTATCCAAATTATGACTGATCATAGTGTGAAGAACAACATCATTTGAAATAAGTCTATAAAACTTTATAGTCATTTTTTGTTATTTTTTCAACTATATTCGTTTGTTTATTAAATAGAAAAATATACCTGTTCAAAATTTGAAAAAATATCTACCGAAATATCTCATAATTATTTATGGTTAAATAAAATAAATGAAGATTCTAGGTTTCTAATATGCGAGATGAGAACGCTGCACTTATTATTGTAGATGTGCAAAATGGCTTTACCCCAGGGGGGAATCTGGCTGTTAAAAATGCAGATCAGATTATTCCTAGTATAAATATATTAGCGAAAAAGTTTGATTGTGTGGTACTTACTCAAGATTGGCATACAGCAGACCATATTTCATTTGTAGAAAACCATGAAGGTAAGCAACCTTTCGAAACTATAGAGCTTGACTATGGTACACAGGTGCTATGGCCAGCACACTGTATACAAGGGTCGTATGATGCCAATTTTAATCCTGAGTTAAATGTTCCTACAGCACAATTGATTATTCGAAAAGGATTTAATAAAAATATTGATAGTTATTCTGCCTTTTTAGAAGCTGATCATAAAACAGCAACTGGATTGCAAGGCTATTTGAGTACACGTCATATTGATACAGTTTATATTGTAGGTATAGCAACGGATTTTTGTGTGGCTTGGACAGCAATGGATGCTGTAAAACTTGGTTTTAAAACATATGTAATAGAAGATGCAACTGCAGCAATTGACCTTAATGGTTCTTTGGAAAAAGCATGGAATGATATGTTAAATATTGGTGTTCAAAAGATACATATCAAAGATATTTAAAAAAAGGACAGTAAAAATATAGGGCTACTATATTTTTACTGTTGGGATAAAGGATTAGCTCGCTGTTTTCATTTTAATTGTGCGAGTATCATTATTTTTTTTAGGATGAATAATAAGCATTAAGTTTTTATCAAAAACACCTCTAGAATATTTTACAGGTGAGTCAACAATATTTAAGCAAAGTTGAACATCATTAAAATAAAAAAATTCATCAGAGGTAGTGGCTTCTTTTTCTTTTTGCCAAGATGTTGGATCTGAAGTTTGTGCGTATGCTAAAGCATCCCAAACCAATTGATTTAGTTGCTTACGAAAAAAACGATTTAAGTTTTTATCAAAAAATACAACGAGAGGCTGTTGAGATTGAATATTACCAAAATGGTCTTTTAGTGAGTTTGTATAGAGAAGTAAACAAGAAACAAATTGATGATAATTTTTAAATTGTTCCTTACAACAAAAGCTATAAAAGAATTGGTCTGTGGTGATATTTTTTTTAGCGACTGAACAAGGAAAATCTGTTGCCAATGCAACAGATTGTAAATCTTCAATGATTTCATTTTTCCAACTTCTATCATGTATAAAATGATCTTCAGACTGGTAAATCATACAATTGCTCAAAAAAATATTTAAGGTTCTCGATAATTGTAATGATACATTAATTGAGTAGACAGTTCTGTATTTATTTTATGTTTTTTGTAACTAACTATGCTCTTTGGGCTTGGTCTATCATTGTCGTAGCAACGTTCCAAGCTGAAGAAATTGCTTTATGATTTCTAAATAATTGTTCATAAATGATCGCACCATCCAATAATAAGCAAATCTGAATTGACAAGCGTTTATGTTCAACAAGCTTCATATCTTTTAAAATTTCATTAAAAGTATCAGTTGTCCAATTTTTATAAGCTCTTGCAACATCTAAGGATGCTGTATGGTGTGGTAGTTCATCTAGTGCTTTGATAAACATACAGCCATAAAAGTCATCTTGATAAAACCAATTTTCAAACCAATCGAATATAATTTTTAACTGTTGGTAAGGGTCAGTACTTGCTTCTAAAGCTTTAGAAATACTTGCACGAATGAGGCGATCTCGTTCGCGTAAACATTCTGTAATAAGAATATCTTTGGAAGGAAAGTATTTATAAAAAGTCATTTTTGCAACTTTAGACTCAGAAATAATTCGGTCAATACCAACACTGGTATAACCAAATTGATTAAAGAGTTCAATTGCTTTATAAAGAATATCTTTTTGTTTTGTAGACATTACGAAGTCTCCATACTTTTAAATATTATCCATAAAAATATACAGGTCTGTATACATGGTTATGTATTGATTTGTTTAATAATGCAATAATAAATAGGTGTAATATCACAATGAGTCATACACAAAAATCTGCTAGAGAGTTAGCAATTAATTCATTAAGAAATTCAATTCCTTCAAATATCTGGAAAGATAATGAAGATAAAATTACTGATTTAAAACTGCGGATTTTAAAGCATCCATTATTTCAGCATGACATTATAAGTCTTTTAAAGAATAAGTCATTTAATTTAATTCAAATACAAAAAATTCATTTGGAATATGAACATAGTATTGTTGAAATATTTACAGATGCATTATTAATGGCACAGTTTCAAGCTAAGCAATTAGATAGTTATTTATATCCGACAATGAAGATGCTTCCTCGTTTTTTAATTGCATTTAATATTAATGATGAGTTTGGGTTAGTATCAGAACATAATAATTATGAGAATACGCCATTAAATTCACACTTTTGTCTATTTAATAAAGTATTAGCTGATTTAGGTATTTCAACAAATAAACAGCGACAAGAATATATATACTCATCAGAAGCAATTAATTTAAGAGTGTTTCTAGAAAATACCTATAGTAACTATATAAAGGTTATTGTTGCTTTGGCTATTGCTGAGCAGCAAGTAATTACATTTTCTCCACCACTTAAGCAAGCAGTGAAAGATTTAGAGATAGATGTAGAGTGTGGCTACTATGATGTACATGGTACAACCGCTGATGAAACAACTGCAGCAGCAGATGACCTGCATGAAGAAGATCTATGGCTATTACTGAATCATGCCTTGCATGTTTTCAGTTTTCATGATGTTGAGAGCATTGCATTTCAATATTGTGATTTATGGAATAGTTTTTGGAATAAGATGAAGGAAATTTAAAGATATAATGAAGGTGATCCAATTAGTATTGGTTCGGTGAATTTAGATGAAGATATATAAACAAGAGATTTAAAAATGGATGGGCTTGCTTTACTTACTTATATAATTACTGTGATTGTAATGATTGCAGTACCTGGCCCCGTAATGCTATTGGTAGCGAGCGCAGGATTAAAAGGAGGTTATTCACAAGCTTTAAAAACAATTTTTGGTACAAATACGGCTTCATTGATCTTAATTGCAGCATCTATATGTATTTTAAAAGGAGTTTTTAGTTTAAATACACAAGTATTTATCGTATTTAAACTGATTGGTTGCTTGTATATTGGATATTTAGGGTATCAGACATTAAAAGATGCGAGAGCCTTAGGCGATGAAGAAAAAATAGATACTGTTTCTCCACAGCGTGGTGGTTTTAAAAAAGGATTTTTTGTCGGTATTTCTAACCCTAAAGACATCATATTTTTCTCTGCATTTTTCCCTCAGTTTGTAAATGTAACGTCCAATATAAATAGTAGCTTAGTTGTTTTAACGGTTGTTTGGATTATTTTAGATTTTTTAACATTGTCTATTGTTTATATTGGTTTTAATCGTTTATCTAAGAGTAGGCATTATCCTAAGATTTTATATCTTTGCGGTCTTATTCTGATGTTAATTGCCATTTATGGCGTTGCCATGAGTGTAATGTATTCTTAGGTGAAAGACTTTTTTTGCCAACGCACATCGAATAAAGACAGTTTATGATGCAAAAATGCTTTCATCAATATGGAAAAAGCCATGATGTGTCCAAAATGTGGTTCATCTGAGTTAGAAATTAGAGACCATGAACAACGGTTAAAAACTTTAGGCGGTGTTGTCCTTGGTTCAGCGGGTGTTGCTGCGGGTACAGTAGGTGGTGCAGCAGCAGGAGCATCGACGGGTGCAGCCATTGGTACACTTGCAGGACCTTTAGGTGTAATTACAGGCGCGACTATCGGAACATTTGTTGGAGCAATTAGTGCTGGTGTGACAGGTGGTTTCTTAGGACGGAAATTCGGCAATAAAGCAGGCACTGTGGTAGATAAAAATATCTTTTTTGACTATCAGTGTAAGCAATGTGGTACTCGTTTTAATGCCTAAATAGAAATGCCAACCTTGTAAGACAAGGTTGGCAAAGTATTATGAAATATCAAGACATAGATATTTGGTTTCGAGGTATTCATCAATGCCTGTTTGTCCACCTTCGCGTCCAAGACCAGATTGTTTAATTCCTCCAAATGGAGCAACTTCATTTGAAATTGCGCCTGTATTGATACCCACCATGCCATATTCTAAGGCTTCGCCAACGCGCCATTGACGACCTGTATTTTGTGTAAATACATAAGCTGCGAGACCAAACTCTGTATCGTTTGCCATCGCAATCGCCTCACTTTCCTCTGTAAAGCGAAACAGTGGTGCAACAGGACCAAAAGTTTCTTCTTTAGCGACTTTCATGGCTTGAGTCACATTGGTAAGTACGGTTGGTTCAAAGAAGCGCGTGCCTAAAGCACTCGATTTTCCACCGATTGCGACAGATGCGCCTTTTTCTGTTGCATCTTGAATGTGTGAAAGTACTTTATCTACAGCAGCCTGCTCAATCAGTGGTCCTTGAGTTGTTCCTTCATCACGACCATCACCAACTTTTAGATTTTTTACTACCTCAACAAGTTTTTCGCTTAATGTATCGTAAATTCCATCTTGCACATAGATACGGTTTGCACATACACATGTTTGCCCACTATTGCGGAACTTGCTTGCCATAATGCCTTGGATTGCTTGTTCTAAATTTGCATCATCAAAGACAATGACAGGTGCATTCCCACCAAGTTCTAATGAGAGTTTCTTAATAGTCGGTGCACACTGTTTCATAAGAATACGCCCAACTTCCGTAGAACCAGTGAAGCTTAACTTTCGAATAACATCACTTTCACATAAAACTTGTCCGACATCTTCGGTTTCACCACTGACATGAATAAGTAAGTCTTGTGGCAGACCTGCTTTGAGTGCCAATACTTCCAGTGCATATGCCGTTAAAGGTGTAAGCTCAGCTGGTTTTACAATCATGGCACACCCTGCAGCAAGGGCAGGTGCTGCTTTACGGGTAATCATCGCAGCAGGGAAGTTCCAAGGTGTAATTGCAGCAGTAACACCAATGGGTTGTTTAATCACAAGAATACGTTGCTGGCTTTGTGTTTGTGGAATAATTTCTCCATCAATGCGTCTTGCTTGTTCTGCAAACCAACGGATGAATGAAGCTGCATAACCAATTTCACCTTCAGCTTCAGTAAGCGATTTCCCTTGCTCTGCTGTCAAAATTTGTGCAAGATCTTTTTTATGCTCAATCAGTGATTGATACCACGACAATAAGATATCTGCACGTGCTAAAGCAGTTTGTTTCTTCCAAGTATTCTGTGCTTTTTCTGCACGTTGAATAATATTTTCCACCGCAGCACGATCATGTTTTTTTACCCATGCTAAGGGTGCATCTGTGGCTGCATCTGTAACTTCAAGATAGTTTGAATCCTGTTTTTTAAAAGAAATATCAGGATGCTGAAGCAGGTATTGTAGTTCTGTTGCAATCATTAAAATCTCTCCAATCTTCGTATCTTTTATAAAGATGCAAAGCTTTTTTCTAGGATATTTAATCCTGCGTTAAATTGTTCTGTTGGAATAGTAAGTGGATAGAGGAAGCGAATGACATTTCCATGTTTACCACAAGTAAGTAACAGCAAGCCATGTTCCATTGCATGGTTTTGTATTGCTTTCGCAATATCTGCATTTTGAACTTCAACAGCAATCATAGAGCCTAGTGCACGGATATCTTGAATAACGGCAGGATATTTTTCTTTTAATGTCTCAAGCAATGTCACTAAGGTTTTACCAAGTGTATTTGCACGATCACACAATTTTTCTTCTTCAATAACATCAAGCACTGCATGTGCTGCTGCAACGGCAATTGGGCTTCCTGCATAAGTTCCACCTAATCCCCCTGCATTGGGTGCATCCATTACTTCTGCGCGACCAACCACACCAGAAATAGGGAAACCACCACCTAAGCTTTTCGCCATTGTAATTAAATCTGCTTTCACATCATGGTACTGCATGGCAAAGATTTGTCCTGTACGTGCAAAACCTGACTGAACTTCATCTGCAATGAGTAAGATGCCGTGTGCATCACAAATTTCACGTAATTGGGTTAGAAATTCAGTCGGTGCAATGTGGAAACCACCTTCACCTTGCACAGGTTCAAGTACAATTGCGGCCACATCATGTGCTGAGATATCTTCGCTAAAAATATTGTGAATACTTTCAATCGCATCATCTACAGTAATACCATTACATGCTACAGGGTAGCGCGCGTGGAATACACCTGCAGGCATCACGCCAAAATCACGTTTATAAGGTGCGATTTTTCCTGTCATTGCCATGGTCATAAATGAGCGACCATGGAAAGCATTGCCAAACGTGATAATACCGTGACGTCCTGTATATGATCTTGCAATTTTTACTGCATTTTCAACAGCTTCTGCACCTGTTGTAAAAAATGCTGTTTTGGCATCACCATCAATGGGTGCAAGTGCATTAATACGTTCAGCAAGAGAAATGTAACTTTCATAGGGTGTGACTTGATAAGCTGTATGTGTGAAATGCTCAAGCTGATTACTTACAGCCTTAATAATTTTTGGATGGCGATGTCCTGTATTGAGTACCGCAATACCACCTGCAAAATCTGTAAATGTACGACCATCTGTCGCCCAAATCGTTGCATTTTCTGACTTTTGGGCATACCAATCACACATAACACCTACACCACGCGGGGTAGCTTGTTGTTTACGTGTATTTAATGAGGTATTTGTTTCCATGGTGACATCCTTGGTGTTGATGATTACATCGTGCATATACAATGCTTTATAATGTAAAGATTAATCTAACTTTTCTTATGCTCTAATGTGTCTTGTTTTATAGGTATTGACGAGAGCCATTGTCTTAAATTTGGAGGGTACCAATTGCGTAGTCTGCTTGGAGATTATGTCTTACAGCATTTACAAAATGAGCAAAGTGGCGCATTGCACAGTCGCTTATTTCGCTGTTTAAGACATGCTATTGTGAATGGGGTGGTACAGTCCAATACACGGCTACCTGCATCACGCGATCTTGCACAGGAAATACATGTTTCGAGAAATACAGTACTAAGTGCTTACGATCAGTTGCAAGCAGAAGGATATGTCGAAGCAAAAACAGGGCATGGCACATGGGTTTCGAGCACTATCCCAGATACTTTTTTATCTTCATTATTAGATAAAACTTCGCAAAAAGAAGAGAAAAGTAAAGATGCTCAATATGAAATTTCTCAACGAGGACAGTTTTTAATTGAAAATGCGGCTGCATCGCCGTATCAATGGGGAGCTTTTGTTCCCGGTGCACCCGATGTCACGGCATTTCCGCATCATATTTTTCAGCGTATTCAAGCCAAGCTGAGTAAATCTCCCCAAGTGGAACAGCTTATCTATAGTCATGAGGGCGGTTGCCTAAGGCTACGTTTGGCTTTGGCACAGTACTTAAAAGTTTCTAGGTCTGTTGCATGCGATGCAGATCAAATTATTATTACAGAGGGAATTCACCAAGGCATTGATTTAATTACTCGCTTACTTGCGGATGTTGGCGATACTGCATGGGTTGAAGAACCGGGGTATTGGGGAGTAAAGAACAACCTTAATGTGAATGGGTTGGCTGTAGAACCAATACCAATCGATGATGAGGGATTATGTTTACCCATTGAATCTAATCAGATTTCACCAAAACTTATTTTTGTGACGCCTTCTCATCAATACCCTTTAGGGCCACATTTAAGTTTACAACGCCGTAAGCAATTGATTAATTTCGCACGTGAAAATCAGAGTTGGATTGTCGAAGATGACTATGACAGTGAGTTTCGTTTTTCAGGACAACCTTATCCTTCTTTACAGGGGTTAGAAAAGAATAGTCCTGTGATCTACATGGGAACATTTAGTAAAACTATTTATCCTGCTTTGCGTATTGGATATGTTGTTGTGCCTAAAAATTTGGCTTTAGTTTTACGCCAAGCAGCGACTGAACTGTATCGTGGAGGACATACGTTGCTCCAAAATACGTTAGCTGAGTTTATAGAAGAGGGACATTATGAGGCACATATTCGACGTATGCGATTACTGTATGCCAAACGCAGAAAGTATTTGATCGATCTTATTTTTAAATATTTAGGTCATACGTTCCTACATGAGTATGATAATGCGTCAGGCTTACATCTTGTACTGAAACTGCCGAAAGAAATTGATGATGTGGCTTTAAGTCAATATGCCATTCAACAGGGGGTAAAGGTTCGTCCGTTGTCTCAATATTATATTAATAAAAACATAGCTGAGAGAGGACTCTTACTTGGTTTTGCCTGTGTTGATGAAAAGCAGATGTTTGATGCATTTCATCTTTTAAGACAGTGTTTGAAAAAAATAATGTAAATATTGTTAAAAGTATTTGATTTATTTAAGTTTTAGATGTTTTTATCATTTTTGTATATTAAGTCACTTAAAGTATATAAATTATTTCATGTATTGCTTTAATATTTAATTAGTCTTATTTGGTTGTGGTTTTTGGCTATTCTGAGGTTTTAATATTATAAAAATTTGATATATTGAAGTACATTAAACATTCGATATGAATGTGAATATTAATAATTAGATTAAATGTAACGACCTAAAATGAATTATAAGTAGGCATATTAATGAAAAAAAAATACGTCATAGGCATCATGCTTTGTTTTTTTACGATTGTTGGAACGGCATGTTCTACTTCAGTACAAAACTCAAAAAATGAAGTTTCATCAAATACCAAGTCTAAATATGATGATAGCCAAAAAACGTTTGGTATAACGGCAGAGAGTTTTCGTCAGCAAATAAATGAACGTATGAGTAAAACAACTAATGAGAGGTTAGCTCCATTTCAAGTATTTGATATTCAGAAAAATAAATTTAAGGTCGATGATATTTCACAAAGAAATATTATTTTAGAGGGTACAGTTGCACCCAATGGAGAGTTAAGCTCCATTACTTATAAAAGCCGTATGGTAGATGATGAAAGTTTAATAAAAACAATGGCATTGGTCGATTTGACGGCAAAGGTTTTACCGCCAAATATGGATGAAAAGAAAAAAGGTGATTTATTAGAAGATGTGATAGAAGCATCAGTGGCTAGCCCTAAAAGTTTTGCACAAAAAACTGTGAATAATTCAGTCATTTATACGGTTGAGAGCTTACCTGATGGACAGTTTATTGTGACGTATACACCCGCAACAATGAGTTAAAGTAAAAATTCTTGTGACTTCATAATCAGATGGTTCGTGAGCCTTTCAAGTTGAGGCGATTGCTGTTGCCAATGATGCCAATATAAAGAGATATCTAGTGTTGTTTTTTGTGTAAGTACAACTAATTTAGTATCTCGTATTTGTAGCTCGGGAACCATGCCATAGCCGAGACCTAACTCAATTGCATCTACAAAAGATTCTGAAGAGGGAATGAAGTGGTAAGGATAGGCTGTTTTAGGAAGACCAAAATGTTCAAGTAATACATTACCATGCATGTTGTCTTTACGATTAAAAATAACAGCAGGGGCATGCTTAAGTACTTCTCTAGATATACCATTAGGAAACCAAGTACGAATAAATGCATCTGATGCGACCAAATGATAACGAACCTTACCTAAAAAAGTAGCATAGCACCCACTTCTAGGTTTTGACTCGGTAGATATACAGGCATTTACCTGTCCTGTTTCTAATAAATAATGGGTATAGTCTTGATCTTCTAACTGTAAGTTTAAGAGAATCTTTTCATTGAGGGTTATTTGCTGTAATGCAGGTAAAAACCATGTTGCTAATGTATCGGCATTAATAGCAATCGCGAGTTTAAAAAATTCAGAAGAAAGTTCTTTTCCTGAAAACTGTTGTAATAAATCTTGTTCTAAAATTTTAACTTTTCTTAAATAAGACAGTAACTCGTGCCCCGATTGAGTCGGTTTGCATGGACGTTCACGTAATAATAATGTTTTTCCTAAATATTGCTCAAGGGACTTAATGCGTAAGGTAATGGCTGAGGGAGTGACATGAAGTTGTGCACCCGCAAGCTCAAAACTTCCTGTTTCAATGACAGCTAAAAAGGCTTCACACTGTTTATCATCAAGCATATTTTACCTAAATTATTTTTAGTTTGACCTATATTTTCTTAATAATACTTAAAAAGCAAGAAATATATGAATAATACATCTAAATAGAAATATGGAATATAGGAGCTTAAAATGCTGTGGGGAATTTGGGTACAAGGTCTTGTGATGGGAGCTTGTTTAATTATTGCAGTGGGTGCGCAAAATGCACATGTATTACGCATAGGATTACAACGACAGCATGTTCTACTTACTGTTTTAATCTGTATTTTATGTGATGCAATTGCAATATCACTTGGGGTTGCAGGTGTAGGTACTTTTATTCAAAGCAATGATATTTTAATGAATATTGCACGTTGGGGTGGTGCTTTGTTCTTATTGTCATATGGCTTTTTAGCATTAAAAAGAGCACTCTTTGCTAAAGAGGGTCTTTATGTTGAGCAGCAAAATAAAACGCTTACTAGAATGTATGCCGTTCAATTGGTTTTAGCTGTTTCTGTACTTAATCCCCATTTATATTTAGATACGATGGTTTTATTGGGTGCTATTGGTGGGCAACATAGTGAAAGTAATGCAAAAATAGCCTTTACGATGGGAGCAATTTCTGCATCTATTTTATGGTTTACTCTATTGGGTTGGGGAGCACAAAAAGTTGCCCCATGGTTACAAAAACCAATCGCTTGGCGTTTTATAGATGGCTTTGTCGCTATAATGATGTTTACAATTGCTTCAGTACTTATATTTAAGCCCATATAATAGGAAAGAAAGATGTCACAAGAAAATCTATATATTGTTTTACTTGGTGGAAAACATGAAAAAGCAAATATAGAGGTTCATGATATTCGACCTGTTATTTGCTCGAATTTATCGGATGCTTATACTGCATTAAAGCAACAATGGTTTGGTGTACAAAAAGGTTTACATATTGATGGCTGGATGAAAATTAATGGTGTGCATTATCATAACCAGCCTTATAAAATAACTATTTCTGAGCAACCGCAGCTTTCAGATTTAAAACCTTATTTAATTAACTTAGGTGCATATATTCCTCAAGAGTTTGGTGAGGTTCATAAGTATCTTATTGTTGCAGGAACGAATCCAGCAGAGGCAAAGCAACAAGGGAAACAGGCAATAGAAAAACATTGGTTTAAACCACATACAGATGCAGTGGTTGATGTAGATGCTTGTATTGAATTAAGTTTGTTTGATCAGAAGCATATACATCTTGTTAAAGGCACATTTGAACCAAATAGTTTTGAAAATGACTATATTGTGATTGGGTAAGTGATGTCTAAATATAACGTAGAAGAGCAACATCTTTTAGAGCAATTAGATAATATTGCCGATGGTCTTAGTCAAACCTTACAACCTTTTTGTGAAGTTGTAGTTCATCATTTAAAAGGTGAGCAACAAGGTATTCACCGTATTTATAATAATTTATCTGACCGTAAAGAGGGTGATGATATAACCGCCTTAGGTCAAGTACGGATTGAGGATAAAAATTATCCAAATATTATTGCTAATTATGCCAATAGATTACCCAATGGTAAGCCGTTGAAGAGTACTTCTATTGGGATTAAAAACAAAGAGGGAGAGTATATTGCTGCATTATGCCTAAATCTGGATATAGCAGCATTTTCAATAGTACAAAATATGCTGGCTCAATTTACAGCAATTCATGACTTACAGCCTAAAGAAAGTTTACAGCCTTTGAGCCAAGAAGAATTGATTCATTATATAGATCAGTTTTCAGCGAAAAAGGGAATACCTGTACGAGGTTTGAATAGTCAGGAAAGAAAACAATTAATGCATGAATTAAAAAATGAAGGCTTTTTAGAGATTCGTCGTTCAATTGATTTAATAGCAAAACATCTTGGTGTTTCACGACCTACAATTTATTCATATCTAAAATAATAGTGTTTATAGCCTCACCTTGTAGTATTTTTTAAAAATTTAACTTTACAAAAAGTCATTAAATTAATATTTTGTAAATATGGTTTAATGACTTTAGAAGAGTGACGATGAAGACTATTCAATATAGTGATGTAGTTCAAGCACATGAAAAAATTAGACAGCACGTCAAAAGAACAGAAATTCAAACTTCTCAAACTTTAAATAATTTGTTGGATGCAGAAATCTATTTCAAATGCGAAAACTTTCAGAAAACGGGTGCATTTAAATTTAGAGGTGCACTCAATGCATTATTAAATTTTAATGTTTTACAACGACAAAAAGGTGTTTTGGCATTTTCATCTGGAAATCATGCACAAGGCATTGCATATGCAGCAAAAACTTTAGGTATACCTGCAAAAGTTTTAATGCCTGAAGATGCTCCAAAGTCTAAAATTCAAGCCACACAAGCTTATGGTGCAGAGGTCATTTTCTATAACCGTTATACAGAAAATCGGGAAGAAATTGGTAAGCGTTTAGCATTAGAGTATGAAATGACACTTATTCCGTCATATAACCATGCCGATATCATTGCTGGACAAGGAACAGCAGCAAAAGAACTTATAGAAGATGTGGGAGAGCTTGATCAAATATTTGTAGGACTTGGTGGCGGTGGAATGCTGGCAGGTACATTACTGACAGCAAAAGATTTATTACCATCTTGTGAGGTATACGGTATAGAACCTGAAACAGGAAATGATGGTGAGCAATCATTACAAGCTGGGAAAATTATTCAAATTGATACACCAAAAACAATTGCTGATGGTGCACAAGTAACAAGTTTAGGTTCGTTAACTTTTCCAATTATTCAAAAATATGTAACTGATATAAAAACAGTCAATGATTTAGAAATAAAACAAGCAATGCGATTTTTTGCTGAAAGAATGAAAATGGTTGTTGAACCAACAGGCTGTTTAGGTTTGGCATCACTTTTGAAATATCAATCATTATGTAAAGGAAAGAAAATAGGCGTAATTGTTACAGGCGGCAATATTGATTTGGAAAGATATGCTCAAATTTTAACGCTGAATTAAAAAATATTTATGCTTATTATTTACGAGGGTAAAAATATACCCTCGTAAATCTCAAAATTATTCGACTGTTACAGATTTTGCCAAGTTACGTGGTTGGTCTACATCTGTACCACGTAATACTGCAACATGGTAAGAAAGAAGCTGAACAGGAATACTGTAAATAATTGGTGCTAACCAAGGGTTTACAGTTGGAATGTCGACAACATGTTGGCGCTCTTTATTTGCGATTCCACTGTGTTCATCTGCAAATACAAAGAGTTCACCGCCACGTGCTTGTACTTCTTCCATATTTGATTTTAGCTTATCTAACATATCATCTTTAGGCGCTAAAATAACGACAGGCATTTCATTGTCTACAAGTGCTAAAGGCCCATGTTTTAGTTCGCCTGCAGCATAACCCTCAGCATGAATATAAGAGATTTCCTTGAGCTTCAATGCACCTTCAAGTGCGATCGGGTAGTTTGTACCACGACCTAAGAATAAGCAGTGTTGCTTTTCAACAAATAGTTCAGAAAGACGTAAAATTTCTGCATTATGTTGCAAAGTATCTAAAATGACTTTTGGACAATGCCATAGACTTGCCACAATTTCAGTAAGTTGAGATTCAGCTAAACGCTTTTTCACTTGACCGATTTTAAGTAGCAACAACATGAGCGCTGAAAGCTGTGTTGTAAATGCTTTAGTTGAAGCAACACCAATTTCAGGGCCAGCTAAAGTCAATAAATGATGATCTGTTTCACGTACCATAGATGAAGTTGGCACATTACAAATAGCCATTGTAGAAATATTTAGACCTTTATCTTTAGCACGTTTCTGTGTGTCTCTTAACGCAGCTAAAGTATCTGCTGTTTCACCAGACTGGGAGATACATACATATAATGTACGATCAATAATTACAGGTGAGCGATAACGGAATTCGCTTGCAATTTCGACCTGACATGGTAAATCAATCAGTTGTTCTGCCCAATATTTTGCAATCATACCCGCATGGTAACTTGTACCACAGGCAATAATTTGTATTTGGTCTATATTTTGAAAGCTAGTAACGGCATCACTTAGAAAATCATCACGCAGGGCATTGTCATTCAATGCTTGTGCAATTGTTTGTTGAATTGCTTCTGGTTGCTCATAAATTTCTTTGAGCATGAAATGCTTATATTCACCTTTAGATGCATGGCTGACAGTTGCATCTAACTCTTTGGTTGGACGTTCAATACGTTCTTTACCGTGGTTTTTAAAGATTTCAACAGATGTACGTGTTAAATGTGCAATATCACCTTCTTCAAGGTAAATAAAGCGATTTGTAATTGGTAATAAAGCAAGTTGGTCTGAGCTAATGAAATGCTCACCAATACCTACACCAATGACAAGAGGAGAACCCTCACGTACGGCAATTAAATCCTCTGGATGGTCTGCATGTACAATCCCCAAAGCGAAAGCACCTTTTAAACGGGGAACAATACTTTGAACTGCATTAAAAAGAGTAGGATGTGTCTTCATTGCTTCAGCAATGAGATGAGCAACAACTTCACTATCTGTCTGAGAAACAAATATATAGCCTAACTGTTCAAGCTCAGATTTAATCTCGACATAGTTCTCAATAATACCATTATGAACGACAGCAACTTTACCTGAAATATGCGGATGTGCATTTGTTTCCGTTGGCTTACCATGAGTTGCCCAACGAGTATGGGCAATACCAATATGCCCATTAAGGTGCTGCTCTTTGGCAGCTTCTTCTAAATTAATAACTTTACCAACACGTCGTTCACGTAAGATATTTTTGTTATTAATCAATGCTAGCCCCGCAGAGTCATATCCACGGTATTCTAAGCGCTTTAGTCCTTCAATAAGGATGTCACTAATATTTCGTTCGGCAATACCACCAACAATACCACACATATTTTAACCTCTATTTCTCGCTATTATTTAGTCTTTTGGGGACGTTGATAATTTGCTTTTTCGATTTGTTGTGAACGTTCAAAAGCAAGTGTGTTTTCAGGAACATCTCTTGTGATGACAGAACCTGCACCAATAGTTGCTCCTTTACCAATAGATAATGGCGCAACAAGAGAGCTATTTGACCCAATAAAAGCAGACTCACCAATAATTGTTTTATGCTTATTTACACCATCATAATTGCATGTAATTGTTCCTGCACCAATATTGGATGTTGCACCGACTTCACTGTCTCCTAAGTAGGTAAAATGGTTCGCTTTGACACCTTTTTCAAGGCGTGAGTTCTTAACCTCCACAAAGTTTCCAATATGAACTTCATCTGCAAGTTCTGTACCTGGTCTTAGGCGTGCAAACGGGCCTATAATAACTTTTTCGCCTACAATGGCATGATCAATGACGCTATATGGCTGAATCTTTGTATTCGAAGCAATACGTGCATCTTTTAAAATACATCCTGCACCAATTTCTACATTGCTGCCAATTTCACAATGACCTTCAAGAATGACATTGATATCAATATATACATCTTGTCCTGTTGTGACAGAGCCACGTAAATCGAATCGTGCAGGGTCGGCAAAAGCAACACCATTACGCATTAGGTTGAATGCCTGTTGTTGTTGAAATGCACGTTCTAAACTTGCAAGCTGAATACGGTCGTTAATACCTTCTACTTCAAAGTCGAGTGCGGGTTGAATTGAAGCAATTTCTAGACCATCGGCCACAGCCATTGCAACAATGTCAGTTAAATAATATTCACCCTGTGAATTTGCATTAGAAAGTTTTGGTAACCATTCGTGTAATTTGCGATTTTCAACGCAATAAATCCCAGTATTAATTTCTGTGATTTGACGCTGCTCTTCAGAGGCATCTTTATGTTCGACAATGGCTTGTACTTTTTGATTTTTACGTACAATTCGACCATATCCTGTCGTATTAACTACATTTAGGGTGATCATCCCAATACCAGTGTTTTGACTGGCTTCGAGAAGTTTTTCAAGCGTTTCTGAAGTGACTAAAGGAACATCGCCATATAAAATAAGTGAAAAACCATCATGAGGTAATACAGGCAAAGTCATTTGTACAGCATGACCCGTACCTAGTTGTTCTGCCTGTTCAACCCATTCAATCTTTTCTTGTTTAAAAGTTTCTTGAACCGTCGAGCCACCATGCCCAAAAATAGTAATAATGCGCTGGGCTTGTAGTTGTTTTGCTGTTTGAATGACATGACCAAGTAAAGGCTTGCCTGCTAAAGGTTGGAGCACTTTCGGTAATTGAGAGCGCATACGCGTTCCTTTACCAGCAGCGAGAATAATCACGGTAGTAGACATAATCATCCTATTGGAGTTAAACCGAGAAAAGTAAATAAATAAGTATACATATTGCAGCCCATAGACCTGCAATGATGTCATCTAGCATAATGCCAAAGCCACCATCCACTTTTGTATCAATAATGTGGATAGGCCATGGTTTCCATATATCAAATAAACGAAATAGGGCAAAGCCAATAAGTGCCCATTGTATATTCATTTCATTAAAATAAATTAAAGGCAGAAAAGTAATTGATTGCCCTGCAAATTCATCCCAAACAATTCGGCTATCATCGTGTACTTTAATGAGTGTTGCAGCTTTACCACAAATATAAATGCCAATAATTGACATGATGACCGTAATTGCTAACGTGCCATAAAACCCTGAGATTAAGAATAATGGAATAAATAACAGTGCAAAAGCAGAGCCAAATGTACCAGGAGCTTTAGGTGCAAGACCTGACCCAAGACCGACTGCAAGAAAAATAATGAAGCGTTGGTATAAGGAGAATTGCTTAAAATGAATTTTTGGTTTAGGCAAAATGTTGATACCCATGAAAGTTTAATGATTGTAATTTATCTTTATATGTCAGTCTTAGACCCAAATTAGATTCAATATGACCAACAATAGTGAGGGGAATAGTTTCTTCTAGACAAATTTTTTGATAATTTTCAGGGGAAATTGTAAAACATAACTCATAATCATCACCCCCAGCGAGCGCATATTGCCACTGTTCTTGAAATGAGAGGGAGCGTAATGCTTTATCTATTGGCAGATGTTCAAGCTGAATCATTGCACCTACATGTGATGCATTGAGAATATGCTGTAGGTCTTGGATTAACCCATCGGAGAGGTCAATCATACTCGAAGCAAGTCCGAGTAAATGTTTGCCCAATTCACAGCGTGGAGTAGGGTAGTCAAGTCGATGTTGTAAAGGGTGCTGTAAATGTTGTAGCCCATAAGCAGCATCACCAATTTGACCACTCACCACAATATAGTCACCAACTTGAGCGCCACTGCGAGTAATGGCTTGCCCTTGGGGTACCCAACCTAATGCCGTCACGCTAATAGTGAGATGAGGACCTTGAGTTGTATCACCACCAATTAGTTCGACTTGATGGGAAGAACAGCAGGCGAATAAACCTTGGCAAAACTCATCAAGCCATGGTTCATCTACTTCAGGCAATGTAATTGCCAATAATATGCTATGTGGCGTTGCTCCCATTGCTGCAAGGTCAGATAAATTGACAGCAACACTTTTCCATCCAATGGCATGAGCAGTGGTTGAAAGGGGGAAATGGCGCCCTGCAACCAAGGTATCTGTGCAAATGACGAGTTGTTGGTCAACAGGAGGGGTAATTAAGGCCGAATCATCGCCGATACCTAAGTTAATATTGCTTTGGTAAGCATGCTTTTGCTTAAAATAACGGTCAATAATTGAAAATTCGGCCATAACTCAGATCTTTATGCTTGCTTTTCAGCTTGACGCAATGTTTGTGCTAAACGGTCTAATACACCATTAATGTATTTATGACTGTCTGCACCACCGAAGTGTTTTGCGAGCTCAATGGCTTCATCAAGTACAACGCGGTACGGAATTTCTGCATGATCACGTAGTTCGTAAGCACCTAAGCGTAAAGTTGCAAGCTCTACACCATCAAGTGCAGTCAATTCACGATCAAGTACGCTTTTAAGCAGTTCATCAAGAACCTCACGCTCTGCAATGACACGTGTAAGAAGCTCATGATAGTAGTTTAAGTCAACTTTATGCATAGCATTGTCTGCACGTGTACGTGCTTCAATTTCATGTACAGGATTTTGGCTCATTTGCCATTCATAAATCCCTTGTACTGCAAAGCGACGTGCTTTACGTTTAGCAGCATAAATTGCTTGTTGTGTTTGTGACATCGATTAAATTGCCTTTAACAAGTTAACCATTTCAATGGCAGTAAGAGCAGCTTCGCTACCTTTGTTGCCCGCTTTAGTGCCTGAACGTTCGATGGCTTGTTCAATGCTGTCTGTAGTTAAGACACCATTAATCACTGGTAGACCAGTTTCAAGACCAACAACGCCTAATCCTTTTGCACATTCACCTGCAACAAAGTCAAAGTGAGGTGTACTACCACGGATTACAGCACCAAGCGCAATAATGGCATCATAAGTTGATGTATTTGCTAGTTTCTTAGCAACTACAGGAAGTTCCCATGCACCTGGTGCATGAACAACAGTAATATTTTCTTCAGCAACACCATGACGTTTTAATGTGTCAATGGCACCCTCAAGAAGATGTTCAACAACAAAACTGTTGAAACGTCCAACTAAAATCGCATAACGGCCTTCACCAGCGAGATGCATTAAACCTTCAATACGGCGAATAGCCATAAGAAACCTCTATTATTTTTCAGTAGATTGATCAGCAGAAATATATTCTACTACTTCTAAGTTAAAACCTGATAGTGCATTAAAACGTAAAGGTGAGCTGAGTAATTTCATTTGCTCAACCCCTAAATCACGTAAGATTTGAGCACCCACACCAATATTTTGGTATTGCTTAGATAACTCAGCATTTGACTTACTTGCTTTACGTGGTAGTAAAGATGTTTCTAAAGCATGACCAAGGTCTAACAAATGTTTTTGACCAATCCATACTAAAACACCACGCTCACTTTGTGCAATGTATTGAAGTGCATGATCTAAATTCCATGCGGTTTCACCAGATTGCGCTTTTAGTTTCACGAGATCACGCAGTGGGTTAAAGCCATGAACGCGAACAGTGGTTACCCCTTCTTTCGGTTCACCTTTAACAAGTGCAAGATGTGTTTCAGTATTACCATGTTCACGGTAACGGTAGAGTTCAAATGAGCCATATTCTGTCTCGATGGTCTCTTGTCCTAATCGCTCAACTGTTTGTTCATTTGTCATGCGATAATGAATCAGGTCGGCAATTGTACCAATTTTTAACTGATGTTTCTCGGCAAATTTTTCTAAATCTGGACGACGTGCCATTGTGCCGTCATCATTAATAATTTCACAGATAACAGATGCAGGCTCTAAACCAGCTAAGCGTGATAAATCTGAACCAGCTTCCGTATGTCCAGCACGATGTAGCACACCACCTGGTTGTGCCATGAGTGGGAAAACATGCCCAGGTTGTACAATATCTGAAGGTTTGGCATGTGCTGCGACGGCTGTACGAATTGTATGTGCACGCTCAGCCGCTGAAATACCTGTAGTTACACCTTCTGTTGCTTCAATGGAAAGTGTAAAGTTTGTTCCATGTTGCGCACCATTTTGGTCAACCATTAATGGAAGGTTTAACTGTTCACAACGTGATTTACTGAGTGTTAAGCAGACGAGGCCACGTGCATGGGTAATCATGAAGTTAATATCTTCAGCGCGTACATGTGTCGCTGCCATGACAAGATCACCTTCATTTTCACGATCTTCGTCATCCATGAGAATAACCATTTTACCAGCACGAATATCTTCTATGATTTCTTCTACTGTATTGAGTGACATTCGTCCACCTTTAGCAAGCTGCATAACATGACATGATACAAATCGTATTAAGTGATTTATGTTAGCAATATTTTATAGGACTTGCTGATATTTTATATTCAGACAATATGTCCTACAACGAAATTTATATAATCTAATCTCTACAATAAAAGAAATATAAAGGTTTGAAAAGTCATAGATGTCTGCTTCTCATTGTTTATCGTTAATTCTGTTGAATATCGTAAGCTTGAGTAAATGAAAAACGCCTGCAAATGCAGGCGTAAGAATTTATTTTTGAGGAGGGGTCTTCCCTTTGAGAATATCTGTTCTAAATTTTTGAGCTAAAATAGCACATGGCGTATTCATACCATTAATCATAAATGCATGGCGTGTGAGCACATTGGTTGGATTTGGTAAGGTAATCAGTTGGTAACATTCATTAATATTTTTTAGCATGGTATGGTCTAGATGAATTGCACTTTCTTTAGCACTAAGAGTTTGGCATAGTTTTGCGGCAGCTTGAGGTGCTTCAAGTTGCATTTCATCTACTGCATTAGATACACCACAACGTGTTTGTAAAACAAATCGCTTTTCTTCTCTATATCTTTTATAGAGAACCTCTGACAGTAGTTGGAACACAGCTGAGATCATGAGTAAGCAAGTTGCTGCTTTAGGTTTTTCTGTGCTCATGCAAATGGTTGCACCTTGTGCACTAAATTCTTCTTCAATAGAAATGGTTGATGTTGGAATTTGATAGTGTTGTGCACATAAAGCAATACTCTTATTTAAAAAAATCTGACATAGATTAAAATGAGAGGTTGCAACAGATTGACTTACTGAATTGAGCAGTTGCTTTGGGTCATAGAACTGAATATTTAAAGCAATGACTTGTTTATCAAGTATTACTTGCTTTCCATCATCTAAAAGTTGTGCTGTATCAAGCGTTTTTGCTTTTGGTGTTTCATTTTCGGCAGTAGAAGCTGATGCGGATTTTTCTTGCTCAAGTGCTTCAGTCAGTGCTTGAATTTCATTTTTTAAACGCATTTCATTATGAATACGGGCTAAATACTCTGTGCGACTTGGTCTTGCAATAACACGATAGGCGAGCCATAAAATAACATGTAAAAAGAAAGAGAGAACAATTGCAATCCACTCAGTACGTAAAATTTCACCAATACTTGGTTTTATGAGTGTGATTTCAATACGACCAATTTTTCTTTCGTTTTGTAGCGCATCGCGTGAAAAGACCTCACCTGTACGGGTTTGTTGCAGCCCACTGGTTGCTAATACATCATTGTTGGCACTTAGAATACGAATTGAAGCAACACTCGGATTACTCGAATAGCGGTTTGCAATAAGTGCCAACGAAACGGTATTGGGCGGACTTATTTCTTGCAAGCTATCTGCAACCAGTTGACTTGTCATGAGTTGACCTTGGTTTGCACGATTTTCTTTAAGTTGATACGTCGTTGCTAAAACTAATAAAAAAGTTTGTAGTGCAAAACTGATGATAAGCAGGCTGGCAAAGAGCCCTTGTCTAGGTGCATTCAAGGTAACATTCCAAAGCAATTGAGTGTATTTCTAGTGTCTATCTACAATAGTTTGGCCATTGAGCCGAAGTTTACTTATATCTATGAGTTTCATCAGTTAATTTCAGCAAAATACTCAGTAAGTATATAAATATTATTGCTAATAAATTGAAATTACTCATCATTATTTAAAATATGACATTTTATTATGTCAAATTCAGTTAATTTATGTATAAAGAGCTTCGGGCTTAACATCAAACTTATTGTTATAAGTGTAAAAAAATAGGCATTATTTTAACATAATAGAATGCTAAAGTAGGTAAATTGAAACCAATGAGTAACATAGAAGATTAACCATATGACGCAGATTACCCAAGGCCTATCATATAAGTTTACCCTTTTAGGGAAGGAACTCACGAGTCATCATTTTCAAGCACTAGCAAATTTCTTTCAGCGCTATCATTTAGTTCATGTTGAAAGTCAGACCAAGACATTATCTGAAGGGCAAGGGCACGATGCTACGCAGTTTATCGTAACAGCAGAACAGCCCTTCGAGATATTGCGTGATTTATGTTTGTCTTTTTCTGAAACAGAGCATGTCGATCTTGTGGTGCAATCATTGGACTTTAATACAAAGCAATGCCGTTTGGTATGCTTTGATATGGACTCAACACTTATTGGACAAGAAGTAATTGATGAGTTGGCAAAAGAAGCAGGCATAGGTGCACAAGTTGCAGAGATTACAGAGCGTGCTATGCAAGGTGAGTTAGACTTCCAAGAAAGCTTTCGTGCTCGTGTCGCGTTGTTAAAAGGACTAGACATAGATGTTTTAGAAAAAATTGCGTCTCGTTTAACAATTAATGAAGGAGCAGCGCGTTTAATTTCTACTTTGAAAGCACAAGGCATTCATACCGCAATTTTCTCAGGTGGGTTTCAATACTTTGCGGAATATCTACAAAAGAAACTGGGCTTAGATGAAGTACATGCCAATACTTTAGATATCCAAAATGGATATGTAACAGGTGAAGTAAAAGGCACAATTGTAGATGGTGCGCGTAAAGCTGAACTCTTGAAGGAACTATCTATAAAGTTGGATATCGGTCTAGAACAAACGATTGCTGTTGGTGATGGTGCAAATGATTTGCCAATGCTTTCACTTGCAGGGGTAGGGGTAGCATTTAGAGCGAAACCATTGGTACGTAAAAGTGCAAAACAAGCCATTTCTCATGTTGGTTTAGATGGTGTGCTGTATTTGCTTGATTACTCAGATAATCAAATTGAAACTAATCACATATAGCAATAAAACACCATAATTTCATAGAAGTGCTTATAAATTATGGTGTTTCTCTTTTTATAGATGAAGACGATTTTCATAAACAATATTTCTTATAAAAAATATATTTCCAGCATTTTATAGGCGGTATTTTTTTGTAATGACACGCTAAGCTATAGTCTTACTTGGCTATACGGTAAAGTACAAATTGAAAAAGTGTAATGACAAAATAATATAGCGACACCTTGTGTCGTACTAAGCAGATACAGCTCTTTTTTTTCCTTTTTTTTACTGCATAATGTCTTCGTAAGGAGTGTTGAATCAGATGTTTAGCTCCTTTGAGTTGCAACAAAATAAATAACATATACTTTATTTATGGTTCATCACATACAGTGATTGACGGAGGTTTTATGCTAACAGCAAGTTTTGCCAGTATGGTGGGGATGTTTCTCATCATGATTGCGCTTGTCTCTGTATATTTTTCACCGTATCGTCATTGGCTTGGGTTTATGCTAGCGGGTATGGTTTTTTGGGGCAGCGTTGAAATTATGCGATTGAGCGTGCAATATATTTTGCAATGCCCAGCAGCTTATAGCTATATAATTTCAGTATTTATAGGAATGGCAGGCATGCTGTTTGTATTACTTCGCCTAAACTATACTGAACAAAAAACACTTGCAAATCGACAGCTCATTGAACATACCCCTGTGTATGAAGACAAACAATAATAATAAGCAGTAGTAACTCACTCGACTCGGTGTATTGAAAAATACACCTTTTTTTTATCTAGATATTTCAAGATATGTATTTTAGTTCAAATCTAATGTTTCCTTGGGTATGATACGATGCTCTAATATTTGGGAATATGAGAATAGGCGAAATGCGTATGAATTTTTCAGCAATTCCTGTTGTGAAGTTACCAGTCGTTGATGTCAGTACAGATCCTTTAGATTTGTTGGTGGCAGGTATTGCATTGCGTATGAAGCAACTTGCAAAAACAAGTCCAAAGTTTATTGAGTTAACACATGATCGCCAAGTACGTGTTCAAATCAGTACGCAAAAAGGCATGGCACGCCAAATTATTATTGATAAGGGTGCTGTTTCAAGTGTATCGGGACAAGCAGAACCAGCCGATTTGGTACTCCAATTTAGAAATAGTGACCAAGGTGTCAAAACCTTTTTAAAGAATGATGCTTCAGCAATCTTATCTGGCATTCAAAAAGGAACGATTGAATTAGAGGGTGACCAAAGAGTATTGGTTGTTTTCGCAAAGTTATTACGTTTATTACCACCAAAACTACCAACATCTGTACAACAAAAAGTACAGCATGCGCGTGCTTTTATTCGTAAGAAAACAGGTAGATAATAAAAAAGCCCTTTGAAAGGGCTTTTTTTAATTCGTGATTTCAAGGTTAAATGTAACAGGGCCATCGTTAATGAGGTGGACTTTCATATCTGCTCCAAAGATGCCTGTTTCAACTGCTATATTTTGTGTTTGAGCATATTGCACAAGTTCTTCATAGAGGACTTTTGCATCTTGCGGTGGCATCGCATCGCCAAAATCTGGACGTAAGCCTTTTTGTGTTTTTGCCATAAGGGTAAACTGAGAAACCAATAAAATACTGCCTTGAGCTTGGGAGACATTCCATCCCATTTTTCCTTGCTCGTCATCAAAAATGCGATATTTTAGAATTTTATCAATTAGTTTTTTACCAATTTCCAAATGGTCTTCTTTTGAAATACCTAAAAAAATAAGTAAACCATGTTGAATTTCACCTGTTGTTTTTTCATCTACAACGACTTTAGCTTCTAGTACTCTTTGAATGAGGGCACGCATAATCTTTAAATAAAATAAGAATTGTATTTTTACTATAATATGAGATGTTCTGAAGTGAAAGAAAATAGATAACAGCATCGCTATTGAACAAGCATTACTAAATTCCTATACATTTTTGAACTCAATTGTTTTTCCGACCTTTCATCTCTTGAAAAATATGGTTTAATGCTAGAAGTCAAAAAAAAGCTATATTGATATGGAACCAATAATACAGTCGTTGCTTGATACGGATTTATATAAATTTACAATGCTCCAAGTGGTATTACACAAGTTTCCACAAACACATAGTGTGTACCAATTTCGTTGTCGTAACTTAGAGGATACGATTTATCCTTTACCTGACATATTAGATGAGCTAAATGAGCAACTCGACTTATTATGTGAACTACGATTTCAGCCAGATGAGCTATTATATTTAAGAAAACTGCGTTTTATTAAAAGTGACTTTGTTGACTATTTAGAGTTGTTTCAACTGAAGCGGCGTTTTATTGAGGTTGGCTTAGATTCGCAAGGACGTTTAGATATCCATATTGAAGGACCTATGATACAGGCATTGATGTTTGAGATATTTGTTCTATCGATTGTGAATGAGCTTTACTTTAGAAGACTGCACTCTACAGAGGTTTTAGCAGAAGGAGAGCGTCGACTACAACAAAAACTTGAACGTTTAAAAGTACTTGAAAAAAGACAGGCAGGTACAGAGCCACCATTTTTAATTGCAGACTTTGGAACGCGTCGCCGTTATAGCTTAGATTGGCAACGCCATGTTGTACAAGAGTTCAAACTTACTGCACCAACCATTTTCAGGGGGACGAGTAATGTCTTACTTGCAAAAGAGTTGGGAATGATTCCAATTGGCACAATGGCACATGAGTTTTTACAAGCCTTTCAAGCACTCGATGTTCGACTACGTGATTTTCAAAAAGCAGCACTTGAAGCATGGGTGCAAGAATACCGAGGAGACCTTGGCATTGCTTTGACCGATGTTGTAGGTATGGATGCATTTTTAAAAGATTTTGACTTATATTTTGCCAAATTATTTGATGGTTTACGCCATGATAGTGGTGATCCGTACTTGTGGGGTGATAAAGCCTATGCACACTACCAAAAGTTAAAAATAGACAGTAAAACTAAAATGCTCACATTTAGTGATGGATTAAACTTAGATCGTGCTTGGGATTTATACGAGTACTTTAAAGATCGTTTTAAAGTAAGTTTTGGTATTGGAACAAATCTCACTAATGATATGGGGCTTACGCCTTTAAACATTGTATTGAAATTGGTTGAGTGCAATGGTCAATCTGTCGCTAAAATTTCAGATAGTCCCGGAAAAACTATGACAGACAATGATACGTTTTTGGCATATTTAAGACAGATTTTTGAAATTCCGGCTGAATAACACATTCTTTTTTGTATTGAGCTTATACAAAATTCAGAAAAGCATGTGTTTGGCTTATGATAATATTGAAAATGTCAAAAAATATAGAACTTATTCATTATGACCACACCAGACTTGCCCTTTGGTTTGCTTATTGAAGCAGAAGAACTTGTTTCATATTTAGGTCATCCAAAACTACGTATTGTAGATTTAACACGACCATCTGTTTATGAGCAACTGCATATACCTCATGCAATTCATGTAAAGCCACAGCAATTGGTTCAACAACAAGGAACTGCATCGGGGTATTTGCCTGATGAACAACAGCTTCAAGCACTTGTGGACTATTTGCAACTTTCACCTGAGCATCATGTTGTGGCTTATGATGATGAAGGTGGTGGTTGGGCAAGTCGTTTGTTGTGGAACTTACACTGTATTGGTTTTCATAACACCAGTTTATTAAATGGTGGTATTCATGCTTGGCTTGGAGCAGGGTTGCCTACAAGTGATGTTATAGAAAATATTGAACGTACGAGTCATTTGATTCCTGCTCAAATTAAAGAACAAGAAAAATATCAAATTAGTTATACAGATTTGAAGCAACATGTTGAAAAACAAGATGTTCAGATTTGGGACAGTCGAACTTTTGATGAATATACAGGGAAAAGACTAGCTGCACGAAAGGGTGGGCATATTCCCAATGCCTATCACTTTGAATGGAGTAGTGCCCTAAATCGTGAAAATCGTTTAAAATTGCATTCTTTTGATCATATTAAAAAGAGTCTACAGCATGTGGGCTTTAATTTAGATCAGCCTGTAGTGGTATATTGCCAAGCTCATCATCGGTCAGCACTCGCTTATTTTGTCGGGCGATTATTGAATTGGGACATCCGTGCATATGATGGCGCATGGAGTGAGTGGGGCAATATGTCAGATAGTCCAATAGTTATGGGAGAGAGACCACTTTGAGTCTTGCATCATTAAAAAATAAGGTTTTTTTACAGGCACAACGTATTGTTCCTCAGCACCAACTTAGCCGTGTCGTGGGGAAGGTGGCTGCAAGTGAAAACTTAGTGGTTAAGAACTTAGCTATTCAGGCCTTTAAAGCAAAATATGGCATTGACCTTTCGATTGCTGAACAATCAGATGCTTTAAAATATAAATCGTTTAATGAGTTCTTTACACGCTCGCTTAAATCGGGTGTACGTCCGATTGATGAAGCTCAAACGCATATTGTTTCTCCTGCTGATGGTGCGATTTCCCAAATTGGCGAAATTGTGAATGGCGATATTTTTCAGGCAAAAGGTCAGAAGTTTACAGTTGAGCAATTAATTGGTGATCCACAGCTTGCACAGCCTTTTAAGCAAGGCAAATTTGCAACTGTTTATCTTTCTCCAAAAGATTACCATCGTGTACATATGCCATTTACAGGTACGCTTACAGAAACATTGTATGTGCCCGGAGAATTGTTTTCGGTTAACCAAGTGACTGCTGAAAATGTCGATGGTTTATTTGCACGTAATGAGCGTATGGTGTGTCTTTTTGATACGCAAGTTGGACGTATGGCAGTCGTGCTTGTTGGTGCAATGATTGTTGCAGGTATTGAAACTGTCGCGACAGGCAAAGTGAAACCGACAGGACGTCTTGAGTTACAACAGCATCAGCTTGAACTACAAAAAGGTGATGAGCTTGGTCGTTTTTACTTGGGCTCGACAGCAGTGGTTTTATTTGAAGAAAATGCAATGCAATGGGATCAAACGTTTCAAGCAACATCTCAAGTTGTAATGGGTGAAAAGCTAGGTGAGTTACTGTAGTTTTAGCTTTTAAATATAAAAAAGCGCGATAATTTATCGCGCTTTTATTTTTTACTCAGTACTTAAAACTTTTGTACATAAGAGTGGATCTGCTTTTATTTTTGCTTGTTCATCAGGCGAAAGGCTAAAATAGTGGTTCATGAGTTTATGTGCATAATCTTCATAGATTTTAGGCTTATAATAGGCATAATCTGGAATACCATTTGTTGCAATATCTTTAAAGTTTGAATACATATCATCAGGGTTTTTTGATAATTCTGGTTTACTAATAACAAAGCAAAGCGCCGTTCGATGATATGCCTTATCATCGTCATTCGGTTGGTGTTTTACGATGTAGATGTAGACAGATGCAATAATAACAACGAGTATACCGAGAATAGGTAAACCTATTTTTTTTGTGGTCATAATTTCCAATCTAATTTAGTTTTCGCTTTGGTAGAGACATTCTTTCGGAAAAACGGCTTTAAAGCAAGAACCCTCATTGGGAATTGACTCAATTTCTAAATATGCACCATGTTGCATGAGGACATGTTTAACAATTGCTAACCCGAGTCCTGTTCCACCTGTTTGACGACTTCGTGCACTGTCTACACGATAAAAACGTTCTGTGAGGCGAGGGAGGTGCTTGAGGTCGATGCCAATACCATTGTCTTGTACGGTAAAGTAGCCATTCTCTTGGTCATCATGCCAACCAATAGTGATATTACCACCACCTTTAGGGGTGTATTTTATGGCATTGGTAATTAGGTTGCCAAAAGCGCTCGCAAGCTCCATATCTGAGCCAATAAGATCACAGTGGCTATCTATTTCTAGATGCAGCATATGACCATATTCACTGTTATATGCCTGTGCATCATCAAAAAGTTGAGTCATTAGACTTGGCATTTCAACAATTTGGTTTTTGGTAATTATTTTTTCACTTTCAAGACGAGAAAGGAGCAGTAAATCATTAACCAACGCATTCATACGGCGTGTTTGAGACTGCATTTGATCGAATGCACGTTTCCAGCGTGGGTTAAAATCATCTTGCTCTTGAAATGTTTCTAAGTAACCACTTAAAACGGTTAGAGGTGTACGTAACTCATGCGAAATATTGTCGACAAAGTCTTTACGCATTTGTTCTAGGTTATGAATACGCGTGACATCGTATGCGAGTAATAAGCGACTTTCTACACCAAAGCGAGTGAGTTTAATTTGGACGTAATGACCTTCATATAAAGAAGACTCAATTTTAATACCGTCTGGGTGCTGTTCCATGTCTTGGAAATATTCAACAAATGCAGGACGGCGTAAAATCCCTAAAATATTATTGCCTTGGTCACTTGGCTTAATGCCTAAAATACGTTCGGCAGCAGGGTTAAACCATTCAATTTGATGAAGTTCATCTGTAATAACTACGGCTTCAGTAAGTGCAAATAGCGATGCCTGTGCACGGTCGATGAGACTGACCATTTCAGCTTGTACAACACGCTCTTGGCGTTGTGCACGATAAATATTAAAAAGCAGCGCACCCCAAATACCATTAATATTTGGTGGTGCATCATAAGGGCGATTTGAAATCCATTCATTGACTAAATAGAGTGCTCGAATTTGCAGGGCAGTAAATACACTAAACCCAATCGCAATACATAGCCAAAAGTGCCCAATTCCAAGCCCAATAAGCCCAGCAATAAGTAGAAAAAAGAGCAGTAATTTGAAGTCTTGTTTTGCAGATTCCCACAAACTACTATAACGATACTTTTTATGCTCGTGACTTAACTCAGGCGTTGGATAGGGTTCATACATAGGAAAAAGGTCTTAAGCGTCTGTGCGTGTCGAGAAGCGATAGCCTGTTCCACGAACAGTTTGGACAAAACGATCGGCACCAAAAGGTTCTAAAATTTTACGTAAGCGACGAATATGAACGTCAATTGTACGGTCTTCAATATAAACACTTCCACCCCAAACATGGTCTAGAAGTTGTGCACGTGTATAAGCACGTTCAGAATGCGTCATGAAAAATGCAAGTAGACGGTATTCCGTTGGACCCATATCTAAAATATTGTCGTTAAAGCTAACACGTTGGCTTACAGGGTCAAGAATTAATCCATTGGCATCAATCGTTTTTTCACCGCTTAAAGCACTTGAGCGACGTAAAACAGCTTTAATACGTGAAATAAGTTCGCGTGTGGAAAAAGGCTTAGTCATATAGTCATCTGCACCAGCATCTAGACCTTGTACTTTATGATCTTCTTCACCACGAGCTGTAAGCATAATGACAGGAATTTCGGCAAGTGTTTCGTCTCTTTTTAGACGGTAGCACAGGTCTACACCACTTAAACCACCCGGTAACATCCAGTCGAGTAACACTAAAGATGGGCGTCGGTCTACAATCATTTGATGTGCTTGTTTTGCATCTTCAGCCTGTAAACATTGATAACCTGCCATATCTAGTGAAGTATGAATCATTTCACGAATAGGTAACTCATCATCGACAATTAAAATATAGTCATCTTTCACTACGTCACACCCTATATGAGAATTTCATTAAAACCTTATAGGAGTATTACAAAGATTTATTATGACAGTATTATTGCAATAGTTGTAAGGATGTAACATTTTAATGTTTTTTTATGACAAAATCACATATTCTTCATGAATATTACATGACATTTTTTTTACAAAACAATACATTAAATATTTATAATATAACTTTTAGATTTTATTTCTGTTTAATAATTCATTTAATTTGTTTAAAAACAATAAATTAAATTAATTTTTAAAGAGAATCGATATAAAGCATATAAAAATAATTAAAAAACGAATAAAAAATGAGATATTTTATTTTATCGCCTGATTGAAATGCGTAAACTCAAGAATATCTATTACATTTTGAACGAAGAATGATGGCTGAAGATTTAAAAGTAACGCAAGGTAGTAAGGCTGAACAATATCAAGATATTATTCCGCAGATTTTGGGAATTATTTCAGATGAACCTGATTTAATTGCAAACCTAGCAAATATTACAGCAGCATTGAAAGAACAGTTTAACTGGTTTTGGGTTGGTTTTTATTTGGTGAAAGACAATGAACTTGTTTTAGCACCATTTCAAGGACCAATCGCATGCACACGTATTGCAAAAGGACGAGGGGTATGTGGTGATGCATGGGAAAAGTCAGAAGTATTAATTGTAGCTGATGTGGATGCATATCCCGGGCATATTGCATGTAGCTCGCAGTCAAAGTCTGAAATTGTACTGCCTATTCTAAGAAATGGGGTATGTATGGGCGTATTAGATATTGATAGCAGTGAGCTGAATACTTTTGATGAAGTGGATGCACAGTATCTACAAAAAATTATTGATGCAATTCAGTTCTGATCTTGCTGTACGTGCTGTAAGGTATATTCATTATGAATATACCTTAATGAAATTAAACCAGTTTACGAATGGCTTTTTTCTTCCAAACAAATTGGTAATAACTAAATTGAAAAAGGCTTAAGCTGACAAATGATAGGGCATACGCAAACCAAATGCCTTGTAAGCCCCAAAAGTGGCTAAACAAATATGCACATGGCACTTCTATAATAAAAATCGTTGCAATATTAATGAGCATTGGAGGTGTAACAGTCCCTGATGCGCGCATGATTGATGCAAATATAGCATTGATCCCTAAGAATAAAATTGCCCATAAAATTGTAAAAAGTAATTTTTGCCCTAGCGCGACAACATTAGGGTCTGTAATGAATAAATTCATTAAATAGCGAGAAAATAGATACGCGAGAAGTACCAAAGATCCTGTAATTGCTAAATTCATAAGCAAAGCAGTTTTAGTCACTTTCGACAATAGCTCTGCTTTTCCTGCACCAATGGCTTGTGCACCAAAAATCGAAGCTGCGATTGCAATTGAAAAGGCAGGAAATTGAATGTAATTAATGACTTGATTTAGTGCACCATATGCTGCGGTTGCATCTGCACCAAAAGAATTGACTAAACGAATGACTACAAGCCCTGCAACAGATGCGGTAATCATTTGAATACCTGTTGGGACACCGAGTTTTAAAATGGTTGTACTGAGCTGAGCATGGTGTCTAATTTCTTTAAAGAGTGCTTTGTTGGGTCTGAGTGGATGTTGCTTTTTATTTAGGTAAAACCCTAAGAAGAGCAGAATAGCGAGATTGCCAATAATAGAAGCAATTGCAGGTGAGATAATGCCGAGTTGAGGTAGTCCAAAATAACCTTGAATGAGTGCAGGTGTAATAAATAAACCGAGTAAACTGGTGATAGCAAGGGAAAGAAGCGGAGTAAAACTGTCTCCAACGCCTCTAAGTAAAGAGGTATAGACAATATATAAGAAGAGCAATGGACTACCAATAAGCATACTTCGTATATAAGGCTCTGCTAGATGAGAAACATCGGGTGCAACACCAAGGAGTTGTAATAAAGGGTGTGTAAATGTTAAGCCCAATATTGCAATAATGACCCCTGAAATAATAGTCATAAACACCGTAGAGCCTACTGCACGGCGAACGGTTTCTAAGTTACCTGCTCCCCATGCCTGACCAACTAAAACGCTTGCACCTGAAGATAGACCGATCATAAAAGACAGTAAGCAAAATATGATTGGAAAAAATACCGCAACCGCAGCAACTGCATGAACACCAAGTAACTGCCCTACAAAAACAGTATTAATGGTCATAGAAAGGTTTTGTAGAATGTTGGTGGCAATCAGTGGTAGTAAAAATAGAAAAAATGACTTCCAAAGTTTTTGGTCAGTTACTAAGGGACGCTGCTGCATTAAACTGACCTACTCACTAAAAGACATAATTTTAAAACTTCTCTTGGTTTTGGTACAGCATTGCTTTGTAATATCGACTTATTTTACTTGATTTAAAATATCAACTGCCTGTTCTAATGTGGTTTGTTTTTTTGCAAAGCAAAGGCGCAATAGTTTTAATGATTGTGGTGCTTCTTTGTAAAATGCCGATAATGGAATAGTCACGATTTTATATTGCTCTGCAAGGTATTGGCACATTTCATGGTCGGATAAGTTGGGGCGAATATTGCGATAGTCAAGCAATTGAAAGTAAGTGCCTTGAGTTGCTTGTAACTCAAATGCAGAATCTTTCAGTCCATTAAGGACATAATCTCGTTTATTTTGATAAAAAGAAGCAAGGTTTGTAATGTGTTCAGGCGTATGCTCAATAAACTTGCTTAAAGCAATTTGTACAGGTGAGACCCCACAAAAACAGGCAAACTGATATACCTGCCTAAACTGTTTCATTAAGTCGGATGACCCTACGCAATAGCCTGTTTTCCATCCTGTCACATGAAAGGTCTTTCCAAATGAGCCTACTACGAGGCTTCTGTCACGCAGTGCTGCAAATGAGAGGGCGCTATAGTGATGTTTTTTATCAAAAAGAATATGCTCGTAAACTTCATCTGACAGCACAATAATGTTGGTGTCTTGAATGAGTTCAATAAGTGTTTGCCAATCTTCTTTTGACCAAATAGCTCCTGTGGGATTATGTGGTGTATTTACAATAATCATGCGTGTTTTAGCAGTAATACTGTCTTTTACACGTTGCCAATCGACATGAAAGCTTGGTGCATCGAGCGTAATATGTTTAGGAATGCCTTGAGCAAGTAGTACAGTTGGGTTGTAACTGTCATAGCTTGGATCAAAGATAATGACTTCATCACCTGCATGAACAAATGCTTGTATGGCACTATGCAGTGCAATGGTTGCACCTGCGGTAATAGTAATATCTGTAATTGGGTCTAATGGTGTTTGATCACGCTGATAAAATATTTCTGAAACTTGTTCACGTAAGGAGAGTAGTCCATCTCCTGCAGGATATTGGTTATAGCCTGCTAGAGTTGCTTGTGCTAAATCTTCTAAAAGTTGTGGTGGTGCAGAAAAGTCGGGAAAGCCTTGCGATAAATTTAAGGCATTTAAACGCTGTGCGAGATGAGACATGACTGAAAAAATAGTCGTGCCCTGATTTGGAAGTTTTGCATTTGGAATTTGCATGAGATGACCTAGTTGCTATTGTTATATTTAGACGGGTTCTCATACATCATGCAGTATATTCTTTCATGCGTCATCCATGACTTAATGAAAAAATATGATTTAGTTATTTAGTTAAAGTAGATAGTCGACTAGAGCACGAATCACACCTAGAATTAAACCAATAAATGCACCGACAATCACGCCGTTCACACGAATCATATGGAGGTCGCCACCGACTGAATTTTCAATTTTGGCGATCATCTCTGTAGAGTCCCATTCATGAATGCGTTGACTAATAAAACGAATGACTTTATCGCTATATTGGTCACTAAAATAAGTTGCAAGGGTAATCAGGCGCGTATTTAAGAGTTGTCTGACATCATTGTTTTCTGCGAGATTTTTACCGACCAATTCGATAGCGGCACGCATATTCATTGCAATACCTGAGTTTTCTTTGAGTAGATCTTCTTTGATGGCATTGAATAAAATGACCACAGCACCACTCATAAAGTTGAGTACATGTGGGTTTTCTAATAATGCATTTTTACCTGCATTTAAACGTTGGCTAATCAGACTTTCATCATTTTTAAGCTCAGTAATGAGCGTTTGTCCGTAGTCTTCGATATGTTGTCGCCAAGGGTGTTCAGGATCTTTTAAAATCTCTTCAAGCTTATGCATGAAGCTGTCTACAGTGCGTTGCTCCATGTCGATGCCTAACCAACTTACCCCTTTAGACAGTTTTAAAATGCCCATTTCTTTAAAAATACGGGTGACGATTTCACGCGTTTTTTCAGGGTATTTTCGTACCCATTCATGCGAGTAATCTAAAGCACGTTGTAAAACATCTTGATGAAAGTCATTGTCTAAAACTGAATGCAGCATTTCACTGGCAAGGTGGTTAATTTTGGTATTTTGAATCCACTGCACGCTATTATTTTGAATAAACTGTGCAATTTGCTCTTGTTCCACAAAATCAAAAACTTTAGGTAGTGTTTGTTGCACGACTTGCGTGACTTGTGTGCTGTTGTTTGGATTTTCTAACCATTGCCCAATACTCAAGGTAAGGTCAGTTTTACTTAGACTTTTTTCTACAATTTGCGGAGATAAAAAGTTCTCTTGAACAAATCGTCCCATCGACTCTGCAATACGTGCTTTATTCCGAGGAATAATTTCCGTATGGTCTCTTAAAAAGTGTGGGATAGGGAATTTACCAAATGGATTACGAAAAAGTACTGTCACAGCATACCAGTCGGCAAAACCACCCACGACACCCGCCTCAGCAGAGAGCATGAGAATATGTAGCCACCATGCATATTCAGGAAAGAGTTTGGCTGTAACCATGAAGACAATCCAAACCAAAATGGCAACTAAAAGCGCAATTGTGGCAAGTCGTTGGCTACGCTTTAAATGACTAGAAGGTGTGAGTATCCCCATGTGTTAATCCTCTTATATTTTATGGTTGTGCGTTATATTTTCCTGTTTGAACAGGGGGTAACACATTACCGTTAGGTGAGACCCCATATTTTGCACCGAGAGATTGTAAAATAACTCCTGCACTAAATGCATCACTTGGTGTATTTTCAGGTTGTTTATAACACTCAATGGTATAAGAAACTTCCGTTGGATCTAAATTTACAACTTCAGGGGAGTCATCCCAAGGTCCATAACCAAATCCGGGCGCAGGTCTATAAAAACCATATGGCCCAACAAACATAGGGGGTGGTGCGGGATAGATAACGGTTTGTCTTGGTGGTTGATTACGGTTGCTTGGATCATTAAGAACTTTAAAAGCACTAAATCCACTTTGTATTGTAACTTGAGCTGCCTTAACGAGCGTAATCTCTTGTGCTGTACCATAGCTCATGTTTGGACTGGTCTTAAAGCTTACACGGAAGCTATGCTGATTAAGCGGATAACTTGAAAAATGCCCAAGTTGATCAAAAGTACGTGGTTTTTCAAATGTAGTCATACAGCCTGTAAGGCTAGCTGCAACAGCCAAAACTAAACATGGCAAGATTTTCTTATTCATCTTTTTTATGCTCCAAATGATGCCGACCTAATAAGACTAAGTCTTAAAAGTGGCTATCTGGTTGTGTAAGAAATGTTTCTTCTTCTGCTGTAGATTTACGCCCTAAAACTTTATTACGGTGAGGGTAACGCGCAAAACGATCAATAATAACTTTATGCTTATATTCAAACTCTAAGTTAAGTGGATTACCCAATTTTTCAAATAAGACCACAGCATGCTCATGAATAACTTTTGACTCACTGTGCATAAATGGCATATATAAAAATGAACGTTGTTCAGGAGAGAGTGCTTGATCTAATTCTAAAGAAATAGCTTCTTGTGCGAGTGCAAGCGCCAACGCATCTTGTGCAAATGCTTGTGGCTGATCTCTAAAAAGGTTTCTAGAAAATTGATCAAGAATAATAATCTCAGCTAAACGACCTTCAGCAGTTGTTCTCCATGACCATAACTCAGCTTGTGATGCTGCATGATGAATTTTTTGGAATTGATCTGCAATTTTTTGATCAAATTGTGTATCTTTTGCAAACCACATTGCTTTACGTTCAGGGTTAAACCAAAAATCAAGAACGGTATTTTTATTCATAATAAACCTTATTCAGTCATATATATTTTTATTGGATCATAAATGTATGTCTTGATATTGTACAAGTTTACGATTTAAATATGATTTGGACATGCATAGTCACTTAAAATCTACATGAAATTTGCATGATTGAACGTAGAGTTTTGTGAGATTCATGCAAAAATATACTTTGTAAAAATAGACAGCGAAAAATTAAAGTGAGGAATACTATGAGTCAACCCAAAGCAAGTTCTCATTCGATAGTGCCAGCTTGGGTAGACGCATCAATGCTTCAGGGAACTTTACGTGGTATAGAGCGTGAAAGCCTTCGTATGCAGAGTGATGGCTATCTATCAAAACAACCACATCCACAAAGTTTGGGTTCCGCACTCACACACCCTCATATTACGACGGATTACTCTGAAGCGTTAATGGAGTTTATTACGCCTCCTGAAAGCTCTATTCAAAAAGTTTTGGCGTATTTACAAGACCTTCATTATATAGCTCATAAAAATTTACCTGAGGGTGAAAAGCTTTGGCCAATGTCTATGCCGTGCATGTTGGATCAGGATGAGGAAAATATTCCATTTGCACAGTATGGTAGTTCAAATATTGGACGCTTTAAAACATTATATAGAAAAGGTTTGGCCATCCGTTATGGTCGTAGAATGCAAACCATTTCAGGCGTGCATTACAACATCTCTTTTCCTGATGAGCTCTTTGAACAACTACAAGCACATGAAGTAGATACATCGCTGAAAACACTGAGCTTGCAAGACTATAAAAGTTATCGTTATTTTGGTCTAATCCGAAACTTTATACGTTTAACCCCCATTATTATTTTCCTACTTGGTGCAAGCCCGACCGTTTGTGGTAGTTTCCTGATTGGACAAACACACCAATTAAAGCCACTGGTTGCAGGTGCATTGCATTTGCCACATGCGACTGCGTTACGTATGGGTAAACATGGTTATCAGAATTCTGCACAGAAAAAATTGGGTATTCACTATAATGATTTAACGGGCTATCTTGCAGGTATTCAAGAAGCAGTTAAGAAACCATATGCACCATTTTCTAAACTTGGGCTAGATGATGAAAATGGTGAACCACGCCAAATTAATGACCATACCTTACAAATAGAAAATGAATACTATAGCTTAATTCGTCCAAAACAGACGCCAAAAGGCAGCGAGACACCATCACAAGCTTTAGAAAACCGTGGTGTAGCATATGTTGAATTAAGAGCGGTTGATGTAGACCCTTATAGTCCAATTGGTATCAAAGAAAGCAGCGCTGCATTTCTTGAAACATTTGCACTGTATTGTTTATTGCTCGAAAGTCCTGAAATTTCAGAAGATGAGCAATCGCGTATTGAAAGAAATCAGGCTCTAATTGTTGAAAGAGGTCGTGAGGACGGACTTCAGTTAGAAACTGCAAGTGGTTCTATTTCAGCAAAAGCATGGCTGCTAGAGCATTTATGTGCAATGAAACCTTTGGCTGAATTATTTGACCAAGGCCTGCAAGAGTCGCTTTATAGCGCTGCAATAAATGAAATGTTATTGCGTGTTGAAGACTCTAGTCAAACACCATCTGCACAAATTATTGAAGAAATGAAAGTGCATGGTGGAACACGACATTTTGGTGGTCATTTGGCAGCGCAACATGCAAAAGTATATGATGTGCATCAAATTACAGCCGACAAACAGCAATATTTTGATGGACTTGTTACCATCTCTAAGCAAGAACAGTTGGCTTTAGAACAAGCTTCAACTGAAACTTTTAAAGAGTATTTAAATAATTTTCGCTAACAGTAGAGTGAGAGAGTAAAGCGTGAAAGTAAGCTATCGTCTCGTCAGTGGGTTACTGGTTTTGGCCAGTATTGTAGGAATGTCTTTTGCGCTTTATTTAGAGCATGTAAAACATTTAGTGCCATGTCCGTTATGTATTTTTCAGCGTGTAGGGCTTATGGCCATGGGTATTGTGGCTTTAATTGCATTTTTGCATAATCCCAAAAGTAGTGTCATGAAGCGTATATATGCATTGCTGGCTGGTTTGGGTGTACTTTGGTCAGCAGGTGTTGCGGTAAGACATGTGTGGATACAGCATTTACCCGCAGATCAAGTGCCAAGTTGTGGGCCGGGATTAAATTATTTAATTGATGTTTTTCCAATGAAAGACGTATTAGAGCAAGTACTTCGAGGTTCGGGGGAGTGTGCTAAAATCGATTGGACATTCATGGGTTTTTCACTGCCTGAACTGTCAGTAGTATTTTTTAGTGGATTGGTCATTGTCTGTTTTTGGCAAATGTTTCGTAAGTTCTAAAGAAAAAACCACCCTTGCGGTGGTTTTTTATTAAGTTAAGTATGCATCATATTTTTTATTTACATGGGTTTAAAAGCCATACAAATTCTGTAAAAGGGACTTTGTTAAAAGAATATTGTGTGAGTCATCATCCAAACATACAAGTTCATTTACCCGATTTAAACTTGCCACCACATATGGCAATGGAACAGATTCATAAAAAAATTGCTCAAGATCAGCTTACAAGTCTTTCTTTTGTTGGTAGCAGTTTAGGTGGATTCTATGCCACCTATTTGGCGAATTATTACAACTGTGCAGGTGTGCTCATTAACCCTGCTATTCGACCTTGGAAATTGTTTGAAAAGCAGGTTGGATTTCATCAGCTTCCGTATTTGGTTACAGCAAATTGGTCGTTAACTATTGAAGATGTCTATACATTAAAGCAATATGAGCTTGCAGATGCACAGGATCTGAGCAAAATGTTGGTATTATTGCAACAAGGCGATGAAACTTTGGATTATAAAGAAACACAGCGTTATTATAGTGCGCACAAAGTTTCTAGTATGATGATTACCGAGTGTGGTGGTAATCATGTCATGGATAATTTTGCAGAGAAAATTCCCATGCTCCTCGTGTTTTTATTACAGCACTTATCATTAAGGAATATATAAAACGTGTCACAATATACAGCTCAATCCCTTGAAGTTTTATCTGGTTTAGACCCTGTTCGCCGTCGTCCGGGTATGTATACAGACACAACACGTCCGAACCATTTAGCACAAGAAGTTATTGATAACTCAGTAGATGAAGCATTGGCAGGGCATGCAAATAAAGTATGTGTGACTGTACATAAAGATGGCTCGCTCTCTGTACAAGACAATGGGCGTGGTATGCCTGTCGATATTCATCCTGAATATGGGCAAAGTGGGATTGAGATTATTTTAACGAAGCTTCATGCAGGCGGAAAATTTAGCACAGACAACTACCAATTTTCGGGTGGTTTGCATGGGGTGGGTATTTCGGTTGTGAACGCTTTATCTACACGTGTAGAAGTTGAAGTACAGCGTCAAGGCTCACTCTATAAAATGGCATTTGAACATGGTGAGCCTGTGAGTCCGCTTGAGGTTTTTGAAGGCAAAGCACCGAAAAAGGCTTCAGGTACGCGTGTTCATTTTTGGCCTGAAGCAAAGTATTTTGATAATCCAAAATTTGCTGTAAAAGCACTCAAGCATAATTTAAAAGCAAAAGCAGTCTTGGCAGCAGGGCTACAAATTATTTATGTTGATGAAATTAATAATGAAAAAATAGAGTGGCAGTTTGAAAATGGTCTTGTCGATTATCTTATGGATGAAGTACAAGATCGTGAAATTTTACCAACACCTGTTTTTGTGACCCAAGGCGATGCCGAACGTGCAAGCTGTGATTTTGCATTATGTTGGAATGTAGATGGTGGTGAGCAAGTTCAAGAAAGTTATGTGAACTTGATTCCAACTGCGCAAGGTGGAACACATGTCAATGGGTTACGTTCAGGTGTTACCGAAGCACTGCGTGAGTTTTGTGAGTTAAGAAATCTTTTACCAAGAAACCTGAAACTATCTGCCGAAGATGTTTGGGATGGTGTGAACTATATTCTGTCGTTGAAGTTTCAAGAACCACAATTTTCAGGTCAGACCAAAGAGAGACTTTCAAGCCGTGAAGCTTCAGGTATTGTATTAAACATCGCTAAAGATGCATTTACGCTGTGGTTAAATCAGAATTCAGAAGTTGCAATACAACTTGCTGAAATTGTAATTGCCAAAGCAGGCCGTCGTTTAAAAGCTGCGAAAAAAGTACAACGTAAGAAGATAGTATCTGGCCCTGCATTGCCCGGAAAACTTGCTGACTGTGTGGGGCAAACGCGAGAAGAAAGTGAACTATTCATTGTTGAGGGTGACTCGGCAGGTGGTAGTGCAAAACAAGCACGTGATAAGAACTTTCAAGCTGTGATGCCCATTCGTGGAAAAATTTTAAATACGTGGGAAGTTGCTTCAGATGAAGTCTTGGCTTCACAAGAAGTCCATGATATTGCCATTGCCATTGGTGTAGACCCGGGAAGTGATGACTTGTCAGAGTTGCGTTATGGTCGTATTTGTATTTTGGCAGATGCAGACTCGGATGGTTTACATATTGCGACCTTACTCTGCGCATTATTTGTGAAGCACTTTGCGACGCTTGTCGAAGAAGGGCACTTGTATGTTGCAATGCCACCATTGTTCCGTATAGATGATGGTAAAGATGTGCACTATGCTTTAGATGAAGATGAGCTGAATGCAACGCTTAGTCGAACGAAAACTAAAAATCCACAAATTACCCGATTTAAAGGGTTAGGTGAGATGAATGCGAGTCAACTTCGTGAAACAACGATGGACCCAGACACACGCCGTTTGGTGCAATTAGATTTAGATGATGCGCATTTTACAGCAGGCTTGCTTGATAAGTTGCTTGCGAAAAAGCGTTCAGCAGACCGTAAACAATGGTTAGAACAAAAGGGTAACTTGGCAGATATTGCTGTTTAATGGAAATAGAAAAATAAAAAACGGCATATAATGCCGTTTTTTATTAAGAGTGGGTTTCGCGATAGAGATCCCATTCATCTTCTTCTACGCCATTAGGCAGTTTGCAGTTAAAACTAATATTGCCATAAGCATCTTTGAGTTGTCTGAGCTTTCCATGTTGTGAAATACAATATTCACTTGCAGGGTTTGCCATACCTTGTTTTTTATGGAATGTAGGTAAACTACTACATGCACTTAGTGCAAGACCTAAAGATACAACAGTAAATATAACCAATTTATTCATAATTCAAAATCTATATTATCCCAATAAAAATATAGCGGATATAACTCATTCAAAGTGTAAATTTTATAAAGTATGCTTTTATAAAACTGTATCGTTCTTACGCTTATTCTTCTTAAATCACTTCATACATTCTTATATCTAAAGAGTGGCATATTTCTCGCTATATAAATGCTAAATATCTAGAATAAGGCACACTAAAGTGAAAATTGTCATTATTGGTGCAGGAATTGCAGGACTAACAGCAGGAATTGCACTAAAAAAATTCGGTTATCAGGTTGTTATTTATGAGCAAGTAAAAGAAATTCGACCTGTTGGTGCAGCCATATCTTTATGGCCTAATGGTGTCAAATGTCTAAACTATTTAGGATTGAAAGATAAAGTTGCAGCATTAGGCGGTCAGATGGATCATCTTTCTTATGTTGATGGTATTCATGGTGATGTAATGACAGCATTCAGCTTGATGCCATTAATTCAAGATGCAGGACAGCGCCCATACCCTGTATCTCGTGCAGAATTACAAAGCATGCTTATGGATGAGTTTGGTCATGAAGATATCTATTTAGGTATGAAAATGACAGGGTTGAATCAAAAAGAAGACAGTGTGCATATTACTTTTGAGGATGGCTCTGAGGATAGAGCAAATTTACTTATCGGTGCCGATGGTACACACTCTATGACACGCCGCTATGTTTTAGGTGAGCAAGTACCACGCCGTTATGCAGGATATGTGAATTGGAATGGTCTTGTAAAAGCCTCTGAAGAGATTGCACCACTAGCGCAGTGGACGACCTATGTTGCAGATGGTAAGCGTGTTTCACTGATGCCTGTTTCCGAAGGAAGATTTTATTTTTTCTTTGACGTGCCTTTACCCGTAGGACTTGAAAATAATAAACAAAATTATAAGTTTGATTTAAAATCTTACTTTGAAGGATGGTGTCCACAGGTTCAAATGCTTATAGAGCAGTTAGATATTGAAAGAACTAATCGTGTCGAGATTCATGATATTGAACCATTCTTGAAATTTTATAAAGGTACTGTTGTACTCATTGGTGATGCTGCACATAGTACGACCCCAGATATTGGTCAGGGTGGTTGCCAAGCAATGGAAGATGCTGTTTATCTTGCACGTGCATTGCAAGTGAATAGTTTAGGCATTGAAGATGCTTTAAGTCGCTACCAAGATAAACGAAATGAACGTGCCAAAGAAATGGTATTACGTGCGAGAAAGCGCTGTGACATTACACATATGAAAGATGCTTGCATTACAGAAGCATGGTATGGCGAGCTAAGAAAAGAAAAAGGAGAAAATATTATGAAAGGAATTCTAAATAATATTGTGGGTAATGTTTTAGATTAATTGGTTGATGTCAGGGCAAAGTTTTTCTTTGCCCTGAATCACTTATTAGAAGTGGTAATCTACACGTACCATTGGGGTATTGGCAGTTGCGCCTTTATCGCCCTTAGTTGGGTTACCAAATTTGTTGTGCCAGTATTGGTATTCAAAACCTGCACGTAACGTTTTATCTTTTTTACCCCATAACGTACTTAAATCATACATGATCATTGCATCAATATTTGTTTCTGGGGAAGTTTTACCACCAAACTCATTTTTACCTTTAGAGTCGATCCATAGTGCATAACCTTCAAAAGATAAAGGTGTCTGACCAAGAGGAATACCCCAAGTCAATTGGAATGCAGCATGTGGGTCATAAGAGTAACGATGTCCTAAACCTTTTGGTTGATTGCTTTCAAAGAAAGCCAAAGCGCTTAAGCTTAAGAATCCTGGTACATCAAAGTTAATGGTTGGCCCAACCACCCACATACGCTTTTTAGAGCCGTAAGAGTCATTTTTTGTATTCCAGTCGAGTCCTGCTGTTAGTGCATAACCACGAATACCTTTTGATGAGAAGTCTTTTTTAAGTACAGAACCTAGGTCAATGTTGTTACGATAAACTAAATAGGCTTCTTGTGTTCCACGATCGAATTGATCTGCTTCCTTACCACCATAAACTTCTTTAGATGATTGTAAAAAATCTACATTTAAAAAGTTTGTACCGTAGCTATAACCACTACTGTGAGTGAATGAGTAAATTTGTTTAGCAATATTAGTTCTTGAGCCATCAGCATTATTTTTATATGGTTCAGCAAAGTCACTGCCATAACGCCAACCAATTGCATTATCACTCCAAGTGAGTGCAAAGCTAGAAGATGAAATGAGTGCAATTGAAGTAAGACCAATTGCTGTGGCAGACTTTTTAAAAAAAGACATCATATGTGGCACCATGTAAAAACCCCCAATGGTCAGAATAAATGCAAAAAGCAGTAAGGCTGCTTATGCATAGGCGTATTCTGCAAAAAATGAGCCATAATGTATAAAACTTGTAATAAAAAAGAAATAAAAAAATAATATTTTTTTAAATATTTAAATTAAAACAAAAGTTTATTTGTAATATTAGCTACCTCTATAAGTAGAGTAGGCATGTGCACTGAGTAAAAGCGGAATATGGTAATGCTCATTTAAAGCAGAAATATAGAACTGAATATAAACTTTAGGAAAAAATGAGGGAGTATTTAGTTTTTGAAAATAAGGTGCTACATCATATTCAAGTTGATATATACCTTGCTCGATAGGTATTTGAATTTGAAGGTCTTGTATTCGACCATTTGAATCAGTGACACCCTCACCAATATAGCGATTGGTTTCTACTTGAAATAGTCGAACAGAAATAAAACTTGCAGGTTTACCAAGTTGAGTATCTAAAATATGTGTACTAATCATACAATTTCCTGTTCAAGTCGAAGTAAGGTAATTAACATCAGTTGTTCATGAACACATTTTTTTTCGGTATCTAAATTATTTTCTAGTCTTAGCTCTATTTCAGTGAGTACTTGGGATGTAGATAACCCCATAGCTTTAATAAGAAAAATAAAACCAAATTTATTTTCATAGGCCATATTTGCCTGTACGAGTGCTATTTTATCTTGTGACTTTGTTGAAATTTTTTCTTGCTCTTTATTAGAGTAACTATTTTCAGTTTTTGGTTTCTCACCAATTTTAGGGTGCTCATTCAGTGCACCTAAAATCTCTTGCCATGTCCAGTTTTGAGCCAATGTTTTAGCAAAATCTAAGAGAGCTTCTTTACTTTTATATGGACGCATTTTATCAATGGCTTTAACCCAGCTAGGGATGTTTACACAGCGTATGAGTACATCTTGGATTTCTGTTGAACTAGAATGATTAAACACAGTGAGTTGCATATTTTTTCCAAATTCTTTTTAAATAAATTTAAGTTTATAAAATATAGAAAAGCAAAAAATATGCCCAGTTTTGCAAGATTTATACATTTTTAGAAGGTATACGTCTAAAGTAGAAAGCGTCATGTAAACAAATACATATAGTTTGTAATTAAATATAGAGGTTATGAGATGAACACGTTGCTATTGCTTTTCTTTTAATCAAAACTATAAAAATAGACTTGCATATTTTTATAGAAGGATCATATTAAATTGATAGGAACACAAAAAAGTTTAAATAAGCTTAGTCATGATAAATAGTACTAAGTCATTTAAAAAGGTGTGAAATAAGAAGGATATACCGATTTCGCATAACATGCGCAATGAGTGAGGATAAACTATGAATATTGAAATCCGTACTGATAAGAATATAAAAAATAGTGAGCGTTTAATTAATTACGTAAGAGAAGAGCTCCTAGAAAAATTTCATCGTTATGGCGAAAAAATCACTCATTTCTCTGTACATTTAAGTGATGAGAATGCAGCAAAAGGTGGGGATGACGACCTACGTTGTATGATTGAAGCACGTCCTGCTGGTTTAAAACCTGTTGCTGTATCTTATAAAGCAGCAAATGTTGATGCAGCAATTCATGGCGCATTAGATCGTCTAAAAAGAAGTTTAGAACACTTATTTGATAAATTAGATCATCCTCGTGATCATAAAGGCTTAGAAATTATTGAGGACTAGTTTTATTTAACCAATGATATTGGAGAAATATATAAAACTATACTTACGCCTTTTACTACTTTAATAAAATTTAAAGAAAACTGAATTGAATGAAACCCGTGTCATTTTTATGGCGCGGGTTTTATTTATTGTAATAAAACATGTTGTTCAACGATAAAGGTTTTTATAGATATTGTTTAGATTGAAAAAAAATGATTATGATTTGATAAAGTCATTAGGGAGAATAATATGAGTTTATCTTTAGATACCAAACCATCCGTTATTGTTTTTGATGTATTTGGTACTTTAGTCAAAATAGGTAAAAAGAACCATCCATATAAAACTTTACTGAAGTATCTTAAACAGCAAGGTAGAGCGCCTCAATCCAATGATGCCAGATATATTATGTCTGTTGATGCAGATTTTACTCAATTGGCTTTAAAATGGGGTATGCAGATCCCCGAAGATATATTAGAAGCTTTGGTGTTTGACCTAAATGAAGAACTAAAAACAATTGAATTATTTAGTGATAGTCTTTCAACTTTAGAGCAGTTGAGATGTGAAGGATATCGTTTAGCATTATGCTCTAACTTAGCAACGCCTTACGGTAAAGTAGTTGGGACAATGTTACCTGAACTAGATGCTTATGCATGGAGTTATGAGGTAGGTACAACTAAACCTGATCCATCTATCTACCAATATTTAATTGATGAGCTAGACTGTCATGCAAGTGAGGTGCTCTTTATTGGAGATACACCATCAGCAGATATGCATGGTCCAATTGAGTTTGGGATGTCTGCGCGTTTGATTAACCGAAAAAAAGGACAAACTTTTGCAGATATTTTGGGGGGTATTCTTCCTAAAGTAGAGGTATGAATGATAGGGAGAAAAAATTAGGGTCTATGCTGAACCGATACTATTGAGTTTTTCTTTTATCGTTTAAATAAAAGTTTCTTGCTACACTGTTATTATCTTTAGAAAGCGATCTAAGCAAATTAGAGTGAACACATTATGCTAACAACGGAACAACAATCACTTATTCAAAATATTGAAAGTTTAGATGTTCAAGGGGTTCAATCATTATTAAAAGATGGTTTAGATCCTAATTTTATTGATCCTGAAAAAGGTCCTCCAATTTCAATTGCATGTGACGGTATTTTCCAATGGTGGGAAAATGTCTGTGAAGCATATGAAAATGAAACCCCACTTTCTGAAGAAGAAAAACAGCATAGACTAGCTCCTCATATCGAATTACTTGATGCTTTAATTCTAGCGAAAGCAAATGTGCATCTATGGGATGCCGATGAGTTTTATGGCCCACTTTGGGATGCTGCAAGTGCAGCATGTGTGCCAGCAGTTGAAAGATTACTGAAAGAAAAAGTAGACCCAAATACCAAAGATGATGATGACCTGACAGTATTGTCTTCAATTAGTCAGTTATTCTTTGAGTGTGACTATGATGAAATTGATTGGACGCAAGCACTTCCTGAAGAAAAACAGACATTAGAATTACTGCGTGAACATGGCGCAAAAATGTCAAAAGAACTTGTTTAAACACAGACTGGAAGCATTATGAATAATAGATTAAAGATAACAATACTTACATCAGCAATACTAGCAAGCTCTTCTATTTTTGCAGATGATTTTTCTTTTGACCGTCCGGGAACTGGGTTTGGTACGAGTATTACACCTGTAGGTAGTTTGGCTTGGGAGCAAGGGCTTCCAACTGTCGAATACAGTAAGGCAAATATAAGTAATGACCAAACACAAAATGTTTCTTTACAAGAAGATATGCTGTTACGTACTGGTCTTACAAAAGATTTAGAACTACAGTTAGGGTGGGATGGCCCAAGCTGGTTGCGTACAACGCAAAATGGTAAAAAAACGACGACCAATGGCCTAGGCGATATGAGTGTTGGTCTAAAAAAAGCAATCGATTTACATGATGATCGTATGAGCATGGCACTGCTTGGTCAAGCAACGATCGCAACGGGAAATTATGCATTTTCAAACCATGACAGTATTTATGCATTGGCTTCAACAGTGCAATATGCACAAAATGATATTTTAACGACTGGGATAACCATGCGCTATGAAATACAAAATAGCGATTGGGCAGTGACAGCAGTACCAACTTTAAGTTACAAATTGTCAAATAAATGGTCTGGGTATTCAGAGTTTGTTTACCGTAAGCAAGAAAGTGAACATATTCAAACATCTTTAGCAACAGGTGTAATGTATGCTGTCAACAATCGTATGCAATTAGATGCAAGCATTGGGGCAGGGTTAAGCGGTGATGTACCTGACTATAAAGGTGGATTTGGCGTATCATTCCTGTTCTAGTGTGTTAAGCATTTGGACAGATCATGGGCCTTATAAAGAATAAATTTTTAGCAGCACTGTGTATTTTTATACAGTGCTGTTTATTTTTCACGATATCCGCAACAACACGAGCAGAAGAACCGCTATTGCCTGCTGCACAAGCATTTCAATTTTCTGCAAATGCACTAGATCATCAACAAGCATCCTTAGCTTGGATGATTGCACCCAATTATTATCTATATCAGCATAAATTTTCTATTCAAGAGAATGGTCATCCTGTGCAACTCAAATTTCCATCTGCCGTTCAGCAACATGATGCGACATTTGGTACAAGCTTAGTTTATTTTAATCAAGTTGTACTCAATATTAAGACCAATGCAAACGCAACATATGATGTCAGTTGGCAAGGATGTGCAAAGGATCGACTATGTTATCCACCTCAGCATACACAATTTAAAACAGACAAAGATGGCTTCGTTGCAGATGCAAATCAAACAGTACAAAGTTCAAGTTTATTAAGTCTAGCGCCTAAAACATCAGATATGTCTTTGGATGGCAATGATCAATTCAATAGTGCCAAGCCAACTACTGAAAGTGTGAGTAATAATCCTCCGATACTTACGAAAGTAAACCCATCGCCACTTGCTCAAGATCAAATTTTATCGGAAAAGTTGCATGATCATTCTTTTTTCTATGGGTTATTCCTCTTTTTAGGATTAGGGTTATTACTCGCTTTCACTCCTTGTTCATTGCCGATGCTGCCTATTCTTAGTTCTCTTATTATTCGTGAAAAGAAAGGTACGAAAGCATGGGCAATTGCACTTGTATTTGTTTGTAGTATGGCATGTGTCTATGCAATTTTAGGCATGGTTGCATCTTATGCAGGGTTAGGTTTTCAACGTTGGTTACAGCAACCAACAACATTAATTGCATTTAGTATTTTATTTATTGTCTTTGCTTTAAATTTATTTGGTTTATTTGAAATTAAATTGCCTCAGTCTTGGACTTCTCGTTTAGACCAAGTACAGTCTATGCAAAAAGGTGGCTCTTTTATTGGTGCTGCGGTGATGGGCATTATCTCTGCGCTGTTGGTTGGTCCTTGTATGACAGCCCCTTTGGCTGGTGCTCTCTTATTTATTGCCCAAACACAAAGCCAATGGCATGGTGCTGTTCTTTTATTTGTACTTGGTTTTGGTATGGGCATTCCTTTGCTTTTAGTCAGTATCTTAGGTACAAAAATATTGCCAAAAGCAGGCGAGTGGATGGCACAGATTAAAGTTGTTTTTGCTTTTATTATGTTGGGGTTAGCACTCTACTTTTTAAGACCAATGCTATCACTGTCGCTCATGCATATTTTAACATTGGTACTGTATGTTTTTGCGGCAATTTATTTAATCTATGGTATTTTTAAATATGTAAAAGGCATTAAAATTCTATTTGCACTTTTGCTTATAGCTGTTCTTGCTGGAATAAGTTATGCACAGTATCAATACGTACAAAATGCTCAAGTGACCAGTGGGGCTGAAGTAAAGTGGCATGTGGCAAAAAATGCAGCAGAGTTTGAGAAAATTTTAAAGAGTGCTCCACAAGGACAAGCCGTTGTTATTGATGTCTATGCAAACTGGTGTGTGGCTTGTCAGCCAATTGAACATCATATTTTGAAGCAAGTAAATGTTCAAAATGGGCTAAAACCATTTTATTTAATTAAGTTGGATTTGAGCCAATATGACACATCACATCAAGCATTACTTGCACAGTGGGATATTCTAGGCCCACCAACATATTTATTTTTAGATAAACAACATCAAGAAAGGCGTGAACTCCGCTTAGTAGGTGAGTTTGAAGCACCTCAGTTAATACAACAATTGCAAGATTTAAGAAACCGTTAGAGAAAAGGAGGCATTTTTATATGCCTCCTTTTTTATAGTGAATCTATAAATTCCTTGCTATTAAGAAGCGCTTGCTTTCCTTCATCAAACCATTCATTGAACATGAAAAAGTTATGCCACATCCCTGTGTATAGCTGATAATCGACAACAACATCTACAGCTTCAGCCATTTCTTTTAATCTTGTTGCATCATCAAGAAGTACAGACTTACTTCCAACTTGAATAAGTAAAGGAGGAAGTCCTGTAAGGTCTCCATATAGTGGTGAAATGCGAGGGTCATCTGCTTCAAAATTTGTATTGGCAGTATAATATCCAATTCCTTTTTGTAAGAACTGAATAGATGTTAAAGCATCGTGTTTTCTGTTTGAACGTATAGAGCGACTTGTCAGTGTTAAATCAAGGAAAGGTGAGAACAGCATAACTGCACGAGGCAATACAGTATCTTTTTGTCTGATAAGGCGTAAGGCAAGTGTTAAAGCTAAGTTTGCGCCACTATCATCGCCTGCCAAAATAATGTTTTCGGCTTGTATACCTGAAGAAATGAGAGCCAAATATGCGTTATATATTGCTTGGCTTGAGTGTGGAAAGGGACTCTCTGGTGCAAGGGGATAGTCTACATTTATAATTTGGGTTTTGGTTGTTTCTGCAAGGCGGTATAGCCATGCTCTATGGCTTTTTAAAGAACCAAGATGAAAGCCGCCACCATGTAGATAAAAGATAACAGACTCATTCTTTTGAGTTGATGGTGTAATAATTTCAATAGGAAGGTGAGCGAGAGTTTTCTTTTCAGTAGTTAAATTTTTATGGTGTAATGGAAACACTGAAGTTGCATGGTTAATGTAAAAACGATTCAAGTTTGGTGAAAATTGACGCTGGCTCGGATAACGAATGGTTGTTTTTAACAAGGCTTCGACAAGCCATTGTTTCCACATTTCTTGCATAATAGACGTCCTTTATTTGTTATAAAATAACTCATCGAAATTTATAAAGTGCATATGATGCATATTATGTCAGGCTAGCATTCATTCGTCACATGACAAAAGTGCAACATTGTTTTAATTTGATTGTATTAATAATTTATCCATGTGGATGAAGGTATCGAAATGAAGAAAATATTACTTGCTCTAGGACTTTTGGGTAGTATGGCTGTACATGCAGCAGACCCTCTTAATGGTACACTTTGGAAAACCATTGATGATGAAACAAATCAGCCAAAAGCATTGGTGATGTTTCACGAACAAAAAGATGGTGTTCTTACAGGAACAATTGAGAAAATTTTAGTGCCTGGAGAAGATGGACCGTGCGATGGTTGTGAAGGGCCATATCATAATAAACCTTTGAAGGGCGTAACGATTGTTCATCATTTAAAAAGTATTGGTAATGGTCAATATGCAAATGGTGAAATTACAGATCCTAAAAATGGTAAAACCTATAGCTTAAAAGGAGAAATCTTAAATAATGGTAAAACATTGAAGCTAAGAGGCTATTTGGGTATTTCTTTATTGGGTCGAAATCAGATTTGGCAACGTGCTCAATAAGTTATGAAAATGAAAAGTCTGCAATAAAGCAGACTTTTTTATGAAAATTAATCTTTAAGAGCTTTATATTTATCTTCATCAAAACCAACAATAATGCCATGAGCAGTTTCTAAAACGGGACGCTTAATCATGCTTGTATTGGCTTGGAGTGTATTAATTAATTCAGATTCACTTTCTAAAGCTTTTTGCTGTGTTTGAGCATCTAGCTTACGCCAAGTTGTTCCTTTTTTATTTAAGATGACATCTTGCCCTGCTTCTGCAAACCATTTCTGTAAATGTTCAGCATCAACACCTTGTTTTTTGTAATCATGAAATTCGTATTCGAGTCCAAGTGCTGTGAGTAGGTCGAATGCTTTTTTCATAGAGCTACAGTTTTTTATGCCATAAATCTTTAACATTGTCGTGCTATTCCTAATATCGTAGCTATTAGCCTATCTAAGAATAGTGAATATCTCTAGAGGGAGAAGAGTAAAAATGAGTGTTATTATAAAAGAGAAAACCCGCATTATATCATCCTGATTATGCGGGTCTCATGGTTCAACGTCCAGTGTCACATCCTTGAAAAATAAATTAAATCATTAACTTATTTTCTTTCCATCCTACGGCTTCCAATCCTTGTGCTGTCATCCTGACATATCCCTTTGCCGTGTGCTCATATTGCGCTTATTTAAAGTGAATGGATAGCCTCAAAAACGACAAAATTTGTAGGTGAATAGCTAGTCTTAAGTGAACAGATGTTCACTTTTTGATTTTTTGATTTAAAATATTATATATATCATGAGTATAGATTCAGCTCAAAAAGATTATTCTTATAACGATATATCAAAAGTAGAATATATTTTTGGAGGTAAGGTATAGATACTATAAAGTTAATTTGATTTTGATTGCTCTTTTCTTATTTTTAAAAAAGAGGCAACGCTTGGTTGACCTCCTTTATCTCGACTATTTAATACGATAGTCAATAATCACAGGTGCATGGTCGCTATACCACTGTTCACGATAAACCCAAGCATTTACTGTACGTGCTTTCCAATCAGGCGAGCAGGCTTGATAGTCAATACGCCATCCAACATTCTTTGCACGGGCTTGTCCTCGATTAGACCACCACGAGTACAACTCTGCCTCAGGGCGCACTTCTCTAAATGTATCGACATAGCCAAGATCATCGTACATATGGTCTAGCCATGCACGCTCATGAGGCAAGCAGCCTGATGAGTTTTTATTGCCTGACCAGTTTTTAATATCAATGCGTTTATGAACGATATTATAGTCACCACAAATAATGATTGACTTATCTTCATCTCGCCATTGTTTTAAAATATTTTGGTAGTGTTCTAGAAAAACTTCTTTTCTTGCTTGTGCTTCATCGCCAGAAGATCCTGATGGGAGATAAAGCGAGCAAATATAAACATTTTTCTCTAAACCAAGGTCAAACTCGGCAGCAGTAAAACGCCCTTGGCTGTCTGCAAGTTCAAAACCTAGTCCATCTTTTACCGACACAAAAGGCAGACGACTATATATGGCTGTACCCGCATAACCTGCTTTTTCAGCAGGGAATAAATGTGTATGCCAGCCTTCAGGCTTAAATTGATCTGTCCATTGTACGTGAGTAATACGACTTTCTTGAATACAAACAACATCTGCATCTGACTGCTCAAGCCATTCAAGAAGCCCTTTTTTTACCGATGCACGTAGGCCATTGACGTTAAGAGAAACAACTCGAAGAATTTTTTCATCACTTGGATAGTGATCCTTTGGTATCATATGCCAGTTTGACCTCAGTATCTAAAAAAATGGAGCACCGCATGACAACGCCGAATCAATTTAACCCTGAAGCTTTTATTGAACTTGCTTTATCACGTGGTGTGCTTAAGTTTGGTGAGTTTACTTTAAAATCGGGACGTGTGAGCCCTTATTTTTTTAATGCTGGCTTACTCAATGATGGCGAAGCCTTATCTCTTTTGGCGCAAGGCTACGCGGCACAATTAATGGCTTGTAACGATGTTGAAGTCATTTTTGGCCCAGCATATAAGGGAATCCCATTTGTTGCAGCAACGGCGGTGGCTTTATCGCAACAATATAACCAAAGTGTACCATGGGGTTTTAACCGTAAGGAAGCCAAAGACCATGGCGAAGGTGGTGTTTTAGTGGGTGCATCGGTTGCAGGTAAAAAAGTCTGGATTATTGATGATGTAATCACAGCGGGTACGGCAATTCGTGAAGTGGTTGAAATTCTTAAAGAAGCGGGTGCAAGTATTGCAGGGGTATTGGTTGCTTTAGATCGTCAAGAACGTGGGCAAGGCAAGCTTTCTGCAATTCAGGAAGTACAAAAAGAACTTGAAATTCCAGTACATGCATTAATTACCATGAAAGATTTAATGGACTATCTTGAACAAAAAGGTGATCAAGAGTCACTTGCTAGTATGCAAGCATACCGTGTGAAATACGGTATTTAAATATGAGAGGAGCCGAAAGGCTCCTTTTTTATGAGGCAGATTTTAGCTCGAATAAAATATCGGTATCTTCCTGATAGTCTTTAGCGACCTCCTTACAAATTGCTTGTCCAACAATAATATTTTCACCATTAAATGACATAGTTGGTGAACCATAAAGTTCCCACCCTAGATTAATAGCTTTGCTAACGCGAGCACAAAATGCTGAATCATCAACACCTGTTAAATAGCGATATAGTTTCATCTTTTGAACTTCATAATAGTCGACTTGTCATCATGACAGAGATCGCTCTTAAATTTAATCATCGTTGTAGAAATTTTACAGACAAGCAAGTTTACAAGGTATTTTGAATTCAAAGTGCTAGTATAAATGTTCAGGAAAATTAAAAGTGATAGGGAAGCACATGAGAATAAATAAGGATACGGTTTTATGTATGTCATTGGCAGCAAAACCAAGTAACTTTGGAACACGATTTCATAACTACTTATATGAAGAACTTGATTTAAACTTTATGTATAAAGCATTTGCACCACATGATATTAAACAGGCGATACTTGGTGTGCGTGGTTTGCCTGTACGTGGTTGTGCAGTTTCTATGCCGTATAAAGAAGTGGTAATTCCCTTGGTCGATGAAATGGATGCCTCTGCACAAGAGATTCAGTCTGTAAATACGATTGTAAATACAGATGGCATATTAAAAGCATATAATACCGACTATATTGCAATACAAAAAATTATTGAAAAACATGTGATTGATCCAAAGACTCGCTTTGTACTCAAAGGCAGTGGGGGTATGGCAAAAGCGGTTGCATTTGCACTGAAAAGTAAAGGGTTTAAGAACGGGATTATACTTGCAAAAAATGAAATCTCAGGTTCTGCACTTGCAGATGCAACAGGCTATGTGTGGAAAAAAGAACTATCAGATACAGATGAAGCAGATCTTTTAATTAATGCAACACCTGTGGGGATGCAAGGTGCAGGTTATGAAAATGAAACTGCTTTCTTAGATAAAGAAATAAGAAATGCCAAGGTGATATTTGATGTCGTTGCACTTCCTGAAAATACACCACTCATTCAACTTGCTGAAAAATATGGCAAGAAAACGATTTTAGGCTCTGAAGTTTTTGCATTACAAGCATTAGAGCAGTTTTACCTATATACAGGGGTTTATCCTGAAAAAGAATTATTTCATGCTGCTGCGACCTTTTCTCGTACACTCTGATCGCAGTATGATGAACGAAACTTTAATTGCATGAGAAGAAAATAATGCGTGTACTTGTAGTGATGGACCCCATTGAACATGTAAATCTTAAAAAAGACTCGACAATGGCAATGCTTTGGGCAGCATCTCGTCGTGGTCATGAACTTGGCTATGTGTTACAGCAAGATTTATATATTAATCAAGGCAAAGCATTTGGTCTTGTTTCACCACTTCAAGTTTTTGAAAATTCAGAAAAATACTATGAACTTGGTGAAAAAAAATCACAATCATTGGCTGAGTATGATGTGGTGTTAATGAGAAAAGACCCTCCTTTTGATATGAACTTTGTGTATACAACTTACATATTAGAGCAGGCAGAAAGAGAAGGTGCTTGGATTATTAATAAGCCGCAATCATTACGTGACTGCAATGAAAAGCTTTTTGCAACTCAATTTCCTGAACTACAAGTACCGACACTTGTAACTTCTCAGCAATCATTGATTCGTGAGTTTATTCAAACGCATCAAGATGTCATTGTAAAACCCCTTGATGGTATGGGTGGAAGTGGAATATTCCGTTTAAGTGCACAAGGTGCAAATATTGGCTCAACATTAGAAATGTTAACGGAACTAGGTAAGCAACCCATCATGGCACAACGTTATATTCCTGAAATTACAGCAGGGGATAAACGTATTCTTATGGTCAATGGCGAGCCAATTCCTTACTGCTTAGCACGTATTCCACAAAATGGTGAAGTTCGTGGTAATTTGGCAGCAGGTGGTCTTGGTGAGGCTCGACCACTTACAGCAAAAGATAAAGAAATTGCAGCAAAAGTTGGCCCGATCTTACGTGAAAAAGGACTTGTTTTTGTGGGTCTAGATGTGATTGGTGAATATGTCACAGAAATTAACGTCACAAGTCCAACATGTATTCGTGAAATTGATGCTCAATTTGGAACGTCTATTGCAGATACCTTGTTTGATGTACTTGAGCAAGGTCGAGTGAGTTAATCATTGGTAGCATTGATATGAGCATGTGCTCATATCAATGATTGTGATTTTTTTCGCATTTTATATAAAAATAGAGAACTTGGGTTGTAAGGTTTGTCTTATACAGAGTAGACTAATCAATATATTTAGCCCAAAAATCTAGTTGTTGCTGAATTTATATGATGAGTTAGCACATATAAATAGGGTGTTGGGTATAAAATACATAATGCGTATCATAAGCTTGCTCAGAGAAGAAGCCATACAACGGCAAAATTCATCTAAATTTGTTTAAACGATGTGAAAATCGTTCACGCATGAAGTAGTTTATGATTACAATAAGATATGAAAATTTAATAGTTTATAACTGAAGTATTATACACGTGAGCAATTCTCAAAAGCCCCAATCTAAACATATTCTTATGATGGCCGCAGGAACAGGTGGTCATGTTTTTCCTGCGCTTGCCGTAGCAAAATTATTACAACAACAAGGGCACCAAATTTCATGGCTAGCAACGCCAAATGGTATGGAAAATAGATTGCTTCAAAATGAAAAAACGATTCCAATTTACCCAATTGATATTCAGGGTGTGAGAGGAAATGGTTTTATTCGTAAAATTGTTGCTCCTTTTAAAATTCTAAAAGCCACGTTTGGTGTAATTAAAATTATTCAACAACAAAAAATTGATGTTGTTGCAAGTTTTGGTGGCTATGTTGCAGGTCCGGGTGGTTTAGCTGCACGTGCACTAGGTATTCCTATTTTAGTCCATGAACAAAATGCAGTTGCTGGTTTTACCAATCTTCAACTTGCACGTATGGCCAAGAAAATTTGCCAAGCTTTTCCAAAAACTTTTCCTGAAAGTGAAAAAGTGGTGACGACAGGTAATCCTGTACGTGCGGAAATTGCACAAATATTGAGCCCAGCATGGCGTTATGAGCAACGCGAAAAAAATAATCAGCCTTTGAATGTTTTGGTTGTAGGTGGTTCTTTAGGTGCTCAGGCACTCAATGAAACATTACCTGAAGCATTTAAGCAGCTTTCGATGCCATTGCAAATTACACATCAATGTGGTCAACAAAAGTTAGAGGCAACACAAGCAAAATATCAAGGTCTACCTGCTCATATTCAAGTCAATACCGTTCCATTTATTGAAGATATGGCAAAAGCATATAGTGATGCTGATTTAATTATTTGTAGAGCAGGTGCGCTTACAGTGACAGAAGTTGCAACCGCAGGTGTAGCGTCTGTATTTATTCCACTGCCAAGTGCCGTAGATGACCATCAAACAGCAAATGCAAAATTTTTATCGGATATTGGTGCAGCGAAACTTTGCCCACAGGCCACATTTACAGTAGAACACGCTGTAGAAGTGTTAACACCATTAATGAATCGAAAGTTCTTATCTGAAATGGCGGTGAAAGCTCGCCAGCATGCACAACCAAATGCGACAGAACAAGTCGCTCATTTAATTGAAACACTATAAGTTAGAGAGTTATATGTCTCCAGCAATTCCTGCTCAACAAGCAAAACAATTGATCAAAGTTCCTGAAATGCGCCGTATTAAGCATATTCATTTTGTAGGTATTGGTGGTGCTGGTATGTGTGGTATAGCCGAGGTGTTAAAAAACCAAGGTTACCATGTGTCAGGGTCTGATATTAAAGCTTCAAAAACAACAGCCCAATTAGAAAAAGATGGATTGACTGTTTTTATTGGTCATTCTGCAGATAATGTAAAAGATGCAGATGTGATTGTGGTTTCTACAGCAATTGATCGTGAAAATCCTGAAATTAAAGCAGCTATAGAACAACGTATTCCATTGGTTCGACGTGCAGAAATGCTGGGTGAGTTGATGCGTTACCGTCATGGAATTGCTGTTGCAGGTACACATGGAAAAACGACAACAACAAGCTTGCTCACAACAATGCTTGCAGAAGAAAACTTTGATCCGACTTATGTGATTGGTGGTTTGCTCAATAGTACGGGTGTAAATGCAGCGTTAGGGGAGAGTCGCTTTATTGTGGCAGAAGCAGATGAATCTGATGCTTCATTCCTACATTTACAACCGATGGCTGCAATTATTACCAATATTGATGCAGATCATATGGATACGTATGAAGGAAGCTTCGATAAGTTAAAAGATACCTTTGTCGAGTTTACACGTAGACTGCCATTTTATGGTTTGGCAGTGGTCTGTGGAGATGATGCAAATATTCGTGAAATTATGCCAAGACTTGCGCGTCCAATACTGACGTATGGTTTTGAAGAACATAATGATATTCGTGCGATTGATATCCTACAAGATGGTATGCAGTCGCACTTTACAGTACTTCGTAAAGGACATGAACCACTACGTTTAACCATTAATCAACCGGGATTGCATAATGTACTCAATGCACTGGCTGCTATTGGTGTTGCTACAGATGAAGGTGTTTCAGATGCTGCCATTAGTCGTGCATTGGCAGGGTTTAGTGGTGTTGGACGTAGATTCCAGATTCACGGTGAGTATGCGCTTGATGGAGGCACAGTTAAACTGATTGATGACTATGGTCATCACCCGAAAGAAGTGGACGCAACGATTAAAGCTGCACGTCAAAGTCACCCAGATCGCCGTTTAGTTATGGTTTTTCAGCCGCATCGCTTCTCTAGGACACGCGATTGTTTCGATGACTTTGTAGATGTACTGTCACAGGTAGACCAACTTGTTCTATTAGAGGTCTATCCCGCAGGTGAAAAGCCAATTGTTGGTGCGGACAGCCGTGCGTTGGCACGTAGTATTCGATTGCGTGGTCAGGTTGAACCAATCCTTGTCGATCCAATAGATGAAAAGCATCTTGAAAGTGTAATTAAAAGCGTATTAAAGTCCAATGATTTAGTGCTCACACAAGGCGCAGGCAATGTTGGCGCGATTTCTGCAGAGTTAGCACAAAAGAAATTGTTTTTGTAAGTCATTCAATGGGTTTTATCATCATTTAAAGTTTAAGGAAATAAATGTGTCAAATGCTTCTAAATTCGGCAAAGTTGCGGTCTTGCTTGGCGGTTGTTCTGCTGAAAGAGATGTCTCTTTAGATAGTGGGAAATCGGTACTTACATCTTTATTGAATTCAGGTGTTCAGGCTGAAGCATTTGACCCTAAAGAGCGTTCCGTTACAGAACTTGTAAATTATGACCGTGCATTTATTGTTTTGCATGGTCGTGGTGGTGAAGATGGTCAAATTCAGGGTGTACTTGAATGGTTAAACATACCTTATACGGGAACTGGGGTACAAGGTTCCGCAATAGGTATGGATAAGGTAAAAACAAAGCAAATTTGGCAGGGGAGTGATTTGCCGACAGCACCTTATCGTATTGTGACCAAAGAAACACCTGCAAATGATGTTATTGAAGCATTAGGTTTACCACTCATTATTAAACCAGTACATGAAGGTTCTAGTATTGGTATGAGTAAAGTTGAAAAAGCAGAAGACTTTGCGACAGCGATTGCAAAAGCAACTGCACTAGATGATGTAGTTATGGCTGAAAAGTGGATAACAGGTCGTGAATATACCATTGTGGTACTAAATGGTCAGGCATTGCCAGTTATCCGTTTACAGCCACCTGAAGATGTTGCTTTTTATGACTATGATGCAAAGTATCAGCGTAATGATGTGCAGTATGGTATTCCAAGTGGTTTATCTGCTGAAGATGAAGAAGCATTACAGTCATTAACTTTACGTGCCTTTCAAGCAGTTGGTGCAAATGGCTGGGGACGTATAGATGCAATGCAAGATGAGCATGGGAACTTTTGGTTACTTGAGGTGAACACTGTACCAGGAATGACCAGTCATTCGCTTGTACCGAAAGCTGCACAAGCAGTGGGTTATAGCTTTGATGCTTTGTGTTTAGCAATTTTAGAACAAACAATAAAAGCGGCTGGCTAGTTTATGGCTCAACTACCTGCTTCAATGCGCCGTAAACGTACGGCAGCAGTGACTTCTATTCATGATAAGCCACCATCAAAAAAAGAAACAATTGCAAATGTGGGAGGATGGTTACTTCTTATATTTGCAACAGTAGTTGCTTTAGCAGGTGCTTATGGGCTGTATAAAGTCATTACAGATGCGCATGTCGCCGACTTAGATGTTGTAGGCACAGACTCACCTGTAGAGAGCCAGCAGGTAGTAAGCTATGTTCAGCCTGTTGTAAAAAACAACTATTTTACTGCCGATTTAGAGCAAATTCGTGACCGAGCATTGGAAATTTCATGGGTTGACCATGTGGTTGTTTCTCGTGCATGGCCAAATCAGATTCGATTGCGTATTATTCCTCAGCATCCTGTAGCACGTTGGGGAACGGGTCGTTTACTTAGTGATAATGGTACGGTGTTTAAAGAAGCTGTACCTCAAAATCATGCGAATTTGCCGTTGTTACATGGCCCTGCAACGCAAGCTCAACTTATGATGCGTCGTTACAATGAAATTAATCAATTGTTTCAACCATTAAATTTACATTTGAAAGAACTGTACTTAACTGAACGCATGACATGGTTTATGCAGTTTGATACAGGTCTAAGAATTATTGTTGACCAAGACCAAACAATGAGTAAGTTACAACGACTCAGTCAGATGGCTTCAAGAGACTTAGAACCTGTGTGGTCACAGATTACCACAATTGACTTGCGCTATAGAAATGGCTTATCTATCCAATGGAAAGGTCGTCCACCTGTACTACATGGTCAATTTGTTGTAACGAATAGTGACTCTACCATTGCAGGAAGAGAGAAGACCAAGCGATAATACGCGGTTTTAAATAGCAGGCGTATATACGCCAAAATTAATGATAAATAAATGGTATTAGGTAATGAGTGACGCTGTTTCCTCAGTTGTAGCAATAGATATTGGAACGCACAAAATTGCCGTTCTAATAGGAAAGGTACATTCTCCTGACAATATTGAAGTTGTGGGGATGGCCACCGCGCGAAACCGTGGAATGAGTAAAGGCAAAATTGTTAGTTTAGATAAAGTGATTGCTGCTGTAAAAAACGCAGTATCAGCCGCAGAAGATATGGCTGAATGTCGTATTCACTCTGCGTGGGTATCTATTCCAAGTACAGATTTGAAAAGCTTTTACGCGCTCGGTACAACGCCTATTCATAATCCTGAAAAAATAATAACAACCAATGAAGTTGTGCGTGCATTAGAGCTTGCGAAAGAGCAATATATTATTCCTGACTATTATTTATCTAGCGCTGTTCCTTTAGGGTTTGAACTTGATGGTACAGACCAATGGGTAATTAATCCTGTAGAAATGTCTGCACAGCAGATTACAGGACATTATCAGCTCATGATGTTGCCTATTAATACAATGCAAAATCTTGATCGGGCAATGAAAGGGGCAAGTATTGGTGTAGAGAAAATGGTCATCTCTTGTTTGCCAACATCTGAAGCAAGTTTGTTACAAGATGAAAAAGACTATGGTGTATGTCTTATTGATATTGGTGCAAGTACAACCAGTGTTGCCGTATATTTAGATGGTCGACTTGCTTTTACACAAACTTATACCATTGGTGGTGAAAACGTCACACGTGATATTGCAGCAGTCTTGCAAACAACCACTGAAGAAGCTGAAAGGCTGAAAGTTTTACATGGCTGTATCGATTTAAACGCAGTCAAACCAGACCATATGATACAAGTGCAGGGGATTGAAGGACCTCAAACGATTAGTCGTATAGAGCTGAGTGAGATTATTATTGCGCGTTATGAAGAAATTTTAAACAAAATTCGTGGTGATTTAGAAGGTACGGGTGCAATTCATGGTCTATATCATGGTATTGTTTTAGCTGGAGATGCATGCCAAATCGAAGGTATGGTTAATTTCACGCGTAGAGTGGTTGGAATATCTGCACATCTTGGAAATGCGCCAATACAGGTAACTGCAATCGACGAATTGCTTCCTGCATTACGCCGTTCACAATATGCAACGGCAGCAGGGTTACTCATGTATAGCCAAAGAGAAACCTCTGAGGCATTTGATGTGCAAAGCGATGAAGAAGATCAGACGCTTGTAGAGCGTTTGAAAAGTGGATGGAATACATTAAATAATAAGCTGAAGTCAATCTTTTGAGTTAAACTCAGTTTAGACATTGTAGGGATGTTGTAAGTGAGAGCATTGATACTTGACAAAGGTCACTCTCTCACTTCATCCTAAAAAAAATTTGTATTTTTAGTTATGAAGTGCAAGGCAGTATACGGGCTCAAGTGGCTGCCAATAAACATTAGGAACACTCAAGGTCATGGCCTCATTTGAATTTTTAGACGACGAACAACTTGATGGTAACGGTCAAGCCCGTTTCACTGTATTTGGTGTAGGTGGTGGGGGCGGTAACGCTGTTCAGCACATGGTGCAATCAGATATTAAAGGTGTGAAGTTTGTTTGTGCAAATACAGACAAACAAGCATTAGACCGTATGAATGCACCTTTTAAAATCCAACTTGGTGAGCAAAGCACACGTGGACTTGGTGCTGGTGCAAACCCTGAAGTGGGGCAAATTGCAGCAGAAGAAAGTCGTGAGCAAATCCGTCAGCACTTAGAAGGTGCAGATATGGTATTTGTGACTGCAGGTATGGGTGGCGGTACAGGTACAGGTGCTGCACCAGTAGTTGCAGAAGTTGCTAAAGAGATGGGGTTACTTACGGTTGGTGTTGTTACTACACCATTTAACTTCGAAGGTCGTCGTCGCCAAAAATCTGCTGAAAAAGGGATTGAGGCACTAGAGCAATTTGTAGACTCATTAATTATTATTCCAAATGAGCGCTTACTGAATGTTTATGGCGATATTTCAATGCAAGATGCTTATCGTAAAGCAGATGATGTATTGTTAAGCGCTGTGCGTAGTATTTTTGACTTGGTTGTACGTCCGGGACATATTAACCTTGACTTCGCCGATTTAAAAACAGCGATGAGTACACGTGGTTATGCAATGATGGGTGAAGGCAAAAGCTCAGGCCCTGAGCGTGCTGAAGAAGCTGCACGTTTAGCAATTCGTAGCCCATTACTCGACAACGTAAATATTATGAATGCCAAAGGTGCACTGATTAATATTACAGGTGGTAATGACGTTACTTTACGTGAAACGCAAATTATTACCGATGTTGTGAATCAGATTGTCGATTTAGATGAAGGTGAAATCTTCTTTGGAACAGTCTTTGACCCTGAAGCACGTGATGAAATTCGTGTAACTGTGATTGCAACAGGTCTAACTCGTAATGCAAATAAGCAAGAGACTCGACCTTCAAAAGTTGCTGTTCACCAAGCAGCACATCAGCAGGCGGCACGCCAACAACCTGTGTCTGAAGATGAAATTCCTGCGATTCAGAGACAGCAACAGGCTGAAAATGCACCACAACAAGAACCAACGGCGGCACAGTCTAATGCAAGACCAAGCCCAATGAGTATTCAAGAATACCTTAAAAAACAACAAGGTAGATAATATTTGTTTGCCCGATGGTTTTAATCTGAAAAAAGGTAGGTGTTTCATCTACCTTTTTTCTTTTTTATCAATGGCTAAATGTGCTAACGTATAGCGGTTTTATAGGTAGAAGATGAGTACAGATGTTGAAACAGCGTACCCTCAAACGTGTTGTTAAAGCCAGTGGAATTGGCTTGCATAGCGGACAAAAAGTCATGATTAATTTTGTGCCGCATACGGTTGATTCGGGCATTGTTTTTCGTCGTATTGATGTTCAGCCACCTGTGGATATTCCTGCAGATGCAATGCTTATTCAAGAAGCATTTATGTGTTCGAACCTCATTCAAGGTGACTTGAAGGTTGGGACAATTGAGCATGTCATGAGTGCAATTGCTGCATTGGGAATTGATAACCTCATTGTAGAAGTGTCTGCATCAGAAGCACCTATTATGGATGGTAGTGCAGGGCCTTTTATTTATTTACTTATGCAAGGTGGACTTGTTGAGCAAGATGCGCCGAAAAAGTTTATAAGAGTCTTAAAGCCTGTTGAAGCTCAGATTGATGATAAGACAGCGAAGTTTTCACCACATGATGGTTTTCAGCTAAACTTTACCATCGACTTTGATCATCCTGCTTTTGCAAGAGAGTATCAGTCTGCAACAATCGATTTTTCTACCGAAACATTTGTATATGAAGTCAGTGATGCACGTACATTTGGTTTTATGAAAGACCTCGATTTTTTAAAGGCCAATAACTTAGCTTTAGGCGCAAGCTTAGAAAATGCGATTGGTGTTGATGAAAATGGTGTGGTGAATGAAGAAGGTCTACGCTATAACGATGAGTTTGTGCGCCATAAAATTTTAGATGCTGTTGGTGATCTTTATTTGTTAGGTTATCAAATTATTGCAAAGTTCGATGCTTATAAGTCAGGGCATGCATTGAATAATCAGTTATTACGCAATGTAAAAAGTGATCCTTCTGCTTATGAAATTGTAACATTTGATGATATTAAAAACTGTCCTATCCCTTATGTAAGTGTAATTTAAGCATTTAATCGAAAACTAATGTTTGTTTAAAAACGTGAACTAAAATTGCTCATCTTTATAAAACATATAATAATTGAACATGTTACTTTTTTTGATTAACGAAATTAAGTAGTGCTTGGCTTAGCTTTGGGTCAGTTACAAAGCTTGCAGCACTTTTGAGCATATTTTGTGTTTCCTCAGGAAGAGGTTGAGATACTTTAGGTGCATTGGGAATACTTTGTTTAGGGCGAAGTCTCACATGGATTCTCTCTAAATCTTTGAAAGCATCTAGTGCTGAGAGTTTTTGCACATAGTTTTTTTGCAAGTAGCCAAGTTGACTAATCATTGCCTGATTTTCACCTGTTAATGTCAATATCCCATGCTGATAACATGCAACTTGCCAGTTCTCAGGTTGTGGTAAAAGTGGCTGAATAATGTTTGTAAGCTTTTGCCAATATGCCACTTGTTGAGTTAAGTGTTTTACATTACTTGATTTATTTGTTTTTTTATTTGCTGTTTCGAAAAACTTGGTGGGTTGTGACATTGCATTACTCTGTTTATAAATGACAAGGATAGTAATGTGATTGAGTTGAGTCAAACAAGAGATATGAAACGGTTTGGGTAAAACCTAACATAAATGGGAAAATTTATGCGCCGTATTTTTTTTGCATTATCTATGCTTGCGTCAACACCATTTGCTTATGCAGATCTGATTGAAAATTATAGCAGTCAAGAGGATGTTGAGTCACGTGAGCAACAAAATCGTTTGGATACAAAAAAGTCATCAAATATTGCAACCAATGTAGCATCAAAAAATACTAAGTTCTCAGAAAAAAATGCAGTGATGCAGTGGCTAAAACAGCATCCATTGCCTAATACACGTATGAGCTCAGATTTTGGTGAGCGTATTATGTTTGGGAAACGAGAGGGACATTCAGGTGTCGATTTTGCAGCACCTACAGGAACCCCTATATTTGCTTCAGGTTCAGGGCTGGTTGTTCGAGCAGGCTGGGTAACAGGATATGGTCAATTCATCGAAATTAATCATGGCAATGGTTACTTAACTCGCTATGGACATGCTTCACGGTTATTGGTTAAAGTTGGAGACCGTGTAGATGCTGGCGATGAAATTGCAAAGGTAGGCTGTACAGGGAGATGTACAGGTGCACATCTGCATTATGAAATTGTACTTGATGGAAAGCGTAAAAACCCTGAAACTTATTTAGCAATGTTGCCATAAGTTGCATATAAAAACTGATGTATAATATCACCAGTGAAATCTCTATAAGCTAGAAAAATAGGGCTTTACCATTGAATTACTTGTATCGTAATTTTATGTTTAAAGTGGTTTAAATTCATCGGTATTTATTTACGAAATGTCGAGATATAGTTGTATTCAAATGTAACCATTACTTATAGCCATGAAAACATGGTAAAACTATAGGCGGTTATTGATAATGATTAAGGAAAGGTGAAATATGGCGTATTATGGTGATTCCGACGCTCAAGAAACCCAAGAATGGCAAGATGCCTTTGATTCTGTTTTACAACATATGGGTACAGAGCGTGCCGCTTTCTTATTAGAAAAATTGTATCAACAAGCTGTTGCAAAACATGTGCCTATCCAGCGTCTTAATACGCCATATCTAAATACGATTTCAGTTGAAGAAGAGCCTGCTATGCCGGGTGACTCAAGCATGGAACGTCGTATTCGCGCACTTATTCGTTGGAATGCATTGGCAATGGTGTTGCGTGCAAACAAGACGGGCGATGATTTGGGTGGTCACTTAGCAAGTTTTGCATCTTCAGCAACGTTGTATGATGTTGGCTTTAACCATTTCTTCCGTGCCAATAGTGATAACTTTGGCGGTGACATGATTTATTACCAAGGTCACTGCGCACCAGGTATTTATGCACGCTCGTTCTTAGAAGGTCGTTTAACAGAAGAACAACTGAGTAATTTTCGTCGTGAAGTGAATGGTAATGGCTTACCAAGCTATCCACATCCTTATTTAATGCCTGACTATTGGCAGTTCCCAACAGTTTCTATGGGACTTGGGCCAATCATGTCAATTTATCAAGCACACATTCAAAAGTATTTGATGAATCGTGGTTTGATTAAAGAAGAAGACCGTAAGGTATGGGCATACCTTGGCGATGGTGAAATGGATGAACCTGAAAGCTTAGGTGCAATTTCCCTTGCAGGTCGTGAAAAGCTAGATAACCTTATTTGGGTTGTAAACTGTAACTTACAGCGTCTTGATGGTCCTGTTCGTGGTAACGGCAAAATCATACAAGAACTGGAATCTTTATTCCGTGGTGCTGGCTGGCGCGTCATTAAAGTGGTATGGGGTCGTCAGTGGGATCCATTACTTGCAAAAGATCACTCAGGTGCACTTAAAGCATGTATGGATGAAACCGTAGATGGTGATTATCAGCGTTATCAAGTGAAAGGTGGTGCTTATACCCGCGAGAAGTTTTTTGGTAAATATCCAGAATCTGAAGAACTCGTAAAAAATCTAAGTGATGATGATATTGATGCGCTTAAGCGTGGTGGGCATGATCCGCATAAAGTGTATGCAGCTTATGCAGCAGCAACACAAAGCAATGGTCAGCCAACGGTTATTCTTGCAAAAACTGTAAAAGGTTATGGTCTTTCTGACGAAATCGAAGCAGTCAACAAGACGCATCAGATTAAAAAAATGCAGTTAGAGTCGCTGAAGTACTTCCGCAACCGCTTTAACTTGCCATTTAATGATGAGCAGTTAGAAGAATTGCCATTCTATCGTCCAAGTGAAAACTCACCTGAGATGAAGTATCTTAAAGCGCGCCGTGAGTCACTCGGTGGCTACTTACCTGCACGTCGTAAAGAAAGTGCTGCTTTACCAATTCCTGAGCTCTCTGTATTTGATGCTGTATTAAAAGGAAGTGGTGGTAAAGAGCAATCGACTACAATGGTTTCTGTGCGCTTAATTTCGGCATTACTAAAAGAAAAAGCACTGAAAAATCATGTTGTACCGATCGTTCCCGATGAAGCACGTACATTTGGTTTAGAAGGAATGTTCCGTCAGCTCGGTATTTATGCTGCACACGGTCAGAATTATACCCCTGAAGACCAAGAGCAACTGATGAACTATCGCGAAGCAAAAGATGGTCACATGTTGCAAGAAGGGATTAACGAAGCAGGTGCAATGAGCGCATGGGCAGCGTTGGCAACAAGTTATTCAACCAATAACTTACCTATGATTCCAATGTACATGTACTACTCCATGTTTGGTTTCCAACGCATTGGTGATATTGCATGGGCCGCAGGTGATGCACAAGCACAAGGCTTCTTGTTCGGTGCAACTGCAGGTCGTACGACATTAAATGGTGAGGGTTTACAGCACCAAGATGGTCACTCTCATATTCTTGCGGGAACAATTCCTAACTGTGTGGCTTATGACCCATGCTTTGGTTATGAGCTTGCTGTAATTATGCATGATGGTCTAAAACGCATGTATGCAGACCAAGAGCGTGTGTTCTATTACCTCACATTAATGAATGAAAACTACGAGCACCCACCAATGCCTGAAGGCGTTGAGGAAGGGATTAAACGTGGTATGTATTTATTTGAAGAAGATGAAAAAGCAACTGTGCAGCTATTGGGCTCAGGCGTTATTTTACGTGAAGTGATTAAAGCTGCAAAAATACTTCGTGATGAATACCAAATTCATTCAAATGTTTGGAGTGTTACAAGCTTTAATGAGCTTGCACGCGATGGCATGGTATGTGAAGAATACAATCGCTTACACCCAATGGATGAAACAACACAAGAGTCATGGGTATCACAGCAATTACGCCCAACAGATGGTATCGTTGTTTCAGCAACGGATCACATGCGTGCATATAGTGAACAAATTCGTGCGTATCTTCCAGATAACCGTCCGTATGTCACATTAGGGACAGATGGCTTTGGTCGTTCAGATACACGTGCAAACCTTCGTAGCTACTTTGGTGTAGATGCTGCACATATTGTTGTTGCAACACTGAAGAAACTAGCAGATGAAGGTGAAGTAGATAACCGCTTAGTTAAAGATGCTATTTCATCATTTGAATTAGAGACAGATCGTCCTGTTGCATGGGCACCACAAGCGCATCCTGAAGTACAACCCGTTGCTGAGTATCGTGAAGATCAAGCAGGTGAGGAGAACTAAGCATGGAAATCAAAACACCTGATATTGGTGTCGACAAAGCAACTGTTGGCGAAATCCTTGTTAAAGTTGGCGATACTATTGAAGAGAATGACAGCATTATTGTTGTTGAGTCAGATAAAGCAACTGTTGAAGTGCCAAGTACTTCAGCAGGTGTAGTGACGAAGATTCTTGTTAAAGAGGGTGATGAAATCGGAGAAGGTGTTCCACTTCTTGAAATCTCATCTTCAGAGCAACAATCTGCTGCACCAAGTGAGCCTAAAAAAGAAGAGAAAGTAGAAGCGCCTGCAATAAAAGCTGCTACTGAAGAAAAAGCAGAAACTGCACCTGTTCAGACATCTACCTCTTCACAAGTAATTGATATTCAAGTACCTGATATTGGTGTTGAGAAAGCGACAGTTGGCGAAATTCTTGTCAAAGTTGGCGACACAATTGAAGAAAATGACAGTATTGTTGTTGTAGAGTCTGATAAAGCAACTGTTGAAGTGCCATGTACTTCTGCAGGGGGTGTTGAAAGTATCGAAATTAAAGAAGGTGACTTAATCAAAGAAGGCGTTGTTCTTATTAAATTAAAAACAACTGCTTCAAAAGATACCCCATCAGTTACTTCAGCACCTCAGCAAGCAGAAAAGCCTGCTGAACCAACAGTTCAAGTACAAGAAGCATCATCTACCCAAACATCAGGTGGTTCTGTTGAAATGGCAGTACCAGATCTAGGTGTGGATCAAGCAGCAATTGCTGAAATCTTGGTAAAAGTAGGTGATACAATTGAAAAAGATGACAGCATTATTGTTGTAGAGTCTGATAAAGCCACTGTTGAAGTACCAAGTACTGAGTCAGGTGTAATTACTGCTTTACATGTTGAAGTTGGACAAAGCGTCAAACAAGGTTTGAAACTTGCAACAATTGAAGTTAAAGGCAGTTCAAAGGCGCAACAAGCGAGTGCACCTGTTACGCCACAAGCGACAGCGCCTAAAGCCTCAGTTACATCACAACAAACTGTAGAAAAAACATCTCCTGTTGAAGCAAACTCATCTACTGAAAAGCTAACGAAACAGCAACAAGCTGACAATGCTAAAGTATATGCAGGTCCTGCTGTACGCAAGCTTGCACGTGAGTTGGGTGTGGTGCTTGCTGAAGTGAAGGCTTCTGGCCCACATGCACGTTTAATGAAAGAAGATGTTTTTGCTTTTGTTAAACAGCGTTTAACAGAGAAACCTAAAGCTGTTGAAGCGACAACTGCTGCGCCTGCTGCTGGACTACCTAAACTACCTGATTTCACAGCGTTTGGTGGTGTTGAAGAAAAACCAATGACACGCTTACAGCAAGTATCTGTACCGCAACTGTCATTAAATAACTTTATTCCGCAAGTTACGCAATTTGACCATGCTGATATTACTGATTTAGAAGCATGGCGTGGTGAGCTGAAAGGTGGCTTTAAGCAACAAGGTATTAGCTTAACCATTCTTGCATTTATTGCAAAAGCGGTTGCACATCTATTGAAAGAAGAGCCTTATTTTGCTGCACATTTGGCAGATAATCAGAAAACAGTATTACTGCGTAATGAAATTCATATGGGTATTGCAGTTGCAACACCAGATGGATTAACAGTACCTGTTATTCGTAATCCAGATCAGAAGTCAATTAAAGAAATTGCGATTGAACTGGGTGAGCTAAGTAAAAAGGCACGTGAGAAGAAACTTTCTCCAAAAGACTTACAAGGTGCAAACTTTACTATTACAAGTTTAGGTAGCATTGGCGGAACAGCGTTTACACCGCTTGTAAATTGGCCACAAGTTGCAATTTTAGGTATTTCGCCTGCAACAATGCAACCTGTTTGGAATGGTAAAGATTTTGACCCACGCTTAATGTTGCCACTTTCGTTGTCTTATGACCATCGTGTGATTAATGGTGCAGATGCAGCACGTTTCACCAATAAGTTAACTAAATTATTGAATGATATTCGTTCTATTTTACTGTAACGTAAAAGGATGATAGAAACCTCGCTTCGGTGGGGTTTTTTTATACTTTATAACGATAAGTGTAAATTAATAAAAAATTATAAAACAAATAATTAAGCTTAATTTAAGTTATGTTTCAAAATAAAATTAAACCAACTAATTTAGTTGGGATTGCAATGTTGGAAAAAACTTATATAATTATCAGTAACTTCATTGGGGAGTAGCCGCTATTTACAATTATTGTAAATAGATGATGGTCAACATACTTGTTCTTTTGAACATGGTCATCATAGCAAAGAACCAAGTTTTTTCTTTTGTTGGCAAGACCTTTGATTTATCACTCTGCAACTTTTTGGCTGGCAGGAGAGATGAATCATTGGTAGCTATTGCCAGCCAAGGAAAACATATATGTATGCCTTCCTGATTTCCGTTGCTGTTGTTGCCCTTGCAGAAATGGGCGATAAAACACAACTTCTTGCTTTATTACTTGCCGCACGCTTTCGTAAGCCAGTTCCGATTCTTATTGCAATAGTTTTGGCCACCACAATTAACCATGGTGTATCTGCGGTTTTAGGCCAATGGCTAACAACAGTCGTAAGCCCTACAGTCATGGTATGGATTTTAGCCACGGGCTTTATTGCTATGGCAATTTGGATGCTTATTCCAGATAAACTAGATGATGGACAAGAAAGCATTAATCAATGGCAACGCTTTGGTGTCTTTGGGTCAACATTTATTCTTTTCTTTCTTGCTGAAATCGGTGATAAAACACAAATCGCAACCGTGGCACTTTCTGCACGCTTTGACAGTATTTGGATTGTTCTTCTAGGTACAACCATTGGGATGATGATTGCCAATGCACCCGCTGTATTTATTGGAGATCGTTTAGCAGGGAGATTACCTATTGCACTTATTCATAAAATTGGTGCAATTATCTTTTTAGTGGTAGGGGTAAGTACACTCGCTGAACATTATTATTTCTAGTGAAATCATGAATTCGTACCTGTTTATAAAATAGGTACGACTTCTTTTATATTTGTATATTTGTTTTGATGAATTTGAAACTAAAAAATATTTTGCAAAAATAAAGACCAAGTATTTAGAAAAGTATGAAAAAGAAAATGAAAGAAACGATGCAATTTAAAATGAAATTTGTTTATAATAGCTCACGGAATTAACCAGTGAGATTGTTATGCTAACCATCATTCAAGAAGCGCTAACCTTCGATGATGTCCTTTTAGTGCCTGCCTATTCTACTGTCCTCCCAAAAGATGTTTCTCTAAAGTCGCGTTTAACACGTGACATCCACCTGAATGTTCCTCTTGTTTCTGCTGCAATGGATACGGTTACAGAAGCCCGTATGGCAATTGCAATGGCACAAAATGGTGGTATTGGTATTATTCATAAAAATATGGATATTGCTGCTCAAGCGGCTGAAGTTCGCCGTGTTAAGAAATTCGAAGCGGGTATGGTCAAAGACCCTATTACTGTTACACCAGAAACAACAGTACGTGAGCTTATCGCAATTAAACAAGCAAATAATATTAGTGGTTTGCCTGTTGTAAAAGATGGCCGTGTTGTTGGTATGATTACTGGGCGTGATACACGCTTTGAAACAAATCTAGAACAGCCTGTTAGTAATTTAATGACGACACAAGAGCGTTTAGTTACTGTACGTGAAGGCGAATCTAAAGAAAATATTCAAGCATTATTACAAAAGCACCGTATTGAAAAAGTTTTAGTGGTTGATGATAATCAAGCACTTAAAGGCTTAATTACAGTGACTGACTTCCGCAAAGCAGAGTCTTATCCAAACAGTTCTAAAGATCATTTAGGGCGTTTGCGTGTTGGTGCAGCAGTAGGTACTGGTGCAGAAACACCATCTCGTGTTGAAGCTTTAGTTGAAGCAGGTGTAGATGTGATTGTTGTTGATACAGCACATGGACACTCAGCAGGGGTAATTGATCGCGTAAACTGGGTGAAGAAGAACTTCCCTCAAGTTCAAGTGATTGGTGGGAATATTGCAACAGGTGATGCTGCACTTGCATTATTAGATGCTGGTGCTGATGCAGTGAAAGTTGGTATTGGCCCAGGCTCTATTTGTACAACGCGTATTGTTGCAGGTATTGGTGTTCCACAAATTTCTGCAATTGATAGCGTAGCGAATGCATTAAAAGAACAAATTCCTTTAATTGCTGATGGTGGTATTCGTTTCTCGGGTGATATGTCTAAAGCCATTGGTGCAGGTGCAAGTACAATCATGGTTGGTTCTTTACTTGCAGGTACTGAGGAAGCACCAGGCGAAGTTGAGTTTTTCCAAGGGCGTTACTATAAAGCATATCGTGGTATGGGTTCTTTAGGTGCGATGGCTGGCTCTTCAGGCTCTGCTGACCGTTATTTCCAAGATGCGAAAGCAGGTGCTGAGAAACTTGTTCCTGAAGGTATTGAAGGACGTGTTCCTTATAAAGGAAACATGGGTACAATCCTACATCAAATGATGGGTGGACTTCGTTCTTCAATGGGTTATACAGGCTCAGCAACAGTTGATGATTTACGCCATAATGCAAAATTTGTAAAAATTACTGCTGCTGGTATGAAAGAATCACATGTACATGATGTGACCATTACGAAAGAAGCACCGAATTATCGTTTAGGATAATTCATGTTTTTCGTAATTTAAATGTAGAAAAACCGTCATTGTTATGACGGTTTTTTTATTTTTGGTGTAAAGTATTTCAAATTATGAAAATGAATTAACATTTTAAGTTAACCAGTAAAGTAATATAAAATACGAGAGACACATGAGTTATTTTGGCACAGATGGTATACGTGGAAAATTTGGACAGCTTCCAATTACACCAGAGTTTGCATTAAAACTAGGATTTGCAGCAGGTACGATATTAAAGCAGCAAAGCTTTAATCATAAACCTGTTGTTGTTTTAGGTAAAGATACACGTCTTTCTGGGTATATTCTTGAGTCTGCGTTACAGTCGGGTTTAAATGCTGCAGGCGTATATGTTCATTTACTTGGGCCTCTTCCAACCCCAGCAATCGCACACCTAACACGTGCATTACATGCTGATGCAGGGATTGTAATTTCTGCATCTCATAACCCATATTTTGATAATGGGATTAAATTCTTTTCTGCTGAAGGAAAGAAATTGCCTGATAGTCTTCAAAATGCGATTAATGAAGAACTTAAAAAAGAAATTCTAATTGAAAATACTGCCGATCTTGGTAAGAGTGTTCGTGTAAAAGATGCGAATGGTCGTTATATTGAGTTCTGTAAATCAACTTTTCCATATCATTATGATTTAAGAAATTTAAAAATTGTTGTGGACTGTGCAAATGGTGCTGCTTATAACGTAGGACCTGCTGTGTTTCGAGAGCTTGGGGCAAAAGTTGTCACAATTTATAATGAACCAAATGGTTTAAACATTAATGAGAATTGTGGTTCAACTCATCCGCAAGCATTACAAAAAGCAGTACTTGAGCATCAGGCCGATTTAGGCGTTGCATTTGATGGTGATGCAGACCGTGTTGTACTTGTGGATCATCAAGGAAACCTCATTGATGGTGACCATATTCTTTATATTTTGGCGACAAAAGCAAAGAAAAAGCCTTTAGGTATTGTTGGCACTGTCATGAGTAATATGGCTTTTGAGCTTGCACTTAAACAAGCAGAAGTGCCATTTGTACGGGCAAATGTTGGTGACCGTTATGTACTGCAAGCGCTTGCAGAAAAACAGTGGAGTATTGGTGGTGAGCCATCGGGTCATATTCTAACACTCGATAAAAGTACCACGGGTGATGCCATTATTGCGACGTTACAAGTACTTACGGTGATGGTTTATCAGCAAAAATCATTACATGAACTGACCTCAGAACTGAAGTTATTTCCTCAAATTCTTGTAAATGTACGCTTAGAGAAAATGATTGATCCATTTGCTGTACCACATTTGGTAGAAGCATTTAAAAATGCTGAAAAACAGCTTGAAGGTCGTGGGCGTCTGCTTATTCGTAAATCAGGAACAGAGCCTATGATTCGTGTCATGGTCGAAGGTGAGCATGCATCTGAAGTTCAAGCTTTAGCAAATGACTTGGCTGATTTAATTCGTAAACATGCTGAGGAAAATGCGTAATGACAGATACAATTAAAGATCTCAGTGAACTACGTTTAAGCTACGAGCAAGGTGAGCTTGTCGAAGACCAAGTTTCAAATGACCCACATGAACAATTTTTAAATTGGTTTAATTTTGCATTAGAAGCACAGCTTCATGAGCCCTATGCAATGTATCTTGCTACAGCAGATGGGCAAGGGCATCCACATGTGCGAACGGTACTGTTACGTGGTGCAACCGATTTAGGATATGACTTTTATACCAATTATGATAGTCAAAAAGGATTGGATATTGAAGAAAACCCATGTGCAGAAATTTTGTTTTATTGGCCGAGTTTAGAGCGTCAAATCCGTATTCATGGTCAAGTGATTAAAATTTCTGAGCAAGAGTCAGCAGAGTATTATCATAAAAGACCACGAGAGAGTCAGATTGCTGCCCATGTAAGTACACCTCAAAGTGGTACGATTGAAAATAGACAGACCTTACAACAGAAGTTTGAAACTTTATCTGAAGAAGTGAAACAGCAGTCTGTTTTAGATAAGCCAGCATTTTGGGGTGGTTATCGTTTGCAAGCAACTTCTTATGAGTTTTGGCAAGGTCGCCCAAACCGTTTGCATGACCGTCTTCAATATATAAAGCAAGACACGACTTGGACACTTCAGCGTTTAATGCCATAAATGTCTATATTACATATTCGTCAAAGACCAATTAAAACGAGCCCTGATACTTTTCTAGGGCTTTCGCCATTTATGGCTAACATTTTGGCGCGCCGTGAAATTCAGTCAGCATCAGAGCTAGAATTAAAGTTGCCACGATTGCTTAAACCGACTTTAAAAGGTTTAGAAAGTGCAGTGACTTTGCTTAATGATGTCATTGAGTCTCAGCAAAAGGTTGTTATTGTAGGAGACTATGATGCTGATGGTGCAACCAGTACAGCTATTATGGTTTTGGTACTGCGTGCTATAAATGCGGATGTTGAATATATCGTGCCTGATCGTTTTAAATATGGCTATGGTCTGACAGCTAAAATTGCTGACTTGGTACAAGATACGTATCAACCTCATTTATTGATAACGGTTGATAATGGTATTTCAAGTCATGAAGGGGTGGAAAGAGCACAGTCTTATGGCATGAAAGTCATTATTACAGACCATCACCTAACGACAAAGCAACCGCCCAAAGCGGAAGCAGTCGTAAATCCAAATCAGCTGGGCTGTGGTTTTCCAAGTAAAGCACTTGCAGGGGTGGGTGTTGCTTTTTATATTCTTGCGAGCTTAATGAAGTTACGTAAGCAACAAAATAAAAAAGTTGCGTCAGTGACACAGTATTTAGATTTGGTCGCGCTTGGTACATATGCAGATGTAGCAACTTTAGATTATAACAATCGTATTTTAATACAGATGGGTTTAAAGCAAATTCAAAGTGGTCAATGCCGTGCAGGTATTTTGGCTTTACTTGATGTTGCAGGTCGTGATTTTAGTACATTGAGTGTACAAGACTTTGGTTTTGTTTTAGGCCCAAGGCTAAATGCTGCAGGGCGTATGGACAGCATGCGTATTGGTATTGATTGTTTGTTGTCTAATGATTTTTCCGAGGCATATGCACTCGCAAGACAGTTACAACAGTTGAATTTAGAAAGACGCCAAGTTGAAACTGAAATGAAAGAAGAGGCACTAAATGCTTTAGCGCAGATTCAGTTAGATACCACACAGCTTCCAAGTGCTTTAGTATTATTTGAGCCACATTGGCATCAAGGCGTAATTGGTATTGTGGCAGGGCGTTTAAAAGAGCAGTTTCATCGCCCAAGTATCGTATTTGCACCTGATGAAGATGGTATTCACATCAAAGGCTCTGCTCGCTCGGTTGAAGGAATTCATATCCGAGATATGATTGAAAAGGTTGCAGAAATACATCCTTATCTTGTTCGTTACTTTGGTGGTCATGCAGCGGCAGCAGGGCTGACTATTGAGAAAAAATATTTTAATGAGTTTAAATCTTGTTTTGAAAAATATGTGTCGGAAGTTGATCCTCAATTATTAGAGGCAACGATCTGGACAGATGGACAACTTGAAGATAAGGATTTTAATTTACAGACCATTGATGACATTGAAGCACTTGGCCCATGGGGACAAAATTTTCCATCTCCTGTTTTTGAGGGTGCTTTTGATATTGTGAATTATCGTTGGCTCAAAGATAAACATCTTAAACTCACATTGAAATTATCATCAGGTCAGCAACTAGATGCAATTGCATTCAATGCTTTTGATAAATTTGAATTTAATGAAAATAAAGATCAAATCTATCTTGTATATACATTAGATAAAAATGAATTTAATGGCAGAGTAAATTTGCAACTGAAAATTAAACATTTATATTCGCTATAAAAAAAGCCATGCAATTGCATGGCTTTTGATATAGTTAACTCTTAGAAACGGTAAGATGCACCTACAGTATAGGTATTATATTTATCATCACCGAAACCAAGACGACCATCTACACTAAGATTTTCGTTGAAGAATTTCTTCGCAGTAATTCCCCATTGATCTTGGTCAATAGATTTGTCTTTTGTATAGTCCGCACCAACACTCAAAGTTTTGTCGATGTAGTAGTCGCCACCAACATAGTATTGTTTGTTGTTGCCATCACCAAATACACCACGTGCTTCTAAGTTGATGTCATGTTGACCAATCTGCGTAACATATTTTGCACGTAAAGTTGGGTCTGCACCATCATCACCATCTTTTACGTCATAGCCTTGTACACCAACGGCAACCAATAAACCTGGTGCAGGTAGATAACCAACTTCTGCGTTGTAACGCGTAGTTTTATTGTCTACGCCATAGCGTTTTACTTTATATTCGTCACGTGCAACACCACCACCTAAGTAGAAGTCTGAGTTTGGTACATAGTACTCAGCACCAATGCCATAGGTAGAGTTTTTTGTGCCGTCATTGTCACCGTAATTTACGGCAGCATTTACATTACTTGCACGATCTAAGAATGCAGCTTCTGCAAGAGGTGAATTCTTAATTTGTACTGGGTTAAAGTAGTATGTTCCATTTACCCCAAACTGACTAACGCCACTGCCATGATCAGGATCTAAGTAGCTATAAGAGCCTCCAACTTCGCTTTGGTAGGCATTTGCTGTTCCCGTAAATGCAAGACCTGCAAGGATTGCAGCTGCAATAAATGTCTTTTTCATGATGATACTCCTGTGAAAATTCACATTCATCTTTTGTTACAACTTTTAGTCTATGCAAAAAAAAATTATGGTCAACTAGGCATGCGTAATTGAAATGTACAAACGTAAGATATTGTAATTTAACTTACTTAAGGATCTGATTTTTATTAATAATATATATTGTTATGTTTTATTAAAAACGTTGTAAATATGTGATATTACCATAATTAATTTGTTTCTGTATGAAAAATAATCTGAAATTGAAGGTCCAATAGTTTGCTGAATTGTCTTTATTTGATGTATCACAGAAGCAATATGGTAAAATGAAGTGAGTATTGATAGTTTGTAGAGAGAAATTCACGTGGAAATTAATCCTTATCTAAACCAATTAAAAGACCTAGCTGATCGTAGCGAGACATTACGGGGGTATCTTTGACTACGATCTTAAGAAAGAACGTTTAGAAGAAGTTTTACGTGAGTTAGAAGACCCTGCTATATGGAATGACCAAAATCGCGCGCAAGCGATGGCGCGTGAAAAAGGTGAGCTTGAAAACGTTCTAAATGTATTAGATCAGCTTGCAGAACAGTTAGAAGATGCAAAAGCAATGCTAGACCTTGCTGTTGAAGCAGAAGATGAGAGTTTACTTGCTGATGTTGAGTCAGAGCTGAATACAGCAGAAGAAGCTTTGGCGAAGTTAGAGTTTCGTCGTATGTTTAGTAATCCGATGGATCCAAATCCATGCTTCTTAGATATTCAAGCAGGTTCTGGTGGTACTGAAGCACAAGATTGGGCATCAATGTTATTGCGTATGTATATGCGTTGGATTGAACGCCATGGCTTTAAAGCGGAACTTATGGAAGTTTCAGATGGTGATGTCGCAGGGATTAAATCTGCGATGATTCGTGTTGAAGGTGAGTTTGCATTCGGTTGGTTAAGAACTGAAACAGGCGTGCACCGTCTTGTACGTAAGTCACCATTTGATAGTGGTAACCGTCGTCATACGTCATTTAGCGCAGTATTTGTATCGCCTGAAGTGGATGACAATATTGAAATTGATATTAATCCAGCAGATGTACGTACAGATACCTATCGTGCATCAGGTGCAGGTGGCCAGCACATTAACAAAACAGATTCAGCAGTTCGTTTAACACATACACCAACAGGTACAGTTGTGGCATGTCAGAATGAACGTTCACAGCATGCTAACCGTGACCGTGCGTGGAAATTGCTTCGTGCAAAATTGTATGAATTAGAAATGCAAAAACGTAATGATGCAGCGCAAGCACTTGAAGATTCTAAGTCTGATATTGGCTGGGGTAGTCAGATTCGTTCATATGTATTGGATGACTCACGTATTAAAGATTTACGTACAAGTGTTGAAAATACCAATACGACTGCGGTACTCGATGGTGATTTAGACAAGTTTATTGAAGCAAGTCTGAAAAAAGGGCTATAACGGCATACTGTTATAGATAAAAGAAGTGGTATTGCTATTAAATCGAAATAAATAGATATATGAATCTATTTATTTCGATACATATATCGTGTATATTCGATATTATTGGTTGTTAAGCAATGCCACCTTCTAGTAATGTCTTTAGATAGTTTAATTATGGATATTGATTTAATTAGTAAGGCACTTGCAAACCCTCTAAGACGTCAGATTTTAATTTGGCTGAAAGTCCCTCATGAACACTTTTTAGCAGGTGGATATGCAGGTGATTTAGAACAGGGTGTTTGTGCAGGACAAATTGAGCAGCTTGGAAAAGTTGCACAATCTACCATGTCCAACCATTTGTCTGTGTTACAGAAATCAGGTTTGGTGGATGTAAAAAAACATGGACAATGGTCTTATTTTTCTAGAAACGAAGCATTGATTCAGCAATATATTGAACATTTACAACAAACACTCTAGTGATTCAACGAAGTGTATCGTGAAGTGAGAAATATCATGGCAGATCTAAATTCGTCATTAAAAATGGGCGATCTTACCCTCAAAAACCGTTTAGTCCTTGCACCGTTAACTCGTGCACGTAGTAATGAATCACGTGTGCCGACATCAATTATGGTTGAATATTATAAACAGCGTGCAAATGCAGGTTTAATTTTGACTGAAGCAACAGTGATTGGTGCAGATGCAGTAGGGTATGCAAATACACCAGGACTATGGAATGAAGTACAAGCACAAGCATGGCGTCAAATTATAGACGTTGTGCATGAGCAAGACTCAAAAATTGTTGCACAGCTTTGGCATGTTGGTCGTATTTCAGATCCAAGTTTACTCAATGGCGAAACACCAGTAGCACCAAGTGCAATTCAACCAGAAGGCCATGTCAGTTTACTACGTCCTATTCGCCCGTATGTAACGCCTAAAGCACTTGAAGTTTTTGAAATAAAAGAAATTATTTCAGCTTATAAACATAGTGCAGAACTTGCAAAAGAAGCAGGTTTTGATGGTGTTGAGTTACATGCTGCCAATGGGTATTTGGTTGATCAATTCTTGCAAAGTGGTACAAATACGCGTGAAGATGAATACGGCGGTAGCTTAGAAAATCGTGCGCGGTTACTGCTTGAAGTGGTTGATGAGTTAATCGGTGTTTGGGGAGCTGGGCGTGTTGGTGTACATATTGCGCCACGTGGTGACTCACATGACATGCATGACGATCATCCTTTAGAAACATTTAGTTATGTTGTGAAAGAATTAAGTAAGCGTAATATTGCTTTTGTTTTCTCACGTGAGTATGAAGCTGAAGACAGTATTGGACCAAAATTGCGTGAGCAGTTTACAGGTGCTTGGATTGCAAATGAAGGTTTAACGGCAGATTCTGCTAAGCAAATGCTTGCAGAAAACCGTGCAGATGCAGTCTCATTTGGTAAATTATATATTGCTAACCCTGATCTTTTAACGCGTTTAACCAAGAATTTACCTTTAAATGATTTGGATACTTCAACGATGTATCCTAATCCTGAAAAACCATTGGAAACAGGCTATACAGATTATCCAGTCGTCGCTGAATAGTAAATGAAAGTAAGTATGGTGAGCCAGTTAAGTTCATCATACTTTCATATAAGCTTTATTCATGGCATGTGCTTGAATTGATTCATATAAGCAAGATCTAAATATTTGATGAGATTTTAAATCCTTTGAAGAGTAATGCTGTATTAAAACAATTTCTCGATTTAGTCTTTCTGATGTTAGGTTTAAATATTTAACTCCTGTAACGGGGGAGTCAAGCAGCACACCAGCTAAAGGAATAATCGAAACACCTATACTTAACTTCACCATTTTGACAATTGCATCAATCTCATCTAATTCATAAATAGTGTGATGATGTATTTTATTTCTAATTAGAAATTGAGAGACCTGTTTGCCATCTATTGAGTCTTTATCGTATTGAATAAAAAAGTTATTTTCTATAATTTCTCTGTATTCGGTTGTTTTAATGTTTTCAGGGTAGATTAATACAAATGGTTCGTAAAAAAGAGTTTCGATAAGAATATCTTTGGGTAGTAAATAGTTTGGTTTGACCGTAATTGCTAAATCAAGATCTTTTTCAATGAGTGCTGAAATAAGTTGTGTTGATAGCCCAGGAATAATTTTCATATCCGCATGCTTTGTATTTTGCTGAAATATTTTTAAGCTCAGAGGTAATATGCCTGTTTGTATTGTATTAATTACCCCAAGTCTTATTTTTCCTAAATAAACTTCTGAGTTCGATATATATTTTAGTTGCTCGTATGAGTTCATTAAGTTTTTTGCATGATCAATAACTTTTTTACCTTCATCTGTTAAAGCAATTGAGTGAGCTGATCGAGTAAATAGCTGTACGTGTAAATGATTTTCTAAATTTTTTATTTGAGCACTTATAGCTGAGGCTGTTATCCCTAAATGAATTGCTGCTTTAGAAAAAGAACCATATCTAACAACCAATAAAAAAGTATTTATTTCTTTAATCATGATAGACAGGCCAAAAAATAATGATGCTTAGACTATAAAATAATGGTCAAGCAAAGAGAAGAATTATTCTAGTATCTAATACGTTCTAGAAGGCTGATATACATGTTTATTTAGCCTAGAAAATTATTAAAATTTAGGTATAAATATGGCACTCTTCAAATATATAGTTATCTGCTTTATTCTTGTTATATCTCCAGGACCCAACACTTTCTTAGTTTTTAGTACAGCCTCTTACATTGGAAAAAGGGAAACACTATTTAAAATATTGGGATTGGTGGTAGCAACATATATTCATGGTCTTTTGTCTTTATTTGGGATTTCTTTAATTTTATTAAAATCAAATAATTTATTTATCACCATAAAGTTGATAGGTGCACTATATCTATTCTATTTAGGTGTGAAATTTATCATGCAGGGTATGAGTCGTAGTGATAAAAAGTCTTTTCAACTGAATAATCTAAAAAGAACAAATGAATTGAATAGCTTTAAAGAGGGTTTCCTAACACAACTTCTTAATCCTAAAGTATCTATGTTCTATCTTGCAGCTTTTCCACAATTTATTCATTTCTCTCAAAGCCAATATCACTTACAAGGTGTACTACTAATTACTATACATGCGGTAGTTATAGCATCTTGGTTTATATTGATGACTTTATTCATTAAGAAGTTTGCTACTATTTTAAATAGCCAAAGATATAGTAAAATTTTAATGTATGTATCTGGGCTATGTCTTATTTATTTCTCAATTTTGCTTTGTCTACAGCCTATTCCTCAAATTGGTCATATTTGATATGTAAAAATTAATCTTACAACCTTGCTTTCTTATATGGAAAGCATAGTTATTTTTAAATCCTTTGATATAATTTTCGGTGATTTTATGGTGAGTTTTATCACGTTATATGTGTAGAAATATCACCCAACGTAGATAAGGATTTTTTCATTGCAGCCTCCATTTTGGTATCAGTTTCTACTTCAGTGTATTCAGCCGCTTTATCGTTGGCGAGTTAAAAAAAGATCAGACAGTGCATTGGCATTAGATGAGGAATTAAAACAACGATTTGGAGAGCTTGTACCTGCCTTAAATACCAATGTCATTTGGTTTCATGCTGTCTCTGTTGGAGAAACCAATGCAGCTCAGCCACTTATTGAGCATTATTTAAAGCAAGGTAAAAATGTACTTGTAACCAATACAACAAAAACAGGTCAGGCAAGAGCAAAATCATTATTTGCGGAAAAATTCCCTTCATCATTTCAAGCCGTTTTTCTACCAATTGATACACAAGAGCAAGTCGAGAAGTTCTTAAAACAGTATCAGCCTAAAATTTTACTTTTAATGGAAACAGAGCTTTGGCCAAATTTGCTCGCAATTGTGTCTAAAAAGGGAATTCCTCAACTTTTATTGAATGCGAGACTCTCAGAAAAATCTGCAAATGGTTATGCTAAATTTAAGCGTTTAACACAACCGATGCTCTCGCAGTTAAACTGGATTGCTACACAAGATGAGGCAACATATACACGCTTTGCATCTTTAGGAAAAAATACGGCGTCGATGAGTGTGGTGGGTAATATTAAATTTGATATTCAGCCATCTGAACAAGCAGTAACTACTGCCAAAGCCATATATCAAGACTGGCATTTGCAAGGTCGAAAAATTATTGTTTTGGCAAGTACACATGCAGATGAAGAAAAGAATATTTTAAGTGCTTTAGAACATCAGCTTAAAACAGATGCTCAACTATTATGTATTGTTGTACCACGCCATCCCGAACGATTTAATGAAGTTTATAATATTATTGAAAACCTTGGATTAACTGTTCAACGCCGTAGCTTACAGCAAAGTATTGATCAAAATACACAAGTCTATTTAGCCGACAGCATGGGAGAGTTATGGATTTGGTATGCTTTGAGTCAAGTGAGTTATGTGGGTGGCTCACTGAATGAACCTGGTGGTGGACATAATATTCTTGAACCGATAGCCATGAATATAGCAACGATACTCGGTAAAAATTATTTTAATTTTCAAACATTAGTTGATGAGTTTGTGGAAAATAAAGGTGTGCAAGTTGTACAGTCGGCTGAAGAGGCTGCAGAGTTACTGTATACACTTTTGAACGATGAGCAACAGCAACAAGCAATGGTTGAGCAAGCCAATACGATTTTCTGTAAAAACCAAGGTTCAGTCGCGCGCCATATCAAATTGATTGATCAATTTCTATGAATATTATTTTATTGCCTGAATCTGAACAGAATCAATCTAGGTGGTTTATTCGGGAGCAAAGACAACTTACGCATATTTATGGGCATTTAAATGCCAAAGTAGGAGATACTTTAAAAGTAGGTATACGTAATGGTGCACGCTATATTGCTGAAATTATTGCAATGAATACAACAGAAATAGAGATAAAAGTCTTAGAAAAGGTATCTCTTCCTGAAAAATGTCCGATTACGCTTGTACTTGCATTGCCTAGACCGAAAGTATTGCGCCGTTTAATTATGGATAGTGTCACTTTAGGTGTGGAAAAAATTATTTTATTGCATAGTTTTCGAGTAGATAAAAGTTATTGGCAAAGTCCATTTTTAAAGCAACTTGATGACTATGTAACTTTGGGATTAGAGCAAGCAGGTGATACCTACGCACCTGAAATTCAACTTTACCAACGTTTTAAACCATTTGTTGAAGATGTTTTACCTGAACTGATTCAGCAAAAAGACTGGGCATATGTGGCACATCCATATATTGAAAATAAGCTACCTAAAAATATTGCATCTGAGCAAGGTATTATTATTGTTGGGCCCGAAGGTGGCTTTATTCCTTATGAGATTGATTTACTCATAAAAAACGGTTGCCAAGCCATTCAACTCGGCAACCGTATACTCAGAACAGAAACAGCGGTTTCTTATTTACTTGGGCGTTTGTCTGCTTATTAAACTTGAGTTTCAAGTGATTTTGCAGGTGCCTGCGTAATTTGTTCTTGAATTGGATATGGAATATTAATATTGTTTTTCGCAAATTCAGCAACGACCAGTTCTTGAATTTCACTGATTGAGTTGTTAATTGCAACTTTATTGGTATCAATCCACCAGCGAATATTAATGTTAATTGCAAAATCGCCAAGTGAACTAACATTGACAATACTTGCAGGCTGATTTAGTACGTTCTTGTTATCTGTTAAAATTTTAAGAATCACTTCTTTGGCTTTTTGGATATCATCTGTATAACCAATACCAACATTAAATTCACAACGGCGTTGTGTATATGCTGTAACAACAGTAATTGAACTTGTATAAACGGTTGCATTTGGAATCACAAGACGACGACCATCGTATGAGCGTAGAGTTGTTGCGCGAATCTGAATATCTTCGACAGTTCCTTCTAAGCCATTACATACGATTGCATCGCCAATACGGAAAGGCTCGCTCAGTAAAATAAGAATACCTGAAAGTAGATTTTGAAAGATATCTTTGAATGCAAAACCGATTGCGACAGAACCGATCCCTAAAGCACTCATTAACTGACCTGGGGTGAAGCCTGGAATAGCAATCACCAGTGCGATGAGGAAACCAAAGAAAATAATAAATGTACTACCTACACGGTTAAGAACGAGTACAAGGTTTTGTTTGGCATAAGGACGGTTTGATAATGCTTTGGCAACAAAGACTTTAAAGACTTTTGAAAGTAGCCAAAAGATAATGAATACCACAATCGCAATACATAGGTATGGAACACGTTCCCAAAAGCTATTGACGATACGGTCTATGGTCAAATAGGCATCATGATATTGCCCATTTTGACCGAACATGTTTGCAGCTTTATTGCCTGCATTTGTTATCGCGTTCGTATTTTGTTCTGCCACAATTTTTTCCAAAAATGATAGAGTTAAATATATTGTGCCTTAAACGATGTCTAATTTTAACTCTTTAATTACATAAACAATATGAAAATGAGATTTATTATAATATGTATAAATAAAGTGCAAAAAAAATCACAACTTTCTATTTATTTAGTAGTATTTTATTTATACAAGTAAATTTGTATATGTGAATATATTGCTCTTTTCATTAAAAATCAGAAAAAATATTTTTTAAAAAGATACTGATTTTTAATGTTTTTTATAATAAAAAAAAAGAACAGATAAAAAAAATATGATTTTAGGCTAAAAAGTAGATACAAATAGTAAAAAATCTGTAATATTGATTGACTTACTTTTATAGTAAAGACAGCATTTTGCACACATTACACGGACATGGCCAAACGTATTATGAATATACTAATCGTTGATGACCACCCCTTATTTCGCCATGCTTTAATACAAGCTGTGCGTCATGGTCTACCTCAAGCTCAAATTCAAGAAAAAGCAACCGTTAAAGAATTCTATGAATATCTTGAAAGTGGTGCAGAACCAGATCTTGTATTACTAGATTTGAACTTACCAGGTGCTTCAGGATTTTCAGCGCTTGTTCATGTACGCGCACAGTATCCAGCAATTCCAATTGTAGTGGTTTCTGCACATGAAGAAACCTCCGTGATTCGCCGTGCAATTACACATGGTGCAATGGGATATATTCCAAAGTCTGCAAATCCTGACAATATTAGCGATGCCATTACTCAGGTATTAGAGGGTGATATATGGCTTCCTGCAAATATATCTGCACACCATATTAATGATGCTTGTAGTAGTGATGAAACGGTATTGGCAGAGCGTATCCAATCGCTCACACCACAGCAATTCCGTGTATTGATGATGGTTGCAGAAGGTTTGTTAAATAAACAAATTGCATATGATTTAGATGTGTCTGAAGCAACAATTAAAGCCCATGTGACTGCGATCTTTAGAAAGTTGAATGTACAAAACCGTACACAAGCTGTACTTGCTATTAGTGCATTAAATATTAGTGAAAAAACAATATAAGCTGTGATTGTATAGCATAAAAAAAGCGAGGGTTTACCTCGCTTTTTTTATAGACTATATTTTTAGTCTTGAAATCCATGCACGCATAGATGCAGGTTTTAAAGGCTTTCGCAGTAGCATGATATTGAGTGCTTTGAGTCGTTGAGGAAGTTCAGGGTCAGAGTCTGCAGTAATCAGGGCAATAGGAACTTGATGCTGTTGACGATTTTTCTCAATAAAATCTAAACCTCGTTTGTGATGATTTAGATGCTGATCAATGAGCCAAACCTGAATGTTTTCACGTTGTAATATGTCTTCGGCTTCTTCGGGTTCTCTTGCTTTAAAGACTTCATAGCCCCACTTTGTCAGCAGTGTGACCATACCTTCTAGAATTGCTTCATCATTATCCAAACATAGTATTTTGTAGTTTTGGTGATGTGTACTCACAGTTGGTAAATCCATACTTGCTTGCTTAGGCGCATCGGTAATAGGTACCTCAAGCATGAAACATGAACCCTGATTAATTTCTGTATAGACATTGACAGGATAGTTGAGCATATGTGTCATGCGTTGAACAATTGCAAGCCCTAGCCCTAAGCCTTGTTCACCCCATGGTGAAGTATGTCCACATCGTTCAAACTCTTGAAAAAGTTTCTTTCTTTGCGTTTCAGAAATACCGGGGCCTGTATCCCAAACACCAATACGAATATGGTTAGGTTGTGAGGCACTGCGTAATACACCAACGATAATTTTGCCTTTTGCGGTATAGCGAAGTGCATTGCTTACAAAGTTTTGAATAATACGTCTAATCCATTGTTGGTCAGTATCAATCCAAAACTTGGCATCATGTACATGAAACTTAATACCACGCTGAGCAGCAATTGACTGAAACTGCATTTTTAGATCGCTGAGTAAATCATGTAATGGATAGGCTTGTCGTTTCGGTTGAATGGTTCCACCTTCAAGGCGCGCAATATCAAGTAGTGCTGAAAGCATACTTTCTGCCCCATATAAGGCACGATCGAGCTGTTGTAAGGTCTTACGATCCTCTTCTTGATGAATACTTTGTTCTAATGCGGTACTAAATAAACGAGCAGCATGCATGGGTTGTAAAAGGTCATGGCTTGCTGCAGCAATAAAACGGCTTTTTGACATATTTGCTGTATCTGCTTGCTCACGTGCAAGTTGTTGTTCTGCCAGTGCTGTTTCTAGCTGTTTTGTTCTTTCGGTTACACGTGCTTCGAGTACAGCTTCGGCTTCCTTAAATGGAGTAATATCTGCAAATGTTGTTACAAAGCCACCGCCTTCAATGGGGTTTCCACGAATTTGAATGACTTTTCCATCTTTACGCACGCGCTCATATTCATGAGGGCTTCCAACTTTCATCCAGTGAATGCGTTTACGAACATGCTCTTCGATAGGGCCGGGGCCACATTCACCACGCTCTGCATTATAACGAATGAGGTCTGCGACAGGACAACCAACATATACGAGCTCTTGTGGATAGCCAAACAATGTCAGGTATTGAGTATTCCATGCAACAAGACACATATTTGCATCTACGACACTGACACCCTGTGCCATATGATCAATCATGGTCATTAGTAGGTTTTGGCTAAAGCGTTGCCACTGAGAGGCTTGGTCAAGAATATTTGCAACTTGAGCAACGCCTAACCCATTGTTGACGAGTGCTGTCTTTAATAGTGTTCGTGCAGAAGCTGCACCAATGGTACTGGCAAGGTATTGTTCGGTAAATCGCCACCAAATACCATTAGCAATATGATTTGGATTCAAAACGAGATGATAGCGCTTTGCAAACTTATCAAAAGCAAGTTGTGCTTGTTTTTCGCCTGTGACTCTTCCTGCAAGTGCCAATAAATCTGCGACCTTGAGTCGATGACTATCGGTATTAAAATAATTGGCATCATCTGCTTGTTGTTGTGAGGGTAAAACCTTGGTTTCATAGTAAAAGAAACTTTCTGCTTGAATCTGCTCTGCAAGGCTAGGGCGATAAATACGCGATACCCAAACATATAGTAAAACATTGAGGCCAAGTGACCAAAGTACACCATGTGTGAGTGGGGAAAGTGAAGAAAAACCAAATAATGCTTCAGGGCGAAGAATATGAATTCCTAATAAACCGTCTGTTAAAATACGATGATCTAATGAGAATTGTGCAGGAGAGACATGTTTTAAAATGGTTGGTAATAATAGGGTATAGCCCCACATCATAAAGCCAGCAATTAGTCCGGCATAGACACCTTGTTTACTGCCTCCACGCCAATACAAGCCTCCAATAAGCGCAGGGGAGAACTGTGCAACAGCAGTAAAAGCCAGCAAGCCTAAAATTGAAAGTTGGTCAACACTGTCAAATACATGATAGAAAAGGAAGCCGAGTGCCATTACAAAAATAATGGAAATACGCCGTGCGATTTTGAGTACAGATGGTAAGCGTTCATCATGTCGAGAAATAATACCTAATCGCCACATTGCAGGCATAATTAAGTCATTGCTTAGCATAGTAGAGATTGCGACAGAGGAAACAAGCAGCATCCCTGTCGATGCTGAAAATCCACCAAGAAATGCAAGAAGTGCTAGCCATTCATGCTGATAGTTTAATGGCAGTGTGAGCACAGCAATATCAGGAATACCAAATAAACTAATATCTGAATGTAATGCCCAACTTGCGATAGGAAAAATAGCTATCGCCGTTAGAATTAAATAAATTGAAAACCACTTTCGAGCACCTTTAATATGTTGCTCATCTCTAAGTTCAACGACGGCTACATGAAACTGGCGAGGTAGGCAGATCATAGCGAGGGCTGCTAATATGGTTTGTGTCCAAAATGTCTCAGGTACGCCTGATATTTGCATATTTGCATACTGTTGCTTTAAGTCGTGTGACAGTAAGCTCAAGCTGTTCGGATGCATAAATATAAAAAATAAGGCAACGCACAGTAAGGCAAAAATTTTCACAAAAGATTCAATGGCAACAGCAAGCATGAGTCCTGCATGCTGCTCTGTATTTGAGACCTGACGTGTACTAAACACCATGGAAAGCATGACCATAATGGTGGTCAGGCAAAGTACAATATTAGTGGTCAGGTGAACAGAAGCAGTTTCGGGCAAGATCGCGACTGTACTTAAAGAAATTGCTCTAAGTTGGAGTGCAAGATAAGGCACAGTACCGACAACAGAAAGTATAGTAACCATTGCAGCAAGGGCACCGCTTTTACCATATCGGGCTGAAATAAAATCTGAAATAGATGCGATAGAGTGATATTGTCGAATTTTTCCAATTCTTCGCCAAATATAATAGCCAAAACTAATAAAAAAAAGTGGCCCTAAATAAATGGGTAAATAGTTAATACCATGCCTTACAGCTTCGCCGACACCACCATAAAATGTCCAAGAAGAACAGTACACCCCAAGTGTTAAACTAAACAGCAACATCCTGCGTTTTGCGCTTAGATGCATGGCATACTTTTCACCAAATATGGCACAGATAAACAGTATGGAAATATATAAGATGAGTGTGCCAATGATGAGCAGACTATTCATAAGAACCTAAAGCATTCAGATTTAAACCTATAATAACTGATGTGACGTGTGCTTGAGAGAATTTATAAAGGGTTATGAAATAAAACAATAAAGTGATAATGACTCATGCCATGAAGGTTTTTGGCATGAGCACTGATATGGAGTTAGTGAGGGATCGCGGGTTTAATTTTTTGAATGAGTCCAACACCTGTAAAGCTATAAAGAAGCATCACAATACATACTGCAATTTCGACATGAAATGGTAGTAAAAAAAGAAGCACACCTGAAACGAGCCCGAAAAAGAACTGTAATGAACCAAGGAGTGCACTTGCTTGCCCAGCACGATTTCCTTGATCTGCCAAAGCAAGAACAGTTGCGTTCGGGCCAACGAAGCCAACACATGCCACGATTGGGAATAATCCTAACATGATTGTAAAAGTGTTCAGATGGTGAGTGAAAATTACTGTACTTAGAATAAGTGCGCCCACAAGTTGCACGCTGCTTCCAAATTTAAGTAACTGTAGAGGTTCATACTTTTTAAGTAAAATACGGTTTAAGTTCGATGAAAAAATAATACCGCAAGAGTTAATACCAAAAAGAATGGAGAACAAAATGGCAGAAGCATGAAGCTGATCGATAATAATTTCAGATGAACTATTGATGTAGGTAAACATCATGCCCATAAGAATACCACTCGCAACAGATGGCACAATAAAACGGCGGTCTTTTGCTAGGGCAATATAGGTTGCAGATGCTGAAGAAAGAGTATGTTTTTTTCTACGTTCTATAGGAAGTGTTTCAGGCAACTTAAACCATGCGAGTAATAAGCCAACGCCACCAAATATAAATAGAAATAAGAAAATAATACGCCAATGCAGAAATGAAAGAATTAGACTGCCAAATAAAGGTGCTAGTATTGGCGCTAGTCCCTGAACTACCATTAGCGATGAAAAAGCTTGAGCAGCATCTTTACCATTTAATGTGTCACGGATAGCTGAACGTGCAACAACGACACCAACGCAGCCACCTAATGCTTGAGCAATACGTGCAATGATTAAGACATCGAGTTGAGTTGCAAAAATACAAACGATACTTGAAATAAGATAGATGGAAAGCCCTATAAATAAAGGCTTACGTCTACCAAAGTGATCTGTAAGAGGTCCATAAATGAGTTGCCCAAATGCAAGACCCATAAAGTAAGCAGGTAAGGTATTTGCTACTTGGCTGCTTGTAACAGATAAATCCTTTGCCATAATTGGTAAGGCAGAAAGGTACATATCTATTGAAAATGGTCCAAGTGCAGTGAGTGTGGCAAGGATAAATATCCAAGATAAAGTATAGGGTTTATGAGTCATGCACTCGCCAATATTAAATATAATGAATTTAGAATAGAAAATATAATAATAAATACATATAAAAATAAACTTAATTTGAAGATGTAAAAGGTGATTTGGTTTTTTTCAGCTGATGAAATTAAAATAAGTAGACAGCAAAATATTACTGTCTACTTTAAATTTTATTTATATAAACAAAATGTTTAATCTAAACATTTTGTTTTATTTTATGTGGAGTCTTAGGTATAAAAACTGGTTGAGAAATAATTCGGTCAAGGCTTTCTATTGCTTTAAATGTTGCAGAGCACTCTACATTTTGGCATTGGTAGTATATTTCTTTAATAGTATCAGTGATATATCTGCTTGTTCTTGTATGTGCGGCATGTTTGCAAATAGGACATTTCATCATTTTACTTTTCTCACATTATGTTAGTTATCATATATTTTTAAGGTATAAACTTTAATATAAAGTAGTTTATGTTTTGAATAATAAACACTATGTTTACTTTAGGCAAGTCTTTTGTTTATTTTAATTTGTTTACTTATGTATTACTTTCAGCAATAATATGAATAAATCATAACAAACAAACAGTTGAGTAAGAGAAATGCATGCTTCATTCACAAGGTTACTTGAGGCAAGTGGCGGTAAGCTAACTCAAGAAGAGCTTGCAAGAAGAATTGGCGAGCAGGCTCAAACCATTACAAATTGGAAAAGAAGAGGTGTATCTAAATCTGGTGCGCTGAAAGGTGCAGCAGCTTTTGGCGTATCGGCAAATTGGATTTTACAAGGTGGTCAACCATATGAACATATGGATGTGACTCAAGTGAAAGGTTGGGATTCTTCAACACCTGTGGATGATGATGAGGTTGAAATCCCTTTTTATAAGGATGTACTTATTTCTTGTGGAAATGGTTCTTTTTCTGAAGTTGTTGGAAATGAAACGCGTAAATTACGATTGAGTAAATCAACACTCCGTAAATATGGTGTTTCTGAATTTAATGCATATGCTTTAACAGCTTTTGGTGACTCCATGTCACCTATTATAAATAGTGGTGCAACAGTTTATGTAGATGTCGGGCGTACCAATATTACTGATGGAAAAATTTATGCAATAAGTCATGGTGGACTATTTAAATTTAAATTTTTGTATCGTATGCCAAAGGGTGGAGTACGTATTGTGAGTGCAAATAAAGAGGAATATCCAGAAGAGTCCCTAACTGCGGAGCAGATTATGGATCAAGAGTTTTGTGTTGTTGCATATGCATTTAATGTGCAAAATCCATTGCCTTAGTAGATTTTTATATAGGAGGTTTAACCTCCTATTTTTTTACTAAAACATGTAAAAATTAGTGAATATTTTTATAATACATTACTGTTCCATCATAGTTACCATTTGAACTAACTACAAAGTTTGGAATAACACCAACTCGTATAAATCCCATTTTCTTATAGAGTTTTTCTGAAATATCTCCTTCGCGTGTATCTAGTACAAGTAAACTTAACTTATTTGTTTTCGCAAATGACTCTAAATTATTTATGAGTAAAGTTGCTATACCTTGTTTTCGTGCTGAACTTGCAACCATCAACTTTTCTACATTTGCTCTATGTAAGCCATTCTTTTTATTCACCATAGATAATTGAATACTACCAACAATATTCCCATTCTGAATAGCAACCCATAGTTTTCGAGTGCCATTCGCTAATTCATTGTTCACTTCATTCCAGTAATCTAGTATCTCGTTATTTGTTATTGGAGATAAAAAACCGATGGATGCACCTCCATCTACAGTATTTTGTAGTAAATCCGATAAATGATGCTGATTATTTTGAATATCATGTATTTCTAAAATCTCGATTGCTGTCATTTTTATTCTCATTCAAAGAAGTGTATTAGCTAGAAGCTTATGCTAACTAGCTCTTTAAATTTACTATATCAAAAATATTGTTTTATTTACTGAAATAGATCTTCTCTCAAAAAACTTTAACATATTGAGGGGTCTATTCTTATCAATCTTTGTTGTGTGATTAAGTGGATAGTTAATTATTAATATAATTAAATCAGTACGTTGTGTAGTTTCTCACACATCGGGATTTAGTTTTTTTAATTCTCCTCTTGTTCTATTTTCTAAATGCGGTTTCGCAAATCTTAATTAAATAAGGAAAATAGAAATGACTAACTTAAACTTTCAATCAACAATTTGGACTCGTGCAGATGCTTTAAAAGTACACACAGATGATCCAACAACAACTCAACCTCTTGTACCTGCAAACTTCCCAGTTCTAGATGATCGACTCTTTATCTGGGATACGATGCCACTACGTACACTAGATGGTACGATTGTATCTGTAGATGGATGGTCAGTGATTTTTACATTGACTGCTGAACGTAGTCCAGAAAAATTCAAAGATGCTAACGGTGATTATGACATTACTGCTGACTGGAATGACCGTCATGGTCGTGCACGTATCTGCTTCTGGTATAGCCGTGATGGAAAAAGCTGGATCTTTGGTGGTCGTGTAATGAAAGAAGGGGTTTCTCCGACATCTCGTGAGTGGGCTGGAACACCAATTTTATTAAATGATCAAGGTGATATTGATCTTTACTACACATGTGTCACGCCAGGTGCAACAATTTCTAAAGTACGTGGACGTTTAGTGACTTCAGATGAGGGTGTTTCGGTTGCAGGGTTTACCACAGTGAAGTCATTATTCTCTGCTGATGGTACATATTATCAAACAGAAGAACAAAATACGTATTGGAACTTCCGTGATCCATGCCCATTCATTGACCCAAATGATGGACAACTCTATATGGTCTTTGAAGGCAATGTCGCAGGCGACCGCGGTACACATACCATTGGCAGTGCACAAATGGGAGATGTACCACCGGGTCATACAGATGTAGGAGGCGCACGTTATCAAACTGGATGTATTGGTATTGCTGTTGCAACAGACTCATCTGGTGAGAGTTGGGAACTATTACCACCACTTGTTACTGCAGTAGGTGTAAATGATCAAACAGAACGACCACACTATGTGTTTAAAGATGGGAAATACTATCTATTTACCATCAGTCATAAATATACCTATGCCGATGGTTTAACGGGTCCTGATGGTGTATATGGTTTTGTGAGTGAAAACCTTACTGGTCCATACCGTCCAATGAACAGTTCTGGTCTTGTTTTAGGTAATCCATCATCACAGCCGTTTCAGACGTATTCACATTATGTAATGCCAAATGGTTTAGTGACATCATTTATTGACTCTGTGCCTGTACCTACACCAAACCCGAAAGATCTTCAATATCGTATTGGTGGTACGGAAGCACCAACGGTGCGAATTGAATTGGTGGGTGATCGTTCCTTTGTTGTAGAGACATTAGATTTCGGTTATATCCCAGCAATGCGTGATGTGCAGCTAAAAGAGAAAAGTAATTTAATCTCAGATATAGATTCTATATTTGGTTCGATTGTTAAAGGAATTTTTGGCTAGTCATAAGTGTATTGGCTTTGGAGGTTCTGATGTTATCTCATGATATGCAACTCTTAGACCTTCTTAGAGCATGGTGGCAGGAAGATATTACATTTAAGGGCATTTTACTGTCAGTTGTAATTTCTGTTCTACGAATGATGTACTCAGGTGCATCGTGGGCTGCCACCATATTTGAGGGACTATTATGTGGAGCACTTTCACTAACTGCAGTTTCAGCGATGCATTACTTTAATATTCCACAAGATTTAACTGTCGCAATTGGTGGATTTATTGGATTTATTGGAGTAAAAAAAGTCGCTTTTTTAATTAATCGTTTTTTAGATAAGAAAATCTAAATACCTAATGAAAACTCGGTTTATACGTAAGCCGAGTTTTTTTATGAAAAGTAATTGTATTTATTTAGTACATCAGCTATTTATAATAATTCTAATTTTACTAAAGTAATAAATGAGTTATTTAATTAGAAACACAATATTATCCGACATTGAGCAATTAATTGAGATTGAAAAATCGGCAAACCAGATATTTGCAAAAACTACTGATTTAATGTGGCTAAAAGATAGTAAAACGATTTCTTATGAGACACATTTATACTTTATAAACAATTATTATTCTATTGTTGCAATAGGTCAAACGAATAGTCCTATTGGTTTTCTTTATGCAAGAATATATGAAAATGATTTATATATTCTAGAAATTGATGTCATGGAAGCTTTCCAAAAAAAAGGAATTGGACGCATGTTAATGTCGCATGTGATTCAATACGCAAGATGTGCTGGTATTCCTAGAGTGACTTTGACTACCTTTACGCATGTAGAGTGGAATAAGCCATTTTATGAAAGTATTGGTTTTAATATATTAACTGCAAACCTTCCAAAATATATATGTGAGAAATTAAAGCGAGAAGAGCAAAATGGATTTTCTAAAGAAACACGTTGTGCAATGTATCTAGATCTATAGTAGATCATGCACATTAGTTTTTTATTTAATTATGTGTGTCCATAAAAATGTGTTTTTAATTTATGTGAAATACTAAAAAGCACATTGATAAAGACATGAGTAAAACGGTTTTGCAGTAAAGTAGTTGTTACTTTAAACTTCCTTTAAGAAAATTTCTTAATCTTTCACTTTTAGGATTTTCTAAAACTTCTTGTGGAGAACCTTGTTCTTCTATTTTTCCTTGATGTAAAAAAATAACATGATTCGATACATGCCGAGCAAAACCTATTTCATGTGTAACAACAATCATTGTGCGCCCTTCTTGAGCTAAGTTTTGCATAACTTTAAGTACATCTCCAACAAGTTCAGGGTCTAAAGCACTTGTCGGTTCATCAAATAACATGACTTCAGGCTCCATTGCGAGAGCACGAGCAATGGCAACGCGTTGTTGTTGTCCACCAGATAAAAAGGCAGGATACTTTGATTCAAAATCCTCACTTAAACCAACTTTTTTTAAGTATTCACGGGCTTTTGTTTCAGCTTCTGCACGTTTGATACCTAAAACATGTATAGGTGCTTCAATTACATTTTCTAAAACAGTCATATGTGACCATAAGTTAAAATGCTGAAAGACCATGATAAGCTTGGTACGCATTTTTTGTAATTGCTTTAGATCAGTTGGTTTTAAATTATTGTTTTTATCGAAAACAGTGGCAAGTTTTTCACCATTTAGTTTAATTGATCCATCACTTGGTTGTTCTAAAAAGTTTATACAACGTAATAAAGTACTTTTTCCTGAGCCTGATGAACCAATAATACTAATCACATCACCTGCTTTTGCATCAAGTGATATACCCTTGAGTACTTCGTTTTCACCAAAGTTTTTATGTAAGTTACGAATCACTAGTTTTGCTGAATCTACCATTTTATGATTGCTCCTAATGATTTGATGGCTTTAAAAACTTAAGCCAACGTTTTTCTAATTTATAAAAAATACCAATTAAAATAAAAGCAAGACAGGCGTAAAGAACTGCTGCAATGCCAAAAGCATCAAATGTTGCATAGGTTGCTGAATTCACGTCTTGGGCGATTTTTAAAATATCAGGTACTGTTGCTGTAAATGCAATAGTTGTTGCATGAAGCATCAAAATAACTTCATTGCTGTAGAAAGGCAGTGCACGTCGTAACATAGATGGAATAATAATACGGCTGTACTTTTTCCATGGGGACATTCCAAAAGCTTGTGCTGCTTCAATTTCACCATACGGAATTGAACGTATTGCACCTGCAAAAATCTCAGTCGTATAGGCGCTGGTATTTAAGGCAAAAGCCAAAATTGTACAGTTTAGCCCTTCTTTAAAAAAGTCATTGAGTAATTGATGATTATGAATGAAGTCAAAGCTATAGATGCCTGAATAAATAATTAAAAGTTGGATATATAAGGGAGTGCCACGAAAAATATAGGTAAATAACCAAACAGGAGAGCAGACAAATTTGTTACTCGATACACGTGCAATTGATAGCGGTACGGCAAATACAAACCCAATAGCTATTGATGCAACTAAGAGCCATGCTGTCATCGCAACGCCAGTGATTTGTATTCCATCAGTCCACAAGAATGATTTCCAATACTGTTGAATAATTTCGATCATAGCTGTCCTTTCCTTACTCCAGAAGAGTAATGGTATGCAAGCCATTTTAAAATGAGGTGAGAAACTGTGGTAATTAAAAGATAAATGGCAGCAGCAATAACACTAAAATAAAATAATTGCATGGTTGTTCTACCAGCATCTTGTGTAATTTTCACAATATCTGAAAGACCAATAAGTGAAACAAGCGCAGTAGCTTTAATGAGAACTTGCCAATTATTACCAATACCAGGCAGTGCAAATCGCATCATTTGTGGAAATAAAACATGCCGAAAAGTTTGGCTAGGCGTCATTCCATAAGCTGTAGCAGCTTCTATTTGTCCTTTAGGAACGGACTGAAAAGCACCACGAAATGTTTCTGTAAAATATGCACCATATATAAAGGCAAGTGTAATTGCACCAGCCATAAAGGGATCAATATTAATTTGGTCAATATTTAAGGCTTCTGTAATAGAGTTAAGCCCAATTTGTAAGCTATAAAATAGAAGAAGCATAATCACAAGATCGGGTATGCTTCGAATTAAAGTCGTATAAAAGGTTGCTATAAAACGCACTATTTTAATGCTTGATAGTTTGCATGAGGCACCAATTAATCCAATAATGATTGACAGAATGAGCGACAATAGAGCGAGCTGTATGGTCATCCATGTGCCACTCAATAACGCAGAACCATAACCAGATAAAAACATACTTATGTGCTCTAATTAAAACAGTAAGTTGATATTTGTGAGAATTAGAGTTAGTTGTGAACCAACTCTAATATTGAAATTAGTAAATACTGAAAGGGAAATATTTTTGCTCTAATTTTTTATACGTGCCATCTGCAATAACTGCGGCTAATGCTCTATTAATGCTTTCACGTAAATCATTATCTTCTTTACGTAAGCCAATTGCAGCACCGACACCGAGTGTTTTAGTGTCAGTAATATTGCTACCAGCAAATGCAAATCCTTTACCTTTAGGCGATTTTAAGAATCCTGAGTCGACCATAATTGCATCTTGTAGAGAGGCATCTAAACGTCCTGAAATCATATCTTGATACAGAATATCTTGAGTTGGGTAAGGCACAACTGTCACACCTTTTGATGCCCAATATGTTTTGGCATAACTTTCTTGCATTGTTCCTTGTTGTACACCAACTCTTTTTCCTCTTAGAGAAGTTGCATTTGGTAAAAGTGGTGAGCCAGCCTTTGCAATCATACGTGTTGGTGTATTATATATTTTATTACTGAAGGCAATTTGCTTTTCACGCTCATCTGTCACTGTCATTGAAGATAGAATGCCATCAAATTTCTTTGCTTTTAAAGCGGGGATCATGCCATCAAATGAGTTTTCTACCCATACACATTTTGCTTTTAGGTGAGCACAAATTGCATTACCTAAATCAACATCAAATCCCGTAAGTTTATTATCAGGTGTTTTATATTCAAAAGGTGCATAGGATGACTCTGTACCAAAGCGAATTGTAGACCAATCTTTTGCTTGAGCATGTGCTGTGAGCGTTGTAAGTATTATAGCTGTTGAGATTAGAATTTTATTTTTTAAACCACTCATGCAAAACTGCTCCTAAATAAAATCATTTATGTGATGTTTATTAGAGAAGCAATTTTTATACCAATTTCAGACTATTCTATAAGTTCGATAATACAGTATAGCTTGCGTTTTTTTATATAGTTAGAAGAGCGTAGAATGTTATATGATAAAAACTAGTTGATTTTTAGAAATAGAGAAAGTTCGAATTAAGATGGATAATTTATTAAATTACTATAATAAAAATGCACAATTATTCTTTGATAGTACATATCGTGTAGAGATGAATACTTTATATCAACCATTTTTGAGGTATTTAAAAGAGAATGCATTCATTCTAGATTTGGGCTGTGGCTCGGGGCGTGATTCACTTGCATTTAAAAATAAGGGTTACACTGTTGAAGCGATAGATTCTTCTGAAGAACTTGTAAAGAAAGCAGTAATTCTTTCAGGTGTACATGTGAAACATGCGAGTTTTTATGATTTAAAAGAGCGTAATAAGTATGATGGTATTTGGGCATGTGCATCTTTACTCCATTGTAAAAGAGAAAGGTTGCCTGAAGTACTTGAAAGAATATTTAAATCACTTAAGCTCAATGGTATCTGCTATATGTCTTTTAAATATGGTGAAAGAGATAGAGAGGTGGAAGGAAGAAGCTTTACAGATCTGAATGAAGATCAAGCAAATGACCTATTAAAGGGAAATAAAAAATGGTTACTCTTACAACAATGGGTTAGTAATGATCAGAGGTCAGATCATGTACATGAATGGCTTAATATTATTGTAAAAAAAATAAGTGATTAAATCGTAGGTAATGATGTCTGAGTTTTACGAAATTGAACCAACTTTAGAAAATTACTGGCGTTCAATTATTTTATTTGGCCGTAATGTTGCTTCTTATAAGTTTGCATTGGCAAAGTCTCTTTATGAATTAAAAGCTGAAAAGAATAGTTTAATTACTTTAGATCAACTTGCTAAACCATTTAGTCAAAATATTTGTGAGCATTTAAAATTTGTAGATAAGCAATCGACATCTAGCTCAAGTAAATTTTTAGATTTTTGTCGAGCATATAACTCACAAGAAATTGATCAAAAATTTTTAATTGAAAAGACTGTTCAATATGGTTTTGTGAATGTAATTGATGCTTTTCATAATGTCCATGGAAATGAAATCCCAAAAAGATTCTTTGTCGATGAAAGAAAAGAACATGGAGGTATTGTTTTGACAGATGAAGTTTTTCAGTTGTTTGAATACCAACAGTCATTTGATTTAATTGAAGAAACTGAATCTAGGTGGCGATTGGTTGAAACAGCTTGGGATATGAACTTACCTAAAAACTTGATACAAATTAAACATGATAATCATGGTCTTTTATTTGCAGAGAATAAAATTCGCCGTATAAATGTAACTTCTGCTAAAACAGCATTAAATGGTTATCAAAAAGGTAAGTGTTTCTATTGTTTTAAGCCTATAAGAATTGATCCTTTATTAGAAAACTCAGCAGAAGTAGATCATTTTTTTCCACATAAATTACGCCAATGCGATATTGAAAAACCGATAAATGGCGTTGCCAATTTAGTGTTGGCATGTGCTGAATGTAATAGAGGTGAGAGGGGTAAATTTGATCGATTACCTTCTATATCTTTATTAGAGCGTTTGTATAAAAGAAATGAGTATTTAATTACAAGTCATCATCCCTTGAGAGAAACATTGATGAATCAAGTAGGGTTTAGAAAGGAAATAAGAAAAGGATTTTTACAAGATGTTTATAATTGTGCAACTTTAAGCTTAGGATCTGCTTATAAGTGGGAACCAACGATGGTACATAGCCACTCTTACTTATAAATAGGATTATTATAGAAAAAGCCCCCATCTTTCGATGAGGGCTTTTAGAATTTGGAGCGGAAAAGGAGACTCGAACTCCCGACCCCAACCTTGGCAAGAGTCACCGACATAGTTGATATTAAATTACATAAATATATTTTTAATAAATACTATATATAACAAGTATATAGTTTTTTTATTTTGAATGGTGTAATTTAAGGTAGGGTATTGTAGTTTAAATTATGGTCAGTATGTTTTTATAGAAATCAACAATAATAACAGACATAAATTATATATTTTTAATTAAATTTATCATATGGTAAAATTTGAAAGGTAATTTTTATTAAAGGTGAATTAAAATTGGGCTTTGGGGTAAATTAGAATGAGGTACTTTTAGAGAGTTTGAAGTGATTTAAATAGCTCACTTATTTATCTTAGAGCTACACAGTATAGGCTCTTTATTGTAATTCTAAGTGATATATGCTCAATTCGTTTTGTATCGCCTACAGGATTTCTTGTTTAATTTGTTCATCTCTAAAGTTAATTTTACGTTAGCTTTAAAGGGACTCTTTGTCCACTTTTTGTCTAGGATCAATATGCCATCTTGTTCTTTTTAAAGTTATTTAGACTCAGTTTAAAAATCAAAGTTTTTTTTCTAAAGTATTATTCTTGTTTAAATCTACCTTAGTGAAAAATACTTAATTTTGAATACTACCTAATTTTTAGTGCTTATAGATGATAAAGTAGCTCGACCAAGTTTTAATATGCTAGAACTAAATTTCACGATTTAATATAATGAATTTAATAAGGAATACCAATGACTAGCCTACAACAACGTGCTGAACTACACCGTCAAATTTGGACAATTGCGAACGACGTTCGTGGCGCTGTTGATGGGTGGGATTTTAAGCAATATGTGCTAGGTGCACTTTTCTATCGATTTATCAGTGAAAATTTTTCTCACTATATTGAAGGTGGTGATGAGAGTATTAACTATGCTAAGCTCGATGATTCCGTTATTACGGATGATATCAAAGATGATGCGATTCGAACCAAGGGCTATTTTATCTATCCAAGTCAGTTGTTTTGCAATATAGCTGCAAAGGCAAATACCAATGATTGCTTAAATGCCGATTTAAATAGTATTTTTACAGCAATTGAAAGCTCTGCAGTAGGTTATCCCTCTGAGCCAGATATAAAAGGGCTATTTACCGACTTTGACACGACCAGTAATCGTCTGGGTAGTACAGTTAAAGATAAAAACAGCCGTTTGGCTGCGGTTCTCAAGGGTGTTGAAGGGCTGAAACTGGGTGATTTTGATGCACATCAGATTGATCTGTTTGGCGATGCCTATGAATTTCTGATTTCCAACTACGCAGCCAATGCAGGGAAATCGGGCGGTGAGTTCTTTACCCCACAGCATGTTTCGAAATTAATTGCACAGCTAGCAATGCACGGTCAGACTGAAGTCAATAAAATCTATGACCCAGCAGCAGGCTCAGGCTCATTACTGCTTCAAGCGAAAAAACATTTTGATAACCACATTATTCAAGATGGCTTTTGGGGGCAAGAGATCAACCACACCACTTTTAACCTTGCACGTATGAATATGTTTTTGCACAACATTAATTACGACAAGTTTAATATAGCGTTAGGTGATACGCTGCTCAACCCAGAATTTAAAGATGATAAACCGTTTGATGCAATCGTATCTAACCCACCGTATTCCATAAAATGGATTGGTAGCGATGACCCAACATTAATTAATGATGACCGTTTTGCACCAGCGGGTGTGCTTGCTCCAAAATCCAAGGCAGATTTTGCCTTTGTCTTACATGCACTCAATTACCTATCTGCTAAAGGTCGTGCTGCCATTGTTTGTTTTCCAGGTATTTTTTACCGTAGTGGGGCAGAGCAGAAAATTCGTCAATATTTAGTCGATAATAACTATGTTGAAACTGTGATTTCTTTGGCACCAAACCTGTTTTTTGGTACAACCATTGCAGTCAATATTTTAGTGCTGTCTAAGCATAAAACTGAAACTAGTGTACAGTTTATTGATGCCAGTGGACTGTTTAAGAAAGAAACTAATAACAATATTCTGACCGATACACATATTGAACAGATTATGCAGATTTTTGACAGTAAGGATGATGTTGAGTATTTAGCTAAATCTGTGCCTATGGATATTATTGCCACTAATAGCTATAACCTTTCTGTGAGTAGCTACGTGGAAGCAAAAGATAATCGTGAAGTAATTGATATTACTGCACTTAATGCAGAGCTGAAAACTACCGTTTGTAAAATAGATCAGTTACGTACAGATATCGATGCGATTGTGGCTGAGATTGAAGGTCGTGAGGTACAGGCATGAGTGAACTAAGCTATCTGGAAAAACTGTTGGATGGGATTGAGGTTGAGTGGAAAATGTTAGGTGAAGTAGCTGAGATTAAGCGAGGCTCTTCGATTACAAAAAAAAATGTTCTGGATGGAAATATTCCCGTTATTGCAGGAGGGCGTACTCCTGCATACTATCATAATGTCAGTAATCGTGATGGAAAAACCATTGTTATCGCTGGTTCAGGTGCTTATGCAGGATATGTGAGTTGGTGGGAACAACCTATCTTTGTTTCAGACGCTTTTACAGTAACAGCTTATAATAATTTGTCGGCTAGATATTGCTACCACTTCCTTCTTAACATGCAAGAAAAAATACATGATATGAAATGTGGCGGTGGAGTTCCTCATGTTTATCCCCGTGATATATCGCCGATTAAAATTCCTATCCCATGCCCCAATAATCCAGAAAAATCGCTGTTAATACAATCTGAAATTGTCCGTATTTTAGATAAATTTACGGCTCTTACCGCCGAGCTTACCGCCGAGCTTACCGCCGAGCTTACCACACGTAAAAAACAGTACAACTACTATCGTGACCATTTATTGAGTTTTGAGGAAGGAGAGGTTGAGTGGGTGCCTCTGAATAAACTTTGTAAATCTATTTCTGCCGGCGGTGATGTTCCTAAGAATTGTGTCAAAGGACAATTAAAACCTAATAGTAACTATCCTTATCCCATCTATGCAAATGCAACCGATGAAAATGGATTGTATGGTTACACCGACTCTTATAAAATTGATAGTGATGCAGTGACAATTTCGGCGAGGGGGGCAAAAGTTGGATATCATACAGTGAGAGAAGCTAAGTTTACTCACATTATTCGTTTACTCGTTTTAATTGCTGATAAGTCGCTGGTAAGTACCCGATATCTTAATTATGTTCTTGATATGACTCCAATTGGCGGCACCGGGGGAGGGATACCTCAAATTACTGTTCCTATGGCTAAAAAAATCACCGTACCTATTCCGTTTTATGGTGATACAGTAAATTCATTAAAAGAACAATCTAGGATCGTCTCAATACTCGATAAATTCGACACGCTCACTAACTCCATTTCTGAAGGTCTCCCTCGTGAAATCGAGCTACGCCAAAAGCAGTATGAATACTACCGTGACCTATTATTTCGCTTTCCTAAATCCGATACAGAGGTAGCTAACTAGGATGAGTAAGACCTTAGCCGAACTTGCTCAGCAGTTAAAAGAAACAAATAAAAAGGTACAGTTGATCTATGCTTTTAATGGTACTGGGAAAACCCGCTTATCACGGGAATTTACCCAGTTGATCACAAGTCAACCTTTAGAGCATGGGCATGTTGTTGCAGGGGAGGCTGTAGGTCATAAAATTCTCTATTACAATGCCTATACAGAAGACCTTTTTGTATGGAATAACGATGGCGAGCCTAAATTAAAGATACAACCCAATTCCTTTACTGATTGGATTCTGAACGAGCAGGGTCAAGATCAAAATGTGATTAACTATTTTCAGCATTTTTCTAACGGAAAGCTAACACCTCGGTTCAACGCTGAATATACAAATCATGACGGCATTAGAGTCAAAGTCTTCTCTGAAGTTACTTTCTCATTTCAGCGTGGCAATGACGAACGCTCAGATAAGATAAAAATCTCTAAAGGCGAAGAGAGTCATTTTATTTGGAGCATATTTTATACGTTACTCGATTTAGTCATTGGCATTACCAATGTACCAGAGCTAAGCGAGCGGGAAAGTAACCAATTTGATCACTTACAATATATTTATATTGATGATCCAGTTAGTTCTTTAGACGATAACCATCTCATTGAATTGGCAGTGGGCTTAGCAACGCTTATCAAAAACAGCTATTTTCATGGCAAAGAAGGTGTGAAATTTATTATCTCTACTCATAGTGCTATATTTTATAATGTTCTTTACAACGAGCTTGGGCTTAAAAGTGGGCTTATATTAAGCCAATTTGATGATGGCACTTATCAATTAGAAGAAAAGAAAGGGGATTCTAATAAAAGTTTTTCTTATCATCTTCACATCAAAAATAATATCAAAAATGCCATCGAGCAAAAGTCCGTTCAAAGGTATCACTTTGCTCTGCTTCGTAACTTATATGAAAAAACGGCAAATTTCTTAGGTTATGAACGGTGGTCAGATTTACTGCCCGGAGATAAAAGTGCTTATGCTAAGCGAATTATGAACTTTTATCCCCATAATACCCTTTCTAATGAAGAAATAGCTGAGCCGACAGAGCCAGAAAAAGAGATGGTGAGATATCTATTAGATAATCTAAATAATTATGGCTATTTGACACAGAAGGCTGAAAATGACGCATTATAAAACAATTACAGAGTCTAATAATTTTATCGTTCTGGACAAATATGTCACAGAATGGGAAAAAGGAGACCACTACCAAAGCGAATCAGAACTTGAGCATGAATTGATTCAAGATTTATGTAATCAAGGTTACGAATTCGTTCCTCACCTGACTTCACAGCAAGCAATGCTAGCGAATGTCAGAATCCAGCTACAAGCTTTGAATAACCTGAATTTTACAGATAGTGAATGGCATCGTTTTACCGAAGAATATCTCGATAACCCAAGCGATTCTATTATTGATAAAACACGTAAAATCCACGATAACCATATCTACGATTTTATTTTCGATGATGGCCGTTTAGAAAATATTGCTCTTATAGATAAGAAATATCTAGTACGTAACAAAGTTCAAGTGATTCAGCAATTTGAACAAGCTGGTAAACATGCTAACCGCTATGATGTAACAATCTTGGTGAATGGTTTACCAGTTGTGCAAATCGAGCTTAAAAAGCGTGGTGTGGCTATCCGTGAGGCATTTAACCAGATACACCGCTATAGCAAAGAGAGTTTTAATACCGATAACTCGTTATTCAAATTTTTACAGGTATTTGTGATTTCAAATGGTACTGATACACGCTATTTTGCCAATACTACCAAGCGTGATAAGAACAGCTTTGACTTTACCATGAATTGGGCACGGTCTGATAACAGTCTGATTAAAGATCTAAAAGACTTCACAGCTACCTTTTTTCAAAAACATACTTTGCTTAATATTCTGTTTAACTACAGTGTCTTTGATATCAGTAATAACCTACTGATTATGCGCCCTTATCAGATCGCTGCTACAGAGCGTATTCTTTGGAAAATTAACAGTGCCTATCAGGCGAAGAAGTGGAGTCAAACCGAAAGTGGTGGTTTTATTTGGCACACAACAGGCTCGGGAAAGACGCTTACTAGCTTTAAATCGGCACGTCTAGCCACTGAGCTTGATTTTGTTGAGAAAGTCTTCTTTGTGGTTGACCGTAAAGACCTCGATTATCAGACTATGAAAGAGTACCAACGCTTTTCGCCTGACAGTGTCAATGGCTCAGATAGCACTACGGGGTTGAAACGCAATCTAGATAAAGACGATAACAAAATTATTGTCACCACTATTCAAAAGCTTAATAACCTGATGAAAGGAGAAGTGGACCTACCTATTTACCAGAAGCAAGTGGTATTTATTTTTGATGAATGTCACCGTAGCCAATTTGGTGAAGCTCAAAAAAACCTTAAGAAGAAATTTAAACGTTTCTATCAGTTTGGTTTTACCGGTACACCAATTTTTGCTGGGAAAAATGCTTTAGGGGCAGAGGATACCGCCAGTGTATTTGGTCATGAATTGCATTCTTACATCATTACCGATGCGATTCGTGATGAAAAAGTTCTAAAGTTTAAGGTCGACTACAATGATGTTCGTCCACAATTTAAAGCCATCGAAACTGAAACAGACGAAAAGAAAATCAGTGCCGCTGAAAATAAACAGGCACTGTTACACCCCCTACGTATTAATGAAGTGACTCAATACATCTTAAAAAACTTTCGGCAGAAAACGCATCGTGCATTTTCGGGTGCAAAGGGCTTTAATGCCATGTTTGCCGTGAGCAGTGTTGATGCTGCGAAAGCTTACTACGAAGCCTTTAAAACGATTCAAGGTCAGGCTTCTGAACAGAATTCCAGCTACAAACCGCTGACTGTTGCCACCATTTTCTCTTTTTCTGCCAATGAAGAACAAGATGCAGTCGGCGATATCAATGACGAAAGCTTTGATGTATCAGCGATGAATAGCAGTTCTCGAGAGTTTTTAGATGCTGCGATGGATGATTACAATACGTTATTCAAAACGAGCTTTAGTACGGAAGGAAAGAGTTTTCAGAACTACTACCGTGACCTTGCTAAGCGAGTGAAATCTCAAGATGTCGACTTGCTTATTGTAGTCGGAATGTTCCTGACAGGTTTTGATGCACCAGCATTGAATACATTATTCGTTGATAAAACGTTACGCTATCATGGCTTGATGCAAGCATTCTCTCGTACCAACCGTATCTATAATGCCACCAAGACTTTTGGCAATATCGTTACCTTTCGTGATTTAGAACAAGCGACCGTCGATGCGATTACGCTGTTTGGTAAAAGTAATACTAAAAGTGTCGTCATAGAAAAGAGTTATGGCGAGTATATGAACGGTTTTAGTGATGCTGTCACTGGCGAGGCTAGACGAGGTTTTATAGATATTGTAAGTGAACTTGAAACACACTTTCCTGACCCAGCTAGTATCACGTCTGAAAAAGAGAAGAAATCTTTCGTTAAGTTATTCAATGAGTACTTGAGAGCTGAGAATATCTTACAAAACTATGATGAATTTACCACATTAAAAGCTATGCAGTCAGTCAATCTGAGTGACCCTGTAGCAGTGGAAGCATTTAAAGCAGAGCATTATCTTGATGATGAGAAGTTAGTAGAATTACAAACTCTACGCTTACCCACAGAGCGTAAGGTACAAGACTATCGCTCTAGCTATAACGATATTCGTGACTGGCAACGTCGTGAGCGCGAGACTAATACTAAGGATAATAGTATCCTGGATTGGGATGAGGTGGTATTTGAGATTGATTTGTTAAAGTCACAGGAAATTAATCTTGATTACATTCTTGAGTTGGTTTTTGAATATAATAAGCAGCACGGTAATAAAGAAACCGTTAAGGAAGAAATCAAACGTGTAATCCGCACAAGTCTTGAAAACCGTACTAAAGAGAGCTTGGTCGTTAAATTTATCGAGCAGACAGATATTAATGAGTTACAGAGTAAAGAGTCGGTCATTGCGGAATTTTATGCCTTTGCACGAGAAGCTCAAGAACGTGAAGTAGCAGCCTTAATTAGAGAGGAAAATCTGAATGAAGTGGCTACCACACGCTATATCAAAGCCTCTTTAAAACGCGGGTATGCCACTGAAAATGGAACAGCACTGAATGAAACACTACCTAGACTCAGTCCGTTAAATCCCCAGTATAGAACTAAAAAACAAATTGTTTTTCAAAAGCTCTCTACTTTTGTTGAAAAGTTCAAAGGGGTTGGTGGTTAGGCCTAAAATTATATAGGAGGTTTAGACCTCATATTTTTAAGTTTGCATCATGGTGAATTTTAGATTCTCTAAAATACTTTGGATGGAAATATACGATATGTTTGAACCTATTTATTGATGTGGCTCATTTTGTAATGGTTAAGTAAAATTAGATGTAAGCATAGAGAGGTTATCTGCTTTTACTTGGCCATAACAGTATGACTATTTTCAAATACTAAATATTTTCTGGGAAGCGTATAGCACATAATAGATCGACAAATTCTTTTTTTTCTATACGGTCTACATATCTTCTACCTACTGAGAAATCGATACAAAAGACATTTTTTCTCTTACCAAACCAATGGTTAGGCTGTATTTGAAAAAATAGTCCATCTGTCTGGTTGTTAAATTTTCTCCAATAATGCCCAATGACGACAGGAATATGATCATCGTAATTATCCCACCAAGCAATACGATCGACCATTCGCCAACTACCACCAGCAAAGAAAGGGTAGTCGGTAATATTTTCCACCCCTGACGTAATAACTCTAATGGGATTGCCCATCTGTTCAGACATTTTTTTAAGGGCTAAATTTTTTAATAGTGGTATAGATGCATGTTCATTATGAAGAGAATGGTTTTTTTCTTCTATATTTGAAAGTGTGTCTATACCTGTATCTATAAGCTCATCTTGAATTTTATTTTGGTAGTCAAAATACACTATTACAAATAGGCTCTTCATTTTGAACTCTAATTTTATTTATAGCTTGGGTATCCCAACAGGCATGAACAATACGTAGGCGGCTCGATTCTAGTACTAGCGGTAGTTGATTGAGAAAGTCACAAATAAAGATTCTATCTTCTTTTGTTGCTTTTTTAGCATTTAGTGAAAGTATTGAATGATCATCATCATGTGGTGAACCAAAAAACCAACCATTACCATCTCGTTTTGATGAGGTTAAAATATTTAATTCATGATTGCCTAATACGCACTGAGCATTTCCGAGATCCATCATTTCTTTGACTAAGCGAATCACGGCGATACTATCAATGCCACGATCGCATAGATCGCCAACAAAAATAAGTTTTCGCTGTTCGGGATGATTGCCTTTCTCGTCATAACCTAAAACACGGATTAAGTTTTTAAGGGCATCAATTTCTCCATGTACATCACCAATAATATCTAATGGTCCATTAAATAATTTAGCAATAAATTTATTCATTGAATCTCGTCCTCTATTGATTGATATGCTGGTGTAATAAAAACCCTAAAAAATGATGCATACAAGCAAAAATTACAGAATACGTGTATGCAAAGTTTTAGCATTCTTTTGTGTAGAAATAATTAGAAATGAGGCGGCTTTATTATTAAATGATTTTTAATCATAATTTTCATACTCTTTTTGAAGCTCTAGGGCTTTTTCTAAGGGTAAATAATAAAAATAAACGCCTTCAATTTTTGGGTGACCATCTTTTGTTTCTAAGTGTTCAGACAGAGTTTTATAGGTCGGGTCATTGGGGTTATAAGGCACATCTATATATAACTCTCCTAGATAATTGTAATAATCTAATACGGCAGCTGAAAAATTTATTTTTTGGTGTTTAAGCCAATCTATTAACTCGGTACGAGGAGTGTGGTCTGGATATCTAAATCGTATGAACTCGTTTGCGTTTAAGTCTTTAAAACTAATAAATAAAACGCCACGATTTTTTTCAATCGCAATATCATAGATGTAAGGTACTATTTCTGGCATAATTTTTTCCTTATGTGTTGTAATATTGTTTAACCTAAAAAAATTATTTCATGAGTGCTTTAGATGATCCTAGGCAGGTTGCTCTTCTAAATTTTTAAATGCTTTTTTCTCAAAAGCATGAGGATTGACTAGCATGCTCTAAATTTTTTGATATTTAACTATATAGGATCACAGATTATTTAGAATAATAAAAAGCCATAGCAAACTACATCAAGGAAAAATATTGCTTTACTTGCTCATAAATATTTTCTCTTAAACAGATGCATGGACCATTAAACCAGATTTCTGTAACTGAATGATTAATATTATCTGATTGATATACATCGAATAGTATATCTATATCTAATGACTCTAATATCATGTGGCGAAGTTCCTCCTCATTCTTTCCATGAAATAGCTCGTAAAAAGCTTTATTAAAATCATTATTCTTATTCAAGTTATTAGAGGTAATGCTGTAAATGTCTTGTACCATTGTATCTAAATTTTTATCATCTACTTCAAATGCATATAAAGTTTTATGAAAATCAAGTAATGAAATTTTTTGATTATTTATACTGAATTTTACCTCCCATAAGTCCTTCTGTGAGCCACAAAAGACGTGTTCATCAAATGGAAAAATTGCGTAGCATGTACCATTACCAAAACCCTGAGTATGTGCTTTTGTTTCATGACCTGTTGTAATAACACATTGAGTTCTAGGTGGTAGTTTTTTCTTTGTTAATTGTGTATTAAAAATCATGGCAGAATAATTTCCTGCTATTTTAGCAATCGTTGGAAGTCTTTCGCCACTTCGGCTATCCATAATAAGTGAGTCACCAGAATCACGCATTCCTCTCCATAATGGCTTATTCATAGTGTTAGTACATTTTATTTTAATAGTATCAATGGCTTTCTCTATTGAAATAGATTGTTTATACTGAAATTTATTTTCTGTGTGGTTCATAAGGGTTCCTAAATTTTGGATTTATTACTTTGAATAAGCTAATACTGCGAAACGGTCATACAAAAAATTAGTCGATATACAATAAAAATATTTCGCTTGAATAGCTCTTACTACAACCTAGTTTGTGTGCTCATTTGAACGCTTTGGGCTAGATTTGAATCTAGCTTTTTCATTGTTTAAAAGAAAACAATTCACACATCAAAATTGGTTTAACTATGAATTGCATTAAACTCAAGCATTCCAAGAGATGCAACCTGATGAATATTAATATATCCATCAATGTGTGTATTTATATCTGGGTTAATGTTGTAGCAATCACCTTGAGCATATTTAACCAAACTTGCAACAGGAAATACGTTTAAAGAAGTACCTATGACTAAAAAAATATCTGATTTCTTAACTGCTTCCTGTGCAAACAATAAGTATCTAACTTCCTCACCAAACCAAACAATATTTGGTCTAAGAGAGTATCCATTAGAATCTAAGTCTATGAGATGATTGAGGTCACTGGTAACTGGATATATTGTATTATCAGCATTAAGTTGACGATTTGGATCACTCGAAATTGCTGTTAATATATCTCCATGCATATGTAATACATTTGTACTTCCTGCTCGTTCATGAAGATCATCTACATTTTGAGTAAGTATCGTTACATCATATTTACTTTCTAATTCAGCAAGAATATCATGTGCAATATTGGGCGTTGCTTTACGCACATTTTGACGACGTAGATTATAAAAATTATTTACCAAAGCAGGATTCTTATTCCATCCCTCTATGGAAGCAACATCTTCAATATTATGATTTTCCCACATACCATTACTATCACGAAATGTCGAGATATTACTTTCAGCACTAATACCTGCACCTGTTAAAACAACTAATTTTTTTTTCATCGTCATGATAAATCCTAAATAATAAATAAAATTTGTAATGCTTTACTGAACTCAATGACCCTTTTCAATGAATTTTGTAGTCGCTGAAATTAAATCAATACCTTCAACTAATAAGCTTTCTTTCTAACCATTATGTGTTAAACCTAACTGCTTTAAATGCTTCGCCATCTGGACTTCAAGCTCAGCAAGTTGAATTTTTAATTGTTCACGCTCAGTATGTACAGCAATTAAATCAATCTCTTCTTCCTTTTTAGAGGTATCTACATAACGAGGAATGTTTAGGTTGTAATCGTTGTCTTTCAATTCTTGCAAAGTCGCAAGATAAGCATATTTATCTACGCTTTTACGAGTACGGTAGGTTTCAACAATTTTAGTAATATTCTGTGCGGTTAAATTATTCTGATTCTTACCAGATTTAAACTCACGGCTTGCATCAATAAACAAAACAGTATCATCAGATTTTTGTTTTTTGAAAATTAAGATCGCAGCAGAAATACCTGTACCATAAAATAGCTTTTCAGGTAGGCTGATCACTGCATCTAATAAATTTTCATCAATGAGCTTTTGACGAATTTTTCCCTCATAAGAGCCACGAAATAACACCCCATGCGGAACAACAACACCCATACGTCCTGTGGTTGGTTTTAATGTTTCAATCATGTGAGAGATAAATGCATAATCACCTTTAGTTTTGGGTGGTACACCACGATGGAAACGGTCAAATTTATCGCTCTCTGCTGTATCACTCCCCCAATTGTCTAATAAAAATGGGGGGGTAGAGATTACAATATCAAATAGCATCAAAGCACCATTTTGATCCAAAATTTTTGGATTACGAATGGTATCACCCAGTTCAATTCTATGATTATCTTCACCATGCAAGAACATATTCATTTTGGCAATTGACCAAGTTGAAGCAATCACTTCCTGACCATACAGTGCATATTGTTTACTATTGTGGTTAGAAACAACTTTACGACCACACTTTATTAATAACGAACCAGAACCACATGCAGGGTCACAAATACTATCTCCTTTTTGTGGGTCAAGTAATTCAGCCATTAAGTCAGATACCTCAGGCGGGGTATAAAACTCCCTTGTTTTTTGAGAACCACTAGCAGCAAAGTTTTTAATCAAAAATTCATAACTATTACCAATGACATCAATTGAACTTATACGACTTGGTTTTAAATCTAAATCGGTAGACGCAAAGGCCTCTAATAAATCTTTAAGGATTACATTCTTTTGCTTTTCTTCACCGAGTTGATCGGTATTAAATGAGATATCTTGGAATACACTTATTCCCACTTCTTTAAGCTTAGTCGCATTAGCTTCTTCAAGTGTATGTAGAGCAAAATCGATACGCTCGCCATTACCTGCTTCATAACGATGATCATATAAACTATAAAAGTTAGATTGACGAGGTAATACAAAACGCTCATTTTTCATCATTTCTTCGATGAGTTCAGGCTCATCACCATACGCTTTTTTATAATTATCATAGTGGTCTTGCCATACATCTGAAATGTATTTTAAGAATAGCATCGTTAAAATAAAGTCTTTATAAATATCGGTACTGATTGTGCCATGGAATACATTACATGCAGACCAAAGTGCTTGATTGACAGTATCTTGATTAATTTGAGTAACCACTATTTATTGTCCTTTGAGCAATTGTTGAAAGATGCCCTGCATCATTTGTTCACGATTTTTAATTAATTGTTGGGTCAAGCGTTTTTCTTGTTCCCAAGTACGATGTAATGCGACTATATGTTGCTGTATATCTAAGCTTGGAACCTCAACCTCGTATTTACTAATCATTGACACGCTTAGCATAGGTATTTTAGAACCTTGACCTATTTGACGTAATTCATATTGCACAATAGGCTGATTCAAATACCAACATAGGTATTCAGGTAATACATGTTGATTTGATGTCAAAATCAAAAACTGACTACTCACAATTAAAGGTAATGCTTTCGATTCTTTTTGATTACCTGCAAAATAATGTGCTTTGATATATTCTCCACGACAAGGTAGTAACACACACTCACTATCTATTAGCAAATGTGCTTTTCCTTTCCAATCAATTAAAGGTAATTGATTGGTGTATATCTGCTGAGATTGGGTTATATCGCGAATATGACGAACATCTTTAATTTGTACGATATGAGCATTACCAACTGGTAGTTCCTCAATTTTCTCCCTAAATGTAAAGCCTGTTCTGATATCAGCAACATCAGATAGCTTTAATCGTTTTCTAGTATTTGACATATGCATTTCATCTCAAAAGTAAAGTTGAACCATTCCAATTCATGGTTTATATCAATTATGTTGCACAACTTAAATTTATCTTTAACCAGTCAGTCTTTACTTTACTTCCGTGGAAATCAAGATTGCACCAAGCAGCTTCGTTTTGTAGTCTTGTAATAAGCAAACCATCATCATGATCTAGGATTGTGGTTAAATCATTTTGAATTTCAAGCGCTGTTTTATTAGATGTAATAATCCAGCAAGAATTTAATGGATGACACCAATTACTGTAAGACTTAATTTTTTTATAAAGTTCATCATAGTTACTTTGTTTACGAAGGTTATAGTTGATCTGATATACTTTCATGGTTCACAGCCTTTAATGGTTCACATCGTTAATTAAGTTGAGAATATGGTGATAGGTTGCAGCCTGTCGTCAGACTCTATTTTTCAAGAATTTTGTGCAGTAGATTGTCTACGAATTTATATTGAAATAAGGTTAGCTTTAATCCATTAGTACGTCAAGCATTTTTTGCAGTAGAATATCTACGATATAATTATATTAATTCATAAAAATATATAAAATCTGACAGAGTGGTTTTACATAGCTATAGCGAAACAGCTTAATTTTTCATACAGCCAATACCACCAAAAGTTTGCCTACCAATCTTTTTTAACTATTAATTATATTTATTTTTCAATTACTTAAATATAAATACCACCAATCATTACATTAGCTTTTAAATAAATTATCAATCACTTTGACTTTCAATTTATTCTGAATAGATTTACTTAAGACCACATTTTTTCAATTTGGTTTAAGTCTGGCTATATTGGGGTATTTATGTAATGAATTACATTCAAAATCAAATCTACTGCCTAAATACGAAAATATATAGAGACATAGAGTGTTAAAAGATTGTCATGATTCTAGATAAAATTATGGATATACCCCATTCATAAATTAACGGGTAGAAGAGAATTGTTTGAAGGATATAGGTACTGTTTATTAAAAGAGAAAAGCATTGAAGGAGGACTATATTAAACTACTCTGTCAGATTTTATATATTTTTATGAATTAATATAATTATATCGTAGGTATTCTACTGCAAAAAATGCTTGACGTACTAATGGATTAGAGCTAATCTTAGCTTAAAATAAATAAGTAGACATTCTACTGTATTTAATTTGTATTCTTCAGAATAGCGTTTGACGATAGGATAGGCTGTAAAAATATCAGTTTTCTTTTTAATTAATTTAGAGGTTTTTATGTCAACTATAAGACTAACTTCAATAGATATTCCTGTACCGAAATATGAATGGGTTGAAGTTCCAGCAGAATTCGAAACAGGTTGGAAAGTATATCGTCTAGGTATAGACCTAGATACGAATAAATATATGAGTATAAATGAATACACTCAACAATTTGATGAAGCCATTGCTGAGGATAAAAAAGTTTTGGATGAACTGAAAAGCTTAGGTGATATTGATCATATTATTCAAACAGAATATAACAGCTCGTTAAATAGTTTTTGCAAAGGTTTTTATTGCAAAAAATATAATATAAAAATAAACAGTATGATGAACGCTATGATAATAAAAAACTCTGCAGATCGCTTAGAAAGATTTCTTGAAAAATTTGATAGTTTGTCTAGCAATGAATTCCAAACTTATGAGCTTAAGTGTGTTATTACTCGTATAGCTCAGAGGATAAAATTTACGCATGAAGAAAGAAGTTTTTATTCGGAAGAGGATGCAATGGTGCATCTCGCAAACCAATATCTTACTCAACATTCAAAAAATGGTATAAAAACACCTAAACTTTTAAGAATTAAAGGAATTTCTTGCGATATCATTTCTAAGAATGACAGTACTCAAAAATCATCACTCGACATTGTTGTCCCTACTTATGAATGGGTAGATGTTCCTGTACTATTTAAAACACCTTTAGATACTGTTTCAATCTTAGCTGAAGTAAATAAAGATAAAGTATTGATTGAACGAGTAAAATCGTTAGGAGATATCAATGATATTATTACAAATAAGCATCAAGGATCTTTAGGGCAGTTCTGTAAGGCTATATTTAGAAAGACATTTCCTAACAGCCCAACCAATATTGTTTTAGATAAATCTTCTAAACTAGAAAACTTTCTTTCAAAATTTGATCGCTTATCAAACCGTGAGTTTCAGGACTTTAAATTTACTTATAGTGTGATTGAGAGCTGTAAAAAAGTTAAATTTAATACAGAATCAACCTTTTTTAATTCTGAAAATGACTTGTTATTAGACTTTTCTCGTAAATCTATCCCTGAAAATTTTGAAATTATAAAAACATCAAAATATAAAGTGACGGTATTATCCTTATTGATTTGAAGTATTTATTTTTTAATTTTCCATAAGGGAAGTGTACAGGTTTTATTGGCGAGTAAATATTTTGAAAAATACCATTTTACAAGGTTTGTGCTGTAATAATGAATGTTAACACTAGAAATGAAAAATAGAGGGATATAAGAAATGGGGATTCATGTATTTCAAAGCCAACAGCTTGAAGTGTTGGCACAAATGCTACTTGAGCAACAATCGAAAGTTACGAATGATCCATTTCGTGTATTGGAAACACAGCATTTTATTGTACCGAATCAGGCGATTGAGCAATGGTTAAAGCAATATATTGCAGAGCAACAAGGCATTAGTGCCAATCAGATTTATCATCAACGTATTCAAACCTTTCAATGGTATGTTTACCAGCAAGTAATGACAGATAAAGACCAAGTACGTCAGGCAAATATTCCTCGCTTGGTGATGAAATGGCGTATTTATGAAGCCTTACGTCCTTTTATTGCATCGGCTCAAGTTGAGTTGTCAGAACAACATGCTTTATTTGACCTGATAACGCGTATTTATGAGAGTGCTATTCATTTAACAGATCCATTACAACGACAAATAAAAAAGCAAAGCATGTTGTATTGGGTATCTGAACAGGTGTCGTGCTTGTTTGGTCATTATATGTTGTATCGTGGTTATTGCCTTGAGGGGCATGTAGAGGGAAAATGTAGTTGTAAGCAAAATTGGCTTGATGCGTGGGGGCGTGATCAAGCGATTGATATTGAAAAATTAATTTCACCTCAGTCAAAAAATCTTTCTTTATATAACTTAGAACAAGCCGAGTCGTTAGAAGCATGGCAACGTTGGTTATGGCATGAAGTTTTTCATGACGATTTTTTAAAAATAAAAACCATTGATGCACAATTTTGGCAAATTTTGGAAGCGACAAAAATAACGGCATTAAAACATTTACCCCAACAAGTCACCATTTTTACGCTCTTAGATTTACCGCCAAATCAATTACAGTTTTTGCGCCGTTTAGGGCAGTATATTGATGTTACGATTTATCATTATAATCCTTCGCAGGAGTACTGGGCAGACAGTGTCGATCCTCAGTGGAAGAAAACCTATGATGCTCAAGCAATACAGCGTTTTAGAGAAAAAAATGAGCGTTTAAAGAAAAAATTGACAGATGAGGATATTGAAGCATTTATTCAAACTTTTAATGTAACGTTTAATGCAGAAGCAAGGGAGTCTAGACATCCGCTATTAACTCGATTTGGTAAGCAAGCGCGTGATCATTTCTCACTGTTGGCAGGTTTGTCATCAGGTGAAGAGGGGATATGGGAAGACTTATTTTTTGATGATTATCAAGACACACTGTTGGGTAAAATTCAATCCGATATTTTGTTTTTGATGGAACCTGAAGCACAGGTATATCCATTGGCTAAAGATGATTACTCTATACAAGTTCATGTCTGCCACTCCAATTTAAGACAACTTGAGGTATTAAAAGGTCAGCTTATCTATTGGCTGTCACAAGGAACAAAAGAAGCACCACGCCGTTTAGATGATATTTTGGTGGTTGCACCTGACTTGACCACGCTTGAACCGATGATTCGTAGTGTATTTGCACCACCGCCACGATCACAAGGCCAACGTCAAGAAAGCTATTTACCGATTAAAATTGTAGGTGTACCACAGTTCGATTTAACCAATGCGTGGTTGGCTGTCATTGGTCGCATTCAATTGCCACAAGGCCGTTTTAAGTATAGTGATTTTGCAGATTGGCTCAGTTTATTACCTACGCAACGCTATTATGGCTTAGACTATGAGCAAGTCACACGAATGTTGACATTACTTGAAAAAGCAGGCTTTAAACGTGGTTTGGATGAGGCTCACTTAAAGCGGTTTTTACTTGAAGAGGATCAAGACTATCGTTTTAGCTTTAAATTCGCGTTAGACCGTTTAGCAATGGGAGTTGCAGTGCCTGAGCATACCATTGTGAGAGATATTTTAAGTTATGCCGAAGTACAGCCTGAAGATTTCCCACTGATTGGTTGTTTAATTCAAATTTATAATGATCTTGACCATCGTCGTGATTGGCTTATTTGCCATGAACAGGGACAGCATTATAGTGTGGAATATTGGCTGACTGTTTTGGCTGATGAAATTGCACTGTTTCAACAACAGGGTGAAGATATTTTACGTACCGTGGCTGAACTGATTAACAAACATATTCGTATGCTCACCCTTTCAGTCACGTATGAAAAGCGTAATCAGCAAGAAAAAATGGGGCAGTTAGATGACCTCACTTTACCACTTGCCTATGTTATTTCTGAAATTGAACAAGGTTTAGAGAGTCAGCTAGAAAATGCTGAACCAAGTGGGCACATTACATTTAGTGAAATTGGGCAAATTCGTCCAATTCCTTATCAGCTAACCGTAGTTTTAGGCTTAGACAGTGGTGTATTTCCAAGTCGAAATCGGCATATACCTTTTGATCTAATGCAAGTTTTACAGCCAATTCTAGGCGATCGCTCACGTTTAGAAGATGATCAGGGCGCTTTTTTAGATGCGTTACTGTTAGCAAAAGACAACTTTTGGTTATTTTATAATGGTTTTGATGAAAAAAGTGATGAACTGATGCAACCCTCAAGTGTGTTGCAAGAGTTTATAGATCATTTGGCATTCATTACACAAGAAAATAAAAATATAGAGGTTACACAAGAGAAATCGAAACACCTTGAAAAGATGAATGTACCTATACAACTTGCATCTATTTACCATATTCATGCGTTACAACCTTTTGATGCAGTCAACTTTATAGATTTGGAAAAAGGGCATTATCAAGATCAATGGTTTGCAGTTGCACAGCAGTTACAACATCATTCAGGCAAAAGACAACCTTGGGTTGATCAGGCGTACCAACTCAATGTGACAGATATAATGATGTTAGATGCGTATCAATGGGTGAAGGATGTTACATTTCCAGCACAGCTTTATTTAAGAGCGCTTGGTGTGGAAAATATAAAAAAAGTAGCAGAAAATAGCGATGAAGAACCCTTATTTCTTGATGGCTTAGCCAAATATAAAGTTAGAGATTTCTTACAGTCACAACAGGCATTAACGCATAATGCCGATATGTTGTTAGATCAATTGCCCGTGGGGAAAACACAGCAAAGTGCTTGGCAACAGTCGCAACAAGAGTATCTGACATTATTAGAACGTTTGCATACATATGCAGATAAGCCCACAGAAACGACACAACAAACGTTATGTATTTCAGAATATGTATACTTACGTATTACTGTGCCAAAGCAAGCCAGTGAAACGCAATGGGTAGTGTTACGGCTTTCAAGCTCGCAACCTGAGCGACGTGCACAAGAATGGCTTAACTATTTGCTATGGTTACAGTATTTAGATTTAGACGAACAGAGTCAAGATTACCGTTATATTGTGGTATTTAGTGATCAAACCATGATTTATGAAGGCGTAAGCTCAGCAAAAGCTTGTACCTTGCTCAAAGATTGGTGGGCTTTATGGCAACAAGCAATGGTAACGCCTATTGTACTGCCTGCTCAACTTTTGTTGTCCCTTAGTAAAAAAAATAAACAACCTGAATGGACAGAAGAAAAGAGTTTGGATAAAAAAACTTGGCAAACACTTTCTAAACATTGGAATGATCCTCAAAAACATAACAAGGCTATTTCAGCAGATGAAGACAAAGCATCGAAGTATCATCAAGAGTGGCAATTTATTTTGCAGGAACAAGATGCAAATGCCCTATTAGAAAAACACTGTCGTGAATGGGCTTATCGTTTGTATGCCCCAATTTATGAACATTTAAATACTATTGGATAAGTGAAACGGAAAACAGATTATGACAATAGTTAAACCTGAAGTATCTTTTTATCCTATTCAAGATATTCAATTTCAAGGGTTACATTGGATAGAAGCTTCGGCAGGCTCAGGGAAAACCTTTACACTGTCTAGTTTGCTTGTGCGTATCTTGCTAGAAAAGTATTTACCTAAACAAGCTGTGGCAACCACATTTACACGTGCTGCTGCAGCTGAGTTGAAACAACGTATTCGCGCTCGAATTGTTGAAATGCAATCTTTTTTTAAAGAGAGAATAGGATTTGATCATCAAGCAAATATTGAGCATTTACAACAACTCAAAGCGGCTGATGAAGACCCATTAAAAATTGTTTTATTAGAAAAATTTTCTACACAAGTGGCTTATGCTTGTAGTCGCTTACAATTAGTGTTGGAACAGCTTGATGAGCTATTTGTAGGAACACTCGACAGTTTTAGTCAAAAATTACTCAGAGAGTTTGCATTTGAAAGTGGTAAAATTGAACGGGTAGAGATTACCGATCAGTCAAAGCAGTATACCGAGCAACTGATACATGATGTGCTACGGGAATGGATACAACAACAGTCGCAACAGGACATTGATTGGTTGTTTGCGGTCGGTTGTTTAGACCCTAAAGAATATTTTGCCGTTGCCGAAAATGTACTGAACTTTCCCAATGCACAGTTTACAGAGGTTTCGCATCCCAAACTACAAGTAGAAGAATATCTGCAACTTAGAGAAAAATTAAAAGCGTTTGACTATACGCAATTAAAAAGAAAGTATGTAGAACAAGGAGGATTTGCAGAATATCAAAGTGGTAGATACTTTAAAACAATCACTTTTAATCAGCTGATGGAAGATATTATTCCTAATGCAGTCTTTAAGATTTTACAATCTAAAGAAAAAGGGTTTTTAGTGCTTTTGCCAAAGAGTGAAAAAGAATATCTGATATCTTTTGTGGGGTCATTTACAAACAAGAAAACTCTTAAAAAAAACTTACCTAAAGAGAATGCCGAGCAATTTTATACCGACCCCTCATTAGTTGTATTGGTGGAAGTGCTTACAAAACTGCAAGAGATTGGGAATATTCTCACCCGATATAAGCATTATATTTCATACTATATTGCAAGTCAGGTCAAACTGCGCTTACCCGCACTCCTCCAACAGCAAGGCGAAACGACGTTTGCACAGCAAATAAAAACCTTGTCTGAAGCATTGCAAGGAGAACACGGTGAGCATTTTGCGGCTTTTGTACAAAGCAGTTACCCACTGATTTTAGTCGATGAGTTTCAAGATACCAACCAAGAGCAAGACAACATGCTTGCCAGCATTTGGCGTGCACCCACGAAATACGAAAAAGGCTGCATGATCATGGTAGGCGATCGTAAGCAAGCCATTTATGGATTTCGTGGTGGAGATATGCTTACTTTTATTCGTGCATATCATGATGTTCTTTCTAAAAAAGGACATTTCTATCGTTTGAAGTACAACCATAGAACCATTCAGCCATTGGTTGAAGCGGTAGATGCACTTTTTATGCAACATCCTGACTTTGGTGAACACGTCATTTATGAGCCTGTAGAAGCAGGCACACGACCACACCCACAACTTATTGACGGGAAAGAACAAAATCCAAAACCATTGCGTTGGTTGCATATAGAAAGTGAAGTGCAGCCTGAAATTCAAGTTGCATGGAAAATATCTACGCTGTTACAGCAGAGTCAGCAAGGTCAACTATATTTATCCAAAGATCATTCAAATACTCCGATCATTGCAGATGATATTGCTGTGTTATCTAAAAATCATGATGGCTTAGACAAAGTACAGTTTGAGCTAGAACGTTTAGGTATACGAGTAAACCGACCATCGAAAAGAAGTGTTTTTGATGGCTTACTTGCACAAGATGTTGCAGCAGTGCTCATAGCAATAATGAACCCTTATGATGAAAAGAAGGTAAAACGTGCTTTGCTTAGCCGAATGTTGGGCTACACACTTACAAATTTAAATGAGTTTGAACGTCAAACAGATGGTTTAGGACAATTCATTTCGGTCTTTAGTGAAATTCGTGAAATTTGGTTTGAACGCCACTTTTTAGCAGCATGGCAATATTGTTTACGGTATTTTGATGTATGGCGTAATTTAGTTCGCTTTGAGAGTCGAGACAATGAAAGAAATGTTGTTAACTTAAGACATTTATCAGACCTACTCAGTCAGCATAGTGGGAAGTATCAAGGGCCCAAAAACCTACTGAATTGGTACTTAAAACAAGTCGCTTCACCGAGTGACCGAGAGTGGGAATTAGAGCGAAGTCTATCTACCGATGCAGGCATACAGTTGATGACGATTCATCAATCGAAAGGCTTAGAGTTCAAAATAGTTTTTCTACTCAATGCCAATGGGTCATTCCGAGAAATCAATAAAACGCTGAATTTCTCTACCACAGAAACAATAAATGAAATGACCAAGCAAGTTGAACAACAACGTGTGATTGCAATAGATGATAAAACAGCTTTGAGTGAAATTGAGGTACAGCAGCATCAGTCACGTGCGCAAGCAGAACAAAACCGCTTATGGTATGTGGCACTTACGCGTGCAAGCCATCGTATTTATACTGTGCTGAATAAGGTCAAAACTGAAACAACAAGTGGGGTTAATTTTTGGAGAGTACAGCCGACGCTGTTTAGTCATATTTCGGCAACAGATGAGCCACTACTGACAAGTAAACCTTTACCCTATAAAGAAGATCGTGAAGTGGTTGTTGAATTATCGGCAATACTACAGCCTCAACTGAAGCTATATCCAAGATTAAAAACCAGTTTTTCTGCATTGGCACAGCATTTAACCAAGCAACAAGCTTTAGATGTTTTGGCAACATATACAAATAATGAAACCGCAGCAGATGATGAAGTTTTGGTGGTCGAATCTATTAATGATATAGATGACGTAAGCTCAAATGATGCGGAAAAAATACCATGGATTGCACGCAATTTCCCAATGGGAACACATGCAGGTAATTTTTTACATGAAATTTTTGAACATCTCGATTTTCAAGACCAAAGCTCATGGGACTTAGAAATTTATCGCCGTTTTAAAAATGACTACAGCACACTCAAGAAACAAGTTTTTGAAAAGTACCAAGCATTACTCGGTGATGGTATTCGTGAGCAGGATTGTGAAGAGCGTTTAATTGCAGATGTGAAATCTTGGTTAAACGATATTCTGTCTACACCATTTGGAAATGAGTTTATGCTTGGTCAGCTTGAACCGAATACATATCTGTCAGAATTTCCTTTCTATTTGGCACTTTCAGATCAGGTATTTGCGAGTCAGCGTATCCATCAGCTTTTTCAAGAGTACGATATATTTATTCCTACTCTGAATAGTGCAGAGTCAGCACGCTTCTTGAATGGATCAATTGATTTGGTGTATCAGTCTGAAGGCAAATATTATATTGCAGATTATAAAAGTAACTTTTTAGGTGAAACAGTTCAGAGCTATACGCAAAATGAAATTGCTAAAAATATGTCGCAAAGTAGTTATTGGTTACAGGCAAGTTTATATCTTGTGGCGTTGCATCGTTATTTAAAAGAGCGTTTACATGGCTATGACATAGAACAACACTTAGGTGGGGCAACATATTTGTATTTGCGTGGTATGACAGGACAAAAAAATATGGGTGTATGTCATTGGCAACCAAGTCCAGAGTTTATTCAGCGTTTAGATGCAATGTTGGGCTACTATGCTGTGCAGAAATTGGCTTAGATTAAGTATAAGTTTTTAAAAAATAGTATCTTAAGTAGTAGATCAATCTATTGGTATCTGTGTAAGTAAATGTGAGGATAACTCTGTGGGTAAGCCGTTGGATAAGCTGGAAAAATATGAAGAATGGATGGTGCTGTGGTCTGAGTATTTGGCCAATACACTCGATTTTACTGTAAGTAGTGAAAAAGAGAACATGCAAGAAGTTATACAAAACATTTTGCTGTCCAATGCTCAGGGCAATAGTTGCTTATCTATAGACCGAGCCACTGTCGAGAGGTTGCGTAGTCTAGTGGCTTTTGGAGATAAAAGCCATACTTGCCCTTTTATTTATGATGGTAAAAGGGTTTATTTGTATAGATATTATGCATTAGAGCAACGACTGGCAAAGCAAGTAAAGCGTTTGACCGAACAACCTTCGATAAATTTAGATATAAGCGCTTATAAGGACTTACTTGTTGACGAATATCAGCAACTCGCATTGAAAATGGTTGCGAAGCATCATTTGGGCATAATTACAGGGGGACCAGGTACAGGAAAAACCTATACGCTTGCTCGTATTATTGCTGTATTGAATAAAGAAACTCCTGACTTACGTATTGCAATGGCAGCACCCACAGGGAAAGCAGCACAGCGAATGCAAGAGGCATTACAAAGCGCATTTCAAGATAAGTTACTCAATGACAAAGGTCTAGTTACACCAGCACTGCAAATGGTTCAACCTGTGACGTTACATCGTCTACTTGCAATGGGAAATAGAGGCATTGCAAAATTTAATTTGAAGCAACCATTACCTTTTGATGTCATTGTTGTAGATGAAGCCTCAATGCTTGACTTAAACCTTGCAACTGCACTTTTTGAGGCAGTTGCAGATGGGGCAAAACTTATTTTATTGGGCGATGCGAATCAGCTTGCTTCTGTTGGTGTGGGATCTGTTTTGGCAGATTTACAGCAAGTAGAGGCGTTACAAGCTTACAGAACTCATCTTGTACATAGCCGTCGTTTTAATGATGATGCACAAATTGGAAAGATGGCAAAATTTATTCAGCAAGTGAGTACATCTACATTATTTGATCATGAACAACTCTTAAAGCGCTTTAATGATGAAGTTGTGCAAGTTTCTCATATTGAATATGTCGATCTGCATACCATTGTCGAAGATCATCTCCAAATTGCGTATTTACCTAAAAAAATAACAGAGGCTGAACTTGAAAAAAACTTAGATCAGCTTTGTTTAGGTTATACAGACTATATAAAAGCTGTTAAAGCATATAACCTCGTGGAAGGTGAGGACGAGAGTGACTTGTCACTATTAAGGCAAAAAGTTCTAGATTGCTTTAATGACTATCGTATTTTAACCGCAATGAACGTTGGTGTATTCGGTGTAAATCGAGTGAATCAATATGTCGAACAGCAGTTTAAACAAGAAGTTTTGGGCTATTCAAAGCGTGAAATTGATTGGTATGTTGGTCGGCCTGTCATGGTGATGGAAAATGACTATCAATTGGGCATTTCAAATGGTGATATTGGGATCTGTTTTAGACATCGACAAGATCATAAACAATATGAAGTGTTTTTTCCAAGTTTAAATAAATGGGTTGTTGCGACACGATTACCTCAAACAATTCAGACGGCTTTTGCAATGACAATTCATAAGTCACAAGGTTCAGAGTTTGAGCATGTTGCTGTTGTTCTTGAAGAAAGTTCCCAAAGGCTGTTGAGTAGAGAGTTGTTATATACCGCAATTACACGAGCGAAGCGTGTTGTTAGTTTATTTGTTGATCCTCAATCACTTACAACTGCATTATCTGTAAAAACAGTACGTCAAAGTGGGTTGTGTTCTAAAATAGATAGTTTCGTTAAAGCAGTTGATGTTTAGTGATATTTTGACACTTTGTGAGTCATTGCGTACATAAATTACAAAGTCTAAGGATTTTTTATAGCTATTTCTTACATCAAACTCAGGTTAAATAGATCGTGGGTAACCAATACATGTTAAATGCAAACAAAATTTAAACGCAGCAAGAGCATGCCCATCTTTTATTGAATATAGTTGTAGACGAAGAAAATCCTCTTTAGTCGATGAGTGTTTGCTTGTTGCTGCTTTTGCTAATTTAAAAAGCTCAGGCTGTTTTTTTGCATCTAAATTTTTCTGTAAATCTTGCCCAAGTAAGTGCCAATATTTGGCAGGGAATAAATCTTTAATTTGGGAGTAAAAAGATTCGAGTTCGTTTATATCCTTCCAACGGTAATAAATACCAGTATGGGAAGCAGTTACTCGATTTAAAAATATGTTCAGAATAAACTCTATTTGTGCTGGATTGTTTCGAGCGACTTTCTGTAAGCTTTCAAAAAAATAATTTACAGCTTCTAGTTCTTCTTTAGTATCGACCATTGCCGGTTTTAAATGGGCTGAACTATTCAGACTAAATAAACGAAGATTCCCTTTTCTTGACTTAAGTTTTGCTAAGTTTTGTGCATTTGTATACCAATAATTTACTAGTTCTTTTGGTAAACACATAAGCTGAGAAGTACTTTTGGGGTCGTTCGTAATCTCCAGTGAATTAAGGGTCTTATAAAAGCGTTGAAGTGAAATTTTAGAATCTTCTGTTCCTGCAAAAAAATCAAAAAAGTTATGAGGCTTTTGTGTTTGTGCTGCTAGTTCGTTAAGAATATCAACCCCATTACTTTCTAGCCAGGCTGTTTGATCATTCAATAATTTCGTTGCTAAGAAGGTTTGGTTTTTTTCAAAATTAAAGAATTGATTATCTTTTGTTATTTTTAAATTTTTAAATGTTGCATTGTAGCCCATAATTTTTTTCGCCAGCTCATTACTCATATCTGGATAGTATTTAAGAAGTTTTTGCCCCCCAATCAGATAACCTAAATGAATGTAACTTTTGAAAGTTTCGATAGGTTCTATATGACCTAGCAGATGCGCGATGATGAACCAATGATTTTGACCATATTGATTTTGAAGTAGCTCATGTCGAATTTTTTGATACTCATCTACGCTATAGTCTGTCAGCTCCTTTACAAGCGGTGCATATTCGCAATTGAGTAAAAGTGATAAGTGATTTGCTGCGGTGTGGCGAAAAGAGTGAAATGAGTAATGATGTTCTTTAAAAATTTGATTAAAAAACTGTTTCAACGGAGCAGTGACTGTATGTTTATTCAACTTTTTATTTTCATTAAAATTACTGAATAAGTATGAATTTTTCTTATTTTCTAAGCGCTTCTCAACAACATAATTATGAAAAAACGTGTATTCATCTGATTTGAGTAAAACATACGTTGGCACAATTCTTTCCGCACTGTCTGTCTTAAGTAGATGCTGATTCCCTTGTTTTTTTGAGCCGTACGGTTGAATCCATATGGAAAGTTGCTCTAAGCCTTCGATATCTTTAACACGTAGTCCTAGAATTTCATTAATACGCATCCCTGTACGATATGCCAAAATATAAATTATTTTCAATAATTTATAATAATGCTCTGAAATAAATTTATCATGTAAAAGGTGATCTAATTTCTTTAATATTACTTGGAATGTCGCGTGGCTAACAATCCGTGCACGTGGCCTGCTTTGTGAAGCAATAAATTCAAGCTCAAAATCCTCTGCTTGAAAAACAATTTGTTGGAATGTATGAAAACGTTTCAACATACGAATGGTTTGGTCTTTAGACTTTTTAAATTCGGGTTGATTTGCTTCATCAGCGAGTCGTGTGTTGCTAATCATTTGCTGATAGATATTAGTTAAAAGATCATTAATGTTATTGTCAGTCTCACTGTACTGTAAAGCATGGGTTAAAAAAGGCTCTGCGATACGTGTGTAATATGTATAAATTGAACTATCTGCTAGTTTTTGATTATCTTTAAATGACTTAAGATAATTTACCGTCTCAAAGTTAAATGCAATTGCAAGTTCTGCTATATGCTCTGGTTTTGGTCGATAGAGACTGATCAACCATAAAATAATACGTTTTGAATATTCATTAAACTGAGTTTGGTGTATCAGAGAAAAATCAATAATGAGCTCGAAAATCGGTTGTTCTGTCGTTGAAGTTCGAATCAGGTTGAGTAAGTTTTTATGGATAAAGAGTACATTCGAAATAGCCTCTGATGGATTAGAGTCAGGTAGCCTAGTAGTAGGTGTGGATGATAGATTTTGTTCGGGCTCATCCACTAACTTGGTTTGAAACTTTGGAAAAGCAAATTTTTCAAACTCATGTTCGGATAAACCACAGCTGAGAGTCTTTTCTAATAAACATTGTGATAAGGCAGGGTCAATGTCCGCATTTTTAAGTTGTAGCCAGTTAAAGTTAGAGTAATCACGTAGAAATTTAAATGTCTTATTTGTGTATGGGTGTTTAATTTTTTGGAAAATGAGCTCTAGATAATCATCTACATCTAGAGTAACTTTACGAATTTGTCTGGTATTAAAATGAATGAGCCAAAGTCTTGTGAGCTGGTCTGGGATAAAATTACGTGATTTTCGAATTGTTTTTTCATCTATAAATAGATCGCCATAACTTTGTGAAAGTGGTTCTAAAAAAATGATATTTAAGTCACAAATTGTTTGAATTTTTTCTGGATTTTTTAAATGGACTAATAGGGAATTTAATGCTGCTGTTTGAGTGAGTCCACCATATAACATTGAACAAAAAAGAATATTGCCAATAATTTCATCATTAGAAAAGGCAAAACTATCTTGAGCTAGAATCCAATAGTCCCATAATTTTTCAATGATGACATCAATTTCATGACCAGCTTGCATCCAATCTAATGTAAAAATTGGCTCTTCACGCTTCATATCAAAAGTTAGATGAGGCAGTGGCAAGTCCTGATGGTGACTTTTATTTAGGTTTTTGATATATGTTCTAAAAAATTCATGTGCATATTTTTTCCAAACCAAACTTGGTGCTTTACGCTTAATGAAATCATAAATTGCAGGGTAAAATTGTATTAAGTTATTTTTACTTAAGAAATTTTGTTGCTCAAAATATTTTTGAAGTTCATTTTCAACATCAGCTCGTATATTTTTCTCTAACTCATTTCTTTTTAATAGACGTCGCTCTTCAGCATAGTATTTTTTTGAGTTTTTTCTATTGAGTGATAACATGTAGTTCAACCCCACTAATTTTAAAGTGATCTTTCATTTGTTCTAAAACATTGGAAATTCTAGAAAATTGAGAGAGTGGTAAACTTGAAAAAGGATGTGCAGCCTCTTGTTGCATTGCTTCATGTCCAAATAGCGCTAAAATTTCAGGCTCATCAACTTTATTGGTTAAAAAAGCCCGTGCTGTGTGGCGATGCCAGTTTGCATGTTCAAAACCGAATTCAGGGTTAAATGTTTTAACTACTGAAGGACTCAATGGCACCCATTCATCATTTTGGATGATACCAAGTAAAGGTAATTTACTTGTTTTGATTTGCTCTATGACATCAACTAAGTACGAATGATCCATCATCATGTGAATCGAAAAATATTCTAAAAATTTCAATAATTTTTTAAGCTCTTCAACTAAAAATGGGCAAAGTGGAACGAGGCGTCCGAATCCATTTCTTCCACCAACTTCTTTGTCTGAAACCATTAAAATTTGACGGTTTAGATTAAAGTTTTTAAGAAAACCTGGAAATTCAGAAACAGGACGTGCTGCTGTAAAAAGAAGTAGTGTATGCCACATCCAAATGTTGTAATTGTTGAAAATTGAAATAAACTCATCTTCTGCTGGTGAAAAAATATTAAATTTTAATACAGAAAAAACCTCTGTAATGATCTGTGGTTTCGGAGCCTTGCGGCTGCCAAAATTGAATGTTGGATCAGGTGGTGAAATATTTACAGCACTTTCATATTTATTCGTTACATCTGCACAGATTGATTTTAAAGTATCGAGATATTGTGTATGTAACGTTGGGATATTTTGATGACAATAAGAGAGAGATGACGACTGATTTGCATCAATCCCTGTGATTAGATCTGCGAATTGCTTGTTCCCCGTTTGTGAAAGAACTGTATGGTGTAGTAGTGAACTTACCTTTATGACCGATAGTTTTGGAATCAGTAGCTCTTGTCTTATTTTACCTAAGTATTTCTGTATATCATCAAAATTAACTGAGTTTATCTCACGTAGATCTGAAATAAAGATATTAGGTATAGGAATATCTAAATAGATGGTGTGGTTAAGAAGACTCTTAGAATACTCAAAATCTCGGTTCTCAAATATATTAAATTTACTGCTCAAGAAAAATTGATTAGTTTTATAGACTAACTTTTGTCGAGAATTTAAGTTTTTAGCTCGTTTGCTTTGCATATATAGCCATTCATTCACGCTATTTCCTGTTAAGAATGCGAGCATTAAAATTAGGGCACTTTTATTTTTTTTGGCAAAATAGTCTGCATGAAGTTTTTTTAATAGATGGCTTATGCTAGATGGATTCGGAAAAAGACTACTCGATGTGAATAGATGTTCTTTACGTTGAATGTGTTTTGCTACAAGTGGTAAAACATAGCTTTGGCTTGTTTCGGAGTATGTGGCGAGTGGCGTAACGCTGATTGGATCAACAACTATTTGTCGATGACTAGGCTCATCAATTAAGTTTTCTATATTGAGTGCCTTAGATTTTGTCCCTTTTTTTATTTCTATACTTTCTTCGATGAGTTGATCTTCATCTAAAAATTGATGTTGGAGTTTAGTATCGATACTTGTACGTGCAATTTTGGCTTTATTTTTTAAAACATAGTTGAATGTAATACGAATATCGTTAATCAGATTTTTATCAAAATCAGGTAGTTCATTTGAACCTAGATCTATTAGTTTTTTAACAAATTCTTCTAAGCTTAGCCTTTGGTCTCCTAGGTACATATTCCAAAAACGTTGATATGCTTTGGCATTATTATATATTTTTTCAGTATCTAATATCCTATTTGCACTTCTAAAACGCTGAAACAAACGTTTTATTGTATTCACGTGTTCTGTGTGCGCTTGTTTAAAAAGATCAGGTTTCAGTTCAGGAAGCGCAATTAAATAAATTGCTGCTTTTACAATTATAATATTCCAATTGTATGCACGAGCTTGGAAGTCCTGCAATTGCACAATTGAGTTGACGTATGACGTGACCGGAAGGTCACTAATTGTAATTTTCTTAGAAAAAGAGATGATGGATGGTTTTTTGAGATTTGGGAGAAACTCTACATCAACGTCAAAATAATCGAGATTTAAATCTATTAAAAAATTATGATCAGGCTCTGATAACAATAGTTGAATTACATAGTTGATATGTTCTGCTCGTTGAACTTGCTCATCACCGAATAATTTTTCAATCGTTTTTTTGAGTGAAATGGCAGATGGATCAACATAATTATTTAAATTATGGGTCATTATGATCTCCAAATTTTTTCAGTATTTAGACTTGTATTAGGGTGATCAATAAGCTCTTTTACACAGCTGCTATTGAGTGATAATTCATTTAAAACATGTGTGCGCTGTTGATTAATTTTTTTAATTCGTTGATTGAGTTGATTGCGAGAACATTGAAGTAGTTGAGCAAGCAATTCTAAACTCATTTGGCTGTGTGGTTTTTGCGATTTTTCTTTATTTAGTTTAAGAATAGTCTGAAATGAAATGTGTGCATTTATTAGTCTTTGTAACTTTATTGGATTGATCTGGTTGATATCAAACCTAAAGCTTGAGATAAAATGAATAAACTCATCACTTGAAATTTGCTTTAATTGCTCAATTTTGTTGTGGGATTTGGGGTATGGGTACACAAGTAAAGTGACATCAGCTGGAGGGTTTTTGCTAAAACATAAATACCAATGCATTGAATTTGCAATGAGATAGCCGGTGGTATCTTTGTCTTTCCATACTATTAGTTTTTGGTTTTGTATTACTTGCGAAATATTTGCTTGTAATCCTTTATAGAGCTCAAGAAAGCAGTAAAAAATGCCATTAAATGTTGGATGAATACTCAAGTTAATTTTATCAAAATTTTTGCAATCGGATTCTTTATACATACCGAATTCAGTACTAAAATTGATAACGTTGCTCATCATGAGCACCCCGCAAATAAAAAATTACAGCAAAGAAGAAATAACGCTACATGTTGTTTTTAGCGCTTTTAGAAAGAAGAAACAATATAAAATTATCATAGATAATCAATGATTTACAATTAATATACAGTGTGATACACAAATCTGCATAAACTGATTTTTAGTAGACTGCTGTGTAAACCCTTGGTTTTTAGTAGAGCTAAAAGGAGTTAAATCAATCATGAGTACAGAATCAAATTATTATAATGAACATGCACAGGCTTTTTTTGACAATACCTATGATATTGAAATGAAGAATCTTTATATTCCATTTCTTCTTCATCTAACAGATGGTGCTGTAATTTTAGATTTAGGATGTGGTTCTGGTCGAGATATTTTAGCATTTAAGAGTCTAGGCTACCAAGTTGCAGCCATCGATTATTCTATTGAGCTTGTGAAAAAAGCAAGGGAGCTGACTGGTATTTATGTTCGCCATGAAAGTTTTTATGAGTTGGATGAAAATGCTAAGTATGATGGGGTTTGGGCATGTGCATCATTACTACATTGCGAACGTTATCGTCTTAGAGAAGTTATTGGAAAGTTGATTCAGGCACTTAAACCTTTGGGTGTGTTGTATATGTCATTTAAGTATGGCAATACAGATCGTGAAAAAAATGGTCGAACGTTTACAGACTTAGATGAAGATTATGCACAGGAGTTGTTAGGTCAATTTACCAATGTAGAGCTTTTAAGGCAGTGGGTGACGTTAGATCAAAGGTCAGATCATCAAGAAAAATGGCTTAATCTACTTTGGAAAAAACATGGATAATCGTATTCCTACCCCTCAAGAGCAATTAAAATTTCTGAAAAATATTCAACTTATTTTACAATCGGGTAGCTTTAGTAGCACGTATAAGTTTGCACTTTTGATGAGTCTTAGTCGATTGGCCATCGAAAGAGGAGAAGATTCTAGTGAGTGTTTATCATTAGAATATACAGATATTGCAGAGAAGTTTATTGAGTTGTATTGGAAGCAAGCAGTACCATATGCCTTTAATCATGAAGATCAACTCATTTTGAATCAGAACAATGGTAAGCAAGCTGCTATTGTCAATCGAATCCTTCAGTTTAGACAAAATTATTCATCTCTTGGGTTATTGAGACGAGACTCAATAGTATGGTTAAGATTACTGAAAGATGTTGCAAAAACTGTAAAAGATATGCCAGTTCGATATTTACAAAACCTTAATGGTAAAAATTTTGAGTTTTTATATCAGCTTGATCGATGTGGAAAACAACTAAATCTTTTACCAAATGTTATGTATTGCTTAAGACAGTTTAATGAAGTGATCGAAGAGTTATGTCAGAAACGTTGGATCGACTATATTCGTAAAAATAGTATAAATGCACCTATTCTGAATCAACTACCAAACCTTGAGAAATTTATGTTTGAGCCGAGTAGAAATCAATTAAATGCCGTTTCAAATGTATTGGCTGAGTTACAAGAGTGCAGATGTTTTTACTGTAATAAGCCAATAAAGAAAGGGAGTTATGCTGTAGATCATTTTATTCCATGGTCAATGTATCCTTCGGATACAGGGCATAATTTTGTACTTGCAGATATACGTTGTAATTCTAAAAAAAGTAATTTACTTGCATCGAATGAGTTTTTGCATAAGTGGAAAGAGCGGAATCACGAACACGATTTAATGATTATAGACCGTATAGCTATACTTGGCTTTCTCACTGACAAAGAGCGGTCACATAAGGTTGCTGAGTGGGCGTATAGCCAAGGGAAGGAAAATAATTATTTGATGTGGAAGGGTTAAGTTTATAGGTGAGAAAAATGGCACGTTATCAATACGCAAAAAATGAACATGGTGAAATTGTCAAAGCAGTTGATTTAGTTGGCCGAGAAGAAAGAATAGACTACCTTTGCTTGGGTTGTGATAATCCATTAATTGCTAAGGTAAATGGAAAAATTAAAAAACCACATTTTGCCCATAAAACTCTATTAGAGTGTAATGGTGAAACGTATTTACATCGGTTGGGTAAAAGCGCTTTTTTTGAGACCTATCAAAAATGTTTAGCTGATAATACGCCATTTTATATTACTTTTAATGTGCCTAAAAAGTGCCACAAATTTAAAAGAATCATTCGTAAGCATTGTGAGTTAGGATATACAGAGAAATGCTTTGATTTAACAAGCTACTTTTCTAAAATACAAGTTGAAAAAAGGCATGACTCTTTTATTCCAGACATATTACTGACTCGCCAAATGAACATTGAAGATAGTATCTATATTGAAATAGCAGTCACTCATTTTTTAAGTGAAAAAAAGGAAAGCTCAGGTCAGCGAATTATTGAAATACCATTGGATTGTGAGGAAGACGTTGAAAAAATCTATAAGGCAGACTTAAAACAAAATGATGCTCTTTTTATTGGGTTTAATCAAGAAAGTGCACCCATTGTAGATGCTGACTGCAAGTGTATGAACAAAAGGTATTTTTTGTTTATCGTTTGGGATTCAGGAAAGGCGTGGTTAGGCTTAGAATATTTGTCTGATATTAAAGCTAAGCTATCAAAATATAAAGATAAAATTGAATATAGCAATATTATTGAAACAGATCTAAAATTTGAAAATTCAAATGTGTTAATGGGGTATGCACATGGAGATATGTTTATGACTCAACTACAACTGGCGGTTGAGAAAAGGGTTCCAGTCAAGAGTTGTTTTTTGTGTAAGTATAGTGGTGATAATTACAATTATAGCGATGGTTTACCTGTATTTTGCAAAACCTATCGAAAAGCCTGTGGCTCTAATCAAGCAGCCGAATGTGATCGGTATCGTTTAACCTAGTGTGAAGAGAAATTATAAATTATGATTTACTTGATGGAAAATAAATTTGCGTCTAGAAGAATTTAGTTTAAATTTAAACTGACAGTCACCATTAAAAAATGGGTAACTGTCAGCTCAAATCTGAGCTAGTACTAGTCTATTAATCTTTGATCATCCCAATAACAAGGAATAACAATCAAGTTGTTCTCATGAAGGCGTGACCAAAGTCTAATCCCTAAATTTTGTTGCATTTTTTGTAATGTGAAATTGGAAATAAGCATTGTAGGTTTCATATTGTCATAACGACTATATAAAACTTTATGGACCATCTCTAGTCTCTTTTCATGTCTATCATGCAAGCCATACTCGTCAATTACCAGTAAATCAAAGCTAGTAAAGTGATGGATGAGTTCACTTTCAGAACGTGATGGATCAGACCACGTGTCCATCAGTTTTTGAGAAATTTCAGCACTTGTGTAATAACGTGCAGACTTCATGCTGTTATGTAAAATATTACGAATGATAGATGCACTTAAATGTGTTTTACCTGTACCAGGTGTACCAACAAGTAATAGATTTGGAGATAGACCAGAAATAATTTGTTGGGCAAATGCTTGGCATAATTTTATGGCATTTTCTTGTGATGGAGAAGTGATATCAAAACTCTTAAATCCACAATTTTGATAACGTTGTGTTAGCCCAGAGTTTTTAATTTTCTGTTTTGATAGACGTTGTTTCAACTCCTGTTCATAAATCAAATGTGCTTCTTCAAGTGTTTCTTTCGCACATTCTTTACAGATCCGTATTCCTGCAATTTCGACTATAGGTTTATCATGGATTGGGCAAAAAGCCTCTGTTTCTACTGATTTAGTTTGGAGTATTTCAAACATTGTATTCATGGTGATGCTCCTAAATCCATTTTGAGTTTTCTAACAAAGTGTTCTGATTTTCTTCAAACTTTGAAGATGAAGATGAAGATGAAGATGAAGATGAAGATGAAGATGAAGATGAAGATGAAGGGTATTGCTTGGGCTTAGTTTGAGTAATACTTAAGCTCTGCTCGTTCGATACTTGAGTATTGCTAGAGATTTGCTTATTTAATACTTGAGCATTGCTTGTGGATTTCCCCCATCTTGCTTGAGCTGCATTTTTAGCTTTATCTGATTTCATTTGTTGATTCTGTAAAGCCTGATTTTTTAAATCTGTTAAAAATACTGAATTAATTTGATCATTACTAACTTCAAATAATTTGAGTGTGACAAGCATTTGCAGTAGAGCTTTTGCTCGAGTACGTTGTGATAATTTTGTAATACTACAGACAGTTGCTAAATCATGAGGAATTGCACCATTTTTCCAAAAATCCATCATTAATAATAATGTTGCACCAACTTGCTCTGACGTCATGCGTGCGAATTTAGCCTGTAAATCACCAATGTAAATTGGCATCCAAATTGAAATTTTATGATTCATTATTTTCACCTTTCAGAAGGTATAAGGGGGGAAGATCACCTTAGAGTCGATGACCTTATGTATTTTTGAAAATTAAGCAACGAGGCTAGAGAGTCTTAGTCGTGCATATTGAGAGAGATCAGTTAAGTCAACTTGTTCATTATCAATCAGGCTTTGAACCCAAAGACGTAAGACTTGGTGATCATCAAAACAACGATTAATATTGAGTAAAAAAGCTAAATTATAGAGCTTAGGGATATGCCATTCCTGAATCAATTCACGTGCAACAGCATCGGCTTCTGCACTGACAACGACACCACCAAAGAAAGATTTATTCATAATTCAACCCCTTCTTGATTTAGGTTGTTGAGCATGTCTTCAAAAGCACTGCCATCTCTTCGTGTTACATTCGGGATATATCTGCTATAAACTCGAAATAACATTTCAGTCGTTGAGTGGCCAAGTTGTTGTGCGATCCATTCAGGGTTTTCACCTGCAGAAAGCCATAGCGTTGCTGCAGTATGTCTAGTTTGATAGGCTCTACGAGGTTTTAAGCCTAAGTGACGTAACAAAGGATGCCAAACACGCTTATTAACCAAGCGGTAATCTAAGGGATCACCTTTTCGATTACAAAATACAAATGCAGATCTAGATTTGCTTAAGTCTTTTTGCTTTAAGAAAGCATCATATACGCGATCGCTCATGTTTATTGTTCGATTAGAGCCATAAGTTTTTGTTTCTCCTAAAACCCCATTTACAAGCGCTTCACGTATATGAATTTCACGTCGTTGTAAATCTACATTTTTCCACTGTAGGCCATCTATTTCGCTTGTGCGCATACCCGTAAAAAATCGAATTGTGTAGTACGGTTTAAAATCTTCACGAACAACCTTAAGTATTGAAAATACTTCTTCTAATGAGAAAGGAGTGACTTCAATCCTATTTTCTTTAAGATTGTTAATATTCTTGTACGGTGAGTCAAAACTATATCGCTCAGCCGCATCATTTAGTATCATACGTAAAGGTGTCATGATTTGATTGATCCGTGATGCTTTCAGACTTGTTTGAGCTTTTCCGTGAGTCACTTTGCCGAGAGAGGCACGGAAGTTCAACAGGTCTGATTTCTTAATCTTAGAGGTTACTTGATTGCCAAAAGCTGGAATTAAGTAGTTCCTCATTACGATTAAAACCTTCTGTTGATAAGATGTTCTCCATTCAATTTGTTTTTGTTTAAACCATAGTTCACAGAAATCTTTAAATAATGGCACATTTGTTTGTACCGATATTTGTTGATGCTTTTTTTTCTTGAATTCTTCTATACGCTTACTTTTAGGGAAATATTTTTCATAATCAAAAGTTCCCAAAGTAATCTCTGCCTCGAGCTGTTCAAGACGTTTCTTTAGAATTCTACGGTTATATGTACTATCTTCTAGGTTGGTCGTTTCTCTACAGCGAATACCCATGTAACGAAAGTCGGCAATGAGCTTTCCACTGCGTTCACGTATTGTTGCCATATTAAAATCCTCATAAAAGTATTATTGCAATGCACCCATACTTAAGCCTGTAAGCTTTAACATTTCTGTCTCGATACGCTCCCATACAAAAAGAATTTTACGACCACCAAAAGGGCGGATGTAGTGAACACCTTCGATGAATACGCTGTCTTTTAGTTGGTTACGAATAGTTCTAGCATCATATTGAATTTTTTCAGACAACTGCTGGGTTGTAAGGTAAGTGTATGACATAATAAAGCCTTATAATATTTACTAGGAAAGTAGGAATATTTATTCCATAAACGTAATTTATCATATTTTTACGATCTTTCAAGTATTTTTTATTATTTAAATAGGAAAAAATATGATTAATTCAAACTTGGCAGTTTTGCTAGCAGAACGTAAATTAAAAGTTGCTGATCTGGTACGTAGTACAGGTATCAATAAATCCACATTGCATAAGCTTTATAATGATGAGTCTGTACGCATTGATTTTGATACAATTGATAAAATATGTATTGCACTAGATGTTGAAATTGGTGACTTATTGATATTCAACAATACTAATAAATATAAAGAGACTAAAGAGTGATCGGATCTAGAGCTATTGTAGAAGTTTGATTTTAAACATGTCTGTGAACACTTAATAGGTATGCTGTTAGTAATTTAGAGCGTGAAAAAATCAAAAATACTGGCTATTTAGGTTTTGTTAATAATTATGTGGTCACCATTGATTTTTCATTTAAATATATATTAAACAACAACTTAAAAATTTATTTGGTCACAAATGGTCACATAGAAAATGTATTTGGTCACAATCTATTTGTAGCAGACTTTATTGTATTTACGTTAATATTATTTGCTGATTATTTTTGTATATAAATTAAGCTATTTTAAAGTCGTTTAAGGTTATTTCCAAGGTGTGGGCACTAAATGGTCACATCTTGGTCACAACCTCAGTGTTATACTTTAAATGATATAGGGTGTGGCTGAAAATAAAAATAGGCGAACCGCCTTAAAAGTTGATATAAATCAACAAGAAAAAAGCCCCTATCTTTCGATGAGGGCTTTTAGAATTTGGAGCGGAAAAGGAGACTCGAACTCCCGACCCCAACCTTGGCAAGGTTATGCTCTACCAACTGAGCTATTTCCGCATATTGAGTAGTTTTTACTAAAACTTTCACTAAAAAATAAACTGGAGCGGAAAAGGAGACTCGAACTCCCGACCCCAACCTTGGCAAGGTTATGCTCTACCAACTGAGCTATTTCCGCGTGAGATGTATAATACCTGAAATGTTATTTGAATCAATAAAAAAAAGAAGAAAATCGTTTTGATTGAGTAAAATAAAATCAAAATGAAATATTTAGCTGTAAAAATATACAGTTTGGATAAATAAATTACTCACATCTACAAGATTATATTATGGTTATAATAAAAGTATATTTTAGATAGTGTATAGAATCGCATGAATTTACAGCAACAGTTAATGGAACGTCTAGATACTTTAAATCCAAGTCATTTAGAAATTATTAATGAATCTGCCAATCATGGTGGCTACTATCCAGGGAAAGAGTCTCACTTTAAAGTAATTATTGTTAGTCAAATTTTTCAAGGTATGCGTGCAGTCCAAAGACATCAAAAAGTCTATGGAGCTGTGCAAAGCCTACTCGCTGCCGGTGGTGGTGGTATTCATGCTTTAGCACTTCATACATATAGTGAAGGTGATTGGGATGGGCATTTTCCTAATAGTCCCGAATGTGCACATGCTCCAAAAAATTAAATAAAAGTAGGTTGTAGGCAAATGACTTTATTCACATTACTGAAAATACTACATGGCGTTGCGATTTGTATTCTTTTAATTACTTTGGTAATTCAGACAATTATTCTTTTTAAGAATAAAGACGTAGATGTTGCGCATTTGAAAAGTAGAAAAATGCTTTTAATTGCACAGCATAGTACATTTAGCATTTTTTTAATCACAGGTGGTTGGTTGCTTTATTTAAAATCATTTAATGTACAAAGTTGGTTTTATGCAAAAGTAATTTTATTTATTGTGCTCTTGTCTTCTGTCATTAAAGCTTTCAAAAAAGCTGAAAATATATTACTGGTGCAACGTCGAGGAGGAATCATTATTGCTTGGATTGCATTCGTTGCGATACTTACTTTAGTTACAATTAAGCCAAATTTATTTTAGTAAGCTATTACAAATTAAAATTGTTATCCCTATAAAAAAAGCCAAAAATACAAGTAAGTTATTTTTGGCTGATAAAAACAACAAAAGGATAATTGATATGCACTTATTGAAAGTTTTCTTTCCATGTTTTGCTATTTTAAGCTTAACAGCGTGTAGTAGTTTGCCTGTTAAACCTGCTTATGTCTCTCCAACACAGTATCAGAGCTTTAACTGTATGCAGTTACAAGCTGAATATAATAGGATTCAACAGTACTTGGTACAGGGTGTAGAAACACCTAAAAGAACAGGTATGGGGGTTGGGTTAGGACTGGGGGGGGGGCTGGGGAAGAGGAGGATGGGGTTTTGGTCCTTCTATCTCATTTAACTTGGGACAATTTTCCAATACAAAACGCACAGAGATATCACAGCTATTAGGGCAACAAGATGCAATGGCGCAAGCTGCTAAATTTAAAAATTGTCCAATGCAAATTGTAAAAAGGTAGTATGGTTTTCCCCTCCAAATCGAATATCTATGAAATGGAGGGGAATGAGTAGTTTATTGTTTTGATTTAATTTTATTATGGATAAATTCAAAAATAGCAGGTAAAATACTTAGTATAATAATACCAATAATTACATGAGAAAAATTATCTTTGATAATGGGTATATTGCCGAATAAGTAGCCCAATGTGACCAAAGAGCTAATCCATAAAAGCGCACCAACAATATTAAAAAATAAGAAGTGACGATAGTTCATATCACCTGCACCTGCAATGAATGGCGCAAATGTACGAATAAATGGAAGGAATCGAGCAAAAATTATGGTTTTACCACCATGTCTTTGGAAGAAATCATGTGTTTTTAGGAGGTGTTCTTTTTTTACAAATTTTGAATCCATTTCAAAAACACGAGGACCAATATATTTTCCAATATGGTAATTCACCGTATCCCCCAAAATCGCAGCTACAGATAAAACAGCAATTAACGTAATGGGCTCCATCACACCTGTAGATGCTGCTAATGCACCAGCCGCAAGTAATAAACTATCACCAGGTAGAAATGGCATGACAACAAGCCCTGTTTCTACAAAGATGATCATAAATAAAATAGCATAAATCCAACGACCATATTGATGAATGAAATCGAGTAAATGTTGGTCTATGTGGAGGATGAAGTTAATAATGTCCATATGTCGTAAGAAGTTATAATATCGCTAAAATGCTAACAGTCTATGTCGCTAAAGTCAGTAACAAAAGTCTATATTTTTATAGGCTGTTTTAGCATTCTCTAAAATATAGAAATAATCTTCTAACGATTAAAGTTTATTTGGAGTAATTTTCACTATTAATTGTCATATGCCATGCCCCATTTTGTTGGTATGGTGGTTTGTTTACATTAAATGTAGTAGAGAAGTCTCCAGTACCAACTTGAATTTTTTGATTATTAATTTGGCTAATTGGTGCGCTTATATTAGATTGTGAGCTGCTCTGTTCAAAAGTGTTTGCTGTCTTATTTTCAGTTTGATATGCACTGCTATATTTAAATGTACCGTTACGGTCAACAACAATTTCACTATGTGGCGCTTTCCAGTGTCCAATGAAGTTTTCTTGTCCTTTTAAAATACTATTGGTCTGGGCACAGGCGATAAGTGGAATACTACAGCTCAATAAAATAATCGTGCGATATAATTTCATAAGAATACCTTTTGAAACGAAAAAAATAGTGATTCATAGATATATTATATTTAGCATATTTAAAAAAGAGGATGATATTAAAAGCGTAAACCTCTATTCGCTTTACGTATTTATTTTAATATATTTGTTAAATAATAAGGCTATTTCCCATTATGGCATTTTCTCCTTTAAAACGATTTATAAAGCATTGGAAACAATTGCCATCTGCATGGTTGTTGGTATTTCAACTTATTATTTTAATGATGACTTTTCTACCAGTAGACCATTTATATTATCAATTGGTGATGTGGGGGAGTGGTGTACTTGCATTGCTGCTTATAGCAAGAGTAATTAAGCAGACAGCTTCTTTTCATACATTAGGTAAGCTATTTATTGGTGGTGCTGTTCTATGCCTTATTTTAATGATGGTTGGAGGGTACAACATATATTTACAGGTTGGGGCACATATATTTGAAATAGGGGCATATATTTCTGCGGCATACAGCTTACTAAGATATATGTTTGCAGATCGCTATTTAACAAAGGATGAGCTTTTTGCCGCTGGTGCTGTATTTACATTACTCGCTTGGGCTTTTGCATACGCTTATAATATTTGTCAGCTTTTAGTGCCGAACAGTTTTAGTAATTCTATACATCCAACAAGTATCCAATCTTGGTTAGACATTTTATTTTTTAGTTTTAGTTTGCAGTCTGCAACGGGACTCTCTAATTTATTGCCTCTTGCACCTGCTGTAAAGGTATTGTCCATTTTACAGATGTTTGTTGGTGTGATGTACTTGGCGACGATTGTTTCACGTTTAATCGCGCTACAGTACATTCATAAGGCATCAGTACCTGAAAGTGAAGAATAATAAAAAAAGGACTCAATTTGAGTCCTTTTTGGTGTATCAATCTAATGCTAGATTAGAAACGGATACGTGTGTTTAAACCAATTGTTTGAGCATCATCAGTTTCATTATCTTTAGCATTTGCTTTAGTGTAAGTAGCACCTACAGAAATAGCTGGTGTAATGAAGTAGTTTACGTTACCACCCCAAATATGGTCAGTACCTGATTTGAACGCAGATGTATCTGCATAGTTTGCACCAACGCTAAGTTGTGGCGTTAGGTATAGATCAGTTGCTAAACCATAAGCTGCGCTACCATGTACAAAAATACTGTCTACTTCAAAACCAACAGCCATATTTGTGTTGTCGATGTTACCTACGTATTTTGCACGTGCGGTAACAGCATCAGTTTTATAGCGAGCATTTGCAGTTGCAGCTTCATTACGTGCAGTTAATACACCGTTGTTAAATGCTTTGAAGTTATCTAAAGAATAAGCATTTGTTACGTTTGTATAACCTACAGCAACTAAGAAGTTGTTTGTTGGTAGAGCACCAACTTCTAATGCGTAACGATCACCGTGGTCTTTATCTTTATCGCCTTGGTATTTCGATGTTACATCTGTATGGTTGTATGAAACACTTCCGTACACAGGTACAGGAATGTATGAAGTTTCATAATATCCTTCAGCTTTTGCGCCATAAGACTGAGTCTTATCGCTTGTAGAAAAGTTATTAAACTCTTTTTGACGATCGAAATGATAGCCTAATTTTACATTAGATGCTTTGTTTAAAAACGCAGCTTCAGCTAGAGGGCCTTTAGAAGCGTCTACATCTTTGAAGTAGAATGTACCTTGAGCATCGCCAGTATAAGTATCTTCAGCCCCATGTTGTTTAAGGAATTCAGATTGACCTTGTAGCTCTACTTGGTAGGCATGAGCGCCGGTCATGGCTAAGAGAACCGCTGTTGCTAAACCGATTTTTTTCATAATAAATGTCCAAAGTTATCTATGTAGATAATGGTATTTATTCTATTGTTACAAAATATTTAGTCAATGATCTTATTGACGTGATTTTAGATTATGTTGATAGAAAAAAAATATAATCTTTATATTTTAGAATAATAATATTTCTAATTGGTAGAAAAAAATAATTATTTAACAATATGATAAAAATTATACTGTAAGTTTTGGTGAAAGTAATTTGATCAATAGTTGAGCTAATTTTACATTTTTATTTTTATGTAATCGATTGTTAATTTTTTGAAATTTTGATTAAATTATATACTTTTTTCGAGTTCAAGCGTTACATTATTACCTAGTTTTATGACAAATAAAATAATTATAAAACATTTTTTAATGGAGTTTTTCTGAGGATTGATGCACTTAAAACTATATAAAATGAATATGAGGTTTAGCTTAGGGAGGCTATTGCGTTAGCTATAATGGCTAACGCAATAAAGTAGATTTTCGTTTTATTGAAGCATTGATTTTAAGAATTTACCTGTATGAGATGCTGTAACCTGAGCAACTTCTTCAGGTGTACCTTCTGCAATAATTTGACCACCACCTGAACCACCTTCAGGACCAAGGTCGACAACCCAGTCAGCAGTTTTAATAACATCTAGGTTATGCTCAATCACTACAATGGTATTACCTTTACTGCGTAGCTCATACAAAATATCGAGCAGTTTTGCAATATCATGGAAGTGTAGACCCGTTGTTGGCTCGTCAAGCACATATAGGGTTTGTCCTGTATCTCGTTTTGCAAGTTCTCTTGCTAGTTTGACACGTTGTGCCTCACCACCCGAAAGTGTCGTTGCAGCTTGACCAAGACGGATATAACCAAGACCAACTTGTGTTAGTGTTTCTAAACGGCGGTGAATAACAGGAATTGCACTAAAAAACTCGGCCGCATCTTCAACGGTCATTTCTAAGACATCAGAAATATTTTTACCTTTATAACCTACTTCTAACGTTTCTCTGTTGTAACGTTTCCCATGACACGCATCGCACGGAACGTACATATCGGGAAGAAAGTGCATTGCGACTTTGATCATGCCATCACCTTCGCATGCTTCACAGCGTCCACCTTTGACGTTAAAAGAAAAGCGACCCGCAGCATAACCACGTGCTTTTGCCTCAGGAGTTTGTGCAAAGAGCTCACGAATTGGCGTAAATAAACCTGTATACGTTGCAGGGTTAGAGCGAGGTGTACGTCCAATAGGGCTCTGATCAATATCAACCACTTTATCTAGATATTGTAAGCCATTAATTGAATCAAACTTTTCAGGTGTAAGTGTTGTTGCACCATTGAGTTGTGTTGCAGCTAATGGCAGTAATGTACGGTTAATCAGCGTTGACTTACCTGAGCCTGAAACGCCTGTAACACAGGTCATAATACCAAGTGGAATTTTGAGGTCCACATTTTTTAAATTGTGACCACGTGCACCCATAAGTTGAATCATTTTTTCAGGGTCACTCGGTTTAAGGCGCTCTTTAGGCACTTCAATTTTTAGCTTACCTGCCAAGTATTGCCCTGTTAAAGAGTTTTTATTTTTCGCGAGCTGCTTAGCTGTACCCTCTGCAATGACATGTCCACCATGTACGCCTGCACCTGGGCCAATATCAATAATATGGTCAGCTTCACGAATAGCATCTTCATCATGTTCGACCACTAAAACAGTATTTCCTAAATCTCTTAGGCGAATAAGTGTTTGTAATAGGCGGTCGTTATCGCGTTGGTGTAAACCGATGGAAGGTTCGTCAAGTACATACATCACACCCATAAGGCCTGCGCCAATCTGTGATGCAAGACGAATACGTTGTGCTTCGCCACCAGAGAGTGTTTCTGCAGAGCGTGAAAGGCTTAAATAGTTGAGTCCGACACTAACAAGAAAGTGTAAGCGCTCACGAATCTCTTTAAAAATCTTATCTGCAATTTCGCCTTTGGCACCTATCAGGTTCAAGTCTTGATAGTAGTTTTCGGCATCGCCAATCGACATTTGTGTAATGTTGGCAATGGTTTTATCTTTGACACGAACATGACGTGCAATTTCATTTAGACGAGAGCCATCACATACATCACAGGCCGCATTTGAAAGGTATTGAGCTAAGTCATCGCGTACGTAGTTGCTTTCTGTTTCACGGTAACGGCGTTCAAGATGTGGCAGAATTCCTTCAAAGACCTGAACACGGTTGTGGTGACGACCACGTTCATCGGTATAGCTCATGTCAATTTTTTCACGACCTGTGCCCTGAAGAAACTTTTTCTGTACCTCTTTACTTAGAAACTGCCATGGCTGTTCAAGATCAAACTCAAAATGAGCAGCCACTTTTTGTAGCATGGCATAGTAGTAAGGTTTTTGACGATCCCAACCACGAATTGCTCCTTGGCTAATCGAAAGCTCAGGGTTTGGAATAAGTTTTTCTTGGCTAAAGTGACTGCGTGTTCCTAAACCATCACATACAGGACAAGCACCAAATGGATTGTTAAATGAGAATAGGCGAGGCTCTAACTCTCCAACAGCACGGTCACATTCAGGACATGAGTGTTTTGCAGAAAATACACGATCGGGCTGTTCGCCTTTCATCCAAGAAAGTATGGCAATGTCACCTCCCAAACGTAGTGCAGTTTCAAAAGACTCCGCAATACGATTACCTAAATCATCTCGGACTTTAAAGCGATCGACCACGACCTCAATGGTATGTTTTTTCTTTTTATCGAGTGTAGGAGGTGTATCAATATCAATAATTTCACCATCTACACGGGCACGGACAAACCCTTGACCTTGTAGCTGTTCAAAAAGTTGGGTGTATTCACCTTTGCGTTCACGAACAACAGGCGCAAGTAACATGAGCGCCGTACCTTCTTCAAGCACTTTGACAGCATCTACCATTTCAGAGATGGTCTGTGCCACCATAGGAAGGTCATGCTCTGGGCAATATGGCGTACCGACACGTGCATAAAGGAGTCGCAAATAGTCGTAGATTTCAGTAATTGTACCGACTGTAGAGCGTGGATTGTGGCTTGTCGATTTTTGTTCAATCGCAATTGCAGGGCTCAGTCCTTCAATCGAATCGACTTCAGGTTTTTCCATTTGTGATAGGAACTGGCGAGCATAGGCAGAAAGGGATTCTACATAGCGACGTTGCCCTTCGGCATACAGAGTATCAAATGCTAAGGAAGATTTTCCTGAGCCTGATAACCCCGTAATGACCACAAATTTATCGCGTGGAATATCGAGTGACACATTTTTTAAGTTATGTGTGCGTGCACCTCGGATACGGATATGACTTTGGCTCATAAACAGGAGAATCCTAAATTTTGATAAATAATAGCTTTAAGTAGTGTATATCAATATGCCTGAAATTTGGGCTTATCACTACGTGATGAATTGTTAATTATTATCATACTATGAATTCAAAAAATGAATGATTCTCCTTGATATAAATCAATTACTTTAGCAGGCGATATTTAATTCTCTTTCAAAGATAGATTCGATATTTTCAAATATATGTTTACGAGGATTTTTTTGTTCTTTAAAAGCATAGTGAATAATCTCTTGTTCGAGAGAGGATAAAAATTGCTCATACTTTTTTTCAAAATGTACGATGTCAAGTAAGTCGAAGCGACTAGAATGATTGCAGTTATAGCGCGATATAAAATCGAGCATCATGTTTTGGATATTTTTATTGGTAAAGTAAATGAGATAGGTGGCTGCTGAGCCGCAATGTAGACAGCCCTTATTGATATAAATTTCTTCATTTTCTAACCAGCATTGGCGTAAAGTTACCATTGCTCTGAGAGCTTCACTACCTTGAGAATGTTGTTGTTTCATAGGATTTATAGTCTGCTACTTATTTAATAATGATTATCATTACATATTTTATTTTAAAGGTCTAGCTGAAATTATTTATCCAGCTTTTAATAATTTTATATTTAATTAACATTAACTTAGGTTTATATTTTAATTTAATTAATGCTTTGTCGGTTTTTTTAATAACTACTGAGTAAATCATGTTAGTATCTGAAAAGTAGCTAAAATAAAAATGGATATATACGGTGTTTATTGTCAATTTAAAATATACAAAACCTTTAGATGAAGTGGATAATTATTTAGAAGGTCATATTGCGTGGTTATTACAACATTTTGAACAAGAAGACTTTATTGCCGCAGGTAGAAAAGTACCGAGAACAGGTGGAGTTATTCTTGTAAAGTCGATGGCAAAAGAACAAATTGAAGATATATTGAAACAAGACCCTTTTCAAGCCATTGCAGATTATGAGCTGATTGAAGTTGAGTTTTCACGTGCATTAGGTGGGTTTGACAACCTCATTTCTGCGTAGAAACTTGAGAGAAAGCCATTTTATAAAAATGGCTTTCTCGCTTTTAATCTAAACCGAGCCATTGGCGTTGATGGTAAGCACTGTCCCAGAATAACCATTCTAATTCAGCACCACGACGATATGCTTGATGCATTTTTTCGAGTGTTCGTTCATCTGCTTGAGCAGCAACATCGTTAACTGTGGCAATAATATTGTTCACAGCCGTATTAAATTCTTCCCCTGCATAGGTATCAATCCATGCTTGGTACGGATTATTTTCTTGGCTATGCTGCACAATTTCTTTCCCAATTTCGGCATAAATCCAAAAACAAGGCAGCAGAGAGGCAAGCACTACAGGGTAACTTTCAGACCATGCTGTTGCTGTGAGGAAAGATGTATAGTGATGGCAAGCCAGAGTAAGCGGTGTTTGCTCAAACTGTTCTTTAGTAATACCAAATTGAGTCATAAAGTCGCTATGTAAGCTACGCTCAACAATAATTGCAACTTTTGCACCTTCTGAAAATTGAATTACATCATCTGCTTCAAATGCTTTTGCCGCAGCGACAGCAAGAGCTCTTCCATATGCTAGAAGATAGTGTGAGTCTTGAATAATATAATGCTGAAAAATTTCGGGTTTTAATGTGCCCGATGCAAGTTCTTGATTAAAAGGGTGGTTTTGAATTTTCCCATATAATTCAAGATTTTTTTGCCACAACTGATGTGTAAATGTCATTGGTGAATCCAAAAAATTATGGTGTAGTGTATATTCTTGCAAAGTCATCTTATGCGAGACAAATTAAAAAAAGGTATAATAATTAAATTATTATTTCACTATATTACAGTTCATTTTATGTTGGAAGCGAGTGGCTTCTAATATGTATAGGTCAGTTCATGAAGCATTTTCGGGTTTCTATTTTTTTTACATTCGTATGCTTAGTTGTTGCCGCATATTGGGGATATTCTCATGGCCCAAATGCAGGAATAGAAGCCATGCTCAATGCGGTCATGATTACAGCAGTGCTTGCAGTGATGGAGGTTTCTCTTTCATTTGATAATGCCGTGGTGAATGCATCAATCTTGCGGACTTGGAATCATTTTTGGAAGATGCTTTTTTTAACTGTTGGGATGATCGTTGCCGTATTTGGTATGCGCTTGGTTTTCCCGATCGTGATCGTTGCTGTCACTGCAGATATGAGTATGTATGATGTGACTCAATTGGCTTTGAATAATCCTACTGAATATTCAGCACGGTTAATGGCACATCATCCTGAGATTTCAGCTTTTGGGGGCGCATTTTTACTTTTGGTGTTTTTAAACTTTTTCTTTGATGAGGGAAAAGAGACCCATTGGTTTCAATGGTTAGAGCAAAAGCTTACACATTTAGCAGGTGTGCCTGCAATGTCTGTATTTATAACGCTTATTTCGCTTTTAATTATGTCTCATTATGTTGCAGATGATATTCGACTTGCTGTTGTTATGTCTGGCATTTGGGGTATCGTGGTTTATGTTGGTGTACAACTACTTGGTCATTTGCTTGGTGGAGAGCCTGAAATTGATGCATCTGAAGCAACTGAGAGTAAAGCGGGCTCAGGTCTTGTAAAAGCAGGGATTGGTGGATTTTTATATTTAGAAGTTCTAGATGCCTCATTTAGTTTTGATGGTGTGATTGGGGCATTCGCAATTACTACAGACGTGGTCATTATTATGCTAGGTCTTGCCATTGGGGCGATGTTTGTACGTGCACTTACCATTTATTTTGTAGATAAAGGGACCCTTGAGTCATATATTTATTTAGAGCATGGTGCCCATTATGCCATTGGTGCATTGGCAGTCATTATGTTTATGACAGGTGCGGGCATGCATGTTCCTGAGGTCGCAACAGGACTCATTGGTATTGCTTTTATTATTTGGTCAGTCATTGCTTCTCGTCGCTATAGCCGACAACATTCAAAATAGTTATTAACACAATTAGAAATTAGATTAAGTCAATTTTCAGGAAATTGTATAGAATATAGGGGAAAACGTAGATGTTTTCCTCTTTTTTAAATATATAGACAGCCAATGTGCCATCTTATAATGCCTCTGAAAGACATAACCCACTGATAGAATGAATATGATGAATGCTTTAGAACGCCGTTCAACCTTTGCTTTAAGTAGTATTTTTGCACTTCGTATGCTCGGGTTGTTTATGATTATTCCTGTATTTGCTGTGGAGGGACAATCGTATGAATACGCGACGCCAGCGCTCATTGGTTTAGCAGTGGGGGTATATGGTTTATCTCAATCTATTTTACAAATTCCATTTAGCTTATGGGCAGACCGTTTTAGCCGTAAACCTTTAGTCGTTTTAGGCTTATTACTTTTTGCAATTGGTGGTGCTGTTGCTGCAATGTCACATACAATTTATGGTGTGATTATTGGTCGTGCCATTGCTGGAGGTGGTGCAGTATCGGCTGTTGTTATGGCACTGCTTGCAGATGTAACTCGTGAAGAGCATCGTACTAAAGCCATGGCTGCGATGGGTATGAGTATTGGGCTTTCTTTTGTTGTTGCATTTAGTATAGGTCCTTGGTTGACAGGTCTTGTGGGTATTTCAGGGTTATTCTGGGTAACTGCAATTATGGGTGTCTTGGCAATCTTTACGTTACTTTTGGTTCCAAAAACAACACGTCATCACCGTAATTTTCAGCAGGGTTATTTGCATCAGCTTAAACAAGTACTGCAAATGCCAGATTTAAATCGATTGCATGTATCCATTTTCTCGTTACATCTGTTGCTCACAGCAATGTTTATTTATGTGCCTTCACAGCTTATTCAGTATGCAGGTATTCCTTTAGCAAAACATGGCTTGGTGTATCTGCCATTATTGCTCCTTGGTATCATCTTCTCATTCCCAAGTATTATCTTGGCAGAAAAATATCGCAAAATGCGTGGAATTTTTCTTACAGCGATTGTTGGTGTTATTTTAGGGTTGGTTGTTTTAACCTTTGGAGCAACATCAAAATATCTTTTACTGCTTGGTTTAGGGCTGTTCTTTGTTGCATTCAATGTCATGGAGGCATTGCTTCCTTCATGGTTGTCTAAATCTGCTCCAATTCAGTCAAAAGCAACAGCTATGGGTGTGAATGCAAGTGCGCAGTTTTTAGGTGCTTTTGTGGGAGGTACACTTGGTGGGCAGTTATTAACATTACATAGTACATCGACAGGTTGGGCAATCTTAACAGCCATAGCTATACTTTGGTGTATTATTGGCTTTGGTTTAAAACAACCTCGTTATTTATCATCTTTGATTATACGGTTACCTGAAGAAGATAGTGCGGAACAGACAACACAGGGTTTAACAACAGAGTTGTTAGAAATAAAAGGTGTTGAAGAAGTTGTAATCATGTCTGAGCAAAAAGTTGCTTATGTGAAGCTAGATAAGAAGGTTATTGATGAAGATGGGCGACAGCGTTTAACGCAGTTGTTTGGGAAAGAGCTAGTTATTTAGGTATAATTCTTATAAAGTGAACCTTAGAAAGATATAGGAAGCAGTAGAAATGCGTGGTGTAAATAAAGTTATTCTTGTCGGTACATTGGGGCGTGATCCTGAAACAAAAAGTTTCCCAAATGGTGGGTCTATTACTCAGTTCTCTATTGCAACAAGTGAAAACTGGGTAGATAAAAATACAGGTGAAAGAAAAGAAAATACAGAATGGCACCGTATTGTTTTAAATAACCGTCTTGGTGAAATTGCACAGCAATATTTGCGTAAGGGTTCAAAAGTATACATTGAAGGCTCTTTGCGTACACGTCAGTGGACTGACCAAAATGGTCAAGAGCGTTACACGACGGAAATCCGTGGTGATCAAATGCAAATGTTAGATTCTCGCCAAATGGGTGATCAGGCTCAGAACTTTGGTGGTGACCAAGGTGGATATGGACAGCCGCGTTTTAACCAACAGCCACAGCAACAAAATAGTGGTGGTTATGGAAACCAAGGTGCTGCTCCACAAAATACAGGCTATAACTCTAATGGTTTTGCTGGACAAAATGGTGGTGGTCAAGGGAATGGAATGCAAAAGCCTCAGCAACCTGCATCGCCTGCACCAAATGACTTAGATGATGATCTACCGTTTTGACACATACTGGAGATGTAGTTTTATAAAGCTTATAGAAGAGAATCTAATAAAATTAGGTTCTCTTTTTTTTAATATAAATATGGTCGTATGTAGGTTCTTAAGCAAGATTATAAATATATCAAATTTGATATTCGATATTAAATTTTGACACCTTCCAAAAATTAAATATAATGGGACTACTTCATTGGGGAGTAGCCGCTGTTTACATTAGGTAAACGGGTGATGGTCAACATAATTGTTTTATCAAACATGGCCATCATAGCAAAGACCAAGAGTCCTTTGTTGGCAAGACCTTTGATTTATCTCTCTGCATTAGAACACTTTGGCTAGCAGGGGAGGTAAGTCGTTGGTTTTATGCTAGCTAAAGGGCATCATCATGTTAAAACACTTCCGATTTTCTCTTCTTTTTACATTGATATGTCTTGTGGTATCTGCATATTGGGGATATACACATGGTGCAAATGCTGGTTTTGCTGGCATGTTCAAAGTTCTTGCCATTACTCTGTTATTGGCTGTCATGGAAATCTCTTTATCTTTTGATAATGCCGTTGTAAATGCATCTGTACTCAAGCACTGGAATCCGTTTTGGAGAAAGCTTTTTCTCACAGTAGGTGTACTTGTTGCTGTATTTGGTATGCGCCTTCTATTTCCATTATTAATTGTTGGTTTCACAGCAGATATGGCAATGGTAGATGTTGCAAAGCTTGCATTAAATAATCCGATTGAATATTCAAAACAGCTTACCCTTCATCATGCTGAAATTGTGGCATTTGGTGGAATGTTTCTTTTACTTGTTTTTCTGAATTTTATTTTTGATCAAAATAAAGATACACATTGGTTTAAATGGATTGAATCACATTTATCTAATTTAGGAAGAGCACCTGCGATATCAATTTTTATCGCAATTGCCTGCTTAATGGTGTTAAGTGAGCATGTAACTGGTGCTGCTCATCATACGGTAACTATGGCAGGGCTATGGGGCGTTATGGTTTATGTTGGTGTGCAAGTTGTAAGCTCTTTATTGGAAGAAAACTCTGATAGTAATGCCAATGCTGACCTAGGAAAAACCATTGTAAAAGGTGGAATGGGCGGGTTTTTATATTTAGAAATTTTAGATGCTTCCTTTAGTTTTGATGGTGTACTTGGTGCATTTGCTGTAACCACTGATGTTGTAACGATTATGATTGGACTTGCAATAGGTGCGATGTTTGTTCGTTCACTTACCGTATACCTTGTTGAAAAAGGCACTTTAGATGCCTATATTTATTTAGAACATGGTGCACACTATGCCATTGGTGCTTTAGCTTTTATTATGCTTTCAGCAAGCACAGGGTTACATATTTCTGAGGTTGTGACAGGACTTATTGGTATTTTCTTTATAGGGTGGTCAACCCTTTCTTCTATTTCTCATAATAAACAGCATGCAACACAAAATAAGTAGTATGTGATGGGAAATCACATCTAAGCAATTGGTTTGTATTTTATAACTTGGTGGCTTAGATTGTGATTTCTTTATATAAAAATAAGTACGCTTTATGTGTTCAGCAGATCAATACCTTTCTCATTATCAGTTTAAAGAAATTCATCGAAAGGTTATTCAAGCCTCTATAGATGATGTATTTTTCGCTGTGCGTAGTTATGACCCCGCAGATGATCAATTTTTCCGTTATATGATTATGTTACGGGAGCTTCCAATGAGAGTCTTAAAGTTATTTGGGCAGAGTTCTTCAAATAATGAAGCCTTTGGTCTAAATAACTTTACATTACTTGAGGCATCTAAAAATGAAATTGTCTACGGATTAGTCGGTCAGTTTTGGAAGCTTAATTATGGTCAGGTAGCTATCGCAAATGCAGATGAATTTCATCAATTTAAAAAACCAAGCTATGCCAAACTTATTTTAGTCTTTGAGTTGAAAGAGATTAGTGATAAAGAAACAGAACTTATGACTGAAACACGAGTATTGTGTTTAGATGGTCAAGCCTATAAACGCTTTAGAGTATATTGGTATATTATTCGGCCTATAAGTGGTTTAATCCGCCGTAGAATATTACAGGGTATAAAAAATAAAATTGTGAAAAATAAATAAAAATTTTTTTTCAATTTCATATGACAAGCATAAATTAAGGTAAATACACGAGACTAAATATACTTACTGTAAAAGAACAATTTGTATGGTATTTTCTCCTGATCTGAAACTGAAAAAAAAGGGCTTTCATTATATATTGATTGCTACTCTAGCCTTAGTTCACACGCAAGCATTTGCATTGCAAAATGCTGCTGAAATGTGTACATCAAATGCTTCAGATGGTCATGACTTAGCTGTGAGTACACCACTATCAATGCAAATGTTTGGAGAGCCTGAAAAAATAAAACAGGAAGCACCTTTTCAACTGTTAGAAACCAATGATTTTTATCAAATTAATACAGGAGCAGGGCTTGTTGTTGAGGTTCAAAAGCATAATCGACTTGGTACACATATAGGTACAGGTGATATTTCTTCAATGCGCTACCATGGTGTTGAATATCAAAATTCATTAAAAGGCAGTCAAATTAATTCAGGTTTTAATCAGCTCTATGCAAGTCAGAACCCTGCAACAGTAACAGCAAGTTATGTAGATAAAAATCATATTAAAGTGGTTGTAAACGCAGGAAAATTGAAACACTACTATCTATTTAGACAGGGAGTTCCTGCTATTTTTATGGCAGATACATTTAGTGAAGAGCCTATTCCTAACTTAGTTCGTTTTGTAGTACGTGTACCACACAACAAACTGCCAAATGGTGCACAATGTTCAGAGATTACTAATAATATAAAAACAGTTGAAGCACACGATATTTTTGAGATGTCAGATGGCGAAATTCATTCAAAACACTACTCGAATAGTCGTTTAAAAGATTGGATTTACTTTGGTGCAACGGGAAAGAATGTCGGTATTTGGATGATCAGAGACAATAATGAGGGTGGCTCAGGTGGCCCCTTTTATAGAAGCTTAAAAATGCAAGGTGCATCTGATCAGGAGCTCACATATATTGTTAATTATGGTGAAGCACAAACTGAGCCATTTAGAATGAATACATTAAATCAATACACACTCTATTTTACGAATGGTGCACCACCTTTGGGGTTAGATGTATCTTGGTTAAGAAGAATGGGCTTAGACCATTATATTGCTAAAGATCAGCGTGGAGAACTTGCCTTCAATACGGTAGATAACATCAAAGACTCTAGACCTCTGACTTTGGCACTGAATAATGCGACAGCACAGTATTGGGGAGATATAGACTTACAAGGTCATGCAATAATTAAAGATATTATTGCGGGGAATTATATAGCAACTTTATATAAAGGAGAGCTTGCAGTCGCTACACAAGCTGTTGAAGTTTTACCTGAAAAAGTAACAACACTTTTACCTTTTAAAAATGAAAATGATCCTGAAAAAGATAGTGCTCTATGGCGAATAGGATATTGGGATGGTAAGCCAACAGAGTTTTTAAATGGTGGTCAGCTTACATGGATGCATCCTAGTGATTTCAGAATGCAAAACTGGCATGTTACAGATTTTAGGATTGGACAACAGTCAGATAGAGAATTTCCTGCTTATTTGTGGAAAAGTGTTAATACTCCTATAGCGCTGCATTTTAATTTAAAGCAAGTTCCTAAAAATTCTCAATTACGTATAGGTATTACGAATGCTTGGTTTGGAGGGCGTCCCGCTATTGTATTAAATGGATGGAAAGGTCAATTACAACCTATGAGTGAGCAACCGAAAACAAGAACTGCAACGGTTGGTACATATAGAGGAAAAAATACAATGTTTATATTTAATATCCCTCAAGATGTTTTAAAGCTTGGGGAAAATCAATTACAACTTAGCGTTATCAGTGGTCAACAAGGTCAAGATTTTTTAAGCCCCGGTTTTTCAGTCGATGCAATAGATATTGTATATAAATAAGGGATAGATTTAATTTTGAATTATGGGTTTAAACTGTTTTTATGATTTATATTAGTTGTATTTAATATATGTTTATTATTGGCATATTGAATAACTAAAATATAATTTGATAAATAAAAACTAAGTAAATATATGACTTGTATTTGTTGTAAATGATATAGGGGATATATCAATCATTAATAGTGCGTTGTTCCTAATATAAAAGTAATGTATGGCGCTACAAAAATTCACTTAGCTCGTAATTTTAGTAACTTATATGCATAAAAAATATTTTTGGAAAACGAGACTGATGGTATCTATTTGGTTTAGACTAAGGATAGGAATATAAAAATAATCTACAATGACATGGGATACAGCTCATGAATAAAAAAAATATATTTGAGGAATATTCAAATAAAAATGCAGTTGGACAATATAACTTAGCTGTCTCTTATAGGGATGGTATAGATATAGAGCAAAATGATTTGCAAGCATTTCATTGGTTCTATAAGGCTGCGGAGAAAGGTTTAGACCAAGCACAGTATAACCTTGGTGCAATGTATAGTGATGGCATTGGTATACAACAAGATTATAAAAAAGCATTTCATTGGTTTTATAAAGCAGCAATACAAAAGTTTGCCCAAGCACAATACCAGTTAGGATTGATGTATAAAGAAGGTTTAGGAATACAGCAAAGTAATCGAAAAGCATTTTATTGGTTTTATAAGGCTGCTCAGGAAAATTTACCAGAGGCACAAAATAGTATTGCAATGATGTATGTTTCAGGACTGGGTGTTCAGAAAAATCATCAAAAAGCATTCTATTGGTTTTATTTGGCTGCTAAACAAGACTTCGATCAGGCTGAATATAATTTAGGATTGATGTATAAAAATGGCTTAGGTACAGAGCAAAGTTATTTAACGGCCTATTCATGGTTTTACAAGGCTGCAGAGAAAGGTCTAGAGCATGCAATTGAAGAATTAAGATTTATATATAAGAATACAAAATGATCATTATAGGAGCGTTTTAGCTATCATTTATCTTATTTAGTGATTGTTTTTTAATTAAAAATATATTTATTAAATTATTTGAATATGAAGAAATGATTAGTTATTTAAAAACATAACAAATTATATAATGTTGAATAATATCTATGATATTCACCTTATGATAAATAGTAGCATATTGTTTTATTTGCATTATGTGCTTTTATATTTTGCAATTTATACTTCCTAGGAAAAAATAAGTGCTAAAAGTTCTGTTCGTTGAAGATGATTTAATGATTGGTAAAACAACCTTTCAACTCTTAAAACATGAAAACTATGAGGTGGACTGGGCACGAACAGGACTAGAGGCTTTAGACTATCTATTTAAGCAGACATATCATTTAATTTTATTGGATTTAGGGCTTCCTGAGCTAGAGGGTCTAGATGTTCTTAAGCATATTCGTCATAAAGCTGAACTCAATAAAATGGGTATTATCATTATTAGTGCTAGAGATCAGACCACAGATAAAATTCAGGGTTTGAGGTTAGGTGCAGATGATTATCTTGTGAAACCATTTGATTTTGATGAGTTGCTAGCACGTATGGAAGTGATTATTCGTCGGAGTGCCAATTATAGTCATCAAGAAGTTTCTTTCTCCGTAGGTGATCTGGTGATGTATCCAAGTACTCATCGGTTATTGAAAGCAAATGAACCCGTTGTTCTTTCTATGAAAGAGTGGACAATTTTAGAGCCATTGATGATGTATCCAAATCAAATCTTTTCAAGAGAAATGCTCGAACAAAAATTATATAATTGGAATGATGACGTTCAGAGTAATACGATTGAAGTCCATATTCATAACTTACGTTCTAAATTGGGAAAAACTACAATTCGTACAGTGAGAGGACTAGGGTATTGTATGGGAAGTGCTAACCAAAGTGAGTAGAAATCGCTCAATGTATTCACTTGGCATCCTAGTTCGCCGTATTTATAAACGAAAATCATTAAGTACGCAGATGTCATGGTCAATATCTGTATTCAGTGTTTTTCTATTGGTGGTACTTGGGTTTTCTGCATATAGAATTGCACTTGAAGAATCTCAGGAAGTGATTAATGGTCAAATGCAGCATATGGCCGACTTCTTGCAAGTACATAATCAGACATTAAAAGTTTCAAAATTTGATCCAAAACGTCATTATGGAGAAGCAGATTTTTTTATAGATATTGTGGATAGTAAGGCATTAAATACATCAGGTTTAACAAATGGTTATTTAATGCCTTATAGTCATTCAAATTCATTCACTAAAACAAAAACAGAACGCGGCACACTGATTATCTATACGAAAGCAATAGGCGATAAACAAATACAGATTAGTCAGTTGAACCATGTTCGAGTGAGCCTTGCAAAAGAGTTGGCAATTAATATGTTATTGCCTTATTTGTTGTTTGTTCCTTTTGGAATTTTTGGATTATATAAGCTTATTCGACGTCATCTCAGACCGTTATATGATTTGAAACAGACTTTCGCGAAGCGTCATCCTTTAGATCTATCTGAGATATATATTCATCAATTGCCAACAGAAATTACGCCAGCAATTAATGAGTTAAATTATCTATTTAAACGTATTGAAGAAGCAAGAGAACAACAACAAGCATTCGTTGCAAATGCTGCACATGAGTTAAGAACACCACTGACAGCAATTAATTTACAAATTAAATTATTGAGTAAAGTTGATCAGCATACAGAGCTTTATGATGACAATCTAAATGACCTTCAGTTGAGTGTACAACGCATGACAAGGCTTGTTGATCAGCTAATGAAACTTGCACATCAAGATAAAATGGCAGTAGATATTTTAGAAAAAATAGATGTTATTGGTGTGCTTAGATCTTCAATGAGCCAATTAGATGTACGTGCGAAAGAAAAAAGTATTCAAATACAATGTGTTATGAATACGATAAGTGGTGAGGCAAATGTATTTGCAACTCAAGCAATTTTAGAAACGATTTTTATAAATTTATTGGATAATGCAGTGAAATATACCAATCGGCTCGGTCAAATTATTATTAAAGTATATAGTACATCGAATCAAACGATTGTTGAGTTTCATGATACAGGTCCAGGTATTGGGCAACATGATTTAAGCCGTGTAAAACAACGCTTTGTACGTTTAGAAAATACACAACACCAAGTGGTTGGTAGTGGTCTAGGTTTATCTATTGTTGATGCTGCTTTGAAATTGGTTGATGGTGAACTTGTATTTATGCCATCTGATGTTCTATCAGGTTTGAATGCAAAAGTTATATTTACGCAGATATAAATAAGTAGGTGAGAGTAGCAAAAAATAAACAATCTATTGGGTCGAATTTAAGCTTGCCTCAGTTTAATAAAGCCAAGAAAAAACAATAGGTGAAACTGTGTTTCTAATAAGGCTAAAAAAAATTGCGATTTTGTTCTGTTTATTGTGTTTCGGTTATTTGTATTTTTCACCGTATGTGATGTTTTATGAGTTACAACATGCGATTGGGCAGGGGAATTATAATGCAATATTTCAAAGTATGAGTCTGCCAGATTTACAACAAAATATGGAAAGCCAAATAGATACAGATCTAATGTATCAGCTCTCTAGAGAAGGGACGGGAGACAATAACTTTGCAAATCTTGGTTCAATGATTGCATCTTCATATACTTATAACTTAGTTAAGCAAGTCCTTACCCCACAAAATATAGCATTACTGATGATGGGACATTACTTAACAAATCGTGATGTGATTGATCATCAATTTTCTTTCTTTCAGGCACAAATTCCAACAACCACAGATGTTCTTTATGAAAAACATTATGACTCATTAAATCAGTTTTCTGTTTGTGTACAAAATGGTGATCAGGATGAACCTGTATATTTTCACTTTGCTAGAGATGGGCTGGCTTGGAAGCTTAAAGCAGTGAATTTACCAAGGATAAGCTAGAGAAGAGAAAAAATGGAGCAAGTTGATACTTACTCCATAAAAGAGAGACTTAACCGAAACGACCAGTAATATAGTCTTCTGTTTGTTGTTTTTGTGGGTTGGTAAAGATGTTATTTGAATGATCTAATTCAATCAATTCACCCATAAACATAAACCCAGTATAGTCAGAAATACGTGCCGCTTGTTGCATGTTATGCGTCACAATAAGCACAGAATATTGCTGTTTTAGTTCTTCAATAAGCTGTTCAATTTTTGCAGTTGAAATTGGGTCAAGTGCAGATGTTGGCTCATCGAGTAATAATACTTCAGGTTTAAGTGCCACAGCACGCGCAATACATAAACGCTGTTGTTGACCACCAGAAAGTCCTAAAGCACTTTTATGTAGTTTGTCTTTAACTTCATCCCAAAGTGCACCATCACGCAATGCTTTTTCAACACGGTCATTCATTTCGGACTTAGAAAGTTTTTCATAATGACGGATTGCATAAGCAATGTTTTCATAAATAGTCATTGGGAATGGAACTGGCTTTTGGAATACCATCCCAATTTTTGCACGAAGTTGGTTAATTGAAATTTGATCTTTTAAGATATTTTTTCCATCAAAAATAATTTCACCTTCAGCACGTAGCTTTGGGTAAATATCATAAATACGGTTAAAAATACGTAATAGAGTAGACTTTCCGCAACCTGATGGCCCAATAAGTGCAGTCACACGGTTTTCAGGAATGACCATATTAATGTTTTTCAGTGCTTGAGTGTCGCCGTAATAAAAGTTGAGGTTACGTACATCAAGCTTTGCTTTTTCAGTATGCGGATTTGTCGTGTTCATAGAATCGAGGATGATATCTGAATGTGGAGGAGTAGAAATATGCTGATGGTTCGCATTTGCAGTGGGAGTTGTTGCTTCTTTGATATCCATCTTATTTCTCCTTTTTCACTAAGAGTGAGCGTGAAATGATGCCGAGAATGAGAACAAATAATGTCATAACCAATGCGCCTGCCCATGCAAGTGCATGCCAGTCATCATAAGGACTCATTGCATATTGGAAAATGACCACAGGGACATTTGCCATTGGTTGCATGATATCTGTTGACCAGTATTGGTTATTGAGTGCTGTAAATAGTAGCGGTGCTGTTTCACCCAAGATACGTGCAAGCGCAAGAAGTATACCTGTGATGATACCTGACATCGCAGCACGATATAAAACTTGGTTTACGATTTTCCAACGAGGAATACCTAGTGCTTGTGCTGCTTCACGCATTGTATTTGGTACAAGTTGTAGCATTTCATCGGTTGTACGCACAACAACAGGCAGTACTAAGAATGCAAGCGAGACTGACCCTGCTAAAGCAGAGAAGTGCCCCATACGTCTCACCATAACTTCATATACGAATAAGCCAATAACAATAGATGGTGCAGAAAGTAAAATGTCATTAATGAAACGCACACAGAAACCAAGCTTAGTTTCTCTTGCATATTCAGATAGATAAGTACCTGCTGCAATACCAATAGGTGTACCCACTAAGATTGCAATTGTACTCATAATAATACTACCTACAATTGCGTTGAGCATCCCGCCTGATTCGCCAGGTGGAGGAGTCATTGCAGTAATGAGGTGCATATTTATTGCAGGTAGACCATTGGTTAGTGTTGTCCATAAAATCCAAACTAACCAAAATAAACCAATTACAGCCGTTGTGAGAGAGAATACTTTTGCAAGAACATTCTTAATTTGGCGAGTTTTCCAAAGCATATTTGACATGATTATGCTCCTTCACGACGTGCTAGGCGGCCGAGCATGAATCGTGCTAAAGCAAGCACAATAAATGTAACGACAAATAGGATAAAACCTAAAGCAAGAAGCGATGAAAGATATAAGCTTGAATCTGCTTCTGTAAACTCATTGGCAATAGTTGCTGAAATAGAGTTGCCCGGTTGTAGTAAAGAAATACTGAGTTGGTGTGCATTACCAAGTACAAAGGTAACGGCCATTGTTTCACCTAGTGCGCGACCAAGACCGAGGAAAATACCACCGAGTACAGATGATCTTGTATAAGGTAAAACGATATCCCAAATGACTTCCCATGTAGTATTTCCGACAGCATAAGCTGATTCAATAAGCGGTGTTGGTACAGTTGAAAATACTTCACGCATAATTGATGAAACAAAAGGAATGATCATAATACTAAGTACAATGCCTGCGGTAAGCATACCTAAGCCAATAGGCGGGCCTTGAAAAAGTTGACCAATTAGGGGAAGAGCACCCATGTGTTCATCTACCCAAGGGTAAACATGGTCTGCCATAAATGGTACGAAAACAAAAAGTCCCCACATACCATAAATAATAGAAGGAATACCGGCCAATAGCTCAATTGCAGTTGAGATTGGTGTTTTTAACCAGTTGGGAGCAAGGTTAGTAATAAAAATAGCAATACCAAAACTTACAGGTACCGCAATAAGCATGGCAATACATGATGTGACCAATGTTCCATAAATAGGAACAAGTGCGCCGAATTGCTTTGTTACAGGATCCCATGCACTGCTCCAAACAAATGAACTACCAAATGTTTGAAATGCCTCTTTACCTCCCCAAATCATTGAGAAAGAAGCAGCCAGCATAATGAGAAGAACAAAAACAGCGCAGCTTTTGACGGTATAATGAAAGAGTTTATCGTTACGTTGATCTTTAAAATCAGAATTACTATTTTGTTTCATCATCGAAGAGCTTCATTTTTAAAAGAAATAAATCCAACAAAATTGCTTTGTTGGATTTGGGGAGATAACAAACATGGATTACTTGATGTTCTTAGACCAATAACCTTCAATTTCCTTCACTAAGTTGCTTGGTAAAGGAATATAGTCAAGTGCTTTCGCATCTGCTTGGCCGTTTTCTAGAGACCATTTAAAGAAGTTAAGCGCTTCACGGCTTTCATTCGCAGATTTTGGTACTTTGTGCATAATTACAAATGTTGTTGCAGTAATTGGCCAAGAGTTTTCGCCTGGTGCATTTGTAATAATGTTGTAGAAGTCAGGGTTTTGGTTCCAATTTGTACCAGCTGCTGCTGCTTGGAATGATGCTGTACTTGGTTGTACGAACTTACCAGCTTTGTTTTGTAGTGCTGTATAGCTCATTTTGTTTTGTAAAGCGTAAGCTAACTCAACGTAACCAATTGAACCTTTAATTTGTTTTACATATGCAGCAACGCCTTCGTTTCCTTTACCACCTACACCTGTAGGCCAAGAAATTGAAGTACCTTCACCTGCTTTGCTTTTCCATGTTGGGCTTACTTTTGAAAGGTAGTTTGCCCAGTTAAATGTTGTACCTGAACCATCAGAGCGGTGAACAACAGAAACGCGTTGATCTGGTAATTTCAAGCTTGGGTTAAGTTTTTGAACTTCAGGGTCATTCCACTTTGTAATTTTACCCAAGAAGATATCTGCAAGCACGGCACCTGTTAAATGTAATGAACCTGGTGCAATACCATCAATGTTTACAACAGGAACAACACCACCAACAATTACTGGGAACTGTTTTAAGCCCGCAGTATTTAACTCTTGTGGTGTTAATGGCATATCTGAGGCACCGAAAGTAACTGTACCTGCTTTAATCTGAGCGATACCACCACCAGAACCGATAGACTGATAATTCACTTTGTTTCCAGTTTTTGTATTGTAAGCAGCAGACCACTTAGATAATACTGGATAAACGAAAGTTGATCCTGCACCTGTAATTTCAGCTGCTTGAGCGACAGATACAGAAAGTGCAAGTGGTGCAAGTAAAGCCAATAATGATGACTTGAAAAGTCTTTTTGTACGGTAAGCCATGGATGTTCCCCAAAGTGGATACTTTCTATTTCCCATACATTTTTAGGTGATAAAAATATAGGAATGGTATTAGACGAAACTGACTTTAAATTAGAAGTTATTTATTACATTTAGATGACGGTATTATTTGAAATATATTATTAAATTCTCTTTTTAAAACAGTTGCTTATAAAATAAATATAGTTGAAAAATATAAATAAATTAAGATTCATTTAATAGTAGTTTGATTTTTCATTTTAATGTTTTTTTCTATTTTTATAGGTGACTAATTTATAAATTAAAATTAAAAATAGTTGTTATTAAAAAATATATTATATATAGATATTATATTTTATTTTTGATCTGTGGTGATTCGTAGAAGTTATTATTTCTAGGTGGTGTTTTATTGAAAAATTGATAATTAAATGTTTTTATTTGGTTAAATATTAAACAGACATGTTGCGTGGTTATATAGAGAGTCTAATCTAAAAAAGGCGCTATTATGTTGCAGCTTTGTTATAGAATGATGACTAGATCAAAAACTAAAAATTTATATGACATATTTTATTTTTGGAAAAATAGATATTTACAAATGAAAAATATATAGCGAATGAGAGTAATCCATTAGGGTTGTTTTCGTATCTGATATTACCTCTAGAGGCTATGCTTTATTTATATTCTTAAAAATTATATTTTAAAAATATAAATAATAAAAACCGATTGTGTAATAATGTTATAACATAACGGTTTTTTTGGGTTTTTATTTTACTATGAAACAGTATTCTTTAGGGGTTGTGCCTTTAGCACTTTTATTCGTCAGTCCTATATCTAATGCCGAAGACAAATCGGTTGAAACATTGTCAACAATTAAGCTTTCATCGGGTAGTGTGGTCGCACCATATGTAGGTAAAAGCTCATCTGTTGCAACCAAGTTTGAAATTGATCCAATGAAAGCATCTCAAAAGGTCGATGTGGTTAGTCATAAAGTTTTAGAAGACACCAATGCACAACGTGTAAATGATACATTGGCTATAGTAAGTGGTGTGTCGGCACTTAATCCAATGGGTGGATTATGGGATAACTATTCAGTTCGAGGCTTTAATACTGACCAGACCATAGGTGCTTCAAGTTTACGTAATGGCATTAATTCGAATTTGGGAATGAGTGCGGCACGAGACATGGTTAATATCGAACAAATCGAGTTTTTAAAAGGTCCTGCTGCTGCAATGTATGGTGCTGGTGATCCGGGCGGTACACTCAATGTGATTACGAAGAAGCCGAAGTTTGAGCCACAGCATAGCTTACAACTGCGTGGTGGGTCGTATGACCAATATCGTGCGGCAGTGGATTCAACCAATGCTTTAACTGATACAGTTGCTTATCGCTTTGGTCTTGCTTATGAAAATAACCATAGTTTTCGTGACTATGTAAAAAATAACCGCTTATTTTTTGCACCACAACTGACATGGCAGCCTTCCGATAACACACAAGTCGATTATGACAGTGAATATTCTTTTACAAGAAGCATGTTTGATCGTGGGGTTTTGGCACAAAATAAACAATTAGGTGTTATTCCAAATAGTCGTTTTTTGGGTGAAAAGGCTGATGGTTTAATGATCATGAAAGACTATTTACAACAGGTACGTGTTAAACAGGTATGGAATGACCAGTGGACAAGCCAAGCCGCTTTTAATTATAAAGAAAATGATTGGTCAGGTTTTTCTTCTGAGGCATTTCAGCTTTTAAATTCAAAAGGTGACTTAAATAGAGAACGCCGTTACCGTGATTATAAAACAACAAGCTATTTAATTAATCATGACTTATTGGGGCAGTTTGAGACATGGGGTATACCGAATAAACTTGTGATTGGAACAACAGCAAGTTATTTAGATGTTAAAAATAATTTACAACGATATCGTGTCAGAGGTGCAAACTCCGTAGATATTGTCAATATTTATAATCCTGTATATGGCAGTGCATTGCCGAATGTTAAACCAACATTTAGCCCAAGCGAAAAGCAGAAAAATTTAGGTTTATCTGTTACAGATATGCTTGATTTTACCGATCAGTGGTCTGTTACGCTCGGTGGACGATTTGATGTCTATCAGCAGTCTTATAGTGAGTCATCACAAAAGATTTCAGGTTCTAGAGACTTTAATCACTTTAGTCCTAAGTTTGCAACAAACTATCTAATCAATGATCAGTTTTCTGTCTTTGCAGGTGTAGGGCAGTCTTTTCATCTGAATTCGGGGTTAAATATTCAAAACCAACCACTTGACCCTGAAAAAGCATGGACGTATGAAGTTGGTCTAAAAACAAAATTGTTTAACGATCAGCTAACATCAAGCATGTCTGTGTTCCACGTGAAAAAAGAAAATGTAGCACGCACAGATATGAATAATAGTGCATATATGACCACGACTGGTGCCGAAAAAAGCCGTGGTTTAGAGTTGGATTTGACTGCACAGCCAACAGATGCTTTAAATGTAAAACTTGCCTATACATATATAGATGCTGCTGTGACTCAAGGTGATGCTTCTCAAGGAATTAATAAGGGAGCACGCTTATTGAATACACCGAAGCATACTGCAAACTTACTCGCAATGTATGATGTATGGCAATCAGGTGCACAAAAAGTTGGTATAGGCGGTAATATTCAATATGTGTCTGCACGTTCTGGTAATGTGGCAGATGATGGTTTTGAGTTGCCTGCATATACCTTGGTCAATTTGAATGGTTATTATCAAGTTAATGAAAAATTACGCTTCCAAATGACGCTCAATAATGCATTGAATAAAACATATTATAGTTCAAGCTTAAAAGACCTTTGGGTGACACCGGGCAATCCGCGTGAGCTCTTTTTAACAATGAACTATCAGTTCTAGTTTTATGTAGAATGAAAAAAACCAAGGTACTTTATTTATAATAAGGTACCTTGTTTCTATCAATAATTACATTTTATACAATGAGAAATGAGATGAAAAAAATCAATAAATAGAGAAAATTGTTAAAGTTTTATGAATAAATTATGACAGTATATGCTATGATTTTCGCAATTATTTCATTCATGTGATGCTCTTGTTTAAGTCTGGTTTAGCTCTCTCTTTCGGAGCAATCATCTTACAACTTGCAGTTTTTCTACAGCCTTTTTTGCCTCAGCAATATCAGGTTGCACTTGTTTGTGAGCAAATCACAACTGCTTTAATGCAAGATCAAAGTGACAATATGTCTGATCATCATATGCATATGAGTACGTCAATGCATATGGTAGAAACACATCAAAACAGCCACCATGATGCATCTCATCAATGTCCTTTCTGTACTGTTTATAATCATATTATTCCATTTGTTGATTTAGGCATAGATGAAGTTTTTGATCGTTTAAAGATTAGATTACTGGCATTTGCACGTGCATTTCAGCATATCTATTTTGTACTACAACGACTCTTTTTAATTCCTCAAGGGCGCGCACCACCTCTTTTTACTTAAACCACAGAAAATTTAATTTTTATGGGCTTTGAAGTGCCTATAGCATTGTTTTATCTGAAATTTGAGTAATTTATGTTAAATGCAAACTTTTTTATGCAGCGATTGACTGTAGCCATCTCTATTGTTCTTTATTCTGGCTCTAGTATGGCAGATATACAGCAGGATACATCACATCATTTAGTACCGATTGTACTTACCGCAGAAAAAGGCAATGAAGCCAATGGGCTAGTGGTTGTTAAAGACCCAAAACAACCTATACAACCAATTCCTGCGATTGATGGAGCATCTTATTTACAAAGCATTATGGGATTTAATGCAGTGAAAAGCTCAGGTTTAGCCAATAGCGATGTGACATTTAGAGGGATGTTTGGTTCAAGAATAAAAATGCTTACCAATGGCTCTGAAAATCTGGGTGCATGTGGTGGGCGTATGGACTCACCAACCTCTTATATTTCACCAGAAAGTTTTGACAAAATTACAGTTGTGAAGGGCCCTGAAATAGTTCGATTTGCCAATCCCGGTTCCGCAGCGACGGTGATGTTTGAGCGAGATGCTGTACATTTGCCTGAAGGAAAAAATATTGAAGGTCAGGCAAGTACAGTCGTGGGTTCATTTGGTCGATGGGATCATAACTTAGACCTTACGATGGGTGACAGTACCAAGTATTTGAGAGTGAATGCAAATCGCTCTGTTTCAAATGATTATAAAGATGGTCAGGGTCATAATGTGCATTCAAATTGGGAGAAATGGAATACAGATATATCGGCAGGTTGGACACCCGATGAAGATACATGGATTGAAGCAATAGCAGGAAAAGCCGATGGTGAAGCTGCTTACGCAGGGCGTGGTATGGATGGCACCAAGTTTGGGCGAGAAAGTCTAGGGCTACATCTTCAAAAAAAGAATATTAATACGTTTATTCAAAAAATTGATGCACAAGTGAATTATAACTTTAATGATCACATTATGGATAACTACCGTATGCGTCCTGTGAAAGGGATGAAGATGTTATCTAATGTTGCACGTGAAACATTAAATAGCCGTTTGGAATTCACGACCATATGGACAGATCGGTTTACAGTACTTACAGGAGTAGATAGTCAGCATAATACACATACAAGCCGTGGCGGGCTGAATTATGCAAGTATACCAAGGCAAAAAGATATGACTTTTGAGTCTTATGGTGCTTTTGCAGAGGGAAGATATCAACTGACCGATCATCAAAAAATAGTATCTGGTGCGCGTTTTGATGCTGTTCAAGTACAAGATTTTCGTGCAAAAACTCAAGCATTCAATCAAACACGAAATACGATTTTACCGAGTGGTTTTTTACGTTTAGAAAGTCAATATCCTGAGCTGAATACCAATACTTATATTGGAATTGGACATGTACAACGTATGCCAGATTATTGGGAAATCTTTTCGCCTATGAGTATGGCAACCAATGGATTGAAAGATGTCTTTAATCGTGTAAAACCTGAAAAAACAACGCAGATTGATTTAGGATATCAATATAAACATGGTGCGCTGTCACATTGGGTTTCTGCTTATGTTGGGCAAGTGAATGATTTTATTTTGATGCGCTATGCACCCAATCGTAGTGTTATGAATGTAAATGCACGTATTGCAGGTGGCGAGTTTGGGGTGGATTATGCGTTTACAGACCATCTTCAAGCAGATGTGAGCGGTATGTATGCTTGGGGAGAAAATACAACGAACCGTACGGCTTTGCCGCAAATTGCACCATTTGAAGCACGTGTGAATTTAAACTATGTCACAGAAAAGTATAGTCTTGGCGCATTGTGGCGTTTGGTTTATGCACAGCATCGTTATCGTGAAAATGAAGGAAATGTCGTCGGGTATGACCTTGGTTCGAGTCGAGGTTTTGGGGTGTTGTCTATTAATGGAACATATCAAATCACCACTGATATGAGTTTGGCATTAGGCATAGACAATGTTTTGAATCGTAACTATACAGAACACTTAAATAAGCTAGGTGCTGCAAGTGCAGGGAATATTGGTACAGAACAAATCAATAATATTGGACGTAACTATTGGGCACATTTACAGGTTAAGTTCTAAATAATCTTGCTATAAAATAGGCTATTGATTTCAATAGCCTATTATATATTTAAGTATTTGAAATTATTTTATTCTACGAATAAAAATGCAAAATTATTTTTGAAAGCGTATTCATTTGATGATTGCACAGCTCGATATGAGTTAAGAAAACCATACACAACAATGAATAATGGTAGTTTTTAATAAAGTTTTTCATGGCATTATCACGCATAATAAAAAAAACTTTTTTGAAAATGGATAAGAAATTGGATATTGCAGTCATTGGTAGTGGCATGGCAGGACTTGCTACGGCACGAATTCTAAAAGATGCAGGACACAATATAACCGTGTTTGAAGCACTTCCTGGTCGTGGCATGGACAGTCACACAATTGAGTTTGATGGTGGCATGATTGATGTGCCTTTGCGTGTAATGAATCCGTATTTATGGAAAAACACGCTGAGTCTTGCAACGCACTTGGGCATAGATACTTTCCCAGTACGCACTTATATGTCTTGTAGTTGGCTATTTGAAGAAAAAACAGAAACATGGCTGACCACATCTCGCGCGCCTATTGGTAATTTTCCAATTATTAATAACCGTAAAGGTTTACAGCAGTATGGTGTTCGATTAGTTAAAGGCATGCTACAGCTTAAAAGCGCGATTTATCGTTTTTTTAAGTCTAAGCATCAAGATATTACGCTGACTGAATTTATTAATAAAAATGAAATTGAAGAAGTATTCTGGCATGGTGCAGTAATGCCTGTACTTTATACCATTTGTACGTGTAACCCTGAAACGATTGGTGAATGGCCTGCAAAACCATTGTTGGTGTTTTTACAGCAATTAACCAATGGTGATCAGCTTCTCCGTTTAAAAGGTGGTACGCCTGCTTTTGTAAATAAACTGATTGAAGGTGTAGACATTCAGAGTGGTTCGGCAGTAACAAAAGTTGAGCTTCAAGGCGAAAAAGTTTACGTTGAAAATGAGGCAGGTTTTAAGCAACTGTTTGACCGTACAATTGTTGCAACACCAACAAATAAGCTTGAAGATTTCTTAGATAAAGACCAGTTTGCTGAAGATATTGAGCTATTGAAGCAGTTCAAATTTGAGGAAGGTGACTTAGTTATTCATACAGATTCAAGTGTGATGCCTCCTCGCCGTAAAGATTGGTCTGTTTTAAGTTATATGATGGATCGTAAATTTACCAAGCAACAATTTACGGTATGGATGAATGCCGTAGAACCCACATTGGTTGGAAAGGAAGCGGTATTCCAAACATGGCGTCCTGTTACACCAATCGATCCGAAAAAAGTGGTATCTACCGTTAAACTTAGTCGTGCTGTGGTGAATTGGCAAACGGTAGAGTTAAATAATGAGTTACAACGCCGTCAAAAAGCAGTCGATCGCAAAGTTTATTTCTGTGGTTCATGGTCTTGTGATGGTTTACCAATTTTAGAGTCTGCGGTGACATCTGCAATGCAAATTGCTAAAAACTTGGGCGCACCTTTACCTTTTGTAGGTTTAAAACCAAAAGTAGAAGTTGCACCTGAGTTAGGTTACTAAGCTCGCTGAATTGTAATAATGCAGCGCCAAAAAACAAAAATCCCTCAACATAAGTATGCTATTAATGCATCTATGTTGGGAGATGATACAGCTTTACCATGGACGAATTTAGGTCTATGGCATACGCCCCATGTCACTTATCCTGAAGCATGTCAAAATTTAGCAATATCTTTGGCTGAAGCATTGGCTTTAAAAAGCGATGATGCAGTATTAGATTTGGGGTGTGGTTGGGGAGCAAGTTTAAATTTATGGCAAGAGCAATATGCAGTTCGGCAGATAAGCGCCGTTGAGTTACAAACAGGCTGTTTAAGTTATTTAAAAACACAAGATTGTTTGAATACCGTGAAGTTTTATCAAGGTTCATTTTTAAATTTAAAAGCACTTTCTTTGAATTTAAAACATGATGTTATTCTATGTATAGATGCTTTATATCATCACTCACTACCTCAATTTTTAAATTCAATTTCAGTAAATGCACATAAAAAAACGCGTTTAGGTTTTCATTATTTAACTGTTACAGCACAGTGGGAAAAACTATCTTTTGTGCAAAGAAAGAAGTATCAATATTTACTTGCTCTTGCAGATATTCAGATCAATGCGTTATATAGTCAAACTCAGCTTTGCCAAGTCCTTAAAAACGCTGGTTGGCATCATACAAATATTAAAATACTGACTGAACCTGTGTTTGGTGGATTCTCAAGTTATATTCAGCATAGAGAGCATGAAAATCATGCGATTTATGGTATAGATGGACTTAAAATTAAATTGACAGCAAAGTTATGCCATCAACTTTTTAAAGCGGGAATTGTGGGCTATGTGCAAGTGGTTAGCCATAGATTGCCTTAAACTTTTGAAGAATACGACTGCCAAATACATTGATACAAAGCCCAAAGATAACAATAAAAGTGCCGATGAGTTGTTGTATTGAAAGCACTTCATGTAAGAATATAAAAGCAGAAAATAAGCCGATGATGGGTACAAGTAGCGTAAGTGGGGCAACTTTCCACGTTTCATATTTATTTAGTAGGTATCCCCATAAACTATAGCCAATTAAAGATGAAATCATTGAAAGGTAAAGCACAATAATGAGGTCTTTGACTGAAAAATGACTAAGGCTATGTAAGATTTGTGCTTTTCCTTCAAATATAAATGAGCAGAGCAGGAACGGAATAATTGGAAACAGACCACCCCATGTAACCAATGAAAGCGTGTTTGTTTGACCTGTTTTGAGAATAATTTTATTGCAAATATTACCCATAGCCCATGAAAAGCTTGCAGTTAAAACAAGAAAGAATGGAAAAATAGGAATGATCGTTTGTGTATGTTGCATATATTGACTAGATGCCAATGTAACTAAACCAAGTAAAGCAACACACATACCTATTATTTGTGGCAGTTTTATAGCTTCTTTTAAAAACAGATAACTGAGTAAAATAGTAAAAAATGCTTGTGACTGTAGAACTAATGAAGCTACACCTGCTGGCATACCAAGATGAATGGCTAAAAAAAGCAATGCAAATTGCCCAAAACAGAGTGTAAGTCCATAAAATGCGATGAGGTGTAGTGGTATTTTTGGGCGTGGAATAAATAAAATTGCAGGAAAGGCCACACATATAAAACGTAATGCACCTAATAAAAAAGGTGGAATATCATGAACACCAAGTTTGATAATAACAAAGTTGAATCCCCATGCAAAAATAATGATGATTGCCAAAAAAATATCTTTTGGTGTCATAGAGGATTCCTTTTTCTATATGATTTTAATTTTATCTTTTATTAAACTTATAGCATATTGGTTATTTTTTGGAATATATTTTTAAGTGGGAGCAGTAAATCTTAAACGTTAAATTATCGGTGTATTTTGCTGTTTTATTGTAGAGTTTCTCGTAAGAATGGGGCTAATTCTATATAAAGAGCTTTAAATATTTTGAAAAAATAGGTGTATTAAAAAATGTTGAATAAACGAGTTTTATGCTTTGCTGTGATGTGTTTAGGGTTACAGACTGGTTTCGCAGCAACCTCTTGGCCACCTGAAACAGGTGCAAAAGTTGTTGGAAATGCACTTGAGTATCCGACTACTTTAAGTGGTCAACAAAAATCGATGACTGATTTTTTAAATCATGGCGCTAAGATTATCAATACACAGATGGGTGAGCGTGGACCAATATTTACATTACAGCAAGGAAAGAAATTCTTACTCTGTTTTATTTATCCTGCTAACCCAGAAACAGATCAGAATGTCGCAACATCAAAATGTTATGGTTTAAATTAAAGAATAATATGTCCAACGCTTAAATGCTCGTCGAAAATTATTGCGGTCATGAATCGCAAGGTAATTTGCGATTTGTTCTGTATTAAAATGATCTACATAACGAAGTTTTAATGCGGTATGTAGTCGGCTTTGATCTCGTTGCGCTTGGAAATGTGTTAAATGTTTTTTAAGACGTCGTTTTAGTGTTGCAGGACTGACTGAAAAAGCATGAGCCATACTCTCAAGAGAGATATTTTCTTGAATATGTTCAGTAAGGTACAGATTGATGTGTTCTAAGAAGCTTTTTTGTAAATTATGGTTTTGAATATAGTGTTGTGCCTGTGCGTAGTGGACTGAAGACATAGTTGCTGAATATTGTTTGAGAGGTTGTTGTAAATATTCAGAGGATAATTTCATACAATGAATTGGGCAGTTAAATGAGAGTTGACTACCAAAATATCCTAAATATTGTTCTATATATTGAGGCTCAGTGGTACTAAATTCATATTTCCATGGAAGTTTTTCTTGAAATAAGTGTTTAGATAGAGCAGTAATTGCACTCATTGTCATTTCAACAAAATAAAGTTGCTCTATAGGCTTACTGTTTAACCAGTAAATAGTGATCTGGTCATTGGTTCGCATAACTTTAGGCGTTAGCCACGGACAAATGAGAATATGGAGTTCAGTTAAGCGAGAGAGTACTTCTTCAAAATTTTTAGCATATAAAAGTGAAGAAATTGCATGATTGAGTGGAGTGGTGAAACACTCCTTGCCAAATAAAAATTGTAAGTGCTGTCCTGTTAATGAAGCATTATGAGCAATTTTATAGAGTTGAAGTTGTGAAATTAGCTTATTGCCTAATAGAATATCTTCTAAAAAAACACGACTGCCATTTAAAAGTTGGTGATGGTCTATACCATGTTGCTCAGCAAGATCAATAAGTAGTGAAAGTTGGTGGTGTGCAGGGATGACTTCATGATCAATTTCATAACTCATGGTGTCACCTCTACGGAATGAGCTGAACTCCTTTTGGCCAGTTCTAATTGCTGTTGGAGGGAAATTAATAGTTTTTGTGGACTATCATGATTTAAGTCAGTCAGGACATATTCTGCATTAATTGGAATAGGCGTAGTATTTTTTGTGCCGTAGTATTGTGAGTATTGAATTGCTTGAATTACTTTTTGCGCAATATGATTTGCCTGTTGTCTAGATGTTTTAGGAAGTAAGATAACAAAACGGTCTCCAGCAAGCCTACATACTAAATCGCAAGGACGAATATTTAACAGAATGACCTGAGAGATGTATTTTAGAACAGATGAACCTTCTTTGAATCCATAGTTTTTATTTACCTCGTTGAAGGCAGTAAGATTAATTAGAACAGCATGTGTTTGATCTAAGTTTTTATATTGAATGTGTTCTTCAAGTTGAATTTTAAAATAATGTGCATTTGCAAGCGGTGTAAGTAGATCGAAAAGACGATAGTCTCTAAAGTTCCATTCACGTTTCATCATATGCTTAGAAATAAGAGTTTGCTCTTTGTGCCAATGAAAAATACCATAGGTTAAAATAATTATACCAATTGGAAATGGAACAGATTCTAATACTGAATGTAAAACTGAAGATTTAGGTAGTCGAATAAATTCATCTAATGTATCAATCCATAGATGAAAGAATAGAAAAGATAATCCGATGAACATGTAGTAGGTAATATGACCTGATGGTCGACTTTTTACTAAATAGCTTAGCCAAATACCAACAAAAATAGTTGAAAGACCTTCACCTAAAATATCGATCCAGTTCCACTCGGTGAGTGGTTTTGCGGTGCCAAAATAGATAAAAAGTCCAAATCCTATAGTGCAAAAAATAAATAGAATGAAGTAAAGATAAGATAAAGGCTTTCTAAAATAGGTATCCATATAAATATATGAGTGAGTATTCAAAATTTCACTAGATAAGCATTTTTTTGTGACAATTCGATGGCATGACTACTGAGTCAAATAAGTTCATTATATATTTTTAAATAATAATGAATATTTAAAAAAACATTAATTAGAGTGATAAAAGGTATGAATACCCTAGATTTTGATTTATTTTTTGGGGGTCAAATGAGCTCAATTCTGTGTTTTAATAGGTTAAATTAAATATATAAATAATATGATGTCATATATTATTCATAGTTAATTACTATTGTTCTTGCCAATAAATCTTTGATTTTTTGGGAACATTGTGGTGAAAAAAAGAAATAATACAGTACGTATTTTATTAAAACCAAGTGCACTTATTTTAGCAATGGCAGCGGTGTCCAATGTATATGCACAAAGCGCAGATGCACAGTCACTTGGTACAATTGAGGTAGTTGGGGTTGGACAAGCAGCAAGTATGAATGCTGCACTTCGTGAGCAGAAAGCTTCAGATTCAATTAGTAGTGTTGTACATGCCGATGCTATTGGGCAACTTCCAGATGATAATGCAGCAGAAGCATTACAGCGTTTGCCTGGTGTATCTATTGAGCGTGACCAAGGCGAAGGACGATTTGTTTCAGTACGTGGTTTAGATGCAGATTTAAACGCAGTAACCATAAATGGTACGTTAGTGCCAGCACCAGAAGCAAAGCGTAGAGGAGTTGCTTTAGATGTTCTTCCTTCTGAGCTTGTACAGTCTTTAGCTGTAATTAAAACGCTTACACCTGACTTAGATGCCAACTCACTCGGTGGTACTGTTCAGGTCAATAGCCTCTCTGCATTTGACCATAAAGGATTGTTTTATACAGGCTCAGCAGAAGGTGCTTATAATGATTTAAGAAATAAATATAGCCCTAAATTTTCAGGGGCAATTAGCAATCGTTTTAACATATTCGGTGGTGAAGACAATTTTGGGTTTGCAGCAGCACTGAGTTATCAAAATCGAAAATTTGGTTCAGATAATGTTGAAACCGGTGGTGCTTGGAATGGACAGGCATTAGATAAAATATCGATGCGTTATTATGATATTCAACGAGAGCGTCTTGGCGCAGGTTTAAACTTTGATTGGCGTAATGAGTCTAGCCAATATTACTTAAGAACTTTATATAGTCGTTTTGTAGATACAGAAACGAGAAATGCATTAAATGCAAAGTTTGATAATTCATGTTTAGCCAATGCGATTTGTTCAGGAAAAGCAACGCGAGCACTAAAATCACGTGAAGAAGCGCAGAATATTCAATCGTATGTTTTTGGTGGTAAGCAACAACTTGGTTTATGGGTTGCTGAAGGGCAGATTGCTTATAGTCAAGCAGAAGAGAAAGATCCTCGTGGTATTTCAGCAGCAGAGTATACAGGCAAGTTTAAAAATCTAAGTTATCAAGATACGGTGAAGCCAGTATTTTCTGCAGATGCTTCTTTATATGATCCTAAGAGCTTTGCATTAAATAGTATTAAGGAAAAAGAAGAATCTTCAAGAGATAAAGAAAAGAATATTAAACTTGATTTTACTCGTGATTACAGTATTTACAACTATTCAAGTCAGTTTAAATTTGGTGCAAAAGTTAGCCAAAGAGAAAAAACAAATGATGAAAATGCATGGAGCTATAAAAAGTTAAAAGGCGGTGCCGATTTTTACGGAAATGCTGATTATAGCTTAGGTCAGTTTGGCCCTTTCATTAATACGGGTAATGTTGAAGATCGCTTAAAAGGATTAAATTCAGATCAAAATATTGACCGTCAGCTTTCTGTTGTGAATGACTTTAAGAGTAGAGAAGATATTAATGCTGCTTATTTCATGAATAGTATAGATATTCATGATTGGAGAATTATTGCAGGTTTACGTTTTGAGGATACGCATAAATCTGCCAATGGTTTTGCATATAAAGATGGTGACGTTAGCCCAACAACAGCAAAACAACGCTACAGCCATTGGTTACCAAACCTTAGTTTACGTTATGAAATAGATAAGCAGACGCTTTTACGAGCGGCATATACCAATACAGTAGTTCGACCAACATTTGCTCAGTCTTCACCGGGTATGAAAGTCGATATGCTTGAAGCAGAATTTGGAAATCCACAATTAAAGCCACTTACATCGCACAACCTAGATTTAAGCATTGAACGTTATTTTGGAACAGCAGGTACAATCTCAGCAAATATTTTCTATAAAAAAATAAATAATTTTATTTATAAAACGGATGTTGCAGGGCAAGGTGTCTGGCGTGATTTTGAAGAGGCAGAAACCTATAAAAATGGTGAACATGCCAATTTGTATGGTTTAGAGTTTGCTTACTCTCAAAAAATGGATGGCTTAAGTGCGCCATGGAATGGTCTTATTTGGGGGATAAACACAACTATTAGCCATTCAGATGAGAAAATTAAAGAAATGGGAAGCCAGCGTACAACATCTTTCCCAAGCCAAGCCAAGTTTGTAGGCAATGCAATGTTAGGTTGGGAAGGCGAGCATTTAGGATTAAAGTTCTCAGCAAATTATAAAACACCAGCGCTGTATGAACTTGCTGCTGTAAATCAACCAAATTTAGATATTTATAATGATCGTCAATTATTTGTCGACTTTAGCAGTTATTTTAATATGACTAAAAATCTTAAATTGAAGTTTGATGTCGCAAATATTACAAATGAAAAATATTATGCATATACGGGTAATAAAGCATTGAATGCGCAATATGAAACGTATGGTCCAACCTATAAGTTAGGGATCACCTATACCAATTTCTAACTTAAAGGGCATGGATGCCTTCAATTTTATGCGTAATTAGGGTTTAAATAATGAATATTATTTTTTTGAAAAAAACTTGTTTTGTCAGTATTGTTTTATTGGGTTTAATGGGGTGTGGTCAAAAGACGATGCCTGTACCTGAAAAGTCAGTTATATCTAAAGATGGGACTATTCAGTTTGAATCTATTTCTATTAATGGAACTAAGGATGTATTTAAAGTACAGTCTGCCAAGCTTTTATCAATTCCTTACTGGTCAGAGGCACATCTTATACAAACCAGTAAGACACAAGGGTTGCAGATTTTAAACAGACAAAATCATGTTTTACAGTCTATTGATGGTGCTTTTGGGGATATTGATTATCGTATTAAAGATAATTTGCTATTTATACAGAGTGTCGATTTAAAGCAACAGCGTCCAACGCTTTTGATTTTTGATATGAAGTCAAAACAGTGGCAGCCCTCTATTTTATTAGAAAAAACAAAATTTAAGATTGCAGTTTGTTTGTATCAAGATCAAAGTCAGCAGCTTTATTCATTTGTGATTGGTGGGCAAGGTTCAGCACAGCAATGGGCAGTAAATACTACTCCTAATGCAAAACAGCCAATGCAGCTTGTAAGAAATCTGAATATACCAATAGGTAGTAAATCTTGTGTTGTAGAAGATCAGCAGGAGCGATTGCTTATTAATGAAGAGGGAATTGGTATTTGGGAGTATTTAACAGATGCTGAACAACCTTTTAAAAGAAAAATTGTTGATATGGTGAAACCTTATGGTCATATAGAGGGAAGTCCTGGAGCATTTACTCAAGTAGATAATATGCTATTTGTAGTAGATACGCAGCAACCTTTTATTTATAAGTATATTCATGATGGAAAAAACTGGCAGATTTCCGATCAGTTAAATACAGCTGAATTAAAGAAACCTGAGCAGTTAAGTGCAAAAAGAGAAGGGGAAAAAGTACAGCTATTATTAAATGATAATCACAAATTGAAAATAGCATCGTTGCCATACACAACCGCTCATCAGGATAAGAAAAAAGATGAACACTTTCAATTTGTTCAGGCAAAAGTTCAAACTACACCTGTACCTAATGTAGGTGATGCTGCTGATGATCCTGCCATTTGGTATAACGAAGAAATACCAACAGCCTCAAGAATATTAGGTACAGATAAACAAGGTGGATTACAGGTTTATAGTTTGGATGGCAATGAGCAGCAATATTTAGCAGTTGGGCGACTCAATAATGTGGATATTCGACCAAACTTTAATTGGGATGGACAACGTGTAGACTTGGCTGTTGCAACAAATAGAGATCATAATAGTCTGCATTTATTTGCGATTGAGAAGAAAACAGGGCATGTTTCAGAAATTGGCCAAGCACAGACATCACTTAAAGACATTTATGGTTTATGTTTATATCAAAATAAACAAGGTGATATTTATGCAATTCCCAATGATAAAGATGGAACATTTATTCAATACCATTTAAGTGCCTTAAAAAACAAAGTAAATGCTAAAGAAATACAAAAGTTTTCTGTAAAAACTCAACCTGAGGGTTGTGTGGTTGATGATAAAAATGACCAAATTTTTCTTGGTGAAGAAGACCGTGCAGTTTGGCAAAAAAGTCTTTTGCAAAATAATAGTAATTTGCAAGAGGTTGCGACTGTTGGGAAAAATCAAATTCAAGATGATATTGAAGGTATGGGGCTGTACCATGGGAAAAAACAAAGTTATTTGGTTGTATCAAGCCAAGGCAATAACAGTTATGCCGTGATGGAAGCACATGCACCGTATCGTTATCGTGGTAGTTTTAAAATTGTCATGAACTCAGTAGAGCAAATAGATGCTGTATCTGAAACGGATGGTTTAGATGTCACGAGTCATAATTTGGGCGGGGTTTGGGAAAAAGGAATGTTAGTTGTTCAAGATGGGCATAAGGTTATGCCTGAAGACCATCAAAACTTTAAATATGTTCCATGGTCTGAAATTTCAGAGAAACTCAATCTAGAAGAGTAGGCATAAAAAAATCCTCTCAATAAATGAGAGGATTTTTAAAATTCGTTGGTGCCGACACTCGGATTCGAACTGAGGACCTACTGATTACAAGTCAGTTGCTCTACCAACTGAGCTATGTCGGCAACGTGGGGCTATTCTATATTATTTATACTAAACGTCAAGCTAAAAAATAACCAATCAAAATAAAAAGTAAAAAATAAAGATACATTTATCTAAAGAGTAAACCTGTATACGGATATTTTATAAATTAATGATTTTATAAACTTATAAGGGTTATATTTAAAATTCAGTTCACTTTATTATTTAAATATTTATATTTTCTTTTACATTCATTATTTTAAAAAGTAATTTGTTTTTAAGTTTAAAAGTTAAATTGTGTAAAAAATAAAATAAACTTATTTATAAGATATTGTTTATAAATTAAAAAAATAAAATAAATATAGTAATGTAATGTTAATATATTCATCACTTAAATGTCATAATTTGCCTATACCATTTCGTGAATCGAATGGTGAGGTATTTATTTCATGCGTAGTTGGAGTGAATCTAAAAAAGCAAAACCACATATAGAACTCATTCCTATGATTGACGTGATGATGTTTTTATTGGTTTTCTTTGTATTAATTAGTTTGAATGTTATTCCTTCGCAAGGATTGAAAACACAGCTCCCTTCAGCGACAACAGCTCAAGCTTTAAAACCACAAACTAAAGCAATTGTGACGTTATTACCCGATACAATTCAGCTCGATGGTCAAAAATTAACAATAGATCAACTGTTGCAGAATCTAAAAGGTCAAAAACAACAAGGACAAAACCTTTCAATTATTATTAATAGTGACAAGGGTGTTGCTGTAGAACAACTTGTTCAAGTCATGGATCGTTTACGTGCCGATGGTTTTACCTCTGTGTCTTTAGCAGCACGGAAACCTTAAGTATGAGTACATACTTTGTTTACCAAAACAGACATATTTTAAGTTGGTGTCCTGCTGTTCTTATGGGGGCATATTTACTTTTTTTAACTCAGCCTGATGCGCTAAAAGTTCAGCCGAAATATGATGAAAAAACCATAGAGGTTTCTTTAGCAGAACCGATGCCTGAGCCAACACCTAAAGTTATTGAGCCTCAAGTACAGCCTGAGGAAGCACCTGCTCCCGAACCAGAAGTGCTAGTTGAAGATGCAATTGAACAGGTCAAACCAAAACCAAAAGTGAAGGTAGAACAACCTAAGCCAAAACCTGAACCGATTAAGCCAAAACCTGAACCAAAAGTAAAAAAGGTTGAGCCAAAAGCTGAAGCGAAGGTTGAAAAAGAGGTTGAAAAGCCAACGCCTGAAGTTGCACAAAAGACCGAGACCCCAAAGGTTGAAGCACCTAAAGCAGATGTTGTAGAAAAGCCAAAAGTTGAACCTGTAGTAGAAAAACCAAAGCCAACCCCTCCTGCTGAACATGCTGCTGGGAACCCTACCGCTGAAGCAGGGTATTTAAAACAAGTACGTGCTGCAGTTGAAGAACAAAAGCGTTATCCAACAGGGAGAGAAGCATCATTAGATCGTCCTGAAGGAAATGTAGTGGTGTGGTTACAGGTAGACCGTTCAGGGAAAGTTTTAGACTCAGGAATTTCAGAAAAATCGAAAAGTATGTTGTTGAACCGAGCAGCTCTATCAAGTTTGCAAAATATTAAACAAGTTGAGCCATTTCCTGCAGAAGCTTTTGCAGGGGAAAGTCAGAAAAAATTTATTGCCACATTAAACTATAGCGCACCTTGATGTTGCCTGCGTTAGGGAAATAATTTATGAAAATGTTTGAAAAGAAACTTTTGTCTGTTTCTATCGTATCTATTTTAATGTCAGTGACAGCACATGCCGAAAGTAATGCGGTGAATGTAGGAACAGTCAGTGTCAAAGGTCAGTCACTTGGTGGTGGCCTAATGGTTCAGGAAGATACGCCGAAAGCACGTTCTGTGGTTACAGCAGAAGCGATGAACAGTGATCCAAGTGCAGGGAATGCACTCGATAAAATTGCAAATGTTCCCGGTCTGCAAATGACGAGTAATGACTCGACAGGTATTAGCGGTTTGAACTACACGATGCGTGGCATGGGTGCAGACCAAATTGGTTTATCTGCAGATGGTATTCCACTCAATGACTCAGGCAACTATGCAGTTTATCCAAATTTATTGGGCGATTCTGAAAATGTAAGCCAAGTTTTTGTGACTCAAGGTTCATCTGAAGCAGATGGCCCACATATTGGTTCAAGTGGCGGTAACATTGGGCTAGTCACCAAGCGCCCAGACCGTGATGCGGGTGTATTTGTAGAGCAGAAATTTGGTAGTAATAATTTAAGAAAAAGCTTTGCACGTTTAGAAACGGGCAAAATGGGTAATTTTAGTGCATGGTTGTCTGCATCTCATACAGAAGCAGATAAGTGGAAAGGTCTTGGTAATCTTGAGGGCAATAAAGTTGAAGCAAATGCCTTTTATAAAGCAGATAATGGCAATACAAGTAGCTTAATTATTAAATATAATAAGCAAAATAATTACCAGTATGGAACGATTACAAAAGCGAATTATGATGCTGCGCTTTCAGATGGGACAACAGGACATAAAGCTGATTTCTCATCAGATCCAACGAAATCTCAATACTATCAATATGCACGTAACCCATTTGAAAATTTAAATATTTCATTTACACAAGACCTGATTTTAAGCGACCGCCTGAAAGCAACGATTCAGCCATACTACTATTGGGGTAATGGTGGTGGTGCAATTGGATCTACTACTTTGTCGAACTCATCCAATAAATCGAATGTATATGATTTAAGTAATTTAACAGGATCTCTACCATACTATAGACCATCAATGACCACGACGTGGCGTCCGGGTATTACTACAAAAGTAAAATGGGATGTGACGGATGAACATAGTATCTCGGCAGGTTATTGGTATGAGCGTGCACGTCAGTTACAAACACAGCCATATATCTATGCAAATAATGGTGTGCCAGCAGATGTGTGGGCAGCTTCAAACCAAGTTGTAGATGCAAAAGGAAATATTGTGCAAGGACGTAATCAATTTACGACTACACCTGCACAGCGTGTTTGGCTACAAGATACTTGGTATGTTTCTCCAAAGGTAACGTTAGCAGGTGGTTTGGCTTGGGAGAGTGTACAACGTAAAGGTGAAAATAGAGGAAGCTTGTCAACAGCGACATATCAAAAACAAGCAAAATATAATGAGCTTTTACCAAACTTTAGCGCGAAGTATCAGCTCAATGAGCAGAATCAATTCTTCTATAACATCTCAAAAAACATGCGTGCACCACAAAACTATGTGTTGTATAACGCAGATGATTCTTTAAGTCTGAAGCCAGAAATTAGTTTAAATAATGAGCTAGGGTGGCGCTACCAAACAGAAAAAATGCTAGTGAGTGCGACAGTATTTAATTTGCATTATAAAAACCGCCAGGTTTCTACGCAAAATATATCTGGCGACAATATTATGATTAATGGTGGAACGGTAGACGCTCGTGGCTTAGAGCTAGAGTGGAGTGGGAAGCTACCATATAACTTAAATTATTATACATCATATAGTTATACAGATTCTGAGCAAAAAGATAACTTAATGGTTAAAGGTGCTGCTTTACCAACAAGTGGTAAACAGTCTCCAAATACATCTAAGAATGCGCTTACAGCAGGTATTGGCTACGATGACAGCCGTTGGACATGGAATTTCAAAGGAAACTATACAGGCCCATTTTATGGTGATATGACCAACGATGAAAAAATCGCAGGCCGTACTGTATTTGACTTCTCGGCAGGTGTGCATTTACCCGTTGATAAGAAATTTATTAAAGAAGCAACGCTTAGCTTTGGTGTAAACAACTTGTTTGATAAAGAATACTTAGCATCGACACAATCTGTAAAACAAAACTCTAAAACTCTCGGACAAGCTAAAGGTTCATCGCCGCAATATATTATTGGTGAAGAGCGTACGTTTGTAATTTCTTTATCTGCAAAAATGTAAAAAGGCGACTTAAAAATGAATGCTGAATTGATCCATAATCTTATTTTTTACGTGATGTATGCCTCTTTAGTTTTATTGGCTGTCATCTTTATTGAACGAGTGATCTATTTTTCTTGGACATTGAAACAAAGCAAGAAACTCAATGATCAGCTACAACGTGATGCAAAAATTGATGAACAGCATGTCGAGAAAAAGGATAAAAATCCTGCATATGCATTGGTTCAACCATTACTTACAGCTCACTTTTCTTCTGAAAATGAAAAATCAGATATGGTTGAGCAACAATACATACAAAGTAAGGGTGCATTAAATAAAGGGATTTGGATTTTAGAAACGATTGTGACTGCTGCACCTTTATTGGGTCTTTTGGGTACAATCCTTGGTATTGTAGATACATTCCATGCTCTTGCTGCATCGGGTACATCGGATGCAAGTAAGGTATCGGGTGGTATGGGTACAGCACTGTATGCTACAGGACTAGGCATTGCGATTGCACTGATTGCATTGATTGCAAATAACTTCTTAGGAAGTCGTATGGAAAAAATTAACGAGCTTTCTAAGATTTTACTGATTCAAGTCAGTAAAGAGAAAAAATTGGCAAAGCCAGAAGTTGTTAGTGATAAGCGTTATGCTTAAGCTAAATCAACCACAAAAGCTCAAACGACTCTGTCGTTTGGGCTTTTTTAGTCTTTTTTCTATGCTTATTGCACAGATGAGCCATGCACAATTTGAGTCTGAGGGTATGGAACTTGTTGTAAATACACCTGTAGAAACACAATTGCCGAATGATGATTTACGCAGTGCTGCACCTGTGTGGGAGGAGATGTTTTCTTCTGCAAAAAAGACCATAGATATTGCACAATTTTATGTTTATAACCAGCCGAACTCTAGTTTGGATCGGGTACTTAATGGATTGTATGACGCAGGAAAGCGTGGTGTAAAAATCCGATTCTTACTTGACCAAAAAGGGGTGGGTATATCTAACCCAGCCACCATTGAACAAATTAAAGCAATTCCTAATTTAGAACTACGTATCATGGATTTTTCTAAAATAGAAAATGGAATTATTCATGCAAAATACTTTATTGTAGATGATAAGCATGCTTTTGTGGGTAGTCAAAATTTTGACTGGCGCGCACTAGCGCATATCCATGAAACAGGCTTAGCGATTCATCAACCTAAAATTGTTCAACAAATTGGGCATATTTTTAATATTGACTGGCACAATCAAGCACAGCTTGCTCAGCAACAGCCGATTGATACCTTTTCTCAGCATCAAACATTGTTAAAGCCAAAGGATGGTACATATTTACTTTCAAGCCCTGCACAAGTGACGCCGAGTGAAACGTACGTAACAGAAGATGCATTTCCGAAATTGATGGCAACAGCAGCATCGGAAATAAATATACAAGTGATGCAGTATGTTCCATTAAGCTTTACAGAGACCAAGGGGAAAAGAGAGTTTTACCCATTAATTGATGACAGTTTACGTGCAGCAGCAGCAAGAGGCGTTAAAGTGAATTTAATGGTTGCTGATTGGAATGTGAAAGAGCCAGATTTATCATGGTTGAAAAGTTTGGCACTTGTACCCAATATTCATATTAAAATTGTGACGATTCCCAAGAGTAAACAGGGTTTTATTCCTTTTGCACGTGTTGTGCATAGTAAATATATGACGATAGATCATCATACTGCATGGGTGGGAACATCGAATTGGAGTGGTGGGTATTTTGACCATTCTCGCAATTTAGAAGTTGTAATGAATGATGAACGAATGGCAAAGCGTCTAGATATGCTATATGCGCAACTTTGGACAAGTCCCTATGCACAAGATATAGATATTCAAAAACAGTATATAAAAGTGAATCCTACAAAAGAGTAAATGATGCAATATAAAACATGGGTTGGTGCAATATTTAGTATTGCATGTATAAGTCTGATCGGGTGTCAGCAAATTTCTAAACCGACGTCAAAGCGAAATATACTTTGGCATATTGTGAGTGAACGTTGTGGCACAAACCAAGATGTGAAAGGTGACTGTCTTGTTGTAAACAAACAAGAAGGCTATGTGGTATTGCGCGATATTAAAGGACCTGTACAAACGCTAATTATCCCTACACATAAAGTGACGGGAATTGAAGATGCACAGTTACTGAATGTACAAACACCAAATTATTTTCATGATGCTTGGGTTAATGCACAGATTTTGAATCAGCAAAATAAGAGAGAGATTGATCCGAAGTATCTATCTTTTTCTGTGAACTCTCAGCATGGTCGGACTCAAGACCAACTGCATATACATTCATCATGCTTAAAGGAAAATGTTTATACAGAACTTCAAAAGTACCGTAATGATATCTATGAGCAATGGTCTGTTTTACCAAATAAACTGTTGGGTCATACCTATATTGCTAAAAAAATTAAGATATCTGAGTTGGATCAGCAAAGTCCATTTTTACAGCTAGGGCAGTATGTAAAAACACAGCCAAAGGCGAAAATGGGTGATTATGGGTTAGCCATGGTTTCAGTAGAGAATAATGAAGCGATATTGCTTGCAACAAAATTTAATGTGTTAGAAATGAATTTAGGTTCGATTGAAGAAGTGCAAGATACTGAGTGTCAAGTAACACGCTAAAAAAATGCCATAACAGTTATTGTTATGGCATTTGATTTTTAAATTCGCATTTCAATCCCTTGTGCGGCAAGGTATTCTTTTGCTTCGGGAATTGTGTGTTGACCAAAATGGAAAATACTTGCAGCAAGTACAGCATCTGCACCGCCTTGTAAAATACCATCTGCTAAATGTTGTAAGTTACCTACACCGCCCGATGCAATGGTTGGAATAGAAACACGGTCATTAATTGCACGCATAAGCGCAATGTCATAGCCTGCTTTGGTACCATCTGCATCCATACTTGTAATGAGTAGTTCACCCGCGCCGTAATCTGCCATTTTTACAACCCAATCAATGGCATCAATTCCTGTTGCTTTACGACCGCCATGGGTAAAAATTTCCCACTTGTTATCTGCAACTTTCTTTGCATCAATTGCTGCAACAATACATTGTGCACCAAAGCGTGAAGAAGCTTCTTGTACAAACTCAGGGTTAAAAACAGCAGCAGAATTAATACTGACTTTATCTGCACCTGCATTTAAAAGTGAGCGGATATCTTCAACTTTACGTACACCACCACCTACAGTGAGTGGAACAAATACAGAAGATGCCATGCGTTCTACAGTACGGTAAGTTGTGTCTCTACCATGATGCGTTGCTGTAATATCAAGGAAAGTAATTTCATCTGCGCCTTGTTCGTTATAGCGCTTTGCAACTTCAACAGGATCACCTGCATCACGAATGTCTAAGAATTGAACGCCTTTAACAACACGACCGTTATCTACGTCTAAACAAGGGATGATTCGTTTTGCAAGCATAATGGTAGTCCGATGGTCTATAAATAAAGTTCCCGTGAAGGGCTACAAACTTGATAAACTTCATGTATTCTATCAAGCTTATTTTGTTTCACGCAGGTTTTCTATGTCTGTTTACACACCGTTGAATGTTGATGAAGTCCAGCAGTTCGCTCAGGCTTATGGTTTAAATGTTATTGCACTTGTTCCCATTCAAGGTGGTATTCAAAACACAAACTACTTTATTATTTGTAAAGATGAGACGCAATATGTTTTAACGGTTTTTGAAAATGAAACCGAACAAAGTGCGGGTGAGTTAGTCCCTGTTTTAAAACAATTACAACAATATGGCGTACCTGTTGCTGCACCATTAGAACATAGTGGTAAAGCCATTCACTACTTAGTAGGTAAGCCTGCACAAATTGCACCACGTGTTTGGGGAGAACATCCTGAAGTTACAACTGTAGAGCAAGTCAAACAGATTGCGACAGCACAGGCAAAGTTACATGTTGCACTACAAGATTTTCCACTCGAACGTAGCCATAGTCGCGGACATGTCTATTGGACAGAGATTGGAGAAACACTACAGAAAGAAGAAATGTCTGTAGAAAATGCTGCATTGTTTGAACGTGTTTATCAAATTTTTGCTGAATATCAGCAACAGTATCCAAATCGTGTACAAGGTTGGGTTCACTCAGATCTTTTCCGTGATAACACATTGTTCCAAGGGGATAATTTACAAGGAATTTTAGATTTCTTTGAATTGAATTTTGATGAGCTGCTGTTTGATATTGCGATTACAATTAATGACTTTTGTACGCAATATCCAAGTGTCACTTTAGACGAATCACGTGTCGCGGCCTACCTTGCTGCCTATGAAGCGGTACGTACACTGACTGAAGATGAACGAATGTGTATGAATATCTATTTAGCCATGATGGCATGTCGTTTTTGGTTATTACGTTTAAATGTTGCACGACTAAACCGTTTAGAAGGGCGTGGGGGAGATGATGTTTTCCAAAAAGACCCTGCTCAAATGCATGCAATGCTGGTTGAACGTTTAGCACATGTGACTGAGTTGTAAAAATGAAAAGAGATCAAGGTCGTTTGGTTGAATGGTTTGATGAAAAAGGCTATGGCTTTATTCAGTCAGACCACCATAAAGAACATAAGGTGTTTTTGCATATTCAAGACTTTGCAAAAAAAGGACCACGGCCTTTGGTTGGATGTGCATTGGATTACACTGTTGCTGTCGATAGTGATGGGCGTATTCGTGCGAAGGATGTTATCTATTTAAAAGCATCCCAAACACAGAAAAAATTTGATACGCGGATCGAATCATTTTCTAAGCAAAACTCGAATTTAGATAAAATGACTATAGGAATTATTTTCTATTGGTTGGTTATTTTTATTCTATTAAATGTTGGGAAATTGCCACATTTTTATTTCTTGTGGTTAATCTTGGTAAATGCACTGACTTATTTTGCATATCGCCGTGATAAAAATGCGGCACAATTTGGCTTACAGCGTATTCCTGAATTGACTTTCCATCTTCTTGCTATATTAGGTGGTTGGTCTTTTGCATGGTTTGCACAACAAAAGTTTCGGCATAAAACACAAAAGCAACCATTTAAAAAGATTTTCTTCTGTACGGTTATACTCAATATATTGTTTACTATAGGTATGCTCATCTTATTAGAACAATAGAAGAGGGACATATGTCATTTGATGCACAATTTAAGTCAGATAAAACACTCACGTTTGTACTTTATGTTTTATATATTGCTGCCATTTTCTCTGCGGGAATTTTAGCAGTCGTTGCACTTATTATTAACTATGTAAAGCGTAGCGATGTAAAAGGTACAATTTTTGAAAGCCATTTTGGTTGGCAAATTCGTACGGTATGGTTGTATTTGTTATGGAATATTTTGGGCGGTGTTCCGCTTTTTGTATTTCTATTTACAACCAATGATATACCTCAACCCTTAGAAGGGACTGATCTTGCATTTACATCTATAGGTCTAGTTATTTGGATTGCTGTTGTGGTTATTGCATGGATATGGATTATTTATAGAGCCATAAAAGGGTTAATTGTTTTGAATGACAATAAAGCCATTTCCTAAATAAAAAAGAGGTCATTAGACCTCTTTTTTATTGAATAGATTTAGAGTTTATTCTCATCGAGAATTACTTGAGCTTCACGTAAGTTGAGTGAGCCTTCGTAAATTGCACGACCTGTAATCGCACCTAAAATACCACGCTGACCTTTTAACTGACGTACATCATCTAAGTTAGTTACTCCCCCTGAAGCAATAACAGGGATACCGCAGTAATCTGCAAGAGAAACAGTTTGTTCGATGTTTACACCCTGCATCATGCCATCACGTGCAATATCAGTGTATACAATGCTTGAAACACCTGCATCAGCAAAGCGTTTAGCTAAATCGGTTGCTTTTACATCGAGTACATTTGCCCAACCATCAGTAGCAACATAGCCTTCTTTTGCATCGATACCAACAATAATATGTCCAGCAAATCGTTTACAAGCTTCTTCGACAAATTCAGGTTCTTTTGCAGCTTTTGTACCAATAATGGCAAAAGATACGCCAGCTTCTAAGTAGTGTTCAATGGTTTCTAAAGAGCGAATACCACCACCAATTTGAATAGGAAGTTCAGGATGTTCTTTTGCAATAGCTTCAACAACATTTTTATGAATAGGTGTACCTGCAAAAGCACCGTTTAAGTCAACAAGATGGAGACGACGTGCACCTTCATTTACCCAATGTGTTGCTGTTGCTACAGGATCATCAGAAAAAACGGTATCGTCTTCCATACGTCCTTGTTTGAGTCGAACACACTTTCCATCTTTGAGGTCAATCGCAGGAATGATTAACATGCTGTCGCACCTTGTTATCAGTTAAAGTCATAAATACGGTTTGATATTAACAAACTATCTGTTGTTGTCTATGAAAAAGCGTATATAGGTTAAAATAATTTAGCATCTTATCTTCATTAATGTGTAGAAGATGCCATGTTTGAAATTTCACTAAAAAAGGTATTTTGGTAAAACTGTGATATTGCTGTATCTGGTGAAAGTAACAGTGCAGCTACAACACCTATAATTACAAGTGGGATAACTAAAATATAAAGCCAACCTACTATTTTTTCCCACGCAGGTGTATGACGTGGCATACCATAATCATTTGTTTGAACGTGTCCAACAGCACAATAAAGGTAAATTGAAAAAAAGAAATTAATAACAGGAATTAAGCTAAGTAAAGACATCCAACCACTTTGGTTACAGTCATGTACGCGTTTTATAGTAAAAACAAAAGAAAAATAAATGTAGGCAATATATATAATTAAAACAATAATTGAAGATACTAAAGGATACTGTGAGGTATCTGTCAAAGAAATATTATTGGTAAAGGCAAGAGCACCAATGGCTATAGCAAGAAATATTGAAATTAGACCATTCCAAGCAGCAAAAGAGAGTCTACCCATACGGCCTTGTGCACTAAAAACGCTAGGTTGCTGTTGTGGTGCTAAAGGTGGTGGTGTTTCTGGAAAAGGTGAAGTCATTTTTGTTATCTCTAAAGTGTTTTTTTAATTATATGTGATGTTTTTTACAAAATAAAAGAGGTCAAATAACTTTGACCCCTTAGGTAGAGTTTAGATATTCCACTCTACAAAGTTTTTGAGTAGTTGTAAGCCTGCCGTATGGCTCTTTTCAGGGTGAAATTGTGTCGCAAATAAATTTTCTTTATGAATTGCTGCACAAAAATCTAAACCATAATGACACGTTGCAGCAACATTGGCAGTGTCTTTCGGTTCAACATAAAAGCTGTGTACAAAATAAAAACGTGAGTCTTGTGCAATATCTTTCCACATTGGGTGATCAGGTTCGTTTTGATGAACTTGATTCCAACCCATATGCGGTACTTTGAGCTGATCGATATCTGGGAAACGCTTTACGGTTCCTTCAAAGATACCAAGCGCATCACTACCGCCATTTTCTTCTGACTGCTGTAATAGTGCTTGCATACCTACACAAATTGCTAAAACAGGTTTATTAAAAGCAGCATGTTTAATGACTTCATCAATTCCTGCATCTTGCATACCTAGAATACAGTCACGCATTGCACCTACACCGGGGAAAACAATTTTGTCGGCTTGTGCAATGAGTTTTGGATCATTGGTTACATCTACGTTTGCACCTACATGCTCTAAAGCCTTTGCAGCAGAGTGAAGGTTACCCATACCATAGTCGAGAAGAGCAATACGTGTCATTTATAAGCTTCCTTTTGTTGATGCAATGGTACCTGCGGCACGTGGGTCTTGTTCACATGCCATGCGTAAAGCACGTGCAAATGCTTTGAATGTACTTTCAATTTGATGATGGCTATTTTTACCTTTTAGATTGTCAATATGCAGTGTCATCAATGCATGATTTACAAATCCTTGGAAGAACTCTGAGAACAAATCTACATCAAATGTTCCAATACGTGCACGTGTAAAAGGAATGTCCATAAATAATCCCGGACGCCCTGAAATATCTACTACAACACGAGAAAGAGATTCATCAAGTGGCGCATAAAAGTGACCATAGCGACGGATACCTTTTTTATCGCCAAGCGCTTGAGCAAAAGCTTGTCCAAGTGTAATGCCGCAGTCTTCTACCGTATGGTGGTCATCAATTTCAAGATCACCATCACAATGTATATCTATATCAAATAGACCATGTCGCTTGATTTGATCGATCATATGATCTAAAAAAGGAACGCCAGTGTTTAATGTTCCTTGACCTGTACCATCGAGGTTTACACGAACGCGAATTTTGGTTTCGTTGGTGTTTCTCACTACTTCACTGATACGTTGAGTCATGGACACATTCCTTAATAAATGGCTGGTTTTAATAACAATGGCTGTATTTACTATAGCAATATTAGATTGCTCAGGAGGGTTAATCAATGCCTATCACAATTCATGCCTATTCTTCTTTAGAAAATAAAGAAATTGAAGCCCAACTTGAACGACTTTATATGACTAGTCCTGAGTTTATGAGTGGTTTAGATGCCGTAGAACAGTTAAAAGAAGCGATAGGTGATCAAACATTATTATATACTGCAGAATTTAATACTAAGATTATTGCGTCAATTTGGTGTTTTAGAAACATAGAGTCTGCAAAGGTCGAAAGTAAACTACAATATATAGTTGTTCATCCGTCAAATCGGGGCAGGGGTATTGCCCAAAGGCTGATTTCGGAGGTTTGTCGTATGGAGAGACTCGATAATAAGGCAACCATATTTATACCGGGATGTAGTGCCATACATAAAATATTACAGCGTCTTGATTAAATAGCATAAAGTGATATGTTTTTGCATAAATTCTATGCACATGGAAAAATAGTTAAATAAAGTCTTGACAGTTAGCTAGTTAAGTTGTTTAATACGCACCACATTGGCGCGATAGCTCAGTAGGTAGAGCAACGGATTGAAAATCCGTGTGTCGGCAGTTCGATCCTGCCTCACGCCACCAAAATTTGTGTTTTCAATCCCTGATCCCATCAGGGATTTTTTTTGCCTAAACATTGTTCAATTGTTTGAAATACTAATAATTTTTGTTGACTCAATCTAAGATTTCAGGCTTAATACACCACATCGGCGCGATAGCTCAGTAGGTAGAGCAACGGATTGAAAATCCGTGTGTCGGCAGTTCGATCCTGCCTCACGCCACCATATTCAAAAAAGCCCTAGATATTATCTAGGGCTTTTTTTATGTTTATTGTAATTATAAATAGTCAGTATCGTTAAAAACATACGAATATAAGGCGATAAATACAAGAATATTATTTAAATGATAATCATTTTCAAATATATTAATGGGTATATATAAGGTATTGATGAGAATGCGAGAAAAAATGGCTAAAAGTCTTCAAGAAGTCAATAATACAGTACCTATACCCAGCTCAAATGCTTCTTTTTTTCGAAAACTGTTTGCATTTTCAGGGCCAGGTGCACTTGTTGCAGTAGGATATATGGATCCCGGAAATTGGATTACCTCAATTCAGGGTGGAGCACTCTATGGGTATCTTTTACTATCAGTAATTTTACTTTCTAGCTTGATCGCAATGTTATTACAAGCAATGTGTAGCAAGCTTGGTATTGTGACGGGCATGGATTTAGCTCAAGCAACAAGGACTTTGACGGGTAAAAAAGGGTCTTTTATTTTATGGGTCATTGCTGAGCTTGCAATTATGGCAACAGATGTTGCTGAAGTCATTGGAACAGCAATTGCCCTGAATTTGCTCTTTGGTATGCCCCTCATGTTAGGTGTGCTTATTACTTTGTTGGATGTTTTTTTACTGCTGCTTTGTATGTCTTTTGGGTTACGTAAAATTGAAGCCTTTGTTTTTACGCTTATTTTGACAATTTTTCTTATTTTTGCTTATGAAGTCATGCTTGCATCACCGCAAATGGGCGATATTGTGCGTGGATTCATTCCACAAAAAGAAATATTTACAGCATCTTTATCGGGTCAAGACTCTGCATTGCTCATTGCTTTGGGTATTGTGGGTGCCACAGTGATGCCGCACAATCTATATTTACATTCTTCTTTGGTTCAATCCCGTCAATACGACCGTAAAACAAAAGAGGGAATTAAAGATGCGATTCGGTTTTCAATTTTTGACTCAAATTTACAGTTAACATTCTCTTTTGTGATTAATTGTTTATTACTTATTTTAGGTGCATCTCTGTTTTTTGGGCATGACCCTGAGCAGCTTGGACGTTTCTCTCAGCTCTACCATGCCTTAGAGAATCCTGCGATTGTGGGGAGTATTGCTAGTGGTTTATTGGCAACCTTATTTGCAGTTGCATTACTTGCATCAGGGCAAAATTCCACCATTACAGGAACACTGACAGGTCAAATTGTCATGGAAGGGTTTATTCATTTAAAAGTGCCCGCATGGCTACGCCGTTTTATTACGCGTGCGTTGGCAACACTTCCAATCATTCTTGCGATTTACTTTTGGGGAGATCGTGAGGATGTGATAGAAGGGCTACTTATTTACTCACAAGTATTTTTAAGTATTGCGTTGCCAGTGTCTATGATTCCACTGATTTGGATTACATCCAATAAAAAGTGGATGGGCGAGTTTGTGAACTCTAAGTTGACAATTGCACTAGGGGTTTTATCAACAACATTATTAATTGGTTTGAATATTCAATTGATTATTGAAACTGCTAAGAAACTATTGAGTTAAGCTTTAGTCTTGAATGAGGCGTTTGCCAAGGCAGACGCTTTCAATTTCCTCAAAATCTAATTCTTCGTAAAATTGAATCACAGATGTGTTTTCAGGTCTAACCATAAGCTGTACTTTGGGGCAGCCAATTGCGATTAAACGTTTTTCTATATTTTGCATGAGTGCGGTTGCAATACCTAAGCGTTGATACTCAGGCTGAACAGCAAGATAATGAATCCAACCTCGATGACCATCATAACCACCCATAATAGATGCAATTACTCGACTATCTTTTTCGGCAACTAAAAATAGATCATCTTTTTGGTTCATTTTTCTAAAAATATCTGTTTCAGGATGATTCCATGGCCGAGTGATATTACAGATTTCCCAAAGTTCAACAACGGTATCTATATCTCTATTTTCGATAGGTCTAATGATAAACATAAGTTGTCACATCATAAAATAAGTGTATTTAAAAAATCGAAGCTGCCTTTTACAGCAGCTTTTCATGATTAGATTGATTTTGGTTGCATTGTTCCATGTTCTTCAAAATTGGTATGCCACTCAATAGCTTCTTTAAGCAAGTGTGGTGTATGACCGCCTTTTGCACATGCACGCTCAAAATAGTCAGCAACAGCATCTTTGTAGTCAGGGTGAACACAATTTTCAATAATCACTTTTGCGCGTTCTCTTGGTGCAAGCCCTCTTAAGTCTGCAAGCCCTTGTTCTGTGACTAAAACATCTGTGTCATGTTCTGTATGGTCGACATGGCTAACCATAGGTACAACGGAAGAAATAGCACCACCTTTAGCAATTGATTTGGTCACAAAAATAGCCAAATGCGCGTTTCTTGCAAAGTCGCCAGAACCACCAATACCGTTCATCATTTTTGTACCACCTACATGCGTTGAATTTACATTGCCATAGATGTCAAATTCGAGAGCGGTATTTATACTAATAATGCCAAGTCTACGTACAATTTCTGGGTGGTTTGAAATTTCTTGCGGGCGTAGGACGAATTTATCTTTATATTTATCTAAGTTGTTAAATACTCGGTCACTACATTTTTTAGAAAGTGTAATTGAACAGCCTGAAGCAAAAGTCATTTTCCCTGCATCTATAAGCTCAAAGGTGCTGTCTTGTAGAACTTCAGAGTACATGACCAAGTCTTCAAATGGCGCATCTTTAAAGCCTGTAAGGACTGCATTTGCAATAGACCCAATACCTGCCTGTAGGGGACCAAGATTTTTGGGTAAATTACCTGTCTTTACTTCATTTTCAAAGAAGCGAATAAGATGATCTGCAATGGCTTGCGTTTCTAAATCAGGCTCTGTCACTGTAGATGGTGAGTCAGGTAAGTCATTAAACACAATACCTAGGACTTTTTCAGAGTCAAAAGGAATTCCTTTGGTACCGATGCGATCATCTACATGGGTGAGTGGAATAGGTGCGCGGTTTGGACGTTTTTCTGGAATATAAACATCATGAGCCCCTTCAAATGCAGGGTTCACTGAGGTGTTAATTTCAATTAGAATTTTGTCTGCTAACTCGATGAAACTTGCTGAATTACCTACAGATGTTGTCGGAATAATAAAGCCATCTTCAGAAATTGCAACAGCTTCAACAATGGCAATATCAGGACGTTTTAATGTGAAGTTACGCATTTGTTCGACAGTTTCTGACAAATGCTGGTCAATAAACATGACTTCTGCATGATTAATGGCTTTTCTTAAGGTGCTGTCGACCTGAAAAGGCATACGCCGAGCAAGTATTCCTTTTTCTGTAAGTTTTTTATCGAGATCATTACCTAAACTTGCACCGGTGACGAGTGTGATTTTTAGAGGGGATTTTCTCTCTTGGTTTGCAAGTGCTAAAGGTATTGCTTTTGCTTCACCTGCTCGAGTAAAACCACTCATACCGATGACCATTCCATCTTGAATAAAGGAAGCTGCTTCTTCGGCTGAAATCACACGTTCTTGAAGTGCTGAAAAACGAATATAATTAGATGACATGTTGATCCCTTCAAACATTATTTTTTCCTGTAGCAAAGATTCTACTCTGCTACATAAGTATTTGCTAATAGCTTAGTCTAAGGTCTAATAATCTAAAATAAATATTAGTATTAAAAATATTAATGCTTATTAAAGTATTTAAATAATTTATTTAAAACAATAATATATGTCTATTTTGTATTTTTTGTCGAGATGGGTAAAGCAATAATTACTTCAAAGCCGCCTGTTGGGCGGTTTCTCAAAGTAAGCTTACCCTGATGAATGTCTACAATGCGTTTAACAATAGCCAATCCTAGACCACTACCTTGAATGGTTCGTGCAGTATTACCGCGGACAAATGGTTGCATGAGTGCTTCAATTTGATCACTTGGAACACCTTCACCATTATCTGCAATACTAATTTCAATTTGTTTATTATTGACTTCTGCCGAGACTTCAATAGGCTCTGCACCATAGCGTTTAGCGTTGTTAATTAAATTACCAATAAGGCGTTTGAGTGACAAACTACGTGCTTGGATAATAGGAATATTTTGAGGTGTAAATATAATTTCAAGTGGGTTAAATTGAACGATGAGTTCTTGTAATAGACAATTAATATCTGTATCTGATAGTACTTCATCAGAACCATCACGCATATACGAAATGAATTGATTTAGAATGGCATCCATATCATCAACATCGTATACAAGCCCCTCTCTTAAAAACTCATCTGGCAACATTTCAGCAGTTAGACGAATTCGAGTAAGAGGTGTTCTTAGGTCGTGGGAAATACCTGCCAACATAATTTTACGGTCTTTTTCAATCTGTTCTAAGTTGTAAACCATATGGTTAAATGCTTGGTTTACTTCCCGAATTTCAAGTGGACCGTGGTTGGTGGTGAGGTATGGTGCACTGCCTGTTTGGCTATATGAGTTTGCTGCATTTTGTAGACGTTTTAATGGTCTATTTAACTGACGAACAAGCGTGAGAATAATAATAAAAGCAAGAATAGGTATGCCAAATAGCCAACCAAAAATGAGTTCTGGTTTGTAATCTGCATAAGTCGTTAGTGGTTCTTTTAACCAATGCCCATGCATATCGGGAGTTTGCACCCAAATTGTTGGAGATGGTTTAAATTTAAAATAAACGGTGACTTGTTCTCGGTTAACTTGTAACTCTTGTGCAAGGCGCTTTTCTATACGGCTGGTAATAAAGTCAGCGATTAGCTTTTCTTGTACGTTAGGGTACTCTTTAGGGTCTGTAATGTATTCAACACCTAAGCGCCGATGTAGCCATGTGTCTACATCTATATCTTTACCATGATGAGAAATACTAAAGTTTGGATTGTTAATGATGTCGAGTTCAATCGCAAGATAGCGAGCATGTTGCTGTATTTCAGGCAAATACAATGTTCGCCAGAAAAACCAAAGCGACATAAATAGGCTAAAGAACACCACAAATGCAACCAAAATTGTTGTACGCATGGCAGCAGAACGTGGTTTAACTTTATCTAGCAGCTTTTCCATTTTGGTACGCTTTTGGGCGTAATAGCCAGATGAGTCAACAAGTTCTTTAGGGTCTATTGGATCAAGTGTCACTGAGGTTTCCTAGTCGTACTTTGAATATAATGACGGCAATTATTCTGCACCATCTGGTACAAAAACGTAACCAACACCCCAAACCGTTTGAATATAACGTGCGCGCGCAGGGTTATCTTCAACAAGTCTGCGTAAACGTGAAACTTGTACGTCGATAGAACGTTCCATTGCACCCCATTCACGACCTCTTGCAAGGTTCATTAGCTTATCGCGTGTTAGAGGCTCACGAGGGTGTTGTACAAGTGCTTTGAGCACAGCAAATTCACCAGTTGTGAGTGTAACAACCTGACCTTCACGTGTTAAAGCGCGTGTTGAAAGGTCTAAAGACCAAGGGCCAAAACTAACCACTTCCATTTGCTGGCTTGGTGCACCCGGCACTTCACGTACTTGACGACGTAAGATGGCACGAATACGTGCAAGTAACTCATTTGGATTGAACGGTTTTGGTAGGTAGTCATCTGCACCTGCATCTAAACCTGCAATGCGGTCTGAGTCACTTCCTCTTGCCGTAAGCATAATAATAGGAGTGTCTATGCTTGACTGACGTAAGCGGCGACAAATGCTTAAACCATCTTCCATTGGAAGCATAAAGTCTAAAACAATTAATGAGAATAGCTCACGTTGTAGTAAGCGATCCATTTGAGTTGCATCGTGTGCTGTTTTTACAACAAAGCCTTTATCTTCTAAAAAGCGTTGTAAAAGTGTGCGAAGGCGTACGTCATCATCGACTACCAAAATACGTTCAACACGGTCTGTATCTACAACATTTTCCGTGTTTTCAGCAGGTACCACTAAACTCATAAAGTGCTCCCTTTTTAATCATTTATTTAATATTAGATAATTCGAGTATAATGCTTTCAAGCGACGTCTGGCTATGTATTAATTTGTCTAATTTTACAAATATCTACAGTGACATCATTTGTTTGACAGATTTCCATTATACGTCTTTAGATGGTTGTTAAAGTAACAAGATTCAAGGCAAACATGCCTATAAATACATTTAAAAACAAAATAAGTGCACATTTATTGCGATAAATTTCAAATTTCCTGCTTCTACCTGTAGATTTTACGAGCATGGTCTTTATAATCTCTGCTTTTAGTTTATGTTCCTTAAGTAGGATTCCATACGATGACTGACCTCGTTCAGCAGTTGGCAAGTGAGCTTGCCGCACGTCCGAACCAAGTAGAAGCCGCAATTCGTTTAATTGATGAAGGGGCAAGTGTTCCATTTATTGCACGTTACCGTAAAGAGGTGACGCAAGGCTTGGATGATACGCAACTTCGTCAGCTGGACACACGTTTGAGCTACTTACGTGATTTAAACGAGCGTCGTGAAAAAGTCATTCAGTCTTTAACTGAACAAAATAAATTGAGTGATGATTTACTTACACGTGTAAATACTGCAACAACAAAAAATGCATTAGAAGAAATTTATGCGCCGTATCGTCCAAAGCGCACAAGCAAGTCTTTCAAGGCAAAAGAAGCAGGTTTAGGGCCTATTGCAGATCGTATTTTGCAAGAAGAAATAGAGCCAACGCTTGCGCTTGATGGTTTTGCTCATGAAGATTATGCAGATACAGAAAGTCAACTTGATGCTGTTCAACATATTATTATTGATACTTGGGCACAAAACATTGCATTGTCTGTTGAGCTAAAAACAATTTTTGCTAAAACGGCTGTGTTAAAAAGTGCTGTTGCTTCAGATGAAAAGCGTGAAGTTGGTAAGAAATTTAAAGATTATTTTGAATTTTCAGAAAATCTAAATAAAGTACCTTCTCATCGTTTACTTGCAATGCTTCGTGGTCGTCAAGAAAACGTATTGGGTCTAAAAGTAGATGGTGAAGATGAAGCACCACTTTCACGCGTTGAATTAGAATACGCTTTAGACAGTATTCAGCCGCAAGCACGTCAAGACTTCTTGAAGCAAACTGCAAAATTATTTTGGTTAGGTAAAATCAGACCACAAATCGAACACTCTTTGCTGACTGAAAAGCGTCTTGCAGCAGAAGCTGAAGCAATGCAAGTTTTTGCAGAAAACTTACGTCATTTGTTACTTTCAGCACCTGCGGGTGGTCGTTGTACTTTAGGTGTCGATCCGGGTGTACGAACAGGCGTTAAACTTGCTGTTGTGAATGCATCAGGTGATGTTGTTGCACATAGCACCGTTTACCCATTTGCACCAAAAGAAGATAAAGCAGGTGCAAAAGAAGAACTTGCACGTTTATGTCGTGAATATGCAGTAGACCTTATTGCCATTGGCAACGGTACAGCAAGTCGTGAAACAGAAACTGTTATTGCTGAAATGATGGCAGAAAACAGTGACCTTAAACTGACACGTGTTACTGTCAGTGAAGCAGGTGCTTCAGTTTACTCTGCAAGTGAGCTTGCTTCACAAGAGCTACCTGAACTTGATGTTTCAATTCGTGGTGCTGTTTCAATTGCCCGCCGTTTACAAGACCCTCTAGCTGAACTTGTGAAAATTGATCCTAAGTCGATTGGTGTGGGTCAGTACCAACATGATGTCAATCAAGCAGGTCTTGCAAAAGCACTTGATGCTGTTGTTGAAGATTGTGTGAATGCGGTTGGTGTTGATGTAAACACCGCATCTCCTGCGGTATTGGGCTATATTGCAGGTTTAAATAAAGCGATTGCACAGCAGATTGTTGAGTATCGTAAAGAGCATGGTCGTTTTAATGATCGTAAAACATTAAAACAAGTGCCACGTTTAGGCGAGCGTACTTTTGAACAAGCAGCAGGTTTCTTACGTATTCATGATGGTGAGCAACCTCTTGATGCTTCAGCAGTTCACCCAGAAGCTTATGGTTTAGTTGAAAGTATTGTTGCTGAAAAATCGACAACGATAAAAGATATTATTGGTAACAGCGAAATTCTTCGTCAAGTTGATGCTGATCAGTTTGTAAATGAACAGTTTGGTTTGCCAACGGTAAAAGATGTTTTAAGCGAACTCGAAAAACCAGGACGCGATCCTCGCCCTGAATTCCGTACAGCAAAATTCCGTGAAGATGTGACTGAAGTTGCGCATCTACATGAAGGTATGGAACTTGAAGGTGTTGTTACAAATGTAACTAATTTTGGTGCATTTGTAGATGTTGGCGTACATCAAGATGGTTTAGTGCATATTTCAGAATTGGCAAATGAATTTGTTGCTGATCCGCAAAAGATTGTGAAACCGGGTCAAATCGTTCAAGTGCGTATTATTCAAGTTGATGCAGAACGTAAGCGTGTCAACTTGAGTATGCGTCCTGAAGGCTCACAAGCGCCTGCGAAGCCACAACGTGCACCACGTCGTGAGCATAAGGGGCAAGATGAGCAACGTAAGCCACAACACAAACGCCCAGCACAACCACGTAAAGATCAACCTAAACGTGCGAAGCAAGACAAACCACAAGAGCAAAAAATTGGTGGTTTAGGTGCATTGTTATTACAAGCAGGTATTAAAGGGTCAAAATAACTGACTCACATAAAAAAGCCTCCTAATTAGGAGGCTTTTTTATGTTTGTTTAATGATTATTGGGAAAAATCTTTGCATAAGCACGTTGGATAAGCGTTAATTTTTCTTTCTCTCCAATAGAAGCACTCGAGCTTGGAAATAAGTTGAAGCCAATAGACATGAGTTTATTGTTTAAATCTGGAACAATAGAGTAAGTGAGAGACGCTAAACGACCTAGATTGGTTGCGACACTCTTTGGACGCTTCACAATGGCATGAGCAATAAGGTCTGCTGCCTGATCTGTAGAAAGGGTTGGCACATAGTTATATAGTTTTGTAGGTGCAATCATGGGTGTGCGTACAAGCGGCATATACACGGAAGTAATGGCAATTTTATGTGCATGAACTTCTGCAGAGAGGCAGCGGCTAAAAGCATCGAGTGCTGCTTTAGATGCAACATAAGCAGAAAATCGCGTGGCATTTGCCAGAACACCAATCGAGCTAATATTAATAATATGCCCATCACGACGTTTAATCATATGCGGTAATATGTTTAGTACCAAACGTACTGCACCAAAGTAGTTAAGCTGCATGGTTCTTTCAAAGTCATGAAAGCGATCTAGTGACTCTTCAACGGCACGGCGAATAGAGCGTCCTGCATTGTTAATTAAAATATCAATATGTTCGACATTTGCTAAAATATTTTTAGAACATGCATCTATAGCATCCATATCATTTAAGTCACATGGAAAAATAGAGGCTTGACCACCATCTTTTTCAATTTCTAGCTGTACTTCACGTAAATTTTCTTCTGTGCGTGCAACCAATAAGACATGCGCACCTGCGGAGGCCAAGCGCTTGGCAATGGTTCTACCAATGCCACTTGATGCACCTGTAATGAGAGCAGTTTTTCCTTGAACGCGTTGTTGAAAAAGGTGTTCTAACTTTTTTTTCACAAGAGGATACCTTGGCGCATGTGTTTTGGTGTAATAATGGTTTTGATGAAGTGTACCTCATCAAAAAACGAACAAAGCATATCGTAAAAAGAAACAGAAGATAATGACGAAATATGAAAAATATTGGCTTATTTTGCGAGTTGTCAATATTTTAAACAGATTTGAAAACGGTACGATCTTTTGTCACAATGAAGTTGAACAATAAGGTCACTTACATTGTCTCTAACAAGCAATGATAATAAAAAGGCAAGAGCCTTATTTTCTGAAGACTTTTAGGTATAATAGTTTCAAAGATTTTTAGCTGTACATTATTTAATTGAGGAGTCCGCGTGGCCCAATATATCTATACAATGAACCGAGTATCTAAAATGGTTCCGCCTAAGCGCGAAATCCTTAAAGATATCTCTTTATCATTTTTCCCTGGTGCAAAAATTGGTGTACTTGGTTTAAATGGTGCGGGTAAGTCAACGCTACTTCGCATTATGGCGGGTGTAGATAAAGACTTTTCTGGTGAAGCACGTGCACAGCCTGGTATTAAAATTGGCTATCTTGAACAAGAGCCACCTTTAGACCCAAATAAAGATGTTCGTGGTAACGTGGAAGATGGTTTACGTGAGCCTCTAGATGCATTAGCACGTTTAGATGAAGTATTTGCTGAATATGCTGCTGAAGATGCAGATTTTGATGCACTTGCAAAAGAGCAAGAAAAGCTTGAATCAATTATTCATGCTTGGGATGCGCATAACCTAAGCAACCAAATGGAGCAAGCAGCAGATGCGCTACGTTTACCTGCATGGGATGCAGATGTAAATAAGCTTTCTGGTGGTGAGCGCCGTCGTGTTGCACTTTGCCGCTTACTTTTATCTAAGCCTGACATGTTGTTACTTGATGAACCGACAAACCATTTAGATGCAGAATCTGTATCTTGGCTTGAGCGTTTCTTAAAAGACTTTGCAGGGACAATTGTTGCGATTACCCATGACCGTTACTTCTTAGATAACGTTGCTGAGTGGATCTTAGAACTTGACCGTGGACATGGTATTCCTTATCAAGGGAACTACACAACGTGGTTGGAACAAAAGAACGCACGTTTAGAGCAAGAGAATAAGCAAGAAGAATCTTTTGCGAAAGCATTGAAAAAAGAACTTGAATGGGTTCGTTCAAATGCTAAAGGTCAGCAGAAGAAGAATAAAGCACGTATGGAACGTTTTGAAGAGTTAAACTCTAAAGAATTCCAAGAACGTAATGAAACTTCAGAAATTTATATTCCACCTGGCCCTCGTTTAGGGAACAAGGTTGTAGAAGTTAACAATATCAGTAAATCATTTGGTGATCGTTTACTTTACGAAAACTTAAGTTTCTCTGTACCACCAGCATCGATTGTGGGTATTGTGGGGCCAAATGGTGCAGGTAAAACAACACTTTTCCGTATGATGACAGGTGAGCAAGAGCCATCTACAGGTACAGTAAGTGTTGGTGACTCTGTGAAAGTGGCTTATGTTGGTCAGATTCGCGATACCTTGGATGATAATAAAACTGTTTGGGAAGAAGTTTCAGGTGGTTTAGATATCTTACGTGTAGGTGATTACGAAATTGCTTCTCGTGCATATATTGGCCGCTTCAACTTTAAAGGTTCAGACCAGCAAAAACGTGTAGGTGAGCTTTCTGGTGGTGAGCGTAACCGTTTACAACTTGCAAAAATTCTTCAGCAAGGTGCAAACGTTATCTTACTCGATGAACCATCAAATGACCTTGATGTTGAAACATTACGTGCACTAGAGGACGCTATTTTAGTTTTCCCTGGTACAGTAATGGTTGTGTCGCATGACCGTTGGTTCTTAGACCGTATTGCAACGCATATTCTTGCTTTTGAAGATGAAGGCCCTGAGTTCTTCGACGGTAACTACACAGAGTATGAAGCATTCCGTAAGAAAAAATTAGGTGATGAAGCTCGACCAAAGCGCCAAAAATATAGAAAAATTGGTGGCTAATTTTAATTAGTGATTTAGAGAAAGCCAACTCATAGGTGAGTTGGCTTTTTTGTATTTATATTTACTGAACAGTTAAACTAATGAGCGTATATCGTTGAGTAGAGGGTTTAACTTTTCCATCTACTGTTGGTGTTACAGATAGCAAGTATTGCCCTGCTTGAGGAAATGTAATAGAAATTTTCCCTGCTATATCAGATACAAAGTGTTGAGCTTGTTTTGTTGTTTGTCCAACTGATCTTAATGTCACATTTGCATTATTTAATGGCTTTCCATCATAGGAAATATCTAGTGTAATAGGTTGGTGCGCCTTAATTTCTGTTGGATTGGTACTAAATTGAACTCCAATGGCGTTGTTTACTGAGTAGGTAATAGCAGAGCTATGTTTTTTAGAGAGATAGTTTTGAATGGTCCATTCTCTTGTAACCTCACTGAGTTGTGGAGGTGTTTTAAAGTCACTCGGAATTAGAAATGTACGTTCTGATAAAGGTGCAACTTTATCGGCAGCAATATCAAAAAATGGGCGCCATTCATGATTGAAATAAGTATATTGAAGTTGCTTAGAAATTTTTGAACTAATTTGATAAGTTCCATCTATAGTTAGGGGAAGATCAAAAACAGTAGCAGATTTGAGTTGCGACTCAGGTGTAATAGTTTGAATATTATTATTAGGTTCAACAACATTAAAAGTGACATTTTTTAGTGCAACTTCTGTATTGAGAGCTTCTTCAGTATATCCTGAAGTGACTAGAACACGGTTATTTGTAGTCATGTTTGTTGGTGTGCTGACAAAAGGTTCATGTGCATATAAAGATGATGAAATGAGTAAACCAAGTAAAATAAATTTTTTCATAGTAAATTAAAAATACAACAACAATTAAATGATAATCATTATTATTTAATTGTTATGAAGTTTCAATAGATATATAAAGATTAAATAGAATAAGGAAACAACAATGAGTGGCCATGATCATCATCATGCAATAGATATTGAGGGAAATGCTAATAAACTCAAAATAGCATTAATACTCAGTATAGTATTTTTGGTTATAGAGGTTGTTGCAGGGTTTATAACTCAAAGTTTGGCATTGCTTTCAGATGCAGCACATATGTTTACAGATGTTGCCGCGCTTGCAATTGCTTTAGCTGCAATAAAAATAGGAAAGTTACCCGCAGATAATAAACGGACATTTGGTTATCAAAGCTTTGAAATATTGGCAGCATTATTTAATGCCTTGATGTTATTTATTGTCGCAATTTATATCTTATATGAGGCTTATCTAAGATTTACTCAACCGCCTGAAGTACATAGTATTGGCATGCTTATCATTGCAATACTTGGTTTGGTAATTAACTTAATTTCAATGAAAATTTTAGTTTCAGGAGCAAACCATAATTTAAATATAAAGAGTGCTTATCTTGAAGTACTTAGTGATGCTGTAGGGTCTTTAGGCGTTATTATTGGTGCAATTATTATCTACTGGACAAGTTGGGCGTGGGTTGATACTGCTGTCGCAATTCTAATTGGTATTTGGGTTATTCCTAGAACATGGATACTCTTAAAGCAAAGTTTAAATATTTTATTAGAAGGTGTACCCGATGAAATTGATGTAGAGGCTTTGCGTCAGAGTTTATTGAAAATAGATGGCGTGGAGGGTATACATCAGCTAAAGATATGGGCAATTACATCAAAAAATATTCACTTAACGGCGCATGTATTTGTACCACATAAAGAGGATAGAACAGGGCTATATCGTGAAGCTGTAGAAATGTTATCTCACCAATATGGTATTACTGAAATAACTTTGTAAATTGAAGAAGATGAACATTTGAATCATGAGCATACACATGGGCATACTCATGAATAAAATTGAAGTCTAAATTTGCCATTGATGATTACAGTCGCGGCATTTCCACACTTTCTGTGATTGCATAAATGCTTGCATAGAAATTTTAAAGTTTGGTAAGTCACGCCAAAATAAAACGCCTGAAATGGCAGTAATAGCAAATACAACCGCAGTTGCAATTTGTAAATTTGTGCCTGCGCCTTTGCTAAAAATCCACATCGCAATATTAGAAATAACTAAAAGTAAAAGTAGAAAAATAGAGAAGACTAAAATCATAAGACTTTTAGGTACATCTGGGCGTGTTGTATTGCCTGCTTGGGCAATAGGCATGACTTTTTGGCTTTGGCATTGTGGGCAACGGTATTGCATGAAAACTCCAAAATAATTTTAAGTATATTCTAGCGAAATAATATCGAAATAAAAAACTTTCAAGTCTATTGCCTATCTTCTTTCGACTTTTACAAGAAATATCGATCAACATAAATGCGAATAATTATTGTTTTTGTTATTAAGAAATATTATTTTATGTCATATTTTTAAATATATTATACTTCAAGAGATTTTAAATGCAGCAGAAGTCCTTTGTATCTACACACTCGTTTAAGCAATCGAAAGTCGCTATTGCAACTTTTCTTGCCTTATTTGGCTTTACCTCATTTGCATATGCTGAAGAAGAAAACTCTTCAAAAACAGCAGTTTTAAATACAATTCAATTACGTGCACAAGGAAATTGGCTTGAAGATGTAACAGCAAAAAAAGTGTTTGAGCATGCAGGTGCAAGAACGATTATAGATCGTAAGCAACTAGATGAAACAGCTTCGACAACATTAAAAGATGCTTTAAGACAGGTTCCTAGTGTCCAAGTCCAAGACAATGCAGGAACAGCAGGTAGTGATTTATCTTTAAGTTTTGGTGTTCGTGGTTTAACCTCACGTTTCTCTCCACGTTCAACAGTTCTTATGGATGGTGTACCACTGGCATTTGCTCCTTATGGTCAGCCACAGCTTTCATTGGCACCAACCAGTTTAGGTAATATTTCATCGATTGATGTCATTCGTGGAGCGGGCTCTGTTCGCTTCGGACCTCAAAATGTGGGTGGTATTATTAACTTTAATACGCGTGAGATTCCAAAAGATTTTAAAGGTACAGTGGGGCTAACAACTGAGTTTGCTAAAAATGGCAATGTTAAGTTAAGCCCGAATGCATTTCTTGGTACAACCTTTGAAAATGGTTTAGGTATTGCCTTAATGTACTCAGGTACGCAAGGTGATGGTTATAGAGATGATAATGATCATAACAATATTAATGATGTTATCTTAAAAACGGCGTATAGCTTTACCGATGCAGATAAGCTTGAATTTAGTTTACATCGTTATGATGCAAAGGCAGGTATGCCAGGTGGTTTGACACCACAGCAGTATGCGGTTAATCCAAATCAATCTGTGATGAAGAATGACTTTTTTGAAGGGCATCGTACAGATGGTGCTTTAAAGTATACTCATCAAGATGATGTAAATACTTTTGAAGTTTTGGCTTATCACACAGATACCTACCGTAATGCGGTAATGGAAAATCAAGCACAAAATGCAAAAACCAAGAAGTTGGAAATGCAGTTAAGAAATGCGCCAAGGACTTATCAAGTCTCTGCGATTGAACCTCGTTTTTCTCATGCTTATGCATTAGGTAACGTAAATAATGAAATTTCTGTTGGATATCGTTATTTGCATGAAACCAGTAAAGAATATATTGGACGTAGTGCATTTTATGCGCCCAATAGTCCTGTAATTACACAATTAGATGGTTACTCTTCTGCCAATGGTAAAACAACAGCACATGCTGTATATCTAGATAATAGAACAGATATTGGTCGTTGGTCTGTGACACCGGGTGTGCGTTTTGAGTCAATTAAAACCACAGAAAACTTTAACCGTTTAAATGCCAATAATAGTGTAAAAAGCTCTATTACCCCTGTTGTAAAGTCGAATGAAGTTTTACCAAATTTTTCAGTGAAATATGCAGTTAATGATCAGTGGAATGTATTTGCAAACTATGGAATTTCATTTGGACCACAACAATATAGCCAAATGGCAAAAATTGATGGGGACACAGCAGTATCTCAAACTCAAGGTCTAAGACCTGAAAAGGCAAAAAACTATGAGCTTGGAACACATTACTTAGGAAACGGTTTACAAGCTGAACTAACTGCATTTTATATTGACTTTGATCAAGAGTTGAAGCGTTCAAAAATTAATGGTGTAGAAGAATGGAGTAGCCTAGGTGCTACAAAACATGAAGGCTTTGAGCTTGGTGTAAATTATGACTTTGGTCAGATGTATGATGTACTGCACGGGCTATCTGCTTATAGTAATTTAACGTATACGCATGCAACAGCCGCAGCAGGCATACGTAAAGGTAAGGATATTCCACTTTATTCACGTTGGGTGGCTAACCTTGGTTTAGGTTATAAGGTGAATCAATGGACTGTGAATACAGACTTATTTGCTCAATCTAGCCAAATTGCAACAAATAAAGATGACCTTGTTATTGAGGATGATAAAGGGCGCTTTGGGCGTATACCGGGCTATACAACAGCTTCTGTAAGAGTAGCCTATGATTTTAGCCAGCAGTTAAAAGGGTTAAAAGTTGCAGCAGGTATTAAAAACGTATTTGATACCAACTATTTTACGCGCTCATCTGACAGTATATATGGGAAATATGAAGGACAGCCAAGAACAGTATTCTTGCAAACGTCATTTGATTTCTAGTTAAGTTTACAAAGAGGCCTTAGCAAGTTGCTAGGGCTTCTTATTAAAAACACACATAAAAAAAAGCCACTGAAGACTCAGTGGCTTTTTTAGAATTTGGCGTCCCTACGGGGATTCGAACCCCGGTTACCGCCGTGAAAGGGCGATGTCCTAGGCCTCTAGACGATAGGGACTTCTAGAGTATTCTGAATT
>NZ_KI530723.1:160099-222207 GCF_000488215.1 Acinetobacter nectaris CIP 110549 | reverse complement strand
AGAGTATTCTGAATTTAAGTGGCGTCCCTACGGGGATTCGAACCCCGGTTACCGCCGTGAAAGGGCGATGTCCTAGGCCTCTAGACGATAGGGACACATCAGAAGGTGGGCATATATTAGGTTTAATCTGAGGTTCTGTCAAATACTTTTTTAAGAAAAATGAAATATTTCTATTTCTTTGGTTAAAAAAAGTTCTAAATACTAAGGTAAATAGAAAATATTACATATTTAGAAGTTTACCGTATTTTTTAGATTCTGTTTTAAATAGTTCGTTTGCTCAAAAATAGAACGAATAACATGAGGGTGTTGTAAGTAGCCGATAATTTCATGTGGTTTATCAGCAAAGGTTGTAATGAGATGGTTTTCTACTTTTGGTGAGAGGTTGAAACGAGGTGCAGTCATTGGAAAAGTTGTAAGGTAATCATCACGAGAATAAAAGTTATACCAATCTCCATGTAAGGCTTCAGGGCGTTGAATGGGTGAAACAATATGTCGTTGTACCACATTAAAAGGAAGCGGAGATGCGAGTGTAATGAATCTTTCTATGGGGTAGTCTTTAGAAAGTTCATGTAAAACATTATAGGCAATGACTGTGCCTAATGAGTGTGCGACAACAATGTGTTTTTCACCCTTTTCAAAACAAGAAATAATACGCGCATGAATTTCTTTCTTAAACGTAGTGTCGTACCAATATAGATATGCTTCAGAAATGAATTTTTGAACAAGGGACTCATGTAAATTGGGGAAGTGATTTAAGAGAATAACCATTTCTTTGAGTACATGGTCTTTTGCCAGTTGTGATAGTAAAAAAAACTTACGTTTCAATGAGTATTTTTGTGATTCATCGTAATGTGGCAAGAGTGGTATTTCGAGTGCCTTTTGAATTTTTTCTTTATTACGCTCTTTTAATTTTGGAAGTTTTTCAAAAAATGCCCAATTGGGATTCATGGTATTCAAATGAACAGCATTTTTCATTTTTCGTGTTGTGAGAATGTCGCCGTAAAAAGGGAATTCCAGATTGATGTCTTTAGATGTAATGTCTAGATTATTTTTTTCTAAACCAATATTAAAGACATCTGACCAATGATGTTCAAAGGATTGGGCATCAAAGTTTTGTTGATTAATACCGTGAATAAAAATAATCTTCATATTTATGAGGAACGCATTATTATATCTATGAATTCTTAGTATAAATGGATAAAAAAAAAGTGTAGCGAATGGCTACACTTTTATAATAAAAGACGACTGTCCCTTATTAGTTTGTTTTATTACGGTATAAAAAGAAATGGCTTATATAGCAGAGTGTGATGAAACCAAGGCAACTATAAAAACCCGGTAACATTTGTGGGTCTACAGCCATACTAATACAAGTAATCACACAGAAAATAAAACCAAGAATAGGAGTAATTGGGAACAGTGGTGCAGCAAATTTTAACTCTTCTTTGGTATGCCCAGATTTATACCATTGACGGCGAAAATTAAATTGGCATACACAAATAGCTGTCCATACAATAACCATTGTAAATGCAGCTACACCAAGCAAATTCTTGAAAATAGTTTCAGGTGCAAACTGTTCTGATAGTAAGCCCGGCACAGCACCAAACATAGTTACAATAATTGCAATAATTGGCGTCCCTGATTTTGTAAGCTTTGCAAATACTGTAGGCAGTTGTTTCTTTTCAGAGAGCGACCACATCATACGTGAAGCTGCATAAAGCCCTGAGTTTGCTGCGGACAGTAACGCTGTAATAATCACAAAACGGATAATATCTTCAGCATATGGAATACCGATATATTTAAATACAGTCACAAAAGGACTACTACTGACAGAATTGCTGCTTAGTCCAGCTTGCTCATAAGGGAGTAATGCACTAATAACAATAATAGTACCTACAAAGAAAATAAGTAGACGCCAAATTGAGGCATTAATTGCTTTTGGAACATTCTTCGCTGGGTTTTCTGTTTCTCCAGCAGCAACGCCAATAAGTTCTGTTCCTGAAAAGGCAAAGTTCACAATAAGCATAGTTGCAAAAATTGGGAACACACCTTTAGGGAACCAACCATGTGACACCAAGTTATTAAATAAAGGTGCAGAAGGTTGGCTGTTGTAATGAATAATTCCAAATATTGCAAGTAATCCAAGTAGGATAAAGCCAATAACAGTAACAACTTTGACTAAAGCAAGCCAAAACTCAGACTCTGCAAACATGCGTGTAGAGCTAATATTGAGTGTAAATACAATGGCTGCAAAAATAAGTGTCCAAATCCACATGGATACGTGTGGAAACCATTCTTGCATTAAAAGTGCGGCGGCAGTAAATTCTGTACCAAGTGTTGCAGTCCAAGTGAGCCAATATACCCAAGTAATCATATAACCTGTAGCAGGTCCAATGTATCTTGTAGAATATTCTCCAAAAGAGCCTGAAACAGGCATGTGTACGGCAAGTTCGCCTAAACATAGCATGACAAGATAAGCAATCAAGCCACCTAGAAAATAAGAAATAATGGCACCTACAGGCCCCGTTTGTGCAATGACTTCACCCGAACCTAAAAATAGGCCTGTGCCGATGGCACCACCTAGTGAGAGCATCACCAAGTGTCGGGTACTCATAGCGCGTTTGAGAGGCGCAGAATTGCCCTGATCCAATGGATCATTCGGAGATTGAGATGACGGCATGTATACACAGATTAATCAAAAAAGGAAGCGAGTTATTGTAGAGAAAAGCTACAAATGTGCAATAGTATTCTAAATAGGCAAAATATGGATGTTGTGGTGGGTCTACTTCAAAGAGGAGCGCATATACTTTTGAATGGTTGTGCTATATTTACACAATAGACTAAATCAATAAATATATATGCTCGCTGTTCTTATTTCATCGCTTCTACCTTTGTTTATTTTTCTTGCTTTAGGGTGGGGAAGCGCTCGTATTTGGACGATGTCTCTCAAGCAAAAACTTGTAAAAAGTATTGGTTATGTGGTGTGGGTCTTATTAATTACGGTCGGTTATGAGTTTGGCATTGTTTTAGCTGATCCGTCTATTGGCATAAAAGTATGTGTAGATGCCTTCTTGTACGCTTCTATACTTTCTATTGTGACATTCATACTTCTATATTTTCAGTTTTTTCAGAACAAATCATCAGTATTAGAAAAGCAAAAATCAGTAAAGCAATTTAAAGATATTCTGTCACCGATTAAAGAGTGTATTTGTGCCATTTCAATGGTAGTGATTGGAGTATTACTGTATCAATATATGCCGAATATTCTTTCGCATATTCCACTTACAACTTACTTACTTTATGTTGTAGTTTTTTTGATTGGTATAGATTTAGCTTCGGTAAAATTAGAAAAAATAACGTTCCAACATATTTATGTGCCATGTATGTCTTTGGTTGCTTTGTTTGTCGCTTCAGGCATCGCATGCACTTTATTAAGTTATAATTTTATGACCTTAATGATGGCAGGTAGTGGATTAGGTTGGTTTAGCCTGTCAGGTTCTTTGGTTGCAAAATTAAGTACAAATGAGCTTGGTAGTTTTACCTTACTTACAGATTTAATAAGAGAACTATATGCCATTATTCTTCTATATTTATTTGGGCAATATCGTTCGCAAGCAGTAATCGGGGTCTGTGGCGCAACAGCAATGGACTCAACATTACCCTTTGTGAAAAAGAACTGCAATGATATAGATGTGCAAATAGCAATATTTAGTGGCTTTGTTTTGACAATTGCTGCTCCTTTTCTCATTACTTTTTTTGCTTCTATGCGTTAACTCTTAGTGTAAGTTGTAATGACAATATTAAATATAAAATTAGGTGAAATATGAAACTGGCAGAAGCATTGCTTATTCGCAGTGATCAACAAAAAAAGATTGCTTCACTTAAACAGCGTATAAACAACAATGTATTGGTTCAGGAGGGAGATATACCTTCAGAAGATCCTAATCAGCTGTTACAAGAGGTTTTTCTATTGGCAGCAGAGCATCAAAAAATGATATATCGTATCCATTTAACCAATGCACGAACAGTTCTAAAAAATGGAAAAACACTTTTAGCACAGTTAACACAGCGAGATGCTTTGGTAGAAAGGCATAAAATTTTAATTGCTGCGATTGAACAGACTCATCGTGAGCCTAATCGTTATAGCTCAAGAGAGATTAAATGGAATAAAGTCATTCAGGTCTCTAGCTTTCAGAAGCAAGCAGATGATACTGCAGCAAAAATTCGTGATTTAAACATACAGATTCAAGCACAAAACTGGCAAGTTGATTTGATGGATGATATTTCAGAGGAATGGGTATAAACTGAAGTTGCTGGATATATTGGGCGAGTGCAAGATCCTATACTGCATCAATACGGGATTGAAAATAATGTATAGTGCCTCATGACGCGAAGGGGCAAGCGATAAGCGAACAAATTAGCCCAGAACTTGTTACCTTTTAAACCTTTGTGAAAGCAAGGTCACTTTTGACTTAGAACAACCATGTACTGACAATATATTCAGCAACCCAATAAAAAAAGCCTAACATAATTGATGCTAGGCTTTTTTGGAATTTGGCGTCCCTACGGGGATTCGAACCCCGGTTACCGCCGTGAAAGGGCGATGTCCTAGGCCTCTAGACGATAGGGACATATAAACAACGAGAGACTGGTGGAGTCAAGCAGGATCGAACTGCTGACCTCTACAATGCCATTGTAGCGCTCTACCAACTGAGCTATAACCCCAGCTGTGTTGTGAGCGCTATACTATGAATAACGCTCACTAAGGTCAAGTAAAATATGTATATTATGAATCAGTTGGGTTGTTTTTAGCCAACTCTAGTGATTCATTTAATTTTTCCCACACTTTTAACTCTTTTTTACTTGGTTTGCCGACAATTTCAAGTGCATGACGTAATCGAGCATAAGTTAAATCTGGCCCAATAGTTACCATAGCTTGCATGATCGGGGTTGCACTTGTTGAGCCTGCAATTGCAATAAAGAATGTTGGCATAAAGTCACGGAGCTTGATGTCCATCTGATTTGCTAAATCCATTAAGATTTGGCTAACGGTATCATTGTTCCATGTAAAGGTTTTTTCTAAACGCCAAATTGCAAACTGTAGGCTTTGGCGCACCTGTTCAGGTGTTAACTTTTTATGCTCAAACATTTCTGCTGTCAGTGTTGGCATATGGTTAAAATAGAATGCCGACCAATTCACTGCTTCTGAAAGAAGACTAATACGTGGTTGAATTGCTGCTGCAATATCTTCAAGTTTTTTACTGTCATTTTGCCATTGAAGAATACGGCCTAATAATTCAGTTGGTGTAAGTGATTTGATCCATTGACCATTTAACCAATTAAGCTTTTCTACGTCAAAGATTGGGCCGCCGAGTGAAACACGTTTGACATCGAAATTTGCTTTCATTTCATCAAGTGTAAATACTTCGCGCTCATCAGGCATTGACCAGCCCATACGTGCCAAATAGTTGAGTAGTGCTTCAGGTAGAACGCCAATATCTTTATAGTAATTAATTGAAGTTGGATTTTTACGTTTTGAAAGTTTTGATTTGTCTGGATTACGCAATAAAGGCATGTGACAAAGAATAGGCATCTCCCAACCAAAATACTGATAAAGCAATTGGTGCTTAGGAGCAGAAGGCAGCCATTCTTCACCACGCAATACATGGGTAATTTCCATGAGATGGTCATCAACAACGTTTGCAAGGTGGTATGTTGGTAAACCATCAGTTTTGAGTAGAATTTGCATATCTACTTGTGCCCAAGGAATCTCAACTTCACCACGTAACAAGTCATTGAACTGACAAGTACCTTCCTCAGGAACTTTCATACGAATAACGTGGGGTTCACCTGCTGCAAGGCGACGAGAAACTTCTTCATTTGAAAGTTTAAGTCCACGACCATCGTACTTTGGTGTTTCACCACGTGCTTGTTGTTCTGCACGCATCTGATCGAGTTCTTCTGCTGTGGCGAAACAATAAAAAGCATGTCCTTTTTCTACAAGTTCTAATGCATAGTTCTTATAGATATCCATACGTTCAGATTGGCGGTATGGTGCATGTGGGCCACCAACATCAGGGCCTTCGCTCCATTCGATACCAAGCCAACGTAGTGAATCTAAAATCATTTTTTCAGATTCAGGTGTTGAACGTTGTTGGTCTGTATCTTCTATACGGAGAATAAATTCGCCGCCATGTTGTTTAGCAAAGCATAAATTGAATAGGGCGATATATGCAGTTCCAACATGTGGAAAGCCAGTCGGTGACGGAGCAATACGAGTACGAACAGTCATAGTTACTTTAATTCAAATAAAAACCATTATAACGCCAAGTGTAACGTGAAAAATACAGGTGGCAATCTATGAATTTAACTTTGAATGAGGTTTTTCTTATGAGTCGTGTGAAAATAGACTTTGTATAAAACGGGAGAAACGGTCATGTTGAGCAGCAAAAAAGTTTTGCGTAGGTTGGACATGAATCGTAGTTAAAATTTTTATATCATCTGAATTAGAACTGAGCTGATCGACAGCTTGTCTTTGTTTATTTAGCGTTTGCTCAATTAAAGATGTTGCTGATTTTTCTGAAAGACTTTGTTTAATGATGAGAGGCTGAGCCACTTTTGCGGTATGCACATTTTCTATTGCATTGGCATACAATGATGTTGTACTTGTTCCAATACATAGGCTTAGTAAAACCAAGCTGAAAATGCCCATTGATATACTCCCAAAAAATATTTTAAAAAGTGACTTTTTAGACCCGTTGTTGTAACTGTATCGTGATCATGTGTTGTACTATAGCTGAAATAAATTAAATGAGATTCATTTTTATTTTACAATATGTATACAGGCATCAGAATTATATTCACAGTTGCTATGTGTAAAGTTATAAATAATACATGTATATGATACTGAATATTCATATTTCATAGCATTGGTGACTTTATATATTGTACTTATGCTTTTTAAGTCCCTTTTTGTATAAAAAATAGATAAAAGCATTGAAAAGTCATGAATTAGGTTAATATTTTTCTACAAAAAGTTATTTGGTACTTGTAGTAAAGCCATAGATAATGTGCAATTACATTTTTAAATCATTTGATGCTTGTTTTTTATGTCACATATTTCTGTACTGCTTAATGAAACTATAGATGCGCTTCTTGCTGATCGTCGTACAGGGGTATATGTAGATGCGACGTTTGGTCGGGGTGGTCATACAAGGCTTTTACTTTCTAAGTTAGATGAAAATAGCCGTGTTTATGCTTTTGATAAAGACCCACAAGCTCTTGCAGTTGCTGCTGAACTCGAAAAAGAAGATTCAAGATTTAAAATTATTCATGCAAGTTTTGCCGATATACAAGCAGAATTAAATGCCATTGGTATTGAGCATGTTGATGGCATTATGGCAGATTTAGGCGTTTCCTCACCACAGCTTGATGAAGCTGAACGTGGCTTTAGCTTTATGCATAATGGCCCGCTTGATATGCGAATGGATAACTCTAAAGGTCAGACTGCAAGAGAATGGCTATTAGATGTGGATGAAGAAGTTTTAGCGAATACCATCTACAAATATGGTGAAGAGCGTTATAGCCGTCGTATTGCTCGTGCAATTAAAGAGGCAGGAGATATTGCAACGACTGCAGAGCTTGCTGAAATTGTCAAAAAAGCACACCCAAAGTGGGAAAAAAAGAAACACCCTGCAACAAGAGCATTTCAAGGCATCCGTATTGCCATTAATAAAGAATTAGAAGATATTGAAACCTTTTTACCCCAAGCAGTCGATTTAATTGGGCCTAAAGGTCGCCTAGCTGTGATAAGCTTTCACTCACTTGAAGATAGAATGATTAAACAGTTTATTCAGCAAGAGTCGACATTGCCTGAAGATAGTGGCTGGGGAATGCCGCAAAAACAAGAAGACACACGAAGATTAAAGAAAATTGCACGTGTTTGTGCAAGCCCTGAAGAAGTGAAAAGCAATCCAAGATCTAGAAGTGCATGGCTTCGTGTCGCAGAAGGATTGGTGAAAAAAGGCAACAGATGAAAGCAGAAGAACTAGAAGTAATAGAAAATCAAGCCTCTCGGTTTACCGTCTCGCATAAGAAAATTATTGCATACTTCTTTCTTGTACTTCTGATTTTCATAAGTGCAACGATGGTAGTTTTTGAAGTGTTTGAATATAGGCATGACTATAGACAAATGACGACGTATTTACGAGAGGAAGATGATTTGAATGCAGAGTGGGGGAGGTTGCTGATTGAGCAGCAAACCTTCGGCTCAACCTCTCAAATTGGAACACGTGCAGTGACCCAGTTGAGAATGTTTTCTCCACCTACCGCAGATACTGTTGTAATTTCTTTACCTTCGTTGGAGCAAAAAAAATAAGGTTGCTCTATGGCTGAAAAACAAATGAAGCAAACACGTAAACTTAAGCGTTCAATTACAGAAAAACCAACTGCTGCATTTGACCAATGGCGCTTTTATTTAATTTGGGGCATGATTTTAGTCTGCTTCATTGCGCTGGTTTGTCGTGCATTTTACGTACAAATTATTAATAAAGACTTTTTGCAAAATAAAGCCAATGCATTGATTCAGCGAGATCAAACTGTAGAGCCAATGCGTGGTGTCATTAGTGATCGTAATGGTATTCCTTTGGCAATTAGCTCGCCAATCATGAAAATTATTATGGATCCAAAAGATTATTTTGATAATAAAAAACTCTATGAGGCAATGACTGCACCATCGGTCGATGGTAAAAGACGTAAACCAAAACAAAAGCTACCAGATAAAGACTTTAATTTGGATGAGCTTGCAGATGCGGTAGGTATGGATCGTGCAACATTAAAGGCACGTATGAACGCCCATCCAAACTCGCGTTATTTGGTATTAAAAACTGAAGTACCACCACCTGAAGCTGACGTTATTTTACAGCGTAATTTCCAAGGCATATATACAGAAAAATCATATAAGCGTTATTATCCACAGCCACAACCGAATGCTCAGATTATTGGTTTAACCAATAATGATGGTAAGGGGGTTGAAGGCTTAGAAATGAAGCTGAATACTCAGTTAACTGGTGAACCTGGTCTACAGACGAATATTCGAGACAAATTTGGTAACCGTGTGCGCGATCCAGATATTATTCGACCTGTTCAAAATGGTGAAGATTTTACTCTAAGTATTGATTCTCGTATTCAATATTTGATGTATAGGGAGTTAACAGCAGCAGGTGTCGCAAATAATGCACGTTCAGCGACAGCGATTGCAGTCGATGTGAAAACGGGTGAGATTTTAGCACTGGCAAGTTGGCCTTCATATAACCCGAATGATAAAGATGACTTAAACAATAAAGATGCGATGCGTAACCGTGGCGCAATTGATATGTTTGAACCGGGTTCAACCATGAAGCCATTTACCATTGCTGCAGCGCTTGAAAGTGGAAAATATACACCAAACTCAATTATTGATACGCATCCGGGTTCTATGCGTATTGGTTGGCATACAATTCGTGATACACACGATCATGGTGTACTTACACTTGCGGGCGTTATTATTAAGTCATCCAACGTAGGTGCAGCAAAAATTGCCCTTTCTTTACCACCAACCACGTTACCAACTACTTTTAGACGTTTTGGCTTTGGCTCGAAATCTGCTGTGCATTTTCCAGGTGAAAGTGCGGGTCTAATTTTGCCTCAAAAATATTTAAATGTCTCTGAAATTGGCACCATGGCATATGGTTATGGCTTAAACGCAACAGTATTACAGCTTGCGCAAGGCTATGCCATGCTAGCTAATCATGGTAAAGAAATGCCGTTGTCTTTATATAAGTTAGACCAACCTGCTGAAGGGAAACAGGTACTTGAGCCTAAAATTGCCAATGAAATTGTTGGTATGTTGGAACAAGTAACACAGCCGGGAGGAACAGCTCCTCAAGCACAGATTCCGGGCTATCGAGTCGGCGGTAAAACAGGTACAGCGCATAAGTTGAATCCAGACCGTAAGGGATACTCTAAAACACAGTATCGTGCACTATTTGCAGGTATTGCTCCAATTAGCAATCCACGTATAGCAATGGTAGTTGTGGTAGAGAATCCGCAAGGTGCTTACTATGGTGGCTTGGTTGCTGCACCTGTCTTTTCAAGAATTATGCAAGAGTCTTTACGCTTGCTGAATGTACCTTTAGATAAACCATTACAATCTACAAATGTTCGGCGATAAGTGAGTTTTTATGTCTATTACTTTGCAAGAAATTTATCCCGTTGAAATACAAGCGTCTTGGGTAAACCAACCTTTTGAGGGCTTCTGTTTAGATAGTCGGTATATTCGTTCAGGGCAAATTTTTATTGCATTGAATAGCTATAGTCAGCCTGAAAAAACACTTGATTTTGCACAAGCTGCATTAGAGAAAGGTGCTTTAGGTGTGATTTCTGAACAAGCACTAAATATTGAAAATAATATTGTTTGTTCGGATGTTCGCCACTTAATGGGTGCATGGCAAAAGCAATATTTAGAGAGTAAAAAGCCTGTTGAAACAGCAAGAATTTTGGCTGTGACAGGTACAAATGGTAAAACCACAATTGCACGTTTAATGGCAGAGTTACTCACTTTGCAACATAAGCGTTGTGCAGTAATGGGTACAGCAGGAAATGGTATTTTACCTCATCTTGTTGCATCGTCTCATACCACGTTAGATGCACTTAGTTTACAAAATGAGCTTTATCATTATGCAGAGCAAGAGGCACAGTTCGTTGCTTTGGAGGCAAGTTCGCATGGGCTAGTGCAAGGGCGCTTGAGTGGTTCGAATATAGAGGTTGCTGTTTATAGTAACCTGAGTCGAGATCATTTAGATTTTCATGGCACGTTAGATGTCTATGCGGCAGCAAAGGCACAGCTTTTTCAGTTTCAAACACTCAAAACAGCCGTCATTAATTTAGATGATGCATATGCATCAGTCATGCAAGAGGCTGCGAAAAACAACCCAAGCCAACCTCGTATATTAACGTATTCAATGAAAGATCATACGGCAGATTTTTATGTGTCGGAAATTTCATTTAGTTTAGATGGTGCAGAATTTACTTTGCATACAGCCGATGATGTATACCGCGTCAAGAGCCCTTTGCTTGGTCATTTTAATATTGAAAATTTGGTTGCAAGTTTAATCGCCGTTGCAACGCTGGGTGAACCTCTTCAAGATTTAATTGAACAGTGTTCTTTACTCGAAGGTGCACCCGGAAGAATGCAAGTGATTCGTGATGATGAGCGCATTTTTGTGGTTGATTATGCCCATACGCCTGATGCACTAATTCAAGTTCTTGGAAGTTTAAAACGTCACGTCAATCATCAGCTATGGGCTATTTTTGGCTGTGGTGGTGATAGAGATTGTGGTAAACGCATTCTTATGACACAAGCTGCCATAAATGGGGCAGATCTTGTTGTTTTAACATCGGATAATCCACGTACAGAAGACCCCACACAAATTTTTGCTGATATGAAGCAAGGCTTAACGTTATCTGAAGTTTTAAAAGAAATTGATGATCGAAGAGAAGCCATAAAATATGCAGTGAAGCATGCACAAGCAGGTGACATTGTAGTGATTGCAGGCAAAGGGCATGAAAATTATCAAGAAGTGAATGGTGTAAGACATTGGTTTGATGATGTCGTTGAAGTTAAATCTGCGATTCAGGCACAGCATGCACAGCCGAATGCATATTTGGCAGGAGATCATCACTAATGCATACGTCAACAACAAGTTTAGGGCATCTTACACCGTGGTCAGCAAATGACTTGCAACAGGCAACAGGCGGACATTGGTATCAAGATAAAAAACCATCAGAATTATTGAAACGTGTACTGACTGACTCTCGTCATGCAGAGCAAGGAGATATATTTCTTGCGTTAAAAGGTGAACGTTTTGATGGTCATACTTTTGTTTCTCAAGTTGCATCACATGGTTGTACGGTTGTTATCGTTTCTGAGCCTGTCGCTGAAGTAGACAATATTTTTCAATTGATAGTTTCAGATACGCGTATAGCACTTGGTCATTTGGGTGCATTTCGCCGTCAATCTTGTAAAAACTTGCAGGTTATTGCACTGACAGGAAGTAGTGGTAAAACAACAACAAAAGAAATGCTAAGTAGCATTTTAAATGGTGTTGCACCGACACTTGTGACACGTGGTAATTTAAATAATGACTTGGGTGTGCCCATGATGTTGTTGGAGTTGTTGCCTGAACACCGTTATGCAGTGATGGAGCTTGGTGCAAACCATCAAGGTGAAATTGATTATACGTCTAATTTAGTACGTCCTGATGTCGCAGGTATATTAAATATTGGTACAGCTCATTTGGGTGAGTTTGGTGGGCGCGAAGGAATTTGTACAGCAAAATCTGAAATATATAATCACTTATCTGAAACTGGCATTGCAGTTGTACCTGCAAAAGATGACTTTACGGTAAATATTTTAAACACGACCCAACACCTTGAAACGCTCAGTTTTGGTCTGGGAGGAGATGTTTTTGCCACAGATATTCAGTTGGAAGCGCAGCAGTCAATATTTTGTCTGCATACACCTGAGGGTACAGCAGATGTATGTTTGCCATTTGCAGGTGAGCACAACATATCAAATGCATTGGCCGCTGCCGCTTTTTCAATTGCACTCAAAATTCCTCTCACGCAAATTGTAAAAGGTTTACAACATGCTGTCGGTGCAAAAGGACGTTTAAACTTTATTCAACATCATCAATACACGTTTATTGATGACACATATAATGCGAATCCAAGCTCAATGCTTGCAGCAGCAGATGTATTATTGAAACAAAATGGCCTAAAAGTCATGGTAATTGGTGACATTGGGGAGTTAGGTGCAGAAGCAGAGCGGGAACATATTGCTTTAGGACAGAAACTTGCTGAAAAAGAAATCGATTATATTGTGGCAGTAGGTCAGTATTCAAAAGCGATTAAGTCGGGTGCTCAGGCATCGGATAAAATAATAAATTTTGAGACGCAGGCACACGCGTTGCCTGCTTTAATTCACATGATTGAAAAACATCAACCTCAGTCTATGAACTTCTTGTTTAAAGGTTCTCGCTTTACCCATATGGAGACGTTGATGGCTGACTTGATGGAGAAGCTTTAAATGCTGTTATGGTTGTTTAAACAATTGGCAGGGTTTGATACATCCTTCCTTGTTGTTCGGTATCTGACATTACGTGCATTGCTTAGTGTAATCACGTCACTGTTAATTGGTTTGGGTTTAGGCCCAGTTATGATTCGCAAATTACGTGCTTTAAAGTATGGTCAAGCGGTAAGTAGTTATGCCCCTGAGGGTCATGCGCAAAAAATGGGTACGCCAACCATGGGTGGTGTACTTATTTTAATGTCTATTGGCATTAGCACATTACTTTGGGCAGACTTATCTAACCCTTATGTATGGATCGTACTTGGGGTTATGGTGATTTTTGGTGCAGTTGGTTGGGCAGATGACTGGATTAAAATTCGCTACAAGGACAATGCAGGTTTACCTGCACGAAAGAAGTTTTTTTGGACTTCTGTAGGTTCACTCGGTGCAGGTATTGCGTTGTATTGGATTGCAAATTCGCAAGGTAATCCGATCGTTACTCATAACATGCTAGACCTCCTTGTGCCTTTCTTTAAGAATATTAGTATTCCATTGTCAGCCATTCCATTCGGTTTAGCATTTCTAGCATTTACTTATCTTGTCATTAATGGTGCATCGAACGCCGTGAACTTAACAGATGGTTTAGATGGCTTGGCCATTATGCCTGTTGTTCTTGTTGCTGCTGGACTAGGTGTATTCTCTTATCTTTCTGGTGATATTCGTTTTGCAAGTTACTTACATATTCCATATGTGAAATATACCTCAGAGCTTGTCGTGATTTGCTCTGCCATGGTGGGTGCGGGTCTAGCTTTCTTATGGTATAACGCACATCCTGCACAAATCTTTATGGGTGATGTTGGTGCATTGGCACTTGGTGCCATGTTAGGCACAATTGCAGTCATGGTAAGACAAGAAATTGTCTTTGCAATTATGGGCGGTGTTTTTGTGATGGAAGCAATTTCTGTTTTCTTACAAATTGGCTCACTCCGAATGCGTAATAAGCGTGTTTTTCTCATGGCACCTTTACATCATCATTATGAGAAAAAAGGCTGGAAAGAAACTCAGGTTGTAATTCGCTTTTGGATTATTACGATTTTCTTAGTAGTTTTAGGTCTAATGACGTTAAAATTGCGATAAGCTAAAGAAGAAACAAAAAAGCTGGCGATTGACCAGCTTTTTTTTATGATGGAGTCTGAACAAGTGGAAGCAGTTGCTCAACCTTATTTAATGTGTCCTGTTTGCCGCGAGGCACTCCTTTTACAGGTAAAAACTTGGCAATGTGCCCAAAAGCATAGTTTTGATGTTGCGAAACAAGGTTATGTGAATTTACATGTTGTTCAGCACAAGCATAGTAAAACACCAGGCGATACACCTGGGTCTGTGACTGCAAGACGTGCTTTTTTATCGGAAGGTTATTACTCACCTTTAAAAGAAGCAATTACAGCATGTGTAGACAAATATTCGGTAAAATACTTACTTGATATTGGTTGCGGTGAGGGGTATTACACCAGTGCAATGCAAGCATCTACAGATGTTTGTGTGGGTGTGGATATTTCAAAAAGTGCTGTACAGAGAGCTGCGAAAACCAATACAAATGTGACATGGATTGTGGGAACAGGGGCAGTTTTACCTGTACTTGATGCCTCTATGGATATGTGCACCACCGTGTTTAGTCCAATTCCTACATCTGAGATATTAAGGGTTTTAAAGCCTGAAGGATATTGTTTGGTTGCAGTTGCCGCACCAGAGCATTTATATACCGTGAGAGAGGCATTGTTTGGGGAAGTCAATTTACATGACCCTGAGAAAATAGAAAAACAGCTTCAAAATGAATTTGATCTTGTGGCGCAGCAGCGTATAGATGCACCTTTGACTTTAGATCAAGCGGCACTAAAAAACTTGGTTGCGATGACACCATATGCGTATAAGGCAAAATTAGAACGCCGTGAACAATTGGAGTCTCGGCAGTCTTTTGAGGCAACTGCAAGTTTTCAGTTATATATATTTAAAAAGAAAGCCGTTTAATTAAAACGGCTTTCTTTATTTTATTGAACTTGGTTAATCAGTTGCTCTAGATCATCTTTCTTTGGAGGTGAAGCTGTTTTTTCTTTATTAGCCGCATTGTTACTTTCGTTATCATCTGGAATAAGCCCTGAATCTTCAGGTAGTCCGCCAAAGTCTTTATTGCTGATATTCGTTTTAGGTGGCGGTGCTGGTCTATATATTGGATGGGCCATAGGTGGTGATGCGCGATCTTCACTTTGGGCTAAACGTTGCTGTGGTGTAATGTGCAAGTCAGGGTCTGTGGCATTTTTATCAAATGTCACCCAAGAATAAGGTGTACCATTGAGTGCATTTTTCATGAAATTTGCCCAAATAGGAAGTGCTGCAACACCACCGTATTCTCTTTTACCTAATGTAGTTGGTTGGTCAAATCCAACCCAAGTTATGGTGACAAGTTTTCCATTAAAGCCCGAGAACCAAGCATCACGAGCATCATTGGTTGTCCCTGTTTTACCACCCAAATCTTCACGTCCAACAGAAAGTGCAGCACGACCCGTACCAATTTGAATTACATCATGGAGTATATTTGCCATGTCATAAGCAGAGCTAGATTTGATAATTCGCTGTGCTTGACGGTAGTCACTTTTGTTTTGATCTGCTTCTTTGAGCTTAGGTGCTGCTGTATTTTTATCATGTGTTAAGAATGCTTCATCATCAGGAGTACTTGAAACTTGTCCTGATTTCTTTGCTGTATCTTCATTTATACATGGAATACATGCATAGTCTGGGTTAGCTCGGTATAACGTTTTTCCGTAAGCATCATCAACATGGTCGATAAAGAAAGGTTCTACACGGTAGCCACCATTTGCAAAAGCTGCATAACCTGTTGCCATTTGAATAGGCAGCACCTGTGGCGTTCCAAGCGCAATGGTATAGTTACGCGGAATTTGATTTTCTTGTAAACCAAAATCCATGAGTAGTTGGCGAGCACGTTCAATGCCTACACTTTGTAGTAAACGTACAGAAACCGTATTCCTAGATAAATAAAGTGCTGTCCTTAATGGGATCATACCTAAAAAGCGACCGTCAGCATTTTTAGGTGACCATTTCCCAATAGTAATTGGGTCATCATCAACCATTGTATTTGGTGTCATACCACGTTCAAGCGCTAAAGCATAAATAAAAGGTTTAATGGTTGACCCTGGCTGTCTCCAACCTTGTAGTGCTCTGTTAAAGGTAGATTGATAGTAGCTATAGCCCCCAACCATTGCTTCAACCGCACCATTGTTTGGATTAATGGCAATAAGTTGACCTTGTACTTTAGGAATTTGAACAAGAGACCAAGCGGTTTGAGCTGTATTTGGGCGTAAGCGTACAATATCATTCACTTTTACAATTTGTGATGCTTTCGTTGGAGCAGGGCCAACACTATTGGCATTATGATAGGGTTTTGCCCAAACCATACCCTCCCAAGGGATTGTTACTTTTTTACCATCTTTAAGTTCTGCGACAAATGTAGTTTGGTTAACCTCAAGTACTTTGGCTGGGTAGGCATTGGCATAAGTGGAAAATTGGCTTAAAGGCTGATCATGCGCTTCAGCACCACGCCAACCATGGCGACGATCATATTCTTCTAAACCATCTTGTACGGCTTCTTCAGCATAAGCCTGACGTTTACTATTGATTGTGGTATAAATTTTAAACCCGGCATCTACAGCTTGAGGGCCAAATTTATCTACGATTTCGGAACGAACCAATTCCCCAATATATGGAAATTGAGTGGTTACACCGCGATCAGGCATATCTAGATTTAATGGTTCTGCAACAGCAATCTGATATTCATGCTGATTGATATAGCCGAGTTGCAACATTCTTCCAAGAATCCAGTTTCTACGCTCAAGTGCACGCTCTGGATTTGCAACAGGATTATATTTAGAAGGGGCTTTAGGTAATCCTGCAATCATTGCCATTTGGGCAAGACTAAGCTGGGTTAGATTTTTATTGTAATAAATCTTTGCAGCAGCAGCGATACCATAAGCATTTTTACCAAGGAAGATTTTATTCACATAAAGTGATAGAATTTCTTCTTTGCTTAAATTTTGTTCTAGCTTTCGAGCAAGGAATACTTCTGTGAGTTTTCTCTTAAGTGTTCTTTCAGGGCTAAGGTAGTAGTTTTTTGCAACTTGCATCGTAATCGTTGAGCCGCCTGTTTGGACATCTGAGCCAGAGATACTTTCACTGACTGCACGTCCAAGGCCTTTTAAACTGATACCACTATGCTCAAAAAATGAAGAGTCTTCAGCTGCTAAAAAAGCATGAATAAATTGAGGGGGAATTTGTTTATATTCAACGGGTACTGAAAGTCGACCACCATACTCACCAATAAGTTGGTTATCGGAGGTATAGATTTGGATAGGCTTAAGCAACGGTGCTTTTTTAATGCTACTCATATCAGGAAGAGAAGGGGCAATGTAGAGATACATGCCATAAAATCCGACTGGAATTGCCAAAATTATGATAAGAATCAGCAAGAAAAGTGGGTATGTTCGACCTGAGAAATATGGGTTTTTCATAATATATATTAATTTTGATATATGAATTGGGTAGCAAAATGAAAGTATAGCTTAGAATATTCGCATGAAAAGTACTATATACGTTATTATATTGGTTATGTTACAAACAGAACTTTGCGTTGTAGCGTTTTTTATAAAAAGTAGATTGGGATTGGGATAGTTATTGTGCTTAGGTTAAATCGTAAACCGAAAAAGGGGTTAATAGGAGTTGATATTAGTTCAACTTCTGTGAAAATTTTGGAGCTTTCTGTAAAAAGTGGGCGCTATGAAGTGCTCTCTTATGCGATTGAGCCTCTTCCTGAAGGGGCTGTAGTCGAAAAAAATATTGTAAATCCTGAGGCTGTATCGGAAGCAATCGAAAGTGCGATTGCACAAGGTAATCCAAAATCTGATGAAACGGCATTTGCTGTACCGACAGCAAGCGTCATTTCAAAAGTGATTGAAATGGATTTGGACATGAATGATGATGAGCGTGAAGTTCAGATTCGTTTAGATGCAGAGCAATATATTCCATTTCCACTAGATGAGGTGAGCTTAGATTTTGAGGTGGTTTCAGTTGTTCCAAATAAACAAAATAAAGTAAATGTTTTATTGGTCGCGACACGAACGGAAAATGTTGACGCACGAAATGAAGCACTTATTTATGCAGGTCTTTCGCCTAAAGTTGCTGATGTTGAGAGTCTTGCGGTTGAGAGATCCTTCTCAATTTTCTCAAATACATTACCTATTGCTGCAAAGGTTGTAGCATTATTTGATATTGGTCATTCAATGATGACATTATCAATATTGGATCAGGGCAAAATTGTTTATACACGTGAACATAGTTTTGGTGGTAAGCAGCTTACATTAGATATTCAAAACCGTTATGGACTGTCTTATGCCGAGGCTGGACGTGCTAAAAAAGACAATAGTTTGCCGGAAGACTATGAGCATGAAGTGTTACATCCATTTATGGATGCATTAGCACAGCAAGCAACACGCTCATTACAATTATTTTTCTCAGCATCTCGATATGATGAAATTGACCATGTTCTATTGGCTGGCGGTACAGCAAATTTAGAAGGCTTAGCAAAATTTTTACAAAGTACACTTAGCTATCGTGTCACTGTTGCCGATCCATTCTTACAAATGACTTTTTCTCCACAAGTAAATATTAAAAAAATAAAGCAAGATGCACCATCTTTAATGGTTGTTTGTGGTACAGCGCTAAGGAGTTTTGACTAATGTCTAAAATTAACCTATTGCCTTGGCGTGATGAGCTTCGTGAAACAAGAAAAAAAGCTTTTGTTTTTATCTCAGTACTTGCGGCTTTAATTGGTATTGTGATTACAGCATTGGCATGGTTTTATTTTAATCAAAGGTTAAATGACCAAACGCAAGCAAACCAAATTGTGACCACGAGTAACCAAGAGTTAGACCAAAAACTGAAATCTTTAGATGGGTTGCAAGAGCGTAGAAAAGAGATTGTTGACAGAATGCATTTAATTCAGAATCTACAATCACAGCGCCCTGTTGTTGTTCGTCTATTAGATGAACTGCCACGAGTGATACCTAAAAATGTATTTTTGACCAAATTTACACGTAATGGCGACAGTTTTACATTCGAAGGTCGTGCTGAAAGTCCAAATGCTGTTGCTGAAATGATGCGATTGATGTCAGCTTCCCCTTGGTATCGTAATGTATTTATGAGTTCATTTTTAGCAAATGATAATAAAGGTACAGCAAATATGCCAAGCTCTGTTGTGCCACGTGATGAAGATAAGTATGGAACTTTTATAGTCACGGCAGACCTTGGTGAAAAAGCAAATGATTTAAATGCATTAACGAATATTGAGCAAAGAGGGGAGTAAGCAATGAGTCAAAATGATGATTTACATGATTTTTCAGCACAGCTCCCAAAGCAAAAAATGACCTTGAAAAAGTTTACACAACAGTTTAACTCGTTAGATCCAAACAACTACGGTAGTTGGCCTATTTTGGTGAAAGCGACGTGTTGGGTATTTATTGTCTTTATAATTTGTGCTGTTGGCTATTTTGCAATTATTAGTAGTGTAATAGAGCAAATTTCAGCTGCCAAATCTCAAGAAGAAAGCTTGTTGAATGAGTACCGTCAAAAAGAATCAACGTTACGAAACTTAGAGCGTTATCAACTTCAGTTGAAAACCATGCAAGATAGCTTTAATGAACAATTACAGCAATTACCAAAAGAGTCTGAAATACCTGGTCTAGTCGAAGATATTAATGTAACGGGGGTAGAGTCTGGATTAAAGTTTAAAAATATTCATTTAGACCCTGAAGTACGCCAAAACTTTTTCTTAGAACAGCCTATTTCTATTGAAGCAACAGGTGACTTTCATGCCTTTGGACAGTTCGCAAGTGATATTGCTTTATTGCCTCGAATTGTAACGCTACATAATTTCTCAATTACTGCACAGTCGAATAGTAATAAAAGATCTGAAATTCCAGAGTTAACTTATATTATTAATGCAAAGACATATCGTTACTTGGGTGGTGAAGATTCAACACAATCTAACACAAAGAAAGGGGCACATTAATGCGTTATCAATTAACTTGTCTAGCTTGTGTATTGCTACTCTCAGGGTGTGATTCAAGAGTAGAGGAAGTAAATGGGCAAATGGCTCAGATTAAAAATCAACCACCACTTCCTGTTGAAAAAGCACCAGTATTTGAAACGACACCTTCATTTCAATATAGTGCACAAAATATTCGTAGTCCATTTTTACCGAGTTCTCTTTATACTGAGCTGAAAGTAATGGCTGGTAAACGTGTTTATCCAAATTTTTCACGTGCACCACAGCCGCTTGAAGCTTATCCACTTGAATCTTTAATGATGAAAGGCACACTACGTGGAGCAAATGGGCAAGATGTAGCACTGATTCAAGCACCAGATTCACAGATTTATCGTGTGCAAACAGGAAACTATATGGGGTTAAATCAAGGTCGCGTTGTGAAAATATCTCCAACAAAACTTGATTTATTAGAAGTTGTTTCTGATGGTAATGGTGGATATGTTGAAAGGCCACGAGCACTTATTTTATTGGGCCAAACGTCTTAATTTTTTGGGGATAATAATGACAATTGTAATTCAATACTTTTTGGGGATGACCACAGCATGAACTCTATCTCTCGTCGATTTCTTTTAAGTGCAACTGTTGTTGCAATAATGCAAACTGCACAAGCTGGTGTAGCTGTGACAGGCATTGTTCCAATGCAAGTAGCAAATCAGGGCACTGAAATTCGTATTATGTTTAATGGATTACCACCGCAACCTAAAGCATATCAGGTACAACAGTCTTCTCAGCTTATACTCGATTTTCCTGAGACAACAAATACCACAACTCAGAGTCAAATTCCTTTTTCAAATGATCAAGTGAGTGCAATTAATGTTTCATCTGATAATGCACGAACTCGTTTGAGCATTGACTTAAAGCAAAATAGTAAATTCTCAACGCGTGTTGAAGGAAATACTTACATATTAAGAGTATTACCAACAACATCACCTGTACAGCAGGTATCAACACCTCAAGCAGTATTACCATCTGCTGCGCAAGGTATTTCTAATATTGGTTTCCAACGTAATGATAAAGGTGATGGACAGATTATTGTTGATTTGTCTAACCCTAAAATACCTGTAGATATTCAACAGCGTAATAATAAAATTATTGCACGATTTACTGGTAATAAAGTTCCACTGTATTTAGCAAGACGTTTAAATGTGAATGATTTTGCAACACCTGTATCGATTGTTGATAGTTTTAATGATGGAAATAATGGTGTTATTGAAATACAAGCAAATGATAGCTTTGATTACATGGCGTATCAGGCAGATAACAAGCTTACAATTAATGTAAGTAAAAAGTTAGATCCTACGCAGCGTGCAATGCAAGCAACGAAATATAGTGGTAAAAAAATATCTCTAGATTTCCAAGATATCGAAATTAGACGTGTACTTCAGCTCCTTGCTGATTTCTCAGGGGAAAATATTGTTGCAGCAGATAATGTTCAGGGTAATATTACATTACACTTGAAAGATGTTCCTGCAGATCAGGCACTTGCACTTATTTTACAGACTAAAAACTTAGATCAGCGTCGTACAGGCAATGTTATTTGGATTGCTCCTACCAGTGATATGATCAAGCGAGATGAAGACCAAGCAAAGCTATATGCACAGTCGATTAAACTTGCACCTTTACAAACTGAATATATTCAGTTGAATTATGCCAAGGCATCAGATATTCAAAAACTTATTTCTGCAACAAAGAAAAGTGGTGGAGAAAGTAAAGATGCATTAAGTGGTAGCGATGATAATAGTGGAGGCTCATTACTTAGCCCACGTGGAACAATTTCTGTAGATGATCGTACAAATACGATTATTATTAATGATACAGCAACCAAAATAACGCAAATTCAGCAGTTACTTAAACAGTTAGATATTCCTGTTAAGCAAGTTATGGTAGAAGCGCGTATTGTGAGAGCTTCGACGGATTTTTCTAAATCAATTGGGGTGAAATGGGGTGTTGCTGGTCGTAGTGGTTCTGTAACAGATGGTACAAATACACGTAGTACAGGAACGCTTATTGGTAGTTCAATTGCTAATGTTAGTAGTTTAAGGACTTCAAGTACGGTTTCAAATAATTTGAATGTTGATTTGGGCTCAACGCTGAGTAATTCTCCTAGCATTGCATTTGGTTTATTAAATACTGCTGATTCACTATTAAACTTGGAACTATCCGCTTTACAGTCAGATGGTCTTGGTGAAGTACTTTCTACACCGAAAGTCATGACAGGTGATAAACAAGAAGCAATTATTAAATCTGGTGCAAAAATTCCTTATGCTACAACAAGTGGTAATAGTGGCACCACAACTACATTCCAAGACGCTGTACTTGAGTTAAAAGTGACACCAAGTATTACACCTGATGGTAAAGTTCAAATGAAATTAAATATTTCAAAAGATACTTTAGGTTTACTTACAGATGCAGGTTATGCAATTGATACCAATACTTTACAAACCAATGTATTGGTAAACAATGGTGAAACGGTGGTGCTCGGTGGTTTATATGAAAACTCTACTTCTAACAATGTAAGTAAAGTACCTTTACTTGGAGATATTCCTGGTTTGGGTAACTTATTTAAGAATAGAACCCGTACAGAGCAAAAAAGAGAGCTATTGATTTTTATTACACCAAGAATTGTTAATGACACTTTTTCAAGAAATCATTAATATAAGCTTAATTGATGTAATGAAATAGGTGGCTCCTTGCCAAAAAAAGCAATAACTACCCTACCAAATATATATTTGGTAGGGCCCATGGGGGCTGGGAAAACAACTGTGGGTCGTCATTTGGCTGAAATTCTCGGGAGAGAGTTTATAGACAGTGACCATGAAATAGAAAGAAAAACAGGTGCCTCCATTCCTTGGATTTTTGACAAAGAAGGCGAAAATGGTTTTCGTCAGCGTGAAACATGCGTATTAAAAGAATTAACAAAACGTAAGCAGATTGTACTTGCGACAGGTGGTGGTGCAGTAACGCAGCTGATTAATAGAAATGTATTGAAGCAACGCGGAATTGTTATTTATCTATTTGCACCTGTAGAAATTCAACTACAGCGAACCTATAGAGACAAAAACCGTCCATTATTGCAAGTTGAAAACCCTGAACAAAAATTACAGGATCTTCTTTCTATACGAGATCCTTTATATAGGGAAGTTGCACACTTTGTTGTGGATACACACAGTGGCGCTGCGCGAGATTTAGCATATCAAATTCTTGATGATATTCTAAAATAATTTATCTAACTTTTGCACTGGTTGAAATTTATGCAAACATTACATGTTGAACTTGGCGATCGCCGTTATCCTATTTTCATTGGGAGCCATTTAGATATTCAACATTTGTTAAAGCCTTATATTCAAGGTAAGCAAGTGATGATTGTAACAAATGATACGGTTGCACCTTTATATCTAGAAACTTATAAAAAAGCTTTAACTGCCTTAGATAAAGTGACAGCGCAGTGCATTTTACGTGATGGTGAGAAATTTAAAAATATTGAAAATCTAAACTTAATTTTTGATGCTTTATTGGCATCAGGGTTTAATCGTGACTGTACAGTGCTTGCATTGGGCGGTGGTGTTATTGGTGATATGGCTGGTTTTGCTGCGGCAAGTTTTCAGCGAGGTGTAAACTTTATACAGGTTCCAACAACACTGCTATCTCAAGTTGACTCAAGTGTGGGTGGAAAGACGGGCATTAACCATCCGCTTGGTAAAAATATGATAGGTGCATTTAAACAACCATCTGTTGTTTTTGCTGATATGAATCAACTATCAACTTTGCCACCACGTGAGCTTTCTGCTGGTCTTTCTGAAATTATTAAGTATGCACTGTTGGGCGATATTGAGTTTCTAGCATGGCTTGAAGGCAATATGCCAAAACTTGTGGCGGGTGATGAGCAGGCTTTGGCAGAAGCGGTATACCGTTCTTGTGCGCATAAAGCACGTATTGTGGCAAATGATGAGCATGAAAAAGGTGAAAGAGCACTGTTAAATCTAGGGCATACTTTTGGTCATGCAATTGAGTCTTATCTCGGCTATGGTACATGGCTGCATGGTGAAGCTGTTGCTGTAGGTATGGTTATGGCTGCTGAACTGTCACATTTAATGGGGTGGATTTCAACTGAAGACCTAGCACGTGTTAAGCATATTATTCAGCAAGCAAACCTACCTATTTATTGCCCTGAAATACCATTAGATGAGTTTCTCTCTTATATGTCACATGATAAAAAAGTACTTGATGGTAAAATTAGACTTATTCTGATGAAAAAATTGGGTCATGCAGTCATTACTGAAGAATTTAATGTAGATTATATGAAACAGGCCATTCTGAATAATCAAAAAAAAGGTGAATAATAATGTCTCAGCAGCAAAAACAACAATCTCAGTTTTTACCATGGGTATCATTAATCGTTGGTATTGGTTGTTTATTTGCTGCTTTATTTTTAAGTTTAACCACAAAAGCGCTTCCCAATACAGAAAAAGACATTGAGCAAGAAGACGTACATCCACAATTTCAAGCTGAAAGGGTTTCAGCAATGACCAATTTGGGCGTACTTGACGATGATGTGAAGCCTTTGCAACAGACAACACGAGCAATTAGCTCAGGCACGCATGAGGCTGAATTTAGAGGGACAAAGTTTATTCAAAGAAACCCTTATGGCTTTACGCTTGAAATACTTACGGTAGGAAAGGAAGAAGTTATTCGGGACTTTCTAAAGCAGAGAGCTGATAGAGATAAATTTATTTATTTCAGGCTATCTAATGAGAATCAACCTGATCAATATGTCTTAGATTATGGTTTATATCCTAATGAGCCTCAGGCAGATCGAGGGTTACAAAACTTGAATCTTGGGTTACCAAAATCTTTACATCCTGTTGTAAAGCCTTTGTCGAGTTATTCACGTCAAGTGAATGATATGGGAACAGATGAATTGTCTTCTGATAGTAAGTTATATGAAATAAATTTAACAAATGCACCAGTACCAAGAACAACGAGTTTACCAAATCCTATTCAAACAACTACAGATGTATTAGATCGTACAATTGAGCCTGCGGTATCTACACCTAAAGTAACAATAAACTAATTTAAATCTTAATTGTGCACTATATTGATACATAATTTACGCAACTTTATCGCTTAAAATTCATTATGGTGCAAAAAAATAGGTCATAGATTTCTTAAAATTAAAAAAATGAGATTTTTACTTGCTTTATTTTTTTCATTAATTTGGCACTTATTTTGCATATATTGGTGCATAGATTGCACTATTATTCTTTGTTTTAGCGCAAATCTTATCAAACTAAGTAACTTTAGACTCTTTAGTGCATTAAAAGTGTGCATATAAAGAGGCAGAAATGATCAGTAAGCTGCTATAGGAAAGTCTAATTTATTTCTAAAAGGTATCGCAATAAAGTTATAAAGAAAATTTACTGTGTGTCGCTCATTTAGGAGCATCAATTAAAGAAGGGTACGCTATGCACATGCCATCGCTAAAAACAGTAGCTCCCGCTCAAGGTTTATATCAACCAGATGAGTTTAAGGATAATTGTGGTTTCGGCTTAATTGCCCATATGGAGGGCAATGAAAGTCACGACTTAGTCAAAACAGCTATTCATAGTCTAAGCTGTATGACCCATCGAGGAGGGATTGCCGCAGACGGCAAAACGGGAGATGGATGTGGTTTGCTACTTGCGATGCCAAAAGCATTTTTTAGACAAGAAGCGCCAAAAATTAGTGATATTACACTCAGTGAAGTGTTTGCTGTAGGGACTGTCTTTCTAAGCTTAGATCATGATAAAGCACAGCTTGCAAAAGATGTACTAAAAAAAGAAATTGAAGCTGAGGGATTGCGTGTCATTGGGTGGCGTATTGTCCCAACCAATAATGATGCATTGGGCGAAATTGCTTTACAGTCTCTTCCTCATTTTGAACAAGTTTTTGTGAATTGCCCAATGGGTGTGACAGAAGTTGAGTTTAACCGTAAATTATTTTTAGCACGCCGTCGTGCAGAACAAAAACAACAACACGATCCTGATTTTTATATTACTACCTTGTGCTCGACAGTCATTAGCTATAAAGGCTTAATGATGCCAGAGGCAATTGCAGACTTTTATACCGATCTTGCCAATCCTGCACTTGAGTCACATATTGTAGTTTTCCATCAACGTTTTTCTACCAATACGTTACCACGTTGGCCTCTTGCACAGCCTTTCCGTTATTTAGCACACAATGGTGAAATTAATACCATTACTGCAAACCGCAATTGGGCTGCTGCTCGTACGCCAAAACTAAAAAATGCGCTTTTGCCGGGCTTAACAGAACTTAATCCAATTATAAACCGTACAGGTTCAGACTCTTCAAGCTTAGATAATATGCTTGAAATTCTTGTGGGCGGTGGTATGGATTTATTCCGTGCGTTACGCATGCTTGTACCACCTGCATGGCAGAATGTTGAAAACTTAGATGCAGATTTGCGTGCCTTTTATGAATTTAACTCTAAACATATGGAAGCATGGGATGGCCCTGCAGGTCTTGTAATTCAAGACGGTCGCCATGCAATTTGTATGCTTGATCGTAATGGTCTGCGTCCTGCACGTTGGGTCATTACCAAAAATGGTTATATTACACTAGCTTCTGAAATTGGTGTTTGGGATTACAAATCTGAGGATGTGATATCTAAAGGACGTGTTGGTCCGGGTGAAATGCTCGTGATAGATACGCTTACAGGTAAAATGTTAGATACCGCAGATGTAAACAATCATTTAAAACGCATGCGTCCATATCGTCAGTGGTTACGTGAAAATGCTTTTCGTTTACAAGTGAGCCCACAGTTAGAAGAGCATTTGGCAGATAAAGGTTTGACAGGTGATCAACTCAAAGCTGCACAAAAAATGTTTATGGTGACGTTTGAAGAACGTGATCAGGTGCTCAGACCAATTGCTGAAAATGGTCAAGAGTCAGTTGGGTCTATGGGTGATGACACCCCAATGGCTGTACTATCTAAACAAGTACGCCATGTTTCTGACTACTTTAGACAACAATTTGCGCAAGTGACCAATCCGCCAATAGATCCTTTACGTGAATCTATTGTCATGTCTTTAGAGACGTGTCTTGGGCGTGAGCAAAGTGTATTTGAGCAAGGCCCTGAACATGCTGACCGTCTCATTATTTCGAGTCCAGTTCTCTCCAACTCTAAAATGCATCAACTGCGTACATTGGGTCGTACAGGTTATGAAATTTCAGAAATTGATCTGAACTATGAAATAAGTGAAGGGCTACAGCAGGCAATAACACGCATTTGTGAAGAATCTGCACAGGCGATTCGTGATGGAAAAACGGTACTTATTCTTTCAGATAAAAAAATAAAAGAAGGTTATTTACCTGCCAATGCTGTGCTGATTACAGGTGCAGTACACCATTACTTGATTCAAACAGGATTGAGAGCAGATGCAAATATTATTGTTGAAACTGCTTTAGCACGTGACCCACATCAGTTTGCTGTGATTTTAGGGTTTGGTGCAACCGCAATTTACCCTTATTTAGCATACGATGTGATTCATGATCTTGTGGCTAAGGGCGAATTACTTGGTGATCCAACTCAAGCGCAGAACAACTTCAGAAAGGGCATAGATAAAGGTTTACTCAAAGTCTTATCTAAAATGGGTATTTCAACAGTTGCATCATATCGTGGTGGGCAATTGTTTGAAGCTGTTGGTTTGTCGAGTGAAGTGGTCGATCTGTGTTTTAAGGGTGTTGCAAGTCGTATTCAGGGAGCAACATTTGCAGATCTAGAAGAAGATCAAAAGAAACTTGCTACTTTGGCATGGAAACATCGTCAACCCATTGATCAAGGTGGAATGCTCAAGTTTGTGTTTGGTAAGGAATACCATGCCTTCAACCCAGAAGTAATTAACTCGCTACATAAAGCAGTTCGTTCGGGTGACTATGCAGACTTTAAAGCATATGCAGAGCTTGTAAATACAAGACCAATTGCAACGATTCGAGATTTATTAAAACTCAAAACAGACAATTCAATTGCCTTAGAAAATGTTGAACCAATAACAGCGATTCTACCAAGATTTGACTCGGCAGGTATGTCTATTGGTGCATTATCGCCAGAAGCACATGAAGCCATCGCAATTGCGATGAATACGATGGGAGGGCGCTCTAACTCAGGTGAGGGCGGTGAAGATCCTGCACGTTATGGCACGATTAAAAACTCTAAAATTAAGCAAATTGCTTCAGGGCGTTTTGGGGTTACACCTGAGTACTTGGTCTCTGCTGAAGTGCTACAAATTAAGGTTGCACAAGGTGCAAAACCGGGTGAGGGTGGACAGCTACCGGGTGGTAAGGTTAATGGCTTGATTGCGCGGTTACGTTATGCGGTACCGGGTGTAACACTTATTTCACCACCACCGCACCATGATATTTATTCAATCGAAGATTTATCGCAGCTTATTTTTGACTTAAAACAAGTTAATCCAAAAGCAATGGTGTCTGTGAAATTGGTATCTGAGCCGGGTGTCGGCACAATCGCAGCAGGTGTAGCAAAAGCCTATGCCGACTTTATTACCATTTCAGGTTATGACGGTGGTACGGCAGCCTCTCCACTTTCATCTATTCATCATGCAGGTTCTCCATGGGAACTAGGACTCGCAGAAGCGCATCAAGCACTACGTGTAAATGACTTGCGTGGCAAAGTCCGTGTGCAAACTGATGGTGGCTTGAAAACTGGTTTAGATGTTGTAAAAGCAGCCATTTTAGGTGCAGAAAGTTTTGGTTTCGGTTCAACGCCAATGATTGCTTTAGGATGTAAGTATCTACGTATTTGCCACTTGAATAACTGTGCTACCGGTGTTGCAACGCAGCAAGAAGGCTTGCGTAAAGAGCATTACATTGGTGAACCTGAAATGCTCATTAACTTCTTCCAATTTATTGCAGAAGAAACGAGAGAGTGGCTTGCTGCACTAGGGGTAAGCTCACTAAAAGACTTAATTGGACGTGTAGATTTACTTGAAGTCCTTCCGGGTGAAACTCAAAAGCATGCACATTTAGACCTTTCACCACTTTTACAATCACATGCTTTTGCAGAAGGAAAAGCACAGTATTGCCAAGTAGAGGGAAATGCACCGTTTGATAAAGGCATACTTGCAGAGAAAATGGTTTCTGAAATTTTGCCTGCAATTGAAAGTAGCTCAGGTGGTGAATATGCATTTAAAGTGGGTAACTGTGACCGCTCTATTGGTGCGCGTCTTTCAGGTGAGATAGCACGCCGTCATGGCAATTTAAATATGGAAAAAACGCCTGTTGTTGTTAACTTAAAAGGTACAGCAGGACAATCACTTGGTGTATGGAATGCAGGTGGTTTACATATTAAGTTAGAAGGCGATGCCAATGACTATGTTGGTAAAGGCATGGCAGGTGGTCGAATTTCTATATTCCCACCAAAAGGTTCTCAGTTCCAAAGCCAAGAAACGGCAATTATTGGTAATACCTGCCTCTATGGTGCAACAGGCGGTAAGGTTTTTGCTGCGGGTACAGCAGGAGAGCGTTTTGCAGTGAGAAACTCGGGTGCTTTTGCTGTCATTGAAGGCGCAGGTAACCACTGCTGTGAATATATGACAGGCGGTATTGTCACTGTTCTTGGCAAAGTGGGGCATAACTTCGGTGCGGGTATGACGGGTGGTTTTGCCTATGTACTTGACTTGGAAAATGATTTTGTCGATCGTTATAACCATGAACTGATTGATTTAACACGTATTTCTACAGAATCTATGGAAGAGCATCAAGAAAACTTATTACGAATTCTTGATGAGCATATTCAAGAAACTGGAAGTGCTTGGGCTTATAAGATTCGCAATGAATTTGATTTTTATAGTCGTAAATTCTGGTTAGTTAAACCCAAAGCTGCGAATTTACTGACCTTGCTTAAAACAACCCAAGCAGATCCGCAATAAATTAGGCCTTTATGTGAAATGAATAGGTAGGTGTGAATGGTGTTGATCCATTCACACGGACCCCATGGAGAAGAATATGGCACAGCGCCTTAGTAATGACTTCCAGTTTTTAGATGTTGCTCGTCAAGATCCACAAAAAAAAGCAGTAGATGTACGTAAAGCAGAGTTTGTTGAAATTTATCAACCTTTTCATAAAGAAGAGGTGCAAGACCAAACCCATCGTTGTCTAGGGTGTGGTAACCCTTACTGCGAGTGGAAGTGTCCAGTACATAACTATATTCCAAACTGGCTAAAACTCATTTCAGAAGGTCGTATTTTTCAGGCAGCAGAGTTATGTCATCAAACCAATACGCTGCCTGAAGTATGTGGCCGAGTCTGTCCACAAGACCGTTTGTGTGAAGGTGCATGTACTTTAAATGATGGTTTTGGTGCGGTGACTATTGGAAACGCAGAAAAGTATATTAACGACACTGCTTTTGCTTTAGGTTGGCGACCAGATATGTCTGATGTGAAATGGACAGATAAAAAGGTTGCAATTATTGGTGCAGGGCCTGCAGGGCTAGGTTGTGCAGATATCTTGGTTCGTAACGGTGTTAAGCCGACAGTTTTTGATAAACGCCCAGAAATTGGTGGTTTACTTACATTTGGTATTCCTGAATTTAAAATGGAAAAAGATGTGATGAAGCGCCGTCGTGAAATTTTTACGGGTATGGGCGTTGAATTTAAGCTGAATACCAATATCGGTACAGATGTAACAATTGAAGATCTTCTGAAAGACTATGATGCTGTCTTTATGGGAATGGGTACATATACCTATATGAAGGGTGGTTTTGTGGGTGAAGATTTGAAGGGTGTACATGATGCACTTGATTTTCTAATTGCCAATGTTAACCGTTGTCAAAATTGGGAGAAAGACCCAAGTGAATATATTTCTATGGAAGGGAAAAAGGTAATTGTTCTTGGTGGTGGTGATACTGCAATGGACTGTAACCGTACTTCTATACGTCAAGGTGCAGAACAAGTGATTTGTGCTTATCGCCGTGATGAAGAAAATATGCCAGGGTCACGTAGAGAAGTTCGTAATGCACGTGAAGAAGGTGTAGAGTTTTTATTTAATCGACAGCCAATTGAAGTGGTGGGTGAAAATGGTCAGGTGACTGGTGTTAAATTTGTCACTACACAATTAGGTGAGCCTGATCATCGTGGACGCCGTAGCCCTGAACCTATTCCGGGCTCTGAAGAAATTGTACCTGCCGATGCTGTATTACTTGCCTTTGGATTTCGTCCAAGTCCTGAATCTTGGTTTCAAGATGTAGATATCCAATTAGATGGTTCAGGGCGTGTCTTGGCTGCTGAGGCGCAAGAGTTTAAGTTTCAGACTTCACATCCACAAATTTTTGCAGGTGGAGATATGGTGCGAGGCTCAGATTTAGTGGTGACTGCAATATGGGAAGGCAGACAGGCTGCAGAAGGTATCTTGGATTATTTAGAGATTTAATAAAAAATAAAAAACCGAGTGAGATTACTCGGTTTTTTTATGAATATTAAGTGAAAAAGAGAATTTTGAAATTTAGTGGAAAATTCTTGAAAAATATAAAATAGAATATTTAAGAGGTAATTATAGAGACTCAGGTGTTATTTTATAAAATATGTCATTGGTTGTATTTTTATGACAAAAAATGTCATATTTTTTACATTGCCTGTAGATTTTTTTGTAAAAAAAATACGAGGGAATAGTTAAATAAGTGAAAATTATATTAAAATAGATTTGGCACAGTAGTTGCTGTAATATAATTGTTAGGTAAATCTGTTAATGTAAGTACACAGGTTTACAATCTTATAAACACATTGGGGTAAAATTTATGAATGCTCAAAAGGGTTTCACTCTTATTGAATTAATGATCGTTGTTGCGATTATTGGTATTTTGGCTGCGATAGCAATTCCGCAATATCAAAATTATGTTGGTCGTTCAAATGTTGCTGCAGCTGTTCAAACGGTTGCAGCTAATAAAACAGGACTTGAATCTTTTGTGATGGACAATGGTAAATTCCCTGATGGATCAACAGCACCAGTAGCTGCATCAGGTACACCTGGTCAAACCGGTTATACAGCGGCGGTTGTTGGTCAAAGAACTACTGATTTAGGTATTGTTAATCCAACATTTGGAAATATCTCGTTAGCTCAAGGTTCAAATGGTTCAGGAAATATTGTTTTATCTTTTACTACTGGAAATCCTGGTATTAATGGTAAGCAAGTTCAGTGGCATCGTGATGCAAGTGGAACTTGGACTTGTGAGTCTAATGTTGATCAGAAGTTTGTTGGAAGTTCATGTCAGTATAAAGCTACTTTAACATCACCTTAATTTACTAAATTAAAGAATGCACCCTTGGGTGCATTCTTTAACTATATGAATTAACTTTATAGTTATTGTTTATTTTGATTTTCTCTACTTTATGAAATATAGGTATTATATTATTAGATAAAAGCTATATTTAGCGGAGGAACTTACTTGATAACGTATATTTTAAAATATTTTTATAGTTATAGAGATAAAACTATTTGAATTAAAAAACACAAACCCGAGCAAGCTCGGGTTTATTAAGGTCAACATCCTCGTTAACGTCCAATGTGTCGATCATCCAATGATCTATCAGCTTACATCCATGTCTAGGTACATCCTGTACGCCTTCCGTTGCTGATGTATTCATAATAAGGATATTCCATATTAGAAAAAATAATCTTTTAACAGGTTGTGCTGTGGGTAAATATGCACATAAAAGAGAACAGTTGATCTATTTTAGCCAAATTAAAGCTAAATTGGTTAAAAAGTGGCACCTTAGTCATACTTATTATAATAATGAATAAAAAGACTTGCGTTAAAGCGATTAGCTCTATACAATGCGCTCCATCAAGTAGATTACTTGGTGCTTACTTTAAACCAGAAAGTAAGATGTTGTTGCGGGATGGAGCAGTCTGGTAGCTCGTCGGGCTCATAACCCGAAGGTCGTTGGTTCAAATCCAGCTCCCGCTACCATTTTTAATGAAACTTGCAAATTCATTAAGCTAATTTAAACTTGAGTTTCTCGCTTAAATTAGATATATTATTGCAAACTATTGCGGGATGGAGCAGTCTGGTAGCTCGTCGGGCTCATAACCCGAAGGTCGTTGGTTCAAATCCAGCTCCCGCTACCAAGATTCTTGCTAAGAGGGCTCACAGATAGGTGGGCCTTTTTGCACAGTGGGCTATAGCTTTTCTGTGTTATAAAGGGCGGATTTACGCCCTTTTTTATTGCTATCGTGTAGTGTCGACATCAATTGGTCAAAAAGACATGCTTCACTACAAGAGGTTTGGTCGGCAAAGGCCGATTGTTGTATTGCACAAAATGACGAGAGTACATGAAACTATCAAATAAAACCCAAGCATTACAAGATATGATTGCCCCAGCGGTAGAAGCTTGTGATGTTCATCTATGGGGTATCGAATTCCTACCTCAAGGCAAGCGCTCAATGCTGCGCATTTACATTGACAAACCAACAAATACAACTAATGATGAAGCTCAAGAGAAGCAAGGTATTAGTGTTGAAGATTGTGTTCGAGTAACACAACAAGTTGGTGCTATTTTAGATGTTCATGATCCAATTTCAGGTGAGTTCTCATTAGAAGTTTCATCTCCAGGATGGGATCGTCCATTCTTTGAATTATCTCAACTGCAGGCGTATATTGGCCAACAAGTTGCACTGCGTCTAATCAGTGCTGTAGATAATCGTCGTAAATTTCAAGCCAAGCTTGTAGCAGTTGATCTTGAAAGTGAAATGATTCAAGTTGAAGTGGAAAAACAGCAAGTATTAGATATCGATAGTCACAATATCGATAAAGCAAACTTGGTTTATCAAGATTAAACTATTAAGAAAATCTGAAATATAGGTGACTTATGGGTCGTGAGATTCTTACCGTTGCAGAAACGGTTAGTAATGAAAAAGGTGTGAGCCGCGAAGCCATCTTTGAAGCACTAGAACAAGCATTGGTTGCTGCGACTAAGAAAAAATTTTATGAAGGCACAAATTCAGAAGAAGCGCGTTTACGTGTAGAAATTGACCGTAAAACGGGTGACTATACTACTTTCCGTCAATGGGAAGTTGTTGCTGATGAAGATCATGAAATGCCTGCTTGCCAAGATGCAATTTCTGATTTAGATCCTACGAAATGCTCTATTGGCGATATTCGTGAGCTTGAAGTTGAATCTATTGAGTTTGGTCGTATTGCAGCACAAATTGCAAAACAAGTGATTGTTCAAAAAATCCGTGAAGCAGAGCGTGCGCTTGTGGCAGATGCATATGCGTCGAAAGTGGGTGAGCTTGTTTACGGTGAAGTGAAAAAGCAAACAAAAGATGGCTTTATTATTGATCTTGGTGACAATGCCGAAGCTTACCTTGCACGTGATGAAGTGATTCCAAAAGAATTACTACGTCCGAAACAACGTGTAAGTGCAATTCTTTACGAAGTAAACCGTGAAGGTCGTGGTGCGCAACTCTTACTTTCTCGTGCAAAACCAGCAATGTTAATTGCTTTAATGCAAAAAGAGATTCCTGAAATTTCAGAAGAAATTATTGAAATTAAGGCTGCAACGCGCCAACCTGGTGTGCGTGCTAAAATTGCTGTAAAAACAAATGATCACCGTATTGACCCTGTTGGTGCATGCATTGGTATGCGTGGAACACGTATTCAATCTGTTCAGCAAGAATTAAATAACGAACGTATAGATGTTGTTGTATGGTCTGATGATCCTGCACAATATATTGCAAGTGCGCTTGAGCCTGCTGATGTATCTGGTATCGTAATTGATGAAGATGCAAGAACAGCAGATATTATTTTTGCGACAAGTGATCAATTGGCGCGAGCGATTGGTTCTCAAGGTCAAAACGTTCGTCTTGCATCTGACTTAACTGGATATAAGTTAGACATGATGCTTGAAGAAGAGTATCGTGCACGTCAGCAAAATGAAACTCAAAAATACCTAGATATGTTTGTAACACGTTTAGATATTGATGAAGGCCTTGCGATGGCACTCGTTGAGATGGGCTTCACCTCATTTGAGGAAATTGCTTATGTTCCTGCAGAAACATTTAATGAAATTGAGTTAGATGTAGATACTGTTGAGCTGTTACAAAGTCGTGCAAAAGAAATTGCATTGGCAGAAGCGTTACAACAGCAAGAGAACATTCAAGAACCGAGCCCTGAATTATTAAGTATGGAAGGCATGACGCAAGAGATTGCATATGCACTTGCTAGCCGTGGCGTGATCACAATTGATGATTTAGCTGATCAAGCAACTGATGATATTGCAGATATCGATGGTCTTGGTGCTCAAAAAGCTGGTCAATTAATTATGAAAGCTAGAGAATCATGGTTTAACTAGGAGGTAATAAATGACGGACAAGTCTATAAAAGAGTTGGCGCAAAGCGTGGGACGTCCTGTTGAGAAGCTCCTAGAGCAGGTGAAAAATGCAGGGTTGCCACAGCGAGTAGCTGATGATGTCTTGACTATAGAACAGCAAAACACTCTCGTAGACCATCTTAAAAAAACGCATGGTCAAAATGAGAGAAGTGCAGGAAAAATTACTTTGAAACAGAAAACAACAGGTACAGCAAAAGTTGCCAGTACTTCTGGTAAGGCGAAGACAATTAATGTAGAAGTACGTAAAAAGCGTACATTTACAAAGCCTGATCCACAACAGATTGCTGTAGAAGCAAAAGCAAAAGCTGAACAAGATGCTAAAGCAAAAGCTCAAGTACAGCAAAAAGCAAAAGCTGAACAAGATGCTAAAGTAAATGCTGAAAGTAAAGCAAATGCAACACTTGAAGCAATGCGTGCTGCGCAGAAGAAAGACAAAGTAACAGCAGAAGGACCAAAAGCTGCTGCTGTTGTTGTAAGAAAACGTGGTGGTGGTATGGTTAAGCCAAACACAAAACCATCGAAAAATGCTGAACAGAAAAAAGCATTACAAGCGCAAGAAGCACAATTAAGAGCGACTGAAGAAGCAACACGTCGTAAAGCTGCTGAAGAAGCACAACAGCGTACGCTTGAGCAAATGCGCCAAATGGCATCAAAATATTCAAATGATGATGGTGCTGCAAAAATTCGTGTTGTAGATGACTCTCCATTGGCAGCTGGTCTTGTTGGACAAGCATATGAAGAATCATTTAAGAAAGAAGACCGTGAAATTAAACGCGGTGGTGGTGGTAAAGACAACCGTAAAAAAGGTGGTCGCCATAACCAAGAAGAACAAAACTTCAGCAAAAACAACCATCATAAACGTGGCTTAAAAACAAGCCAAGGTAACAAACACGGTTTTGAAAAACCTGTGAAGAAACAAGTTTATGATGTTGAAATTGGTGAAACCATTATTGTTGCTGACTTAGCACAAAAAATGGCAATCAAAGTTCGCGAAGTGATTAAAATACTCATGAAAATGGGCGAACTTGTTAACCAAAACCAAGCGATTGATCGTGATACAGCATCTTTAGTTGTAGAGGAAATGGGACATAACCCTGTTTTAGTTTCTGATAATGCTGCTGAAGACAACTTAATTGAACAAGCTGAGCAAAAACGTGGTGAGTTAACAACACGTCCGCCAGTTGTAACAATTATGGGTCACGTAGACCATGGTAAAACATCATTGCTTGACCGTATTCGTCGCGCGAAAGTGGCTTCAGGTGAAGCAGGTGGAATTACACAGCATATTGGTGCATATCATGTTGAAACAGAGAAAGGTATTATTACTTTCCTAGATACACCAGGACATGCTGCATTTACTTCAATGCGTTCACGCGGTGCGAAAGCAACAGATATCGTGGTACTTGTAGTTGCTGCTGATGATGGTGTAATGCCACAAACAGCGGAAGCGATTGACCATGCACGTGCAGCAGGAACACCAATCATTGTTGCAATGAATAAAATGGATAAAGAATCTGCTGATCCTGATCGTGTACTTAATGAGTTAACAGCAAAAGAAATCGTTCCTGAACAATGGGGTGGAGATGTTGCTGTAGCAAAAGTATCTGCACATACAGGTGAAGGTATTGATAACTTACTCGATCAAATCTTACTTCAAGCAGAAGTGATGGAACTTCAAGCTTCGGCTGAAGGTGCTGCACAAGGTGTTGTTATTGAAGCACGTGTAGATAAAGGTCGTGGTGCGGTAACTTCTATTCTTGTACAAAATGGTACATTGAGTGTTGGTGATTTAATCCTTGCTGGTTCATCTTACGGTCGTGTGCGTGCGATGTCTGATGAAAATGGTAACCGTATTAAATCTGCAGGGCCTTCTATTCCTGTTGAAATTTTAGGTTTACCTGAAGCGCCAATGGCAGGTGATGAAGTTCTTGTTGTAAACGATGAGAAGAAAGCACGTGAAGTTGCTGGAGCACGTTCAGACCGTGAGCGTCAGAAACGTTTAGATCGTGCAAGTGCAATGCGTTTGGAAAACTTAATGTCTTCAATGGGCAAAAAAGATGTTCCAACAGTAAATATTGTACTTAAAACAGATGTTCGTGGTTCTTTGGAAGCTTTACAAGTTGCATTATATGAACTTGCAACAGATGAAGTGAAAGTACGTGTTATTGGTTCAGGTGTAGGTGCTATTACCGAGTCAGATGTAACACTTGCAGAATCTTCTGATGCTGTACTTCTTGGCTTTAACGTACGTGCAGATACAACAGCGCGCCAAAAAGCAGATGAAGATGAAATTGATATTCGTTACTATAGCGTTATTTATCAATTAATTGATGATGTTAAAGATGCAATGAGTGGTAAGTTACCACCTGAACATCGTGAAACGATTCTTGGTGTTGCGCAAGTACGTGAAGTGTTCCACTCTAGTAAGTTTGGTGCAGCAGCTGGTTGTATGGTTATGGAAGGTACAATCCACCGTAACAAGCCAATCCGCATCTTACGTGACGATGTTGTAATTTTCCAAGGTGAGCTTGAGTCTTTACGTCGTTATAAAGAAGTTGTAGAAGACGTTCGTGCTGGTATGGAATGTGGTCTTGCAGTTAAGGGCTATAAAGATATTAAAGCGCTTGATAAGATTGAAGTATACGACGTACAAATTATTAAACGGAGTCTTTAATGGCAGGTAGTCAGCGTCTTAAGCGTATGGCAGACACGGTTCAGCGAGAACTCGCTGAACTTATCCGCCAAGAGCTGAAAGATCCTCGTTTAGGTGGTTATGTAACCATTTCTGCTGTAAAAGTAAGTCCTGACCTTGGTTATGCAGAGGTTTATGTCACTGTAATGGGACGTGACCTGCAAGATGACCAAACAGAAGAAGCACATAAAGAAACACTTGGTGTTTTAAATAAAGCTTCTGGCTTTTTACGCCAAGAGTTAAGCCGTAGATTAAAAACACGTGTTACCCCACGTTTGCGTTTTCATTATGATAAAACAAATGCACACGGTAACTATATGTTTGGCTTAATTGAAGAAGCGGTAAAAGACTTACCTGAACGAAAAAAAGATGAAGATTAAAAAAAGCCACCTTCGGGTGGCTTTTTTATATGTATTATTTTTTGTTTGTATGAATTGTACTTTCTTTTCTTGTCTTCCCTTTAGGAACAAAGCGATATTTAGACCATGGTAGAGGTCTTTCAATACTTTCGGGAACATCACCACTCAGAGAGCGAAGTTTTAAGTGAAGTGCAGCTTGTGCCATCAGGTTTGCAGATACAGGTGCTGTAATAAAAGCAAGTAGAGTAAGCAATAATGCTGAAAACCCAAAATGACCTTGAAAGTAGCTATAAATCATTGATGCAATAAGAAAGCTACCAAGACCAAGCGTACTAGATTTGGTTGGCGCATGTAGGCGAGTAAATAAGTCGGGTAAACGAATCATTCCAATACTTCCGACGAGCATAAAGAAGCTACCGAGAAGTAAAAAAAAGGAGACAATGATTTCCATGATAAGCTGTGTTGACATGATAAATGTATCCCTTCTTAATCAATAACATGGCCACTGGTAAAGTAGCGTGCAAGAGCCATTGTTGAAATAAAACTTAGCATTGCAATAAGTAATGCTCCTTCAAAAAGATAGGTTGTTGTCCAATAAATACCAAGAATAATAATTAAGCCTGTCGTATTTAAAAATAAGGTATCTAGCGCCAACAGTCGATCGACAATAGATGGCCCAATAATTAGACGTATAAGGCAAAGAGACATAGAGATTGTTGTCGAAAGTAAGCATATTCCAAGAATATATGGCAGGATAATCATAACTTTTCTCCTGATTTTACTTTGAATATCTTAATTAACTGTTGTTCATAGCGCATTTTAATTTGTTTTATTTCAGCTTCAGGATCAGTTGCATTTAAAGCATGTACCAATATATCGCCTCGCTTTTGGTCTATACCTGCACTGACAGTACCGGGGGTTGTGGTAATAATCATCGCCAATAATGCATTTACTTGCTCATGCTGTGTAGAGAGTGGGATGCGAAACCACTTTGGCTGTAAGTTCTTTTTAGGGCCTAAAACGAGTTTGGCAACAACAAAGTTAGATACAATGATATCTATGAGTACTGTATAAAATAGTTGTATGGCTGCAATCCAATTAACACTTGGTGTTCTTGGGATAAATGTTGCAACCATTTTAGGAATAACAAGTGCAAGAATAGCAGCAGTTAAAATATCTACCACTGCAAGACTATGGTTAAGTACTAGCCATGCAATTCCAGAAATAACTGAAAAAAATGGATGTGGTAACCAGCGGGAAAAGCGAGTTCTTCTTTTCATTTATGGCTCCATAAGTTGCAGTTTTGCACCATTATTCTTTGTGGGAATCGTAGTGGACTGATTTAATTGTTGTTGTTGAGCTTCGATTTGCTGTTTCTTATACAAAGAAATATGCGTGCCATTTAGTGTATCAGGTGAAATAATATAAGGGATAAAATGTGCATTAGGGTCAGGGTTTTCGCCTGCATATTTTGTTTCCGCAATATATTTTGGATCAAATGGTTCTACACTAATAAATTCACTACGCATATTCTTATGCAAAATTAGATTTTGATATGCTTGTTGCTGTGTCAGTGTTGTTGCAGCATTGAATAAATATTTCTGTATTGGATGTGCAAATACAACATAGAGGATGAGGCTCATCATTAAAATATAAATGGTTGTGTCATTACGACTCGGTGCATGATCAGGTAAAGCCTGATATGCCTCATAACCTATACGGCTAGGATTCGACTCTGGGTCTGTCGCTTGCCAAAATAAAATAAACCCAACGCGTATAAATGCAATAATACTAAGCAGGCTAACAATAAGAATAGTACCAATAATCCAAAGCTGTTGAGGCGTATCTTGTGTTGCTTTTAATAAGAAGACTTTGCCTAAAAAGCCACTAAATGGAGGTAATCCAGCCATCATTAACGCAATAAGAAAGAAGCAAATAGAAATAAGTGTGTTTTGCTTCATTTTGGGTGCAATTCGGAGGTGATCTTTAAACTCTCCACGTTGAGCAGTAATCCATCCACAGAGCAAATAAAAGGCCGCCCCAATAATTGTACTATGTAACAGGTAATATAAACTTGCTGCCCAAGCTTCGGGTTTATGTAGTCCTAGCCCGATGCAAATTGTACCGAGTGATGAAAGAATCATAAAACCGACAAAGCGTCTTAAGCGAATAGCACCCATGGCACCAATAACACCATACACTGATGTAATAAGCCCTAAAATAAGAAGGATATCAAATAGTGGGGAAGGGTGATCAAGCAGTATTGTTGAGTTTATTCTTAAAATGGCATAGATGCCGACCTTGGTCATTAGTGTGAATAATGCTGCAACAGGAGTGCTCGCAACAGCATATGTTTTAGGTAACCAGAAGCCTAATGGAAAAATTGCTGCTTTAATCGCAAAGACAGTGAAAAGTAGATATAGACCTGCGGTTGCAAGATGTAGTTGATCGGGTTGTAGTTTTTGCATTAACCGAGCAACATCGACCATATTTAGGCTACCTACATTGGCATAGATGAGTCCTAATCCGATAAGAAATAATGCACTGGCAAATAGGTTGATAATGACATAATGAATGCCAAGTTGAAATCTTGCTTTACCTTGTCCATAAATGAGTAGGACATAAGATGCCATGAGTAATATTTCAAAGAAAACGAACAGGTTAAACAAATCCCCTGTTAAAAATGCACCACATACACCCATGAGCAAGAACTGAACGAGTGCATGAAAATATCGTCCTCTTAAATCCCAGTCTTTACTTGCAAACCATATGATGGGAACTGCTAAAAGATAGGTTAAAAACAGCATGAATGCTGAGAGTCGATCAAGAACTAAGACGATACCAAAGGGTGCACGCCACTCACCAAGGTCATATGTCATGATCTGACCTGTAGATGCATGTATTAAATAAAGTATTGCAGTGACTAAGCCCGCAAATGTTGCAGTATAGCTAATGAGCCTGCGTAGAGGCTGGCGTTTATCATGCTGTAAATCTTCTGAACTTGGGTTACCTAATAAGAGGAGTAAAAAGCCTGCAAAAGCAGGAATTAAAATACTGATAATAGGTGTTTGTAGCTGCCAAAAACTGATTATTTGATTCATCATTGGGCATGATCCTCATTGGGGTCATTGGCTAACTCGGTAATTTCTTTAGAGTCTATATGGTCTGTTCCTGACTCATAGCGGCTACGCAATGCCAGTTGAATAATAAAGGCAGTTGTTGCAAAACCAATAACAATTGCAGTCAGTACAAGTGCTTGAGGCAGAGGGTCTGTAATTGAGGTTGCTTCAGTTAGAATAGCAGGTGAATTTATTTTAATTCGACCTGTGGCAAATAAGAATAAATTGACAGCGTAGCCAATCATGGCAAGTCCTAAAACCACAGGAAAGGTTCTTGCACGAAGCAGAAGATACACACCTGTTGCAACCAAGAGTCCAATAGCCGAAGCAAGTAAGAATTCAAGACTAATCATAATTTTACTCCTTAGGTACAATTGGACCAGACATAGATGAATGACGAGAGTCACCAAGTACTGAAATCATAAGCATGGTTGAACCAAGTACAGCAAAGTACACACCCAAATCAAATAATGCTGCAGATGTCAGGTGAAGTGACCCAAGTAAAGGTGGTTCTACGTAGACATGTGCACTTGTTAAGAATGGGCGAGACCAGCCCCATGCAGCGAGGCCTGTGAGCCCTGCAATAGTTAGACCTATGCCAATCCATCGCTCATAGCGTCTGCCTGATTTTGCATGCAGTAAGCGTTCAGCACGATCTTGCCCTAATGCAATGTATTGCATAATGAGTGCCATGGCAGTAATAAGCCCTGCAATAAAACCACCACCTGGATAGTTATGACCTCGTAGAAAAATATATAGGCTGACGATGAGAGCAATAGGAAGTACCCAAGACGTACTGGTTCTTACCAAAAGAGGTGATGGTGTGAAGCGGTATGTCAGCCCTTTTGTAGTTGTTGTGCCATGTGTACGCATACCATCCATAAGGCATAATGTACCAATACCTGCAATGCCGAGTACGGTAATTTCTCCAAAGGTATCAAAGCCACGAAAATCTACTAAAATGACATTTACAATATTAGAACCGCCACCCAGCGGTAGCGCTTGTTGTACGAAGAACCATGAAATAGAGTCATGGTCACGCGTTAAAATAAGCCACGCAATCCAGCCAATACCTAAGCCTGCACTAATAGCAATAATCGCATCACGCCATCTTCTGGTTTGTGACGACTCATAAGGCGTAAGTTGTGGTAGTAAAGATAGACTCATAAGTAACAATACAGTTGTTACAACATCGACAGTAATTTGAGTCAGTGCCAAATCTGGTGCAGAGAGTGTAATAAAAGTAATTGAAACTACAAGTCCAACGGCACCGCTAATGAGCACTGCTTTAACACGTTCATGGTGAAACCAAAGAAGCATCCAACAGGCAGAGAAGAGCAATGCCCAAAGTACAACAGCTAATGGTGGTGCATGGGTAAGTACGCGTGCACCTGTTGATAATGGATATGAAAGTAAAGGTATAGAAACTAAGGCAATACTAAAGAGTATGATCCAAAATAAATAACCTTGTAAGCGTCCTGTTTCTGTTGCTAGCTTTATTTTTCGAGATGTATTTTCAAGAAATGTAAGTATTGCTTCAAAGATAAGTTTGCATTGTAGTGGACCTAGAAAACGCTCAAGTTCAATATGGCGAATTTTTTCACGATATGCAAAGAATGCATAAAATAAAATACCACCTACAAGAGCAATTAGACTCATGATGAGTGGTAGATTGAATCCATGCCAAATAGCAAGATGAGGAGAGTTTATAGGCTGTTGGAGAGCCGATTCAGTAATTGTTTTAACAGCGTCTTCTGCAAAAAATGCAGGGAAAACACCCACAGCCAAGCAAGCAATAGCTAAAAAGAGAATAGGTGCACGCATGCCAAAAGGTGGCTCATGTGCATCTTGGTTTGGGATCTCCTCACCAAGTGAACCATCAAAGAAAATACCGTGAATCATACGTACAGAGTAAGCGACAGCAAATATACCTGCTAAGGTTGTTACAGTAATTGCCAATACGGCACTTGTTCCTGTAAAAGCTTGGCTAATCTCTGTAAAAAACATTTCTTTAGAAATGAATCCATTGGTGAGTGGAACGCCAGCCATTGCTGAGGCTGTAATAAATGTTAGTGTTCCTGTAAATGGAAGAAGCTGCCATACCCCTTTTAACTTACGTAGACTTCGTGTACCCATTTCATGGTCAATCACCCCTGCAATCATAAAAAGCGCTGCTTTAAAAGTTGCATGGTTCAGAATATGGAAAATTGCTGCTGCAATAGCCAATGGTGAACCAATGCCCAATAGGCACATAATTAATCCAAGATGACTAATAGTGGAATAGGCTAAGAGACCTTTTAAATCTTCTTTAAATACAGCAAAGAATGCACCAATACAAAAAGTAATGAGTCCAATGGTTGTTACTAGTTGATGGAATAGCGCAAAACCAAGAAAAATAGGCAGAAAACGTGCAACAATAAAAATGCCTGCTTTGACCATAGTGGCAGAGTGAAGATATGCAGAAACAGGCGTTGGTGCTGCCATGGCATTCGGTAGCCAAAAATGAAATGGGAACTGCGCACTTTTTGTAAATGCACCAAGTAAAATGAGTAAAAGTGCAGGTGTAAAGAGTGGACTATGTTGTAGCGTGGCTCCCATGCTTAAGAGCTGATCAATTTGATATGTTCCCGCAATTTGCCCTAAAAGTACAAAGCCACCTAACATGGCTAGACCACCCATACCTGTAATGGTAAAAGCCATGCGTGAGCCACGCTGTGCTGCTTCATATTGTTGCCAATAGGACACGAGTAAAAATGATGAAATACTCGTAAGTTCCCAAAAAACCATTAAAATAATTAGATTATTTGAAAGAGAGATGCCTAGCATTGCGGCCATAAACAGCATGAGTAAGCAATATAGCTTACTCAAACTGCTTTTTTCACTCAGATAATAGTAGGCGTAAATAAAAATGAGTGTGCCAATACCACTAATTAAAAGCGAAAATAAGAGCCCAAGTGCATCTAAACGAAAACTGAGGTTGATACCAAGCTCAGGAAGCCATTGCCATGCTTGAACAATGCTTTGACCATTAAATATTGTATTTGCTTGGCTTAGCAAAAGTGTGAAGCAACTCAGACTAATACCAACAGCTATTAGCATTTTGATCAGTCGTGGTACCTGATGTAGACTTGCACTGAGTACTGTACCCAAGAGCAAAGGTAAAAGTATGATAATCGCTAGCACACTTGTGTCCTTTTTATGATATTAGGCCGACCGAAATCACCTAGGTTAGTTTTTTAAACTTCAAAGGAAAACAAGGAATTATCCAATATTCAAAGTTTAAAATTTGGAATGCTTAAAAACATTATCTATATATGTTCATAGATTGTTTAGAATCACATGAAAAAAGAAAAACTAAACATATTGTAATCAATTCAGCGTAAAAAAATGTTGCTTTTAACATTAAAAAACAGCATAACATGCATCTAAAAAATCAATGAATATATTTTTTTATAAAATGTTTGCGCCAAGGCTTTAAAATGAGTAATGCTAAAAGTGCGCTGAGTACATCAAATGAAATGGCGCAGTAAAAAACAATGCTCCAACTTTGTGTATGTTGAAAGAGTAATGCTGCAAATGGGCCGCCAAATATCGCACCAATACCTTGAGATAAATAAAGCCATCCATAGTTCGCAGTTGCATGCTTAACACCAAAAGTGTCTGTAAGTGTAGATGGAAAAAGAGAAAAAATTTCTCCCCAACCAAAAAAGACAATGCCAGACAAAATAACAAATAAGATTGGATCTTGACGGCACATTAACCAGACTAACATTGCAATTGCTTCTAAGAAAAAAGCAATAAACATGGTATTTTCTCGGCCCATCTTATCTGAAATAAATCCAAATAAAGGTCGAGTTAAACCATTGGTTAGACGGTCTAAACTTAATGCCAATGGGAGAGCAGCCATACCAAAAACGATGGTATGACTAATACCAAAATCTTCTGCAAATGCTGCCATTTGAGAGGTAATCATCAGGCCCGAAGTCGACATCATGGCCATCATTAAAAACATCAACCAAAAAATGGGCTGGCTTAACATCTCTTTAGACGTAAATTGATAGTGTCTTATAGTTGATGATAGTTCATTGATTTTATCAACAGATTGTGGAGGTGTTTTTAGTCCTAGACTTGCGATGCCACCTACACAGCAAAAAATAACACCAAATAAAATAAGAGTATGCTCAAGACCATATTGAGCAAGTGAAATACTCACAGGAAATGTAGTGAGTAGTGCACCCATACCATAACCTGCTGCAACAGCTCCTGCAGCAAAACCACGATTTTGTGGAAACCATTTGACCATTAAGCCGACAATACCAACATAAACGATGCCTGTACCTAAACCCCCTATACAGCCATACACTAAATACAGCTCAGTTAAATGGGTCACTTGTGAGGAAAGAATCCAACTTAGACCAGATAAAATGGTACCTATAAAAATGAGCAATTTAGGCCCAAATCTATCAATCAATTTGCCTTGAAATGGAGAGAAGAAGGTTTGCAGAATAATAAGTAGTGAGAATGTGACTTGTAGCTCGGGAAGACTCACGCCTAGTTTTGTGATAAACGGTTTGGTTAATAATGTCCAAATATACTGCGGGCTAGAAATAGAAGCCATACATATGAGACCGAGAATAAGCTGATACCATGGTGTGTTTCGAGTTATTTTATTTGTATGGCGATTTATCATTTTAGATCTCTTATCTGTTTTATAAGAGGTGTGCATATTGTGTGCCAAAAGCAAAAATGAACTTAGTGAAACTTCAACCAAAAAATTTAGGTATACAACAATAAATCTGTTATCTTATTTTTGCTTTATTTGGCAAGTGATTATGAGACTTACAGTGTCACTGTGTCTTAAGTCGTATATGACAAATGCCGCTTTACTTGTAGAGTAGTTGACAACAAAACAACGGGACGATATGACAATCATATGGTCTTAAAATGGTTACGATTTGATGCTGCTATTCAGTTTTGCTGTATTCTTAATAGTAGAGGAGCCTAGGCAAATAGGATATTGCTGAAGAATGAAATAGGATATTTTGTTCGTATCGAGAATAAACACTTAATAAGTACGCAGCGTAAGCAACGCACTTAAATAATGTGATGATTGGGACGAGACCTTTTATATATACACTTTCATGTGCCTATTTTATTTCTTTCTGTTTCTATGCCTTTACTCAGCTTAAAGTAAGATGTCACTTTACGAAAAGCAATGAGCAGATAAGAAACGATCTGCTCAATTGATGAATAATTGGTATTGCCATCTCATCAATAAGTTTTATGGTAATGCTAAGGTTTGGTTGATTAAGAAATTTTCCAAACGGCATCATACGATGTGGGTTAAATCATATAATTCACTTTGTTTTTGTAATCCGAATGAATCCATCTGATTGATGAAATAGGAAAACATAATATGTCTAAAATTTTTGATTTTGTAAAACCAGGTGTTGTAACTGGCGATGACGTTCAAAAAGTATTTGCTGTAGCGAAAGAAAATGCATTTGCACTTCCTGCGGTAAACTGTGTGGGTACGGATTCAATCAATGCTGCACTTGAAGCTGCTGCAAAAGTCAAAAGTCCGATCATCATTCAGTTTTCTAATGGTGGCGCAACATTCATTGCAGGTAAAGGCTTAAAAACAGAACAGCCACATGGCGCTGCAATTTTAGGTGCTATCTCTGGTGCGCACCATGTACACCTTTTGGCAGAACATTATGGTGTACCTGTTATTCTGCATACAGATCACTGTGCAAAAAAACTATTGCCATGGATTGATGGTTTATTAGATGCAGGTGAAAAGCACTTTGCAGCAACTGGCAAGCCACTGTTTTCTTCACACATGATTGATTTATCTGAAGAATCACTTGAAGAAAATATTGAAATTTGTGCAAAATACTTAGAACGTATGTCAAAAATTGGCATGACGTTAGAAATTGAATTGGGTTGTACCGGTGGTGAAGAGGATGGCGTAGACAACAGCCATATGGATGCTTCAGCACTTTACACACAACCTGAAGATGTTGACTATGCATACGAAAAACTAAATGCGATTAGTCCACGTTTTAGCATTGCAGCATCATTTGGTAATGTACATGGTGTGTACAAGCCTGGTAATGTGAAATTAACACCAACAATTTTACGTGACTCACAAGACTATGTAAGCAAAAAACATAATCTTGAGCATAACTCACTTGATTTTGTATTCCATGGTGGTTCTGGTTCTTCTGCTGAAGAAATTAAAGAATCTATCAGCTATGGTGTCATTAAAATGAACATTGACACAGATACACAGTGGGCAACATGGGATGGTGTTTTACAGTTCTATAAAAAGAATGAAGCATATCTACAAGCACAGTTAGGTAACCCTGAAGGTGCAGATAAGCCAAACAAAAAATTCTATGACCCTCGCGTATGGTTACGTGCAGGTCAAACATCTATGGTGACACGTTTAGAGCAAGCATTTAGAGAGCTAAACAGTATTGACCGTAACTAAGATAAAGTTTAAATAAAAAAGGAGCGAAAGCTCCTTTTTTATTTTCTTGGTTTTTTATTTTTAAGTTGTTGAATCAGATCATAAATATAATGGATATTTAAACTTGATTTCGCACGTGTAGATGCAACGTAAAGCAAACGAAGTTCCTCATCACTAATTTTATAGTCATGTTGGTTGAGCTTAAATTGGTAGTCATCTTCAAGATGAACACGATCCCATTCTAAGCCTTTGGCTTTATGTGCAGTAGAAATAACATAGTCTGCTTCATCAATGGGGGTAATTTGGGTAAGTGCTTTTTTTAATGGGCCTGAACCATGTTCATCGACCAATCTTACCAATGGTTTTATATCACTGCCTTCATGTGTTTCACAGTATTCATGTACATCATGCCATGAGTTAAACCACGCAAGTTCAGGTACATCTGTAACGCGCTTTCCTTGTTTAAGCATACTTGCTGCATCTATAAAACGTCCTAAACGTGCATGATCTGCTTGCAAAGTCACTTTGTCATGATTGACTAGACCTGCGAGTAATAACTCCATTGCACGTGCATTGGTGCGACATAAAATGGCATCACGCTGTTTGGTATGAGGCTTATTCACCACTTTGGAGATTTGATTTGGATTCCCCAATAAAGGTACGGTTTCACCAAGTCCGCCAAGGAGTAAATTTGCCACTTGTGCAATGTCTTCACCAAAACGAAAGGATGTGGTGAGTCGTGAAGCAGGCAAAGGCAGCTTCTGCATGGCATTGACTGCACCACGCCATGCATAAATTTGTTGATGTGCATCGCCGACATAAATGACTTGGGTTTGTTGCTGTTTGAGCAAAATACCTAGCATGAGGGGATCGGCATCTTGTGCTTCATCAAATAATACGTAGTCTGCAGGAATAACGGGATTAGAGAGTGCCCATAGTTTTAAATAGATATCATGCCCGATACCTACTTGATGCTCAGGGTGAATTGACTCAAGCCAACGTCGCTCTAAAAAAGGGTACAAGTGTTTTTGTAATGCATTAATGTCGTCTGTATGTAGCCAACTAGGTGCTTGAATATGACGTGGGGCAGGGTATTGTGAGTTTGTAGAACAAAAATAACCTACAGCATTGACGACTAGACCTGCCAAGCGGCTTGGCATAATGGTATATTTTTCATAGCGTCCACCCATTAAGCGTCTCAGCGTAATCGGTTCAAGGCGGTATTCTTTGGCCAAAAAAGCAGGGCTTAGACGAGGAAGCCGTAACTTATCGGTAATTGAACGAGGGACACTGCGAAAAGCCAAGGAGTGAAAAGTTCTGCTGTCGACTTGTCGGTCAAACTTTTTTTGAGCTTCACTTGCAATGGCTTTATTAAATGCCAAATACATACCACGCCGTTGAGGCATGGCATGGCTAATCATTTGTAAAGTCGTGGTTTTACCTGTACCTGCATAAGCAACCACTTTGAATGATTCACCAAGCAATGCATGTTCAATGGCTGTACTTTGTTCGTTTGTAGGCTTTGGAGTTGTGGTCATCTTAATGTGTACGGTTTGCCTTTTCGACTAAACCTGAAAGACCTTGGCGTCGCGCAAGCTCATTTAGAATATCTTGTGGATTTAAGTTGAAGTATCCCAACATCACAATGCTATGAAACCAAAGGTCTGCCACTTCATAGATGAAGTCATTTTTATTGTTCAAGTTCTTTTCTAAGTCAAAATCTTTAGCAGCAAGAATAGTTTCAAAGCTTTCTTCACCCACTTTTTCTAGAATTTTATTTAAACCTTTATGATAAAGCTTGGCAACATATGAGCTGTCGGGATCTGCTTTTTGGCGTTCAACCATCATCTGACCTAAATAATCTAGAATTTCGACAGACTCTGCTTGTGTCATTGCACTTTCCATTGCAAGTGTATGTGCATTTTTCTCTGAGGCATTGGCATAAATGTCTTTAGGGTCTTTGAGTTGATGATCTACAATTTCCCAACCATTTTCAGTCAGCTTTCTATAAAAACATGACTCGCGTCCTGTATGGCAAGCAATGCCACCTTTTTGTTCTACTTGTAAAATAATGACATCTGCATCGCAGTCTAAGCGAATTTCATGGACAACTTGAAAGTGTCCTGAAGTTTCACCTTTATGCCACAATTTTTGGCGTGAACGAGAGAAGTAAACCGCTTGGTTTTTTTCTGCCGTCATTGCAAGAGATGTACGATTCATCCATGCAACCATGAGTACACGACCTGTTTGATGATGCTGTGCAATAGCAGGAATTAAGCCTTGTTCGTTAAATTTTACCTCATCAAGCCATTGCACGTTATTCATGGAAATCACCAAAATTAAAACTAAAAAAGAAAATATGGTCTATAACAGACCTATTCCAATAGTGTACGTGAAGTTATACGAATTCTAAACGCTTTTCTTATCGAACCAAACGCCATATGACAAGTAAGGCACTGATAATAATGAGCGGTATAGAAATAAACCAAGGTGAAATAATCGCAATAGAGAGCACAATTAAAAGTACGCTGCCAAAAATCCAGTTTCTTTTTTGCTGATACTCAAGCTGTAACCGCAGTTGTTGTATTTCTCGTAATTGCTTGTCTTGCCATGCAGACTGATTTTTTAATCCATTGAGGCTATCGACAATCAGACTTGGTAAATCTTGTGCACCGAGTAAAAGATCGGGGATCTGTTTACCAAATTGTTTAATATTATAAATAGGATCCATATTGGCTTTGACCCATTTGTTTAAAATAGGTTTTGCCAATTTCCAAATATCTAATTCAGGGTAAAGATCTGTGCCTAGGCCCTCGATATGTACTAGTGTTTTTAACAACAGCATGAGTTGAGGTGGTATTTCTAATCTAAAGCGCCGTGCAATATCCATAATTTGCAGTAAGATGCCTGCAAAGTCGAGTTCATGCATTGGCTGTGAAATCATTGGAGCAATGGTTCTGCGCATCTCACGTGCAAGTGCATCTTGGTTTGTATCGGGTGGAATCCAACCTGCTTGATGCACGACCTGAATCAATTGTGTAAAGTTGCCATTCATGACCGCAAGGAGCATGCGTGCCACAGTCATTTGGTCTTGTTTGGAAAGCTCACCCATAATTGCACAGTCAAGTGCAATGTATCTTGGGTTTTTAGGGTTAATGATTTCTACGAAAACATTGCCCGGATGCATGTCTGCGTGGAAAAAGTTATCTCGAAAAACTTGTGTAAAAAAGACAGTAAGTCCTTTTTCAGCCAAATCTGCACGGTCCATTCCCAAGCGGTCAAAGGTTTCAGTATCTGAAATAGGCACACCTGTAATGCGCTCGGCAACCATGGCATCTGTGCTATCCATATAGACTTCAGGCACATACATCATACTTGAGCCTATAAAGCACTGGCGCATACGACGGGTATTACTGGCTTCTAATGATAGATCGAGTTCATTGAGTATGGTTTGACGGTATTCTTGAATAATTTCAAGTAAATGTACTGCACGTGCAGCTTCGAGTCGGTTTTCTAAATGTTGTCCGAACCATGTTAAGACTTCAAAATCTTGAATGAGTTGGGGGCGAATATCAGGACGTGTTACTTTGACAACGACTTCACGGTCATCATGTAGGGCAGCCGTATGAACCTGAGCAATAGATGCAGCGGCAAGGGGTTGGTCATCAAAACGCTTAAATAAGGTATTTAAATCTGCTTTAAAAGCAGCTTGGATACGCTCTTTTGCCACTTGTACAGGAAATGGTTTGACTTGGTCTTGTAGCATGACCAATTGCTGTAAAATTTCAGGTGAAATTAAATCGCGTCTGGTAGAAAGCAGTTGCCCCATTTTAATGGCGAGTGGCCCCATATCTTCAAGGGCTTCTTTCAGTTTTATGGGGTTGTTTATATGCTTACTTGACCATGCTGCAGGGTGTAGGCGGATGAGCTTAAGTAATGGGCGTGCTTTGGGTGGAATATCTTCCGCAGAGATTAAAGTATCTAGTCGATAATGCGCTGCAATACGCCATACTTCGAATAAACGTGAAATATGCGGAATCATAATTTAATCACCCGAATGATTTAAAGGAAGCTTTGCTTTAAGCAATTTGATTTTAGCATCGAGGCGATCAATATTTTGTTGTAGTTGTCGAGTGCCTTTGTTGAGATCATCCATTTCCCATCGCGCAGCAAATAACTTGCTGTCTTCTTTAATGGTGTCTTCTAAAAAGAACATCTGACTTTGAATTGAGCGCTGAAGATATTTCGGCACAACATGTACTTGACCGAGAGCACTAGAAAGGTTTGCACCTATCCATGGTGAAAGCTGTGCAGCAATATCAGGTTGCATGTGCTGTAAAATATTCTGAATATTTTGCAGTAAATGATAGTCACCCTGTACAGGAATGTTGCCCATCTCTTTATTTAGTAGCAACTTTGCCAAGGCAACAATGTTCTCGACATGCAGTGTTGCGGTAGCATCAACCACATGCTCTTTTTGGTCAAAAGATCGTTGCTCAAAAATAGAAGTTGTTGATGCATGACCTGTAACCGTCGGTTCTAGTCGAATCTTTTCAGCATCGAAAAGAACATCTACAGAGAGTTGAGGAGAGTCAATAATGACGCGTAGTCGTTGACCTTCTAACGAATTCAATTGAATACGTGTGAGTGCGTCAAGGTCAACCATACGGTTAACCATTTTTTCTGCAACGCCAAGCGCCAATACTGACCACATGAGGAATATCCTTATGTTTTAAAGTTTAAAGCCACGATGCACAGCAACAATACCTGCTGTAAGGTTGTGGTAGTCACAGTTTTGGAAGCCTGCATTTTCCATCATGCCTTTCAGCGTTTTTTGGTCAGGGTGCATACGAATCGACTCTGCCAGATATTTATAGCTTTCTGAATCATTTGCAATGATTTTGCCCATTAGCGGCAATGCTGTAAATGAGTAAGCATCGTAGAGTTTTGAAAAAGGTTCAAAGATTGGCTTTGAAAACTCAAGAATAAGTAAGCGACCACCTGGTTTAAGTACACGTAGCATAGACTCAAGTGCAGCCTCTTTATTGGTAACATTACGTAAGCCAAAGCTAATGGTAACAAGGTCAAAACTATTGTCTTCAAATGGTTCTAAAGATTCAGCATTTGCTAAAACAAAGTCGACATTGGTACAACCTGCATCGATAAGACGATCGCGACCAACATTGAGCATCGACTCGTTGATGTCGGACAGAACTACATGCCCTTGTGAACCAACTTCACGACTAAATACCTTAGCAAGGTCACCTGTACCACCTGCAATATCCAGTACGTGCTGACCACGGCGCACACCTGACATCTGAATTGCAAAGCGCTTCCATAAGCGGTGAATACCAAATGACATAAGGTCATTCATAAGGTCATATTTTTTTGCAACAGAGTGAAATACATGAGCAACTTTTTGCTCTTTTTCTTCGGTACGTACTGTTTCAAAACCAAAGTGTGTGGTTTCACCCACGTGTTCGTTTTTATTTGCACCTTTTGGAAGTGTGTATTTATTATCGTTTGGTGTTTGCAATGAGGTTTGCTGACCCTGAGGCGTACCTTCAGGTAAAGGAGAAGATAAAAATGGACTCACTTTGTCTGACTGAGTAGCCGTATTTGGTGTTGTTGTAGGCGTTTGGTTTTCATTCGACATGGAGTCTCTCCTGATCACGAAGAATAGTTAAAAAGCGACATTCCTAAACAAGGAATCTTTGTTTGTATTTGCTGTAATGTATAGACAGGTCAATAATATACAGAAAAAACCTGTTGTTGTGGCATTTTATCTTACTGCTTGGTTAAGCAAATGGTGAAGGATGCCCCGTATGTAATTTTTCAATCACTTGTCGTTCTTTATTCGTAAACGTTTTTACAAAAGTTGCAGCAGAGTTTAGCGGTTTGAGCGCAACAAATCCCTCATGCATAAAACGATAGAGTGTGTCGAAGCGGTGTTTGTATGCAAGTGGTTTTCCCATTTTGAATGCAGTTTGTAGCATAAAAGAGCGTAAATGGCGGTCTAAATAGCAGCCCAGTTTGTCTGTCATTTCAATCTGTTTAAGGCGCTCTTTTTCTTGTTGTACTTGAATATAACACTGCTGCATCATTGCATTGTTTAAGGGGGTGTTGGGGTCATATTGTTTAAGCAGTGCTTCAGCAACTTCTTCATCGAGTTGTACGGCCAAGATGGAAAGCTCAATACCATGTGTACCTGTTTCAATCGCTGCACTTGGAATCAGACGTTCAATTTTATGTGCGTGTTGAATGAGGCGAGAAACTTGTTCTGCAATGAGATCAAAGTCAGGGCCACCATATAAACGTTGCACAAAATAGTGCCCCATCAGCTCATGGTTCTTTTGTGCAAAAAAATGTTGGTGTGCTTTGCATAGTCTGTGTTTCTGCCACTGTTGTACATCAAGTAAACGTTTTTTTAATGCAGGATTATTATGGTATTTAAGTTGTTGATACCGTGATACGAGATCATCAAGTACAGCAAGTTTTGACATATGAATATAAAACAACAAAAGAAAACATATTCATCATAAATTGCCTTGCTTCAAAATAATATATTTATCGCGTAAAAATACGGTATAAATTGATCATGAACGAAAAGAACAATAATGGGAAAGTAGATATGAACCAAAATAGTATGTGTGAAGATGAACTATCACTTGCACTCATCGAAGCACAATATGCTTTTAAAAAAGCACGTGGTACAAAAACTGGCAAAAGTTTGCTTATTTTGGTGAGTGGTATCGAACTTGCAGGAAAAGGTGAAGCTGTAAAACAATTACGAGAGTGGATGGATCCACGTTATTTAAGAGTTAAGGCAGACACACCAAATTTGCTGAATAATGAGCAACCTTTTTGGCAACCATATGTTTCCTCTGTTCCAAGAGAGGGACAAATTGTTGTGCTTTTTGGCAATTGGTATAGTGATCTACTCACAACAGCAATGCACATTAATCATCCTTTTGATGAAAGTACCTTTGATGGGTATGTACAGAAGATGCAGGCTTTTGAGGATGATTTAAAAAACAATGCTGTAGATGTAATGAAATTTTGGTTTGATACATCTTGGTCTCATTTGCAAAAAAGGCTTCAAAATATTGACTTGTCAGAACAGCAACTTCATCGTTTACATGGCGTCGATTGGCATAAGAAAAAGCAGTATGAAAATGTACAGAGATTACGCCAACGTTTTACTCAAGATTGGATTGTGATAGATGAAGATGATAATAAATCACGGAACACCAAGTTTGCACTTAATATCTTAAAGCATTTAAAACACGATGCTTTGTCATCTGTAGTCAATACAGCCATTTGGAAACAATCCAGTATTCATGAAAAACTAACTCATACTCCAGAACAAACATTTGATCATTCATCTTACAAACAGCAATTAAAAAAACTGACGAAACAAGTGGCTCACTTATTGCGTGAAGATCAACGCCGTATCGTCATTATGTTTGAAGGGATGGATGCAGCAGGTAAGGGGGGTGCAATTAAAAGAATTGTGAAGAAGCTTGACCCACGTGAGTACGAGATTCATGCGATTTCTGCACCAGAAAAGTATGAACTCAGACATCCTTATTTATGGCGTTTTTGGATGAAGACCAATCAGGATAAAATTACGATTTTTGATCGTTCTTGGTATGGTCGAGTGTTGGTCGAGCGTGTGGAAAAGTTTGCAGATGATGCGGCATGGCAACGTGCTTATGATGAAATTAATCGTTTTGAACAGGATCTCGTCAGTACCAATACGGTAGTGATTAAATTTTGGTTGTCTATCGATAAAAATGAGCAAGAAAGAAGGTTTAAGGCACGCGAAGAAACACCGCATAAGCGCTTTAAAATTACAGATGAAGATTGGAGAAATCGTAAAAAGTGGGATAATTATTTGCAAGCCGCTTCAGATATGTTTGCCAATACAGATACTGTTTTTGCACCATGGCATATTATTGCCACCGACAATAAGCGACATGCACGGTTACAGGTTCTAGAGGCAATTATTCAGCAAATGAAGGCGGGGTATCCGCCTTCATAAGGCTTAAGCACTTACAGTTGTAGGCTGAGATTTTTCCTGAACGCTTTTCGCAAGTTTGTAGCTGTCTTCAATATGTGTTTCAGCAATCTTTTTGAACACAATATAGCCCAAACTTGCTGAAACAATTTGACCACCGAGAGGAATAAACTTGGTGACTTGTTTGGTGAGCATACGACTAATAAAACCATTAATTGATTTTTTAACACCTGTGCGCGCTACCATTAGGCCTGTAAATTCAACGCCACGTTTGCGGAGTTCATCCCATTTTACTTCTTTGGTTTTTGGGTTGAAAACACTCACATATTCTTTTGAAAGCCCAAAGCGTTGGTTCATTTCGGGAATAAGCGATGTAAGTAAGCCGACATCGATGACAACATCAAAAAATGGAATAGGGACAATCGCAGCACCTGCTGAAATGTAAGCACGTTTTTTTATCAGCTCTAGGCACTCACGCTTTGCTTGTTCTAAGTCTAAATGTGGATCAATATATTCGGGTACATTATCAATATTCATATCATGATACCTTTAAAATTTTTGTTGCCGATAAAAGTGACAATAAGCTTAATATTTATATAAATTTGGCTTGATAAAATAAGGTTACATTTAATACGGTAATCTTCGCAAGTGTTTACGTATATAAAAAAAGTAATTGATACGTAAATTTACTTCACTACTTTAGATGAATAGAGTGATGTAATATGCGTCTTCTAGGAACGGAGGAATATAAGAAATGGGTATTCATGTATTTCAAAGCCAACAGCTTGAAGTGTTGGCACAGATGCTACTAAAGCAACAATCGAAAGTCACGAATGATCCATTTCAGGTGTTGGAAACACAGCATTTTATTGTGCCGAATCAGGCCATTGAACAATGGTTAAAACAATATATTGCCGAGCAACAAGGAATTAGTGCCAATCAAATTTATCATCAGCGTATTCAAACTTTTCAGTGGTATGTTTACCAACAAGTAATGACTGATAAAGACCAAGTTCGTCAGGCAAATATTCCTCGACTGGTCATGAAGTGGCGTATTTATGAAGCACTGCGTCCTTTTATTACATCTGCGCAAATAGAGCTCTCAGAGCAACATGCGTTATTCGATATTATTGCGCGTATTTTTGACAGTGCTGCACATTTAACAGACCCATTACAACGCCAAATAAAAAAGCAAAGCATGCTGTATTGGGTTTCTGAGCAGGTTTCTCGTCTATTTGGTCATTACATGTTATACCGTGGTTATTGTTTTGAAGGACATGCTCAAGGAAAGTGTACTTGTAAGCAAAATTGGCTCAATGCTTGGGGACAAGATAGACCTATTGATGTGGAGTCCTTGATTTCACCACAGTCCAAAAATATTTCTTTATATAATTTAGAGCAAGCCGAATCGTTAGAGGCATGGCAACGTTGGTTATGGCATGAAGTTTTTCATGAAGATTTTCTCAAAATCAAAGCCATTGATAAGCAGTTTTGGCAAATTTTAGAAGCAACCAAGACTACTGCATTAAAACAGTTACCTCGACAAGTCACAATTTTCACACTCTTAGATTTACCCCCAAATCAATTACAGTTTTTGCGCCGTTTGGGACAATATATTGATGTCACGATTTATCACTACAATCCATCGCAAGAATATTGGGCGGACAGTGTCGATCCAAATTGGAAAAAAACCTATGATGCGCAGGCTGTACAGCGTTTTAGGGATAAAACTGAGCGTCAAGGAAAAAAAGTTACAGACACAGAAATTGAAGCATTTATTCAAACCTTTAATGTAACGTTTAATGCAGAGGCAAGAGAGTCGAGACATCCATTGCTTACACGGTTTGGTAAACAAGCACGTGACCATTTCTCTTTATTGGCTGGCTTATCATCGGGTGAAGAGGGAATATGGGAAGATTTATTCTTTGATGATTATCGGAATACTTTATTGGGTAAAGTACAGTCCGATATTTTATTCCTTATGGAACCCGAAGCGCATGCTTATCCGCTTGCTTTAGAGGATCAGTCTATACAAGTGCATGTCTGCCATTCCAATTTAAGGCAGCTTGAAGTTTTAAAAGATCAGCTTACATATTGGTTGTCACAAGGAACAAAAGAAGCACCACGCCGTTTAGATGATATTTTAGTGGTTGCGCCTGATTTGAGTATGCTTGAGCCCATGATTCGTAGTGTGTTTGCACCACCACCGCGACAACAAGGGCAACGTCAGGAAAGTTATTTACCGATTAAAATTGTAGGTGTACCACAGTTTGATTTAACCAATGCGTGGTTGGCAGTGATTGGTCGAATTCAGTTGCCACAAGGGCGTTTTAAGTATAGTGAATTTGCCGATTGGTTAAGTTTATTGCCTACACAGCGCTATTATGGTTTAGATCATGAACAAGTGACACGCATGCTTACACTCCTTGAAAATGCAGGGTTTAAGCGTGGTCTAGATGAAGCACATTTAAAACGCTTTTTACTTGAAGAAGATCAGGATTATCGTTTTAGTTTTAAATTTGCTTTAGACCGTTTAGTCATGGGAATTGCAGTACCTGAACATACGATGGTTTTAGATACGTTAAGTTATGCGGACGTACAGCCTGAAGACTTTTCGTTGATCGGTTATTTAATTCAAATTTATAATGACTTGGATCATCGTCGAGACTGGCTAATTTGTCATGAGCAGGGAGAGCATTACAGCGTGGAGTATTGGCTGACTGTACTTGCGGAGGAAATTGCGCAGTTTCAGCAACAGGGCGAAGATATTTTACGTACAGTGGCGGAACTCATTCAGAAACATATTCGTATGTTGACGCTTTCAGTGACCTATGAAAAGCGCAATTCACAAGAAAAAATGGGGCAGTTAGATGACCTCACTTTACCACTTGCATATGTGATTTCAGAGATTGAGCAAGGCTTAGAAAGTCAGTTAGAAAATGCTGAACCGAGTGGGCATATTACATTTAGTGAAATTGGGCAAATTCGTCCCATTTCTTATCAATTAATGGTGGTTCTTGGTTTAGACAGTGGTGTGTTTCCAAGTCGTAATCAGCATGTCCCTTTTGATTTGATACAAGTTTTACGTCCAATTTTAGGTGATCGCTCACGTTTAGAAGATGATCAAGGCGCTTTTTTAGATACATTGTTATTAGCCAAAGAGAATTTTTGGTTATTTTATAATGGCTTTGATGAAAAAAGTGGTGAACTAATGCAACCCTCAAGTGTGTTGCAAGAGTTTATAGATCATTTGGCATTGATTACTCAAGAAAATATAAATACAGAAATTACAGAAGAAAAGTCGAAATATCTCAAAGAAATGAATGTACCAATACAGCTTGAATCTATGTATCACATTCATGCACTACAACCTTTTGATGCAATTAACTTTATCAATTCAGGTGCGATACATTACCAAGATCAATGGTTTGCAGTTGCACAGCAATTACAGCACCATTCAGGAAGAAGACAGCCTTGGATTGATCAGAGTTATGAAATGGATACATCGGATGTTGTGGTATTAGACAGCAACCAATGGGTGAATGATGTTACGTTCCCCGCACAGCTTTATTTAAAAACGCTTGGTGTCGAAAATATAAAAAATATTGAAGAAAATAATGATGAAGAACCCTTACTGTTGGATGGTTTAGCAAGATATGAAGTAAGGCGTTTTTTACAAGCACAAGATGAACCTGTCGAAAATATGCACATATTATTAGATCAGCTTCCTGTGGGTAAAGTGCAGCAGAGTGCATGGCAACAGTCGCAACAAGAGTATCTGACATTATTAGAACGTTTGCATACATATGCAGATAAGCCCACAGAAACGACACAACAAACGTTATGTATTTCAGAACATGTATACTTACGTATTACTGTGCCAAAGCAAGCCAGTGAAACGCAGTGGGTTGAGCTACAGATTTCAAGTGCACGTGCCGAACGACGTGCAAAAGCATGGCTTCATTATTTATTGTGGCTGCAGTATTTAAACCTTGATGAGCAAGGCAAAGACTATCGTTATATTGTTGTATTTAGTGATCAGACCATTACGTATGAAGGGGTTAGTTCAGCACAGGCAAATATCTTTTTGAAACATTGGTGGAGTCTATGGCAACACGCACTGAAGACCCCTGTTGTTTTGCCTGCCGCACTCTTGCTCAAACCTAGTGAAAGAAACAAACAGCCTGAATGGGCAGAAGAAAATGGTTTAGATGAAAAAACTTGGCAAACACTTTCTAAACATTGGAATGACCCACAAAAATATAGTGATGCATTCTCTGCAGGTGAGGATAAAGCATCGAAGTATCATCAAGATTGGCAATTTATTTTGCAGGAACAAGATGCAAGTATTTTATTAGAAAATCATTGTCGTGAATGGGCGTATCGCCTATATGCGCCCATTTATGAATATTTGAATGTTGATGAATAGTTGAAAAGGAAAACATTGTGAAACCAACTGTACGAGAAGTATCTTTTCAACCCATTCAAGATATTCAATTTCAAGGGCTACATTGGATAGAGGCTTCGGCAGGCTCAGGAAAAACCTTTACACTGTCTAGTCTTCTTGTGCGTATTTTGCTAGAAAAGCACTTGCCTAAACAAGTTGTAGCAACCACATTTACACGTGCTGCTGCCGCTGAGTTGAAACAACGTATTCGTATGCGCTTGGTTGAAATACATCAATTCTTTAAGGAACGACAAGGATTTGATGATCAAGCAAATATTGAGCATTTCAAGCAACTTAAGGTAGAGGGTGCAGACCCATTAAAAATTGTTTTATTAGAAAAATTTTCTACACAAGTAGCTTATGCATGTAGTCGTTTACAATTGGTTTTAGAGCAATTAGATGAGTTGTTTGTGGGGACACTCGATAGCTTTAGTCAAAAGTTATTGCGAGAGTTTGCATTTGAAAGTGGTAAAATTGAACGAATTGATATTACTGATCAGTCAAAGCAGTATACCGAGCAACTCATACATGATGTGCTGCGTGAATGGCTACAAAAACAGTCACAACAACAAGTAGATTGGTTTTATATGAGTGGTCGTCTAAAGCCAACTCATCAGTATATAAAAATTGTAGAAGATGCACTGAATTTTACCAGTGCATACTTTAAGCCTGTACAGCCTCCAAAAATAGAAGTAGACCAATTTTTAAAGTTACGAGACAAGCTACGAAATTTGAGCTTTGCTCACTTATCGTCTTACTACTTGGCAGATGGTAATTTTTTCCCAACTGTAAGCAAAACAATATTTAGACAAAATAGCTTTACTGTCTTATTTGAGCAAATTATTCCTGAGGCCATAGAACGTATTTTAAAAGAAGATGGGCGCCACTTCTTTTTAAAAGAATTTACAGATGCACGTACAACACTTGAAAAGTTTGTGAAGAACATTCAAGACGGTAAGGTTTTTACCAAGAAATGCGCTGAACAAGATGCAACACGCTTCTATACAGATGAAGCATTACAAAAATTGGTCGATGTATTGGCACATACACAGCATATGGAAAGTGCGCTTGTAGAAACGGAAGGTTATCTGAAATACCATTTATGTGAACAAGTGAAACTGCGTTTACCTGCACTCCTCCAGCAACAGGGTGAAACTACGTTTGCGCAGCAAATAAAAACTTTGTCTGAAGCACTACAAGGGGAGCAAGGTGAGCACTTTGCAGCTTTTGTTCAGACCAGCTACCCACTTATTTTGGTTGATGAATTTCAGGATACCAACCAAGAGCAAGACAACATGCTTGCCAGCATTTGGCGTGCACCC
>NZ_KI530723.1:0-159999 GCF_000488215.1 Acinetobacter nectaris CIP 110549 | reverse complement strand
AAAAGAAGTGTTTTTGATGGCTTACTTGCACAAGATGTTGCAGCAGTGCTCATAGCAATAATGAACCCTTATGATGAAAAGAAGGTAAAACGTGCTTTGCTTAGCCGAATGTTGGGCTACACACTTACAAATTTAAATCAGTTTGAACGACAAACAGATGGTTTAGGGCAGTTTATTTCGGTCTTTAGTGAAATTCGTGAAATTTGGTTTGAACGCCACTTTTTAGCAGCATGGCAATATTGTTTACGGTATTTTGATGTATGGCGTAATTTAGTTCGCTTTGATAGTCGAGACAATGAAAGAAGTGTTGTTAACTTAAGACATTTATCAGACCTACTCAGTCAGCATAGTGGGAAGTATCAAGGGCCCAAAAACCTACTGAATTGGTACTTAAAACAAGTCGCTTCACCGAGTGACCGAGAGTGGGAACTAGAGCGAAGTCTATCTACCGATGCAGGCATACAGTTGATGACGATTCATCAATCGAAAGGTCTAGAATTCAAAATAGTTTTTCTACTCAATGCCAATGGGTCATTCCGAGAAATTAATAAAACGCTGAATTTCTCTACTAAAGAAACAATAAATGAAATGACCAAGCAAGTTGAACAACAACGTGTGATTGCAATAGATGATAAAACAGCTTTGAGTGAAATTGAGGTACAGCAGCATCAGTCACGTGCGCAAGCAGAACAAAACCGCCTATGGTATGTGGCACTTACGCGTGCAAGCCATCGAATTTATACTGTGCTGAATAAGGGCAAAACTGAAACAACAAGTGGGGTTAATTTTTGGAGAGTACAGCCGACGCTGTTTAGTCATATTTCGGCAACAGATGAGCCACTACTGACAAGTAAACCTTTACCCTATAAAGAAGATCGTGAAGTGGTTGTTGAATTATTGGCAATACCACAGCCTCAACTGAAGCTATATCCAAGATTAAAAACCAGTTTTTCTGCATTGGCACAGCATTTAACCAAGCAACAAGCTTTAGATGTTTTGGCAACATATACAAATAATGAAACCGCAGCAGATGATGAAGTTTTGGTAGTCGAATCTATTAATGATATAGATGATCTATCAAATGAAGCGGAAAAAATACCATGGATTGCACGCAATTTCCCAATGGGAACACATGCAGGTAATTTTTTACATGAAATTTTTGAACATCTCGATTTTCAAGACCAAAGCTCATGGGACTTAGAAATTTATCGCCGTTTTAAAAATGACTACAGCACACTCAAGAAACAAGTTTTTGAAAAGTACCAAGCATTACTCGGTGATGGTATTCGTGAGCAGGATTGTGAAGAGCGTTTAATTGCAGATGTGAAATCTTGGTTAAACGATATTCTGTCTACACCATTTGGAAATGAGTTTATGCTTGGTCAGCTTGAACCGAATACATATCTGTCAGAATTTCCTTTCTATTTGGCACTTTCAGATCAGGTATTTGCGAGTCAGCGTATCCATCAGCTTTTTCAAGAGTACGATATATTTATTCCTACCCTGAATAGCGCAGAGTCAGCACGCTTCTTGAATGGATCAATTGACTTGGTATATCAGTCTGAAGGCAAATATTATATTGCAGATTATAAAAGTAACTTTTTAGGTGAAACAGTTCAGAGCTATACGCAAAATGAAATTGCTAAAAATATGTCGCAAAGTAGTTATTGGTTACAGGCAAGTTTATATCTTGTGGCGTTGCATCGTTATTTAAAAGAGCGTTTACATGGCTATGACATAGAGCAACACTTAGGTGGGGCAACATATTTATATTTGCGTGGTATGACAGGACAAGAAAATATGGGTGTATGTCATTGGCAACCAAGTCCAGAGTTTATTCAGCGTTTAGATGCGATGTTGGGCTACTATGCTGTGCAGAAATTGGCTTAGATTAAGTATAAGTTACTAAAAAACAAAATGTTAAATTGTGGATAATCGTGAGTATAACTCTGTTGATATCTGTGTGAATAAGTTTGAGGATAACTCTGTGGGTAAGCTGTTGGATAAGTTGGAAAAATATGAAGAATGGATGGTGCTGTGGTCTGAGTATTTGACCGATACACTCGCTTTTACTGCAGTCAGTGAAAAAGCGAACATGCAAGAAGTCATACAAAACATTTTGCTGTCCAATGCTCAGGGCAATAGTTGTTTATCTATAAACCGAGCGACTGTCGAGAGGTTGCGTAGTCTAGTGGCTTTTGGGGATAAAAGCCATACTTGCCCTTTTATTTATGATGGTAAAAGGGTTTATTTGTATAGATATTATGCATTAGAGCAACGACTGGCAACGCAAGTAAAGCGTTTGACCGAACAACCTTCGATAAATTTAGATATAAGCGCTTATAAGGACTTACTTGTTGACGAATATCAGCAACTCGCATTGAAAATGGTTGCGAAGCATTATTTGGGAATAATTACAGGGGGACCAGGTACAGGGAAAACCTATACGCTTGCTCGTATTATTGCTGTATTGAATAAAGAAACTCCTGACTTACGTATTGCAATGGCAGCACCCACAGGAAAAGCAGCACAGCGAATGCAAGAGGCATTACAAAGCGCATTTCAAGATAAGCTACTTAATGACAAAGGCCTTGTTACACCAGCATTGCAAATGGTTCAACCTGTGACGTTACATCGTCTACTTGCAATGGGAAATAGAGGCATTGCAAAATTTAATTTGAAGCAACCATTACCTTTTGATGTCATTGTTGTAGATGAAGCCTCAATGCTTGACTTAAACCTTGCAACTGCACTTTTTGAGGCAGTTGCAGATGGGGCAAAACTTATTTTATTGGGCGATGCGAATCAACTTGCTTCTGTTGGTGTGGGATCTGTTTTGGCAGATTTACAGCAAATAGAGGCCTTACAAGCTTACAGAACTCATCTTGTACATAGCCGTCGTTTTAATGATGATGCACAAATTGGAAAGATGGCAAAATTTATTCAGCAAGTGAGCACATCTACATCATTTGATCATGAGCAACTCTTAAAGCGCTTTAATGAAGAGGTTGTGCGTGTTTCTCATATTGAATATATCGATTTAAATACCATTGTAGAAGATCATCTTCAACTTACTTATTTACCTAAGAAAATAACAGAGGCTGAACTTGAAAAAAACTTAGATCAGCTTTGTTTGGGCTACACAGATTATATCAAAGCTGTTAAAGCATATAACTCAGTGGAAGGTGAGGAAGAGAGTGATTTAGCCTTGTTAAGGCAAAAAGTTCTAGATTGCTTTAATGACTATCGTATTTTAACAGCAATGAATGTTGGTGTATTCGGTGTCAATCGAATGAACCAATATATCGAGCAGCAGTTTAAACAAGAAGTTTTGGGTTATTCAAAGCGTGAAATAGATTGGTATGTTGGTCGGCCTGTCATGGTGATGGAAAATGACTATCAATTGGGCATTTCAAATGGTGATATTGGGATCTGTTTTAGACATCGACAAGATCATAAACAATATGAAGTGTTTTTTCCAAGTTTAAATAAATGGGTTGTTGCGACACGATTACCTCAAACAATTCATACGGCTTTTGCAATGACAATTCATAAGTCACAAGGTTCAGAGTTTGAGCATGTTGCTGTTGTTCTTGAAGAAAGTCCCCAAAGGCTGTTGAGTAGAGAGTTGTTATATACAGCAATTACACGAGCGAAGCGTGTTGTTAGTTTATTTGTTGATCCTCAATCACTTACAACTGCATTATCTGTAAAAACAGTACGTCAAAGTGGGTTGTGTTCTAAAATAGATAGTTTCGTTAAAGCAGTTGATGTTTAGTGATATTTTGACACTTTGTCAGTCATTGCGTACATAAATTACAGAAATTAACGGATAGAGCTTCACCTATATTTTTGAGATGATGAGTTCATTAAATAAGCTTAGTTAGGAAGATTAAGCAATAAATCGCACAATAAGAGAAAGAGTCGAATGACAGCGAACTTACAATGATCTGTAAGTGATATAAAGAAGCAAGCATGACCTTAGGCCTTGTAGTTTTGGGAGAGACTACAAGGCTTTTTCTATGGCAAAATTTAAATGAATGATTAAAACTACAGCACTGTTTTCTATAGATATATATGGCAGTTAGACAGAATATTCTGTTTGTACGTGATGGCGTACAGAATCTGAAGAAAAAACCACTATGAACAAAAAAAATATCTGTCAATATAGAGAATATAAGGACGCGGTAAAGTAACGAAGATAAGGACTTCTGATAAAAATAAAAGCATAAAACAATAACCTAAGCAACACAGCGCATATTAAAGGCCCAAGGAGACTTGGGCCTTCTATTATTTGGATTATTAAACTGCAATGTTGATAGAGCATGATCAATAGTGTAATGAGTAAACCTATTAACCCTTTATATGAATAATGATTCAAAATATAATTTTGGATTGTATGAGCTAGCACCTTATATTTTAGCACATGACATTTGGTCTATTAGGTTTCTCATTAAGTATCAATTACTCACACTTCAAACAGCATGAACAGTTCTAAGTGGTTTAGTGATGATATTTTCAATGCTAAAACCATATCTAAAAGCAAATTAACCTCTGAAATAAGCGAAGTAGTTTACTTTTTTATTTATAGATGCTGTGGAGCATTATAACGATATCTAATTTATAAAAAATTATTAGGAAAATATTTAGCTATTTCGATTTTTAAATAACTAAGTATAGAAAGCATTTTGCAATTCTAGTCTTTTTCACTTAAAATATATGCTTGCTGTAGTGATGCACGGCAGACAGTTTTAGTTACTAGAATTGTTTTCTATCAGTTTTTAAATTTTTAAGCATCTCGGAGAAATCGAATGGCTTTAACTACACAAGATCGCGCAGAAATCGTTGCTAAATTTGCTCGTGCAGAAAACGACACTGGTTCACCAGAAGTACAAGTTGCTTTATTAAGCGCGCAAATCAACGATTTACAAAGCCACTTTAAAGCACACAAACAAGATCACCACAGCCGTCGTGGTCTAATCCGTATGGTTAACCAACGTCGTAAGTTACTAGACTACTTAAATGGTAAAGACCACGGTCGTTATGTTGCATTAATTGGTGCATTAGGTCTACGTCGTTAATTCGATGAAAAAGTGTTTTTTCGGAATACCGAATGTTGAAACCAACTTCGTGACTGGAAAGCAACGCTTAGTTTTCTAAGCGGAAGGAAGGGGCGAATGTTCGCTCCTTCTTTGTGTTTAAACTCTAGTGAGGTCGGCTTCTAAGCTTTGTCATTTATAATTACAAAATAAGAAAGTAGTGTGAATGCCAAACCTTAGGGGTCTCCACTAGAATAAAATCAGGAAATAAAAATATATGTCGATGTTTAATGTTACTCGTAAAGAATTTCAATATGGACAATACCAAGTTGTTTTAGAAACTGGTCGTATTGCACGTCAAGCAAATTCTGTTTTAGTGACAATGGGCGGTGTTTCAGTATTAGTTGCTGTTGTTGCACAGCCAACTGCAAAAGCAGGTACTGACTTTTTCCCTCTAACTGTAAATTATCAAGAAAAGCAATATGCTGCTGGTCGTATTCCGGGTGGCTATGGTAAGCGTGAAGGTCGTGCTTCAGAAGCAGAAACATTAACATCTCGTTTAATTGACCGTCCAATTCGTCCGTTGTTCCCAGAAGGTTATTACAACGAAGTACAAGTAACAGCAACTGTTGTTTCTTCTGATAAGACAATGGAAGCTGATATTGCAGCAATGATTGGTACATCTGCAGCGCTTGCAATTGCAGATACACCATTCCGTGGCCCAATTGCTGGTGCGCGTGTTGGTTTAGTCAATGGCGAATACATTCTAAACCCTAACTTTGAGCAAATGGCTCAATCGGATTTAGACCTTGTTGTTGCTGGTACTGAATCTGCTGTATTAATGGTTGAATCTGAAGCGAAAGAGCTTTCAGAAGACCAAATGCTTGGTGCAGTACTTTATGGCCATGATGAAATGCAAATTGCGATTCAAGCAATTAATGAGTTTGCAGCTGCCGTAGGTACAACGAAGTCTGAATGGGCTGCGCCAACGAATGATGAAGCACTTCGTACAAAGCTAAAAGAAGCATTTGAAGCAAAAATCTCAGAAGCATATACCATTGCTGTAAAACAAGACCGTTATGCGGCGCTTGGTGCTTTATATGAAGAAGCTGTTGCTCAGTTCGTACCAGAAGAAGACGAAGGCGGAAAAATCGCTGATGAAGTTAACTTCCTATTTGAAGACTTAAAATACCGTACAGTACGTGACAACATCTTGTCAGGTAAACCACGTATTGATGGTCGTGATACGAAAACTGTACGTGCACTAGATGTACAAGCAGGTGTACTTGATCGTGCGCATGGTTCAGCATTGTTTACACGTGGTGAGACACAAGCAATTGTGACAACTACGCTTGGTAATACACGTGATGCACTTATGGTAGATACATTATCTGGTACAAAAACAGATAACTTCATGTTGCACTATAACTTCCCTGCATACTCTGTAGGCGAAACTGGTCGTGAAACTGGCCCGAAACGTCGTGAAATTGGTCATGGCCGTTTGGCTCGTCGTGGTGTACAAGCAGTTCTTCCTCCAATTGACCGTTTCCCATACGTGATTCGTATCGTATCTGACATTACAGAATCGAATGGTTCTTCATCTATGGCTTCTGTATGTGGTGCTTCATTATCACTTATGGATGCAGGTGTACCATTAAAAGCACCAGTTGCAGGTATTGCGATGGGTCTAGTAAAAGAGGGTGAGCGTTTTGCTGTACTTTCTGACATCTTAGGTGATGAGGATCATCTTGGTGATATGGACTTTAAAGTAGCAGGTTCTGAAAACGGTATTACTGCACTTCAGATGGATATCAAAATTGAAGGTATCACTGAAGAGATTATGGAAGTTGCATTGAATCAAGCGTATGCAGGTCGTATGCATATCTTGAATGAAATGAATAAAGTCATTTCTCGTGCACGTCCTGAAATTTCAGCACACGCGCCAACGTTTGAAGTAATTAGCATTAATCCAGATAAGATTCGTGATGTTATTGGTAAAGGCGGTGCGACAATTCGCCAAATTACTGAAGAAACCAAAGCAGCGATTGATATTGAAGACAATGGTACAGTACGTGTGTTTGGTGAAACTAAAGCAGCAGCGAAAGCAGCGATTGCTAAGATTCAAGCATTAACTGCTGAAATTGAACCAGGTACAATTTACCAAGGTAAAGTAATTCGTATCGTTGAATTTGGTGCGTTTGTAAACATTATGCCTGGTACAGATGGTTTACTTCATATTTCGCAAATTTCGAATGAACGTATTGCAAATGTGACGGATGTATTGACTGAAGGCCAAGAGCTGAAAGTACAAGTACAAGACGTTGATAATCGCGGTCGTATTAAGCTTACGATGAAAGATATCGAACAAGCATAAGTATATTTATAAAAAAGCCCGCTTGATGCGGGCTTTTTTTATAGGCATCATGTATATAACGATGAAAAATTTATAATTATTTATGCAAGTTTATTATTTCTACCACCGTCCAGATGACAATACGATTTTTGTTTCTCAACAAAAGCATGACAATTGTGTTTTAAACTTTATGTGGGTCGATAGTTTAAGGTCGGAAGTTGTAGGTAATATTGAGCAATGGCAAAGAGATATCTTTGAGCAGACAAATATTACAATTAATGAGTTACATACGTCTGATATTTTAAATATTGAACACCCATGTGGTTTTGATGTGATGGAAGAGTATGACTTTCTTATTTTTCGTAAGTTAGTTACACCAAATGACCAAATAGGTTCAGGTGAAATAGAATCTGAGCAACATCAAAGTGAGTTTGGTTTAATTACGACACCTGTTAACTTTATTATTGCACCTAAAGCTCTCATTACTGTTAGAGAGCAAGGCAATAAAGCGATTCAAAACTATATAGATCGTCTTGTGGGCTTATTTGATAAAAAACCAAATGAGCAAAATAAGCAAAGAAAACTTCCAGTTACTTCAATTAATCTTGCATTGAGAGTGCTTAATAGCATGATTGATGATTACTTAGGTTTAAGAGCGCCTTTAACGCGCCGTGTTGAATATTGGCAGAAAGAATTACTACAAGGGAAGCACTACTTCCACCAATGGCAACAGCTCCTTGATGAAAATATGGCTTTTCAGCAAGTTGAAAACTTATGTGAAGAGCAAATAGAGACATTACAAGAGTTAAGGGATGAAACGGTAGAGAACTACCACCACTTATCGCAAGAAAAGCATTTTGAGTCTTTAGATTTGGTTTTGGTACGTATTAATGATTTGGCCAGTCATATTGAGCGTATTCAAAAGCATACTGCACGGTTAAGAAGTTCTATTCAGGCTGCAATAGATTTACACTTCTCGGCAATTTCGAACCAAACCAATGAGAATATGCGAATTCTTGCAATCATTACGGCAGTTTTTGCACCATTGACATTACTTACAGGTATTTATGGAATGAACTTTGAGTTTATTCCGGGCTTGAAATCCCCTCAAGGGTTTTGGATGATGCTTGTGGCAATGCTTGTATGTACAATTTTACTAATTTATTATTTTTATCGTCGTCATTTGGTTGGACGTAGTGAGAAAAGTGTTTTGGATTTATTGTCTCAATCTCATGAGCAAAAAGGAGCGAATTTCCTTTCATTGTTAGATATGGATCCAATTAAACAGAAAATTAAAGAAGTAGAGCAGTTTGCTAAGAGGAAGTAAACAAATGCTCAGGTGTAGATCTAAATGATTGATCTACACCTGAAAATTTTAAAGGATTAGTATTTCCAATCTACACGAAATAGCATACTTCTTGGTTCACCAAGGAAGTTGTTTCCGCCATTCATGCGCATTCTATTATTTTCGTAATAGCGTTTGTTGGTAAGGTTCTCACCAATTAAATTAAAGGATAGGTTTTCAGAGTAGGTATAGCGTAAATTGGCATTCCATAAAGTGTAACCACCTTGGTGAATGTCATATAAACTACTGGTCTCTGTTTGTGTACTTACACCCATACCCGTTGACCATTTATCAAATATGCCAGGCAGTTGATACTGGGTATACATTCGGAATATATGCTCAGGTGTATGTTTACTAAAATTACTACCTGCTAGGTAACGTGAGCTTTCAGTTTGTAAATATTTGCTTTTATTAAAGGTATAACTTGCAAATATTGCTAAATCATCAGTCACTTTTCCAGATAGCTCGACATCGATACCACGGCTACGCACTTTACCTTCAGCAATATAGTAATTAATATTTCGAGAGTCAGTAAGTGGTCTGTTTTGCTGTTCAATATTAAATAGTGCAAGTGATGCATTTAAACGATGATCGAATAGTTCAGACTTAATTCCGATTTCCTGATTCTTGCCAACAATAGGATCTAAAATTTCACCTTTGATATTACGAAAAGATTGTGGCTTGAAGATTTCAGTATGGCTTGCATAAAGACTTGTATTTGGTGTGAGATCGTAAGTTAAACCAATATAAGGAATAAGTTTGTTTTTCTTAACCTCACGATTTTTAGCATATTCACCATCAGGCTTACCATTATAAGTTTCATAATATACAGAACCATTAGTAGTAGATTGTGTATAACGACCACCTAGAATTAGATGGAAGTCTTTAGGAAAATTCAATCGAGTACCTAGCGATGCTGCCTGTTGTACAACATAATTATTATAAAAAATATGATGTGTTAAATTTTTATTCCAATCTGGTTCTGAAATTTGTGAGGGTGAAAAACTCCAAACATTATAGGCTGTTCGATTCGTAATATATTTTCGTTCAGACAGTTCATATAAGCTGCTATAGTCAAGTGTCGCAAATAGCTCATGTGTTGCATGAAATAATGAATATTTTCCGCTTAAAGCAATTCTTGCTGTCAGTTCATCGCTTGAATTGTTGTATTTTTGGAAGTCATTCATTTTTATGTTGGGATTAGTATTTGTTAATCCACTATAACTGGTTGTAAGTTGTGCTAGTCCGCCGAGTTTTTTTAGAGACTTGTTCCAATTACTATTGATATTTGCTGATATTTTCCAGTCATCATTAAATTGATGCTCTAACTCTGCAAAAGCATTATATTTCTCAAAGTCTAAAGTTGACCAGCTTGAGCCTAAGTAAGTATTTGCTGGTAAACCTGAATCTATTCCTCCTACTGCCATAGGTATACCAAAGTAATCTGGAACATCATGTGTTTTTTGGTAAATTGCACCAAGGCGTAGTAGGGTTGATGGTGTTAAATCAAAATCTAATACGCTGTATAGCGTTCTGGTATCACTATTGACACTATTCTTAAATGAGTCTTGAGTACCACTGATTGCAACAAGGCGACCTCGGACTGTTTTACTATTATTTAAAGCACCAGAAGTATCAACCATTGAGCGAACATTATTCCATTGACCAGCCTGCACATATCCATGCATTTGAAACTCTTTGGTTGGCTGTTTTCTTACAGCATTGATGGTACCACCAGGCTCTGCATTGGCTTGAGTTAAGCCCGTAGCGCCACGAACGACTTCGATATGTTCATAAATATCTAAATCTGAAGAGCTTGACGAAGTGTTATAAGGGTTGGATGAAGATCCTGGAACAGTACTACTTAAACCATCTTCTTCAATTTGATCGATATAAAAACCCCGAGATTGAAAGCGAGATACCCCAGACTCACGAATAACATTGATGCCTGTAGTTTGCTTTAAGGCTTTACTTAAACTAGAAATACCTTGGTCTTTAAGCTGCTCTTGAGTAATTACAGAGATGGATTGAGGTGTTTCTTTTGGCTTGAGTTTAAGCCCTGTGGCAGCTTCTAAGGTAGATGAAGGCTCTGACTTGACAGTAATTGTTTCAAGCTGCGTATTTACCGTTTCCGCATGCAAAGAAGTAATGCTTAAAACAATAAGAATACTGAAGCTAAGCGGGTGATGTAGAAAATTCTGCTGACTGAATATAAACATGGCAATAAAATAATTACAAAAATATGACACTATTTTATATAAATGATAATAATTATCAATATTATTATATTTTAATATGTGGTTTTTTCCGATAATGAAAGAAAATAAAAATATTAGAATTTTGTAATATTTAAGGCAATATCATTCATAAGCATGTCATCTCTTGCTAAGATAATTTGAAAGGAAAGTGAAATTAAAAGAAATGATGTGAAATAGTTTGTCTTAGCCTACGAGGTGCAAATGTCAATTAAATTAATCGCTGTAGATATGGATGGTACATTTCTAAATGGAGAAAAAAAGTACAATAAACAGCGTTTTCTTGCACAATTTCTTCAGTTACAAGCACGTAACATCCACTTTGTAGCAGCAAGTGGAAACCAACTTTGGACACTTAAAAATTACTTCTCCGAAATTCAAGATGAAATTGCATATGTTGCTGAAAATGGCGCTTATGTTATGGATGGTGTAGAGGAGGTTAGTTTTTCCCACTTTAGCCAAAATGTTGTAAATACAATGGTTGATGACTTATTACAACGTTACGCCGATGGAGTCATTCTCTGTGGGAAGCAGGGCGCATATATTGGCCCTGAAGTAAAACCTGAGGCAATGCCAAAGTTAAATAAATACTTTAAGCGCTTACAGCAAGTTGATGACTTAAAGAAAGTTGATGACTTGATTTGTAAAGTCACCATTAATACAACCTATTATGATTTTGAAACATTAACAAATGATCTAAAGACAAAATCATATATCCAATCAGGCGATGTAAAAATGGTCTCGAGTGGATTTGGTTTTATCGATTTAATTGTACCGCATAAGCATAAAGCATATGGTTTAGATTTCTTGCAAAAGAAATGGCAGGTGCAAGACCATGAAATTCTAGCTATTGGTGACAATAACAATGATATTGAGATGGTTAAGAAAGCAGGTTATGGCTTTGCTGTAGAAAATGCGATTCCTGAGTTGAAACAGGTAGCGAAATATCAAGCCAAGCATAATGAGCAAGAAGCTGTTTTAGATGTGATTGATATCGTCCTTAATGCAACAAGTGAGGAAGAACTAGTTCGTCTATGTCAGGCTGAAAGTCTATAGACTAGACGAACCAAAAAATTAAACATGCTTTGTAGTACGCTTACGAAGCATGTTTACTTCATCAATAAGGTCTAACATGACCGATACAGCCGGTAATGACGCTTCAAAATCTCTTTGTAAGCGATATGCTTTTCGAACACGTTGAATATCTTCTTGTAGAAAAGAAGGCGATTCATGCTGTGTCGCCCTTTCAGGTAAAATATCATATTCAATGAGTTGAATAATCCAATCTGGTTGATGCCCACAAATTTCTGCAAATTTTTCTAATGGGAATACTTCATCAATAATTTCTACTTCATGGTAGGACTGACTGATGACTTCAGAATACTGTATATGATGTTTCATAATTCAATCCTTTAAATTTTTCTTGGTTTAAATTGAGGAAAAGCTTCTGAAAGTTTTTCATAGGCTTGTTGCTGCTCGGGGCTTAGTGCTTGAGGGGCTTCAATGTTGAGTATGAGGTATAAATGACCCGCAGGTGAGCTTGGAATCCCTTTATCTTTAATACGTAGCTTCTGACCATTTTTTACATTCTTAGGAATGTTAATTTCAATGATTGATCCAGAAGGAATTTTGACTTGAATGCGCTGACCTAAACCTGCTTCCCATGGGCTAATAGGTATTTCAAGGTAAATGTCAGTACCTTCTACATAGAGTTGTTTTGAATTTTGGTAAGTAATTTCAATATAAAGGTCGCCATTTTCACCGCCATTAATACCTGACTGTCCTTGTTTGGCTAAGCGAATTTGCTGACCAGACTTCATTCCTTTAGGTATTTTTATTTCTAAAGTTTTTCTTTGAACTTCAGGTTTACCTTGTGCAGTATATGTTGGAATTTGTAAGGTAATCTTTTGAACTGAGCCATGAAAAGCCACATCTACAGGAACTTCGATAGATGTATGTTGGTCTTCGCCTTTAAAATGTCTTTCTTGAAAAGAACCTCCACCAAATCCTGAACCGAAACTTCCAAATAAATCTTCAAAGCCATGAAACTCATGCCCTTGGTGAAAGCCTTGCTGCCCTGAGAAATCATAGTTGCTTTGTCCATCTTGAAATGCACTTTCAGGATGATCTAGAGCGTAGTCATACTCAGTTTTACGCTCTGCATGACTTAATGTGTCGTACGCAGTATTAATTTCTTGCATACGTGCTTCTGCATCAGATTCCTTACTAATGTCGGGGTGGTATTTTTTAGCAAGTTTACGATATGCTTTTTTTATTTCTTCAGGCGTTGCACTTCTGCTTATGCCTAACTGTTCATAGTAGTTTTTAGCCATAATTGTTCAACATAATTAGAGATATAGTTTTTTTATTTCTGTTTATATTATGTTCTGTATGAAAATAAATCAGTAGTGTGGGAGTGTTTTATTATTGTTGCCTACAGTTTCTGGTAGTATTTTATAAAAATAAGCTAAATAAAAGCAAAAAAGATTAGCGATAGAAAATACGGTTTTTGAGTACAATAAGTAAGTAAATAGTTTGAATTTCTCCTGTAAAACGCATAGAAGTTACATTATTTTTTTAAGATATAAGCAATGTTTAATCAAAAATGGTTATACTAAGCGGTTTCTGTTACCTAAATGTAAGCAGAGAACTTTAGGAAATATGCTGAGAGAAAACCTATGCTTCTCATGAATGTTGAACAGTACCAAGAAAATAGCTGGAAAATTCTATGTGATTTTGATGGTACGATTAGTTTGCAAGATACAACGGATGTCTTGTTGGAAAATTTTGCAGATCAAGGATGGGAAGAGATTGAACATTTATGGGAGCAAGGCGAAATAGGCTCTAAAGAGTGTATGCAACGCCAAATTGCATTGCTCAATATTACAAAAGAACAGCTAGAAGCACATGTTCAGCAAATTGAAATTGATGAAAGCTTTATCGATTTTGTGAAAACTGCTAAAAGACTAGGCATTCCATTGACCATCGTAAGTGATGGTCTAGATATGGTTATTCGTCATATTTTAGCAAAATATAATTTACGCCATGTTCCTGTCATTGCGAATCAGCTTGAACAAGTAAGCGAGCATCGTTGGCAGTTGCACTTCCCAAATGCAACAACAACATGTAAGTCACAGTCTGGTACATGCAAATGCAAAGTATCTCAGACTCAGCATAAACAATATAAAACTATTCTTATTGGTGATGGCCGCTCAGATTTTTGTTTGTCTGAAGAGACAGATTATGTGTATGCCAAAAAATCTTTACTAAAGCACTGCCAAGAAAATAATATTAAACATGTGCCATTTTCTACATTTAAAGAGCTAACGAAAACACTAGACCAATTTGTTGGTGTACCACATTTAAATGCTAAGGTTCATGTATGATCACAGATCACTCATTTTTGTTGGAAGGAAATCGCACAGGTATTTTACTTATTCATGGACTAACGGGTACACCTAATGAAATGCGTGGATTGGCACGTAAATTTAATCAACAGGGTTATACCGTTTATTCAGTACAGTTAGCAGGACATTGCGGTACAGTTGAAGACCTTGTAGAAACCAGCTGGAAAGACTGGTATGCAAGTGTGTGTGCAGGTGCAGAGAAGCTCAAACAATATACCGATGAAATCTTTGTTGGTGGTTTGTCTATGGGGTCATTACTTGCACTCAATTATACAATTGAGCATCCAGAAGTTAAGGGTGTGCTGTGTTATAGCCCAACATTTAAATATGATGGTTGGAGTGTACCTTTATGGGGGAAGCTTTCAGCACCATGGATATTGCCTCTAGTTTTTCACTTAAATATCTTACGCTCTAATATTCTTCATGAAGCAGAACCATACGGTATTTATAATGAAACACTGAGAAAACGTATTGTTAACTCTATGAATCATGGCGACAGTAGTGAAGCAGGACTACCTGGTAACCCTTGGCATTCGCTATATCATATGCAACGTTTATCGGCACATGTTCGAAAAAATCTGCATAAAATTAAAGCGGCAACGCTATGTTTACATGCATATGAAGATGACATAGCACATCGTAAAAATAGTCAGCTTATTTACGACCGTGTACAAGGCCCTAAAAAATTGGTTTGGCTAAAGAAAAGCTATCATATGATTACTATTGATAATGATCGTCAACAGGTCATTGATGAGTCTTTAAGTTTTATAAATACATATAGCACTGTAAATTCAGAAGAAAAAACCTAAGGTATTTTATGGAACCCATTGTTTTTATCGTATGGTTACTCACCATTGCTGTAGATACTGTTGGACAATTGGCTTTTAAAGCCATTGCTCTGAGAGGTGCAGGCTATGAAGGGATGGAGCGTTGGGTTGCACTTGCTAAAATGCCAATGATGTGGCTAGGCATTGGTTGTTATGTTGTTGAATTTATTGTTTGGCTTGCATTTTTATCTTTAGTACCACTCTCTGATGGTGTGATGCTTGGTTGCATTAATATTGTTGTAATTATGGTAGCAGGACGCTTGTTTTTTAAAGAGAAAATAACCAAGTATCGTTTAATTGGTGTATTGCTTATTACAGCAGGTGTCGCAGTGATTGGAATGAGTATATGAGACTGTTTTATTTGGTAGGATTCTCCATTTTGATGCTATTTGATACTTTGGCTCAAGTAAGTTTTAAAATGGCTTCAAATCATGCAATGCCTCTTACATTTGACTTGCCTTGGCTTATTCGTATTTTTAGTAATATTTGGATTTATGGTGCACTTTTAGGCTATATCGCCTCATTCTTTACATGGATGACATTGCTTGAACGTGCACCGATTGGCCCTGCGGTTGCAGCTTCTCATATTGAATTGATTAGTGTGACATTGCTTTCCGTTTGGCTTTTTAATGAACCGCTGACCGCTGTAAAAGTATGTGGCATGGCACTCATTGTTTTAGGTGTCTTGTTCTTAGCCAAAGGTGAAGCGGAAGAATTTAAAGCAGAAGAAGCTGCTAAAAAGACTTCCTAAAAACAAGCTATTTCCATTTATTTTGCATGCGCTCAATGAGTCTCACATTGAGTGCTTGTTGTTCTTCCTGCCACTCTGTAAGTTGACTTTCACTTGGTATTTCTTGGTCATCTAATGAGCTAAGAAGGCGCTTAAACCATTGTTTATATTGATACAGTGAAATATCTCCAGTGATATCTGCACCCATGAGTTTTTGGTCACATGCATCTATGAGTGCGTTTAAGTGATCTTCTGCAAAGTAACCCTGATCCCAATTGGTTTGCACAACATCTTCAGAAAGTACATCTTTATCTATAGATAAATAAACAGGTAAGTTTATTTTTTCCATTTCAGCTAAAAATGCTTTCATGAGTGAATCAGGTTCATCAAATGAATGCCACGCAGATTTAGCACCGACTTTATTTAGCCAACTCGCATTTTGTTGAATACTCCAATAATGCAATTTGCCTTGACGTAGTGGTGACCAATGGTTTTCCCATGCATGTGCTAAGCCAATATCGCTTGAGCCAATGCCGAGCACATCTATACGTGCAACGTGTGGTAGCTGACTTGCCCAGTATACCCACGAACCACAATGGATACCAAAAGGGTAGCGCATGTTATCTGGATGGTTGTCACAGATAATAAGGTGTATGGGTTGTTCTTTATGAAGACGAGATAATAATAAATAACTGAGGTGATGGTAATCGCCACTACCTAACAGGACACAACCCATTGCTTCAGTTGATGGAAGCTCATTTGCAAGTTTTTGTCCTAATGCTTCAAAGACTTGCCATTTACAACCAAAGCGAATGGTTTCTTGTTCACTTTGGAGAGGAATGTTTGTCCATGTTTGGTTTGATGCCATTGCTGAATCATCAAAGTTTAAAACGACTGGATGGCGTGGAGAGGTACTCATTTAGCAGTTTTCTCTTCTTGTTGTTGATGCCAATGCGCATCTGCTTCAAATAAATGTCTAAATCTTTTTAAAATAAAACGAAGCAATGGTGACTTTACCCATACAAGATGTTGAGTGAAAGTAAATTTTGCACCAAGCTGTGCTTTTACATCGGGGTCTGTCCAACCAGCAACATAATATTTTAAGTGTTGGCTCTTTGCATAGTCGAGGTTAACAAACCAGCTAATGAAATAGAGGTTATAATCGAGTGCGAGAGGGTAGTTAAGACCAATATATTTATCTACGAGTTTATCTTCATAGACATAGCAGATGTTATAGCCAACCAATATGTCATCTTTCCAATACATGAAAACACGACCATTACTTTGGCTATCTTGTAAAATTTCTTGAAAGAATGCTTTACTAAGTAAGTCAAAATGAATTTCACTTTGCTCATATACAGCAAGATAAAGCGCATATAATTGCTCAAGACGATTTGCACCGCTAAAGTAATGTTCACCTGTGTGGTGAACTTCTACCTTCAATTCATCTAAGCTGCGTAGTTTACGTTTTAAATTCTTACGTCTACTTTTTGAAAGTCTAGAGAGGTAGTCATCTCGATCATTAAAGTCGATATCGACATAAGCCAATGCTTGTCCTTCAACGGCTAAGAAGCCTGCTTTTTTTGCTTGTGCAATCAGTGCTGCACTTGCTGTATTTTCTTCTTGTGTGAGTAAAGGTGAAGACAGCGGAAGGTCTTTAATAATCGTAAGACTATGCTCGTGACTGTTCTTCTTTATGGTATTTATAAGTGTTTCTGATGAAATGTTTTTAGGTAATGGCGTATATTCTGTGACTGTTGTGCCAATAAAGCGTGTTGGAAAATGAACAATTTTTTTCCAATAGCGATAGCCAACCAATGACTCAATTTTTTGACGTACTGGTGCATCAAGTGTCGTGAGTAAATTGAAGTTGGTGACGAAGTAATAAAGAGAGCTATGTAGGGTAGATGCCTGAAAATCTTGAGGTGGATGCTTTAAAAAAGCATCCACTAGACGATTTGGTTCTACATGATTTAAACCATTGTCCATAAGAAATGTTTAGATTTCCTTTTTCGCACGGTTAAGCAATTGCTCAAGTAGTACAAGTGCTTGATCAATTTCAGCGCGTGAAATTTCGAGTGATGGTGCAAAAGTAATTACGTTTTTGTAATAACCGCCCACATCAAGAACAAGACCACATTTTTGACCGTTGTACTCTAGAGTACCTGATAGGCCAATATCTACCATCTTATCAAGCAATGCTTTGTTTGGTGTAAAGCCATCGATTTCACAGATTTCGGCACGCAGAGCAAGACCTAGACCATCAACATCACCAATTTCTGGGTGACGTGTTTGAAGATCTTTTAAGCCTTCTAGGAAGTATGCACCACTTTCCATAATTTGCTTTTCATAGTCTTTTTCAGCAAGCATGGTCATCAGTTCTAAACCAACAGCAGTACCGAGTGGGTTAGATGCAAACGTTGAGTGCGTAGAACCAACTGGGAATACTTCAGGGTTAATAAGAGCTTCTTTTGCCCAAATACCTGCCAGTGGGTTTAGACCATTGGTGAGTGCTTTACCAAATACGGTAATGTCTGGTGTAATGCCGAAGTGTTCCCATGACCATAGTTTACCTGTACGGTAAAAGCCCATTTGAACTTCATCGACTACCAATAAAATACCATGATCATCAAGTACTTTTTTCAAGCCTGTGAAGAAGTTCTTCGGTGGGATAACGTAACCACCTGTACCTTGAATGGTTTCCATATAAAAGGCAGCAAATTCACTTTCGCCTACTTTAGGATCCCAAACACCGTGGTATTCAGTTTCAAATAAACGTGCAAATTCTGCAATCAGTTTGTCGCCATACTCTTCAGCAGTCATGCCTTTTGGACGACGGAATGGGTATGGAAATGGAATAAAGTGTGCGCGATCACCAAAGTGACCATAACGACGACGGTAGCGGTAGCTTGAAGTGATTGATGAAGCCGCTAAAGTACGACCATGGTAACCGCCTTCAAAGGCAAACATACGGCTTTTACCGCCAGTAAAGTTACGTACAACTTTAAGTGAATCTTCAATGGCTTGTGAACCACCAACGTTGTAGTGAATACGGCCCGCTTCACCTGTTTTTTTGAAGATGTCTTCTGCGATCGCTTTACTTAGCTGAATTTTTGTAGGGTGTAAGTATTGGCTCGCAACTTGTGGCAGTGTGTTAATTTGGTCAATCAGCGCTTTATCTAAACGAGGATTTTTATAGCCAAAGTTAACTGCTGAATACCACATTTGAAGATCTAAATAAGGAATATCTTGATCGTCGTAGAGGTAGCTGCCTTCACAGTTTGTAAAGATTTTTGGTGGTTCAACATAGTGTACAGTGTCACCATGCGAACAGTATTTTGCTTCATCAAGCAACAGTTGCTTTTCGTTAATTGCCATAAGTCAGTCCTTATTGTGCTGATTTAGTCTAGAATGTTTTGCAGTTAAATAACATACTATTTTGAACAAAACATTAAAGAATGTGAGAAAGTATTTAAATTATTCTTAAAATTGGTATAAAAATCCAAGAGATGTTGAAATATCCGTTTGTTTGTTTACCATTGGGCTATGGTATTGCTGATTTGATAATCCAGTAATTTGTAGTCCGCCGTAAAGTGTCCATCGCGAGTTTAATTGATAAGCTGTATCTAAGCTAAGATAGGGTTGTAGGCTTTGTTTTGGATGGTACTCTTTTAAGCCAGTGGCTTGGGCCTCGGCTGTGCTTACGCCATAGTAGTAGTTATTATATTTTTTACTATTCCACTGTACACCAAGCTCAGGTGCAAAAGTCCATTTGTTGTAGTTGAGCTGTGCAAGATATGCAAATGTTGTAAATGCGCCGTGGCTTCTAGATAAGATGTCTTGTTCGGCTTGAACTTGAAAGCCGCCATATTGTGTAATGTAAGTATAGCTACCACCTGCCATGACAGAAGGTTTTCTTTTATTCAAATTATTGAGTTGGTCTGACGGTTTAAACTCGCTAGAGTCGTAATATAAGTTGAGTTTAAGTTTATGGTTTGGCTGATTTATGCCATAGATACCAACTTCATCACCATCTATATAGAAGTGTTGAGAGTCGTAGAAAATAGCAGGAAGAATTGTATTCGGGTTGTTTTGATTTTTATAAGCTTGAAAGTCGTAGGTATCAGTTAAGCCAACCTGTAGTTTAGAAGGTTCATCTGCATTTGCTAAAGAGAAACTATTTACCATGAGTAATGGGAGTATTATTATTTTTGTAGCGGCTAATTTCATCTTCATGCAAAGCTTCCATAGGTTTAGAATTCATATTCTAAGCCAATACATTCAAAAAACAGAAGTAATCTAAGAGTTAATTATTATATTAAACTTAAAATTTAACAATAAAAATAAATATATTCATAAAATTTTAAGTAATCTAGGTAAGCACGATGTCCTTTTATCTCGTTTACAAGGAGTTTAATATATTTATTAAAGCGTTAATTTTACGTTAATAATTAAGACATGGAGAGAAACATACTTTTCTAGCTAAGTTGGCCTAAGTGAGATGGTTATTACCATTGAGAATATTAGGTTATTAAAAATAATAGGTTAAAAGTAATTAATATTAAATGTATAGGTTTCTAATGCGTATAAAAAAACAATTATCTTTGCTTTTGCTATTCATGGCTTATCCTATTGTAGGATACAGCTTAACACCATCAGGATCTTGGACTTTGGTTGATGAAACCCCTGATGTTAAAGACTATTTTTTTCGAATTAATGTCGATCCTGGTGAGGAATATAATAATATTCCATCTGAAAAGACATCCCCCTCATCGGTATATTTTTCTCAATATGTTACTTTTACGCAGGCCAATGGAGGATATTTAGGGCTACAAAGAAGTGGTGGACAAAAACGTGCATTGGTTTCGATTTGGACAGGTGATAAACCTGAAGAAAAAAAATATTTTAATGCTGTAAGTGGTGTAATTCCGAAACTAGCAGATTGTAATGAGTTTGGTGGGTGTTCATCTATACAGGGGCCATACTCTTGGAAAGTAGGACATCAGTATCGTTTCAGGTTTGAAAAGAGTCCAACGTTAAAAGCGAAAGATGGTCAATGGTGGCAAATAACGCTTACAGATCTGACGGTCAATCGTACAGATGTGTTAGGTCAGTTAGAAACACCATTGAGTTTTGGGGGACTAAAAAAATCTAACTCTCTCTTTTTAGAGTATTTTTGGGGCCCTTACCGCTGTGATACCTTAAGGCATGCGGATACGACATACTACCCAATACAAGGTAATTGGGGTAAGTCTACTAGATTGGCATCAAAAGATAGTCGAGCTTATGGCGATGCACATGAGTGTGCTGACAACATACTTTTACCGAACTCATCTAAGGAAAGCATGGGGTCGAATTCCTATTTAGAGAAAGATAATTCTATTGAGGGAATAGGAAATCAGTATCGTGGTGTTCAAAAATGGGATGTTTCAACAGGCTATGCTAGACAGGGAATTTTCTATTCTAAAGACCCGAATGCAAAGTATCCAATATTATGGCAAGCAAAACGTACAGGTAACTTAGGAAATATTCCAACAGGAGAACAATCAAATAGTGACTGGCGCTTTATTGGTTTAGGTTATCCAATTATTAATGATTTGTACTTAAGCAATCGTCCATTATTTAAGTGGGAACAACGTAATAATAGCGATGTCGTTGTTGGTGATTATTTTGTGTATGAAAACCCATATACGAATGATGTTGAATATTTCAAAATTAAAAGAAAGCCAGCACACTATTTTCCAATCAATAAAACAAGCAATGAGGATTGGGAGTATATCGGTAGACACTTTATTAGGGGAGAACCTTTAAAGACACAGACTTACTCTACTTGGGGTGCGAATAATCGTTATGGACAAGTTGGTGAGGTTTTTAGGTCGGGTAATTCATTATTTCGTTTAAAAACAACGTCTCAATATTGGTACTTTCCAGACAATGGTGCTACGAGCAATACATGGTGGGATTTAATTGGAACTGTTCATTAATTATTGTTAGGAGGATAGTATCTATCCTCCTAACACTATGTTTAGCTTAAATGTTTGCCAAAAAGAGAAAGTGCCTCTTCTGCATTAAAGGTGTAGCGTGAATTACAGAATTGGCAATCCATTTCAATTGGATTCTGTGTTTCAAGTGTTTCTTTTACAGCATTTTCACCAATTTGTATGAGTGCATTGACACATTTCTCACGAGAGCAGGTACATGCAAACTGAAGTGACTCTTGCTCAGGTAATGTGACATCTTCTTCATGGTATAGGCGGAATAAGATTTCTTGGGCATCAAGTCCTGTCAGTTCATCTGCTTTGAGTGTGTTTGTCAGCATAATGAGGCGAGGCCATAGATCTTCATCAATGGTTTCTTGCTCTTCTTCGGTACGTGGAAGTAGCTGTATAAGTAAACCACCCGATGCTTCTGTGGTACTGGCAAGTACAATATGTGTTGGTATCTGTGCAGATAGGTCATAATACTGCATGAGACATTGTGCAAGCGTTGGTTTATCTAAAGGTACAATCCCTTGATAGCGTTCGCCCATCTCAGGCTCAATATTAATGAACAACACAGGTTGTTCTAAGGTAGAGAGTACGGCACTGCTGTCGGTTGCTTGAGCAAAGCGATCATCATCTGAAAAATCTGCTAACGCACGTATTTCACCAAGGTGGTTGCATTCAGCCATTGCCCACTTGAGTGTACCTTTCGCCTGAATTTGTAAGCTAATTCGACCTTTAATTTTTAAGGTACTTGCAAGTAATGCAGTTGCACTGAGCATTTCCCCAAGTAGTACTTGAATCGCCTTAGGGTAAACACGTTGAGATAAAATGGTTTGCAGGGCTTCATCTAAATGAACAACCTCACCACGAACAGGGCAGTTTTCAATATAAAAACGTTGACGTAAGTTAGACATATATTTCTCCAATCCCTTTAGTTAATGGTGGCATCATAAAAAAACACAAGCTATTCGTTTTCATTTCGTGAGACATTGATGCGTTGTTGTTCAAGACCACGGCGTAAGTTGACTTCATTTTCTTTGGGCTCAACCTTGGTGTCACTTTCAAATAAATGCTCAAGCTCTGCCAGTGCATTGCGGTGTGTTTCAAATACTTTTTGTTCATCGTTATAAATACTTTGCTGTTCTGCCAGTAGCTTTTCATCATAATCACGGAAAAGTTCTATTTTTTCATAAGCCTCTTGATCTTCCATACCCAACTCTCGAAGTGCACGATAAGCAAGGCCTAAAGAAGAAAGGTAGGTTTCTCGCCAAATATGAGTAACACCAATATCACGCAATAAATGTACATGATGACGGTCACGTGCACGAACCAATAATTTTACATGAGGATAGTTGAGTGTGATGTGCCGTGCAGTGTTGAGTGAGTCTTCAACATCATCAATTGCAAGTACAAAAACTTTGACATGCTCGATTCCTGCCGATCTTAACAACTCAGGTTGTGTGACATCACCATAGTAAATTTTTCCGCCGTAGCGACGTACAAAGTCAATTTGTTTTAGGCTTGAGTCTATAGCAATAAATGGAATGTGCTGTAAGCGTGCAATACGAGCAATAATTTGTCCGAAACGACCGAAGCCTGCAATCATCATTGGACTTTCATGGCTTGGGATTTCATCAAAATCTTGTTGATTGTTTTTTTCAAGGCGAGGAATGACAAAGCGTGTCATGAACCAATATAAAATTGGTGTAAAGACCATGGAAAGAGTAACAATGAGTGTGACAGGCTCAAGTAAGCTTTGAGAGAGTAATTGTTCGCTATGCGCGACATTAAAAACAACAAAAGCAAATTCGCCACCTTGTGCAAGGCATGTACCAAGCATCAGGCTATTTTTCCATGTATTTTTGTAGTATTTGCCAATGAGTGTGATGGAAATAAGCTTGATGAGTAAAAGTGCGATTGCACCACCAATAATAAGCAAGGGATTATTAAATAGGGTGGAGAGTTGAGTTGTCATCCCCACGGTCATAAAGAAGAGCCCCAATAAGAGTCCTTTAAATGGTGCAATACTTGCTTCAAGCTCGTGTCGGAATTCGGAGTCTGCCAGCAAGACGCCTGTTAAGAATGCACCTAAGGTTGTGCTTATACCGAGTGTTTCCATGAGTAGAACCACCCCAAGTACAATAAAAAGGGCGACTGCTGTAATAAGCTCACTTGCACCACTTTTTGCAACAAACCTAAAAAATGGGCGCATGACGAAACGACTAAATAAAAATAAACCACTAAATGTTGCAATAATCGCTGCAAAATAGGCAATGCCATGATGTGCAGAAGATGTACCTGCAAGTAAAGGAATGACGGCAAGTAAAGGAATGGCAGCGATATCTTGAAAGAGAAGAATTGAAAATGACTTTTGACCATACGTGGTGTTGAGTTCTTGTTTTTCATTGAGTAATTGTAAAACAAATGCTGTAGATGAAAGCGCGAGCGCAAATCCAACAGCAAAACTTGTAGGAATACTTTGTTGGAAGAAAAACCAAAGAATTGCCATGAAAATAAAACCAGTCACACCGACTTGCAAGCTCCCCATAGCAAAAATAGCTTGTCGCATTTGCCACAGTCGTTGAGGGCGTAATTCTAGTCCAATAAGAAACATCAGTAGAATAACGCCAAACTCTGCTAACTCCATAATAGACTGAGGGTCATTGGCAACATTGAGCACACTTGGCCCTAAAATAATACCTGTAAATAAGTAACCTAGAACGGTGGCAATACCTAACCGTTTGCCTAGAGGTACAATAATAAGACATGCACCTAAGAAGATAGTCATTTGTAGTAAAAGTGACATGCAAGTGTCCTAAATCATAGACCGTCTAAGGTCTTTGTTAGTATGTAATTGAAAATGAATTATGCCATGTGAAGATCACAATAATTTGAAACTGTATCAAATTATTACTTAGTTCAGCTCTTGTGGGTCTACATCAATAGAAAGTCTGATATGTGTAGGACATTGAGAAAGTACAAATGACCACCAATGTCTGACGTAATAATGTAGATGTGCGCGTTCTTTTCCTAAAATGACCAAATGTGCTTGGTATTTTCCTGCTTTGCGTTGCATAGGTGCGGGAATAGGTCCCCATATTTCTAGGTGTTGTGCCGATATTTCTTGTAAATTTTTAGAAATTTCAGTGAGGAACTGTAAGTTTTTCTGCTCGTCTTTAGACTCACTACGAACTAAAACAGTGTAGCGATAAGGTGGCAGTAATGCAGTCTGGCGTTCTTTTAATGTTTGCTGTGCAAATACACGATAGTCTTTAGAAATAAGTGTGTTTAATGTGGGATGGTCGGGGCGAAGTGTTTGTAAAAAAACCTCTCCTTTTTTCTCTCCACGACCTGCACGACCTGAGACCTGAACAATCATTTGCGCCGTTCGCTCGGGTGCACGAAAGTCTACACTGAGCAACCCTGCATCTATATCTAAAATAGCCACTAAGGTGACATAAGGAAAATGATGCCCTTTAGCAAGCATCTGTGTGCCGAGTAAAATCAGTGGTTTATTTTGGTGTATTTTTTCATATATTTTTTCGAGGCTGCCTACGCGGCTTGTACTGTCACGGTCTACTCGAATAATTTCTGTATCGGGAAATAGTTCTTTAAGACCATCTTCGACTTTTACTGTGCCTAAGCCAATGGGCTTTAATGTTTCTTGTTTACACTCGGGACAGCTTGGGGGTAAAACTTGAATAAGCCCACAGTGATGGCAATGTAAATGCTGGTAAGGCTGTGTATGTAGCGTAAAGTGTGCATCACAATTTGGACAGTTGGCTTGCCATCCGCAGTGCTCACACATCAGCACAGGTGCGTAGCCACGTCTATTTAAAAAAATAAGTACTTGTTCTTGTTGTTGCAAGCGTTGCTTGATGTGGCCAATCAAATATTGACTAAGCCCATGGACTTTTGGACTCACTTTGAGGTCGATCAGATGCATTTTGGGCAGGACAGCATTGCCTGTACGTGTATTTAAAGTGAGGTGCTGAATTTTCTTTTGCTCAACCAATGCAAAGCTGTCTATGCTTGGGGTTGCTGAGCCTAAGATAATTGGGCATTTTTCAAGATAAGCCCGATATAAAGCAACGTCTCTAGCATGGTAGCGAAAGCCATCTTGTTGTTTAAAAGATAAGTCATGTTCTTCATCTAAAATAATGAGACCAAGATGCGGTAATGGTGTATAAATGGCAGAGCGTGTGCCTAAAATAATTGAGGCTTGTCCTGTTTGTGCTTGCTGCCATGCATGTAAGCGCTGTACATCTGTTAGCCCTGAATGAAGTAGGGTGATATGACAATCAAACCTTGCTCTAAAGCGAGAAATTGTTTGAGAGGTCAGTCCAATTTCAGGGACTAAAACAAGAACTTGTTTTCCTTGTTTTAGTACGTCATACATGACTTGCAAGTAGACTTCTGTCTTTCCACTGCCTGTAATGCCATCGAGTAAAAAGGCTTGATAAGTGTCTTGTTTTTCTAAGATTTGATCAATCGCATTTTTCTGGTCTTCATTTGCCGTTAAAGGGATTTGTGCCAATTGTATAGGCTTTGCAGAAAAGTCGATATTTTTTTCAGTTTCTTGGATGATTTGCTTTTTTTCTAAAGCACGAAGAGTCGGTAGCGAAAAACCCTCATTAATAAGGCTTGTTTCAAAGCAAGGTTCTATTTGTCTAAGTAAATGGGTATATGCCGTGCGCTGTTTTTCTGAGCGTTTAAGCTTCTCGTTCGCATCAAAGTCAATAACTTTCCAAGCAGGCGCTGTTCGTGCATAAGCGTAGCCTTGTCGTAAACGTGTAGGAAAGGCACTTTGTACAACCTCACCAATCGGAAACAGATAGTATTGAGCTGACCATTTTAATAAGGATATTACTTTTTGAGTGATTAGCGATGAAGGGTCTAAGACTTCTAAAATATGTTTAAGCTTAAATTTGGTTTCTTGTGGAGTATTGGGTGGCACCTTTTCCATAACAACGGCAATACATTGCTGACGACCAAAAGGTACTTTCACGCGTGAACCAATTTCAAGGTTGGTGTATTGCTCAGCAGTTACTAAGTAGTCAAAGCAGTCATGAAGTGGCAATGGCACAGCAACACGAATACGAAGTGGATGACTAGAAGTTACTGTGTTTAATACCATAGGACTTAAGCGTGTTTTCTATATTTTGAAAGATTTTAGCATGCTATTTTAGATCTCATATAAAAAAACAACCTCCATATGGAGGTTGTTTTTTAACGCCGTGATTTAAACGATACATCAATTTGCTTTGGTCGATAATAAATACCTAAACCAAGTAAAAGCACTGAAAAAATAAGGATTGGTAGATCACCTAAACGGTTATATAGGGTTTGTCCTGAGAATGCAGGAAGGTCATGTCGTAATACAAACGGTCGATCAATCGGGGCTTGTGAAACGATTTGTCCTTTTTCATTGATAAATGCAGTTACCCCTGTATTGGTTGCGCGGATAAACCATCGACCATTTTCTTTGGCTCTCATTTGAACCATTTGCAAATGTTGCCATGGGCCCGCTGTACCAGAGAACCAAGCATCATTAGATACCGTCACCATAAAGTCACTATGCTGTGCATTAGTACGGGTAAGATTTGGGTAAGCAACTTCATAGCAAATTGCTGTACCTAAGTCATGTTGTTTTACATTTAATGCTTTTTGTCTAGAAGGCCCTGCTGAAAGACTACCTTCGGTAATGTCATCTTGGAGGGCAGGTAAAACCCATTTTAACAGTCCTGCAAATGGGACATATTCTCCAAAAGGAACAAGGCGTTGCTTTTCATATAACCCTGATGTTTGGTCGCCTAAGGCCATTAAACTGTTATAAAAAATGCTTTTACCTGCATGTATAGATGCATTTTCATCGTAGTATGGAATACCACTCAGCCAAGCTGAATGATGAATTTTGGCTGTTTGAGCAATCTCTTCTATAAACGGCGCAACGGCTGTTTGTGTCATAGGTATTGCAGACTCAGGCCATACAATTAGGTCGCGTCCCCATTCAGTTGCGCTTAGGTTCTGATAGATTTCTAAGGTACGGTCTTGGTATGTACTTAACCACTTTAAGTCTTGAGGAATATTTCCTTGAACTAGTGAAACACTTAGCGGTCTTTCATTTTTAGGTTGTACAAACTGTAAATAAGATGCACCCCAAGCGCCTATAAGTAATGTAAAAATTGGAAAAACCCAAAAAATACGTTTACGTATAATCTCAACACAAGCTGCAGCAATGAGTACAGCAACAAAAGAAACACTTAAAACACCAAAAAGTGGTGCATAGTCATCTAAAAAAGCACCTGTAAATGCATAACCAACAAATAACCATGGGAACCCTGTAAATAACCATGTTTTTAGCCATTCAAATAAAATCCAAATGGGAGCAAATATCAGTGGTGTTTCAGGAAAAAATCGCTTATATGTCCATGTTTGAACGGCACTAAATAGTCCCATTGTCATGGCGAGCAGAGCAATAAGAAGTACACCAATGGGCGTACTTATATTTCCATAGTTATGAATCGATGCAAATAGCCAAAAAGCGCCTGTAAACCATAAGCCAAAACCGAAACTCCAACCAATAAGAAATGCTTGTCTTGGCTTACGTTGTATTAGACATGCATACAGTAATGCAGGTGAAAGTAGAGCAATCCACCAATAGTGATATGGTGCTAAGGATAGACTAAAAATCCCACCTGAGATTAAAGCAATAATGCAGATCACAAAGGTAGGAAGTTTGAAATTTTTATGAGCCGTAGATGTTACTTGGCTCATTGACGAACAGCCCGAATCAGTTGAATGGTTCGTGTATCTGCTTCAATAATGGTAAATTTCCAATCTTTAATTTCTATAGTTTGACCTTTTAAATCATTTACGAGGCCAATTTCTTGAAGAAGTAAACCACCTACAGTTTCTACCTCGTCATCAGAAAAATCTGCGTCTAACAATTCATTAAAGTATTCTATAGGTGTGAGCGCTTGTACAATCCAAGCATGTGCAGTGTCATGCTTTGCATCTGGAAGAATAAGTTGTCCTTCTTCATCTGCTTTATCATGTTCATCTTCAATCTCACCGACAATCTCTTCTAAGATGTCTTCAAGGGTTACAAGTCCTGAAGTTGCACCATATTCATCAATGACCATTGCAATATGCGTTTGTGTATTTTTAAGCATACGCAATAGTTGGTCTGAGCGTGCACTTTCAGGAATAAATAGAGGCTGACGCATCAGTGCACGAATATCTACTTTTGCCGTAGGTTCAGATAAAAATGGCAGTAAATCTTTTGCAAGAAGTACACCTACCACAGTGTCAGGTTGGTCGGCAGAGAAAACTGGAAAACGAGAGTGTGCAGAGTCGATAAGCACATGGAGGATGTCTAGTAGTTGATCATCCTCTTGTAAGCTGACCATTGCAGTACGTGGTGTCATGACCTCACGTATTTTTGTTGCAGGGAGGTCGAGTACGCCCTCAAGCATTGCAACAGTATCAGGTTCTAAAAAACGACGAGAGTCTTGTACAAGTTTGAGTAACTCATCTCTGGTTTCTGGTGCGGTGCCTAACCATTTTCTTAAGCCGCGCATACCCCACGATGAGCCTGATTCCTCTTGCATGATCCTTCCTAAATAGGTGTATTTGTTATCAAAGTAGAGGAGTCATCATACCTAAGAAAAAGGGTTCATGCATTAATAAAACCATGTCAAATATGTAAAAATAACAAATCACAATACGCTGAGTATATGGAGGTGTGAACAATGTGGAAATTGTGAATTTATTATAAAATGAGTAAGCCTTTTGCCCAAGCGAAACTAGAGATAGATGCAATACTGCCTATTACGATACAAATTTTCATAACAAGAGGAAGGTCTCTCCAACGTGCTTGAGCATAGCCATGACGATGAAAAATTTCAGGTTTATTCATTCCTGTAATAAAAGTACCTAGACCGGACATAAAACCTAGTGGAAGTAAAAGTGCCAATACGGGAATTTTACTATTTGTACTATAGTAGATTGAATGGCACATATAGCCTGTAAATGCCATGATGGCTATTCCTATACACCTGCTTTTTAAGCGGTCTTTTGAAAACGTTTGTGCTATTTCAGCTTCGTTGATACAGGTTTGCGGTTTTTCTATATCGGGAATAATTTGTTGTAAGGGCTTAATAGCTTGATAGAGCGCTTTGAATCGTTTAAATGATTGAATATTTTTGTAGGTAAAATATAAAAATAGTAATAAAGCAAAAGCAAAGTACCAAGCAGCAAAGAATGTAAAGGTTCCCACAATGAGAGTAAGAAGGCTACAAGAAAAGATTGAGGCAATGGAGAGCATTAAGTTTGAACGTAATTGTATTAAAATTAAACGTTTTCGGGTGGAAAACTCACTAGCATTTGAGCCATAGGGAATTTTTCCTAACCATTTATCTAGCGTTAGATCAAATGCAGCATCGGTACGGTCGAGTCCAATGCCATAGTGGACAATATTCTTTAAGGCATCAATTTCGGCATCATATTTACCGAGTGTTTGAGAGGTTAAGAAATTTTTATTAAGTTGCATGAAGGTTTAAATGTCAGATCATTGATATTTAAAACAAATTATAGCTTAAGATTCTTAATAAAATGTGACTTATTTGGCATTTTTAATCTTGTTAGCCCTGTTCAATGTGATGCATGAATAGAGTTTATGGTAAAATGATGATTATTTATGTGTAAAGAGAAAGCTATGTCTGATTCGTCAATGACTGTGCATGTTCAATTAGATACCAAAGGCTTGTATTGCCCCGATCCGATTATGAAGCTACGTCAGGCGATACGTAAAATACAGTCAGGTGAGGTTGTGGAGGTGTTTGCAACAGATATTTCAACGTCTTGGGATATCCCTCGTTTTTGTGTACACATGAACCATGAGTTAGTATTAAAAGAAGAATATTTAGATGATAAGGGGCATAAAGAGTACCGTTATCTCATAAAAAAAGGATAAAAAATAAGCCCCTAAAAGTTAGAGGCTTATCTTAATTACATATTTGGATAGTTTGGACCACCGCCACCTTCAGGTGTCACCCATGTAATATTTTGTGATGGATCTTTAATATCACATGTTTTGCAATGCACGCAGTTTGCAGCATTAATTTGGAAGCGTTTGGTGTTGTCTTCCTCAATAATTTCATAAACCCCAGCAGGGCAATAACGCTGTGCTGGCTCATCCCATTTTGGCAAATTCACATTTACAGGAATAGTCGCATCTGTCAATTTCAAATGAGATGGTTGGTTTTCTTCGTGTACTGTATTTGAAATAAAGACAGAAGATAAACGGTCAAATGTAAGCGTACCATCGGGTTTTGGATAGTTTGGCTTAAAGTTCTCGGCATCTATTGTTTTTAAGGCAGCAAAGTCTGGAACAGTGTCATGCAGTGTAAATGGTACTTTAAAGATGTTTTGGTCAACAAAGTTAAATGCGCCACCAAACCATTGACCAAACTTATGCATGGCAGGGCCAAAGTTACGAGAATTATAAAGTTCCTCTTTTAACCAGCTTTGGTTATATTTTTCTGTATATGCAGTGACTTCAGTAATGAAGTGATCTTCATCTTCTGTCGTGCGTGCAATACCAATTTCGCCGCCTTTTTCTACACCATTTGCAATCGCTTCAAAGACCGCCTCTGCACACAGCATGCCAGATTTCATTGCGGTATGAGAGCCTTTAATTTTGGCGAAGTTTAGGAAGCCTGCATCATCACCAATAAGGCAACCACCCGGGAAAGTGAGTTTTGGTAAAGCATTAAAACCGCCTTTAACCACTGCGCGTGCGCCGTAAGAAATACGTTTACCACCTTCTAAATATTGTTTAATAAGAGGGTGAGTTTTCCAACGTTGCATTTCCATAAATGGATACATATTTGGGTTGGTATAAGAAAGGTCAATAATCATGCCTAAAGTCACTTGATTATTTTCTGCATGGTATAACCACCAACCGCCTGAAGATGCTGTTTCAGACAATGGCCAACCTGCACCATGCATAACTAAACCTTCTTTATGCTTTTCAGGGTCAATTTCCCAAAGCTCTTTAATTCCAATGCCGTAGTGTTGAGGATCTGCATCTTTGTCTAGTTTAAAGTTTTCGATAAGACGTTTACCAAGATGCCCACGGCAGCCTTCTGCAAAAATGGTATATTTTGCATGCAGCTCATAACCAGGCGTAAAGTGAGCTGTCGGTTCACCATCTTTACCTACACCCATGTCACCCGTTTGAATGCCTTTTACTGTGCCATTTTCATGATACAAAATTTCAGAGGCAGCAAACCCCGGAAAAACCGCAACTTCTAATTCTTCGGCCTTTTCACCTAACCAACGAACAACATTACCGAGTGAAACGACATAGTTTCCGTCATTGTGCATGGTTTTTGGAACCATCCAGTGAGGTGCTTCTTGATGTTTTGTATCCGACATTAAGAAGAAAGTTTTGTCTTCTGTAACAGGTACGTTAAGTGGTGCACCTTCCTCTTTCCAATTTGGAAAAAGTTCATTTAATGCACGTGGTTCAAGGACAGCACCAGAAAGAATATGTGCACCGACTTCGGAGCCCTTTTCTACGACACAAACGGTTAAATCGGATAAGTCATGTTCAATTGCTAACTGACGAATTTTTATTGCAGCAGAAAGACCAGCAGGCCCTGCACCAACAATAACAACGTCAAACTCCATCGATTCGCGTTCGATGTGTTCCATGTAGGACTCCTCATATTGAAAAGGGTGGCAACCAAACGGTACATTGTGGTGCTGCCATGAGTGTTTTCTATAGACACAAACCTAAGACATATATGAAATGATATGCCTGAGATATAATCAATTTAGATGTATAGAATAGCCTATTGGCTGATATGTGTGTATTTTCTGTCAAATGGGGGATAAAAGCGATGGGAAAAGGTGATATTTCTCTCAGTATGTATAAAAAACAGTCAAATTTAAACAATAAAAGTTTAGATTCAATTTTACAAAGTGTAAAAGCAGAGCAGACCTCACAAAAAAAACAAATTCCACCTCTTGATCAATGGAATCCCCAAAGTTGTGGGAAAATGGATTTATGTATTCGTGCCAATGGTACATGGTGGCATGAGGGTGTACCAATTCAGCGAGCATCTATGATTCAGTTGTTTTCGCATATTTTATGTAAGGAAGAAAATAAGTATTACCTTAAAACACCTGCTGAGAAAGTAGAAATTCAAGTTGAAGATGCACCACTTTTTGTGAATCGCATTGAGCAAGTTGTCGAGAATGACAGCGTATGGATTTATGCGTATACAACAGATGATGATATTGTTGTTTTAAATGAAAAAAATAGTATTGTGATGAAGGATTTTGAAGGTGAAGTACGCCCATATATTTATATTCGATATGGCTTGTATGCTCTAATCCAACGGTCTGCATTTTTCCACCTGATTGATGCAGGTGAGTTAGTAGAAAACGAACAAGGACAGACGGAGCTTATCCTGCAAAGTGGAGATTTTCGCTTGCATTTAATGGCTTGAGGTTTAACATTTACATGATAATGAACTTTTAAAATAAATATCCCATGAATGAGCCACATTACATATGCAAATGAACCGAAAAAAGGCATCTGCTGATGCACCGATAGGTGTGTTTGATTCAGGGGTAGGTGGGCTGTCTATTGCAAATGATATTTTAAAGCATTTGCCACATGAACATATAAAATACCTTGCAGATACTGCCCATGTGCCCTATGGCGCACGGGAAGATGATGACATTCGTCATTTAACAGCACAAGCAGTAGATTGGTTATACCAACAAGGATGTAAAGCTGTTGTGGTGGCATGTAATACCGCATCTGCCTTTAGTTTAGATTACTTACGAGAATACTATGGCAGTGATTTTCCAATTATAGGTTTAGTTCCTGCCCTAAAACCTGCTGTTTTAAATACGAAGAATAAAGTCGTGGCTGTGCTTGCGACACCTGCAACATTTCGTGGCAAATTGATTAAAGATGTGATGCTACGTTTTGCTGAACCTTTGGGGGTAAGTGTTTTACCGATTACTTCTTTAGAGCTAGTGCCACTTGTAGAAGCAGGTCAGCAAAACAGTCCTAAAATGCATAGATTGTTAAAAGAAATTCTACAGCCTGCGGTAGATAAAAAAGCAGATCAATTGGTTTTAGGTTGTACCCATTATCCTTTTTTAAAAGCAAGTATCGAGTATGTTTTTCCCAATCAGTTTGAATTGGTCGACTCAGGTCAAGCTGTTGCAAGGCAATTAAGTCATGTGCTTTCGCATCATCATTTAATAAATGAAGTTGTTCCAATAACAAAAAGCCCACAAATGACCTGCTATTTTACAGGTGGGTATACACCTCAAATCAAAATAGTGTTACAACATTTAATTGCGGAAGATATTGATTGGAAAGTAAGTTACTTATCGGATTAATTTCTTTCTTTTAGCAGTGATTAACAATTGAGTTCACACATGGTCGATAAGCGATATCAGATATTTATCTCAACCTCTGGAGAAGAGATGTCTGCTGAAAATCGACTGATTTGTCAGACGCTTGTCGCAATGGGGTATTTTGTTTGGGGTGTGGAAAAACGATGTGAAATAACAACGACTTTAGCACGTCGCCAAATAGATGAATGTGATTATGTTATTTTATTGCTTGGTGATGAATATGGTCAGCAGTCGGCTTCAGGTGTAAGTTATGTGCAACTAGAATATATTTATGCCTTGGCAAGACAAAAACCGATGATGGTTTTTATACATAAAAATATAGAACAAGAAAATAGTGCATCTTTGGTGAATGAAGTACATAAAAAGTTTAATAATTTTCGTGAACTCATTAAGCAAGAAGTCAAAGATATATTTGAATATGACACATTAGATCAGCTTACTGAACAAGTAAAAAAATATATACCTATGATGTCAAATCGTTATCCAACTCAAGGTTGGGTACGTGCATATAATACAAGGCTTTTACAAGATGAGATACAGCGCCTTAAAAGCAAGGTGGCACAATTTGAACTTCACTTTGAAAGTCAGCAGCAGCCGATGCATGGTCATCAATCTGCACAACTGTCGGATATTTTTGCATTGGATTATCAGGTTTATGCCTATGAAAATGATTCATTTGAAGTGATTGTAAGAACAGTATGTTTAACATGGTTGGAAATAGTTCAAATATTAGGACGTTCTTTTTTTAAACCCCAAACTGAAGAGGTATTTTCCCAGTGTTTGAATAAGCACTTAATGCAAGTTGCATGGCCAATATTGAGCAAAGAAAACCCACATTTAAGCCATATTACAAATGTTGCAATTCATATGCGTGCTTTATATTTAATTAAGCTCCACGTGAAACAAAGCCACTGGATTATGCCTGTTGGTCGAGATCATAGACAGCGTATTCTTTGGCAAGTGAGTAAAGATATTCAGAATATTTTGAAAAAAATTATATAAAATATAAATTTATTGAATGATTGTGAATAACGATAAGTTTTAGCAAAAAAAACCAGTAACCATATTATTTTAATTAAAATTCAAAACCGTTAAAGTAGATAAAAATATTTCGAGCGTATGAGTGAAAATGAAACAAGATAAACCAAAAATCACAGTAATTCTCGCTAACCTTGGCACGCCAGATGAACCAACAGCACCTGCTGTTAGTCGATATTTAAAAGAGTTTTTGTCAGATCAACGCGTTGTTGAAATTCCTAAAGTGATTTGGCAAATTATTTTACGCCTTTTTGTACTGCCACGCCGTCCGAAGCGTGTGGCAGAAGCATATGCTTCAATTTGGTGGAAAGATTCGCCAATGCGTGAAATCTTATTTGATCAAGCAGATTATTTAAAAAAATCGTTACCTGAGAAATATCCTGAGTTTGACTTAAATATTGTCCCACTCATGACCTATGGTAATCCGGGTATGAAAGCATTGCTTGCAGATTTAGATGGCAGTAAAACGGATCATATTTTATTGTTCCCACTTTATCCGCAATACTCTGCAACATCTACTGCACCACAGTATGACTTGCTTTCAAAGTGGGCATTAAAACAGCGTAATTTACCGGGTATTAGTATTATTCGTGATTATTACCAGCACCCGTTATATATTCGTGCGCTTGCAGAAAGTGTAAAACGGTTTCGTGCCGAACATGGTACAGCCGATAAACTTTTAATGTCTTTCCATGGTATTCCACAGCCATTCGCAGATAAAGGCGATCCATACCCAGAGCGTTGTCGTACAACTGCTAAATTGGTAGCACAAGAGCTTGGTTTACAAGAGAGTGAGTGGGCAATTAGCTTCCAATCACGTTTTGGTGCGCAAGAATGGGTGCGTCCTTATACCGATGAGTTGTTAGATGAATGGGGTAAAAGCGGTATTAAATCTGTTCAAATTATGAGTCCTGCCTTTTCGGCAGATTGTTTGGAAACTTTAGAAGAGTTGGCTGTTGAAAATGCGGAAAACTTCAAAAAAGCAGGTGGTGAATCTTATGCCTATATTCCTGCATTGAATACAGATGAAATGCATTTAACACTTTTCCAAACATTATTGACCGCACATTTAGACGCGATCAAGGTAACATTGGCGCAATACGAATAAATAAGAAGGGATGCCCATGCTACAAGTTAAGATTGTACCTGTGACGCCATTTGCACAAAACTGTTCAATTGTTTGGGACAGTAAAAGTAAAGAAGCCATTATTATTGATGCGGGTGGCGATGCACAAAGAATTCAACAAGAGGTACAAGCCCTTGGAATTCAGGTTAAGCAATTGTGGCTGACACATGGGCATCTTGACCATGCAGGGGCAGTTGGTGAGCTTGCACGTGTGTGGAACATTCCTGTGATTGGCCCACATAAGGAAGATCAGTTTTGGTTAGATATGCTTCAAGATGTCTCTGCACAATATGGTTTCCCGATTCCTGAACCTGTTCATGTATCGACTTGGCTTGAGGGCAATGAAGTACTCACACTAGGTCAGCATCAGTTTGAAGTGAGATTTGCACCGGGGCACACACCGGGGCATGTTATTTTTTATAATGCTGAACATAATTTATTGTGGGCAGGAGATGTGCTATTTAAAGAATCGATTGGTCGTACAGATTTTCCAAGAGGGAATCATCAGCAACTTATCGACTCCATTCATAGCACATGTTTTACGTTGCCTGATGAAACGCAATTTATTCCCGGACATGGTGAAATGAGTACCATTGGTCATGAGAAAAAACTCAATCCCTTTGTATCGGGTCGAATAGGTTAGTTTAGAAATCTTCTTCTCTTGAGAGTTCAGATTGTGGTGCATCTTGTGTGGGTAAACGGTATGTTTCATTTGCCCATGCGCCAAGATCAATCATCTTACAACGTTCTGAGCAAAATGGACGAAATGCATTGTCTTGCCATTTCGCAGGCTCACCACAGCGCGGACATGGGATATAGCGTGTCATAAAAAAACATCCAAATATGAGAGTAAAAGTAGGCAATAAGTCTTCTGCTTGTTAGACTTATGCCAATTTTTACTAGTTTGATCTGATTATGCAAATTCGTCAATTTCAGGCACAACGGATGGTTGCCCCTCGTCAATTTCAACCTATTGAAAATAAACCGATTGCGGTGGAAATTGGGGCAGGAAAAGGAAAACATGCATTACAATTTTGTACGTTGCATCCAACACAGATCCTTTATGCCATTGAACGTACTCGTGAGAAATTCGATGCAATGCATAAACAGGCTCAGCTACACCCAACAGAAAACTTAGTCGATATTCACGCAGATGCATTGCCGTGGGTGACACACGCACTGTATCCGAAACAGGTTACACAATTCTTTTTACTTTACCCAAACCCTGAGCCTCATAATTCTGCGCAGCGTTGGTTAAATATGCCATTTTTTGAGTTTTTACTTTCTCGTTTGGCAGATGAGGGCACAATTACACTTGCAAGTAATATTGAAAGTTATATTGAAGAAGCAGAGCAACAGTTAAAAGAGCTATGGCAACTGCCATATGAAAAGCAAATTATTCCAAGTGACTCGGAAAGAACACATTTCGAACTGAAATACTTACAACGTGGTGAGCTGTGTCAGCAACTCATTATTCGCAAACCACAAGGTTATAAAACGCGGTTTGATGATTTTGAACCTTTAAACGGTCAGGGTCATGTATGAGTAAAAAGTCTGTTGCAATTGTAGGTGCAGGGCCTGCTGGTTTAATGGCAGCAGAAGTTTTGAGTCAATATGACTACGATATTCATGTATTTGAACAAATGCCTTCAGCTGCAAGAAAGTTTTTAATGGCAGGTAAAACAGGTCTAAATATTTCTCATGCAGAAGATCTTTCAAAATTTATTCACCGTTATGATCAAGTCGAATGGTTGAAGCCGTGGATTACTCGATTTAATGCACAGTGGATACGTGCATGGATGGATGGTTTAGGTGTAACGTCCTATGTGGGAAGTTCAGGGCGTATCTTCCCATTAGAAATGAAGGCTGCGCCGTTATTGCGTGCATGGCTGAAAAGATTAGCCAATACAGGTGTTCAGTTTCATTATCGGCATAAATGTATAGGTATCGAACAAAAAAAACTAAGGTATATCGATACATCATCAAAAGAAACCATCGAATCTGAAAAAGTATTTGATGCAATTGTCTTGGCATGTGGTGCGGTATCTTGGCCAAAACTTGGGAGTGATGGTCGATGGCAAACTTGGTTACAGCAACAAGAAATTAATCCTTTTGTCGCAAGTAATGTCGGGATTGAGTTTTCTTGGTCGAAGTATATGGAACCTATTTTTGGTCAGCCATTAAAGCGTATTCAGGCATGGACATCATCTCAACATAAAGTAGATGGTGATATTGTGATTACACATTACGGTTTTGAAAGTGGTGTGATTTACCGTCTCAATCGTACATTACGTGTATCAAAGACACTCTATTTAGATTTACTGCCTCATCTTTCAGAAGATGAATTGGTATTGAAACTGAGTCAAAATAAAAAGCAATCACTTGCCAATATTTGGCGGAAAGCAGGCCTAGATCAGACAAAAACTGCATTATTGCGTGAAATGGTTGAGAAAGACCTCTGGCAACAGCCTGAGAAAATGGCATATCAGATTAAAAATCTAGAGATTTCTATTCAAGGTTTTCGACCGATAGAGGAAGCCATTAGCTGTGCAGGTGGGGTAAAAAAAGGCGCACTTTCACCAATGCTCGCTTTAAAATCACAATCAGGTATTTTCTGCTGTGGTGAGATGCTTGACTGGGATGCACCAACGGGCGGCTATTTACTGACGGCTTGTTTTGCTACAGGACGTATAGCAGGTGAGGGTGTTCATCTATTTTTATGTGAAAAGAGTTGAAATTTTTATTCAACTATCATTATATAGTCATCTGAGATATAGGAAATGGCATCTTCCTTTTAAAAACCGCCAATATGGCTAATGATGCCTACGTAACCTTGACGAATGCAGGGTACGTAGGTGTGCGTACTCTGTTTATATAAAATCAGAATAAATAGGAAGAGTATATGTATTATTCATTAGCTGCGATTGCCTTAGGCTCAATTTTAGGTGGTTGGTCTAGATGGTGGGTTGGTCTAAAAATGAATAGCCTGCATCCATCTATTCCTATAGGAACAGTTGCCGTAAACTTGATAGGTGGGTTTATTATTGGCTTTGCAATTGCATTTTTTGCACAAAGTCAACTTAGTCAAAATTATAAATTATTTGTAATTACAGGTTTTTGTGGTGGTTTAACAACCTTTTCTACCTTTTCTTTAGAGGTTGTTACCTTGTTACAGCAAGGGCGAATTTCTACTGCTATGCTGGTTATTTCTATTCATGTGATTGGCGCATTGCTATGTACGATGGCAGGGATGGCTGTTTTTCAATGGTGGCATGGTGCTTAAATACAAGTGATTTCCGATATGCTTACAAGCATATCGGAAACGCATATTTTAAGTTCTTGGTTGAAGTACATTTGCGTCAAAAGAAACACCTTGCCATCCTGTTTTCATGAACTGGCGAATATTTTGGTGGTCTTCTTCATTTGGCGTTGCTTGAACTTTTGCATAATGTTCTGCAAATAGTTGAAGTGTTTCTTGTTCATTTAAGCCGTGTAATTTTGCAAATGATAGGACTTTTGCACTGCCTTGGTTTTCTGTGGCTTGGTTTTTCTGAGCGCCATTGACGAAAGCTGTTGGGGTATGTGTATAGTGACGGTCAATGTAAGAAATCACATCTATAAATTTGATTGTATTTGCATTTAATTGTGCTAATAGATGCTGTGCCATTTTCTGCCCTATATAAGTAAGTGATAAAATCTTATCCTACAACAAATGGCATCATATACAAATACTTAGTTCTGATGTTGATCAGGTATAATTTCCTCAAATATATCACTTAAGTTATCATTCACTTGCAAATGGATCATATTCCAATAATGACCTGAAATCGTTCGATTAATCATAAGTGTATCAGGTGATGGTTTAAATAAGTCCCAATATTTTAAAGATTGTTTTGCCAGTTTTACACTGTCATGGTGAGCTGAGTTTTCTTTAAAGTCATATTGTTGAGTAAGTGGTCGCAGCAAGACATCAAGCCATTCATGATATAAGTTTGAAGGGAATTTTCCTTTTTCTGTCAGTGCTTGCAAGTCAAATAAGGCTGTTTCTAATTGTGGAATGTTCCGATCGCGGGAGGCTTGAATAAGGTCTTTAAACTGTTGAATCACATAAGAGGAAATTATCTTTACACCGCCGTAGTCATATACAATGACATCACCATTTTCTCGAAATGAAAAGTTACCGGGATGAGGATCACAATGGAAACGCTTCAAATAGAATATTTCCTGTCCCATGGCTTTCACAAGTCGTCTACCTAGAGTGTTACGAACCTCTTGGTTCCAAGTACTTGCTGTTGAAATGTCATCTCCAACTTCAAGACTGAGTGTGAGTAAATGGCGTGTAGAATAATTTTTAAATACTTTCGGAATAATAATTTGAGGGTCTAGGGTTCGATGGAATGAACGTGCAATCTCTAAATTTTGTGCTTCAATTTCATAGTTAAGCTCATTGGCTAAACTTTCTTGAATTTCACCAAAGAGCTTATCTTGAAGTTTTTTATCAATTTTAAGTAAACCCATCATCTTTAGGGCTAAACGAATTTGTTTTAAGTCACTTTCACAGGCTTCATCTACACCAGGGTATTGAATTTTAACCACCACATGTTCACCTGTCTTGAGTTGAGCTTTATGTACTTGCCCAATTGATGCAGCAGCAAAGGGCTTTTCCTCAAAGGATAAAAATGCTTGATTTAAAGGTTGTTTAAGTTCTTTTTCAATTTGTAATTTTATTTCTTTGAATGGCATTGGTGGTGCTTGGCGTTGTAGTTTTTCTATTGCTTTAGATACTTCAGGTGGAAAAATATCTTTATATTGCGATGCAATTTGCCCGACTTTCATGGCTGCACCTTTCATTTCACCTAAGGTATTGGCAATTTGCATACCAATATCTTGAAAGAGTTTTTGTCGAGCTTGATCTTTGTGTTGTTCGTCTGCTGTAAAACTACGAATAGAGTTAGATACTGTTTTTGTTGCAATGCTGGCGGTCATACTTGCAAGTTTTAAAAAACGTTTACTTGGAGAATTGACTGACTGTGCCATGTGCTATTTCGCCTATGAGAAATGCTAAAAAATCAAAATATGTTTTGATAATAACGACCTTTACATAAGAATTGTGCCAGATAATTGTTACTTTTTAATATGAGGTATGTGATTGATATGTACGACCACGCCCTTGTTTTTTTGCACGGTATAAAGCATTGTCTATACTCGAAAGTAGAGAGTTTCTTGAGCAAAAACCTTTCTCAATCATTGTGAAACCACTACTATAATTGAGCTTTATTTTCTCATGTTTTTCATACAGAGGGTGGGTAGACAAAGTACGACGTATTTGCTCATCAAATGCAAAAGCATCAGCAATGGAGTTGGTTTCTAAAATAACAATGAATTCTTCTCCTCCGAAACGACCAACATGTATTTTTCTTGTTTGATCAAGTTGGAGTAGGCGAGAAAAGTGTTGTAATGCTTTGTCACCAACCATATGTCCCCATGTATCATTTACCAACTTAAAATGATCAATATCAATGAGAAATACACAAAACTTACGATTAATATCTCTGCATTGTTTCAGTTGAACATCTAAGGCATCAAAAATAGCAACTCGATTAAAACATTGGGTCAATGTATCTATATTTGCCCGCTCTTGTAAAAGCTTTTCAGACTTACGTTGTTCAGTGATATTGATACCAATATTAATATAGGACTGATTAGGCAAAAGAATACTTGTCCATAATGTATTCAGTATTGAGCCATCTTTACAAATAGGATTGACTTCATAAAGTTTGGAATGCTTTTGAGGTTTATTTGAAAAGAATTTCTTAATTTTTTGATAGTCTAAATCATTAGAGAATAAGCAAATTAGTTCATTCGGCATTTTTTGTAGGTCGGTATGTTTCCAACCAAAAACTTGCTCACACTCCTGATTCCAAAGTGTAAATTTTAAGTCTGGACCAATAATATTGATAAGAATAGGTGCCTGTTCAGCTAAATTTTTATAAAATGGGTTTAGATTAATAATATCTATTAAGTTTTTCTGTAAATATGCAGTATTTGCAAAATAAAGCTTAATTAGATTTAATAAAATTAAGAAGTGGGTATTGTGAATAATTTGAGAAGTAAAAAAACTCCCTTTTATAAAAATAAATATTTCCTGAGATAGATGACTATTTTCAATTTTAATAGTAAGGCAGTTATTTAGGTAATTTAATGGTTCTTTATTATTTCTAACGTAGAAAGAGAAATTTTCTAATTGATTAAATCGAGGTATTTCCTGAATATATTGAATAGCTTCGTTTTTTGAAAACATACCATGGTCAATATCTTGGTAGTGAAAATATGAATCCTGATGAAATGACTCTAAAAAACTAATATTCTCACATATGAGTAAATGTTTACATGTATTAATAATTTCTTGAGGAAGATTATGTTTATCTATTTCCTGAGATAATGTGAGTAATTTTTCACCTGATAGGTTAAAGTGTGATGTATTATTCATTTACTTACCCTTTTTCAAGGAAATTTATATAAATTAAAATAATTTTATACAGATATTAATGTGTAATTATTTTTAATAAGGGTAATTATAAATGAAAGTTTTTTTAAATGATATTAAATGCTGTTGTATTTTATTATATTAAAAAGAGAAGAAAGTGGAACAGTATATCTACTATTCCACTTTAATATATTTATGCTTTGCCTTCAGCTTCAGCAGATTCCATTTGAGCACGTTGTAAGTTTGCTTCAAATTCAGCATCAAAGTTGATTGGTGTAAGTAGTAACTGAGGGAAACTTCCTTTTGTTACTAAATCATTTACCGCTTCGCGTAAGAATGGGAATAAAATATTTGGGCAGTACGCACCTAAAATATATGGTAAACGATCTTCTTCGATACCATCTACAAGGAATACACCTGCTTGTGTAATATCAACGATAAATGCAGTTTCACCTGCATTTTTTGCTTCTACAACAACTTTTAAAGCAACTTCAAAGTGAGTTGGATCAACTTTATCTGCATTTGAAGATAGGTTGATATTTAACTCAGGTTGCCATTCTTTTGTAAAAACGTGTGCCCCAGGAACTTCAAAAGAAACGTCTTTAGTATAAAGGCGTTCCAAAGCTAATTGCGGTTGTTTTTCTTCACTCATTATTAAATCCTTCTTTAATGTATAGAACTAATTAATCAATTAATTCATCAAGTTTGCTTTCGCGATCTAATGCATAAAGCTGATCAAATCCACCAATGAATTGATCATTAATAAAAATTTGTGGCACTGTACGGTGGTTTGTACGTTGCATCAGTTCAATACGTACATCTGGTGCTTCATTTGAAAGGTTAACTTCTTTATATGAAATCCCTTTGCGTTCTAGAAGTTGTTTTGCACGAACGCAGTAAGGACATACTGTTGTAGAATAAATGACGACATTTGCCATAATGCTTCTCGCTAAACGTTATTTTGCTTTAATTAATGGTAAGCCTTGAGCTTTCCAATTTGAGACACCACCATCTAAGCGGTAGCTGTCGGCATATCCCACCTGTGCAATTGCACTGCCTGCAACTTGACCAAGATTACAAATGAAAACAAGCGGTCGGCCTGCTGTTTGTAGTTCTTCAGTATGATTTGCCAAGCTGCTGTATGGAATATTGCGGCTACCACTAATATGACCTTCTCGGTAGTCTTTCGCATCTCTTAAATCAATCAGCATTGCATTTTGTGCTTTCACCAAAATACCAAGGGATTGTGGGGAAATTTTGCGGCCATTGCGTTTTCCTTCAATTACGAAAAACAGTACGATAAGAACCGCAAGCAGACCAAATAAAAAGGGGTGATGCCCCATGAATTCGAACCAACGTTCCACAATTCACCTTATTAACCATCAAAAATTGAGCTAGAGTATAGCTTATATTAATAGTGATCAAAAAGCGCGGTTCAAGGGTAATTGTGAATAAAATTAAGTTTTTTGGTTTGCTGTCTGAATTTCATCGCATAAACGTAAGAAACTTTCTAGGCGTCTTGGTAGAATTTCACCTGTTTGAGCAGCCTTTTCGAGTGCGCAGTTTTTTGCATTTTTATGCGTACAGTTTCTAAATTGGCATGACCCAATGAGTGGCGATATTTCAGGGAAACCATGATATACCGCATTTTCTGTAAGGTGCCAAAGTCCAAACTCGCGAATGCCGGGAGAGTCAATCAGTGCCCCATTTTCTCCAAAACTAATTAAGCGTGTTGAGGTTGTGGTGTGTTGACCCAGTGCGGAGTTCTCGGAAATGATATTGGTCTTTTGTGATGCATTTGGAACAATGGTATTAATAATAGAGCTTTTACCGACACCTGATTGACCAACAAACGCAACGGTTTCACCATCTAAGCGTGCTTTAAGTGGTTCTAAGTCACCATCGGACTGTGTCAGCATAATTTCATAGCCAAGCGCTTTGTATTCATTGACTAGAGTATGAATGGAATCATTTTCTTTAATTAAGTCAATTTTATTCAATACCAATAGTGTAGGAATATTTGCATCTTCACAAGCCACTAAGTAGCGGTCTATGAGCATAGGTGCAGGCTCAGGAAGTGGTGCAAATACAATGACAATAAGGCTAATATTGGCAGCGACAGGTTTTACTTTGTGGTATCGGTCAGGGCGTGTAAGTAAAGAGCTGCGGTCATGAATTGCAGTAATAATGCCTAAACCAGTATTAGGATCGGCTTGCCATTTTACGCGGTCTCCTGTGACCAATAGCTCTAAGTTGGTACGTGTATGGCAACGCCAAACACTGCCCATTTCAATGGGTTTCCAAAATGGTTCAGGCTCTCCTGAAACGACAATTGGCTTTTCAGGGTGACTCTCAGGAACAGACAATGCTTTAACTTCAAGTTGTCGGCCATAGTGTTGTACGACTAAACCTTCAAGGTCATTGGAGGTATCAATGTCATCTTGACGAGATTGATGTTGCTTTTGAATTCGACGCTTTTGTTGCTCTGTCAAACGACGTTTACGGATAAGAGCCATTCACATATTAAAAACCAGTTAAGAGACGGCAAAAATAGCATGAAGCACGGTTCAATTACAGCCAAGAAGCAATAAATTTGCTACTATTCATGTTTTAAGTTGATAAGAACTGATTTCATGAGCAGCACAGTAGATACACGGTTAATTTGGATTGACCTCGAAATGACAGGTTTAGATACTGATAATGATAAGATTATTGAGATTGCAACCATTGTAACTGATGATAATTTAAATGTGCTTGCTGAAGGGCCTGTATTGGCAATTCATCAGTCTGACCAAATTTTAAATGGTATGGATGAGTGGAATACACGCCAGCATGGACAGTCAGGTTTGATCGGGCGTGTGCGTCGTAGTCAATTGACTGTACGCGACGCAGAAGAGCAAACCATTGCATTTTTAAAGAAATGGGTTTCTCCAAAGTCTTCGCCAATGTGTGGGAACTCGATTTGCCAAGACCGTCGTTTTATGCACCGTTTAATGCCTGAGCTTGAGCAGTTTTTCCACTATCGTAATTTAGATGTATCTTCTGTGAAAGAGCTTGCAAAACGCTGGCGTCCTGAAATTATGAGCGGGCTTAAAAAGGAAGCTTCTCATTTGGCCTTGGATGATATTCGTGATTCAATTCGTGAGTTAAAATATTATCGTGAATATTTCTTTATTACCAATGATGATTAATTTCATTTAAGTAATGAAAATTTAAAAGCCCTTAATCATATTAAGGGCTTTTTTTATAACATAATACAATTATTGAATATTTAAAATTTTCTGATATTTAATTTTTATTTTAATGGTGATTATTTATTATCATTAAAAGGTCACTTTTCTGTCATAAAAATGTCTTTTTATTTATTCATTCTTATTGCTCTTTAATAAGAATAGTCTAGATAAATTATGAGTCACCTTACCTTAAATAGAATTAAAAAAAGCTGGGGCAATAAAGTTGCACTGGATGAAATTAGTTTTCAGGTTCAGGCTGGTGAATTTATTGCATTACTTGGTCCATCAGGCTGTGGAAAGACCACATTACTCAGAACAATTGCAGGTTTAGAGTATGCCGATGCAGGTGAAATATTATTAAAAGAAAAAAATGTGAATAATTTAGGCCCTGCAGATCGCCATTTATCGATGGTATTTCAATCTTACGCATTATTTCCACATTTAACGATTCGTGAAAATCTATTATTTGGTTTAAAAGCAAGAAAAGAAGATAAATCGACTTTTGAAAAAAGATTAAATGAAACCGCAAAATTATTAGAGTTAGACGCATTATTAGATCGTTTACCTGCACAGCTTTCAGGTGGACAACAACAGCGTGTTGCCCTTGGCAGAGCAGTTATTTCGAAAAGACCATTATGTTTAATGGATGAGCCTTTATCTAACTTAGATGCAAGACTACGCCAAACTATGCGTAGAGAAATTAGACAGCTCCAACAACAATTGGGTTTAACTCTTATTTATGTAACACATGACCAAACTGAAGCCATGACTATGGCTGATCGTATTGTACTGATGAACAGCGGTCATATTGAACAAATTGGTCATCCAACAGAATTATACAATGATCCATGCAATGGTTTTGTCGCACAGTTCATTGGTGCACCTGCGATGAATATCTTCCCCTTAAATTCAGTTAGTCACGGTTATGGTGTTGGTGGAAAAGCATTTATTCCACATATTGATGAAAAAGAAATTTCAATGGGGCTTCGTGCTGAAGCAATTAAGATTATTTCAGCGACGCAAGGAAAGATGACGGCAACGGTAATCAGCTATGAATATTTAGGTGCAGATACACTTTTATTGTGTGAGCTTGATGCACAGCCTCAAAGCCAAGTTACGGTCAAACTTACTGGATTACACCAATATTCGGTAGGTCAAACTGTTGGTTTAGATTGGGATCAAGAGGCTCAATATATTTTTACGGGGAAGGCGTTAAATCGCTATTACTTAAAGTCTTTAGAACAAAATACAAATATATCATTATCATCTCAGGAGAAAGTTTCATGATTAAACGTCTTGGAGCAATGTTGTTATTGGCAGTAGGCTCGGCAAGTTTTGCAGCACCAGTCACTTTGCAAATGTACTATCCAATTGTTGTTGGTGGAAAAGTGCAAGGCACAATTGAAGGGCTTGTAAATGATTTCATGAAACAAAATCCAGATATTAAAATTAGCCCTGTTTATACAGGTGATTATGTGACAACCGTGACAAAAGCATTAACCGCATATCGTGGTCATAATGCGCCACAAGTTGCTGTAATGGGCGATATTGAGGTTTATTCTTTAAAAGATGCGGGTGCAATTATTCCTGTTTCTGATTTAGTAAAGAATGACCCTGAAGGGCAAAAGTGGTTAAGCCATTTTTATCCTGCTTTTATCCGTCATATTGATGGAAAAGTATGGAGTGTGCCTTTCCAACGTTCTACCAATGTTATGTATTGGAATAAAGAAGCATTTAAAAAAGCTGGTTTAAATCCTGAGCATCCACCACAAACGTGGCAAGAACTTGCCGAGTACGGTAAAAAACTTACGATTCGTCAAGGAAATACAGTCACTCAATGGGGTGTTGAAGTTCCTTCAAATACGCCAAATGGTTATTGGCCCTACCAAGCATTTGTCGCATCAAATGGTGGACATTTAGATAATGGTAAAGGCACAGCAGTCACATATTACACGCCTAAGACTGTGGAGGCTTTAAGCTTTTTACATGATCTATCTGTGAAGTATAATGTTTCTCCAAAAGGTGTTATTGCTGACAGTACGACGCCACAAGACTTTATTGATGGTAAATCGGCAATGGTTTTCTTATCGACAGGTAACCTAGGTGAAATTCGTCAAAAAGCGAAGTTTCCATTTGGTGTAAGTATGATTCCTGAGAAGACACAACGTGGTAGTCCAACAGGTGGTGGTAGTCTTTATATGTTTAGTGGGATGACACCAGATCAACAAAAAGCAGCATTAAAATTGGTTCGTTGGTTATCTGAACCTGAGCAGGCAGCACGTTGGAGTATTGCAACAGGATACATCGCAACATCACCTGCTGCATGGGAAACCAAATCTATGCAAGCATATGCGAAACAATATCCACAAGCATTGGTTGCACGTGAGCAGTTGAAATATTCACAACCTGAACTTTCTACGTATCGCAGTTTACAAGTTAAAGAATTACTTAACCGTGCAATCGAAGCAACAGTAACAGGTCGTGACTCGGCAGATAATGCATTGAAGAGTGCACAGTCGCAAGCAGATCGTTTATTAAAACCTTATCAGTAAGAGGTTAAAATGTCTGGAGTAAGTCCTGCTGTAACAATGCGACCAAGCATATTGTCAAAGCAAGTTTATGGGTATTTGTTGCTATTACCTGCATTGGTTTTCTTGGTTGCATTTACACACTATCCAGTCATTGCAACATTTTGGCAAAGTTTACTTGCTGGCCATGGTGGGAGTCCTGCTAAATTTGCAGGGCTTCAAAATTATCAAAGTATTATGCAAGATCCTGTATTTATTCAATCTGTAAAAAATACATTATTTTATGCACTAATCACGATTCCATTATCTTGTGGCTTAGCTTTACTTATGGCACTTGCAGTTAATCGTCCTTGTAAGGGGCGAGGATTACTGCGAAGTGCCTTTTTTTTACCATCATTGTTGCCAATGATTGCGATTGCAAATCTATGGTTGTTCTTCTATAGCCCACAAACTGGGGTACTTAACCACTGGTTAAATAGTTTGGGTTTTTCTTCTATTAACTGGTTAGGCGACCCACATGTTTCGCTTTACAGTTTAATGGCTGTAACTGTATGGAGAGAAGCTGGTTTCTTTATGATTTTTTATCTTGCAGCATTACAACAGCAAGATACAAAGTTATATGAAGCGGCAAGGGTAGAAGGTGCATCTGCATCTCACTTCTTTTGGAAAGTACAGTGGCCTTTACTTATGCCAACCACTATTTTCATTTTAATTAATGCAACATTAAATGCTTTTCGTTTAGCAGATGTCATTATTGCAATGACTAATGGTGGGCCAGATAACAGCACAACATTATTACTGTTTTATATTTATCAAACTGCATTTAGTTATTGGGATACAGCATCTGCATCTGCAATGACAATTGTTTTATTGGTGATGTTGGCAACTTTGGCATGGCTAAAGTTTTATTTCTTAGATAAAAAGACATGGTACCAATAATGCCAAATTTCTTTAAAGATAAGGTTATTCCATCTGTTCTTTGGACACTCGTTTGGGGTGGTGCATTGTTGTGGCTATTACCTTTGCTATTGGCCGTATGGACGGCATTTCATCCTGTCGAACTACAAGGGCAGTTTGTTTTATTTTCTCCTGTAACTGTAGATAACTTTATTCAAGCGTGGCATGCAGCACCCTTTGCAAAATACTTTTTAAATACCTCGCTGTTGGTAATTTTAATTGTTTGTGTACAACTTGTGCTTGCGACTTTGGCTGCTTATGCTTTGGTTCGATTTCCTTTAAAGGGAAAAGGATTATTATTTTCGCTGATTTTATTGCAGCTTATGATTAGCCCTGATGTACTTATTCTACAGAATTACCAAACGATTGGTTCTTTAGGTTTACGTAATACATTGGTTGGTATCGCATTACCATATTTCTGCTCTGCGTTTGCTATCTTCTTATTGCGTCAAACTTTTAAAAGTATTCCTGTTGTTTTAGAAGAAGCTGCAATGATTGAAGGTGCAAGCCATTGGGGAATCTTATGGAAAGTTTATGTACCACTTGCATTCCCTGTATATGTTGCTTTTATCTTGGTGTCGGTAAGTTTTCACTGGAATGACTTTTTATGGCCGCTTGTGATTACAGACTCTGTAGATGTGAGGCCACTAACGGTTGGCTTACAATTATTTTCTGCACCTGAGCAGGGTGTTCAATGGGCATTGGTAAGTGCTGCGACACTCATGACATCTTTACCATTACTTGTACTATTTATTTTCTTCCAAAAGCAGTTTGTACAATCATTTATGCGAGCAGGAATTCGATAAATAATGCAATTTTCTGATGAGGCTATTTTAGAGAAGCTATTAAACTATCCAGAATTTAGCTTAAAACATGAAGATAAATTTCGGATTGCATTTTTGGCAGACCCACAATATGCCAACTTAGAAGATGATTTAGAGGAGCGTTGCTACTTTCGAGTAATGCCCAAGAAAATGACGAAAGTCATGCACTTTTTAAATCAGCGATCATTAGATTTAGTCGTTACATTGGGTGATATTGTCGATCGTGCATGGCAGGACTATCCTGCTGTTATAAAACCTTATGAGGATCTATGTCATCCTCATTTGTTTGTTTTGGGGAATCATGATGCAAAAGCGATGTTCTCACAATTTCAAGTAGACCCTAACTATCATGTTCCTATTCGTTATCACTCATGGTCTTTAGGTCACTTTCGTTTCATTATGATTGATGGTAATGATCGGAGTTTGCATGCATATCACTCAAGTGCGCAAGAATATTTAGATGCAAAACTGCAGTTAAGTCATTTGGCTCAAGAAAAAAAGCAATATGCAAAGTCTTGGAATGGTGCTTTAAGTCCAAGTCAACTTGAATGGTTAGAAGAACAACTGATTGAAGCCCAACAAGTGCAACAGCAGGTTGTTGTGGTTGGTCATTATGCTTTAGATCCAAACTTGAATGCACATAATTTATGGAATTGTGAAGAGATTACTGTGCTATTATATAAGTATGGGGTGAAAGTGAGCCTCAATGGTCATAATCATTGTGGTGCTCAATATGTATTGGGTGAAACACTTTTTTATACCGTACCTGGTATTGTGGCGGACCCTTATATTGCGCCGTTAATTATTTTAGAAATATCTAAAGTCGGTGAATTGTCCATAGAAAGACATTATCTTATAAAAAAATAAAATGAAGTTACAAAAACACATGATGCAATATATGATGACGCCTTGAAAAGCATTAAACTAATACGTATATCTCAATAATCTTTAGAAATTAGAGTTAAACAATGCAAAGTAATAATCCTATTTTAACGCGCGTTGAAACTTACGCCGATTATCAAAAGCCAATGACCATTCAAGGGACTATTGGTAAGTCAGTTCTTCTAACAGGTATTGCAGCAGCAGTCGGGTTAGCCATTTTCTTTTATTGTGCACTTACAATCAATACTGCGATTGCAGGTGCAGCAAGTTTGGTCGGTGCAATTGGTGCAATGATTCTTGCATTAGTTACAGTGTTTAAACCCAATACAGCCCCAATGCTTGCAGTACCTTATGCATTATTTGAAGGTGCTTTTTTAGGTGGCGTTTCATTTGTTTTTCAAATGAAGTATCCGGGTGCACCGTTACAAGCACTGCTTGCAACATTTGTAACGACACTTGCATTATTTGGTCTGTATAAGTTCCAAATTATTCGTGCGACTGAAAAGTTTAAAGCTGTTGTGATGTCGGCAACTTTAGCAATTGCACTTGTATTTGTTGTACAAATGGTCATGGGGCTTATTTTTAGCTCATCGATTCCATATGTATTCCAAAGTAACTGGTTAGGCATAGGTTTTGCCGCATTTGTTGCAGTGATTGCATCATTAAATCTTATTCTAGATTTTGACTTAATTGAAAATGCAGCAGCGCAACGTGCGCCACAGTCATTTGAATGGACATGTGCAATTTCATTACTTGCAACATTGGTATGGATGTATATTTCATTCTTACGTTTAATTGGTCTTTTGTCGAATGACTAATTCATTCTTCTAAATGATTTTATGAGGTCGTCTTTGTAACTGCAAAGGCGACTTTTTATATGAAAAGACCAAAAAAATGAAAAAAGATGCTTTATGCAATTTCTAAAAATGTCCAAAATAGGCATTATTTCACGAATAGCTTTTAACGAGAGAATATAAAATGGCACAAGGACTATTAACAGGTAAGCGTTTTTTAATCGCTGGTGTAGCAAGTAAGTTATCTATTGCGTATGGTATTGCACAAGCATTACACCGTGAAGGGGCAGAGTTAGCATTCACATATCCAAATGAAAAGCTCAAAAAACGTGTTGATGAGTTCGCTGAAAAGTTTGGCTCTACACTTGTTTTCCCTTGCGATGTTGCTGTTGATGCAGAAATTGAAACAGCTTTTTCTGAACTAGCAAAACATTGGGATGGTTTAGACGGGGTTGTTCACTCAATTGGTTTTGCACCTGCTCATACGTTAGATGGTGACTTTACAGATGTGACTGACCGTGAAGGTTTTAAAGTTGCACATGATATTAGCGCATATAGCTTTGTTGCAATGGCACGTGCTGCAAAACCACTATTACAAGCACGTCAAGGCTGCTTATTAACATTGACGTATCAGGGTTCTGAGCGTGTAATGCCGAACTACAATGTTATGGGTATGGCAAAAGCATCTTTAGAAGCGGGTGTTCGTTACTTAGCATCTAGCCTAGGTCAAGATGGTATTCGTGTAAATGCAATTTCAGCAGGTCCAATTCGTACACTTGCAGCTTCAGGCATTAAATCTTTCCGTAAAATGCTTGATGCAAACGAAAAAATCTCACCACTTAAACGCAATGTAACGATTGAAGAAGTGGGTAATGCTGCATTGTTCCTATGTTCTCCATGGGCATCAGGCATTACTGGTGAAATTATGTATGTAGATGCAGGCTTCAATACTGTAGGTATGAGCCCAGCAATTATGGATGATGAATAATCATTATTCATGTAAAAAAGGCGACTATTAAGTCGCCTTTTTTATTTATGGCAGTTGTGTGATTGGACTACCACCTAATGCTTGCATGAGTGTGACATAAGCATTGTATTGGCTCTGTTTGGTATTCACTAAGCTCAGTTGAGCTGCGCGAGTGTTTTCTTGCTGATCTAACAGATTCTTTAATGCAACAGCACCATATTTATATTGTACAAGCACGAGTCGTTCGGCTTTTTGTGATAGAGCTAAGTTTTTGGCTTGGGCTGTCACTTGATAATCAAGTTCTGTACGGTTAGATAGTGCATTTTCAACATCTGCAAATGCTTGGTAGAGCGTTTGGCGATACTGCAAAATTGCTTTCTCATAGTCAAGTTGACTCACAGCAATACTCTTTTTCATATCATTGTACTGTATGAAAGGTAAGCTTAAGTTTGCCCCTAAAGTTAGGACAGGATTTTTTATAAGCTGTGTAAGAGAAGTACTACTTGCACCAAGTCCACTTGTTAGACTCATTGCAGGATAGAAACTGGCTTTGACAGCATCTTTATTGGCTAAAGCTTCACGCAATCTTAATTCAGCCGCTTTTAAGTCAGGTCGTCTCGATAAAATATCGGCTGGTAAACCCGAAGATATTTGGGGAAGACGAATTTGAGGCAGGCGAGATGGTTCAGTAATATCTAACTGCTGTACAGGAATATGAAGTAAAACTGCAATAGCCGTACGTGTTTCTACAAGACTTTGTGCAATACGGCTTAAATTGGCTTGTTGGCTTTGTACGGCTTGTGCTGCTTGAGTTAAATCGACATCGGAAACAGCACCTGCGGTATATTGTATATGTACAAGTTTATAAAGCTTTTGAGAGTTATTTAAACTTTCTTCGGCCGTTGTTTTGCTTTCATGTAAGTAGGCAAGTTGCCAATAAAGTTTGGCTGTTGTTGCAACAAGTGCTTGAGCTGTTGCTTGTAAGTCTTGCTCAGTTGCTAAAGCTTCCCATTTTGAACTTTCAGTTTGTCGTGCAAGTTGCCCAAAGAGGTCAATTTGATAACTAACTCCTGTACTTATAGACATGCCTTGAGATTGTTCACTACCATTATTTAGATTAATGGTATGACCTACAGATGTAGATGCATTGACACGAAGTCCTTGTTGGTTTTCTGCAAGTCCTGCTTTTAAGCGTGCTTGTTTTAAGGTAAGACCTGCAACAGCAAGGTTATTATTGCGTGTAAGTACTTGTTGTACAAGTTGGTCTAAATGCTTATCACCAAATAAAGTCCACCAGCAATCTGCATAGGTATCTATGGAAATTTGCTTATTATTGGGCTGACTTTTTTGAAAGGTTGCAGGAATATTGACTTGAGGTGCTTGGTAAGGTGTTTTAATGAGAGCACTACAACCACTCAGTACAAGAGCACAGACTGAAATTGGAATAATCGTTTTTGTAATATAGGTATTCATTATTTACTCTCTTGCAAGTGCAGCAACAGGATCTAGTTTGGCTGCATTTTTTGCAGGCAAGAAGCCAAATACAATACCAATAAGCGTAGAACAGATGAAGGCTGCAACAATAGATACCGTTGAATAAGATAGGGTAAAGGCATCGTTTGCAACATGTGCAATAAGCTGACCTAGACCAATAGACAGAAAAATACCAAGTACACCACCAAGTAAGCAAACTAAAACAGCTTCAATTAAAAACTGTTGCAAAATATCACTTTGGCGTGCACCTACAGCCATGCGTACGCCAATTTCTTGGGTACGTTCTGTCACAGAAACAAGCATGATGTTCATGACACCAATCCCACCAACAATTAAAGAAATCACAGCAATTGCAGAGACCAGTAAAGTCATTGTATTTGTTGTTTTTTCAATAGTTTGTCGAATACTATCGCTGTTCATGGTATAGATATCTTGTGCACCATGACGTAATGAAAGTAAGTTCACAATCGCATTGTCTGCGGCACTTGTAGAGTACTTATCATTCACAAGCACAATAATATTACGTACATTGGTTTGTCCAAGCATACGGCTCATCACAGTAGTATAAGGCATGTAGACATTTAATGTATCACTTGATGCCATGGCTGTATTTTGAGACTCAACAACGCCAATAATGCGGGCAGGTACGCTGCCTAGAAGAATAACTTGTCCAATCGGACTATTTAGGCGACCAAAAAATTTCTGTTGTGTATTGGTGTCGATGACAACATCTTGCGAGCGTGAATGAACACTTGCGTTATCAAAACTCTGACCTTCTGTAAATTTTAGACCTTTTACTAAAAAGAAGTCTTCATTGACACCGTTAATGCTTGCAGTAGCCTCAGTTTCTTCAAAACGTAATGTTTTAGAAGTATTTACCACAGGGCTAACAGCACTTACATAAGGCTGACTTGCAAGTGCATTTGCATCACTTGGAATAAGTGTTTTTACATTGGCAAGTTTCGAGTTGTCACCAAAGCTTTTACCTTGGAAAATAGTAATGGTATTTGTACCCAAACTACTAATGTCTTTTAAAATCTGTTCTTGTGAACCTTTACCAAGAGCCACAACCGTTACCACGGAGGCAATACCAATAATAATGCCAAGCATGGTGAGAAATGTACGCATTCGATGAGCATTCATTGCAATGAGTGCCATATGGAATGCTTCATTCAAGCGGTCTAATATTGAAAATAAAGCAGAAGATTTTGTGCTTTTATCTTCATTATGGGTGAGCGCTGTTGTTTGTTCTGGGTGTTTGGTTACTTGAGTTGTTGTTATGTCTTGATGAGATGGTGTATTGGCTTGGTCATTAATAATTTGACCATCTTTGATCTCAATAATACGCGTCGCATTTTTAGCCACTTCCATGTCATGGGTGACTAAAATGACAGTATGACCTGATACATTTAACTCTCGTAAAATGCGTATAACTTCTAAGCCACTGGCAGAGTCGAGTGCACCTGTTGGTTCATCGGCAAGAATAACATCGCCACCATTCATGAGTGCGCGTGCAATTGAAACACGCTGCTGCTGTCCGCCAGAGAGTTGGTTGGGTTTATTTCCTAACTTTTCTTCTAAGCCTAGTTCAGTTAATAAGTCTTTAGCGCGTTCTTGTCTTTCAGTTGTTTCAACACCTGCATAAATGGCAGGAACCTCTACATTTTCTTTTGCAGTTAGGTCATTAAGAAGCTGATAGCGCTGAAAAATAAAGCCAAAATACTCTCTACGCAGTTGTGCTAAATCATCGGCTGCTAAGCTTCCTGTTTCTTGACCCTTTACGGTATATGTACCACTGGTAGGTTGATCTAAACAGCCAAGAATATTCATGAGAGTCGATTTGCCTGAGCCCGATTGACCCACAATAGCAATGAACTCACCCTCATGAATTTTTAGGTTAATATTTTTTAAAACTTGAATAGTCGACTCACCTGCGGGAAACTCACGAACAAGGTTTTTGACCTCAAGCAATACTTGCTTTGTCATGATTACATTCCCATTGGTGGGCCATTACGTTTACGGCTATTATTTGATTTAGCATCAGCAGCAGAGGCATCATTGCTGTCTGCAATAACAACTTGTTGACCTTCTTTTAATCCAGCCAAGACCTGAGCATTAACGCGGTTATTAATGCCAACAAGGACTTGTTGAGGGTAAACATCTCCACCATCATAAATACGTACACAGTTTAGACTTGCTTTGCCGTCTTTGATGAGTTCTTTTTGCTCATTGGTCAGGTTTAACTTACGTGCTTGAGGTGATGTGTTTTGCTGATTTGCTGATGCCATACCATTTGATGAAAGCACAATTTTAGAACTACTTAATGCAGAAGATGGTACTAAAACAGCATCTTTTACTGAGTTAAGTACAATATAAACTTGTGCAGTCATATTAATACGTAACTTGCCATCGAGGTTGGGAACATCAAATAGCGCATTGTAGTAAACCGCGCTGTTGGTCGAGCTAGAATCACTTGCAATTGAGTCTGGGGCAGGTTCAATTTGACGTAATGTAGCGTAACGCTTTTGGTCATCGCCAAGAGTTGTAAAATAGACCTGTTGACCTTTTGCAATTTTCATCACATCAGCTTCGCTGACCTGTGCTTTTACAGTCATTTGTCCAAGCTGTGCAAGTTTTACAATGGTTGGTGTTGTTTGGTTTGAGTTTACTGTTTGGCCTTCATCGGTCACAATAGCAACAACTGTTCCATCGATAGGCGCAATAATGCGTGTATAACCAACGTTGGTTCTGGCTGTTGATTCGGATAAGCGCGCTTGTTCAATTTGAGCATCAAGTACCTTAATTTGTGCAGATGCTGTTTTATAATTTGCTTCAGCAGCTTCGAAGCTAGCACGTGGTGTCGCATTTTGTGCAAGCATTGCTTTTTGTCGGTTGTATTCGAGTGTTGCTTCATGCAATTTCGCATCTTGCTGTAAATGCTGTGCTTGTAGGCTACGAATGTTCGCTGCTGTATTTTGTAAAGTATTTTCTTGGGTTTCTGAGTCAATTTTAGCAATGACTTGACCTGTTTTTACTTGGTCACCGAGATGAACATACATATGTTTAACTTGGCCAGATACCTGAGCACCTACACTGAGCATTTTACTTGCACTTAATGTTCCTGTGGCAAGTACTGTACTTTCTAAGTCGCCTTTAGTCACAGCTTCTGTAATATACTGAGGTTGTTCAGCTTTTGGCTTAGAGGATTGCCAAATAAAAAAGCTAATGACAAGAATAATAAAAAGTACAACTAATAATTTAAGGGATTTAATTTTTTTTAACATATAGAAGCTACGTAGCTGTATCTGAAAGGGCTTGTAAAAGTAATATGACAGTGCTGTGCTATCATATTTATTAGTCTAAAACAGTTTTAAGCGAGCTTTTGACCAATACGAATTTATTTAAAGAGTACTTTACCACATAATTGACCAATTGCTTGCAATATCAGCAGCTCTGGTTTTTGTTGTGAGTTACCTTTAATCGCAAGGTCAATTTCTAGTAATAGGTGAGGCCATGTGAGGAATTGTTGTGGCTGAAAGCGACGTAACGCATTTTGGTATAGGTGTAATTTGGTTTTCCATATACCAAGTTGTAATCCATTTTGAGGCTGTTCAAAGAGTTGCATAAGCAAGCGCATTTCTTTGCTAATAACCCACAGTATGAACGTCATTGGCTCACCTGTTGCAATCAAATATTGATAAATTTTAATCGATTGCTCAAAATTTCCTGTAAGTAAACTATCACTTAAGTCATAGGTTGAATAGCGAGATTGGTCTTGTAGGCAACTTTGTAGTTCTTTAATTCCAATATGTTTTATATCAGGAAAAGTATCATTTACACGAATGAGACTATTCTTTGCAGCCAGCAAGTTGTGTTCATGGTGTTCAAGTAACCATGTCCAAGCATCATTTTCTAACTGAATAGAGAGTTTTTTTGCTTCAACTTCTAAGATTTGTTGTCTGTCTTTGGGGTAGGGTGCATTTAGAGTAACGAGTGTCCCATTGGCTTCGACAGTCTGTATAAAACTACTTTTTAGGCTCTGTCCATCTTGCTTTGGCATAACAATAACAAGCAGGTTTTGCTCATTATGCTGAAGAAATGCCTTAAGCATTTTAAGACCGCTTGCATCAGGCTTAATATTGCCATGTGCTTCTATTGCAAGCTGTTGCGAAAAAAGAGAAAGACTATTTAATGCATTAAAGACATTCTTCCAGTCACTCACACTTTGAATGTCGTAACGTTGTCGTTCTATATCTTTAGATGACCATTCTTTGCGAAATTGATCTAATAAATTTTGTTCAAGTAATGGTTCTTGGCCATGCATAAGCCAAGCACCTGAGGCATTTTGTGTGCGTTTTAGTGCTTGGATGTAGTCAATTTTCATACAAAATAATTAGTTATTTTGAAAGGGTTGGTAAACGATTTGTTGAAATCTGACGAGCCATTTGCTGTGCAACATCATCAACAAGCATATCGTTTAAATAAGATTCTTCGTTATCATCGACGTTTACGGTTGCAACATTGTATTGATAGCTTTTTACACTTGAAATGGTACGAGGTTCTGTAATTGGAGAACCGTTGCGGTCTTCAATTTGGAATGTAACATCTAAATGTAAAATCACTTCAGCTATACGACCACTAAGTTTTTGACGACGATATTGATAGTCGAGCACATGTAGTGTGTATGCATTTGGGTCTTGGTCAAACGTTGCACCATTACCAATCAGATAAACTTTAAGTTTTTCACCTAAGTTGGCTGTATTGGATGGTAAATCAAGTTTCATATGCTGATATACGAGTGGTGTTGCATTGGGGCCGTGGCCAACAAGATGAAAGCCACATCCCACTAAGCTTACACTTAGACCTAAAGTTAAAATAACTGCTGAGAGACGTTGGACTAAGTGCATGCTTTTTCCTCTTCCTTAAACCACTAGGTTTACGAGCTTATTTGGAACAACAATTTCTTTCTTTGTTGGCCCAGTTAAGAATTGTTGTACTTCTGGTAATGCTTTCGCTTGAGCAAGAATCTCATCTTTCGACAGATTAGTTGCAACTTCAAGTTTACCACGAAGTTTACCATTAACTTGAACAACAATGGTTTGCGTATTGCGTGTAAGTGCTGATTCATCAACCATAGGGAAGCGTGCTTCTGTTAAGTCGATACCAAATTGAGCCAATAGCTTTTGGCTTAAGTGTGGTGCAAAAGGCGCAAGCATAGTCAGTAAAGCAATGATTGATTCCTGCTCAACAGCTAACTCGTTGTCAGATGTTGTTGTGAACTTCGTAATTGTATTTAACAGTTCCATTTGTGCAGCAATGGCGGTGTTAAATGCATGACGACGTTCAATATCATCACCTACTTTAGCAATAGTTTCATGTGTTTTACGACGTAGATCTTGTGCATCTTTAGATAAAGTGGCTTTGTCTAAGTGAAGAGACTTATTTGCCGATTTTTCTAAGAAGCTCGTACTTAAGCGCCATACACGTTTTAAGAATCGGTTTGAACCTTCAACACCTGCATCTGACCATTCGAGTGACTGATCTGGTGGTGCTGCAAACATTGTAAATACACGTGCAGTATCTGCACCGTATTGGTTAATAATTGCTTGAGGGTCGACACCGTTATTTTTGGACTTAGACATTTTTTCTTGTCCACCAATAATGACAGGTTGACCATCTATCTTGCAGACAGCAGCAGTAATACGACCTTTTTCATCGCGAGTAAGTTCGACATCTGCTGGGTTGAACCATGTTTTCTTACCACTTTCCTCTTCGCGGTAGAATGTGTCAGCAAGTACCATGCCCTGAGTAAGTAGGTTCGCAAAAGGTTCATTGCCTTGAACAACGCCTTCATCGCGCATGAGCTTATGGAAAAAACGTGCATAGAGTAAGTGTAAAATAGCATGTTCTACACCACCAATGTATTGGTTTACAGGTAACCATGTTTGAGCGGCTTCAGGCTTGATCATACCATCTGTAAAGTCTGGTGATGCATAACGTGCATAGTACCAAGAAGACTCAACAAAAGTATCGAGGGTATCTGTTTCACGTTTTGCAGCGCCACCACAATGAGGGCATGTGGTTTCATAAAACTCAGGCATTTTCGCAAGTGGGTTACCCGAACCATCTGGAACAACATCTGTTGGAAGTTCTACAGGTAATTGGTCTTCAGGTACAGGAACTTGACCACATGATTCACAGTTAATCATTGGAATTGGACAACCCCAATAGCGTTGGCGTGAAACACCCCAATCACGTAAACGGAATTGTACTTTTTTACTTGCAAGATTTTTAGGTGCTAGAAGCTCAATAAATGCATCAAACGCATCTTGGAATTTTAAACCATCAAACTGTGCAGAGTTAACAAGTTTACCTTCTTTGCTGCCATACCAGTCTTGCCATGTTGTTGCATCGTAAGCGTTGTCTTTTGCACCTTGTGCATCAATTACTTGCTTGATTGGTAAACCGAATTTATTGGCAAATTCGAAATCACGTTCATCATGCGCAGGTACAGCCATAACTGCACCAGAGCCATAACTCATGAGTACATAGTTTGCAATCCAAACCTCTACGTTTTCACCAGTAATTGGGTGTTTTACATAAAGTCCAGTTGCCATACCTTTCTTTTCAGCAGTTGCAACATCAGCTTCAGATACAGAACCATGACGACATTCTTCAATAAATGCATTGAGTTCAGGGCGTAGCTCAGCCGCTTTTTTTGCCATAGGGTGTTCTGCTGCAATTGCAACATAAGTTACACCCATTAGCGTATCTGGTCGTGTGGTATAAACCGTCAATTCATCTGCATAAATGCTTGTGTCAGCTGATGGGAATGTAATATCCATACCTTCCGAACGACCAATCCAGTTGCGTTGCATTGTCAGAACTTGCTGAGGCCAACCATCTTTTAGTTGTTCTAAATCATCAAGGAGTTCTTGTGCATAGTCTGTAATGCGGAAGTAGTACATTGGAATATCGCGTTTTTCAACCAATGCACCTGAGCGCCAACCACGACCATCAACAACTTGCTCATTTGCAAGTACAGTTTGGTCTACAGGATCCCAGTTTACAGTTGAAAGTTTACGGTAAATAAGACCTTTTTTATAAAGTTGAACAAATAACCATTGTTCCCAACGATAGTATTCAGGTGTACATGTTGCAACTTCGCGATCCCAGTCAATTGCAAGACCTAAGCTTTTAAGCTGATTACGCATATAATCAATATTTTCAAATGTCCATTTTGCAGGTGCAACTTTATGTGCAATGGCTGCATTTTCTGCAGGTAGACCGAATGCGTCCCAACCCATAGGTTGTAAAACTGTCTCACCTTTCAGTCGGTGAAAACGACTAATCACATCGCCAATTGTATAGTTACGCACATGCCCCATATGCAGTTTACCGCTAGGATATGGAAACATAGACAGAATGTAACGATGTTTACCTTCTACAGTGTCGGCAACTTTAAAAACTTTGCGATTTTCCCAATCTTGTTGAACATTAGGTTCAATCGCATTTGCTTGATATTCAGGGTCGATATGTGATGTAGCCATAAAAATTTAATCGATGACGGATTAGAGTTAAAAGTTGATACAGCATATCGCAAAAACACTATAAAAGTGAATTTTGCAATATAAATTCTATATTGTTTGCCCATCTTATTTAGATAGGGGTTAAAAATGTCTTACTTTTGTGGGTCTGGAACGTATTGTGGTTCATCATTTTGTGGAATAGGTTGAGTCATTGGCATAACATTGCTGTTACTAGGTGACTGAGGAAAATTTGATTCATTACTACTAGTTGTACTTCCTGTTGCACCATTGCCATTGAGTGGACTATTGTATGTTTTCACTAAACCATGTGCTGCAATACCTTTTTGTTTTGGTGGTGGTGTGGTTGTATAGTGGGTTGAACCAGTTGAATCTGTCCATTTATAAAAATCTTGAGCATATGCAATAGATGAAATAGATAATGGTATTAATACCAATAAAGATATTTTTTTGAGAGCTAGTAACATTTTTTACGCCATTTGTTGATGAAATTTTAATATTAATATAAATAGAATGTATGACAATGGGAAAAAATTTCTTTTATATTTCTATTTTAAGTAAAAAGTCGTAATTTTTTTTTGAAACTATAGCTGAATAGACGCCTTTTTCTCCATATTGCAGATTCTTAGATAAGAATTACGAAAAAAGAGCAGAAGCCTTGACTTTTTATGCCGAAAAAACAAGAATGCTTAGTATATCCATTTTATTTGACCACCCTTCAAATTTAAAATGGCAGCAATGGGCATGCGCTCTAGCCGAGTTGTTATGTTTAGAAAAAACGATGTTTATCCCAGCATGTTTTGTCAGGTTTTGTGTGTAAAAAAGCACATTGAATCTTCTTTTTTCCTATTGCAAGATTAATCGTTAAAGCTGTGCTATAAAGAAGCAGAGCAACTGTAAAAATTAAAAGTACTATATGTCTCCCATATGGTGCGAAAAACAATAGGGTGAATCACGTTGGAACTTCTTTCTGGTGGTGAAATGCTCGTTCGTGCACTTGCGGACGAGGGTGTTGAGCAGGTTTTTGGTTACCCTGGCGGTGCCGTACTGCATATCTATGATGCACTTTTTAGACAAGACAAAATTCAGCATTACTTGGTTCGTCATGAGCAAGCAGCAGGGCATATGGCCGATGCATACGCTCGAGTGACGGGTAAAACAGGTGTTGTACTTGTGACATCTGGACCAGGCGCAACGAATACTGTTACACCAATTGCAACTGCATATATGGATTCGATTCCAATGGTTGTTCTATCTGGTCAGGTTGCATCGCACCTTATTGGTGAAGATGCCTTCCAAGAAACAGATATGGTGGGTGTGTCTAGACCAATTGTGAAGCATAGCTTTCAAGTACGTCATGCAAGTGAAATACCTGAAATTATTAAGAAAGCTTTTTATATTGCTTCAAGTGGACGCCCGGGCCCTGTTGTTATTGATATTCCAAAAGATGCAACGAACCCTGTAGATAAGTTCGCTTACGAATACCCTGATAAAGTGAAAATGCGCTCTTATCAACCACCAAGTCGTGGTCATGCTGGTCAAATTCGTAAGGCTGTAGATGAGCTTATTACAGCAAAGCGCCCTGTAATTTATACAGGCGGTGGTTTGGTTCAAGGTAATGGTTCTGAGCTACTTACTGAAATTGCACACCTTTTAAACTACCCAGTAACCAGTACGTTGATGGGACTTGGTGGTTTTGATGGGACAGATGCGCAGTTCCTAGGCATGTTAGGAATGCATGGGACATATGAAGCCAATATGGCAATGCATAATGCGGATGTAATTTTTGCAATTGGTGCACGTTTTGATGACCGTGTGACCAATAGTCCTGCAAGATTCTGTCCAAATGCGAAGATTATTCATATTGATATTGACCCAGCATCAATTTCCAAAACGATTTTGGCACATATTCCAATTGTAGGTGCTGTAGAGCCTGTATTGCAGGAAATGTTGGCTCAGTTGAAGCAATTAGATGTGTCGAAACCAAATGAAGAAACAATTTCAGGTTGGTGGAAACAAATTGATGAGTGGCGTACTTATCACGGGCTGCAATATGCGCCTGCGGCGAATAATCTCATTAAGCCACAACAAGCGATTGAAGCATTATATAAAGTAACCAATGGTGATGCCATTATTACATCTGATGTTGGTCAGCACCAAATGTTTAGCGCAATGTACTATAAGTATAAGCGTCCACGTCAGTGGGTAAACTCAGGTGGTTTAGGTACCATGGGCGTAGGCTTACCTTATGCAATGGGTGCAAAGCTTGCACATCCAGACCAACAAGTAGTTTGTGTAACAGGCGATGGTTCTATTCAGATGTGTATTCAAGAATTGTCTACATGTAAGCAGTATGACCTCAATGTAAAAATATTGTGCTTGAATAATGGTTCATTGGGCATGGTGCGTCAGTGGCAAGATATGAACTATGAGGGTCGTCACTCTCAATCATATGTTGAGTCTTTGCCTGACTTTACAAAGTTGATGGAAGCATATGGTCATGTTGCGATTACGATTAATCATGCGGATGAGCTTGAAGAAAAGCTAGCAGAAGCAATGGCTATTAATGATAAATGTGTATTCATTAATGTCATGGTAGAGCATTCAGAACATGTATATCCAATGCAGATTCCGGGCCAAGCGATGAAAGACATGTGGTTGGCAAAAGGAGAGCGTACGTCATGAGACACATCATTTCGGTATTAATGGAAAATGAATCAGGTGCGCTTTCTCGCCTAGTGGGTTTATTTAGCCAACGTGGCTACAACATTGAAACTTTAAATGTTGCACCTACAGAAGATGAAACATTATCGCGTCTTACACTTACAACGTATGGCGATGATCATAAGATTGAACAAATTACAAAGCAGTTGAATAAACTGATTGAAGTTGTGAAGGTTGTGGCATTAAGCGAGAGTGCACATATCGAACGTGAGCTTATGCTTATTAAAGTAAAAGCATCAGGTGCTGTGCGTGATGAGATTAAGCGTACAGCAGACATCTTTCGTGCAAGCATTATTGATGTCACACCCACAACATATACCGTGCAAATTGCAGGTACAGCCGAAAAGCTCGATGGCTTCATGGATGCTTTGGCAGAAAATACAATTTTAGAAGTCGTGCGTTCTGGAGTATCTGGAATTGCACGTGGCGAAAAAGTTTTAAGTGTTTAATTAAATTAAAAAGATTTTTACTGGAGATAACAAATGCAAATTTTTTATGATAAAGACTGTGACTTGTCGATCATTAAAAGCAAAAAAGTAGCGATTATTGGATATGGTTCACAAGGTCATGCGCATGCTCTAAACCTTAAAGACTCAGGTGTAGAAGTTACTGTAGGTTTGCGTGTGAACTCTGCATCATGGAAAAAAGCAGAAGGTGCTGGCTTAAATGTTGCTGAAGTACCAGAGGCTGTAAAAGGTGCAGATCTTGTAATGATCTTAACACCAGATGAGTTTCAATCTCAGCTTTACCGTGACGTGATTGAACCAAATATTAAAGAAGGTGCAACACTTGCATTTGCACATGGTTTTGCTGTGTTGTATAACCAAGTTGTACCACGTAAAGACCTAGACGTAATTATGATTGCGCCAAAAGCACCAGGTCATACTGTACGTTCAGAATTCCAACGTGGTTCAGGTGTACCTGACCTAATCGCTATCCATCAAGATGCTTCTGGTAATGCACGTAACGTTGCACTTTCTTATGCTTCAGGTGTAGGTGGTGGTCGTACAGGTATTATTGAAACTTCATTCCGTGAAGAAACTGAAACTGACCTTTTTGGTGAGCAAGCAGTACTTTGTGGTGGTGCAGTTGAACTTGTAAAAGCAGGTTTTGAAACTCTTGTAGAGGCAGGTTATGCGCCAGAAATGGCATACTTTGAATGCTTACATGAGTTGAAGTTGATTGTAGATTTAATGTTTGAAGGTGGTATTGCAGACATGAACTACTCAGTTTCAAACAATGCTGAGTATGGCGAGTATGTAACAGGCCCTGAAGTGATTAATGACCAATCACGCGAAGCAATGCGCAATGCACTGAAACGTATTCAGTCTGGTGAATATGCAAAAATGTTTATTCAAGAGGGTGCGTTAAACTACCCATCTATGACTGCACGCCGTCGCCAAAATGCTGCACATGGTATTGAGGTAACAGGTGGACAACTACGTGCAATGATGCCATGGATTAAAGCAAACAAAATTATTGATAAAGATAAAAACTAATTTATCTTTTTAATATAAAGCCTCACTTTGACCGTGGGGCTTTTTTTATGGTATTCATAGTGGTGTCATGCTTTAATTATAATATACGTTTAGAAAAAGTGTCTGAAAAAAAACAATTCGTCTTACTATGAGCTTGCGGCCAAAGAGTAAGAAAAGTGAAGGGGCATAAGATGATGCTACAAGAGTTAAAAATAAGAATGCTCGCCCTCGATTTAAAAGGTTGCATTTACTTAAATCGATTTTCAAAGGTAAAGCTTGTTGCACGTTTTTTTAAAGTTGTCAGCCGTTTAGGAGATGGCACATTTTGGTATGCCATGATGTTGACCACATGGCTCATGCATAAAAATAGTTATTACCGACAAATTATTTATTTAATGATTGCGAGTAGTTGCGCAACTTTGCTTTATAAACTACTCAAGCATAAAACAACGCGACCAAGACCTTATCAAGTGCATCAAGTGATTGTACTTGGAGAACGCCCGCTCGATCATTTTAGTTTTCCATCGGGTCATACTTTACATGCGGTTTTATCTACAATCGTACTTGGTTATATTCAGCCAGTTTTATTGGTGATTATGATTCCATTTACATTGTGCGTTGCACTTTCCCGTATGGTATTGGGCTTACATTATCCAAGTGATGTGCTTGTTGGTGCAATTTTAGGAGCAACAATGGCAGCATTGGTCATTAATCTTTCATTTTATTTTAATATTTTGTTATAGAAAGATATACAGTAATAAATTTCCCTTATTTTTTTGTTAAAGTACTGTCTAATGTGTGGCACAAATATAAGGAATAGGTATGGCTTTACGTTGGACAGATACCATTGATATTGCGATTGAGCTTTCAGAAGCACATCCAGATGTCGACCCACAATGGGTACGATTTACCGATCTGCATGCATGGATTTGTGCCTTACCTGAGTTTGGTGATGATCCAAATAAGTCGACAGAAGGGTTGCTTGAAGCAATTCAAATGGCTTGGATTGATGAAGCAGACTAAAAAACACATAAAAAACTAGACTTTTATAGATTCAAAGCTGATTATTTCGGCTTACACCGCTATAATGCGGAAAATTTTTCTCACTCTTGTTTAAGGAGCCAATCATGGCGATTGAACGTACATTATCGATTGTAAAACCTGATGCTGTTGCAAAAAACCACATTGGTGATATTTTTGCTCGCTTCGAAAAATCTGGTCTTAAAGTTGTTGCAACTAAAATGAAGCATTTGTCTAAAGCTGAAGCTGAAGGCTTTTATGCTGAACACAAAGAACGTGGTTTCTTTGCTGATTTAGTTGCATTTATGACTTCAGGTCCTGTTGTTGTATCTGTTCTTGAAGGTGAAAATGCTGTATTGGCTCACCGTGATATTCTAGGTGCAACAAACCCTAAAGAAGCAGCTCCTGGTACAATCCGTGCAGACTTCGCTGTAAGCATCGATGAAAATGCTGCTCACGGTTCTGACTCTGTAGAATCTGCTGCGCGTGAAGTTTCTTACTTCTTCGCACAAACAGAAGTTTGCCCACGTACACGTTAATTCGTCGGCCACTTCAAACCAGATAAGTGTTATAATGCTTATCTGGTTTTTTATGCTTTACATTTTTATTTGAAAAGCAGCCTCTATTTTTCTTCTTTCGACATTATTAGGTAATACACATGGCTCATGAAGCAGTTAGTTCATCGTCTGTCACAGGTGAACACCATAACGCCACAGCTCAGCCTGAGAATACAACACCCAAAGCAAATTTAATGGGCATGTCGCGGGCAGAATTAGAGGTGTTTTTTGAAGGGCTTGGCGAGAAAAAATTTCGTGCTGGGCAGGTGATGAAGTGGATTCACCAATATTTTGTAACAGACTTTGCCGAGATGACAAATATCTCAGCGAAGTTGCGTGAAAAATTAGAACGTATTAGTGAAATTAAAGCCCCTGAAGTTGTGCATCGTAATTATTCTAAAGATGGCACACGTAAATGGGTCTTTCGTGTTGGTGATGGCGCAGGGTCATTGGTTGAAACTGTACTTATTCCCGCAGATGATAAGACAGGTGCACGTAAGACACTTTGTATTTCATCTCAAGTCGGTTGTGCGTTAGATTGCTCTTTTTGTTCTACAGGTAAACAAGGCTTTCAGCGTGATTTAACGTCAGATGAAATTATTGGTCAATTGTGGGTAGCTAACCAATCCTATATGGAAGATGTTGAGATTGCAGAAAGAACTCGTTCTGTAACCAATGTAGTCATGATGGGAATGGGTGAACCATTACTTAATTTTAAACCTGTAGTTAAAGCAATGTCTTTAATGTTGGATGACTTTGCTTATGGTATGTCTAAACGCCGTGTGACTTTATCTACATCGGGTGTTGTACCTATGATGGATAAGTTGTCTGAAGAACTAGATGTAGCACTTGCTATCTCATTACATGCGCCAAATGATGCACTTCGTAACGAACTTGTACCAATCAATAAAAAGTATCCATTAGAACAACTTATTGCAGCAGCTCAGCGTTATATTCGTAAAGATGGTAATGAAAGTGCACGTAAACATGTCACGATTGAGTATGTCATGTTAGATGGTGTAAATGATCAAGCTGAACATTCACAGCAGCTTATTAAGCTATTGAAAGATTTACCAAGTAAAATTAATTTAATTCCATTTAACCCATTTCCACATGCGCCTTACGGTCGTTCTAGTAGAAACCGTATTATTGCATTTCAAAAAGCTTTATCAGATGCCGGTTTTGTTTGTACAATTCGTCAGACACGTGGTGATGATATTGATGCTGCATGTGGACAACTCGTTGGACAAGTCGCCGATCGAACACGTCGTGCTGAGCAATGGAAAAAGAAAGTTGCGCAACAAGGCGAAATTATTCGATCTCAAGGATAAAATAATGTAGAGGCAAGTGCGTGAAAAAAATAGCATCATATGCAGTTGTAGGTTTAATATTGAGTTTAGCACTACAAGGGTGCGAAACAACTCAAGCGTTAAAGCAGAACCCAAAGAAGTCTGCTGAGGTAAGAACACAAATTGCGGCAGAATACATTCGCTCTGGAGATTTAGACGCTGCGAAGCGCTCTCTTGACGAAGCATTACAAAAAGATGACCGTGATGCAACTGCAAATATGATGATGGGTGTGTTATTACAACAAGAAGGTAGCCCAAATAATTTAGTGAAAGCGGATCGTTACTTTAAACGAGCGATTTCACTAAACTCTGCAGATGCCCAAGTCAGAAATAACTATGGACGTTATCTATATCAGATTGGACGTTATAATGATGCAGAAAAACAGCTACAAATTGCTGGCTCTACATTAGGTTATGATCAACGTGCAATGGCTTTAGAAAATCTAGGTCAAACATATTTGCGCCTAGGAAATACAACAAATGCAGAACAGGCATTTTTAAACGCTTTGCGTGTTGATCAGGATTCATCTGTTTCGATGATAGAGTTGGCAGAAATTTCGTACCAACGTCAACAATATAATGCAGCAGCTCAATTTTATGAGGGGTATGTACGTGTTGTTGGCAGTAAAAACCAAAGTGCTCAAGCACTTTGGGTTGGGATTCGCATTGCGCGTGCGAATGGTGATAATATGAGTATGCAGGTCTTGGTTAATCAGTTACGCGCGCTATATCCAGATAGCCAAGAATATCAGCGTTATTTGCAATTACAGTACAGTACTGAGGCGGTATGGAAGTAAATCCAAATTCACAACAAACGGCGGGTAAGCAATCGACTCCGAATACATTAGGTAATGTTCAACGTCCTGGTGAGTATTTACGCCATGTTCGCCTAAATAAAAAATATGATTTATCAACTGTTGCTGAGGCACTCAATATTCCACTGCGTACCATTGAAGCTTTAGAAAAAGATGATTATAAATCGTTGCCAGAAGCGGCTTTTATTAAGGGATATTATCGGAGCTATGCCAAGCATTTAGATGTAGATGCTTCTACAATTATTCAAAGATTTGATGAAATCTATCAGAATGATACGGGTATGCAGGCAAATCATGGCTTAAAAGATTCTCCAATTAAAATAATGGGAAAACTTTCGGGCTCAAGTCGTGAAAAAAGTCGTAAATGGCTGAAGCGAATTATGATTATTGTAGTTGCGCTTTTGGTCATATGGCTAGTTGTTGCAGGTATTCAAAGTTGGATGTCTAAGAAAAAACAAGCACAACCTGCAAATGCACAATCAAATGTACAAGTACTTTCTGTAGATCAAAGTCAACCTGTATCTGGTGATAAACTTGAGCTTCATATCTCTCGTCCAACATCACTGAATATTGTTGATTCAACAGGTAAAGTTTTGGCAACGGGTCGTCAGGCTGAAAATTTAACACTTAATGGTCAAACACCTTTTCAAATTCGTTTAAACGATGCTGGCGCTGTGTCATTAAAGTTAAATGGTGAGTCTATTTCATTGTCTCCATATACAGTAAACGGCAAAGCTGATTTCCGTTTATCACGTTAAAAAGACAAAGTTGAGCAGTAATAATGATAGTAAACCCGATTAAGCGTCGTCCAACACGAAAAATTCGTGTTGGTTCTGTCTATGTTGGTGGTGATGCACCAATTAGTGTCCAAAGTATGACCAATACAGAGACATGTGATGTTGATGCAACTGTTGCACAAATTCAACGTTGTGTACAAGCAGGCGCAGACATTATGCGTGTATCTGTACCTTCTATGGATGCTGCTCGTGCTTTTGCCGAAATTAGAAAGCAAGTAGATGTCCCTTTGGTTGCTGACATTCATTTCGATTATAAGATTGCACTTGCTGTTGCCGATTATGGTGTGGATTGTTTAAGAATTAATCCGGGTAACATCGGTTCTGAACAAAAAATTCGAGAAGTGGTTGCAGCAGCTAAGCACAACGATATTTCTATGCGTATTGGTGTGAATGCAGGTTCACTCGAAAAAGATTTACAAAAAAAATATGGTGAGCCGACAGGTGAAGCCTTACTTGAATCTGCTTTACGTCATATTGATATTTTAGATCGTCTAAATTTCCATGAGTTTAAAGTGAGTGTAAAAGCATCTAATGTATTTTTAACACTTGATGCTTATCGTTTACTTTCGAAGCAAATTGATAACCCATTACATTTGGGTGTGACTGAAGCAGGTATTTACCGTACAGGTACTGTTAAATCTGCAATCGCACTGGGTGGGTTATTACTCGATGGTATTGGCGATACCATGCGTATTTCTTTAGCGGCAGAGCCTGAAGAAGAAATCAAAATTGGTTTTGATATTCTTAAATCCCTTACTTTGCGCTCAAACGGGATTAACTTTATTGCTTGCCCAAGTTGCTCACGCCAAGAGTTTAACGTGATTAAAGTAATGCAATCTCTTGAAGAGCGTTTAGAAGATATCCGTACACCAATGGATGTATCTGTGATTGGCTGTAAAGTAAATGGCCCAGGTGAAGCAAAAGAAGCAGATATTGGGGTGGTTGGTGCAAGCCCGCGTTCGCTTGTTTATCGTAATGGCGATAAAAGTCATCTTATCGATACCGATCAATTGGTTGACGAAATCGAAACGATGGTTCGTCAGCGTGTCAAAGAGCTTGAAAAAGCAAAGTCAAAAGAAATTATTCGTAGTTCATCATCATGAGTTCAATTGTTGCAATTAAAGGTTTTAACGATATTCTTCCAACACAAACGCCTGCATGGCGACGTTTGGAGCATCACTTAGCATCATTAATGGATGCATACGGCTACCAGCAAATTCGTTTGCCAATCGTTGAGCAAACAGGATTATTTAAACGTGCAATTGGTGATGCAACAGATATTGTTGAAAAAGAGATGTATACCTTTTTAGATAAAGGTAATCCGCCAGAGTCTTTAACATTACGTCCAGAAGGTACAGCAGGCTGTGTTCGTGCCATGCTCGAGCATAACTTATTGCGTGGGGCAACGCCTCGTGTATGGTATGTAGGCCCAATGTTTCGTTATGAAAAGCCTCAAAAAGGACGCTATCGTCAATTTCATCAGTTTGGTGTAGAAACATTTGGTGTAGCAACACCAGATATCGAAGCAGAACTTATTCTAATGACAGCACGCTTGTGGAAACAAATGGGTGTTTTAGACAAGGTTCAGCTTGAGCTAAATACATTGGGTGAAATGGATGAGCGTACAGCTTACCGTAATGCTTTAGTTGAGTTTTTAACAGAACATAAGAATGATCTTGATGAGGATTCTCAGCGCCGTTTGACAACAAATCCTTTACGTATTTTAGATTCTAAAGATGAAAAAACGCAGAAGATTCTAGAAAATGCACCAAAATTGCATGACTTCATGCAAGAAGAAAGCATGGCGCATTTTGAGCAACTAAAACAGTATCTTACAGATGCAGGTATTGCTTTTGTAGTGAATCAAAAGCTTGTACGTGGCTTAGACTATTACAACAAAACAGTATTTGAGTGGACAACTACGGCATTGGGTTCACAAGGAACGGTATGTGCAGGTGGTCGTTACGATGGTTTGGTTGGCCAGTTAAAAGGTAAAGCAAATCAGTCTGTCCCTGCTGTTGGTTTTGCAATGGGTATGGAGCGTTTACTTTTATTATTAGAACAAGTTGAAGAAGCACAGCCTATTTGTGACTGTGAGGTCTTTTTAGTTGCAGATCCAAGCTATCAAGGTAAAGCACTTGTTTTAGCAGAAAAAATAAGAAATGAACTTGAAAGTGCAGATTCTAAAATTCGACTAAAAGTCGGCTCACAAGGCAGTATGAAGAGTCAAATGAAGAAAGCAGACCAATCTGGTGCGACATTTGCAATGATTCTTGGTGAGCGTGAATATGAAGCACAGCAAGTTGGTTTTAAAACGCTTGCAAATGCAGAGCAAACTGAAGTTGCCATTTCAGAAATCACTTCATTTTTATTGCAACAGTTTTCTTAATTTATCTAATTTAGCAAAAGGGATCGTCAGATGAGTAGTGCACTAACAGAAGAAGAGCAACTCGACAATTTAAAATCACTGACAAAGAAGTATGGCTCGGCAATTGTTAGTGGTGTACTCATTGCGTTAATTGCTTTTTTTGGTTGGAACTATTGGCAAAAGAAGCAGCTTGTAACAGGGCAAAATGAAACTGCTCGTGTGCAGCAATTGATGGATCAAGCACAGTCAGCTTCTATGTCTGATAAAAATGCGATGATTGGTTTAGTCACATCAGCAGATGCTATTGTAAGTAATGGCACAGATACAGCACAAGCAATACAAGCAGAGTTGGTGGTTGCAAAAGCATATTCCGATCGTGGTGATTATGCTTCGGCAGAGCGTGCTTTAATGAAAGTGCAAGGGTCTAAAGTCAGTGATGAGGGCTTAATTGCACTGGTGAATTTACATCTTGCATATGTACAAATTGCTGAAAAGAAATATGATGAAGCAGTGAAAACACTTGATTTAATTAAGTTACCTTCATTTAAAGCAACAGTAGATGAAGCACGTGGTGACATTTTTGTGTATAAAAATGATGTTACGAATGCACGTACAGCTTATCAAAATGCATGGAAAGAGGCTGTTGAGCATAAGCAGCAACCACAAATTTTACGAACCAAACTTGAAAGTGTTGGTATTTTGGTAAATGATCCAGACATTGAAAGTCCAATTTTGAAAACACAAGCGGATGACTCTTAAATGAATAAAAGATTTAAAATACCTTTTGTGTTGACTCTTGTTGCTGCTGCTTTAGTGGGCTGCTCAAGTAATAAGCCAAAAGTTGAAAAAATTAAACCAAATCCATTACCAAAACTTGTTCAAGCTAAAACCCTACAACAAGTTTTTTCTGAGCATGTTTCTGCAACCAATAAAAATGATCCATTACGTCTACAAATTGCGGTAGATAATGGCACGTTATTTTTTATTGATCCTAAAAAAGATACGGTTGAAGCTTTTCAGGGCAATAAACGTCTTTGGGCAACACGCATTTCTAAGCATGAAACATTGAGTGCAGGCGCAGTTGCAGGCAATGGCATGGTTATTGTGGGTAATCAAAAGGGTCAACTGTTCGGATTAGATGAAGCGACAGGTGCAGTAAAATGGACAAGTCAATTGTCTGGCCCAATTATTACACCATCTTATATTCAGCAAGGTCGAGTAATCACTGTCACCAATGATGGTAATGTGTATGCACATGACGTAAGTTCGGGGCAACAGCTGTGGACATACCGTTTACCAACTGTAGCTCTTAGCTTACGTGGTCAAGCTGCACCAACACAATTAGATCCAAATACAGTGCTTATTGGCACAGCAAACGCTTATGTTTATGGCATAGATGTCGTGAGTGGTATGCCACGACTACAGCGCCGTGTTGCGGTTGCTGAAGGTTCAACTGATGTTCAACGTCTTAATGATATTGATGGTGATCCTGTGATGATGGGACAGTTCATGGTAACAACAAGTTATCAAGGACAAGTCACTGTGACAGATCTACAGCAGCAACAAGTTGTTTGGAGTGATAACGCAAGTAGCAATAAACGTCCAGAAGTGACACAAGATGCTGTGTATATTACGACAATGGATGGTAAAATTATTGCTTATGGCTTGTTGACAGGGGAGAAGTTGTGGGAAAATGATCAACTTCTACACCGTAACTTAAGTAATCCTGTATTACTTGGCTCAGATCTTGTCGTTGGTGATTTTGACGGTGCATTAAGCTTACTTGATCCGAGTACTGGTAAAATTATTGGTCGTTCAATGACAAAAGGTGATGTAACTTCATTACGTGTTGTTGATAACCAACTCTATGTTTCAACTCAAAAAGGCGCGTTAAGCGTTTGGCAGAATCGTTAATTTATGAAACCCGTAATTGCGCTCATTGGGCGTCCAAATGTCGGAAAATCGACATTATTTAACCAAATCACTAAAAGCCGTGATGCACTTGTTGCTGACTTTGCTGGTCTAACACGTGACCGTAAATATGGTGATGCTGTGTATCAAAATAAATCATTTATTGTGGTGGATACTGGTGGTATTGGTGAAAGTGAACAAGGCATAGATAGCTATATGGCTGAGCAGTCTAAAACTGCAATCCATGAAGCTGATATGATTGTTTTTGTCGTAGATGCGCGTGCGGGTTTATTGGCTTCAGATGAACAGATTGCAAGAGATTTACGTGCTCTTGGAAAAAAAGTTTTCTTAGTTGCCAATAAAGTTGATGGTGTTCATGCTGAAGCTGCTGTTGTGGAGTTTTATAAACTTGGCCTCGGCGAGCCAATGCATGTTGCAGCAAGTCATGGTCGTGGCGTTGCGCAAATGCTTGAAGACATCTTAATTGATGTGCCAGAAGATGAGAATCCAGAGACATTAGATAAACTTACAGGTTTACGTCTTGCTGTCATCGGTCGTCCAAATGTTGGTAAATCAACACTTGTGAATCGTCTTTTGGGTGAAGAGCGTGTTGTCGTTTATGATATGCCGGGTACAACACGAGACTCTGTTTATATTCCTTACGAGCGTAACGAACGTAAATACACACTGATTGATACAGCGGGTGTGCGACGTAAAGGTAAGGTAGATGAAACGATTGAGAAGTTCTCAATTGTTAAAACTTTACAAGCGATTAAAGATGCACATGTCATTGTTGCTGTGATTGATGCGCGTGAAGGTATTGTTGAGCAAGATTTACATCTAATTGGCTATGCTTTACAAGCAGGTCGAGCTTTAGTAATTGCGATTAATAAATGGGACAATATGTCCGAATATGATCGTAAGCAAGTGAAGTTAGATGTAGAAAGACGTTTTGACTTTATTCCATGGGCGAAGATTCATCTTATTTCTGCTTTACATGGCACAGGTGTCGGGGAACTTTACCCATCGATCCATCGTGCATATGAGTCAGCAAACTTAAAAGTATCACCATCAAAATTAACTCAAATTTTGAATGATGCAACAGATCAGCATCAGCCACCACAAATTCAAGGTCGTCGTATTAAAATGCGTTATGCGCATATGGGTGGACAAAACCCACCAACGATTGTGATTCATGGTAATAAAGTAGATAAAACACCTGCTGATTACCGTCGTTATTTAGAAAATATTTTCCGTAAAGTCTATAAGCTTGAAGGAACACCAGTGAGAATTGAATTTAAGACTTCAGAGAATCCATTTGAAGGTCGTAAGTCACAATTAGATGAGCGTACTGCTGCACGTCGCCGTCGTTATGTGCAAAAATTCAAGAAAGCTGAGAAAAAGTATAAGCGCTAATATTGCTTAAATATAAAAAAGCCAAGCATCTTGATGCTTGGCTTTTTCATGTAAACCACTTGCTTAGAAATATATCTATGAAAATATTTGTTCACTATCTTTGCTTAGAAAAACTGTTGAATACAGAGAGTTCCACAAATAAAAAAGTACTGACTAAAATAGAAAAGAAAAATATTCAAAATCAACGTAATTTTTATTTAAAAGAATTTTTACACACAGATAAGCCAATAAATATTACAGAAGATCGGTATGGTAAACCCTATGCGATTGATTATCCTCATTTATGCTTTAACCAATCACATAGTCAATCTTTCTATGCATTGGTATATAACAAGCAGAATGTTCACGTCGGTGTTGATATAGAAGACTTTTCAAGAAGTATTCACATGGATGCTTTAGCTAAAAGATATTTCCATATAGAAGAAGTACGAAAATGGGAAGAAATGGGGAAAAGTAAAAAAATTTGGTTAAAAATTTGGACGATTAAAGAAGCTGTGCTTAAAGCACATGGTTTAGGTATTCGACTCAGTCTAAAAACGTTAAATACAAATATCGATGATAAAACTAACATGGGTATCGTAAGACATGAACAGCTCGGACGATTTCGTTACCAATGCTTTGACATGAAATCTTCTATGATGACTATTGCTTATCAGGATTTAGGTATGGATGCAGAAATTTTTTTTAAATAAAAACAGCACCTCATATGGTGCTGTTTTTTTATCATTAAGAATTATGGAATATTGTGATGTTCTTCATCAAATTCAGGTTTGACTTGTACAATGAAGTCTTGGCGGTTTAAGCCTCTCCAAAGCGCAAATGCTGTACCAATATAAATAGATGAATAAGTACCAACAAAAATACCCACAAACATTGCAACAGAGAACCAATGTAAGCCATCACCACCGAGTAACATCATAGACACGACAACTAAAGTTAATGTCATAGATGTATGTATGGTACGACGTAAAGTTTCTGTCAGTGCAATATCAATGACTTCGCGTGGCGATGCACCACGAATTTTACGGAAGTTTTCACGAATACGGTCAGAGACCACAATATTATCGTTCAGTGAGAACCCGATTACAGCAAGCACAGCAGCTAAAACTGTGAGGTCGAAAGGCCATTGCATTAAGGCAAAAACACCTAAGATTGCAATGATATCGTGGAATAACGATAAGATTGCACCCATCGCAATTTTAAACTCAAATCGGATTGTTACATAAATAAGCATGAGTAACAGTGCAAGTGCTACAGCACCCGCAGAGCGTACATAAAGCTCATTTCCGACTTGACCACCCACAGAGTCAACTTTATGTAATGTTGCAACATTATTTGGCACTTGTACTGCTTTCGTGAGTGCTGCATTGAGATCTTCAACTTTCATGTCTTGTACAGGCATGCGGATGAGCAAATCGGTATTGCTTCCTAATGTTTGTACAACACTATGTTTAAAACCAGATGTTTCAAGAGATTGAACAACTTGGTCTTGATCGACACCCCTTTGATACGTTACTTCTGCAGCAATACCACCTGTAAAGTCTAAACCGAGGTTTAAACCTTTGGTACAAATGAAAAAGATACTTGCAAGCGTAATAAGCACAGAGATGATTGCTGCTGGTTTAGCAATCTTCATAAAGTGAATAATACGTTCGTTATCTGGGCGGCCGTATTGCTTCTCTGGTTGAGTTACTTTGGTCATATTAATCTCCTTAGATACTCAACTTTTGTAAGTTACGACGCTTGCCATAAATAAGTTGGACAATTGCACGAGTTACAGTAATTGCTGTAAACATTGAACAAATAATACCAATCATAAGTGTGACGGCAAATCCTTTAATAGGGCCTGAACCAATTGCAAATAGAATGAAAGCAACAATAAATGTTGTTAAATTCGAGTCGAAAATGGTGTTATAGGCACGATCATAACCTGCAACAATCGCTTGTTTTGGCGATGCTCCCCACTTCATTTCTTCTCGGATACGCTCACAAATTAGAACGTTTGCATCGACTGCCATACCAATGGTAATAACAATACCTGCGATACCGGGTAGGGTAAGAGATGCACCAATCCAAGACATAATGGTTAGAATCATTGCGAGGTTAAATACCAATGCAAAGTTTGCAATCAAACCAAATAAGCGGAAGAAGACAATCATCCATAGTGCAACAAGAATAAAGCCAACTTCGGTAGATAAAATACCTTTGTCGATGTTTTCTTGACCAAGACTAGGGCCAACTACACGCTCTTCAACAAAGTACATTGGCGCAGCAAGTGCACCTGAACGTAACATGAGCGATAGCTCAGCAGCCTCTTGAGGTGAACTTAAACCAGTAATACGGAACTGTGAACCGAGCATTTGCTGAATCGTTGCTGCATTAATGACTACAGATTCTGTATAAGGTGTACGGACTTCTGTTTGAGCGCCTGTATGTGGGTCGGTAACGTAGGTAATACGCTGTTTATTTTCAATAAATAATACAGCCATACGTTTGCCAACAGCACTACGTGTCGCATCTGACATCAGTTTACCACCAGCACTGTCAAGTGTGATGTTTACTTCAGCACCGCCAGAGTCTTGGCTTAAACCTGAAGATGCATTCTGAACACGTTCACCCGTTAAAATGCGGTTACGCTGTAGTAAGATTTGACGACCACTATTAAGTGATTGATACGCAAACAGTTCAGTACCTGCAGGCAAAGGTTGTCCGTTATATTTACCTGTATAAGGGTCGATATATTGATCATTTTGGTTTGCAACTAAGCGGAACTCTAAGTTTGCTGTACGACCAAGGACACGTTTTGCTTCCGCAGTATCTTGTACACCCGGTAATTCAACAACAATACGGTTACTACCTTCTGTTTGTACAACAGCCTCAGCAACACCTAACTCGTTAATACGGTTACGAAGTGTCGTTAAGTTTTGGTTAACAGCGTATGATTGAATTTCCTGACGTCGTGTATCTGTATAGTTTAGGCGTAAAGTTGGCCCTGTATCGGTTGCAAGTGCTTGTTGAGAAAACTCATTGCCATTACGACGTAAGAACCCCATCGCATTATCACGATCATTGTTGTCTGCAAACTGCACAGTAATAATATTATTATTTAAACTTATATTATTAAATTTAATATTATTATCACGGAACTGACGACGTAAATCTGTCGTAGATGTTTCCATGCGTTGCGCAATTGCTTTGTCCATATCTACTTCGAGTAGAAAATGAACACCACCACGTAAGTCAAGGCCAAGCTTCATTGGTTTAGCACCAATTTTTTGTAGCCATAGTGGTGTAGTTGGTGCAAGGTTTAATGCAACAACATAGTTGTCACCAAGACCGCGACGTAAAGCATCTTGAGCTTTTAATTGTGTGCTAGAGTTACTTACGCGTAGTAACGCAGCATTATTTGTAAAGCTATTGTTGTGACTTGCAATTTGTTCGCTTTGTAAAATTTGCTCTGCTTTTTGTAAGATAGACTGGTCAATCGTTGTACCAGCCTTGGCTCCCGAGATCTGAACAGCAGGTTCATCTGGGTACAAACTTGGCAGTGCGTATAATGTACTAATCACAAGAACAAAAATGATTAGTAAATATTTCCATGCTGGGTAACGCATTTGCTATCTTCTTAATATGAGAAAGTCGTGCATTTGCACGACTTGAAATAAAAAATTAAAGACTATTTAGAGTGCCTTCTGGTAGTACAGAAACAACGCTTGAACGTTGAATTTTGATTTCTACACCGCGACTCAGTTCAACAACTGCATAGTCACCCTCAATTTTTTTAATACGACCCATTAGACCGCCTGCAAACACCACTTCACTTCCTTCACCTAAGCTCTCAATGAGGGTACGATGCTCTTTGGCACGTTTAGATTGTGGGCGCCAAATTAAAAAGTAAAAAATAGCAACGAAAACAACAATCATACCAATATTGGCAATCATGCTTGGTTGCTGTGCAGCGCCTTCAGCGGCGTGAGCAGTAGAAATAAACAGGCTCATTTAAATTTCCTAAATAATAAAATCAAAAAAGATACTTGATTACTTGAGCAATGTACCTTGTCTTGGCAGTGAGCGCAAATGTATGCAGATTACTCATCAGCAGGGCAAGGTGGTACTTCTAAACCACGGCGGGTATAGAAGTCTTCTACAAAGGCATCAAATGTTCCTTCATCAAGTGCATGGCGCATCGTTTCTGTGAGGCGTAAGTAATAACGTAAGTTATGTATTGTACCTAGCATAGAAGCCAACATTTCGCCACACTTCTCTAAATGGTATAAATATGCACGTGTAAAGTTTTTGCAAGTATAGCAATCACAATGCGGGTCTAATGGACCTTGGTCATGGCGGTATTTACTGTTACGGATACGTACTAAACCATCCGTAACAAAGAAATGTCCATTACGTGCATTACGTGTTGGCATAACACAGTCGAACATGTCTACACCACGACGAACTGCCTCGACGATATCTTCTGGTTTTCCAACACCCATTAAATAACGTGGTTTGTCTTCTGGCATTTTGTTTGGTAGGTAGTCTAAGACTTTAATCATTTCATCTTTTGGTTCACCAACAGATAGACCACCAATGGCATAGCCATCGAAGCCAATATCAAGAAGACCTTTTAAAGATTCATCACGTAAGTCTTCATACATACCACCTTGGATAATTCCAAAGAGTGCGTTAGGGTTGCCGTTATTGGTATGTGCTGTTTTACAACGTTTTGCCCAACGTAGGCTGAGTTGTAATGACTGCTGTGCTTGCTCATGGGTAGCAGGATAGGGCGTGCACTCATCAAAAATCATCACGATATCTGAATTGAGTGTTTGCTGAATTTCCATAGAAATTTCAGGTGATAAGAAGACTTTAGAACCATCGATAGGCGATCTAAAGGTAACCCCTTCTTCTTTAATCTTACGCATTGCGCCTAAGCTAAAAACTTGGAAGCCGCCTGAATCTGTTAAAATGGGTTTATTCCATTTCATAAACTCATGTAGGCCACCGTGTTCTTTAATGACCTCTAGACCAGGGCGTAAGTAAAGGTGGAATGTATTCCCTAGAATAATTTGGGCATTAATGTCTTCGATATCACGAGGAAGCATGCCTTTTACTGTGCCATATGTACCAACTGGCATAAATACAGGTGTTTCAACCACACCATGTTCAAGTGTTAAGCGGCCACGACGGGCACGACCAGACTGACCTAACTTTTCAAACTTCATATGTCATCCGAATCAAGGCGAAAAAACAGTTCGCTGATGCTGAGTGCATAAGCACTTCTTTAAAAGTGTTCTATTTTCCTAAATTATGCGTAGAGATGCCACCTTTTATTCAGGTGTTTTGTAAGGAAGTCTATGTTTTTTTCCAAGATTTATTTTTTATTATTTTATAAAAAATATGACTATTTCAAATGAATGACAAAATGCTGAATGATGATACAAGAAGGCGATACCTATGTTGGTATCGCCTTATATTTATACGGCTGCTTGGTCAATAAGCATGGCATCGCCATAACTAAAGAAACGATATTTTTCTGCTACAGCATGTTGGTATGCTTTTAGAATATTTTCACGATTAGAAAGGGCTGAAACTAGCATCAGTAATGTTGATTCTGGAAGGTGGAAGTTTGTAATTAAGCGATCGACTACACAAAATTTATATCCTGGATAAATGAATATTTGTGTATCGCCTGTCCATGCTTGAAGTTTTCCTTGATGGGCTTGAGCAGCACTTTCTACGGCACGTGTTGCTGTTGTACCGACTGAAATAACCTTATTGCCTCGTGCTTTGGTTGCTTGAATTAAATCGACTGTTTCCGATGGAACATGACACCATTCACTGTGCATAATATGATTTTCAATGTCAGTGGTACGAACAGGTAAAAAAGTACCTGCACCGACATGTAATGTCACAAATGTTTTTTGGATACCTTTTTGTTCGAGTTTTTTGAGTAGTGCATCATCAAAGTGAAGACTAGCGGTAGGTGCGGCAACACTTGCAAGTTTTGTTGGGTCATTGAAAACTGTTTGATAGCGCTCGGTATCAATGTCTTCGGCTTCTCTGTTGAAGTACGGAGGAATTGGAAGCTGACCATATAAATCGAGTACAGTCAAAATAGGCTGTGAAAATTCGACAATATAAAGGTTCTCATGGCGACCTTTGACTGTTACAGGCACAGCATCTTTGCCAATGAATAAGGTGGTTTCAGGTTTTGGTGAGTTACTTGCTTTAATATGACAGTAGGCAATGAATTGATCTTGCATACGTTCTACTAAAACTTCGACAGCACCACCACTTTCACGTTTCCCCTTCAAGCGCGCTTTCATTACCTTAGTGTCATTGAGTACCAATAAGTCACCTTCATTGAGTAAGTCTACAATGTCAGTGAATTGGTGATCATGATATGCACCTGTTGCATCGATATGTAAAAGACGTGAAGCACTACGTTGTTCGAGTGGGTAGCGTGCAATAAGTTCATCGGGAAGGTCAAAGTTAAAGTCAGAAAGCTGCATAGTCATCATTAAAGCAAATTTTATCTATTATAAACATTTTCTGTTTTAAGCATACAAAGGCTTTAAATTGTATTTGCTTTAAAAAGCAACAACTCGAACATGATTTTATTGACAATGTAAAGAAAGTGCGTAATATACAACAACACAAACCCATACTCTTCCCGAGGTGGTGAAATTGGTAGACGCGGTGGATTCAAAATCCACTATCAGAGATGATGTGTCGGTTCGAGTCCGACCCTCGGGACCAAGTCTTACATTCGTAAGTCTTCTTATAAAATACTTACATACAACTCTTATCCCTTTTTAAACCATTCTTGATGATATTCGTCAATTTGAATTTCATGTTTATGCACACCATGCTGACAATGCATTACGAGGTGTGGATGATCAGGTGCTAAATCATCATGTTTGTGTTCAATAGCAATTTTTTCACTTTTCCAAAATATGAGTGTGGTGATGAGCGAGCCGAGTGCGATAACTGACATCATTAAAAAACAAAAAGACATTCCCAAATGACTGCTATAACCAACTAGTGGATAGCAAATTAGCCAACATGCATGAGAAAAAGCAAACTGTGCACTGAATAAAGTTGGGCGTGTTTGATCTGTGCTTGAGCGATTAATAATATTGCCTATAGGGGTCTCTGTAATGGATAGGCTAACTCCTAAAATAAACCATAAGCATAGAAGCTCTCTATAACTTTGAATAAATTCTCCTATAAATAAACTTAATGTAAGTAGGGCTGCACCAATACACATGACATTTCTATCTTTATATTTTTCAAGAATAGAGGGAAGTGAAAAAGCAGCAAGCATTGAGCCCAATCCAAAAGCAGTATATGCCCATGTAATTGCTTGGGTATTCATAGAAAAATGAGATTTGACGATACTGACTGTCGTTACAATGACTATAGCGCTTGCGGCAGCAATTGCTAAATTAAGTAGAATTAAGCCACGTAGTTGAGGTGTTTTGAAGTATATCTTTGCCCCTTGCTGCATACGTTTAAAGGGTGATTGTTGTCGGTATTTAATCGTAGGAATAGCTGTGTGCCATACGAAGAAAATTGAACCTAAGAAACCAATAACGGCCACTAAAAAAAGTTGATGATAGCTCATTATAGCAAGCAGAAGACCTGTTAAAATTGGACTAACAATATTTTCTAAGTCATAAGCAAATCGTGATAACGATAGTGCACGTATATAGTCTTTTTCCTGCGGTAAAATGCTTGGAATAATGGCTTGAAATGTTGGTGTAAAGACGGCAGATGCAGATTGTAGAGTGAATACAAGCAGATAAACTTGCCATAGTTCTGAAACAAATGGTAGTGCAATGACGCAGCTTGCTCGAATACTATCTAAAATAATAAGTGCAGTTTTCTTCGAAAATTTTTCAATATATGCTGAAAAAAAGGGGCCTATAAAAATATAGGCAAGCATTTTAATTGCGAGAATTATGCCTAAAATTTCTGTCGAATGACCTGTGGAAAAATGATATGCCTGCAATGCCAAGGCAATTGTAATGATTCCTGTACCGACTAAAGCAATGACCTGTGCAAGAAATAAGTTCCGATATTGCTGATTTTTTAAAATATAGAGCATATTAACATTTGAGGTTAAAAAACATACAAAACAAGTTTAACGATAAATACATCATTAAACCTTAAAGCATTCTTGATATTTTTAAGGTTTGAGCAGTATGTGCAAATAAGCTGAGTGAATGTGATGATGTCACCTTATTGTCAGGTAAATGTCGGTATCCTGTCAGGTTGTTGTCATGTTGATTTTTATAGATAAATAGCATAATTGTTCTGAAAGTTTTTATTTGGAAAGTATTATGGAATACCACAGTAAAGTACGAGCATACCGTTTAAAAAATGGATGGTCACAAGAGCAACTTGCAGCATTAAGTGCGCTGAGCGTTCGAACCATTCAACGTGTAGAAAATGGAGAGAGGGCAAGTTTAGAAACATTGAGTGCATTAGCTGCTGTATTTCAGATAAGTGTGCATGATATTTCTGATGAAAGTATAGGTACAGAGGATGCTATGGACTCAAAAATTTTAGAGGCTGAAAGTCGTGTTAAGCAAGAAATTCACTTTTATACTGCACTGGCATCTTATGTTCTTGTATGTTCAATACTTGGCCTATTAAATTTTATTTTTACACCTCATAAATTATGGGTAATTTGGCCTATTGCAACATGGGGGTTGTACTTGTTTATCGTGTGGTTACGTTTATTTATTTTTTCCCAAAAACTAATGCAATGGCAGAAAATGCGAGTTCAGAAATTATTAAGAAAATAATAGAAATATAGGTTTAGCTAGCGGGTTTAAAAGAGGTGTAAAATACTTACAATATTTTTATACGATAATAGTAGTTTGATAAAAATGAATGAATTTAATGTTGTAGGTTGTTGCTTTGAAAAACATGGCGAGCGTATTTTAGAAATCTTTAATGATGCCATTCTAAATTCAACGGCTTTATATGAATATGAAGAAAGAACCTTAGCCAAGGTTGAACAGTGGTTTAAAGTAAAAGAAGAGGGTAGTTTTCCTGTTATTGGCTTTGAGAATGCACAAGGTGTATTGATGGGGTTTGTGACTTATGGTGCATTTCGAAACTTTCCTGCAAATGCTTATACGGTAGAGCATTCTGTTTACATTCATAAAGATTATCGTGGTTTGGGGCTTGGTTTTAAACTGATGCAAGAAATCATTCAAGCAGCGAAGAAAAACGGTATTCATACTATGATTGGCGGTATAGATGCTCAGAACGAAGGCAGTATACGCTTACATGAAAAGCTTGGCTTTCGTTTGGTAGGTACGTTACCTGAGGTTGGATTCAAGTTTGATCGCTGGCTTGATTTAGCTTTTTATCAGATTATTTTGTCACATTAAAATAAAGTGTTATGTAGTTAACAAAAACTAGATTAAACTGTGGATGAGTTTATTTTTGTTCACAGTAGATTAAAAATAAATTAATTAAATGTAACACTTCTATTCATTATTTGATTTTTTTGTAAAAAGCATTAACACTGTCTAAGTAAGGTTTCTCCGTAGTGAAAACTAGAAAACAATGATATGAGAGGGACACCATGGCAATATCATCATATATAGATCATATTGAGCAGCTCAGTGCGTGTCATTTTGCACTTCTGCTCGATCCATCTGCAAAAAATAACAAGTTAATGCGGTTTTTGCGCCGTGCAAAAAAACAGACACAGTTTAAACATAGTATTTGTATATTTAAAGATGAACCATATTTATGGAAGTACTCAGATCATCCTGAGAATGGTTTAGAAACACAGCAGATATCTAAGTCAGTAGCTCAGTTGCTTGTGACTCATCTACAAAATAAGCAGTATATTGATACCAATGAGCCTTCTTACGAAGAGCTAAAAGCACATTTAGCAAAGCATTTCTCCAATATAGAAAGCATGTTTATTTGTAAGATTGAAATGAATAATGCACCTATTGGTTTTGTGGTACTTTCTGATGAGAAAAAAATAACGATAGATACCGATGTTATTGAAGAGGTAAGCGAGCTATGTATAGATTTGGGTGAATATATAGCGTTAAAACAGTCAAATGCAGAGTTGAAAGAAATAAATGATGACTTTGCAGCTTTAACGTATAGTCAAACCAAATTCTTCCAAGTTATAGCGCATGACTTACGCGCACCATTTCATGGGTTACTTGGTTTTTCTGAGGTATTGGCAGATGAAATTTCGACTTTAGATGGAGACAGCCTACAGCGTATTGCCAGTTATTTAAATGATACTGCACAGTCTACTTATCATTTACTAGAAAACTTACTGAATTGGGCAATGGCAGAAGGTGGACAGTTTGTGTATCACCCTAAAGCATTTTGTTTACAGCGTTCGAGCCATATTGTAACAGGTGTATTGAACAGCTTGGCAATGAATAAGAAAATTGAATTGGTTGACCAAATACCAGATCAACTCGAAGTATATGCCGATATTAATATGGTGACTTCGATCTTACAAAACCTTGTATCGAATGCACTGAAATTTACACCAACAGATGGTTCAGGTAAGGTCATTATTTTTGCTGAGAATGATCAGGACAATGTACGTATTTCGATTACGGATACAGGATTGGGAATGGATGACCAGCAACAGCGTGAAATCTTTCAGCCGAAAATAAAAACCTCTCTTACAGGTACAGCAGGCGAGAAAGGTACAGGTCTTGGATTGGTTTTATGTAAGCGATTTGTCGATTTAAATCATGGTGAAATTACAGTAAATTCTAAAAAAGGTTTAGGTACAACATTTGAGATTTTATTACCCAATGTGCAAAAAGAATATAATGTAAAACAGCGTGTTGAGAAAATCGCTGTGTAAATTAAACCACTTAATTAAAGACAAAGCATTTAAATTATTCTATGTTTAGCTTGTATATTGGCAGAAAATGCAGGTTAGAGCATGAATGGCGAACAATTAGAAAAAACGTTAAGCGCAAGTGTATATGCTGAGAAAGTATTTTCTATTTATCGTGAGCAGATTGAAGAAGATTATAATTTAGATCAGTATTTAAGTGGACTATCACGGCAAGAAATTGTAAGAATAACGCAAAAGACTTTGCAAGAAGTAGAAGATGAGCAGCAATGGATGAAGTTGTTGCGTATTTTACGTGCAAGGTTGATGTTTCGTTGGATATGGCAAGACGTTAATAAACTCACCAATGTGGTACAACTGACAAAAGAGCTTTCTGACTTTGCCGATATATGTATAAGTGAGGCAAAAGACTTTGCGCAAAAACCACTGTTACAGAAATATGGTGAACCGATTGGTGTAGATGGTTCAGTACAAGATCTAATTGTTATTGGTATGGGGAAACTCGGTGCACAAGAACTGAATTTGTCGAGTGATATTGACCTCATTTTTGCATTTGATGAGCAAGGTGAGACCAATGGTAAGAAAGTCATTGATGTACAACAATTTTGTATTTTATGGGGACAGAAGCTCATTTATTTGCTTGACCATATTACGGCAGATGGGTTTGTTTTTCGGGTAGATATGCGTTTACGCCCTTGGGGAGATGGTTCTCCATTGGCACTCAGCTATGCTGCACTGGAAAAATATTTGATTCAACATGGGCGAGAGTGGGAGCGCTATGCTTGGATTAAAGCGAGAGTGATTACTGGTATAGAAAAAGGGCAAGAGCTTCTTGCCATGACACGCCCTTTTGTGTTCCGCCGTTATGTTGACTATACCGCTTTTGCTGCCATGCGTGATATGAAAAGCATGATAGAAAAAGAGGTAGTACGCCGTCATTTGCAAGATGATATTAAGTTGGGTGCAGGTGGTATTCGAGAAATTGAGTTTATTGTGCAGGTCTTTCAGCTAATTTATGGCGGGGCAAAGTTAGAGCTACAAGATCGGCAATGTTTAGTGAGCTTAGCACATCTGGCTGAGATGGAATTCTTAACTACATCTGTTGTGAAACAACTGAAAGATGCATATCTTTTTCTAAGACGTGTTGAACATGCCATCCAAGCACTTAATGATCAACAAACACAGTCTTTACCGGTGACGGATGATTTAAGAGTGCGCCTACGCATTGCTTTAGGCTATGGCACGTGGTCTGAGTTTATTGATGACTTAGATACACATCGGCATATTGTGAAAGCACAGTTTAAATTACTGATTCAGGAAAATATAGATACTGAAACGGTGACAAATCAAGAAAATCTACAGCAACATTTAAATGAACATTTAGATGAATCTGCACGACAACTTGTTCATGAGTTTTGGTCAAGTAATGCCGTAAAGAAATTACCTGCTCAAGCATTGGACCGTTTAAAAGCATTTTGGCCAACTTTTATTGAGCTTGTTTTACAGTCAGAAAAACCACAAAGTGCATTGTTGCGTTTAATGCCACTTATTGAGTCTGTTCTGAGACGTACGGTATATTTAGTTATGCTTGTAGAGAGTAAAGGCGCATTGCAGCGACTGATTAAAATGGCTGTGGTCAGTCCTTGGATTTGTGAGGAGTTAACACAATACCCTGTACTGTTGGATGATTTTCTCTCAATGGATTTTGAGCTACCAACTCGGCTCGATTTACAAGATGCGATGCGACACCAACTTTTACGTGTAGAAGCGGATCAGATTGAAGATCAAATGCGTGTGCTTCGTTTATTTAAAAAAAGCCATGTATTGGCTGTGGCAGCAAGTGATGTCTTGGCTGAAAGTCCTTTAATGAAGGTGTCTGATGCACTGACGGATATTGCAGAAGTGAGTGTTGATACTACATTGCATTTGGCATATCGCGCAGTGGCAGATCGGTTTGGTTTTCCTGTTCTTAAAAATGGACAGCGATGTACTTTGGATACCAAAGGATTCATTGTTATTGGCTATGGCAAGCTTGGTGGTATTGAGTTGGGTTATGGCTCAGATTTAGATCTTGTATTTATTCATGACTTAGAAGAGCAAACAGATACCAATGGTTTAAAACAAATTACAGGTTTTGAATTTGCTTTAAAAGTTGCACAAAAGTTTATGTCACTTATGACTACGCAAACTTTAGATGGGCGAGCTTATGAAATTGATACGCGTCTTCGTCCTTCGGGAGAAGCCGGTGTATTGGTGACGAGTTTACGTGCCTATGGTTTGTATCAGGAAAAAAGTGCGTGGTTATGGGAACATCAGGCATTGGTACGAGCACGCTCTATCGCAGGCGATGAAGTATTACGAAAGGCCTTTGAAGTGATCCGTAGTCAAGTATTAACCCAAGTGCGAGACACAAAAGTTGTTCAAGATGAAGTATTAAAGATGCGCCAAAAGATGAAAGACCATCTTGGTTCAAATGAGACAGAAAAAAAATCTGGTATTTTTCATTTAAAACAGGATGCAGGTGGTATCGTTGATATTGAATTTATGGCACAGTATATGGTGTTGGCATGGAGTGGGACGAAACCCGATCTCGCCCGCTACTCTGACAATGTTCGAATCTTAGAAGATGCTGCAAGACTTGGCAATTTATCCAATGCCGAAGCGCAGGCTTTGATTCAAGCTTACCTGAGCGAACGAGCCGAAAGCCACCGTTTAGCCCTTGCAAATAAAAACATGCAAGTTCAAGCAACGGATTGGCAAGACACCCGCGAGATCGTTTGCAAATTGTGGCAAAAACTAATTGATCCAACTGCAGGAAATGCGTTGGACAGTCAATAATAATGTAGAAATTTGGAGTGTGTGCCATGAATTTGGCTGATCGTGATGGTTTTATTTGGCAAGATGGAAAGTTAATTGATTGGCGTGATGCAAAAGTTCACGTCCTTACACATACACTACACTACAGTATGGGTGTCTTTGAGGGTGTACGTGCTTATGAAACGCCAAAAGGTCCAGCAATTTTTCGTTTAAAAGATCATACTAAACGCTTACTGAACTCTGCAAAGATTTATCAGATGAAAGTTACTTATGACCAAGCGACTTTAGAACAAGCTCAAATTGATGTCGTACGTGAGAACAAACTCAATTCATGTTACTTACGTCCATTTATTTGGATTGGCTCTGAAAAGCTAGGTATTGCTTCGACAGATAACTCAATTCATGCTGCTGTTGCTGCATGGGGTTGGGGTGCATATTTAGGTGAAGAAGCAATGGCACAAGGTATTCGTGTTAAAACTTCTTCATTTACACATCACCATCCAAACGTGACGATGTGTAAAGCAAAGGCTTGTGGTAACTACACTGTATCTATTTTGGCACACCAAGAAGTTGCTCAAGCTGGTTATGACGAAGCAATGCTGATGGATCCGCAAGGATTTGTATGCCAAGGTTCAGGTGAAAATGTATTCCTCATTAAAGATGGTGTATTACATACACCAGATTTGGCAGGCGGTGCACTTGAAGGAATTACTCGTCAGACAATCATTACGATTGCTAAAGATCTAGGGTATGAAGTTGTAGAGCGCCGTATTACACGTGATGAATTCTATATTGCAGATGAAGCATTCTTTACAGGAACGGCGGCAGAAGTAACACCAATTCGTGAATATGATGACCGTCAAATTGGTGAAGGTAAGCGTGGTCCTATTACAACTGAATTGCAAAAAACTTTCTTTGATGCAGTACAAGGTAAAAATCCAAAATATGAACATTGGTTAACTTATGTGAACTAATTTGAATGTTTGGAAAAAAGGCGAACGATGAAGTTCGCCTTTTTTATATCTGCCTTATGGGCTTTATGCTAAAATCGCGTTGTCGTCAGATGACTGGCTATGAACAATAGGTAGCGTAACATGTTAGATTCTCAAAAGTCAGATGCACAGGAAGTGCCAGAAAATATCATTTTGTGTATGAAATGGGGCACAAAATATGGTGCTGAATATGTGAATCGTTTATATAACATGGTGAAACGCCATTTAACCTTGCCATTTAAAATGGTTTGTCTGACAGATATTTCTGAAGGCATCTTACCTGAAGTAGAGTGTTACCCAATCCCACCTTTAGATTTACCTGAAGGTAGCCCTGAACGTGGTTGGAATAAACTTTCTACATTTGAGCCTGATTTATATGGTTTAAAAGGTAATGCACTATTCTTAGATTTAGATGTGGTTATTGTCGACAATATCGATTGCTTTTTTCAACAAGAAGGTGATTTTCTAATTATTCATGATTGGAAACGACCTTGGCGTATTACAGGAAATAGCTCAGTTTATCGTTTTAAAATCGGTGCATTTCCAGAAATTTTACCTTATTTTAGAAAAAACTTTGATGAAATTAGACAGAAGTTCCGTAATGAACAGGCTTATCTATCATGGTTTATCGATCAGCATGGTACGTTAACGTATTGGCCTGATAGTTGGTGTAAAAGCTATAAATATCATTGCCTACATAAAATACCCTTTGCTTATTTTAAGCCACCCATTAAACCTACGGGTGTAAAAGTAATTATTTTTCATGGGGAAATTAATCCACCTGATGCGATTAATGGAACGGGTGGGAAGTGGTATCGCTATGTTTTACCATCAGATTGGATTAAAGACGCGTGGCAGTAATGAAGGACTCAATCACTGCAATCAATCAGCAATCTCGACCATACCGTTTAAGTGTGGTCATGATTGTAAAAAATGAAGCTAAAAATTTAGAAAAAAGTCTACCTGCACTTTATGGTTGGATTGATGAGTTGATTGTACTCGACTCAGGCAGCACAGATCATAGTGAGCAGCTTGTAATGCAAGCAGGTGGGAAGTGGTATTGTAATGCCAACTGGCCGGGCTTCGGGAAGCAACGCCAAATTGCACAACAATATGCGACAGGAGATTGGATTCTCGCTTTAGATGCAGATGAAGAAATTACACCTGATTTGCGAGATAGTATTTTAAAAGCAATACATAATCCACCCGAACATGTAGTTTATGGTATTAAACGTATTGACTGTATTTTTGGGCATAAGATAGATAACCCATATTGGCCGTTAAAAGCACACTGGCGTTTATATCCTAAAAGCTTCCAATATAATGATAATCTTGTACATGAGTCTGTAGAGCTCAACAATGCCGTGTGTAAAAAGCTAGAAGGGTTTTTATTACATCACACAGCAGATACACCATTATTCTGGTTAGATAAAAGACTCTCTTATGCGAAGGCTTGGGCAGAAGATCGCTTTCCAAAAGGAAAAAGCGTATCTGTATCATCTATATTTATTCGTTCTTTTTGGGCTTTTTTTAAACAGTATATTGTAGATGGTCGTTTTCTAATGGGTAAATATGGGCTGTTTTATGCTGCCTTATTTTCTCAGTATACTTTTAATAAATATGCCATTTTATATGATCTTGCCGAAAATAAGGCAGAGCAAGCCTTTAAACAGTCACGGATTGAAACTGAACAACAAACAGTTTTAGATACGCAGGTAAAGCAATCGACAGTATCTTTAGTAATGATTGTGAAAAATGAAGCACGACATCTCGCGGCGTGTTTGGATACAGTCAAAGATTTAGTCGATGAAATTATCTTACTTGATTCAGGCAGTACAGATAATACGCAAGAAATTGCACAAGGTTATGGTGCGAAGTGGTATGAAAATAGAGATTGGCACGGTTTTGGGAAGCAACGCCAAATTGCACAATCTTATGCAACCTCTGATTATATTCTTGTATTAGATGCAGATGAGCGCTTAGATAATGATTTAAGACAAGCTGTTTTAAATGTATTACAGCAACCTGTAGAAACAGGTATTGTCTATGCACTCAATAGAAGAGATTACTTTTGTGGTCGAGTGGTTCGTCAAGGATACTTTGATGCTTACGACCGTTTGTATGCACGTACTGAATTTGAATTTAGTCCTGCAGAGGTACATGAGTCATTAGACCGAAAATCTGCGAGAAGAGAAGTATTAGAAGGTATTTTGTATCACCATACCAATGATAGCTTGTATCACTTTTTACTTAAGAATATTCATTATAGTCATCAATGGGCACAGCAAAATGCTGCTCGAAAAAAATCAATTTGGCTTATCAGTGCATTTTTAAGGGCATTTGTTTCATTTTGCAGAGAGTATATTTTTCGTTCTGCATACCGTACTAAAGGTTATGGGCTTATTTTTGCCATTGCAACGATGGGCTATACACTAGATAAGTATCTTATGTTGTGGCACGAGCAAAATGATAAAGATGGTGTGGAGTAATTTCATTGAATATTTTAATTATTAATTTAGATCAGTGCGAAGACCGTCTAGAGCAACAACAACAGCAGTTTACTAAGTTGGGTTTAACCTTTGAAAGATTGCCTGCTGTTTCTATTCAAGAAATTTCCACACAAGATTATGAAAGATTGGCTTTTAATGGTCAACGTCCAATGAAGCAGTCTGAGTTGGCTTGTTTTTTGAGTCATAAAAAAGCTTGGCAAGCGGTCATTGAGTTAGGAAAGCCTTGCGTTATTTTAGAAGATGATGCTGTACTTGTTCGTGATTTAAAACAAATTATTGATGATATTGCACAGCTTCATCATATTGATTTTGTGAACTTAGAAGTACATGGGCGTAAAAAGATGGTTGCAAAAGAAAAGTTCGCAATTGTTGCAACGGATTATCAATTGTTTGAATTGTATCAAGACCGCAGTGGAACAGGCGGCTATATTTTATTTCCAAGTGGTGCTCAGAAATTATTAAATTATTTAGAAGCCTCTTATCCAAAATTGGCTGATGAGTTTATTTATAGCTGTTATACCTTAAACGCATATCAAATTGAGCCCGCTGCTTTAATCCAAAGTGATAAAGCAGACATGTATGGGGTTGATGTTGGTGTTATGCATGGTTCAGTGATTGGACTCATTAAAAATAATCATGTTAAGCAGGATGCTGCTTCCTTTACATCTCGATTGAAATATAAAAAAAATAGAGTGATGCAACAACTATATTTGGGTATTCATCAACTCGCTGGCATTTTAAAGTTTAAGCGCAGAGAGATTATGTTAGATAAAGATCGCTTTAAGTTAGATTGATTCATAAGGTAATTGGTAATGAATAATTATGTCATTAGTTTGCAAACGGAGCAGAAGCGCCGTGAACATATCACTGCAGAGTTTTCAAAGCAAAAAATACCTTTTGAGTTCTTTAATGCAATTACACCTGATCTTGCTGTGATACAAGCAAAAAAAATGGGTTTGAAAATAGATGAGCAGCTTCTAACAGCAGGTGAAGTTGCATGTTTTATGAGTCATCTTAATTTGTGGCAACAAGCGATTGATCTAGACTTACCATATATTACTATTTTTGAAGATGATATTTTCTTAGGTAAAGATTCAGCACAATTTCTAACACGTTATGAGTGGATTCCCGAAAAACTAGAAGTGATTAAACTTGAAGCATTTACGCCTAAAGTTGTTCTTGGTGCTCAAGTTAAACCGTTAGATAGTAGGGATTTATTCTATTTGAAAGGCATTAATTTAGGCGCAGCAGGCTATATTCTTTCATTGGCAGGGGCTAAATCTCTTTTAGCATTTGTCCAAAACTATCATAAAATATTACCGCTTGATCATATGATATTTGAGTTGTACTTAAAAGAAAATCCTCAGGCTGTGTGTCAGTTGGTACCTGCTTTGTGTATTCAAGAGCTAGAGCTGAATAAAATAAAGAATAATGAATGCTGTTTAAAAAGCTCACTTTTAGATGAGCGTCATAGTCGTATGAAGACATATAAAGCTAAAGGTTTTGCAAAAATAAAAAAAGAGGTTGCACGATTACCTTTACAACTGCACAACTTTCTTTTTGCACGAAAAGTAGATTTTAAGTAATTCATATTTTTTGAGGAATGAATAAGTTTTTTGCTGGAACAGATATCATCTCAGAGGTCTATTCATCATCCGAGTATAGATATTGCATTTGCTGTGGATGGTCAGTATCTTAATTATTGTGGTGTTACGATATACTCTATTATTAAAAATAATAGTCATATGAATATTAGATTTCATGTGTTTACAAGTGATAAAGATATTATTGGTAAGGAAAAGTTTACTGATTTAGAAAAATCTTATCCTAATATATCGATTGATTTTTATATCCTGAATAAAGACATATATAAGCGTTGCCAAGTCAAACAACACTTTAATGATGCCATTTATTATCGGTTATCTATTGTCGAAATATTAAGTAAAACACTTGATAGCGTACTTTATCTTGATGCGGATATCTTATGTACTGGTAAAATAGATGAGTTATTGACAATAGATATTAGTCGTTATTGTATTGCTACGGTCAAAGATATTAAAAGTGAAGAATGTTTAAAAAATATTGGGCTAGATCTAAATAATACTGGCTATTTTGACTCTGGTGTTATGCTCATAAATATAAGAAATTGGCAAAAAGAAAATACATTTAAGCAATTTATGCAGTTAATTTATAAGGATGATTATAAATATCCTGATCAGGATGTTTTAAATATTATTTTTAATAACAAAGTCTTATTTTTAAATAATAAGTTTAACTATGTAAATGCTGAAGATGAAGGGAAGGTTTTTATTCACTATACGGGTGCTGTAAAGCCATGGCATTTAGCGCATGATTTTAATATAAATTATATAAAATATCTTTGGGCTTCTCCATGGGCAGATCTAAATTTGAAACCTTCCTTAGGATATAAGCCAGCAAGAAAATATGCACGTATTTTATGGAAAACACATCACCCAATCGGAGCTATAAAGTGGTTTTTTATATATCTACTAAGAAAGTCTAAAGTAAGCTGAGTGATACTGTGAAGGATTCATACATATGATTTTTTAGGGTTTATATTTGCACTGCGTCATAAACGTCATAGTATGAATTTATCCTGATTTCAGTAGGTTTATTTAAACTTATCTAGGGTATAGCGTTTGAGTTTTCTACGGATGTATTGAAAAAACTTTTGACGAGGCCTTTTTCTTTTATAGACTTGTAGGCGTTCTTGCTCAAGGTAACTTTTAGAAATAATATCATCAGACATTTTAGGATGATCGAATAAGAATGTACCATAGAAATTTACGGTTGGATCTAATTTTAAAATAGGATACCAGTGGTCATAAATTTTGGGTTGTTCACCATGATGTTGGAGCAGCAGTTGAGCCATTTTTTTATCAACAATATAAGCATAGGCATAAACCAAATACTGTAAAAAGTCAGGATCAACTTTTAATATATTTTTTTCGTATAGCTTCTTTTGAAGTAGCTTTCCTCTAACTTTATAACAAATACCCATTTGTATACCACCCAAGCTGAGTAAAAAGCCTGAGCTTAAATCTAATGCTTTAACTTTCTTTTCAAGTTCATCCAAATTTAGTGTCAGGGTCTCAATTACATCATCTTCAAATATGACAGCATACTCATCATCTGACTCTAAGAAGTCTTGTAGTGCGGACAGATGAGAAAGAGCACAGCCAAGTTCACCAGGAGTGAGAGGACAAATGCGATTGCTAACGGCACGACTAAAATACTCTTTAACAGTTAAGTTGTTTCCAATAATACCAAATGAAGAAAAATCATTTTGTAGTTGATTAAAACATGATTGAGCAAAAAATTGTTTTAAACGAGGACTGTTGGTTTCTTCAATGGTAATTAAGTACTTTTTCATATAACTAGCAGTTATTTAGATCATGTTATGCCTGAGCTGATCTTACATTATTTTGAATGTGCTATAAAGTTGAGTGTTGTTTATAGCTTAGAGTGAATTGTCGAAGGATAGTTTTTTAAACTTCAATTTCAATAGCCAACTAAATTTATTCTGTTTTGTTTTTGGATTTACAAGACTATGATCATGTCCAATATGATGACATCCACCTTCTGTAAGGTAAAACATAAACCGATTTTTTTTTCTTAAATAAACTGAAATATTTCTTTCTTTTCTAAATTTTTGAAACTTGCCAGCAATATCTTGCCATAAACTGGTTTTAACAAGGTGTGGGTTAAAACTATAACCATACCATTTTGGATGGACATTTTTTAAAGTACAGAGTTTTACACCAAAATTTTCTCTATAGTTGATAAGATGTTTTCGTTCGGAAGGAATATACATATCATTATAATGACGTAAACAGATGCCTGCCATATCTGAATAGATATCTAAGGTATTTAAAATTTTAGATAAATCGGGGAGCTGATTGAAATGCCAATCATCTTCACAATGAAAAATATAATCAGTTTTTACATGACTGTACATATAGTCTACGGCTTTATGATGACCTAATTGCTTTTCTAAACAGATAAGCTGGCCATGAGGGCATAATGCTTTAAAAACATCATTTGTTTCTCTATCGCCAAAGTCATTAATTGCAATAATATGTTTGAAATACGCATGTTTAAAAAGACTTACCAAAGTTTGCTGTAGTAGCTCTGGTCGCCTGCCTATAGTTAAGCATAAGGTAATGTTCGATGTATCCACAGTTGGATTCCCCATATCACTGACATAAAATAAAGCTAAATAGTGCTTTAAATATATTATTATTGTATATAGTGAATGGGTAATCAAGCTTTGCTTTTATCTACTTGTAAACATCCTTAATATCAGGCACATGGCGAAAACGCTTATAACCCCACATATAATCACTCGGTGAGCGGTTAATCATTTCCTCAATAGCTGTATTCATTGCTGTTGTTGCGATATCAATATTTTTATTATAAAGATCAGGAGCGTCAAGCGCATCGCAATATACTTCAAATCCTTCTTCATTATCCATACGAAAACAACTTAGTCCAACCAAACGGCATTGTGTTTTTTGTGCCATTTTACTTGCGAGTGTACTTGTGAGTGTATGTATGCCAAAAAATGGAACAATGACACCACCAGAAGGATGAGGGACATGATCTGGTAGAATGACACTAAATCCGCCTTGTTTCAGGTTTTTAAAAAGAAGCTTTACCCCTGTTGCATCCGTGGGTACAAGTTTGGACTTTAATGCTTCTCGTGAATGAAGCACAAAGTCATTCATTATTTTTTCTTTAATTGGCTTGTACATAATAGTAGGTTCACCATATTGGTGTACCCATGCATTCATGATTTCCCATGTTCCTAAATGAGGAGTAATAATCAGAGCTCCTCTTGGGTCGGCAAGCGCCTTTTTTAGTACATCTGAATGATGAACTTTTTTTACTTGGTCGACACTCCACTGAGGAGGCATTGCCCAGCACTTCATAAACTCAGCATAAGATAAGCATTGTTTAATGACACTTCTTTTTGCAAGCTGTTCGCGCTCACCCTCACTGAGTTGTGGATATGCAAGTTTTAAATTAATGAGAACTTTACGAAGCATTCCCTTTTCAGGTGTTTTATTAATCCACCATGCACAAGCACGTGCAACACTTTGTAGTAATGAAAGTGGGAGGTAACGAAAGATTTTTAGTGGTTGCATGCAGGTTGATAGTCTATAAAGTAGAAAAGCAAACTATGTGAATAAAAGGATTTATTTGATAGTTGCTTTTAGAAATTACTTTTAATACAGATATGACATCTATTTAGTTTTTATGGATATCTGCATTTCCTTTTAATACCATATAGATAAAGGAAACAAAAATGAGTAAAGCTGCCGATAAGCTACTTACACAGAAATATAGAATGCGTTGGTAAGTGGTCATATTGAATAATTCATTATGAATAATATAGTTCATAATACACCACTGTACTAGAGAAAATACAATGATGACCAATGCACGACGACGTACTGCTGGGCGCATAGCCATAGAATGAGCTCCCTATTAATTGAGTTAGATATTATGCCACTCAGAAAGATGAAGCACAATTAATAAAAAACCCTGCAAAGCAGGGTTTTTTATTTACTTTTTAAGACTCTTTTTTAGGTTGTTCACGTAAGCGAATACCTAAGTCTCGAAGCTGTGTTGCTTCAACAGGAGCAGGTGCTTCTGTTAGTGGACATTCAGCTGTTTTTGTTTTAGGGAATGCGATGACATCGCGGATAGAACTTGCACCTGTCATTAGCATAACAAGACGGTCTAAACCAAATGCTAAACCACCATGTGGAGGCGCACCAAATTTAAGCGCATTTAATAAGAAGCTGAATTTATCTTCTGCTTCTTCATCAGAAATGCCTAATGCTTCAAAGATAGCTTTTTGCATTTCTAGAGTGTGAATACGTAAAGATCCACCACCAATTTCTGTACCGTTTAGAACCATATCGTAAGCAACAGATAATGCTTCACCTGGGTTATTTTTAACGTCTTCTACACTGCTTTTTGGCAATGTAAATGGGTGGTGAACAGATGTCCATTTACCATCATCAGTTTCTTCAAACATAGGGAAGTCAACCACCCAAAGAGGTGCCCATTCACATGTTTTAAGATTTAGATCATGACCAATTTTAACACGTAACGCACCCATTGCATCATTTACAACTTTTGCCTTATCTGCACCAAAGAATACGATATCACCATTCTCTGCGCCAACGCGTTCTAGAAGTTGCATTACAATTGGTTCAATGAATTTAACGATAGGAGATTGAAGACCATCAATGCCTTTCTCAATTTCATTAACTTTAATGTACGCAAGACCTCTTGCACCATAAATACCAACGAATTTCGTGTATTCATCGATTTGGCTACGAGAGAGTGAGCCTGCATTTGGTACACGTAGTGCAACAACACGACCTTTAGGGTCTTTTGCAGGCCCTGCAAATACTTTGAATTCTACTTCTTGCATTAAGTCAGCAACATCAACCAGTTTTAACGGAATACGTAAATCTGGTTTATCTGAAGCATAATCGCGCATTGCTTCGCTGTATGGCATGCGTTGGAACTTACTAAATTCAACATTTAGTAGCTCTTTAAACATTTTAACAGTCATGCCTTCCATTAAATCCATGATCTCATCATCATTTAAGAATGATGTTTCAACATCGATTTGGGTAAATTCAGGCTGACGGTCTGCACGTAAGTCTTCATCACGGAAGCATTTAGCAATTTGATAGTAGCGGTCTATACCACCAACCATGAGTAATTGCTTAAATAGCTGAGGTGATTGTGGCAAGGCATAGAAACTACCATTAGATACACGACTTGGAACGAGGTAGTCACGTGCACCTTCAGGTGTTGCTTTAGTTAGAATTGGTGTTTCTACATCTAAAAAGCCATGGTTATCTAGATAGTTACGAATGAGGTTCGTCACTTTTGAACGGAAACGTAATCGTTCAAGCATTTCAGGACGACGAATATCTAAGAAACGGTATTTTAGACGAACATCTTCTGAAACAGTGATGTTTTCATCATTTAATGGGAATGGAGGTGTTTCAGAAGCAGATAAAACTTCAATCTCTTTACCTAAAACTTCAATTTGACCACTCACCATATTGGCATTTTCTGTACCTTCATAGCGACGGCGAACACGACCTGTAATTTTTAATACAAATTCTGAACGTGCTTTATCTGCTGTGGCAAATGCTTCTGGGGTATCAGGGTCAATAACAACTTGTACAAGACCATCACGATCTCGCATATCAAGAAAGATGACACCGCCATGATCGCGGCGACGGTGTACCCAACCGCATAGTGTAACTGTTTGATCAATTTGGGCTTCTGTGAGTGAGCCGCAGTAATGAGTTCGCATCATGGCGTACTTAGTCCAACTTCTATTATTTAAAACTTGTGAAAATTATTTAAGTAAGTTAACACTTACTACTTGGAAACACTCAATTATGCCCACTTCAAGCCGTTGGCTCAAGGGGGTAGGCAAAAAACCTCATGTTAGTTTCATCAGCACAAGTTATTTGGTTATACATTTATGTGTTGCTAGTAATAATTTATGATGTACTTCATATGTGACCGTCTGTAAAGAGTACAATTTAAGTTAATCAGTTTATAAATCGTTTTAAATGCTTTATGTTGGTTATAATTATTAAAATAATTCAATAATATTTGCACTGTAAATTTTTATGTGGAGACAATGAGTTTCGTTTTCCATGAGTATTTTTTCCATGCCCATAATTTTCCAAGTTTGCCATCTACATATACCTTGGTATCTAAGTGAGCATCTTTAGGGTTTAAGTTCGTGGGTCTTTTTTCAGAAAATACAAATAGAAACTCTCCACCAACTGCTTGAATATAAGCAACCTCGTCGGTAACAAAAGTCGGATTTGTACTTAAGTGTATAGCTATCGTTTTCATATTATCACTATGCCTTTTTGTGTTTGTTTTAGACATCAAAGTGTTACTTATTGCTCTCTATTTTTACAATGAAATAGCCGATAAAACAATAGTAATTTTATAGGTTTTTTCTTTTACGAATTGGAATTTTATTGTTGTAATTGAATGGTATATTGATATATGTCACATTTTTTTAAAAAAAAGATAATTTAATTTTTTGATTGGTGTTTATCTTTTGAATATATCTAAAAGTATATTCTTTAAAAAAATCAAACTCAATAGAGATTTAATCATGTTTCAGATAATAAACAATTCACATTATATTTATTATATATATTTTATTTAAAAATATATTATTTCAGTAAAAACAAAAACTTCCGTGAAAAATACCTTGTAATTGCTAAAATATGTTATAACATAACAGAAAATAAACTGGATAGTGGTTATGTATTTAAAAGGTCGTCTATTTGTATTTTCCTTTTTGTCTATTGCAGTACAAACTGTTATGGCAGAACAAATTAATAATGCTGCGGTAGATAAACTGCCATCTATTGAGTTAAAAGCTGAAAAAACACCTAGTTCACTTTTAGATACGACTGCGGGTGACCATATCGTTCAGCAAAAACAGCTTTTAGAAGGTGCGACTACTATTGGTAATGCACTTAATGGTCAATCAGGTGTTTATTCTGCACAGTATACGGGAGGCGTAAGCCGTCCTGTAATTCGTGGATTAGATGGTGCACGTGTAAAAATTACAGAAAATGGTGGTGATGCTTTAGATGTATCTTCAGTTTCTCCAGACCATGCTGTTACTGTCGATCCAAATTCAGCTCAGGAAATTCAAATTCTAAAAGGCCCAGAAGCATTATTGTATGGTGCAGGCTCTGTGGGCGGTTTGATTAATGTTGTAGATAATAAAATACCAACACAAATGCCTGAAAAAGGATATGAGGGGCGTGTGGGGGCACGTTATAACACAGGAAGTGACGATATGCTGTACTCAGGTAATGCAACAATTGGCTTGGGGAGCCAAGTTGCATTACGTGTGGGCGGTTTAACACGCAATGCGAATAACTATATTTTACCGCAAGATTTACAAAGTACAGACCGCCGCGAAGACAGTACATTTGCAAAATCACATGATTATAATGCGGGGTTATCTTGGATTTATGATCGTGGCTTTACAGGTATTTCTTATAGTGAGCGTCATGACCGCTATGGCATTCCGGGGGATAATGCAGCATATGGTGCATGCGAGATAAATGCAGCTAAAACAGGCTTTACAGCAGACTCTTGTGGGCATGCTGCTGAAGATGATGATGGTGCATTGTCATGGATTAACTTAAAAGAGAAACGTTATAGCTTTAAGACAGAACTTAATAACCCATTTGCAGGCTTTTCTAAACTTGCAGCACAAGCGACTTATACAGATTACCAACATCAAGAAATGGATGGTGATACACCTGATACCACATTTAAAAGCCGTGGTACGGATGCGCGCATAACATTAGACAATGAAGCATGGGCAGGTTGGAAAGGGCAGTTTGGTACACAGTATACGCAGCAAAAGCTCACGATTGGTGGTGATGAAGCGTTAATGGATCCGACCAATACCAAACGTTATAGCTTATTTGCGCTACAGCAAAAGCAATGGAATGAACTTCATTTCCAAGTTTCTTCTCGCATAGACCATCAGAATATTGATGTGAAGCGTGCAAGTATTAATCCTGATGCAAAAAACTTTGAAGGGACTGCATATTCGGTTGCAGGTTCAACAGATTGGGAGTTTATTCCAAACTATAAATTGTCTTTAACAGCATCGCATCAAGAACGTTTACCTATGGCACAAGAGTTATACTCTAATGGTAAACATATGGCGACCAATACCTATGAGCTAGGTAGTGATAATTTAGACACAGAAAAATCAAATAATGTTGAGCTTGGTTTTCACTTTGACAATGACCGTTTAAAATATAATGTAAGTGTATTCCATAATTGGTTCGATAACTTTATTTATGCCAATACGTTAGATCGTTATCAAGATTTTCGCTTAATTCAATATACACAGTCACAAGCACGCTTCTATGGTGTAGATGGTGATATTAGTTATATGCTTTCACCTCGTTATACTGTTGGTTTGTTTGGGGATTATGTACGTGGTAAGTTAGATGATGCAGGTAATGCACCACGTATACCTGGTGGTCGTTTGGGCGCACGTGTAAATGCAGACTTTGGCGATGGATATACAGGTTCGGCGGAGTACTACCATGTGTTTAAGCAAGATGATATTGCAAGCTATGAAACAGATGGGCAAAGCTATAATATGCTTAATTTAGGTTTTGCATACAGTGGCGCGTTACCAAAAAATACAGGGTATCGATTATATGCTAAAGCAAACAACTTGTTAGATAGCAAAATTTACCAACATGAGTCATTTATTGCGAATGTACCTCAAATTGGCCGCAACTTTACAGTTGGTGTAGATTTTAGCTTCTAAAATTTCACGAAAATAAGCTTGAAAAAAATGATTAGAAAACCTAGCCTAAAAACATAAGGTTAGGTTTTTTAATATGCGTATTTTACAAAGAATTCATCATAAACTTCATTTTTCTAAAAAGCAGTATACATTATTGATTGCAGGTATTTTATTGGTGGGTTATGTCTTATCTGCTGTTTATCATACTGTAAAACCGATGCCTAATGGATTAGATTATACAGGGGCTTTACGCCATACCGACGTACAGTTCTTATCTGATCAGACATATATAAATGCACAGGGGAAGCAAGAACAAAAGCATCAAGTTTTTGATGAAATGTTAAAAATGATTAATAGTGCAAAAACAACAATTGTCCTTGATATGTTTTTGTTGAATGATGAGGTTGGTGAGTCTAAAGAGAAGCAACGAGCGCTTACGCAAGAACTGGTTGATGCTTTGGTGAGGAAGCGAGCTTTACAACCAAATAGTTCAATTACGATACTGACAGATCCAATTAACTCGATGTATGGCGGTTTTTTACCAGAACAATATGTAAAGTTACGCCGTGCAGGAGTCGATTTAATTGAAACAAATTTGACACCTTTACGGGCTTCTAATCCTGCTTGGTCGGGACTTTGGTATCTATGTTGTCAGAATTTAGGAAATAATAATCAAAAAGGGTGGTTGTCTAGCCCCTTCACTCAAGAAAAGGTGACTGTACGTAGTTACCTTGATCTATTTAACTTTAAGGCAAATCATCGAAAAACCTTAGTTGTAGATACGCCAGAAGGATGGCAGGCTTTGGTAACATCGCAAAATATTCATGCGGGAAGTTCAAGACATGATAATGTTGCACTTGTTGTTAAAGGAGCAAGTGCTGTGGATGTATTAAATACAGAGCAGCCAGTTGCACAAATGTCTGGTGGTACATTACCTGCTGTGCTTATAGGTGGTGAAAATAACAATCCTAATTTACCTCAGGCGCAAGTGCTTACAGAAAAAGCAATCTACGATGCTGTTCTTCATCTTATTAATGAAAGCCAACGGGGCGATACGATTCAAATGGCAATGTTCTATTTATCTGAACGTCAGGTAATTGATGCATTGAAGGCAGCGCATCAGCGCGGTGTTCATTTAAGTATTTTATTAGATCCGAATAAAGATGCTTTTGGACATCAAAAAGCGGGAATGCCAAACCGTCAAGTCGCAATGGAATTGCATGATGCAGGTATTGATATTCGATGGTGTGATACGCATGGCGAGCAATGTCATAGTAAGCTCATTATTAAACAAGGTACGACGCAAAGTGAAATGATTTTAGGGTCGGCAAATTTCACAGCACGTAATTTAAAGAACTATAATTTAGAAACTGATTTAAGAGTCGTTGGTTCAAATGAGCTTCAAGTTTTTAAAGATGCGGAAAACTACTTTAATACTGAGTGGTCAAATCTAAATGGTCAACAAATGAGTGTTGGCTATGAAACCTATCAAGACTCATCGAAGTTGAAGTATTGGCTATATCGTTTCTTAGAGTGGTCAGGTATTTCTACATTTTAAAGCATAAAAAAGCGGTATTTTTACCGCTTTTTTGATTTGTCTGATTTTATGCAAGTTCATCGTCTTCAGGATTTAAATGGCGTGGTGCAGAGTTTTTCTCTTTAATGATAGAAGGATAGTGCCAAGATGCGTAGCGCACAATAAATATGGCAATTGCCAAAATGAGAATAGCACCTGAAACGATGAGCAATCCGAAATCTGCCTGATGGTCATGTTGAATAACGGAAATGAGTAATCGAGTGAGTGCGGTAATTGCAATATAAATAAGAAAACGTACTGGCATATGGTTGGTTTTAAAGTAAATTCCCACCATTGCCCCTAGCTCTAAGTATATGAAAAGTAACAATATATCATCTATAGATGCATATGGCTTTTCTGTAAATATATTAATGGTTGTATGTACGGCTGACCATGCGATAAGGCAGCCGATAATAAATAAGGCAAGATAATGAAATAACTCAACTGCAAAATTTCCAATTTTATCTAACTTTGTTTCTATACGATGCCGATTAGGTATTTGATCACTCATGGGTGAATTCTCTCATTTTGATCTTTCTGGCTATAGCATAAGTAAATTTTTTACACTTGCCTAATATTTAAAATATTAATTTATTTGCTATCTTGGTGAAATAGCAGATGAGCTTCATATTAAGCGCAATTTTATAAGTTATAATTAAGATATTAATAAGATAAAGACTGTTGATGTAGGTGTTCGCGCATAGTCATGGTAAAGAAAGAAAATACTAAAAAATCGTTAAGAAATAGACGTATTCCAATAGCTTTACGTTTGTTTTCAACGGTACTGCTAACAACAGTGATTATAACGACTGTAAGTTTAGGTGTCTTTCAGTGGACAATGAAGCAGAACTTTGCCAAGTACGTTGCTGACGTAGAAATGCAGAAACTTGATCACTTAATTGAAAATTTAGCAGGTATTTATAGCATTTATCATGACTGGGGAAATGCAATACAAGCACAGATTTTACAAGTTGAGGGACACCCTGCGCCAGATGACTTTGATCGGCTATCACGTACATGGCTAAGAAGGCAGTATGATATTGCTTTTCAGCAACGTTACTTTAAAGAAAATACAATTTTAAATATTCCAACAGGATTAGAGCAAAAAGCCCCGCATATAAAAAAACAGGCATTAACTGAAAGTGAAATTCGACAAATGCAAGAAAATCTTCCCTCGGAATATCAACCTTTTGAGGGGTTAAAATTTCCTTTACAAGACAATTTTGCCCTGTTTAGTCGACCGAAGTATGTCCCACCAAATGTAGATGATAGTGGCGATCGTGGTATTCAAGACCAAACTCCAGATACAAAAGAAGATTTACTCAATGATGAGCCAATGACTAAGAAATTTATTCCAATGCCTGACCGCTTTGGTTTAAGTTCTCGATTATCTTTATACGATGCTAAAAAAAGATTTGTTGTTGGACAGCCACCACAAGGTCCTGTGTCATATCGACCAATCTATGTGAATGATGTCATTGTTGGCTATCTTGGATTACGACCTGTACTTGATCAGGATGATATTTTAAGTTTAAGTTTTTTTAGTACACAAAAAAGAGTTCTTCTTTTAATTTATGCTGTCACTTTCTTTGCTAGCTTGTTGTTGGCTTTATTGCTTGCGACCTATTTTAAAAAACCAATTCAACAGCTTTTACAAGCGACTCGAGAACTTACCAAAGGCAATTATCAGCATAAAGTAAAAGTACAACGAAATGATGAGCTAGGAGATTTATCAACTCAAATTAATCGTTTAGCTTCTATTTTAAATCAGCATGAGAACTCTAGAAAACAGTGGGTTGCAGATACCTCACATGAGTTAAAAACGCCACTTGCTGTACTACAAGCGCAGATTGAGGCAATGCAAGATGGTATTCGTCAAGCCACACCAACACATTTAACTGCCATGATGAGTCAGGTTTCAAGTTTAAAGAAACTTACCCAAGATTTATCGGATTTAGCGCAAGTTGAGGCACAGCAGTTGAAGTGCTATTTCTCTGAAGTTGATCCGTGGAAAATTATATTACAAGAGATCGAAAGTTTTAGACCCAAGTTTGAGCAAGCAAATCTACGTATTCGTACTGAAGGTATGCATACAGTTTTAATGCTTGATCATGATCGGTTTAAGCAAGTCATTGTGAACTTATTAAGTAATAGTGTGCGTTATACCGAACAATATGGAGAAATATATATACATACACATCAGACAGATACATATTGGAGTGTGATTGTAGATGATAGCCCATTAGGATTAACAGATGATCAATTAAAACGGTTAGGTGAGCGGTTTTATCGTGTAGATGATTCGCGAACTCGGGCAACAGGGGGGACTGGCTTAGGACTAGCACTCTCTGCAAAAATTATACAAGCCCTTGGTGGTGAGCTTTCTTTTGATCATTCTCCCCTAGGAGGTTTACGCTGTACCTTAACCTTTTTAAATAAAAAGTTAGATTAGGAAAAGATATAAATGAGACATATTTTTTTAGTTGAAGATGAAGTAGAACTCGCAAGTTTAGTTAAAGACTATTTAGAAGCAGCAGGTTTTGAGGTAAGCGTTTTCCATGATGGGCAAGAGGCTTATCAAAGCTTTTTACAAAGAAAACCTAGTTTAATGATTCTTGATTTAATGGTACCGAAGATGGATGGTTTAACCATTTGTCGTAAAGTACGTGAACAGTCCGATTTACCAATTATTATGGTAACTGCGCGCACAGAAGAAATTGATCGTGTTTTAGGTTTAAACATGGGTGCAGATGACTATGTTTGTAAACCATTTAGTCCGAAAGAGTTGGTTGCGCGTGTTCAAGCGGTACTACGTCGTTTAGCACGTAAAGATGAGCCTGAAGATAATGGTCTTTTTACCATAGATGCCTCACAGCAACGGATTTGGTATAAGCAAAAAGCACTTAATTTAACGCCGACAGAGTTTCGTTTATTTGAACTCTTTTTAGAGCATTTGGGACAAGTATATTCTCGTTCTCAGTTACTCGATCATATTAATCCTGATAGTTTTGATGTTGCTGACCGAGTAATTGACAGTCATATTAAAAACTTACGCCGTAAGATCACTGATGTCACACAAGTGGATACACAGCATGAATGGATTCAAGCTGTGTATGGTGTGGGCTACCGTTTTGAATATCCTGAAAAGATGTAGTTTAAGATGAACAACTGATTGAAATTTCAGGTGCATCACTTGCAGGTGGTGTGAGGTCTGACGTTTTTTCAAGATGAGGCTGCTTTGTAAAAGGTTTTGCAAGCAGCTTAAATAAACGATCTACTTCTGAAAAATCATCACGCTCTGCGGCTTCAATTGCATCTTGTGCCATATGGTTGCGCAAGATGTAGTGAGGGTTATGTTGTTGCATCGTTTGGTCGAGTAGCTCAGTATCTTGATGTTCACGAATCTGATGATATTTATTTAAGAACAGGTCAAAACTTGTAATATCTATGCATTCATCGCGGATATCTCTATATCTGTGCTCTTGTAATGCAATAAAGCTCTGTGTGTAGTCGAGCTGTGCTTGTTGTAATATTCTTAAAAAATCTAAACTACATTCAAAGCTGTCTTTATGAAATGTAGGTAAGCCCATTTTGTGTGCCAAGCCTTTTTTATATGCCTCTAAAAATGTGGGTTCAAATATTTTTAGACATTCTGCTAACTCAGCTTTAAATTTTTCTTTATTTCCTTCAGGGGCAAGAGGAATCAGCTGATTGAGCCATACCCATAAATTCCAATGCGCAATACTTGGTTGTTTTTCATAGGTATAGCGTCCTTGATGGTCTGAATGGTTGTTAATCCAATTAGGGCGAAATCTTTCTAAGAAACCATAAGGGCCGAAATCTAATGTAGAGCCCGTAATATTGAGGTTGTCGGTATTCATCACTCCATGTGCAAAGCCAACCAATTGCCAATGTGCAACAAGGGTTGCAGTTTTTTGAATGACTGCTTTTGCAAATGCGAGAATTGGAGTACTTTCCTCTAAACATTCAGGGTAGTGCCAAGAAATACAGTGTTGAGTAAAGTCTGAAAGTAAATCAGGTGCATATTGATTGATCCATTCAAAGTGACCCAAACGAATATGGCTATCGGCACTGCGCAGTAACATTGCGCCCGGTTCTAATTTTTCACGTTGTACACCTTGAAGTGAGCTTGTAAAACCGACAGCGTTACTTGAGGGAACTCCTAAAGCATTGAGTGCATGTCCTGCTAAATATTCTCGAATAACAGAACGTAATACTGCGCGACCATCTCCCATACGCGAGTAAGGTGTTTCTCCTGCACCTTTTAAATGTAAGTCTATAGTCTGCTTTTTTGTATTAAAAACTTGTGCAATGAGCAAGCCACGTCCATCGCCAAGAGCACCTGCCCAATGCCCAAATTGGTGTCCTGCATATGCCATAGCAAGTGGTTGGAATGATGAAAATGTTTGCTGTCCACTACATAGTGCAACCCAATTTTGTTTTTCTTCGTTACTCCACTGTAATTCATCTGCAAGAGTTTCATTGAAATGTCCTGCTTTCGCACCTTTTAAGGGAGATGGCATTTGGTGATGATACAGCTTGCTATTGAGCTGTGGGTAACGTGAATTCAGGTGCATGGAATTATCCTTTAGGTCATTTTATTACTATAACAAAAGTGTCACATTCATGCGATTTCTTAGGTTTTATACTGAATAAAAGAAAGCATATTTGCTAACGTCTTTTTGTAATAATCGATTAATATACCCCACTTGTTTATAGTGGAGTGGTTGTGCGTGAGACTAGGTGAAAATATGCTAGGCTTGACATGCATAGACAGAGTATATATATTGTATATACGTTTTTTGTTGGCTTTAGGGGTAAATACGCAATGACTGATCAACCCCAACGAAAAAAAGCTAGTAAAAAAGACAGTCAGCTTTTAATTCGTATTAATAGTGCTGAACGAGATCAATTTATTGATTTATGCGATGAGTTGGATACAAGTGCAGCACGCGAATTGAGAAAATTTATCCGTAGTTTTATTAAAAAACATCAGTCAACGGATATGCATAACGAGGAGTAACTTATGTCTAAACAAGTTAAAACTTTGAAAAAAGAACTTAAAGCACGTCTTGCAAAAATTGCTAAACACGAAAGCAAAGTAAAAAAATTGCAAAAAGAACTTAAAAAACAAAAATAATTTAAATTATTTTTGTTAAGCATATAAATATATTTATATGCCGATGTAAAAAGGCTGAACTTATAAAAGTTCAGCCTTTTTATTTATGCTGAAGGCGGGGTGGCTTTTGGTAAGCTCTTTACCATAATCTCTAAACGTGCTCTATGGTGCTGTAAACGCTGTTCTATGAGTTGAAACTCAAGTTTTAATTTATCATCCATCTGGTGCAATTTTTCAGTCATACGTTGCTTTTTAGCAAGCATTTCTTGCTCTTTTAGCTTTGCCATATCATTGAGTGTATGTGTAAATGCTTCATACTCTTGTGCAATACGGTGCTTCATATTATGGAAGTCTTCGCTGACATGATGTCCATAAATTGCAAGATCTTGTTCGGCATATTTAAATTTCATGGCAAGTTCAGCTTTTTTAATATTTAAGCTTGGAATTCTTCTGAGATTTCTCGCGAGTCCAAATCTTGAACATGTCCAAATGAGCCATTTTGTTGGGTCATATTGCCACCATTTTACGCCGTTGCGATAGTCATACTGGAAAATATGATGGTAGTTATGATATCCCTCACCCCATGTAGCAATTGCTAACCAAAAGTTATCGCGTGCTGTATTTTCATCGGTATAAGGACGTTTACCAAACATATGGCAGAGTGAATTAATGAAAAAGGTAACATGATGGCTAAGAACAAGCCGCAATAAACCACCAAGTAGAATGACGCCCCAAATGTCACCCACTGCCCAACCAACACTCAGTAAAATGATACTGTGTACAGCAATGACAAGCGGAACATAGTATTTATGCTGAAACATCACCAATTTATCATTCATAAGGTCAGGCGCATTTTTATAGTTAGCTTCTGCTGCTGGATAATCACGAATCATCCAACCTAAATGTGCGTACCAAAAACCTTTTTTAATAGAGTAGGGGTCTTTTTCAACATCATCTACGTGACGATGGTGTGTTCTATGACCTGATGCCCAATATAAAATACTATTTTGAATAGCAAATGTACCGCCAATCATTAAAATAATTTTTAATGGTAAAGATGCTTCATAAGCACGGTGTGCCCATAAGCGGTGATAACCTGCTGTAATACTTAAACTGCTAAAAGCCAATAAGAAGAAAAGGCTAATCCATGCTGACAATGAAAAATCATGATGATACGCATAAAGCGGTATGGCAATCATAGACAGAATCGGTGTACCGAGCAATGTAATTGCGGCTGTCCAATTGATCGGAGCTTTAAGCGTTTGGGACGAAGGAGTCATAAGAGACGCTCCCAAAGTGAGAAGATGGTAAATTCCAAAGCATTCCTTTGAAAATACAGTGCGCAAAGGTTAAACGCCAAATATGAGTATATATAATAGAATACACTTGTATATTAGGGCAAATATAAATATAAAAATCTTTTAATTTAAATATTTATGCTTCGAATACTATAGCGCACTTTTCATCCGCATTGGAATATCTGTAATGAGTCCTTCTATACCAAATTGTTTCAATTCTTGTGCACGTTGAATATTATTAACTGTCCAAACACTGACATTTAGTCCAGCTTGATGCGTTTGTTCAATGATGTCTTGGGTTGTGAGAGCATCCATCCATCCAATACGATTACATTTTAAAGATAGTGCTTTTTCAATAGCTTCTTTTTTAGTGTCTTCTTCAATAAGCAATCCACGCTTAAAATGACATTTTTCTTGTTGTAGTACTCGAAGAATTTTTTCATCAAAACTGGTAATAGTGACTTGCTGTTCAAAACCATTGAGTAATTTAAGTAGGCTTTGGCACAGTCGTTCTGCTTCATTAATGGAACTAACTGCTTTGACTTCAACTTCAATATGTGTGAATTCTTGAATAATTTGGAGTGTTTCAGCGAGCGTTGGCGTGGGTTCAGCCTGTTGCCAATCTTTCCATTTCAAGCGATGGTCATGCGATTTTAAATCAGCCAAAGTCGATGTATAAATAGACTGGGTTTGACCCGAAGTTCGTTCTAAACTTTCATCATGAATGACAACCAATGTCCCATCGTTAAGCTGTCTAACATCAAATTCAACAGCTGTAATACCAATTTCTTTTAAGTACCGAAACCCACCAAGTGTATTTTCAGGTGCTTCGTTTCTTGCACCACGATGACCAATAATTTGCATTGTTAGAGTCGTCTAAAAACAAAGATAAAAAGATTATATGAGCTTGAGGTGTCAAAACGTTTGCAATTCGGTATTGTTTTGCTAAAAATAACAATAGAAACATTTTTGTATTATGCTTGATCAATCATCATTTGGGGCAAGAAAAAGAACTTATGCGAACTCGTGCGAAGATTTGTGGAATTACGCGTTTAGAAGATGCTCAAGCGGTGGTAAATGCAGGTGCAGATGCAATTGGCTTGGTATTTTATGAACCAAGTCCACGGTATGTTGCTGTATCTCAAGCTGAAAAAATCGCAAAAATGATTCCACCTTATGTACAAATTGTGGGATTATTTGTAAATGCAGAAATTGATGAAATAAGAAACATACTTCATCATGTTACTTTAGATGTTTTGCAGTTTCATGGTCATGAAACACCAGAGCAATGTGTATCTATTGCTCAACAATTTGGTAAACGGTGGTATAAAGCAATTCAAGTTAAGCCTGAGCTAGACTTAATTGCTGAAATAAAGCGTTATCAAAAAGCAGGCGCAAGTGCTATTTTACTTGATGCTTGGCATCCTGAACTCAAAGGGGGAACAGGGTTGCAATTTGACTGGTCTCAATTTCCTCGCTTAGATATTCCTTTGATATTGGCAGGTGGTTTAACACCTGAGAATGTTACAGAGGCAATTGAAACTACTCAGACATTTGCAGTTGATGTAAGTGGTGGAGTAGAAGTAAGTAAAGGAATAAAAGACCATCAACTGATAGAAAAATTTATGCAAGGAGTCCATTGTGGATCAGCAAAATAAGATTGACTACACACAATATCCAGATGCAAAAGGGCATTTTGGTATTCATGGCGGACGATTTGTGTCAGAAACATTAATGGCAGCATTAGAAGACTTAGAATCTCTTTATGAGAGAATGAAAAATGATGCCCAGTTTCTTGCAGAATTCGACCGTGATTTGGCCTATTACGTTGGCCGTCCAAGTCCTCTTTATTATGCTGAGCGATGGTCGAAACATCTTGGTGGCGCACAAATTTATTTAAAGCGTGAAGACTTAAACCATACAGGCTCGCATAAAGTAAACAATACGATTGGGCAAGCGCTTTTAGCCAAGCTTTCAGGCAAAAAACGGATTATTGCTGAAACAGGTGCAGGTCAGCATGGCGTAGCAACAGCAACAATTGCAGCTCGTTTGGGCATTGAATGCGTTGTATATATGGGTGCAGACGATGTAAAACGTCAGGCAATGAATGTATACCGTATGCGATTACTCGGTGCAAAAGTTGTTCCTGTGACAAGTGGTTCTCGTACGCTAAAAGATGCCATGAATGAAGCCATGCGTGACTGGGTAAGTAATGTAGACAGTACTTACTATGTGATTGGAACGGTTGCAGGCCCACATCCATATCCACAGTTGGTACGTGACTTTCAGTCGATTATTGGTCGTGAGGCTCGTCAGCAAATTCAAGACCAAGCAGGTCGTTTGCCTGATGCGTTAGTAGCATGTGTTGGTGGTGGGTCAAATGCAATGGGCTTATTTTATCCATTCTTAAATGATACCGATGTTGCAATGTATGGTGTTGAAGCAGCAGGTTTAGGTGTGGAAACTGGTAAACATTCGGCACCGCTTAATGCAGGTCATGTGGGTGTGCTACATGGCAATAGAACTTATTTAATGAGTGATCCACAAGGTCAGATTATTGAAACACATAGTATTTCTGCGGGATTAGATTATCCGGGTGTAGGCCCTGAGCATAGTTTCTTAAAAGATATGAAACGTGTTCAATATGTTCCAATTACAGATGACGAAGCATTACAAGGTTTTCGTGATTTAACGAAAATCGAAGGGATTATTCCTGCACTAGAAAGTGCGCATGCAATGGCATATGTTTCTAAACTTGCACCAACGATGTCGAAAGATCAAATACTTATTGCAACAGTTTCAGGACGTGGCGATAAAGATTTGATGACTGTCGCACGTTTAGATGGCATAGAAATGGTTGATATGTAAAGAATAGCATTATAAAAAAGGCGCATCTTATGCGCCTTTTTTATGGTCTGATTCTTGCTTAGTCTTTGAAGTTATTAAACTGTAATGGAATACCAAACTGTTCTTCACGTAAGAAAGCCATCAGTTTTTGTAGGGTATCGCGCTTTTTATCGCTGACACGAATTTTATCCCCTTGAATAGAGGATTGAACTTTGATACCACTTTCTTTAATGGCTTTATTTACTTTTTTAGCAGTGTCGGCATCTAAACCATCTTTGAGTTTAATGACCTGAACAAAGTGTTTACCTGAAGCAGATGCTTTTTGTGGGTCCATTGCTTGAATATCAATTTTACGTTTAAAGAAATGATTTTCGAGCATGCTGTAAACTTGTTCACATTGGAAATCATTTTCTGTAGAGATTTTAATCTCTTTTGATTTCTCGTTGAGTTCAACAGTTACATCTTGACCACGAAAATCAAAACGTGTTGCGATCTCTTTCTGTGTATTTTGTACAGCGTGGTTGACTTCAAAAGTCTCAAGTTCGGAAACGATATCAAAAGAAGGCATATCTAGCACCTTTACAAGTGGATGAAATATCTGAGATGCTAAGAGGGTTTTCTTGATTTGCCAAGTGTTGTTTATATAAAAGGAGGACACAATGATCCGTAAACAAGAAATTACAACATTTGAATTCCCAGATAATGCTGTTATTTGGGATGTTAGAGATGAAAATGCCTATGCAGAGGCACATTTAAAAGGTGCGGTCAATCAGCCGATTGACCATATCAATGAAAATGCATTAGCAGAAGTTGCGGCAGATCAACCGATTTATATTTTATGTGGTGGTGGCAGTAAAGCACCTAGAGCTGCTGAGAAACTAGAAGGTTTTGATAGTAGTAGAGAGTACGTGGTGCTTATGGGAGGCACGCGTGCAGCGAAAACAGCAGGATTACCAATAGAATAAAAAAGCGCCTTAGGGCGCTTTTTTATTCTGATAATAAGGTTTTTTAGGTTTAACTTTTTTAATAAACCTTTGGGGACTGAGTTTATCTAAAACACTCATAGGTACAGGGCAAACCTCATGAAGTACTTGAGCTGCTACAATTTCACTACATAGTGGTGCAAATAAGAAGCCCTTAGAGCCTAATCCTGAACAGGTATATATTTTTGTTTCTTCTTTACATGCTCCAAGGAGTGGAAAGTAATCGGCGCTTTGTGCACGTATAGATGCACGACCTTCCCAAGCCTCTAGGTTTTCTAATGTGTTGGCGTATTCAGGATAGATTTTTTGCATGAGCGCAAGGTTATGCACATGATCTTCTTTAAGAACGTCATCATCATCTCTTTGTGGGTGAAAAGATGCACCTAAAATAAGATGTGTCGTATTGAGCTGCATGGCATAGCCACCATAACTCAATGCGAGATTTTGTGGTAAAGGGCTATTTTCGTTGTTGAACCAACTGACTTGTCCACGAATAGGTTTCAGCTTAGGTAAATTAGGAATAAGCAGATGACTATCTTTGGCTGTACATACAATGACGAGGTCAGCAGAAAACTTTTGTTGAGATATGTCGGTAAGGTAAACCTGTTCAGCATCTTCTTCAATATGGGTAATTTCAGTTGCAATGAGCTGAATAAGCGGATGGCTTAAGATTTCTTCAGCCAGTGTCTGAGGAATAACAGCACCTGCATTTTTTAATTGTATAGACTCATATTCCGATTTTAGAAAAGAAGACGTGGTCTGACTGATTTCACCTTCAGGGTAATCGTTTATGAGTTTTTCAAGTTCCCCATTTTTTTTAATATCGGTTTGTTGGACAGCGATTTTATGAAATGCTTTGAACTGCCGATAATATGAGCATGCATATTGCCAACTTAAACTCATTAAATGTTCATGGTTTTGTGTGGCAGGACAAAGTTTCGGGTTAAGTAATGCAAGTGGATTGCCTGAAGCCCCTGAAACTACGCCTATACGGTCGTAAACTTTAATGTGGTGCCCACGGTTTGCAAATGCCCAAGCATGGCTTAACCCCGCAATTCCTGCGCCAATAATAGCAATATTAAGTGGTGTATGAAGGTGTTTTGTATGCTCAGTCTCTAAAGTTGGCCAAATTGCTTTGAGCATTTCTCGTTTATGGCCAAAGCCTTTGGGTCTTGAAATTTCGATACCATGTGCTTTAAGCCCACGTTTAATTATTCCTGCGACACTAAATGATGCAAAAGTTGTGCTAGGTGCAGAGAGTCGAACAATATGTTCAAGGACATTTTGTTGCCATAGTTCAGGGTTGCAAGATGGCGCAAACCCATCTAAAAACCAAGCATTTACAACACCTGTTTTAGGAATGATAGGAAAAATATCTTCAGCATCACCTAGCCATAAATCTATACTAAAGCGTGCATTTGGAAAATTCAGTCTATGACAGCCTGAAATAGGGGCAGGATATTGTGAAATTAGCTGTTCTGCCAAAGGTTGAAGCTCAGGCCATGCTTTTAAGGCACGCACTAAATCTTCTTTTGAGAGAGGGAATTTCTCAACAGTCACAACATGTAAGTGGCTCTGGTTTTGAGGTTGCACATCTTGCCAAAGTTGCCACAACGCTAAAATATTTAAACCCGTACCAAAGCCTGTTTCACCTACACAAAAGTATTCATAACTTTTAAGTTTAGAGAGTCTGGTCGATAAATCATTTCCATTTAAAAAGACATGGCGTGTTTCGAGCAAGCCATTGTCTTTAGAAAAGTAGACATCTCCAAACTGTGTTGAAACAGGAATATCAATACCATCGACCTGTTGCCATGTAAGCTCGGCCGTTTGAATTTTACCAAACAATCTTTAACCCTTTATTTACCACTGACGACGACGTTTTGTATAAATGTATCCAGCAAGTACAAAGCCTAAGATGACACCAATTGCAAGTGTTGCTGCACCATACATAAAGAGCTGTGCTGTGCGTTCACTTTGAAGAACTTGAACTTGGACACCCAAATTATCATTTTTAAGCTGTAATGCTTGATTATGTGCCAAAGCATCTAAGTTTGCTTTTTCGAGTTGCTGCATTCGAACTTCTTGGTTCTTTACCAATGTTTTCATTTTTAAATCATCTTCTGCTTTCTTTTGTGCAAGCTGAGCAGGCGAGTTGGGTTCTACCAACGGCGCACTTTCATTTGTTTTTATTGCTTGCGGTGTTGGTGTTGTTGAACTATTGGGGGCAGGTTTTATTGAGTTTGCAACAGGCTGTGTCTGAGGTATTGGTGTTATCTGTGAAGTCGGTTCAACCGCCCATGCAGGTGATGACAACACTAAAATCAAGCCAAATGTACGAGATACAACACGTTGCATAATCTTTTATCCTTTAGGAAAAGCTTTAATAAATGGCTTTACATCAATATGGCTATATACACCTGCTGCAAGATAAGGCTCATCTGATAGCCATGCATCTAATGCTGCTCGTGTATCGAAGTCAGCGATTATGGTACTTCCATAAAAACCTGCTTCGGGGTTTCCTTGTTCTTTTGGCATAGGGCCTGCAGTAATTAAACGGCCCTCGGCATCTAATTTCTCAAGGCGTGCTAAATGAGCGGGACGGGCAGCAAGTCTTGCCGCTAAAGTTCCTTCTTTATCTGTGCAAGTAATAATAAATAAAGCCATAGTCTACTCTTGTTTTATATAAAAAAATATTCTTGTTATTCAGAAGCTTTAAAATGTTTTCTTAGAATAACAAATTGGATAATAATAAATGAGAACATGATGATCATGTCACCAAATAATGTAAATTCTCCCCAGTATTTGCCATGCATAAATAAAAATGCAAAGAACACATGTAGGAATGACATCAGCATGAACATACCTACCCATGCAATGTTTAAATTAAGCCAGCCTTTTGGAGTAAGTTCGAGTACTGTGCCAAACATTTTTTTAATAAGAGGGCTTTTGTCTTTAGTAAAAATAGGTGAGAGCAAGAAAGCTATAGCAAAAAGAAAGTTTAAGAGAGCGGCTTTGAGTTTAATATAAAAGTCATCGTGTAGTAGCAGTGTAATACCACCAAAAACAACAGTCATAAATAAAATTAACCATTGTTGTTTGTCTAAACGAAACTTTTGAAAGACAAAGATTGCACCATAAACAACAATCATTGAAATAATAAGTGCTGCAGTTGCAACAAGAGTATTATTGTTATCTACACCACCAGAAGAACCAATAAGGTTTAAGATCGGATGATGATTATTTGTAGGATCAACTGTTTTATAAAAATAGAAAAAGATGATAAGAGGGATAAAGTCCAAAAGTGCTTTCATGTTAAAGTGTTTAATCCTATCTCGCGAATGGTTCATTATAAAATATGCAGGGTATAGATTTACATACACATAGCAATATTTCTGATGGTGCGTTAACACCAGAGGATTTAGTGCACAAGGCAGTTGAGTCAGGTATCCATACTTTAGCATTAACTGACCATGATTCAATGGATGGCTTAAAAAGAGCTGAAATAGTTGCAGATGAAAAGCAGATAAGACTTATTTCTGGGGTAGAGATATCAAGTCAGTGGTCAAGACCATCGACAAAAAAAAGTTATGGTGTACATATTGTCGGTTTGAATATAAAAGATCGTGACCGTTTAGAGCAAGTATTGGTTGAACAAAAGCAAGTGAGGGCACAACGTGCAATAGAAATTTGTCATAAGCTTGAAAAGATACTCAAGCAGGATTTTTATCCTGATGTACTTGCAAAAGTAGATGGTGTAGCTGACAGAGTGACACGTAGCCATATTGCACAAGTTTTGCTTGAAAAACGTGTGGTAACCCGTTTACAGCAAGCTTTTGACCGCTTTTTAAAGACAGGCAAGCCTGCGTTTGTTTCTTTTGAGTGGTTATCTCTCGAAAAAACAATTCAAGCTATTCAAGATGCGCAAGGCATTGCTGTTCTTGCTCATCCGACGAAATATGATTTGTCAGCGACAAATACGCGTTATTTAATTGAAATTTTTGCAAAGTATGGTGGAGATGCAGTTGAGTTGCCACCGCCATCTGAGACTGCATCTACCCGTCAAATGATTGATCGTTTAATTGCAGAGCATGGGCTAAAAGTGTCTATAGGTAGTGACTTTCATGGTGAGCATATGCCATGGTTACATTTAGGGCGTGTGCCTGCTGTAAAAGAAGGACAGCAGGGCGTATGGGAAAGCTTTATTTAGCAACTTTAAGATAAGTTATGGTTCTTTATTGCAATTGCAGGTGGAAGTGGTTTACCAAGTGAGCTGAGAAGTTCACGCTCTATGAGACGTACAATAGAGTCGAGCGGTAAATCATTATTTTGTGTACCAAAAGGTTCTTCAAGTTCAGCACTCAATTTATCTAAGCCTAAAAACATGTAGGCAATTAGGCCAACAAGAAAAGGTGTCCAAAGCCCAAGCGTAGAACCTAGACTAAAAGGCAGTAAAAAGCAAAAGCAATAGACAGCACGGTTGAGTAAGACAGAATACGCATAAGGTAGTGGTGTGCTTGCAATACGGTCACAACCTGCTTGTACTGCACCTAGCTCAATTGTATGGTTATTGACTTGAGTATATAAAATGTCTGTAATTTCTTTTTCTTTATATGCTTGTAGTAACTCCCATTGAATTAAACTAAGCATGTACTGTGGGGCATTGAGCTGATTATTTAAGTGTTGTACAGACTGCTCATCTAAATCGACAGTATCTATAAACTGTTCCAGATTGGCAGTTTGGTGACGTAAACGATCACGCAGTGTACTTGTAAAGACCATAACATGGTTTAATACTCGTTCTCGGCGTGCATTTGAAAGTACTCTACTGTCCCGATCTATGTGTCTAGAGCTTGCAATAAGTGCACCCCATAGTTTCCGCCCTTCCCACCAACGCGCATAGCAGGTATTGTTTCTAAAGCCTAAGAAAATAGACAGAATGACCCCGAAAATTGTAAACCCTATTGCAGGGACTTGAGGGATATAGACAATATGATGATAGGCGAGAAAGCTAATGAGGGTAGAAATAAAAATAAGTGCAATGAGCTCAGGTAAGACTCTTGGTAAAACTGTACCTCGCCATGCGAATAAAATTTGAAAAATATTACTTTTATCTCGAATAATCATAACTGTTATATCTTATTAATTTAATAATGAAGCCATAGGTATTTAGGAAAGTGGCTTAACAATTTATATAAAGTGGTTCTCTGCAAAAGAGAATGAACCTGTTGGGGAAATAATGCAATGATCAATGAGCTTGACTTCAATCAGTTCACAGGCCTGTTTAACTTTTTCGGTAAGGATATGATCTGCTGAGGAAGGTATTGCTTGCCCAAAAGGGTGCGTATGACAAATAATAATTTGAGAAGCATGCTGTTGAATGACATGGCGTATCATTTGATTAATAGAAATGGTGCATGTATTTATTGAGCCAAAAAATAGTTTTTTAAAATTAAGTTTGCATAAATCTGTATCTAAACATAGCACTGCAAAGACTTCTTGTCTTTCACCTTGCAACTGGTAGCGTAAGAAATCAATGACTTTTTTTGAGCTGTCGAAAGCATTTTGCTGTTGTAGGTAAGAGTTGTCGACATAGCGTCTACCTAGTTCTTTCACTGCCATCAATTGTGCATATTTAGTTTCACCAATGCCATGAAAAGCAGTTAATTCTTCAAGTGAACAATCAAAAATGGGAGTAAGACCGCCAAAGTGTAAAATTAGACGGCGTGATAGCTCGACAGCAGAATATTGTTTTGAACCTGATCTTAGAAAAATTGCCAATAGTTCTGCATCTGATAGGCTTTTTGCACCTTGTTGGATGAGGCGTTCGCGTGGGCGTTCTTGAGTAGGCCAAGACTTAATAGATAAATGGTCTTCTTTCATGTAGAGATTTAAGTTTGGGAGAATATAGGTTTAGTGCTATTGTGAGCATCACTGCAAGGTAAAGAGTGTTCTATCTGTGAGTTCGAATGTCAATATAAATTTAAATAAAAACATTATCTTGGCGGTAACAGGAGGAATTGCAGCATATAAAAGTGCCGTTTTAGTCCGTCGCCTAAAAGACTATGGTTTTCATGTGCGTGTTGTGATGACAAAAGGGGCGCAAGCTTTTATTACGCCACTCACTTTTCAAGCTTTATCATCAAATGCTGTACATACCACATTGTTAGACCCTGAAGCAGAAGCAGGTATGGGGCATATTGAGTTGGCACGTTGGGCAGACTTACTTTTAGTTGCACCTGCGAGTTGTGATGTTTTAGCAAAATTTGCACAAGGTCTAGCAGACGATTTGCTAAGTACAATATACCTTGCAACAAAAGCACCTGTGTGGGTAGCACCTGCCATGAATCAGCAAATGTGGGCAGCAAAAGCAACTCAGCGTAATTTACAAACGCTGATAGATGATGGTGTACATGTCATCATTCCTGACTCAGGTGAACAAGCATGTGGCGATGTTGGGCGAGGTCGTATGCCTGAGCCTGAAGCATTGGCAGCGCAAGTATTTGAGTTTTTTAAAACACAAGAGCGTATACAAACGCAGCAGTTCGGTTTACTTGCAGGAAAAAAAGTCACGATTACCGCAGGGCCAACACGTGAGGCAATAGATCCTGTGCGTTATATTTCTAACCACAGTACAGGAAAAATGGGCTTTGCTTTAGCGAGTGCATGCTATGCGGCTGGGGCTGAGGTTACGCTCATTTCAGGTCCTGTAAGCCTTGCCACGCCGTATGGTGTTGCACGTCGTAATGTAACTTCTGCACAGCAAATGCTTGATGAAAGTATGCAAATGCTTGCAGATGGTTGTGATATTTTTATTGCAACAGCAGCGGTAGCAGATTATAGAGTGGCTGAGATTGCACCACATAAAATTAAGAAAGCAGGTGATGAGTTAGAAATAGCATTGGTTAAGAATCCTGATATTGTAGCAACAATTGCACAGCAAGAAAAAAGACCGTTTATGGTGGGGTTTGCTGCTGAAACTCAAAATGTTGAAGAATATGCAAATGGAAAACTTATTGCTAAAAAACTAGATATGATTGCTTGTAATGATGTATCGAGACAAGACATCGGTTTTGGGGCAGATGAAAATGCAATGACGGTATTTTTTGCCAAAAAATATGGGTTTAACCAACGTGATTTAGAAAAAGCATCAAAACTTAAAATTGGTGAACAGTTGGTTGAAGCAATGTCTGATGCTTTAAGTACTAAAAATTAAAAAAGGGAGCATCGCTCCCTTTTTTAATTTAATAAGAGTTTTTAGCGAGTCTTTTATTATTTAGGTAAAGCCTAGAGAGCAATAAGGTACATGCAACACTCAGTCCAATAATTAAGCTAATCCAAATGGCTTGAGGCCCCATTGACGCATAGCGTATCCAGTAAATACTCAGCGGTAGGGTAATTGCCCAATAGGCAAGCATAGTTGCCCACATTGGTGCTTGAGTATCTTGCATACCTCGTAAACAGCCTGCTGCACTGACTTGCCATGCATCCATCAGTTGGTAAGCAATACAAAACTGTAATAAGTAAGTTGCAATTTGAGCAACATGTGGATCTTGAGTATAAAATCCAATAATGTCTTGACGAAAAAGAGCAATGAATGCCATGGTTAAGCATGCCATTACAGTTGCAGTCATTAGACCAACTTTCTGCACTTTTCGCATAGCTTCCCAGTTTTTTTCGCCGTAATAGGTGCCTACACGTATAGTGAGAGCAATGGCTAAAGACATTGGCAACATAAAAAGCTGTGAGGTAACAGATATAGCAACCTGATGTGCGGCAACAACGGTATCACCTAAAGTACTTAAAATAATGGCGGCTGTTGAAAAAACACTTACTTCAAAGAATATTGCTAAACCAATAGGAAAACCTAAGAGCAGTAACTTTTTAGCAAGTTGAGTGTTTAACTTTTCAAAACCTGAAAACAAAAGATCTTTCTTATAAATTTTGGCTTTAGAAATATAAAAAATGAGACTAAAAAGCATGAGCCATTGTAGTGTTGCTGTGGCAAAACCACATCCTGCACTTCCCATACGTGGAATAGGACCATAGCCATACATAAATAAGTAGTTTAATGGAATGAGTACAAGTAAAGACAGTAAACTAATGACAGTAACAGGTCTTGGATTACCAATGGCCTCAGAGTAGCAACGTAGAGAGGTATAGAGACAAACTGCAGGCATACCTAGACCAATAGCATGCAAAAATAAAGCAGCTTTGGGTTGTAGGTCGGCAGGAACTTTAAAAAGTGGCAGTAAGTAAGGCATAAACTGTAATAGTATTAAAGCGAATATGCCCAATATAGCTGCCATCCATAATGATTGGCGTACAATATGTCCAACCTGATTACGGTTATGTGCACCCACTGCTTCAGCAACTAAGGGCGTTGTTGCAAGTAAAATACCTGTAAATAGGAGCATTACAGGTATCCAAATACCTACACCTACAGCAATAGCAGCCAAATCTACAGCAGAAAATCGTCCAGCCATAATAGTATCTATGAGTCCTAAACCTGCTTGAGCAAACTGCGTAATAAGTATAGGAATCATAAGTGACAATAAGCGTTTAAGCTCAATGCGTGAAGAAACAACAGTTGTCATAAAAAACTACTCGGAGAATTTGTGCTATAAAAATGAATAAGACAGCGTTGCCATATGTATTTAGAAACGTCCTTTTTTACTGCATTTTTTAGAAAATAAAGTTATTGAAATTTGATCAGATAGTACAATAAATAAAAGCAGAAAAATACTTAAAATCACCATTTAAGTGCATTGCAATTTTAAGCTTTATTTCAAAGTCGTGTTAAAATTAGCGTCTTCGGTTTGATGTTAAAGTTGAGTAATTTCTTGAGTGATTTAGTGCCACAAAGTATACCCTTATCGCTATATGTTCATATGCCTTGGTGTGTGCGAAAATGCCCATATTGTGACTTTAATTCACATACTGTACCGGGTGGTAAGCAACTTTCATTAGAACTTGAAAATGAATATTTATATGCACTGGTTGAAGATTTTAAAACCCAAATAGATCTGGCCCAAGGACGTAAAATTTCGAGTGTATTTATTGGTGGTGGAACACCTTCGCTTATTTCAGCTAAAGGCTATCAGTGGTTATTTCATCAACTTAAACAGCACATCGAATTTATTGAAGATTGTGAAATCACACTAGAAGCAAATCCGGGTACGCTTGAACATCAACCTTTTGAAGACTATTTACAAGCAGGGATTAACCGTTTATCCATTGGTGTACAAACATTTAATACAGAACATTTAAAAAAATTAGGGCGTATTCATAGTGTAGACAATGCAATGTTGGCAATACAACAAGCAAAAAGTGCAGGGTTTCAACGGGTTAATGTTGACCTTATGCATGGACTTCCTGAACAGACTTTAGAGCAAGCTTTATATGACTTAAAATTGGCTGTTGAACAGGGTGCAACGCACATTTCTTGGTATCAACTGACGATTGAGCCTAATACTGTATTTTTCAGAACGAAGCCTGTTTTACCATCAGATAATATTTTGTCTGATATTCAAGAGCAAGGCGAGCAGTACTTAATTGATGCAGGATTTATCAATTATGAAGTTTCCGCATGGCGTAAAGAAAAGCCATCTATGCATAATGTAAACTATTGGCAATTTGGCGATTATTTAGCAATTGGTGCTGGTGCACATGGTAAAGTGACTAAAGAAGATGGTGTTTATCGTTTTCAGAAAACACGTTTGCCAAAAGACTACTTAGAAAAAACGCCTGCACCTATGGTGAACTTCGAAAAAGTTGCTGAAGATGAATTACCATTTGAATTCATGATGAATGCATTGCGTCTAAAAGAGGGTGCACCTATGCCTTATTACTCCCAAAGAACAGGTTTAGACATTGAAGCTCTTCAACCATCATTATTACAATTACGTCAGCAAGGGTTATTGCTAAAAGATGAAAAACAACTGGTATCTACAGAGCAAGGTTATCGTTTTTTAAATGCCGTTTTAGAAAAATTTCTTTAGAAAATTATCATGATCTAAAAGTAAGCTCTAAAAATATATTTATATTTTAGAGCAAAATCTTAGGTGACCTATCAAATCACCCTTATTTATTTTGCATAAAATTATTTAGTTTATATCATTTGAATGTAAACTAAACATAGGAACTAGCCATAAATTACACAGCATTTCGGAGTTATGAATGACTGCTCAATCCGTGATTTTGCCACTTCCATCAGATCATGCGCGTTTTATTGTAATACGCCTAAAAACGTTATCTGTGGACGAATTAAAACATCAAATCAAAAGTCTTATTTCTGAAAGAAATCGTCTGATGACGCAACATCCAAATGATCAAATAAAAATAGGTATCGCATTTGGACCTGAAATGTGGACAAAACTATACGACAGTTCGCCTAAAAATTTTAAACAACTCGAAGCACAACAAGGTAACTTTGAAATGCCTGTTGTACCGGGAGATGTTTTTATACATATCGCAAGCCAACGTACAGATATCTGTTTTGCACTCAGCCAAGCTTTCTTCCGTGGTGTAGATGAGAAGGTTGAAGTATTAGAAGAAAGAGCATGTTTCCGTTATCTAGATGGTCGTGATTTAACAGGTTTTATAGATGGTACGGAAAACCCTCAGTTTAAAGAAGATCGTGCAGAAACCACTTTGTTATCGGAAGATAACGGTATCTTTGCAGATGGCACATTTATTTTTGCTCAGCGTTATGTACATGACTTAAAAAAATGGCATAAGCTTAAAGTAGATGCGCAAGAGCGTGTAATTGGGCGTACGAAGTTAGAGTCTATAGAACTTGATGATGACATAAAACCCGAAAATGCACATATTGCTAGAACAGTTGTGGAAGATGAAGAGGGTGAAGAGCTAGAAATTTTACGCCATAGCTTGCCATATGGTGATGGTCATGGTGAACAAGGACTGTACTTTGTGGCATATACAAAAGAACTTAGCCGTATAGATGCTATGCTCAAGCGTATGTTTGGTACAAGTGGCGATGGTATACACGATCGCTTATTGCACTTTGTAACGCCTGTAGATGGTGCGTACTATTTTGCACCATCAGAAGAGCTATTAGAAACTGTATTAGATTAAGTAGAGAGTTCCCCCATAAGCTTATGTTGGTTTATGGGGAAAGATATTTTATAAAAAATCTTTTAGGTTTGGTTTAATACCATTCCAAATATAAAAAGATTCAATCGCTTGCCCAACTAACATGCCAAATCCATCGGCATAAGGAACACCACGTTTTTTTGCCTCGTCTAGAAAATGAGAGGGCTTCCCATATGCCATTTCATATGCATGGTCAAATGTGAGTTCTTTGGGAAGTGAAAAGTGATCACCTGAAAGCGATGCAGATGTTGCATTAATAATAATATCGAAGTGACCAGTAAGTTTCTCTAATGCAAGCGTACTTAGTTGAGTATGGTTTGTAATATGAGGAGCAAGATCATTTACAAGTTGTGTTGCACGAGTATGTGTACGGTTGGCAACAACAATCTCCTGAGCTCCTGCTTGTGAAAGAGGGTAAATGACTCCTCTTGTTGCACCACCTGCGCCTAAAATAAGAATTTTAGTATGAGACAATGACCAACCCATTGCCTCTATCGCATTAACAAGACCTTGACCATCGGTATTGTCACCATATAGTTTGCCATCTTCTTTCCATAAGGTATTGACTGCTTTTGCAATTTTCGCTCGCTCAGTGAGTACATCACAAGATTTAAACGCATCTTCTTTAAATGGAACAGTCACATTTAAACCATCACCATTTTGGTTAAAAAAAGCATTGATACTTGTTTCAAACTGACCAATATCAGCCAATCTTCTACGATACGTTAAAGAGATACCTGTCTTCTGAGCAAATGCTTCATGTAGTTCAGGCGAGCGTGAGTGTTCAATGGGATTGCCAATGACTGCAAAATTTTTAGATGGTTGCATGGAACGTCTCTATATTTATCTATAATGATGATTGCACTTATAGGCAATATACAAGAAATATCATGGTGAAATACAGCTTTGTATGACTACACATGGGAGTGTGTTTACAGAAAAACATATGAAGATATTGGGAAAAAAAGTAAAATGAACCAAGTTTTTTAGCAAAAACATTAAAATAGTCACAGCAAATAACAATGTAGATCGATACAAGCATGTATGTGGCGCTAAAAAGATATAACAACAATGACGATTTCCCATGAGGAGCTTAATCATGTCAATAAACCCTGTCGAATTGCTGAAAGAAAAAGTCACACCAGCAATTATTAGTCAACAACAATTAGCGATTGATGCAGATAAAAAAGCATCATTGCTAGCACAGTTTTATCCAATTTTATTGTCTATTTTTCATAAGTTTCCTGAACGTATTCAGTCTGGTACTAATTTGGAAAATAATGGTTTAAATACTGTTTTTGGTAATCAAGCATCAGCAATTCGTCAGCTTGTTGAAGGTTTTTCAGCACACCACAGTTTGCCTGAAAATACAGTAACTTCGTTATTTGACCAAGCGATTCCACTGAGTGTGAAAGCTTTGAAAGATGAGGCAGGAGAAGGTAAAATTGGGGCATATTTGGCCACGCATATTAAAGATATTGCAACCAGTTTTCCAGCATGGGGCGCAGGTCTAGTATCTGCACTTGGTTTAAGCAGTGCATTAGGTGCTCAGGCATCTTCACAGCATATTTATAGTAAAGAGCCTGAAAAAAAAGCAGGATTCTTTGGAAAGATTTTACCTATCATTGCACTGATTATTTTGGCTTTGTTGGTTATTTTCTTTTGGAAGTCATGTCAGCATAAAGTTGAGACACCAGTTCCAAAAAGTGCAGATACGCCTGCACCACAAGCAGCTTCTGATGTATCTTCTGAGCAAAAAAATACAGCACAAGCTGAACTTAATCTTGTTTCAGGAACAGGAAATCATGTTCAAGCATGTCATGCAAACCTAGGTAATCAAACATTAACTGAGTCTGTGAAAGTTGCTTTAAGCAAAGTATTTGGTACAAATGTAAAGTGTGATGTGACGACAGATCAAGGTTATGCAACATCATTGCCTGGAGCTGAGAAAATTTCAGAAATTTTGGAGTATATTAAAGCAGTACCGAATGCGAGCATTGATTGGAAAGGGAATCAGGTTACTGTAAATGCACCTGATGCGAAAGCAGCAGCTGAGTTAGTTACAAAAATTAAGGCAGTGGCACCTGACTTAGAAGTTTCTACAGCAGCACCTTTAAATGAAGATCAATCGGTAAGCAATAGTATTGACCAAAGCAAACAAGCACTTTCATCTTTGGGAGCAAATGCACGACCTGAAGATATTGCACATGCTTTAAACCTTCAAATTATTAATTTCCCAACAGCATCTAAAGTTCTACCGCAAAAAAATAAAGAAATTTTAGATGAAGCAGCAAAATTAATTAAAAGTGTTCCAAATGTAAAATTAATTGTTGAAGGTTATACAGATTCAACAGGAAATCCTGAAGCAAATAAAGCATTGTCTAAACGCCGTGCACAATCTGTTTTAGATTACTTAGTTGAACAAGGTGTAAATAGAGATCAGCTTACAGCTGTAGGGTATGGTGCAGAAAACCCAATTGCTGACAATGTGACTGAACAAGGTAAATTCCGTAATCGTCGTATTGAGTTTAAAGTTGTAAATACAGCAAATGGTGCAACAACTGTAGTTGATGGACAGCATAATGTAACAACACAATAAAGCCCGATTGATATAAAAAAAGCAGTCTATTTTATAGGCTGCTTTTTATTGGTAAAAATAAGTGTGTCATTTTACTTGTCTATGATGAATGTTTAAGAAGGATTGCAAATATCGCGAACTTTTTCAACGAGGCAAGATGAGAGAGTAAAAAAGAGTGAAATACCGAGCAGTACACTTGTCACAATAGAGATACTGTCAGAAAGTATATTGTTGTAGTTGATGGTTACACTAATGGAGCTAAACATAAGGATGGAGAGAAGGCTAATAATAAATAGCCATTTGTATTCGAAAAAAAATCTAAACATAAAGTATAAGCCTGCTATTTTCTTTACTGGGTTGATTAAAGAAACAACAAGTATTGTAAAGGGTAATTAACAATATAATATGAAATCTTTCTTAAGATATGAGATTTTTTATTGAGAAACGTAACGGGATGTATTTTTATACAAAAGAGCATTTGCCCTTTTGTATATTAGTTATCATTTATAACTCAGATAGCCAATCTCTTGGTTTTAAGTAATAGTCTGTAAGTCGCTTCTCAATTGAGTTCTCATTCCACTCTGGGCGGTATGACCAACTTACAAGATTTGGTAAACTAACTAAAATAGATTCTATACGTCCGCCTGTTTGTAATCCAAAGATTGTACCTCTGTCATATACAAGATTGAATTCGACGTAACGACCACGTCGATAGAGTTGAAAATCTCTTTGAGCTTGAGTATATGGTTTTTCTCTATTTCTTTCAAAAATTGGAAGCATCGCATCAAGATAGCCATTACCCACAGCTTGCATATATTCAAAGCACTTTTCAAAGCCCCAACGATTTAAGTCATCGAAAAATAATCCGCCAACACCACGCTGCTCATCACGATGTTTCAAGTAAAAATAGTCATCACACCATTGTTTATGTTCTTTATAAACTTCATCGCCAAAAGGTTGGCAAAGATCAAAGGCATTTTGATGCCAATGTTTAATATCTTCGTCATTTGGGTAAAACGGTGTTAAATCGAAGCCTCCGCCAAACCACCAAATTGGATCTTTTCCTTCAGGTTCCGCGACGAACAATCGGATATTGGCATGGGACGTAGGTACATTTGGGTTTTTAGGATGAATAACTAATGAAAGACCCAATGCTTGAGCTTTTGCGCCAGCAATTTCAGGGTGTCGAGCAGTTGCTGATGCAGGAAGCTGACGAATATTGATATGAGAGAACATAACGCCCCCTTTCTCAATAACTTCACCATTTTGTAAGACTCTTGATCTGCCACCACCACCTTCAGGGCGTTCCCAATCATCAATAATAAATTTTTCGTGACCACCGCCTATTATTTCTTGTTGTTCAAGTGCTGTACAAATACGTGCTTGTAAATCGAGTAAAAAATTTCTAACACGTTCAATATCTATTGTTGATGGGTTCTGCATGAAAGCCTCATACATAAAATAAAAGTAATGTTATAAAAACATAAAACCATAAAAAAAGTAAGGGATTTTGTATGGGGAAAATCCCTAAATGTGATTGATTTTTTTATTTAGAAAAATCATCTTCTTTATATAGATGTGACATACGACTGACTTTGGTTTTTAGATATGAGGCATTGAATGGATTCAATCCAACTGTCAGCGGAACGCGATCTACGATATTAATATTCAATGCTTCTAATGCTTTCACTTTTAATGGGTTATTGGTAATCAGCTTAATTTCTTGAACATTAAAATGGTCTAGCATGATTTTACACATATCATAACGGCGTGCATCCGCAGGTAGATTAAGTAATAAGTTTGCATCTACAGTGTCATGTCCTTGGTCTTGTAGTGCATAAGCCCGAATTTTATTGGTTAAGCCAATACCACGACCTTCTTGGCGCAAATATAGAATGATACCTTGCCCAGCTTCATTAATAAGTTCTTGAGTGGCTTTTAACTGTGGCCCACAGTCACATTTGAGTGAGGCAAAAGCATCTCCTGTTAAACATTCAGAATGAATACGAACTAAAACAGGTGCGGTAGGTTGAGTGTCTAAACCTTTTGAGAGTGCAACATGCTCCTCTTTTGTTTCAGGGTCTTGAAACACACTAATGTTAAAATCGCCAAAGGCAGTGGGTAGTTTTGAAGTTGCGACAAATTGTATCGGCACAATCGAGCTCGTTTATATAAAAAGAAATAGTAAAATTATAGCCCAATGATGTGTTGTAAGTTGCTTAAATATACAAAATTTAAGCCAAACTATTTATTTTTGTGGAAACATGCAGATAAGGGTTGATCATTCATAGCATTTTTTTAGATAATTCCATGCTTGTCTGAGACAAACAATGTAAAACTACAGATCTTTGATGTGGCGCATTGAAAATAAGTACCGATAGGTTAAAATTATCGGTTTAACGCACTATCACTCAGCTTCGGATTAGCCAGGCTCTAGAAGGCTCTGCCACATATGTTGTATACAAAAATACCAACTCAGCGTCCTGTTACGCCATTGTTAGATGAAATTGATCATCCAAAACAATTACGTCAACTTGATTCAAACCAACTTTTACAAGTGGCAGATGAGTTGCGTCAATACATTTTGTATGCCGCAGGCGTAAGTGGTGGGCACTTTGGTGCGAACCTTGGTGTCGTGGAGTTAACGGTAGCATTACACTATTGTTTCAATACACCACGTGATCGTTTAATCTGGGATGTAGGGCATCAGGCCTATCCGCATAAGATTTTAACAGGACGACGCGAGCAAATTACAACAATCCGTGCTAAGAATGGCTTAGCAGCTTTTCCTGCAAGAGAAGAGTCGGAATTCGATACATTTGGTGTTGGGCATTCATCTACTGCTATTTCAGCAGGTTTAGGCATGTCTTTGGCACGTCGTTATCAAAAAGACCCATGTGAGGTTGTTGCAATTGTAGGTGATGGTGCAATGACTGCAGGTATGGCATTTGAAGCGATGAATGATGCCGTTGCACATCAAGCAGATTTAATGGTTGTACTCAATGACAATGATATGTCTATTTCTTGCAGTACAGGTGGTTTTGCAAAGCACTTGGCAGCTATTTGGGAAAAGGGCCATTTTGTAAATATTACTGAAACGGGCGATGCTATTGTAGAACCTTATCCAAATTGGTCTTACACATCGCGGTTGCATGAAGCTGCAACCAATGAAGCAGATAATTTATTTAAGGCGATTGGTTTTGAATATTATGGGCCATTTGATGGGCATGATATCGATCAGCTTGTGCATGTTTTTGAATCTCTAAAAAAACGTAGCGGGCCACGTTTAATTCACATTTATACAAAAAAAGGTAAGGGTTTTTCTCCTGCCGAAAAAGATCCTATTAAATACCACGCGATTGCAAAAATACCATCAATTGTTCCTCAAACATTAAGTTCTAAAAAATCTGCACCAAAATACTCTGCAATTTTTGGTCAATGGTTATGTGATGAAGCGGAGAGAGATTCTCGTTTACTAGCAATTACACCTGCAATGTGTGAAGGCTCAGGAATGGTAGAGTTTGCACAAAAATACCCAGACCGTTTCTTCGATGTTGCAATTGCAGAACAACATGCTGTAACGCTTGCAGCAGGAATGGCATGTGAAGGTTTAAAACCGGTTGTTGCAATTTACTCGACATTTTTACAAAGAGGCTATGATCAACTTGTTCATGATGTTGCACTACAGAACCTAGATGTCACTTTTGGTATTGATCGTGCCGGACTAGTTGGTGAAGATGGGCCAACACATGCAGGTGCTTATGATTACGCATATATGCGTACAATTCCGAACTTGGTATTGATGGCACCTAAAGATGAAAATGAATGTCGTCAAATGCTACATACAGCATATCAGTATTCAGGCCCTGCAGCGGTACGTTACCCACGTGGTGTAGGTGAGGGAGTTGATGTTACCCAAGAGCTGACGGCACTTGAAATAGGTAAGTCTGAGATTGTACTACCAGTAGATGCTCAATATGATGAGCATATTACAATTTTAGCTTTCGGTAGCCGTGTGGCGCCTGCTATACAAGCTGCAAAAAAGCTTTCACAGCAGTTAGATGTTGGCATTTGTGTTGTAAATATGCGTTTTATTAAACCACTTGATACGCAAATGATTCATGAGCTGAATCTGAAGACAACCATGTTTGTGACTGTTGAAGAGCATGCTGTTATGGCAGGAGCAGGCAGTAGTGTGAATGAATATTTGGCACAAGCTCAGATTTTAAAACCTATATTAAATATTGGTTTACCAGATGAGTTTTTACCACAAGCAGATCATAAACAAATGCTACATGATTGTGGATTAGATGCAGAGGGCATCTCTGATTCAATTGTACGGGCATGGAAAAAAAGCTTGGTACTTTGTTAAACAGATTTAATTATTTTTAATAAATTCTATTAAAAAGCATGTCTATTTGTTAGAATAGCCATGCTTTTATGCATTATTCTTTGTCAAAATCTTCAATATTTTAGTGTGGGTGTTCAATGGAACCTATGGTGGTGATGGCTGCGCGTGCAGCACAATTAGTTGGTCAAGAGCTTTTAAAGGCACATAAAAATCGTCATAAGTTGGACCTACAAGTTGAAGAAAAAGGTATAGATGGCCCTGTAACACGTGTAGATCGTTACTTAGAGCAACTTGCAATTGATACATTACGTAAAAGTTATAAAAATCATAGCTTCTTAGGCGAAGAGTTTGGCCTACAAGAAGGTACAGGTCATGATGCTGATTGGTGTTGGATTATTGACCCTTTAGATGGCACATTAAACTTTGTAAATGGCCTACCTCATTTTTGTATTTCTATCGCAGTACAGCATAAAGGTGTTACACAGCATGGTGTGATTTATGACCCTGTGCGTGATGAGCTTTTTTCTGCGAGTCGTGGTCGTGGTGCAATGATGAACCAGCGCCGTATTCGTGTAAATACGCGTGATAGTTTAGAGAATACATTTATCTCTGTAGGACATGCTTACCGTGCAAAACGTAACGGTGAAATAGTGTCATATGCAAAACAACACTTTGATGCAATGCTTGCAATTACAGAAGCAGGTTCTCAATTCCGCCGTGGTGGATCGGCTGCACTTGACCTTGCATATGTTGCAGCAGGTCGTTTTGATGGTTTCTTTGAGCTAGGCTTAAAACCATGGGATATTGCAGCAGGTGAACTGATTGTAAAAGAAGCAGGCGGTATTGTTGTAGATGGCCGTGGTGGTTCAGAGTCTATGGAAAATGGACAAGTCATTGCATGTTCAATGAAAATGTTAAAACCATTTATGCAAGCGGTGATTCCTGCTTGGGCAAATGCAATTAAATAATTAGTAGAAAAAGCGAGAAGAGTGACAAAAGTCACTCTTTTTTGTTTTTATTTCAGTAATATGAAAATAGATAAAGAATTTTATAAAAAGAGAGTGACTTTTTAAATTAACCTGATATAATTGCGAAAACGCACTTCATTTCCGTTCATTACCTGAACATTTCTCTCTTATTATTGTGTATGCGCGTGCGGTCCATAGAGGACGAATTCTCGCGCCCCCAATCGCTAAAAGCGATTCTTCAGGTTACTACCGTACTCATGCGTGCGTAATATTCACATCGTTATATTTCGGATCGCTGCTGAACTTTAGATTTCAGCTTTTGTTGCCTTGCCGCTTTTGCCGATGTTATTTTTTATTATTAAATGGAGCACCCTATTGGGGTGGAATTCTCTATGAGCAAAACTTTTGCCGATTTTTCATTACATGAGTCTCTTACACAAGCATTAGAGGCGTTAAATTTTACAAGCCCAACACCGGTTCAAGAGCAAGCAATTCCAGCAGCGTTAGAAGGAAAAGATTTACTAGTTTCTAGCCAGACAGGTTCTGGTAAAACAGCGGCATTCTTATTGCCAACATTAAATACACTTGCTGAAAGTGATGTATTTGTTCCTTTCAAAGAACGTATGCGTGCAGTTACACAACCAAATATTCTTGTATTATGCCCAACGCGTGAACTTGCTCAGCAAGTAAGCCAAGACGCGATTGCATTCGTTCGCCATATGAAAGGTGTACGTATTGCTGCGGTTATGGGTGGTATGCCTTTTGGTAAGCAAATTCAACAACTTAAAGGCGCTCAGGTTGTTGTGGCAACACCAGGTCGTTTACTTGACTTGGTTAACCGTCGTCAAATTAAATTAGATCAAGTTGATGCTTTAATTGTTGATGAAGCTGACCGTATGCTTGACCTTGGTTTCTCTGAGGACTTAGAAGCAATCAGTGATTTTGCTGCAAACCGTAAGCAAACACTTATGTTCTCTGCAACATTTGCAGGTCGTATTATCAGCTTAGCTGAACGCATGATGAATGATCCACAGCGTATCGCGATTGAAACTGGTCATTCAACAAATACAGATGTTACACAAACACTTCATTGGACTGATGGTTTTGAGCATAAGAAAAAATTGCTTACACATTGGTTAAGTGATGAAAAATTAGATCAAGCTGTTGTATTTGCAAGCACACAAGAAGACACTGATATGTTGGCTGAAGAGCTAGCTGAAGCGGGTCACTCTGTTGTTGCATTACATGGTGCAATGCCACAAACAGTACGTAACCGTCGTTTACGTAGTATTCGTGAAGGTCGTGCACGTATCTTGGTTGCAACAGATGTTGCTGCACGTGGTCTAGATGTTCCGACAATCTCTCATGTAATTAACTTTGGTTTACCAATGAAACATGAAGATTATGTACACCGTGTAGGTCGTACTGGTCGTGCTGGTCGTACTGGTCAAGCAGTTACACTTGCAACTTACCGTGAACGTGGCAAAATCCGTGCATTAGAAGATTATTTAGAAGCGCGTTTAAATGTTTCTGAAATTGAAGGTCTAGAGCCATCTCCACCTCCTGCACGTTCAGGTCGCGATGGTGGTCGTGGTAATGGTAAGCGTGATGGTCGTCGTGGTGGCGGTGGCTTCGGTGGCGGTCGTCGTTTTGAAGGCGAAGGCCGATTCAAGCGTAACAATGACCGTGATGGTGGTGATCGTCGTCGTTTTGATGATAAACCGCGTAAAGAAGGTAGCTTTGAAGACCGTCCACGTCGCGAATTTAATTCAGATCGTCCAAAACGTGAATTTGGTTCTGACCGTCCACGTCGCGAATTTAACTCAGATCGTCCAAAACGTGAGTTTGGTTCAGATCGTTCAAAGCGTGAATTTGGTTCAGATCGTCCAAAACGTGAATTTAACTCAGATAGCCCACGTCGTGAATTTAATTCAGACCGTCCAAAGCGTGAGTTTGGTTCAGACCGTCCAAAGCGTGAGTTTGGTTCAGACCGTCCAAAGCGCGAGTTTAACTCTGATCGCCCACGTCGTGAATTTAATTCAGACCGTCCAAAGCGTGAAGGTTTTAACGATAAGCCACGTTTCGACATGAATGATGACAATCGTGGTAATCGTGCAGATTACAAACCACGTTCATTCCGTGGAAACAGTGAGCGCGGTTCAGATGATCGTGGACGTTCATCAGATCGTCGTCGTAAATTTAACGACTAATTAAATATTTATAAAAAAAGCCAGTATTTATACTGGCTTTTTTTATATGGGTGAGTAGGAATAATTTGAGAGTAATACCCTAAATTTCTCAAATTATTCAACTATTTTTAGACTTGGCTTTTTCTTTTGTGGTTCAGGTTTTTCTTCTACTTCTTTAGGTTTATGTGTTTGGTCTAAATTTATATTGTCATATTCATTTGGATCAAAGAAAAGTCCTTGACCATTTTCTTTTGCATAAATGCCAATTAATGCATAAAAAGGCACAAATATATTTTTAGAAACACCGCCAAATCGTGCAGAGAAGGTAATCGCATCGTTACTCATATAAAGTTGATGCACTGCATGTGGTGCAGTATTTAGTACAATCTGTCCATCTTTAACAAATTGTAAAGGTACATCAGTATTAGGTTGAGTTGCATCTACAAGAAGGTATGGTGTGAGGTTATTATCACAAATCCACTCATAGATACCACGTGCTAAGTATGGACGAGTGGGTGTGAGTTGAGGCTCTTGTTCAGACATGTGATTGACTCTCAAAATTTTTCAAAAGATGATTGTAGCGGTTTTTCTCTTGTAAAGTCATTGATTTAATAAAACCAGTACGATTAAAGATGCGTTGACAATATAGAAAAATCGCCCGACATTGTTGTGTGGGTAAACTTATTCCCATGCTATTTAATCGTAATAGCATCGGCGCAATCATGCAATCAAGTATTGAGAAGGTCTCAGACATAAAAAAAGGAAAATGTTGAAAGAGTGGTGTAAGAGAAATAAGCGTATTGCGAAGTTCTACTTGAGCACGTTTCTTATCTTTTTCGTTTAAGCTATCAGGGTGTAATAGCATGATATCTGCCAGTTTAAACCAGTCTTTTTCAAACCTCCAAAGGTACTGACGTTGTTCAGCACGTTGAATTGGGTTATCCATAAATAGTTTATTCTGTCGATAACGATCATCTAGATATTCTGAAATAATCATTGGATTAAATAACTTTAAACCTTGATCTAATAAAATAGGGAGAGTGTTATAAGGGTTGAGTGATGCAAGATCTTCATCTTCATAGTCTGTTAACACCAACTGGTGTTTAATTTCTTTTTCTGTAAGAATAAAGCGAATCCAGTGTGAACGGAAGTCATCGGCATGACTGAGTAACGTGATTCCTTGATTTTCAGAGATTTCTAATGCCATGAAAAAGATGTAACCTCAAATGAATAAACTAGCATACTAAAAATATGTTTCAAGCGCACGAAGAAGTTGGCTGAAGCGTTTTAAGATATAAAAGACGATATTTGATATAGCATAAAAAAACCTCGGAAAATCCGAGGTTTTTTGTCCAATTCGTAAACGAATTAACGTTTAGAGAATTGAGGACGCTTACGAGCTTTACGTAAGCCAAGTTTCTTACGTTCAACTTCACGAGCATCACGAGTAACGAAACCAGCTTGACGAAGAGCAGATTTTAAAGATTCGTCAGAAGCGATAAGTGCGCGAGTGATACCGTGACGGATCGCACCAGCTTGACCACCAATACCACCACCTTTAACAGTGATGTAAAGGTCATATTTCTCAGTAGCTTCTAAAAGCTCTAATGGTTGACGAACAACCATACGTGCTGTTTCGCGACCGAAATACTGTTCGATTGAACGGTTGTTAATAACGATTTTCCCTGTACCAGCAGATAGGAAAACACGTGAAGTTGCGGTCTTACGGCGACCTGTACCATAGTTTGTAGCCATGTGCTGTATCCCTTAGATGTCCAAAACTTGTGGCTGTTGAGCAGTATGAGGATGCTCGCTACCAGCGTACACTTTCATCTTCTTGATCATTGCATAACCAAGAGGGCCTTTTGGCAACATGCCTTTAACAGCGCGTTGGAAGATTTCTTCAGGTTTGTGAGCAACTAATTTTTCAAAATTAGTTTCTTTTAAACCGCCTGGGAATTCAGTGTGGCGATAGTATTTCTTGTTTAAAGACTTCTTACCAGTTACTTGAACTTGTTCAGCGTTAATTACAACGATGTAATCGCCTGTGTCAACGTGAGGAGTATAAGAAGTTTTGTGCTTACCGCGTAAACGACGAGCGATTTCAGTCGCTAAACGACCAAGAGTTTTGCCAGAAGCATCAACAACGAACCAGTCGTGTTGCGTTTCAGCAGGCTTTGCGCTGAGAGTTTTCATCTACTACATACCTATTATAGTTGGTTTGAACGTGAAAGTGTCCAAACGAAAAAGAGTCGCGATTCTATATGAAACAGTCTAGATCGACAACATCATCAATATAAAATTGAGCGCATATTCTACCCGAAGTAAAGTTTTTTAGAAAGTTATTTGAACAAAAAACTTGAGTTTTATTTATATAAATTCATAGGTCAATTTATTGAAAATAATATCTTCGTATAATATGGTAAATGTATATCAATATTGGGAGTTCGAAGCAGGTGAATAATCATCTAAAACCATTATATGTCACGAGTGGTGAGCCTGCGGGAATAGGCCCTGATATTTGCCTTACGTTAGCAAAACGTATAGATGAGCGACCAGTGGTTGTATTTGCAGATATTTTCTTGTTAGAAGCGCGTGCTGAAAAACTCAATATAAATGTCAAACTCACTTTATATGTGGGTCAAACAAGCCCATCTGAAGAAAATGAACTATATGTTGAACATATCGCACTCACAGAGCCTGTGGTTGATGGACAGTTAAATCCTAAGAATGCGGCATATGTCATAGAGCAACTGAAACGCTCAGCAGTATATGCACTAGAGAAAAAGAGTGTTGGTGTTGCAACAGCCCCAGTTCAAAAATCTGTGATTAATGATGCAGGTATTGTGTTTAGTGGGCATACGGAATACTACCAAGAAATAGCAGGTGTTGAGCGTGTTGTGATGATGCTTGCAACTAAACAACTTAGAGTGGCATTGGTGACGACACACTTACCTTTAAAAGATGTTGCAAGTGCCATTACAGCCACACGTTTAACGCAAGTAATTGATATTTTAATTCAAGATTTAAAAGAAAAATTCAAAATTAATGCGCCTCGTATTTTGGTTTGTGGCTTAAATCCACATGCAGGAGAGGGAGGATATCTGGGTACAGAAGAAATTGAGGTGATTGATCCTGTATTAAAAAGCTATCAAGAAAAAGGTGAAAAAATTAGCTTAACTTTGCCTGCAGATACATTATTTACACCATCACACTTAAAAAATGCAGATGCTGTTTTGGCAATGTACCATGATCAAGGCTTACCTGTGTTAAAATCACAAGGTTTTGGTGAAGCGATTAATATTACGTTAGGGCTTCCTTTTATTCGTACTTCTGTTGACCATGGTACTGCACTGACATTGGCAGGCACAGGTCAGGCAAAAGCTTCGAGTTTACATGTAGCTGTAGACCTTGCTTTACAGTTAGCATCTTCAAAATAATTTGTCGGAATGAGTGTATGTATCAAATTAATGCCTTAAACCCAAAAGAAGAGGGGCATAAGGCACGTAAGCGTTTTGGGCAAAACTTCTTACATGATCAACGTGTAATTGCGAAAATTGTTCGTGCCGTGAACCCACGAACAGGCGATAACCTTGTAGAAATTGGTCCTGGTTTAGCTGCGCTTACCTCGCCACTTATTGGTGAGTGTGATGCACTGACTGTTGTTGAATTAGACAGAGATTTGGCTGCTGGATTGCCTGAGCGTGTTCCATATCCTGAACGCTTAACAATAGTAGAAGCAGATGCTTTGAAATATGATTTTAATCAACTTTTAAAAGATGATAAGCCATTACGTATTGTAGGTAACCTTCCATATAATATTTCTACACCACTACTTTTCCACCTCTTGGAGTTCGGTGGTAAAGTCAAAGATATGCACTTTATGCTGCAGAAGGAAGTGGTTGATCGTATTACAGCAAAACCAAATACAAAAGAGTATGGTCGTTTGTCTGTGATGATTCAGTATTATTGTTCAGCAACTTTTTTGTTTGAAGTGCCTGCGGGTTCATTTAACCCACCGCCAAAAGTAACAAGTGCTGTATTTCGTTTAGAGCCTTATGCTCAGAAACCCATTATTGCAAAAGATGAAAAAGCGCTTTCAAGACTGGTGAGCCATGTATTTACGCAACGTCGTAAAACTTTGCGAAATAGTTTAAAAGGCATGTTAAGTGATGATGCTTTTGAAAAAGTAGGTATTAATCCTATGGCGCGTCCTGAAACTTTGACTCTTGCAGAGTTTGTTGCATTGGCTGATCACACGGTGGCATAAGATGAGTAAAACGAAGCGTTTTCATTATGTTATTGGTGATGTTCAAGGGTGTTTTAGTGCATTAAAGAACTTATTGCAAACGATTCAATTTGATGAAAAAAAAGATTTCATTTGGTTTGCAGGTGATCTTGTTGCACGTGGTGAAAACTCTCTAGAGACGCTTCGTTTTATAAAAAAAATGGTTGAAACAGGCTGTGCAGCAACAGTACTAGGTAACCATGACTTAACATTAATTGCATGTGCACGCGGTATTAAAAAAGCAAAAAGCAAAGACTATATCGATGCTATTTTAGCAGCAGATGATTGTGCTGAGTTGATTGATTGGTTGAGGAATCAGCCTTTGTATTTAGTGCTGAATAACAAGTCAGTAATGACACATGCAGGTATTCCACATATTTGGGATATAGAACAAGTACAAAAATATGCTTTGGAAGTTGAACAATTACTTCATCATAAAGATTTGAATAAATTAGATTTATTTTTAAAAGAAATGTATTCGAATCAGCCAGATACATGGTCAGATGAATTAACAGGCTATGCACGTTTAAGAGTGATTGTGAACTACCTTACCCGAATGCGTTTGATTGGAACTGATGGGCAGTTAGAGTTTCATTTTAAAGAGGGTTTAACAGACCCAATGCCTAAAGGTTTTGCCCCATGGTTTCATATTCAAGGGAAAGTAGAAAAAACGCATCAAATTTTCTTTGGTCATTGGGCTGCATTAGAGGGTAAGACCCATCATAAGATGGTTCATAATGTAGATGGTGGTTGTGTATGGGGTGGGCAAATGATTGCTTATCGTTTAGAAGATCAGAAAAAATTTAAAGTAGATAATCCTATAGAATAAAAAAGAGGAGATTACTCCTCTTTTTTATTAATGATGTTCAAGCTCAAAAGCTTCTAATGGACGTTTAAACTGTTGTGCAGCTTGACCTAAGATTTCATCAATAGGTAAGTGCAATTGTTTAATGGTCTGCTCAAGCTTATTGGGCGCAATGATGACTTTAAGCAGTAAATCACCACTGTCGTTGTAGTCTTCAGATTGTATAACATTTAAGTTATAGAGTGCTGTACGTAGCTTACCGTAAGCGGGCTTTAGAATGAGTTCAAAGCTTTGAATTTGTCCTAAAAGGCTTTCTTGCACAGCTTGTTTTAACAAGTCTAAGCCTTGTTGTGTATGTGCAGAGACATAGACACGCTCTGGTATATTTGGTGAAGCATAAATAATTTTTGCCTCTTCACCAGATTGGTCAATTTTGTTATATACCCTAAGAATAGGTACATCTGCACCAATCTCTTTTAAAACATCTTCTACCGCATCAATTTGCTCCATCATGTCAGGACTACTGCTGTCGATAACATGGAGTAAAAGTGTAGCTTCTAGCGTTTCTTCTAATGTTGCTTTAAATGATTCAACCAATGAATGGGGAAGGTCTCTTACAAATCCAACGGTATCTGCAAGAACCAATGAGCCAATACCATCCCAGTTTAAACGGCGTAGTGTTGGGTCTAAGGTTGCAAAGAGTTGGTCGGCTGCATAAACCTCGCTGTTTGCAAGAATATTAAACAGTGTCGACTTTCCTGCATTGGTATAACCCACTAACGATACAGTTGGGATAGCCGCTTTCTGGCGTGCAGCTCGACCTTGAATACGAGTTTGTCTTACTTTTTCAAGTTTATCTTTAAGCTGTCCCATTCTTACACGTAACAGCCGTCTATCGGTTTCAAGTTGTGATTCACCCGGACCACGTAAACCAATACCACCTTTTTGACGTTCTAAGTGAGTCCAACCACGTACTAAACGGGTAGAGAGGTGCTCAAGTTGAGCGAGTTCAACTTGTAATTTACCTTCATGGGTACGTGCACGCTGTGCAAAGATGTCTAGAATAAGTCCTGTGCGGTCAATGACACGGCATTTCAAGATTTTTTCTAGGTTGCGTTCTTGTCCCGGTGAAAGTGAATGATCGAAAATGACAAGCTCAGCTTCTCGCTCTTCAACAAGTGCTGCCAATTCTTCAGCTTTACCTGAGCCAATAAATAGCTTGGGGTCGGGTCTTTGACGTTGGGCAGTCACATTTTCTAGAATGTCAGCACCTGCTGACTTGGCAAGTAACTGAAATTCCTCGGCATCAAGATCTCTAAGCATTTGTACTGTTACATGGACGAGTATGGCGCGCTCACCGCCTTGATGACGATCAAAATATTCCACTTATATAATTACCTACGAAATGAGTTTAATGACAATGTTTTTGACATGTGAATGTAACATTAGCATCATTCAGAACGTACTTACAAGACTGATGAAAAAAACTTACATACCAGTAGAAATGAACCAAAATATAAGATTGAACAGCCTGCAATAATTCTAAGTTGATAAAATGCTTGTTTAGGTTTAGTTTTAAACTCTGCTTGATTGATTGTATTCATTGCCCATGTCTCCTGAATTTTATAGGATAATTTTATTTCAATTGGTAAAATAAATGAAATTGTAAAATATAATAGCTTTATTCGATTTCTTAGATGACAGGACTAAGTTTTTTACAGTGTAGACCATCTGTACTTTATAATGGCTTAGATTTTATGAATAGTTAACGATGATTATGGAACAAAAGATTAATACAGTAATAAAGTCTAGTAAGTCACGTTTAGGGCAAGCATTCCATTATGCAAAAAAAATAGGTAGTGGTGTATCTGCAATCGGTGAAGGCTTTTATGTTGTTTATAAAAATCAGCTTTATAAGTCACCGAATAACCCAGAAAATACACAGTATGTGCAATGGTTCTGTCGCAGAATGTGCAAAGTATTTAATGTTGATGTACAAGTACATGGTGAACAACAGCATCATGCAGCACTATGGGCAAGTAATCATGTTTCTTGGTTAGATATTCCTGTTTTAGGCTCAAGTGCACGCGTATTTTTTCTTGCAAAAGCAGAGATTGAACAATGGCCAATTTTTGGAAAGTTGGCGAAAAGTGGAGGAACACTTTTTATTAAGAGAGGCTCTGGAGATTCATCTAAAATTAAAGAGCAAATTACCGATTTCTTAAAAAATGATGTTCCTGTTTTATTCTTTCCTGAAGCAACGACATCAGATGGTACACATATTCAGCGTATTCATGGTCGTATTTTAGGTGCAGCAGTTGATGCGCAGAAACCTATTCAAGTTGCTCTTATTTGTTATGTGAATCAGGATGGAACACTAGACAAAACGACACCTTATGTTGGTAAAATTTCACTTGCAGAGCATCTCAAAAAAGTTGTTGAAATGCCTAAAGTTACTGCACATGTGATGTTTTTACCTGAAATTGATGTAGCAGGCCATACTGTTGAAACGCTTACAAAGAAAGTGCAGGTTGTGATGAAAGAGGGACTTTTACACTTACATCAACAGGTCTTAAAAAAGTAATTCTATGTTACATCATGCCTTCTATTGGCAGCCATGAAATCATTTGAAGCCCATCATGCTGCCACCAAGACATTTTAGGTTCTTTGGTAAATATGATTGAACCTGTTGGTATTTGCTTTGTCCATGTAATTTTATTATCAGGTGTAAGTTTGAGTTGATAGCTATAGGCATCAATATTTTGTGATAGGGTTTCATGAATTTCATTTGCAAGTGTTGGGCTATTGAGTAATACCCCTATTTCAGAATTTAATTTGGCAGATCGAGGGTCTAAATTAAATGAGCCTATAAAGACTTGGTCATCAACTGCCATCATCTTTGCATGTAGGCTAGAACGGCTTAAGCTTTTTAAACTAATTTTTGCTTCTCTAGATAAGCTTCTTGTATATGGTTTAAGGTCTTTATAGTTTAGAACAGGAAGAAACTCATAGAGTTGAACACCATTTTTGAGTAGTTCTTGTCTATATTTAGAGTAAAAAGCATGAACAAGCCAAACATCATTAGCTTTAAATGAGTTTGTGAGTACACGTACCTGTACGCCTTCTTTAGACATTTTACTTAGCATATCTGTTCCTTTTTGTTCAGGAACAAAGTAGGCAGATACAATATCTAAATGTTTTTTGGGTTGTTTGAGGTAGTGGCTAAGTTGAGTTTGTAAATATTCATTGGGCTGTGCTGTACCATGAATTTTACTTGGCGCATCGCTTACAACCTCTGCCTTTACCCAATCAAAATTTAATTCATTATGCAGCCAATAGTCAAAATCATCAGAATGGTTGGCAAGGTTTAAATAGTTTTGTACCGAGACTTGTTTGTAGTAATTGGTAAGTTGACTTTTTAAACTGTCATACCTGAGGCTATGTTGTTGGGGATTAACTAATTGCCGAACAGGGTAGGCATATGAATCATTCCAATATTCATCAAAAGTATGAGAAATATTATCAACCGATTGTCCGACAAGCATGACATCAATATCTGAAAACTGATAAGTATCACTTGTAAAATAATATTGATTACTCATGTTTCGCCCACCAATTAAAGCAATTTGGTTATCTACGACGAAACTTTTAATATGCATGCGACGATTAATTCTTTTTAAATCGAGTAGCATATCTAAAGGGCGAAAATTACGGTATTTATATGGATTATAAAGTTTGACTTGAATATTTACGTGCTGATCTAGCGCAAGAAAAATACCTTCCATTTTTTTTGCATTATTGTCATCTATGAGTAAGCGAACTTTAACACCGCGGTCGGCAGCTTTAATAATATCGTATAATGCGAGTGCACCTATTTTATCATTGTCCCAAATATAGTACTGAATATCTAAAGTTTTCTGTGCTTTATTGATGAGGCTTAAACGTGCAGCAATTGCTTCTAGTGGGTCAAATAAAACATGATAGCCTGTGAGACCAGGGTTTTCTTGACGTAGTGGTGTTATAAGTTTTGCCAACGCGGTATTTGATGTATCAAAGCTACGACTATATGTTGGCTGTGTTGCTTTGAGTGGTGGTAAGGTGCTACATGCATTGAGACCAAATAAGATACTTAAACCCATAATCATTGTTTTTATATGATTTGATTTGAATAGGCAGATATGGGTTGAGTATTTTTTTATTTGTTTGGGCATGATATCAGTAAGTAGTTATTAATCAGTGGGTCTGTTCATTATAGCGAAAAGCACTTAAAGTGAGCTGATCTGAGAGTATATATGTGGAATTCTAATTCAATTCATGATTTTTTGAATATTATTTTTGTGATTGTTGCTGTATGGGCAGTGATTCAGGCTTGGAGAAGCCAAGCAAAAACAGAAACAATTCATCCATTTAAAGCTTTTATACATTTATCAGTTTTTTATCAGTCATATTTACTTTTTCCACTCCTATTATGGGTGTTTTCTACTTTTTATCTAGGTAGTATTTCAATTGCAACGGCTTTAATATCTATAGTGCTAATTGGTATATTAATTTATGCACGCTTTATTGAGCCAAACTGGTTGTGTGTTAAGCATACAACGTATGCTTTTAATGACGATAACGATAAACATGAAAAGAAGCCTTTTAAAATTGCATTGATTGCAGATTTACATATAGGGTTATTTTCAGGTCATGAGGCACAGCTACGTAAAATTGTTCAAAAAATTAATATTGAAAAACCTGACATTGTTGTTGTTGCAGGCGATTGGACATATGAGCCTGAAAGTAGTTTAAAAGAAGAGTTAAATATTCTTAAAAATATTGAGGCACCTGTTTACTCTGTTTGTGGCAATCATGATGAGGAATACCCAGGGCCACCAATTCAACAGCTTCTAAGTCATGCACTTTATCATAATGAGGTGATGGATATTGAAGGAAAAATCATTGAGTTTGATCAGTTTAGACTCATTGGTATTGGTGATTTATGGGCTGGTAAATCAGAGATGCGCTTCATGCCAGATTTACCACAAGATAAACCATGGATTATTCTTTCACATAACCCTGATACTGTAGAAATGGTACCTCAGCTTCCGATAAAGCCATTAATGCTTGCAGGGCATACACATGGTGGGCAAGTCGAATTGCCATGGTTTACGAATTATATGATGAAGAAGGCATCTATTTTAGGACATAAGCGTGGTTTGTATCGGCATAGAAATGCAGATGTTTATGTGACTGTGGGTACGGGTATGGTTGGTGTACCATTCCGTTTTCGTGTAAGACCAACGATCGATATTATTCAGCTTGTATAAATAAAAAAAGGTCTAACTTCAGAAAGAAGAAAGACCATACAGTATAAACTTATTGACTGGAGATTTACTCAATAAGCTGTTTCACTCAAGGCTGAGATATAGCACAGCAACTGTGCTATATCATTTATCCTAACATAGGAATAGATAAGCTGATTATTTGTGCAATGTTTTGTTGCATTAAAATCTGCTTAATGTGCTTCATCCCAGTTATTGCCCAAGCCAACCTCTACATCTAGAGGTACAGAAAGTTTTAGTACAGACGACATGACTTCTTTAATTTGTGGGATAAGCTGATCGACATATGCAGGGTCTGCTTCAAATACGAGTTCATCGTGTACTTGTAAAAGTAGCGTTGCTTGTTCTTTAGGAATGTTTTTATCTACTTCAATCATTGCAAGTTTGATGATGTCGGCAGCGCTTCCTTGTAATGGTGCATTAATGGCAGCACGTTCAGCCCCTTTTCGCACCATGACATTTCTAGCATTAATATCAGGTGTATAGAGTCTACGTCCCAGTACAGTTTCAACAAAGCCTTGTTCTAAAGCGACTTGTCTTGTACTTTGCATATATTCATAAATACCTGGATAGCGGTGAAAGTATTGTTTGATATATGCGCGGGATTCTTCACGCGTAAAGCCGAGTTGACGTGTCAACCCAAATTCTGACATGCCGTAGAGAAGTCCAAAATTAACAGCTTTAGCTTGACGGCGCTGATCAGATGTAACCTCATCTAGAGCAATACCTAAAACTTCGGCCGCAGTACGTTGGTGAATATCCTGTCCATTGTTAAAAGCATCTATCAGTGCTTCATCTTGTGAAAAATGAGCCATTAGACGTAATTCTATTTGTGAATAATCGGCAGCAAGAATGACTTTTCCTTGAGGTGCAATGAATGCTTTACGGATTTGTCGACCAATTTCTCCACGAATGGGAATATTTTGTAAGTTAGGATCTGATGATGAAAGGCGACCAGTTGCTGTATTCGCTTGGTGATAGCTTGTATGAACACGCATGGTATCTTTATTTGCTTGTTCAACTAAACGATCTGTATAAGTACTTTTGAGTTTGGCTAATCCCCGATGCTCTAATATAATTTCTGCGATAGGGTGCTCTAATTTTTCTAAAACACTTTCACTTGTACTATATTGCCCTGACGCTGTTTTTTTCCCACCTTTTACACCAAGCTTATCGAAGATGACCTCTCCAACTTGTTTTGGTGAGGAAATATTGAAGCTTTCTCCAGCAATTTCTATGGCTTTTTCTTCTAGAGACTGCATGGTAATGGAAAACTCACCACTTAATTTACTTAGAAAATCAGGGTCAAGTTGAATACCTACTTCTTCCATTTGCGTAAGTATTGAAGCAACAGGCATTTCTACATTGTGTAAAATATTCAGAAGTTCGGGAGAGTCCTTTAGCTTTTCATTGAGCACTTCATATAAACGCCATGTTACGTGTGCATCTTCAGCTGCATAGTGTCCAGCAATACTTAATTCGATTTGATTAAATGTTTTTTGCTTTGCACCTTTACCTGCAATTTGCTCAAAAGTTGTATTTAAGTGACTCAAGTACAAACGAGCAACGTCATCCATACCATGACGTGTTGCTGTTGAATTAAACACATAAGATGCAAGCATGGTATCAAAATACCAACCTTGTAAATGGATACCATGGTTAGAAAATATATGAGCATCATATTTTAGGTGATGACCAATTTTTTTAATGTTTGGGTTTTCAATAATCGGTTTAATTTCTTGCAGTATCCGATCTCGGTCTAACTGCATCGGTGCATTTTCGTAATCATGTACAAAAGGAACATAGTAGGCATCTTTTGAATCAAATGCGATTGAAAAACCAACCATTTCTGCAAAACGATAATCTAGATGAGTCGTTTCTGTATCAATTGCGAACTTCTCAGCATTTTGCATGCGTGTGAGTAGGGGGTTCCAGTCATCTTGGGTCAGCACTGTATGGTAAGTTGATTGCCCTAGTTGGTCATCTTGACTTGTTGCAGTTGCTTGGTCTATATCATTCTGAGTTGTGACTGCATCTTGTTTTACAATGGCTTGAGTATTTTGTTTATAGGTTTTGCTATTTGGATTGTTGGGATGATCTAAAGATTGCAGCTGATTACGAAACTCTAATTCGGTATAAAGCTTACGTAACTCATTGGTATTTGGGTTCTGAAGTTCTAAGTCATTCCATTCTAATGATAAATCTAAATCGCAAACAATGCTTGCGAGTTGATGGTCAATAGCAATTGTTTCTACATGCTCTTTTAGATTTTTTCCAACTCGACCTTTAATATTATCTACATTTTCTAAAATACGTCCTAAGCATTCGTATTCATTGAGTAGCTTCGCAGCGGTTTTTGCGCCAACACCAGGCACACCCAAAATCCCATCAGATGCATCACCCATAAGCGTTAAATAATCGATGATTTGATGTGGCCATACGCCAAATTTTTCAAATACGCCGTCTACATCAAGAACACGCTCTTTAAAACTGTCTTCAAGTTTAACACGTTCATTGACAAGCTGTGCCATATCTTTATCTCCTGTAGAGATAAGCACATTATGACCTTCTTTTTCAGCATGTTTGGTTAGGGTTCCAATGACATCATCGGCTTCTGCACCTGCAAGAGAATATAAAGGAATACCTAAAGCACGAATGAGCGCATGTAAATATGGAATTTGCTCTGATAAGTCATCAGGCATTGCAGGACGATCACCTTTATAAATAGGAGAAAGTTGATGGCGAAATGTTGGTTCAGGAGTATCAAAAATGACAGCCATATGCGTTGGCTCAATGCGGCGCATTAATTTTTGAATCGCAGCAATCGCTCCTCGAATCGCATTGGTGTGCAGTCCTGTCGATGTCGTAAGAGGAGGAATAGCATGATATGCTCGAAATAAAAAATAAGACCCATCAACCAAAACAAAAGGTGGCATCATAACTTCCTCAATAAAATCTCATTATATTTTACGTGAAAAAGTTTAATGATGCAGGGGATATCTCGAATTAATACTTAAAGGTCGGCGCGTAAATTTGTAGCTGCTAATTCAGCTTCATTAACAAAGCCCATTTTAGGCACAGGAATTTCAATTTGGTGCTCAATGAAGCTATTACGAATCCGTTCTAAGATTTCATCTTTTACTTGAACATAGTGAGATTGATGACACCAAACTGTAAAAGTAAGTTCAATGGATGACTCTGCAAACTCTGTTACAGCGACATGTGGTTTAGGGTCATCTAAAATAAGTGTATGATACTGCGCTGTCTGAGTTAGCACTTTTCTAACTTTGGATAAGTCTTCGTGGAATGTAACAGGCAGTGTGACAGGAATTCTTCGAATAGGATATTTGGAAAGGTTATATACAGGTGTTCGAATAAGTTGTTCATTTGGGACGCGAATATAAGTATTATCCATAGTCAGTAATTTTACTGAAAGTAAATCAATAGAAATGACTTCACCTTCAATAATTTGACCACGTATTAAAGACATTTGAATCACATCACCAATTTCAAATGAACCTTCACCAATTAAAAATAAGCCACTAATTAAGTTTGTTGCAGATGTTTGTGATGCAAAACCTAATGCAACAGTTAAAATGCCTGCTGCACCTAAAAATATACTCACCTTGAAACCCGCTTCTTTTAAAGCAGCAATAATAAAGAAAATAAAGATTGTATAAAAAATACCGCGTCGCCATACCATTCTTTGATGCGCATTGAAACGTAAACCAATCGTACGAATAAACGTATTCGATATTAAACGTGCTGTAATAAAGCCAATGAGTCCAAGAATAGCAGCAATAAAGAGTTCGCCAATTCTATCTAGATTAATTGCAGTAAAAATTGCTTTAAGACTTAAAATAATATCCTGAGGAATTTGTGTCTTATCCATGAGGTATCCTAGAAAAATGAGTCGAACATATTAAATAAAACACCACCGGGTGACCTTGGTGCATGCATATAAGTTACTTCACCTGCGCGAGGAGGGGTTCTATTTTCTATTTTTATACGTGGTGGTCGATCTGATGAGTCATGAACAACTTTGATATGAGATGTCCATAGTCGATTGGTACTTTCGCTGAAAAATAATGGTAAGGCGACAATAGGTACATTCATACGATCAAGGCGTAATTGTTCATGACTCGTATTATGAAAAACAATAGGAGTAACAGCTCGAAAAGCTTTTGGTTGTAGTCTTTCTAGCTCAGTTCGACCATTCACTTCTGTTGCATAACATAATTCGCCTGTTCTTGTATCAGGCCCAAACCAAGTTTCTTTGGGTTGAATGACAGGAATATCAAATAAAGGCTCTTTATGCCCTTCAGCAAAACCAACAATCCATAGAGGGGTACTAATATAAAGAAGGCCCTTTTGTCCTGCTGGAATATAAATTGGTTCTATAGGGCGAATAACAACAGAATGATCAGCTAAACGTGGCATGAGCTGAAATTTATCCTGAGTTTTTCTAAACATATAACGTTCTATATGTATTGGCTCAGGCAATAAAAATGTTGGGTCTGTAATTTCTCCCCAAGTTTGCTCATCATCTTGCTGGCGAATAGGTCGGTGATATTCCATACGCCATTCTTGTGCATGACGTGTAATTCGCAGAAGTAATGATCCAAATTGCCATGTTCGTGCTTGGTTAAGCTCAAATTGATACTCTCCCCACCAGTGGATATCAGGGGTAAGGATTTCTGCTTCATCTAAAATGGCTGGCACAAGATTTCCTTTTAATTTTTTGAAGCCCATTTATTTGATCATGAAAATATATTTTAGAAGAGTAGATATTGTTGCATAACATGAGTCAAAAAGAATGGTATTTCTTTACAAAGAACAGTTATTTAAATTTAACAATATTGTATGTTTTATATTTAGATATTCATGATTTTATTTAGCTAAACCCTACAAAAATATATTATTTTGTTGAATTATAGGGTTTAGTTTAGATTTTTTAGTAAAGCACTTAAACTTTTTCTTGCTCTTTTTCTTTTTCAAGCTGTTTTACGAGTGGTTCAAAAATATTGTGGTTACTTTGGTTAAGTTTACAAAGCGTTTTATGCGCATCTAATACAGTTGTTAACATTGATTTTTGATTTGCATCTTCATCAGGCAATGCTTTGGTACATACCTTTGTTTCTTCGCTGCATGTTAAAATTGCAAATACCTGACCTAACCCCATACTATTTGCTAGGGTTGTAATATCTGGGTTTGTAGATAGCATAACACTTTGAATATTATGCATCTGTTTAAGCTTTAACCCTAACTTTGCTAAAATACCAAGAACAGTACTATCGATAAACGTAGTTTGGGTTAAATCTACAACTGCACTGACGATATTAGTAGACTGTTTTTCAATCTTACCCAATAGTTTGTCTAGACTTATGCAAGATTGCGCGCGCACTTCACCAATGATTTTAAAAAAGTGTGTGCCATTCAAACTTGCATATTCAACATGACCTGTTGACATATATATGCCATTTCTTGAGAAGGATTAGCCAATTATCCCATAGCATATAAGGATACTCAATAGGGAGGTCGACTAAAGTAAAATTCTATAAATATATACTACTGATTTATAATAAATTTATTTCTTCCTACGCAATGTTAAAATAGCAATATCATCTGCCACATGTTCAGGTGCTTCAAAGGTTTGATTCTGTAGATGTTGAATAAGTTGTTGAAGTTGATCATTTAATCCTCCCTCAAATGGTTCGAGTGCACCATCAGAGCAAACCATAAATCTTGCATTTTTAGATAAAGTACATTCGAACTCTTCAACTTCTAAATCTTCAGTTAAACCTAGTGGAAAGCTACTTGTATTTAAAATGATAGGTGGCTCATTTTCATTAAACAAAATTGCAGGTGGGTAGTGTCCTGCACTAGACCAACGCAATTGATGCGTTTCAAAATTTAAAATACCTGTAATCATTGTAATATGTTTTTCAATATTCTCTTGAACAAGCATCCCATTTAATTTTTTAATTAATGATCGGGGTTTTTTAGAGCGCCCATGAAACGCTGCCATCCATGATGTTAATAGACTACTTGCAACACCATGACCTGAAACATCTGCAAGATAAAACATTATTTCTTGGTCATTAATTTTCCAATAATCATACCAATCACCAGATAAGTATGCGGATGGCTGAAAAAATGACTCTATTTTATAATTTGGAACATCAATATCATCAGGTAAAAGTTTCTTTTGTAAAACAGCTGCGGAGGGGAGGTCTCTACTATCTTGGTTCCTTTTATATTGAGCATCAATTTTACCCAATTGTTTTAATGGATCTTTAGGTATTTTATGCCATACCCAACCGGCTAAAGCACCAGCTTGCCATGCTTCTGCTAAAGCAGAACCTTCATGCTCATAGGCAAGAACAATTGTAGGAAAGCTCCATTTATATGTTAAAAAATCTTGCACATCTGCAATGGCAAGAATATTTTCGTCATACTGAGAAAGCTCATCTACCTGAATCATATGTATATCTGGCAATGCCTGAATTACACTCTCTAGATGAGATACAGTGCGAGTGGGTTGAATAAAGTACATAATAAATAAAGATTATATGCCTAAATGATAAAAAGGAAAGAAAGGTGCAACATGACATAGTATATGTTACACCTATCACTCTGACTATATAGGAAACTTACATTAACTATTGCGCTGAATTTGTACTTGAATCGCTATCATCACTTACAAAAGAAACATCTTGATCAGCTTTGCCTTGTTTTTCTGCAATGACAAATTTCTTGCGTTGTAAATATAAATCACGAATTGCGGCATATTTATCGCCTTGCAAGGTACTATCTAAGTCTAATAAGCTACTTCTTGTATTAATTGCGCCCAGTGCAGCATCAGACCAAAATAACTGATCTGAATCTTTAAAAAGATATTGTTGTAACTTTGCTTGACTATCTGCAATGAGTCCAACACCATCTCGCAAAGTACTTGGACCAAAAAATGGCAACATTAAATAAGGCCCAGATGGTACGCCATAATAACCTAAAGTAGTTCCTAAACTTTCTTCATTATTATTTAAATTAATTCGTCTAGCTGGATCTGCAAGACCTAAAGTCGTTAAAGAGTTGAAAGCAAAACGACCTAGAGTTTTTAGTGCAACCATAGGTTTCCACTGAATTGTTTGATTAACAGCATTCCAAGGCTCATTTAAATTACTTCTAAACTGCGAATATGATCCACGTACAGTTTCAGGTACTTTTAAACTGTATTGCACAGCAATCGGGCGTAAAAAATGTGTATCTAGGAAATCATTAAATACATAAACCTTTCTATTAAACCCTTGGAATGGATCTTTAATACTATCAGGTTGATTAGCATTTGCATCAACTCTCAAATCTTTAGAAAAATGATGTAAATGGTTCTTAAAACCGAAGAAGTCACTTTCTGATGAATATGTACTACTATTATCTTTAGTTAAACTTTGTGATTGTTCAGCATTGGTCTGTGCATATAAAGTTGAAGATGCTGTTATAGATATAAGTAAGGACGCCCACAATTTATAAGATTTATGATGCATGTAAATTCCTGAAAGACGTTATAAACATACAGGTAGTGTATAACAAGCAAAACAAGATGTGGGTAAAAACATAAAATAGCATATTAAATAAGCTGAAAAATAGAATTCTGTCTATATTTTATTCTATTGATAAATAAATTGGAAATAAATTGGAAATAGGGGTTGTGTTTGGAATGTATTGGTCTATAATGCGTATCCATCGGCGGTGATGTTGAAAGAAACTTCTTAGTAAACAGTAACTTAGTTGATTGGTTTAAGATTTAGTTCTTAGATTGATTAAAGTTAGGTTTGATTAAGAAGATAAAAATCTTTCAGATTACAGTTGACTTTCTTTAAAAAGAGAGTAATATAGCCGACCTAGCTTGCTGATGACGAATCAGTGATGCGAATCATTAATAGAATTGAAGAACAACTTGTGTGGATTTTTACTGAGTGATCACTGAATATATTTAAGATTCATTGATTAAAAGTAGAAATTTACTCGAAAATTTATTTGAGAGCGAATATTTTTGCTAGTGATTAATGAGCCAGATTGATTCCCTTAAGGAATTAATGATTTTAACTGAAGAGTTTGATCATGGCTCAGATTGAACGCTGGCGGCAGGCTTAACACATGCAAGTCGAGCGGGGGATTGTAGCTTGCTACATGACCTAGCGGCGGACGGGTGAGTAATACTTAGGAATCTGCCTATTAGTGGGGGACAACGTTCCGAAAGGAGCGCTAATACCGCATACGCCCTACGGGGGAAAGCAGGGGATCTTCGGACCTTGCGCTAATAGATGAGCCTAAGTCGGATTAGCTAGTTGGTAGGGTAAAGGCCTACCAAGGCGACGATCTGTAGCGGGTTTGAGAGGATGATCCGCCACACTGGGACTGAGACACGGCCCAGACTCCTACGGGAGGCAGCAGTGGGGAATATTGGACAATGGGCGCAAGCCTGATCCAGCCATGCCGCGTGTGTGAAGAAGGCCTTATGGTTGTAAAGCACTTTAAGCGAGGAGGAGGCTTACCTGGATAATACCTAGGATAAGTGGACGTTACTCGCAGAATAAGCACCGGCTAACTCTGTGCCAGCAGCCGCGGTAATACAGAGGGTGCAAGCGTTAATCGGAATTACTGGGCGTAAAGCGCGCGTAGGTGGCCATTTAAGTCAAATGTGAAATCCCCGAGCTTAACTTGGGAATTGCATTCGATACTGGGTGGCTAGAGTATAGGAGAGGAAGGTAGAATTCCAGGTGTAGCGGTGAAATGCGTAGAGATCTGGAGGAATACCGATGGCGAAGGCAGCCTTCTGGCCTAATACTGACACTGAGGTGCGAAAGCATGGGGAGCAAACAGGATTAGATACCCTGGTAGTCCATGCCGTAAACGATGTCTACTAGCCGTTGGGTCCTTTGAGGACTTAGTGGCGCAGCTAACGCGATAAGTAGACCGCCTGGGGAGTACGGTCGCAAGACTAAAACTCAAATGAATTGACGGGGGCCCGCACAAGCGGTGGAGCATGTGGTTTAATTCGATGCAACGCGAAGAACCTTACCTGGCCTTGACATACTAAGAACTTTCTAGAGATAGATTGGTGCCTTCGGGAACTTAGATACAGGTGCTGCATGGCTGTCGTCAGCTCGTGTCGTGAGATGTTGGGTTAAGTCCCGCAACGAGCGCAACCCTTTTCCTTACTTGCCAGCATTTCGGATGGGAACTTTAAGGATACTGCCAGTGACAAACTGGAGGAAGGCGGGGACGACGTCAAGTCATCATGGCCCTTACGGCCAGGGCTACACACGTGCTACAATGGTCGGTACAGAGGGTTGCTACACAGCGATGTGATGCTAATCTCAAAAAGCCGATCGTAGTCCGGATTGGAGTCTGCAACTCGACTCCATGAAGTCGGAATCGCTAGTAATCGCGGATCAGAATGCCGCGGTGAATACGTTCCCGGGCCTTGTACACACCGCCCGTCACACCATGGGAGTTTGTTGCACCAGAAGTAGATAGTCTAACCCTCGGGAGGACGTTTACCACGGTGTGGCCAATGACTGGGGTGAAGTCGTAACAAGGTAGCCGTAGGGGAACCTGCGGCTGGATCACCTCCTTAACGAAAAGGTGAGACTTGGTAAGAATCCACAACAAGTTGTTCTTCGGTATATTATCTGAGGGTCTGTAGCTCAGTTGGTTAGAGCACACGCTTGATAAGCGTGGGGTCACAAGTTCAAGTCTTGTCAGACCCACCAAAGACTAGAAGATAATGTACAATTCGAAATGATTTTAAGCTGGGGACTTAGCTTAGTTGGTAGAGCGCCTGCTTTGCACGCAGGAGGTCAGGAGTTCGACTCTCCTAGTCTCCACCATGATTTTAATCAGATTGATATTTCAATTTAATTAAAGTTAAGCTAATAAATAAGCAAACAGCTTATTTGCTTATAGAGTTTAGTAGAAAGATTGCGTATACTACGCCACCTTGATATTAACCTCTGTGAGTAATCACAGTACATGACCTGACGAAGGCATGTTAAATCATTAACAGATTATTCAATTTGAGTCTGAAATAAAATTGTTCACTCATACATTTTGAAGCGTTTTAATTGAAATTTTAATTAATTTCACATTAAAGCAACTTGAAATGAGATGAGAACTAGCAAATTAACTGAATCAAGCGTTTTGGTATGAGATTGAAGCTGTACACCTTGAAGTTCGCGTAAGCGACTGTTTGGGGTTGTATAGTCAAGTAATTAAGTGCATGTGGTGGATGCCTTGGCAGTCAGAGGCGATGAAAGACGTAATAGCCTGCGATAAGCTCCGGGGAGGCGGCAAATATCCTATGATCCGGAGATTTCTGAATGGGGGAACCCACTTACCATAAGGTAGGTATCAATAACTGAATACATAGGTTGTTGAGGCGAACGAGGGGAAGTGAAACATCTCAGTACCCTTAGGAAAAGAAATCAATTGAGATTCCGTCAGTAGCGGCGAGCGAACGCGGATCAGCCCATTAAGTTATCTAAGTTTTAGTGGAACACTCTGGGAAGTGTGACTATAAAGGGTGATAGTCCCGTACACGAAAGGGCTTAGATAATGATATCGAGTAGGGCGAGGCACGTGAAACCTTGTCTGAATATGGGGGGACCATCCTCCAAGGCTAAATACTCCTGACTGACCGATAGTGAACCAGTACCGTGAGGGAAAGGCGAAAAGAACCCCTGTGAGGGGAGTGAAATAGATCCTGAAACCGCATGCATACAAGCAGTGGGAGCATATTTATTATGTGACTGCGTACCTTTTGTATAATGGGTCAGCGACTTATATTCAGTAGCGAGGTTAACCGTATAGGGGAGCCGTAGAGAAATCGAGTCTTAATAGGGCGTTTAGTTGCTGGGTATAGACCCGAAACCAGGCGATCTATCCATGAGCAGGTTGAAGGTTGGGTAACACTAACTGGAGGACCGAACCCACTGTCGTTGAAAAGCCAGGGGATGACTTGTGGATAGGGGTGAAAGGCTAATCAAGCCTGGTGATAGCTGGTTCTCCCCGAAAGCTATTTAGGTAGCGCCTCGGACGAATACCATAGGGGGTAGAGCACTGTTTCGGCTAGGGGGTCATCCCGACTTACCAAACCGATGCAAACTCCGAATACCTATGAGTACTATCCGGGAGACAGACTGCGGGTGCTAACGTCCGTAGTCAAGAGGAAAACAATCCAGACCGCCAGCTAAGGCCCCAAAATCATAGTTAAGTGGGAAACGATGTGGGAAGGCATAGACAGCTAGGAGGTTGGCTTAGAAGCAGCCATAATTTAAAGAAAGCGTAATAGCTCACTAGTCGAGTCGGCCTGCGCGGAAGATGTAACGGGGCTAAAACTATGTGCCGAAGCTGCGGATTTACGCATTAGCGTAAGTGGTAGGGGAGCGTTCTGTAAGCCGATGAAGGTGTGTTGAGAAGCATGCTGGAGGTATCAGAAGTGCGAATGCTGACGTGAGTAACGATAAAACGGGTGAAAAACCCGTTCGCCGAAAGACCAAGGGTTCCAGTCCAACGTTAATCGGGGCTGGGTGAGTCGACCCCTAAGGCGAGGCCGAAAGGCGTAGTCGATGGGAAAATGGTTAATATTCCATTACTTCTGTGTAATGCGATGAGAGGACGGAGAAGGTTAAGTCAGCCTGGCGTTGGTTGTCCAGGTGGAAGACAGTAGGCATGCATCTTAGGCAAATCCGGGGTGCTCTATGCTGAGAGTCGATAGCAAGTAGGTTTACCTACGAAGTGGCTGATACCATACTTCCAAGAAAAGTCTCTAAGCTTCAGTTACACAGGAATCGTACCCGAAACCGACACAGGTGGTCAGGTCGAGTAGACCAAGGCGCTTGAGAGAACTCTGCTGAAGGAACTAGGCAAAATGGTACCGTAACTTCGGGAGAAGGTACGCTGCTGATGGTGATGGAACTTGCTTCCTGAGCTGTCGGCAGCCTCAGAAACCAGGCCGCTGCAACTGTTTATTAAAAACATAGCACTCTGCAAACACGAAAGTGGACGTATAGGGTGTGATGCCTGCCCGGTGCTGGAAGGTTAATTGATGGGGTTAGCGTAAGCGAAGCTCTTGATCGAAGCCCCAGTAAACGGCGGCCGTAACTATAACGGTCCTAAGGTAGCGAAATTCCTTGTCGGGTAAGTTCCGACCTGCACGAATGGCATAATGATGGCGGCGCTGTCTCCAGCAGAGGCTCAGTGAAAT
>NZ_KI530722.1 GCF_000488215.1 Acinetobacter nectaris CIP 110549 | reverse complement strand
ATGTATACTTACGTATTACTGTGCCAAAGCAAGCCAGTGAAACGCAGTGGGTTGAGCTACAGATTTCAAGTGCACGTGCCGAACGACGTGCAAAAGCATGGCTTCATTATTTATTGTGGCTGCAGTATTTAAACCTTGATGAGCAAGGCAAAGACTATCGTTATATTGTTGTATTTAGTGATCAGACCATTACGTATGAAGGGGTTAGTTCAGCACAGGCAAATATCTTTTTGAAACATTGGTGGAGTCTATGGCAACACGCACTGAAGACCCCTGTTGTTTTGCCTGCCGCACTCTTGCTCAAACCTAGTGAAAGAAACAAACAGCCTGAATGGGCAGAAGAAAATGGTTTAGATGAAAAAACTTGGCAAACACTTTCTAAACATTGGAATGACCCACAAAAATATAGTGATGCATTCTCTGCAGGTGAGGATAAAGCATCGAAGTATCATCAAGATTGGCAATTTATTTTGCAGGAACAAGATGCAAGTATTTTATTAGAAAATCATTGTCGTGAATGGGCGTATCGCCTATATGCGCCCATTTATGAATATTTGAATGTTGATGAATAGTTGAAAAGGAAAACATTGTGAAACCAACTGTACGAGAAGTATCTTTTCAACCCATTCAAGATATTCAATTTCAAGGGCTACATTGGATAGAGGCTTCGGCAGGCTCAGGAAAAACCTTTACACTGTCTAGTCTTCTTGTGCGTATTTTGCTAGAAAAGCACTTGCCTAAACAAGTTGTAGCAACCACATTTACACGTGCTGCTGCCGCTGAGTTGAAACAACGTATTCGTATGCGCTTGGTTGAAATACATCAATTCTTTAAGGAACGACAAGGATTTGATGATCAAGCAAATATTGAGCATTTCAAGCAACTTAAGGTAGAGGGTGCAGACCCATTAAAAATTGTTTTATTAGAAAAATTTTCTACACAAGTAGCTTATGCATGTAGTCGTTTACAATTGGTTTTAGAGCAATTAGATGAGTTGTTTGTGGGGACACTCGATAGCTTTAGTCAAAAGTTATTGCGAGAGTTTGCATTTGAAAGTGGTAAAATTGAACGAATTGATATTACTGATCAGTCAAAGCAGTATACCGAGCAACTCATACATGATGTGCTGCGTGAATGGCTACAAAAACAGTCACAACAACAAGTAGATTGGTTTTATATGAGTGGTCGTCTAAAGCCAACTCATCAGTATATAAAAATTGTAGAAGATGCACTGAATTTTACCAGTGCATACTTTAAGCCTGTACAGCCTCCAAAAATAGAAGTAGACCAATTTTTAAAGTTACGAGACAAGCTACGAAATTTGAGCTTTGCTCACTTATCGTCTTACTACTTGGCAGATGGTAATTTTTTCCCAACTGTAAGCAAAACAATATTTAGACAAAATAGCTTTACTGTCTTATTTGAGCAAATTATTCCTGAGGCCATAGAACGTATTTTAAAAGAAGATGGGCGCCACTTCTTTTTAAAAGAATTTACAGATGCACGTACAACACTTGAAAAGTTTGTGAAGAACATTCAAGACGGTAAGGTTTTTACCAAGAAATGCGCTGAACAAGATGCAACACGCTTCTATACAGATGAAGCATTACAAAAATTGGTCGATGTATTGGCACATACACAGCATATGGAAAGTGCGCTTGTAGAAACGGAAGGTTATCTGAAATACCATTTATGTGAACAAGTGAAACTGCGTTTACCTGCACTCCTCCAGCAACAGGGTGAAACTACGTTTGCGCAGCAAATAAAAACTTTGTCTGAAGCACTACAAGGGGAGCAAGGTGAGCACTTTGCAGCTTTTGTTCAGACCAGCTACCCACTTATTTTGGTTGATGAATTTCAGGATACCAACCAAGAGCAAGACAACATGCTTGCCAGCATTTGGCGTGCACCTACGAGATACGAAAAAGGATGCATGATCATGGTAGGCGATCGTAAGCAAGCCATTTATGGATTTCGTGGTGGAGATATGCTTACTTTTATTCGTGCATATCATGATGTT
>NZ_KI530721.1 GCF_000488215.1 Acinetobacter nectaris CIP 110549 | reverse complement strand
AGGATGTTGCATAAAAAGTGCATCTACCGCTTCAACCAATGGCTGAATGGTTCTATGGTTGTACTTCAAACGATAGAAATGTCCTTTTTTAGAAAGAACATCATGATATGCACGAATAAAAGTAAGCATATCTCCACCACGAAATCCATAAATGGCTTGCTTACGATCGCCTACCATGATCATGCAGCCTTTTTCGTATTTCGTGGGTGCACGCCAAATGCTGGCAAGCATGTTGTCTTGCTCTTGGTTGGTATCTTGAAACTCATCGACTAAAATCAGTGGGTAACTGCTTTGTACAAAAGCCGCAAAATGCTCACCGTGTTCTCCTTGCAATGCTTCAGACAAGGTTTTTATTTGCTGTGCAAACGTCGTTTCGCCTTGCTGTTGGAGGAGTGCGGGTAAGCGCAGTTTGACCTGACTTGCAATATAGTATGAAATATAATGCTTATATCGGGTGAGAATATTCCCAATCTCTTGCAGTTTTGTAAGCACTTCCACCAATACAACTAATGAGGGGTCGGTATAAAATTGCTCGGCATTCTCTTTAGGTAAGTTTTTTTTAAGAGTTTTCTTGTTTGTAAATGACCCCACAAAAGATATCAGATATTCTTTTTCACTCTTTGGCAAAAGCACTAAAAACCCTTTTTCTTTAGATTGTAAAATCTTAAAGACTGCATTAGGAATAATATCTTCCATCAGCTGATTAAAAGTGATTGTTTTAAAGTATCTACCACTTTGATATTCTGCAAATCCTCCTTGTTCTACATACTTTCTTTTTAATTGCGTATAGTCAAACGCTTTTAATTTTTCTCTAAGTTGCAGATATTCTTCTACTTGTAGTTTGGGATGCGAAACCTCTGTAAACTGTGCATTGGGAAAGTTCAGTACATTTTCGGCAACGGCAAAATATTCTTTAGGGTCTAAACAACCGACCGCAAACAACCAATCAATGTCCTGTTGCGACTGTTGTTGTATCCATTCCCGTAGCACATCATGTATCAGTTGCTCGGTATACTGCTTTGACTGATCGGTAATCTCTACCCGTTCAATTTTACCACTTTCAAATGCAAACTCTCTGAGTAATTTTTGACTAAAACTGTCGAGTGTTCCTACAAATAGCTCATCAAGCTGTTCCAACACTAATTGTAAGCGACTACAAGCATAAGCCACTTGTGTAGAAAATTTTTCTAATAAAACAATTTTTAATGGGTCTTCATCAGCCGCTTTGAGTTGTTGTAAATGCTCAATATTTGCTTGATGATCAAATCCTATTCTCTCTTTAAAAAAAGATTGCATTTCAACAATTCGAGCGCGAATACGTTGTTTCAACTCAGCTGCAGCAGCACGTGTAAATGTGGTTGCCACAGCTTGTTTAGGTAAATACTTTTCTAGCAAGATACGCACAAGCAAACTAGACAGTGTAAAGGTTTTCCCTGAGCCTGCCGAAGCTTCTATCCAATGTAACCCTTGAAATTGAATATCTTGAATAGGATAAAAAGATACTTCAGGTTTAACTATTGTCATAATCTGTTTTCCGTTTCACTTATCCAATAGTATTTAAATGTTCATAAATTGGGGCATACAAACGATAAGCCCATTCACGACAGTGTTTTTCTAATAGGGCATTTGCATCTTGTTCCTGCAAAATAAATTGCCACTCTTGATGATACTTCGATGCTTTGTCTTCATCTGCTGAAATAGCCTTGTTATGTTTTTGAGGATCATTCCAATGTTTAGAAAGTGTTTGCCAAGTTTTTTTATCCAAACTCTTTTCTTCTGTCCATTCAGGTTGTTTATTTTTTTTACTAAGGGACAACAAAAGTTGAGCAGGCAGTACAATAGGCGTTACCATTGCTTGTTGCCATAAAGCCCACCAATCTTTGAGCAAGGTACAAGCTTTTGCTGAGCTTACGCCTTCATAAATCATGGTTTGATCACTAAATACCACAATATAACGGTAATCTTGACTCTGTTCGTCTAAATCTAAATACTGTAACCATAGCAAATAGTTAAGCCATTCTTGTGCACGTCGCTCAGGTTGCGAGCTTGAAAGCCGTAACACTACCCATTGCGTTTCACTGGCTTGCTTTGGCACAGTAATACGTAAGTATACATATTCTGAAATACATAACGTTTGTTGTGTCGTTTCTGTGGGCTTATCTGCATATGTATGCAAACGTTCTAATAATGTCAGATACTCTTGTTGCGACT
>NZ_KI530720.1 GCF_000488215.1 Acinetobacter nectaris CIP 110549 | reverse complement strand
GTGAAACTTTCTAGTTCACAATTCACAGCTGAAGACATTAATAAATCTAATGTCTTTTGAGAAATAGCCATAACATCATTACAATCTTGGACACCTAAATCTATATCTATATTTATAGATTTAAGACTTTTAAGATTTAATGGTTTTGTCAATTCAAAAGCACCTGTGATTTCCAATATTTCTAAAGAAGGCATATTTTCTATGACTTCTGTAATATCTCCTAAATTAGAGTAAACTCGGCATACATTGACATATAATTCATCAAAACCATATTTAAAAACTTTTAGCTTAGGAAAACTTTTTTGGCTCAATAAATAACTAATCTGACTAAAGTCATCAAACCCATTATTTAAATCAAGATAGTCATGTTGTAAACCTATCAGCATAAACTCTAAATTTTCATTTAATTCCAACTCAAATAATCGCTTAAGATAGGGGTAAAATTTATTAGAGCATAGAGAATAAATAGCTTTCGTCGATACTGGAAAATCATATACTGTTTGCGTTTTATCAATGTCATTGGAGGGAATTCCCAAAATACACAGGTCTCTATGTGCATATGGAATAGTTAAATATTTAATGAAACCTGATTTAAAAATTAAAGGAATTGAGCTTGGAGTAGTTAAATGTTGAGAATTTCTTTTAAATATAGTAATTGTTGATGCCCCATTATTTTTAAGAATGAAAGGCGTTCCTTGTTTAAATAAATACAATAGAGTTTTATCATAGGAGGAACTAAAAATTTTGCCATGCCATAATTCTGATAATTTTAGATAATCAAATCCATTTATTCTCATAGAAATCCAAAGACTATTAAAGAAATAAATTAAAATATCAGTATGCCACTTAACATAATAGAAAGGGAGCTAATAGCTCCCTTTTTTTAGTATTTAGCATAAGCTGTATTATATTGCCTATGAATCTTCGAATAACTCAGTTTTATGTACTTATGCCTATTCAATAGGTATAACAATTTCTTTTACAAGTCATGAAATTAGACTAGAAGAAACAAGATTTCGATTTCTAAATCTTTAACTTTTATATCATAAGTACTTAGATGAGTAACTTAGTAAGAGCATTTTCAATCTATTCAATCTGATATGTGTTTAATTAATAAGAGACTTTTATTTAGGAGATTCTAGACAGCTATCCGATCAAAGTCTGATAGTGTTCAAAACTTTGTGTTTTTAATATGTTTTAATTTAGAAAGACTTTTTAAGGGGACAAAATGGAAAATTTTATAGATGATTTGAGTGGTTTTTTGGGGAAGTCGAATAAAGATGATAATTTAATGAAATTCTTTATAAAAAATAATTTTATAAAAGAAATTAATGATATTCAACTCTCTCTGTATGATGAAGATGGTGAGTGGTTAGATGAGCATGATTTATATATAGAACACCACTCTAAAGGTTTAAGCTTTATTTTTACTGATGAAGCATTTTTTCTAGAGAATATTAATAAACCACTCTTAGGAAAAATATTATATTTATCCACAGTATTTTTTTACAATGAGGCTGTCGATGATTTCTCTAAATATAATTTAGGACTTCCTTTTGGTATTCAGTTCTCTATGAGTCCTAATGATCTAATAAGCTTACTTGGTGACCCAATAATAATTAGAAATTATGATAATGGAAATATCTTAACTCAAAGATGGCGTATCATTAATCAGCAATATGATCTTTTCGTAAGCTATAATTCTTTAGCAGAAATAGAACTTATAGGGTTAACTATTCCTCATTAACATACATATAAAATTGCCTATCGATTTTTAAGTATATACCGACTTAACATAATGGGCATTACCCGAACTCTTTCTTAATTAATTATTGTTTATCAGCGCTTTAAACATTTTACATAATGCCAAAAACATCAAAAAAGCCGACTCGGAAATATGTCGGCTTTTTTATGAGCAGTTTTGGAACTTTTTGCTAATAATATTGGTTAAAAAAAGCAGTTATTTCAGAATATCCTAATGAGCTAACTTTTTCTCTGCGATTAAACATGGAGACATAAAAAGAGAACCTTTATATGCACCTAATAGTGTTTTGATGATTACAAATAGCCATAGTCCAATAAGTAAAATTGATAGACAGTAGCCAATATAAGCCATACCCACTAAATTTAACTGTTTTGCTAACTCTAGTATTGAAAAGCTATAAACACCTAAAGGAAAAGTGAGTCCCCACCATCCAAGATGGAAATTCATACTAAATTTTTTATATATCGTAAAAACTGCTATCGCTAACCACCACATGCCAAAACCAATTAATAGAAGACTCCCTACTATTCCAATAGAGTGCATTACTGCTCCTAGTTCAGCTAGGTGAGCTGCTTGTAATATATGTATTGATTGCTTACCTAATAATAATAAAGCAAATGCACCTGTTCCTATAGGCCCTAAAGCTAAGCATCCAGAAATTGCCATTTGCTCTTCAGGTAACTTATGAATAGCCAATCGTAAAAATAAAATACTAAGAATTGAAAAAGCAGGTAAGACAGAAATTCCCCAAAGTACATAA
>NZ_KI530719.1 GCF_000488215.1 Acinetobacter nectaris CIP 110549 | reverse complement strand
GACCTATAAAACTAGGTTTATCGACCTATAAAACTAGGTTTATCGACCTATAAGCTAGGTTGATTTACAACCTAGTTTAAATGGGGTAAAGTACGCCTTAGCTTTGTTATAAATTTATTATTAGAAATGAGTGAATTAGTCGTAAAAGATAATGCTTTAATTCAAGCAAGTTATACTTTAGATACTGTAGAGCAACGTTTAGTTCTTTTAGCTATTGCTGAAGCACGAGAAACAGGACAAGGGATTACAGAAAATAGTTTATTAGAGGTTCATGCCAGTAGTTATATAAATACATTTAATGTTGAAAAACATACTGCTTATACTGTACTTCGTGAAGCTTCTAAAAGTTTATTCGACCGTTATGTTACTTACCATGATACTAATCCTAAAACAGGTAAAAACCGCAGCTTTCATTGTCGTTGGGTAGATAAAATTGGTTATGAAAAAGAATCAGCTATAGTTTTTTTACGTTTTACACAAGATATAGTTCCTTTGATAACTAGACTTGAAGAAAACTTTACAAAATATGAGTTACAACAGGTTTCTAAGTTAACTAGCTCGTATGCTATTCGCTTATATGAGTTGTTAATTCAATGGAGATCTTCAGGAGAGACTCCTATTTTTGACTTGTCCATATTTCGACAACAGCTAGGTGTTGAATCTCATCAATATAAGACAATGAGTAATTTCAAAACATATGTTCTAGACTTTGCATTAAATCAGATTAATGAGTTAACCGATATCAAAGCTAAATATGAGCAGCATAAAAAAGGACGTACTATTACCGGCTTTTCTTTTAACTTTAAACAGAAAAAGTTAAATTCTGAATCAATAAAAAAAGAATCAAAAACTCCAAATCTTCCTCCTAAAATGACTGATAAACAACGTCAGTTATTCGCAAAAAAACTTTCGGAATTATCAGAAATGGGAAGTTACTCTGTTGGTGCGGAGAGTTATCAAGATTTTGCTAATCGTATTGATGAAATGTTAAAAGATTCAAAAAATATTCAAGAACTATTGCCTTATCTTAAAAAAGTTGGATTTAAGATTGTATAAAATTTCAACTTGATCATTTTTTTATTAGGCTGTCTAATAGGCATCTAAGTTTGACAAGTTTAGGCATAAATTTTTATATGAAAAGCCTTTCAGTTATTGAGCTATCTAAGCTTTACAATATAAATAGACAGACTATTTACAATAATATAAATAGAGGAATTTTAAGTAAAAATTCTGATAATAAAATTGATTTATCAGAAGCTATCAGGGTATTTGGTGAGCCAATTAAAAAAGGAAATGTAAAAGAAGATGTAAAAATAGACAAAATAGAATCGGCAGAAGTTTTACTGCTTAGACAGCAAGTTGACATGCTTAAAAATCAGCTTGATGATGCTAAAGGAAGAGAGTCTTTCTATCAAAATCAGATTGAAACAATGCAACGTTTATTAGAGGCTCCAAAAGATAAGGTAACATCGTTTACTGAGCAAAAAAATAATCAAGATATAGCTGTAGAATCTAATTTCAAAGAATCTATTCAGGAAGAAGAATTAAGTAATTTAGAGAACAAAAAAAGAAGCTTTTTTAGTAGTTTTTTTTCTAAAAAATAATAGGTTTATTAGTTATTAGCTAAGGTTCAGTACTCTGTATTAAAAGTTTATTTTTATAATTGACTATCGTTTAAAAGCTTTAAATGTTAGTATTTTTATACGCCAATGAAGTATATATATTCATGCTATTTATTGAGACTAGTATTTTTACGAAACAAATAAAAAGTCTTATTTCTGATGAACAATATCGTGAATTTCAGGAAGAGCTTTTATTACAGCCTGATAAAGGAGCTTTGATCAAGAATGGTGGAGGCATCAGAAAAATACGATGTTCTCAAAGTAATAAAGGGAAAAGTGGAGGCATAAGAGTAATTTATTATTGGGTTACTGAAGATGATCAAATATTTTTTTTAGTAGCTTATCCTAAATCTGTAAAAGATAATTTAACAGATAAAGAAACTAATATTCTACGACAGTTGGTTAAGGAACAATTTCATGGAAAATAACTTATTTGATGATTTGGTTGCTTCTATCAAAGAGGCTGGAGCAATTAAACGTCAGGAAATAAAAGCAAGTCGTGTAATAAAGCTCGAATTACCGGATATTAAGCAAGTACGTGAAAAAACTGGCTTGAGTCAAAATGAATTCGCAGCACGCCTTCATATTAGCCCTCGCACACTGCAAAACTGGGAACAAGGAAGAAGATATCCAACAGGACCAGCAGCGACTTTAATTAGGATATTAGACTCTCATCCTAGTCTTATATAGAAAGGTAGAATGAGAGAAAAATCTCTATTTATATAAAACTGGGTTTTCAGAGTAAGTAAAATTTGTTAACCCAAATCTTATTTTAGTAAGTTTCTTTTCTTGAAAAATTAATGCCACTCTAGAATTTTGACATTTTCTAAAGTGTGATTGTTATTTTTATTATGATTAACTAAATACTGAGTCTTAGCATTTATTAGAATTGGATAATCTTCTTCAATATCATCAGTATATGTTGCTAACCATTTAGGGCTAACTCCAATAAGTTTTAAACGTCTAACCTTTTCTTTATGACGACAGTGTACTCCACCGATCCATCCACCTAGTTTTCGTCTCAGAGGTGTACCAATAACCTCTATTTCTGTATCTAAGTTAATTGAACGTATTAATACTTTAGCTAATAATTCAGGAGCTGCTGTTGCTAAAATAACTTTTCTCTTATTCTCTAGGTGAGATTTAATTTCAGCAATCCCTTCAT
>NZ_KI530718.1 GCF_000488215.1 Acinetobacter nectaris CIP 110549 | reverse complement strand
CCTTTCGATTGATGAATCGTCATCAACTGTATGCCTGCATCGGTAGATAGACTTCGCTCTAGTTCCCACTCTCGGTCACTCGGTGAAGCGACTTGTTTTAAGTACCAATTCAGTAGGTTTTTGGGCCCTTGATACTTCCCACTATGCTGACTGAGTAGGTCTGATAAATGTCTTAAGTTAACAACACTTCTTTCATTGTCTCGACTATCAAAGCGAACTAAATTACGCCATACATCAAAATACCGTAAACAATATTGCCATGCTGCTAAAAAGTGGCGTTCAAACCAAATTTCACGAATTTCACTAAAGACCGAAATGAATTGTCCTAAACCATCTGTTTGACGTTCAAACTCATTTAAATTTGTAAGTGTGTAGCCCAACATTCGGCTAAGCAAAGCACGTTTTACCTTCTTTTCATCATAAGGGTTCATTATTGCTATGAGCACTGCTGCAACATCTTGTGCAAGTAAGCCATCAAAAACACTTCTTTTGGAGGGTCGGTTTACTCGTATACCTAAACGTTCTAGCTCAAACTGTACTTTGTCTAAGCCATCATGATTTTTAGATAACACAGCAATATCATCTGCAATGATCGGAGTATTTGAATGATCTTTTGATAAATATAATTGACCTTGCTGACTTTGCTGTAACAGCGTAGATATTTTCCATGCAACTTGAATTTCGGGCTGCACTTCACTTTCTATATGCAACCAACGTAATGGGGTTGGATTTTGCTCTTTCCCGTCAATAAGTTGTGGGTGTGGTCGTGTGCCAGCTTCTACAGGCTCATAAATGACGTGTTCACCAAAGTCAGGATGTTGCATAAAAAGTGCATCAACAGCTTCAACCAATGGCTGAATGGTTCTATGGTTGTACTTCAAACGATAGAAATGTCCTTTTTTAGAAATAACATCATGATATGCACGAATAAAAGTAAGCATATCTCCACCACGAAATCCATAAATGGCTTGCTTACGATCGCCTACCATGATCATGCATCCTTTTTCGTATCTCGTAGGTGCACGCCAAATGCTGGCAAGCATGTTGTCTTGCTCTTGGTTGGTATCCTGAAATTCATCAACCAAAATAAGTGGGTAGCTGGTCTGAACAAAAGCTGCAAAGTGCTCACCTTGCTCCCCTTGTAGTGCTTCAGACAAAGTTTTTATTTGCTGCGCAAACGTAGTTTCACCCTGTTGCTGGAGGAGTGCAGGTAAACGCAGTTTCACTTGTTCACATAAATGGTATTTCAGATAACCTTCCGTTTCTACAAGCGCACTTTCCATATGCTGTGTATGTGCCAATACATCGACCAATTTTTGTAATGCTTCATCTGTATAGAAGCGTGTTGCATCTTGTTCAGCGCATTTCTTGGTAAAAACCTTACCGTCTTGAATGTTCTTCACAAACTTTTCAAGTGTTGTACGTGCATCTGTAAATTCTTTTAAAAAGAAGTGGCGCCCATCTTCTTTTAAAATACGTTCTATGGCCTCAGGAATAATTTGCTCAAATAAGACAGTAAAGCTATTTTGTCTAAATATTGTTTTGCTTACAGTTGGGAAAAAATTACCATCTGCCAAGTAGTAAGACGATAAGTGAGCAAAGCTCAAATTTCGTAGCTTGTCTCGTAACTTTAAAAATTGGTCTACTTCTATTTTTGGAGGCTGTACAGGCTTAAAGTATGCACTGGTAAAATTCAGTGCATCTTCTACAATTTTTATATACTGATGAGTTGGCTTTAGACGACCACTCATATAAAACCAATCTACTTGTTGTTGTGACTGTTTTTGTAGCCATTCACGCAGCACATCATGTATGAGTTGCTCGGTATACTGCTTTGACTGATCAGTAATATCAATTCGTTCAATTTTACCACTTTCAAATGCAAACTCTCGCAATAACTTTTGACTAAAGCTATCGAGTGTCCCCACAAACAACTCATCTAATTGCTCTAAAACCAATTGTAAACGACTACATGCATAAGCTACTTGTGTAGAAAATTTTTCTAATAAAACAATTTTTAATGGGTCTGCACCCTCTACCTTAAGTTGCTTGAAATGCTCAATATTTGCTTGATCATCAAATCCTTGTCGTTCCTTAAAGAATTGATGTATTTCAACCAAGCGCATACGAATACGTTGTTTCAACTCAGCGGCAGCAGCACGTGTAAATGTGGTTGCTACAACTTGTTTAGGCAAGTGCTTTTCTAGCAAAATACGCACAAGAAGACTAGACAGTGTAAAGGTTTTTCCTGAGCCTGCCGAAGCCTCTATCCAATGTAGCCCTTGAAATTGAATATCTTGAATGGGTTGAAAAGATACTTCTCGTACAGTTGGTTTCACAATGTTTTCCTTTTCAACTATTCATCAACATTCAAATATTCATAAATGGGCGCATATAGGCGATACGCCCATTCACGACAATGATTTTCTAATAAAATACTTGCATCTTGTTCCTGCAAAATAAATTGCCAATCTTGATGATACTTCGATGCTTTATCCTCACCTGCAGAGAATGCATCACTATATTTTTGTGGGTCATTCCAATGTTTAGAAAGTGTTTGCCAAGTTTTTTCATCTAAACCATTTTCTTCTGCCCATTCAGGCTGTTTGTTTCTTTCACTAGGTTTGAGCAAGAGTGCGGCAGGCAAAACAACAGGGGTCTTCAGTGCGTGTTGCCATAGACTCCACCAATGTTTCAAAAAGATATTTGCCTGTGCTGAACTAACCCCTTCATACGTAATGGTCTGATCACTAAATACAACAATATAACGATAGTCTTTGCCTTGCTCATCAAGGTTTAAATACTGCAGCCACAATAAATAATGAAGCCATGCTTTTGCACGTCGTTCGGCACGTGCACTTGAAATCTGTAGCTCAACCCACTGCGTTTCACTGGCTTGCTTTGGCACAGTAATACGTAAGTATACATGTTCTGAAATACATAACGTTTGTTGTGTCGTTTCTGTGGGCTTATCTGCATATGTATGCAAACGTTCTAATAATGTCAGATACTCTTGTTGCGACT
>NZ_KI530717.1 GCF_000488215.1 Acinetobacter nectaris CIP 110549 | reverse complement strand
TTATGTGACCATATAACTCACTAATAAATGCTATTACTTTAAGTAATTTGAATGGAATTTTTTTTGTAGGTGGTTTAATGCCACTAACTTCAGCTAATAATGGCAGAATGTTTGACATTGTCATATGCCTACCTGCTGCTAGATACCGCTCACCTCTTCTACCATACTGAGCAGCCAAAATTTGAATAGTAGCAACATCCCGAGCATCAACAACAGAAAAGCTTCCTGGTACAACTCCTGGCAGTCTACCTTTTAAAAAATCAATAATAAACTGACCAGAAGAGGTTGGCCCTATATCACCTGGACCAAACATCCAACCTGGTAAAACCATAGTAACAAACATATCTGGGTGTAATTCAAGAAATTCATGAACTTGTTGATCTGCTAAAATCTTACTACGATAATAACCATCAGCATTTTCTGTACTTCTAGTCATAGTTTCATCAATTAAAGCACCTCGAGGACCATCTAAAACAGCAATAGAAGATGTATGTACAGCACGACGAATGCCTGCATCATATGATGCCTCTAATAAATTTTTTGTCCCTTTTACATTAATCTCATATAGTTCATTCCAATGGTTTCCTCCCTTATAATTATCCCGAAAGAATGCAGCTGTATGAAACAAAGTATCACACCCTCTTAATGATGATTTGAATGCAGAGATATTCTTCATATCTCCTTCGATAATTTCTATATCTAAACCATCAAATTGTTTTTCCGCTTTATTTTTAGAACGGGCTAAAGCTTTAACCTTAATTCCTTTTTTAACCAACATACGAACTAAATTATTACCTAATAATCCAGTTGATCCTGTGATGAATACTTGCTTCATAAGAGACCTATAAAAAAGACTATATATTTCAAATACCAAATGGTATCTAAAATATATAGTCTTTTTTATAGGTCAGCAATAATTAAATTCACAACTGACTTAACATAATGGGCATTACCCGAACTAAATTCCATAAAGTTATTTGTAATCAGTATCTTAAACATTTTACATAATGCCAAAAATACAAAAAAAGCCGACTCGGAAACATGTCGGCTTTTTTTACAGCGGTTTTGGAAGTTTTTGCTAGTAAAATCGGTTAAAAAGAATACAAAAACATTCTTATATATAAAAATATTTTATATTATTGAAATATCTATATATTTATATAAATTATAGTGTATTAAAATTAATTTTTATGGATATATATATTTAATAACCAATATCTTGTAGGTGGATTTTTATTATTCACTTCTATTTTTGCAAATGCAGACATGAATGAAGATTTTTTTAAAAGGAACACCTCAAAACTAGGTATTTCTACTCTATCATCAGGAATTCAATATGAAATTCTTGAATCTGGTCTAGGTGGTATACCTAATAATCAACATAAAATTCATTTCTCATATACAGTTAGAAATCTTGATTATTCCACTCGAATAGAGATGGCTGAAAAAGAAGTTAATCTATCTGATTTAAATGAACCAATGATTGAAGCAATTAAAACTATGAAAAAAACAGGGAAAAGTCGATTCTTTATTCCTGCATCAAAAGCATCTAATTTTGATAAGTTAGATAAAAATATTCCTTCAAATATTCCTTTAATTATAGACATTCACTTGCATAGCTTTTTATAAATAGTCATGAAAAATGGCTCCTTTATCTGAGATAAAGGAGCCATTTTTACCCACCCTCTTGTGTGTATTTTTATATTTATATGTCTTTATTTTGTATTGGGCAGATACATCATATGACAATCTTTTTTTGATGAAAAGCATATATTTTTGATTTTATATGAGAAAAAACTATTAAGATTTAATCACTACTTGATAAACTCAATAAAAAAAGCCCATCAATTTTTTGATGAGCTTTTTTCTAAGATTTTAGAAAATTAGATGGGACTTATATTTTCTGCTTGTAAACCCTTTTGACCTTGAGCAACTGTAAACTCTACATACTGGCCTTCGGATAAGCTTTTGAACCCATCAGATTTAATATTTTTAAAATGAGCAAATACATCTTGTCCATCTTGCATCTGAATAAATCCAAATCCTTTGCTGTCGTCAAACCATTTAACAACGCCATTTTGTACATTTGACATAAATATGTCCTCTTTCTAGTAAAATTCTAGAAAATTGAAATTTCAAATTAGAGACGTAGAGATTTTATAATAAATACTGCGTAATTATGATGAAGAAACAAAATTCTAGTGAGTGGATATAGTATTAAGACTATATAATTAGATTAGTCGATACATTTGGTTAAATGAGGTAAAAAAACTTTTCCCATCTAAATTTAAACCAACTTCTTGCCCAGATTCTAAGAGGATTTTTTTTCCAACCTCTACATTCATGAACCCTGTTGAAGTATTTTGTCGCTTTTCATTAGGAATAATTTTTACATTGATTTTATCGCCATTGATGGCAATAGCTATACGATTGATTATTTTTTGCAATTTATACCAGTTCATGCACACTTCAATAAGTGTGCTATTTTTCATAAAAGTAAATACTATCTAAAATTTGTTAATTTCTAAAAAATATATGATAAATGAAGTGCTCTAGCACATTCAATATTCAACCACCTTATATGATTAATCGTTAAAATGCAAATTAAATATTTTCTTTAATTTCCAATATTTTTTTATCTATGATATCTTAAAAATAATTTCTTATTTTTAAATCATGTATAAACCATATCTTAACTTCTATATTTAAATCATATTTTATTTAATTTTATGCTTCATCCTATATTGAAAATATTTAATTAAATTTAAGTTAAATAGGTTGATTTTATATGTATGAAAATAAAATAATTACTTTGCAAGATCCCAACTCTCTAGCTAAATTTAAAATTATAAATATCATAGAGATATATATAATTTCAGGGAGACGGCACTCTTATTCTTTATGGATAAATGACCGTACAAATGAAATCATTAATTGTATCGTTTATTATAATCTTGATAAGGCAAATATAGATGATGTTGTTAAGCTAAATAATATAGATTATAAAGTTATTGATGTATTTAATAATAAAAATAAAGAAAATAAAGATATACTTATTTAAAATATAAAAGTCTAGATATCTTTTAATTTTGTAAAATCTATTGATAAATGATCAATTTTATTTTTTATTATCCTAATTAAAAGATCACTCAAAAAATAAATAAGCAGATCAAGCACTGAAATAAGATGCACTAATGTAGAAACAACACTTAGAAATGCTGCAACAGTGGCTAAAAATGAAGAAACAATCAAACTTTATGTTGAAACAATTCAGCAAATATTGAGAAACAGCATCAACAAATGATGTAACAAAACCGAGTTTATGCTGCAACAGCGTGATTTTATGTTGAAACAATGCAAGAATCACTAAAAACGCAATAAAAAAATGTTGAAACAGTTTTTATTTTCATATTTTTC
>NZ_KI530716.1 GCF_000488215.1 Acinetobacter nectaris CIP 110549 | reverse complement strand
AGATTCAGCAGAACCAATTTCGTACAAAGTTGGTGATAAGCCCATAGGTTATGCATTGGACATTTGTAATAATGTTGTGGCTGATATAAAGAAAGTGTTGAACAAACCAAATTTGCAAGTCAACTATGAAACGGTTTATCCAATGACTAGAGTTCCTGCTGTTATGACAGGACAAATTGATCTAGAATGTGGAACAACAACCAATACTAAACAAAAAGCAGAACTGGTTGATTTTTCTACGAGTTACTTTCTTACAGAAGTTAGATTAGCTGTAAAAAGTAATACAGCGATTAATAATTTAAATGATTTAAATGGGAAAGTTATAGTTACGGCAAAGGGTACAACTGCTGATGATTACATAAGATCATTAAAAAGAAATAATTCAATTAATGTGAAAAATATTTATGGCTCAGATAATGAAGAAGCCTTTAATATACTTTCTTCTGGTAAAGCATCAGCAATACTTATGGATGATAATAATCTAGCTAGTTTAATAGCAAAATCAGGAAATCCAAAAGATTACAAATTTGTTGGTCCTATTCTTTCAACAGAACCTTATGGCATTATGATAGCTAAAAATAATCCCAAATTAAAATCCATAGTAGACAATATAATTACTAATATGTGGTTATCTGGTGATATGAATAAACTCTATAATAAGTGGTTTCAGTCACCTATCCCTCCAAAAAATTTAAATCTTAATATTCCACCTAATCAGTCTTTTAAAAACTTTCAAAAATCACCTAATGATCATGGTATCTAGTGATGATATTTAATTTCAATCTGAGAGTTTTGCTAAGCTATTTAAAATTAGTGATTATGTAGTTTTTCAAATTTAATTTTGTTTATAAACAAAATTTATGTAAGAATTATAGCTATGAAGACATTCTAATGGGGGTTAGGTTAGTGTCTAACAGAATGTTCTTCTAAACCCAAAGAGGGAATGAGAGCCTCCCCTTTGGGTTTCATTTATAAAAAAAGCTCATTCAAATATAGAATGAGCATAGAAAAAAATCTTCTTAATCACTAGAGGGGTGAGCCAAATTATTTGACTTGCACTATTATCCTTAATTAGTTTATTTATTAAAAATATTATCTATTTAGATTTTTTAAATAAAAAATTAATAAGTGTTGATTACTTTACAATCAAACAAAAAGCAAAAATGATATAGAAGAGTTTTTCATCTTCTATATTTAAAAAATAATGATATTACTGAATAAACTTAATATCTGTAGGTTGTCCAACCTGAAGAGCTATTCGTGTTGGTATTAAATAGCCTGTTTCTTGATTACGTTTAAATTCACTGATTATATTTGAATTAACATTTGCAACTAGTAAGTAATTCCCAGTTTGATCTAGTGAAAAAGATCTAGGCTCTTGTCCACCACTCATATGGCGAGTTACATATGATAACTTTCCTGTCATAGCATCGACCTTATAAGTAATAATCTCATTAATATCTTTGCGATTACCTACATATAAAAAATGATGATCAGGTGAAAAAATTAAGCCAGAACCACTTTTATATGAGTCTTGATCCTTTTCTGCTAATTTTTCTCTTTGAATTTGGATAAATTTATTATTTACCTTTTCAAATACAGTGACTTCAGCATTCATTTCTGAAGTTACATATGCAAATTTACCATCTTCTGAAAATATCATATGTCTTGGGCCACTTCCCATTGGAAAGTATAAATCTAAATTAACATTAGCATGTAAAGGTACTTTCTCATTGGGATGATAATCATATGCTCTTACAATATCTGATCCTAAATCAGCAACATAAAGATTTTTATGATCAGGACTGAATGTTACGGAATGAGCATGGCCAGAATCTTGCCGACCATGAATAATATGGCTGCCATCTAAGAATTTAATATTTTGAATTACTTCCCCTAACGTTCCATCTGCTAAGATAGGAAGGACAGAGATTCCTGATTTGTTCGGACCTACTGAATAATTAGCAATGAATAAGAATTTTCCATCATCAGACAAAGTCGAGTGTGTTGGGTGATCTCCTAAGCTACTTACTTGATTAAGTTTTTTCAAAACTCCGTGAGTATCTATAGAAACTGATGTTACTGTACCGTCTTTGGTTTCATTGGTAATATATGCAAATTTAGAATCTTTAGAAAGAGTAATCCAAGAAGGATCTTGCATTTTAACTTCGCTCAATGGAAGTAAAGTTCCATCACTATTCAACTGTACCGTATATATACCCTGACTTGCAAAATCAGAGGATAGCTTTGTGCTTTCAGGCATTCCAGACCAAGTACCAATTAAGAATTTTTGTGGTGTGGTTATAGAATCAACAGAAGCGAAACTGATATTACAGGAGATTGCTAAGACACTGGAGATTAAAACTGGAAAGAAATTTAACTTTATCATTTATATTTAGCCTATTTATAAAATAAAAGTTATTAAAAAATAATAACTTCATAATATTATCTTAGTTAAAATAATATACATTAATTAATTATTAAATAATAATAGAATATAAATTTTGAGGAAAAAATCATGGCTTTTATATTAGACTTTTTAAGTAGCAGAATAGATGGATTTCTTGCAGCATCAATTTTAGATTCGGAAAGTAGTTTACCCTTGATTACTGAAAATCATGGAAAGTTCGATCTTGATATTTTTACTGCAATGAGTGCTAAATTTCTTAGGATGCAAAATGAAATTGTTAATTTATTAGCTGCGGAGAAAGTTGAAGGCATTCAAGTTTCATCTCTAGAACATTACCATATCATTCATCCTTTAAAAGAATATCCAACTTTATTTTTATATATCATTTTAGAAAAAAAATTGGCTAATCTTGGAATGGTATATATCACCATTAAGGAATTTGAAGAAAAATACAATTTCATATAAAAAGAGTAAATACATTGTATTTACTCTTTTTTCCGCTCTTAGTATATTTTTATAATCAAAAAAAATTACTCAATACTTTGAAGTTCTAAATCAATAATTAGAGATACATTTTCAGGTAGAGATGTCCCTAACTCTTTTGTATCTGAATTTAGTCCAGCTGGTATAAAGAATCTAGTTTTACCTTTTTCTCTCATGGTTTCAATACCATCGGCTAAAGCAGGTGTTAAATGATTCAATCGAATAAATTTATCTGATTGTTTAGAAATAACTTTATCATTTAGATCTTTAACTTCATAAGAAATACGTACGTTATGCTGTACGTGTGGTATACGACCAAGTCCAGCTTTTAATACTTGATATTGTAAACCGGAATCTGTTGTTACAATCCCTAAACGACGACCATTTTCAGCAAAGAAAGTTTTGTCATTTAAACCATTACGGCTAACATTAGGCTGTTGCTCTATATTTCTTCTGGATTCATTTTGTTGAGAGCTTTCTCGATCTTGACGTCGTTCAGTACTTCTATTTTGTGACTCACGTTCATCTCTTCTTTGTTCAGTATTATTTCTTCTTGAAGAAGTATTTTCTTGAGTGTTATC
>NZ_KI530715.1 GCF_000488215.1 Acinetobacter nectaris CIP 110549 | reverse complement strand
AATAAAGTAAGCAACATATCCAAAAATTAAGCCCCAAAAAGCAGATCCTAAACCTAAGAAAGTAATGCCAGATGCTGTAGTTAAAAAAGTAATTAGACTTGCCTCTCTATTACTTGTATCAGTAACAACACCAACTAGACCATTCAGAATTGCTCCAATTAATGCCAATCCTGCTAAAGTAGCAATAAATTGATGGGGAAGCGCAGAAAAAAGTAATGCTATTGCTGAGCTAAATAAGCCAAATACAATATAGAAAAAACCACTCGAAATTCCTGCTATATATCTCTTATCCTTATCTTTATGAGATTCCTCCCCTGTACAGATTGCAGCAGTAATCGCAGCTAAGTTAACACCATGGCTTCCTAGGAAAGAGAATAGGATAGAAATAGCACCAGATAAGCTAATGATTGGGCTTGATTTAACAGTAAAATTTGATGTTCTAAGAACAGCCATACCTGGCATAAACTGCCCAGTTAAGCTTACAAGTAATAGAGGAATCCCTAAACTAATAAGTGAATGTAACCTAAACTCAGGCATGATTAATATTGGTTTTACTAAAGATAAATGAAACCCCGTAAAATTAGTCATTCCCATAATAACTGAGCTAAATAACCCAAAAACAAGAACAGCTGCTATGGAATAGCGTGCATTTATCCTTTTTGAAATCAGGTAAGTAACTAGCATAATAATTACTAGATAAAAATTACTCTGAAGTGATTTAAATATTCCTAATCCAAAATTAAGTAGAATCCCTGCAAGTAGTGCAGATGCTAAGCCTTTTGGAATTATATCAATAACTTTGTCAAAAAAACCTGATATTCCAATGATTAAAGTACATATACCAACACAGATATATACACCAATAGCTTCGTTTAGACTCATTGAAGTTAAAGAGGTAACAAGTAGTGCAGCTCCAGGTGTTGACCAAGCTGTAATAATAGGAACTTTATATCTAAAGCTGAGAATAATACCTAATAATCCACTCCCTATTGAAACTGCCCATACCCAAGATGACATTACATTGACTGGAAGGTGAGAAACTTGGCTTGCTTGAAAAATAATAACTAAAGGCCCAGCATATGAAATTACAACAGCGAGTAGTCCAGATATTAGAGCCGAATATGAGAAATCCTCTTTTATTCTTTTTAAATTAACCATAACAATAATGCTCTTTATACTTTCAAATTGGTTTAAACATTTAAAATAATTCTTTTAAAAATAAAATAGTACAATCAGAAGATACGGAATAAATAGAACTGTTATGGACTAAAAAAATAGACTGTTATGCTGATAAAAATTTGTCTTGTATCAACTCATATTAAAATAATTCTCTTGCATATTGTATTCGAACGAATACAATATAGGTAAGATAAAAAGGAATGCTCATGATTGAAATTAAACGTCTACCTGAATTTGATGAATGGTTAGATGGTATTAAAGACAATATGACCAGAATCCGTTTAAATCGTCGCTTAGATAAAGTTCAACGTGGAAATTTTGGTGATACCAAACATCTGCAAGAGGGTGTTTGGGAAATGAGAGAGTTCTTCGGTCCAGGGTGGCGTATGTATTACATTAAGCACAATGATGTCATTATTGTCATGCTTGGTGGTGGAGAAAAGTCTACCCAGCAGAAAGATATTGATCGTGCAGTCAAACTATCCAAAACATTGGAGGATTAAAATGGTTAAAGTTGCTGATTTACCAAGTTTTGATATGGCTGAGTCCCTCAAAACTGAAGAAGATATTGTGATGTATCTCAATATGGTTCTTGAAGACAATGATCCTGCTGAATTGGCTCATGCACTAGGCGTTATTGCTAAAGCACGAGGAATGACTCAAATCGCCAATGATGCTGGTATTGGACGTGAAGCATTGTATAAGGCATTACGCCAGAACTCAGCACCTCGCTTTGATACAATTAATCGTGTAGTGAATGCCATTGGCTTAAAACTGACTATTCAAGCACCGTAAAATAATTAAAAACTAGGGCCACCATTGTCCCTAGTTTGTGTTTGTTGATAATTATGCTGCTGTTCTCTTTCTAATTTTCTTTGTTTATCAAGCTCAAGTTCATAATACGGTTTATATAACTCATAGCGGTTTTCAGCACGGATACGATTAATTTCTGCGGTCATTTCTTGTTTTTGTTGGTATTTCTCTAAATCACTCGGTTTAGCATAGCGAATCGATTTGTTCATCATAGGAACCTCCTGAAGGGCTGTTCCATATTTCTTATTGTAGTCCTCATTAGATAGACAGCTCACGAAGCTAGGGACTTCAACCTTTACCCCTTTGATCTCAAGAATCTTGGTTGGTGCATATCGCTCTAAGCTATGATTAATCAGTTGTTCGGTCTTTTCTCTGTATAACTGAAGTTGTCCCTTACCTAGTCCTAATACATCCGCAGTCAGCTTTTGAGCACCACCTTTTTCGGGTTGCTTAGGGTTATAACGTTTAAAAAATTGTTCTGCAGTGCGATCAATTTCATCAACATGTCTTTCGCTATACATGAAGTGTAAGTGGGGTTGTTCTTCACCACCTAAGCTCCCGGCATGAGTATGAATGGAGCAGGTATAAGGAAATTGATAGCGATCTGCAAGTTCTATAATAAATTGTTCGGCAAGCTCAATTCGTTGTTTTGTGCTGAGTTCTTTCGGTAGGGCGACAACTAGACTTGAACTGACACGGCCATTTTTTCGTTCATATAGATCCGCAGCTTGCCAAAATTCCGCAGGTTTTCCTTCTGCAAATGTTGGCATATTGCCTGATTGTACAAACTCAACTTTTTCCTGACTATTTTCTTTGTAACGTGCAAATTCTGCTATTCGCGTGATGTAGTGAAAGCGTCCTTTCGCAGTACTTTTATTTTTTCTTGAACTGGTCTTGCTCGACTGTGTTTTGATGATGTGCTCAAGATTGCAATAAAACATCGATTTAACTCAGCTGTTCGCTTTACGGTATGGAGTATCATAGATCGATTTTAAAAAATATAGCGCTCATATTTTGATAAAATCCCACGAATATGATGAAACAGTCATCAATTATGTTGAAACAATCCCTACTTTATTGTGAAACAGTTCGGGGTTTATGTTGAAACAATTTTCATTTGTGATGTAACAGCAATATATTTATGTTGAAACAAGTTTTTTTAAAGCTGTTTCATCATTTTTCTCAAAAACACGCTCATATTTTTTACGTTAATATCAATAGTTTAAAAACCTCGTAGAGCGAAGTTGAAGTGTTTCTAAATAAGCTAAAATAACTCTGTTATTTTAGCTTATTTAGAAACACGGAAACGAGCTAAATATTTAAATAATTTGTTCTCACATTTATTTAAATATTCTCACGATAGCATATGCTAGTCTAGAGTGATCAGTTTTCTACCCTTTCAATGTTCGAGAAAATTATGGCTCAACGTGGTCGACCTGCAAAAGTGCTTTCATCGTCTGATCTAAGTGAACTCCTTCTTTTTATCCGAAGCTTACCTTTCATAAAAAAGAATCAAGAAAATGCTTTAAATCTATTACAAAGAGCTGAGCAAGATTTTGATGAAGCTGAAATGAAAGTTCTGAAATCAGCAGATCGAGAAAAACTGCTCTTTCAACAGAGACAAGGATTACTAGAACAAATCAAACTCAAAGAGAAAAATCAGCAAAAGTTGTTTGAAAATGAACTTGAGATTTTAGCATTAGAAAAGAACAGACAAGAGCGAGAGGACTTTTTTCGCTTAGATCGAGCATTAGAATCTTACATGAAGATCCAAAAGGCCGTTTTAAATGATCGTATAAGGCTTGAAAATGAGCGTAGACGCGATGTTTTAAAGAAATCAGGGAAATCTATATCTGAAGCTCAAAAAAGGCGTAATGAGCAAAATAGGCGTAAATATGAGTTAGGTGGTGCTGTATTGGCTGCTTTTAAAAAACTGAATAAGGATATTGAATCTCTTACACCTGAGCAAATCCAAAATATAATTATTAATAATATAACCTTTGTAAAACAGGTTAAACACAGCGAAATATTTAAAGAGGTTGCCAAGCATCAAGAAAACTATTTCAAGCAACGTAATCTTTTTCTTGATGTACTAGATGGTTTAACAAAATGGTCAAAATCTAATAAGAAACTATCAACAATTGAAATTGAAAAACGTAAATCTAAGTATGAAGAATAGAATTAATTTGTGGTTTAGATGTTGTTTACTAGAATGATAAACAGTGATTTTTTATCTTTTAATAAGAAAAAAAAATAGCGAAGCGCTTTTTATATATATTTTAAATATTTTAAATATTTTACGTTCGCTGTAGCCCTTGTATA
>NZ_KI530714.1 GCF_000488215.1 Acinetobacter nectaris CIP 110549 | reverse complement strand
TGGTGAGTTGGCGAAGATGAGGTCGATATTTAAAGCACTGAGAATGCGCCCAAATTGCGTGATACTCGTATCTTTCGTTGATTTCTGATTCACCCTAAAGACTGAGTGCTTGTCGCTGTAAAAGGCCAATGGCTTGCCATATTGTTCAATATAGGCTCTAGTTGAAATCATATAATCAAAGGTTGTTTCAGCCTCACAAAAGCGTAGGTGTAACAGTTTTCCAGTTGCATCGTCGATATACACCAGCAAGCAGCATTTAGCAGCACGTCCTTCAAACCAATCGTGGTATGAGCCATCAATTTGAATTAACTCGCCAATGCAGTCACGGTTATAACGTGGCTGATAAGGACGTTTAGTGCGCTTAGAGCGCGGAATCCATAAATCATTTGCTGTCATCCAACGACGGACTGTTTCTACAGGAATATGAAAGCCGAATCTGCTACTGAGTTTCTCATGAGCCAATGTAGGGCCAAATCCAAGCAAATGTTCAGAAATTATCGCAAGACATTCAGACTTTATCGCTTCATCATAGCGGTGGTGGCCAGGTTGGCCACGATTTGCATGAGCCAAACCTGAAATACCATCTTGATTGAATTTCTGTACTAACCGAGTAATTTGACGGGTAGAAAGATTTAGAATTTCAGCAGCACGGACTTGAGTAATACGTTGATCTCGAACGTCTTGTAAAACGGCAAGGCGTTGAATTTCTTTGTCAGACATAGTGATCAGCATCTATATTTCATATCCAGTCCATGATGGGTTCACCATCATAAACTAGACATTTTTATTGGTGAGAATATAGACACTTTAATTGGGTTCTAACAAAACTAATTCAGATAATCAATATTATGTTAATAGTTATTTCTTATGAAGTTTTTTAGAGCTATTATCCCTTTAGATATTTGTGGATCTAAAGGATATCCTAGATTTATTCTTATAAAGTTAGAATATTTTCTATCCTCTCCAAATACATCCCCGGGAACAATATTAATTCCTTGTTTTTTGGCAAACTGATAAATACTTAAGCTATCAATTTTCTGTTCTAGTTGAATCCATAAGCTATATCCTCCTTGTGGTTGTGTTAATTTTATTTCTAAGTCCTCAAAAACTTTAATAATGAACAATCTATATTCTGCGACTTGTTCCATTAATATAGGCCTTAGTCTATTTAAATGGGCTCTGTATGATCTACTGTTAATAAAGTCTGCTAATCCTAATTGTAATGGTGTGCTTACAATATCAAGGCGTGATAAAAATTTAGCTCTAAGATGATCTTGTTGGTGAGGTAAAAAAAACCAACCAATACGGTAAGCAGGCGATAACGATTTTGAAATCGAGCTACAAAGAAAAATATATCCTTCTTTATCCCAATATTGAATAGGTAAAGGGCGCTGTAGATCGTATCCACATTCAGCATAAATATCATCCTCAATAATAAAACATTTATACTTTGCAGCTAATTTAGCAATTAGCGATTTTTCCTCATTAGTTAAACAAAAACCTAAAGGATTTTGAAAGTTAGCTGTTAAAAGACATACTTTTGCACCTGAACTTTCTATAGTTTGTTCCAAACGATATAAATCAATTCCATTATATGAAGCAGGTACTTCTACGATTTTTCTCTCTAAATTAGCAAGTAATAATTGCTGTCCATTATAATTTGGCATTGGAACGATGATACTATCCCCAACTTGGGTTAGCACTTGTATGATTGTAGACAAAGCAGGCATACATCCACTTGTTATAAAAATTGATTCTTTTGCTATATAAATACCATCTTCAGCATAGTGGTCTGAAAGAGTTTGACGTAACTTGATATGTCCTTGATTGTCATTGTATAAAAAATCCTCTGGTGAACTATGTTTTAGAGCTCTTTGAAAAGATCTTCTTAATGTCTGTGTTGGGATTAATTGAGGAGCAAGCTGAATAGCTCCTAACTGGATTTTATTTTTCTTATTTGATGCTCTCAATATTTCATTTTGTAGTTCCAAATTAGTTATTTCTCTTGGATGTGATATGAATTCAGGATGAACTGGAAAACTGATTTGTTCCTGATTTGTTCCTGATTTGTTCTGACAAAGTATCCACTCTTGTATTTAACAAAAATTAAGCCTTGTGATTCTAATAACTCATAACAAGCTTTTGCTGTAGTCATACTAATATTATGATTTTTTGAAAAAATCCTTAATGAATTAAGTTTTTGATTTGGTTGAATTTCTCCAGATCTAATTTTTTTGGCAATCTGATTAGCTAAAATTTGATACTGAAAAGCCATATCTGTACTCTTTTTAAAAAAATAATTGTATCTGTACTTCTTTATACCAGAAACTAAAATGTAATGAGCTTTATCGAAATTTAAAAACAACAGAAAAGGTTTTTTAGCTAAGTATCAAATTTTGGATTTCAAGTAGAAAGCTAATCATATTTTATGGTGACTATTCTGATAACAATGATATGGGGGGTAAATTCTAGTGTAATCAAACTAGGACTACGGATTTAGATTTTTACTTTGTGCTATTACACTTTTTTGTTAAAAACCCTGATATTCCAATAAAAATTACCGCAATTTATGGTTTCGTATTTGGAGTGGGTTTAAAACGATTATGGATAATCTGAATATTGATTATATTGATATTTAGATAAATATATTATTAAATACCAAGGGATTTCCTGTGACTTTATATGCATTTTTATCTTTCATAACTTATTGCTTTGTAACCTCTGTAACACCTGGGCCAAATAATATTATGCTTATTTCTTCAGGAATTAATTTTGGTTTTAGAAAAACTATTCCTCATATTTTAGGGATTGGTATTGGCTTTGGTTTAATGGTAGCACTTGTTGGGTTAGGCATAGGAACTATTCTGACAACCTCTCCTATTCTATTTGAAATAGTTAAAATTATTGGTATTTTCTATTTAATTTATTTGTCTTATCAAATATTTAAGTCTGATAGTGTTAATACGAATGGAAGTACACGTAGCAGACCACTTAAGTTTCTTGAGGCAGCATTATTTCAATGGGTTAACCCTAAAACTTGGATAATGACTATGGGAGCCATTACAACCTACACTAGTTCTTCAAGCAGTATAGTAACTTTCGCTATTATAGGAATTGTATTTGGGATTGTAAGTATTCCAAGTGTAGGAGTTTGGGCCTATATTGGAGACAAGCTACAACAGTTTATTAATAATAAAAGTAAAGTTAGAAAGTTTAACATTCTTATGTCACTTCTTCTCTTATTTTCCATAGTCTACCCAATTTATGAAACATTTTCTTTTATAATCAATAGGGTTCTATCTTCATATTGAAATGATCTTATCAAGTCTAATCTGAATAAAATTTTGAATAGTTATTTTATAAGTTCTAAAATTTAGTTATTACCATTATTTTTATAACCTTGCTTATCCATACTTCAGAAATAACAGCTATAAAATCATCAATGTTTGAACCAATTTTAGGAATTAACTATTATAAAAATGATGCTGATCGTTTAATAATAAAAATATGAAATTTCAGACTTAACATAATGGTAAATTACACGAAAAGGGAGCTATTAGCTCCCTTTTGAGTATCTTACATAAGTCGTATTATGTTAATTGTAGGAAAACTAAAAAAAATAGAATATATTTAAATCGAAAAAATCTACTCTTAACTTAATGGCGAGTCCTAAAAATAAATGTACATTCCAAATGACTTCCAAGAAGTTCGATCAGAAGAAATAATGGGCCTTATTAAGAAATACCCTTTAGCTTGTATAGTTGCCAATACTACAAAGGGGCTTATTGCTACACATGTACCCTTAATAATGAGAAGTGATAATGTCTTAGTCGGTCATATTGCAATGATTAATGATATGAAAACACTAGTTTCGGACACTCAAGAAGTTCTATGTATATTCAAGGCAGAAGATGCATATATTTCCGCTAATTATTACCCAAGTAAATTTGAAGATCATAAAAAAGTACCTACTTGGAATTATCAAGCAGTTCATGTATATGGAACTATTAATTATTTTTCAGATACGAAAAGTAAATTGGCAGCTATTGGGATGCTAACAAAGATAAGTGAGAAAGAAGCCAATGGCGCTTCAGGATGGAAAATGTCTGATGCTCCTAAAGAGTATTTAATGGATCAATTAAATGACCTCATCGTTTTTGAAATTACTATTTCTAAAGTTCAAGCTCAGTCAAAATTAAGCCAAAATAGGGAGCAAAGAGATTTTAACTCTGTAATTAAAAACTTACAGCAAAGGGGTAAAAATGAAATTGCTGAAAGCATGTTAAGGCTTGAAAAGCATTAAATAATTTCTATGTATTTAAAATACAAATTTAAATGAAGTTAGAGCAGAATTTATTCTGACTCTAAAATTATTATGATAAATTTTTCATACTCTAAAAATTATCTATCTATAAATAAGATATATTCTACAAAGGAAATAATAAAGTGAATCAAGCTCTATTGGTAATTGATATGCAAATTTTTATTCAAAATAGGATAGAAAAAGGAATAAGTTTTTCCCCAAAGAATGTGATTACTAAAATGGTTGATGTATTAACAAAATTTAGAGATAGTGATCAATTGGTTATACATGTAATGCATGAAACTATTCCTCTTGGTAGTACTTTGCATAAAGACTCAGAATTTTATCCAATGATGAAAGCCACTAAAAGCATTATAAAAGAACCTATTTTCATCAAAAATACTTCTTCTGCTTTTGCATCAACTAACCTCGAAAGCTACTTAAAAGAAATGAATATTGATAAATTAGTTGTTATTGGAGGTATTACAGGTTTTTGTATAAATTCAACTGTTAGACATGGTTCTGATCTAGGTTTTAAAATGTCTGTAGTCGATGATGCTATTATTAGTTTTGACTTACCAAATGAAGGCATCAAGGGCAGTACAATTCACGATGTTACGATTGCTCTTCTAAACTCAGATTTTGCTAAAATCATAAATAGTAGTCAAATATAGTGTTAAAGATATCGAGTTATTCCTATGTGGTTTTTAAAACAAAAATAATTAAGAGAACTATTTATTAAGTGGTTACATATTAAATTTATCTATTCTTTGAGTTGCAGTGATAAAGTAGCGATTCACTTAAATCTAAAAGATTAACAAAACTAAAGAATATCACTCCGATGACGACTCCCATATTTGAAACAGAAAACCTTTACTTATATCCATTAAAGTCAATAGATTCAGATCAGATTCAAATAACTTTTCCTCAATGGGAGATTGTTCGTTATCTTGCTGCTACTTTCCCTTGGCCATACCCTAGCGATGGTGCTTACCAGTATTTAAATAATATTGCTTTACCTAGATCAGAAGAAGGAAAAGCTTGGTTTTGGACGATACGACATAAAAAAGAGTCAAATATAATAATCGGAATGATCTCATTGTCAGATCAACAAGATGATAATCGAGGTTTCTGGCTAACACCAAAATGGCAAGGTAATGGTTATATGACAGAAGCAAGTATGATAGTCACTGACTTTTGGTTTAATACTCTTAATAAAAGTGTTCTACGTGTACCAAAAGCAAAGATAAATTTTGCATCAAAGAAAATATCTGAAAATTCGGGAATGAGGTTGATAGCAACTAGTAAAAAACAGTATATAGCAGGCGAGCTTGATACTGAGCTATGGGAGATAACAAAAGAAGAGTGGAATAAAAAACATCCTATTTAATATAAAAATACTTATACGAAAGCTATAGTTTTTTCATATTTATAAGAGTAAGAAGTAATATATGGAACATCAAATTAGTAAAAATCTAAGAGTAACAGATGAGAAAAGTGAAATAGACTTAGATATTGTTCATCAGTTCCTAAAAACTACATATTGGTCGAAAGATATTCCTAAAGAAGTCGTTCAAAAAGCTATTGAGAACTCTCTATCTATTGGCTTGCTATTAGAAAATCAGCTTATAGGTTTTGGTAGATCAATTACAGATTATGCTACGTTTGCTTATATTGCAGATATCTATATTAAACCTGAATTTCGTGGTAAAGGTTATTCTAAGATAATTGTAAAAGCGCTCTTAGATAGAAGTGGATCAGAAAAACTAAGACGAGTTCTTTTGGCAACTTCTGATGCTCATGGCTTATACCGTAAATTTGATTTTCAAAATTTAGGTAAACCTGAAGACTTTTTAGAAATAAATAAACCTAAAATTTATCAGTAAATAGTTGTGTAAATATCCACCGACCTATCTATTTAACATAATGGAATTTATATGGTGTCGCAACTATTGTTAGTTGCAATTTTGCCAGAAAGTAACTATTATTAGTTGCTATAGTAGCATGACTAGAAACTAGGATATGAGTAAAACGGAAAAGTTACTTGAAAAGCTCACAAATTCAAAAAATACATTTTCGTATAAGGATCTAGTTGTTTTACTGAATCAGCTAGGTTATGAAAAGTCTGAAATGGCAGGATCTCGTGTTCGTTTTTTCAATGATAAAACTAGACATATGATTTTACTGCACCGCCCACACCCTGAAAATGAAATCAAAGGTGGGGCATTGAAAGCTGTAAAACAAGCACTCAAGCAGGAGGGATTTTTATGAGTTATTTAAAATATAAGGGCTATCTCGGTACAATTGAGCCTGACCTTGAGACAGGTGAACTATTTGGAAAACTTGCCTTTATGCGTGATCTTATTACCTATGAGGCAGAAACCCTAAAAGCCCTTGAGCAAGCTTTTCAGGAGTCTGTAGATTGCTATTTAGAGTCATGTACTGACTTAGGTAAAGCCCCTGACCAACCGTTCAAAGGTACATTTAACGTTCGCATCAGCCCTGAAATGCATCGTAAGGCAGTTTTAGCATCAAGTAACTCTCTTAATGCTTTTGTAAGTGAAGCGATTCAAGAAAAGCTAATGCGTTTAGGTGCATGATTTATTAAAAATCAGTAAAATGGGGGCATTAGCTCCCATTTTTATCTTCTGATAATCAATATTATATTAAGCTCAGAAAGACTCTAAAATAAAAAGTGAAGCCTAAACCAGATGTTAGACCTATGCATCCTTATTTGATTATACTTAGATCTCTAGTGATGGTTTTAAATTCACAATCAATTGCTTTAAGAAACTGTTCTGTTAGTAGGGATTTTGGTCTATAAATAGGTTCAACAATAGATATATGAAATATGATAGGTACGCTAAATTTTTTTATCTTAATTCTATAAGCTTGTTTATGGGCCTCTAGAGCGGTAATTGGATTTAATATAGATACCCCTAGATTATTGTGTACCAGAGCACATGCCGATGAAGCGTTGTTTGTTTCAATTAACATTTTTCTTTTAATATTTTCTTTTTGAAAAATAGAGTCGATATGACTTCTGTATGGATCAGTTTTAGAGAGATTGATAAAGTCTTCATTTTCTAGATCTTGAGGTGTAATAACATCTTGATTAGCTAACCTATGATCTAAATGAACAATACACACTTCTTCAAATTGGTACTTTTGAACCAAAGTTGTACCTGCTGGCACATGATCCATTTCTGTTAAGCCTAAATTATAAATCTGTGAGGATAAATCTGATTCTATATACGGTGACTCAAGAGGAACTATGGTAAAACTTACATCTGTATTCGTTTGAGAAAACTTTTTAATTGTATTAGCCATGAAGCTATTAGCTAGGAAGGGTAAACAACAAATAGAAAGCTCCCCTATTTCCTTTAGTTTTAAATCCTCAATTAATCTATTAACCCGATTTAATCCTACTCTAGAAGCTTTTAATTCTTCAAATATTATAAATGCTTCCTGGGTTGGCTTTAATCTTCCCTGAAGTCTTTCAAAAAGCTTAAAACCTATTTGATATTCAATACGGTTTAGCTCTCTGCTGATAGTTGGTTGTGATGTATATAAGATTTTTGCTGCCATAGAAGTGCTACCACAATTCATAATGGTTTCAAAAATATTTAATTGTCTGTAACTGAGCATCTAGGTATATCAAAAATGAATAGAGAGTAGAAGTTTTAGTATTTTATCTTAAAACTAAGTCCGTTTAATATTATTTCAATCTAAATTTCTAGCCAATGCTAATTCTCTACAAATTTGTGTAATACATAGAAATTTATAAACGTTAAAAAGTTTCTCTCTTTTAAAAAGATGTTTTAGAGGCATTAAAAATGAATACCCAACTCACAACTATTAAAGTTATTCCTGCTAATAACAGTAATATTATAAATATTGCTAAACTATTCGATAAATATAGAGTCTTTTACAAGAAAAAATCTGATTTAGATGGAGCAATCGAATTTATAAAAGGTCGTTTCACAAAAAAAGAGGCCTTTATTTTTGCTGCTTACCTAAATGATATGATTGTAGGATTCGCTCAAGTTTACCCAAGTTTTTCTTCGATAAATATGGAAAAAATTTATGTTTTAAATGACTTATTTATTGATGAAAACTTTAGAAGATTTGGGGCTGGGAAAGCTTTAATACAGCACGTTAAAATATTCGCTCAAAATAATAAAGTTAACACTATAGTATTAGAGACATCATCAAATAATAGCACTGCAAAAGCTTTATATGAGTCATTTGGCTTTAGTAAAGAGATTGATACAGATCATTATAGTTTAGTCTGTGGTAGCACATACGAATTAGGATCTAAATCAAACATTACATTTAATACTCATTAAGTTGGGTTATATCTTTTAAATAATTTCTATAAAAAGGATCTTCTTTTTGCTAAACCAAGAGTTAAAAAACACTATTCAAGAAATAAAGCACAATTTTGGTACGCCATTTTGGTTATATGATGAATCAAAAATTCTAAAAAGAATTCAATCTCTAAAAAAGTTTGATGTTATTAGATATGCACAGAAGGCTAATTCTAATATCCATATTTTAAAAATCATGTTAAAGAATGAGATATGTGTAGATTCAGTATCATTAGGAGAAATTGAAAGAGCGAATTTGGCAGGATTTTCAAATAGAGAAGGTCGAGCATCATCGATCGTCTATACATCCGATATTATTGATGATGAAACAATTCGTAGAGTAATTGAGCTCAATATACCTATAAATGTGGGCTCGCCTCAAATGCTAGAGCAAATTGGAAGAGTAAAAGAAGGACATCGTGTTTGGTTGAGAATTAACCCAGGATTTGGTCATGGACATAGTAATAAAACCAATACAGGAGGTATTAATAGCAAACATGGTAACTGGCATGAATCTTTAAATGAATGTTATGAGCTAATAAAAAAGTACAAGTTGAATCTGGTGGGCTTACATATGCATATAGGCTCTGGTGCTGACTATAATCACCTATCCAAAGTCTGTGATGCAATGGTAAAGCACGCAAAAGAATGTCCTTTCCCTATTCAAGCTATTTCAGCTGGAGGGGGAATACCCGTACCTTACACAGATAATGAAAAAGAAATTGATATAGAAAAATATTTTTCATTATGGGATAAAGCTAGAAAAGAAATCGAAAGCTTCTATAAGAAAAGAATTATATTGGAGATTGAACCTGGAAGCCTATTAGTTAGTGACTCTGGTTATTTAGTTACAGAAATAAGAGCATTAAAAAATATGGGGAGTAATAATTTCGTTATTACTAATTCTGGGTTTAATGATTTAATGCGACCAGCAATGTATGGCAGCTCACATAGAATTTCTCTAATAAAAAAGAATGATACTAAGGAGGAAACTATTATTCAGCCTAGTATCATCGCAGGATCATTATGTGAATCTGGAGATGTTTTTACACAAGACTCATCAGGTATACCACAAAAAATAAATATACCTGAACCTCAAATAGAAGACTTAATAGTTATTCATAACTGCGGTGCATATGGTGCCAGCATGTCCAGTAATTACAATAGCAAACCCTTATCCCCAGAATTCTTATTACGAGAGTCAAAATATCAAATCATTAGAAAAAAACAGAGTTTTTCACAACTTTTCCAATTAGAACTAGATTAGATTTATTGTGAAAGTTAGGTCTAGTCTAAGTTTAGACTAAAAAGGTATCAATAAATTGAAAGTTTTAAGCTAAATGTGTAATCCTCCCATAAATAACCGAAGTTAAAAGTAGAGGTTAAGCAGCCATTAAAGATGGCCTTCCTTTGTTGGCTTAGTGTGGTCTTTCATGATTGTAATGCCACAGCCAACGTGTTGCATAGTCTTGCATTTCTTCCTGTGTGTCAAATAGATGCTTGCTTAGCCAGCTATAGCGTATAATCCGATTATAACGTTCAATATACGCATTCTGCTGTGGCTTACCTAGTGAGTATTACAAAAATTGCCTAACGTTAATTATCAGCTTAGAGGATGTTCCCGAAGATTAGGGAAGGGTTGAGATTATTTTTCCGACTTAATTAGTTTTTTAGCTAAATCATATTCGTAAGAAGTAATTTCAATTTTATTTTTATAAAGATCACAAAAATACACTGACATTGAAATGTCATGATCACCAATAATAAAATTAATTTTGTTTTTATTAAGATTATCTATTAGTGTAGTCATTTTTTCAGCTATAACATCAAAAGCTACTGTATGGCCAGGATGCTGAAATTTTCTTTTAAACAAAGCAATAGATGCTTCATGATTGCTAAGAATTAAAGGCCCTCCTTGTTCAAACCAAAAATATAGAGCTTCATCACGACAAAAACCAAGAATATTGCTATACCATAATTCTGCTAGATTGGTATCATCAACGTATATATGCACATGATCAATTTTATTTATTTTAATAAAATTTCCAAATTTTATTAAGTATATGAATTAATTTAATAAGATATAACACGCCTTATATGATTTGGGGAAGATTAAAGTATCAAAGCCTCCCAATTGAACTTCAGGACTAATGAATGACTATACAAACTCGTTTAATGGAACTTCAGGACTATGATGATGTATATAAATTATGGATGTCTTGTGAAGGAATGGGGTTAAATAATTTAGATGATTCTAGAGAAGGAATTTCAAGATTTTTACAACGGAATCCAGATACATGTTTCGTTGCCACAAATTCTGATACTAAGTTAATTGGTGTAATAATGGCAGGCTCAGATGGGCGTAGAGGCTATATTTATCACACCTCAGTTCATCCAAATTCACAAAAAATGGGGATCGGAAAGATACTTGTTAATGAAGCTTTAAAATCATTACAACAAAATGGAATTAACAAAGTTGCATTAGTCGTATTTGAAAAAAATGAAAGTGGGAATCAATTTTGGGAAAAGCTGGGATTTCCAATTCGATATGACTTAGTTTATCGAAATAAAGCTATTGCAGAGATGATAAGAATTGATACATAAATTCACCCACTTAACATAATGGATTTTATGCGAAATTTAATTTGTTAGAACCCAATTAAAGTGTCTATATTCTCACCAATAAAAATGTCTAGTTTATGATGGTGAACCCATCATGGACTGGATATGAAATATAGATGCTGATCACTATGTCTGACAAAGAAATTCAACGCCTTGCCGTTTTACAAGACGTTCGAGATCAACGTATTACTCAAGTCCGTGCTGCTGAAATTCTAAATCTTTCTACCCGTCAAATTACTCGGTTAGTACAGAAATTCAATCAAGATGGTATTTCAGGTTTGGCTCATGCAAATCGTGGCCAACCTGGCCACCACCGCTATGATGAAGCGATAAAGTCTGAATGTCTTGCGATAATTTCTGAACATTTGCTTGGATTTGGCCCTACATTGGCTCATGAGAAACTCAGTAGCAGATTCGGCTTTCATATTCCTGTAGAAACAGTCCGTCGTTGGATGACAGCAAATGATTTATGGATTCCGCGCTCTAAGCGCACTAAACGTCCTTATCAGCCACGTTATAACCGTGACTGCATTGGCGAGTTAATTCAAATTGATGGCTCATACCACGATTGGTTTGAAGGACGTGCTGCTAAATGCTGCTTGCTGGTGTATATCGACGATGCAACTGGAAAACTGTTACACCTACGCTTTTGTGAGGCTGAAACAACCTTTGATTATATGATTTCAACTAGAGCCTATATTGAACAATATGGCAAGCCATTGGCCTTTTACAGCGACAAGCACTCAGTCTTTAGGGTGAATCAGAAATCAACGAAAGATACGAGTATCACGCAATTTGGGCGCATTCTCAGTGCTTTAAATATCGACCTCATCTTCGCCAACTCACCACAAGCCAAAGGTCGTGTAGAACGTGCCAATAGAACCCTTCAGGATCGTTTAATTAAAGACATGTTTTTGGAAGGTATTCATTCAATTGCTGAGGCAAATGCTTGGTTGCCCTGCTTCATTGAGCAATTCAATCAGAAGTTTGCTAAATGTGCGAGAAATCCAAAGAATTTACATCGCCAACTGATAGAATCTAAGATTGAACTTGATGATATTTTTACTTGGCAAGAGCCACGTAAAGTCACCAAGAGCCTAACGATTACTTATGACAAATGTATTTATATTCTGGAATCTACGGAATTGAATCAAAAATTGGTTGGCCAATACATCTCATTCTTAGAATACCCTGATGGAACTGTAGCAATCATGCATCAGGGTCGAAAGATCACTTACCGCATTTTCAATAAATTATCTAAATTACAGCAACATGAAGTTGTTGAGAATAAACGCTTAGGAGCTGTACTTTCTCATATTCAAGAACAACATGAGGAATTAGAAAAACAAAATAAACGTTCGAGATCAAAACACATGCCGAATCGTAAAGCTCAACAGGCCATTATTGAACAAAGAAAATTAAATCCTGTGCTTGACACATTGAGTTAAAACAGGACATTTTAAATGGGTTTTCGCATAGACATTTTAATTGGTGAATAACAA
>NZ_KI530713.1 GCF_000488215.1 Acinetobacter nectaris CIP 110549 | reverse complement strand
CCGAACTCAGAAGTGAAACCTCTTAGCGCTGATGGTAGTGTGGGGTTACCCATGTGAGAGTAAGTCATCGCCAGCATTTAATTCTAAAGCCTCCCTAATGGGAGGCTTTTTTTATGGAAGAATTTATTCCTCATGCAATTGGTACATAGCATCTCTTAAAGCTGTCCGAAGTCCTTCCTCAAGTGTAGGATGATAAAAGGGTCTGCTGAGAAGTTGTTCTAAAGTTATATTTTCTGCCAGACTCCATGCTAAAAGGTGAGCCAAATGCTCGCCTTGGGTCACATATATTTCTGAGCCAAGAAATTTATGTGTTTCATTATCAATATAAATTTCGATACCACCAATATTTTTCCCAAGTACTGTTGCTCTTCCTTGGTTCGCATATGAGGCAAAACCAACAGTAAACTCTTGTTTCGCTTCTTTGAGTTGTTGATATGACTGTCCAACTATTGCAATCTCTGGAGATGAAAAGACAATAGAAAGAGGAGGATAGTTTTTTTTAGCAGTAATATCTGGATAGCTTAAGCAATTTTTTACAGCCACTTTTCCTTCATGGCTTGCTTCGTGCTGAACTGGCGTATTTGTATATGCATCTCCAATAACAAAAAATGGTAAATTAGCGAGCTGTTTTGTATCTTTAGCAATTGGTAGATTTTCAATTTTGTGAAAGTTTGGATCAATATTGTTTAATTGCAGTGTTTTTAATAAAGATGTTCTACCTGTAGCATTCAATACATAGTCAACACATAATTTTTGTTCTTTATTTGAGTTATCTAAATAATTTATTGAAATTTGATTGTTTATCTTTTTTAGTGTTGGTGTTGTCTCAAAAAAAACATTTAATTTTTGACTAAGTTCATCTTGAATGAGCATTTGTATTTTGGGACTTGTTGCGATCGCAATGTGCTTACTTCTCGTAAAAATATGAACTTTTACATCTAAGTTATAAAGTGCTTGTGCAAGCTCAGTGGCAATAGCGCCACTACCTATAATAGCGATTGATTTCGGCAAAGATGAGAGCTCAAAAATAGTATCGGAAGTAAGTAACAAATCTCCAAGATCATCCTCCCATACTTTATTTTCTCTTGGTGTAGAGCCTACAGCAATAATAAATGACTTGGACGTATATTGTTTGCCATTTACTTCGATTGTTGTTGCATCAATAAAACATGCTTTACCATTAATCTTATGGCTTTTTTCCCATGAGTTAACATCTTTCATAACTGATGCTGTAAATTGATCGCGATATTTTCTGACACGTTGCATAACTTTTGACGTATCTATATAAATACTCGACTGAATGCCTACTTTATCTAAAGTTTTAGCATCATGAAGTTGATTCGCACTAGAAATAAGGAGTTTACTAGGCATGCATCCAACACGTGCACATGTTGTATCCCATGGTCCTTGGTTAATAATTAGAATATTATTTGTATGCTTGATTGCTTCTTTATATGCACTTATTCCAGCTGTGCCTGCACCTATAATTATAATGTCGTAGACCATCATTCTTATTCATTTATATATTGATGGTTAAAATATAGCTAATTATATTGTTTATTTCTTTAAATATTGCATTTCTTTACATAGGTGATTGCTATGCCATTTAAGTCATGACATAGCTTGAATCTTAGTTAGTTATTCTTCATCGTCTAGTAAGTCCATTTGTTTTGCAATTTGATATAGGCTATTTGCCCGATTTCCTGTACGGCAAAACATTAAAATAGGTTTTGGTAATTCATTGTAATGGTTAGCAAACTCACGAACATCTAATTCAGTGATTTGACCTGAAATAATAGGTTGATAAACATAGTCTAAACCTACATTACGAGCAGCATCTTCAATTTGTGCACTCGTTGGTTGGTCAGAACCACCCTCAAGATCTGGTCTATTGTTAATGACAGATTTAAAGCCTTTATCAACAACCTGTTGAACATGTTCAGGTCCAATTTGCCCTGCAAAACTTACTGGATTACTCATTGTATTCTCCATAATATAGTTAAGATCTTTGTTATCTTTATACCATATCTTATGACGGAATGTTTACAGCTCAAAGGAATCACTTCAAAATGAGAATATATATAAAACTAGGTTGAAAATATGATTCTTGTTTGCTCAAAATGCAGTGCAAAAAATAGAGTGCCTGAAAATAAATTGACTGAAAAGCCACAGTGTGGTCAGTGTCAGGAATCTCTAGTACCAGGAACCTATTATTCTCAATGAACAAAATTTTAGTGTGTTTATTCAATACCATGATCTACCGATTGTTATTGATCTATGGGCAGATTGGTGTGGACCATGTAAGATGATGGCTCCTCATTTTGCACAAGTTGCAGAGCAATATCATCATGTTTTATTTGCTAAGATAGATACAGAGCAAAACCCTAAACTTACTCAAGCATTCAATATTCGAAGTTTACCTACAGTGGTTTTAATGAATAAAACAACTGAAATTGCGAGAGTAAGTGGTGCATTAAGAGCACCTCAGTTAAAACAATGGGTTGATGAAAATTTACTAAAAATATGAGGTGAATATGCAACAGCAAGTTAATAAACCTGATGGAACATTATCGCTACAGACAATAGCTATGCCTGCGGATACCAATTGGAGTGGGGATGTTTTTGGTGGATGGATTGTTTCACAAATGGATTTGGCAGGTGCAATTCATGCTGAAAGGTTTAGTAAGGGACGGTGTGCAACAATAGCAATTAATCAAATGTCTTTTCTTGTACCAGTTAAAGTCGGTGATGTAATTAGCTGTTATACGAAGATTCTTAAAGTTGGCAGTACATCAATACAAATACAAATTGAGGTATGGAATAGCCATGATGAATCTCGCCCCGCAAAGCAAGTTACAGCAGGATTATTCACTTTTGTTGCTGTAGATTTAGAAGGGAAAAAGAGAGTCATTCCTGAGTCGGTGAAAGCATTATTCTAGGTTGCATATAAAGATCAGTGAAATACCTGGTCTTTAATATAATATCTATATTTTATATTTTTGATAATAAATAGTTTACTCTAGCTTTAAGTAAGGTTGTATTTTGCTATTTCCATAATGATTATATTATTTTTATAACATACTGTTATAAAATAAAAAAATAAAAAAATATGGTGTATATCTAGAGTGCTGTTAGCGAATAAATGAATAAAAAAAGATACCTTTGATCATTGAGAAAAAGTCATAAATATTGATTAATGTAGCACGAAAAAATATTCAATATCATTGAATATGGTGAGTATATTTTTGATGTTGTGCAATGCGTAAAAAATAGCGTTACAATGAGTTGCTTGTGTGGTTTTATATATAAAATCACTCTATTTTATCATGCAAGGAAGAAAGACTTATGAATCGTTTAGCTAGACGTTTTGAACAGCTTAAATCTCAGCAACGTAAAGCACTCATTTCATATGTGATGGCTGGCGATCCACATCCAGAAGTAACAGTGCCATTATTGCATCGTATGGTAGATGCTGGTGTAGACGTTGTTGAGCTTGGCCTTCCTTTCTCAGATCCGATGGCCGATGGCCCTGTAATTGCACTTGCTGCAGAGAGAGCCTTAGCTGGTGGAACAAATACGCTGAATGTACTTGATATGGTAAAAGAGTTCCGTGAAAAAGATACTCAGACGCCTGTAGTCTTAATGGGATATCTAAACCCTGTTGAAGTCATCGGTTATGAAAAATTTGTTGCACAGGCACATGCAAGTGGTGTCGATGGCATTTTACTTGTCGACTTGCCGCCTGAAGAAGCCCACGATTTTAATCAAGTTCTTAACCGCTATGATTTAAATCAGATTTTTTTACTTGCACCAACATCTAAAGATGATCGTATTCAACATGTAATTAAACAAGCAAGTGGCTTTATTTATTATGTGTCTTTAAAAGGTGTAACTGGTGCAGCTACATTAAATGTCAGTGAAGCAGCAGAGCGCATCGCAAAAATTAAGCAGAGCACAGATGTTCCTGTAGGTGTAGGTTTTGGTATTAATGATGCAACATCAGCAAAAGCGATGGCTGCTGTTGCCGATGCTGTCATTGTTGGCAGTGCATTGGTAAAACCATTTGCAACTTTACCTGTGGAACAAGCTGCGGAACAAACAGTGAGTAAAATCAAGGAGCTTCGAGCAGCGCTCGATAACTAAATATGAGTCAAGACGTTAAACCTGCTAAAGTATTAAGTCCTGTAACGCCATGGACAGATCGTCCAGTGCCAGGTATTCATGTACCCGATGCTCAAGAAACATTGAAGTCTAGTTTTACTGAGCCGACGGTTGAGTGTCCTGAATGTCATGCGTTAACCACACGTACTGCAATCGCATTTAATGCTTATGTTTGTCCACAATGTGATGAACACTTGCGTATGAAAGCACGTGAGCGCTTAAATTGGTTCTTCGACCAAGTTGAAGGTGAGTTAGGTCAACAGTTTGTTGCGAAAGATCCTCTAAAATTTGTCGATAGTAAGCCATATACACAGCGTATGACTGAAGCACAAAAGAAAACAAACGAGACGGAAGCATTGGTTGTACTGCAAGGTTTACTTAAAGGTTTACCTGTAACTGCTTGTGCATTTGAGTTTGATTTTATGGGTGGTTCTATGGGTACGGTTGTTGGAGACCGATTTGTAGAAGCTGCTGAAAGTGCAATCGCGAAGAAACAGCCGTTAGTTTGTTTTGCTGCATCAGGTGGCGCGCGTATGCAAGAAGGAATGCTGTCATTAATGCAAATGGCAAGAACATCTGCTGCAATTGAAAAACTCAAAGCTGCTCGCTTACCTTATATTGTTGTCTTAACACACCCTGTGTACGGTGGTGTAACAGCATCATTGGCAATGTTAGGTGATGTTCATTTAGCAGAACCTAAGGCAATGATTGGGTTTGCTGGTAAACGTGTTATTGAGCAAACTGTCCGCGAAAAATTAGATGAGCCATTCCAGCGCGCTGAATATTTGCTTGATCATGGTGTGGTCGATCAAATTGTTCATCGTCATTCATTACGTGATACTGTATACAGAATTATAAGTAAACTGATGAATGTAAATTGAACATAACTGCGCCTTTAAAAACAGATGATTTAATGACATGGCTCAACTATTGGGGCCGTGTTCATGTTACAGGGATTGATCTTGGTTTAGAGCGAGTTCTCCCTGTTGCTGAAAAGCTGCAAGTTTTAACACCTAAAGCAAAAATAATTACCGTTGCTGGAACAAATGGGAAAGGTTCGACAACCACGACCATTTCATCTATTTTAAACCAAGCAGGATATCGTGTTGGTTTATATCAGTCTCCTCATATCTATCACTTTAATGAGCGTGTGAAAATTTCGGGTGAGGAATCAACTGATTCAGAACTCATTGAAGCATTTGTAAAAGTAGACCAAGCACGTCGTGAATGTGGCTTAAGTCTTTCTTTCTTTGAAGCAACGACATTGGCTGCATTTTTAATTTTTGCGCAAAGAGAATGTGATGTATGGGTGCTTGAGGTTGGACTAGGTGGGCGTTTAGATGTTGTTAATATCATAGATCCTGATCTTGCAGTGATTACTAATATCGGTCTTGATCATATAGATTGGTTAGGTGATACCATTGAAAAAATAGCCTTTGAAAAAGCAGGCATTATTCGTACAAATATTCCAGTTGTATTTGCAGGACAGCAAGCTTTACCAAAGGCAATTATACAAAAAGCAGAAAAAGAAAATGCCATATTACATGTTCTAAATCGTGATTACTTTTATCAAGAAAACTCTGACCATTGGGTGTTTTCAAGTTCAGGTGTAACTTTAACGTTACCTAAGGGTAACTTAGCAATAGAAAATATTTCAACTGCTGTCGCTGCTGTGGCATTAAGTGGACTTAATGTATCGGATACTGCAATAAAAGTCGGTGTAGAACAGGCAAAAATAGCAGGGCGTTTTGAAGTAAGAAAAATTAAAAATAAAATGGTGGTTTTTGATGCAGGTCACAATCCACATGGTGTAGAGTTTTTGTTAAATCAATTGCATAAATTCCAACAATGCAATACACAGTACACCGATGTAGTGACAGTTTTCTCGATGCTCGCAGATAAAGATATTGAAACTGTGACAATATTGTTGAAACCTGTGGTAAGTTTGTGGAAAATTGCAGCACTAGATGCACCACGAGCTGCAAAGCTTGAGAATATTTATAATGCAATAAAAGATGAAGACGTCCAACAATTTAAAACAATTGCAGATGCGTTTCAATCTGCATTAAATAATGCTCAAGATCATCAAATAATTTTAGTTTGTGGTTCGTTTCATACATTAGAAGCGGTTTGGGAGTATATTGAGTCATGTCCATGAATAACAAACAGCGCTGGATGGGCGGTGTTGTTTTATTAGGTGGTGGCGTTCTACTAGGCGCTTTACTATTAAAAGGTGCCAATGAGTTAAAAGGGAATAAACCCGATGTTCAAACTCAACCCAATACACAACAAGTAAAGCAGTCGACTTCATCTCAGCCTAAAATGGGGGAGATGCAGTCTTTGCAGCCGGTCACTGTAGATGTTGAAACAGAAAAAAGGTTGCTTGAAGAACAAAAAAGAGCACGCGAACGAGCAGTTGCAGAGCAAGAAGCCAAAACACAACAATATTTGATTCAGCAACAGCAGGCAGAAGCAGCAGCAGCGAAAAAAGCAGCTGAAGAGTATGCTGAAATTAATGCACGCCGTATTAAAGAACAGGAAAGTGCAGATATTCCGCCAGAGGTTGCTAATACTGCTGCGAAAGCTAAAGGTGCAAGTGATGTTGCTTCAGCAGATGCAGATGTTAAACGTCAAGCGGCATTACTCGCTGCAAAGAAAAAAGCAGATGCAGATGTTAAACGTCAAGCAGAGGCTGCCGAAAGAAAACAGGCAGCAGCAGACCTTGCTGAAAAGCGTACAAATGAATTAGAAGCAAAGCGTCAGGCAGAAGCAAAGAAAAAAGCAGAGCTAGATAAAAAACAGCATGAAGAGCATTTGGCAGCGAAAAAGAAAGCTGAGCAAGAGCAGAAACAACATCATGCTGAAGAGCTAAAGAAAAAGGCCGATAGTGATGCAAAGCATAAAGTAGATCAGGAGTCTAAGAAGTCTGAAACAGCACGTGCGCGTAAAATTATGGATAGCGACGATGACAATGACGATGCTGAAGACAGTAAGAAAACACAGCAGCAAGCGCATAAAAAGTGGATGGTACAAGTTGCACTTGCAGCAAACCAAGCCAATGCGGATGCTATCGTGTCAAAATTGCGTGCGAAAGGTTATAAAATTACTGCTAGCCCAACCTCAAAAGGTATTCGTATTATGGTTGGTCCTGTAAAAGATAAAGATGCTGCAGATGCAATGCGTAAAAAGGTACAGAGTGATTCAAGCTTAGGTATGCATAATGCTTGGGTAATTGAATGGGTGCCTTTAGATCAGCGTTAATAGATTAAAGCCTACTTTAGAGTAGGCTTTTTTATTTTTAATTACTTTTTATCTGGTTGGGGTGTTGTACGCAAATAAGGTTTAATGACTGTATAGCCTTGAGGGAATTTGGCTTGAAGTTCACTCTCATCTTTAATTGAAGGAAGAATGACGACATCATCGCCTTGTTGCCAATTTGCTGGTGTTGCTACTTTATAGTTGTCCGTGAGTTGTAATGAGTCTATAACACGTAAAACTTCATTGAAGTTACGACCTGTTGATGCTGGATAAGTAATAATTAAACGAACTTTTTTATTTGGGTCAATAATAACTAATGAGCGTACGGTTGTCGTTTCACTCGCATTAGGGTGAATGAAATCATATAGTTCAGAAACTTTACGATCTTGATCTGCCAAAATAGGAAAATCTACAATCGTTTTTTGTGTTTCATTAATATCATTGATCCACCCTTCATGAGATGCCAGATTATCTATAGAAAGGGCAATTGCTTTGACATTTCTCTTTGCAAATTCATCTGTCAACTTTGCTGTATAGCCAAGCTCTGTCGTACAAACAGGCGTGTAATCAGCTGGGTGTGAAAATAAGATTCCCCAATGATTTCCTAAATACTCATGAAAGTGAATGTTGCCTTTTGTAGATTCTTGAGTAAAGTCTGGTGCTGTATCACCTAAGCGTAAGGTCATTTTATTTCTCTTAAATATTATAAAATCTCATATCTAATATCGCCCAAAAATAGAAATATCCAAATCTTCATTTTTGCTTTCTATATCTTATGTATTCATAAATTCATGTTGTTTTTTTAAAGAAATACCAATAAATGATGGTAGTTGAAGTAAAAATTTAAGAGTTTTTGTTCAAAAAACTTGTACTTCAAAAATCTAGCACCATAATAACTACTAATTAAAATTTATTTCATTTTTGACTAGCAAAAATTAGAGAGCTTATTCATGTTGGGAAGTCTGATCGGAGGCATCTTCGGTACTAAAAATGAGCGTGAGCTCAAACGCATGCGTAAAATTGTAGATAAAATAAATGCGCTTGAACCGACGATATCTGCGCTTAGCGATACAGAGCTATCTGCAAAGACTCAAGAATTTAAAGAAAGATACCAGTCAGGAACAAGCTTGGATGCACTACTTCCTGAAGCTTTTGCTGTTTGTCGTGAAGCAGGTAAACGTATCATGGGCATGCGCCACTACGATGTGCAGCTTATTGGTGGTATTACCTTACATGAAGGAAAAATCGCTGAAATGCGTACAGGTGAGGGTAAAACCCTCATGGGTACGTTGGCATGTTATTTAAATGCATTAAGTGGGGAAGGCGTACATGTTATTACCGTTAACGACTATCTTGCACAACGTGATGCTGAACTAAACCGTCCACTATTTGAGTTTTTAGACTTAACAGTGGGAACGATTTACTCAATGCAAGCGCCAGACGAAAAGGCTCAAGCATATAAAGCAGATATTACCTACGGCACAAACAATGAGTTTGGCTTTGACTATCTTAGAGATAATATGGTTTTCTCACTTGCAGAGAAAAAACAGCGTGGTCTATCGTATGCCATTATTGATGAAGTCGACTCGATCTTAATTGATGAAGCGCGAACACCATTAATTATTTCAGGGCAAAGTGAGGATTCTTCTCAGCTTTATGCTGCTATCAATGCAATTGCACCAAAATTACATCCACAAAAAGAAGAGAAAGTGGCTGATGGTGGTCATTTTTGGATTGATGAAAAGCAACGTTCTGTTGAGATGACAGAGATTGGCTATGAAAAGGTAGAAAAAGAGTTAATTGCATTAGGTTTATTAGAAGAAGGTGATAGCCTTTATTCTGCAACTAACCTAAATCTCGTTCACCATGTATCTGCAGCTATTCGTGCACATTTTCTTTTCCAAAGAGATGTACATTATATTATTCATGATGGTGAAGTGGTCATTGTTGATGAGCATACAGGGCGTACCATGCCAGGTCGCCGTTGGTCTGAAGGGTTACACCAAGCGGTTGAAGCAAAAGAAAACTTAGAAATTCAGCCTGAAAACCAAACACTTGCAACAACAACATTCCAAAACTATTTCCGTCTGTATAAAAAATTATCGGGAATGACAGGTACTGCCGATACTGAAGCTTCAGAAATGAAGGAGATTTATGGGCTAGATGTTGTACTTATTCCAACGCATCGTCCAATGGTTCGTAAAGATCATAATGACCTTATTTTCTTAAATAGAAATGGAAAATATGATGCGATTGTGGCAGAAATTAAGCGAATTCAAGAGACGCGTGCACCTATTTTAGTAGGTACGGCAACAATTGAAGCCAGTGAAGTGCTTGCACACAAACTTAATCAAGCTGGAATTGTACATGAAGTGCTTAATGCAAAACAGCATGAGCGTGAAGCAGATATTATTGCACAAGCAGGTAGCCCAGGTTCGGTAACCATTGCAACAAATATGGCAGGACGTGGTACAGATATTCTGCTTGGTGGTAACTGGAAAGCAAAACTTGCAAAAATTGAAAATCCAACTGAAGCAGATGAGAAGCGTTTAAAAGAAGAATGGCAACATGACCACGAAGCTGTCTTAAATGCAGGTGGTCTCCATATTATTGGTTCGGAAAGACATGAGTCACGCCGTATCGATAACCAATTACGTGGTCGTGCAGGCCGTCAAGGTGACCCAGGTGTATCGCGCTTTTACTTATCTTTAGAAGATGACTTGATGCGTATCTTTGCGGGTGATCGTGTGATTGGCATGATGCGTGCGATGGGGTTAAAAGAAGATGAAGCCATTGAACATAAAATGGTAAGTCGTTCTATTGAAAATGCGCAACGTAAAGTTGAGGCACGTAACTTCGATATTCGTAAAAATCTTCTGAAATATGATGATGTAAATAATGAGCAACGTAAAATTATTTACTCTCAGCGTGATGAAATTTTAGCTGAGAGTTCTTTACAAGATTATATCGAAGAAATGCATGAAGAAGTGATGCAAGGTTTTATTGCAAACTTTATTCCACCAGAATCTATTCATGACCAATGGGATGTGGTTGGATTAGAAACGGCACTAAAAACTGATCTTGGTATTGAGCTTCCAATTCAGCAATGGCTTGATGATGATCGCCGTTTAGATGAAGAAGGATTAGTTAAACGTATTTCAGATGCTGTACTTACACGCTATCGTGATCGTCGTACTCAAATGGGAGATGAGTCAGCAGCAATGTTAGAGCGTCACTTTACGTTAAATGCACTTGATCGTCATTGGAAAGATCACCTAGCAGCAATGGATTATTTGCGTCAGGGTATTCATTTACGTGGTTATGCACAAAAGAATCCTGAGCAAGAGTATAAGAAAGAAGCATTTAACTTATTTGTGAATATGTTAGGCATCGTAAAAAATGATGTTGTAAATGACCTTTCTACAGTGCATGTCCCATCTCCTGAAGAAGTTGCAGCATTAGAGGCGCAACAACATCAGCAAGCAGATGCGATGAATCTGTCTTTTGAACATGACAATGTAGATGGTTTAACAGGTACAGTAGTTGCGGAAGAAGAGCAACAAAACAGTGCCGAACCTGAGGTTGTTCCTCCAACAAGTCGTAATGCACCATGCCCATGTGGTTCGGGCTTAAAGTATAAGCAGTGTCACGGAAAAATCTAATCTTTTACAAAAGCAGAACAAGAGTTCTGCTTTTTTTATCAAGTAAACATAGGATAGAAGCTAAATTTACAGTAAAATTTTCTGAAAGTACGGTAAAAATAGATAGCTATTGGTAAAACTATGAACAAAATAAAACAAACCTTTCTTTTTTCAGCATTTCTTATGCCTGCGCTTGCCTTTGCAGCAGGTACAAGCACTGAGCCATTTACAACAACAGTAAAAAATGTGAAAGCGGCGCTTGGACCTCAACAAGCGGAAGTATCGTCAAAAGGTAACTCTCTAACGATTATCAGCCCTCGTACAGGTATTAGCTATACATTAGGCAATACTGAAGGTCGTTCTATCATTTTACAAACAGATGCAATTGCGGCGGCAAATAGCACAAATGCAGATCGTATTATTGCTGCGAACCCTGCACTTTCTAAAGAGAGTCAAGATAAGGCTGCAAAAGTACTTGCAGATATGCCATAAACATAAAAGCAGATACAAAAAAACCAGTGTTTTCACTGGTTTTTTTGTATCTGCTTTACTTATAAAAATAATGACTCGATTTTTAACAATATATTGAATAAGCTAGAAGTTCTTATTGATAAATAGATGGAATATCCGATGGCTGTTGGTGATATCGCAATGCCACATATGCATGTGGTAAAAGGGGTTAAAATTGGTGTTACAGAGGCATATGTTCGCTATCCCAATCGACGTGATTTGGTTATTTTTGAGTTTGCAGAAGGTACAAATGTTGCAGGTATATTTACGCAAAATGCATTCTGTGCAGCACCTGTTCATGTCAGTAAAAAAAATCTAGAAACGGGTAATATTCGATATTTAGTTATTAATACAGGCAATGCAAATGCGGGCACTGGATCTATAGGCATGGAAAATGCCTTGAAAATGTGTGATGCAGTTGCAGAAAATAGTGGCATTTCATCGAACCAAATTTTACCGTTTTCAACGGGTGTTATTGGTGAGCAGCTTCCTATCGATCGTATTACCCAAGCTGTGCCAAAAGCATTTCCGTGTGATCAAACCTGGAATGATGCAGCACATGGCATTATGACCACGGATACTGTTGCCAAAGGTGCTTCAGAAATATTTGAATTTGATGGCATCTCCTATGCAATCACAGGTATTAGTAAAGGGGCAGGCATGATTCGTCCTAATATGGCGACAATGCTCAGCTTTGTAACAACAGATATGCCAATTTCTGAAACAATTGTAAAAAAATTACTCAAAGAGTCTGCTGATCAATCATTTAACCGTATTACTGTAGATGGTGATACCTCTACGAATGATTCATGTATTTTTGCAGCAACAGGACAAGCAGGGGGAGAACCTATTCAGAATGAACAGGACCCTCGTTATGCTGTTGTAAAAGAAATTCTATTTAGAGTAATGAAACGTCTTGCTCAACTAATTATTAGAGATGGCGAAGGTGCAACAAAGTTTATTACTGTAAAAGTTGAAGGTGGTAAAAATACGCAAGAATGCTGCGATGTTGCTTATAGTATTGCACATTCACCATTAGTAAAGACTGCACTATTTGCATCTGATCCGAATTGGGGCCGTATACTCTGTGCAATTGGCTATGCAAATATTAAAGATCTAGATGTTGAAAAAGTTCAGGTGTGGCTAGATGAAGTGCAACTCTGCCAAAATGGTGGTGTGGCAAACTCATATACTGAAGAAGCAGGTGTAAAAGTTATGTCTAAACCTGAAATTATTATTCGTGTTCATCTAGGACGCGGAGATGCAACAGATACGGTATATACCTGTGATTTTTCTTATGATTATGTAAAAATTAATGCAGACTATCGTTCATAATTATTTTCTATAATACGTAGAGCTGACTGAAATATAGGAAGTTCTACGTATTAAATTTAAATAAGTCATTGAAAATGTATAAAAATAAAGCTTTTTTAGCTAATATGATGAATAAATAGACTCTTGGTCGTATAAAATCATTTTTTTTAAATATAGGGCTTGACCAAAGATCACTTCGAGCCTAGAATGCACACCGTACCGCACGATGTGCGATACGACAAAAGCTGAGATGAATCGGAGCATAGCACAGCCTGGTAGTGCACCTGGTTTGGGACCAGGGGGTCGTAGGTTCGAATCCTACTGCTCCGACCAATAATCGGCGGAAGTATCGCGTGATATTTTTATCATCGGTCATGCGCCTGTAGCTCAGTTGGATAGAGCATCCGCCTTCTAAGCGGATGGTCACAGGTTCGAATCCTGTCAGGCGCACCATTAGTTGTCTGGTAATGTAGAACTTAAGCACTACGGTGGATGTAGCTCAGTTGGTAGAGCCCCGGATTGTGATTCCGGTTGTCGTGGGTTCGAGCCCCATCATTCACCCCAATTTACGGAGCATAGCACAGCCTGGTAGTGCACCTGGTTTGGGACCAGGGGGTCGTAGGTTCGAATCCTACTGCTCCGACCAATAAAAAAGAAGATCCGCTTTATGCGGTTTTTTTTTGCCTAGAATTTATGAATGATAAATAATAGTTGTTCCTCTAAAGGCTAAGGTACTATAACGATAGTAACTCTACGATTACTTGCGCGACTAGTGCGGTCTTTTTTTAGTATGAAGGGTTGGCTAGAGCCTTTACCAATAGTCTGAATATCTTCTGTGTTGAAGCCGTTATTATAGAAAATGACAGCAACATGATCTGCACGTTGTTTAGAAAGTTTAATGTTATATAGTTCATTACCGATATCATCAGCATGCCCGATAATTTTGAGGTGTTCTAAATGGTATTGTTTCAGTTGGTAAGCTAAGTTTTTTATATTGTCGCTATCCACTTTAGTAAGTTTGGCATCATCAAAATTAAAAAGAATACGCTTGGGTAGGCCAAGTGCCCATCCTTCATCTGTTAATGTAAATCCTTCCTTCTTTAGCATGTGTGCTTGTTTGTAGTTTACACCACCTAAGTTTATACACCCCGATAGAAGCGTAGGTAAAATAATAAGAGGTAATAGGTTTTTCATCTTTTTAAACATAATGGCCTTAGGTTAAATACTACTTTGATTGATATCTTTTTTTGCTCTATACATTGCTTGGTCTGCTTGATTAATCAAATCTTCAGGACTGCTTGCATAAAGTGATAATGCAATACCAATGCTAAAACTAAAATAAATTTGATGACCATTAAATATCAATGGTGTGTCACAAGTATTAATTAAATCTTGAGCTACTCTCTCGATATGTTTAGGGTGGATTGACCTAAGAATTACTGCAAATTCATCACCACCTAATCTAGCAATAAAATCATTTTCTCTGAGCCGGCCTTTTAATCTATGTGACATTTCAATAAGAACATTATCCCCAGCTAGATGTCCATACTGGTCGTTAATGGCTTTAAAGTTATTGTTGTCAATAAAAAGTAAAGCAGAACTACTTCTTTCATAAGGAGAGTTAAATATATTTAATAATGATTGATAGAAATAGCTACGATTAGGGAGGTTTGTTAAAGGATCATGTTTGACTTGTAGAGAAAGCTGTTTGTTTTCATGTTGCAGTTGGTTATGCCATGTTTGAATTTCAGACAATAATTCATTAAAAGTTGTATTAAAGCTTTGAAATTCTTCGATAGGGCTGTTAGGAAAGCGTAAGTTATATGCTTTTTGATTACTTACAAGTTGGGCAATATTTGTAAGAGGGGAGATAGACTGTATAATAAACTTATAAGTAAGCTTTGTAGACGCCCATAAAGTAAGAGCCATACAAAGTAAGCAGATGAAAATACCTAAGAATATTGTGAGTAGGAATTGAAGTGCTTGATCAGAGCTACCATAAATTTGAATTTTTCCAATACTTTTGGACTGATGATAAACCTTGAAGCTTGCTGGATCACTAAGAAACCAACGATTGAATAAGCTTTCTAGTTCAGAAAAGTGTTTTGGGTTAGAAGCGCTACTTTCTAATAAGTTATTATTCTGATCAAAGATATAAATAATGCGAATAGAATGTCCTTCGGTATATTCATGTGTAATTTGTTTTAAAGTAACATCATCTTTAAATACAAGAGCAGGTTGTATACGTTCACTTAATGTATTACCTAATAAAGTAAGGTTCTGTTGAACATATGTTCTCATTGTAAAAATAGAGAGAATTACAAAAGTAATTAAACATATAAATACCATTGCAAATATTGCAAAAGCTTGTGATTTTCGAAATAGATGCTTTAAAGAAGTAATTTGTGAGTTTTTCATTAGTTTGTTTCCTTTACTAATAAAAGAACTCTAGGATCAATATGAATATGTGATTGGCTGAGAGCATCTAAGTTTACATTAAAAGTAAAATCATCTTTGCGTCTATAAATACAAAATATAATTGAGGCATCACAATCACTGTTATCAAGAATAAAAGATATAGGAATAGACTTTAAATTGTTGCTTAATAAAATATTTTGTTGCTGTGCTGAAATATTAGAAGTAAAGAAAATGATATTGCAGGGTGATTTGGATAGGTGTTTATCTGATACGGAGTATACTTTGTAGTTATAGTGATTGTCGCTAGCATATTTGCTAAAGTTTGATGCAACTTGTTCATTGTTTAAAATGCAAAAAATTTGGTTTTCAGAATCCCACTTTACATAGCTTAAAATAGAGAATGTAAGCTCATAAAAGTTTTTTATAGAAACGGCTGAGCTACACATAGGGAAAAGTACAAAACATAAGCACAGAAATATTTTTTGAAACTTTAAAAAATACATATATCGGCTCATGTGGTGTATTAATAGCAACAAATCTTACTAAAAATTGTTGATATAATCATCAAGAAAAGCTTTTTAAAGCCAATATCGTATAAAAAAGAAACGGATGTTGAAGTAATTGATATTAGGGGGTTGCGTTTGAGATGCATTGGTCTATAATGCGTATCCATCGGCGGTGATGTTGAAAGAAACTTCTTAGTAAACAGTAACTTAGTTGATTGGTTTAAGATTTAGTTCTTAGATTGATTAAAGTTAGGTTTGATTAAGAAGATAAAAATCTTTCAGATTACAGTTGACTTTCTTTAAAAAGAGAGTAATATAGCCGACCTAGCTTGCTGATGACGAATCAGTGATGCGAATCATTAATAGAATTGAAGAACAACTTGTGTGGATTTTTACTGAGTGATCACTGAATATATTTAAGATTCATTGATTAAAAGTAGAAATTTACTCGAAAATTTATTTGAGAGCGAATATTTTTGCTAGTGATTAATGAGCCAGATTGATTCCCTTAAGGAATTAATGATTTTAACTGAAGAGTTTGATCATGGCTCAGATTGAACGCTGGCGGCAGGCTTAACACATGCAAGTCGAGCGGGGGATTGTAGCTTGCTACATGACCTAGCGGCGGACGGGTGAGTAATACTTAGGAATCTGCCTATTAGTGGGGGACAACGTTCCGAAAGGAGCGCTAATACCGCATACGCCCTACGGGGGAAAGCAGGGGATCTTCGGACCTTGCGCTAATAGATGAGCCTAAGTCGGATTAGCTAGTTGGTAGGGTAAAGGCCTACCAAGGCGACGATCTGTAGCGGGTTTGAGAGGATGATCCGCCACACTGGGACTGAGACACGGCCCAGACTCCTACGGGAGGCAGCAGTGGGGAATATTGGACAATGGGCGCAAGCCTGATCCAGCCATGCCGCGTGTGTGAAGAAGGCCTTATGGTTGTAAAGCACTTTAAGCGAGGAGGAGGCTTACCTGGATAATACCTAGGATAAGTGGACGTTACTCGCAGAATAAGCACCGGCTAACTCTGTGCCAGCAGCCGCGGTAATACAGAGGGTGCAAGCGTTAATCGGAATTACTGGGCGTAAAGCGCGCGTAGGTGGCCATTTAAGTCAAATGTGAAATCCCCGAGCTTAACTTGGGAATTGCATTCGATACTGGGTGGCTAGAGTATAGGAGAGGAAGGTAGAATTCCAGGTGTAGCGGTGAAATGCGTAGAGATCTGGAGGAATACCGATGGCGAAGGCAGCCTTCTGGCCTAATACTGACACTGAGGTGCGAAAGCATGGGGAGCAAACAGGATTAGATACCCTGGTAGTCCATGCCGTAAACGATGTCTACTAGCCGTTGGGTCCTTTGAGGACTTAGTGGCGCAGCTAACGCGATAAGTAGACCGCCTGGGGAGTACGGTCGCAAGACTAAAACTCAAATGAATTGACGGGGGCCCGCACAAGCGGTGGAGCATGTGGTTTAATTCGATGCAACGCGAAGAACCTTACCTGGCCTTGACATACTAAGAACTTTCTAGAGATAGATTGGTGCCTTCGGGAACTTAGATACAGGTGCTGCATGGCTGTCGTCAGCTCGTGTCGTGAGATGTTGGGTTAAGTCCCGCAACGAGCGCAACCCTTTTCCTTACTTGCCAGCATTTCGGATGGGAACTTTAAGGATACTGCCAGTGACAAACTGGAGGAAGGCGGGGACGACGTCAAGTCATCATGGCCCTTACGGCCAGGGCTACACACGTGCTACAATGGTCGGTACAGAGGGTTGCTACACAGCGATGTGATGCTAATCTCAAAAAGCCGATCGTAGTCCGGATTGGAGTCTGCAACTCGACTCCATGAAGTCGGAATCGCTAGTAATCGCGGATCAGAATGCCGCGGTGAATACGTTCCCGGGCCTTGTACACACCGCCCGTCACACCATGGGAGTTTGTTGCACCAGAAGTAGATAGTCTAACCCTCGGGAGGACGTTTACCACGGTGTGGCCAATGACTGGGGTGAAGTCGTAACAAGGTAGCCGTAGGGGAACCTGCGGCTGGATCACCTCCTTAACGAAAAGGTGAGACTTGGTAAGAATCCACAACAAGTTGTTCTTCGGTATATTATCTGAGGGTCTGTAGCTCAGTTGGTTAGAGCACACGCTTGATAAGCGTGGGGTCACAAGTTCAAGTCTTGTCAGACCCACCAAAGACTAGAAGATAATGTACAATTCGAAATGATTTTAAGCTGGGGACTTAGCTTAGTTGGTAGAGCGCCTGCTTTGCACGCAGGAGGTCAGGAGTTCGACTCTCCTAGTCTCCACCATGATTTTAATCAGATTGATATTTCAATTTAATTAAAGTTAAGCTAATAAATAAGCAAACAGCTTATTTGCTTATAGAGTTTAGTAGAAAGATTGCGTATACTACGCCAC
>NZ_KI530712.1:376880-1252772 GCF_000488215.1 Acinetobacter nectaris CIP 110549 | reverse complement strand
CCGAACTCAGAAGTGAAACCTCTTAGCGCTGATGGTAGTGTGGGGTTACCCATGTGAGAGTAAGTCATCGCCAGCATTTAATTCTAAAGCCTCCCAAACAGGGAGGCTTTTTTTATGCATGCAATAATATAATTAGAATAGACTTTAACTTGAAAATTTGGCATCGTGATATGTGAAAAATTATACAAAGTAAAGGATATAAATAGCGAATAGCATCGGTATATTCAGCGAGAGATTTTTTGTATAATTAATAACTAAATTTAATAAACCATTCATCTTATTTTATATTTGCAAAACTATAATAGTTTGCACTTGGAAAGAAATAGATAAGTTCTTATTATTTTATTAATCTAACTTTTAAATTAATGGCGGTAAGTAGGAAATGAACACTTATCATGGATAATAAAACTTTTAAGATAAACACTCCTAATCTGATTGAAGTTAAAGGTCTAAGTTTTAACCGAAATGAAAGAGTGATTTATAACAATATCGACTTATGTATCCGTAAAGGTCAAGTGACTGCAATTATGGGGCCATCAGGTACAGGAAAGACGACACTACTACGTTTGATTGGTGGCCAGTTATCTCCTGAGAAAGGGACTATTTTGCTAGATGGGCATGATATCTCTAAAATGGGTAGACATGAGCTGTTTGCGGCACGGGCTAGAATGGGAATGCTATTCCAAAGTGGCGCTTTATTTACAGATATGTCGGTATATGAAAATGTTGCTTTTCCTATAAGAGCACATACTCAGTTACCCGAAAATCTTGTTGCTGAGTTGGTCTCACTAAAGTTAGAGTCAGTTGGCCTAAGTGGGACTGAGTCACTAATGCCATCTGAGTTGTCAGGTGGTATGAATAGGCGTGTTGCTTTGGCTAGGGCAATTGCATTAGATCCTGAACTAATTATGTATGATGAGCCATTTGCAGGACAAGATCCTATAGTTATGGGAGTCTTAACTAGGCTTATTCGTTCATTAAGAGATGCTTTAGATTTGACAACAATTATCGTGTCACATGATGTTGCTGAAACAATGTCTATTGCAGATTATGTTTATATTGTTGCAGATGGAAAAGTGCAAGGTGAGGGAACTCCTGAGCAATTACGTCAGCACAGCTCTGCATTTGTACAGCAATTTCTAAATGGTGACGCAGAAGGTTCAGTAGACTTTCAATTCAGTCAAAAGAAATATCTAAGCCGTGAGGTTAGCCAATGAATGCTATAGCCTTATTAGGCAGAAGAGTAATTAATAGTGTACATGGTATTGGTGTAGCAACCATATTATTGATACAGATTCTATGTTCATTACCAACACGCCTAGGATTTAAGCTTTTCATCTATCAGATGTATAGAGTGGGTGTTTTATCATTATTAATTATTGCAGTATCTGGTCTGTTTATTGGTTTAGTTATTGGCCTACAAGGATATACAATTTTAGTAAATGTAGGTAGTGAATCCATGTTAGGTACCATGGTGGCACTTACTTTATTGAGAGAGTTAGCCCCTGTCGTTGCTGCATTGTTATTTGCTGGCCGTGCTGGATCTGCTTTAGCCGCGGAAATAGGTTTAATGAAAGCCACAGAACAACTATCTAGCATGGAAATGATAGGTGTTGATCCACTAAAGCGAATAGTTTCTCCACGCCTTTGGGCGGGTATTGTGAGCTTACCAATGCTGACGGTAATATTTGCTGCAATTGGTATTTTTGGTGGGAAGTTAGTGGGTGTAGACTTTTTAGGTGTAGATGAAGGGTCTTTCTGGAGTGGCATGCAAGGTGCTGTTCAATTTAGACATGACGTACTCAATGGTGTTTTTAAAAGTATCTGCTTTGCTATTATTTGTACATGGATTGCTGTTTATCAAGGATATGCATGTAATCCAACATCAGAAGGTATTGCAACTGCAACAACAAGAACAGTTGTTTATTCTTCATTATGTGTTTTAGGTTTTGATTTTGTGTTGACTGCGGTCATGTTTGGAGGCGTTTGATGAAATCACGTGCAAGTGAATTGACCGTAGGTATTTTTGTTCTGATATTCGGTGTAGCACTTTTCTTTTTAGCAATGAAAGTTAGTGGTTTATCTGGCAACACTTTAAGCTCAGGTTATCAAATGACAGCGACATTTGATAATGTAAATGGATTAAAGCCACGTGCGAAAGTTACTATGAGTGGGGTTACGGTTGGGCGTGTTGACTCAATTACTCTTGATCCTATTTCTAGACTGGCAAAAGTCACATTTGATTTGGATGGTAAATTAACAACTTTTACGCCGAGTGAGTTACAAACTGTTGAGAAAGATTCAATAGAAGAACTTAAATACAGCGATGATTATCAACAAGCGGATGCTGCGAAACGAAAAGTAATGGAACAACAACTATTAGATAATATGAAATCTATTACTAATATTGATTCTGATGCTTATATTATGGTTGCAACAAATGGTTTACTTGGTGAAAAGTATTTGAAAATTGTTCCAGGTGGCGGTATTAGCTATTTAAAACGTGGAGCAAGCATTAATAATACACAAGGTACAATGGATTTAGAGGATTTGATTAGTAAGTTTGTGACAGGTATGGGAAGTAGTAATAAATCAGCTTCCGCTTCTACCCCATCAGCAAGTACGTCTCAAAGTAGTAATTCAAATCAACCATCATTTACAGAATAAATCTCAAGTTGGAGAGTATGATGAAAACGTTATTAAAACAAACAATGATGGCAGGTGTTGTCGCAACAATGATTGGTTCAGCAGTTGCTGCACCTGCACAAGCACCTTCAGATTTTATTAAGTCGGTTGCAGACAGCTTAATTGGTAAATTAAAAGCTGAGCATAATCATTTAAATAATCCTGCTACAATTAATGCTATTGTGAAACAAAACTTAGAACCATATGTGGATGCACAAGCATTTACACGTATTGTAATGGGAACGTATGCTTCTCCTCAAAGCAGTACGCCACAGCAACGAGCGGCATTTGAGTCTAACTTACGTCAAAGTCTAATTCAAAACTATGGCTCTGCTTTGGCTAAATATTCGAATCAAGGCTATGAAATTCGCCCTTATCGACCTTCTGCTGGTGCATATCAAGTGGTAACACTTGATTTTATTAGTCAGGGACAAAAGACACCTGTTGCTTTCCAATTGGCAGATCATGGTTCAGATTGGAAAATTCGTAATATGAATGTTGCAGGAATTGATTTAGGTTTGCAGTTTAGAAATCAGTTTGCTTCTACAGTACAGCGTAATGGCGGCAACTTAGATAAAGCAATTGCAACATTTAAACCTGATGCCAATGCAGCAACCAATAAATAGTTTAATAAGGAAATACTTTAGTGGATATACAGTTTAAAGATCAACAGTTAATACTGTCAGGAACAATTGACTTTAAAAATGCCGAAACTGTATATAAACAAGGTTTATCTTTTATTATGAAAAATCAGCAAGATAAGATTCTTGTTGATCTTTCAAAATTACAGCATGGAAGTACGTTGGCACTTGCAGTTTTTGTGCAGTGGCTAAGGCATACACCTCAGAGCCAAGGATTACTTTTTAAGGCTGTACCTGAAAAAATGCTCAAGATTATTCAATCTTGCCATCTTGAAAAAGAACTTAGCTTTGTTGATTAATCACTGATAAAAAGAAGCATCTATAAGATGCTTCTTTTTTAGATCCACTTTTTCCATTTAAAGTAGAAGTAGGGTCCAATAAATGAAACTGCTAAAAAGCCACCTACAATAATAAGACTAATATGGCTATGCGCATACGGTAGTTCTTCAATATTCATCCCATATACGCTTGAGATGAGCATTGGTGGCGCAAGCATACTTGGTAAGATTGAGAAGCGACGAATCGTATCATTTTGCTCAGTATTAATGAAACCTGATGTCGTATCCATGAGAAAGCGTACTTTTTGGAATAAAAAAGCATTATGTTCAATAAGAGATCGAACATCTTCACTCATTTCTCTAATTTCTGCATCATAGATATGGCTTCCTAATGCACGAGGGCGTGAGAGAAAGGTCAAAATTCTACGTAAGTCAATAAGACAAAGTTGTGCTTTACCAAGCATATCTTCTTGTTGCGCAAGGCGCGTCACCATATCATCCAAATCTAGATTTTTTTCTCGATTATGGTTGTTGAGTACATCTGTTGAGTACTTTTCTAAATCTTTATGAATGTCTTCTAAAATATCAGCCAACTCATCAAGTTTTGCTTCGAATAGACCGAGTAATATCCAAATAGGATCGTGATAATCTATATCATAATCATTTCTTCGTGCACGTGAACGAAAAGCACGAAAAGCCAATAATTTTTCACCTCTTAATGTGAGGAGTTTATCTTTCTTGAGAATGAATGCAACCGTTTGAACTGTCGCTAAGATACTTTCATCTTCATGTTCACTATCTGCTTGATAATTTTTATTTTTGGTTAGGAAGTAGGTACTGATGTGTAGAATTCCATCATCATCTCGATAAAATCGTGCAGATGAAGAAATGTCTTCTAGAGATTTAAGTGTTGGTAGGTTTTGATGGTATGCATCAACAACCCATTGTTGTTCTTCTTGAGAAGGTGCAATTAAATCGATCCAAACCAAGTCTTGATGTAAGTCGAAACCACCATTAATGGTCGCATCTTCTAAACTACCACGCGCTGTGGCATAAAAAGCTTCAAGCATTGAAGTCTTTCTCCCTTAGATAGGACAGGGTTAAAACAATGTGTGTATTTTAGACAAGGAATATAATAAAAACACAACTAACTTTCGTTTTTTCAGAAAAAAAAGTATTTTAGACTATATTTAGTACATTATGATGAATAAAAAGGACAATAGAATGAATTCAATCGCTATTTTTTGTGGTTCAAAAGCGGGGAATGAATCAGTTTTTATAGAACAAGCGCAAAAAGTAGGAGCTTACTTAGCTGAGCAAGGAAAAACAGTAATTTATGGTGGTGGACGCACAGGTCTAATGGGGATAATTGCAGACAGTGCATTACAAGCAGGTGGTAAGGTTATTGGTGTAATCCCTACAACTTTGGTAGATCGTGAGCTTGCACATCCTCAACTGACGGAATTACATGTCGTAAATACCATGCATGAGCGAAAAGCAAAAATGGCAGAGCTAGCAGATGGCTTTATTGCATTGCCTGGCGGAGCTGGAACATTAGAAGAGATTTTTGAGCAATGGACTTGGGCACAATTGGGCATTCATTTAAAACCATGTGCATTCTTAAATATTCATGATTTTTATACACCACTTTTTGACATGATTCATAGAACTGTAGAGACAGGTTTTACACAGGCTAGATTTGCAGAACAGTTATTTCAGTCAGAGTCAATTGAAGAAATATTAGAGAAATTCAAGAACTATCAAGCACCTGAACCTAAATGGGGTGTGCAGTAGTTAAATTAGGCGCTTGCGATGCAAAAGGCTTCTACATGGTGACAACCCAACGTATTTAGTTTTTGCTTGAGTGCCAAAATAGAGCCTCCCGTTGTAACCACATCATCGACAATAAGGACTTTTCTATAGCGTAGCGCATTGGGTGGGGCAAGTTGAAACTGAGCTTCAATACCTATTAGTCGCTCTATACGAGAAAGTCCTTTTTGGCTTTGTTCATGGTTTCTTTTAATTGGCATCCAAATTGGGAGATTGTATTGTGCAGATAAAATCTGTGCGATTAAGTAAGCCTGATTATATCCTCTTTGATGTAGCCGTGATTTTGAAATAGGCATTGGGACAATCGCTTGAAATGTTTCAGGTATAGCAACGCGTTCGCAAATTTGTTTGAATATATCGGTATAATGTAGGGCTTGATTATATTTAAACTTTTGAATCATTCGGTCTAATGGAAATTGATATGGTGCAGCGACAAGAATAGAGACCTCTTGTTTCGTAATATATCTAGGATTGACTTCAAGCTGCTTCCAACAAGTTATACATAAAGGGTGTATATTTTCTAGATTGAATTCACTACAAAGGTAACAGGGTTTCAGCCGATTTAATAAACTAAACATAAGCATATCTTGGAGCATGTGGAAGCCAACGATTGAGCAGCGCTTCAGCTTTTTCTTTGTCTTTTTGCAAAATTTCTTGTGCAACATAATGTGCTTGGTTGAGTAGGTGTCCATCTCTTTCTAGATTTGCTACACGAAAGCCCATATCACCTGTTTGTTTTATTCCAAGAAGCTCTCCCGGCCCACGAATTTCAAGATCTTTTTCTGCAATGACAAAGCCATCGTTACTTTCTCTTAATGTAGATAATCGTTCATGACCATTTTGAGATAAAGGTGTTTTATAGAGCAATGCACAGAAACTCGCTTGTGCACCGCGTCCAACACGACCACGGAGTTGGTGTAGCTGAGAGAGTCCAAGCCTTTCAGCATTTTCAATGACCATGATGGTTGCGTTAGGAACATCCACACCGACTTCAATAACAGTGGTCGCAATAAGCAACTGCAGTTGATTATCTTTGAATGCTTGCATCACTGCCTGTTTTTCTGTGGCTTTCATTTTTCCATGGACTATGCCAATGGCAAGAGTCGGAAATTTTTCTTGAATTTCTGTATATGTGGCTTCGGCAGCTTGAGCATCTAAAGTCTCTGACTGTTCGACAAGGGTACATACCCAATATGCTTGTTTACCTGTCAAACAATTATTGGCAATACGCTGTAATACTTCCTCACGCCGTTCTAATGGAATAGTCACAGTTTGAATAGGTGTACGACCGGGGGGTAATTCATCAATAATAGATGTATCTAAGTCACCATAAGCACTCATAGCCAACGTGCGAGGAATAGGCGTTGCAGTCATGACCAATTGGTGCGGTGTTGTGCCTTTATAACCTTTATCTCGTAATGCAAGGCGTTGATCTACACCAAAACGATGTTGCTCATCGATAATAACCAAGCCTAGTTTTGCAAAGTGAACACTTTCTTGAAATATAGCATGTGTACCTACAATAATTTGTGCTTCGCCCTGTGCAATAGATTCCTCCGTAGAGGTGCGTTTTTTACCTTTTTGCTTTCCTGAGAGCCAAGCGACTTGCTTACCTAAAGGCTCAAACCACTTTTTAAAATTAAGATAATGTTGTTCTGCCAAAATTTCGGTAGGTGCCATAAGTGCAATTTGCCAGTTCGATTCTAAGGCATGGCATGCTGCAAGAGCTGCAACTAGAGTTTTACCTGCACCAACATCGCCTTGTACCAAACGTAACATGGGTTTGCTTTGAGAGAGATCTTGAAGAATTTCTTGAGATACTCTTTGCTGTGCACCTGTGGGTGAAAAGGGAAGTGATGAAAGTAATTTAGGTGCTAAAGATGTGCTTTGCTTAAAAGCGGGTGCTTTCACTTGTTGAATATATGCACGCCGTGTAAGTAAGCTAATTTGATGCGCAATTAACTCTTCAAAAATAAGCCTTTGCTGTGCTGGATGCGTCCCTTGTGTAAGTTGCTGCATATTTGCACTTAAAGGAGGCTCATGAATATAGTTTAGGGCATCTTTTAAAGAATAGTTATGTGTAAATTTTGAGGGTAATAATTCGGGAAGTTGATGACTATGGTAGGCTCTTGCTTGTTGAATATATTCACGTAATTTGGGTTGAGTGAGTCCATCTGTGCTTGGGTAGATTGCGGTGAGGCGAATATTTTGTGGTGGTCGATATCCATCAGCTTTTTGGATTTCAGGGTGATAAAGCTCTAAGCCACGTGCACCAAGTCGAACTTCACCAAATATGCGAACACGGTGATGGGGCTGTAATCGATCTGTAAGTGATTTATAAATATGGTAAAAACGCAAAGTTACTTTACCAAAGTCATCTGCAACCGCCACGGCCATCGACTTTCTTTTACCCGGTGGGAAGTCAACTGACTGTACTTCACCTTCAAGCAAGTAGCTTCGACCAACATGAATTTGATTCATTGGTACAATGGTGCTACGGTCTTCATAATCTCGTGGTAGATGAAATAATAAATCATCTGTGGTAAAGATATGAAGTTTTTCAAGTAATGCACTGGCAGCACGACCAATGCCTTTTATCTCATGAATTAAAGCCATCTCAACTCAGGTAATATCATGCATATTTTATTTATTGGTTATGGTAAAACATCAAAGCGTATTGCAAAACAACTATTTGCACAAGGTCATCAAATTACAGCCATAAGTACGACAAAGAAGGTAGATACAGAAGTTCATCACTTACAACAAGATGTACATACACTTGATTTAAAGGACGTTCATGATGTTGATATTGTCTATGTATTACTTAGTCCACAAGAAAGTACCGTAGAAGGGTATCAAAAGACGTATGTCGATACCGTTGCACCAATCGTAGAAGCATTGCAGTCACATCCTGTAAAAAGATTATTTATTGTTTCTTCCACTCGCGTGTATGGTGTAAATGAGGGACAGGAAGTAAATGATTTAACGATGCCCCAACCTAATGATGAGCAAGGTGAGCTGTTACAGAGGATGGAGCAACTCTACCAAAGTGCTTATCCTCAGCAGACAGTTGTGATTCGTCCTTCAGGGATTTATGGCGATAGTGCTGCACGTATGGTTACGCTGGCGAGCAAGACTACGAATTACAGCAAATGTCATTGGAGTAATCGTATCCATGTTGATGATTTAGCCAATTTTCTAGCTTTTTTAGCGGAAAAAGATGTGATGGAAAAGAGCTATATTGTCAGCAATTCAAAACCCTATCTATTGCATGAAGTGATTCAGTGGTTTCAAAAACAACTTCATTTGCCTTTATTGAAGTATGAACCACTAACGGTCTCAGGTAAGAAAATTTATGCAACAGCATTACAAGCTTCTGGCTTTCAGTTAGTGCATCAAGATTTTTTTCAGGACTATGAAGACTTGTTAAAAAAATAGGTATGACTGAGCATACCTATTTTGATACTTTTAGTGTCAGACCGTTATTTTTTTGCTTTACGCTTTAGACGACGTTTTGCATTTTGTGCGGCTAAAGCATCGAGTGCTTCTTTCAGTTCTTCATCACTAAATTGTGTAATGTGCTGAAGCATTTGTAATGTAACATCATCAAGAACAAGATTTGCATATTGCGCAACATTGGTTAGGTATTCATCAAATTCAATGAAGCCTTTCTCATTGGTGCGTATATAGTCTTTTTGACTGAGTACTTTTAAAAAGCCTTGGAAAAGTGACTTGTCAAAGAATTCAGGTGAGTTGTATTCATATAAAACAGAGAAACGCTGACCAAGCAGATAGCTTAGGTCTTCTGCTTGTTTTGCTGAAATATTGCCTGAACCACGTTGTGTGATAATTGCCAATGTCATGTAATAGCGTTCAAGGCTTTGTTTAACAGATGCGCCTAAAATAACAAGCTGATTGTGTGCAATCGTATTGGGTTGTGGACTATAAAGGATGTTGTCTTCATTAAGAATGAGTTGAGCATCGGTGAGCGCATCAATATATTGCTCAATAGCAGGTTTAAGTGTTTCTCCATCCCATTTCATAAATAGTTCAGCTTTTAGGAAAGGGTAGAGCATACTAATAACATTGACTAAATCTTTACGACCAATTTTGCCATTTAACTCGACAAGTGATGCAATGAGTGAAGGCAAAATAAATGAGTGTAAGATGTTGTTGCGGAAGTATGTCAGTAGAACAGCTTGATTGTCTTCAATAGCGATAATATCACCAAGCGCATGCTGCACACGTTTGAGTAGTTTGAGTTTGATTCCGTGACGAATAATTTCTTTACCTGATAATGAGGTAACTTCTGTACGGTCATCATAAGGTAGATGTGTTGCTAAATTACGGTAAGTATCAAGCTGTTTAATAAATAGCTCTTCATCAAGCGTATGTTTTTCAGTAGCAAGTAAAATCAGAGAAATAAGAGAAACAGGATTAATGACTGCCGCATTATTAATTTTTTCTAAAATTTCATAGGCTGAACTTGTAATCGCCGTTGAAACTTCAGGTGGAATTGGGTCGTCATTTTTTTCAATTGTAATCTGATCTGCTTGATGTGCTTTTAGTACATCATCTAAGAAAACGGGTTCACCGAAGTTTAAGTGAACTTTACCAAAAATACGCTCAATTTTACGTAATGTTTTGACTAAGCCTAAAACGGATTCAGCTTCTTTAGGGTTACCTTGTAGCTCTCCAATATATGTTGAACCTTCCATAAGGCGTTCATAACCAATATAGGTAGGAATAAATACAATAGGTTTATTCTTTCCTTTGTTACGTAGGTGGCTATGCACAGTCATGGCAAGCATACCTGTTTTAGGTGGTAGCAAGCGTCCTGTACGTGAGCGACCACCTTCAATAAAGTACTCTAAAGGTGTATTACGCGAAACGATACTGTAAAGGTATTCTTTAAAGACTGATGTATATAGGCCATTTCCGCGGAAAGAGCGACGAATAAAGAATGCGCCACCACCGCGAAGGAATTGACCCACTAAAGGTAAATTTAAGTTATCGCCCGCAGCAATATATGGCACCATCAATCCACGTCTGTGAATAATATATGACAAGAGGAGATAGTCGATATGACTACGGTGACAAGGGGTGTATACGACTTCGTAGTCCTTAGCAAGTTCACGTACGGTATTGAAGTTGTGCACCTCTACGCCGTCATAGAGTTGTGTCCATAGACGTGTAAGTGCCATATCTGCAAAACGCACAGTTGAATAAGAGTAATCTGAAACAATTTCATTAATATAGCCAACTGCGCGTCTTTCTGCCTCAAACAAGCTAATTTTACTTCTTAAACTTTCTCGACGAATAGAATCTTGAATATTGGTTGATTTGATAATTGACTGAATGACATTGCGACGGTCAGATAAATCAGGCCCAAGAACCGCTTCACGTTGGCGGTCTAAATATTGGTTAAGGTGATGAACAATATATGTACTTGGAGCGAGATTTGTATTTTGTTCTTTTGCTGTTTGAATGAGTGTTTTCAGAGATTGTTCTGGATGAAACTCTAAGAAAGACTGACGACCATGTACACCAATATTTACCAATTGCTTAAACTTGCTTGGTGTTGCCCAAGTATCTGTAAATAGAAGTTTAAGCAGAGAGTCTTCTTTGTCTGGTGCGCGCCCCCATAAAACAGTGACAGGGATCAGTTGAATATCTGCTTCTGGATGCTTTTCTAAAAATTCGACAAGGTGAACCAGTTTAGGTGGAAGAGAGTGCTTATTATCTGTGGTATAGGTGGTTTCTTTTTGCTGTAAAAAAAATACCGATGTTTTTTCGCTTAACTCGTTAAGTTGTAATGGCTCTAAAGCAGGGTGTAACCCTAAACGACGTGTTTCACCATCGATAACGAGTGCATTACTGCGTGAGTAAGTTTGTAAAACATAGCATACCGCTTGAGGAGATGTAGGGACTTCAGTAGGTGTTTCAGTCACTTTTTTTGATGGAACTTCGCCAAGAACACGTGGCTTCACCACAAGATCAAGTACTTTACTTGATAATCTGCGATAGACCTGACCAAAGCTATTCTTGGACATAAAGACTCCTAGTTAAACGCCACTTTATAAAAGATAACAATATTAGAAAGTGACGAATTTTATCGTATAGAAAATTTGGATGAGCAATTTTAACCAAAAATTGGCATTTTAGGACAACTAAAGTTGAAAAAAGCAGTTTTTATTCAGTGAAACGATGATTTTTGCCATTTGGTTTGGTGAATTAGCTCAATAATTAGGAGTAATCTATGGCAAAATAATGAAAAATGATCATAGCAATGCCATATTGTCTTTAAAAGATTCTATATAAAATTAAGGTTAATGATGACAAAACTGACTCAAGAGCTCGTTGAATTACTCACTTTAGAAAAATTAGATGAAAATATTTATCGTGGGCAGAGCCGTAATATTGTAGGTAAGCGCGTATTTGGTGGTCAAATACTTGGGCAAGCGCTACGTGCAGCATCGTATACCACAGATCGACCTGCTCATTCATTACATGCTTATTTTTTATTTGGCGGTGATGTTAATGCGCCAATTATTTATGAAGTTGATCGACTAAGAGATGGTAAAAGTTTTGTAAGCCGACAAGTACGTGCAATCCAAAATGGTCGAATGATTTTTACGGCAATGATTTCTTTTGCTGCACCTGAGCAAGGTTTGGATTTTCAAAAAGAAGCACCGAATTATCCTGCACCAAACGATTTACAAAGTGAGCAACAGCTTAAAGAGAGCTTGGTACGCTTTATTCCAAAAAGTTTACAAGAAAGCTTTATGAGAGAACGTCATATTGAGTTAAAACCAATTCATGATGTGAGAAACTTTTTCAACCCTCAGCCTGAACCACCATTTTACGCACACTATGTAAAAACACATGGGAAGCTAATGGGTGAGCAAGATAATGTTGCTTTGCACCAAGCTGTTATTGCTTTTTATTCTGACTTTACTTTAATGACGACCGCATTACGTCCACATGGTTTAAGTTATTTATCACCACATTTACAGTGTGCAAGTATTGATCATAGTTTATACTTTCATAAGCCTGTACGTGCAGATGAATGGACACTTTATGATATGGAAGCCACAGTGACTTCAAACTCGAGAGGGCTAAACTATGGCTACATGTGGCAAGATGGTCAACTGGTATGTAGCACAGTGCAAGAAGGTTTAATGCGTTTACGAGATAATGAGATCTAATAATGCGTAAAAGCCACTTTTACGTGGCTTTTATATACTTATGTAAAAAAAAGAAATAGAAAATGTTGAGCATGTCGTATGATGGCCGATAAGAAAAAGACAAAATGGATAAAGATGAGCTTAAATACTCAAATTTTTATTGCCGCAATACTGGGGGTTGCTCTTGGTTTCGTGTTGCGACTGTATCCCGATACAAGTATTTTTACGACAAGTATTTATGGCTTAAGCATTATTAGTAGTATTTTTATTGGTTTCTTAAAAATGCTACTTGTCCCACTGATATTCACGTCTATTGTCGTGGGCGTTGCGAGTTTAGAATCAGGCCAACAGCTTGGTAAAGTCTGGAAAGTGACGCTATTGTGTAGCTTTACAACAGTCAGCTTATCATTGTTATTGGGGCTTGGCTGTGCGCATATTTTTGAAGTTGGAAAAGGGGTAGATATCTCTTTATTCAAAAACTCAATGCAGCAGTATCATTCTACAGCACCAAATTTAGATGCTTCTTCCTTTATTACAAACTTTATTCAACATACCTTGATCAATCCATTCCAAGCATTTAGTGATGGGAATGTATTATCTGTTGTTGTATTTGCAATGCTGATTGGGCTTGCACTGGTATATGGTGGAAAACGTTTTCAACAGATTAGAGCTGTGAATGAAGAGTTCTTTCATCTTGTGATGATGCTTGTTTCATGGGTGATGAAAATCGCGCCTTTTGGTATTTTTGCTTTAATGGCTAAACTGATTGCAAAAGAAGACCTTTCGGTTTTAAGTCGCTTAGCCGAGTTTGCAACCATAGTAACAGGAACAACGATTTTTCACGGTCTTGTGATACTTCCAACGTTGTTGTGGATTTTTGGAAAAATGTCGCCGTTGAAATTTTTCAAAGGGACAAGATTGGCACTCATTACTGCATTTGCAACAAGTTCAAGCTCTGCAACAATGCCACTAAGTATGAAGTGTGTGCAGGAGAATTTAGGCGTAAGACCTCAGATCTCAGGATTTGTTATTCCTTTAGGTTCGCATTTAAATATGGATGGTACTGCACTGTATGAGGCAGCAGCAGCATTGTTTATTGCCAACTTGATTGGACTCGATTTAAGTCTAGGGCAGCAGATCATTGTTTGTTTAACAGCAATGATTTCATCATTAGGTGCACCGGGAATCCCAAGCGCAGGTATGGTAACAATGATTATGGTACTGCAATCTGTTGGACTGCCTGCCGAAGCGATTGCAATTTTACTGCCCATTGATCGTATCTTAGATACCGTGCGTACAGTTGTGAATGTGCAAGGGGATATGATGATTAGTGTTGTTGTAGATCGTTTTACACGAGAGCCTGAGCAAAAACTACAAACTGAGACTGATCTTAAGTAGATAATCTCATTTACTTTAAGATAAAAAATAAGCATTTGAAATAAGCATATCCTTGACTTAGGATATGCTTTATAAAAAATAGTAATTGAAAACTATTTACAATAATTATATGAATATATAATCTTTTTTGTTATGTTATAACTATACATTTAGATATATTTTATAAGTTGGCGTAACTTTTTGGAAAATACAGATTTTTTAAAAGAGGTTGCAAATAAAAACTATTCTCATTTATTATAATGGGAACTACTCTCTAATTTGAATCATACAATATTGTTATATCTATGATAAATCATGTTGTATGCCTAAGGTCATCATTGTGCTATGAGTCATTCTTCCGTACTAAATGCGAACCCTCCTCCTGATAATATGAAGAAAAAAGTGATTATTGCTGTTACGGCAGTAGTTATAGGGCACATTGGTGTTTTATTGGCTTTAGGTCAGATGAAAAAACCTGAGCTTAAGCCAATTCATAAAGAGCCAATGCAAGTTCACTTTGTTAAGATTCAACAACCACCTAAACCTCTTCCACCTGAGCCTAAGGAAAAACCAAAGCCAAAGAAAGAAGTGAAAGAGGTAAAGATTGTTAAAGATTTGCCACCACCACCAAAAAAAGTGGAAAAGATTCAGCATGTGAAAAAGGCTGAAGAGCCGAAGAAAGTTGTGCAGCAAGTTGAAAAACCACAGCCTGTACCTGTTCCACCTGTTGTGACGCATGTAGAAACAAAACCACAACCTGAGCCTACACCTGAACCAGCACCGAAACCTGCGCCTACACCTCCAGCACCACCTGTATCTGCTGAACCTACAGAGAAGACAGCAAAAGATGTGACGATTGGTGGCAGTGGCGTGCAGTGGAGCCGCTCACCTAAGCCTTCTTATGAGCCAAGCGATTTAAAAGGTGAACCTCGTTCAATTGTTGTTTTAATTGAGGCGGATGAGAAAGGGAAAATTGTCAGTGTAAGTGTGGTGAAAAGTAGTGGTGTACCTGCGTTAGATGAAAAAATCTTACGTGCGGTACGTGGTGCGAAATTTAAACCATATATGGAAAATGGCGTTGCTTACCCAATTAAAGCGCAACAACCATTTGATTTAACTTAATTCAAAATTACGGCTAACTTAAAATTAGGAAATCCAAGAATGAACTTTTCAGTTTACTGGCAAAGTGCAGATGCAGTAAGTAAAACGCTTTACTTTATTCTACTCACGATGTCTATTATTACATGGACATTGTTTATTGTACGTTTATTAGGTACACGTCAATTAAAACAGCATGCGCTTACAAAATTAGAGCAGTCACTTGCATCCTTTAAAACAAAGTTTTTGCATTTAGATTTAGATCAGCGTAAAGCCGTTGCTGAGCAAGCATTATTGCGTGAAATTTCAGAGCAAAAATCTGCTGCTGAAAAAGGTGTACCTGTACTAGGCACAATCGCATCTCTTGCGCCGTTTGTTGGTCTATTTGGTACTGTTTGGGGTATTTTTCATGCACTTGTTGCTGTCGGTAGCAGTGGACAAGCTGGACTTGCACAGGTTGCAACCCCTGTGGGTGAGTCACTCATTATGACTGGTTTAGGGCTTGCAGTTGCAATTCCTGCGGTACTTGCTTATAACATCTGCTTACGTGCAAATCGTTCGCTATCACATGGTTTACAAGATAAAGCACATCATTTACTTATTGATACGATGTTGTTGTCAGAAAATCAAATATCATCAAAACAAACTGGAGGTCAGGCATAATGGCTTTTCAATTGGGTGAAGATCAAGATTCTGGTATGAATGAGATGAACCTCATTCCACTTATCGATATTATGCTGGTATTGATGATCATTTTCTTAGTTACAGCGACTGTCGCAAATCCATCAATTCCGCTGACTTTACCCAAAACGACAGCGGAAATAACAACTCCGCCGCCAAAAGCAATTACTGTCAGTATTGATGCCAAAGGAGAAGTTGCTTGGAATGACCAAATGATTTCTTTGGATGAGTTAGCAAAACGTTTTCAAGAAGCGGGTACTGCTGAACAAAAACCAACTGTCCAACTTCGTGCAGATAAAGAGTCTCGCTATGATACAGTTGCACAGGTAATGTCTCGCGCAAGTGAGGCAGGTTTAAGTGATATCTCCTTTGTAAGTGAGCATTAAGAAAAAAGACTGGCTATGCCAGTCTTTTTTTATTTCATTAGATTTTGAAACTTTTTACGAAGCTTTAGCAATTTCGGCGGAATTGAGAAGTTACAAAAACCTTGTTCAGGATTCTTAGCGTAAAAGTTTTGATGATATTCTTCTGCTTTATAAAAAGTAGGAGTAGCTACGAGCTGTGTAACGACATCAATACCATCTGCTTTAAGCTCATCTATCATATTTTGAGCAATGCGTTTTTGTTCAAGATCATAATAAAAAATGACAGAACGATATTGTGTACCAATATCATTGCCTTGACGGTTGAGTGTGGTTGGGTCGTGCATACCAAAGAATACATTGAGTAGGTCTTGGTATGTAATTTGGCTTTCATCATATTCAATATATACAACTTCAGCATGCTCGGTTGTTCCTCCACATACTGCTTCATAAGTAGGGTTGGTTGTAGTGCCACCAGCATAGCCATTTTCTACCTTTATGACACCTTTTAGCTCAAGTACAACCGCTTCAATACACCAAAAGCAACCACCGCCAAACAATGCTTGTTGCATGAGAAACCTTCTTTCAATAATAGTCTAATGGTTATCATATAAACTTTAAAATGAAATGGAAATGGGCATGATGTGATTTATTTTTATCAAAAAAAGGGAGTAAATGATTTACTCCCTTAGGTCTATTTATTCATTAATTAAGTAAATGTCGTAGTTTCTAAATGATAGCACACGACAGTTTTTAACACTTGCAGGAATTTTAAGGCTACCCGGTTTAGCAAAGATCATGAGTTTTTGGTTGCTTAGAAGCTGTTGTTGGAACGCGCTTTCATCCCATAAATATTGCTTTTTATCAGGATCAAATAATAATCCATCTTTTAACTCTAATGCTGAACTGTCTGTATTTACCTCTTTCCAATCATTAACAACATAAGTAGGAGACTTTAGGTCTAGTAAAAATGGAAGATCGTAAAAATAAAACCGATAAAATACAATTTTTTGGTTAGTTTGAATGTATTGAGAAAAATTTAATTGATCACGATTGGACTTCATATCTAAGAAATTTACAGCAAAAGTCACGGTAGTACATAAAAGGAGTAAACAGCCAAAACTATAGTGTAAAAAGCTGAGCTTATGTCTACGGTAACTTGCAATAAGTAAAACTAATACTCCTGCTAAAATGGCTGTTGTTAACCATATCGCTGTCTGTTGTGTTTGAATAAACGGAATATGCTTTTTAGTTAAAGAAAAAATAACTAAAGCACAAAAACAAGTAAATAACAGTACAGGGAGTGCATAAACTTGTAATTTGTTTCTTTTCAAGTTTTCTAGGTTATACGCTGTATATGAAGCTATTAAAATAATGAGTGGTGCCATAATTGGCAGAATATAGCCAGCGAGTTTTGAAGGTGGAATTGAGAAAAAGACCAGAACTGAACAGCTCCACCAGATTAGTAAACTGAGTATTGGTTTAGGAATAATACTGAGCGCAGCTTTAGAGAAACTAAAGCGATTTATGAGCATTACAGGGAAAAAGCTAACCAATACGATAAGTGCATAAAAAAACCATGGCTGTTTATTGTTGAATTCACCTGAGTTAAATCGGCTAAATTGTTGTTCAATAAAAAAGTAGTTTACAAAATTTGCATCATGCATTTGAACATTAATAACCCAAGGTAATGCGATACATGCAAAAATAAGTAGCCCGAGTGGGTGGAGAACCGATGGAATTTTTTTCCATTCTTTGATGTAAAGCATCCAAGGTAAAATAATCATTCCGGGAATAAGTAAACCAATGAGGCCTTTACTTAAAAAACCTAAGGCACAAAAAACATAACCCAAAAATAAGATTCTTTTATTGTGAGAAAGAATAAAATCTACAAAACACAATACAGTTAAGCTAATCCAAGTCGCCACAAGTAGATCATGGTTGACATATTGGGCACTGCCAAATACAAGTAAATTGGTTGCACAAATAGTTGCTACAATTTGAGCAATACGTTCATTTAAATATTTCTTGGTAAAAATGAATAACCCACACATGAGTGCAATACCAGATAGTGTGGGTACTAGGCGAGCGACCCAAAGGTGTGGGCCAAATAGCTCCATTAAACATGCTGTTAGCCAGTGGAGCAGAGGTGGCTTATGCATAAATGGTAAATCATTGAGACGGGGAATTAGCCAATCTCCTGTTTCCATCATACGACGACTGATATCAGCATATCGCCCTTCATCTGGAACAGACATTGGGCGGATAGTAGACATGATGAAAAGCCAAACTGATAAAAACCACAAAAGAATTTTGGAAGATTTAAAAAATGGATGCATGTTGAATCATTCCATAGTCTTAAAAGTAAAAAACTTATTTAGAAAAAAAGTAAGCACTGCTGTAAAAATAATCGCAGTTGCAATGAGTATTTGAATAGGAAGCGTTGCAAAAAATTTGTGGCTTAGGAGTAAAAAACCTTCATTAAAGAGAAAACCTAAAGAAGCAACAATAACAAATTTTAAAAAAGTATGAGAAGTGTGCTCAGAAGCGGTGCGAAAGGTAAATAGTTTATGCCCAAAATAGCTAACCCAAAGCGCGATACAAAATGCAATTAAATTACTCAGACTGAGCGGTTTGTTGTAATGCTGATATAATGTAAGTGCAATGGCATAGTGTGTGGCTGCAGCACATAGACCAATACAACAAAATCTAATAAATTCGAACATAATAAATTAAGGTTATGACTGGTGTGTATGCTCTTGAGCAATAATATACTGAGGACGACTTTTGGTTTCGGTATAAATTCGGCTAATATATTCACCAACGATACCTAAAAAGAGCAATTGAATTCCACCTAATAGGCTAATTGCAACGATGAGCGTTGCCCAACCTGGAACATCAATACCTGTAAATATCGTTTCTATAATAATCCAAATGCCATAACCCATAGAACAAAGAGCTAAAAGAGCACCAAAACCCATACATAGTCTTAAAGGAAGATTAGAAAAGCCTGTTAAGCCTGCAAGTGTTAAATTAAATAATGCTTTGACATTAAAGTTAGTTTTCCCACTTTGACGCTCGAGTTCAGAGAAGTGCACGCCAATTGATTTGAAGCCAACCCATGCAAATAATCCTTTCATGTAGCGATTTTTTTCGGGTAAAGCTTGAAGTGCTGTAATGACTTTGCCATCTAATAGTCGGAAGTCACCTGCATTTTCAGGAATTTCAATATCAGAGCTAAAGTTTAAAAACTTATAGTAGGCATTGGTAAGAAACTTTTTAAGCGGAGATTCAGTGCTACGGTTACGGATACCGTAAACCATATCATAGCCGCCTTCCCACAAAGAAATCATGGTGGGTATAGCATCTAATGGGTGTTGAAAATCTGCATCGATAAATAAAGTCAGATTATTTTTGACATGATTTATACCCGCACTGAGCGCAGCCTCTTTGCCAAAGTTACGAGAAAGTTCTAGAACACGTAAAGGGTACTGGTCAAGCATAGGTGTAAGGACAGCAATAGTATTGTCTTTACTACCATCATCAACAACAAGAATCTCATAATCAATCTGTTGTTCTTCAAGCGTGGTTGCGAGCGCAGGAATAAACTTTTGCAAGTTTTCACTTTCATTGAAAGCGGGCACGATGCAAGATAGAAATGGTTTTTCTCGGCTCATTATTTATACTGCTCCGATCGGGTTTAGCTGAATATTAAAAGTTTGGCAATCTTCTAGAAATTGCTTGGATTTAAGGTAATTGTATTCATTAACTCTTGCGGTATGAATTGGGTCATGATGAATGACTTGCTCAATTGCTGGATGACACATGATGAGGGTTTTCTGTTCTGCTTTTTTTAACCATTCACGGTTCAGTGTTGCATAGTCTACATTTGGAGAAAAATCGTATACGCCTGCGAAATAAGTATTGGTGAAAATTTGGTTTTTATGGCAAAGATGTTGGAATTTCTTTGCACCAAGTAAATGTAATAAGCCTGTTTTTATTTTATAACCATGAATATAAAGAGGTTTGTCTAAACTTCTGACCCAACCTTTGAAATTTTGTTCTTTTAAAAAATCGAGTAGAATTTCACGAATAACAGGAAATTGATGAACATGCTGATGCCCATCAACAAAATCAGGTGCTTTTCCTGTTGCTTGTATAAAACGTTGCCATTGATGAGCAATACTTTCTTTAATTTTATTTGGGTCTAACGAGCGTCCCCAAGCTTTGGCAATAAGTTCATTTAAATTATAAGTGACATCTTCTGTTTTAAAGTCATGAGTAAAATTTAGGTGAAGACCTATTTCAATAGGATGATCTATAGATAATAATTCATGGGCATCATGAAACCAGTAAGGAGATTGTGTCATACATGAGGTTGCGTGTAGGACTTGCTGACGAAGTAAGTTAAGAATTGCATGGTTGATTTCAGCATTCATGGCAAAATCATCAGCACAATAGCAAACCAATTTCATGTTTAAATTCCATTCGGTCGATTATACATGCGTATATTAAAGTAATACTTAATTATAGTGATAATTAAATATTGTTTAACTATTCCTGAAATGGATTAAGCATTGATTAAATTTGTGTAAAAACGCACGATAAAAGTTACTTTTAGCGAAAATTATTGATATTAAGAGGATGTTGCTTGGGGAAGACCTTGCCGAATAAGGTGAGAAAAATGCTCGCTACTTTGATCTTTAAACTGTGAAAAATCTTGTGTACGTGGGTTGATGTAAGCATGCTCATACCATTCTTTAATACTCCAACGCCGATCCAACGCACCAGTATCATATAAATAATTGGGTAAATAACCTGAAAGTAAAATACGATAATCTTTAGGAAGCTCGTGAGGGTTAACCGCTTGTACCATATCAAAAACGATAGTTGTACAGTTACTTGTAAGTGTGTTGTACCACTGGGGTGTCTTTTTAAGTTGATCAGCAGTTATTAAGTATTCTTCAAATAAGTTACGCATTTCTTGCTTTTGCATACGAATAGGAAAGAAAAAAACTTTTTCTTTTCGGATGTTACTTCGGGTATATAAAATATCTTTTTCATCTGAGGCAACTAGACTAAGCTCGAACTGACGAAAAAAACCACCTATTGCAGAAAAATTTTCATTGGCTTCTTTTCTAATTTCAATAGAAAATACAATAGGGCGTTGGTTTTCAAAGTTAAAGCTGACTAGAGTGTGTGCAATTTGAGGCCCCATCCAATACGATGTAATAATATTTACCCCTGTAATTTGGCTTAAGTCAAATGTACGCGTTTCCCAATGTATTTCATAGCTTTTATCTTGATGCCATTTAAAATTTCTAACATTATTTAAAGTGACAAGATTGCCATGTTGAGAATAACTGAGTAAACGAGAAACCTCAGGTGCCCATTGTCTATTTTGTTGGGGAGTAATGTTGAAATACCATAATAGACTAAGCAGTACACCAATAAGAAAAATAGCAATATCTACTTTTCGGCTAAAGAATAGCTCTGAAAAGTAAATACCAATGATACTTAAAGAAAAGATGATCCATACAGCGATGATACAAGGAGTAAAGAATCGTCCTAATGGCTTATGAACCCATAATGCAAAAATGAGCCATATACCAAATATACAAACTGTAAGGCTAAATAAGAAATGAATCAGCCCTAAGCTTAGGGCTGAAAGTGTGCTGAATAAATTTTCTTTTTTTATCATTATTATTTATCCACTTCGTCTTTATTTTCTATAGGTTGCAAACTCAAAATGGATGTTATTGGTTTCATCATAATGCTCTGAACTAGAGACTTTATGAAATTCGTTTGGAATGTTTGGGTAGTAGGCATTGCCATTTTCGACAGCGAGGTCTATATGGGTCAGCTCTAAGCAGTCAGCAATATTAATCGTTTGTGTGAATATTTCACCACCACCGATAATAAAGACTTTAGAGGGTTGAGTACTATTTTCCACATCATCTAAAGAATTTTCTAAAGCTTCCTCTATTGAAGAGGCGGTTTTTACACCGTCGAACTGCCAAGAGGCATCGCGTGTAATGACCCAATTCATACGTTTGGGTAGAGCTCTTCCCATAGACTCTAAGGTCTTACGTCCCATAATAATTACACCACCTTGGGTGATCTCTTTAAAGTGTTTGAGATCGGCTGGAAGATGCCAAGGCAGATCATTATTTTTGCCAATACATTGATTACGATCCATTGCAACAACATGTACAATTTCAATATTTTTAAAACTCATACAGCCACCGGTGCTTTAATTGCAGGATGTGATTGATAATTTTTAATCTCGATATCTTCGAATGTAAAGTCAAAAATATTGGTAACTGTTGGATTAAGATGTAGCTGACATAACTCAAGTGGTTCACGAGAGAGTTGTTCTTTTGCTTGCTCAAAATGATTGGTGTATAGGTGAGTATCTCCACCTGTCCAAATAAAATCTCCTACCTCTAAGTGACATACTTGTGCAACCATATGTGTGAGTAAGGCATAACTTGCAATGTTAAAAGGTACACCTAAGAAGACATCTGCACTGCGTTGATAAAGTTGGCAAGACAGTTTTCCATTATGTACAAAAAACTGGAACATCGTATGACAAGGTGGGAGCGCGACTTTATTTGCTTCTAATGGGTTCCAACCTGAAACAATGAGACGACGGGAGTTTGGATTGGTTTTAATTTCGTTAATGAGCCATTGGATTTGGTCAAATCCATTTTGAGCATAGCTACCATCTTCTTTTTGTGTTGCACCAAAGTTTCGCCATTGGTGGCCGTAAACAGGCCCCAGTTCTCCTGCTGGGCGATGAAAGCGCGCAGTTTGTTCAGCAGTTGACCATTCATCCCAAATACTTACTTTATTGTCTTGTAGATATTTAACATTGGTATCTCCTTTGAGAAACCATAAAAGTTCGATAACAATAGATCTAAAATGAACTTTTTTAGTTGTAAGTAGAGGAAATCCTTTTGATAAGTCAAAACGCATCTGATGTCCAAATACTGAGCGAGTACCAGTGCCTGTACGGTCACCTTTATCACCACCGTTATCTAAGATATGTTGGATTAAATTAAGATACGTTTTCATAGTATTCCTATCATGCGACCCAAAGTATTTGGGAGTGTGGATGAAGTTTTGCAAACCTTGCAGTTTATATCAAATGAAGCCATTGTTTAATATTAGGTTTGCTTTTAAGACGGATTTCTAGGTTGTCGGTTCATGTAAATAGACGCAAGTGAAAAGCCTAAAAAGCAGAACAAAAAGATTTGCCCGAGTAAGAACAATGATGTATGAGTATTTAAGTAGAAAAATGAAAACATTGTGGCAATAATTGGTAACCAAACTAAATGTTCAGATAATTTCATTTTTTCATGATGTGTTATATAGAAGTGCATTGCTAAACCGACAGCAACACTAATAGCAATCCAAAGCGGTGACAGTTCAACAACCGATTGCAAAAGTAGGATAGTTGCGCAGACGAAAATTGTAATAATAAATTTAGTCTGCCGAGTACATTTTTTAGAATACCAAAGTGAAAGCATGATATTAGATCTATTTTTTTTGAAATAAAGCTTGGGGTGAGAAAACACAGATCGTGATAATCATCTGTAGTATACCTTGTATGCCCCAATCAAGTAGGTTCTGAGTAGCATGTGTAAAAATAACTGCACATAAGAATGCGAGAGGAATCCATGTAAAGACTCTATAAAGAAGATTTTTAGGGTTATTACTTGTAATGTATGTTTTACAAAAGCGACAAATCAGAAAAATAATGCCTGCACCTATAAAAAGTGTAATTAATGGGTAAGGCATAGGGGAAAATTGATAGAAGATATATGCAAGTATTATTGCTGTAGTAAGAAAAAATAACTTACGATATGTTGGAATAGTATGATTAAACCAAAATTCAAGCATAGCAAGTAAAGTAATAAAATTTTGTGTATTTTAGCATAAAGTGGGAGCATTTGCTCCCTTGCTTTTGTCTAGTGAATTTTTCTGTTTGGACCCCAATCGTAAATTTTACGTTTGTAGGCAATAACCATGAGTAATATACCTGCAATAATCATTGGGAATGATAGCATTTGTCCTTTGGTCATCCATCCAAATAAGATGTAGCCTTGGTCTGCATCAGGTTCTCTAAAGAATTCCATTGCGAAGCGGGCAAAACCATAACCAATTAGAAATAGAGCAGATACCGCCATTCTTGGACGTGGTTTTGCACTAAACCACCATAAAATAATAAATAGTAGTAAGCCTTCACAAAATGCTTGATAAATTTGTGATGGATGTCTTACCAAATGAAGCGGGTCTGTTGGAAAAATCATCCCAAATGGGTAGTTTGGGTCAGTGACAGCACGACCGTATAATTCACCGCCAATAAAGTTACCAATTCGACCAAACATTAAGCCTGTTGGTACACAGGGTGCAATGAAGTCCATGGTTTGAAACCATGTTTTTTTGTATTTGTGACACCATAGAATCATTGCGATCATGACACCAATAAAACCGCCATGAAAACTCATACCGCCTGTCCAAACTTGGAAAAGCCATAATGGATTGGCAATGAATTGGTCAAACTCATAAAAAAGTACATATCCAATACGACCACCAACCACGACACCAAGCGCGCCGTAAAAGATCAGGTCTGAAATCATTTCAGAGCTCCAATCTGTGCGCTGTTTGCTTCGGTAAGTTGCAAGTCCCCATGCACATAAAAACGCAAGTAAGTACATGATGCCATACCAATGAACTTTTAATGGCCCGAGCTCGAGCGCAATAGGGTTAATATTGGGGTAGGTCAGCATGGATAATCCTTTTCATTTATAATTTAAAAGATTCTATCTGAACATTCTTAAAAGTGTTGTATTTTCAATGTGTAAAATGAATGCTATTTAACCAGTATTCAAGTCATAAAAAAAGCTGACCCAATTTTAGGCCAGCTTTTATTTTTATAAATTACAAGTTACTCGCCTGCGATGAGACCACCGTCTTTGCGCGTAATCACAATTGTTGCAGACCGAGGTCTTGCTGTACTATTTGATGGATCTGCTTGCGTTGCAGGCCAGTGACTGCTTGGCTTATCAAAGCTTGCTGACTCTTCACCCGGATGTTGAATATTTACAAAGATTGCTTTGTTGTCAGGTGTCATTGCAATACCTGTAATTTCACACTCTTTAGGTCCAACCAAGAAACGACGTAAATTGTCATCATTAATTTTAGCGCCAACAATGGTTTCTTGACCATTTGAAGAGACGGCTTTTGTACCATCACCGACATGACCTGGAATGGCTGCAAGCATCATACAGTTCGTGACATCTGTATAAGCACTGTCATCTGTTTCAAGCCATAAGATACCACGTGAATCAAATGCCATGCCATCAGGACTTGAAAAGTCATTGTTATCTGTTAAACCAGATAAGTTGATGTTTGAAGCCATGCCTGCTTCTGCACCAAACAAGTAAATATCCCACTGAAATTCTGTATCTGTAGTTTGATCATTTTTCTCTTTAAAGCGAATGATATGACCATTTACATTGCCTTTTTGAAGCTTTTTACCTGCATAAAGGTCTTCATAGCTTCGTGGATTAGCTGCATCTGTTGGATAGTCGATACCACGATTTGAGTTGTTGGTAAGTGTGACATACACTTCGCCATTTTCAGGGTGAACCGTACACCATTCAGGGCGATCCATTTTGGTAGCACCAACACTGTCTGCTGCTAAACGTGCAAATGTCACAACATCGGCTTGGCTACTGAAAGGGTAGCGTTTATTTGTAATATCTAAACCATTTTTACCATATGTCAGTTCAATCCATTGTCCTGAACCATCTTGATTAAACTTAGCAACATAAAGTGTTCCTTTGTCTAGATACTTGTCTCCAGCCTTGTAGCCTGCGTTGGTATCTTTAGGGTTCCATTTTGCATCAGAAACAAATTTATAAATATATTCGCCTCTTGAATCATCACCCATATAAAAGGCAAGAGGTGCACCATCTACAACACGACAAGCACTATCTTCATGTGCAAAACGGCCCATTGCTGTACGTTTTACAGGGTTGTGCTTAATGTTAAATGGGTCTATTTCAACCATCCAACCAAAGGTATTTGGCCCATTACGATAATCTTGATTTGAATTTGACGCAGTTACATTCGCTTTCCAACGGTCATATAAGTCTTGTGATTGGATTTGTCCAATGGCTGTATCCCACTCATATTTTGAGCTTGATCCTGCCTTCAGGCCGTAGCGTTTGAGCGCAGCAACTTCATGCGGTTGGCGTTGTTCATCATCTTTTGCATCGCGTTGGAAGTAACCAATGAAGTTTTCTTCAGTTGTGAGATATGTTCCCCAAGGTGTATATCCATTGCCACAGTTGTTATGTGTGCCACGAGTTTGCAAGCCTTTTGGTGAGAAAAGCGTAGATAAAAGTGATGAGCCTTTTGCAGGGCCTGAAAAATCCATAGGCGTGGTTGCAGTAATACGTCTGTTAAAAACTGAATCTTTTAATACAGAAACATGCTGTGTTTTTGGGTCTTTTTTAATATGAATAATAGAGACACCATGAACATTTGTTTCACGAATGACTTCATCTTCAGGACGATGACCATTTACTTTAGTTGGGCCCTTTGGATGTAAAAATGTTGGGTTAATATACTCATGGTTCATGACCAATAAACCTTCAGAGGATATATTGTCATCCATATGCTTGGTTTTACTGTTTAAACCGAAGTAGTGCATACCATCGTGGCAGTCGCCTGAGCGGAATTGGAAGCTTGGGCCTGATGGAATACTATTGTCATCCCAATCTGCGTAGGCTGGATTAATTGAGTCACCAAGTTTGTATAGAACATTGACTTGGTATCCTTCAGGTACGGTAACAATATCAAGTGTATTTTTTGCAACAGGTTGGAAAGTCAGCTTTTCTGGACGTTTTGCTGTAGGTGATGTACTTTTTTGTACTGTACTTGATTGTGCATTTGCATAGCCTGTTACTGTGCTTGCAAGAGCTAGAGCAAGTGCACCATTGGTAGTTCTTTTTATAAGATCACGACGAGAGATGTATTGATCCAAAATATCATTAAAATGTGTGTTTGCAGAGGTGTTATTATCTAACTCTTGCTCTTCATGATATGGCGTCTGCTCGGTCATGCTAAAATCCTATAGATTATATAAAAATATTTAAAGTTTCTATAATCTATAGGTTTGTTGTGAAACCTATCTGACAGATTTGTGACAAAACTATGAAATTATGATTTGCTTTTCTCAAGCATTTTTCCAATGAAAAGACCTATTTCAAAAAGAAGCCACATAGGAACAGCAAGCATAATCATTGATATTGCATCGGGTGGAGTTGCAAACATGGCAACAAAAAAACAGCCGACAATAATAAAACGTCGTTTTTGTACGAGGCTTTCGGTAGTCACAATACCTGCTAAAATCAGAAGTAATGTAATAATTGGAATTTCAAAAGTAAGTCCAAATACTAAGAATAGTTTCAAACAAAATGTTAAATAGCTGTTGATATCAGTCATTGGTGCAACACTTTCAGGTGCAACACTAATGAAAAAATGTAAGATTGAAGGCAATACAATAAAGTAAGCGAAAGCAATGCCTGAATAAAATAGGCTAATACTTCCTGCCATAAGCGGAAATGTGAGGTTTCTTTCTTTATCGTATAAAGCAGGGCGTATAAATGTCCAAATTTGGTACAGAATAAATGGCATGATAAGCATTAAAGACACAAATAAATTGAGCTTAAATGGCGCTAAAAATGTAGCAGCCACATCTGTTGCAATCATGGATGAGCTTGCAGGAAGCTGTGCGCGAAGTGGCTTAGATAACAGTTGATATGTTTGATTTGCAAAAGGCAATAAACATAGAAATAACCCAACAAGCGCAATAATAATTTTGAGTAGATGCTTTCTTAAAACAACCAAATGCTTTTGAATGGGCATTTCCTCAAGAGGAGGTAATTGATTTTCTGTAGATTCTCGTGCCGTTGTCATACCGCGATCTTTAATTGAGGTGGGGAGGGTATAGGTGCTGTTATAAACTGATAATCTGTTCTATAGACATAGCAAATGTTTTCTAGTGGGACAAAGGTAGTAACTTTATCTTTTAACATGTTGCTAGATTTTATGCTTTGATCTATTTCTTGCATTTGCGCCTGCATTTTTTGCTCTAGTTCAGCAATGCGTTGCATTTCTTTATCCATTTGCTCTTTCAGCTCAGATAGACGTAGTTCGCGGTCGATATCATTTTGAATATTGCCAACGAAGCGCTTTCCTTTGCTATACCATTGGCTTGCAAAACGAATTGCTTGAGGCAGTTTATCTGGGCCAAGAATGACAATGGCAATGATAGAAAAGACGAGAAGTTCAGAAATCCCGACATTAAACATAAGTTACTCAGTTTTTGCAGAAGAAGCAGTTTTTACAGGATCTGCATTTACAGTACGTGGTTCTTTAAGTGAGTGATTGGTTTCATCTTCACTCATCGATTTTTTAAAGTCTTTCACAGCACCGCCAACATCTTTACCTAAGTTTTTAAGCTTTGATGTGCCGAAAAGTAGAACCACGACTATTAAAAAAATAATTACATGCCAAATTGATAAGCCAGCCATTTCGTTCTCCTAAAATTTGTGACTATCTCAGCAGTTTAGCGTGACACTTAGATGACAATTTTGTTTCATTTTAAGGAAAAGTATAATGTTTTTTGTTTGAAGATTGTCTTGTTTGAAATTGTTAAATATGTGATAAAGAAAAGTTATTATAAAAAAGGTGATGTATAAAATGTCTATATTACTGCCACTTGTTGCTTTCTTATTTGGTTGGGTAAGCTCGCCGTATACATTTGTAGATACGCTAAAAAAATGGCTTGCAAGCAGTCTGGCAAGATTTTTTATACCATTTGTGATTATTTATAATATGGTTTACTACCAAGCAGGTAGCTTCTCGCTGATGCTTTTTAGTTGTGCTGCTGCAACCATTTCTTATATTTTTTTAGTGTTTATATTTAAAGATCGTCTTGTGGCATTATGTGGCAGCTATGTCAATATTGGCTGGCTTGGTTTTCCTTTTTCACTACTTATTTTTGGCCCATCTGTGAGTGCTCCAATGATTGCCTTATACATTGGAGGTTCAATTTTTGGTAATGTTTGGGCTGTGAATGCAGTAAGCACAGAGATACGCTCTCTCAAGCAAACAGCGCAAAAACTTTTGCAGTCTCCGCCAGTAATTGCGTTGATCGTAGCGCTACTATGTAGATTACTTGGTGTTCAAAACTGGCATTTAGGTCGCTGGGTTACTGAGTTATATGCTTTTGCGAAGTTTGGAATGGTTTTTGCGGGAATGGCAATTTTAGGCATTTGGCTCAGTCAAACAAAAGTAAGTTTTTCCGACCTAAAGTTTAGCCTCAAAGTGATGTTTTATAAGCTCATCATGGGAGTAGTGGTTTGTTCACTATGCTACTTTGCACTGCCTGTTATATATTTTAAGGAACATATTGCTGTTTTATTCTTCTTATTTTGCTTACCTCCTGCTGCAAATATTGTTGCGATCGAAACCCATTATCAGGGAACAGGGCATTCCGCACGTTATATTGCAGCAGGTACAATCACGAGTATGATTATCATGATTGCTTTTGCATTGGTTTATTTAGTGTGAGTAGCAATTAAACTCTCGCGAAACTTTTGCATTGCTTGGCCACGATGGCTAATTTTGTTTTTATCTGATTTGGTCAGTTCTGCACTGGTTTTATTAAGTTCAGGTAACCAAAAGAGTGGGTCATAGCCAAAACCATTTTCGCCACGAATTTCAGGGAGTATTTCACCTTGCCAAGTACCTTGGAAAATTTGTGGTAGAGGATCATCGGCATGTTCAACAAATGCCAAAACACAGACAAACATACCTTGAATAGGTTGGTGTGTATCGCGGTAGGTATGCAGTTCAGAGATGAGTTTTTGATTATTGGCAGTATCATTGCCATGATCACCTGCATAACGTGCAGAGTAGATGCCCGGTGCGCCGCCTAGCAATGGCACACATAGCCCAGAGTCATCGGCAATTGCAGGTTTCCCTGCAATTTTAGAGGCATGACGTGCTTTTAAAATGGCATTCTCTATAAAGCTGAGTCCATCTTCAATGGCATCTGGAATATTTAGTTGACCTTGTGGTGTAACCTTAATAGGCAAATTTAAATCTTGAAAGAGTGTTTCAAACTCTGCAATTTTTCCCTTGTTGTTACTTGCAAGTATTAGCTCACCTGCATCTAGCCATGTCGATTGTGTCATATGAAAGCATTATTTGAATAAAAATTATTTTGATTATGCACAAAATGAGTGAGCGTTGACAACTTATCTAGTAATGTTTGAGGCATAAAAAAACAGCACGTAAGTGCTGTTTTATGAGTGAGCTGAGAAATAGATTATTGTGCTTGAATCCATTTATCAGCACGGTCAACTGCTTGACGAATTTGATCTGGTGTCAAGTTTGCTGCAAGTGCAGTTTTTTTGTTTTCAGACATGTTAATCACTTTGTTATCTAACATGCCATCACGTGTTGAAAGTTCATACCATTGGTATGCACCCATATAATCTTTTTTCTGCTCTTCCATCAGTGCTAAGTTAAAGCTAGCACGGTTATCGCCATGGCTTGCTGCTTTTTCTAAGTAAGTGCGAGCCAAAATCATATTTTTGTTTGTACCAATACCATCTGCTAGCATACGGCCAACATTTAATTGTGCAGAAGGAATACCCTGATCGGCAGCTTTCTTATACCAAGAAAATGCTTGACCTAAGTCTTTTTGTACACCTTTACCAAATTGGTAATGTGTTGCTACATAAAACTGAGCAGCAGCTTGTCCTGCATTTGCTTCAGTTAATAAGTCGTTAATATTCATTGTTGAATAACGTGCAGCTTGTGAAGCAGCACTAGGTTGCTGCTGTTGCGGTGTAGTAAGCAAATAGTCTGCATGTGACAGCACAGACAGTCCAAACAGCAGGGTACTTACAAAAAATTTCTTCATAGAGCGCTCACTCGATAAATAGCGACTTCAGCAAATAAATTTGGAACTTTTTTGCTGAGTAAGCTGTCTTTTTGGGTTACATTGACAGCAAGTCGATTAATAATCCGAATATTATTTTCGGCACAAAGTGCTTCAAAGTCACGGAAAGTACACAAATGGATATTGGGCGTGTTGTACCACATATAAGGTAGTGCATTAGATACAGGCATTCTTCCTTTAAGTGCAAGGTAAGAGCGAGTCTTCCAATGCGCAAAGTTGGGGAAGGTAATAATTGCTTGTTTCCCTACACGGACCATATCCCGTAATAAAACATCAGGTGCATCAACTGCTTGCAAAGCTTGTGCCATAACGACATAGTCAAAGCTCTGGTCATCAAAGCGATGTAAGCCAATGTTGAGGTCTTGTTGTATGATATTTAACCCTCGACTGACGGCAATTGCAATCTTTTCTTGATCTATTTCGAGTCCATATGCACTAATATTATGTTTTTTGCTCATATGTGCAAGGAGCTCGCCATCGCCACAACCTAAGTCGAGTACTTTTGAACCAGGACTAATCCACTTTTCTGCTAGTTGTTGGTCTAAACGCATTATTTAGGCTCCTGAAATGTACTTGCGGAACGAAGGTGAGCTTCTCCTCCTAGAAATGCACGTAGCGTATTTACATAGAGTGGAATCGGAAATAAAAAGGAGTCATGTCCTTGCTCGGCATCAATGTCTACATAACTGACAGGTTTGTGATTGGTAATGAGTGCATTCACAATTTCTTCGGATCGTTTAGGGCTAAAGCGCCAGTCTGTTGTAAAGGAAATGACAAGAAAGCGACATTTTGTATTGGCTAAAGCTTTGGTAAGTGATGACTCATATTCACGTGCAGGGTCAAAGTAATCAAGTGCTTTGGTCATAATAAGGTATGTATTCGCATCAAAGTTACGGCTAAAGCGCTCACCTTGATAACGTAAGTAGCTCTCGACTTGGAATTCTACGTCAAAGCCATACATAAACTTGCCAGATTTTAAGTCACGTCCGAATTTCTGTTTCATGGCTTCTTCGGAAAGGTAGGTAATATGACCAACCATACGTGCAAGAATAAGACCTCGTCTTGGATAGCTGTCTTTAGACAAGTATTGACCATGATGAAAGTCTGGATCTGACAAAATGGATTGTCTTGCAACTTCATTAAATGCAATATTTTGTGCAGAAAGTTTTGGTGCACTGGCAATAATTGCACAGCGTTCAAGGCGGTCAGGGTAGTCGATTGACCACTGAAGTGCTTGCATGCCACCGAGCGAGCCACCAACAATGGCATACCATTTATCTATACCGAGTTGGTCTGACAGTAAAATATGTGTGCGTACCCAGTCTCGTACGGTCACAAGTGGGAAGTCGGGGCCATACGGTAAGTTATCATTTTCAGGGTTTGGTGAAATAGGTCCTGTAGAACCATGACATCCACCAATATTATTCACTGCAACAACAAAGAATTTATTGGTATCTATTGCTTTATTGGGCCCAATACATGCATCCCACCAACCGGGTTTTTTGTCATCTTCATGATGATAACCCGCAGCATGATGATGCCCAGAGAGTGCATGACAAATTAAAATGGCATTCGATTTTGTTTCATTAAGTTCACCATATGTCTCAACCATCAGTTCAAAACGTGGTAAAACACGGCCACACTCGAGTTCGAGAGGTTGTTCAAAAGAATATTTTTGTGGAGTTACGATACCCACTGAATCAGATGCAAAAGACACGTGTATGAATCGCCTTATTTTTTTAAATCATGAGTAATAAAAAGGATACCAACTTGGGTATCCTTTTAAAATAACTATTTTTGCTAAACAGCTTCAGAAATAATATCTGATGTGCTGAGAACACCTTGGTCAATTAAGCGGTTAGTACATGCAATAATGGCTTCAATTGGTGAGGTAATCGTATTGCTATGAATACCTGCTGCAAATGCGCTGCGTCCACTGCCTTTCACTTGAATTTCAAGTAAGGCCAAAGCTTTTGCATCTGCACCAGAGCTAATACTGCGCTCTTCATAATTTAAGACATCAATTGGAAGTTTGAGTGCATTGATAATTGCTGAAATTGGGCCATTACCACGACCTTGTAAGTGCTGCGTTTCACCATTTACTTCAATTTCTAGATCAATCACTTGGTCATTGTTTTCTGTAGAAAGACGATATGTTTTTGCACTGTAGTGTTTGTCTTTGATATCGACATAAGTCGCTTTGAAAAGCTTCCAAATTTCGTCTGCTGTAATTTCTTTTGCAGTATTGTCTGTATGCGCCTGCACAATTTGACTAAATTCAATTTGTACACGACGAGGCAATGTCACATTAAAGTTCGACTCTAATAAGTAAGCAATTCCGCCTTTACCTGATTGGCTGTTTACACGAATGACAGCATCATAGTCACGACCTAAATCTTTAGGGTCGATTGGTAAGTAAGGCATATCCCAAACTTCTTGATTTTTTTGGAATTCAAAACCTTTTTTAATTGCATCTTGGTGCGAGCCTGAAAATGCTGTAAATACAAGGTCGCCTGCATATGGGTGGCGTGGGTGAACAGGAAGTCCTGTGCATTCCTCAACAGTTGCAATGATTTCGTTAATGTTTGAGAAATCTAACTTTGGAGAAACCCCTTGTGTATACATATTTAAGGCAATTGCGGCAATGTCGACATTACCTGTACGTTCACCATTACCAAATACACAGCCTTCGACACGGTCTGCACCTGCTAAGATGGAAAGCTCAGATGCTGCAATACCGCAGCCACGGTCGTTGTGGCAATGCACAGAAATGATTACACCATCACGACGTGCTAAGTTACGGTGCATCCATTCAATTTGGTCTGCATAGACATTTGGACCTGAAACTTCAACGGTTGCAGGAAGGTTTAAAATCACTTTTTGTTCTGGACGTGCATCCCAAATTTCTGTCACTGCATCACAAACATCTTTTGCAACTTCTAATTCTGTAGCAGAGAAGCATTCAGGGCTATACTGGAAAACCCATTCTGTTTCAGGTTGTTTTGCTGCATATTCTTTAACTTTTTCAGCAGCATTGGTTGCAAGTTTTTTTGCACCAGCAATATCTACATTGAGTACTTTTTCACGAAATGTTGGCGAATTCGAGTTATAAATATGCACAATTGCACGCTTTGCACCTTGGAGTGCTTCAAAAGTACGTGCAATTAAATGGTCGCGTGCTTGTACAAGAACCTCGATGTATACATCTTCAGGAATGTGGTTTTCTTCGATGAGTTTTCTTGTAAAGTCAAAATCTATTTGAGATGCAGATGGAAAACCAATTTCAATGTGTTTAAAACCAATTTTGACAAGCATTTGGAACATTTTAAATTTTTGTTCGATGTCCATTGGTTCAAAAATTGCTTGGTTCCCATCACGCAGATCCGTGCTCATCCAAATAGGGGCCTGTGTAATTTCTTTATTTGGCCACTGACGATCTGGCAAGTCAACACGTTGATACATGCGACGGTATTTTGTGCTTGGGTCAGCCAACATTTGAAGTACTCCTGTTCGTAGCCCTGCATGATGGGTAGAGTTATTGCAAAGCTACATTATTAAATTTGTGGCATTAGGCTGTCTGTATCATCTATATAGATAGACAATCTAATTTTATTAGGGAGTAAGTTTTAGGGGGGTGTATGCCTAAATTAAGTGATATTTAAAAAGCTGTCAATAATTTTCTGAGGCAATGTAATCTAAACAAATATCCTCTAAGGTAGCTGTTCCTGCTAAAGCCATTGTAATTTCGAACTCCTCTTTGAGTGTCCGAATCACATGTGCTACACCCAAAGCCCCCGCTGTTGCGAGACCATAGATGTATGGTCGTCCAATTAACACGGCATTTGCACCATAAGCAATTGCTTTAAAGACATCGGTTCCGCGTCGAATACCACCATCGAGTAAAAGAGGATAGTTGTGTGGTACAACTTGACGAATTTTTTGTAGTGATGAAAGTGTCGTGGGGGTAGTGTCTAAAACACGTCCACCATGATTGGAAACAATGATCCCTTGAACACCTTGTTCTATGGAAATTTTGGCATCGGCAGGATGTTGAATCCCTTTTAAAACGACAGGCAATTTTGTTTGCTGAATTAGCCACGCAATATCTGCCCATTTCGGTGCAAGTTGCATCAGACCATCAAAAAGTGGATGTTGGTGTGGTTGCAAATTTTCTGCGACCAAATGTGTTTTCGTGTGAGGGTGATGCATATTTGCAGGAAGGTCAAACTGTGCATGTCTTTCAGTGTCTCTAATACCTTTGTGTGGCGCATCTACTGTAATGACAATGGCTTTGTAGTCATGTTCTTCTGCGAGTCGAATGAGTTGTAATGATTTTTCTCTGTTACCTTGCCAGTAAAGTTGAAACCATTTGAAAGGGTTTTCTTTTTTAAGTGCTCGTAGTGGTGTATTGGTAAATGTACTTAAAATAATATTACTTTGCATCACTTCGGCAGCTAATGCCGTTGCTTGTTCTGCATCGGGATGGAATAGTGCTTGATGACCAATCGGTGCAAGAAAAATAGGGTGGGGGTAGTGTTGTCCAAAGATTTTACAGCGTGTATTGCCGTGTGTGAGGTCGTTCAAAACACGGGGTAAAATACTGATATCAGCAAACTGTTGTAGGTTTCTTTTTAAATTAACTTCATTCATTGCACCACTTTGTAAGTATGCCCAATAGGATGCAGGCAGGTGATTTTGTGCCTGCTTTTCATAATCTAAGAGCGTGAGCAAATGAGGCGGGATTTTGGTCAGTGGTGGCTGAATTGTCATAATTTATAAGTACTCTATTTATTGATCTTACATATCGCTCCATTGTCGCAATAAATTATGGTACAAACCTGTCAGTTTCACAACATCATCATGGTTGTTGCCTAATTGTTGTGTAAGTGATTGGATAGATTGATCAAGTTCAAACATCATTCGTCTTTGCGCATCAGATTGAATAAAGCTTTGGATCCAAAAAAATGAAGAGATACGTGCACCACGAGTTACGGGTGTGACTTGGTGTAAGCTTGTTGATGGATATAAAATTGCATCTCCTGCAGGAAGTTTGACGCTATGTGTACCATAGGTATCTTCAATAATAAGTTCTCCACCTTCATATTCGTCTGGGTTTGTAAGAAACACAGTGCATGAAACATCTGTACGCATGTATGTATTGGTTAGGCTATGATGGCGAATGGCATTATCAATGTGATTACCAAAGTGACCACTATTTTGGTAGCAGTTAAACATTGGCGGAAGAATTGTTTTAGGTAGCGAGGCGCTAAATGCTGTTGGATTGCTTTTGAGCGCTTGTGAAATTGTTTGTCCGAGAAATAGACTTTCTTCGCAATCTGGTGGTAGCTGTAAATTGTTTTTTAATTCTGCAGATTGGTGTCCTGCTGTAGTTTTTCCATCAACCCATGGTGCTACTTCTAAGATTTTTCTGCATTCATTGATTTTATCTAGAGTCAGTAATTGTGGCACATGTATAAGCATAAGAATCTCTAAAAAATATAAAGCGTTTGCTGCTCTTTAGAGTAGCAAACGCTTTTTGATACTTCCAATAACTATTAGAAATTATAGTTAATATTAAACACAGCTTGTCGCCCTTCGCCTGGCATAGCCCAACCATTGTTACGAATATGAGTATAGTAAACTTTATTGGCAAGATTGCGTCCAATGAGTTGGAAATTTAAACTCTTATTCATTGCGTATGTAATTGATGCGTTATGTAATAAGTAATCTTCAGATTTTACCTGTGCAGTTTGGTTGTTTGCTGAAGTATGTGTACTTAGGTACATTTTACCTTGATATGTTGCGCCGTATCCAACTTGCCATTGACTATTTAATTTGTAAGTTGTCCATACACTTCCCGAGTATTCTGGAACTTGTGTGACATAGTCTCCTTTAGAGAAGTCCTGAACTCCATTAGCGGCAGTTTGATTAAACTTGCCTTTCATCCAAGCCATACTCGCTGTAATATCCCAGTTTGGTGTAATATTTCCAACAAGACCAGCCTCAACACCATTTACATAGTTTTTACCATCTAGCACGTAGTTAAAGCCATCTGCGCCTTGGATTCGTACTTTATTACGCTCATTTCTAAACCCTGCAATTGTAAGAAGTAGGTTAGGGTTTACTTCCCATTTTGCGCCTATTTCATAAGTAACAGCACTTTCTGGTTTAACATTACATGTATTATTTGCTGCACTACTTGTACATGTTTCGCTCGCTATACCAATGGTTGGTTTTTGAGAGTTAGCATAGCTAATATATAAGCTTGTTGAATGGGTTGGTTTAAAAGTGATTGCACCATTATAGCTAAATAGATTGGCATTCTGTGAACCAGTAACCGCACCATTGATATCACGATATACACCGTCTGTACGGTCGTAACGTGCGCCTAAATCAAGTAACCAATGCGAACCAAATTTAGTGTTATTAAAAATATAACCGTAATAAGTGTCTAAGCTACCTGATCCACTGCGACTATCTGCTTGAATATAGTTTGTAGTGTTATTCCAAACATGATTTGGGTTGTAAATATCCATATTTGGACGTGTACTTGTTGAACCATTAGCATTATTTAAGTAGCTACCACTTTTGAGTGTATAGTCTTCTTGGCTAAAACCACCGCCAATAATAAGAGTATTTCTAATATGCTCTGAACCAAAATTAATTTTGAAATTACTGTCATTTGCGAGTTGCTTTGTTTCGGTATCTCTTTTGAACCCACGTGGTCCACTTACAATGTACTGTCCAGAAGCTGTACATTTAACATAACCAGTTGTGTTGGCATTGGTGTAAGCCGTTGGTGCCATACCATTTGCAAGACAAAACGTTCCTTGTGGTGCTGAAATAGTAGAGATTTGGTGTATGTCGCTTAGGCGAGTGACAGAGTTAAATTTAATATTGTCAGTGATTTCACTTTTTACTTTTAATAAACCAGTATTATTGGTAATACGGATATTATCTAGGTCTGTATAGCCATAGTTATTTTTATTAGAGATACCTGGTACTGCATGTCCATTATAGTATGGCACACCATACTGTGGGTCGTTGTTATCTTCTTGATGTACATATGAAAGGGTTGCTTTTGTATTTTCGCCAATACCAAAAGAAATAGAAGGTGCGATACCCCAACGTTTCAATTCTTCATCACGTCCAGGGTATGTGTTTTTATGTCCCATGACATTTAGGCGAAATGCAACGTCATCATTGATAACTTTATTGAAGTCACCTGTAATACGTGTGTAGTCATCTGTACCTAGACCTACAGAAAGGTTATTAAAATCATGATCTTTTGGAGATTTAGTGACAAGATTGATGCCACCACTGACTTGTCCTGCGCCATTTTCAACGGAGTTAGCACCTTTTGTGACTTCTACCGCTTCATAGTTGAATAAGTCACTGCGAGTTGTTAAAGCCGTATCTCGAAGACCATCCGCAGTAATATTACTGGTTGCATCATAACCACGTAGTGTAATTTTATCGCCGTAACCACCGCCACCTTCACCTGCTCCAAAAGAAATTCCAGGGGTTGTGGAGAGGGCATCTTGTAAAGAAAGTAAGTTTTGTTCTTTTAGGGTTTTTTCAGTAATAACCTGAGTTGTTCTAGGTGTATTTAATATAGATTGTGCACGTTTATCTGATGAGCTGTTCTTTTTATAGTAGCTATTGTCTGTGTGTGAAGAACTTTCAATAGTGGGTAGGTCTGTAATATTTCCAGCAGCAAATGCAAGATTAGGTAGTGTAATTGCAAGTGCTACAGTTTGAGCTGTATAACTACGTTTTTTAATAGTTTTCTTCATTTCTTGAAACTCTCATGTATGAATAAAGTATTCATAAAGACAAATTGTTAATCTATGTATTGATAATGTTATTATAAATGATAATTACTTTTATTTGCAAAATATAATTTTATATAGATCTTTTATTTATATTATTGATATTTATGATGTAATTGTATTGTAGAAACAGTTTGTAATTTAATTTTTGATTGAAACTAACAATGTTGAGTAAATTAACCTAAGGAATTCTTAATAAAACTATTAGTTAAAAACTATATTTATCTATTTGTGGCTTTGATCTATTTTTAGAGTTGTATACAAGAATGATAATTTTTGGATCTGAGAAATTGATATTGTTGCTATGGAAATAAAACTCTAAATTTCTACATCGGAAACTTTCTTTTTATAAAAAATAAGTAAATTAATTTTGGGTAGGTGTGAGATTGCAACAATTAAATTTTATGCTAATGTAGATGTGTAGTATATAAAATGTTCAAATTATAATGAGGGTTGTGTAAATGAGTATTGAAAAAAATCATGTTCATGGCGAAAGTTGTGGGCATACAGCAATTAAGCATGAAGACCATGTAGACTATTTGGTTAATGGTCATTTACAAAGTGACTCGAAAGAGGAACATAAAATTTCTGTAGACGGAAAAAATCCTGCAGAATGCACGCAAGGACATGAATGTTCAGGGCATGAAAAAGGTCATGTACATGGACCAGATTGTGGTCATGAGGCTGTACCTCATGGGGATCATATAGACTATTTAGTAGATGGTCATTTGCATCATCAACACGATGGTCATTGTGACAATCATGGGCCAATTGAGGTTGTTAAGAAATAATATTGCTATTATAAAAAAGCCCATCATTTTTAATGATGGGCTTTTTTATGTAGTTTTGATTAGTATTTAAAGTTCAAGGCAAGTACTGCATTACGCCCATCACCTTGCATTGCATAGTGATAGTGGCCAGTAGAGTAGTAGCGTTTGTCTGTAATATTGTTTACGTTAAGTTGTAAGTTAATATTGTCATTCACATTATATTTCAGCATCGTGTTGTAGATGGTATAAGTTGGAATATATTTTGGTAGTGAACTATTTGCAACATAAGATACAACAGAGCGCTCATTGTATTGTGAGCCAATGCCAACAGTCAGTTTTGGTAGCACTTTATACGTTGTCCATAAAGTAGCACTGTTTTTTGAAACATAAGGAAGTGCTTTGCCTAACCCTGCAAGAGATTTAAGGTCAGGAGAAGTTCTAGTAAGCTTGCTGTCTAAGTAACTGTATCCTGCTGAAATATCCCATTTATCAGTTAGATTACCATTAAGTCCGAGTTCAAAGCCATTTACATGACTTGTCCCTACATTTGAAAGTGTTGTGATACCTGTTGTTGTATTTGTAACACCGATACGTGTATTTTGTTTCTCAGTTCTAAATACTGCAGCAGTTAAGTTTGCCTTGTTATCTAGAACATTCCACTTTGTACCTACCTCATAAGTACGGGCTTCTTCAGGTTTCAAATCATTTGCTGAAATAATTGCACTTGTTGCTGTTTGGTCGAATTGATCTGAACCAACTGGAATAGCAGAGGTTGCAAAACTTGCATAAATACTGCCATTTTCAGTTGGTTTAAATACTAAACCTGCTTGATAAGAGAAGAAGCTTTTATTATTAGATGCACCTTGTCCAGCTGTATATTGTGTGCCTCGTAGAGTTATTGGGTAGTTATACTTAATACTTGTATTAAATTGATCCCAACGTAATCCTAAGTTTAATAGCCATTGCGGGGTAAATTCTATGCTATCTAAAGCATATAAACCTACATTACGGTTGCGTGTTGTTGCAAAGTCTTTAACGGCCGTTGCTTTGTCACTATAAGTATCGTAAGGGTTTGGGTTGTTTAAAGTTGTACAATATCCTAGGTTTGGATTTTTACAGCTTTCAGAGCTACCATTATTTGTTTGATCTTGAATATCTAAACTTTTGTTGGGATTAAATCCATTAAATGAATAAATACCAGTATCTGTTTCTTGATATGTCCAGTCCGCACCTGTGCTAAAGCTATGTTTTATGCCACCAGTATTAAACTTTCCTGATAGTGCCATTTGATCGCTATATGCATTGGTCGAAGAAATCTGGCTAACAGCGCGGCGGAAAACACTTCCATACTTGCTAATATTACCCTGAGAATCATCTGGATTCGTCATAATGTAATTGCTAGATGCGTAGTTGTAGTTAAAGGTATTGGATAGGTTCAGATCGTCATTAAAGTCATGATCTAACTTAAATGTTCCAACCTGATTTTGACGACGGTCGAAGTCCCTTCCTTTCCAACCGTAGTAAGTTCCTCTTGCTACATTGTAAGGTGCACCACCTGTTGTTGGGAATGGAATACCTGCATCGGGTTTGTCATCGCTTTGTATGTAGTAATAGCTTAAACGTGCTCTTGTTGGCGTACCTAGACCAAAGACAATGCTTGGTGCAATACCTATACGATTATACTCAGCGCCATTTTGTTCACCAGGTTTATCATTTTGGTGACCCATAACAACAACACGACCTGCAATACCATTACCAAAGTCTTTGTTTGCATCTAAGCTAATATGTCGGTAATCGGCTGTACCACCTGCAATTGTACCTTCATATTTATCGCCTGCATGTGCTTCTTTTGTGATGAGGTTAATGCTACCGCCTGCACCACCACCACCAGAAATTGCAGAACTAGAACCTTTAGTGACTTCAACTTTTTCAACATCGAACATATCACGGTTTTGAGATACTGAGTTTCGAATACCATCTATATAAATTGATGATTGTGCGCTATAGCCACGAATATATGGCATATCTGTAAATGGTGTTCCGCCTTCACCCGCAGCAAGTGTAACGCCTGGTGTGTTTTGTAATGCTTCCGTAAGGGTGTTGGAGTTAGTATCTGCTAATAATTTTTGTGAGATTACATTTACGCTTTTAGGAGTATCTAAAAGTGGGGCAACATATTTTGAATTTGAAGACTTATCTGTTTTAAAGCTTTGTGTATCGTCATAGTCGACAGCAGCAGAAGAGTGCAAATCTATTGTAGGTAGTTGATTTGTATTATCTTGAGCAATTGCATGGCCTGCAATAATAGAGAGGGAAGAGGCAATTGTTGAGGTAACAATTTTTTTGCGAGTCTTTATAAATGACATGTTTTACTCGTAAATGAATGTAAGTATTTTCTAAATAATAATGATTATTGTTAAGTTAGCTATACGTTAAGTAACTTAAATGAATGAAAATTGTATGAAAAGTAGTATTTTTTATAAAAAAAATATAAATATTAGTAATATAGAGTTCATTTTATTTAACAATAACTTTTATTGAAATAAGAATTATTATTCATCAATAATTTAAATGTTATTAATTCTTATTTAAGTTAAATATGCAGTATGAAATTTGATCTACATATTTGTAAAGTGTGCTACTAAATACAAAAAATGAGCAAAACTTTGTATATCTTGTTGCTATAGAATATAATGTGGCACTTTTTAAAAATTGTTACTACTAACCAGTTAAGTAAATAGAGGAAGCCATGCAAGTAACGACTGAAGCGGTTTCGGGTGTTGCCCGTCGTTTAAACGTATCTGTACCGACGACTCGTATTAACGAGCAATTTGAAGCTCGTCTGAAGCGCACTGCCAAAACTGCGAAAATCAACGGCTTCCGTCCGGGTAAAGTTCCGATGAATGTTGTACGCCGTGAATATGGTGCAAGTGTTTATCAAGAAGTTGTCAATGACGTTATCCGTGACACTGTATTTGAAGCAATCCAACAAGAAAAAATTAATGCTGTTGGTATGCCAAATATCGAAAAAGTTGAGAACAAAGAAGATGCTTTAGTATACGAAGCAACTGTGGAAGTATATCCAGAAGTTGAAGTTAAAGCATTTGATGGCTTAGAAGTTGAACGTAAAACATCTGAAATTAATGATAAAGATGTAGATCAAATGATCGAGAACTTACGTAAGCAACGTCAAACTTGGGCTAATACCAAAGGTATGGCTAAAAAAGACATGCAAGTAACTTTCGATTTTGAAGGTTCAATTGACGGTGAAAAGTTTGAAGGCGGCGCTGCACAAGACTACACACTTGTGTTAGGTTCTGGTCAAATGATTCCTGGTTTTGAAGATGGCATTATTGGTATGAAAAATGGGGAAGAAAAAGTAATTGATGTTACTTTCCCAGAAGATTACCAAGCTGAAAACCTTGCAGGTAAGCAAGCGCAATTCAAAATTAATGTGAAAAAAGTTGAAAAGCCTAAGCTTCCAGAAATTGATGCTGAATTCTTAGAAACTTTTGGTTTAACTGAAGAAGATGGCGTAGAAAAATTAAAAGCTGATGTTCGCAAAAATATGGAACGTGAAGTGAAAAATGGTCTACGTAACCAAATTAAAGCAGCAACTTTTGATGCACTTGTTGCAGCAAATGAAGTTGAATTACCATCTGCTATGGTTGCTCAAGAAATTGACCGTCAACGTCAGCAAATGATTCAACAGTTTACACAACAGTTTGGTGCTGAAGGTGCAAAAGCATTTGATTCAAGCATGCTTCCAGATGACTTATTCAAAGAACAAGCTGAACGTTCTGTGAAATTAGGTGTACTTGTAAGCACAGTACTTGCTGATGCTAAACTAGAAGTAGATCCTGCACGTGTTGATGCATATATTGCAGATATGGCTTCTTCTTATGAAGATCCAACGGAAGTGATTGAATACTTCAAAAATGACAAGCAACAACGTTCACAAATTGAAGCTGTTATTTTAGAAGATCAAGTCGTTGATCATATCTTAGCTACTGCAAAAGTAACTGAAACATCAGTTTCTTATGAAGAGTTATTAAAAGAGCAACAAGCTCGTCAACAACAAGGTTAAGTTCTTGTATTGATAAAAAGGCGCTCAATTGCGCCTTTTTTTATGTTGCTGTTCGTTTGTTAATTTTGTATAAAATAAACTTTAACTTTTAAAAATATTCAAAATTAAAACAAGGAATATTTTTGCAATTTTAGCAAATATCCCTCATATTGTTATCGTAAGTAAGTAACAAAAATTTTAGGAATAAATAACTCATGTATGTTCCAAATATAGAAAATGCGCTTGTTCCGATGGTTGTTGAACAATCTTCTCGTGGAGAACGTTCTTTTGATATTTTCTCTCGTTTGTTACGTGAACGTGTAATTTTCTTAACGGGTGAAGTTGAAGATAACATGGCGAATTTGATTGTCGCACAGATGTTATTTTTAGAAGCTGAAAACCCAGATAAAGACATACACCTTTATATTAATTCTCCTGGTGGTTCAGTAACAGCAGGTATGGCAATTTACGATACAATGCAGTTTATTAAACCAGATGTATCTACAATTTGCATGGGACAAGCAGCATCTATGGGTGCTTTCTTATTAAATGCTGGTGCAAAAGGTAAGCGTTATTGCTTGGAAAATGCACGTGTTATGATCCATCAGCCATTAGGTGGCTTCCGTGGGCAAGCATCTGATATTGAAATTCATGCGCGCGAAATTCTATTTATTAAAGAACGTTTGAACCGTTTAATGGCAGAGCATAGTGGGCAAGACTATGAAACTCTTGCGCGTGATACAGATCGTGATAACTTCATGACTGCTCAAGCAGCACAAGAGTATGGTCTTGTAGATGCTGTATTAAATAAACGCCCATAAGTTAAGAATTAGTTATTGGAGTAAGTATGTCCGACAATCCTCAAGGACAAAAACATTGTTCATTTTGCGGAAAAACACAAGCTGAAGTGGGTAAGCTAATCGCAGGTGAGGACGCATACATTTGTAATGAATGTGTGGACGTATGCCTAGATTTAGTTCAAACCAGTCAACAAGTTGATTCAGGAGAATGGGCAAATAAGCCACTTCCAAAGCCACATGAAATTCGTGCGGCACTTGATCAATATGTAATTGGGCAAGACACTGCGAAGAAAACACTATCAGTTGCAGTATATAACCATTATAAGCGTTTAAAAGCATCTGAAGTAGAATATCAAAATGATGATGTAGAAATCGCAAAAAGTAATATTTTATTGGTTGGCCCAACGGGCTCAGGTAAAACATTACTTGCACAAACACTTGCTCGTTTACTAGATGTACCATTTGCAATGGCAGATGCAACAACGCTTACAGAAGCAGGTTATGTAGGTGAAGATGTTGAAAACATTGTTCAAAAGCTTTTGCAAAAATCAGACTACGATGTAGAAAAGGCTCAAAAAGGCATTATTTACATTGATGAGATTGATAAGATTACGCGTAAAGCTGAAAATCCATCTATTACACGTGATGTATCTGGTGAAGGTGTACAACAAGCACTTTTAAAAATGATTGAAGGGACTGTTGCATCTATTCCACCACAAGGTGGGCGTAAGCATCCGCAACAAGAGCTTATTCAAGTAGATACCTCAAATATATTGTTTATTTGTGGTGGTGCGTTTGCTGGGTTAGAGAAGATTGTACAACAACGTCAAGAAAAGGGCGGTATTGGCTTTAACGCGGAAGTGAAGAAAAAGGATGATACGAAACTGGTATCTGAACTCTTTAGTCAAGTTGAAGCAACTGATCTTGTTAAATTTGGTTTAATTCCTGAATTTATTGGTCGTTTACCTGTTTTAGCAACGCTTGAAGAGCTTGATGAAGAAGCACTTATGCAAATTCTTACAGAGCCAAAGAATGCTTTAACACGCCAGTATCAACACTTGTTCGATATGGAAGATGTTGACTTAATTTTTGAAACATCTGCTTTACGTGCTGTTGCTAAGAAAGCTTTAGATCGCAATACAGGTGCACGTGGGTTACGTTCTATTTTAGAAAATGTGTTACTTGAAACCATGTATGATTTACCAAGCCGTACCGATGTAGGCACAGTTGTGGTAAATGATGATGTGGTAAGTAAAGGAGCTCAACCTGAGTTTAAAAAAGAGCGCCAGCCTAAAAAAGATGTAGAACATGTAGTAGAAAAATCTGAACTTAAAGTTGTTGACTCAAAGTCAGCATAGGCGAGTTTAGGTGTTTTAAAAAGCGTGCTTTTATAGCACGCTTTTTATTATCTACGAGGTAGCTCTGCCAAAATCGTTTGCGTATCTTGTGCAATTTTTTGCTGAAACCCTGGGCTTTTTGCAACGGTAGATATAGCCATTGCAATTTGTTGCTCTACGGCTGTGTTTAATTGGTTTTGTTTGCTCATAATAGAGCGTCCTTCAGGTGACTTTAGGAATTTAACATATGCCTGAATTTCTTGGTCTGTATAGTAAGTTGCATAAACACCTTGAATACTTTGCATAATGTTCATGCGTTGTAAATATGCTTGAGAGTTGGCTAACATACTTTGTGTAATTCTTTCTACAGCCTGCTGATCTCTTGCAGTAAAGCTTGTATGCCCTGTATGTTGCTGTACAAGCTGAATGGCTTGTTGTTTATACATGGGTAGAATACTGTCGAAGGTATGGTTTAATGTGCCTTGAACATTGGTGAGGCTTAAAAGCTCTTCTGTAGGTGAGGCTGCTTGTATTGATGTTGTATTTATAGCAGCAAATAAAAAGGCTACTGAAGCAGATGTAAGATATCTTTTAATCATCTGTTATCCTTAGAAAGTTAGTATTTAAGATGAAATGAATATTTTTATTATAAATAACATTTAAGTAAAGAGCGATAAAACATTATTGATCAATACCAAGAACATTAAAAAGTCCTTTACTAATATTACTATTATTCATCATATTTTTGATGACAACTTTATATGTCTGCTGGCTAAGCTGCGGCATTTTTTCAGATAAACTTCTTCCTTCAGGCGTTTGATAGAATCGATCTAATGCTTGAATTTCCTCTTCTGATAAATTGTTTTTATAAAGTGTTTTTAATTGAGGTTCAACACTATTCCAAAAAGATTCTTTATCTAGACCAAGAAGTTTTAGCTCTTGTGGCTTAACCATTGCTTGCGTATTTTGTTTTATTTGTAAGGTATTAAATAGTTGGTCTATAGATGCTTGTGAGGCAGGAGTTGCTTGACTAAGCTGGCAGAGAAAAATTCCACCTAGTAATAAAACAATTTGATGAATACTTTTAAGTTGCATAATAAAAAGCTCTGTAGAGTATTTTATCTAATGTAGTTTAATTACAAAACATGACTGCAAAATTTTGATGTAGTTCCGTAAGTTATTAGTAAATACTCCCCATTGGGAGGGGAGTATGCATATTTATTTTTTCTGATTCTCAGCTTTTGGTAGACTGTTGATGATAGATTTAATCTCATTATCTGAAGATTTTAATTGTGTTTGTAGTCCTGTATTATTTTGAAGTGTATCTGAGAAAGTTTTCATAACATCTTGTATTAAAAGAGGTGATTTTTTATTAATTGATTGTCCTTCAGGGCTAGATAAAAACTTAATATAAACTTGCAGTTCTTCTTCAGTGTAATATTTACGAAATGCATTTTCTGTAAGTTGGGTGATATTGATAGTTTGCATCATGTTGCTTAGACTTTGACTCATAATTTTTGAGATTTTATCTACAGCTTCTATGTCTTGGGCTGTTAATTCAGTATGCCCCGTTCTTCTTTTTACTCTCTGTGTTGCTTGTTCATGAAAGGTTGCATTTGTTACATCCATTGTTTTGGTAAGTATTTCACTAACATGAGAAAGTTCAATGGCTTGTTTAATAGATGCTTCTTGTGGTGCAGAGGCAAAAACTGAAGTACTGAGTGAAAATGTAAAAAGGCTAATGGTAAGAATTTTTTTTAGCATGGTTTTTCCATTTAAATTTTATTAAAATAAAAGTATATAATTAAAACTTGTCAAAATTATTATCTATTTAATTAATTTAAAAATTTATATTTTTTATTCATACTTAAGAATATAAAAAGGCATATTACTTTTGATATGCCTTTTTATTTAAAAATTTTAAATATTAATATTATTTTGGAAGTGTTGCTAAAATTTGGCCGACTTCAGTATTTGTTTTTTGACTAATACTGTTCTGTACATTAATAGCTTGAGTATATTTAGCGACTTCCTGATTAAATACTACAGAAAACATAGGTATTTTTTGAACAATAGATGCACCTTCAGGAGTTTCTAAGAATTTTTGGTATGCTTTTAGTTCTTCTTCTGAATAATTTTTTAGGTAGATATCTGTTCCAATTTTTTTGATATCTAATGATTTCGATATAGTAGTTGTATTCTTATTATAGACTTGAATAATTCTTTCTATCGCTTGATTATCTTGAGCAGTCAGTGTTTGGTGTCCTGTATGCTGCTTCACTAAAGTGACAGCTTGATTTAAATACATAGATTGTAAATCTTTAAGATTATTATTAAAGTCAGATTCTAAATGAGTTAAATCAACAATTTTTTGTGCTGTTGTAACTTGTGCAGGGCTTGCAAAAGCGATTGAAATCATTTGTGATGCAAGAATACCAAGAGCGAGTGGTTTAATAAATTTCATCATTTTGAGTGCCTTTTCATTATATTGAACTATTTTATAAATATGTTTTTATTTAAAATACTATGATTTGCTATATGAAATCAATTTAGTGTACTAGAATTAAGTAGACATCATGTAACTTACACGATGTCTATTCGTATAGCTTATGAATTTATCAAGACATTGCATCAATCACAGGGATTTTGCCAATTTTTTCTTGCCAAATTTTAGGTGCGATTGCATGTATAGATGTACCATTTACATCTACAGCAACAGAAACTGGCATATCTTCGACAACAAATTTGTAAATTGCCTCCATACCTAAATCTTCAAAAGCAACAACTTCAGCTTGACGGATAGCTTTGGATACAAGATAAGCCGCACCACCAACTGCCATAAGATATGTACTTTGGTTATCTCTTATTGCATCAATTGCCATTGGACCACGTTCAGCTTTTCCAATCATGCCGAATAGTTGAGTATTCTCTAATACTTTACGTGTGAATTTATCCATACGTGTTGCAGTCGTTGGACCAGCAGGACCAACAACTTCATTACCTACAGGGTCGACAGGACCAACGTAATAGATAAATTTTCCTTTTAAGTCGACAGGTAAAGGCTGATTTTGATCAATCATTTCAACAAGGCGCTTGTGTGCTGCATCACGCCCTGTATACATTGTGCCATTTAGAAGTAAAGTATCGCCGGGCTGCCAAGTATTCATTTCTTCTTGGGTGATGGTATCTAAATTTACACGTTTTGCTTTAGAGGTAGACCATGTAATTTCAGGATAATCATCAAGTTTTGGTGCTTGAATATGGGCAGGGCCTGAACCATCGAGTTGAAAGTGTGCATGGCGTGTTGCTGCACAGTTTGGAATCATACCCACAGGTTTTCCTGCTGCATGGCAAGGATAGTCTTTAATTTTAATATCTAAGACAGTAGTTAAACCGCCTAAGCCTTGAGCACCAATGCCAAGCGCATTTACTTTTTCAAAGATCTCGATTCTAAGTTCTTCAATTTTACTGTTTGGCCCACGTTTCAGTAGTTCATGCATATTAATTTCTTCCATGAGTGCTTCTTTTGCAAGCATCATGGCTTTTTCAGCAGTACCACCAATACCAATACCTAGCATACCCGGTGGACACCATCCTGCACCCATTGTTGGTACAGTTTTGAGCACCCAGTCTACGATTGAATCGGATGGGTTAAGCATTGCAAGCTTAGATTTGTTTTCAGAGCCGCCACCTTTTGCTGCAACAGTAATATCAACCTTGTTGCCTGGTACTAACTTGTAATGAATGACCGCAGGTGTATTGTCTTTTGTATTTTTACGACCAAAGGCAGGGTCTGCTAATACAGAAGCGCGTAAAATGTTTGAGTTTTCTAAGTAGCCTTGGCGGACGCCTTCATTAATTACATCATCTAAGCTAAGTTGAAGGTCAAATTTCACATCTAACCCAACTTCAAGAAAGACGTTAACAATGCCTGTATCTTGGCAGATTGGACGGTGTCCTTCTGCACACATGCGAGAGTTAATCAAAATTTGTGCAATGGCATCTTTTGCTGCCTGATTTTCTTCATAGTCATATGCACGACTCATTGCTTGAATGAAGTCTTGTGGGTGATAGTAAGAAATAAATTGCAGTGCATCCTTGACTGAAGTGATCAAGTCTTCTTGCTTGATAATCGTGGTCATATTCAATTCTCTATAAGCGGGCTGTTAGCTAGCGAGAGTAAGTATAAGGTAAAAATCTACCCTTGTGGTTGTTAGGGAGAGATTCATTAAGGTTTGAAAAATAGAAACTTGTTAAAATTTATATAAGAATTCATTAAATTTTATTATTTGTAATATAGTATCGTTGATGTAAATAGATGAAAATTTAGTAAGTAATTATTATGTTTAATTTAGATAAAGAGCGTATTGCTTTTGAAGACTACATTATTAAAAAGCATCCACATCGTTCAGCAAAGATTTTAACTCAGAAGCAAGAAGATGATGACAATGTTTATAGAATTGCATCTATTGAAGAATGCTGGCATACATGGCAGGCTTGTGCATTATTGAAACAAGATAGTATGGATAAGGTCGAAAAAATTGAGAATCCAGAGTTGGTTTATGCACCTAAGATTCCAACAGACCAAATGATTTCATATTGCCAAACTGAAAAAGCAAAAACAGGTAAGTCTAAGTCATATATTTTTGATGATATTTATGCATATAAATTGATGATTGAATCAATTACAGACAAGACATCTTAATAGGTGATATTGAGGTTCACTATAGAACCTCAATATACGCTTTCATTATTCGCGAATTTCGCCGTGACCCAAAATAATCCACTTTTGTGAGGTTAGCCCTTCGAGTCCAACAGGCCCACGTGCATGAATTTTATCGGTTGAAATACCAATTTCTGCACCTAGACCATACTCAAAACCGTCAGCAAAGCGCGTCGAGGCATTGATGACTACTGAGCTTGAGTCCACACGTGCTAGAAACTGTTGAGCCAAGCTAAAGTTTTCGGTAATAATTGCATCTGTATGGTGTGAACCATAATGGTTGATATGTTGAATTGCTTCATTCATATCTTTAACCACTTTAACTGCTAAAATTGGACCAAGATACTCGGTATGCCAGTCATCTTCAGTGGCTGCTTTGACAGCATCACCTAGAATAGCTTGTGTCTGTTCACAGCCACGCAGTTCAACTTCTTTTTCTAAATAAAGCTTGGCAACTTCTGGTAAGAAAGTTGTTGCAATTGCTTGATCAACCAAAAGGGTTTCCATTGCATTACAAACACCATATCGATGTGTTTTTGCATTGAGCGCAATAGGTAGAGCCTTGGTCATATCTGCTTGTGCTTCAACATAAACATGGCAGTTGCCATCTAGATGCTTAATCACAGGAATTCTAGCTTCATTGGTAATACGTTGAATGAGACCTTTCCCACCACGAGGAATAATCACATCGACATATTCTGTGAGTGTAATTAGCTCACCAACTGCTGCACGATCTGATGTTTCAATGACCTGAACTGCTTCATGAGGAAGCTCTGTGGTCTTAAGCGCATTTTGTATGACTTGAGCAAGTGCTTTATTTGACTCTAATGCCTCTGAACCACCACGTAGGATAATCGCATTACCAGATTTGAGTGCCAAGGAAGCAGCTTCAAGCGTTACGTTTGGGCGTGATTCGTAAATCATTCCAACAACGCCAAGAGGTACACGCATTTTACCAAGTTGGATACCAGACGGTCGGTAAGCAAGGTCAGTAATTTCACCAATCGGGTCGGTAAGGCCAATCACATCTTTTAGACCTTGTAGCATACCTTCGAAGCGTTTTGGTGTGAGTTCAAGACGATCTAAAAGCGCTGCATCTAGCGAGTTTTGTTGACCTTTTTCCATGTCAATTTTATTGGCTGCAAGAATTTGGGACTGATGGGCAACCAATGCATCGTGAATCGCTTGTAAGGCATTGTTTTTAGTTTTTGTTGAAGCAAAAGCAAGCACTTGTGCAGCTGCACGGGCTTGCTTTCCGAGTTGTTGCATATACTGTTCAATAGATTGTTGCATGACTAAAATTAAATCAAGAATCTTATTTAAATAGTAGCAGTCTATTGAAATAAAGCAAATTTAATTCATTGAATGTACTCGTAAAAGAGATATTAAGCCTATTTCTTTGCAATAACTGTTGGGAATAAATAAGCATCATCATAAATGAGCTCTATCTCTTTAAAACCAACGGCTTCTAGTTGTTTTGTGGTGAGTTCAACAGAGCGATACGAACTCCATTTTGCTTGTAAAATATCTATAAAAATAACTTTTTGTAACTGGAGTGATGCGAGGTCAATCTTTTCCATTTTCCATGGGGATGTTGGTGATAACGTTGGAGGAGGTGTGAGGAAACTTGTAATCAGTGTGCCACCTGTTTTTAACGCATTATAGAATTTTTGGTAGAGTTGAATCACACGATCATTATCATGCTCATAGATGTTTAAGCCATTACTGGTAATAACATCAATCTCTTCTTGTAGTTGAATATTCCATGCATCTTCATGGATAAGTTGTAAGTTATCTGCTATGCCTTTTTCTTCTGCAAGTGTTAAAGCGCCCTTTAGAGCATTGTTATCTAGGTCTATGCCAATGAGTTGGGTATCTTTTAATTTTTCACGATTTAATAAAAGTAGTTCGGACATATATCCTGATGGAATAGATGCAAATACAGTATTTTTTTCTAATAATGGTTCTAGAGCTTGTTGAAAGATATGAAATCTTTGGCGTGTTGCAAGCGTTGCAGGAAGTTTTTCAAATAAGCATTTTTCTAAAGTATTTTTTAAATCTTTTGTGGGGTGATTTACATCCCATGTGACCACTTCATGTGTCCAGTGACCATTTAGACCTTCATGCTGAATGAGGAATTGACCTAATTCAAATTCATTTAAATCATTGAGTTGCTGAATAAGATTTGAAGCCGTTTCACGATCAAAATCTTTTTCAATTCTTGCTTTTAACGTAGCAATACGTTCTTCATTGATATACGGAGTGTTTTCATCAAGATGAGAAATAATATGTTTTGTCATATGATCTGTGTTTATAAAGCATAAAATATAATTTTATATTTTATGCCAGTTCAAAAACATAGCAGAAAAGTTCATATACTATTTATTGTAACTTTATATTGGCTAGTTGAGTTGTAGCGCTAATTTTTTAACTTTAAAAGTGAAATATGTAATAGCTCAAATCTTATTTAGGGAAATATAGTGTCTAAATTAAAAAAGATCTCACTTTTGTGTTTGTCACTCATGACTATAGCATGTCATCAAAAAGAGCCTACAAAAGATAGCCCACAAGAGGATAAAGATCCATATGGTCAGCTATACTATATAGGTAACCTTGATAGCATCAAAATGAAACTTGGTAGTGAAATTAAGTATATTGATTACGAAATTTGTCCAGTGTGGACATTTGATGAAGTAGATCCAAAGTGTAAGCCGAAACCTAAACGTACTTATGACTCTCGGTTTTTGAGGTTTTATTTTACGCTATATTACCCAACAGATACTTTACTGCTAGATTCTTATCGTTATAAATCAATGAATACTTCCAAACTACAGTATGAAGCAGAAAAAAATGATGCAAATAATCAGTGGGTTGATGTTTCAGTGGAGTTCAATAAGCACGTTCAAGCAGGGTATTTAAAAGAAATTCTACGCAACCAAACAATAGAAACTCGTCTTTCAGATAAAGATCATTTAGAGAAAGTCAATTATATCAACACTTATGAAAAAACCACAGAATATGTATATGGGTTACAAAAATATAAGCCCCATCCTAGATGGATAGAAAGTTATGGTTATAAAGATACAACAGATATATATGTTGGCTACAACAGTAACGGAGATGTGAGTACACTCATCACTTGTGCCGATCGGTCACAGTATCCAAAAGCACGTTATTGCGATCAGCAGTTTATTTTATCTGAAGATACGCATGTCAATATTGATGCCAAATATCAATCGGTGCATTTAAAAGATTGGCAAATTATTCAAAGCAAAGTACTCAAGCAAATTAATCATTTAAAAGTTTTATAGGGGAACAATATGTCACGTCAAACACTTACAACTGGGTTTTTAAATTTTTACTTTAGCCTAAATCGCTAGATTTCATTACATAAAACTATTTAATAATCAGTATATTTGGAGTTTTATTCATGGAATTATCTTTGATATCAAAAATTGGGTTGTTTTTAGTGGCAGGAGGTTTTCTTTTTTGGTTACAACTGGGGAATCTAGGATTCTCAAAGTTGAATAAAAAAAGGCTTTTGAAAGCACAACAGAGAAATGATAAAGGAGAAGTTTTATACCATGAAATTGAAGTTTTTTTTAATACATATTCTCCTTATGCATGTGCTATAGGGTTGTTATTGTTTTTTGTCGGTTTGTTTTTTTAGATAACACTGGTTAAGTTGTAACTTGTTTTAAACTATTTTGATTTTTTTTTAATACTTATAAAGATAAGGTAATGTTTCAGAGACTATTTTTGTATCCATTAAGATTCATTTTTTTTAGCTCCACTTTGATATTTATCACATTAATTGCGAGTTGCTTATGGAAGGGCATCCAAAGATGCTAGTCCGAGTTTAGAAGAAAAGCCTTATGAGTGTGGTCTGTTTCGTGATCAGACAATGCGTATCGATCGTCGATACTTGTTTTTTGCTAGGGTTGAGTATCAATGTATAGATTATTGGGGGCAAAACGTTACTAAGAAACATGCATCTAAAGGCTGTAATGATCCAATAAGTAGTGCCACTGTTATGACAACTTGGCCTAGTATGAGTCCGATAGGGCATTCTAGTTATTTCGAAAAACCTGATGATCTTAATATTTCATTGGAGCAATGGATACTAAGTGGCCCTAATAGGAATAATATAAAAAGAAGATTTGAAAATAATGATATGACAGATGAACTCGAATTTGAAATGCAGAAAAGTATTATAGGTTCTGGTGAAAAAATGTCTGAGAAAGAGTTTGAACAGAAACGACATTTTAATAAAAAATAGGATTGTATCAGGTAGATGTTGTTGAGCCAGAGGGAAACCAAAAGAAAGTCTATTGGCAGGAGACAGCAAATAAGAAAGTTACTCTAGTCATTAGTTGTTTATATTTCAAGATAGGTACTACAAATTGCAATCTAAAAGTTAACTATTTACCAATAGGTTGGAGTATGACCTCATTAAAGCTTACTTTTCAAGCTGGGCTATTACCCCATTGGCAAGAGTTAGTACAAGATTCAGAAAAATTGATTCAATCTTTTATTGTTAAGGAAAAATGAAAAAAGAGCCAAATATTCACTGAATAGTCATTAAAATATAATCGAAAAATTCAATGTTCTTTCGGTAGGTGCACGTATAATTTGATTGAGTTTTACTTTTCTAGGTTGATAGAATTCAAAAGAATAGTATTGCGTAGTGATAAATTAGATATAATTCTTTTTTCAATGATTTATCTATGTGTAAGTGTGATTAACTCTCAACACACCCTCATATTTATAAAGATAAGTGATGTTTCAGAGACTGCTTTTGCATCCATTTATTTTTAGTTTTGCAAGTTAAGTAAAATTAAAATAGCTTTCTATTTTTTACTTTCTACTTTAAAAAACTAACTTGTTTGACAGAGATCGCATTTAGAATATTATGTCAAAGCAAGTTTGTCATTTGTACTATAAACGCTTTGACTAAAGTAAGATTTTGGTTGAGATAGAGCCACTATTTTCTAGGTATAGCGTATAGTCACTCTATCTTTTATATCAAAGAACTAGACTTTCTCTTGAACAAAGTTCTCCACTTTATTTTTGATTTCTTGCCATTGTTCACCAAGTTGTAGTGTATCTGCTATTTCAATATCTGTTGGAATTTTACCGCGCATACGCTCTAATCGTGTTTGATCAGGCAAGTCACTTTCTTGTATTGCAGAAAGCGCAAGTAATGCAGCTTGGCGATCATTACATACAAGTCCTATATCGCAACCTGCGCTTAAAGCAGCTTGAATACGTGCATCTGCACCACCTGCAATACATGCTGCTTGCATAGATAAATCATCAGAAAAAATAACACCATCAAAGTTGAGGTGCTTACGCAAAATTTCTTGTAACCAATAGCTAGAGAATCCTGCAGGATTTCGGTCTACAAGTGGATAAATGACATGAGCAGGCATAATTGCATTGAGTTCAGGCATAAGGTCACTAAAAACTTGCATATCATTGTCAGATATTTCATCAAAGCTGCGATGGTCAATTGCAGCACTAACGTGCGAGTCTGCTTTTACCGAACCGTGACCGGGAAAGTGTTTTCCTGTTGTTGCCATACCTGCATTATGCATACCACTCATAAAAGCTTTGGCTAAAGGTGGAATATCTTCAAGCTGTGTTGAAAAGCTACGATCACCAATAACATCACTAATATTATTTAAGTCAAGCACTGGTGCAAAGCTAAAGTCTATGCCGACAGCAAGCGCCTCTGTTGCCATGAGCCATCCACAGTTTTCTGCTAGCTCAAGTGCAAGAGGAGCATCTGTTGTATACAGTTCTCCCAATTTTCCTGCGGCAGGCAAGCGTGTGAAGCCCACTTTGAGCCGTTGTACGCGTCCACCTTCTTGGTCGACTGCAATCAGAATGTTAGGTCTAATTTCTCGCATATGGTCGGTAAGTTGACGTACTTGCTTTGGAGACTCGATGTTTCTAGAAAATAAAATGACGCCACCCACTTGAGGGTTTGTTAAAATTTCAATATCTTCTTGTGTTAGAGATGTACCTTCTATGTCGAACATGAGTGCGCCAATCATAATAATACTTTCCGTTTATTGTATAGATTTAAAAATTGAGTAAATTTTGCAATGATTTGCTACATTCTGCCAATACAGAATATGATAAAACTACACAATATAGAAGGTATAGTGTATTTAACATTTTCATACTTCATATATTTATAAGTGTGTGAACATTGGCTAAAAACCAAGGAAATATAATTCGTTTATGAAACTTCAAATAATCGCTTGTGCCGTTGCTTTAGCAACTGGTGGTTTGTTTTTTAATAACACCATTTCTAATGCGGTTGCAGCGAATACCGCAGAAGTAACACGCCAAAGTATAGAACCAACGCAAGCACAAAAACTTGTTACACGACAGTTAGCAACGCTTATTGATCGTCAACACTACTTAAATATGCGCTTAGATGCACCCACTTCGCAGCGTGTTTTAGATATGTATTTAGACAGCCTTGACCCTGACCATACTTTATTTTTAGCATCAGATATTGATCGTTATAAGCAGCAGTATGGTGCAACACTTGGCGCTGCTTTAAAAGCAGGTGATTTGACGGCAGCATATGATATTCATGCACAATATCGTCAGCATTTGGTTGATTTCTATAACTACATGTTAGATGAACTAAAGAAACCACAAAATTTAGAGCAAAAAGGGGTTTATTTAGATATTGATCGTGAAAAAGCAGCATATTTCAAAACAGATGCTGAACGCCGTGATTATTGGCATAAAATTCTTGTATCACAACTCATTAATTTAACGATTACAAAACAAGAAGATGATGCAAAACAAAAAGTACTGAAAGCTGATCCTTCTTTAGCAAATGGGCAAGATTTAACGAGCAGTGAAGATGTAACACCTGCACAGACGCTAAAGAAACGTTATACACGTAAGCTAGAAAGAATTAGTCGCTTGAAAAGTGATGATGTTTTAGAAAAAATTCTAAATGCAATGACGTTAACCTATGACCCGCATAGTAATTATTTCCCACCAATTGATGCGATGGAGTTGAATCGTCAAACCACTTTACAGCTTGAAGGGATTGGTGTTTCTATTCGACCTGAACGTAGAAATGAAGATTATACAAAGGTTGAAACCATTGTAGAGGGTGGGCCTGCGAGTAAATCAGGACAAATTCATCCCGGCGATCGTATTATTGGCGTTGCTCAAGACGGCAAGAAAATGGAAGATGTCGTTGGTTGGTCAAGTCAGGAAATTGTTGGTTTAATTCGTGGGAAAAGAGGAACGAAGGTTACCATTCGCGTATGGGGTGCAAGCGTTCCGATGAGCCAAGCTCGCAATGTAACATTAACACGAGATATTATTAAAGAAGAAGATGAAGGTGTTCGTACACGTACTGTCGATTTATCACGAGATGGTAAAGAGCATAAGTTTGGTGTACTTGAAATTCCATCATTTTACTTAAACTATAGAGCACGTCGTGATGGTGCAGACTATCGTTCAGTTGCCCAAGATACGGCAAAAGCACTTGAGTCCTTAAAGAGTCAAAATGTAGAAGGGATTATTATCGATTTACGAAATAACCCCGGTGGCTCTTTAGAAGAAGTTGCCAGAATGATTGCCCAAGTCATAAAAACAGGACCTGTCGTTCAAATTCGTGATGGCAATGGCAATGTTAATGTCTTTGAAGATAATGATGGTGGTAAGCAGATTTATTCTGGTCCACTTGCGGTACTTGTAAACTTAGCTTCTGCTTCTGCGAGTGAAATTTACTCTGCGGCAATCCAAGATTATGGACGTGGGGTTATTATCGGTAGTACAACGCTAGGTAAGGGAACAGCTCAGGTGCAGCTAGATAACTTAGCGTATGGTCAAGCGACACTGACTCAGCGTAAGTTCTACCGCATTACTGGTGGAAGTACGCAGAATAAAGGTGTTGTGCCCGACATTAAGCTTGTAGATATTTACAATGAAGAGTTTGGAGAGCGTAAAGCAAAAAATGCCTTGAAATGGGATACGATTCCAACAGCAGCATTTAAGCGAGAAGGTGATTGGCAACAATACATGCCACAACTTGATAAACTTTCGGCAGTGCGTGTAGCAAGTGATCCACAATTTAATTACTTACAAACACGCAGTCAAATTACGAAAAAAGAAGATGATACAAAGCGTTTAGAGTTAGATATTAATAGCCGCCGTGCTGAAATTGATCGTATGGAGCAAAAAACACTAGATGCTGAGAATCAACGTCGTAAGTTAACTGATTTGAAACCATATGCGAATTGGGAAACATATCAGGCTTCTTTAGATGCTTTGGCTGAAGCACGTGCAAAAATGAAGGTAGGACAAAGACCACCTTTACCTGAAGAACAAGCATTTGTAACAGAGGCTGCAAATGTTTTATTAGATTATGCGAAGCTACAGCAGCATAAATAAAAAGTTCTGAAAGACTTGAAGAGGTTTGCAATAGAAATTGTAGACCTCTTCATTTAATTTTTTTATTGTTATATATTGATCACAATAATTGCGTATAATAAGTATAATATACTTGATATTGATTGTAATTTTAGCCAAATATGGCGGTTTTTAGTTTTTGATTTTTCTGCGGAAAAACATTTTTATTTTTTATATTTCTATTTGAAATATAAGTGAAATTAATTAATTTTTTGGGTTGTAATATGTTTGCATTAGGGTATGACTTTTGGTTAGTCATTGGCTCAGTTCTTGTGACTTTGATTACTTGCTATGCAACATTTGCAACGGAAAGAATCTTATTTAAGCATTTTTATAATAAAAAAGATGAGAAGTTAGTGGTATTAACCACTGGTATTTTACTTAGCGCATCCATTTGGTGTATGCACTTTATTGCTATATTTGCATGTCAGTATCCTGACAAATTTCATTTTGATGTGAAGCTTGTAATTGCATCATATCTCATTGCTTTACTGGCTTCAATATTCTCAATTTGGTTAACCACTCGACCTAAAATGTCTTTTCCTAAACTTGTACTTGGTGCTTTTGTGCTTGGTGCAGGTATTATAGGTATGCATTATACTGGTCAGTTTTCCATCCATGTTGAAGGATATATATTTGATTATGATGAAAAAATAGTATTGGCCTCTATGGTTTGGGCTGTGCTTGGATCTGGATGTACATTGTGGATTGCATATAAAGTTAAAACCGAAAAACATCATGTTTTATTTTTAAGGTGTGCTGCAACGGTTTTACTGACAAGTACTATTATTGGACTGCATTATCTAGGAATGGCAGCATCTAATTTATATAAAGTGCCCGGTATTATTTATAGTGAATTACCAGACCAAGATAATACGATTGTGGTTGGTCTTATTTTTATTGTATTTGCTGTATTTGTTATGGTGTTGTTCATTTGCCTACTAGAGGGAAGCTTAGAAAAAAGAAACAACCAATTGCATCAAGCCAATAAAAAGCTAAAACATTTTATATTTCATGATCATTTGACACAATTACCAAACCGTTCTTATTTGGTCGATTATGCAAAAATAACACTTTCTGAGCATCGCTTACATCGGCAGAAATTGGCTGTATTATTTATTGATTTAGACCGTTTTAAATCAATTAATGATGCATTTGGTAATTATATTGGTGATGAGCTTCTTATACAGTTTGCTAATAAAATGAGTCAGTTTGCATCGCATAATAAAAAAGTATTTAGAATTAGTGGTGATGAGTTTCTATTTGTCGCTGAACATACAAATTTGGAGCAAGCAGAGCTTTTAGCACAAAGTATTTTAGAAAATGTCCAAGACGGTTTTAGCATTTCAGGACATACGATTAATATTACATTGAGTATCGGCATTGCTATTTTCCCTGACTCTGGCGAAAACCTACAAAATCTGATGATGCATGCAGATATTGCAAAACTTGTTGCAAAAGAACAGGGCAGAAACACCTATAGTGTATTTGACTATCAAACGGAAGAATATGCTGAAAGACATCAATCTAAGTTAATGAATGATTTATTTTCCGCGATTGGTCATGAACAGTTTATTTTATTGTATCAGCCAAAATTTGATCAGAATAAAAATATATGTGGCGTTGAAGCACTTATTCGTTGGCAACATCCAACATTAGGGTTACTGACGCCAAATAAATTTATTCCATTAGCAGAAAAGACAGGCTTTATTATTCCCATAGGTTATTGGGTGCTTGATCAGGCTTGTAAGCAAATTAGTTTATGGGAGAAACAAGGGTTAGATTTGTATCCAATTTCTATTAATTTATCGGCACTGCAAATTGAACATAAGAATTTAATTCAGACATTAGAAGAGAAAATCACTCAATATGAAATTGATCCAAATCATTTAATGATTGAAGTCACTGAAACGACAGCAATGCATCATATCGATTTCAGTATTCATATTTTTAAGAAAATTCGTGAGCTTGGGGTCGGACTTTCTATTGATGATTTTGGGACAGGACATTCTAGTTTCTTATATTTAAAAGACTTACCTGTGAATGAGCTTAAAATTGATCGCGCATTTATTAAAAATTTAGAACCTCACTCTAAAGATGAGGCAATTTTAGATAGTATTATAAAACTAACACAGCATTTAGGATTGTCTATTACTGCGGAAGGTGTTGAAACTGAGGCGCAGTTTGAAATTTTAAAACGACTTGGTTGTTATAGCTTTCAGGGCTTTTTACTTGGAAAGCCTGTTCCTAAAGAAGTGTTAAAAATACAATTTCTTTCAAGTAAAATTGCAGCAAATGCAATGAAAAAACATTAACATAGATTTTAAAATGAAGGAATATCGTCCAATGTAAGTTTTCTATGATGCATACAGTATCAGGTTCAATATAGCGACAGGGTATCGAATCAGATATAATCTTTTTAGTTTTTTTATATGCACTTCACATGTTGAGTTACTTTTTAAAAGTGTACAGATGTGTGTACAGATTGAAGATTATTTAAATGTTTAAAGAGCAGTTAGCTAAAGAAGTAAAAGCACGTAGAACTTTTGCGATTATTTCTCACCCCGATGCGGGTAAAACAACCATGACAGAAAAACTGCTGTTATGGGGTAAGGCCATCCAAGTTGCAGGAATGGTAAAAAGCCGTAAGTCAGATCGTTCTGCAACATCTGACTGGATGGAAATGGAAAAAGAGCGTGGAATCTCTATTACTACCTCCGTGATGCAGTTTCCTTATAAGCAACATACAATTAACTTGCTTGATACACCGGGGCATGAAGACTTTTCGGAAGATACCTACCGTACCCTAACAGCGGTTGACTCTGCACTTATGGTGATTGATGGGGCAAAAGGTGTCGAGGAACGTACGATCAAACTGATGGATGTTTGTCGTATGCGTGATACACCTATTATTTCTTTCGTCAACAAGATGGATCGTGAAATTCGTGAGCCATTAGAGTTGTTAGATGAAATTGAAAATGTCTTGAAAATTCGTTGTGTTCCTATGACATGGCCAATTGGTATGGGACGTGATTTTGCAGGTGTGTATCATCTTGCCGAAAATAAAACTTACTTATATAAAGCAGGTTTTGGCTCGACAATTACCGAGATTGAAGTTCGTGATGGTTATGACTACCCAGATATTCGCGAAAAGATTGGTGATATGGCATTTAAGGCTTTTGAGGAGTCTTTAGAACTTGTGCAAATGGCATCTGATCCATTTGACCAAGAGCTTTTCTTGCAAGGTAAGCAAACACCTGTACTGTTTGGTACAGCACTTGGTAACTTTGCCGTAGACCATGTATTAGATGCATTTGTAAATTGGGCACCAACACCTAAAGATCATCCTACGCAGGAACGTACTGTTTCTTCAACAGAAGAAGGCTTCTCAGGCTTTGTCTTTAAAATTCAAGCCAATATGGATCCTAAGCATCGTGACCGTATTGCTTTCATGCGTATTTGCTCGGGTAAGTATGAGCGTGGTCTAAAAATGAACCATGTGCGTATTGGTAAAGATATACGTATTTCAGATGCTCTAACTTTCTTAGCAGGAGAGCGTGAGCATTTAGAAGAAGCTTGGCCGGGTGATATTATTGGTTTACATAACCACGGTACAATTCAAATTGGTGATACATTTACGAATGGTGAGAATCTGCACTTTACAGGGATTCCTCACTTTGCACCTGAAATGTTCCGCCGTGTTCGTTTGAAAGATCCTTTGAAGTCTAAGCAGTTGCAAAAAGGCTTGAAGGAGCTGTCAGAAGAAGGGGCAACACAAGTATTTATGCCTCAAATTAATAATGATCTGATTGTTGGTGCTGTGGGTGTACTACAATTTGATGTTGTGGCATATCGTTTAAAAGAAGAGTACAAAGTAGATTGTGTTTATGAGCCTGTAAATGTAAATACAGTGCGTTGGATCTATTGCAACGATGAGAAAATGCTTAACGACTTTAAGAAAAAAGCACATGATCAGCTTTCTGTCGATGGTGGTGGGCATTTAACTTATCTGGCACCAAGTCGTGTTAATTTGCAAATTATGCAAGAGCGTTGGCCTGAAGTTGAATTTAGAAATACAAGAGAACACTAATAAATAGCATTAGTGATAAAACAGCTTCTTTATAGGGGCTGTTTTTATTTGTGCTTTATAACGTCTGAGTATTGTTTAGAAATACTTACATAAATTACATACACACTGTTGTATATTATTTTTCTTAACTTTAGCGTGATGAGCTATATTTCGTAGGAAAATACTATGCATTCTTCTAAAATAAAATTATTTTATTTATCCTGCTTCATTTTAGGAAGTACTTTTATTATGGCAGGATGTCAAAAAAATGAATCTCATCATACTGAAGCGCAAGCGGCATCCCAACCAATAACTCAACCAGCTGAAATTACTTTTAATGGTCAGATTACGACTTTTCCTATTTCTTTAAATAACTGTTCAGGTAACAATTGTCCTGAGTTTTCTGTGAAACGTCTCCAAAGTAATTTTAAATTTATCGATCAAACCATTGAACAGGCATCTTTAGATCAGTTAAAGCAGATTTTAGATAGCTCTGATGCAACACCATCGATGAATAAGGCTGTTGCTAGTACAGTACAGCAAAGTCAAGACTCTTATGTGGAACAGGTTCAACAGTATGCTGATGCATTTATGTCACTTGATCAGGAGTTAAAAAAGCTAAGTGCGAATGGAAATATCAGTTTACATATCGAACCAAAAATTATTAAACAAACGCCACAGATGGTCGTTGTACAGTTAAGTACAGACAGCTTTTTAGGTGGAGCACATGGTTCAGCTTCACAGCAATATTTCAACTTTAACTTAAAAACAAAACAACAATTACAACTGAGTGATATTTTAGAGCAGGGCAAAGAAAAAGAACTTGAGAAGCTCGCACATGATCAATTTGAAAAATGGATAAAACGTGAAAACTTAGCAGATAGCATTAGTGATTATGAGGAAGCATGGGCATTTAAACTTTCTAATAATTTTTATTTTAATGATAAAGGGTTAGTACTTCAGTATGGAGAGTACGAAATAGGGCCTTATGTTGTGGGTATGCCAAGTTTTACAATCGGTTATGAGCAGTTGGTTGGCGTGGTTAAACCAAATTATTTACCTAAGAATATGTAATGAATACTCGCTAAAGTATGAAAATAAAATTGTTTGATACACATACACATTTTGATGTTCCCGAATTTGATGTAGACCGTCAAATATTAGCAGAGCAAGCAAAAAAACGCGGTGTGGAAGCACTTATTCTAATCGGTTTTCTGCGTGAGCGCTTTGCAGATTTGGTTGAAACACATAAGTGGCTAAATACTCAGGGTGAGACTGTACCTAAAAGCCATTTAGCGCCCGGGTTACATCCATTTTATATAGAGCAGCATGAAAAACATGACTTATATTTGCTTGAACAATTACTAAATACACATGACTGCGTTGCTATTGGTGAAATTGGTTTAGATACTTTCTTAAAACAGCATAAAGTAACTGCCGTATATGAAAAGCAAAAAGATTATTTCTTACAGCAATTGTTATTGGCAGAACAGTTTGATAAACCTGTGTTGCTACATATTCGAAAGTCCCATGCAGATGTTTTACAGCAGCTTAAGAAAGTCAAATTTAAGCAGGGTGGGATTGCACATGCTTTTAGTGGTGGTGTAGAAGAAGCTAAAGCATTTATCAAACTTGGATTTAAAATTGGAGTAACAGGGCAAGTCACGAATTTAAATGCTAGAAAGTTACATCAGGTGATACAAGCAGTCGGTTATGAAAACTTAGTCATTGAAACAGATTGCCCAGATATGACACCGTTGTGCTGCCAAGTTTCAAATACAATGAGAACAAGAAATACCCCTGAAAATTTATACTATGTTTTAGAAGGGCTTGCCGAAGCTTTAAATATGAACCAAAGGATTTTAGCAGAAAAGCTTTGGGAAAATTCGATGCAAGTATTACGTATAAAAGCATCATAGACAAATGACGAGTTTCTGAAAACACGTTAAAATAGTGATGTCACAAATATAGAAGATATGAAATTGCATGACTGACTTAAGCAAAGATGATGAATACGAGCGCCGTTTTGCAGGTGTAGAAAAGATTTATACAACATCTTCTTTTGAGCAATATGCTCAGAGTCATGTCATGGTGATTGGTATTGGTGGTGTAGGAAGTTGGGCTGTTGAAGCATTGGCACGCACAGGTGTTGGGCAACTCACTGTAATTGATATGGATGTGCTTGCTGCATCGAATATTAACCGTCAATTACCTGCACTCACTTCAACATTAGGACATGAAAAAATTGAAGTGATGGCACAGCGTTGCCGCGAAATTAATCCTCGAATTCAAATCAATTTAGTAGATGACTACTTATCTGATGATAATCTAAAAGAAATAATGGCATCTAAGCCTGATGTTGTTTTAGATTGTATTGATGATGTGAAAGCAAAGTTTGCATTGATGCTACATTGTCGCTTTAATAAAATTCCACTTATTGTTTCAGGTGGTGCAGGTGGGAAATTAGACCCGCTCAAAATTAGAGTGGCAGATTTATCTAAAACAGAGCAAGACCCAATGCTTGCAAAATTACGTAGCCAACTGCGTGCAAAAGGCATTTGTAAAAAACCAAAAGAAAAGTTTGGCATTACATGTGTTTATTCGATTGATAATCCATTTTCTAGCGCAGAAGTTTGTGCCACAGCAGGTTTGCGCTGTGGTGGCTATGGTTCGGCAGTAGTTGTTACTTCAAGTTTTGCGATGGTTGCGGTTGCAGAGGTTTTAAAAAAGTTGGATAAAAAAGCCCAATAGCATTTGGTTGGTTAGTTTTTACGGATGTGGCGCGCTAAATTTGCTAAGTCTATATGGTCAGCTTGCTTATAATCATGCGATGAAATATAGCCTTCATACTGTTCAAAATAGTGATCTACAGAAGATTTAATGCATTGCCAGTTTTCTTGTGCTTGAGCAGTGCCATGCATTGGGAATAATTTGGCATGAACATGGTCTACACCGAAGCCTTCAAATACCATTGCTGTTCTGCCAACATCCTCAAAGTAGTGGTCGAGTTTCTTGGCAACTTGTTTTGTGAATTTGATCAGATCACATAAAACGGAGTCATCTAAGTCAAATGCATAGCTATTAAAGTGTTGTTTTGGAATAACTACGGTTGTACCACGTGTATTGGGATATAAAGATAAAAAGGCAAGAAATTTTTCATCTTCTGCAACAATGTGATGTTCTATTTCTTTATTGACCATTTTGCAGAAGATACAGTTCATGATTTTATTCAATCAAAACATTTAATTCGGATAAATAAAATAAATGTTTTACGTTAAATTTAAATGACTTCTTTAGTGCTTAACGCACTTTTATGCCAGTGATACCAGCCATAGAGTGCATTAAATAAAGAGGCACAGGTCATCATTACCATGGCATAGTTGCCTGCGTTTATCCAAATAATAATGCCTAGGATGTTGGAACTAATCCATAAAAACCATTGTTCAGAATAGCGCATCGTCATGAGTATTTGGGCAATAATACAGATGACGACTGTAAATGAGTCTAAATGAACTTGCTGTGCATTGAGATATGAGAGAAATTCTGCATATGCAAAAGAGCAGGTAAGTACCACAGTCAGCATAACTATCCAGCCTTTTACAGAAAGATTTTTTACCTGAATATCTGTTTGTTTTTCTGACTGCTTGTTTTTATGTTTTAGCCAAAAGAATAAGCCAATAAATTGCATTGGTAAGTAGAAAAGCCCACTGAGCATGGCTTCACCAAAAATTTTATTGTTATATGAAATATAAGCGTAAAGTGCAGTGGCAATGATACCAAAGAAGAAGTTTTCCATTCTTCCTTTTGCAACAAGAACAACGCAAAGCATATTGGTGAGGGCACAAATAAGGTCAACTGCTGTTTGTTGCCACCAAAAAAATAAAATAAGCTGAATAATGGTAAATACAATCAGCCAAGTTTTTTCAAATGTTGTCCAGCCTTGAAAGAGGTTCACATACGTTCTCTAAATTTTTCTTTAAAATATCATGCAATTCCAATATTGAAATTGCAATCATATCTCTAAAAATATCTAAGATTCGCTTTGTTTATCTGCAATATATGCTTCTGTACGAAGAATTGCTTCTTTCATATTCTTTGTTGCTTGTTTGATATCATCTAATGATTTTGCCTGACCACCACTGAGTGCTTGACGCCATTTTCTCGCACCTGGAAGGTTTTGAAATAAGCCTAAAATATGACGTGTAATGATTGAAAGTGGTGCACCTTCAGCTAGACGTTTTTCAATGTAAGGAATCATTTGTTCGATAATATCGAAGCGGTCAGGCGGTGGAAGCTGCCAAAGAGATTCACCTAAATCTGCAAGTAGGTAAGGGTTATGATATGCCTCACGCCCAATCATCACGCCATCAACATGTTTTAAATGCTGTTGTGTTTCTTCAACTGTTTTAATACCACCATTAATTTCAATGGTTAAATGAGGACGTTCTTGTTTTAAGCGATATACATCTTCATAGCGTAAAGGTGGAACATCTCTATTTTCTTTTGGTGACAGTCCTTTGAGTAGAGCAATACGTGCATGTACGACAAAGTAAGTACAACCTGTTTTAGCAACAGTATCTACAAAATGGAGCATTTCTTCATATGATTGCATGTCATCAATGCCAATACGATGTTTCACATGTACAGGAATTTGAACAGCTTGTTGCATTTGTTCTATGCATGTTGCAACAAGATCAGGCTCAGCCATGAGGCAAGCACCAATTTTATTGTTCTGTACGCGGTCACTTGGACAGCCGACATTGAGATTAATTTCATCATATCCCCAATCTTGCGCCATTTTACTACATAAAGCGAGATCTTTGGGATCGGAGCCACCGAGTTGAAGTACAAGAGGATGTTCCTGTTGATTGAAATCTAAGTGGCGTTTTGCATCCCCAAATAAAATTGCACCTGTCGTCACCATTTCTGTATACAAAATAATATTGGGGTTAAATAGACGAGCAAAAAATCGGTAATCTTTGGTCGTCCAGTCCATCATCGGGGCGACTGAAACTCTAAAGTTTTTAGAATTAATAAAATCTTTATGTACTTCAGTCATATAGTTCACCTAGGAGTATGTTTCTACAATAGAGAGGAAATGGTGAGTATATTATAACTGATTGACTCAAGCGAAAAACAGTTTGGTGTATTTCTTGCTTGTATCTAGCGTAATAGATTGAATAAAAATATAGGAATAGATCGTGACCAATTCATATTTAACAGGAAAATCTCTGATTGAGGATATTCAAGCTCAAACATCTTCACGTGATTTAATTGGGTACAGTGGTAAGTATCCACAGGCCAATTGGCCTAACGGTGCAAAAATCGCAGTGCAATTTGTTTTAAATTATGAAGAAGGCAGCGAAAACCATGTAGAGCATGGTGATGAAGGGTCTGAACAATTCCTATCTGAAATTATTGGGGCTGCAAGCTATCCCGATATTCATCGCTCTATGGATTCTATTTATGAATATGGTTCTCGTGCAGGATTTTGGCGTATTCATGAGGAGTTTCAAAAAAGAAATTTACCACTCACAATATTCGGTGTAGGTATGGCATTGGCACGCCATACGCCAATTGTAGAAGCCATTAAACAAGCAAATTATGATGTTGTTTCACATGGGCAACGTTGGATTCATTACCAGAACATGAGCATAGAGCAAGAACGTCAGTATATGCACCAAGCCATGTCTGTACTGAAAGAACTTTTTGGTCATGCACCAATAGGCTGGTATACAGGAAGAGATAGCCCAAATACGCGTGGACTGCTTGCCGAGTTCTCTGATATTCAATATGACAGTGATTATTACGGAGATGATTTACCATTTTGGACATCATTAGGTGCTGAGAAAAAACCACATCTTATTATACCTTATACACTTGATACCAATGATATGAAGTTCTGCTCACCCAATGGTTTTAGTAATGCAGACCAGTTCTATGAGTATCTTAAAGATGCATTTGATGTGCTTTATGAGGAAGGGAGTCATGCACCAAAAATGTTATCTATTGGCATGCACTGCCGTATTTTGGGTCGTCCTGCACGATTTAAAGCCTTACAAAAATTTCTAGACTATATTCAGTCGCATGATGATGTATGGATTTGCCGTCGGCAGGATATTGCAGAGCATTGGTATCGTCACCATTATCCTTAAGCGTAAATTACTTTACTGTAGGTGGGGCATAATCTCCCCACTTACTTGTTTTAATATTTAAAGCATGTAGGCTTTCGATCAGTTTTACGGCTGCCGTTACACCATCAATAATTGGAATACCGACTTCTTTAGAAAGCTGTTCTACCATTTTTGACATACCGCCACAACCTAGCACAATAGCACCAATATCATCATGCTCTTTTGCTTCGATACAGCTTGCACGTAATTGTGCATAAGCAACATCTTCTTGTTCTTCTAAGGTACGTACAGGTAAATCGATACAACGAATTTTTGCACATTTTTGAGTAAAACCATATTCATGTAATAAATGCTCAGCAATAATTTTTGTACGTGCAAGTGTGGTAACAATACTAAACTTCGTTGCAACAAGTGTTGCCATATGAAAAGCTGCTTCTGCAATACCAATCACAGGTGCTGTCGCAATTTCTCTTGCTGCATGTAAAGCAGGATCACCAAAACACGCAATAATATGACCATCCATTTTTTCAGATTGTACGTTCTGAATAAGCTCTAATAGTCCAACACTTGCAATTGCTTCATCGTAATGTCCTTCAATTGAAGCAACGCCATATTCAGGACAAACCGCTATAATTTCGGTTGTAGGTAAAGCTACATGCTTTGCACTTAGTCCAATGGAGTGGGTCATATCTTTAGAAGTATTTGGATTAATCACCTGAATTTTCAAATCTAAACCTATTTCTTAAATGATTCATTTTTATAAAGATGCACAATACATGCCAAAAAATAAAGTGGTTTGATCAAGTAAGGTGCGTATTTAATTTTTATAAAGTGGATTTTATTTTAGTGTTTTTTTGAAGTATTTGTTATAAATATCAATAACTTGTATTTTTATGAATGTGTGATCTAAAAGTTTGGCTTGATTTATGCTTAAACAAAATAAGTAAAAATAAATCGTGAGTCAGACGTATGAGTAATAAATACAGTGAAAGGTTAGCGAACCAAGACTTACAGCCTGCAAAAAAAACGTGGTCTTGGTATAACATTTTTTCATTTTGGATGTCAGATGTGCATAGCGTTGGGGGTTATGTATTTGCAGCCAGCTTATTTACATTGGGGTTAACAAGCTGGCAAGTACTCATGGCATTGGTTATTGGAATTTGCATTGTGCAAGTATGTGCAAATCTTGTTGCAAAGCCAAGTCAAGTATCTGGTGTACCTTATGCAGTTATTAGTCGCCAAGCATTTGGTGTATATGGTGCAAATATTCCTGCAATGATTCGTGGGCTAATTGCTGTTTCTTGGTATGGCATTCAGACTTGGCTGGCATCTAATGCACTTATGCTTATTTTACTTAAGTTTTTCCCATCTCTGTCCGATTTTACACATACAAGCTTCTTAAATTTAAGCCAATTGGGTTGGATGTGTTTTGGATTTATTTGGGTGGTTCAAGCCTTTATCTTTTGGAAAGGTATGGAAACCATTAAGAAGTTTATCGATTGGGCAGGGCCAATGATTTATGTGGTTATGCTTGCACTTGTTGCATGGGTAATTGCTAAAGCTGGTTGGCATAATATTAATTTTGATTTAAGTAGCAAAGATGTCGTTCATGGCAGTATGGTCAGTCAGTTCATTATTGCTGTTGCATTGGTTGTCTCTTACTTCTCAGGGCCACTATTAAACTTCGGTGATTTTTCACGCTATACCAAAGATATGAATGCAGTTAAAAAAGGGAACTTATGGGGCTTACCCGTAAACTTCATTTTCTTCTCCATTATTACAGTGGTTCTTGTTTCAGGGACATTTTCAATTACAGGGAAAATGATTACAGACCCGCTTGCAACAGTGGCTTTGGTCGACAATACAACGGCTGTTGTCTTAGGGGTAATTACTGTTTTACTTGCAACTGTAGGCATTAATATTGTGGCGAACTTTGTTTCGGCAGGTTTTGACTTTTCAAATGTTTCTCCAAGTAAAATTAGCTTTCGTACAGGAGGAATGATTGCTGCAATTGGTTCGGTTGTGATTACACCATGGAACTTGTTTAATTCTCCTGAAATTATTCACTATACCTTAGATGTGCTTGCAGCATTTATTGGGCCATTGTTTGGTATTTTAATTGCAGATTTCTACTTTATTAAAAAACAAAATGTAGATGTAGATGCATTATTTACTGAAAGTAAGCAAGGCGCATATTGGTATAAAAATGGTGTAAATCCACATGCAGTAATTGCACTATTTTTATCTGTAATCGTAGGGTTAGTCATTACATTAACGCCTGCTTTAAGTGCACTTGCACCATTTACATGGTTTATTGGTGCGTTGTTAGGTGGTGCGGTATACCGAACTATTGCCAGAAAAACAGAAGTACCAACAGTGGTAATGAAAGAAACAGTTGTACACAAATAATATATGTTGTCTATAAAAGAACGCGTAGGGCATGGCATATTTGTTTTACGCGTTTTTGGTATTTATATGATTTAGAGATGATGAATAATTTAGAAGATCAGTTAAAGACAGAATACTCACAGTTGACTCCTCAAGAAAAGAAAGTCGCTGACTTCATTTTGGATCATATACATGATTTAGTGACTTATAATAGTGCAGAAATTGCAAGATTGAGTCAGGTTTCTAAAGCAACCGTTAGTCGGCTCTTTAAACGTCTTGGGTATACCAGTTATAAAGCATTGCGTGAGCATACAAGAACCTTAAGGCAACAAGGTATACCACTTGTCGAAAATAAAGAAATACTGGCAAAGGATAGCTTGCTGCAACGGCATTATGAGCAAGAAAAATTAAACCTACAGCTATTAATGCAATATCTTACATCGCCTGAATTTTCAAATATTTTAGATGCATTACTAAAAGCGAAAAAAATTGCAATTACGGGTTTCCGTAATAGTTATGCAGTTGCATTACATTTACGTCAACAGTTATTACAAGCTAGAAGCGATGTGTATCTTTATCCTCAGTCGGGGCAGACTATTGCTGAGGAATTGGTTGATTTAACGAAAGAAGATGTATTTATTTTATTTGCTTTTCGCCGTAGACCACAGCATTTAAAGCATATTCTGCAATACTTACAAAAGAATAATGTGCCTGTTTTATTGATTTCTGAAGAAAAATCATCGGAACTGATGCAGTTATCCTCTTGGCATATTCACATGAGCTTAGACAGTATCTCTGCATTTGATAGCTATACAGCAGCAATGAGCTTTTGCAGTTTGTTGAGTAATGCCTTTCTGCACGCCTCTCTCAACCATTCAAGAGAACGAGTTCAAAAAATCTCTCAATGTTATGCGCAGTTGTATGAACTTGAATAAAGCAATTTGGCACATTTGTTGCATTTTATATTCTATTGAAACTTTTGTTTCAAAACAGGGTTTATATTGGTCATGACTCACTTGTAATGATGTTGCATTGTAATAAAAGGATTCGGGTAAATGTACGATTTAGATATTCATAATTTTAAACAAATTAATCCACCACATCGTTTACTTATGGGGCCAGGCCCAATTAATGCAGACCCACGTGTATTGCGTGCAATGTCAACGCAATTGGTTGGGCAGTATGACCCTGCCATGACACATTATATGAATGAGGTAATGCAGTTATATCGTGGGTTATTTCAGACTGAAAACCGTTGGACAATGCTTGTTGATGGTACATCTCGTGCAGGTATTGAAGCAATATTGGTTTCTTCAATTCAGCCGGGTGACCGTGTTTTAGTTCCTGTCTTTGGACGTTTTGGTCAACTACTTTGTGAGATTGCACGCCGTTGCCGTGCAGAGGTACATACAATTGAAGTACCGTGGGGACAAGTTTTTGACCCTCAGCACATTGAAGATGCAATTGTTAAAGTGCGTCCAAAATTGCTTTTAACGGTGCAAGGTGATACATCGACAACGATGTTACAACCACTTCAAGAATTAGGTGAAATCTGTCGTCGTCACGATGTTCTTTTATATACGGATGCAACAGCATCTTTTGGTGGAAATGAATTAAAAGTAGATGAGTGGAAAATTGATGCTGTTTCAGCAGGTTTACAAAAGTGCTTGGCAGGCCCATCAGGCAGTTCCCCAATTACATTGAATGATCGCTTTGAAGAAGTGATTCGCCGTCGTAAGTGTGTAGAAGAAGGGATTCGTACAGATGCTCATGTACAAGGTGATGATGAGTTTATTTACTCGAATTATTTTGACCTTGGCATGATTATGGATTATTGGGGACCTGAGCGTTTAAACCATCATACCGAAGCAACCACAATGCTGTTTGGTGCAAGAGAATGTGCACGTATTATTTTACAAGAAGGCTTAACAGAAACAATTGCAAGACATGAACTGCATGGCAATGCTTTATTGGCAGGGATTCAGCATATGGGGCTCAATACATTTGGTGATCTAGAGCACCGTATGAACAATGTGCTTGGTGTGGAAATTCCTGAAAATATTCATGGTGAGGAAGTTCGTCAGATGTTACTGAATGATTTTTCAATTGAGATTGGAACATCATTTGGGCCACTGCAAGGGAAAATTTGGCGTATTGGTACAATGGGCTATAACGCGAGAAAAGACTGTGTTTTACAGACACTCACTGCATTAGAAGCAGTACTGAATAAATTAGGTTTTTCTACGAAACAAGGCGAAGCCATGCAGGCTGCTTGGAATGTGTATGCTTCAGCAATGAAAGGAGAAAACTCATGATTGAGATTTCTTCACAATATACAGCGTTCGCTGCTCAAAGGGTAATGGCACGTATTGAATCACTGGCAAAGATAAGCAGTGATACCGATGCGATGACACGTGTTTATTTGTCTAAAGAGCATCAACAAGCCAATGCGCAAGTTGCTACATGGATGCAAGAAATTGGCATGCATGTTTGGCAAGATGCGGTTGGAAATATGTGTGGTAGGTATGAAGGTAGAGAGCCTAATGCACCTGCAATTTTATTGGGATCGCATTTAGATACTGTAAGAAATGCAGGTAAATATGATGGAATTCTAGGTGTTTTAACTGCACTTGAAGTCGTGGCTTTTTTACATGAGCATCAATACCGTTTGCCTGTCGCAGTTGAAATTGTTGGCTTTGCAGATGAAGAAGGTACACGATTTGATGTGACACTTTTGGGCAGTAAAGCGCTGACAGGGCAATGGGAAAAGGATTGGCTTGAACGTAAAGACCGTGATGGAGTGTCAATTGCGCAAGCTATGCAAGATTTTGGTTTAGATCCGCTTCAAATCTCTCAGGCTCAGAGAAAAAAAGAAGATATAGCAGCATATCTTGAACTCCATATCGAACAAGGTCCATGTTTAGAGGCAGAAAATCTTGCATTGGGTGTAGTGACTGCAATTAATGGTGCACGCCGTTTAATGTGCCAGTTTAAAGGACATGCAGGACATGCAGGTACAGTACCAATGCAACACCGTAAAGATGCTTTGGTGGCGGCAGCAAAATGGATTATTGAAATTGATGAGTATGTGCCACAGGCTGATTTGAGCTTAGTCGCTACTGTTGGGTATATCGAAAATAAACCTAATGCAGTCAATGTAATTTCAGGACAGGTCTCATTATCATTAGATATTCGAGGGCCGAACGATGCCGTTATAGATCAGGCATTAGAAAAGGTTTTAGAAAAAGCACAGCATATTGCAACAACACGTGGACTCACATTTGAAAGTGATGAGTTTTATCGAATTCAAGCCATTGCGTGTGATGAAAACTTACAGCAACGTTTTGCACATGGTATTTCTAAAGTTCAGACGACAGAAAAATATTTACCAAGTGGTGCAGGGCATGATGCCATTGCAATTGCCACTCAATGGCCTGTTGGCATGTTGTTCGTTCGGTGTGAAAAAGGGGTGAGTCATCATCCTGCTGAAGCTATAACGACCCATGACGCACAGCTTGCAATACATGCTTATATTGAAACAGTACTGACATGGGCACAAACTTAAATTAGGATATTGTGTAGTATTTTTTCTGTACGAGAAGGTAGTCAATCACAGCAAAGAATGTAGTGAGTATCGCAAATACAAGACCTGTAATACAAGCCCAAATCCAACCGCCATGATTCCATGCAAAAATTCCCATAGCTGAACCAAATGCAGCCCCACCAAAGTAAAATGTCATATAAATTGAATTGATGCGGGACTTTGCATTTGGGCGTAATTTATAAATAATGCTTTGATTACATGAGTGAGTAAACGCGACGCCTGTATTAAGTACAGCAAAACCGATAATGTAGTAAATAAAATGCTGCTGAGATAGGTATAAAAAAAGCCAACTTGAAATAAGAAGTATGCTACCGATAAATGTAAGCTGAACAGTATAACCACGATCTGCAAACTTACCGACATATTGTGATGATAGTGCGCCGATGATACCAACAAGACTTATCATACCAATGAATGCATCTTTCAGGTTGAAAGGTGGTGCAGATAAATAAACAGCCATAGTTGCAAATAAAATACTCATAGATGCAAAAGAAAAGCCACCCATAAGACCACGAATACTAAGCCGATGTTCCTCGGTAATCAGAGCTTTCATTGACTTAAATACATCAAAATAATTTAGCGATGTACCTTTGGTTTGAGGAAGTTGTTTTTTGAGTTGATATGCACACCAAAAAATCAAAAAGGCACTGAAAAAATAAACGACTTTCCAGTGTAAGAGGTTTGATAATATGCCTGCTAGACTGGTCGAAAGTAAAATACCAATCAATAAACCACTTATTAAAAATCCAACTGTTTCCCCAATTTTATTTGGTTGAACCATTATGGTTGAAAATGGAATAAGTACTTGTGCTGCAACAGAAAATAAACCTGCCAGTACTGTTCCAAGCCATAGCATATATAGGTTTATAGAAAGGGCTGAAAGTAGTAAACCTATGCCTGAAAATGCCATAAGTAAAGGGATAAACTTACTCTTTTGGGTAATATCTCCAAGAGGAACAATAAAAAGTAAGCCAACAGCATAAGAAATTTGTGCAAGTGTGACAGTAAACTGTGCTTGAGCTGTTGATGTATGAAAACTATGTTGAATGGAATGTATGAGCGGTTGGCAAAAATAATTTGCACCTGCAGTAAGGCCACAGGAAATGGCCATAAGCCAAAGTAGTTTTCTATTTTGGCTAATATCTTGAGTAGAGGGCATTATAAATACAGTATGAGATATATAAGTTTAATTTGAGAGCAAGATATCATAAATTTTAGTACGGAATGTACCTGAGTAGGTGAATGCGAATTATCAAAATTTCTGATATAAGTGAATAATATTTCTGAGTATCATCATTTAAAATAGAGTCTAAGAAAACTAAAGAAAATATAGAATAAAAATTGGAAAGAAATGTGAGCGATAAGAGGTATCTTTTATTTAAGTTGAAATAAACAAATACTTTTTTAACATGAATATTTTTTTATTTTCGATTATTTAAAAATAATTGATGTTGTATTTTTAAACTTATTTAGAAGAATAACAATGTTTAGTTATTCCTTAAATCTATTTTTGTTTTTTATAAATAAAATTAAATATTTGATTTATATGTATTAAAAATAAAATACACATTTTTAATTATAGATATATTTTATAAGTTATTAAAATAAAAGGAATAATATATATGGGCTAAGACAAAAGGCTAATTGTATAGTATGTATAAAAAATATTATTTTTTTAAGTCAAACCTTTATATTTTAGCGCTTTTAAGGGTGTATCAAAATGTCAACTTGGAAATATTCTCCATTTATTAAATAAATAATGGGTAGCATTTTTCCTTCGATTACATAGAATCAAAGTGACATATCGTGCGAAAAGTACTTTCATCTTTCGTATTGTTTAATAATGACCTTGGCTTGGGGAAGACTCATGCAGATTGGAATACCAACTGAAACAGTAGCAGGTGAAAACCGTGTGGCTGCTACGCCTGAAACCGTAAAAAAATTAATCAGTAATGGTCATGATGTGGTCATTGAGCGTGGTGCTGGTATTAAGTCGGCATATATTGACTCAGCATATGAAAGTGTTGGTGCAAAGATTACCGAAAATGCTTATGAAGGCAGTGAAATTATATTAAAGGTGCGAGCACCTGTTGGTGATGAAATTCAAAAGATTAAACAAGGCAGTGCGGTTGTCGCGATGTTTGATCCATTTCGTAACCCTGAGTTAGATGCTTTTGCACAGCAAAAAATTTCTGCTTTTGCTTTAGAGTTGCTACCTCGTACGTTATCACGTGCGCAAAATATGGATGTCTTGTCATCTCAAGCGAACTTAGCAGGTTATAAGTCTGTTTTATTGGCAGCAAATGCCTATCAGGGTTTATTTCCAATGCTGATGACAGCAGCAGGTACAGTTAAACCTGCAAAAGTTGTCATTATGGGTGTAGGAGTTGCAGGTTTACAGGCAATTGCAACGGCAAAACGTTTAGGTGCAGTGGTTGAAGCAACAGATTTGCGACCAACTGCTAAAGAACAAGTACAGTCTTTAGGTGGTAAGTGGCTAGATGTGCCAATGTCTGAAGAAGAGCAACAACGTGCTGCTGATGCTGCAAAAAATGGCTATGGCTGGATGCCGGGTGAACAATACATAAAAGACCAAGCTGCGATTGTAGATAAAGCTGTGAGTCAGGCAGATATTGTGATTACCACTGCATTGTTACCGGGGCGAAATGCACCAAGACTAATTAAAGCTGAAACCGTGAAAAAAATGAAACCGGGCTCTGTCATTTTAGATATGGCTGTTGAAACCGGCGGTAATGTTGAAGGTTCTGCGGTGAATGAGACGGTTGTAACAGAGAATGGTGTACAAATTTTAGGGATTCCAAATATTCCTTCGACTGTTGCAACAGAGGCATCTGCATTGTATGCGCGTAATGTTTTTAACTTTGTAAGCACTCTCTTTAATGAAGATAAGCAATTAAATATTACGTTAGAAGATGAAATTCAAAAAGCATTGCTCGTAAGTCATGATGGCGAGCTGTTGTTAAAGCGTAGCTGAGGAGCGAGAAAATGATTGAAACAATAACTATTTTTGTCTTGGCTGTATTTGTAGGTTACTACGTAGTATGGGGTGTAACGCCTGCTTTACATACACCTTTAATGGCAGTCACTAATGCACTTTCTTCAATTGTTATTGTAGGTGCAATGCTACAAACCGTTGGTTTGCCAGTGCTTGGGATTGAAGCAAATGTTGCTTTTCAAAGTGTAAATGCTGTGAGTGTTTTAGGTGCAGTTGCTGTCTTTTTAGCAAGTATTAATATTTTTGGTGGTTTTGCCGTTACAGCACGTATGCTTGAAATGTTCAAACCAAAACAGAAAAAGAAAGAAGAGGTATAAACAATGGAATTGATAAGAGAATATTCTGGTTGGTTATATCTTGTTGGTGCGATTTTATTTATTTTAACATTACGTGGACTGTCTAGCCCAAAAACTGCGATTCAAGGGAATCGTTATGGCATGGTGGCTATGGCAATTGCAGTGTTAACGACATTTTTTGTCGCAGATCATGTGGTTGTATGGCTTATTTTAATTCCAATGGCATTGGGTGCGGTCGTAGGTATTACTCGCGCACGTACTGTTCCAATGACACAAATGCCTGAAACAGTTGCACTCATGCACTCATTGGTTGGTTTGTCTGCGGTATTAATTGCAATTGCTGCAATTTTGCATAACAACCACTTGGTTGGACTATTTGAGCAAAATACATCTGCATTGCAAAATGCGGGCGTAGAACAGCCGCATATGAGTAAAGTACACTTCTTCGAGTTGTTTGTTGGTTGCTTTGTCGGCGCAATTACCTTTACAGCATCTTTATTTGCTTATGGAAAACTCGCTGCGAAGAAATGGGCAAAAACAATTGCAGGTGGTTGGGTAAAACCCTTACAAGCTATTTTATTTGCGGTAATGATTGTTTGTGGTGGTTATTTCTTTACAACAGGAAATATGGCTGCTTTTTGGCTTATGACTGCTTTTGCACTTGCATTTGGTTGGGTGTGGATTGCGCCTGTGGGCGGTGGAGATATGCCGGTTGTGGTATCACTTCTGAACTCTTTTTCAGGGTGGGCAGCAGCAGGAATTGGTTTTACACTTGAAAATAATATGCTTATTGTTGCGGGTTCATTGGTGGGTTCATCGGGTGCAATCTTGTCGTACATTATGTGTAAGGCGATGAATCGTAGCATTCTTAATGTTCTATTTGGTGGCTCGGCAAGTACTGCTGCTGTAGCAGCATCAGGCGAAAAAGTTGAGAGAAACTATCGTTCAGGTTCGGCAGATGATGCAGGCTTCCTGATGTCAAATGCAGACAGTGTCGTGATTGTACCGGGTTATGGTATGGCACAAGGTCGTGCACAAAATGCTGTAAAAGAACTTGCAATGTTACTTAAAGAAGAAGGTGTGAAAGTACGTTTTGCAATTCACCCTGTTGCGGGTCGTATGCCTGGACATATGAACGTCTTACTTGCAGAAGCAGACGTGCCTTATGACGATATTCTAGAGATGGATGAAATTAACTCAGATTTCCCTGCGACAGATGTTGTTCTTGTAATTGGTGCAAACGATGTTGTAAACCCTGCTGCAAAAGATAACCCAGGTTCTCCAATTTATGGTATGCCTATTTTGGAAGCGTATAAAGCCCGTACGATTATGGTTATTAAGCGTTCAATGGCAACGGGTTATGCAGGTTTAGACAATGATTTGTTCTATGATGAAAAAACAATGATGATTTTCGGTGATGCGAAAAAAGTTGTTGAAGATATGACAAAATCGATTAATGGTGCAGGCCACTAAAAATTTAAAATAAGAGCAACATATATTTCTAAAATATATGTTGCTATAAACAAAAAAAGCGACGTATTTGTCGCTTTTTTATTTGCATTTTTTTCGTAATCTTATGCGAATACTTTTTCAGGAGCAGAGCGCCAAAGACTTTCTAGATCATAGAATTTACGTGCTGTTGGTAGCATAACATGCACTACAACATAACCAAGATCAATCAATACCCATTCAGCATCAAGTTCACCTTCGACACCGATTGGACGAAAACCTGCTTGACGTGCTTCATCTGCAACGTTGTTTGCAAGTGCTTTAACATGACGTGTTGATGTGCCGCTAGCAATAACAATTGCATCTGCAACATTGCTAATTTCACTTACATCAAGTTCTACAATGTCTTTTGCTTTTACATCTGCAAGTGCTTCATGAACAACTGATAAACAGCGAGTTACATTTTCACTTTGCGCATTCATCGCGCTTTCTTGAGAATTAGAAGCGCTGGGCGATGGTTCTAAATTCATAGAAGTCAATAATTCCTGACAATTACTCAGTATGTAATATAGCGGTTTTGTAGTTGGAATTCAAACAATCTATGACAGAACTTTCTAGAGAGCTATTTTATATGATTATTTTTTTAATATATGCTATAGAGAAATACTTTAAATTCAGTATTTCTCTATAGATATTGGACTACTTTGGTTACTGCTGCTGTTGCAGTTTTTTCTGTGCGGCTTCACGTGTATGTTGAATAATATGTTTTAGTTCATTAAATCGAGTAAGTGTTTCCTCAATAAAGTTTTGATCTGCTCTACGTTTTTCTTTGCGAAGTTTGGAAACAAACTGTTCAAAGTTGCCTGTACTTTCTTGTAGTTTAGGTGTCCCAACATAACGAGTTGCGCCGTATAGCCGATGCAAAATATGTTCAAGTTGAGGAAAGTCTTCAAGTTCAATTAGCTGCTGCATTTCTTCAACTTCACCATCAAAACTTTCAATGAGCATTTTTAGTAGATCGAATGCCAGCTCTTCTTTATTTGCTGCAAGTTTTACACTTTGTGCCCAATCTAAATATTCTGCATCAATATCTGTAGAGTGGTTGTCATGTATCGGTGGTGTACTTTCAAACTTTCTATTTGTCCATGTGGTTAAAATTTGAATAAGCTGTTCTATTTGAATTGGTTTGGTCACATAATCATTCATGCCCACAGACAAAAGATTTTGCTTTTCATCTGAAAGCGCATGTGCTGTAAGTGCAATAATTGGCAAGGTTTTTTGATGTTCTAAGGTGGATTCTAAAGAACGAATCGCACGTGTTGTATCAATCCCAGACATCACTGGCATTTGAATATCCATAAAAATCAAATCAAAAGGATGTTGTTTATCTTCAATACCTTGCTGGATATGTCTAATCGCTTCTTGTCCACTCAGTGCTTTGGTTGTTTTTACATTGAGCTCTGCAAGCAATGCTTCTAAGACAATAAGATTCGGCAAGTGGTCATCTACAGCAAGCACATGAAGTCCTTTACCATCAAAGAATTTAGTTGTTTGGTCTTCAACCTGAATTTGGTTTTTAAGTAGTTGCAATAAACTATGGCGGCTTAATGGTTGATATAATGGGGTTGCCTGAAACTGACTTAATGTATTTGGCTCTAATGACATTTGATAGCCGTATACAGCCAAATGCCCTTGATAACGCATACGAATTTCTTTTAATAAAGCAGGGGTATCACCTGCATGGTCAACAATAACCCATGTATTGTCATCATCTTTTAAGTTGTTTAGTCGACTAAATAAATCTAAAAGAGAAGTGCTTTCCAAATGCTGTACTTTATAGTTTTCCAAGTAGTGTCTTAAAATGTTTGCAGTTGCGCTATGTGAAATAAACGATACAACATGAACATGATCTAAAACTTCTTGTTGAGGTTCTACAACGCGATGGTCGAGTTCAAACTGAACATTAAACCAAAATGTTGAGCCTTTTTCGGTAGGGTTACGTAATTGATTGTCCTCAAACCCAATATGCCCATGCATCATCTGAACAAGTTGTTTGGAAATTGCAAGTCCAAGACCAGTTCCACCAAATTGGCGTGTAATTGAAGCATCGACTTGTGAAAAAGAGCCAAATAATTTCTTTTGATCTTGTTCAGTTACACCAATACCACTGTCTTGAACACTAAAATAAATTTGGCAGTGCTGATGATCTCTGCTTTCAAGACGTGTACGAACAACAATTTCACCATCAGGTGTAAATTTAATTGCATTTGAGATGAGGTTCGTCAGAATTTGCTTAAATCTTAATGTATCGCCAATCACATACGGTGGTAGATCGTATGCGAAGAAAAAAGCCATATTGATATTTTTTTGTGCTGCAAGAGGTGACAGCATATCCATCACATCAAATATGGTTTCTTCTAGGTTAAATTGTGCAGTTTCTAGTTCGAGTTTACCTGCCTCAATTTTTGAGAAATCGAGTACATCGTTAATTAGTGCAAGTAGGTGTGCTGAAGATTTTCTGATGGTTTGTAAGTAAATATTCTGGTCGTTCGTTAAGCTGTCTTGTCTGAGCATAAGGTGGATAAAACCATCAATACTATTGAGTGGTGTTCTTAACTCATGACTAATGTTAGCAAGAAATACAGATTTGGATTGGTTGGCAGAAATAGCTTGGTCACGTGCCTGTCTATAGGTAATGTTTTGAACTTCTAATGTATCTAAAGTTCTGCGTAAATCATCTTCAGTTTGTTCGGTGTGTTCTCTTAATTCTAAGAAACTACTGTGTAAACGCTGTAATGTGTTTTCAATATCTCGTTGTAAGAGTTTAAGTTCACCACTACTATTAAGTGTGATGGGTTGGTCTAAGTTATCTGCACTTAAACGTTGAAGTTGCATGCGAATTTCATACAGCGGTGCGATCCATCTTCTAGAATAGAAATTAAGACACATCATCAGTAAAAGCAGAGTAATGAAGCCTGTTGCAGTAAGTACACTCAAAATTCGATAGTGGGCAAGTGCTAGCGGTTGGTCATCAAGTTCGATGAGTAACCATGTGCTTACACCATTTTTATCCGTCATAAGTTTGCTGCCATAAACGGTATTATGGTTGTAAGCAATAGGACCAATAAAAAGACTTGTATCTGTTATTGTTGGCCAGGGTAGGTAGTGGCGCTGACCAATTGTGGCCTGTATATGGTTTTTACTATTAATAATTGCCACACGTTGAACATATTGTTCGTTTAATACATTTTGTAGAATATTTTCTACGCGTGGAAGAATGGTTGGTGATGTATTAATTGCAGAGGCTAATATTTTGGCAGTGTGTTGATAGCGAGCCAAGATGGCAATAGCTGCATATTGTTGCTGACTTTTTGCGGCAATTCGTGTTTCATTGACAACCAAAGTTGTCCCAACAATGACAAGAACCAAAATAGGAATAAAAATAAATGCGACCAATTGCCCATAGGCATGGTTAAGCTGTAAGCGTTGTAATAGATTCTTTTTAGATTGTGCCATTATCGAAAAATAAACGATTCCTCTTAAGCTGAATCTTATCATGCTTTTAATACGATGGTCGCGTGTATTCTTTGTATAAAAAACAGTGAAATGAGTGCAGGATCATTATTTTTTTCATACAATAGGCTCACCTAAAATCAGGTAAATATTATGAGTGACAATATTCCAGACTTTTTTTCTGATGATTTCTTACTTGATCATTATGTTGGAAAGACTCCACTAGTAAGGCTGCAACGCTTAACAAAAAATAAAACAGCTACAGTGCTTGCAAAGCTTGAGGGGAATAATCCTGCAGGTTCTGTAAAAGATCGTCCTGCATATAATATGATTATACAGGCAGAAAAACGTGGGGATATTCAGCCAGGCGATACCTTAATTGAAGCAACAAGTGGCAATACAGGGATTGCACTTGCGATGGTTGCTGCAATGCGTGGTTATCGTATGAAGCTCATTATGCCTGACAATATGAGCCAAGAGCGTAAAGATGCAATGTTGGCCTATGGTGCAGAGCTTATTGAGGTGACTCAACAGCAAGGCATGGAAGGTGCACGTGACTTAGCATTGCAAATGCAAAAAGATGGTCAGGGTTTTGTGCTAAACCAATTTGGTAATCCCGATAATGTAGAAGCACATTATTTAACGACAGGACCGGAAATTTGGCAGCAAACAGGCGGTAAAGTCACTCACTTTGTAAGCTCAATGGGAACAACAGGAACCATTATGGGTGTATCAAAGTATTTAAAAGAAAAAAATCCAGATATCCAAATTATTGGATTGCAGCCTGAAGAAGGTGCAAGTATTGCAGGTATTCGCCGTTGGCCTGAAGCATATTTACCAACAATATTCGATCGACAACGTATAGACCGTGTGATTGATATTGCTCAAGAAAATGCAGAAGTCACGATGAGAGCACTTGCGAAGACTGAAGGTATCTTTGCTGGGACATCTTCAGGCGGCGCTGTATGGGCGGCATTGCAGATTGCCAAAGAAGACCCAAGTGCAGTGGTTGTTTGTATTATTTGTGATCGTGGCGATCGTTACTTGTCTACAGGTCTGTTTTCTACTCAAGATACGCAATAAGGTGGATGCAAAATATGCGCTTACCGATACTGGTATTTGATATTGAAACCATTACAGATTTAAAAGCAGGTGCTCATTTATATGGGCTCAGTCATTTATCTGCTGAAGGTGTAGAACAGGCATTAAATAAACTACGTCGCCAAGATGTCGGAACAGACTTTCAGCGTTTACCGTTGCACGAGATTGTTTGTATTTCGGGATTATGGATTGATGAGAAAGGTTTTAGATTGTTCTCATTTAGCCAACAAGATAATACCGAACTTGGCATTTTACAAAAATTCTTATCTATTTTTGAGAAACGTCGTCCTGTTTTAGTGAGTTGGAATGGCTCACAGTTCGATTTACCGGTAATCGCTTATCGTGCGATGTATCATGGCTTATCTGCACCTAACTTATTTGATCAGGGTGAGTTAGACCAACAACGTCGTTTTAGCAATTATCAAAATAGATACCATCATCAGCATGTCGACCTAATGGATGTGATGGCGATGTTTAATGGTCGTAACTTTCAAAAACTTGATGATATTGCACAATTTCTAGGGTTGCCCGGAAAGCGAGAAGGTGCAGGTTATTTGGTGCCAGAGCAAGTAAAACTAGAACAGTGGACTGAATTAGAAACCTATTGTGAGGGCGATGTGATAAACACATGGCTGATTTATTTACGTTGGGTCATGCTGAAGGGGCAGTTGTTGCCAAATGAGCATACAAATATGGTACAGCAAACGATTCAGCATTTGCAGGATAGGCCCAAGCATCAAGAATTTTTAAAGAATTGGGAGCGAAGTGCGAAAAGCACCGCGTTCAGTTCAACATTTTTTCATCATTAAATTAGGTTCAGTTTTGAAACATATTGCCAAACCTCGTCTCAATACAGCACAAACTTATTTGTTTGATGTTAAGGCATTGTCTCATGAGGGACGAGGTATCGCTCATTATTCCCATGATGCTGAACATCCAATAGAAAAGGATGGGAAAAAAGTTTTTATTCAATTTGCACTCCCTGAAGAGCGCGTGCAAGTTAATGTCACTAAGCAGAGCAAACGCTATGAAGAGGGCGATGCTGTAGAAGTGATTGGTGAGCCATCAAAGTATCGTACCTCTCCAATATGTGACCACTTCCAAGCCTGTGGAGGCTGTAGTTTGCAGCATATGCATGCAGATGAGCAGATTCGCTTTAAACAAGATGTTTTACAATCGCACTTTCAACATTTTGCGGGTTTGGCACCAATTGATTGGTTGAGTCCAATACGCAGTACACGCCAAGATTATCGTCGCCGTGCACGTATAGGTGTACGTTATATCGAAAAAAATCAGAAGTTTATGTTTGGTTTTAGGGAAAGACAAAGCAATCGTTTGGTAAATATTCAACATTGCCCTGTTTTACATGTGAAGCTGAATCGTGCGCTTCCTGAAATTAAAGCGCTGCTTGGTCAGTTAAAAGGTAAGTCTGAGATTGGGCATATTGAACTCGGCATGGGAGATGAAAGTGTTTCTTTACTTGTTCGACATACAGCACCATTGTGTAAACAGGATCAGATAGCATTACAACACTTTACAGCACAGCGAAACTGGCAATTATATTTACAACCAAAAGGTGCTGATAGTGCTTATCGTGTTCAAATCAACGATGAAGATGATCAGCCATTATTTTATTCATTAGATGTATTTGATTTAAAATTAAAATTTTCACCTACAGACTTTACACAAGTGAATGCTGAGGTTAATCAGCAGATGGTTTCTTTGGCATGTAACTTGCTTGAACTCAAGGCAGGTGAACGTGTACTAGATTTATTTTGTGGTTTAGGAAATTTTTCTTTACCACTTGCGCGTGGTGTTGGGGAAACGGGGCAAGTGATTGCGGTCGAAGGCAGTGAAGAAATGGTACGTCGTGGGCAGGAAAACGCACGATTGAACCATATCGAGCATATTCAATTCTACTCACAAGACTTAACCCAAGATTTTTCAAAACAACCTTGGGCAAAACAGGGTTTTGACGCATTATTGATAGATCCGCCACGTGCAGGTGCGGAACAAGTTATGAATTATATTGCGAATTTTGATGCGAAACGTATTGTGTATGTTTCGTGTGATCCCGCTACTTTGGCACGAGATGCAGGTATTCTTGTGCAGCATGGTTATCAACTTAAAAAAGCAGGTGTAATGGACATGTTTACACATACAAGTCATGTCGAATCAATTACCTTGTTTGAAAAAATAGAACAGCATTACAACGAAAGTGAATGACATGATAATAGGAGATAGGTATGGTCACAGTACGTGAACAGCTACCTGAACGACTGACGCAGTCTTCAGAGGAAACGGCTGTAGAGCATGCCTTACAACAGCAAGATTTAGCCCAGTGGTTAAATCGTGTAAGGCAGCAGACCGATGGGGAGCTTATTCGGTTAGAGGAGGTTGCATGTCGAACTTTAGAAAAAGGATTAAAAACAGAAAAGACTGGGCGTAATAATACGTTTATTACAGGTATTGGTATTGCAGACATCTTGGCACATTTATATGTAGATGAAGCAACACTTATTGCAGCCGTGCTCTATCGTAGTGTTCGTGAAGGACTGACTTCTTTGGAAGAAGTGGGCGAATATTATGGTCAGGAAGTTTTAGAGCTTGTGCAAGGTACAATGGCAATGGGGAAATTGTCAGACCTCATTGAACAGAATAAACGATTAGAAGATCATTTTAATAATAACAAACGTGAGCATTTAACAGGCATTTATAAAATGCTGATTTCGGTCACGGAAGATGTTCGCGTTGTACTGATTAAACTGGCCGAACGAACATTCGAGCTGCGTGAGTTGGCAAAGTCGCCTAAAGAGCGTCAAGAGCGTGTTGCACGAGAAATATTAACGATTTACTCGCCACTTGCACATCGACTTGGGATTGCACAATTAAAGTGGGAGCTAGAAGACCTCGCATTTCGCTATTTGGCACCTGATCGCTATAAAGAAATTGCAAAACTCTTAAATGAGAAACGCTTAGAGCGAGAACACTATATTGAGTCTGTGGTTGAGCAACTCAAAGGAGAGCTTGGTAAGATTCATATCGAGGCAGATATTAGTGGTCGTGTAAAACACATTTACTCGATTTATCGTAAGATGAAGAGTAAAAACCTCAGCTTCGATCAACTTTATGATATTCGAGCATTACGTGTTCTTGTGAATACTGTACCTGAGTGTTATCACGTTTTAGGTATTGTTCATCAAATTTGGCGGCACATTCCTCATCAATTTGATGATTATATTACCAATCCAAAAGCCAATGGCTATCGTTCGCTACATACAGCAGTGATTGCAGAAAATAAGTCTTTAGAAATTCAAGTGCGTACGCACGAAATGCATGAAGAGGCAGAGCTAGGCGTTTGCTCACACTTCAACTATAAAGAGGGTGGTAAAGCAACAGATTTCTCATTTAATCATCGTTTGCATTCGCTACGTGCAGTATTAGAGCATTATCAAGAGCGTAATGAAGCAAGTGCGCATGCTAAAGATGACGAAGAAGATGACTTTGAGAAAATTCAAGATTTTGAGGATTTTGAAAAGATCTATGTTTTTAGCCGAGATGGTGACATTAAAGAGTTACCACGTGGCTCGACGGTTTTAGACTTTGCGTATCATGTGCATACAGAGGTGGGTAATCACTGCTATGCAGCACGTGTAAATCAACGTTATGTACCTTTAACCTATACGTTGAAAACAGGTGAACAGGTTGAAATTTTAACCAAAAAAGATCGTGACCCAAATCGTGATTGGTTGGTTAGCTCATTGGGTTATATCAAAACGGCACGCGCTAGAGATAAGTTGCGTCATTGGTTTAGACAACAAGATCGCAGTAAAAATTTAGAAGTGGGTAAAGAGCTACTCACAAAAGAATTACAACGTCTTGCGATTCATCCGAAAAGTATTGACTTAAATGAATACTGTGCACACTTCAATGTAAAATCTGGCGATGATGTACTGATTGGTTTGGTGAGTGGAGACATTAGTCTTCATGGCTTAATGAATCAAGTTAATCGTCATATGAATATTGACCAAGATGAACCTGAGCTGATACTTAAGCCTGCATTGAATCCACGTGCAAGCCATACTTTATCTGCGCATGGTATTTTGGTGGATGGGTTAGATAATGTTGAACTGCATATTGCACAGTGTTGTCAGCCTGTACATGGTGAGATGATCGGTGGTTATATTACTTTAAACCGCGGTGTTAGCATTCATAAAAAGGGCTGCCCTGATTATAACCGTATGATTACGCAAGAGCCTGAACGTGCGGTTGATGCAGATTGGGAGTTGCAACCCACACGCGGTCAGAGTATTCAAATTGTGGTTGAGGCTTATGATCGCCGTGGTTTATTGCGTGATTTAACGCAAGTGATTTTTGCAGATCAAATTAATATTCGTCAGGTAAATACCATTTCTGAAAATGATGGTATTGCAAATATGAAGTTGCTTATAGAGGTGAAAGGTTTAGCGCAATTGTCACGCCTCCTTGCACGCTTAGAGCAACAGCCCGGTATTATTAGTGCACGTCGCCTTGTGCAAGGCAATTAAGTGTCTGAGCCAGTGAAATTTCACTGGCTTTTTTATTAGAGAGTGTTATGTCGGTACAGCAGTTACTTGAAATTATGGAAACCCTCCGCGAGGAATGTCCTTGGGATCAGAAGCAAACACCCAAAACGTTAACGCGTTATGCAATTGAAGAAGCATATGAAGTTGAAGATGCAGTGTTGAATGGAGATGCTGAGCAGGTAAAAAATGAGTTGGGTGATTTATTATTGCAAGTGGTTTTTCAATCGCAAATGTATAAGGAGCAACAGAAGTTTGATTTCTATGATGTTGTTGAGGCATTAAAACAGAAAATGATACGACGTCATCCACATGTTTTTGAAAAAGAGCGATTCAATACATTAGATGAAGCTCAGGTTTCTGATTTATGGCAGAAAATTAAGCGTCAAGAAAAAAAAGAAGCGGGGATATTACCGTCTCAATTAGCAGATATAAAACATGGCCCTGCAATTGTACAAGCAGAGGAAATACAGAAAAAAGCAGCCAGTATCGGTTTTGATTTTCCGCATATTCAGGATGCAATAGATAAAGTTTATGAAGAACTCAATGAGTTTAAAGAAGCATTGGCAGAAAACCATCAACAGAATATTGAAGAAGAGTTTGGTGACTGTTTATTTTCGATAATTAATGTAGGGCGTCAAAAAGGAATTTCTTCAGACCAAGCATTACTTAAAACAATTGTAAAGTTTAGACAGCGTTTTGCTTATATAGAAGAAAGTGCAAAACTAGATGGTAAAGAGATTGATCAGTTGACACTGATGGAAATGGATCAACTTTGGAATGCTGCGAAAAAGATGAAAAATAATGAAAATCAATGAAGTAGTATTTGTATGAATATATAAGAAAGATGATCTTTGTAAAAAATCTTATGTAAAAGTGTTTCACTGTGTTTCTTGCTTAGTATAAGATACAAGAAATTGCCCTTTGATGGGTGATGCTCTATTATGAGCAGTCGTTATTAAAATATTCATTACAGACGTAGGAGAGAGCGTCTTTTGCACACTTTACGCGCGTCAAAATATGGTTTATCCATTAAGAAATTACCCCCTTCAATCATTGAAGTGATTGATGCTCTCAGTAAAGCAGGTTACGAAGCATACATCGTAGGTGGTGGTGTTCGTGATTTAATGCTTGGGTTGAATCCCAAAGACTTTGATGCAGTGACCAATGCCACACCTGCTCAGGTGAAGTCAGTTTTCGGTCGCCGTTGTCGTATTATTGGTCGACGTTTTGAGTTGGCTCATGTTTATATCGGACGTGACTTAATCGAAGTTGCTACTTTCCGTGCACCACCTAAAAAAGAGGTGACCAGTGCACAAGGTATGATTCTACGTGACAATAATTGGGGAACGATTGAGCAAGACTTTGCTCGACGAGACTTTTCCATTAATGCAATGTATTATCAACCAAGAAAAGGCATTATCTTAGATTTTTGTAATGCGATTGCAGATATAAAAAGTAAAACATTAAGACTACTTGGTGATCCTGCAAAGCGCTTTGAAGAAGACCCTGTACGTATGTTACGTACACTGCGTTTTTCAGCCAAGCTTAATTTTAAGATTTCTGATGATATTCTAAGCATTTTTACTGTTGATATGGCAATGTTGCTACGCGATATTTCACCACATCGACTTTATGATGAATCACAAAAGTTATTTACGATGGGGCAATTACAACGTATTTTGCCACTATTAATAGACTTTGGTGTATGGAAGCAACTCTTTGCAGATATTCAGCCGATATTAAATAATTTTATTGTTTTGGCTGCAAAAAATACAGATCAAAGAATTCAAGTTGGGAAAACCATCAATCCTGCATTCTTTTACGCTGTTTTACTGTGGGAAAACTTTTTAGAGCGAACACAGTTCTATCTAAATAAAGGACTTGTTCCTGCCGAAGCACGTGCTCAAGCAGGATTAGATGTTCTGAAAAGACAGTGTACACGAACGGTTATTCCACGATTTGCCGAAACATTTATTCGTGAAGTTTGGGAGATGCAAACGCGTTTGCTTAATCCTAAACCCCAGCAGATAGAGTCACTTTCGAGCCATGCGCGTTTTAGAGCAGGTTTTGATTTTCTCTTATTGCGTGAAAAATCAGGTGATCAAGATACTGAAGGGATGGGACACTGGTGGGATGTCTATCAGAATTTATCTATAGATGAAAAAGAAGCTGCCATTTCGAAGTATAACCGTCAACGTGTTAAAAAACGTCGTAGGACATCTTCAGAAGCTCCTCTAGAAACTGTAACTACAGCAGACCCGCAGGCGATTGAACCTTTAGTGGTTGAAAAAGAAAATACATCTCGTCGTGCAAGACGTTCTAAGGCAAGAAGAACTGGAATGACAACTGCAACAAATGTACGTACAGCGGATTCAAACCAGAATTCGACGGGAATTGATGATAGGCATCCAATCTTAAAACGTAAGCGTGTTCAGCGTGATCTAGCACAAGTTGTGTTTGGACCAACGCAATGACAATAACCTATATTGGCTTAGGGAGTAACTTAGGTGACTCTCAAGCTATTTTGAAAGAAGCAGTAAGTCAATTGCGAAAAGAGGGTGAGGTAAGGGTATCAAAACTTTACTCTACACCACCAATGGGCCCGCAAGATCAACCTGACTATTTGAATGCTGTTGTTGAACTGCGTACAGATTTAGCGCCTTTGGCTTTGCTTGATCTGCTACAACGTATTGAAAATGAATCGGGGCGTGTACGTTTGCGTCGTTGGGGCGAAAGAACACTTGATCTCGATTTACTTTTGTACGGTGATTTAGAAATATCAAATGACCGTTTAACTGTACCGCATGTCGGTTTATTTGAGCGAGATTTTGTGCTGTTGCCTTTATTAGATTTAAATGAAAAGATAGTTGTAAATAATCAATTGTTATGTCATTTAAACGTGGTACAACAGTCTGAACTTGAGCCAGTTGCTTTGGCGAACTGGTGGGAAAACAAAGACAATATTTAGTCATTCATATTATTGAAAATATGGGCTAATATTGTTAGGAGATTCAATGATTAGTTTAAGTGATTTACGCCGTTATAAAGCTGAAGGTCGTAAATTTTCATGCCTCACTTGTTATGATTCAAGCATGGCAAAAGCAATGGAAATTGCTGAAATTGATAGCATATTAATTGGTGATTCACTTGGTATGACGATGCAAGGTCATGATTCTACGATTCCTGTAGAAACGGATGATATTGCATACCATACAGCATGTGTACGTCGTGCGAACCAGCATGCATTTATTATGGCAGATCTGCCTTTTATGGCATATGCGACAGAAGAAGAAGCATTAAAAAATGCTAAAAAAGTGATGCAAGCTGGCGCTCAAATGATCAAAATTGAGGGCGATGCATGGCTTGCTGATACAGTTCGGTCATTAACGCGTAATGGCGTACCTGTATGTATGCATTTAGGGCTAACACCGCAATCTGTAAATGTTTTAGGTGGTTATAAAGTACAAGCAAAAACACGTGAAGCTGCAGATAAACTAATTCGTGATTGTGAAGTACTTGTAGAGGCAGGTACAGCAATTATTTTACTTGAATGTGTACCAGCGCAATTAGGTAAAGAAGTTGCAGAAAGGTTTCCTCAGGTTCCTGTGATTGGAATAGGTGCAGGTGCTGATACTGATGGGCAAGTTTTAGTTGTACAAGATATGCTTGGCTTAACATTTGGTCGTGTTGCTAAGTTTGTACGTAACTTCATGGTGGAACAGTCTGGAAGCCAAGCAATTTTAAATGCGCTTCAAGCATATCACCAAGCAGTACATGAAAAAGAATTTCCTGCTGCTGAACATACATTTCGAGTAGAGTTGTAAACATGAAAACGGAAACCACTATACATGGGCTTGCTGCATCTTTGAATCCAGCACGTCATGCAAAAAAGTTGATTGGTTTTGTTCCTACAATGGGGAATTTGCATGAAGGGCACTTAAATCTTGTGCGCGAAGCAAAAAAAATCTGCGACCTTGTAGTGGTAAGTATTTTTGTTAATCCAACTCAATTTGGGCCAAATGAAGATTTTGATAATTATCCTCGAACATTAGATCAGGATAGTCATCTTTTGGCAGATGTAGGGTGCGATATTGTTTTTGCACCTGCTGTAGAGCAAATGTTTGCTAAAGAGCCAAGAAAAACCAATATTCAAGTCACTGAAATAACACAAGGGCTATGTGGTCATGCACGTCCCGGTCATTTTGATGGTGTAGCACTCATTGTCACGAAATTATTTAATATTGTGCAGCCAAATTATGCTTTCTTTGGTCAAAAAGATTTTCAGCAATTGGTTATTGTGCAGCAACTTGTGCGTGATTTAAATATGCCACTTGAAGTGATTGGCGTACCAACGACACGTGCAGAAGATGGTTTAGCGTTAAGCTCTAGAAACGGTTATTTAACAGTTGAAGAGCGTGCTTTAGCGCCTCAAATATATGCTAGCTTAAATCATGCAAAAGTGTTTTTAGAGCAAGGAGAAGCTTTAAAAGATATTCTTGAAAAGATGAAGAATGATTTAACGACATCTGGCTTTGAAATTGATTATGTGGAAGCACGTACCCCTGAACTAGAAACAGTGCTACATTTTGATCAAGATATTGTATTATTTGTAGCAGCAAGGCTTGGTAAAACACGCCTGATTGATAATTTAAGAGTCAATGTCCCAACTTAGATACGTCAAAGGATAGAATGATGAAGCGTATTTTGATTGTTACAGGCCAGTCTGGCTCCGGGAAATCTTCTGCTTTACAAGTTCTAGAAGATTTAGGCTACTATTGTATAGACAATTTACCTTTAGCATTATTGCCCGAGATTGTATCTAAACTAGATCATGAGAATAACCTTGAGCAGTTGGCTTTAGGTGTTGATGTTCGTAGTACTCAGGCAGACTTAGAAGAATTTGAGAGTGTCTTTGAGCAGCTAAAGAAACATGGTTCAGTCGATATTATTTATTTAAGTACAAATGATGGACAACTTATTGCTCGTTTTAGTGCTTCACGTCGCCCACATCCTTTAAGTGGCCGTTGTAAAAGCTTAAATGAATGCATTCAAGAAGAAAAAAGTTTATTATTGCCAATCCAGTTAAGATCTACTGTCAATATTGATACAACCGATAAAAGTGTTCATGACTTAAAACATACGCTTTTATCTAAGCTTGGGCAGTCTGATAAGCTTATTTTGATTTTACAGTCATTTGGTTATAAGCATGGCATTCCATTAGATGCAGACTATGTATTTGATGTGCGCCATTTGCCAAACCCACATTGGGATTTAAAGCTGCGTAAATTATCGGGATTAGATGAACCTGTTCGTCAGTTCTTATCAGAAAGCGAACAAGTGAATGAAATGTATGATGATATTCATAATTTCTTGAACAAATGGTTGCCCGCATTTGCTGAAGGTCATCGTCATTATTTGACAGTATCTATTGGTTGTACGGGTGGGCAACACCGTTCAGTTTATATCGTTGATAGACTTAAAAAAGCGTTAGAAGCAGATTGGTCTATCCAAATTTTACACAGAGAAATGAAGCACTGGTCATGATTGACACAACAGTAGATGTAATTAACAAACTTGGCTTGCACGCACGTGCATCTGGTAAGCTTATCGAAGTCACCACAAAGTTCAACTCAAACATCCAAATTGGAAAGGGTGAAAAACTTATTGATGCCAAAAATATTATGGCTTTATTGATGCTTGGTGCAGGTAAAGGAACAACATTACGTCTAGTTGTAGATGGACCAGATGAAGAGCAAGCTTTGTCCGAAGTACAAGCTTTGTTCGCAGCAAAATTTTATGAGGCAGATTAACAGTGGCACGTCGACCGCAAAAAAACTACACCAATGAAGATTTTGAATCGTTAGAAGGGCGTGCAAGTAAAAGTGAGCAGAAGCGTGCAGTACAACGTATGGCAGCGCTAGGTGAGCAACTTGCAACACTTTCATTAAAACAGATTCAACAACTTCCTGTAGAAGATAGATTGATTGATGCACTGCTAGATGTACAAGAAATCACTTCTTTTGAAGCTAGACGCCGTCAGTTTCAGCGTATTGGTAAACTTCTACGTAATGAAGATGAAGCTGTTATTTTATCTTATCTCACGCCAAAGCAAGGGTTAAAGCAACAAGCATTACTAACTCGTTGGGTAGATCGTTTGGTTGAGCAAGGTGATACAGCAATTCACGAGTTTAGTAAGCAATATAATGCAACAGAAAAGCATACTTTACGTCAGCATGTTCTTCGCTACCATCGTGATAAAAGCTTAGAGGCAACGCCTGAAGAGTTAGAAGAAGCACGTCAAAAAATTGTTAATTATGTTCAACAAGTCGCATTACTTTCCGACCAAGGAAAGTCTAGAGGCTAATGTAGCGAAGATTTCACCTGTAATTAAGTTTTTATAAATACTTTCAGAAAAGTATTTATATGTGTACACTTATTGCTCTAATTTTTAAAACCACCGTTTTTATATTTTGAGGTTTTTCCTCGATCATAATCTCGCGGTGACATGCTCCTTTGTATGGGGCATCACTCCTTAAGGATTTCTTATGCCAATTATTACATTGCCAAATGGCGATAAAAAAGAGTTTGATCATGCAGTTTCTGTCATGGACGTTGCTCAGAGTATTGGGCCAGGTCTTGCAAAGAATACTGTTGCAGGTCGTGTAAATGACCGTTTGGTTGATGCAAGTGATCTTATTTCTGAAGATTCGACCCTTCAAATTATTACACCAAAAGATGATGAAGGCGTAGAAATCATTCGTCATTCATGTGCACATCTTGTTGGGCATGCAGTTAAACAACTGTTCCCAGAAGCAAAGATGGTTATTGGGCCTGTGATTGAAGAAGGTTTTTACTACGACGTATATATGCCACGTCCATTCACATTAGATGATATGGCTGCGGTTGAAGATCGTATGAAAGCATTAATTGCTCAAGACTACGATGTAATTAAAAAAATGACACCGCGTGATGAAGTCATTGAGTTGTTTAAAGCACGTGGAGAAGACTATAAACTGCGTCTTGTTGAAGATATGCCTGATGAAAAAGCAATGGGACTATATTATCATCAAGAATACGTAGATATGTGTCGTGGGCCACACGTTCCGAATACAAAATTCTTAAAATCATTCAAGTTAACAAAGTTGTCTGGTGCATATTGGCGCGGTGATGCAAAGAATGAGCAGTTACAGCGTATTTATGGCACAGCTTGGGCAGATAAAAAACAACTTGCTGCATACATTAAACGTATAGAAGAAGCAGAAAAACGTGACCATCGTAAAATTGGTAAAGCGCTAGATCTATTTCATATGCAAGAAGAAGCACCGGGTATGGTGTTTTGGCATCCAAATGGTTGGACAATTTATCAAGCACTTGAACAGTATATGCGTAAAGTGCAAAAAGAAAATGGTTACCAAGAAGTTCGCACACCGCAAATTGTTGACTTTGTACTATGGGAAAAGTCAGGTCATGCAGCAAACTATGCTGAGAATATGTTTACAACACATTCTGAAAGCAGAAACTATGCTGTAAAACCAATGAATTGCCCATGTCACGTTCAAATCTTCAATCAAGGCTTAAAGTCTTACCGTGAATTGCCAATTCGTATGGCTGAATTTGGCTCTTGTCACCGTAATGAACCATCAGGTTCACTTCATGGTATTATGCGTGTGCGTGGCTTTACTCAAGATGATGGGCACATTTTCTGTACTAAAGATCAAATTGGAAAAGAAGTTGCAGATTTCATTAAGCTAACTTTGGATGTATATAAAGATTTTGGCTTTGAAGATGTGCAAATGAAGCTTTCTACACGTCCAGAAAAACGTGTAGGTGATGATGCACTTTGGGATTTGGCAGAAAAATCACTTGCTGATGCTTTAGATGAAGCAGGCTTAGACTGGGACCTTCAACCTGGTGAAGGCGCATTCTATGGTCCAAAAATTGAATTTTCTTTAAAAGACTGCTTAGGCCGAATTTGGCAATGTGGTACAATTCAATGTGACTTTAACTTACCTGAGCGTTTAGATGCTTCATTTGTAACTGAAGATAACGAACGTGACCAACCAGTCATGCTACATCGTGCAATTCTTGGTAGTTTTGAACGATTTATTGGTATACTTATTGAACATTATGCTGGTTTTATGCCACCATGGTTGTCTCCAACACAAGTATGTGTAATGAATATTACAGGTACACAAGCTGAAGCTTGTGAAAGTGTGGTGCAGAAACTTAAAGAACACGATATTCGTGCTATTTCTGACTTGAGAAATGAGAAAATCGGCTTTAAGATTCGTGAGCGTACATTAGAGCGCATTCCATATTTACTCGTGCTTGGCGACCGTGAGGTTGAAGAGGGCACTGTCAATGTTCGTACGCGCTCAGGAAAAAATTTGGGTACTATGTCAATCGATGCTTTCGTTGATTTAGTGGAAACAGCCGTTGCCGAACGCGGCCGGTACATTGTGGAGTAAGAAAGATTAAACAGTCTGATCGTAACCAACAAGGTGGTAAAAGTAATCGCCCTGCGATTAATGATGAAATTCGTGCAAAAGAAGTTCGCTTAATTGGAGCGGATGGGGAGCAAAAAGGTATTGTTCCTTTAACTGAAGCAATTCGTGTTGCAGAACAAGATGATCTTGATCTGGTCGAAATTGTTGCGAATGCCGAGCCACCTGTTTGTAAAGTCATGGATTACAACAAGCACTTGTTTGACCTGAAGCAAAAGCAAAAAGATGCGAAGAAAAAACAGCATCAAGTGCAAGTAAAAGAAATTAAATTACGCCCAGGTACGGATGTCGGTGATTACAACGTAAAACTACGTGCAATTATCCGCTTCCTTGAAGATGGCAACAAAGTGAAAATTACGTTGCGCTTCCGTGGACGTGAAATGGCTCACCAACAGCTTGGTCTAGCACAGCTTCAAAAAATTGAAGCAGATGTTGCTGAAATTGGTGTTGTTGAGCAAGCACCAAAAATGGAAGGTCGTCAAATGGGCATGTTACTTGGACCGAAAAAGAAAAAGTAATTTGCTTGCATAAGATGTATCTGATAAAAGCCAACTCACATAGAGTTGGCTTTTTTTATACTTTTAGAAAAAATATGAGCTTTATAAATGGGTTAAGGCATTGGTTTTATGTGATTATTTGGGATTTTTATATTATTTTATGTATATCGAGAAATCTATTTTTAGCAAAATAAAATAAATTGCTTAGTTGTTTTTAAAAATATTACGCTTAATTAATTCACTTAAATATATGTTTATTAATAACTTTATTTTAATTGTTAGCTGTTGAGACTCTTTTTAGTGGTTGAAGTGATAGAGATAAAAATATATAAATATCAATAACTAAATGCTTTATTACAGATTACACCTCTCGTGTATCAGTTTGGTGAAAATGATCTTGTTTACAATGTAAACATGTGTATATTGCTCATTATGAAATAGCGTATCTGTTTGAATATCAGTGCCTAAATATAGAAATGAAAAGGGGGCGAACATGAGCCAAGAAGAAAAGTTACCAAAGATTTTAATTGTAGAAGATGACGAACGATTAGCACGTTTAACTCAAGAATATTTAATTCGTAATGGATTGGAAGTTGGTGTTGAGCCAGATGGTAACCGTGCAATTCGCCGTATTATTGCAGAGCAACCGGATATGGTTGTACTTGATGTTATGCTTCCTGGTGCAGATGGTCTAACAGTTTGTCGTGAAATTCGTCCACACTACCATCAGCCAATTCTGATGCTTACTGCGCGTACAGAAGATATGGATCAGGTACTTGGTTTAGAAATGGGTGCTGATGACTACGTTGCGAAACCTGTTCAACCACGTGTATTACTTGCGCGTATTCGTGCATTACTACGCCGTACAGACAAAACGACAGAAGATGAAGTTTCTCAGCGTATCGAGTTTGATGATCTTGTTATTGACAATGGTGGTCGCTCTGTAACTCTAAATGGTGAGCTTGTAGATTTTACAAGTGCAGAGTATGACCTTCTGTGGTTACTTGCTTCAAATGCTGGCCGTATCTTATCTCGTGAAGATATTTTTGAGCGTTTACGTGGTATCGAATATGATGGTCAAGATCGTTCGATTGATGTACGTATTTCAAGAATTCGTCCAAAGATTGGTGATGATCCTGAAAATCCAAAACGTATTAAAACAGTTCGTAGTAAAGGTTATTTGTTTGTTAAAGAAACGAATGGCATGTAATCCATTTATTTTTATTGCTGTTGCTTTTTCCTAAAGGATAGATAGTTCGTGTTTAAACACAGTATATTCCTACGTATCTATGCTGGCGTTGTGATTCTCGTTGCATTGGTGGCTGTTTTTGGTTATTTACTTGTACAAGTCATTAACTACCAACGTGCCCAAGAATACAGAGAATCACTGACCGATGGTATTTCCTATGTGATTGCTCAAGGTATTGAGCGCCAGCCAACAGCACAACAAAAGAAAGACTGGATTTCAGATGCTTCGGATTTGCTTGAGCTTCCTATTTACTTGGTAGATAGTGCTAAAGTTGAGCTTTCTCGTTCTGAAAAAAAGAGAATTGATAACCAACAAGCTGTGGTTCGTTATGATGCACAGACATTAATTGCTGATATTTATATTGGATTACCAAGTGACCCAAAACATTATCTATTTATTAATGTGAATAAAATTGGTGAGCGGCAAATAAAAGCATTACCTATCTTTATTCTAGATTATCTGATTTATTATCCGGGTCAGGAAAAAGAATATCTACAAAAAATACATCAACACTTTTCTTATCCTATTGAAATTCAACCTATATTGAGCTTGGGGTTAGACTCTGAGCAAGTCGGTCGATTACGTCAAGACCAAAGTATTTTATTGTATCGTGACAATGCCACAATGCGTGGTACAACAATATCTATTGTTTCACCAATCCCTAATAATCCATCGGAAGTTTTAGTGATTGGGCCTGTTCCAATGTTTAATTGGATGCCTTTCCAGATTGCAGCAGGTATTACATTGCTAAGCTTGTTCTTACTCAGCTTAGGTGTTTATGTGCTTATTTTTCCACTGCAAAGAAAAGTGAAACAAGCCATTGTCGCACTAAATAAAATTAAAACTGGGGATATGTCTACAAGGTTGCCTGTTGAAGGAACCGATGAAATGGCAAGCTTGTCTTCAAGTTATAACGATATGGCAACACACATTCAGCGCTTGATTGAGGCACAGCGAGAATTGATGCGAGCAGTTTCGCATGAATTAAGAACACCTGTTGCACGTATTCGCTTTGGTATGGAAATGCTTGCTGAAGAGGAAGAATACGATTATCGCCTAAGCCAAGTGGAAATGATTGATAAAGATATTGAAGCACTGAATACATTAATTGATGAAATTATGACGTATGCAAAGCTAGAACAAGGCATGCCATCGCTAGATATTCAGAGTATAGATATTGCAGGAGTCTTGGAGCAGGTTGAGCGTGAAACACAAGCATTAAAAACGCAAAAAACTATTGAGCTATTTGCACCTGCGTCTGATGTTGTTGCTGATGCAGAAAGACGTTATTTACATAGAGTCGTACAAAACTTAGTTGGAAATGCTGTCCGTCATTGCGATGAGAGAGTACGCATTAGTGGTGGTATTTACGATGATGGTGAAGCCTATGTTTGTGTGGAAGATGATGGTCCTGGTATTCCTGAAGAAGATCGTGAGCGTGTATTTGAAGCCTTTGCGCGGCTAGATGACAGTCGAACTCGTGCTTCGGGTGGTTATGGTCTTGGACTGTCTATTGTGAGCCGTATTGCTTTTTGGTTTGGTGGAAGTATAGAGGTTGATCGGAGTCCTGCATTAGGTGGGGCACGTTTTATAATGAAATGGCCAGTACAACGACAGGTTTCTGTGCAACAACTTGCTAAAGCAAATAAAAGCGACTGATAAAGTCGCTTTTATTTTAGATTACTAATTATAATCCATAGAGCTTGGTGCGATTAATGGTTTTTGCTCATCAATAAGTGCTTGAGCAGCTTCTTGGCTAATCTCTAGAAGTATTTTCTCATCTTCAACATCAATCGTATATTTCTGAATGAGACGTTGATCACCAGATAAAGTTTCTACTTTATACTCACTTGCGATATGTAAAATGCTATCTAGATTTGTACTAACAGCAGCGGTATCTTCTTGAAATAAATGTTTCAATGCCTCAAAGCTAATATCTAAATGAGATGCTTTTTTGTCTTTATGCAGTTGATCTTCAGTATAGCGTATAAAGAGTTGTGCATATAAAAAGTAGTTTGGTTTATGCGTGAATTCTAGGTTCATTATGGTTCCTTTTTATCCTATTTTTATATGCTTAGATTAGCAAAAAATCTTGAAATGATTTGTAATGAAATTGCTAAAATATATGTAATATTATTTAATAATTCAGAGGTTTAATATTTTTTTAATAAATATTAGATAGGAAATGTATTTTAATAATAAATATTTTTTGTATATTTAATTCTGTATAGATAGTATGTTAAATAGGAAGTATTATCATTATAAGATATCAGGCGTGCAATATTCCAAGTATTTTAGTTGGTTTTTATTATTTTATGATTTTGATGTAAAAATAAAAAATCTATGTAGTATTGAAAAAAAAGTGGTTATTACAACAAATAATAGTATTCATCAATAAGTATATATACCTAAGTCTTAGATGGTATTTTTCAATAAAAATGTTTAATTTATAATCTTTTTTACTACTTGGTATAACCTAGTAAGCAAAATAATAAATGAGTACAATAAATCTGTTTAAAGTTAATTTGTAAGCTATTTTTGAACGGTTATACAAATTTTTGTTTTTAAAACAGGCCAGCCAGGAGTTATCCCCGCATGAGTGCCATTACCTCAGACGATTGGGCAACTATTGCCTTCGTAATCGGTGTTACATTCCTTTGCGTCTTCATGCTTACAGTTCCACAGTTACTTGGTGGAAAGTCATGGGGGCGTGCCAAACAAGAGCAGTTTGAGTCTGGTGTTGTTGGTGCAGGTGGCGCACGTATGCGTTTGTCTGCAAAATTCTATCTCGTCGCGATTTTCTTCGTTATTTTTGATATTGAAGCGCTTTATCTATACGCATGGGCAACCTCTGTGCGTGATGTTGGGTGGTTCGGTTTTACAACCGTTGCAATTTTTGTGATTGATCTTCTTATTGGTCTTGCTTATGCACTATCTACAGGTGCATTAAATTGGTCACCATCAGATCGTTTTAAAGCTGCAAATAAACAACCTCTCGTTGGTTCTGCGCATATGGATATTGCACAGATCACACGTTTCAATTCTGTTGATGAGTTAGTAAGAGATCCAACAGGAAATATACCAGCCCAATCACGTGTAAAAAAGAAAGTCATTACTGACAAGGAGTAATACGGGATGAAGTACACATTAACCCGTGCTAATCCGCAAGCGGATGAATATCCGTTACAAGAAAGACAAATTGTGGATGATCCACTTCAGGACGAAGTGAATAAAAATGTATTTATGACCCGCCTAGAAGATGTTGCCCATAGTGTTGTGAACTGGGGAAGAAAAAACTCAGTTTGGCCATTTAACTTTGGGACATCATGTTGTTATGTCGAATATGCAACGACCTTGACGGGTGTGCATGATATGTCACGTTTCGGTGCGGAAGTAATTCGTGCATCGCCTAGACAAGCAGATTTAATGATTGTTGCAGGCACGTGTTTTATGAAAATGGCACCTGTGATTCAGCGTTTATATGAACAGATGCTAGAGCCTAAATGGGTCATTTCCATGGGTGCTTGTGCAAACTCAGGTGGCATGTATGACATTTATTCAGTGGTTCAAGGTGTAGATAAAATTATACCTGTAGATGTGTATGTACCAGGATGCCCACCTCGCCCAGAAGCACTTATTCAAGCTTTACTATTATTACAAGACCAGATTCAGTTGGAGCGTCGACCGCTCTCTGCTGTGATTGGTGATGATCTTAAGCCAGTTTATAAGCCAAAGATGATGCCAGAACGTGACCGTAAAAATGCAGAGCGCATTGCGGTGAAAAATCTTCGCTCTATGGATGAAATTAAATAATTCTAACGGGAAAAGAATAAAGACTCTGGATGAGTCATTTGTCGTTAAGGATCATTAATAATAATTTGTAATAAGGAAGCCAAAACAATGGCTGAAACGGAAATTGCGATGCCAGACGAATCAAGCAAAGTTGATTCACGCCCAGCATTTGCCATCATAGAAGAATTAAAATCCAAATTTGGTGATAACTTCTATGTGCAACCGACGTTTGAAGATTTTCCAACGATTTGGGTTGAGCGTGCTCAAGTGCAAGACGTTCTTATGTTCTTGCGTACTATTTCACGTCCCTATGTCATGCTGTTCGATTTGTCGGCAGTAGACGAGCGTATGCGTCAACATCGTGAGGGACTCCCTGCCTCAGATTTTACAGTTTTTTATCATTTACTTTCGCTAGAGCGCAATGCAGATATTCGTATTAAAGTCGCTTTAAACGAAACAGATTTGAAATTGCCCACTGCAACAAATATTTGGCCAAATGCCAACTGGTATGAGCGTGAAGCTTATGACATGTTCGGTATCCATTTTGATGGTCATCCAATGTTACGCCGTATTTTGCTACCAACTTATTGGGAAGGGCATCCGTTACGTAAAGAGTATTCTGCACGTGCAACGGAATACACGCCGTATATGCAAAATCAGGCGAAGCAAGATTTTGAACAAGAGCATTTACGTTTTGTCCCAGAAGATTGGGGGCTGAAACGTGGCAATGATGATGAAGACTTCATGTTCTTAAACTTGGGGCCAAACCATCCATCTGCGCATGGTGCATTTCGTATTATCTTGCAACTTGACGGTGAAGAAGTAAAAGACTGTGTACCTGACATTGGCTACCACCATCGTGGTGTGGAAAAAATGGCAGAGCGTCAAACATGGCACTCATTTATTCCATATACAGACCGTGTGGACTATTTGGGCGGTTGCGCACAAAACATGCCGTATGTGATGGGTGTCGAGAAACTTGCAGGTATTACTGTACCTGATCGTGCGCAATGTATTCGCGTCATGATGTCTGAGCTATTTCGCATTAATAACCATCTATTGTTTATTGGTACAGCGATTCAAGATGCAGGGGGAATGACACCTGTATTTTATATGTTTGCCGATCGTCAAAAAATTTATGATGCAATCGAAGCAATTACAGGGTTTCGTATGCACCCTGCATGGTTCCGAATAGGTGGCACAGCACATGATTTGCCAAATAATTGGCAAAAGCTCATTCGTGACATCTTAGATTGGATGCCTAAACGTTTAGATGAGTATTACAAAGCAGCATTACGTAACTCTGTATTTATTGGACGTACCCGCAACGTTGCGCAATATAACGCAAAATCTGCCCTTGCATGGGGGGTAACAGGAACAGGACTGCGTGCAACAGGCATTGACTTTGATGTACGTAAGTACCGTCCATATAGTGGTTATGAGAACTATGATTTCGATGTGCCTGTAGAGTATGAAGGCGATGCTTATGCACGTGTCATGGTGCATTTTCACGAAATCAGAGAGTCATTAAAAATTGTACAACAGTGCTTAGACAATATGCCATCTGGTGCATATAAAGCAGATCATGCATTGGCAGTTCCTCCACCGAAAGATAAAACCTTACAAGATATTGAAACCCTAATTACCCATTTTTTAAGTGTGTCATGGGGGCCTGTTATGCCTGCGGGTGAGTCTTCTGTGATGGCTGAAGTTGTGAAAGGAGCGAGTAATTATTATCTCACTTCAGATAAAGCAACCATGAGTTATCGCACACGTATTCGTACCCCAACATTCACGCATCTACAGCAAATACCATCTGTCATTAATGGCAGTCTTGTTTCGGATTTAATCATTTACTTGGCAACCATTGATGTGGTTATGGCTGATGTGGATCGCTAGGGGATAATACATATGATGATTTTAACTGATCGAAAACCACGTGTGAATGTTGAGGGAATTTTAACGCAAGAAGAAATTCATGAGATTCAACATCATGTTGGGCATTACCCTTATCCACGTGCAGCATCTTTAGATGCACTTAAATGTGTACAACGTCGAAATGGGTGGGTAGATGATGCACAGCTTAACGCGATTGCACAACTGCTGACTATTAGTACTGCTGACTTAGAAGGTGTAGCAACATTTTATAATCGTATTTACCGCCAACCTGTAGGTAAGCACGTTATTTTACTGTGCGACTCGATTGCTTGCTTTTTAATGGGTGCAGAAACTTTAGCTGAAGCATTTCAGCGTGAACTGGGTATTCAGTTTGGACAAACTACAGCAGACAATCGTTTTACTTTATTGCCAATTTGCTGTTTAGGAAACTGTGACAAAGGGCCAACACTCATGATTGATGAAGATACACATGGGTTAGTAGATGTTGCCTCAGTCAAACAATTGTTGGAGAAGTATGTATGAATACGACACCAAAACCAATTTACGGCGATGGCAACCCTGAAACACATCCTTTAACTTGGCGTTTAAGCCAGCAAGAATATGTTCATTTGCTTGACGACTATGAGCGTCTAGACGGTTATGCAGGGTTTAAAAAAGCAATTACTATGCAACCTGCAGAAGTATTAGATGTGATTAAAGCTGCGACAGTAAAAGGTCGTGGTGGTGCAGGTTTCCCAGCAGGCATTAAGTGGTCGTTAATGGCACCCAATGATCAGAGCGGGCCACGTTATTTAATTTGCAATGCCGATGAGATGGAGCCGGGAACGTTTAAAGACCGCTTGCTCATGGAAAAGCTACCGCATCAACTCATTGAAGGGATGCTTATTGCAGGTTATACGCTTGAAGCAACGCATGGTTATATCTTTATTCGTGGTGAATATATTGAAGCTGCGCAATATCTAAATCATGCACTTGATCAAATTCGTGCCAAGGGGTATTTGGGTGAGAATATCTTAGACACCGGCTGGAATTTTGAACTTCATGTGCATACAGGTGCAGGGCGTTATATTTGTGGTGAAGAAACTGCACTTATTAATTCGTTAGAAGGTCGTCGAGCGAACCCACGTACAAAACCACCGTTTCCACAAGTTGCAGGGGCATGGGGTCGTCCAACAATTGTCAATAATGTTGAAACATACAACAACTTGCCTGCAATTTTGCTACGCGGTGCTGAGTGGTATGTTGGCTTGTCGGCAGGAAAGTCTAAAGATCCTGGTACAAAAATTTATGGTGCTTCTGGAAAAGTAAACTTTCCGGGACTTTGGGAGCTTCCTTTTGGTACAACGGCGCGTGAAGTGATTGAAGAGCATGCAGGCGGTATGCGTGAAGGCTTAACCTTAAAAGCATGGTTGCCGGGTGGTGCTTCAACTGACTTTTTAACGCCTGACCATTTAGATATTCCAATGGATTCAGACAGCATTATGAAAGCAGGCTCACGTTTAGGTACATGCTTACTCATGGTGTTTGATGAGCAACAATGTATGGTTGCCGCGACACGTAATTTAGAAGAGTTTTTTGCAAGAGAGTCTTGCGGTTGGTGTACGCCTTGTCGTGATGGTTTGCCTTGGAGTGTAAAAGCATTACGTGCGATTGAAGCAGGTGATGGGAAAATGATGGATATTCAGCATCTTCAAGAGCTCACAAAAAAACTATGGATTGGTAAAACGTTCTGTGCCCATGCACCGGGTGCAATGGAACCATTACAAAGCGCATTAAAATATTGGCGTGGTGAGTTTGAAGCAAAAGTGACGGATCGTCCTGTTGTTCAAACGACACATGCTGAACAAGCTTAAGGAATTCGACTATGGCTACAATACATGTCGATGGAAAACAGTATGAGGTCAATGGGTCAGAGAACCTATTGCAAGCATGTCTATCTTTAGGAATAGACATCCCGTATTTTTGTTGGCATCCATCTTTAGGTTCCGTGGGTTCTTGTCGTCAATGTGCTGTGAAGCAATATGCAAACCCAGAGGATACACGTGGGCGTTTGGTGATGTCATGTATGACACCTGCGTCTGACAATACATTTATTTCAATTGAAGACAAAGAAGCCACCGACTTTCGTGAGTCTGTGGTTGAGTTTTTAATGACAAACCATCCACATGACTGTCCTGTCTGTGAAGAAGGTGGTCACTGTCATTTACAAGATATGACAGTGATGACGGGGCATGATCGCCGTCGTTATCGCTTTACTAAACGTACTCATTACAACCAAGAGTTGGGTTCATTTATTGCGCATGAGATGAATCGCTGTATCGCATGTTACCGTTGTGTTCGTTATTACAAAGACTATGCAGGTGGTACAGATTTTGGTGTGTATGCCAATGCATCTCGTGTGTATTTTGGACGTCCTGAGTCAGGTACGCTTGAAAGTGAATTTTCAGGTAACTTAACTGAAGTGTGTCCAACGGGTGTATTTACCGATAAGACACATTCTGCACGTTATAACCGTAAGTGGGACATGCAGTATGCACCAAGTGTTTGTCATGGTTGCTCATCGGGTTGTAATATTTCTCCGGGCGAACGTTATGGCGAATTACGCCGTATAGAAAATCGTTTCAATGGTGAAGTGAATCAATATTTTCTATGTGATAAAGGTCGTTTTGGTGCAGGCTATGTCAATTTAGACAGTCGTCCTCGTCAGCCACAATTTAGAAATAAACATGAAGTTTCTAGCGTTTCAGTAGATGAAGCGCTTGATGCAGTGATTGCAACGTTGAAAGGTAAAAAAGTACTCGGTATTGGTTCACCTCGTGCGAGCTTAGAGTCTAACTTTGCGCTGCGTGAGTTGGTGGGTACATCATCCTACTCGACAGGAATGAGCCAAAAAGAGCAATCTCTTGTAGAGTTGGCTGTTTCTATTTTACAAAGTGAAGGAATTCATAACCCGAATCTACGTGAAATTGAAAGCTATGATGCGGTTGTCATTTTAGGTGAAGATCTAACGCAAACTGCACCACGTATGGCACTTTCGGTACGTCAAGCAGCAAAAAATAAAGCCAAAGAAATGGCTGCAAAAACACGTACACCTGCATGGCTTGCGGAGCCTGTTTTGCGTATTGGTCAAGATGAAAAATCTCCAATTTATATTTTGGCAGCAACACAAACACGCCTTGCCGATGTAGCAACGGCTGAAGTTGTCGCATCGCCAAATGATATCGCGCGTTTAGGTTTTGGTATTGCATCTGTACTAAAAGGTGAGCATGTTGTTGGTCTAGATGATGATGCTAAAACGTTTGCTGAAAGCATTGCTGATACGCTAAAAACAGCAAAAAAACCGCTTATTATTGCAGGGACAAGTTTACAAGATGCCTCAATTATGGAAGCAGCGGCTGAGCTTGTACAAGCCTTAGGTGATAATGCAGGTTTGAGTTTAGTTGTACCTGAAGTGAATTCGATGGGTGTGGCACTGTTAGATGGTCTAAGTCTCGAACAAGCGCTTAGTCAATCCTACGATGCGTTGGTTATTGTTGAAAATGACTTGTACAGACATTTACCAAATGCACAAGTTCAAGCGGCTTTTGAGAAAGCTGAACAAATTATTGTGCTCGATCATAGTGAAACAGCAACACTTCAACAGGCCAATATTGTGCTTTCTGCTGCGAGTTTTGCAGAGGGTGATGGTACGGTTGTTAGTCAAGAAGGGCGCGCACAACGTTTTTATCAAGTCTATGATCCAAGTTACTACAAACCTGAATATGCGATTAAAGAATCTTGGCGTTGGTTGCATGCAATTCAAACGGGATTGCGTGGTCAGTCAGTGTCATGGACTGTCTTAGATGATGTGATTGAGCATATTGTGAAACAAGTGCCAACGCTTGAAGCGATTCAAGATGTTGCACCAAATGCAGGTTATCGTGTTCATGGTTTAAAAGTAGCGCGAGAACCAAGACGTTACTCAGGTCGTACTGCTATGCGTGCGCCAATTTCAGTACATGAGCCAAAACAGCCTGTAGATTTAGACTCTGCACTTACATTCTCTATGGAAGGCTATGTAGGGCCACAAGATGCATCATCACTTGTGCCGTTTGCATGGGCACCGGGTTGGAACTCACCGCAATCTTGGAATAAATATCAGGATGAAGTGGGTGGCCATCTTAAAGGGGGTGATTCAGGTATTCGACTTTTCGATCTTTTGCCGAAACGTCCTGCACGCCACTATGTAACACCAGTTGCGACCAGCCAACGTACAGACAGCTTCCATCTTATTCCAATGCATCATATTTTTGCATCAGGCGAATTCAGTATTAAAACACCTGCCATGCAATCACGTATTCCAGAGGCAACGTTTGCCTTGGGTGAGCACGATGCAAAACGGTTAAATATTCAAGATGGACAGCAAGTTACGATTCAAGTCGGTGAAAGCCGTATTTCGTTGCCTGTGCATGTCATTGACTATTTGCCTGAAGGGTATATTGGTTATCCAATTGGGCAAGCACCGACAGTTTCTTGGGCAGAGCCTGTAGCACTTTCGTTGGGAGCACAGGCATGAACGAAACTTTACGTGTACTTCCGCAGTGGGCAACAGACTGGCCTGTTGCATACAGTGTAATTCAAGCAGTTATTATTTTATTGGTTGTGGTGGTTTGTGCGGCCTTAATGTCGTTTATTGAGCGCCGTTTGCTTGCGTTGTGGCAAGACCGTTATGGGCCAAACCGTGTTGGGCCTTTTGGTTCGCTACAAATTGTGGCAGACATGCTTAAGATTATGTTCAAGGAAGATTGGACACCTAAATTTGTAGATAAACTGACATTCCGACTCGCACCTGCGGTCGCAATGGCAACAGCTGTTTTATCGTTTATGATTATTCCAATCAGTCCTTATTTAGGGGTAGCCGATATGAATATTGGTTTGCTCTTTTTTATGGGCATGGCAGGAATAGCAGTCTATGCAGTACTGTTTGGTGGTTGGTCATCAAACAATAAATATGCACTATTAGGTGCACTGCGTTCATCGGCACAAACCATTTCTTACGAAGTGTTCTTAGGTATTTCTTTAATGGGTGTGGTTGCGATTGCAGGCTCATTTAATTTAAGAGATATCGTCGAGTCACAGCGCGATATGTGGAACATTATTCCACAGTTCATTGGTTTTATGGTGTTTGTGGTGGCAGGTGTGGCAGTAACGCACCGTCATCCATTTGACCAACCTGAAGCAGAACAAGAGCTTTCCGAAGGCTACCATGTCGAATATGGTGGTATGAAGTGGGGCATGTTCTTCGTTGCTGAATACGTCAATATTATTGTGATATCAGCATTAATTGTGACGCTGTTTTTTGGTGGATGGTTAGCGCCATTTAATCTTGATATACCGTTTATTCCAGCAGCGCTTTGGTTCATTCTCAAAACAGCATTTTTTGTCATGATGTTTATTCTTGCGCGCGGTTCATTGATGCGCCCACGCTATGACCAAGTCATGAATTTTGGCTGGAAAGTATGTTTGCCACTTGCACTCGTTAACCTTTTGGTGACAGGTGCTGTCATTCTACTTAGACATTCAGCCTAAAACAGCAGGGAGCATTTAATGATTAAAATTCTAGCTGGTGTTGGCTCAATCGTGCGTTCGTTGTGGATGGTGTTTAGCCATGCAACACGTAAGCGTGACACCATTTTATACCCAGACGTACCTGCAGAAGACATTGTTCCTCCGCGTTATCGTGGTCGTATTGTTTTGACTCGTGACCCCGATGGAGAGGAGCGCTGTGTAGCATGTAACCTCTGTGCGGTGGCATGTCCTGTCGGATGTATTTCATTACAAAAAGCAGAGAAAGAAGATGGACGTTGGTATCCTGAATTTTTCCGAATAAATTTTTCACGTTGTATTTTTTGTGGGATGTGTGAAGAAGCATGTCCAACCACGGCAATTCAGCTCACACCCGATTTCGAATTGGGTGAGTATGTACGCCAAGACTTGGTTTATGAAAAAGAAAACTTACTGATTTCAGGGCCGGGCAAATACCCAGATTATAATTTTTATCGTGTAACAGGAATGGCGGTTGCAGGTAAAGATAAGGGTGAAGCACAAAAAGAATCGAAACCTGTAGATGTACGGAGTTTATTACCATGATTTGGCCATTTTATTTGATGGCAGTCGTGGCCATTGTTTCAACCATTCGGGTTGTTACGAATACGAACCCTGTACATGCTTTGCTTTGTCTGATTGTTTCTCTGCTTGCCGTTGCAGGTATTTTCATGACAGTCGGTGCGCCGTTTGCAGGTGCGCTCGAAGTGATTGTGTATGCAGGTGCAATTATGGTTCTTTTTGTCTTTGTGGTGATGATGCTGAATCTTGGTCAGCACACCATGGAGCAAGAGAGAAAGTGGTTAAGCTCGGATGCATGGGCTATTCCTGCATTAATGAGTTTCTTACTTGGTTTAACGTTGGTATGGATGCTCGGCAGTGACTACAACACAAAAGGTGCTGTGCTTGGCACAAATTTAATTAGTGCACAAGATGTCGGGAAAGCACTATTTACGCAATATGTTTTATTGGTAGAAGTTGCTGCAATGTTGCTATTGGCTGCATTGGTTGCTGCCTTTCATTTAGGTAAACGTGAACCAACAGAAGAAAAGGAGCAAAGTCATGGGTAATATTCCTTTAGAACATGGCTTGATCGTTGCGACTATTCTTTTTGCATTGGGCTTTTATGGTGTGATGGTTCGCCGTAACTTCTTATTCATTTTGATGAGTTTAGAAATCATGATGAATGCTGCTGCTTTGGCCTTTGTTTTGGCTGGCAGTGTGTGGGGACAAGCAGATGGGCAAATTATGTTCATTCTAATACTGACGCTTGCTGCGGCAGAAGCATGTATTGGATTGGCACTTGTGCTTCAATTCTATCACAGATTCCATCATTTAGATGTGGATGCAGCCAGTGAGATGCGCGGATGAATTTTCTATTTTTAACAGTACTATTTCCGCTCATTGGTTTTATTTTATTGTCCATTGGGCGTGACAAGCTTTCAGAAAATACAGCTGCAATTATTGGTGTAGGTTCAGTTGGTTTATCAGCATTGTTTGCTGTGATTGCAGGCATCAGTTTTGTAGGTAGTGGTCAATCTGTTTTTGTTCAGCATTTATGGACATGGTTCGATGTCAATGGGTTTGCACCAGGCATTAACTTACAGCTTGATGGCTTATCGCTACTTATGATGGGAATGATTACAGGTGTAGGCTTTCTCATTCATATCTTTGCATCATGGTATATGCGAGGCGATGAAGGTTACGCACGTTTCTTCTCATATTTTAACCTGTTTGTTGCAAGCATGTTGGTATTGGTACTTGCAGATAACTTGGCACTCCTATTCCTTGGTTGGGAAGGCGTGGGGTTATGCTCGTATCTACTTATTGGTTTTTACTATGCCAACCCGTCTAATGGATGGGCTGCAATTAAAGCATTTACCGTGACGCGTGTCGGTGATGTATTCTTATTAATCGCACTCTTTTTGTTGTATCAACAGTTCGGCACATTACATATTCAAACGATTGTAACGCATGCGTATGATGTGTATGCAGGTCAGCATAATTTAGCTTTTTGGACAGCACTCATGTTGTTCTTGGGTGCTGCAGGTAAGTCTGCACAAATTCCACTACAAACATGGCTTGCAGATGCAATGGTGGGGCCAACGCCAGTTTCGGCTTTAATTCACGCTGCGACAATGGTAACAGCAGGGGTTTATCTCACTTGCCGTACACATACAGTATTTGAAATGGCACCTGAAGTGTTGCAGTTTATTTCTGTGACAGGTGCAGTCACTTTATTGGTTGCGGGCTTTGCGGCACTGGTACAAACAGACATTAAGCGTATTTTAGCCTATTCGACCATGAGTCAGTTGGGCTATATGTTTATGGCTGTGGGTGCAGAAGCATATCAAGCAGGCTTATTTCATATGCTTGCACATGCGTTCTTTAAAGCATTGTTATTCTTATCTTCAGGTGCAGTCATCTTAGCCTGCCACCACGAGCAAAACATTTTTAAAATGGGTGGTTTGTGGAAGAAGATTCCATTTGTATTTGCATGTTTTGTAATTGGTGGCGGTGCACTTGCTGCAATTCCATTTATTACGGTCGGTTTCTTCTCTAAAGATGCCATTTTAGGTGCAGTGTATGCACATGGTATGTTAAGCAATTTGCCTTTATACAATACATTGTATTGGGTAGGTGTTGCAGGTGCATTCTTAACCTCAATTTATACGTTCCGTCTAATTTGGATTGTATTTTTTGGCAAAGAAAAAACCCATGCACATGCGATTCATGGTGTGACGTATTGGGCGCCATTATCTATTTTATTTGTATTGTCTACGTTTGTTGGTGGTTTCTTAAAAACACCTGTTGCAAACCTATTAACGTCTGCAAGTATTCCTCAATTTCTTATTCCTGAACAGGCTGAAAGCGCCATTCATTCTGCTGAGCACACTGCTGTGATTATTGCCTTAATTGGCTTGGCGGTGGGTGTCGGACTGTTTGTCTTTGCTTATGGTGCTGTCAAATCATTTGCTAAAACTTGGTTCGGTGCAGGCCTTGTGCATATCTTAGAAAATGCATTTGGTTTTGATGCGTTATATAACATTGTATTCGTGAAGCCATATTTGTTATTTGCCAAATTGTTTGGCTGTGACCCAGTCGATCGCTTATGGCTCGTATTGCCTGCAATTGTAAAAGCAGGGAGTGGTTTTACAAGTTCACGTCAAACAGGATCGTTGCGTGAGTATGCATCAAGTATGTCCTTTGGCGTGGTGGTGTTACTGATCATCTTGATCGCTGTTCAGATTGTGGGGAAATAAAATGGAAAACAATTTAATTTTACCCGCACTGATTCTTGTACCTTTTGTTGCAGGTTTTCTGTGTTGGTGTGTCGATAAAGTCGATCAGCATTTACCACGTTGGATTGCCATGATTGGTATGGTGCTCACTTTTGTACTAACGCTCGTGTTATGGAGTCAAGGCAACTACCATTTTCAACTGGGTTCAGCACAACCTGTATTTGCATCTGAATTTCATGTGCCATGGATTACCAGTCTAGGTATTAGTATTCACTTGGCTGTCGATGGCTTATCTTTAATGATGGTTGGATTGACTGCACTGTTAGGTATTTTGGCTGTCGGATGTTCTTGGGGAGAAATTCAAAAGAATGTGGGCTTCTTTCACTTAAACCTTTTATGGAGTTTAGGTGGGGTGATTGGTGTATTTCTTGCCATCGACCTATTCTTATTTTTCTTCTTTTGGGAAATGATGCTTGTTCCAATTTATTTCCTTATCGCATTGTGGGGACATAAAGGCGAGCAAGGAAAATCGCGAGTATATGCTGCCACCAAGTTCTTTATTTATACCCAAGTCTGCGGACTCATTATGCTCATTGGGATTTTAGGGCTTGTTGTTTGGGGCTATATATTAACCAATGGTGTGGTGAGCTTCGACTACAGTTTCCTCATGCAAGTTGCACATAACTTACCACCAGAGTTCGCTTTTGGTTTTATGTTATGTCTGTTTATTGGTTTTGCGGTGAAGTTGCCAGTATTTCCTCTACATGGTTGGTTGCCCGATGCTCATGCTCAAGCACCAACAGCAGGTTCAGTGGACTTGGCAGGTATTCTAATTAAAACCGCAGCGTATGGTCTTTTACGCTTCGTTATTCCATTTTTTCCAACAGCGTCGGCACAATTTGCCGATACAGCAATTGTATTTGGTTTAATTGGTATTTTTTACGGTGCATGGTGTGCTTACCAACAAACCGATATGAAACGTTTATTGGCATATACCTCAATCTCACATATGGGCTTTGTGATTCTTGCAGTCTACGCAGGAAGTGTTTTAAGTTATCAAGGTCTTATGATCATGATGTTGGCACATGGTCTATCATCTGCGGCACTATTTATTATGTGTGGTCAAATTTACGAGCGTCTACACACGCGTGATTTACGCTTGATGGGTGGTATGCGCGGTCAATTCCGTTATTTACCATTTTTCCTCATGTTCTTTGTAGCCGCATTGGTAGGTATTCCGGGATTAGGTAACTTTATTGGTGAGTTCCTTATTCTTATGGGTTCTTATGCAAAGTTTCCAAAGTTCACAATTATTGCAGCCGCTAGTCTTGTTTTTGCGGGCTTATATGGTCTGATTCTCATTCATAAAACTTTATTTGGTAAACCGAATGAGGCACAGCAAGAGCATTATCCTCATCCACTGAAAGATTTAAGTGTACGTGAGATTAGCTTACTCATGATCTGTGTGGTTGGATTGGTATGGTTGGGATTATTTCCACAAACATTCCTAGATATTTCAAACTCTACGATGCATTGGTTGGCCAACAGTTATATTCCTGTGCACAACAGTGTTGAAGTCATGCAACAAGCAGCGACCCAACTTGACCATGTGGAGGTCCAATAATGAATTACTCTGCATTTATGCCACTTGCACCTGTACTTATTGTTGCAATAACTTCTGTGATTGTCATGGTTATTACGGCCATTAAACGTAATCATCATTTAATTGCAACAGTATCGGTCATTGGTTTGAACTTGGCTGGACTCTCTATTTTAATGACCATGTTTGGTGGTGGTTTTAAACCAGCAGACATTATGGGTATGTTTGTTGTCGACCCATTTACGATGCTGTATCAATTACTTATTCTAATTGCAGCATTGGCATGTTGTACGTTATCTCATGCATATATTGAAGGTTATAACAACAATAAAGAAGAGCTTTATATGCTCATGTTGCTGTCTGTAGTTGGTGCAATGCTCATGGTTGCAAGCAGTCATTATGCATCATTCTTTATTAGTTTAGAGCTGATGTCTGTACCTATTTATGGGTTGGTCGCATATACACATGAGCGTGAAAAATCGCTTGAATCTGGAATTAAGTATTTAATTTTATCTGCGACTGCATCTGCAATGTTACTGATGGGTATCGCATATATTTATGCCTATACAGGAACATTATCTTTCTATAATGGCTTTCAGCAGTTATTGCATTTAATTCAAACAGGCAATCCAATGGTCATTCTTGGTGTGGGTCTGATTATTTTTGCAGTTTCATTTAAGTTGTCTTTAGCACCATTTCATAAATGGACACCTGACGTGTATCAAGGTGCGCCTGCACCGCTTGCTACATTCCTAGCAACAGCAGCGAAAGTAGGCACAATTGGTTTATTGGTGAGGTATTTACTTGCATCGGGTGCAATGATTGCATCAATTACCTTTATTCTATCTATTATTGCCGTACTTTCGATTTTAGCGGGGAACTTACTTGCAGTACGTCAGTCCAATTTAAAGCGAATTTTGGCATATTCATCGATTGCTCACTTTGGTTATTTATTGGTGGCATTTGTCAGCAAGAATTACTTTAGTTTAGACAGCTTAAATATGTACATGATTACTTATGTACTGACGACCATTGGTGCTTTTGGTGTGGTCACACTTATGTCTAGTCCATATAAAGAAACGGGTGAAGCGGAAGGGCTATCTGCATATACAGGTTTGTTTTGGCGCCGTCCAGTTTTAACAGCAACACTTACAGTGATGATGTTGTCTTTGGCGGGTATTCCGTTAACTGCAGGCTTTATTGGTAAGTTTATGCTTATTAAAGCAACTGTAGATGCAGGGCACTGGTTCTTAGCAGCCATGATTATTGTAGGTAGTGGTATCGGGTTATATTATTATTTACGTGTAACCGTCGTTATGTATATGACACCACCGAAACATGTAAAAATTGATGCGGCTCATCATTGGGGGCAAAAGGCAGGGGGAGTTATGGTATTACTTTGCGCAGTCTTGGTATTGCTCATTGGTGTATATCCAGACCCAGTTCTTAAAATTTCAACTGCATCTCAAGTTTTAGCACCTATTCAAACTGTATTATTTAATCATTAATACGATTATTTAATCATTTAAAAGCTCTCAGTGATGAGGGCTTTTTTATTTCTAATAAAAACTCGTTATACTATGTCTAATTTGAGCTATTTTTTAGGGTGTTCCTCGTGCCAATCCAAGAAATTCGTCATCCACTGATTCGACATAAAATTGGCTTGTTACGCCGTGCAAATATCAGTACAAAAAACTTTCGTGAGCTTTCACAAGAAGTAACGATGTTACTGACATATGAAGCAACGCAAGACTTGCTTGTGGTTGATCAAGAAATTGATGGTTGGGCAGGAAAAGTAACGACACAGCGCATTGCAGGCAAAAAAATTACCGTTGTTCCTATTCTACGTGCAGGTATAGGCATGTTGGATGGTTTTTTAAATCTTATTCCAAGTGCAAAAGTGAGTGTGCTTGGTTTAGAGCGTGATGAAGAAACATTAGAAGTACGTACTTATTATAAAAAGCTCGTACCCGATGTTGCTAACCGTATTGCTATGATTATTGATCCAATGCTAGCTACAGGAAACTCACTGATTGCTGCCATTGATGTATTAAAAGCAAGTGGCTGTAAAGATATTCGTGTGATGGTATTAGTTGCTGCACCTGAAGGGATTGCAAAAGTTGAAGCACATCATCCAGATGTACGTATTTTTACGGCTTCTGTAGATCAAGGTTTAAATGAGCAAGGTTATATTGTTCCGGGTCTTGGCGATGCAGGCGATAAAATTTTTGGTAGTGTCCAAAAAGACTAAGTACACGTGTTGAGCAAATAAAAAAGGCACATAATATGTGCCTTTTTTATTTACATTTGCAATGCGCTTTGTGCCTCACAGAACTTCTTAAATGCTTTTAAACCCGGGCCTTGATATTTATGGTGGTGAATGAGCATATAGAGTGGACGTTTGAGCTCCCAAAATGGGGTGATTAATTCAACCAGTTGTCCTGTTTGTAGCATAGGTTTCAGTGCAAGTTTAGAAATACAAGATAAACCTAAGCCACCTGCAATAATTTTTAGAATTGCTTCGTTGTGTCCAAGCGTTAAACGAATGTTGGCACTGTCCAAATCTTTTAAAATAGCATTATTAAAGACATCGCGTGTACCTGAACCTTCTTCACGTAAGATCCACTCAATGTTTTCAAAATCTTTAATAGTGAGCGGTCGATCTAACTGGGCAAGAGGATGGTCAGGAGAGCAGCAAACAGATAACTCATCATCACGCCAATGAATAGTATGCAGTTGTGGAAGGTGGCATGAACCTTCAATAAGTGCGAGATCGAGTTGGAATTGACTCACCGCTTCAATCATTTGGCGTGTATTGCCCACTTGAAGTTGTAAGTGGGCTTGGGGGTGCTGACCTAAAAAACCTGCCATTAAGTCTGGCATGAGGTAGTCACTAATGGTGAGTGTTGCACCTAAACGAAGATCTATACTTTGTAATTCACCTTTTGCAATTTGTTCAAAAGACTCACAACGGCCTAAAATTTCTAAGGCTTGAGGAAGTAAAAATCTTCCTAAATCATTGAGTTGTAGTCTTTTTCCAAGTCGATCAAATAGCGGTGCACCTAGACCATCTTCTAGGTCAGCTAATGCCATACTTGCCGCACTTTGTGTCAATTTCACCGCATCACTTGCTTTGGTGACCGTTCCTTCTTGAGCTACGGCTACGAATACAGCCAATTGGCGTAAGGTCATGCGCATGGGTTGAAGCCTTAATTGTAAAAATATCAAAATTTCTGTGGTCATGCTAACATGGAGCTACATTTTCATGCACCTTGAAAACATGACTTCTGAAAAATTTAGTGTCGAAAAAGTTCTATCTGTACATCGTTGGGCAACCAATTTATTTAGTTTTACCATGACTCGACCTGCACATTTTAAGTTTACCGCAGGGCAGTTTGCGCGTATTGGTATACAAGTCGATGGTGAATTGGTTGTTCGTGCTTATTCAATTGTATCATCTCCTTACGATGAAACTTTGGAGTTTTTTTCAATAGTTGTACCTGATGGTGCATTCACTTCACGGTTGAAAGACCTACAAGTGGGTGATGATTTATATTTAGAAAAAATTCCATATGGTTTTTTAACTTTGGCACGGTATCAAGAGCCTGCACCTCAGGATTTATGGCTTTTAGGTACAGGTACAGGGCTTGCGCCATTTTTGTCAATGCTACAGGAATTTGAAACTTGGCAGAGTTATGCAAATATTTATCTCGTTTATAGCGTGCGCACACAAGATGAGTTGGCATATGTAGAAAAAATTCAAGCAGTGGCTGAAACATTTGGTGAAGGGCATCAGGGCTTTAAATTTATTCCAATTATTACGCGCGATGAGTTGGCAGAGTTGCACCATCGACTACCTGTTCTGATTGAAAATGGTCAATTAGAAAAAGTAGCAGGACGTAATTTTGACTCATCATCAAGTCACATAATGCTGTGTGGTAACCCTCAAATGGTAGAGGACACGAAAGAAGCACTCAAAGCACGTGGTTTAACAATGAACCGCCGTGGTGTGGGTAATATTGCTGTTGAAAACTATTGGTAAAATATTATGGCACACCCATCTTTAGGACCACATGAAGGCAAAGAATTAGAATTAATGCTACAGAATAAAAAAGAATTGGCATTGTTTTATACAGATAGTGAAGTGCCAGATGCATTTAAGCCATATCTTAAAAGTGGTAGATTACACTGTAAGACGATTAAATATGATCTGTTTTTAAAAGGTTTAGATGGAAAAATGTATCAGGTGATTCATTACATTATTTCACAGCAACCTGAGTCTAAGAATGTACTGAGATTTGTAGAGGTTTTGGCCGAAATTAAGCAAAAAGGATTTTGTCCCAATTTGGAACGTGAAGTAGGGCGGTTACTTGGGTATGATGATAAGGATATTGAATACTACATTCAGCACTATCAAAATAATCACCCCAATAAGTAATAAGAAATGTAATCTCTAATTATGTTAATGAACGAACATATCCATAAATGTACGGATTTCTGAAAGTGCGGTATCTATACTTGAGGTGAGCCAAGTCGGTTCGAAAAAACCACTGTAGAATTCAAGTCGATCTTGTGGAACAACGATGCGAATAGGGCACTCTTCATCGACAAGTCGCCATGGGATAATTGGTACATCCTGATCTATAAATGGTGCAACATCTCGAATATCGACAATCATTGCAACAATACAATCGGGATATGGCATCACGGAAAATTCTTCTGTACGACGTCTAATATACTCTAAGTCTTCCCATTTAAGCTGGTAGCCCTCTTTATAAAACTTCATCACACCAATCATATGCTGATCACGTGTGTAGTGAAGATAGCACTCATGCGTCACGTCAGTTGTTAAATCAAGAGAAACAGCTTGTAGCTTATATGGCATATAAAAGGGTCAGATAAAAGTGAGCGCGCAATTATAACTCATTTTAAAAAGAATATAGTAATATTCAGCGTATTCTACTTCAGACTATTATAAATATTAAAAGTGACGCACTGAAATTTTGCTTAAAAACTAAGCATACTTGGATTTGGGATAGAACTAAATTTTTTAAATTATTTTTATACTTATTGTTATCATCTTTTTGATTATGAGTAGATAGCTGTATACTTATAAAGAAGTCATGAGGTTAGGGTAGGTTATATCTCTAATAAATTATTGACGATATAGCCATAAAATACATATAAAAACAGGATAATCGAATAGGCTTACAGTGATATTATTGTGATGTGTATCTCGGTTTCTTTAATAAATGATATTGTTTTTATAGTGTTACAGTTATAAGCTAATACGAAGAATGAATGCTAAAGAAATAATGCACTTTGTTTTAATATAAAGATGCTTATATAAATGTGTAATAAAAACAAGAGGTTATAATAATATGGATGACTATCTGAAAAGTATGCAAGGGGGGCTTGATTTCCATTATTATTGGAGTCAATTCCAACCAATACTTGGCGCAATCATAATTTTTGTTATCGGTTGGGTATTGGCGCTTGCAATTGCTGCGGGTGTTAAAAAAGCACTTAATGCGATTGATACAAATAAGCGTTTATCTACAGCTACAGGTCAAACGCCTGAGTCTGATTATGAGGGTCTAATATCAAAATTTGTTTTTTGGTTTATCCTGATTATTGCTGTCGTTGCATCATTTAATGTGTTGAATATTAATAGCGTAAGTGGCCCATTTAGTGCCATGGTAACGCAGGTATTGGTCTTCATTCCAAATCTAATTTCAGCAGCAGTTATTGGTGTAATTGGTTGGGTTGTTGCGCGTTTAGCGAGAGCAGGTCTAAGCAATTTACTTGCAAAAACTGAGCTTGATGAAAAACTCAGTGGAGAAGTTGGTGTTCAACCAATTAGTGAAAATATTGCAGATATTATTTACTGGTTGATTTTACTTCTATTTTTACCAATTGTATTGTCTATTTTAGGCTTAACAGGTCTACTTGTTCCTGTTCAAAATATGGTAAATGAAGCTGTAGGCTTCCTTCCTCATATCTTTATTGCTGGTGTTATTGTTTTTGTTGGTTATATTCTAGCAAAAATTGTACGCGGTATTATTGAAGGTTTGATTAATAGCTTTGGTTTACAAGCACAAGTTGAAAAATTTGGTTTGTTTAAAAACACAGGCATTGCAAAAGTTCTAGGTTCTTTTGTTTCTGCTCTAATTATGATTACTTCATTAATTGTTGCATTCGAAGCATTAGGGATTCAGGCAATTTCTGATCCTGCAACAGCAATGTTAAATCAAATTATGTCTGCAATTCCAAATATTATTGCAGCTGGTCTAATTCTGATTATTGCTTATGTAGTATCACGTTTTGTTGCAAACCTTGTTAAAGATGTACTTTCTGGAACTGGTGTAGATGAGCTTCCTGCAAAAGTTGATGCTCAACGTTTCATGGGAACAACAAAAGTTTCAGGCATTGTAGGTTCTTTAATTGTATTCTTTACAATGTTATTTGCAGTTTCTGAAGCGGCAAATCGTCTAGGATTTGACCAAGTTAGTCATCTTATCTCAATTTTTATTGAGTTCGGTGCAAATATTTTACTTGGTGCAGTTATTCTCGTTATTGGTTTCTGGCTTGCAAATGTTGTTGCGAACATTGTTCAACGTGGCGAATACAAAAGCTCTCGTTGGTTAGGTTGCTTAGTTCGTGTGTTAATCATGGGCTTAGTACTTGCAATGGGCTTACGTGCAATGGGCATTGCAGATTCAATTGTAAACCTTGCATTTGGTTTAACTCTAGGTGCTGTTGCTGTTGCTTTTGCACTTGCATTTGGTTTAGGTGGTCGTCAACCTGCGGAACGTCTTCTTACAGATCTTATGGATAAAGCAAAATCAGAAGGTTGTGCTTTAGGTACAAAGAAAGAAACAGAAGATAAAACTGAGGTAAGCTCTGCGCCAAAGTTGAATGAAACGAATTCAACAAATGAAAATCCAAATGGTTAATACACCATAATGGGTTATATTTCATGGGTTCGATCACTTTAGAGTGATCGAACTTTTTAATTGTTTAGGAGTGTCTTATGAGTCGTGAAAATAAAAAACCAGGTCGTTTTTTAGGACCATTGGTGATTACAGGAATTACAGCAGGTGTTTTATATTCAGCATATAAAGCGATTTTTAAGCAACCTGAATATCAAACCACGTTCACAGATAATGAAAACTCAAATGTTGAGTCATCAAGTGAGCATACCCATGCGAGTGAACAGCCTAAGGATATTGTTGCATCTGTCGATCATACACCATCAACAGAGAATGCCTCTCGTGAAGAAGGTAAATCATCATCAGAGACAGCAACAACAAATAGTAATGATGCAACAAATAATTAATCTATACATACTCTGCAGCGGCAGCTGCAGATGACCAAGCCCATTGAAAGTTAAACCCACCTAAATGACCTGTTACATCTAAAATCTCACCAATAAAAAACAACCCTTTTACTTTATTACTTTCCATTGTTTTTGATGATACTTCAGTTGTATCAACACCACCTAAAGTTACTTCAGCAGTTCTATAGCCTTCTGTTCCCGAGGGTTTTACAGCAAATGTATGTAGCTGTTTGGCAATCTCTATAAGTCGTTGGTCACTTATTTGCCCAATTGCTGTTTCTGCTTCTTGTAACCAAAAAATTTGTTGAAGCTCATGAGTAATGCTTTTAGTGGTATATGTAGATAATATGGTTCTAAGGAGTACTTTAGGCTGTTCACATTTCTTATCTTGAAAGATTTTTACTAAATCGAGTGTTGGGAAAAAGTTTATTGTGAGTGACTCACCATGCTGCCAATAGTTAGAAACTTGTAATGCACTTGGACCACTTAAACCACGATGGGTAAATAATAATGCTTCTGTAAAAGATTTAAGCGGATGGGAGAGGGTTACATCTAGGGCATTGCCACTCAAGCGAATAGCTAGGTCTTTAATATAGTCTGAAAATGTAAAGGGAACGAGACCTGCACGTGTTGGATAAATATGATGTCCAAACTGTTTGGCAATATCATAGCCAATACCTGAACCTCCTAAAGTAGGGATAGAAAGACCACCACTCGCAATAACGAGTGATTGACCGAAGAAGACCCCTCGATTTGTCGTTACTTGGAAGCTATTGTTGTCTAACTGACAAACATGCGTCACTTCATGATCTGTTTCAATATTGACTTGCTGTGTTTTTGTACATTGGTCAAGTAGTAAGTTAAGAATATGCTTCGAGCCTTTTGTGGTAAAAAGCTGTCCATGTTTTCGCTCTTCATATTCTACGTGGTAGTCAGAGACTAGACCAATAAAATCCCATTGCGTATAGCGTGAAAGCGCAGATTTTACAAAGTGAGGATTATGACTAATATAGTTATCAGGTTCGACATATAAATTGGTGAAATTACACTTGCCACCACCTGACATGAGTATCTTTTTCCCAACTTTATTGGCTTTTTCTAAAACTAATACAGAACGACCACGTTGACCTGCATGTGCTGCAAGCATAAGGCCTGCTGCACCTGCACCCAAAACAATTACATCAAAATTTTGTTGTGTCATGACATTCTGCCGTTGAAGAAAAGCGCTGAATTATACGGTATTTCAAATAAACTGTCGTTACATTAAGCTAGATTTTGCTTGTAGACCACCTGTATGGATGAGCAAAATACGTGTACCTTTTGGGAAGTATTGTTTATGAATCAGGTTGAAGACCCCATAGCACATTTTTCCTGTATATATAGGCTCTAAGGGAATATTATATTCATGTTCAAACATGTGTATAAATTCGATGAGTTCAGGTGTTGTTTTAGCATATCCACCAAAGCAGTAATCATCTGTAATATCCCAATGGTTTTTTTGCGTGAGCTGTCTAATTTCTTGTTTGAGAAAGTCTCCTTTTAGTGCTGAAAAGCCTAAAATTTTACATGGAGATGATGTCGACTCAATAAGACCTGTTAATGTTCCACCTGTGCCAACCGCACAACAAATGACATCATAATGTTGTAAATCATGATCTGTGAGTATTTCTTTGCAGCCTTGAACAGCAAATGTGTTTGTTCCACCCTCGGGGATAATGTAAGTATTTGGATATTTACGTTGTAATTCTTCTAAGTAAGATAAGGTATGGCGTTCTTTATATGTCGCTCTTGAAACGAAAGAGAGCTGCATACTACATATTTGATGAGAAAAATTAAGCGTTGGGTTTAATGGTTGATGTACCAATTCTTCACCACGAATTATACCTACACTTGTAAAGCCATATTGTTTTGCTGCATAAGCAGTTGCAGCAATATGATTGGAGTATGCACCACCAAAGGTAAGGATGCTTGTATAGCCTTTCTGTTTAGCTTCTAGAAAATTGTATTTAAGCTTATAGAATTTGTTGCCTGAAATATAAGGGTGAATTTGGTCTAGGCGTTTCATATCTATACGAACGCCGTGTTTTACACCAATATGTTCAATAGGTGTATTCCTTTGTATATTTTGAAACATAAATATTTATGAGGCTGTGTGAGTATTTACAGAAGTTTCAACAGACATTCCCGGACTTAAACGTGAAAGGTCTTTTTGATTTGCATCAATACTAATACGGACAGGAATACGTTGCACGACTTTCGTAAAATTACCTGTTGCATTATCTGCTTTTAGTACACTAAATTCTGAGCCTGCTGCGGGTGAAATTTGTTCTACATGACCTGTAAACTTTTGATGGTTAAGCGCATCTACAGTAAACGATGCCTTTTGACCAATTTGAATATGATCCATTTGTGTTTCTTTGAAGTTTGCAATTACCCAACGTTTTGGTGGGATAAGAAATAATAATTGTGTGCCTGCTGCAACATATTGTCCAAGTCGGGGAGTAACTTCGCCAAGCTGTCCATCCATGGGTGCACTAATAATTGCATAGTTTTTCGTAATTTCAGCTTGATCTAAAGCCGCTTGGCTATTTTGAACTTGAGCATTTAAACCAATTTGTGCAACCTGTGCTGTTTTAAGTGCTTCTTGTGCTACATTTAAATTGGCTTGAGCCTGTTGCAATAATGCTAAATTATTTTTGGCTGAAGCATCTACAGAGTCATATTCTGTTTTGGAAACAGCACCGGTATTACCAAGTTGCTGATAGCGATGTAACTGTTGTAATGAAAGTTCATACTGCGCATTTGCTTGCGAGATTTTTGCTTTTGCTGCAACAATATCGGCTTTACGCTGCTCAATGGCCTGATTTTGGTTTCTAAAGGCATTTTTAGCCTGATCTACATTGGCCTTTGCTTGAATGACTTGTTGGTCATAGCGATCGGGATTGATTTTAATAAGTGGTTGACCTTTTTTTACATGGTCAAAATCATTGACTAAGACTTCTTGAATATAGCCATTAATCTGCGAAGATAATACAGTAGTTTGACCTTTAATATAGCTATTATCTGTTTGTTGTACTGGGCTATTAAAAGGCCCTAAACGCCATGCCCATAAAATTGCTGAAATACCAATTAGTAGAATAAAAAACATTAAAATAAGGGTCGATTTCTTTGTTTTAATGAGCTTTCCAACATGAGGGATCGACTTAATTTGTATATTGGAGTCATCCATTTTTTTTGCATTTTTTTGTTCAGTATCTTGTGTATTACTCATGTTTTTTTACTCAAAATGTTAGGCATTCTTTTTACGGGATGCATAAAATTTATCCCAGAATATATTAAAACTTGTCCAAATAAATAAAATGATAGCAATCCAACTATTTAGGTTAATGACATCATTATATGCACGAACTTGCGACTCTCGAGTTGCAATTTGAGCTAGAGATTTAATCGCTTGCCCTTGTACTTGCAGTGGGTCTGTAATATTCGCTGTGTATTTTGCTTTATATTGATTAATACGGTTAATGACATTTGGGTCAGTTGCATTCATTGTGCGGTCAATATCGACCTGATATACCTGTGCTTGATGTTTTTGGTATGTATTGTAAAAAGAAGAGCCAATGAGGCTGCCAAAGTTTTGTGTTGCTGAGAATAAAACAATAAATGTGACAACATAATTAGAGCCTTGTTGTAATGTTTTACCCATACCAGTGAGAAGCAATGGCCCAATAAATACACCATTTGCAAAAGCAATTAGGAATTGGCTATAGAAAAAATGCTCAGGGCGTACATCACTCGTTAGATGAGCATCTAAACGACTTGCGATGAGGATTAGAAAAGTCGCAAGCAATAAGTGTAAAACAGTTCTTTCACGTGAAAAAGTGAGTGCACTAAAAACAACACCACAAATAATCGCAATAAAAATAACAGTATATAAACCAACAAATTGATCGGGCCCCATACCTACTGTTTTTAGAAAGTTAACCGCAGCATAGCTTTGTTCAGAAAGTAAAAAACGTAGGAAGAAAGCACCAAAAATAAAGCGAATCATAGGTATAGTACCTAACCATCGCGTCATAATGAGTGGGTTTGTTCTATGGTGTTCGTAGAAAAACCCAAAAACAATGAGTGTAAAGCCAATAATGAGTGTATAAGCTAGCCATGGGGCATCAAACCACCATAGTAAAGGTCCCTGTGTTAAGACAATACAAAGACAAGCGAAGCCTGGCGCAAGTAACGCAAAAGTAAAAATATCACCTTTTTCAAAAACGGCTATACGTATGCTACGTGGTAGTTTTAAAGAGACAACCATGGCATAGCAACAAATGGCGAGTCCCAATTCAAAGGTATAAAGGTCTATCCAGTTATTTACATTGACAAGGTAAGGGGAAATAATCCATGCAAGCGGGATACCCAGTTGACCAAAACCGAAGCCTAAATATAGACCTTTTAAGCGATGTACTTTACCAAAAGCTTGCATGATGTAATACATGCCTAAAGAACTAAGTGGTGCTGCAACAAAGCCACTAATACAGCGTGCAAAGACAGCCATATGGTAGTTTTGAACAAGTAGGTGTAATAGCATTACAGCAATAAAGCCCAATAAACCAATTTCAGTAAAAGCACGTAGACCGTATTGTTGTCTTGACTTAAATAAAATGAGATTGGCACTTACATTTGCCATAACATAGGCAGCAGGTAACCAAGCACCTTCTGTTGGTGTTATGCCATATTGTCCTTGTAGTTGAGGAAGGTTTGCAGTAATAAAACCATTACTTAAACCAGAAGTAATGGCTATAAATGTACCAATAATAAAATATAGATATCTCTTAGACTTTGGATGGTCTAGTGCAGGTGGAGAACCTGGAATAACAGGTCTTTCGTCATCTGCCCAATTAGGGGGTGTTTCTAAATATCGCGGTTTATCATTGGCCATGAAACACCTAGTGTTTAATGATTATTTGTGATGATCTATTTCTAGAGTTTTATATTTAAATAGTTTGCTATCTATAAATTCTATTGATGAAATACGTTGAGTAGCTTTTGGTTTTATAGTGAAAAGGTGCAGATAGCAAAAATATTATAAATTAATTTAGATAGGAACATTTAAAATAAAATTTTGTATTATGTAATTTATATAAAAATAAGTTTTCAAATAAATAAAAATATTTAAATTTTTTTTATTAAATATATCGTTTAAATTAGTTTTAAAAGATAAGCCTCGAGTATGGGTAATGAAAACACAACATGATATTAATCAAAAACAGTATGCAAATAAGTCTGTAAGTTATTTGCATAGTCAAGTTCATGCTCAAGGAGTTGAGTTTAAAAAAATCATAAATTTAATCTCAAATAAGCAACAAAGCCGTGTTTTAGATTTAGGTTGTGGAGGAGGTCATGTTTCTTATCAAATTGCTCCTTTTGTAGAAAGTGTTGTGGCATATGACTTGTCTTTAGAAATGTTAGAAACTGTAGCGACGACAGCAGAGACTAAGCAGATAAAAAATATTGTAGTTCAGCAAGGCCCTGCTGAAAAACTTCCATTTGCAGATGCTGAGTTTGATTTTGTTGTAAGTCGTTATTCTGCACATCATTGGCAAAGTATTCGTCAAGCAATACATGAAATTCAGCGTGTACTTTGTGATGGCGGTGTATTTATTTTGATAGATATTATTGGTTCAAATAGACCTGCGCTAGATACATTTCTGCAAACAATAGAAATTGTTCGTGATCCAAGTCATGTACGTGATTATAGCTTGGCAGAGTGGATAAATCTTGCAGAAGGTGCAGATTTAACGGTTGAGCTTATTGAAAAGCAAAAGCTTTCTCTTAATTTTAAAGCATGGGTTGAACGTATGAAAACACCAAGTCATGCCATTCATACAATTCAATATTTACAGCAGAGTATATCGGATGAAGTCAGAAAACACTTTCATATACAAGAAGATGGTAGCTTTGAAGTGGATGTAGGCTACTTTGTTTTTAGAAAATAATGACGTTTGTGCCATTGATGAATGGTACTCCAACGCCAAAATAAGAGCGTGATAATATATAGAATGAGTGAAAAGGATAAGGCTTCAATGAGTAAGCCTGAAAATAAAACTTTGGTCATGCTTGTATCTACATAACCGTGACCAAAGTGGGAAAGCCATGCTGAAACTTGATGAAAAGTAGTGAGTAATACTTCTTTATCAATCATTTGTACATGGTATATTTTGCTGCCAATCCAGAATGCAACATATAAAATGGGTGCAATTGTAAAGGGGTTTGTTAGCCAAGCAAGACTCAGTCCAATAGGTAAATTCACTTCAAGCATTAAGACAGCAAGAATAATAAGAATACTATGAAAGGGAATGGGTAAAAGTCCAAAGAATGCACCAATCAACACAGCTCTAGAGATCGATCTACGGTTAATATACCATAGTAAAGGGTCACGAGTACGACTTCCAAAAAGTTTCATGATTTTAGAAGACGCAACTTTCTCAGAGGAAGGTAGCCAAGATTGAAGGGTTTGTTTAAGCATCGTCGTCGCTTTGTATATTTAAAATATTTTTTATCTCTTTCGTGTGATTATACTCTAAATAGTCATTTTTTCATATCATGATATTAATATGGTTATATATTATTCATAATTAAAATAATTTTATTTCTTTGATAAAAATTTATATAGCAAAATACCCAATAAAAGTCCCCAAAATGCAGAACCAATACCTAATATTTGTATGCCTGATGCACTTAATAAGAAAGTAAATAATGAAGCATCACGACTTTCGGTATCTTCAAAGGCAACTGCAATGTTATGGCTAATTGTACCGAGTAATGCAATGCCTGCGACTGTAGTAATAAAAAGTTGAGGTAAGTTAAGCAGTAAATGTGTTAGATAAAGTGCAAATACTCCCATAAATATGTAGCAGAGACCACAACATATGCCTGCAATATAACGTTTCTTAGGGTCTGGGTGCACTTGATTATCTAAGCTTACGGCAGCACTAATGGCAGCGAGACAGACAGAAAATGCACCAAAAGGTGCAAAGCATGTTTGAGTAATACCAATCCAGCCTACAAGTTGATTTGTGTGTGGTGTATAGCCGTAGCTTTTAATCATACCAATACCAGGTAAAAACTGGGATGAAAGATTGACAATAAATAAAGGGATAGCCAATCCGATAATGACTTGCCAAGAAAAAGATGGTGTAACCCAAATAGGTTTTGTCAGTTGAAAGGAAAAGGCAGGAAAAGAAACGTGACAAAATATCATGCTTAATATAAATGCAATGCACACCATGAAAACGATGCTATAGCGTGGTAAAACACGTTTTAATATAAAGTAGCTCAGTAATGTACCTACAGTAAAAAACCACTGGTCTGGTAAGTGAATGAATAGGTTAATCCCAAATTTAAGTAAAATTCCTGCGAGCATGGCACAACTTAAACTGAGTGGAATTTTTGCGAGTAGTTTTTGAAAGATGCCTGAAAAACCTGTTATGGCAATGAGTACACCACAGGCAATAAATGCACCTGTAGCCTCTGCAAGAGAGTAGTGTTGGCTCGAAGCAATAATAAGCGCAATACCAGGAGTAGACCATGCGGTTGCAACGGGATACTTATACTTCCAAGATAAGATGGCACCAGATAAGCCAATGGAAATACCAAGTGCTAAGAACCATGATGACACTTGATCGGGGCTTGCTCCAAGGTGTTGAGCGCCTTCAATGATGAGTACAGCTGAAACACTAATACCAATAATAAAAGTAACAATGCCCGCAAATGCTGCTGAAATGGAAAAATCATCAATGAATTGTTTGAGCATGAATAAAGTCACTTTATTATGGGTATTTAAGAGGCTAATTTATCAATTTACTTAAAAAATGTGCTTTCTAATTTTAGTTAAAATGAATAAAAATATTTTAATAATTTTGCTTTTTGAGTAATAATATTTATAAATCAAACTAAATATTGGGAGAATTTTTATGGCAGAAGCAGAGTCAACTCAACTGTCTAGTTTAGATTTGAAAATTATGCGTGCTTTACAAGAAAATGGTCGTTTAACCAATGCAGAGTTAGCAAAAATAGTTGGTATTAGTAGCTCATCTTGTTGGAAACATACTCAAAATTTATTTGCCATTGGTGCAATTGTTGATATTCGCGCAATTATTAATCCTGTCATGGTACAAAAAGAGACAGTTGTATTGGTCGGTGTTGTTTTAGATCGCTCTACACCAGATAGTTTTGAGGATTTTGAGGCGCATGTAAAAAAATTGCCTAATGTACTGGAATGTTATTTAGTGGCAGGGGAAGTTGATTACTTTTTAAAGTTACGTGTGAAAGATCTTTCTGAATTTAACCGTTTTCACAGTGAAAAAGTAATTGCGTTACCGGGAGTAAGGCAAGTGAGAACTTTTTTTGTACTAAATGAAGTTATTACAGATGGTCTATTGTCTTTCTAGATAAGAAAAACCTCAGTTAAAACTGAGGTTTTACAACAACTAATATAACGACGGCAAATAAGATGACGGTAGGCAACTCATTAAACATTCGCCAAAATTTATGTGTTTTGTAGTGGGCATTATCTATGAGTTTTTTTCGATAATAACCACAAACAAAATGATAAATAATGAGTAGCCCAACTAAACCAACTTTGAAATAAAACCAAAGTGCTTCATGGTAATGTCGAGTTGCATCCCCCCAATCTACAAGAAAATGGGCTGTAATAAGTGTTGCGATCATTGCTGGCCACATAATTCCACGATAAAGCTTACGCTCCATAATTTGGAATCTTTCATAACTTGCTTGATCTTTACTCATTGCATGGTAAACATACAAGCGCGGTAAGTAAAACAGTGCTGCAAACCAGCACACAACCGCAATAATATGTAGCGCCTTTACCCATAAAAACGCGCTAGAGGGAGCATCCATAAGCCTTCCTTATTGCATTAGCTTTCCCATTTTTTGAAAATGAGACAAGCATTTACACCACCAAAACCAAAACTGTTACTCATAACAGTATTTAACTTCGCATCGCGTTTTTCAAGCACAATATCGAAACCTTCTGCGCCTTCATCAAGTTCAGTGACATTAATGTTTGGTGCAATAAAGTCATTTTGCATCATTAGAATAGAGTAAATTGCTTCTTGTACGCCTGCAGCACCTAAGCTATGACCTGTCATAGACTTTGTTGAGCTTACAGGTGGAACATTGCCTGTACCAAAAGCATTTTCCATTGCTTTTAATTCAGTAATATCACCTGCTGGAGTAGATGTACCATGTGAGTTTACATAGTCAACTTTTTCAACACCGTGCTGTTTTGCTTCATCTAAAGCCATAAGCACACAACGTGTTGCACCTTCGCCACTTGGTGCAACCATATCAGCACCATCGCTATTTGCAGCATAAGCGACAATTTCAGCAATAATATTTGCACCACGTGCTTGAGCATGCTCAAGTGACTCAAGTACAAGGAAGCCACCGCCACCTGCGATTACAAAACCTGCACGGTCTTTTGAGTATGGGCGAGAAGCAGACTCTGGTGTGTCGTTAAATTTGTTGCTTAAAGCACCCATTGCATCAAACAATAGGCTTTGAGACCAGTGATCTTCTTCACCACCACCTGCAAGCATAAGATCTTGTTTACCAAGCGCAATAAGATTATATGCATAGCCGATTGCATCGGCAGAAGTTGCACAAGCACTCGCAACCGAATGGGCAACACCTTGTAGTTTAAATGCTGTACCAAGGTTTGCAGTAATCGTATTTGTCATGTTGCGTGGTACAAAGAAAGGGCCAACTTTACGTGCACCTTTAGTTTCTAAGATTTCATTCATTTCAACAACAGAAGCAGTTGAACCACCACCAGAACCGCCTGCAATACCATAACGTGGGTTGCCGCCTAAGTCAGAAACCTCTAGACCTGCTTGTTTAAGAGCATCTAATGCTGAGTTATATGCATACATTGCACAAACACCCATAAAGCGTTTTGTTTTACGGTCAATATGATCAAACTCTTCTACTGCAGGTGCACTGACATGGCTTTTGAAGTTTAAATCTACATGTACTTGGTTAAGACGAGTACCTGATATACCATTTTTTAAAGATTCAGTGACTTTTTCTAATGAGTTACCAATGCATGAGTTAATGCCCATACCTGTAATTACAACACGGTTCATCTTGCAGATCCCTTAATATAGTGATGATGAGTAAAGTGCTATCATATTGATATCTATTACTCATGTTTTGATGTTTATCTCATAATAACAGAAAGCTTTTTTAAATCTTATGGCAAATCTTATGTGTATTCTTATGATTCAGGTAAAAAATGCACATCTTGTGACATTTAACTAAAAGATACATATTAAAGTTGAGATAAAATATGTGTACTTCTAGTATTTATCAATAATCTAAAGAAAAAATAATTGGGAGATGGATATGCCAAAAATAGGCAATAATCCTTCATTTAAGCCACTTCATCAGATTTTTGGGGTGGCTAAAAAGCTCAGTCAGGCAACACTAGACAAAGTAAATGGGCAAAAAAATCAGGTAAATGTGGCTATACAATCTAAAGAGAGTAGAAGTACATCAAATACAACACATGCAGATAAGCCACAAATGATGATGCGGCAGTATATTCCCGATTTTTCTCAAAGAGTTTTGGGTAGACATTATAGTCCTGTTGTAAAAGTTGCAGGGTTTCTTTCGCCGATAGGTGGAGATCAGGCTGCTGACTATTTATTTAAACAGGTCAATCAAATAGCAGAGAAGTTAAGTAGTACTGAAAATGTGATGGCTGAAGCAGGAGTAAAATCACTAGATACATTAAAAGATGATATTTTTCGTGCAGGAAGGGTAAGCCAAGCATTAATTGAGCAAAATAAGTGGATTGCAAGTATACAAGGTGGTGTTTGTGCCCCTTTAGGAGTGGTGGGAATGGGGTTAGATATTCCAGTTTCACTTATTCTCGTTTTAAAAACGGTTTATCAAACAGGGCGAGCTTATGGTTTTGAGCTGAATATAAATGATCAAGAAATTATTCAGTTTATTTTTCAACAAATACCACTTGAAAAAAATCTTGAAAAACAAAGTTTATTGTTGCTTATACGTGCTATCTCTAGTGCTCTAGAAACACAAGATATTCAAAAGCTACAGACTTTTGTTGGTTCTCAAGAGGATTTAGCATGGGTATCTAATTTATTTAAGGAACAATCGATCCAATGGGATTGGTTGGCAAAAGTACCTAAAATATCGATGCTAAGTAAGTCTAGTCCATTTGTGATGGCAGGGGTAGGCGCGGTATATAGTTGGAAGCTTATAGAGCAGGTTGGACAGCACTCACAGCATATTTTTTCTATTGCTAGAGATTATATACTCACCCATCCAACGGAGTCATGCTCTATATTAGAGGCTTATCAAAGATCAGTGAAAAGCATTAAAAATTAGACTCTATATTACTTATATCGCTTCGTAAGTTATGAAGCGATGCGTTATTCTTGTGACTTAATTTGTTAAATATAATATTTCTTTTAAAGCGTAGTGTTTTAAATTTTTTATAAGTATTTACTTTATATTGTTTTTTTATAAAATACTTTCATTATTGTTGGGTTGAAATGTGTCTTTGTCTTATGTTGACCAAGATTTAGTTTTTGAATACAATAATGTGCCCTCAAAAAGAGTTAAATTTTCTTTTTTTGTGGGGTTTTTAATTAACGGGAGAATTGCCATATGGCAACAACAAATCAATTGATCCGTAAGGGTCGTTCAACTTTGGTTGAAAAATCCAAAGTTCCTGCGTTGAAGGCTTGTCCACAACGTCGTGGTGTATGTACTCGTGTTTATACAACTACACCTAAAAAACCAAACTCAGCAATGCGTAAAGTTTGCCGTGTACGTCTAACTTCAGGTTTTGAAGTTTCAAGCTACATCGGTGGTGAAGGTCATAACCTACAAGAGCACAGTGTTGTGCTTATCCGTGGTGGTCGTGTTAAAGATTTACCAGGTGTACGTTACCATACCGTTCGTGGTTCATTAGACTGTGCTGGTGTTAAAGATCGTAACCAAGCACGTTCTAAATACGGTACTAAACGTCCTAAGAAATAATTAGGCGTTAAAAACCAAAAAAACCTTTAGCGTTTCGCTTGTTTGATCATTCAGATTTTTAAATCAAGCGACGTATAGTAAGGCCAGCGTCATGTGCATGACACTTTGCACAAACTGCTGGATCATCCTGAAGTGTCATATTATTAGGTGTATTAAAATGCCAAGACGTCGCGTAGTCGCTGCCCGTGAAATCCTTCCGGATCCTAAGTTCGGTAGCCAAACAATCGCTAAATTCATGAACCACGTTATGCAAGATGGTAAAAAATCGATTGCAGAAAGCATTGTTTATGGTGCTTTAGACCGCGTTCAAGAAAAAAATAAAGTAGACCCAGTTGAATTTTTCGAGACTACTCTTGAAAAAGTTCGTCCTATGGTCGAAGTAAAAGCTCGCCGTGTTGGTGGTGCTACATACCAAGTACCTATGGAAGTGCGCCCATCCCGTCGTACTGCTCTAGCTATGCGTTGGTTAGTAGACGCTGCTGCAAAGCGTTCTGAAAAAACTATGGCTTTACGTCTTGCTGGCGAGTTGCTTGATGCGGCTGAAGGCAAAGGTGCTGCAACTAAAAAACGTGAAGACGTGCACCGTATGGCTGAAGCTAACAAAGCCTTCTCTCATTACCGTTTCTAAGCGGATAAAACAGGTCTTTAAAAAAATAATATTAAAAATACTTGTATTTTTAATATTTGAACGCATTAAGTTATTTAAACTTAATGCGTCCTGTTTTATAAATAACATTAGGAATGTAAAACATCATGGCTCGTCAAACTCCTATTTCTCAATACCGTAACATCGGTATTTCTGCACATATTGACGCAGGTAAAACTACAACTACAGAGCGTATCTTGTATTACACTGGTGTATCTCACAAAATTGGTGAAGTACACGACGGTGCTGCAACGATGGACTGGATGGCACAAGAGCAAGAGCGCGGTATTACAATTACCTCAGCTGCGACAACTTGTTTTTGGTCTGGTATGGCTAACCAATTTAAACAACACCGTATTAACGTAATTGACACGCCGGGACACGTTGACTTCACAATCGAAGTTGAACGTTCTATGCGTGTTCTTGACGGTGCTTGCATGGTTTACTGTGCAGTTGGTGGTGTTCAGCCTCAGTCTGAAACTGTATGGCGTCAAGCAAACAAATATAAAGTACCTCGTTTAGCATTCGTGAATAAGATGGACCGTACAGGTGCAAACTTCTTCCGTGTTGTTGAACAGATGAAAACACGCCTTGGTGGAAACCCTGTACCTATCGTAGTTCCAATTGGTGCAGAAGATACATTTACTGGTGTTGTTGACCTTCTCGAAATGAAAGCAATTATTTGGGATGAAGAATCTCAAGGCATGAAATTCGACCTAGGTGAAATTCCAGCTGATCTTGTTGATACTGCTCAAGAATGGCGTGTAAACATGGTTGAAGCAGCAGCGGAAGCTTCTGAAGAACTCATGGACAAATACCTTGAAGAAGGTGATCTTTCTAAAGAAGAGATCATGCAAGGTTTACGTGCACGTACATTGGCATCTGAAATTCAAGTAATGCTTTGTGGCTCTGCATTCAAAAACAAAGGTGTTCAACGTATGTTGGATGCTGTAATTGAATACTTACCATCTCCAACTGAAGTACAAGCGATTCGCGGTGTTTTAGACGATAAAGATGAGACAGAAGCAACTCGTGAAGCATCTGATGAAGTGCCATTCTCTGCGCTTGCATTCAAAATTATGAATGACAAATTCGTTGGTAACTTAACGTTTATTCGTGTTTATTCAGGTGTACTTAAACAAGGTGATCCTGTATTTAACCCAGTTAAGTCTAAGCGTGAGCGTGTTGGCCGTATCGTACAAATGCACGCAGACCAACGTCAAGATTTAGATGAAATTCGTGCGGGCGATATCGCAGCATGTGTTGGTCTAAAAGATGTAACAACTGGTGATACGTTGTGTGATGAAAAGAACATCATTACGCTTGAACGTATGGAATTCCCTGATCCAGTAATTGCACTTGCTGTAGAGCCAAAAACAAAAGCTGACCAAGAAAAAATGTCAGTTGCTCTAGGTCGCTTAGCAAAAGAAGATCCTTCATTCCGTGTACGTACTGATGAAGAATCTGGTCAAACAATTATTGCTGGTATGGGTGAGCTTCACCTTGACATCATTGTTGACCGTATGAAGCGTGAATTCGGTGTTGAAGCAAATATTGGTAAACCAATGGTTGCTTACCGCGAAACGATTCGTAAAACAATTGAGCAAGAAGGTAAATTCGTTCGTCAAACAGGTGGTAAAGGTAAATTCGGTCATGTATATGTTCGTTTAGAACCTATGGATCCTGAAGGCGACAAAGAATACGAGTTTGTTGAAGAAGTTGTTGGTGGTGTAGTACCTAAAGAATTCTTTGGCGCTGTGGATAAAGGTATCCGTGAGCGTATGAAGAATGGTGTCCTTGCTGGTTACCCAGTTGTAGGCATCAAAGCGACATTATTTGATGGTTCTTACCATGATGTCGATTCTGATGAATTGTCGTTCAAAATGGCAGGTTCTTACGCATTCCGTGACGGTTTCATGAAAGCAGATCCTGTTCTTCTTGAACCTGTTATGAAAGTTGAAGTAGAAACTCCAGAAGACTACATGGGCGATATCATGGGTGACTTAAACCGTCGTCGTGGTATGGTTCAAGGTATGGACGACTTACCTGGTGGTACAAAAGCAATTCGTGCTGAAGTTCCACTTGCTGAGATGTTTGGTTACGCAACACATATGCGTTCTATGTCTCAAGGTCGTGCAACTTACTCTATGGAATTTGCAAAATATGCTGAAACTCCACGTAACGTGGCTGAAGGCATCATTACTAAATTCCAAACAGGTAAATCAGGTGACGACGAGTAATCTTTCGATTACTATATTGCCTAATTCGATTTGAGTTAAAAACCTATTGCTCATAAGTAACCCTTATGAGCAGTTAATAAAGGAAGATCATCATGGCTAAAGCCAAGTTTGAACGTAATAAGCCACATGTAAACGTGGGAACAATTGGTCACGTTGACCATGGTAAAACAACTTTAACAGCTGCTATCGCAACTATCTGTGCGAAAACTTATGGCGGTGAAGCTAAAGATTACGCAGCGATCGACTCTGCACCTGAAGAAAAAGCTCGTGGTATTACAATTAATACATCTCACGTAGAATATGACTCTCCAACTCGTCACTACGCTCACGTAGACTGCCCAGGACACGCCGATTATGTTAAAAACATGATCACTGGTGCTGCTCAAATGGACGGTGCGATCCTTGTATGTGCTGCGACTGATGGTCCTATGCCACAAACTCGTGAACACATCCTTCTTTCTCGTCAGGTAGGTGTACCTTTCATCATCGTATTCTTAAACAAGTGTGACCTTGTTGATGATGAAGAGTTACTTGAATTAGTAGAAATGGAAGTTCGTGAACTTCTAGCTTCTTACGACTTCCCTGGTGATGACACTCCTGTAATCCGTGGTTCAGCTTTAGCTGCACTTAACGGTGATGCTGGTCAGTATGGCGAATCTGCAGTAATTTCTCTTGTAGAAGCTTTAGATTCTTACATTCCTGAGCCAGAGCGTGCTATCGATAAAGCATTCCTAATGCCAATCGAAGATGTATTCTCAATTTCTGGTCGTGGTACTGTAGTAACAGGCCGTGTAGAATCAGGTATTGTTAAAGTTGGTGAAGAAGTTGAAATCGTTGGTATTAAAGACACGGTTAAAACAACTGTAACTGGCGTTGAAATGTTCCGTAAACTGCTTGACGAAGGTCGTGCAGGCGAGAACTGTGGTGTTCTTCTACGTGGTACTAAGCGTGAAGACGTACAACGTGGTCAAGTATTGGCTAAGCCAGGTACAATCAAGCCACACACTAAATTCGACGCAGAAGTATATGTACTAGCGAAAGAAGAAGGTGGTCGTCATACTCCATTCTTAAATGGTTACCGCCCACAGTTCTATTTCCGTACAACTGACGTAACTGGCGCAATCCAGTTGAAAGAAGGCGTTGAAATGGTTATGCCAGGTGACAACGTTGAAATGGCAGTAGAATTGATCCACCCAATCGCAATGGACGCTGGCTTACGCTTCGCGATCCGTGAAGGTGGTCGTACTGTAGGTGCTGGTGTTGTTTCTAAAGTAACAGCATAATCACTGAAAAGTAAAAAAACGCTCCTTTAGGGGCGTTTTTTTATGTGTTTGATTTTTAAATATAGTAAAGAAAAATAAAATAGCTATAATCAGCAAAAATCTTATTAGAAAAGTTGTTATGATTCGTTTTATGGAACAAGGTGATGTTACTCAGGTCTATGAAATAGAAAAACGAGTACAGTCACATCCATGGTCATTGAAGCAGTTTACAGAGGCTCAAAAGAACTATCATACTACTGTATATATAGAAAATCATGAGGTTTGTGGATTTTGTATATTGCAGCCTGTGTTAGATGAAGCTAATCTTCTTCTTATGGCAGTACACCCTAAATATCAGGGCAAAGGTATTGGGTTTAAGTTATTAGAAGAGTCATTAGACTTATTGAAAAATGATCCAATACAAATATTTTTGGAAGTTCGTGAAAGTAATCTAGCAGCAATAAAGCTGTATGAAAAGGCTGGATTTCATCAGATTGATCTTAGGAAGAATTATTATCCAAAGACTGATGGTTCACGAGAACATGCAATAATTATGATTAAGTCATGTAATGACGATTTTAGTTCTTATATGAAGTAATTTTATTCATTTAAAAGATGGCTCCAGTTCGTTGGATAGCTTGTCATTAGAGATTCCCCTAAATTTATAATATCTTCAGAAGAAAGCTGTTTATTTAAGGTGTGCCACTGTCCATCAATAAATAACTCAAAAGGTGCATATTGGCATTTATAATTCATTTTTTTTGAATGGGGAACCCAATAGCCTAAATATACATAATCAAGGTTAAGAGATTTCACATAATCAATTTGTTTGAGGATGGCAAATACACCAAGAGAACGCTTATGTTCTTCAGGTTCAAAAAAGGTATAAACCGCAGAGAGCCCATCATCTAATGCATCGCATACAGAAACACTGATGAGTTGATCATCTTTCCATAATTCTAAGAAAAAACTTTCTGTGCAAGTATGTAGTAAGAATTTTTCAAACTGCTCTTTACTTGCAGGATACATGTCTCCATCTTTATGCCGAATATTAATGTATTTTTCATAGAGCTTATAATGTTGTTCATTTGCTTGCTCGATAGGCGTGATATACATTGTAAGATCTTTATTACGCTTCCAAGCCTTTTTTTGTTGGCTGTTCATCGTAAAGTGTTCTACAGGCACACGACAAGATAAGCATTGTCGACAAGAATGACACTCAGGTCTATAAATGTAATCGCCACTGCGTCTAAAACCTGTTCTAGATAAGTCTGAAAGTGTAAGAACATCTATTCGCTGTTTTGGGTCGAGAAAAACCATTCTTGATGGGCGAGCATTTAAGTAGCTACAGTCATGAGGGGGAGTAATAAAATACTGTAGTGTACTTAAAGGGGACTTCGGGGTGTATGTATTCATATTCGTCTCCCTCCAGTTAATTTACTTGGTGAGTAGTTGCTGTGAATTGGCAATATCCTTACTAGAAAATACACTGTCCTGATACTTTTTCCAATCAATTCTAGGTTGTTTTATAACAGTTTGTAACGATTTTAAATAATTTTCGCGTGTCATGGTTGTTGCACCTAAACTGAGTAGATGGTCATTGACCAATTGGCAGTCAATCCATGGTAATTTTTGTTCGGCACCTATTAGCATCAATGTGTAAAATGCCATTTTAGAAACATCTGTACGTTGGCTAAACATAGACTCGCCAAAGCAGCCATGACCAATGGTTAAACCATATAAGCCACCAACTAAAATATCTTTCTCCCATACTTCTATACTGTAACCTAAGCCATGTTTAAACATATTTACATAGCTTTGAATAATATCTTCACTAATCCATGTTTCATTCGTATAGTTACGTGGTAATGAACATTTACGAATAACATCTTCAAAAGCATGATTAATGGTTATGGTGTAATCATGCTTTTTCATGTTTCTAAGGAGTGATTTGCTTGGGGTGTAGGCATGTGGTGAAATAATACATCGTGGCTCAGGACTCCACCAACAAATAGGCTCATCTTCATTAAACCAAGGAAATAACCCATGTGTATATGCTTCAAATAGTGTTGAAGGTGATAGGTCTGCTCCAAAACAGATGAGTCCATGCCCCTCAGGGTCTGCGTCTTTGGCTAAGGGGAATGTGTATTGTGATGGTGGAATATTATTCATAGAAGTATTTATAATTTTCAGTATGTATGAAAGAAAAAGCCGTAGTAACTACGGCTTTTGATCTTATTCGATGTTGTCTAAGTATTTCTCGGCATCGAGTGCGGCCATACAGCCTGAACCTGCCGATGTAATAGCTTGGCGATAGATGCTGTCTGCAACATCTCCCGCAGCAAATACACCCGGTACAGAAGTTGCTGTTGCATTTCCAGCCGTACCACTATGTATTTGAATATAACCATCACGTAATTCGAGTTGGTCTTTAAACATATCTGTATTCGGCTTATGACCAATCGCAATAAATAAGCCTTGAACATCGACGTTTTGAGTTGAGTCATCTAATGTCGATTTTAGACGAACACTTGTTACACCTGTTTGATCGCCTTGAACTTCATCAACTTGATGGTTCCAAACAATAGAAATTTTACCTTCTTTTTCTTTTTCAAAGATATGATCTTGTAAGATTTTTTCAGAACGTAAGCTATCTCGGCGGTGTACAAGTGTTACATGCGCTGCGATATTTGAAAGATATAGCGCTTCTTCTACAGCAGTGTTACCACCACCGACAACCATTACTTTTTGGTTTTTATAAAAGAAACCATCACATGTTGCACATGCACTTACGCCTTGACCCATAAATGCTTTTTCAGATTCAAGACCTAAATATTGTGCAGTCGCACCAGTAGCAATAATTAGACTATCACATGTGTACTCACCCATATCGCCTTTAAGCGTAAATGGACGGTTTTTGAGGTCTACTTCATTGATGTGGTCATATAAGATTTCTGTACCAAAGCGTTCCGCATGTGCTTGCATACGTTCCATGAGTGCAGGGCCTGTAAGTCCTTCAGGGTCACCCGGCCAGTTATCTACTTCGGTTGTTGTTGTTAGCTGACCGCCGAGTTGTAGTCCTGCAATAAGTGTTGGTTTTAAGTTTGCACGAGCTGCATAAACAGCCGCACTGTAGCCAGCAGGGCCTGAACCTAAAATGATCAATCGCGAATGGCGAGCGCTCATAAGTATTCCTTTATAATAAATCGTTGGTAAAATTATACGCTAAACAAGAATCTTTGTGTTGTCTGTAAATGTTGATATTATGGATAGGCTAAATCGATTTTAGCTATGTTAATATCTAAATACTAACAAAGCGTTGCATATTTTCTCGTATAACATGTGCATAATATTAAAATTAAATCGTTGAAAAAAGTATTAAGCTTTATTTCATAAATATTCATTGGTTTTTTCAAGTACAGGACAGTATATGACTGCGGTGTCGAGTGTGTATGCACAGCGCTTAATTACGACATTATTTTTAGTATCGTTTGGTATTTATTTGTTCTTAGCAACAGTCACATATACACCATTTGATCCGGGATGGATGCATATTTCAAGTGACACACAACAAGTATCAAACGCAAGTGGTGTTGCAGGCGCTTGGATTGCAGATTTACTGTTTGGATTTTTAGGTTGGGCAAGTTTACTTATTCCTATTTTTTTCTTTATAGAAGCAATTCAAGTTTGGTGGCCAAGAAGCTTTTTAAGCCGACCTTTTCGTTACGCGGCTCAGTTTTTTATTTTATTGGCAACTTCGAGCTTATTTTATTTATTTTGGAATGTACCTACAGATGCGCTAACCAATGCTTCTGGCGGTATTATAGGATATGAGCTTGGTGTGAGCTTATCCCATCTCATTACAATTTATGGTGCAAGTATCTTCCTTTTTGTACTATGGGGTATTTTATTTACACTTGCTTTTGGTGTGCAATGGAATAAAACATGGGCGACGTTGCAAGCTACACCTAAATATTTACAAGATTTATTTTATCGTAATGTGCCTGAAACAGAGGCTGCATATGACAAAATGATAGCGTCGAAGAAACCAGAAAAATCAGTAGAAGCGCAAACAGCTCATGGTAATGAAGAAATAGAATCTATAGATCATCAAGAAAAAAAGGAAACTGTTAAAAAAGCATCGAATACAGATCCTGCTGCTGAAAAATTATTTGATGATTTGATAACACGCCAAGCAGAACATGAGTCTTTAAAGTCTTTTGAAGTACCTGTTTCAGAGACAAATAAAGCAATACCTGAAGCCCAAGAGCGCAAGGTTGTGACAGGGCAGGTATGGAAAGTACCTGACCAAAAAACAGAAGATGAACAGCAAAAAGAAATTGATGCATTATTAAAGGCATCTGAAGATGAACATTTGAAGGCAAACTTAAATTCAAAGACATCAAATGTAAATTGGGATGATGATAAGGTCTTTGATGATTTGTTAAAGACTGTGCCAAAAGAGGAAGCGGCGACAGATATACATACACCTTTTAATAACAGTGAACAACTGTCGAGTATACCAGCTGAAAAAGTAAATACGCAGTCGCAGTCTATTCATTATGACTCTCATGTCGATGATATTGAGAAGTTACTTGCTTTAGATAAAGCAGAGTCACAGTCGGCTGCTCATAAGACACCTAGAGAGAAAGATGAAAATGCGAAATTAGCATCATCAAATGTATCTAAGCCTGTCAATAGTTATGCACAATCATCTGCTTTTGTTCAGGCTGACATTCAAACAGAATTAGATACAAAGCTTTCAAAAGAAGAGTTTATAAGTGCTTGGCAAGAGACTGCAGGTAAGCCTGAAGACAACCAAGATGAGTTCGATTTTGATGCACCGCTTACAGATGCTTCAGGTCGTCCAATGTCTAGAGCAATGCAGGTGGTTGAAAAGCGTAGAGGACTATCTCCGTTACCTGAAAAAAGTTTACTTGATGAAGTTGATCCAAATAAAAAAGTAAATTTTACAGAAGAGCAATTAGCGCGGTTATCAGAGCTGCTTGAAATTAAGCTACAAGAGTTTAATGTAAAAGCAACTGTGGTAGAAGCGCAACCAGGCCCTGTTGTTACACGATTTGAACTAGATTTAGCACCTGGCGTGAAAGCATCGAAAGTCACCAATATTTCAAGAGACCTTGCACGTTCAATGTCTATGGCTTCTGTACGTGTTGTGGAAGTCATTCCAGGCAAGCCTTATATTGGTATTGAAGTGCCGAATAGTAGTCGTGAAATGGTGCGCTTAACTGAGTTGCTACATACTCAGGAATATAAAGATCCAAATGGTCTTATTAGTATGGCTATGGGGAAAGATATTTCTGGTCAGCCTGTACTTACTGATTTGGCAAAAGCACCGCATATGCTAGTTGCAGGTACAACGGGCTCAGGTAAGTCAGTTGCTGTGAATGCAATGCTTTTATCGATGTTGTTAAAGTATACACCTCAAGACTTAAGGCTTATCTTAATTGATCCGAAACAATTAGAGTTAGCAAACTATAATGATATTCCTCATTTATTAACGCCTGTAGTTACAGATATGAAAGATGCTGTAAGTGCTTTAAATTGGTGTGTTAATGAGATGGAGCGCCGTTATAAGCTCATGTCATTTTTAAAAGTACGTAAAATTGTTGATTATAATCGGAAAGTAAAAGAAGCTTTGGAAACAGGGGAGGATCTCATTGATCCAACTTGGAAGCCAAGTGATTCAGCAACACAAGAGCGAGCTCCAAGATTGCAAACTTTGCCAATGATTGTAATTGTTGCCGATGAATTTGCAGATATGATCATGCAAGTAGGTAAAAAAGCAGAGGAAATGATTACACGTCTGGCACAGAAGTCGCGTGCTGCGGGTATTCATCTATTACTTGCGACTCAGCGTCCGTCTGTAGATGTTATTACAGGTCTAATTAAAGCCAATATTCCAACGCGAGTTGCTTTACGTGTAAATAGTAAAATTGACTCAAGAACCATTTTAGATGCCGGTGGGGCAGAAGATCTTTTAGGTCATGGTGATATGCTATTTTTAGGGCCGGGTAAGATTGAACCTGAACGTTTACATGGTGCTTTTATTAGTGATGATGAGGTTAACCGAATTTGTGATGCATGGCGTGAGCGTGGTGATCCTGATTATGTGGATGAGATTTTAACCCCATATGATGAAGAACCTTCTGCAAGATCGGGTGGTGATAATGGTGAAGGTGCATCGGATCGTGATGTACTTTATGATCAGGCTGTTGCTTTTGTCCTTGAAAGTAGAAAAGCTTCTGCATCTTCTTTACAGCGTAAATTTAGTTTGGGCTATAACAGAGCTGCAAGACTCATAGACCAAATGGAAGAAAATGGTGTAGTGAGCGGAGCTGGACCAAATAGTAGGCGTGAAATTTTAGTTTAAATCTAAAAAGCCTCTTTTAAAGAGGCTTTTTATTTGACCTTTTATTTGAAAAGTATAAAATCGCGCCTTAATTTATGTTTATTAGGTGTTGTAAAAAGTGATCACATTGCTACTGACATTAGCTTTTATTAATTTATGTGCATTGCTTACACCTGGACCAGACTTCTTTTTTGTGACTCAAACTGCAATGAGCTGTTCAAAAAAAGCAGCTTTATCTGTAGTTGCAGGGGTAACGTGTGGTGTACTTTTTTGGTCATTTTTAGCTTTTCTAGGGTTAAATATTATTTTTGAAAAAGTGGTTTGGTTAAAAAAAGTTTTATTTATTGGGGGAGGTGCATATTTATGTTGGTTGGGACTTCAGCTTTTAAGGTCAGCTTTTTCTAAGAAAAAAATGAGTCAGGGAAAAGGTACTCAACATGAAATTATAGTAGAACAAGAAAAAAAGTTGAGTCGCTTCTTTTTTAAAGGACTTGCAACGAACTTATCTAATCCTAAGGTAATTATTTACTTCGGAAATGTTTTATCACTTTTTTTATCTAACCCAACCTTAGAACATGTCCATGTACTTTTATTACTCATCGTTATTTTAGAAACCTTACTTTGGTTTACGTTAGTCGCTTTAATTTTTTCTTTGCCAGCATGTAAATCTTTTTATCAAAGATCTGTTAAATGGATTGATGGAGTTTCTGGTGGAATTTTTACCATTTTTGGTATGTTTCTTATGAGTAATAAATAAGAGCAGATAGCAGTATTTACAAAGTATAAATCTGTTCTTTGGTCTCTAAAATAGCGTTATTTATTATTATAAAAATAATATGTGATTTATGTAATGACTTTTTATCTAGCTCATCTAACGATGAATTTATAATTACGAGTTTAACTTTTTTGAATATATTTTTCAGTCAGATACATAAAGCCCAATCTGAGAAAATTAAAGAAAAAATAATCAATTTTTGTTTGAATTATATTCAATTGATGTTTTATGCCTATGATATATGGGATGTAGATTATAAAAGTTAAATGAATTTGGTAAGGATAGTGTATATATATCAATCAATATAGGGCATAAAAATAATATAAAAATGTGAATAGTGTCACAAATTTAATAATTTTCCATGAAATATTTTGATATTTAATCCTAGTAACAAATTAAAGAACGTTCTATATCATTATTAATTAAATTAAAGCTAGATGTTCACTCAGAATTTTGGGTGAAGTGTTGGTTTTTTGGGGTAGTCTGCTTTAATTTTATATTATTTATTATTGATGACGGTTTTTTGAGGTAAGGCTTAAATGATTAAATTTAATCGAAAAGTGATTTTATTTATTTCCTCTTTAGTTTTTGCAAGTACATCTGTATTTGCAGAAGATATGATTGATTATGATGGGAAACCTGAGCAAAAGATTATTTACCCTGTAAATGGCAACTCAGGATTTGTATTTAATAAACTAAAAAGTGTATTTCCTGTAAAGTCACAGGGATATAACACGATTGTTGTTGATAGCAGTTCAATGCCATCAGCCGCTCAAATTAAGCAGTTACAAGCCTACTTAAATCAGGGTGTAACACTTATTGTCGATGCTAAAGCTGGTATGGGGACAGCTCAAGCAGTTGCTCAAAAAATTGCTGGTTTCTCTGTAAACTCAGAAGCTGTAATGATTAAGAGTAGTAATGGTGGATATGATGTGACACCAGTTTCATCAAATATTTATGGATCAAAAGCTGCAACTACAGATAGCGACTCGAAAGTCGCAAATACTGTAGATGATGTATTTGGTTTATAATTAGGAGAAAGATGAATGAAAATTAAGCATATTGTATTATCTATACTTACTATTACATCAACACAAATTTTTGCAGATGAGTGTTTATATCCTCGTAATGAACCTCTTGTTATGGGTGATGGCTCTCAAAAGCTTATACAGCAGCAAGCACGCAATACTTGGGATGACTGGATTTGGCGTGGTGACGTTTATAAATGCCAATCTGTAGGTGTTCAACGCTGTGATTACCAGTGGAGTAAAGCTGTTGCAACAGCATATGCTTGGAATGTTGGTGGTACACTTAACTTTGATAAAATCCCGACTATTGGTAAATACCTTCCATTTAGTATTAATGCAGGGTATACACGAACAAAAACAGTAACAACAACTTTTGGTTGGAATGTTTCTTTACAGCCAGGTTATTCTGCTCAACCAATTCAAGTTGTAACACGTCGTTGGATGCGTGGTGTATATAAAGGTGCATACATCCAAACTGGTGGGAAGTGTGATGGTGGCGGTGTTGGTCAGCTATTTAGACCAGCTCGTACGAGTATGTATCGTTGGGATCCAAACCGTATTGCAACAAGTTGGACATCTAATGTTGCTGTAAGAACTTATGCAACTTATCATGTATTTAGATAATCTAAAATGAAAAGAGCCTCATCTTGATGAGGCTCTTTTTTTAACTGTATTTTTTTAAAATTTCTAAAAATGGTAGACTGTGTTTGGGGAATGCACTAATCGTTTGTGCAATAGTTTCACCTTGAGGATTAGTTGCCTCAATATTTCGACCATCTTCTTTAAATTTTTTTATTAATCTTTCAAAGTCATATGGTCGCATGTGTTTATAAGCATTATAGAGCACGTGATAGTCTGCATTTACTCCAGTTGGAGGTAAATGATTTAAATAAGCATATACACGTTCGTCCGACCATTCTTCATTAAAAGTTGCTGGTTGTGAGACAGCCATGACTTTATCCTCAAATAAAAAAAGCAAAATAACTGAAGTTATTTTGCCTTGAAAATGAGTAATAAGCTAATCAGTATTGAAATTAACGATCTTCAGGTAAATTGATATTCATTTCAAGCATTTCAAGGTTAGCTTCAGAGCGTACTTGCATTTGTATGTGCTGCTCATCTACACCACGTACATAGCGATTTACAACTTGCATAATCTCTTTTTTCATTTGATCAATTTTGTCTTGGCTTAAGCGACGACCTAAGCCCTGCTCAGAAGCAACAATGACTTTTAAACGGTCTTTTGCCGTCTGAGCGCTACTCTGGCGATCATCATTGCCAAAAATTTTACTCCAAAATCCTGCCATTGTTATGCTCCAAATAAACGTGCCAACCAGCCCTTAGGTTTCGCGGTAATATGACGGTATGGTCGATCTTCACCAAGGAAGCGAGCTACTAGATCATCATATGCTTGGCCTGAAGGGGTTTCTGTATATAGGATAACAGGTTTACCCTCATTTGAGGCTTGCAAAACACTACTACATTCAGGGATTACACCTAATGTTGGAACACGTAAAATATCTTTAGAAATATCATCAATGGTTAGCATTTCCTGACGATCTGCTCGTTCAGGGTTAAATCGTGTGATACATAAATGCTTACGAATACGACCTTCATTTTGCTCTATTTTCTTTGTTTTACTATCGAGCATTCCAATAATACGGTCTGAATCTCGTACAGATGAAATTTCAGGGTTTGTTACAATAATCGCTTCATCAGCGTGATACATTGCTAAAATTGCACCACGTTCAATACCTGCTGGAGAGTCGCAAATAATATAGTCAAATTCTTGGGAAAGTTCTTCAATTACACGTGCTACACCTTCATCTGAAAGTGCATCTTTATCTCTTGTTTGAGAAGCGGGAAGTATGTAAAGGTTTTCAATGTCTTTATCACGAATGAGCGCTTGTGGTAATCGCGCTTCATTATTAATTACATTGACAAAATCATATACAACACGACGTTCGCATCCCATAATAAGGTCTAAGTTACGTAAACCCACATCAAAGTCGACGACTACGGTTTTGTGGCCACGTAAGGCTAGACCTGTTGCAAATGATGCGCTTGTTGTGGTCTTTCCCACACCGCCTTTGCCTGATGTTACGACAACAATTTTGGCCACCTAATCCACTCCTGTTATTTCTCTGTTCTTAAGATGCAATAGCGCATATTTTAATTCATTAATATAGGTTGTTATACCTTAAATATCTAATGCTTCAAATACAAGTTCTTGATGTTCATTTAAATAAATATGAACAGCCTTTTTTTGTACGTGTGCAGGAATATCGTCTGCAACACAGTATGTGCCCGCAATCGAAACAAGTTCGGCATTCAGCTTATAGCAGAAAATTCGTGCAGAAAAATCTCCGCTCGCACCTGCAATAATTCTTCCTTGTGCAGCCCCATAAATGTGTACATTGCCACTTGCAATAATTTCAGAGCCACTATTCATACTTGCATTTAAAATGACGTCGCCGTGTTCTTGAATTAAACACTGTCCTGTACGAAGCATGTCATTATGATAAGAAGTTATATGATTAGACGCGTTTGTTTTTTGTGTATTATCGGATGAATCTTGATCATTTTCAGCTGTTTGCTCAATTGTTGGTTTAATACGCTGTAGCGGACGGTCTGCAGGTAAGACAGGAAATTGAATACTTTGAGCTTGGCCTGTTAGTAAGCCATCGATAACAGCCATAGGCTGTAAGTCAAGACTAAGCAGTAGTTGTATGAGTTCTATAAGTTCTTGTTCAACCGTACTATCGATAATAATAGAAGCACCATGTGCTGCAGTATCATCTAGCATCTGCGTAAGTTGTTGGCGAATAGCATCATGATCATTAGTATCGAAGGTTAATCTTGAAAAGTTAACCATTCTCCCGGTAATGCGTATATCAGCCATAGTTTGTCTCAAATAATATATAAAGTTTAGTATGCATAGGTCTTTTTAAGGTGTAATACTTAATGATTATCTTGGTGCTCTTTGGTATGTAAAATTTGTTGCCATTGTTTTACTTTCACTTGTTTACGTATAGAGTTTAAACTTTCATAGACAATAGATTCAACCAATTGCTCTAAAGAATGATTGCTAATATTTACCTCACTCAAAGTATTTGAAATGAGACGATAAGTATAATTTGGGTTTGTTACATCTCCTTCGGTAAGCGGAGAAATAATACCCTTAACCACGTTTTCAGTGAGGCGCTTGGCAATGACTTTAAGATGGTCTTCAATACGGTTACCAACAATTGGAAACAATCTTAACAAGTGGTGAATTTCTGGAGTATTTGAAATAGAGTCTTCAATAATTTTTCCCATATTTTGGGAAAGATTGACTTGTTGTTTCTTTAACTCGGTCGAGAGCGTTTCTTGTAGAACTTGTGCAAAAGCTTCTGCAAATAAAGGTCTATGACGGTTGACCATATCATGAATAATTGCTTTATGGGTTGAACTGGTATCAAGTTCTTGTTTTACACCATCAATTAGCGTAATGACAACACGGTCGGATAGTTCTTCCATAACTACGCTATAGTAGAAGCGACCTGCTTCTTGCCACGATTGTGGAATAATCTGATAGCCAATTTCTTGAAGTCTATATGCAATAAATCCTGCACGTAATAAACGCAAAAAGCGAAACTGAGGAAAGATAGCGAGCACTTCATACCAGTGAATAAAAGGAAAGAAAAACCATTTTTGATGGTATCGTTTAACAATGGCAATGCCCCAGCGAATAAGCAGCTCAATCACTAAAAAGCAAATAAACCAACTGTCTGTACGTTCAACCCATGGGTGTAACTGAGCCCTATAGTGTTCAAGTAAATCTGAATGTTGTGTAAGGGTTGCAAACCAGTGTGCAAAGTGGCTCATTAAAATGGCATCACTGGTAATACAAAAAAGATTAAATATGATGATAAACATCATAAAAATGTCATAGACCAAATAAGCTTTCCATGTCAGCGAATTATGGTCTATGCGATGAAACTTATTTTTAGATGCTTTGGGCATATAGGTTTTAGCTCGGTGAATCAATCTGTGGGATTTTGATATTCTTTTTTAATTTCATCAATAAGCTCATCTTTTTCTTTCCAACATTTGCTTAACCATTGATAAAATTTTGCACGAAACTCACGATCTTCTTCATAGTTGCCTGCTAAAATCCAGTCAGGTATTTCAATTTTACGCATATGAACAACTATACGTGGAACTTCACCCAACCAAAACTCGCCATAGCCCGGTACACCGTCGGGATAGACAATGGTCATGTCGACTAAGGCATCAATTTTACTTCCGAGTATACTCAGTGCGAGTGCGAGACCACCTGCTTTAGGTTTAAGTAGATGTGCATAAGGTGATTTCTGCTGTTTATGCTTTTCAGGTGTAAAACGAGTGCCTTCTACATAGTTAAGTAATGTAAAGGGCTGGCTAAGAAGTTGTTCGCAAGATTTTCTTGCTTCCATCATATCGCGGTGCTTTAACTCAGGGTTCTTGGCAATTTGTGATTTTGTATGGCGCTTCATCATTGGGAAGCCAAGAATCTTAAAGGCCTGACCCACGAAAGGAATAAAAATAAGCTCCCACTTGGTAAAGAAGCGGGTGAGGGGCATACGTGTGCGACCAAAGTATTGATTTACGGTCGTATCTACCCAGCTTTGATGGTTTGATGTCATGATATAGCGACCATCTAGGTGTAAATCTAAAGATGGATCGATACGAATATCCCATTTTGTTTCTGACAATATATTGTCAATGAGCCAGTTGTTTACGGTTAACCAGTTATTGGTGATTTGAACATTAGTTTCATCAATTTTTTTTGATTGTTTAATAAGCTTGGTCAGACCAAGTGCTAAAATAGGAGAGCCATGAACCAGTGTGTTACCTGTAATTACTGAGCCGACAGTGAGACCACGTGTAATTTTTTTCAATACGCCTGATTTTTTCTGTTTTGATAGCATAGGGCTTCCTAAATTTGTTAAAGCACAAGAATAAATTGAATTGTATAAGTTTAGTCGAAAAAAATTAAGAAGATATAATGCCAATCATAAATTTTCTAATGAAAGAAGACATTTATTTTTAAGAGCTGTTTCTTATTGTTACGAATAGCATGGTTTTTTAACAAAATCTCAATGTCAAAAAAAACATTTGTCTTTCATAATTTTTATAACTACATAAACATAAAAAAGGAGGCATGCAATGCGTGCATTAATCGTTACTGGTTTGGTTGGGGCGCTTACGCTTTCTGGTTGTCAATCTATGAATAGTGGTACTGGCACAGGTGGCGGCTTTAGCCAATATGATAAAACTGCGATTGGTTCATTAATTGGTGCAGCAGCAGGTTATGGTATTTCTCGTGCAAGTGCGAACTCATCTGCACAAAACAATAGAGCTTTAGCAATTGGTGCATTGGTTGGTGCAGCAAGTGGTTTGTATTTAGATAAGAAAGAACAACGCTTACGTCAACAGATGGCAGGTACAGGCGTTGAAGTGAATCGTAACTCTGATGGTTCGGTTGGTCTTGTGATGCCGGGTAATATTACCTTTGATACGAATCAGTCAACGATTAAATCTAACTTTTATACAACTTTGAATAAAGTTGCACAAACTTTAACTGAAGATAATAAAAGTGCAATTTTAGTGACTGGTTATACAGATAATACAGGTAATGACAGTATTAACATCCCATTGTCACAAGCGCGTGCACAAGCTGTTGCTAACTATTTAGTGGCTCAAGGTGTTTCAAGCACGAAAATTAATGCACAAGGTAATGGTGCAGCAAACCCAATCGCATCTAATGCTACACCAGCAGGTCGTGAACAAAACCGCCGTGTTGAAATTAGCATTTATGAATCAAAATAATAACCCTTTGATGTAAATAAAAAAGTCGCACTGTATGCGGCTTTTTTATTGTTAAAATTTCATCAACTCTTTCATTCAGGTTAGGAATATATAAGGGACATCGTTATAATCGATTTCTAATCATCGAGGGGAATCACTATGTCATCGGCAAGCCAACTAAATGACAAGCAACATGAGGCCATGAAATATACACAAGGGCCGTTGTTAGTACTTGCTGGCGCTGGTTCTGGTAAAACATCGGTGATTACACGCAAAATTGCGCATCTTGTGAAAAATTGTGGCATTCCTGCACATCGTATTACTGCAATGACATTTACCAATAAAGCTGCACGAGAAATGAAAGAGCGTGTAGGCGCATTGCTTAGTCGTGAAGAAGCCAAAGGACTTTCAGTTTCAACATTCCATACATTTGGTTTAAACATGTTACGTTTAGAGTTGAAACATTTGCCCTTGAAAGCGAATTTCTCAATTTTAGATGCAGATGATTGTAAGCGCGTACTTATGGATTTAATGCATCAAGATAACTTGTCAGGTGCAGAAAGTCGTGAGTTGGTTGCAAAGGTAATGAAGAAGATTTCCGATTGGAAAAATGATCTAATTTTACCTGAACAAGCACATAGTACATGCGAAACTGAAGAAGATGTTCGTTTTGCACATCTGTATCAACTTTATGAACGAAACTTACGTGCATATAACGCCGTTGATTTTGATGATTTAATTGTATTGCCTACCAGATTATTACAAGAAAATGCTGAAGTGCGAGATAAATGGCAAAATCGAGTACGCTATTTATTGGTCGATGAATATCAAGATACCAATACCGCACAGTATATATTGGTGAAGTTATTGGTTGGTGTTATGGGGCAGTTTACTGCCGTGGGAGATGATGACCAATCTATTTATGCTTGGCGTGGTGCTAAACCTGAAAATATGGCATTACTGAAAGATGATTTCCCGAACTTAAAAGTGATTAAGCTTGAACAAAATTATCGTTCTACAAGTCGTATTTTAAAAGCAGCCAACCATGTTATTGGCAATAATCCACATATTTTTGATAAGAAGCTGTGGAGTGACAAAGGCCATGGTGAGGCCATTCGTATTATTACATGCCGTAATGATGACGATGAAGCAGAGCGTGTGGTTAAAGACCTGATGACGCATAAGCTCATGAATGGTAAGAATTGGAAAGATTATGCGGTACTTTACCGCGGCAATTTTCAAGCACGTGTACTTGAAACACAGCTTCGCCAAATGCAGGTTCCTTATAAGCTTTCAGGTGGAACATCTTTTTTTGCGCGCAGCGAAATTAAAGACATCATGAGTTATCTTCGCTTAATTATTAATCCTGAAGATGACAGTGCTTTTTTAAGAATTATTAATACACCTAAACGTTCGATTGGCCCTGTTACCTTAGAGAAGTTAGGACTATTTGCACAAGAAAATAATTTATCTTTGCTTGCAGCAGCAGGCGATCAACGTTTAACAATGGTCTTATCTAAAAAAATTAGCTCACATTTATTTGAGTTTGCACAGTTTCTACAGGACTATACGCGAGAACTTTTGGAAGACGATAACCCTGTACCTATTATTCGCCAAATGATTACTGAAACAGGGTATATCGACTATGTGCGCGAGCAAGCAGCAACGCCTGCCCAAGAAAAGACCAAACTCGACAACATTGAAACGCTGTATACCAGTATTCAAAGCTTAATTAATCGTGCTGAAGATGTTGATGAAAAGAACATTGAAAGTGTGATTCGAAAAATGGTGTTGTTAGATTTACTAGAGCAACAGCAAGAAGAGGAAGACACAGATAAAGTCAATCTTCTCACTTTACATGCAGCAAAAGGGTTGGAGTTTCCATTTGTTTATATTATGGGACTTGAGGAAGAACTCTTGCCGCATAAAAACTCGATTGCAGCCGATACCATAGAAGAAGAGCGCCGTTTAATGTACGTTGGAATTACACGTGCGCGCCAAGGTCTCACACTTACACTTGCAGAGCAACGTAAAGCAGGTGGTCAAATGAAACAAATGACAGCAAGCCGCTTCTTAGATGAGTTGCCACAAGATGATATTGATTGGATGGGGCGAAAGAAAAAAGCACAAGCCAATGTCGACCCGAAAGAACAAGCGAAAGTGTATTTAGACAATTTACGTGCCATGTTAAAGCACAAAAGTTAATGTAAAAGGAAACGATATGAAAGTCCAAGTAAAAGTATTAGATGAGCGTTTAGGCAAAGAATGGCCTTTACCTACTTACGCGACATCAGGTTCAGCAGGTCTAGACTTACGCGCATGTTTAGATGAGGCTGTTACAATTGAGCCGGGACAAACTGTATTGGTTAAAACAGGGTTATCTATTTATATTCAAGATACAAATTTTGCAGGCTTAATTTTACCGCGTTCGGGTCTTGGTCATAAGCATGGTATTGTTCTAGGTAACTTAGTTGGCCTCATCGACTCAGATTATCAAGGTGAATTGATGGTTTCTGTATGGAACCGCAGTGAAAAAGCATTTTCTTTAGAGCCAGGCGAGCGTCTTGCACAATATGTACTTGTTCCTGTAGTTCAAGCAGAATTTGAGCAAGTTGAAGAATTTGTTGCAACTGAGCGTGGTGCAGGTGGCTTTGGTCATACAGGCAAGCAATAAGAAAGTTAAATGATTTAAAAACCTATGAAAATTTCATAGGTTTTTTTATTGAATGATATGAAAAGAATGGAATAGTACAAAATGTTATCGATATTATATTTACAAATGTGAAGGAAATGATGACAATTCTATAGACCTATATAATAGCTAAGTTGAATGATACAGTTTAAAAAAAACCAGTTTCCTCGACATATTTTTCGTGCCTATGACATTCGTGGGAATTTATCTGACTTAACACAAAGTGTGATTACAGCAATTGGTCATGCGTTTGTGGAAAAACTTCATCAAGCAGATATTAATCATATTGTACTTGGTTATGATGCACGTTTAACCAGTCCAACATATGCAAAAATAATTGAAACAATACTTATAAAGCATCATATTCAGGTCACTGTTTTAGGGTGTTGCTCGACACCTGTCATGTATTTTTCAGCGCAAAAATATGCAAATGGCACAGGTATAATGTTAACCGCAAGCCATAATGCAAAAGAAGATAATGGCATTAAATGGCTATGGAAATTTCAGCCGCCATCTCCTGATGATATTCAGGAAATTGCAACATTGGCTGAGCAATATATAGAAAGTCATACACAGCCATTAACGATTGCAAGTGAGATCCCACATTGTATTTATGGTCATATTTCTAAACTATATGTCGATTATCTTATTCAAGATGTCACATTAAATAAGCCACTTAAAATTGCTCTTGATGGTTTATATGGTTCGGCAGGCAAGTATGCAAAGTATGTGTTTCGTGAGTTAGGCTGTGAAGTGATAGATTTACGCTGTGATGCAAACGGTCACTTTCCAGAGCACGCACCAGATCCTTCAAAAGAAGCAAACTTAACTTTATTAAAGCATGCAATTCGAGATCATCATGCAGATGTGGGTATTGCATTAGATGGTGATGGCGATCGTTTGGTGCTTTTAGATGAACATGCACAAGTCATTAGCCCTGATCGACTTATTTGTTTATTGGCTAAAATCTGCTTAGAAAGAAAGCCAAACTCTGAAGTTGTTTTTGATGTGAAGTGTTCAGGTTTAGTTGCAAAAACCATTCATGATTTGGATGGTTCACCTGTGATGCTCAGAACAGGTAGCACTTTTTTACGTAAGTACCTCATGCAGTCAAATGGAAAAGCCGTATTTGGTGGAGAATATGCGGGGCATTATGTATTTAATGATGGTAGAGGGCTAGGATATGATGATGGTATTTATGCAGCTTTACGTATTCTTGAATATTTCACAATGACAGCAAATCACAAATTTTCTGAATTATTTATAGATTATCCAGAGCGATATTTTTCTGAAGATACTTATATTTATACTACGCAATATAAACCATTAGATATTTTATCTTTTTTTGATAAAAAGATGCAAAAGCAGTTATATCAAATTATTCGTGTCGATGGGATTCGTGTTGAATATCCTGAAGGCTCAGGTGTGTTGAGAGCATCGAATACAGGGGATTATTTAACAGTTCGGTTTGATGCTGAAAGTTTAGAGGCTTTTATCGATATTCGTAATCAATTTGCTTCAGTTTTAATGGAAAAATATCCAGAAATTGCGACTGAAATGATGCAAATTGTATTGTCTTAAATTTAATTTTTATTTGAAAGAAGGAAGGGTGTATGCCACATCAACACATTGGTTTAGACAAGGCTCATGTATTAACGGAAGCTTTACCGTATATTCAACGCTTTGCAGGAAAAACCCTCGTGGTGAAATATGGTGGTAATGCCATGACTGACCCAGAGCTTGAAAGCTCATTTGCGCGAGATATTGTTTTACTTAAAACGGTTGGTTTAAACCCTGTGGTTGTGCATGGTGGCGGTCCGCAAGTAGATGCTCTTCTAAAGCGTTTAGGTCAAGTTTCTGACCGTATAGATGGTATGCGAGTGACCGATAAAGAAACCATGGAAGTAGTTGAAATGGTTCTAGGCGGTAGTGTAAATAAGTCGATTGTCAATCTAATTAATAAACATGGTGGTCGTGCTATTGGTTTGACTGGTAAAGATGCAAACTTAATTCATGCGCAGAAGTTGCTGATGGATAAGCAAAATGAAGATGGTACTGTTACTAAGATTGATCTTGGTATGGTGGGCGAAGTAGTTGGTGTAAAAACAGATGTTTTAGAAATGTTTACTCAAAGTGACTTTATACCTGTCATTGCACCACTTGGCGTAGATGAACATGGTGACACATATAATATTAATGCTGACCTTGTGGCGGGCAAAGTTGCTGAAGCACTAAGCGCAGAGAAGTTAATTTTATTAACCAATATCACTGGTGTATTGGATGAAAATAAGAAGCTGCTTACGGGTTTATCAACTAAAGAAGTGGATCGTCTGATTGAAACAGGTGTGATTTATGGCGGTATGATTCCAAAAGTTGGGTGTGCACTAGATGCTGTAAAAGGTGGAGTTGTGAGTGCACATATTGTAGATGGACGTGTGCCTCATGCAACATTGCTTGAAGTATTCACAGATCATGGTGTTGGTACGCTTATCTCAAATAGAACAGCGAAATAAAGAAAAAGCACATGCTCATGACTATTTTTAAAGTGAGCATGTGATAAATATCACGGTTACTTATCTTTAAAAAATAATAAAAATACATCTTATATCATTTAAATGGATAAGCATCTATAAAAAAACACTTTTACATATAAGCTGTGCTATTGTAACTTTTAACTTTAATGAAACAGTTATCAAAAGATTTTTGCTATGTGCCAGCTACTTGGAATGAATTGTGCAACACCTACAGATATTACTTTCTCATTCAGAGGGTTTTCTCAGCGTGCGGGTGTGACATCAGACCATTGTGATGGCTTTGGTATCGCTTTTTTTGAAGATAAATCTTGCCGCCTATTTATAGATAATAAATCTGCGGTAGAGTCGCCTATTGCAGAGCTTATCCGTAATTACCCAATTAAATCACGCAATGTTATTGCACATATTCGTAAAGCAACTCAAGGAAAAATTAGCCTTGAAAATGCACATCCATTTGTACGTGAATTATGGGGAAGACAATGGGTGTTTGCACATAATGGTGATTTACATGGATTTAAGCCTGAGCTTAGAGGGCGTTTTATTCCAGTAGGGAATACAGATAGTGAATATGCTTTTTGCTATTTATTAGACCATTTGGTTGAACGATTTGGTTATGAAGAACCAGGTTTAGAAGATGTATTTCAAGCACTTGAAGATATTTCACCTAAAATTGCAGAATATGGAACATTTAATTTCTGTTTATCTAATGGGCAAGCCCTTTTTAGTTATGCGGTGACAAAATTACATTGGGTTGTGCGCTCTTATCCATTTCGTCCAACACAGTTAGTCGATTTAGATATGGAAATTGATTTTAGAGAAGTAACTGTACCTGAAGACAGAGTAGCTGTGATCACAACTGAACCTCTAACGCATAATGAAGCTTGGAAGGCTTTTGAGCCGGGTGAGCTTATATTATTTCGTGATGGAAACTTAGTTAAGAAATCAAAAACTTATATTGATCGTTTGGTACGTGAGGCATTAGACCCAAGTTTACGCCGTGTTACAAAGGCAGATGTCTATTAACAATTTGTTTTCATAAATTATACATTTGTACATAAAATACTTGATTCTTTTACTATGGTATTTTACGAATAATATAAAATTCAATAGCTTATTAATTCCAATCAAAATGGTTGGAATTTTTCCTTATTTTTCAATGAGAAATACTTGTATATGATGCACTTATACAAGTGAGAAATGGATAATAGGCAAAATAATGAAAGTAAATTGGATAAGTGAGTTTAATACGGGTATTGAAGTTATTGATGAACAACATAAGCGTATTTTAGATTATATTAATGATATTGATGAAGTGTGTTTTACACACGACCGTGAAAAAGTAAAAGAGATACTAGATAATATTATTGATTACACACAGTCTCATTTTACTTTTGAAGAAAGTTTACAAGAAGAAGCAGGCTATAAGTTTTGTATACCACATAAGAAAGTACATGATTTATTTATAAAAAAGATTGAAAACTATCGTGAAAGATTTCTTAAAGGTGAAGATATAGAAGAAGATCTTTATCAGGTGCTTACAAAATGGTTAATTAACCATATTAAGCACGATGATGCTGATTATGTTGGTGCTGTGAAAGAAAATATGCAGGGAATTATTAAGGAAAAAGAAAAGAAAAAAGGCAAAGGTTGGTTTGCACGTTTTTTTGCATAATAAAAAGAAAGTATATTGGGGGCATATTGGTTGCCCCTAAATAATATAGAAAACGAATAAACTAAATCTGCTATGCGTAAACAATAAATAATTTAATTATTTTATAGATAATAATCACTCAAATTTAAAAATTAATATTGCGGAAACTTTGATTTTCAGTGCGGACAAAGGCAAAATAGCTCATCATTTCTATAAAGCTTCGGATACAGGATAGACCTATGTCTCGATGGTTATCGCCACTCATGGCGTTCTGCTTATCATTTATGTTAATTAGCACATTTGCACCTATTGTTGGTATTACAACTGATAGACAAATTGACTTTTGGGCGCTATGGCTAGGTACAGTATTTATTCTTGCATTGCCTTTTATTTATTTAGAGTTTGCACTTGTGAAACGTGCAAAAACAACAGCTTTAAATGCACTCATGAGTTTAACAAGAGAGGCAGATGCTTCAATGCAATGGCGAATAGCAGGTTGGTTATCTGTTATTTTTATGCCATTTTTAGCAGGAGGTATGCTTGCAAATATTAGTCATATTGGCTTGCAACTGATTCCAACCTCTCTACCAGAAAATATCATTTTTGCTGGGCTTGCAGTATTCGCATTTATTCTATCATTCATTCCACGTCAAATTTTATCTATCCTAAGTATTATTGGAGTGATAAGTTCTCTTGTAATCAGTCAGGTTTTTGGTACCCATCTGACAGCTTGGCACATGACGTCAGTAACCTTTGTAGAGTGGGGCAATGCAACACTACTTGCACTGGTCGCAGGTGGTCTCGGATTGGGAATTTATGCGCAATCAAGCGTGAACTCTCTAAACAGTACTGACAAAGCAACACCATTGGTTATGCCAATTTGGCTTGCTCAAGTATTGGCTGTGATTGCTTTTGGTGTGTTTGCTGCACAAACACAAATTTCTGAGATGAGTCTGCTTGTTACAGTGCTGTTTGGTGCTGCGCTACTTATTCAACTTGCAAAAGAGCAGTTACAACAACGTCAAGTGTCGATTGTTCTACAATATGTACTATTACTTGCCCCATTATTCATTTGGGCAATTACTTTACTAATGCCTGTATTAAATGCAGTAATGATGCTGTGGGGACTAGTTAGTTGCTTAATGTATGCCATTTTTGTGGGTTGGATAATGAAAATTAGCCATCTCAGAAAAGCGCTCAATTTCAGTAGTGAGCTGTTTTATAATATTTGGCGTATAGCAATTCGTGTTATAGCACCACTATCTATTATTTTAGCATTGGTTGCCGTTATTATGGGACGTTTCTAAATGCAATGCATTTGGGTAGTGTATGCAGGGGAAACTGAGCAACTGCACATTCAGGTGGAATTTACACAGGGTATGACGGTTGCACAAGCAATAGAGAAAAGTGCTATTCGGCAGAAAGTAGATTTGCCAGACATATTTAAGTTTGGCATTTTTGGGCATCAAATTTCAGATTTAGAACATGTATTACAGATAGGTGATCGTGTAGAAATTTATAGGCCTTTAAAGATTAATCCGAAAGATATACGTCGTAATCGTGCTGCTAAAAACCCTGTTGGTCGTATTACAAAAGGTAATCGGTTTAAGCAATTGTCTTGAGCGAAAGAAAAACCCCACTATTTGGGGTTTTTCTTTGACTGTAATCACTAAATGTCATTACAATTATGGCATATTTACAATGCCTTCTTTTGTTGGGGGTAATCCTGGTTGTGTATTTGGAATTGTGTCTAATCCTTCAATTTTACTTACATTACCAGCATCATTGAAGTAAACACTAAGATGTTGTCCTTTAGCTTCAGGAATCTTTGCTTTTTTCGCATATGTTCCTGGGATATAATTGTAAATATAATCCCAACGCAATGGATTTAGTGGATCAGCAATAGTTGGGCTACCTAACAGGAAGCGAACTTGCTGGTAACTCATACCGGGTTGCACTTGAGCTGCTTGTGCTTTGGTTAAAGGCGTTCCTTGAGGAATGTCAATTTTATAGACACAACCTGCGAGCAATGAACTGACGAGTAACGTCGTCAAAATAATTTTTTGCATTTTGCTACACTATCCAAATCAATTTTGATGCATTTAGTCTAAGGATAGATCATACTGCATCTAAACTCTATTGCATATTCCTACTTAAAAATTGTTGAGAGACTTTTCATGGCCATTTCCAATCAAGACTTACGTAAAGCAGGACTTAAAGTAACCCTTCCACGCATTAAGATATTAGAACTCCTTGAAAATTCAAAGCCTCACCATTTAAGTGCAGAAGACATCTATAAGACATTGCTAGATCAAGGTGAAGACGTTGGTTTAGCAACTGTATATCGCGTACTCACTCAGTTTGAAGCAGCAGGAATTGTGCAACGTCTTAATTTTGAAAACAATCATTCTGTATTTGAAATTATGCAAGACAGCCATCATGACCATCTTGTTTGTCAAAACTGTAGCAAAGTACTTGAGTTCACCAATGATATTATTGAGCATGAACAACATGAAGTTGCGAAGAAATTCGGTTTTACTTTAACAGGGCACTCATTAAACCTTTATGGTTATTGTGATGAAGCTGAATGCCAAGAAGTTGCACGTAAAAAATAGTTGCTACATAAGTTCAACAAATTTAAAAAAAGTCGCTTATTTATAAGCGACTTTTTATTAGGTTTGCCCATCAAAGGTTAATTTATGACCAGTGGGTGAACTTTCTTCTGAGGAGAGTTTAATTTTGAGTCTCAGATCATTTGGTGCATCGGCATGTTTTAATGCTTCTTCATAACTAATAATGCTGTCTTTATATAAATCAAAAAGTGCATGGTCAAATGTTTGCATCCCAAGCTCTCGTGATTTAGTCATTACTGCTTTAATATCATTAATTTGTCCTTTACGAATATAGTCTGCAATGAGTGGACTATTTATCATAATCTCAATAGCTGCACGGCGTGATTTTTTGTCGACGGTAGGTATGAGTTGCTGTGCCACAATTGCTCTGAGGTTTAGAGACAAATCCATATAAATTTGATTTTGTTTCTCTGTTTCAAAGAAATGGGTAATGCGGTCTAGTGCTTGGTTTGCATTGTTGGCATGTAATGTTGCAAGAACAAGGTGCCCTGTTTCTGCAAATGCAAGAGCATAATCCATGACTTCTTTACTGCGAATTTCACCAATTAAAATAACATCTGGTGCTTGGCGTAGCGTATTTTTGAGTGCAACTTCAAAAGATGCGGTATCTAATCCAACTTCACGTTGTGTGATAATACAGCCTGCATGGTTATGAATGAACTCAATTGGATCTTCAACAGTAATAATATGACCTGTAGAGTTTTGGTTACGGTGTCCAATTAAAGAAGCAAGCGATGTCGATTTCCCCGTACCTGTACCGCCAACAAACAAGATAATACCACGCTTGCTCATAATAAGTTCTTTGAGCACAGGAGGGAGCTTAAGACTGTCTACCGATGGAATTTGATGCTCGATACGACGAATGACCATGCCGGGAAGATCGCGTTGGTAAAATGCACTAACACGAAATCTTCGGTCTTTCTCACGGTTGGTAATTGCAAAGTTACATTCTTTTGTTGTAAGAAACTCTTCTTTTTGTTGTGTACTCATAATGGAGTGAATGAGTTGTTTAATCATTTCTCCACTAAGTTTCGTGCTTGAAATAGGAATGAGTTGACCATTTATTTTCATAGATGGTTCACGATCTGCTGTAATAAATAGATCAGATCCTTTTCTTTCACTCATTAGGTTGAGTAAGTCATTAAAGTCCATGCTCATGGTTATGTTTACTCACTACTTATAAAAAAGATTCAGGATTTTTAGCAACAACTTGTGCAGCTTGTTTAGTTACAACCCCTTGTTGTACAAGTTTTTTTAGGCTCTGATCGAGTGTTACCATGCCTTGTCCTGCACCTGTTTGTATTGCTGAATACATTTGAGCGACTTTGTTTTCACGAATAAGGTTACGAATTGAAGGAACCCCAAGCATAATTTCATGTGCAGCCACACGCCCACCACCATTTTTCTTAAGTAGGGTCTGTGAGATAACAGCTTGTAATGATTCTGATAGCATTGAGCGGATCATATCTTTTTCTTCGGCAGGGAAAACATCAACAATACGGTCAATTGTTTTTGCAGCAGAAGTGGTGTGTAGCGTACCAAATACAAGGTGACCTGTTTCAGCAGCACTTAGCGCTAAACGAATGGTTTCAAGGTCTCGCATTTCACCAACGAGAATAATATCTGGATCTTCACGAAGAGCAGAGCGTAGAGCAGGCGCAAAACCATGCGTATCTCGGAAAACCTCTCTTTGGTTGATCAAACACTTTTTAGATTCATGAACAAATTCAATTGGGTCTTCGACTGTGAGAATATGTTCATAACGGTTTTCGTTGATGTAGTCGAGCATAGCAGCAAGTGTTGTTGACTTACCTGAACCTGTTTGTCCTGTAACTAAGATAATCCCACGTGGAATGTCACATAATTTTTGAAAAATTGGCCCTAGACCAAGATCATCAAAATTTAGAATTTTTGATGGAATGGTACGAAATACAGCACCTGCACCACGATTTTGGTTAAATGCATTCACACGAAAACGTGCAAGCCCAGGTACTTCAAATGAGAAGTCAATTTCAAGGCGTTCTTCAAAGTCATGGCGTTGTTGGTCATTCATGATGTCATAAATGAGGCGGTGTACTTCTTTGTGTGATAACGCAGGAAGGTTAATGCGTCGCACATCACCATCTACACGAATCATTGGCGGTAAACCTGCTGATAGGTGCAGGTCGGAAGCCTTATGTTGTACCCCAAATGCCAACAGTTCTGTAATGTCCATAGATTATCCCCAATATAATGTTATGAAACGTATAATTATTATAGAATGATAGCGATTTTCTGAGAATCAAACCAATGATTTTCTGTTATAAATAGGAAATATTCATGCATCAGTTCTTAAAAGCACGACAAGACGTCCTTACACAGATTGCACAAGCCTGTCAGACAGCGCATAGAAATAGTGATGATGTACAGTTATTGGCTGTTTCAAAAACACATCCAAGTACTGCTTTAGAAGAAATGTATCGGTGTGGACAGCGTGCATTTGGCGAAAATTATTTACAAGAAGCTTTACAGAAAATTGCTGATCTCAAATCACTTGAAATTGAGTGGCATTTTATTGGACACGTACAAAGAAATAAAACCAAACTATTGGCTGAAAACTTTGCATGGGTGCATGGTGTAGATAGACTCATTATTGCTCAAAGGCTTTCTACACAACGCCCACAGGATATGTCACCATTAAATATTTGTATTCAAGTTAATATTGATGCACAAGAGAGTAAAGATGGTTGCCAACCCAATGAAGTGATGCAGCTTGTTGAAGACATGAGTCAACTGCCAAATATACATTTACGTGGTCTGATGGTCATTCCTGCACCTAATAATCGCCAAGCATTTAAAGATGCACAACAGCTCTTTGACAAAGTAAAAGAAAATTATCCTACTTTAAAAACTTGGGATACGTTAAGTATGGGCATGTCGGGTGATTTATTGGATGCGGTTCAGGCAGGCTCGACAATGGTGCGCGTAGGTACAGCACTTTTTGGACAGCGTGACTATCATTAAGGGAATTTAAGGTGCAACGTCAAACCAAACATATTGCACTTCTTGTGGCGCTTACGTTTTTTATGGAAAACCTAGACGCCACGATTATTGTAACTGCTTTGCCCACGATGGCTCAGACATTTAACGTCATGCCAATCGATTTGAATATTGGAATTAGTGCATATTTATTGGCTGTTGCGACCTTTATTCCAATAAGTGGTTGGTTAGCAGACCGTTTTGGCGCACGAACCATTTTTATGAGCGCCGTACTGCTTTTTACGCTTGCTTCTATTTTATGTGGGCTCAGTACAAGCCTCGAAACTTTTATTTTCTCGAGAGTACTTCAAGGTATTGGCGGTGCCATGATGGTACCTGTTGGACGTTTGGTGGTGATTCGTAAAGCACCAAAAACTGAATTGGTTCAAGCCATTGCTTATATTACGTGGCCGGGATTGGTTGCTCCAATTATTGGCCCTGCCTTGGGTGGTTTTATTGTGATGCATACCACATGGCAATGGATTTTTTATATCAATATCCCTTTAGGGCTCGCTGCAATATATGCAAGTTATCGCCTTATTGAAAACACCAAAAATAATGAAATAGGCAAGTTTGACTTTATTGGGTTTCTTTTATTGGCAATCTCCTGTCTAAGTATTATGTACGCCATGGAACAACTCGGAAAGCAGCTTGATAATATATTGCCTTATTTATTGCTTGGGTTGTTTGGTCTTTTTACTTTTATTTGCGCAGTTTTTTATATGAAGCGAGTTGAGCAGCCATTGCTTAAATTTGATGCTTTTAAAGAAAAAACCTTTTCTGTCAGTATCATTGGTGGTTCTATTTTTAGAGTAGCAATGAGTGCGATTCCGTTCTTACTACCACTGTTGTTTCAGTTGGCATTTGGATTGAGTGCTTTGCAAGCAGGGCTGTTGGTTTTAACGGTCTTTGTGGGTAACTTAGCCATGAAACCATTTACAACCCAATTGATGAGATATTTTGGATTCAGAAAAATTCTTATCGTGAATGGTGTCATCGGTGCTCTTACTATTGCCAGTACTGCTGTATTTACACCAACAACACCATGGGGTGTTATGATATTACTGATGTTTATTAGTGGTTTGAGCCGTTCATTACAATTTACGTGTTATAACAGTTTGAGCTTTGCCGATATTTTGCCAAAAGACAAAAGATATGCCGCAACTCAATTTAGTTTATTCTTTCAAATCAGTTTAGGTGTTGGTGTGGCACTTGCTGCACTTATTTTACGTACCGCAATGTATTTTAATGGGCATGTGGCGCATGCAGAACTCATTGACTTTCAAGCCACCTTTATCATTGTGGCTGTTGTTTCACTACTTTCTTTATGGGATGCCTATCGCCTTGCTAAAAATGCAGGCGACAGTGTGAGTGGTCATCGACCTACAATCTAGCCAATCACTTGAATCTGACTGGTTCCTGACCCAATTGATTTCACTTGTACTTGTACAGGAATGCGCTCATGCATTTCTTGTACATGTGAAATGAGAATGACTTTTCGACCTTGGCTTTGCAGTCGATCTAAAGCATCCATAACAATATGCAAAGAAGAGGGGTCAAGTGTTCCAAAACCTTCATCTATAAATAATGACTCTAACCGCATCGCGCCTGATGCCATATTGGCAATGGCAAGTGCGAGCGCGAGTGATACAAGAAAGGTTTCACCACCTGACAATGAGAGAACGGGGCGAACCTCACTGTTCATTTCATGGTCAATGATGGCGAGTCCTAAACTATTCTCGATACGCTTAAGTGCATAGCGTGTAGAAAGAGGTTGTAATTGTTGGTTGGCATATTCAATTAAAATATCTAAATGATGCTCTTGAGCAATACGTCTGAATTTTGCCCCATCTTTACTGCCAATCAGCTCAGAAATTTTACCCCAGCGATTTACTTGTTGTTGAAGTTGCTCAATGTCTTTTGCATAGTGCTGTTGTTGTGCTTTGGCATGTTGATTACTCATGAGCTTGGCATTAATTTCATCGCGTGCAAGGCGAACTTCTTGAAGAAGCTGTTGGTTTTCTTGCAGATGTTTTTCTAACTCATCTAAATGGCATTGTGGTTTTTTCTGTTGATGTAGTAAATAGTTCTGTTGAGTTTGGTGGCATGCTGTTTCATGTCGAATATGCTGTTGCTCAGTATGTTGAACATGTTGTCTGAGTTGTTGAATATCCGCCGTGGTGGTCTCTAGGCATGCTTGAATTAAAATTTGGGTAAATAGAGGATGATTGCTTTTCCATTGTTCTTGTTTATGAGCATGTTCTTGTGCATAAGACTGCCACATGTCTACACTCTGTCGAAGCGTATTCAGTGTAGTTTGTTCGGTATGGTATTGCTGTTCAATCTGTGAAAAGTGTTCTTTGACAGTCTGATATTTTGCATGTAATTGGTTTTTATGAGCATATAGAGCAGACTGCCATGCACTCACTGTGGTGAATGCATCATTCGTATGCTGTTGAATGAGCTGGTCTATTTGTTCTCGAATATGTAAACCTTTTTGCTTTGTGTCCTTTAGAGTTTCTTCGAGTGCCGTATATTGTGTGGCGAGCATTGAATATTCAAGCTGCTGTTGCTGTTTTCTATGTTGTATATTTTCAAGTTGCTGTACAAGTTTTTGGCGATCATTCTCTGCTTGAGTAAGCTGTTTTACGCCTTGAATATAGCGATCGATGCATAGGGAGGGTTGCATTTTCCACTGAGATTTTTCATCTTCATCGCAAATATATTCAAGAATAAATGATGTCAGTTTTTCGAATGCTTCAATATGGTCTATACATTCTTTTTCTTGCGATTGCTGTTTAAGTTGTTGCTTCAGCGATTTAATAATCTGATCGTTTTTGAGATATTTTTCATGGTCATTCTGTATGGACTTTTTAAGCAGATCCATTTCATTATTAAGTGAGACAGATAACTGCTCTAAAGAAAAGTTGAAGGTTGTTTGTTTTAATATTTGCTCAATTTGATGCCAAGATACCGTTTGTTCTTGTTGTGTTTGAGCAATAGTGTGATTTAAATGTTCAATGTGACTTTCTAATCGAGCATATTTTTGTTGACTCGCTTGCCAATTTGCAAATGCAGTATCTTTTATATTCTGCTGTTCTTCTTCTTGGTGTTGATGAATACTTTGCATAGCCTGTTCTAAAAGGACTTTTTTCTCTACAAAAGGGTGGTCTTTGCTTCCACATACAGGACAGGACTCATCTGTTTTTAAAGCATCACGTAGGGCAGTGATGTGTTCAGATTGAAGCAGTTTTTGTTCATTAATCATTTTTTGTAGCGTCTGTAATTCTTTTTCAGCAATTCTAAAAGCATGCTGATATTTTTGTACCTCACTCGATGCATGCTGAAATGTTTGTTGTTGCTGTTTTAGACTTTCTTGCTGTTCTAACAGTAATTGTTTTTTATCACTATATTGTGTGAGCTGTTGATCAAGCTGTTCAGCTACACGTTGTCGTTCTCGTAATATCTGATGGTTTTCTTCGAATTGCTCTAAAGAACCATATTGCTTGATTTGGCTCTCAATCTCTTTACAGCGAGATTGATATGTATTTTTGAAGATATCAATCTTAAAATCTTCTGATTGAGCATGATGGATTTGCTGCCAAAGCATTTGGATATGATGCAGCTTATCTATATTTGCCTTAGGTTCTTCCGCAAGTTTTGATAAAAACTGATATTTTGAAATATTGGTTTCAATATGCTCTTTTTTTGATAAAAGTTCTTTTTCTTCAGCATCTATATGATTGAGTGCTTCCATTTGCTTGGCTTGAAGCTTTACTTTTTCATGAAGCTCATCTTGTATTTTTTGATATTGGGTAAGATGGTGCTCACGTTGAGCATCAAGTTCAAAACCTTTTTGTAGCTCAGGTTGTAGTTGTTCTAGCTTTTGTTCATAGGTTGCAATGTCATTTTCACAGGTTTGGCGCTGTTGCTGTTGTGCAGTAAAACGGGTTTTGGTGAGATCAAACTGTTTTGTGTGTACTTGAAGCTGTTGTTCAAAATGGGTTTGCTGCTGCTTTGCAGTGATTTGCTCTTGGTAACTATTACGTATTTCAGCAAACGTATCTAAATGTTCTAGCTGTTGTTTCTGTTGAGCAAGTTGGTGCTTTTCTTGCTCAATTTGGGTGGATATAAGCTGTTGCTGATTAATCTCTTGTTCTAAGCGTTGGGCTTCATCTTGCCATTGTTGTGCATGTTCAAGCTGTTGCTGTTGTTGTTGAATATATTTAATTTTTTCTTCAAACGTCTCTTTGTTTTGTTCAAACATTTCAACCTCTTCCGTAGAAAGCAGTTGAATGTGTTGTGAAAATTCTTGTTTTTTATCGAGTTCGATTTTTATTTCTTTGGTTTTTTCAAAAGCACGTTGGCTAACTAAGCTAAAAATATTCGAGTTGGTTAGATATTCAAGTAAGGCTGCACGTTCATGATCTTTTGCTTTTAAGAATGCGCCAACTTCAGATTGGGCAAGTAGAACCGCACGCGTAAACTGCTCAAAGCTTAATCCAATGAGTGATTGGATGCATGGTGTACATTCGGAAATTTTTTGTGTAAGCACACGATTATCTTCTAAACGTGTGATAGATCGGTCGACTTTTAAATTGCCTGTGAGTTTTTTATATGAGCGTCGAATATCCCAACGCGCACGATATCTTTTTTGATCAAGTGCAATAAACTCTACCTCTGAAAATCCACTAATTGCACCACGCCGTAAAATATGTTTGGTATCTTTAATGGAAATATCCTGACCACTAACATCGGTCAAACTGCCTAATGCGCCATTTAAGCGAGGAATCTGGTCGAATAAAGCCAAGCACATTGCGTCAAGTAGGGTTGATTTACCTGCACCTGTTTTTCCTGTAATGGCAATAAGTCCTGCATTGGCTAGAGGTTCAGATTCAAAATCAATGCAATGTTCTCCTGCAATAGAAGCCAAATTACTTAAGCGTAAGCACAATATTTTCATGAGTTATCCTTCATTTGACGTTGTGTTTTTGTGCTGTATTTCTTCAGCTTCATGGAGGAGTGTTAAAAAGTCTTCTTTCACTTGAGTATCTTGTTGATAGCCCATGCTTTCCCAAATCTGTTCAAATAAGTTTTCAGGTGTTGGTGGTGCTAAATCAATTTTAGAAATGGATGAATCATCGGTATCTGCACGTGTGACAGGTTTACGAACAATACGGGTAATTCGATACCGTTGTTTTGGCAATGCATCTTCAATTTGTTGGCGTAAGTTAAGCGGGGGTGGAGTATGACTATAGTATTCAATATCTACAAACTCCCGTTCATCAATGGGTAAAGCACCCTCATCTGGTAACTGTTCTAATTTTTTGAAAACATCTTGAAGCTCACCTTTGATTGCATGTAGTGCAATTGATCTTGGAATGATGAGTTTTTCATATTGAATTTTTTCTGAAATGTTTTTGTTAGGATGGATATGAACATTTAAAACTTGATGTTTATAGTTTAATTCACTAAATGAGAGTGGGATAGGAGCGCCACTATAACGAATATATTCATTGCCTACTTTTTGTGGTTTATGCAAATGCCCAAGAGCAACATAGTCGACATCTTCACTAAAAAGGTCTGTAGAAAGAGCATCTTGATGACCAATGACGATACAGCGTTCTGAGTCAGATTCTTGCCCCCCTTGCATATGTGCATGTGACATGACAATGAGCGCTTGTTCATCTGTTTTACGCCGTTTTGCTTCATCTATTAAAGTTTGATGTAAATAAGAGATGGCAGACTGGTTGTCTTGGGTATGTTCGTTGAATCCTGTAATTTCAGCAGGACGTAAAAAAGGTAAGGCAACACACCAAGCAACAATAACGTGGTCTGAGTTGTAGATGGGCAAAATGAGATGATCTAAATTGAGCTTTTTATCTTGAGTCCATTGGATAATACCGACTGCTTTGGCGTTATATTTTGCCAGCAGTGGCTCGACCTGCTCAATGCGATAGCCTGAATCATGGTTACCTGCAATCATGAGTATTTGCAGATGTGGTGCGATGTCATGTGCATTTGCAAGGAATTGATAGAGCTGTTTTTGTGAGGCAGAAGATGGATTGACGATATCGAAAATATCACCTGCGATGAGTAGCGCATGGGGCTGTTTGTCACCAATTTCTTGAAGCAACCACGTTAAGAATTTTTCATGCTCCAAATGGCGGGAGTAATTGTGAAAAAGTTGTCCCAAATGCCAGTCAGAAGTATGAAAAAAATGTACAGCCATGAGTTACTCTTGTTTTAGATGCTAGCAAGGTTAATTTAACAGAGTTTGTTTAAATATTGAATATTTCTAAGAGAGGGTATGGTATAACTGTAAAAAATAGAATAATAGTAGAATGCCATGACAACTCATTATTATAACGTTTCTGTGATTTGGGATGGAAACTTGGGTCAAGGGACGGCCTCTTATGACAGCTATCAAAGAGATTTTCAAATTACACATCCACATAAACCAACCATTTTAGGTTCGGCAGATCCTGCATATTTGGGCGATAAAACCAGATGGAATCCTGAAGACTTAATGGTTGCTGCTGCATCTGCATGTCATAAACTCTGGTATTTGCATTTATGTGCGGTAAATGGTGTTCATGTCATTGCATATGAAGATGATGCAGAAGGTGAAATGGAAGACCATCACCCAACGAAAAGAGGGCATATTAAAGAGGTGTGTTTAAATCCAAGAATTACCTTAAAGCAAGGTGCTAATTTAGCACTCGCCAAGGAATTACATGACACTGCGCATCATGAGTGTATGGTTGCTAACTCTGTTAATTTCCCAATTTTTTGTAAACCACTATTTAATTTTGCTGAATAGAAAAAAATAAACCGACTAATTGCTTAGTCGGTTGTTATCTCAAATTTTGCGCAATTATTTATTATATGTTTACTACAATAGCTTATTTTTATTAAATAAAAATGACAACCATAAAAAAAGAGCCTAAGTTAGGCTCTTTTTTATTTAAAAATTATGCTGCTTTTTTAGCTGCATGATGGTGTTTTTTATGCGCGTGTTTTTTGTGATGCGCTTTTTTTACATGATGCTTATGAGGTGCTGGCTGAGTTGCAGGTGCAGCCATTGCTGTAGCAGTGAAAGCTGTTGCAGTAAGACCTAAAGCTAATACAGATAAAAGTTTTTTCATGGAGTTAGTCTCTATAGTTGAGTTAAGTTGAAACCTGATAAGGCTATACTGAATGAAATATGTGAATTATTTATGGATGAAATATATCAAGTTATATTATCTAAGATACATATCACAGTAGTTAGATGAGACTTAAGTTAATCATTTTTATATTATGAAAAAATTAATCAAAATTTAATATTCATCGCTATGCTTTAGAAAATATTTTGGTGTTAGGTTTCTAGTAAAAGAATATTTCTATTTGTGATATCAAAGTATCTTTATATTTATTTACGATTTTAATATGTAGGATATGTAAGCCAAATTTATATTTTTTTTAAGATATATAAAAATGAAGCCAATGATTCGAGTGATGAAGAATCATTGGCTTTAAAAAGTCTTTATGAATGGGTTATTTTTATAGTACCCAAGACGAGCCGAGTTGCTACTCTCAGACAAAAGGCCACTAAATATTTACTATTACTATTTAGGTTTGACATGCCTTGTACTCTATATAACGAGACATATGTGAAATAGGTTGACAAATAAATTAAAAAAAATTAAAAAATAATTAAATTTAAAAGTTGGCTTATTTTGAACGTATCTTTAAAGAAATATTACGCATGGTTTCTACTCTTTTATTTTCTAACAACCTGTGTGAGTGGGGTTTTGGCAACGATTTTACCGAATAGCCTTGCTTTTGTACTGATGGTTTTCCCCTACCTTATTGCAATGATTGGTGTTTTATATATTTTTTTGAAGCAACAACGCCGTGCACCTACAAAGACTGAAAGAAATCGTTTTAGTATCTTTTTTAATATTATTTTTTGGTTGTTTAACCTAACAGGCTTTTTTCTTGGTCTATTCTGGGCCTCTTTTTCCCAACCTCAAATTTGGCAATATACAATCGGTATGTTATTTCAGCCATCCACATTATTTATCTGTGCCTTATTTTTCTTTGTAATAGCAATGCCTTTATATGCAGTTACTTTTTGGTTTTATGGTAAACAAGCACAGCGAATGGCAATAAAAATGTTTGGTCATATATAAAGTTGGTTTGGTGAGTAAGGAGTAGGGTCTTCAATGAGGGGCTGAGAGAGCATGTGTTGTCTTAAAAGCTGTGCAGAAGCAGCACCCATACATAATCCATTTCTAAAGTGCCCTGTATTAAGCCAAACATTTTTTAAATGCGGAAGTTGACCGATATATGGGATGCCATGTGGGGAGCTTGGGCGTAAGCCTGTCCATGCTTTGATGAGAGGAAATTTTTGAAGTTCAGGAATCATCTCAAAGCAAGCCGCTAAGATATTTTTTTGGGTATCATTACAGGTGTCTTTATTAAAGCCAATATCCTTCATACTTGAACCGCAAACAATATGTCCATCTTGACGAGGAATAAGATACATCACCTTATTCATACACATTGTGGGCAACCAGTGAGGTGGTGTTTTAAATAATGCCATTTGTCCTTGAATTGGATAAACAGGCAGTTGAATATTTAGTTGTTTTGACCACTCAGCACTCCAAGCACCTGTTGCGATGACAATATGGTCATGGAAATATATATTTTGGTTATGATCTTGAATGGCATGTACTTCATCTTTGTTAGGTATTAAATTAGAAATTTTTATATTTTCGTGAAATTGTACATTTGGCTGTTTTTGAAGATATCTAATAACAGACTGAAGGACACGAGGATTTCTGATATTTGATAGTTCAGGAAAAAATATTGCTTCTTGTAAATTTTTGGAAACACGAGGGTTGATATTTTTAATTTTAGATTGCGAGATCTTCTCACATCTTTGCATCGGTTCATTATATTTTTCAGCATATGCTAGACCTTGAGCAAAGTCGTTATGGTCAAAAATAAGCATACCAGTTTGCTGTATTTGAAAATCTATTCCTGTAATAGGAAAGAGTTTTTCATTCCATTGATGATAAAGATATTTTGCATGTTTAGCTAAGGTATTGACCGCTTGAGGGTAACGCCAAGGATACATAGGCGAAAGAATACCACCACCGGCCCAAGAGGCTTCTAAACCTGCTTGCTGTTGGTCATAAATATGAACTTGAATTCCTTGCTCTGAAAGCTCTAGTGCAGACATTAACCCATTAATGCCTGCACCAATAATTGCAACATTCATCATCTGTTGTAATTATTTCATCTCTTTTAATTTACGTGCGGCATCTTCTGCAAAGTATGTCCAAATACCATCTGCACCTGCACGGCGGCAGCCAAGAAGTGACTCTAAAATAACACTCTCAGAGAGCCAACCATTTTGGATTGCACCTGCGAGCATCGCATATTCACCGCTCACTTGATAGATAAATGTTGGAACACCAAAGGTATCTTTGACCTCGCGTACAACATCTAAATAAGGCATACCCGGTTTAACAATGACCATATCTGCACCTTCTTGGATATCTAGTGCAATTTCATGGAGTGCTTCGGCACGGTTTCCGAAATCCATTTGGTAGTTGTTTTTATTTGCACCTTTTAAGTTACCTGATGAGCCAACAGCATCGCGGAAAGGGCCATAAAAGCTAGATGCATATTTTGCTGAATAAGCCATGATATTGGTATAGATATGTCCATTTGCTTCTAAAGCTTGGCGAATGGCACCAATACGACCATCCATCATGTCACTTGGTGCGATTACATCGGCACCAGCTTCTGCATGACTTAGAGCTTGTTTAACTAAACAATCCACGGTTTCATCATTGAGAACATAACCTGTCTCATCAATAATGCCATCTTGCCCATGTGTTGTATAAGGGTCTAAAGCACCATCTGTAATGAGTACCATTTCAGGGAGTTCTTTTTTGAGTAAACGGCAAGTTTCTTGTACAACGCCGTCTTCGCGCCATGCTGCTTCAGCAGTTAAACTTTTGTCTTCTTGTGGCGTAACTGGAAACAATGCAAGTTTTGATACACCTAACTCTAATAATGTTTCTGCTTTCTTAAGCAAAAGATCAGCGGAAAGGCGCTGAATATTTGGCATACTTGGAATATCTTGTGATTGTTTTTCGCCTGGAAGTACAAAAACAGGATAAATCAAATGATCACTTGTCAGGTGTGTTTCGCTAACCATTGACCTTAATTTATCATTTTTTCTAATTCGACGCATACGCGTTGCAGGAAAAGCAGGACGATTGAACGTATAAGTCATCACAATCTCGATCATCAAGGTTTAAGGTAAGGGCTATTGTAGACCTTCCATAGTAAATTTGGAAAAAAAATCAAAATAGCCTTAAAAAAGTAAAAAACTATAAATTATTATAATATGATTTTAAGTTGTTAATTTAAAAGATGAAATTTAATTTAATTTTAAATATATTGTTTTGATATATAGTTTATTGGTTAGTCTTTTGAGTGTCTTCTAATTTTAATAAAGTATATATAAAATAAGTATATAAATTAAATGAAAGTGATAAATTTATAAAAATTAGAATGTTGAAAAATTAAGTATTAACTATTCAATTATTGATCAATAAAATATTAATATTCTCATATTTTGATTTTTTAGTTTAATATTCACTATTCCGATGTGTTGTAAATAAAATATCATTTATATGTAAATGGTCAAACAAACTTGCATATGTCACATCGCCAAACGTAAGACGAATTATAGGGTTAAATATGACTGAAGAACATTTGCCAGCTTCGCAGAAAAAAGAACAGCAGAATATAGCATCTACAAATCCAAAACGTAAAAAATGGTTATCGATCGTTGCGGTAATATTCGTGATTTGTGCCATTATTTATATGGTATGGACTGTGTTCTTTGGTCATGTGGAAGATACAGATAATGCATATGTTGGTGCAGATACTGCACAAGTAAGCTCTATGGTTGGTGGTCAGGTTGCACATGTGTCTGTTGAAGATACCCAAAGTGTGAAGGCTGGGGATACACTCGTAACGATAGATGACCGTGATGCCAAAATTGCTTTAGCACAGGCTCAAGCAGATTTAGCAAAAGTGAAGCGTCAATATACACAGACGCAGGCGAATAATGGTTCTTTGTCTTCACAGATTCAATCAACTCATGATGCGATACAGAGTCAAAAGGCACAAGTTGAGAAAGCGAAAGCAGACTTAGAGCGAGCGATGTCTGATTTTAAGCGTCGCCAGTCATTGAGTGCATCAGGTGCAATCTCTAAAGAGGAATATACAACTTCGCAGAATGCATTAAATACAGCAAAAGCAAATTATAATGTTGCGCAAGCAGGCCTATCTCAGGCTGTGTCAAATCAAAAAGTTGCTCAAAGTAATCTAGATGCAAACAATGCCTTGATTAAAGGTTTAGACCAAGAAACAACGCCAGATGTTCTTGCAGCACAGGCAAAGGTTGATCAGGCTCAACTTAATTTAGAGCGTACAGTGATTAAAGCTCCTGTTGATGGTGTGGTGACAAATCGTAATGTGCAAATTGGTCAAACAGTCGCTGTTGGGTCTTCTTTAATGCTCGTTGTCCCTGTAAATAAACTTTATGTGGATGCGAACTTCAAAGAAAATCAATTGGCAGATGTAAAACCTGGTCAAGCTGTAACGCTTACATCTGACTTATATGGTGATGATGTGGTTTACCATGGAAAAGTTGTTGGCTTTTCAGGTGGGACAGGTGCAGCTTTTGCTTTAATTCCTGCACAAAATGCAACAGGGAACTGGATTAAGGTTGTGCAACGTTTGCCTGTTCGTGTTGCGTTAGATCCAAAAGAACTTGAAAAACATCCATTGCGTGTAGGACTGTCGATGACAGCGAAAGTTGATCTAAAGTCGAAGTCGTAAATTATGAATAAGTTTGTACCTTTAGGGGATCTAACAGGAAATAGACTGTTACTTGCAACACTTGTTTTAGCATTGGCTAACTTTATGGTTGTGGTTGACACGACGATTGCCAATGTATCTGTTGCACACATTACAGGTAGTCTTGCTGTTTCAACCACGCAAGGTACTTGGGTAATTACTTCTTATGCAGTAGCTGAAGCTATTTGTGTACCGTTAACTGGGTGGCTTGCAGGACGGTTTGGTGCAGTTCGTGTATTTGCTTCATGTCTTATCGGTTTTACATTTTTCTCAGTGATGTGTGGTGTATCTAATTCTTTAGAGTTGTTGGTGTTTTGTCGAATTGGTCAGGGACTTTTTGGTGGGCCATTAATGCCTTTAAGTCAAACCTTGCTTATGCGTATTCATCCACCAGAAAAACATGCGCAGGCCATGGGCTTATGGGCAATGACGACTGTAGTTGGGCCAATTGTTGGGCCAATTTTGGGTGGTTGGTTTAGTGATAATTTATCTTGGCATTGGATTTTCTTTATTAATTTACCAATAGGTATTATTTGTGTTTTTGGTGTTCTTAATCTGTTGAAACCTGCAGAAACACCGACGGCTTTAGTGAAAGTTGATGCCATTGGTCTCTCATTACTCATTATTGCAATTGGTGCATTACAATTATTATTGGATTTAGGGCATGACCATGATTGGTTCTCTAGTAATTTAATTTGTACATTGGCTGTAGTCTCTTTTATTGGTTTTATCATTTTTGTGATTTGGGAACTGACAGAAAAGAATCCTATTGTAAATATTTCTGTTTTTAGACATCTTGGATTTTCCCTTGCGGTATTAACGATGGGTTTTGGTTTTGGCGCATTTTTTGGGAGTATTGTACTTATTCCGCAATGGTTGCAAACCAATATGGGGTATACCGCGACGTGGGCTGGCTATCTTACAGCAACAATGGGGTTAGGCAGCGTGACAATGTCTCCTGTTGTTGCTAAGCTTTCAACAAAGTTTGACCAAAGAGCACTGGCAAGCTTTGGGCTTTGTATTTTAGGTGGTGTAACACTCATGCGTGCTTTTTGGAGTAATGAAGTAGACTTCATGGCATTGGCTTGGCCTCAAATTCTACAAGGGTTTGGTGTCCCATTCTTTTTTATTCCTTTAACAAACATTGCTCTTGGATCTGTTTTACCAAGTGAAGTTGCCGCAGCAGCAGGTTTAATGAATTTTATGAGGACAATGGGTGGTGCTATAGGTGCATCATTGTCCGTTACGATATGGGATAATCATGCCAGTATTTCACGTAGTGAAATTGTTTCTAGTATGAATATACAGCCTACATTGGGTGAACTTCAGCATAAAGGTTTTAGCTATGAAACAGCATTAGGTACAATTTCAAACCTTGTTAATAAAGAAGCTCTAACGGTTGCGGCTGATCACGTATTCTTGGTCTTTTCTATGATTTTCCTATTAGGTGCTATGATTATTTGGCTATGTCCGAAACCAAGAAAAATAGAAGGTGGACCTTCACACTAGCTGTTATATCTATCGTAAATTTAAAATCTTAAATGTATAGTATTTTACATATACTATGTTATAATTGGTTTACATACATGGGGATGTTATTGGCTTCGACGCTGGTGATGAAACTCATAGATGCATGCCGAGAGCGCATTTTCTCTCGTAAATAAAATTTGCAATTTTATAGTCGCAAACGACGAATCTTACGCTCAAGTAGCCTAAGGGCTACTAGTCCGCTTATCAGATTACTTGTGGCCTGATAACCCGACAGAAGCGAACGCACACAAGTCCGTATAGAATCAAGCCTTGGGGTTCTATATCAAACTTAAAGGATCGCGCTTTTAACCCTGTTCGTCGGGTCTTTAAGTGCTAAAACAATAGACGATATCTAAGCATGTAGTATTCTGGAGCGTAATGCTGGCGGACGCGGGTTCAACTCCCGCCATCTCCACCAAATTTTTATCCAGTCTCACAGGACTGATTATAAAAAGCCTTTAAATTCAATATTTAAAGGCTTTTTTATTTGCCTGTTTATCCGAAGTTATCCGATTGAATATGACCTTGTTTTTGCCTAATTGGGTAAAAAAAGGGAAAATTTACCCAATCAATAATGAAAGGTTTTAGGTGATGGCATCAACACAATTAACAGATAGTCAGTGCAAACAAGCAAAGCCGAAAGACAAGCCTTATCGTTTATCAGATGTAAATGGTCTATCGCTACAGGTTTCTACAAACGGCACAAAATATTGGAATCTACGTTTAACGATTAATGGTGACAGGAAGTCTAAATCTATAGGTAAATATCCAGACATTAGTTTAAAGAAAGCACGTGATATGGCTTCTAGACTTAAAATCCAATATGCAGAGGATAGTAGCCTAGAATCTCCAAAACCTCAATTTAGTGAAGTTGCCGAAGATTGGTTTGAAAATCAAAAGGGGACATGGTCAGATAAACATATTAGCAATGTTAGGGCGTCTCTAGATGAGTTGTATCTAAGTTTTGGTAATCATGAGATCGATAAATTAACAGCACCTATTATTCTAGAAGCAATTAGAAAAATTGAGAATAGAGGGTCTTTAGAAGTTGCTAAAAGAACATTATCAAGATGTGGGATGGTAATGAAGTATGCGATTGCACATAGTTATAGACTAGATAATCCTGCATCAGACTTGGTATATGCATTGAAATCTAGGAAAGTAAAAAATTTAGCATCGTTACAAGCTCAAGACATGCCTGAGTTTCTAAAGAAGGTACGCATGTACCCAAGTGATGCTCAAACACACCATGCAATTATGTTGATTATGCTGACAGGTGTAAGGGTAAGTGAGTTACTCAAAGCAACTTGGAGTGAGTTTGATATAGAAAATAGAGTATGGGATATACCAGAAAAACGAATGAAAAATGGGTTACCTCATCGAGTCCCTTTAACAAATTTAATGCTTCAAGAATTGGAAGCACTTAGGTTGACACATAACGAAGATTTACTTTTTCCTCATCGTTTAAATAGTAAGGAGCCCATGCGTAGTGAGTCAATTTTACAGGTGATTAAGCGTTCTGGTTACGCAGGTAAGATGACAACTCATGGTTTTAGATCATTGTTTAGTACGGTTTTGAATGAGTCTAATTTATTTAATTATGATGTTATAGAAAGACAGTTAGCACATGTTCCACAGAACCGTATTCGTGCTGCTTACAATCGTGCTCAATATTGGGAGGAGAGGGTTAAGATGATGGATTGGTACGAAGCTAAGGTGATTGAGTGGATGAATTACTACTAGGTAGTATTTACTAGAGTGTTATAAATCCTTTTCTAAGTAAATAAACTTAACGAATATTTTCCTAAAACCCCTAAATAGTTAAGCTCTATTTAGGGGTTTTTTATTGATATTTTATCGGAAATAATAGTTATATTTATAGGAATTAGTTTTTTAAATATTGGAATTATAATTTTATATATTGGAATTTAAATTAGATAGATTTGGCTGTATGTATTGAAAATACTTAACTTTACAGGGTTTTTAAGGTAAGTTTATTATTTTTATAAGCAAATTAAAATTTTTATGGAAAAAAAAGAAATTTATAAGCAACTAAAAACTGTTTATGAAAAAAGTGAATGCTATAAAAAAGATCAACATGATTTGATTTCTATGCTTGAGAATCTTAGTTGTATATTGGATGAGATTAGTAACTCTACTTATCCAAATGAAGTGGAGTATCAAAAGGCCAAGGCCGAAAAAAACTTTAGGCTTCTGGAAGAATACTTAGCTTTTTATAAAAAACTTTATGTTGACTTAGATTTAATTGAGATGGGTAGGCGAAGATATGATTTTGAATTTAATATCCTGATCTACTTGAGGTACATATCATCTGAAAATTATTATTACCTTATAAAAAATTGTAGTAGTTGGACAATTGATGCTTTTCCTCAAGAAGATTTTTTTAATTTTTTTAATTATTTCATTAAGTATTTTGAACAAAAAAAGCAATCTGTAGCACAAATACAATTCGATGATAGGAGCTTTCAAGCAGCTTGTGAAGTTTTTGATACTCAAGTAGAAGTAAATGTGCCACTATTTTTTTGTGATTTTCTTATCAACATTAAATTCTTTAATGAAAGGCTCATTAATATAGAATGCCTCTTATATGAGCATACTTCACGCTTAATGCAAGAGTATGGATTAGTTCTAGAGTATTCTAGAAAAGAGGTTGATTTATATAATCATTTTTTTATACAAAAAATATATGTTTTTAAAAAAGTGGGGAGTATGTCAGATTCTTGTCGAGTGACATTAATTAGAGGTGTCCTAGGTGAGAGTCTAACTACATTGTTTGGTGAGGGATGGTTTGATATCGTCGACAGAACGGAAACAATTAACGCAAAAATCTCAGACTCAATTCATGCTATTGATACATCAATAATTTTAGGAAAGCAGCATTCATTCAAAGAGCTAGTTTTAGGTTATATCTATAATGTCAATAATATTTTGAAACCTATTTTTTGTGATAACTGGCTTAATACTAACAGTCTCTCTGAATATAATGGCGAAGTGAGTTGGATAGAATTGAAAGAAACCTCAAATGTTTCAATTAAAGAAGGCATTTTTAATAACCATCTGGCAGTAGAGTGTGCTAAAAAGCCAAAAGATATAAGCACAGTCAAAACTAAGATTAAAAAATTTATAGAATTAGATATTCCTGAGAAATACATAACTAAGATTAAAAACTTACCTAAAGAAATAAAAGATGAAATTCAGATGATGAGGGTATTTTATCTGAATAATTTTGATTCCAATGATACAGATCTATTCCTTGATATTGAATATTTTATGAGAATTATTCAATTTAATAAGAATAACGTATTTACAATAGCTTCTAATTCATTGGTTGAGCAAGATAAGATATTTAAAAAGGCACAAAAGCTCCTTTCTGAAGAAGCAAAAATATATTTAGGCATTGCAAAGAAATTATTGAAAGTAGATGAGTCAACATTGGTTAAATGGAAAGAGAATAGTTTCATTAGTCATAGAGTTAAGAAGGTTTTATATCTGCATAGTCAGCGAGGGTTAGAAAAATTTTTTGAGATTGATAAAAGGGGAATTGTTGAATTTAATCATCGTCTAAATATATTAAAAGAAACCGATAAAAATAGCAGAAATGATATATTCATTTTGAATCATAATGACAGTATCAAAATTTCTAAGAATAAAGAACAAGTAAAAAATTATTTAGATAAATATTTACAAAGCAGTTTTTTTGCATTGCGTTTGAAATTCTATTTTGCATTAAGACCACATGGTAGTCTTGAGAAAAATTTAAAATTATTTAAAGATTATCTTAAAAACTTGAAAAGAACTAAGAAAAATTCAGGTGCAAATTTGTTGGCACACCTAGGCGTTCATGCTCTAGACAGTTACGATACTTTTTTTATCGATGTTACACTTATCTTTCAGTCAGATTTTCCCCTAGATATGCCTGAGCAAGATATAAAAACATATATAGAAAATGTACGTACTAAAACAATGGATAGTTGGAAAAACTATGTTCAGAATAAAAAAGATAATGTTGAACATCAAAAAGTGAAACTTAAGCAAACAGCTAATCATGTGTTTGATGAAAACAGTTATAAAGGACTAGTTTTTGATGTTGCAGATGAAAAAATATGTAACTCATCTATGGAAAACCAATCATTTATTGAGATAAAAGATTACCAGAAAGATCAAATAAAGAGATTTAAAGATGATATATCCAACTTATATATGGGGTATCAACTTTTGTATTCTTGGAATGAAATACTTGTTCATAAAAGAATTGTAAGTAAGACAAAGAGTATCAGACAGTTAATTAGAGGTAATTTAGTCTAACGCATAACTTTTTCTGAGGAAATAGGCCACTTATATGTAAGGAAGGCAAGTGCTTCTTGAGCTTATTTTTAGTGTATATGGAAAAAACCATTTCTGATTGGTAATGATTGTTGGAGGATTAAGATAGGTTAGACCCCAGTTTTATTGAAGGTTATTAATATTATTAATATCTCATACATCATACTTACTCATCTTATTATGAGTGATATGGAATACCTTATTAGAGGCTATAAATATCTTTATACCTAATTCAGGTCTTCTATGTATTCAGCATAGGAGATACTAAACATGAATAATCAAAGAGAGTCAGATTTACTCATTGAAATTGAGAGTACTACTGAGAGTTGGGTTATACATGGAATAGAACGAGATGAAAGTTTTTATGATCTATTTGCTTCATTGCTATTCAGTTTTAATGAGATATATGAACCAGCTTATAGCTACTTTGGTTATATCAATGCATGGAGTGATTTGATAGATGAGCATCTAATTGACGATCTAAGTTATGAAGATTTGGCTGATTATCTTTATTGTGAGGATTCTATAAATGGATGGGAAGAATATTTCTCAAACTATAGTTCTGTACATCGACATGACTTAAGAAGACATCGTGAAAATGAATTTAGAAATAAGAAATCTCTTGCTAAGAGGTTAAAGCATGCACTAAATCAATATTCTAAATCTTTAGTTGTTCGTGTGGATTTGGCTTATTTAAAAGAGCATCGAGATGTGAATGTCGATGTATTCTATAGAGATATCAGAACACTATGTGATTATCTTGGACAGCGTAAAGGGTTTCTAAAACACTTAGTAGACTATGCATGGGCATTAGAGCAGGGATCGGATAAAGGCTATCATTGTCATGTACTGATGATCTTTAATGGGCATAAAGTACAAAGTGGTTGGGGAGTTGCAAGCAAGCTTGGTCAAGTATGGATTGAAGATATTACCTCTAAGCAGGGAAATTATTATAACTGTCATGACCCCAAGCAAGTTGCACGTTATACCGACCTAGGAATATTAGGTATTGGACGAATTTATAGGGATGATATTGAGGCATGTGAGCGTTGTGAGAAAGCAGTAAGTTATCTCACTTGTCCTGAGAAAGAGGAGCAGTACTTAAGGGTTAAATGCACTAAGAGAATGCGTACTTTTAATTAGTGGTTCTTGGATGAAGACATGGAAAGATATCCTTATCATTCCATGCTTGATTACTTGGGCTTATTGTGAAGGTGGCCCATAGAGGTTTTCTTCAGGTGAGCCTTTTGAAACGGCCCAATAGAGTATGACTATACTTCCAACCAATGGAATTGCAGCAATGAGTACCCACCATCCTGAGCGATTAATGTCATGTAAGCGTCGAACAGTAACAGTGATCAGGGGGGGAATGAAAATAACAAAGGCAATCGTAGAAAGTGTGTCATTAGCAGTACTCATGATCAACATGATTAATGTGGCACATAGTTGAAAGTACCAGTATTCAGAACGTGCAGCACGGCCTTTAATATCAACATACTTTTTAAAGCAAGTCATGACTGACTTTTGATATTCATCCAGAATCGCTTGAAATTTATTTGTCTCAGCCTGTGCAGTATCTTTTGTTTGACCATTTGATTCTGTCTGTGGATTTTTGATTGGTGTACTTGTACTTGGCGTCACAACAAAGTAAATGTTGATTGCGTTACCTGTCTGTTCATCAACCTCAAAATCAACATGTTGCCCACGTTTAGGGTGGAGTTGTTCCTTCCATTGATCACCTGTGAAGTGATATCGTTTTTCATCTAGGGTAATGATCCCTTTGTTGCTTTGTACCGAGAAATCTAAAACTGTACCTTTCATTATCATTTATCCATTCTTATTGTTAAAAATTAAAGGTGTAGCTACCTTGATCTGTATCTACAACGACTTCTTTTACTTGCGTGTCTTGGCAATTTAAGCTAGCTCTTCTTGATTGACCAAACTTGAGATTAGAGCTCCTGTTGTTTCCATACCAATAATAAATTGCACAATTACCGCGATTAATGGATACATGAAAGATAGAAACATGATCTACGACGGATTGAATGTTGAGATAGCTAACGTATGGAAAAGGGTAGTATTCATTGGGTGCTTCTTCGGTACTAAAGCTGAGTTCGACGGGGGCTTTATCTGAAGCAGATGAATCATTGTCATCGTTGCTACATGCACTCAGTGCAAAGAGTACACATAGACTTAAAACTATTTTAGTCATGGGTTATCCCTACCTTAAACGGCAGTTGTATTTGATTGTTGTATGTTTCAGAGATGAGAAATCAGTACGGCTTCAAGGCAGAGATAATGATTCTAAGTTGTTGGGTATGGGAATAAGCGTGATAGATGTTTGCATGAGATTTGATCCTGTATGTTGATTCAAATTCTGCCGATCACTGCTAAATGATATGGTGGCAGAACGAAAGAGGGTTAGCAGACTGGACATACAGAAACCAGCACGCACGAAGGCGTCCCCCTCCCGTTCTACCGCAAAGAGGGACGAGAAGGTTTTCGCACAAGTGTGATACTCAGGAGTACTTTCACCTGATGCGCTGTATGATCGGTCTGCTAAAACCGTCTGGCAATGTAGGCCAGCGAGCTAATGATAATCTGAGCAGTTTTAATCGTCAATTCAGATGTGCGCTATTTCAGGTTATGTATTGCTTTTGGACGAATTAAAAAATATTTCAGATATATATCATCTAGATGAGAAACATCTTTTCTTTGTTGGAGAGATGACCATTCTATATATGATCTAGAGGTTTTTTATTATGAGTATTTATTGTCCTTATTGTGATTCCACCCATGTGAGTCGTGCAGTACAACCGACAGCATCAGAGCAACACAATACATCATCTCTTTCTTCAACAGCTTCTTTTGCCACCATTGGTGCATCTTTATCGAAGACAGTACCATTAGGGATTTCTCCTTTATTTGGCGGTATTGCAGGTGCAGTTGTAGGAAGTGTACTTGGTGGTGTGTTTAGTGACCCTCAGCCTAAAAGACAAGCAAGACCTGTGCAATGTTTTCAATGTGATGATTGCGGTCACTATTTTTATTAAGGAGCAATGAAAATGGCACATCAAGTTGAAAGCATGGCATATGTTGGTGATACACCTTGGCATGGTTTAGGTGAGCAATTAATGCCTAAGCAACCGATTGAAGTTTGGGCAAAGCAAGCAGGGATGGATTGGCGTATTGAGTCATCCAATGTCAGTTACTTTGCTGAGAATGATAAAGCACAGCAAATCATTCTTCCTTATGAGGAGCAACGTGTACTGTATCGTTCAGACACGCATGCACCTTTGTCAGTAGTAAGCCAACGCTATAAAGAAGTTCAACCATTAGAGATTCTTGAGTTTTATCGTGATCTCACTGAGCAATCAGGTTTTGAGCTAGAAACCGCAGGTGTACTTAAAGGTGGTAAGAAGTTCTGGGCATTGGCACGTACAGGACAAACAACCGCTTTAAAAGGTAAAGATGTCAGCAATGGCTATATTTTATTGGCAACCGCATGTGATGGGACATTAGCGACGACAGCTCAATTTACATCTATTCGTGTGGTATGTAATAACACTTTAGCCATCGCCCTTAAGGGTGCAACCGCCAATGCAGGGATGGTGAAAGTCCCTCACAGTACGCATTTTGATGCGGAGAAAGTGAAACAGCAATTGGGGGTTTCAGTTCGTGCATGGGATGAACACATGTATGAGATGAAACAATTGTCTCAGCGTAAAGTTACACAGCAAGAAGCATCCAATTACTTGAATGCGGTGTTTAACAATACCTCGATGGTCTCTCCTGAAGACAATCTGATTCAGTTCTATCGTCATGTTGCTGAACAAAACCAAGCAAACCAAGATGCCAAAGCAGAACCCAATGGTCGTGCGATGAGTAAAGCCATGGAGATGTTTAATGGGCAGGGGCGAGGAGCAACACTCTCTTCAGCCAAAGATACTGCTTATGGTTTGCTCTGTTCCATGACCGAGTTTGTTGATCATGAACGACGTGCCATGAGTAATGACCATCGTTTAGATTCTGCATGGTTTGGAGCAGGAGCGAATCTAAAGCAACGTGCGCTTGAACAAGCAAGAGCATTTGTTGCTTAGTTAGCAAAATTTATCTATCGCACTAAAGCAAAAAAGCCATGTCCCTTTCGGGACATGGCTTTTTTTATGCCATATTTTATTCTACTGAGGTCAATATGAACCAACCTATGATTACACCACAACCAAGCCCATATCTGCCTAAACCACTATCTTCAAAACCAGTCACTCCGAAACGTGTTGCGAATACCAAAGGCATGGATTATAGCAAATGGCTAGAAGTTAGACGCCAAGGCATTGGCAGTAGTGATGCTGCCGCTGCATGTGGACTCAACCCATATATGAGTATGCTTGAACTCTGGATGTTGAAAACAGGCAGAACACCTTCTAGTCCACAACATGAAGCAAGCAATGGCAACAATCCTTTATATTGGGGGCATCAGCTTGAACCACTGATTGCAGATTTCTATCAACAATATACAGGGCATAAAGTCAGACGAGTCAATGCAGTCTTACAACATCCTGATGAAGATAAGTCGTTTATGTTAGCCAATCTAGATTATGCCGTGACAGGTGCAGAAGACATTCAAATCTTAGAATGTAAAACCGCAGGGCAGTATGGTAGTCGGTTATGGAAGGATGGTGTGCCACTGTATGTACTTTGCCAAGTACAACATCAATTGGCAGTGACAGGTAAACAAGCTGCCCATGTCTGTGTACTACTATGTGGTCATGAAACACAAATCTTTAAGGTCACACGTAATGAACAAGTCATTCAAGTCCTAATTCAGTCAGAGCGTTACTTCTGGCAATGTGTAACAGATGATCGACCGCCTGAACCCGATGCATCAAAGTCAGCAGCCAGTGCCATTCAACAACTGTATCCGAAACATGAACCTTTAGAGAGTGAAGACTTTAAAGAAGATGGTTCAGCGAATAGCTTATTCGATGATCTCTTGCTTGAGAAAGAAAAGGTTGAAACACATCAGAAGCAATTTGAGTTGTTAAAACAGCACATTCAAATGCGCATGAAGCATGCAGAAAAAGCTATCTTTCAACGAGGCATGGTGACGTGGAAAGCATCGAAAGATCGAGTGAGCTTAGACAGTAAGAAGCTCCTTAAAGCACAGCCTGAACTGTTAGAACAATATGGAGAGGTGAAAGAAGGCAGTCGTCGTTTTCAAATATATACTGACTAGATCAATACAGATGCTAGATGCTAAAAGCCTAAGTAGAGTAAAACGCAATCCATAGCATAAACAAATCCATCCCACTGCCAACGCAGTGGGATTTTTTTATAACTAAAGAAAAGATAAAGGTGATTTAGATGATGAAAGGTTTATTAATCACACCGCCAGTGTTAGGCAGAATTAGCATTGGTCGTGTTGTTGAAAAGAATGGTAAACGTCAACCTGAAAAAGATGATCAGTTCACCATTACCAGTCAAATTCAAAATAAGGAGGGGTGGGTAAAGCATCCCTTAGATGACAAGTTAAGAGCGGATAATGGCGATGCCAAATTACGTCAGATTCCAGTGCGGATGATCTTTAATGATCCTGAACTGAACTTACGTGCGGAATATAGCTTGTTTGACCGACAAACAGGTCGTCCGATTTGTGTAGGTAATGGTGAGGTATGTCATCGCATGACACAGCAAGGCATAGAAAAGCAAGTCTGTCCAACACCACATTTATGTCCAATGGGGCAAAATGGTGCATGTAAACCGTATGGTCGTTTGTATGTGAACTTAGATGAAAGTGATGAACTGGGTACATTTGTATTTAGAACCACAGGATTTAATAGCATTCGTACACTTGCAGCACGGCTTGCTTATTACCAAGCAGCCTCAAAAGACTGTTTGTCATGTTTACCATTGCAATTGGTGCTGAGAGGCAAAAGCACAACGCAGAGCTATCGTACCCCAATTTATTATGTCGATTTAACTTTGCCTGAAGGGGTGTCTTTACAAGATGCGATTCAACAGGCGAAAGAGTTAGATCAGAAAGCGAAAGAGAGTGGCTTTGACCAAGGCAAACTCGATACTGTAGCGAAGTTGGGTTATCAAGCAGTATTTTTTGATTTGGAAGAAGCAGAAGAAGAGGTCATAGATGCAAGTGAAGATGCTCATCCATTAAAAGAACAGAAGATGGATGTCATGGATTTACAACATGGTTTGAAATCATCGGTTCAGTCGGTGAGTTGAAGTAGGAGGGTTATGGCTCGAATGGGTAGAAAAATAAGGCGTTGCCCTATCATTTGAGCGTAATCCGACGCTCCGTAAAATGGAGAAGAAGCATGACGACATTTGTAGGGCAAACTTTTCAGATCAATCAATTAATCAACATTAAACAGGTTGTTGAAATTGTTGGTGTAAGTCGTTCAACGATTTATGAGATGATGGATGAGGACTCTCAATATTATGATTCAACATTTCCTAAAAAAGTAACGATTACATCTAAACGTATTGGTTGGTCAGCTTGGGAGATTCATCAGTGGATTGAAAAGAAGTTGGCAAACCGATAATAGTAGGGAGCGAAAGCTCCCTTATTTTTGCTCGATAATATTGAGAAAGGCAATGACGAGGCTAGTAAAATCTAAGCTAAGTCGGCACAATTAACGTTATATTTTTTTCAGTATTAAGCTGTAAAGCAAGTGGTATATTTTAATGACAAATAACAATTTCTCTCAAGTGGCAGCTTTCATTTGGTCTGTCGCAGATTTACTACGTGGTGACTTTAGACAATCGCAATACGGACGTGTAATCTTACCATTCACTTTGTTACGTCGTTTAGAATGCGTACTTAAGCCAAGTAAGGACAAAGTGCTTGAAGCGTATGAAAAAGTGAAAGATATGCCTTTGCCATCCGAAGCAAAAGAAAAAATGTTGTTGCAGTCCACAGATGGTTTATCTTTTTTTAATAGCTCAGCACTTGATTTAAATAAGTTAGGAAAAAAAGATATTCGAGCGAATCTAAGTAACTATATTCAGCATTTTTCAAAAGATGCCCGTGAAATTTTTGAATATTTTAAATTTGATACATTTATAGACTTATTAGACGACGCAAACCTACTTTATAAAGTTATACAAAAATTTGCGAATACCGACTTAAGCCCACAAAGTATTTCTAACCATGATATGGGCTTAATATTTGAAGAATTGATTCGTCGCTTTGCTGAAAGTTCTAATGAAACAGCAGGGGAACACTTTACACCACGAGATATTGTAAGACTTACTACAGGACTTATTTTTAGCCAAGATGATGAGGTTTTAAATAAAGATGGCGTGATACGAACCATTTATGACCCAACCGCAGGAACTGGAGGCTTTTTATCTTCGGGGACGGAATATGTGCATGAACACAATCCTGAAGCGGTGATGCGTGTGTTTGGGCAGGAGTTAAATCCAGAATCCTATGCTATTTGTAAAGCCGATATGCTCATTAAAGGTCAGGATGTACGCCGTATTAAATTGGGAAACACCTTATCTAATGACCAACTGGCGTATGAAAAGTTTGATTATATGTTGTCTAATCCGCCATTTGGTGTGGACTGGAAAAAGATTGAACAAGACATCAAAGACGAGCATGAACAAAAAGGCTTTGAAGGACGTTTTGGTGCAGGATTACCGCGCGTGTCAGATGGTTCATTATTATTTTTAATGCATTTGATCAGCAAAATGCGTCAACCTGAGGCAGGGAATGACCAAGGTAGCCGTATTGGAATTATTTTAAATGGTTCACCTTTATTTACAGGCAGTGCGGGTAGTGGTGAAAGTGAAATTCGTCGTTATATTTTAGAAGCCGATTTGCTCGAAGCGATTATTGCCCTGCCTACAGATATGTTTTATAACACTGGCATAGCAACCTATATTTGGGTACTCAGCAACAAAAAAGAGCTTAAACGTAAAGGTAAAGTGCATCTAATTAATGCCACAAATCTTAGTTCAAAAATGCGTAAATCGCTTGGTTCTAAACGTAATTATTTAACAGATGCAGAAATACGAACCATCACTCAAAATTATGGTGATTTTGAAATTGTGGATACACTCACTTTAGATGGCGAAAGTGAACAGCAAAAACCATTCTCAAGTAAAATTTTTAATAGTTATGAATTTGGCTATCGTCGTGTAACTATTGAACGTCCATTACGTTTATCGGCACAGCTTAGCAATGAACGTATTGCAAGCTTACGTTTTGCACCAAAGCCTTTTAATGCAGTCATGCAAAATGTATATGAAACTTATGGTAAATCTTGGATAGAAACAAGCTATGGTCAGTTCAGTGAAGACCAAAAAATTGAAATTCGCGCACTCATTAAAGCAGAATTTAGCGAACTAAAAGAAAAAGATATTAAAATGGTACTTGAGCCAAAACTTTGGTTAGACCAACGGACGCTTTTACGCAAAGCAGAAGCCTTACAAACCAACATGGGTATAGCACAAAGTGATGATTTTAATACCTTTGATGAGCAACTTAAACAGGCTTTAAAAGACTGCAATGAAAAACTCGAAACCAAAGAGAAAAAACAGTTTTTAGATGCTGTGACTTGGAAAAATCAAGATGCAGAACCTGTGGTTAAAAAAGTGATAAAAAGTGCCACAAACCCGCTATATGGTCAGTTTAGTTACAAAGGTAACGTGGTTGAATTTGTGCAAGATGGTGATTTGCGCGATGCAGAGAATATTGCCCTAGACCCAAGCCAAACGACGATAGATTTAATCGAATCTTATTTTAAACGTGAAGTACAACCGCATGTGCCTGATGCGTGGATTAATGCAGATAAGCGTGATGCCCAAGATGGCGAGATAGGTATAGTGGGTTATGAAATTCCGTTTAACCGCCATTTTTATGTGTATGAACCACCACGAGATTTAAGCGAAATTGATGCCGATTTAGATAAGATTAGCCGTGAAATTATGGCACTTCTTCAAGAGGTGCATTCTTAATGGTTAATAAAATGGCGAAGTATCAGAAATATGCAGAGTATAAAGATTCGGGTGTGGAGTGGTTGGGGAAAATACCGAGTCATTGGAATTCAAAATCTTTGAAGTATTTATGCACTTACAATGATGATGTTCTATCTGAGACTATATCTAAGGACACGGAAATACAATATGTTGATATTGGCAGTGTGTCGGCAGTATACGGTATTTCACATATCGAAACCATGACATTTAATGATGCACCATCTAGAGCTAGGCGTATTGTAAAAGATGGTGATGTTATTGTATCAACTGTTCGCACCTACTTAGAAGCAATTGCACCAATTGAAAATCCACCTAAAAATCTTATTGTTTCAACAGGTTTTAGCGTTATTCGACCGAGTCAGTATCTGAATAAGTGTTTTGCAGCCTACTGTTTGAAGGCGAAGGGTTTTATCAAAGAAGTTGTAGCTCGCTCTGTGGGAGTAAGCTATCCTGCTATTAACTCATCTGAGTTAGTAAATATTATTATTCCAAGTGTTCCATATTTAGAACAAACCCAAATCGCCAACTTCCTCGACCACGAAACTGCAAAAATTGACACGCTCATAGCTAAACAAGAAAAGCTGATTGAACTGCTCAAAGAAAAACGCCAAGCAGTGATTAGTCATGCGGTGACTAAAGGCTTAAACCCTAATGTGAAAATGAAAGCTTCAGGCATTGAATGGTTAGGGGATGTGCCTGAGCACTGGAGTGTAACAAAAATTGGATTTCATACATTAAAAATTGGTAGTGGTAAAACTCCTAAAGGTGGAGCTGAAATATATCAAGATCAAGGAATCTTATTTATAAGAAGTCAAAATATTTACAATGATGGGTTAAGAATTGACATTTCAGAAAATACTTATATTTCAGAAGCTATTCATGACGATATGTCAAACTCTAAGGTCTATTCAGGAGACATTCTACTGAATATCACAGGTGGATCGATTGGGCGTAGTAGCTTAGTTCCTGATGAATTTCCCGAAGCAAATGTGAATCAGCATGTATGTATTATTAGAGTACGTAATTACTTACAAGATTTTTTGGCTTTGGTAATCCAATCAGATCTTATTCAAGCGCAAATTCAATCAATTCAAACGGGTGGTAATAGAGAAGGGCTAAACTTTGAGCAAATATCAAATTTTTACTTTGCTTTACCATCAATTGAAGAACAAGAGTTACTCTTTAAGTATATTCAATGTAAGGTATTTGAATATAGAGAACTAGAAGCTAAAGCGAATACTGCAATCCAACTCATGCAAGAACGCCGTACTGCCCTCATCTCAGCAGCCGTCACAGGAAAAATAGACGTTCGCCATTGGAAAAATCCAAATAAAAATAATAATCAAGAAAATATGGAGTGCAGCACATGAGAGCAGATGCAACTTTAGAAAGCATTTTTCAACAAGACATTATTACGCAAATGCAGACTCACGGTTGGCATGTCGGTTCAGCACAAAACTATAACCGTGAAAAAGCGTTATACCCACAAGACGTTTTAGACTTTGTGCAAAAGACACAAGAGGCAGAATGGCAGAAGTTTAAAACAATTTTTCCAACTGATACTGAACGTCATTTTCTAGACACCGTTGTAGCCCAACTCAAAAAAGCCAATAGCAATGCCACCGATATAGAATCTCGTAGTTATGGTACATTAGGCGTATTACGGCATGGGCTGAAAACACGAGGTACACGGTTTTCATTTTGCCAGTTTAAACCTGAGCATGGCTTAAACCCTGAACTGTATGAAAATTATAAACAAAATATTTGCCGTGTAGTGCCCGAAGTGGTCTATAGCCCACACGCAACGAAAGCAGAACTTGAAGCCACAGGCAAACAAGCCAAAAAATGGCGTATAGATTTAGTCTTATTTATTAATGGTTTTCCTGTAGCAACTTTAGAGCTTAAGTCCGAATTTAAACAAGCTGTGCAAAATGCCATGGCACAGTATAAAAAAACACGTTTACCGAAAGACCCCGAAACCAACAAACCAGAACCACTTTTAACTTTTAAGCGTGGGGCATTGGTACACTTTGCCGTAAGCCAGTATGACGTATATATGGCAACCCATTTAAATGGTGACGACACTTACTTTTTACCTTTTAATAAAGGTACTAAAGAACAAGGTGCAGGTAATGATGTACCCGAAGATATAAATGAGTACGCAACAGGCTATTTGTGGAATGAGGTGCTAACACCCGACAGCTTATTAAATATTATTGGCAACTTTATTCATTTACAGATAGAAGAAAAGGAAGACTGGGAGGGACGAAAATACAAAAAAGAAAGTCTAATTTTTCCACGCTATCATCAATGGAAAGTAGTGACCAAATTGGTTGAAGACTCTTTAACAGAAGGTACAGGACAAAAATACTTAATTCAGCACAGTGCAGGTTCGGGTAAATCAAACTCGATTGCATGGACAGCACATCAGCTCTCTAGTTTGTATGATGCAAGCCACAAAAAGATGTTTGATTCAGTGATCGTTGTGACTGATAGAACGGTTTTAGATGATCAGTTACAAGACACCATTTATCAGTTTGAACATGCGAGTGGTGTGGTTGGGAGAATCAACAATAAAGAAGGTGATGGTTCTAAGTCTGAAAAGTTAGCCAAAGCCTTAGAAATGGCACAGCCAATTATTATTGTGACTATTCAAACCTTTCCTTATGTTCTACGTGCGATTGAAAACAGCAGTCGTTTAAAAGAACGTCATTATGCAGTTATTGCGGATGAAGCACATTCTTCACAAAGTGGCTCAACAGCACGACAGCTTAAAGAAACGTTGATGTTAGATGAGCGAAATGAAGATGATGAACTGAGTGCAGAAGATGTGATTGATTCTGTCATGGCTTCACGTAAAGGTAGTCAGAATTTAAGCTTTTATGCCTTTACAGCAACGCCAAAAGATAAAACGTTACAGCTATTTGGACGTTTACCAAATCCTACATTGCCAGCATCTAAGACCAATAAGCCCGAAGCGTATCATGTGTATTCCATGCGCCAAGCGATTGAAGAAGGTTTTATTTTAGATGTGCTTAAAAACTATACCAACTATAAAGTGATTTATAAGCTCAAACAGAAAGTTGAAGAAAAAGATGATCAGGTTGATGCTAAAAAGGCCAAGATAAAGCTGAATCAATGGGTACGCTTACATGACCATAATATCTCACAAAAAGTCCGTATCATTATTGAGCATTTTAAAAAGAATGTAATGGGCTTACTGGGCGGTCAGGCGAAAGCAATGGTTGTGACTAGCTCACGTAAAGAGGCTGTACGCTATAAACAAGCCTTTGATAAATATGTAACAGAGCAAAATTATGCCAACATTCAAGCAATGGTCGCTTTTTCAGGTGAAGTGAAATTTACAGAGCATGATGCCGATAGCACGCATTTGATGGGACACAAGTTTACTGAAAGTAATACGAACCCAAACTTGAAAGGGCGTGACATGCGAAAATCATTTAACAGCGATGATTTTCAAGTCATGATTGTTGCTAATAAATTTCAAACTGGTTTTGACCAACCTAAGCTTTGTGCAATGTATGTCGATAAAAAATTGGGTGGTGTGGAGTGCGTGCAAACATTATCGCGTTTAAACCGTACTTATCCTGGTAAAGCAGAATCGGGTACATTTGTATTAGATTTTTTTAATGAACCTGAAGAAATTTTGAATGCGTTCCAACCTTACTACCAAACAGCAGAACTCGCAGATGTATCTAATCCAGATATTGTATATGACTTGGCTGAAAAGCTAAAAGCTGCACATATTTTCTTAATGGCTGAGGTCGAACAATTTGTTGAAGCTTTTTATCGTAAAAATAAATCGAGTGCGGCACTTTCTAATATTTGTAAACCAGCTAAGCAACGTTGGCAACAGCGTTATAAACAAGCACTTGATGACTATAAGGTGACTAAAGAACGTTTGGAAATTGCCAAAAGAACAGAGGAACCTGTACTGATTGCGAATGCTGAAAAAGAGTTTTCTGAAGCAAAGAAAGCACGAGAAACGCTCGAGATTTTTAGAAAAGACTTAGGTAGCTTTACTCGTTTTTATGAGTTTATGTCACAGATTGTGGAATATAACGATAAAGAGTTAGAGAAAATGAGTTTGTTTGCTCGTAGCTTACGCCCTTTGTTACGTGAGCAAGGAACAGATGAAGAAGAGATTGATTTGAGTAACGTATCAATGAGTCATTATCGTCTTTCAAAAATTCGTCAACAAGATATTCAACTCAAAACCAATAGTACTGAGCATAAGATAGAGCCAGCTAATGATGTTGGGTCTGCAAAGGCGAAAGATAAGACAGAAGACTTTTTATCGGTGATTTTACAGCGTGTAAATGATGTGTTTATTACTGACAAGCTGACAGATCAGGACATGATTAATTATGTCCACACTGTAGCAGGTAAAATGTCTGAAAATGCCAGAATGATGAAACAAATCAAAGAGAACCCACGACAATTGGCTATGTTGGGTGAGTTTGATGATGCTTTAGGAAATGCAGTATTTGATAGTAATACAGCACATACAGAGCAAATGACACAATTGATTAGCGATCCTGCCAAGATGAAGCAGTTTGCAAATATTATTTATGATGTATTGCTGAGTAAAGGTTAACTTGCTTACAAGTTTAAATAAGATTTGAAAGGTTTAAGCTAAAAATAGCTACTTTAATAAGTGGAATTTGTACAGGGTGTTGAGTAGTGAGCGAACAAGAAATTCAAAATTTGTGGGATCAGTTTTTAAATGTTTGGTCTATAGAAAATGTTCAAAAAATGACGTTAGAACAATACATTCAAGTTGGTAGTAAAGATACGTTTACATACTGGTTAGAACATATGACTCGTCCAATTGCAGATATACGAGGCGGAGATGCCTCTAAATTTGGCATATTTCATAGACGTGATCAACAAGATAAAGAAAATGGACGTGGCCGTATATATGATAATGAATATTGTTGGTTTCAAAAGTTTGGTAATACTAAGGAAGAGGCATTTAAAACAATAAAACATAATATTTTGAATGTTATTAATGCTGTTACCAACAATGATCTTGAAGAAATACTCAACATTCCAGTAAGTGAAATGTTTAAATGGAAAATTGCTTTTTTATATCAGAATCAGCGAACCCCTCAAATTATCTCAATTTTTTCAAAAGAAATGTTGGATTTTTTAACAGAAGATAAAAATTTAAATCGGGTTGAATCATATCAGTACCTTTTAAAAAATAAAGGTGAGCAATCTATATTAAGTTATGGTTGTCAATTGGTAAATGAGTATTTAAAGGCTAATCCTAAGCAGAGTTCCTTAACACCGAGTGACGGAGACGAAGTGTTAAATCAGAGTGAATTTGTGCCAGTTATAAAAAAAAATGAGAATATAATGAATCAAGCATTAAACCGTATTTTATTTGGTGCTGCGGGTACAGGAAAAACGTTTCATACCATTAACCATGCTTTGTCAATTATAGAGAATAAAACACTTGAGGCATTAGGTGGTGAAGACCGTGAAGAGTTAAAGAAACGTTTTGACCATTATAAAGATCAAGGCCAAATTAAGTTTGTTACATTTCATCAAAGTTTTAGTTATGAAGACTTTGTGGAAGGTATTCGGGCTGAAACAGATGATGAAGGAAACTTAACTTATGATGTTCAAGCAGGAGTTTTTAAAGAGATTTGTAGTGATGCTCAAATAGAAGTTACTTCAAAAAATATTGGAGCGAATGTACCAACAGAATTCAGTATAAATAGTGCAATTGACAATTTAATTGAGAAGGCAAAGCATACTGAACAAAGTTTTTATACAAAGCGTAATGCAGAAATTAAAGTAACAAGTAATCAATCAGGTACTTTATTTGCTCTGACCTCTAAAGATACAACTATTCCATTATCAATAAAGCATATTAGGGATTATTTAAAGACTGGACAAGATAATATTATTAATAATAGGGCTTATGAATGGGCTATAGCAAATTCATTGCGTTCAGTCATTGAATATGAGGAAATCAGCCCCGATTTAAACTCTAGACCTTATGTCTTAATCATTGATGAAATTAACCGTGGAAACATTTCTCGTATTTTTGGCGAGCTCATTACTTTAATTGAAGATTCAAAGCGTCAAGGTGCTCAAGAAGCATTATCGGCGACTTTACCCTATTCAAAAGAAGAATTTAGCGTACCAAATAACGTTTATATTATTGGAACAATGAATAGTTCTGACCATTCTTTAACAGGTTTAGATATTGCACTACGCCGCCGTTTTACTTTTATTGAAATGCCACCTAAACCAGAGTTATTAAATGGCGTGAGTGTTGATGGTGTAGATATTCAACAGTTACTGACAGTTATGAATCAAAGGATTGAATTCTTACTTGATCGGGATCATTGTTTGGGTCATGCTAACTTTATGTTATTAAAAGAACAGCCTACTTTAAATAATCTAGCAGATATTTTTAAGCAGAAGATTATTCCACAACTACAAGAGTATTTCTTCGATGATTGGGCAAAAATCAATTTAGTTTTAAATGGCAATGATATGCTTCAGTCAAAAACTATAGAAAAATCGGTAATATTTCCAAATGCAGATGTGGAAGAGCTAGGTTACTTTGAAGATAAGAAAACTTGGGAATTGGCACCAACTTCATTTGAATCTATTGAAAGTTTTGCAAAAATTATTCGACACGCATAGGGGGTATTTATGCCTGATCTGATTACAGTCAGAGAATATGCCTATATTAGTGTTGCTTATGTTGGGTGTCCTGAATCGACGATAGATCATGCTTATATTTCAGAGTCAGCATTTGAGTATTTGTGTGATTTATCTGCCTCATTTTCAAAGAATGGTGCCAAAATATTTGAATTGGCTGGGCGTAGAAAATTAAGGCTTGACCAATATGTCGGAGTAATTGAAACCAAGTGTGGTACTCGCATTGAAATATTACCAAAACATATTAGTCAAACGGTAGATGAGTCGATAGATAGTCTGGTTGAAAAAGAACGAGAACTATTGAAGAAAATGCTCCGAGTATCTTTACATCTACCTTATCGTGATGTGGGTGAAGCTAGTCTGAGTCGATTTAAACAACCGATTCATGAGTGGGTCATTGAACAGTTTCTTTATCATTTTGAAATACTAATTCAGCATGGATTGCGCTTTGATTATCAGCGTGTTCAAGAGGAACAAAAATACTTAAAAGGGCAGTTGCAGCATGTAAAATATATGCGGCAACCACCTGCAAAAAAACATATATTTCCAATTGAACATGATGTTTATGAAGTTAATCGTCCTGAAAATAGATTAATTAAAACGGCATTAGATCTTATTTGTAAAAAGACGAGCAGTCCTAAAAATTGGAAACTTGCTCAAGAACTTCGTTTGATGACTGGAGAAATTCCAAAGAGCCAAAACATTGCTCAAGATTTTAAGCAATGGCAATCTGGGCGATTACTTGCGCTTTATACTGATATCAAACCTTGGACAGAATTGATTCTAAGTGAATATATGCCTGTATCTACCCAAGGAAGCTGGCGTGGCATGAGCCTACTATTTCCTATGGAAAAACTTTTTGAACATTATGTTGCTTACCATTTACGCCGTGAATTAAAAGATTGGCAGGTAAGCACGCAAGTATCGAATCAGCATATTTGCTTATATGGTGATAACCCTATTTTTAGACTTCGCCCTGATATTTATATTCAGCATAAGCAAACTAAGCGAAAGATTGTGTTAGATACCAAATGGAAGCTCTTGGATCAGACTAATCGGGCTGGAAGATTTGGATTAAAAGATAGCGATATCCAGCAAATGTTTGCTTATAGTCACTATTATTTAGAGCATAGCAGTGAAGTTATTTTAGTTTACCCTTATCAATTAAATAAATTTGATAATGAAATTTCATTGAAATTTAATGTTGACAGTGGTGAGGCAATCCTAAGAGTCGTACCGTTTAATGTGGAAAAACCTGAAAATTTAATAAATAGCTGTATTAGTTCTGGCACAGTTTGTTTGTAGCGGTTAAAAGAATGTCCACATGGATGAAGCTTTATTTTGATACCTTTGACCTTTAGTGCTACTCATAATGAGTAGCACTAAGTAAAATATGATAAGAGCCTAAAACTTATAATTGAGTTTTAATCAGTGCATCGAGTTTTTAGTTTTTCCTAAGTTTGAAGATTACTTAATTTGTCTAGGCATTTGTAGGCTTCGCTCTAAAATTAATTTACAGGAGTAGTTATTGTGAACTACCAACCGCCTTATACCATCACATCTAAAATCATTCATCTGATTGCTCAGATTAGTGAGAACATAGGGCGTTTGACTGTTTTAGATGAAATCCAAGATAGTTTAAAACTCAGAAAAGCAAATCGTATTCGAACTATTCAAGGCTCATTAGCGATTGAAGGAAATACATTAAGTACTGAACAAATCACAGCAATTTTAAATGGAAAGCCTATCATTGCGCCACCTAAAGAAATTCAGGAGGTTCGCAATGCGATTAAAGCTTATGACGCATTTCAAAAATGGCAACCTAGTCTTGCATCTGATTTGCTTGAAGCACATCAAGTGTTAATGGCAGGGTTAATTGATGAGGTTGGACAATACCGTCAAGGTGGAGTCGGGGTAATGTCTGGTGGTCAAGTAATACATATGGCACCACCAGCAACTCAAGTCCCTCGTTTAATGAGTGATTTATTACAGTGGCTTGGAGAAAGTCAAGAACATCCACTTATTCAAAGTTCGATATTTCATTACGAGTTTGAGTTTATACATCCTTTTGCAGATGGTAATGGGCGAATGGGAAGACTTTGGCAAACCTTAATACTGAGTCAATGGCATCCAATTTTTATAAATATTCCTGTTGAAAGCTTAATTTATCAAAATCAGAGAGCCTATTACGATGCTTTACAAGCAAGTACAAATCAGACTGATTCAGCTCCCTTTATTGAATTTATCTTGCAAATGATTTTAGATGCGATTTCAAATTCAAATATGACCGCTCAAGTTGGCGATCAAGATACCGCTCAAGCTAATGAGTATGTAAGTCAACTGATTAATAAAATGCAAAAAGGAAAAGAATATAGTCTGGTTGAGCTTATGGACTTAGTTCGCCTTTCACATAGAGCGACATTTCAAAAAAACTATTTAAATCCTGCTATTGAAAGTCATTTAATAGAAAGAACAGTGCCTGATAAACCGAAAAGTCCAAAGCAAAAATATAGGTTAATTGCATAAGATTTAGTTGAATATTAATAGGATCATACCATCGTACTTATATTCGATATCTTTTATTAGGCCAGCACTGCCCCAAATTTCTTACCAATAAGAATTAGAGTTTTATCTTTTGTAGATATGGTTGGCCTTTTGAAAATTTATATTTAAAAGAAGTATAAGTATAAAGTTGTTCAAGTTTAACTCGAGCTTTAGATTTATTTGTCAGAAATAATTGAGATTGCTTCTTCTTCGAGTAAATATAGTTCGTTAATCAATAAAAACTCACGATACTGATGAACTAAGGTTTCCTCTTTTTCACGGTGAGCTCTGGCATTACGGAATGCCATATACGTGCCTTTAAATAACTCTGCTCTACCATTTATCTCAGAATGATCAGGTACGTCCCAAGTTAATAAGGCATTTTTACCTTGAAAAGCTTGTTCAAACAGTTTTTTACTAGATTCATTGATATTTGTACGTTCTCTAATGATATCTTCTAAGCGTTTATATGCCTTGCTTAATGCTGAATCTGGATCTTGTTTAAATAGTAGAGCAAGATCAAAAATTCTGTCATCAATAATTGAATACGGTAACTCTAATGGGTAGTAACGTTTTTGCTTTAATGCTTGATTAACTTCACCCTCGAAAGAATAAATATAGTCATGTAAACGGATAGGACGGATGATTTTTTGTTGGAAAATGAAATCGATATCTTGATCAGTCAATAATGATTTATTTAGCTTATTAAGAATCTTTGATGGGATGAGTACTTCTTCTATATCGATTTGATGTCTTCTTAAGACTGCTAGTGCTTTTGCGAGTCCTTTTGGGGCCTCACCTGAATAACCCGATGCAAAACCTGATCGAATAATGTAGTACTTGCCAAATTGATCTTTAAATATAAATGCATGAGACTGCTCACTTGTGAGCAAACGTACATCAGTGAAATCTACATTTGTCTGGATTAAATTGCAAAGACTATAGAGACATGTTTCTGTTACTCCAGCTTGAGCGAAGTAATCGATGTGGTAATAGTTTTCAGTTTTAAACATTTTTAAAAATTAATAAATAGTTGTTTGAAATATGATGGGGTAAATGAGATTAGAAATCTAGAGTTTAAAGAGCAAATTTGATGGGATGTTTGGGAGCGTTAATTTGACTCGTTCACCTAAAATTATCATTGTATTATTATTAGTATTAAAAATGCACTTACTACTACTCATAAGTGCGAGCAAAGAGAAATATATTCAAGATTTGAGTTACAGCACTAAAAAACTTGATAGGGTTTAAATCATCGAGAACAGCATTGAGATTGGTTAATCTTTCACATCGGGCAACATTTCAAAAAATATTTGAACCTTGCTATTGAAAGTAACTTAATAAAACGAACAGTCCCAGAGGAACTGAAAATTCCAAAACCTAGATATAAATGAGAGCTATGATTAATTCTGTATTTAATTTTCAAGATGAATGAAAAGAGCTATATACTTTTGAGTATACAGCTCTTAGATGATTAATTTACTTTAGATTATTTTTAAAGAAAGAAGTTAATTTATCAAATGGAATGAGATTAACACGATCATATAGGTCAACATGTCCTGCACCTTTAACATAATATAATTCTTTAGGCTCACCAGCATGTTTATATGCATCTTCACTAAACTCTTTTGAATGTGCTTGATCACCTGTTATGAATAACATTGGGCGAGGTGAAATCGTTTCAATATCATTAAATGGATAGAAATTCATAAACTTCACATTACTTGTTAAAGTAGGATGAGTTGTCCCAAGAGGATCAGCACCTTTAGGAGTAAACTCTCCTCTTGGAGTACGGTAAAAGTCATAGAACTCACGTTGAATAGCAGGAGTGTCTGCTGTTAGTTTATGAACTGTACCACTGGTATAAGCTGGCTTTTGACGCTCAAACTCTTTATAACGTTGAGCTGCAGCTTCTGCAATAATTTGTTTTCTTTGCTCGATACTTAAAGAATGATTTAAAGCATTGCGGTTAGCAGCACCCATATCATACATGCTTACAGTTGCAATCGCTTTCATACGTGGATCAATTTTAGCCGCACTAATTACAAAACTCCCACTACCACAAATTCCTAAAACACCAATTTTCTCAGGATTAATAAAATTGCGAGTTCCTAAGTAATCAACAGCAGCACTAAATGCTTCTGCATATATATCTGGTGCCACTGCATTTCTTGGGCTACCTTCACTTTCTCCCCAAAATGATTGGTCGATCGCTAATGTGACAAATCCTTGTTCTGCAAGTTTTTGTGCATAAAGCATAGAGCTTTGCTCTTTTACTGCACCCATTGGACTTCCTATAATAATTGCAGAAGATTTTGTATTTTTACTTAGATTTTTAGGTAAAACTAAATTACCAACTATCTTCATTCCATATTGGTTCTTAAAAGAAACTTTCTTGATAATGATTTGGTTGCTTTGATAAAAGTTATTTGCACCATTTGACATATCTGCTGCCATTACAGATGCTGATGAAAATAGGCTGACCGTAGCTGTAATTGCTGCTGTTAAAGCAATGTGACGGAGTTTTTGAAGATTTATTTGCATTCTTAATATCCTTAAAATTACTGACAAAAATATGATATTGAGGTCATTTTACTAATCTTAGGGGACACAAATTAGTCCATAAAAACATAATAGACTTATGATTTTTACTCATTAATAAAGCATTTTTTGATGAAGTGATAAGCAAAAAATAATGTTTATTTTATTTTTATAAAGCTAATTCATGAATTAAATACATGACTCTATTCGATTTAAGCAACTTATTCTTATTTAAGATTATTCTTATAATTATATTTTCTTTATATTGAGAATAAAGATGCCTAGTACTTTAAATAAGGATAAGAGGCTGGAAAGGCCTGCTTATTGGAGTGGTGTATTTGCAATGGCTTTATGTGTTTTTGCATTAATTGCTTCTGAATTTATGCCAGTTAGTCTATTGACTACAATTGCTCAAGATTTACATATTACAGAAGGATTAGCTGGGCAGGGAATTACTGTTTCGGGTTTTTTTGCTGTAATAACAAGTTTAACAATATCCTATCTAGCTAAAGAAATAGATAGAAAACATTTATTGTTAGTCCTAACAGCAATAATGGCTATTTCAGGGCTTATTGTTTCTTTGGCTCAGAATTATACGATGTATATGATTGGTCGTGCATTCATTGGAGTGGTAATAGGTGGTTTTTGGTCTTTGTCTGTTGCTATAGCCATGCGATTAGTCTCAGAATCTGATGTCCCTAGAGCTTTAGCAATATTTAATGGAGGAAATGCTTTAGCAATGGTTGTTGCTGCACCTTTAGGAAGTTACTTGGGAGCTATTATTGGCTGGCGAGGTGCTTTCTTTTGTTTGGTTCCTATAGCTGTTTTGACTTGGGTTTGGCAGTTCTTTAGCTTACCTTCAATGCCACAAAAAATCTCGCAGAAAGCTGTCAAACAACCATCTATTATAAGTTTATTTAGAAACTCTATAGTCACAGTTGGAATGCTTTCAGTTAGTCTTTTTTTTATGGGGCAGTTTGCACTCTATACTTATGTAAGACCTTTTCTAGAAACAGTAACTAAAGTTGATGTATCTAAGTTATCTCTAATTTTATTAGGTATTGGAGTAATGGGTTTGATAGGTACAAGTGTTGTAAATCTATTCTTGAAAAGGAAATTCTACACAACATTGATTATGATACCTATGATCATGGCAACGATTGCTTTAGCACTTATCTTTTTTGGTATGCAGCAAGTCGCGGTGGCGATATTACTTGGCTTATGGGGACTTTTAGCAACAGCATCACCTGTTGGGTGGTGGAGTTGGCTAGCTCGTACATTACCTGATGATGCTGAACTTGGAGGAGGGCTAATGGTTGCTGTTGTACAATTGGCTATTGCTTTAGGTTCTACCATAGGAGGTATTCTTTTTGACTATAGTGGATATCAGTTGGCTTTTGCAGTGAGTGCTATAATTTTAACGATATCATCTATCTTGACAGTATATTTAGCAAAAAAATAAAATAGCAATGATATTTTTCTAAGATATATTAACCTCTACAAAGTTCATGAAGAACTTTGTAGAGGTTGTCTATTATTTGAGGTTTTTATTAAAAAAGTCAGTAATTCTATCAAATGGAATGATATCAACACGGTCGTAAAGATCAGTATGGTTTGCATTAGGAATGATTAGTAATTCTTTAGGTTCAACCGCTTCGTTATAAGCAGTTTCACTGAAATAACGAGAATGGGCATTTTCCCCATGAATAAATAAAATCGGTCTTGGAAATATTTCTTTAATATAAGTTAAAATTGGCATATTCATGAATGATAATGGTGTTGTTAGCGACCATGAGGCATTTGAATTAATTGCACGTGGGTGAAAACCGCGCGGAGTTTTATAATAGTCGGCATACTCTACTACAAACTGAGGTTCGCCTCCTTTTAGTTCTAAAGATGTTGGTCCATAAGCGGTCGTACCGTTTTTTGCATCCTCCCAGCGTTGTTGGTTCAATTTTTCGAGTGTTTGGGTACGCTGTTCAAGGGTTACACTGTCATTATAACCTTTAGACATTAAACGTGTCATATCATACATAGTGCTCGTTACAACGGCTTTAATACGTTTATCTATGGCTGTTGCATTAAGGGCCATTCCACCCCAACCACATATTCCGACTATACCAATTTGGTCTTGGTCAACGTTAGTTTGAATACCAATAAAGTCTACTGCTGCACTAAAGTCTTCCGTGTTGATATCGGGAGAAGCAATATTTCTCGGTTCACCTGTACTTTCACCTGTATAAGATGGGTCAAATGCAAGTGTAATAAAGCCTCGTTCAGCAAGTGTTTGTGCATAAAGTCCAGAAGATTGTTCTTTTACTGCACCAAAAGGACCGCTGATAATAATAGCAGGTATTTTTTCCTGTATTTCTTTAGGTTGATATAGGTCAGCCACTAATGTAATGCCATAACGATTTTTAAATGTTACTTTGCAATGATCTAATTTTGAGTTCTTTGAGAAGGTCTTATCCCATTTTTGCTCTAGTTCTACGTTTGGAGTTATTGAGGTCATTTACTTTGCCTTAATATTTAATTGGATGATTATTGGATACTTGATTCTTACTTTTGTTTTTATAAAAAACTTCAAAGTAGAAATAAGGTTGCTCACATATTTATTATGAAAATTTATTGATAAAGATAAACTACTAAACATGGGATAGTATTATGAGCGATTTTCATGAATTTTCTAACAAGAAGTATTTATTGGTATGCTAAAGGTTTTGTACCATCAGTATTTGGTTGACTGACACCAATATTTTTTCTAGTTTGAATAGATGGATCTTTTATAATATCTACAATAATTTTAGCGATACTCGCTCTGGAAGTCTCCGTCCCTTTAAAGGGTTCTCCTTTATAGGTCAGCTCAAATGTTTCTATGGGTTTATTTGTAAGCCAGATAGGACGTAAGATTGTATATTGTAATTGTGATGACTCAATAAGATTTGCTGCTTTTAAATTAATTGGTCGAGTATATCCGACCATTTTTTTGTCCCAAGAGTTGAATGGTTCGGGTAATTCATCATAAATTCCACCTGCATTAATCGCAATTAATCTTTCAATGCTATTGTATTGCATTGCTTGTATGATGTTACTAGTCTTGATGTCTAAATCCAGTCCACCTAATGTACTAACTATAATATTTTGGCCTTGCATAGCTTTTTTAAGATCATTTATATTGAGAGCATCACCTTGAACATAATTAATCTTTGGATGGGTGAAAGTAAGATTATCGTTCATATTTCTAATAAATAGGGTAATCCCTATGTTATCTTGATTTAATAGTCTAGGAATAATTTCTTGGGATGTATGGCCATTTGCCCCCAATATAAGAACTTTCTTCACTTTAAATTTCCAATAAGTAGTTAATGCTCAATACATATAAGATAGATAAATCGCTTTAGAAGATTAAGTAACGAAAGTAGAATTTAGTTATGAGAAAAATTCATTAATAAATAGTTTTACTTTAGATGTTTTATAGTGAGAGGTAGTGGTATATGAGAGATAACTATAATGATTTATACGCATTTTTAATGGTAACAAGGGAAGGTAGTTTTACAAAGGCAGCAGGTAAATTGGGAGTATCTCAATCTGCTTTAAGTCACACAATTCGTGGTTTGGAAGAGCGTTTAGGAATGCTGTTGCTTACAAGAACAACAAGAAGTGTATCGCCAACAGAGGCAGGAGAGCGATTAAGAGAAACAATTAGTACTAGTTTTGATCATATTGATAATGAACTTACTTTATTAACGAAACTTAGAGATAGCCCAGCAGGTACAGTAAGAATTAATGCAAGTAACCATGCGATCAAACAAATTTTACTACCTAAACTCCAAAAAATATCTGAACTTTATCCTGATATTAATATTGAGTTAACTGCAAATAGTGGAATGGTCGATATTGTTGCAGAACGTTTTGATGCTGGTGTGCGATTTGGTAGTAAAGTTGCAGATGGAATGATTGCAGTACGTATAGGCCCTGATGTGAAAATGGTTGCTGTGGCAACACCTGAGTATTTCAGGAAGAAAGGGACTCCTGAAACACCACAAGATTTATATAATCATTCTTGTATTGGGTTTAGGTTGACAAGTGGTGGTGGAGTATATGCTTGGGAGTTTGAGCATGAAGGTTTAGAGATTAAAATTAAAATTACAGGTCAATGGATTTTTAATGAGTCTTATCATAGTGCTGATGCTGTACGATTGGGTTTAGGAATTGCGTATATTCCTGAAGATATGGTTCAACAAGACCTATTAGATGGTAAGTTAATTAAGGTACTTGAAAAATATAGTATTCAATTTAAAGGCTATCATCTCTATTATCCTCATCGTAGACAGCAATCTCCTGCTTTAAAACTTGTAGTTGATGCTTTACGATATACTTAAAAAAATTACTCGAGCCTAACTACTGTAGTTATATAACTAGTTGCTAGAATAGACGAAATTTGTCTAGGAGAGTGGTGGCAGTTCACATAACTCTAAAAGTGAGAATTAACTTTTAGATTACAAAAATGTAATTAAAGGTTTAAGATAGAATGTATATTTAGTTAGTGTAAAGTATGGAAAATTATAATTAGATAAAAGACAGGAGCAACAATCTTTTATCGCTCCCGTTATGTAGTTTATAGTTGTTCCTTCAGAAGAAAATTCTAATGAGAAAATATTAAAAACTTAAAAATTTGGATAATTTTTTAAAAAAATAGCTGTTCGGTTGGTTACCGTTTCTAGAGAGTCTAAATCTATAGTTTCTTTTTCCGTATGTGCTCCTGTGCCCCAAGGACCTAATCCATCAATAGCTCCTTCCATATATTTACTGATATATGATATGTCAGCCCCACCTCTATCATTTGATGGAACAGCACTTAAGCTTTTATGTGTCAGATTTTTATTTATTTGATTGAATGACTCTAATAAATCTTTATTTGCAGAAGTTTCTGCCATAGTAGGTATAATATCTTTAAAAGATATTGTGGTTTCGGTAAGAGGTAAATTATTTAATGTAATTCTAGTCATTATTTTTTTTGCATAGTCTCTTTGATTCTCATTAAGGTACCTAATATCTCCATGTGCTATAGCATTGTTTGAGACGATTGTTTTTTTACCATCAACTTTACCACTACCTTGTTCTATATCTTCGATAGGGTGTGATCCTCCTAGCAGAATGCCTGGATTTATAGTTAATCCATTTGTGTGAGATAATTCTTTTTGAATTTCATTAAGGGTATTAGCTATAGCAAAAATGGCACCATAACCAACATCTTTTTCAAAGATACGCGATGAATGAGATTGCTTTCCTGAACTATTTATGTACCATTCTGATAATCCTCTACGATTTGTAATTAATTGATTATCATTGAGTGCAAACTCAAAACCTAAAGCGATAGAATTGTCTTTGGCAACATCTATTAAAGACTTTCTAGAAATATCGGTTGGTTTTGCAGCTAGCTCTTCATCACCTACCAGTACAATAGTAATATTTTTATTTTTTAACTCATTGATATGATCAAGCGCTTTTAAAGCATAGATGATGGTTACGATACCGCCTTTATCATCTATTACACCTGGCCCTTTTGCAAATTTTTTCTTGTCATCAATATATTCAAACTTTTGGAAGCTACTATCAGATGGAAATACTGTATCTAGATGAGCAATAACTAAAAATTTTTCTTTAGAAGAACTATTATTTGTTTTGGTTGCAATTAAGCTTCCAGCATGCTTCATACCTTCTGGTAATTCTTTCCATTCAACTTTAAATCCTAGATTCTCTAGGAGTGGCTTAACTTTTTCCCCAACAGCTATGACACCTTGTTTATTCTCTGTACCACTATTTATATCGACAAGCTCTTTGAGTAACGATATTTGTTCATTTTTTTTATCTTTTGTATAGGAGATAATATCTTGATTATCCTTTATATCAGCAAATACATATTGAGAAATACTTAGTAAAGACGCTAAAAGAAAATACTTATTCATAAGAAAGATTTAGATGATTAATAAAATTGAAGGTAATTCATGTATATATCATAAAACATAATAATTGTGATGAATTTATCATTTTAAATATTATTGCTTAGTTGGTCGTCCAACTGAGATTTTATTGATAACAGTAGTATCCTTATGCTTTATCCACCATTTAGTAAGTTCTCTCATTGTGGGTTCAAGTCCTTTAGCTTTAGCTGTAATTGAATATTCTACACGGGGTGGCACTTCAGCATAGACCTTTCGAGATATAAGTCCATCAGCTTCTAGCTCACGTAATTTAGTAGTTAGCATATGTTGAGTAATTCCAGGAATTCCTTTTTTTAACTCTCCAAATCTATAAATCTTTTGATTAAGTAGCCACATAATTTCTAACTTCCACTTTCCTGAAAGTATATTAAAGGCTCTACGCATTTCTTCATGCATATTTACGTCATTAGTCTTATTTTCCATACTAATATCCAGTATTTAATCCTACTTGTATTTTTTTATATTAAACGACATTCTAGTGTCTAGTCGAGATAAAAGAGTTGTCAAATGATAAATATTTATTGGATCACTACATTTTTACTAAGTCTCTTGTACTTAGTTTCAGCAGTAACTTATATTATTAAAAATGATTGGGTTAAAAAAACCATTATCAGTTTTGGATATCCTCCATACCTAGTGCCACTATTAACATTAGTTAAAATACTTGCTGTTATCGCAATTATCTCCCGAGTGAGCGTAATGCTAAGTGATTTAGCTTATGCAGGTATGCTATTTCACTTAATTTTGTCTGGTTTAGCCCATATAGGAGTACGTAAGCCTCGTGGAGCAATACCAGCAGTTATAGGAGTAGTTTTACTAGTTACATCATTTTCTCTGCAAAATACTGCACGATCTCCAGCATCTCCATACGGTTTGTTTAGCTTAAATCATGTAGGGGATATCAAATGAAAATAACGTTATTTGGTGCAACAGGGAAAACAGGAGCCTATCTTATAAAAGAAGGCCTTAAACGTGGTTTTGAATTAACAGTATTTTGTCGGTCTAATACAATATTTGATCATCCTAATATTAAAATTATTAGAGGAGATATAAATGATCGTATTGCACTAGCTAAAGCTATTCATGGTGCAGATGCTGTTTTATCAGCACTTGGCCCTACAAAGTTAAATCATTCAGGTAATAAGCCTATTGGAACAGCTATGCATACGATAATATCTGTAATGAAGCAGGAATCTGTGCATCGATTAATTGCAATTTCAACAGGTACAGCAGCTGATCCAAATGATACTTTTGATGTAAAAGTTTGGTTCCCAGCAAAAATTATCCAATTTGTTATGCCTAATGCATATAAGGACATTATAGAGTTAGCAAAAGTTATTCGTCATTCTGATATTCAATGGACTATGGCGAGAGTAGCTATTTTAAAGAGCACTACACCTTCACAGAAATTGAATATCGGATATTATGGACATACACATCACTCTATGACTATTTCACGTAGTGATGTTGCTATATTTATGTATGATCAACTTCTAAACGATACATATTTGAAGCAAGCACCAGGAATTAGCCAGCAGTCACTTTAACTAATTCAATGAATTAAAGGTATAACAAAAAGTTAACTATGAATTTGAAAGTTTAGTATAAGTAATAAAATTTGGTATTTGGATGATATATGCAGTTAGTTTTTGTACCTAAGTTTATAGGTAGAGCATCTTTAAGTTATAATTTCTTAATTGATTATTGAACGTTAAACTATTCCTATTTTATGTATAGTTCAAATCCTATATATGGATTTGAATAGTGTATTATCGGTGTTAAATTCCTTATAAATACTTTGGGGTAATAATTGGGTAAAATATTCTTTGATTTTTAATAAATATATTTAATATCAATGTCTTATTACTTTAGTTAAACTGACGCCATCTCCACCATATACTTAAACTTATATGCTCTAATATGAAAAATGTAAGTTATAAAGCCTTGATTCTTAACGGATTAAGGCTTTTTTTATGCCTAAACATAGTGTTATATGGGTTTATATAGAATTATATAGTATTGCCTAGCTTGCTTGTATCATTGAATATTTATTGAAACCGCTGTGATACAAGAAAAATGAAAAGAACCCAAATTAAGAAGCGACCAATGGCAGATACGACATTGGCAAGCCTTGAGTCTGAGGATAAGGATTATCGGGATCTAGACGGCAACGGTTTATATTTTTTCGTACAAAAGAATGGTAACAAGTCATGGCAACTTAGATATAAAAAACCGTGTGGCAGGTGGTCATGGCTAGGCATTGGTGGCTATCCCGACATAGGCGGACAGCTTGCAAGAAAGAAAGCTCAAGACTTTATGATAGACATAGGCAAGGGTGAGAACCCAGTCATTACCAAGCAACAGCGTAAAAGAAAAGAACTAGAAGAGAATACGGCGACATTTGAAGCCTTAGCGAAAGAAGAATGGCTTACAACAAAACAAGGTAAGTGGGTAGATACCACCATGAGCCGTAATAGGGGAGCATTAGAAAAACATATATTTCCGACCTTTGGTAAACGGCTATTTGCATCATCGTGTTTTGATACATTCAAAATGTAGAGTTTTGCTGAGTTGGTACTTCAGAAAACTTCAGTTTTGATTTCAAGTTTTATCAAGTCCAAAGGTGGGGTTTTGTGAGGTTCTAATGTTGGGTTTTGTGGGGTTCTAATACAGGGTTGTTCTCATTAGTCATAAGTAACGAGCTTCTTTAGTATTACTCAACTAAAAATATTATAAATGAGATTAGTTTTATATGTGATAACAATTAAAAAACCTAACACTGAATAAATAACATATCTGAATATGCTGTCGCTTACATTATTTTGAATATACCTATCTGCAATAATTGCCAAGACAAAAAGAAAGAGAGTCAGCATTTGTATTGTCTAGCTTTGTTTTAACAGTATTTATAATAGGTATGATTATGGGTAAAGTGAAATCTTTTAGCCCTTTTATATAAAAATGTTGGATTATTTGAGTTTCTCTCATTCGTCATAAATAACGAGCTAGCTTTTAAAAGTCAGGTTTTGTCATGTTTCGTTAGATCGTCAAAAGTAAATATCAGGTTTTTTAAGGCTCTACTAGGTGTATGAGTCCTAAGTACAAAACGCACTTTTGCGCTTTGCTTACTTATCAATGATATAGGGGGTAACCATTTCAGTTATCCCCCTTTTTTTTGCTTTACAGCATCATAGTAATTATTTGATTCAAAGCTATATCATATATGGCTTACATGGGTTTTTAATACTTTCACCTTGTATAACTACGTATAACAAAAACATGAAACCTTACCGTAATCTTACCGTCCTATGACCTCGTTAAACCTTGGGGTAATCTTGGGGTTCTTTTTGATTGGATTCTAAATCAGACCAAGACCTATAAATAAGAGTTTCGATACAAATACGCGCGCGAGGACATTTACTCCAAAATTAAGCAAAACCTTATAGTAATCTTAGGATCTTTTTTGGTATTTACCAAAATACATTGAGTATCAATACTTAACCTTAGAATTAACCTCTAAGCATATAAAAGTTAACTTTTTTAAAATCACATTTTTTTTATGAGTGGGATAGGGTGAGGTGTCCAAACCTAAAGGGGTGACATGAAATGTATACCCCTATTATGAGCATTGGTATTTTTATTAGTGTCTTAATGAAAACTGTTGGTACATAAGGCTTATATCTTGATTAAGCCATTAATCCAAGATTTCCAAAGAAAAGTAGATAAAAAGAGATTTAAAAGATAGCCTCATCATGTATGGGCTTTTTGAATAACAAGTCTTGGTAGGTTCTAACCTCTAGTTTTCCCTAGCTCTAATATCAGTAGCATTTAAAATTTATGTTTATTTGAATAGTCCCTTATATAGGAGTCATTTTTATTAGATTGGAGAGGAGTTTTGGGGGAAAGGTATCGTGACTCAAGCAGTCAAGAGAGCTATTGAATTTGTTTTTCAAAAGCTTCACTTAGTAAGGTTGGAAATATTTGTACTCACTTGGAACATTAGCTTTATAGAGTCTTACAGAATTGGTGACTATTCATTTTTACATTCTGTTAGGCGTATCCAATTAGCATGGGTGAAATTGGATAAGTCTTCATCAGATAAACTGCACTCATTTAAGAAACTTTGAATCTCATATTTTGATTTATGTTGGTATGGGTAGTCCGTAGAGAATAAAATTCTTCTTTTACCAACAATTTGAGCCGCTCTTTCTAAATAATCAGGCAAAAACATACCACTAGCTGTTACATATAGATTTTTCCTAAAGTATTCATTAATTGGTTTATTAAGTTTAGCTATAGATTTCATAGTACATAAACGTTCAACATAAAACAGTATCATCTCTCCCCAATGCCCTAGAATCATCTGTAATTCAGGAAAACGGTCAAAAATACCTGATAGTAGTAACCGTATAAATTGTAAACCTGTATCATAGTGCCAACCTAAACCATAAGTTGCTATAGCAGTATCTAAATCTGGACTTAAATTACTATAATAAGTTTTACATATATCTTGAGGGGGAGTTCTAGGGTGAAGGAATATAGGAACTTTTAGGTTATTGGCACTTTCAAATATTGGTAGAAAGTCAGAATGATCTAGATTCTTATTATTTATCCTTCCACTTAGCATAACACCTTTGAAGCCTAAAGTTTTAATGCAGTATTCTAGCTCTAAAGCTGCTTGCTCTGGATCTGATACAGGTAAGGTGGCAAACCCTTGAAAACGATTTGGATAACGGGCAATAGCTTCAGCAACCGCATCGTTACACCGTCGGGAAATATCTTTTGCTATTTCTGCCTTTATATCATGTAATGCCGGTGTTGTAAGTGATAAGACTTGAATATCTACACCTGCATCATCCATTAATGAAATACGAGCTTTGGATAAATTTAGTAGACGCTCACCAATTATTCCTAGATTATGTATTAAGCTAGGATCTGATCTAGATAGCCCTATATCATTCCAAATTTTTTGTACTTCTTTAGTTATGAAATGTTCTTCAATAGCAATTAGATGCAAAGGAGATCGATTATTTACCATGGGATAGTTTTTCCAAAGCGATCAAGAAAATGCAATCCTGAGCCTTTATTACTTTCTTCTATAATATTAACAATATTTGGAATAGTCTCTTCTAAACTAAAAGGAGCATTATTTCCTCCTAATTCAGTACGAATCCATCCTGGTGCAAGTAGTAAAAATGATCTTTGAGGATATTTTTCGCCCTCTCGTATAGCATAGCTTCGCATGTATTGATTTAGTGCTGCCTTAGTACCGCGATAGACTTCTTTACCGCCAATATTATTATTACTAATACTACCTTGCCCTGAAGACATCACACCAATTAATCCATTTGGTTTTACTAAGTCTTGCATAACGTTGATTGTTCGCATTGGTGCTAAAGCATTAGTAACCATTAAGTGAATAAATTCCTCGGTACTAACCTCAGAAATTGTCTCATTTTGATTTTTATTTGCTGTTCCAGTATTAACAAATAAAACATCAAATTTTTGATTTATAAGATTTTTATATAAAATATTTGCTTGAGAAACATTAGTTATATCTAACTTCTCAATAGTTAAAGATTCTGGATATTGTTCAGATAATTTTTTTAATTTTATATTATCTGTATTACGGACAGTAGCTGTTACTAACCAATTTCTTTTTAGAAACTCTTCAGTCATTGATAGACCAATTCCACGCGATGTACCAACTAATAAAACATGTGGTGTTATAGAAGAAAATTTTGCTTTAGGCATATTATATCTGATTCAAAGTGGATGAGTTATAAGCTTATATATAATAGAACTATTGCACCATACGCATTCTATGCAACAATTGATTGCATCAAATGCAAATGATCATTTATATGCGTAATGTTGATATGAATTTATTAAAAGCACTAGATGCTTTACTTACTGAGCAGAGTGTTACACGTGCTGCACATCGTTTAGATTTAAGTGTTTCAGCTATGAGTCGAAACTTGACACGCCTCCGTGCAGTAACTGGCGATTTGCTTCTAGTACAGGCAGGTCGTAAAATGGTACTTACATCTTATGCAATGGAAGTAAGGGAGCATGTACATGAAATTACTCATGAAGCTTATTCTTTACTTCAACCAACTCAAAAAAAATTAAATTTAGATACGCTTGAGCGGAATTTTACACTTCGTGCTAATGAAGGGTTTATTAACTTGATAGCTAGTACTCTTGCTAAAGAATTACAAGAAAAGGCTCCAAAATCATGTCTAAGCTTTATAGAAAAATTTGATAAAAATGCTCAAGCATTACGTGATGGTACACTTGATCTAGAGGTAGGTGTAATTGGTACAAATGCTCCAGAAATGAAAACAAAAACTTTATTTCGTGATCGATTTGTTGGTATTTGCTGTCATAAACATCCTCTACTGCAAAACGATGAAATTACAGTACAAAACTATACTGCTTACAAACATATAGTTGTTTCCCGAAAAAATAAATCGCGTGGGCCTGTAGATATTGAGCTTGCAAATTATGGTTTAGAACGTCAGATAAATATGGTTGTTCCTAGCTTCTCTACAGCTATTAATATAGTTCGTAATTCGGAGCTTATAGGACTAATTCCTTTATCTACTCTTGGTTTTATTACTACTGAATCTAATATATCTGGAATTACATATTTTGAGTTACCAGTAATTACACCTTTTATAAATATTTCTGCAATATGGCATCCACATCAACAAGATAATTTAGAACATCGTTGGTTCAGAGAAACTATCATGAAAATATGTAATTCTTTTCCCATTCATTGATATATGCAATTTACAGCCAAAAAACCACCTCATTGAACTTGTATAGTAGCCATACGGTTATTCAATCATTACAGGAATAGTGATTATTGCCAGTGGTGGTATTAGGATCTGTTTTTAAATCTAACCCTTTTGCATATCGGCATTTGCAATGCGGAATTACTGTGCATCTATTCAAAATGAGCCAGTCTCATATATAAGGGCTACAGGTAGGCTTGCTGAGTTTGGGAGGAAATATGGAAGTTAAACTCAAAGATAATTAGTGTTATTGGTACTGTGCAAATTTACAGCAACACTATTTTTGTATCATAGGTGTTTTTATATTTAATTTTATTTATATAAAACAGTATATTAATTATTGAGTTCAATTGTCGCCATCCCACCATATACTTAAACTTATATGCTCTAATATGAAAAATGTAAGTTATAAAGCCTTGATTATTAAATGATTGAGGTTTTTTTTATGCCTAAACATAGTGTTATATGCACAAATATAGCTTTATACAGTATTGCCTAGCTTGTATCCCTGTGTGTATCCTTTCATATTTATTGAAACTGTAGGGATACAAGAAAATGAAAAGGTCAGATATAAAAAGACGTCCATTGTCGGATACTGCCTTAGCAAGTCTTGAGCCTGAGGATAAGGATTATCGGGAACTAGATAGCAACAGTTTATACTTTTTAGTACAAAAGAACGGTAACAAGTCGTGGCAACTTAGATATAAGAAATTATGTGGTAAGTGGTCATAGCTAGTGTAAGCTAGTGATTTATTTCACGTTCTTCTATATTTCATCTTGTATCATTTTTCTATCACTATTTTGTACTAAAATCTAAATATTTTTATAAAAAATAGTTTGTTACATAGTTAAATATTATTTTGATTGGGTGGATAAAAATATTTCTTATAAGATATTGATTTAAAAATATATTAAAAAATTGATGAGATGGAGCAGAACTATCACTTCGCTAGATAGCTCTGCTTTATATAATTAATTATAAGATTTTTTTGAACCTAAGTGTCCACTAAAAATACTAACTAGTGCACCAAGAAATAAACCAAGAAAAGCCCATAGAGCTGCTTTTGCTGCGAGTTTAGTTGCAATAGCTGCTTTTTCTCTAGCATCTTGTTTAATAGCCTGATATTTAACTTTTGCATCGTTAATTGTAGCTTGTGCTTGATTAAAGGCATCATTCACTTTCTGAACTGCGGTATCTCGTTCTTTTAAGAAGTTTTCAACAGCTTGGTCAGCTTCTTTACTTGTCATATTACTATTTTTAGTTAGAGCTGTTTTTATTTCATCTTTACTAATAGAGTTGTTAATAGACTGAATGCGAGTTTTTAGTGAAGTAAGTAAATTATTAATAATTTCATCACTTTTTTGAGGGGTAATCGCAATGTCTTTCAGTGATGTTTGAATCTCACTTTTTGCCCAATCTAGCTGAGAGTTTAAATAGCTTGGTTGTAATTCTGGTATTCCACTTTTTTTCAAAGCAGCTAATACATTTTTATTACTAGACTCCATAATATCTGATGAGTTAGGAATAATTTCATTCAAGTTACTATCTTTAAATACTTGGACAGTACTTTGTCCTAAAGATGATGCAATATTTCCAGAAACAGAAGTGACAGATCCGACTAAACTTCCTGTAATATTTAACGTACTTGTTACGGTAGATATACTAATAAAAAGTCCAATAATAAGAGATAAGCACCAAACTAAGAAACCATGTACACCACCATGAATGCCTGAAAGTTTACCAGTAATAAAGCCACCAACTGCTAAACTTACTAATAAGGAAATACCTGTCCAAATACCTAGAGTAGTACCTGATCCATTACCAATATCTGTATTAGATAAAGGGTCTAACATAGAGAATCCTAAGGCTATTCCTAAGATTGAAAGAAGAAATGAAACAGCTAAGACAATTACTGTACCAGCAAATATACTAGGCCAAGAAATTCTTGTTTTTAAATATGTTTCTACATTATTCATAAGTTATCCTATATCATTGATTTGCTATTGTTTGTAGGCACTATTTATTTTTAGTAGATATATGGTAGAACAATTAATTATGTGAAGTATGTTATATTTTATTAACTATATATGAACTGTATAGATTTTTTTGGGCGGGGATTCTATTTTTCAGAATAAAGTTGGGAATATCTATTGCTTTTACTTTGTTAAATCTATAGAGTGAGCATCATTGGATGCGCCATAGCGATTCAAGATGAAGATATTATATATTTGTTTTTGAAATTGGTAAATTTTAGACAGTATTCACTATTACTACGAAAATAGCACAGATGTCGAAATGTGCATGAATTGGTATAAATTGGAAAAGATTGTAAATCGTATAGCTATCGCAATAAATGGCGATGAAATTAATGTAAAGATTGTTCCTAATGAAAAGCGACAAAATACCTCTACAGGATTTATGACTGTAGAAGTAGGTAAGAAGGTTCTTTTAGAATCTGGCCAAGAGGTTAGCTTAAATTTAGATGGAAGAAGTTTTTATACTTCATTCAATCAAATGTATAAATTAATGTAATTCACAAATACAGTTTTTCGACTGTATTATTTTACCTACTAGAATTTTGTTTCTTCACCATAATTATTACGCAGTATCTACTATCAAAGTTCTACGTTTCTAATTTGAAATCTCAATTTTCTAGTCCTTTACTGGAAAGAGGACATAATATGTCAAATGTACAAACTGGCGTTGTTAAATGGTTTAACGATACTAAAGGCTTTGGATTTATCCAAACACAAGGTGGACAAGATGTATTTGCTCACTTCAAAAATATCCAATCAGATGGTTTTAAAAGCCTTACTGAAGGCCAACAAGTAGAGTTTATTGTTACTCAAGGTCAAAAAGGATTACAAGCTGAAAATATTAGACCACTTTAATATTTTCTGAGTTGTACTCTAGCCTATCAAGTATCTTGATAGGCTTTTTTATAAGCTAATATTATGGATGCAGACTTTATGCGCTATAACGGATATATATCCTTGTAATATTTTAATATAAATAGAATGAAGTAACATTATTGCATTTCTAGTGCTATAAAAATGATTTGCTATTTTATCTAATGGATACGTCGCTGATATCAAAATGGTTGAACAGCTTGTGATAGGACTACATACCACACTCTATGTAGGTCGTGATTATTTCAGTCGAAACCTTAAAAGTAGAATGAGAGCATAATATATTGATCTAATTATCTATCAGCATAAAAACATACCATTCATTGAACTGTCTAAAATAGATTAATACCACTTGAAGCAATGCAACCAGATTGAAACTCTATTTACTTAGAGGGTATACCATCTGGTGAAGAGGAAGGCACTTAGTGTTGCTAGGATTATACATTTCTATAATAAAAGCAAGCCAATCACTTAAATGATGACCTCCGTGGCTTAAATAGGATTTGGGCTACTTAATAATATTTATCTCTAAAAAATGCTGTAGACCTTAATATAAATATGAGTTTAGTAAAGTTGTACTTATTATATCTTGTGTAAATATAAACAGTTGGATAAGTTATTGAAAGTATATAATATTATTTTGAGTAATTGCCGAATAAGAAAGCTCCATTTAAATAATTATGGCTAATTGAAAAAATAAGTAGACCATACCAATTATGGAGTTAATTTATATGAGTTCTTAAGGACAGCTGAGGTATTTTTACTCAGTAAAGGATAAAAATTTACGCAGATTTTACGCGATTCATTTTTTCTTTATAGAGAATTTACGGGAAGACTTTAGATAATTCAGATCACATTTTGTAAATGGTATCTGACATGTGGGAAGCTCTTTCCGTATTCGTTGTTTCATTATTGTTGGCATACCCGTTAGGAGGGTATCTTGCAACAATTTTGCAAGACCGACCAATGAAAGGCGATGGTATATTTAAGTGGATTGAAAAACCTATTTATGCCTTGATAGGTGTTAAAAATCATGGGATGAATTGGAAGCAGTATTTATCTGCTTTTCTCTTAAGTAATCTATGCCTGCTTGTTTTTAGTATTATTATTTTAATGACTCAAGCATGGTTGCCATTAAACCCAGATCATGTGCCCAATATGAATTGGGACTTAGCACTTCATACTTCTATCTCTTTTTTAACCAATACAGATCAACAGCATTATTCAGGCCAAGCGCAATTATCATATTTTTCACAAATGACGATGATTACGGGTTTACAGTTTATTTCACCACTCATTGGTTTAACACTTGTTGTTGCTGTTTTACGCGCTTTATTTTTGCAATCCACTCATAATGAAAATAAAAAAACGTGGGCTTCAATTAACTTAGGAAACTATTGGCGCGATATTGTTAGAGTGCTATTTAGGTTTTTATTACCTATTACTTTTGCTTTTTCACTTTTACTTAATAGCCAAGGTGTGCCATCGACATTGTCTGTAGGGCCTACTGTTCAAACTATAGAAAATAATTCACAACATATTCCTCTTGGCCCTGTCGCTGCGATGGTGGCAATAAAACAATTAGGGAGTAATGGTGGTGGTTGGTATGGTCCAAACAGTGCAGCACCTTTAGAAAATCCAACGCCATTTTCTAATTGGCTCGAAATGGTCGCAATTTTACTTATTCCACTAGCTGTTATTTTTATGGTGGCAAGGTTCGTACAGCGTAAAAAACTGATGTGGATGATTTTTGGCAGTATGTTGTTTATGTCGATTATTTCTACAAGTCTAAGCTTATGGACAGAACAATACTCTTTACAGCCGAATGATGCTTTATTAGAAGGGAAAGAGCTTCGATTTGGTGCTGAGTCTTCTGCATTGTGGAGTGCACTGACTACACAGGTAAATAATGGCTCTGTAAATATGATGCATGATTCGCAATCACCTTTAACAGGATTGGTCGAGATGTGTAATATGCTGATTAATGCTATTTGGGGTGGCATTGGATGTGGCTTACTACAGTTTCTTATTTACTTGTTCTTGGCTGTATTTATTGCAGGCTTAATGACAGGCAGAACACCTGAAATCTTTGGCTATAAAATTGAAACGACAGAAATTAAGTTGTTATCTGTGGTTATTTTATTACAGCCCATTGTCATTCTTATTTTGACAGCAATTGCGTTGGCGAACCCTACACTTACGGGGAACTCCAATCCTGCTTTCCATGCAATTTCACAAGTTTTTTATGAGTATACCTCTGCTTATGCAAACAATGGCTCGGGTTTTGCGGGACTAGGAAACAATACCGTATGGTGGAATGTATCTGCCAGTATTGCTTTGCTTGCAGGCCGTTATAGCACCTTAATTGTTCCTTTACTCATTGCTGTAAGCCTTGCATCTAAGCAAAAAGTGGCTCAGGGCAAAGGCACATTAAATATAGAGTCAGTGACATTTGCGCTCATGCTTATAGGTATTGTTCTTATTCTTACGTTGTTGCAATTCATGCCTGTTTTAGTACTAGGCCCAATTGCAGATTTCCTATCTATTCAACTTTAAGAAGCAAAGATATGAAACATGCGATCAGTTCTAAAGCAAGTTTTTTGAATAAAGAGATTGTTCAACATACATTTATTAAATTTTTACCGCAGTACGCGTTTAAAAATCCTGTGATGGCGTGTGTATGGCTAGGTACGATTCTTACTATTGGGGCAACAATATTTGGCTATAACCAACTTGGGTTAGGTATTAGTTTAAGCTTTATTTTATTTATTACGATTTGGTTTGCAAATTTTGCAGAAGCGATTGCCGAGGCAAAAGGTCGTGGACAAGCATCTTCTTTAAGACAGGCACGTGAAAATTTATTTGCCTATCGTCTTATAGATGATCAAAGTAAAACTGAAAAAATTGCAGCCCATCTTCTGAAAAAAGATGATGTTGTAATTGTAAAAGCAGGTGAACTCATTCCTGCCGATGGTGAAATTATAGAAGGTTTTGCGACCATTAATGAGTCAGCAGTGACAGGTGAGTCTGCGCCTGTGCTGCGTGAAGCTGGTACAGATAAAACGGGTGTAATTGGTGGAACAAAAGTTTTAACAGATCAAATTATTGTTAAAGTGAGTAATGAGGCTGGCAATAGCTTTTTAGACCGAATGATTGCACTTGTAGAGGGGTCAAGCCGCCAAAAAACACCCAATGAAATTGCTTTGGGTATCTTACTCAATGTTATGACAATAACGTTTATTGCAGTTGTGGTCACACTTTCTTTTATTGGATCAATCGTTCATATTCAAATAAATATTGTACTTTTGGTTGCGCTTCTTGTATGTCTTATTCCAACCACTATTGGTGGCTTACTTCCCGCAATTGGTATTGCAGGGATGAATCGGGCCCTTAAAGTAAATGTTTTAGCCAAATCGGGTAAGGCTGTAGAAGTAGCAGGCGATGTAGATGTACTGCTGTTAGATAAAACGGGAACAATTACCTATGGTGACCGTCAAGCGACAGCGTTTTACCCACTGACAGGAGTTGCCTCATCGCTTTTAAGACAAGCAGCCATGAGTAGTTCTTTTGCCGACCCAACACCTGAAGGGAAATCAATCGTAAAGCTTGCCCAATCGTTGGGTGAAACACTTGAATCTGCATCAGATGCTGTATTTATTCCATTTAGTGCAGCTACACGTATGTCAGGCGTCGACCTGAAGGATGGTACAAACATTCGAAAAGGTTCACTTGATGCAGTTTTAAAATTTACAGCAATGGATATTGCGCAACTGAGTGAATTAAAAATCAAAGTAGATGAAGTTGCATCCAAAGGTGCAACCCCATTAGTCGTGGCATTAAATCAAAGAATATTGGGTGTTATTGAACTGTCTGATGTGATTAAAGAAGGCATAAAAGCACGGTTTGACCTATTTAGAGAGATGGGTATAAAAACCATTATGGTTACGGGTGATAATCCACTTACGGCAGCAGCAATTGCAGCAACAGCTGGTGTAGATGACTATATTGCAGAAGCCAAACCTGAAGATAAATTGGCATGTATTCGAGCAGAGCAAAAAAATGGTCACTTGGTTGCAATGGTTGGAGATGGAACAAATGATGCGCCTGCATTAGCACAAGCTGATATTGGTTTAGCAATGAGTTCAGGGACACAAGCTGCAAAAGAAGCAGGAAATATGGTTGACCTTGACTCAGACCCTACTAAATTATTGGATATTGTTGAAATTGGTAAACAGCAATTGATTACACGAGGTGCTCTAACCACATTCTCACTTGCAAATGACGTTTCAAAATATTTTGTTATTTTACCTGCCTTATTTGCTGTGGCTGTACCTCAATTAAATGTACTTAACTTTTTAAAGCTTTCTAGCCCAACAAGCGCAGTGTTATCAGCACTTATTTTTAATGCCTTAATTATTCCTGCGCTAATTCCACTTGCATTGCGTGGGGTTAAATTTAAGCCTGCAAGCGCACTAAGTTTATTGCGCCGTAATATGTTTATCTATGGCATAGGTGGTGTAATCCTACCTTTCATTGTCATAAAAATTATTGACTTATTTGTAAGTTGTTTCTTGTAGATTTTGGAGAGAAAAATGAATACACATGATATGGCTTTAATCTCTGAAGAGAAACAGCCTGTAATAAGACAAAGTTTGGGTTTAATGGTATTAGGTTTTATTGGAACGGGGCTGATTTATTGTATTTTACAAACAAGTATTGCACAGGTAATTTTTCCCTCTCAGGCGAATGGAAGTGTTATACAACAGCAGGGTAAAGCAGTTGGCTCACTTTTAGTTGCTCAAGACTTTCATAGTCCTCGTTATTTTCAAGCACGACCGAGTGCAATTAATTATGACCCAATGGCAATGGGAGGCAGTAATTTAGCGGTAAGTAATCCTGATTTGCGTAAAAATATTTCTGAACGTAGGAAGCAGTTTGCAAAATTCAATGATGTTGATTTACAGCATGTACCTTTAGATATGTTAACTGCTTCAGGCAGTGGTATTGATCCTGATATATCTCCTGAAAGTGCAGAACAACAGGTGAGTAGAGTGGCCCAAGAAAGGCACATATCTGTCGATGAGATACAAAAAACTGTGAATGCTTACACCCAAGAAAAGCAATTTGGTTTTTTGGGTATGCCTAGAGTAAATGTTTTACAGTTAAATCTTGCACTTGATGCATTACAACATACTCGATAAAGCGGGTAGGGAAATGGTGCTATGAGTCTTGATCGTGATGTAAGAGCAGATGCTTGGTTATCTTATAGTAAACGTGAAGAACAAGGTCGTTTAACACTATTTCTCGGTGCAGCTCCTGGTGTTGGAAAGACTTATGCGATGTTAAGCCGAGCCCATGAGCTAATGATGCAAAAGGTGCATGTAGTTGTAGGTGTTGTTGAAACACATGGACGTGTTGAAACGGAAAAGCTAGTTTTGGGATTGAATGTTATACCTAGAAAAAAGATTAAATATAAGCATCATATTCTAGAGGAAATGGATTTAGATGCTATTTTAAAAATAAAGCCTAAAGTTGTTTTGGTTGATGAGCTTGCACATACCAATATGAAAACAAGCCGCCATGAGCACCGTTGGCAAGATGTAAATGAACTCTTAGATGCAGGAATTGATGTCTATAGTACTTTGAATATTCAACATTTAGAAAGTTTGAATGATATTGTACAGAGAGTAACTGGTGCGAATGTAAATGAAACAGTACCTGATGCATTCTTTCAGCGGTTAAAAGATATTCGTTTGATCGATTTACCCATTTCTGAGTTGTTAGAGAGATTAAAGCAAGGGAAAGTCTATGTTTCGGAACAAACACAGTATGCACTTAACGGGTTTTTTAAGCCGAATCATTTAACAGCATTGCGTGATCTTGCTTTACAGTTTGTTGCCGAAAATGTAGATATTCATTATAGAGAGAATGGTCACAGCGTAGGAAAAATTATTCCTATTCAAAGTCACCTGATGCTTGTCATTTATGATGAAAAATTTTCTGAGAGTTTAATACGCAGAGCGCATCGGATTGTAGAGCGCCGTAATACACGATGGAGTGTGGTTTATATAGAAAGAGGTAGTCCTAAAAGTCAAAAAACTTTTGCGGTTACACAGACTTTAAGCCTTGCAAGACAGCTTGGTGCAGAAACGCATTTCATTTATCATGAAAATATTGCTTCTGCAATTTTGGAAACTGCATATTATTACGGTGTTTCCCAAATTCTTCTTGAGTGTCCAGTAAGATGGTGTATTGCTTCGCCAAAATTTTACTATATCTTTCGAAAAATTTTATTTAACCCACATCCTTTTGAAGTCACTTTCATGCAAAATGATGATTTGATAAAGAATCATCAACAACCTATGCCTAAGATGACCATTGCACGAAAAATAACATTAAAAGAAGTGACTGAAAGTATAGTTATTATTACGTTAGGGCTGCTATGTGCAAGTATTTTAGATCGGTATGTTGGATATAATGATTTAGCACTTATTTTTATTCTTACGGTAATGGCTGTAGCTGTGAGAACACAAATGCTGATTACTATTTTAAGTGTATTTGCATGCTTTATTTTATATAACTATTTCTTCATTGAACCAAGATATACCTTACAAATTAGTGCCCATGAAGGGGTGATTACAGTATTTTTATTTTTGGGCTGTGCACTTGTTGTTGGTCGGCTTGCAAGTCAGTTAAAAGAGAAAATAAGAAACTTGAAAGTGGCAAACTCAATTGCGATGCAACTTCAAGACTTGGAGCGTAAGCTTTCGAATTGTTTAACTTTAAAGGATGTGATGGATATTGCTAAAATGCATATGGAAACGACCTTACAGGCAAATGTTTGGTTGCAGATTGGAAATCATCACCAAAATATAGATGCTTTGTCTGAAAAGGAAGTGGTTGCAGCAAATTGGACACAAAAAAACCTTCAGCCCTGTGGTCACTTTACCAAAACATTAAATCAATCTGATTGGTGGTTTATACCTCTTCCTTTGCAAAAGGAACATGGGGTTGTTGGTATAAAATATTTGCAACGGAAGAAACAGCTAAGTTTTGAAGAGCAGCGACTTATTGCATTAATGATTGAAGATATTATTCAAACAGCATCAAGAATACAGTTATCTTTACAATTAGAGGATGCAAGGGTGACGAATGAAACAGAAAAATTACGTTCTGCATTATTATCCTCTGTGTCACATGATTTACGCTCGCCGTTAGCAGCTATGATTGGTGCAGCAGATACATTACGCTATTTTGGAAAAGAAGTACCTGAACATGACCGTATTGAATTGCTAGATATGATTCATAGCGAGGGTGGGCGTTTGGATCGTTATATACAAAATTTATTAGATATGACGAGGCTTGGACATGAAGGTCTTACACTTGCAAGAACAATTATATCTATAGAAGATGTAATTGACTCAGCAATTACTCGTTTAACTACATATCAACCTAATCTAAAAATTGATACTTATATTTCATCGAATTTGCTTGAAATTAGTGTTCATCCTGCTTTGATAGAACAAGCTATTTTTAATGTCTTAGAAAATGCTGCAAAGTTTTCTCCTCCACATGTGCCTATTGTAGTAAATGTGACAAATTACGAAGATCAAATGTTGCAAATAGATGTGATTGATAAAGGAGTAGGAATACCTGAAGATGAAAGAGAGGAGATATTTAATATGTTTTATACCATGCAAAGAGGAGATCGTAACCCAATAGGGACTGGGTTAGGGCTAACAATTGTGAAAGCAATTGTAGGTGCACATATGGGTAAAATTGAAGCTTTATCTGCATTTGAAACATATGGAACACTTGTACGTATACAGCTTCCTTTAAATTTAACAAAAGAATAGTTAGGAATGATTGTGGGTAATCAGAAGATTTTGGTGATAGATGATGAACCTAAGATTAGGCGATTTATCGAAATTGCACTACATACACAAAATTATGATGTGTTTTTAGCTGAAACTGGATTAAAAGGTATTCAAATTCTTCTTGAGAAGACACCAGATTTAGTTATTTTAGATTTAGGTTTGCCAGATATGGATGGACATGAAGTTCTACAGGAAATTCGAAAGTGGTCAAATATACCTGTTATTGTTTTGTCTGCACGACCTGATGAAAAGCAAAAAGTTTTACTGTTAGATACAGGTGCAAATGATTATGTAACGAAACCATTTAATATTCAGGAGTTATTTGCAAGGATTCGTGTATTACTTAGAAATAGACATACTTTTGTAGATATACCTAAAATTTTTAATGATGGTTATTTATATATCAATATTACAGAGCATATTGTCAAAATAAATGAAGTAATGGTTAGCCTAACCAAGAAAGAGTTTCAGCTACTCGCATTATTATTTAAGCATCAAGGTGAGATTGTAGAGCAAATAGATATTATTCGTGAACTATGGGGAAATACACATACAGAAGATACACATTATTTGAGAATCCTTACAAAAAAACTGCGAGATAAACTAGGTAGCCATATATCAACTGCGAAATATATTACGACAATTTCAGGTGTTGGTTTACGTTTTGAATTATGCAAAGAAAGTAAATGACTGACGGTCTATTCATGGGACTTTTTGCTCAGTAAAATGAGGCATATCATAATTAATATCATTCCAATCCAGCCAATTAACTCTAGTTTTTCTCCAACAAGTGTAATTGCTAAAAGGGCAGCAACAACAGGCTCAAATAGTGTAAGTGTCAGTGCTTGGCTTGCTGTAATGGTTTTTAGGCCATATCCGAATAATACATATCCTAAAAACATAGGAATAAGGATCATATAACCAATAACAAAAATATTCATAGGGTGAATAAAAATAGTTGAGCTACTAAATATACAGATTGGAAGTAGTAAAATAGATGCTCCACCAAACATTGAACCCATAATTGCCTTAGAGCTAATATTTCTATCAATGAGACGTTTTGCTATCCATGAGAATAGGGCATAAGCCAAACCAGCAATGATGCCTAACAGTAAGCCGCCTAACTTCTCTTCCTCAGAAAAGTGATTAGAAATATGTGTTTGTTGGGACTCTCCTAAAGATAGGCATAAAATACCTATTGCACCTAAAATAAAGCTGATGAACCAACGTAAAGAAAGCTTTTTGTTTTCAAATATTTTTTCAAAGAGTGCCGTAAATAAAGGTGCTGTTCCCATAGAAATAACAGTACCAATGGTAATTCCAGCAAGATGCATTGATGAATAAAAAGCAAGCGGGTATACAAATACAGCCAAGATACCAATAATAAGAATAAAGAAATGAGACTTAATTTCATGAAAATGATCTTTTATCGCTTTTCTTGCCAAGATTGTTTGTAAAAGACCACCACCACCCATAGCAGCAGCGCCTATTGTAAGTGGGCTGAGTGTAGGGGAAAAAGATGCGATAGTACCTGTTGTTCCCCATAAAACAGCTGCAGATAAAACACAGGTTAAACCTAAATACTTGTTATAAAAACTATTTTTCATTGATAATTTCTTTTTCTAAAATTTTTTTAGTAAGTACTTTAGCTGCAGTAACTTTATGACTTGAACCTTCTAAACCAGCACGAGAGATAGAACCTTCAAGTAGAAAAGAGACCATAAGTGCTAACTCGTTAATCTTATTTTGGTCTTGAGTCAGATGAGATAAGTGCCGTTTGATAATTGATTCAACCTCTTCTTTATGTTTTTTTACTGCTACACGATGTGGACTATTTGCAGAGAACTCTGCTGCAGCATTTAATAAACCACACCCTCTAAAACCGTTTTCATAATTAAATTCAGCATGGTCTTGATATGCATCGAAGATAGCTAGGATTTTATCTAGACTTGTTTTTGCTCGATTTTCTTGAATAGCATATAGGTCAAGCCACTCTTGATGCCTAATCGTGATGTAAGATGCTATTAGGTCATTTTTAGTAGAAAAATTATTATATAAAGACATTTTTGCCACATTTGCTTTATTTGTAATACTGTTAATACCTGTAGCTTCAATACCTTTATTGTAAAAAAGAATAGAAGCTGCATGTAAAATTTTTTCTTTTGCTGTAGTACTCATAGATTACTTTTTATGTAGACCGATCTACCTATTATGTGGTTGTAACATATAAAAATCAATTGATATCTAAATTTTACTAAGCTATCAATATTTAAAAAGAAATATTTTAATTCACTCAGAAAAGGTCATCATAAGAATAAAATTAGTCAATTTATTACTATTGGTAAAGCAGATATTTATCTTGAGCTGATTTTTTTTAGTATAGGAAATAGTGATTTAAGTATTTGATTTTTTATAAAAATTATTTTATGTGCTTGTAAATAAAAAAGATTGTTTGCGCTTTGGTGTATAAGTGAAGCAGGATACGCCCTAGCTTTTGATTGGCTTAGAATTTGCTATAAAAAAGCACTAATTTATTTTTGATCAAAATGGGTAATACCATGAAATTTCTTTATAAGAAAATGTGGGTAATAGGTCTTTTTATAGCAGTTTTACAAAGTGTCCATGCAGATATCCAATCTATACAACCATCTGAGACAGTATTAAAAAATATTCTTCATAGGGGTATTTTAAATGTTTGTACAACAGGTGACTATAAACCTTATAGCTTACTGAAGGCTGATAAAACTTATGAAGGCATAGATATTTCTATGGCGGATGCTTTAGCTAAAAGTTTAGGGGTTAAAGTGAACTATGTTCCATCGACATGGAAAGGTTTAACTACAGATGTTGTTACTGGAAAATGTGATATCGCAATGGGTGGTGTTTCAGTGACTTTAGTTAGACAACAGCAAACATTCTTTTCAGAGCGTATAGATGTAGATGGTAAAGTTCCATTTGTTAGATGTAATGATGTAGATAAGTACCAATCTATTGCACAGATAAATCAATCATCTGTGCGTGTAATAGAGCCATTAGGTGGTACGAACGAAGCTTTTGCACATAAATATTTACCTCAAAGTAACCTTGTGTTGACACCTGACAATGTCAGTATTTTTCAGCAACTGGTAGATAAAAAAGCAGATGTTATGATTACAGATGCTTCTGAGGCACTTTATCAAAGAAAATTTTATCCTTCACTATGTGCCGTAAATACGCGTAATCCTATGCAGTATGGTGAAAAGGCATATATGCTTCCAATGGGAGATATTACATGGAAGCTTTATGTAGATCAGTGGCTGCATTTAATGAAAGAAACTGGTGAATATAAGAAAATTACACAGGCTTTGGTCTCATATGAGTAAGTAATTTCAAATTATTAAAGTCAGGCTAATTCAGGAAATAAATTGCTTTTGTTTTAAGCAAAGATCAGCTAAAATACGCGCTTCCTTACCTGCAGGCTACTTACATGGTGTAAGCAAGCTAAACAGGTGTCCAAAAGAGGTTACTATGGCTAAGCTAAAAACTCGCCGTGGTGCAGCTAAACGTTTTAAAGCGACTGCAAACGGTTTCAAGCGTAAACAAGCGTTCAAACGCCACATTTTGACCAAAAAATCTGCTAAGCGTATCCGTCAATTACGCGGCTGTGTAATGGTTCACGTTAGTGACGTTGCTTCAGTTCGTCGTATGTGCCCATACATTTAAGGAGATTATAAATGGCTCGTGTAAAACGTGGTGTAGTGGCGCATCGTCGTCACAAGAAAATTCTTGCTCGTGCTAAAGGTTACTATGGTGCTCGTTCACGCGTTTATCGCGTAGCGTTCCAAGCAGTAATCAAAGCAGGACAATATGCTTACCGTGACCGTCGTCAGAAAAAACGTCAATTCCGTGCTTTATGGATTGCGCGTATTAACGCTGGTGCACGTCAAAATGGTTTATCATACAGCCGTATGATTGCTGGCTTGAAAAAAGCACAAGTGATTGTGGACCGTCGTGTATTAGCTGACATTGCTATGCATGATTCAGTTGCATTCACAGCTTTAGCTGAAAAAGCTAAAACTGCTCTAGCTGCATAAGTTCAGAGATTCTAAAAAGACCGCTGTTTAGCGGTCTTTTTTTGTTTAAAATCCGAAATAGTAGACAAGTGCACCAATCACAAGAGTAATAAAAATGAGTGCAATCACACTTTTTGTAGAAGCAGTTGTTTTGTGGTCTGTATTTAACTTCTCTGTGTTATCAAATGGTGAGTTTCCTAAAGTAACTTTGCGCTTTGCTTCTTTGTAATGGTTTGCTGTCTTTACAATAAGTTTTGAAAAGAGCTCATCTATTTTCTGTGAAAAAGCCTGCATTTCTGCTGTTAAGCTATTTGATTGTTGCTTAGATTTTTCAATTTGTTGGTCAAGCTGTTCAAGCTTAAATAAGAATTCATGCGAGATTTCTGCATGATAATCTTGAGGTAATAATGATTGGTCATCGCTATTTGATGTTCCCGTATAATAGGCTGAAGTCAGCTCCTGCACAGTAAAATTTGTCACATAAGGCTGATTGAAAATTTCTTTTTCAAGATAATCATTAATACTGTCCCAATTTGGGCGGTTTAAGTCTAAAGTAACTTGTTTAATGAGTGGTGTAGGTAATTCAAAATCCCACATGGTTACAAGTCTACTTTTGAGTTGTTGCGATGCAGGAATTTCATATTCATTATCTGCGGTATACCATTCAGCCAACTCTTGACCAAAAATCCAAGCAACTTTTTTTTGAGGGCTATGCGCCACAATAAAGTGTGTGAAGGGTAGTAATTCAATATTTGGATTTGGGTTTGTACCATCTTTTAATAGGCTAGACTCATGCAAACTCAGTTGTGTAAAACCTTGTGTCTTTAAAGTTTCTAGCCAAATTTGAAAATGTTGAGCAAGCAGGTGTTGAGTCTTTAAGCTACGAAATTGAATTAAGCAATTTTGAAAAATATCATGATTGACCCAAGTACTAAAACTGAGCTGATTTTTTAAAAATTCATTTCCGTAAGTTACAAGTACAAGTTGTTGCTTCCAAATAGGATCTAAAGCCATAGTTATTCTCTATATTGTGCAATTGTTGTGGAGCAAATAATTCTGATTATTAGATGAAATAAGGTATTTTATGTTCAGAATTTTAACATTTTTGATTGGCTCTCGTGTAGGTAAATTTTACTTGTTGTGAAAACTTCATTAAGTCTATGAAAAGCTGTTAGAATGGGGAATAATTTTTCTAATTTTTATAGATGCTTTGAGAGTAATTATGTCACTGGAAGCTTTGACCAATGAAGCACTGAGCGCAATTGCAGCCGCTCAAGACCTTGCAACCTTAGACCAAGCCCGAGTGCAATTTACTGGGAAAAAAAGTCAGCTTGCAGAGCAGTCAAAATCTTTAGGTAAAATGGATCCTGAACAACGTAAAGTTGAGGGTGCAAAAATTCATGCAGTGCGTGAAGCAATAAATAAAGCATTGACGGAAAGACAGCAAGTATTACAACAACAAGCGCTTGAAGCAAAGTTAGCAAGTGAAACGATTGACATTACCTTACCGGGTCGTGGTCAACAGATGGGTAGTATTCATCCTGTAACTCAGGTGCAAGAACGTATTTGCCAATTCTTTACCAAAGCAGGTTTTACTGTAGAAACAGGGCCTGAGGTTGAAGATGACTATCACAACTTTGAAGCATTAAATATTCCGGGTCATCACCCTGCACGTGCTATGCATGACACGTTTTATTTTGATGCAAACCATTTGCTGCGCACACATACTTCAGGTGTGCAAATTCGTACAATGGAAAAACGTCAGCCACCAATTCGCATTGTGTGCCCGGGGCGTGTTTATCGCTGTGACTCAGACCAAACTCACTCACCAATGTTTCATCAAATTGAAGGCTTATATGTTGCAGAAAAGACAAGCTTTGCTGAACTGAAGGGTCTATTGGTAAATTTACTTCAATCTTTCTTTGAAAAAGAGCTACAAGTTAGATTTCGTCCATCATACTTTCCATTTACAGAGCCAAGTGCAGAAGTAGATATTATGGATGAGCGCGGTAAATGGCTTGAGGTATTAGGCTGTGGCATGGTGCATCCAAATGTATTGAGTGCGGCTGGTATTGATCCTGAAAAGTATACAGGTTTTGCTTTTGGTCTAGGCGTAGAACGCTTTGCAATGTTGCGTTATGGCATTAATGATTTACGCATGTTCTATCAAAACGATGTACGCTTCTTACGTCAATTTGCTTAGTTCAATCGATATTTGCATTGAGTTTACTGAAGAATAGATCAAGAAAGTTTTAAGGTTATATATCAAATGAAAATTAGTGAAAGTTGGTTGCGTACGTGGGTAAACCCTGCAATTGATAGCGCAACACTAGCAAACCAGTTGACCATGCTTGGCTTAGAGGTCGATGATATTTCTCCTGTGGCAAAGCCATTTACTGGGGTTGTGATTGGTGAGGTGCTGACAGTTGAGCAACACCCTGATGCAGATCGTCTACGTGTAACGACGGTTAATATTGGTGAAGATGAGCCATTACAAATTGTGTGTGGCGCACCAAATGTACGTGTTGGTTTACGTGTACCTGTTGCAACGATTGGTGCTGTACTACCAGGTGACTTTAAAATTAAAAAAGGTAAGTTACGTGGGGTAGCTTCATATGGAATGTTATGTGGCGCTTCTGAAATTGACTTAGAAGATCAAATTGATGGTTTGTTAGAGTTACCAAGTGATGCACCCATTGGTGTAAATATTCGTGAGTATTTACAGCTTGATGATCAAGTGATTGATATTTCAATTACACCGAATAGAGGTGACTGCTTTAGCGTGAGAGGTATTGCTCGCGAAGTTGCTGTCATTAACCAAGCACAGGTCAATGAACCTGAGTTTGTCGATGTTCAAAATACACTTGAAGACGTAAAGCAAGTAAGCCTGAAAACAGAAGGTGTACCACGTTATTTAGGACGTATTGTTCGCAATGTAAATATTCAAGCGAAAACACCAGCATGGATGGAAAAAGCATTATCCCATTCAGGTATTCGTCTGCATAGTTTCTTAGTTGATGTAACAAACTATGTATTGCTTGAACTTGGTCAACCTATGCATGCATTTGATTTGGCAAAAATTGAAGGTGATATTCAAGTTCGTCAAGCAACCAAAGGTGAAAAAATTGTTCTGTTAAATGAACAAGAAGTGGTATTAACAGAAGATGTTATGGTTGTTGCAGATGATGCACAAGCACTTGCAATTGCAGGGGTTATGGGTGGTCTTTCTTCAAGTGTGACAGATACTACAACAGATATTTTCTTAGAGAGTGCTTTTTTTGCACCTTTAGCAGTTGCAGGTCGTGCACGTCGTTATGGTTTGCATACCGACTCTTCACAACGTTTTGAGCGTGGGGTAGATTTTGAGTTGCCATTAAAAGCGCTTCAACGTGTTTCTGCGTTAATTGCAGAAATTGCAGGCGGTGATTTTGGTCCAATTATTTCTGCTGAACAATCGGATGTATTGCCACAAAGAAATGCAATTGAACTTCATAAGAGTCAAGTTGAACGTTTACTTGGCTATGAAATTGAATCAAGCTTTATTGCAGATGCTTTAATCCGTTTAGGTTGTCACGTTACTGAAATAGCTCAGAATACATGGTCGGTTGTACCACCTTCACATCGTTTTGATATGGTGATTTATCAAGATCTTATTGAAGAAATTGTACGTATTCATGGCTATGATAATATTCAAATTAAGTTACCACAAATGGATGTGGAGCTATCTAGCTATAAAGACCAATTTGAAATTTCTCAACTGCGTCAAACTGTTGCGACATTAGGGTATCAAGAAGCAATTAGCTTTAGCTTTGCAGATGCGAAGTTAGAAAAGCAATTGAATCCTGCTGTCAATCCGTTAATGTTAGCTAATCCAATATCAAGTGATTTAGCTGCAATGCGTAGTACATTGCTTTCAAGTTTAATTCCATGTGTGCAATATAACTTAAATCGTCAGCAAAGCCGTGTACGTTTCTTTGAACTGGGTTTACGTTTTGATTATCAAAATGCAGAGAACTTAGACGAGTTAAAACAAACACCAACATTAGCAATGATTGCAGTGGGTTCTCGTGTTCCAGAACAATGGCATGTTAAAACTCAAGATATGGACTTTTTTGACTTTAAAGGTGAAGTTGAGGAAGTTATTTCGGCAAGTCGTTTAAATGTTGAGTATATTCGTTCAGAGCGCAACTGGTTACATCCTGGGCAATCTGCGGAAGTTTTAGTAAATGGTCAGTCTATAGGTTACTTTGGTCGTTTGCATCCATCACTTGAATCATCATTAGATTTGGGTGTAACTTGGGTAGCAGAGCTTGACCAAAATTTCATTTTGCAATCTTATGTATCTAATTTTACAGAATTATCACGTTTTCCGTCAGTTAGACGTGATATTGCACTTTTAATTGATGATAAGATAAGTGTAAAAGAAATTCAGCAGTTAATCGAAAAAACTGGTGGAGAGCTTCTCGACTCAACATGGTTGTTTGATGTATATACAGGACAGGGTGTTGAAAGTGGTAAACGTTCGTTAGCGTTTGCATTATTGTGGCAGCATCCATCAAGAACATTAGAGGATGCTGAAATTAAATCAGGTATGGATCAAATAATTGAAGTGCTAGAAAGCACATATCAAGCAACATTGAGGGCGTCATGACAGCATTAACTAAAGCAGAAATGGCTGACCATTTAAGCGAACTTACAGCATTAAATCGCCGTGAAGCAAAGCAAATGGTTGAATTATTTTTTGAAGAAATTAGTCAAGCATTGATTGCAGGAGAGCATGTAAAGCTTTCTGGTTTTGGGAATTTTGAGTTGCGTGACAAGCGTCAACGTCCTGGGCGTAATCCTAAGACTGGAGAGGAAATTCCAATCTCAGCACGTCGAGTAGTTACTTTTAGAGCTGGGCAAAAGTTCAGACAGCGCGTAGGTACAGAGCAAGAATAAAATAAAACCCCCAAATATTCTGGGGGTTTTTTTATAGACGACGCCATTGATAAAACTTTATATCTGCAAGTTCTAGCATTGCTAAATCATTGGGAGAGTCACCATAAGCATATATGGTTTGGTAGTCGGATAGATTATATTTATTTTGAATGCGTATAGCCTTATCAATACCGCCACAATCACCACCAACTAATTTACCTGTATATCTTGAATTTATGCATTCTAGCTCATTACAGATGAGATCCAAACTATATTGTTTACACCATGGTTTCAGGTAAATATCTAGTGATGATGAGACAACAACAACTCGATCTCCCTGTGATAGATGCCATTGGATACGGTTGAGTGCGTGAGGTAAAATAACGGTATTTAAATATTCATGTGCAAAAGAGTCAGCGATATGAGTTAAGGTGCTTTGAGGATAGTCTTTGAAAGCTGTATAACAGAGTTTTGTACGAAATCTTTTGTCACTGATATATTTTAATTTGAAGCCAATGAAGTAGGGGCTAAGCTTTAGTATAGTAAGGTATTGCTTAGTTCTATTGGCTGTGGATTTTAGGAAAGGTCCAAAAGTATCTCTAGATGTAATTGTTTCGTCGAAATCAAATAGTGCAAGATTCATATTTATTTTGCCTATAAAAAAAGAGAGCAAAAGCTCTCTCTTTTATAATTCAAGATACTCGAATTATTGAGCAGCAGCAGGTGCAGCGTCAGAAGCAGCAGCAGTCGCTTGAGAAGCAGCGTCAGAAGCAGCAGCAGTTGCAGAAGCAGCGGCATCAGAAGCAGCAGCAGTATCAGCAGCAGGAGCTTCTTTCTTAGCACAACCAACGAAAGCTAAAGTTGTAGCAACAGCAGCTACGATAGCGAATTTTTTGAATAACATGGCATCACTCTCATAAAATAATAGAGAAAAAAAACCAACGCTAACTTGTTTAAGCTTTTATTATCCCTATACGTTTTCGATAGGTAACAACGCACGGAGCAAGTTAACTGGCATGCGTGTATGCTATCACTGAGCTTATTTAATTACTACTAGGTATGTTTAAAAAAAACGAAAAAATGATCAAAAAACGTTGTTTTTTTAACAGAAAATAACAATCAAATATTCAACTTATATTGAAGTAATTGTCGATTAAGTTACTTAAAAATAGGGGGTTTTTCGATAATAAGAAAAGCTTATCTATAACTAGGATAATGGTATTTTTTAAAATCAATATAGTTTGTTATTTTATGTAATAAAAGTAAGGGGTAGTATTTCTATAACTATAAAAATTAAATCTGAATATCAGTATCTTAGGTATAATAAAAAACTATCCTATTTGAAATTCTATTGTTTAATTATAGTGAGCTTATTAAATAAAAGCCCCACAAGAAGTGAGGCTTTATTGTAAGACTATTGTTTACGTTTCATTTGTTCAAAGAAATCGTCATTTGTTTTTGTTTCTTTCATACGATCAAGCAAGAACTCAATTGCATTCAATTCATCCATAGGATGTAGAAGTTTACGTAGAATCCAAACTTTACGAAGGTTGTCTTCACCCATGAGTCGCTCTTCACGACGTGTACCTGATTTTTTCATGTTCATGGCAGGGAATACACGTTTTTCAGCAATACGGCGATCAAGTATAATTTCTTGGTTACCTGTACCTTTGAATTCTTCGTAAATCACTTCATCCATTTTACTGCCTGTTTCAATCAGTGCAGTAGAAATGATGGTTAAAGAGCCACCTTCTTCGATATTACGAGCAGCACCAAAGAAACGCTTTGGACGTTCAAGAGCATGAGCATCTACACCACCTGTGAGTACTTTGCCAGATGATGGGATAACAGTGTTATATGCACGAGCAAGACGAGTAATAGAGTCAAGTAAGATAACAACATCTTTCTTGTGTTCTACAAGGCGTTTTGCCTTTTCAATGACCATTTCTGCAACTTGAACATGGCGCGCAGGCGATTCGTCAAATGTAGATGCCACGACTTCACCACGAACACTGCGTTCCATTTCTGTAACTTCTTCAGGGCGTTCGTCAATAAGTAAAACGATAAGGAATACTTCAGGGTTGTTACGTATAATTGATTGCGCCATGTTTTGTAATAACATGGTTTTACCAGCTTTAGGTGGTGCAACAATAATAGAACGTTGACCTTTACCAATAGGTGCAATAAGGTCGACAACACGCGCTGTTAAGTCTTCACTTGAACCATTACCAAGTTCCATCACTAATTGTTCAGTGGGGAAGAGTGGTGTTAAGTTTTCAAATAAAATTTTATTACGTGAATTTTCAGGTGTGTCGTAGTTAATTTGATTTACTTTTAATAGTGCAAAATAACGTTCGCCTTCTTTTGGTGGGCGAATTGTTCCGGCAATTGTGTCGCCAGTACGTAAATTGAAACGACGAATTTGAGAGGGGCTTACATAGATATCATCAGGTCCTGCAAGATACGATCCTGCCGCTGAACGTAAAAATCCGAAACCATCAGAAAGAATTTCTAAAACACCGTCACCAAAAATCTCTTCCCCATTCATTGCATGGCGCTTCAGAATAGCAAAAATAATATCTTGTTTACGGTTACGTGCCATCCCCTCAAGGCCCATGAACTCTGCAATTTTAATGAGTTCGCCAATCGGTTTTTTCTTGAGTTCAGTTAAATTCATAGGTGGTTCAATATAGATAAGAGCATCGGAGTCAAAAATAGAATAGATGTAAGATTCGACCAAATGCACAAAGCATTGAGCAGTTTCTTTTGCACAATACAAACGCAGAAATCTGGTTAATTGTTTTGAAGAGAAAATTAAACAATTGCTTTGCCGAACGGCGATCTTATGTGTTGTATCTTTTCAGAAAAAGTGTAGCGAATTTTGTTGCTGCATCTTTCTTAGAGTTAAAATATAAGTGACTGAGCATTAATTGTCAATTTTTTAAGAAAATAAATACGCCAAATTGATGGCGTATTTATGGTTATCGCAGATTAAATATTTTCGTCAATGAATGAAGCTAGTTTTGAGCGTGGCACAGCGCCTACTTGTTGGGCAACAACTTCACCATCTTTAAAGAGTAAAAGTGCAGGAATATTACGGATATTGTAGTTTACTGCTGTTTCTTCGCAGTTTGTTACATCCACTTTTACAATTTTTACTTTACCATCGTATTCACGAGATAAATCTTCAAGTACAGGTGCGATAGCTTTACATGGACCACACCAAGCAGCCCAAAAGTCTACAAGTACAGGTGTTTCAGATTCAAGAACATCTGCTTTAAAGTCGGCATCTGTTGTGTTTACAAGGTTTGACATCGAATGACTCCAGATTAGTTTTATTGCTGTGGTTATATATAAGTATTACACAGCAATTTTCAAGCGTATAGTTATTTAATATGACTTTAATGGGTTAAAAGTTATCTGTCTAACAGGGATTAACGATATATTTTATTACTCTGAACTATCGAATAAAGAGTAAAAAACATGATTTTGCATCGCAAAAGCACTTTTCAATCTAAAGAGAGTGGATTACTCTAAGTAACAATTCATTTTGAGTTTTTTTGCACGATGTCCGATTTTCTGATAGATGAGGAATTGCTAGCAGCAATTGATATGGGATCTAATAGTTTTCACTTAGCGATCGCACGTGTTGATCACGGTGAAGTAAAAAAAGTAGTGTCCATGTCAGAAAAAGTACAATTAGCTGCTGGATTGGATGAAGATGAAAATTTAACAGAAGCAGCGCAACAGCGTGGACTGGCATGTTTGGCACGTTTTGTTGGACGTCTAAGTTCGGTACAGCCAAATAGATTGCGTATTGTTGCAACGAATGCATTGCGCCAAGCAAAAAATGGCCATGAGTTTATGCAAAAAGCTGCTGAAATTTTACCAAAGCCTATTGAAATTATTGCTGGTAGAGAAGAAGCAAGATTAATCTATTTGGGTGTTTCCCATACTATGGCAAACGGTGGTCGTCGTTTAGTCGTTGATATTGGCGGTGGCTCAACTGAGTTTATTATTGGTGAAGAGTTTGAACCAATACATACCGAGTCATTGCAAATGGGATGTGTTGTTTTTACCAACCGTTTCTTTGCAAATGGTGATATTTCACATAAGAATTTCCAAAAAGCATTTGTTGCTGCATGTAAAGAATTAACAGCAATTGCAAATGTATACCGTGCTGAGGGCTGGGATACGGCTGTTGGTTCGAGCGGTACAATTAAAGCTTGTCGCCAAATTATGATTAATATGGGGCTGAGTGATGAACAAGAAAGTATTACGCGTGAAGGTTTAGAGAAATTAAAAGATAAGCTTCTAAAATATAAACACGTTTCGGACTTAGATTTTGATGGGTTAAAAGAAGATAGACGAGCAGTTTTGCCAGCTGGGCTTGCAATTCTCTATGCAATTTTTGAAGTCATGGAAATTGATCGCTTAATGTTCTCTGATGGTGCATTAAGAGAAGGTGTCATGTACGACTTATTGGGTCGATTTAAACATGAAGATATTCGAGATCGTAGTGTTCAGGCTTTAGTAGGACGTTATGGTGCGGATGTAAAACAAGCAGAGCGAGTTGTAAAAACAGCACAACATTTGTTTGATAATGTACAAGAATCTCTGAATTTAACGAATGAAGACAGTGACTTACTAAGACGCGCAGCTTATTTGCATGAAATTGGTTTAGCGATTAGTCATGGTGGTTATCACCGTCATGGTGCATATTTACTACAACACTCAGATATTCCTGGTTTCTCGCAAATTGATCAGAACCATTTGTCTGAACTTGTTGCTCACCACCGTCGTAAGATTAAAAATGAAGCAAAAAATGAAACGCTAAAAGCAGGTAGTATGTCACTTGTTTATCTGTGCTTATTACTTCGTTTAGCAGTTTTACTAAATCATAGTCGTAGCGATGAGATGCTTCCTGCCATTGAATTGAAGGTATTGAATGAGCAACAATGGCAACTCACTGTTTCTGGCGATGCGAAACAATGGCCATTACTGGTTGCAGATCTGCATGATGAGCAAACGCAATTTAAGCATTGGGACATTGATTTGATCATTCAGTCGGAAAAATTTATCGATTAACTCGATTTAGTTAATTTAAGGATAATATTCGACCTATGAAAAATAAATCGGCTCAAACGAAAGCATGGAAAACAGTGCAAATTGCACGTCATCCAGAACGTCCACAGTTTTTAGATTATGCCAATGAGCTTTTTGAAGACTTTGATACCTTACACGGCGATCGCTTATTTGGTGATGATGGTGCAATGGTTGGCGGTTTAGCTCGTTTTGATGGAAAACCTGTCATGGTTGTTGGTCAACACCGTGGTCGTTCAACAAGAGAACGTTTACAGCATAATTTTGGTATGTGTAACCCTGAAGGTTATCGTAAGTCTCAGCGTCTTTTAGACTTAGCAGAGCGCTTTAACCTACCTGTATTAACATTTATTGACACAATGGGTGCTTACCCAGGTATTGGTGCAGAGGAACGCGGACAAGCGGAAGCAATTGCGACAAGTCTTGCACAGCTTGCTAGCTTAAAAGTACCTGTAATTGCAACAGTATTGGGTGAAGGTGGTTCAGGTGGTGCATTAGGTATTGGTGTTGCCGACCGTGTAATTATGCTTTCACACAGTATTTATTCTGTAATTTCTCCAGAAGGCTGTGCTTCTATTCTATGGAAAACAGCAGAAAAAGCAGAGCAAGCAAGTGAAGCATTGGCACTAACAGCAGATAAGCTTGTGAAAATGGGAATTGTTGAACATGTTATAGATGAGGGGGAAGGTGCTCATCTTAATGTTGAACAAGTGATGCAAAGTTTGAAAGAGGTTCTAAACCAAACTTTAGCTGAGTTACAACCAATGGATGCTGATGAAAGATGCGAAGCACGTTACCAACGTTTAATGAAGTTTGGCAGCGACAATCCAGGGATTGTATCTTAGCAGACGCGGAATTTTATTTTCCGAAACATCATTTCCTTATAGGTTGCAGTGGTGGCATGGATTCCATGCTACTGCTGTATCTATTTTCTAAACTTTTCCCCCATCGTGTACGTGCAATTTACATAGATCATCAATTACAGTCTTTAAGTAAAGGTTGGGGTGAGTTTGTGGCAAAATTTTGCCATCAAAATAGTATTCCCTATATTTCACAATCTGTTGTTGTGCAAGATGGAAATTTAGAGCTGCAAGCTAGAAATGCACGCTATGGGGCATTTCAAAAACATTGTCATAGTCATGAAATTCTGGTTTTAGCCCATCATCAGCAAGATCAAGCTGAGACTCTATTGCTACGCTTATTTTCTGGTGCGGGTATTAGTGGCTTATCTGCGATGAAGACCATTGATCGGCGTTTGGGATTATCTATTTGGCGACCATTACTTAATATTTCTAAAGAACAGCTGCATACGTGGGTAGAACAAGAAAATATTCCTTTTGTAGATGATCCTACAAATTTTGATGAGCAGTATGATCGTAATTGGGCAAGAGCAACGCTTTGGCCTGTTATTCAGCGTAGATTCCCTCAAATGCAAACGGCAGTGAGCCGTACAACAGAGTTGATGCAAGATGCTGATGAAATCTTAAAAGAAATAATTAAGATGGATAGTGCATCATGTATTTCTGATAACACATTAGATTTAGAAAATTTTTTAGTACTTTCTTTAGCAAGGCAAAAACAGCTACTTTCTTATTGGATGAAAGGCGATCATGGTTATCGTCCGAGTCTAGATACTGTTAAACGTATTCAGCATGAAGTAATTGATGCTCGACCTGACGCACAAGCATCCTTATTTGTTTCACCTTTTTGGTATACTCGTTTTCAAGGGAAGTTATATCAGCTTACGGAAAAAGAGTATTTGTCTAGTCGTTTTGATATTATCGCTTCAGAAGATCTAATCATAGATAAAAATACTGTGTTAAAACTTCTGCAAGGGAACTTTGAATGTACTATGCAGCAAAAAATAGGTCTAAGTCCTGATTTGCTTGGTAAAAAGCTATATTTAAGAGCCAAAATAAATGGCGAAAAAATACATTTATATGGTCGTGTAGGTCACTGGCCTCTTAAAAAAGCGATTCAATCTGCCAAAATTTTTCCTTGGTTGAGGCATAGAGTACAAATTCTGCAATTTGAAGATGTTATTTTAGGGGTATTTACACCACAAGGCTTTTGGTTGGCACAGTCTAAATATTGTGAAAAAAATGGGTGGCAGCCAAAACTTGTGAAGAATTTGAAGGCTAATTGTTAGACATGGATATAGACGTATTATTAAATCATAAAATTGGTTTTATTGGTGGCGGTAACATTGCACAAGCATTAATTGGGGGGCTTGTGGTCAATGGTTTTCCGAGAGAGCAAATTTGTGTGGCAGAATCTTCCGAAAGTGTTCGAGAGGTTCTCCAAGAAAAAGATATTAGTATTTTTAAAGAAAGTACCGATATGTTGTATTGGGTTGACGTTGTAATTCTTGCAGTAAAGCCACAAGAGCTAGCATCTGTTTTAGAGCCATTAAAAAATTTGTTTAAAGATAAATTAATTATATCGATTGTGGCAGGTGCATCACTTTCTACACTTGCACAACTTACAAATACATATAATATTGTAAGGGCAATGCCAAATATTCCTGCATTGGTTCAGACAGGGGCACATGGTATATTTGCATCGGCAGATGTGAATGAGGTAGATAGAAACCTTAGTGCGAAAATACTTGCTGTGACAGGGCTTTGTATTTGGGTTAAAGCTGAGAGTGACTTAGACGCAGTTACTGCAATTTCAGGCTCTGGCCCAGCATACTTTTTCTATATGATGGAAAGTATGATTCGTGCAGGAAAAAATATGGGGTTAGATGAGAAGACAGCGGCAGCATTAACGCTACAAACTGCATTGGGCGCAGCTCAAATGGCAATTAGTAGTGGGTTTTCTCCGGCAGAGTTACGTAAGAAAGTAACTTCTCCAAATGGAGCAACTGAAGCAGCATTACAGGTATTTGACAGAGAGTCGATTTCTCAAAGTATCCAAACTGCGCTCGCAGCAGCTCAAAAATGCAGTCAAACGCTAACTCAAGGACTTAGCGAAAGTACCAAATCATCAAGTTAGGACATAATATCTATGGGTGCAAACAGTGCGCAAATTCTTAGCATCTTACTGAATGCTGTTATTTTATTGATATTTGGCAGGTTCTTGATACAGTTGGCGATGGTTAATCCATATAATCCAGTTGTACTTGCAACAATGAAGGCGACAAAGTTTGTAGATACATTTAGTCGTATTTTTCCAACTGTTGCTAAAGGCAGGGTAAATCTTGCAGCAATTGCATTACTTATCGTGTTATGCCTATTGAAAAACTTTGCTGAGATGTATCTCTCAGGCACTCCTCCCTATAGTGCATGGTATTTATTGGTTTATACCTTTGTAACTATGATTCAAGCTTTAATTAGTATCTGTCGATATCTTATTTTTGCAACGATTATTCTAAGTTGGGTAGTTGTGTTTACTCAGTCTAGATCACCATATATTGAAGTAATACAAGAACTTGCAGAGCCACTTCTTGCACCATTTCGTCGCATTATGCCAAATATGGGCATGATTGACTTATCACCAATGGTTGCATTTTTAGCGTTATATATTGCCGAAATTTTAATGAATGAAGTTGCAAGAGTTCTATTAACGGGTTTATAGAAAATAGATACTTTAAAAAAAGGCTATCAAATGATAGCCTTTTTTATATATGGTGAGGAATCGTATATTTATAAATAGCAAGAAAATGGGCACCTGCACCTAATAAAACAAAAACATGCCAAATTGCATGTGTATAGCGAATTTTCTTTAGTGCATAAAAAATAGCACCAATCGTATAAGCTAATCCACCAATAACAAGTAGCTGTAGACATTCAGGTGAGAGGTAAGTTCTCATATCATTAAACATGAGTACAGCAAACCATCCCATTGTAATATAGGCAATGAGTGATACTTTTCCAAAACGATGTGCAAAAAATATTTTAAATAGCGTGCCAATAGCAGTCATGACCCATAAAGCAATTAAAATATAATGAGCTTTGGGTGTTGGGATGTTGAGGTATAAAAGTGGTGTATATGTACCTGCAATTAAGTAGTAAATAGCAGTATGGTCTAGCTTTTTATACCATCTTCTTGCTTCTGGTGTTTTTGACCAATGGTAAAGGGTAGAGCTAGAAAGTACGAAGATTAAACCAAAGCAATATACCCAAATACTAAGCCAACCTGTACCTGTTAAAAATGATGTTTTAAAAATGAGCTGAATGCTTGCAATAATTGCGATTGCAGCACCTAAGCCATGTGTTAAAACATTTAGGCGCTCTTCTTGGATATCATAGTTTAAGATTTGATCTGTTGTCATAGCATCCACATTATTAAAAATACACTTGTATATTAATTCAATTTTGCTTTTAAAGTAAGAAGATTTAAAATGGATTTGTAACTTTATTTAGGTAGTGGTCATGGTAGTTCAAGATTTTGCTTCTGAGCAGGAAAAACAGTTTTTTTATCAAGTGAAAGCGTTATTCGATCAGAATGCTTTTGAGCGTCTTGTTTTAAGTAAGTATCAGGGCGCAGAAGCACATCTTGAAAAAATGAGCTTTAGAACAATTGAAATTCAGCAACAGGTGATGGTTTCAGCAGTTTATCGTTATCAAACACAGGATGTCACAAAAAACTATACAGTAGATGAAGCTTTGTCTCAGATCTATACCGAACTTCAGTATGTGAAACAGGCAAACTTGTGGGGTGCTGAGGCCGAATGGCAACTCAAAAAAGCCAAGAAGAAAGCAATTTTGACACAGAGTAAACAGCAACAGGTACGTGTTTCAAATGCAAGCCATGACCGAGAGAAGCATCGATATATTGAACAGAATCAAGCGTATTTAACTGATTTAGGAATTACAGATCAGCAGCGTAAAGTTATTCCAAGCATGGCAAGAAAGTGGAAGCAGATTAATAAGTTTATTGAAACTTTCTCTAGTGCTTTAGATCAAATTAAAATGAAAGATAAGCAATTGCATGTTGTGGACTTCGGTTCGGGTAAAGGTTATTTGACCTTTGCGATGTATGATTATTTGAGCCAAAAAGGTTGGAGTCCTCATATTACGGGTGTTGAATTAAGAGATAATTTGGTTGATTTTTGTCAAAAAGTGGCAGATAAAAATGCATTTAGTGCACTTGATTTTTTTCAAGGGGATGTCCGCAGTTATTCTCCTGAGCATTTAGATGTCATGATTGCCTTACATGCGTGTGATATTGCAACAGATTTTGCGATTCATTGTGGTATACGTTTGAATGCATCTATGATTATGTGTGCACCATGCTGTCATAAGGAATTGCGTCCACAATTACAAAGCCCTGAAGTTTTACAGCCTATGTTGCAATATGGTATTCACCAAGGGCAGCAGGCAGAAATGTTAACAGATACGATTCGTGCGCTTTTACTGAATGCTTATGGCTATGAAACGAAAGTATTTGAGTTTGTTGCACTTGAGCATACGAGTAAAAATAAAATGATTTTAGCCGTAAAAAAGCAGGACTTTGTTGAACCTGATCAGAAAGTTATACAGCAAATACAGAAATTAAAAGAAATGTATGGCATTAAAAACCATAGTTTAGAAAGATTGTTAGCAGATGAAACTGTTGATCAGCAACGCGAAGGATGTCGCTGTTAATCTAATTTTTTTATGAGTATAAGTGAAGCAGGCAACTTTAGAAGTTGCCTGCTTTTTGGATTAATTCAGTCGATAAATACCTGATTGCCAAGGTGCCAATTGAAGGCTTGTTGCATTGTTTTGAACTGACTTTTGAGCACTGCTTTCAATGACTGTGGAGGCTATAGATAAATCCTCTGGCAGAGGGTAATCTATTTCACTGTCTTTAAAGTTCACAACAACTAAATATTTATAATCACCATCGATACGTGTATATGCGTAGACTGAATCATGATTTAAGTCTAAATCGTGATAGCTACCATAGGTAAGAGTTGGTATTTCATGTCTGAGTTGAATAAGTGACTTGTAGTAGCTAAATACGGAGTCAGGATCATTCACTTGACGAGCAGCATTGATTTCTTTGTAGTTTGGATTGACTTTCAACCATGGTGTACCTGTGGTAAAGCCCGCATTTTCTGTATCATCCCATTGGAATGGCGTGCGTGCATTATCGCGCGATGTATATTTAGATGCTTCAAGGAACTTGTCGGCAGGGACTTTTCCTGTTTCTACTAAATCTTTCCAAAAACCTGTAACACCAATATCATCAAAATCTTCAATTGTTTGGAATGGATAGTTAGTCATGCCTAACTCTGTACCTTGGTAGATAAATGGCGTTGCAGGCTGAGTGAGAATAACCGTTCCTAATGCTTTTGCAGAGGCAACACGCCATTCAGGGCGATCATCACCAAAGTGTGAAACAACGCGTGGATTATCGTGGTTGTCTAGAAAAAATGCATTCCATCCATGTTCACCTGCGGTTTGGTGTAAGTCATGAATAATTTTTCTGAAATGAGGGAGTGTCCAGTCCTTACGACGCCATTTTTCAGCATGGTCTACATCTAGTCTTACAAGATCGAATGTGAATGCCATATTTAATTCTTTGCGGCGATGATCTGTAAATTTAATAGACTCTTCAGTCGGTACACCAAATATTTCACCTGCGGTAACAACATCGTATTCAGAAAATACTTTTTCATTAATTTCACGAATGTATTGATGTAAGTGAGGCCCTTTTGTATATTCTTCATCAAAATTAAGGACTTGTTCAGGTGTGAACTCAGGGAAGTTTGGTATTTTTGAGAAAGTTGCGACGGTATCTAAACGGAAGCCTGAAACACCTTTATCTAACCAAAAGCGTAGCATGTTGTAGAGGTCTTCTCTAACTTTTGGGTTATCCCAATTTAAGTCAGGTTGCTCTTTTGCAAAGTAGTGGAGATAGTATTGACCTGTGGTATCGTCTTTTGTCCATGCAGAGCCTCCGAAGAAAGAAGGGTAATTATTTGGTTCATCTCTCCAAAAGTAATAATCACGGTATGGGTTATCTTTACTGCTTCTACTTTGGACAAACCATTCATGTTGATCACTTGAGTGGTTAATTACAACATCGACCATTAAACGCATATTACGTTTTTGCATTTCAGAGATTAGGCGGTCGAAATCTTCCATTGTGCCGTACTCTTCCATAATTTTTTCATAGTTACGGATGTCGTAGCCATTATCTGTATTTGGAGAGTCGTAATGAGGGTTAATCCAAATTGCATCAATACCAAGTTGTTTTAAGTAGTCTAGTTTTTCAATAATTCCATTAATATCTCCAACGCCACTGCCATTGGTGTTTTTAAAAGAGCGTGGATATACTTGGTAAAAGACAGCTTGTTTCCACCAAGTTGGCAGTTGTGATGATTTTTGAATTTGATCTACAGATTGTATCATAACTTTCCCACTATTTGTTTTCAATATGAAAAATAAACTTATATTTAATAAATGAATGATAACTAAAGTTATTCTATAAAAAGATTGTACGTTACCTTGGGATAGGGGTTTGATGTAGTTTAGTTATTTGATTGGCATGTTTTTGAAAAGATGTATTGATATAAAAAAAGCCCCATAAAGATGAGGCTTTTTAAAGTCACTGAAAATTAATTAAGTTTATAAATACCAGACTGCCAAGGTGCTAACTTAATTGAAGTTGCATTTTGTTCTATAGGAGATTTTGCATTGCTTTCTACAACAGTAGATTGAATGGAAATATCTTCTGGTAATTTGTAATTCACTGAATTTTCTTTAAAGTTTACAATAACTAAGTACTTTTCATTGCCATCAATACGTGTATAGGCATATACCGTATCATTATTCAGGTCTAAGTCATGATACTCGCCGTAAGTGAGTGCAGGGATGTCATGTCTAAGTTGAATCAATTTACGGTAGTAGTTTAATACAGAGTCAGGATCATTTATTTGACTTGCTGCATTAATTTCTTTGTAATTTGGATTCACTTTCAACCATGGTTTACCTGTAGTAAAGCCTGCATTTTCTGTTGCATCCCATTGGAATGGTGTACGGGCATTATCACGGCTTGTAACTCGTGCTGCTTTTAAGAACTCTTCTTTAGAGACTTGACCTGTTTCTACAAGATCTTTCCATGAACCTTTTACGCCAATATCATCAAAATCATCAATTGATTTGAATGGATAGTTTGTCATACCCAATTCAGTACCTTGATAGATAAAAGGTGTTGCACGTTGTGTCAAAATTACTGTTGCAAGCGCTTTTGCTGAAGGTACGCGCCATTTTGGACGGTCATCACCAAAGTGAGAAACAACACGCGGATTATCGTGGTTATCTAAGAAAAATGCATTCCAACCATATTGACCTGCTGTCTTATCAGAAGTATTTACAGTTTGACGGAATTTAGAAAGAGTCCAGTCTGTACGACGCCATTTTGCTTTTGGATCAACATCAATACGAATAAGATCAAAAGTAAAAGCCATATTAAGCTCTTCACGACGACGATCTGTAAAACGGATAGAGTCTGTTGCAGGAACACCAAAGATTTCACCCGCAGTCACTACATCGTAATGGGAAAAAACTTCTTTATTCATCTCATGAATGTATTTGTGCAGATTAGGGCCTTGTGTATATGCTTCATCAAAATCTTTTTTCTGATTTTCAGAAAGATCTGGAAATTCAGGTATCTTAGAAATAGTTGCAACCGTGTCTATACGCATACCTGATACACCTTTATCTAGCCAGAATTTCAGCATTTTATAAAGGTCTTGTCTAACTTTTGGGTTGTCCCAGTTTAGGTCAGGCTGTTGTTTTGCAAAGTAATGCAAATAGTACTGGTCAGATTTAGCATCTTTTTCCCAAGCTGAACCACCAAAGAATGAAGGATAGTTATTTGGCTCTTTGCCATCTTTACCATCTTTCCAGAAATAGTAGTCACGGTATGGGTTATCTTTGCCACTTTGACTTTGAATAAACCAAGGATGTTGGTCACTTGTATGGTTGATCACAACGTCGACCATTAGGCGCATATTTCTCTTTTTCATTTCAGAAATAAGGCGGTCGAAGTCTTCCATCGTCCCATATTCTTTCATAATGTCTTGATAGTCGCTGATATCATAGCCATTATCTTTATTTGGTGATGCATAGTGCGGATTGATCCAAATTGCATCTATACCCAAATTTTTTAAATAATCTAGTTTTTCAATAATTCCGTTGATATCGCCAACACCACTTCCGTTGGTGTTCTTAAATGATCTTGGATAGATTTGATAAAATACAGCTTGTTTCCACCAAGCAGGTAACTGCTCAGATTTTTGGATATTATCCTGAGAAACAGGAGTAGTTGAGACTGGTGTTGCTGCACTAACAGTTTGAAGACTAGAAAAAGACATTGCTACTGCGAAAAAAGGTGCAATAGCAGAAGTTAACCTACGATTCAGCATATGAAATGACGCTCCATGGTCGTTATATTTAAACTGTGAAATAATCCTTATATATACATAGTATATCTTATTTAATTGTTTTTGCTGTTTAATAAGTGATCTTTCTATTTTTTTTGAATGTAAGTTGCTTGAATTAAAGGGAATTATTATATTTAAAAATGTGATTATCCTCACGTATTGTAAGGATAATCATGATCTCTTATAAAGAACCGTGTAACTGTCTGTAAAGACCTGGAGTTACACCTGTCCACTTTTTAAAAGCTCTATGAAACGTACTTGTTTCACTAAAACCAACTTGTTGTGCTACATCTTCTAGTGTCAATTTAGGTTGGAGTAATAAATGAATTGCAGCATCTCTCCGAAGAGCATCTTTAACGCCTTGGTAACTACGACCTTCTGATGCTAAACGTCTACGTAGGGTTTGAGGAGAGAGGTAGAGCATTGATGCAACATCATTTAATGTTGGCATTTCTTCACCAATGTGGCTTTTGAGCACATCTCTGATACGTGATGTAAGTGAATTTGTATTTTTGAACTTAACCAGTAATTGTGCAGGTGCAACTTTAAGAAAGTCTTCTAATGTTTCTGTATTTTGACGAATAGGAAGGTCTAGATAGTCAGCAGCAAAGGTAACTTCTGTACGTGCCATATCAAATTGAATCACAGGTGCAAAGAATAGGGCATCATATTCATCTGCTTGTTCAGGTCTGCTGTAGTTAAAGTGAACACGTTCTAAAGGAATTCTGCGGTCAATTAACCATGAAGCAAGACCATGCCAAATCATGAGCATACTTTCGGTCATGAAATGATTTGGATCATCTGTTTTAGGAATAAATGGGACGAATCGTGCTTCGTGCTTATCATGTTCTAAACCAATATACCAGTCATCTCCAAAAAGTCTATAGAACTGTGTAGATAGTTCCAAAGCTTCTCTAAGTGTTTTTGCATGAATGATTAATTGACACATCATTGCAAAAGTACCTAAGCGACGTGGCTGTGCAGAGAAGCCTGCATGCTCATCTTGAGTTACCATCCAAAGCATTTTAATAAAGCGAGTATATTGCTCAGGAGAAATACGTGCTTTTGCTTGCTTTAATAGTTCAGCTTCAATGCCCACATGAGAAAGCAATGTTTCAACATCCATACCGAGTTTTTTTACGCCTGTGAGGGCAGCATTAACAAAGTAAATGCTAATTGTATCGCGGCTGACATTGAGCCCATCAATAGCTTTTATATTCACAAATAATAAACCTAGACAATAATTGAAAGTATAAAGAGATGTTGCGTGCTGTTTTGGACAGCAAAGCTGTTTATTGAGTTATAGAGCATGTATTAGAAAGGATATATTTCTAATCGTGGAAACTCAGATTGATATTAATTTTAACATAAAAGTCTAAAATAGAGTAAATGCTTTATTATTAATGCTATTAAAAAAATATATGTATGTGGGAGTCTAATATTCGTTAATAAAAAATATATGTTATTGATATTTAATAAGTTAGTTTCTTTTATCGTTTTTTGTTATAAATAAATTATTACATTTCAGTGTTTTAACAAAATATTTAACAAATGTTACAATAATAATAGTATTCTATATTATTCAATAAAACAACAAAGGTTATGTACAAATGGATATGTCTTCATTAATCTTTCGTTTATCTATATGTACAATGATGGTGTCAGGATTGACTCAAGTACATGCAGAAGATGCGTTTAATGCAAAAAGCCCTTATATGCTTGGTGATTGGGCTGGAGAAAGGACTGCATTAAAACAAAAAGGATATGATTTCTCATTGGAATATACGGGTGAGCTTGCAAATCTTTTAGACTCTAAAAACTCGTCAAGTCATGGAACGGCATATTCTGATCAAATTAAGTTAGGTGCAAATTTAGATCTAAGTAAAATACTTGGATGGAATGACACGCAAGCACAACTTACGATTACACATCGTAGTGGGCAAAATCTTACCAATACTTCAGATGCACTAAATGGACAACTTAGTTCTGTTCAAGAGGTTTGGGGGCGTGGTCAAACATGGCGTTTAACTGATTTATGGATTAAGAAGCAGTTTTTTTACCAAGCACTAGACATAAAAGTGGGTCGTTTTGGTGAGGCTGAAGATTTCAATAGTTTTGAATGTAACTTTCAAAACTTGGCGTTATGTGGTGGACAAGTTGGTAACTGGGAAGGTGACCAATGGTACAATTGGCCTGTAAGCCAATGGGCAGCACGTGTAAAATACAATGTAGAGCCAAATTTATATGTACAGGTAGGTGCTTTTGAGCATAATCCTGAAAATTTAGAGCGTGGAAAGGGCTTTAATTTAAGTACGGACGGTTCAGATGGTGCGGTTATTCCTGTAGAAGTGGTTTGGCAACCAAAGATTTCGACAGAAGCCTTACCTGGTGAGTATCGTTTAGGGTATTCTTATAGTACAGTAGACAAAAATAGTCGAAATGTAAGTGTTTCACATAAACAAAGCACATGGATTTCAGCTAAACAGCAACTTACAGCACATCATGGTGATCTAAGTCGAGGATTGACGGGTTCTTTCAGTACATCTTTCTTTGATAATGACACAAAAAATATTGATGATAGTCAAATATCAAATATGCAAAATATTGGCTTGACCTATACAGGCCTCTTTGATGCACGTCCACAAGACGAAATAGCTTTAGGTTTTGCACGTATTCACAAATCAGGTGCACGCTATGATAGCGAGTATGATGCAGAACTTTACTATGGTCTCCATCCTACGAATTGGTTAACAGTTCGTCCAAATGTTCAATATGTCCGTCATATTGGTGCATTAAAAGATGGTAATAATGCTTGGGTGGGAGGCGTTAAACTCATCACAGCATTTTAATTTTAAGCTTGTGCCTTTAAAATGATTTAAGGGCACTTATTTGAACAAACCTAAATTATTCATCTGCAAAGTGGTATGGGTAATTAAGGTTTGTTCTATTTGTATAAAATGGTTGGCTTCGGACTAAAATGGGCGTTGGTGCCTATCGAATTAGCTCAAGCCGGAAATTAGAGGTGATTATGGATCAACCCTCAAAGAGTTCAGGAATGAGGAACTTTACTGCATTTATTCTGACAGTATTGGGACTTGTCGTTCTAGGCGCTGGTGCTTATCTAGCAGTGTTAGGCGGCTCTTTTTACTATATTATCGCTGGTCTGATGTTATTGGCATCAGGTATTTTGTTATTCCGTCGTTCAATTGCATCTTATCTTGTATATGCTGTGTTAATGCTAGGAACAACAATCTGGGGGCTTTGGGAAGTCGGTTCAGATTTTTGGGCATTGGTACCACGTCTTGATATTTTAGGTGTACTTGGAATCTGGATGCTTATCCCTGCTGTAACAAATGGGATTCAGCAACCAAAAGCACCAAGTCGTATGGCACTTGCAGCAACGCTTGCATTTGCAATTGTTGTCATGGTTTATTCAATTTTTAATGATCCACAAGAAATTAATGGTGAAATTAAAACGGCTCAACCAACACAAGCAACAACGACTCCTGGTGTGGCAGATGCTGATTGGCCAGCATACGGTCGTACACAAGATGGTCAACGTTATTCTCCATTAACACAAATTAATGATAAAAATGTTCAAGACCTAAAAGAAGCTTGGGTATTCCGTACTGGTGATCTTAAAACAGCAAATGATCCGGGCGAGATCACAAATGAAGTAACACCGATTAAAATTGGCGATAACATGTACTTCTGTACAGCTCACCAATATTTAGTTGCTTTAGATCCGAAAACTGGTCAAGAAAAATGGCGTTTTGATCCAAAGCTTAAATCAGACATTACTTTCCAACACTTAACTTGTCGTGGTGTGTCGTATTATGATGAAAATAATACGAAAGAATTTGCTACAAGTATGAAGTTTAAGCAGTCAAGCTCGACTCAATGTCCACGTAAAGTTATTTTACCTGTAAATGATGGACGTTTAGTTGCAGTAAATGCTGACAATGGTAAGCCATGTACAGACTTTGGTAAAAATGGTGAAGTAGATCTTCAAAAAGATATGCCTTATCCATACCCAGGTGGTTATAACCCAACATCTCCACCAGTTGTTACAGGTACTACAATTATTATTGCGGGTGCAACAACAGATAACTTCTCTACAAAAGAGCCATCTGGTGTAATTCGTGGTTATGATGTAAATACTGGTAAACTTCTATGGGCATTTGATACAGGTGCACAAGATCCAAATGCAATTCCTGCACCGGGTCAAACATTTGTACATAACTCACCAAATGCATGGGCTCCACTTGCTTATGATGAAAAACTAGATATCGTTTACATTCCAACAGGTGTGGGTACACCAGACATTTGGGGTGGAGACCGTACCGAGTTGAAAGAGCGTTATGCAAACTCTGTACTTGCATTAAATGCAACAACAGGTAAGTTAATCTGGCACTTCCAAACAACACATCATGACTTGTGGGATATGGATGTTCCATCTCAACCAACACTTGCAGATACAAAAGATAAAGCTGGTAATGTTGTTCCTGCAGTTTATGTAACAACAAAAACAGGTAATGTATTTGTTCTTGACCGTCGTGATGGTAAAGCTATTGTTCCAATTACTGAGCGTCCAGTACCTCAGAAAATCTTAATTGGCCCAGCGACAAAAGGCGAATTCTATTCTCCAACACAACCGTTCTCTGATATTGATTTAGCACCAAAAGACAAGCTAACTGATAAAGACATGTGGGGTGCCACTATGTTTGATCAGCTATATTGCCGTATCTATTTCAAAACATTGAACTATCAAGGTATCTATACGCCACCATCTGAAAATGGCACATTAGTATTCCCTGGTAACTTGGGTGTGTTTGAATGGGGTGGTATTTCTGTTAACCCTGATCGTCAGGTTGCATTAACAAACCCACTTGCATTGCCGTTTGTAACTCGTTTAATTCCACAAGATCCAAATCGTAAGGTTGAAACTAAAGGTGCTGGTACAGAAGCTGGTATGCAGCCGATGTATGGTGTTCCTTATGGTGTTGAAATCTCTGCATTCTTATCACCGCTTGGTTTACCATGTAAACAACCAGGTTGGGGTTATGTTGCAGCAGTTGATTTAAATACGCATCAAGTTGCATGGAAAAAACGTATTGGTACAGTTCGTGATAGCTTACCGAAATTATTCCAATTACCAGCACTTAAAATTGGTGTTCCTGGTTTAGGTGGTTCAATTTCGACTGCAGGTAACTTAATGTTTATCGCAGGTACGCAAGATAACTATATCCGTGCGTATAGCATTACGAATGGTGATAAGTTATGGGAAGCACGTTTACCAGCTGGTGGACAAGCAACACCTTTAACTTATGAAATTGGTGGTAAACAGTATGTTGTAATCATGGCTGGTGGTCATGGTTCATTTGGTACAAAAATGGGTGACTACTTAGTTGCTTATGCGTTACCAGATGCAAAATAATATACTTTAAATAAAAAGGCCCAGTTTCGACTGGGCTTTTTTATATGTAATTTTGGCGTTATCAGTAAAACCGCTATTAAATATGCAAAAAAAGCATTTCGTTGATGAGTTAAATCATTCTATGCTATGAGCATAGACCTTGAAATTACTAGCTAAACGCCATGTATTTATATACTGATTTCGATCAGCAACTGGTAGATGAACGAGTTGCACAATTTCGTGACCAAACACAACGTTATTTGAATGGTACACTGACAGAAGATGAATATCGTCCTTTGCGTTTGCAAAATGGATTGTACGTACAGCGCTATGCGCCAATGTTACGTATTGCAGTACCATATGGTTTAATGAATACTAAGCAGTTACGAAAGATTGCGGATATTTCTAAACAATATGACCGTGGTTATGCACATATTTCTACACGTCAAAACATTCAGTTAAACTGGCCTGAACTTGAAGATGTGCCTGATATTTTAGCTGAGCTTGCAACGGTACAGATGCATGCCATTCAAACGAGTGGTAACTGTATTCGTAATACAACCACTGACCAATATGCCGGGGTGGTTGCAGGTGAAATTGCAGATCCTAGACCTACGTGTGAGCTCATCCGCCAGTGGAGTACATTTCATCCTGAATTTGCTTTTTTACCACGTAAATTTAAGATTGCTGTTTCTGCTGTAGAAGAGACTGATCGTGCTGCTGCTTCATTTCATGATATTGGTGTTTATATTGTTAGAAATGCACAAGGTGAAGTTGGCTATAAGGTTAAAGTCGGTGGTGGTCTTGGGCGTACTCCAATGATTGGTAGTGTCATTCGTGAATTTCTACCACGTGAAGAACTGATTGCCTATTTAGATGCTGTACTGCGTGTATATAATTTACATGGTCGTCGTGACAATAAATACAAAGCACGTATTAAGATACTTGTTAAAGCAATGACACCTGAAGTGTTTGCTGAAAAAGTTGAAGCAGAGTTTTTATATACTAAAGAAAATTTAACAGTTGACCCTGCTTTATTGCAAAAAATGGATGCTGTATTTACACCATTTGAGTATGAAGCACGTAAAGATGAAGATTTCTCAGAAGTCTTTGCTCAATATCCAAAATTTAAGCAATGGTTTAATGTAAATACGCATGCGCATAAAGTTGCAGGCTATCGTATTGTAAATATTAACTTGAAGCGTGCGGGTATTGCACCGGGTGATATGACGACTGAAGAAATGCAGTTTATTGCCGATCTTGCAGATAAATATACATTTGGTGAGTTCAGAACGACACACGAACAAAATATTTCATTGGTTGATGTTGCTCAAAGTGAATTGTTTGAGTTATGGCAAACGTTAGAGAAAGCAAATATGGCACGTGCGCATATTGGGTTCTTAACAGATATTATTTGCTGCCCGGGTGGTGATTACTGCTCACTTGCAAATGCAAAATCAATTCCAATTTCAGAAGCAATTACACGCCGTTTTGATGATTTAGATACCATTTATAATATTGGTAAGCTTGATTTAAATATTTCTGGTTGTATGAATGCTTGTGGTCATCACCATGTAGGGCATATTGGTATTTTAGGTGTTGATAAAAAAGGTGCTGAATTTTACCAAATTACCTTAGGTGGTAATTCAAATCATGATGCTTCGATTGGTAATATCTTAGGACCTTCTTTTGCTGCAGAAGCAGTGCCTGATGTTGTAGAAGAAATCTTAAACACATATTTAGATTTACGTGAATCAGAAGAATCATTTATTGATACTTATCGCCGTGTTGGAATTGCGCCGTTTAAGGAGAGAGCATATGCCTAATATTGAATTACCTGTGCTTTTAAAAGATGGTGAAATTGTTGAAAATACTTATCAACTTTTAGCAGATGATCTTGTTGTTCCTCAGGGCGATGTGCTTCTAACGGTTGAACAGCTTGATTTATTGGGACAAGTATCAGGGAAAAAAGCACTTCTAGTGACGGTTGATAGTTCTCCTGAAACAACCGAGTTACCATTAAGCGAATTAGATACTATTTTCATTGAATTTGCAGGGTTTAATGATGGTCGAGGTTATTCTTTTGCTGCACTTTTACGTCGCCAAGGGTTTAAAGGTGAGTTAAGAGCAGTAGGCGATATCTTTAAAGATGTATTAAACTATTTAAAACGCTCAGGATTTGATAGTTTTGTCATTAAAGAAGGCAAAGATATCCATGAAGCAGCTTCGGGTCTAAATGATTTTAAAGCACCATATCAGCAATCGACTGCTGTACCATTGGCTCATTATCAAACGGGTTCTATTGTATAGTTTGTAGGTATTCTAGTGCAGAAAGAGCTTCTTATTTAAGAGGCTCTTTTTTATGTCATTTACATCTAGAATATTCAGTTCTATGCTTATGCACTTAATCATCATAAAAATGTCATCTACATATGTATTATAAAAATATTCCAATGCAGAAGCATATCAATTGGGATGATATGTTTAAAACAAGAATCTGTGCATCTAATGAAGAACTGATCAATACTGAAATATTAAAAGCACATCATATTTGGACATATCCTGCTTATTTTTATGAAAATATACAGGGTGCTTTATCAACATGTTATGTCCGATTAGCTTTGATAGAAAAACTTGTTTTAGTCAGTCAAGCTTTGCCTAAAGGAATATGCTTGATGATTTTAGATGGTTGGAGACCAGTAGAGGTTCAAAAACATTTGCGAGAAAATTTTTATTCGGAAATTCAGAAAAAATATAATGACTTGAGTGCAATGGAACAACATGAAATGCTAGATCAGTTTGTAGCTTTACCAAGTATTGATCCCTTAAGACCTAGTCCACACTTAACAGGTGGATCTGTCGATGTCACCTTATGTGACGAGCATGGAAATATTTTAGATATGGGGACGGGGTTTGATGAAATTCATCCATTGAGTTTTACAAATGCTTTAGAGGATAGAAAAGACTATAACGTGGCTTGTAAAAACCGTCGAATTTTATATTGGGCAATACTTTCAGCAGGTTTTAGTAACTTACCCTCTGAGTGGTGGCATTTTGACTATGGAAATCAGTTGTGGGCATATATGACACAGCAAGATAGCGCATGCTATGGGGTTGTTTCTTTAGATAATTAATAAAAAAGAAGCCCATAAAGGCTTCTTTTTTAGGATGTGCTTACCAGCTAAGCGCACCACCTGTTTGGTAATCTGTTACACGCGTTTCAAAGAAGTTTTTCTCTTTACGCAAGTCCATCATCTCTGACATCCATTGGAATGGATTTGTCACGCCTTTATATTGCTCAGGTAACCCTAACTGCACAAGGCGACGGTTACAAATGAACTTCAAGTATTCTTCCATCATTGCAGCATTCATACCTAGTACGCCACGTGGCATAGTATCGCGTGCATATTCGATTTCTAGCATTGTACCCTCAAGAATCATTTGAATAACTTCTTGTTGGAACTCTGTTGTCCATAGATGTGGGTTTTCGATCTTGATTTGGTTAATCATATCGATACCGAAGTTCACATGCATTGATTCATCACGCAAGATATATTGGAACTGTTCAGCAACACCATTCATTTTATTACGACGACCCATACTCAAAATTTGAGTAAAGCCACAGTAGAAGAAAATACCTTCTAAGACGCAGTAGAATGCGATCAGGTTACGAAGAAGTTGTTGGTCAGTTTCAGGTGTACCTGTCTTAAATGTTGGATCACCAAGTGCTTGTGTATATTTTAGGCCCCATGCTGCTTTTCGTGCAACAGATGGAACTTCACGATACATGTTAAACACTTCACCTTCATCCATACCCAATGACTCGATACAGTATTGGTAAGCATGTGTATGAATCGCTTCTTCAAAGCCTTGACGCAAAATGTACTGACGGCATTCAGGGTTTGTAATTAAACGATAAATTGCCAATACAAGGTTATTTGCAACTAAAGAGTCTGCTGTAGAGAAGAAACCAAGAGAGCGCATAATAATTGTACGTTCATCTTCAGTTAATCCATTTTCAGATTTCCAAAGTGCAATATCATGGTTCATGTTGACTTCTTGAGGCATCCAATGGTTTGCACAGCCATCAAGATATTTTTGCCATGCCCATTCATATTTAAATGGAACAAGCTGGTTTAAGTCAGCACGGCAGTTGATCATTGCTTTATCATCAACTTGTACACGACCTGCACCCATTTCAAGCTCTTCTAAGCCCGGTGCGACATCTAAATTCTTTAAGGATTCAGATGCTCGAACCATTGAATCGGTTGTATGTTCTGAGGCTCTTCCGTTTGTTGTAACGGCATGAGAATCGTCAGTGTTCTTCTGCGATGGTTGTGGAGTAGATACCATCTGCGACTCAGGCGCTTTTTCCTGTTCGACGGGCGTAGGTTTGGACTCTGGAGTCTGTTTTTTCGAATCATCTTCAAAATCGTCCCAACTTAGGATAGACATAATAGTTCTCTCTTCGTTGTGTATCTTTTCTTTTACAAGACATCTTACGACGAAGATGTCTCTACTATACGTTTATTCTGTATAAGCAAAAATAAGTTTAGTTGACTTCCTGTTTTTTATTTATACAAAAGGAAGTAGTTTGTCACTTATCTTGCTTACGTTTTTCTTGATAGACCTTATAAATGACGTATACCACAGGAATGCAAAATACGAAGTAGGTCAGGACATATAGGATCAGACCGAGTTCGTAGTTGTTTGATAGGTGTGCAAACATGATTGATCCATGCAATATAAGATAGGTCTAATCGTTTAGAAGTGCATATATTTTATGCACTTCTAAGTCTTAATTTATTGGCAAGCTTCGCAATCAGGGTTATCGATTGAGCATGCTTGTGGCACTGGCGCTGCTTGTGAAAAACCTTCTTCAGAAGCAGATGCTGCTGCTTGAGGTGCAGGTGAAGAAACAGTTGTTGTTTTCACTGCATTTAATGCACCTGTATTAATCGTTGATTTTTCAGTGGATGTCGCACCTAATGCTCGGAGGTAATACGTTGTTTTTAAACCACGTAACCAAGCCATCTTATAGGTAATATCAAGTTTCTTACCATTTGCACCACCAATATAGAGGTTCAATGATTGTGCTTGATCAATCCATTTTTGACGACGTGATGCAGCATCTACAATCCAACGAGGTTCAACTTCAAAAGCAGTCGCAAACATTGCTTTTAAGTCTTCAGGAATACGAGCAATCTTTTCTACAGAACCTTCGTAATGCTTAAGATCGTTAACCATAACAACATCCCATAAACCACGTTCTTTTAATGCACGAACAAGGTATGGATTGATGATTGTAAACTCACCTGAAAGGTTAGATTTTACATATAAGTTTTGGAAAGTTGGCTCAATTGATTGAGAAACACCACAAATGTTCGAAATAGTTGCTGTAGGTGCAATTGCCATCACATTTGAGTTACGCATACCATCTTTTTGAACTTTCTGACGTAACGTATCCCAATCTAAACGCTGTGAACGATCAACTTCAAACATTTTTTCAGGGCGTGATTTTGCCACAAGCTCAAGAGAGTCAATTGGTAAAATACCTTGATCCCACAGCGAACCTTCAAATGTTGAGTACGCGCCACGTTCTACCGCAAGGTCGCTAGATGCTTGAATTGCATGGTAGCTAATCACTTCCATAGATTCATCTGCAAATGAAACTGCTTGGTCTGAACCGTATGCCATGCCCATTTCATAAAGTGCGTCTTGGAAGCCCATGATTCCCATACCGACAGGACGGTGCTTCATGTTTGAATTTTTTGCTTGAGGTACAGCGTAGTAGTTGATGTCAATAACGTTATCAAGCATACGCACAGCAGTTTTAATAGTACGTTCAAGTTTTGCTTGATTGAGTTGACCATTCTCGATATGGCGAACAAGGTTAATTGAACCTAAGTTACATACCGCGATTTCATCTTTACTTGTATTTAATGTAATTTCTGTACATAAGTTTGATGAGTGAACAACGCCAACATGCTGCTGAGGTGAACGTAAGTTACATACATCTTTGAATGTAATCCATGGGTGACCTGTTTCAAACAGCATAGATAACATTTTGCGCCATAAGTCTTTTGCACGCACTTTCTTGTGAAGCATATCTGCAGATTTTGCAATGCTTTCGTAGTGTGTGTAGCGCTCTGCAAACTCAAGACCTGTAAGGTCGTGTAGGTCAGGTGTCTCTGATGGAGTAAATAGCGTCCATTCACCATCTTCAATCACACGTTGCATAAATAGGTCAGGTACCCAGTTTGCAGTGTTCATGTCATGTGTACGACGACGGTCATCACCTGTATTCTTACGTAGCTCTAAGAATTCTTCGATGTCTAAGTGCCAAGTTTCTAAGTATGCACATACTGCACCTTTACGCTTACCACCTTGGTTCACCGCAACAGCAGTATCGTTGGCAACTTTAAGGAATGGTACAACACCTTGTGATTTACCATTAGTGCCTTTGATGTATGAGTTTAATGCACGAACAGGTGTCCAGTCATTGCCTAAACCGCCAGCCCACTTTGAAAGCATCGCATTGTCACGCATTGCACCATAGATGTCATATAGGTCATCATCAATTGTGGTTAGGTAGCAACTTGAAAGCTGTGGACGTAGTGTTCCAGAGTTGAATAACGTTGGCGTAGAAGCCATGTAGTCAAAGCTAGATAGCAGGTTATAGAACTCGATAGCACGTGCTTCACGGTCAGCTTCATTGAGTGATAGACCCATTGCAACACGCATGAAGAATAATTGCGGAAGCTCGAAACGTACACCTTTAGAGTGAATGAAATAACGGTCAAATAATGTTTGTAAGCCTAAGTAGGTAAACTGGTTTGAACGTTCAGGCTGAATTGCTGCTGAAAGCTTTGCAAGGTCGAAGTTTAGAAGTTCAGGAGAGAGTAAATCTAACTCAATACCTTTTTTCAAAAATGCTTCAAGTGCATCTGCTTCAGATGTTGTTACATCTAAACCTAAAAATGCTAAGCCTGTTTTTACCAATTCATTACGTAGTAGGCGAGCAGTCACGTAAGTATAGTTTGGTTCTTGTTCGATACGTGTACGGGTTGCCATAATCATTGTTGTGGCAATATCGCTTGCTTTTACGCCGTTATAAAGGTTCTTAACTGTTTCATCAACAATGGCCTCAACATTTATACCCTCTAAGTCTTCAGCAGCGTTACTAATTTCTGCATGAAGTTCTGCAAGGTTCAAGGGTTGGAGTTGTCCATCTTTATCTGTAATTTGTAGTGTTGGGTGATGGTTTTCGCTGACTTGTTGACGTGCATTTGTGCGTTGCTCACGGTAAATTACATAAGCACGCGCAACTTTTTGCTCACCTGTACGCATAAGCGCAAGCTCAACTTGGTCTTGGATTTCTTCAATATGAATTGTGCCGCCTGACTGTAAACGACGTGTAAACGTATTCGTTACCATCTCTGTAAGTTCTGTAATACGGTCATGGATACGGCTAGAGTCAGAACTTTGCTGACCTTCAACGGCTAAAAAAGCTTTCCCAATTGCAACAGAAATTTTTTCAGCGTCAAAAGGGGCAACATCACCAGTGCGTTTGATCACTTGCAGTTGACCTGGGGTTGATGAGATTACGCTCATGTTAGCTTAGCTCCATTGTCTTCATTGTTATGTTTATAGACCATTTGAATCGGGTGGTTTCGCCACGATGTTTGAGGGATAAACACAAGACTTAGTGGTTTGAAATAAATTAAGACACAAGATACGGGAAAAAAAATTGAATATCAATATTGACATTTTTATATTTAGATTTTCTGTACAGTTGCTTTTGTAAGTATATTTATAGATAAATGACTTAGCAAAAACCGAGTGAGATAGCATAACAAATTTCTTAAAAATGAGTGTGGGATAACTATGTGGATAACTAAAGAATCAGCTAAAAAATGATAAATTTCTGGTTTTAAAAAACTATTTGAATGATTTTTATAAGGGCTATTGGGGAAAATAGGTTTAAATATATTCGACCATTTTTAGATGTTAATGTTGGTTTATTTGAATATAAAAAAGCCTTACCGAAGTAAGGCTTTTACAATACTTTAAGAAACTTTATCGCCTGGCTGAGCACCACTGTCAGGTGAAAGGATAAATACACCTTTTTCACCACCCGCAGAAAGAATCATACCGTTTGATATTCCAAAACGCATTTTACGTGGTGCAAGGTTGGCAACTACGATAACCAATTTATCTTGTAGGTCTTCTGGTGCATAGTGGCTACGAATACCACTGAAGATATTACGAGGTTGGTCTTCACCGAGGTCTACAGTAAATTGAAGAAGTTTATCTGAGCCTTCAACTGTATTTACAGCAAGTACTTTGGCTACACGTAAGTCTACTTTGGTAAGGTCATCAATATGAATTGTTTCATCTGCTGTTGCAGGTGGTGGAGTTGGCTTTACTTTTTTTGCTGCTTTTTGTGGTGTAGGGGTAGGTGATGCTAGAGAATCTTTAGACCCATCTACCATTGCATCGACCGCTTTTTTATCTACACGTTGCATAAGTGGTTTGAATGTTGCAATTTCGTACTGCGTTAAAATTTTGGTGCGAGATGCAAAATCAAATGTTTCTAACTTTAAGAAACTTTGAACTTCTTTAGCAAGGCTTGGAAGTACAGGTGCAAGATAAATTGCAAGTTGACGGAATAGGTTAATACCTACAGAGCATATGTCATGTACTTGCTGTTCATTTCCTTCAACTTTTGCAAATGCCCAAGGCTTTTTCTCATCAATATATTGATTCGCCTTATCTGCAAGTGCCATGATTTGACGAATTGCTGTACTGAATTCACGTGCTTCATATGATTTTGCAATTTTTTCGCCTGCATCTACAAAGCTTTGGACTAACTCAGGTTCTGCACAATCTGCTGAAAGTGTATCGTTAAAGTTTTTGTTAATGAACTTTGCACAACGACTGGCGATATTAACAACTTTACCAACTAAGTCAGAGTTTACCTTTTGAATAAAGTCATCTAAGTTTAAGTCAGAGTCTTCAACTTTGTCTGAAAGTTTAGAGGCAAAGTAGTAGCGTAAGTATTCAGGGTTTAAATGAGCTAAGTAGGTTTCAGCTTTAATAAATGTACCGCGTGACTTAGACATTTTCTGTCCATTGACAGTTAGGAAGCCATTTACAAACAAACCAGTTGGGGTGCGATAACCTGCACCATCAAGCATTGCTGGCCAAAAGAGGGCATGGAAGTAAACGATGTCTTTACCAATGAAGTGATAAACCTCATTTTGACTGTCTTTTTGCCAGTAATCATTAAAGTTTAAGTCTGGACGTTTGGTTTTAATGTAGTTTTCAAAACTTGCCATATAACCAATAGGAGCATCTACCCAAACATAAAAATATTTATCTTTTGCATCTGGAATTTCAAAGCCAAAATAAGGGGCATCACGTGAAATATCCCAATCAGCTAAACCTGCTTCAAACCATTCATCGAGCTTATTTGCAATAGATACAGGCAAGCGACCTTCATCTCGTGTCCATTGCTGCAAGTATTTTTCATAATTTGGCAGCTTGAAAAAGTAATGGTCTGAAGACTTTTCAATTGGTGTTGCACCACTTAAAGTCGAGCGCGGATTCACAAGCTCTGTTGCATTATAAGTTGTACCACAGACTTCGCATGAGTCGCCGTATTGATCTTCAGCTTCACACTTTGGGCATGTGCCTTTAATAAAGCGGTCAGATAAAAACATTTTCTTTTCAGGGTCAAAAAGTTGACTCACAGGGCGAACAGCTATATTGCCTGCATCTCTATTTTTTAAATATATTTCAGATGCACGAGCTTGGTTGGTATCACTATGTGTTGAGTCATAGTGGTCAAAGCTAATACCAAACCCTGCAAAGTCACGCTCGTGTTCTTTTTGTACACCTGCAATTTGTTCTTCAGGAGAAATTCTATTTGCTTCAGCACGTAGCATAATTGCTGTGCCGTGAGCATCATCCGCACAAACATAAGTCACATCATGACCCATTGCTCGCATGGCACGAACCCAAATATCTGCTTGAATATAGCCAAGTAGGTGTCCCATATGGATTGGGCCATTCGCGTAAGGTAAAGCATTGGTGACGAGTATTTTACGCACGGATGTTATTCTCTCATTCGTATTCACAAGCGAATGATTTTACCTGACTTATCGTACTCTTGCATAACGGAATACCTGAAATCTTTTCAAAAAGTAACCGACATGGATGGAAATTAATTTTTGAAATTGATATTTGATGTAATTAAGTACTTTAAAATCTTTCAAAAAAGAAGGTAGAGAATAGATCATTAAAAATAATGAGACTCATGTTGTCTTTTATGTAAATCTTGAGATATGTAATGATTTTGTTTCAAAGTGCATTGATTAGTAAATTACACTTAATAAAAAAGCATAATCGAATTATTTTATAGTAGGTAACACATAAATTTTTATAAGGAAAATATCATGACTGACAATAACGCATTAGATGATCTAAAAAATAAAGCATCTGAACTTTCAGAACAGGCGAAACAAAAAGCACAAGAAGCTCAATCGAAAGGTGAGCAGGCTTTAGATGATTTTAAACAGCAAGCTGAAGATAAGAAACAAGAAGGTGAAGATAAAGTAAATGAATTAAAACAAAATGCGCAAGATAAGCATGACTCATTGAAAGAATCTTTAGATGAAAAAGTAGATGAAGCAAAGCAAAAAGCACATGATTTAAAAGACTCAGTTACAAGTAAGTTTGACGAACTGAAAAATGCGGCGCAAAAAAAGTTTGATGATTTAACAAAATAATTTGTATTTGTGAGATCACTCCATATTCAGGTATGGGGTGATTTTTTTAAATATGTGAAAATGAAGCGATGGTATACGAATACTGATACACTAATAAAATTCGTTTGTTGTTTCATTTTGGAGCATAATTATGTCATGGTTTTCTTCACTAAAGTCTGCTTTTTCACCTGCAAAAGAAATCAGTGAAGATGATATTCAGCAAGTATTACAAAATTATCGCTTACCGAATAAAGAAAGTCTAAAAACAAGGATTACAGCAGTACAGTTACAAGATTATACGTTGCAACTTACAATGAATACTTTTCCTTCTGAAGCTGATCATTTACAGAAAATACATGATGAGCTGTCTTTAGCATTAGAAAAGTGTGGTATTCAGACCCTAAATTTACATATTGTACAACAAAAAGAAAACAAGCAGGCAACAACAGTACCGCCAACAATCGATGCTGCAAGTAATGCTACTCAGACTCCTAAGCAAGCTGTACCTAAACAGCAGGAAATTCCTGCGCATCCTCGAATTAAGGATGTCATTCTTGTTTCTTCGGGTAAGGGTGGTGTTGGAAAATCAACAACAACAGTTAATCTTGCATTGGCTTTACAGAAGTTAGGTAAAAAAGTAGGTGTTTTAGATGCAGATATCTATGGACCAAGTATTCCAACCATGTTGGGAAATGCAGGAAAAACACCTCTTATAGAAGATGAAAAGTTTATTCCATTGGAAGCACATGGAATGGCAGTATTATCAATAGGTCATTTGACTGGTGATAATAATACGCCTGTCGCATGGCGTGGCCCAAAAGCAACAGGGGCACTCATGCAGTTATTTAACCAAACACTATGGCCTGAGCTTGATGTATTGGTGATAGATATGCCACCGGGTACAGGTGATATTCAACTGACATTGGCACAACGTATTCCTGTTACAGGTGCTGTTATTGTGACGACACCACAAAATATTGCATTACTAGATGCAATTAAAGGAATTGAGCTATTTAATAGGGTATCTATTCCTGTACTTGGTGTAATTGAAAATATGTCTACGCATATTTGTTCTAATTGTGGACATGAAGATGAAATCTTTGGTGTTGGTGGTGGTGAACAGCTTGTCGAGCAATACCAAATACCTTTGTTAGGAAGATTACCACTCACCAAAATGATTCGTGAAAATACAGATAATGGTATGCCAAGTGTTCTTATGGGTGATGCTGCTGCAAATAATTACATGGCAATTGCAGAGCAAACCTTATTAAATTTAGAAAAAGTACCACAAAGAGTGCGTGATAATAATCGTATTTTTTAAATCAGTTGGGGCATGAAACTAGCAGCTTTTTATAGGTAGATGTCTTACATGACCCATCATACTTAAAGTAGTTTTATATGAGTGTTCTATATTGGTCATATTACAGTAGGTAAAGTGACCAATATGGCCTCTTGGCAACCCTGTATCTCCTTTAAAAATAATAAAGTTGCTGCCTCGGCTTCCACTCCATTTTAACTCTGCATATTTCAGGTTAAGTACGATAAAGTCAATTTTTTGTTCTGCAGTATCAAATACTCTATTTTTATTACTATCTTTAAACATAAGAATACCTTTTCCCCAATCATTTGTATGACTACAAGTCTCTCCATCGGTACTTGGGCACAACATAATATCTTGCTTAGATAGTATGGCAGAGTGTTTTGAATGTTGAATATAGTTTCTTAATGAAATATTGGTGAGTTTACTTTCTTGTTTTGCTTGGATTTCATGAAATGTTGGTGCTAGAAGTAATGCCAATATGGCTAAAATAAAAACTGAAATAACAAGTTCTAATAGGGTTAATCCGCTTTTGTAAAAGAACACAACTGACAAAAGCCTACATGGTTAAAAACACATTATATAAAAGTAATTTATTTAGTGCACGCCAATTTTAAAAATGACCCACTTTATACATGGGTCATTTAATAAATTTACTGAGTCAGTTCTAATGCACGTTGATATGCAATTTTCTTTTTAATCCCAAATAAGTCGGCAGCTAATTGAGAGGCAGCTTTGACAGAGAGGTCTTTAAGTAAACGATTTAAAATTTCATCTAACTTTTCTTGCTGTAAGTCTTTTTGTGCTGTAGACCCTGCAACAACAAGTACAATTTCACCTTTTTGTTGGTTTCTATCTTGTTCAATAAATGAGATAAGTTCTGCAAAAGAAAATTGTTTGATTGTTTCAAACGTTTTTGTAATTTCTCGTGCAAATCCTACTTTTCTATCGCTTCCAAAAACTTGTGCCATATCTTTTACACATTCTAAAATACGATGAGGTGCTTCATAAAAAATTAGAGTTTGAGTCTCATCCTTCAGTTGTTCGAGTTGTGAAAGTCGTTGTGATGAACGAGAGGGTAAGAAGCCTTCAAAACTGAAACGGTCACTTGGTAATCCTACGGCACTTAATGCTGAAATTGCTGCACATGCACCAGGAACTGGAGTTACACGAATATTGTGTTCTTGAGCTGCTCTGACAAGTTTAAAGCCTGGATCACTTATTAGTGGTGTGCCCGCATCACTAATAAGTGCAATGCTATCACCTGATTTTAGAGTATCTAATAACTGCTCAATTTTATGTGATTCATTATGGTCATGGCAGGCAGTGAGTGGTGTTGAAATATTAAAGTGCTTCAGAAGTTGTATAGATTGACGTGTGTCTTCTGCGGCAATAAGTTTAACTTGTTTAAGTACTTCAATTGCACGGAAAGTCATATCATCTAAATGCCCAATTGGGGTCGCTACAACAAATAATTGAGCATTCATAGGCGTATCCTACTTCTTTAGTAAATCAATAATTGCGTAGTGTACCCGATTTAAAAAAATACGTGGAGTCTTGTGGTCATGTTAATATTATTGTTTTTTATATAATATTATGTCTAGCACAAGAAAATTTGGTCAATGGGCAGAGGATAAATCTTCTAGCTATTTAAGTGATCAAGGGTTTAATTTAATTCGTGCCAATTATTTCTCTGCTTATGGGGAAATTGATTTGATTATGCAAAAAGATGACTTAATTATATTTGTAGAGGTAAAAGCACGCCGTTCTATAAAATATGGTATGGCATGTGAAACAATTTCTCAGTCTAAGCAGAAAAAAATTATAAAAACCGCATATCATTTTTTAGATGAATATCCTTGTTATGAAATGCATAACCTAAGATTTGATGTTATTTGTATTCAAATTAAGCAACAAGTTGCAAAATCTATACTGCAAGATTTTTCCTTAGTCAATTATGATTTAGAGTGGATTAAAGATGCATTTAATTTAGACACAATATAAAGTTAAAATGTATATCTGTGCTCAGGTTAAGTGATTATAAAGGAGTTTTTGGGTGTCTAAACGTATTTTACTTGCGCTTTTATGTGCAGCAAGTTTATCAGGCTGTGCAAGTTTTATTTCAGGTGGTACAGGTTCAGCACCTGTGGGTACAGAAAGTGGTGTTCGTTCATTAGGTCAAGTACTTATTGATAAGTCGATTGAGCGCACGGCATATATTAACTTGTATAAGTTAGATTCACGTTTTAAACAATCACGTGTAAATATTAAAAGCTTTTTTGGTAGTGTATTGCTAACGGGTCAAGTACCTGATGAAAGCTTAAAAAAACTTGCTGAAGATAACTTAAAATCGATGAGTGATGTGAAATCTGTGCATGACTATATGACTGTGGGCAACCAAATTAGCTACAGTACAATTATGCAGGATGCAACAGTCACGGCAAATACACGTGGTTTAATTGCAAGAGCACCAGTAATTTCAGACAGTAAGGTACTGGTACATACAGAAGATGGTGTTCTATATGTGATGGGGCGTTTAAATAATGCAGAGATTGCTGATTTAAACAATGTACTTGGGCAGGTTGGAGATATTACAAAGGTGGTTACTTTGATTGATAATATTCAAAATACAGGTACGCAAACACCTCAACCAACTGTACAGACACCTGTAGCTGTAAATTCGGGTACACCTGTGGCATCTAATGGAAGTACAGCTTCTACAACTCCTTATAATTACTAGATATGTGGAAAAGTAAACTTAAGTCAACTAAAGACAGGGTGTTGAGTCCATATTTAACTGCGGCAAAAGAGCGGTTAGAGGAGTTTCGGTTTTATGATGTCGCAAGTCATCATTTAAACCGTTTAACTTCTAGAGAGCATTTTACTTTAAATGCAGATTTATCTTATGGCGAGCATGCTCGTCAGAAATTAGATTTGTATAAAGCAAAGAGTCCCAGATTAGATGAGCCTTTAATTGTATTTGTACATGGCGGTACGTGGGCACATGGTAAAAAAGAAGATTATTTGTTTGTAGGTGAAAGCTTTGCAAAAGAAGGCTTTAATGTTGCTGTGATTAACTATAGGTTAGCACCTGAGCATAAGTTCCCTGATTATGTAAATGACCTTGTCATTGCTTTGAATTATTTAGAAAAGGAGAAGCAAGGACTTAATCTATCTACAGAAAATATAATACTGATGGGGCATTCGGCAGGCGGATTTAATATTATGTCTGCGATTTATTCACCTTATGAGTCAGCACTTGTTTGTAAGCATCAAGTGAAAATGGTGATAGGTTTGGCTGGGCCATATCATTTTAAATATATGGGTGATGCTAACCTAGAGCAGGCATTTGATCTTTCTTTAGACTATAAGGAAGTCATGCCATATTACTTTGTTGAAAAAAATGATATTCATCATGTATTACTATTGGCATCGAAAGATTTCTTAGTTGCTAAAAGCAATACATTAGATATGCATGATAAGTTAATGGAAGTTGGCAATATTAGTATTATTAAAACAGTGCCATATACGGGGCATATTACTTTAGTTGGAAGCTTATCTAGTTATACGAGCCGTATGTTTGCAACTAAAGCAGAGATACTTACAGAAATTAATAAATGTTTGGGCGAAGCTTAAAAAGTCTTAGAGTGACTGACATGTATTTAATATGAAAGTCACTCATAAAACTAGAGTTTATGATTCTGCGTAATATGCATAATTAATCTATGTGCAATACTACCCGCATGAGGCACGCTTGGTAGTTGATCAAATTTAAAAAACTGAGCATCAGCAATTTCATCTTCTTGAACTGCTATTTCACCACCTGCATATTCAGCATGAAATGCAAGCATGAGATTGCTAGGAAATGGCCAAGGCTGACTTGCTAAATAGCGAATATTTTTTAGTCTAACACCGACTTCTTCCATTGTTTCTCGAGCAACGGCTTGCTCTAGCGTTTCCCCAACTTCGACAAAGCCAGCAATTAAACCATACATGTTATCTTTACGATGGATTGACTTAGCAAGCAGTACTTCATTTTCTCCACGTGTAATAATTGTAATTACACAAGGGCTAATACGAGGATATTGGCGGTAATGACAACGTGGGCAGACCATACAAAGTTCGGTGTGATGAGCTTTGGTTTTTGTACCACAAGTACTACAAAATTGATGGCGTTTTTTCCACTCTAGAAGTTGAATTGCTCGACTTGCTTGCTCAAACTGTTGAGTGTGCCATGTTGGAATGAGTTCTCTTAATGAGACAAACTGAAAACCATTTGGAGTTTCATCTCTCTCTTTCCATATACGTGCAAACGCCGTTTGGTCTACGACTAAGTCTGTAACATCTGGAGTGAGGTTAGGCAGTTGCATGCTTTGATCTACAAGCAACTGCTGGTTATTGTAAATGTATGCGATTTTCTTTTGAGACATTATTTATGCAGCATGTTGAAGTTCTTGGCTATTTCTTAATGCTACATCAAACATTTCAAACATAATAGGTTGTTTATTGTTAATTTCTTCTAGGCTAATGTCTACACTTGCACATACGCTGAGTATCGTTTTAATGTTCGCTTCACTCAGCAATGCTGTATTTTGCAGAGCATTCTCCATGAAATGTGCACAGTGGGTAAACGCTTGATAAATAGTTGGACTATTAAATAAGAATAGTGCTGCACCAGCCATTTCCTCTAAAGCGTGAGGAAGTGTTTCTAATAGACTAATATCTTGCTGTGCTTGGTAGTCTGTTAATTGATTTGCACTGCTTTCAACCAACTCTTTGAGTTCTTGTGCTAGGGTGATATAGGCATTATCTAAGCGATCTAGCGCAATATTTTTATTAATTACAGGGCGCTGTAATAGGTTAGGGGTATTCTTACGAATATAAAGACCAAGTTCATTAAGTGCTTGGTTTAAGCTTTGCATTAATTCTTGAGTTGCAAGCTCATTGTGTAGCTGCTCAAGGTTTTGTAGCTTATCTAAATGTGTCGTTACAGTTTGTGCAATAGAAGTTAAATTCAAAACTGCAAGCGTATTTCTAATATCTACAAGATGCTTCTGTAAGTTCTCAAACCGTTCAGCATCCATAGTTTTATAATTAAATTCAATTTCTTGACGAACAGTTATGATCTCATCACTCAGTAATTGAGCAACTGTTGTAATGGTGTCGTAATCAGGAGCTCTTAATTTATCTTGTAAAGTATTTAATGTTTCATCAGAAATAACTTGGTATTGAAGTTGTGATGATAACTTTTCTGCAACAGTTGAACTTTGTCCAAGGCAAATACGAATAATGTTAGCAAACTCAGTTTTAGTTGGTTCAAAAGTATGGAATGCGGTAAAGAATTCATCGATATTCTTTTCAATTTGAATAAAAGTTCTTAGACGAGATGCAGTAAAGAAGTTTTGTTCAATATGATTAAATGCTTCAAACACAAACTTCCAATATAGTTCACTTGGTGTGCCAACGGATAAAGTAGTAAGTTGCTGTGCTACAGCAATTAATGCAACTTTGTTAATACCTGTTGTTTTATGGAGTAGGAGTTGTTTTAAACAAATCTTGTAAAGCTGATGGGTATACGCAGATTTTTCAACGCTATCAACTTGAATATCAATTTGAGGATAGTTAGAAAGCTTAGTTTCTAAACCTGCCGTTTCTTGTGTGATTGGATGTTTTAAATGGTGTTCTAGCTGATTTAGCTGATCAAGTAGAAATACAGGAACATTTTTTTCTTCTAAGCAACTGAACTCAATGTAGCGTTTTACGCTGAGTAGTGCGTTACTAATCAGATGAATTTCACTTGTTTTGATGTTATTTGGTGTTTGAAGAACTTGCTGTATTGCTTCAGCACTGTACTCAATCGTTTTACCTAGAGTTTCTTGGTTAATTAGGTAAAGAACTTTAGAGCATTGGTTTAGTTGAATTAATGCATCATCAAGACCAAAAGGAACTTGCTGATCTTCAACTAAACTAGAGATTAAAGTGGCTATTTGTTGGATCGAATTATCTATTTCTGATTTGACCATCAGTAGTGCTGTTGGGTTGAAAGATGTAGAGATTTGATCCGACATGAAATATACCTATCTATTAATCTGAAGCAGAATAAGTGTGCTTTTACTTACTAAGATAATACAATTAAAGCATGAATAGTAAAATAAAAAATAAACTAAATTTATGCGAAATATTTAATATAAGTGAACTACTATACACCATATTTATGTCAAAAATACTAAAAAATGCTTATTCTAATTTTTCAAAAATGCTTGGTTCACCATTTTTTTCTGCAATAGTTTTTATCCATTTTTGATGTGCTTCTAGCTCTGCATCTAATGCATAAATAATGGGTAAGTCTGCATGAATATGTATGTTATTGGGATTGTTTCCCGCACTATGATTGTCTTGAGAAAGCGCATCCATTTCAAAGGCAACCTGACCACCTGTCATGGCAAGATATACATCTGCTAAAATTTCTGCATCGAGTAGAGCACCATGGTATGTTCTGTCGCGTGCAGGAATCTCATATCTTCGTACAAGTGCATCTAAGGAATTCTTTTGTCCAGGATGCTTATTTTTGGCCATCGCCAATGTATCTGTCACTTCACATACGTTTGAAAGCTTAGGGAGCTTAACGCGCTCAAACTCTGCATCTAAGAAGTTCATATCGAACGATGCGTTATGTGCAATTATCTCTGCACCTTTTAGGTAATCAAGCAGTACATTTGAAATTTCTTGGTATTTCGGTTTGTCGGCTAAGAATTCATCTGTAATACCATGAATTTCAACTGAGTCACCCACGGGTTTCTCTGGATTTATATAAATATGAATAGAGCTGCCTGTTAGTTTTCTATTAATCATTTCGACAGCGCCAACTTCGATGATGCGGTCGCCATCTTGAAAGTAAAAACCTGTAGTTTCTGTATCTAGAATAAGTTGGCGTGGGCCATGTAGGTCTACTTTTGCAGGTGTAATTTTAATATGAGGGTGCTGTTGAACACTTATATTTTCTTGCCCTTGAGTACTATGAGGATCATCATTTTCAAAAGCTTCTGTATCATGTTCTTCATCTATATCTAAACCAAAGGGGTCGTTGAGCAACCAATCATCTTCAATTTTTTTTTTCTCTATTCCAGAGTGTTTTTCATTTTGTTCTTTTAAAAAGTCATCAGCACCTCTATTTGCCAGTTGATCTGCCATTTCATTTCCTTCGTGACCTGCGTGACCTTTAATCCAATTCCACTCAATTTCTCTATTTTGGCATGTTGCATCAAGTTTTTGCCATAAATCTGGGTTTTTTACATCTTTCCAGTTCTTCTTTTTCCAGTTGTGAATCCACTCTGTAATACCTTGCTTTACATAGTTGGAATCTGTCCAAATAATAAGCTTGGCATCTATTGGGCAAAATTGAATACCTTCTATGGCTGCTGTAAGTTCCATTTGGTTGTTTGTTGTGAGCTTTGCACCACCTGAGAGTTTATGTTCACCTTGTTCTGTAATGACATATGCACCCCAACCTCCAAGACCTGGATTTCCTCGACAAGCACCGTCGACATAAAGTGTAATTGTTTGTGACATGATACAAAATCCAAACTAAAAGTTATGGTGAAAAGCCTTATTCTACCGTGCAAAATGCTATGTTTCAGTAGTTTCACAAGATTTTTTAATTTCTTGTAACATTTCAGGTAGACTAGCATAAGTTAGAGTGTTGTACCTTAGGTCAGCTTTAATAAAATGGCAATGAAGAATTAAATACCTCACGACTTGTTTGGGATTGTATATGTTTAGACCTACCACGGTATTGTGGCAAATTTCTGCACCGCAACTTTTCAAAGTATCACTATTAGGTTCGACTGTTGCAGCCTTAATTTTAAGTACAGGATGTAGTTCAACACCAACAAGAACGCAAACAACAATTCATCCTAAACAAGTGAGTAGTAATCCATCTGATTATTTGGATGCAAGTTCGCTTGACTCATTAGAAGATCTACTTTCAGCGACAGATATGCGTGCTGTAGAGGGAGATAGACTCCTTATTTTAAAGCATGGTGATGTTTGGAAACGCATGACTGTCGGTTTTAAAATGGATGAGGGACATTGGGACCCTCGTATTGATGCGCAAAGAAATTGGTTTATTTCAAGACAGCCATATTTAGATCGTTTAAGTGCACGTGCCAGTCGTTATTTGTACCATACCGTAAAAGAGGCTGAGCGCCGTGGTATGCCAACAGAGTTGGCTTTGTTACCTGTAATTGAAAGCTCTTATGACCCTGCTGCAACCAGCTCTGCATCTGCAACGGGTTTATGGCAGTTTATTCCGAGTACAGGGAAAATTTATGGTTTACAGCAAACTGGTTCATATGATGCGCGTCGTGATGTAGTTGAATCTACGCGTGCAGCATATGAGTTCTTAGGAAGTTTATATAATCAGTTTGGCTCTTGGGAGCTTGCACTTGCTGCATATAATGCAGGTCCTGGGCGTGTTCAGCAAGCGATTAATCGTAACGCATCACTTGGGTTGCCTACAGACTACTGGTCATTAAAATTGCCAGCAGAAACAATGAACTATGTGCCGAGATTTTTGGCAGTTGCTCAAATTGTTAAAAATCCGCGTGCGTATGGCGTTACACTGCCACCTATTGCCAATCGACCTCACTTTAGAGAGATTCAAATTCAGCCGGGTGTTTCTATGACACAAATTGCTGATTTATCGGGTCTTTCACGTACAGAGCTGTATGCACTTAACCCAGGCTATCGTGGTGAATATGTAGATACAGATAGCCCAGGACGTATTTTAATTCCTTCAGATGTGAGCCCTGCGGTTGATCGCCGATTAATGGCACTTAAAGGCACAGGGTACACAGGTAATAATACATGGCAGGCAACTTCACCTGTGAAAACAACTGTAATAACGACACAACCTGTGATTGTTGGTAGCTCTACACCAATTCCAGATAGAAGTCGAGTGAATACGCCAGTCAATCCAGATGCGCTTGCTGCTTTTGCAAATAATGCAGATGTACCAAGTGCACCACGTATTCCTGTTGCAGTCACAACGGCAAACGATTTGAAACGCCCAATTAATACAGAACCACCGATTTCTATTCATGAGCGTGATCGAATTTTAGCTGAAATTAAAGCTGATGATGCAAAAGAAACAGTAAATAATGTAGTACAACCTGTTGCAAACAGTTCTGAACAGTTACAAGTCATTAATGAGATTAAAGCCATCGCACCTGCGGGTACTCAAGTTGTCGATCCTTTAGATGGCAAAATTAAATTAACTGCAATTCAAACCAGTCAATCTGTTGCAGATAGTGAAGGAAAAGAAGTAACAAAGAGCTTCTCTTATCCTAAAAATGTTGTAGATACAGTTTCACAAGATTCTGATGATGCAAAACGTAACAAAGACAGAGATTATGTTAAAACAGACACAGATGTTGTTGCTGTTACTCCAAAGGGAGATAGAAGTACCTATACTGTAGTTGGTGGTGATACCCTTGCGACAATTGCGATGAAAAATGGTGTGAATTGGCGAGATATTGCAAAGTGGAATCAGATTGATCCAAATGCGCCGTTATATGTTGGAAATACTTTATATCTCTATGATGCTAAACCACAAAACACACCTGTAGAAAAACCAGACAATTATGTTGTAAAAGCAAATGATAGTTTGACTGCTGTGGCAAGCCAGTTTGACTTGTCCGTAAAAGATTTGGCTGATTGGAATAATCTCTCAACGACTAGTAATTTAATGATTGGTCAGAAACTTGTTTTAAAAGCACCAAAAGAAGTATCTGAGCCGAAAAAAGCGCCAAAAGTAAAAACACAGGTTTATAGTGTCAAACGTGGTGAGTATTTAAAGTTAATTGCGGATCGCTATAGCCTTTCTAATCAGGAGCTTGCAGATTTAACACCTGATTTATCTGCCAATGATAGCTTGAGAGTAGGTCAAAAAATTAATGTTCCAATGATTGAAGAAAAGGAACAAAAGAGCCATCGTGAAGAAGTAACATCATCTGAAAAATATAAAGTAAAACGTGGTGATACACTTAACTCGATTGCAACAAAATCAAATATTTCGTTAAGCGAGCTTGCAAAATTAAATCATGTTCGTAGCAATTATCAAGTACGGGTAGGGCAAGTCATTCAAGTACCTGAAGGTACACAAACCCCTACAGAGTACACAGTAAAAAGTGGTGATACACTTACAAATATTGCAGCGCGTTATAACTTACAGCTAGATTATCTTGCAAGTATTAATGGTTTATCTAAAGGTTCAGGGGTGCGTATTGGTCAGCGTCTAAAGTTAGATGACAATGATATTGATGATAATGCACAAGTAATAGAGCAACCTGAAGTTGAACAGCGACGTGGTAAAGAGAAAGCTTCAACTACAGCACATAGTACGAAACAAACTGAAAGCTATACAGTGCAGTCAGGTGAGTCTATGCACACTATAGCAGCGCGCTATGGCATGACTGTTAAAGAGCTTGCAGAAATGAATGATCTCACAGTAAGAACAAGCTTGCGTCGAGGACAAGTACTTGATGTACCAAAAAAGACGGTTGATTATAAAGTGAAGTCAGGCGATAACTTAATTCGTTTAGCAAATAAATATGGTATTGAACCGAAAGAATTGGCAGAAATGAATGATTTACAGCCTAACTCTCAATTACGTTTAGGTGCAACTATTCAAGTACCTAATAAATAAAATAAAGAAAGGAGGTTTATCCTCCTTTTTTGTATAAAAAAAGCTCACATTTTTATGTGAGCTTTAAAAATCTGGCGTCCCTACGGGGATTCGAACCCCGGTTACCGCCGTGAAAGGGCGATGTCCTAGGCCTCTAGACGATAGGGACGTATAGAAGAGGCGCCATTCTATGTCGAAGATAGTAGGTTGTCAAGTACGTGAGGTGCTAACTTATTTAAAATATAGCAAAATAACTCAGCAGTTTTTTCTGTGTCATAGAGTGCAGAATGTGCTTCATTGCCATCGAACTCAATACCTGCCTGAATGCAAGATTTTGCAAGCACTGTTTGTCCAAACATGACTGCGCTAAGAGTAACGGTATCAAATACAGAAAAGCTGTGGAAAGGATTCTGGTTTTTTGTACCTGTACGATCAATCGCTGCGCGTAAAAAGCCAAGGTCAAAGTGTGCATTGTGTCCAACTAAAACCGCATGTGAGCATTTTTGTTGACGGCGCACTTCTGTCAGTGATTTGAAAATGCGTTTTAATGCACTTTTCTCATCTTCAGCCATTGCCATGCGTAATGGATTAAAAGGATCAATACCAATAAAGTCTAGAGAGCGACGATCTAAGTTTGCACCTTCAAAAGGGTTAATATGTGCATGTATTGCTTCACCCGGCACAAAAATACCTTTATCGTTATATACGATAGGAATACATGCGATTTCAAGTAGAGCATCTGTTTGAGCATTAAATCCTGCGGTTTCAACATCTACAACAACAGGTAGAAAACCACGAAATCGTTGGCCAATAACAGGGACATTTTCTGCTGATGTCACACTTTTCTCCATTGAATGGTTTGTCCAGCATAGAGTGGAATAATTTGCTGATCTTCTAAATAGTCTAGACGTTCAGGAATAACTTGATCTTCTTTTTTGAGTGTAATGGTATCTGTATTTCGAGGTAGTCCATAGAAATCAGCACCAAAATGACTTGCAAATCCTTCAAGACGTTCTATACGACCCACTTGATCGAATGCTTGTGCATACAGTTCAATTGCAGTAGGTGCACTGTAACAACCTGCACAGCCACATGCATTTTCTTTCGCATTTTGTGCATGAGGGGCACTATCTGTCCCTAAAAAGAATTTAGGATTGCCACTTGTTGCCACTTCAAGGAGTGTGGTTTGATGTGTTTGACGCTTTAATATTGGCAGACAATACAAGTGAGGTTTTACACCACCCACCAACATGTCGTTACGGTTAAATAGCAAATGTTGAGGTGTAATTGTTGCAGCTACTTTTTTACTTTGCTCAAGTACAAAGTTTGCAGCATCGCTTGTTGTAATGTGCTCAAGTACAATTTTTAAATCAGGGAATTGTTGAATTAAAGGAGAAAGAACTTCATCTAAAAAGCGTTTTTCTCTATCAAAAATATCAACATGTTTATGGGTAACTTCACCATGAAGTAGTAATGGAATTTGATGTTTTTCCATTTCTTCAATAGTGGCATAAACTTTGCGAATATCACTGACACCATTATCCGAATTGGTTGTTGCGCCAGCAGGGTAAAGTTTAATTGCATTTACACAGTTTGATGCTTTGATTTTAGCTATTTCATCTGGAGGCGTTTGATCTGTAAAATAAAGTACCATACGAGGGTCAAATAAATTTCCCTCTGGCACATGCTGCATAATACGATTGCGGTATGCGATTGCCTCATCTACTGTTTTGACAGGAGGTACAAGATTAGGCATACAGATTGCGCGACGAAATTGTTTTGCTAAATCAGGTACTGTACGTTCAAGTGCAAGACCATCTCTTAAATGGACATGCCAATCGTCTGGCTGAGTCAGTGTTATTGTATTCAATGTCTTTTCAAACTAAAAATAAAATAAATGATAATGCATAAACTCAAAAAAGCATAATGCTGTCTTTCTTGAATTGATGCACATGAAAGAAATTAGAAGTAACAGATAAAAAAAACTGCTCACTTAGAGCAGTTTTTTTTCATATTATTTCTTTTTAGTTTCAAGCTGGGGTACAGCAGAACCTTGTGCAATTGAAAGTAGCCCAGTTTGGCTATAGATTCCAAGTTTTGCACGTGTATCAATAATATCTAGGTTACGCATGGTTAATTGACCAATACGATCCATTGGGGTAAATGTTGAGTCACCTTTCTCCATAGTTAAGCGTTCAGCTTCATAAGTAAGGTTTGGAGACTCTGTATTTAAGATGCTGTAGTCATTACCACGGCGTAGTTCTAAAGTCACTTGACCAGTAATCGCTTTTGCAACCCAACGTTGTGCTGTTTCACGTAGCATGAGTGCTTGTGAATCAAACCAACGACCTTGGTAAAGTAGACGACCTAGACGTAAACCATTAATACGGTATTGCTCAATCGTATCTTCGTTATGAATACCTGTTACAAGGCGGTCATAAGCAGCATGAAGTAATGCCATACCCGGCGCTTCATAAATACCGCGAGATTTTGCTTCAATAATACGGTTTTCGATCTGATCTGACATACCTAAACCATGACGACCACCAATTTTATTTGCTTCTAAAATGAGGTCTACAGGGTTGTCGAAGCGAGTACCATTGAGCGCAACAGGCATACCTTCTTCAAAAGTGACTGTAACAACTTCTGGTTTAATTTCGACATCATCACGCCAAAAAGCAACGCCCATGATTGGTTCAACAATTTTGATACCTGCATCGAGGTATTCAAGATCTTTTGCTTCGTGTGTTGCACCAAGCATGTTTGAATCTGTTGAATAGGCTTTCTCTTTAGACATTTTATAGTCAAAGCCATTATCAATTAGGAACTGTGACATTTCAGCACGGCCGCCTAATTCATCAATGAATTGTTGGTCTAACCATGGTTTATAAATTTTAAGTGCAGGGTTTGTAAGTAGGCCATAGCGGTAGAAACGTTCAATATCGTTTCCTTTGTATGTAGAGCCATCACCCCAGATGTTTACATCATCTTCTTTCATTGCTGTAACAAGCATTGTTCCTGTAACAGCACGACCTAAAGGTGTTGTATTAAAATATGGTACACCACCTGTACTGATGTGAAATGCACCACATTGAATTGCAGCAATACCTTCTAAAGCAAGTTGAAGTCGGCAGTCAACCAATCGGGCTTTATCAGCGCCATATTGTTCAGCTTTTCTTGGAATAGCGTTGTAGTCATCTTCGTCAGGTTGGCCAAGGTCTGCAGTATAAGCATAAGGTTGCGCGCCTTTTTGCTTCATCCAAAGTAATGCTGCAGATGTATCTAAACCACCAGAGAAGGCGATACCAACTTTTTGCCCTACAGGTATGTTTTGCAAGATTGTTGCATTATCAGTCATTGTGGATCCTAATATTATGAACTCGATATCGTAAAGAGTATCACCGAAAGCGTTGTATGTTATAGGTTTCATTTACCATTTGTGATGGTAAACGATAACATCAGTAAAACACTAAGAGTTTATCTGATCTTTTAAAGTCAGTGTATCTTTCTATATATTATTACTTAAAAAATAGCAGATACAAAGTATTGCATCTGCTTTTCGTTATATTTTAAATGAAACTTGGTAATAGAATTAGCAAAATGATCGTAGAAAATAGCGCCCATTTTGTGAAATAGTACATAGATCGGTTTTTTTCTTTGAGTGCGCGCCCTTTCATATGAATAGCATATAGGTACTTAAATGCTTTATTGATGCCACCTGTTTTGTCTTGAGCATCATTTGGAGAGCTCGCAGCAGCCATCACATTTCTACCAAACCAATGATTGAAACTTTGTGCCCAAGACCATTTCATTGGGCGTTCGATATCGCAGAATAAAATAATACGTGTTTGGTCTGTTTTATTTTGTGCCCAATGTACATAAGTTTCATCAAATAAAGTGGCTTCTCCATCTCTCCAACTATGGCGCTCATTATCTACCTCAATAAAACATTCAGGGCTGTTGGGTGTAGATAGTCCTAAATGATAACGTACAGATCCCGCATATGGGTCACGGTGTTTACCAAGGTAGCTTCCTGCAGGTAGTTCTGCAAACATTGCAGCTTTTACTGAAGGAATTTTTTCTAATATTTCAACTGTCTTAGGACAAAGTTGTTGTGCAGATGGATGAGTTTCTTTATACCACTTGAGATAAAATCGTTTCCATCCTCTTTTAAAGAAAGTGTTAAAGCCTGCATCATTGTTACTTTCTGCTGCTTTGATTTGTGTATTTAGTTGAAGTGCTTCTTCTCTAATTATTTCCCAATTATCTTGTAATGGTTGTAGTTCGGGAAAGTCCTTCAGGTCGAAAAAAGGCTTGTTCGGCAGTTTAGAGAAACCAGTCATAAACATATTGACTGGGCCTAAAAATGTTGAATGGTCAAATAATTGTCTAGAAAGTTTAAGACGGACATGACCACGACAGTAAGTATAAGCTAGGCTAGCAAAGAATATTCCGATGATAATAAGTGCATACATAAAAACTTCACTTTAAAAAAGGGGCACACTTAGCTGAAGACATAAATGTATTATAGTCTGCGTTGTAGTACAAATTGAAAAGGCTATAAAAGTATATCTATCTGAAAAATAGCTTAATTTATATTTTTTAGCGTAAATTAAAGCTAAGTTCGATATACATTAACTTTAGGATATTTGTTTGAGCGTAATATAGTTAAATTAAACGAGAAATACTAGTGCTATTAGACCAGTTACAAAAATGATTCTGATGTATTAAATATTAATGTCAAAATAGTTAATAGTGTTTATACATATTAAAAATAGGATGTATGGCTTTTATTATTATTGGCTATATAAGATATTTTTGGGAATTATTTAATTTATGTTTGAGTCTTTTTTCCCAGCGCCTCGTCGCTTTTTTTTATCTGCGCTTCTATGGGCTGCTGTGAGTATTGGTTTATGGTATCTCGGTGGTCAACATTGGGGTACTTATATTGGGTTTAAACCTGGCTATGAAAAAGCTGTTTTACCTATAGGAATTAGTCGTTTTCTATATCCAGCATTTATTTGGTTTTATATTTGGTTTTTTGTTTCTGTACTTGTTTTTGCAAGTTTTTGGAAGATTATTGCAAAGCATAAGTGGCATGCATGGTCTATCTGGGGTTCTGCATTTATTTTATTTAATATTTGGTTTAGTGTTCAAGTAAATGTAACCCTAAATGAGTGGTATAACCCGTTTTATGATTTAATCCAGAATATGCTTTCAAATAAAGGTGGTAAGGTTCAAGATCTTTATGCTGGAACATTAGCGTTTGTATATATTGCTATGGTTTATGTCACGGTTGCAATTGTTAATTCATTTTTTACAAGCCATTATATTTTTCGTTGGCGCACGGCAATGAATGAATATTATATTCAGTACTGGGCAAAGCTGAGACATATGGAAGGTGCTTCTCAGCGTGTGCAGGAAGATACCATGCGCTTCGCTTCTATTATGGAGAGCTTAGGTGTTAGTTTTATCAATGCCATTATGGTACTTATTGCATTCATGCCCGTATTGTTTCAGTTATCAGAACATGTAAAGGTTTTACCTATTGTGGGAGAGGTTTCACATGGTCTTGTATGGGCAGCAATCTTCTGGTCTTTATTTGGTACAATTTTAATGATGGCTGTAGGTATTAAGCTTCCGGGACTTGAATTTAATAACCAAAAAGTTGAAGCTGCTTATCGTAAAGAACTTGTATATGGTGAAGATAGTGATGCCTATGCGCAACCTGTAAAGTTGAAAGACCTATTTTCTAATGTGCAGGTGAATTATTTTAGGCTGTACTTTCATTATGCATATTTTAACTTAATAAGCATTTGGTACTTACAACTTGATATTTTATTTAGTTTAGTTGTTTTATTTCCATCCATTGCTTCAGGTGCACTGACATTAGGGTTATTGACCCAAATTAGTAATGTATTTGATAGGGTTCGGGGCTCTTTTCAATATTTAATCAATTCTTGGAAAACCATCATTGAGTTACTTTCAATTCATAAGCGTCTAAAAGCATTTGAGTCAGTTTTAAAGTAATGTAATAGCGCAGGCATTCTCTGATATATAAGGTATTTGATGGCATGAGCAAGCGAGATAATGGCTTGCTTATGCTGAGAGTCCATATGAAATGAACTGTTTATTCGAATGTAGTTGTGCGGTACTTCATGAATACTAAAAAGGTGGCTTGGTGTGATACCAATATTTTGACTTAAAAGTATTTGAAATAACGCCGTGCTATTGAGGTGATTGGGTAGTTCTATCCATAGAAAATAGCCACTTGAATAATAATGAATATGGCATGAGGAAGGAAGGTATCTTAGTAATAAGTGGTAGAGTAGGTTCTTTCTTTGATAAAGTTGTTTTCTCAGTTTTTGTAAATGCTTATCGTAATAAGGTGTTGCAATGAAATTTGCTAAAGTTTCTTGAATTAATGTATTTGCTGCAAGGGTACTCATAAGTTGTAAGTGTTGGATTTTCTCTGAGAATGTTTCTGTGCGTACCCAACCAATGCGAATATTTGCGCCAAGAACCTTTGAAAAAGATGAGCAGTGTAATACGCGGTTTTGGTGCTCAAAATAACACATTGGTAGGGGTTTTTGACCAAAATAATAAAGCTCTTGATAGGTATCATCCTCAATAAGATAAACCTGATATTTTTCTAATAAACTAGCAATTTTCTCTTTAATTTTATCATTTACAGTAAAGCCTATCGGATTATGACTGTTAAGCATGAACGAACAAACTTTAATGGGGTAAGCTTGTAATAGGTCTTCAAATGCTTGCAAATTAAACCCATATTGTGGGTGTGTAGGTAAGGTAATTACCTGTAGTCCTAAGCGTTCAGCAGCTTGCCATGCTCCATAAAAAATGGTGTCTTGTAATAAAATATAGTCGCCTGTTTGGGTGAGTGTTTGTAATGCTAAATTAAGAGCATCTAGTGCACCTGATGTAATAATGATGTCATCAGCTTGCGTTGGAATACCTTGTAAAATATAACGGTTGGCTATTTGTTGGCGTAGCTTTAAGTTACCTGGAGGCATATTCTTATTTGTCGTACCTATTGGTTTTTGTTGTGCATAATGTGCCAATATTTTCATAATCTTTGTATTGTAAAGGCACTGTTCATCAGGGAAGGCAGAGCTAAAATAAATATAATCAGATGCCTGAGTTTGTTTGAGATAAGAGAATACTTTTGAGTTTATTTTAATTTTCTGAGGTTGAGATGTTTCTACTGTATTGGTTTTTTGATAGGTATTATAATTATATTCTGAAATAAAGAAGCCTGATTTTTCTTTTGAGTATACTCGTCCTTCAGCGATTAATGTTTGATATGCATTTAAAATAGTCATGAGACTATAGCCAGTTACTTGTGCCTGAGCTCGAAGAGAAGGTAGCTTGGTATTGGCTGAGTAGCTACCATTTTCAATCAGTTGTTTAATATGTTGAACAAGCTTTTCAGACTTATACATAATCATTAAATTTTTGTTAAATCATAAGTAAGTTATAACAGATTGTTAGAAAATAAGGTATATAGGTGGAATCTGTTATAGTTTTTTAATCAAAAACTGTATCTACATGTTTGTTACTAATCTTTAGATAATAATATTTATATTGCAAGTGATGAGAACTGACATGAAAGAAGATGTTTCGAGAAAACCACCACAGTATGCAGATAGTAAAATTTCAAAAAAGGCTTTTAATCGTATGATTTTTTGGTTTGCACTGTATGCTTTACTTTTTTGTGTAGGTGTTATTATTGCTGTTGGTGCAGATATGCCGTAAAGGTTTTTTATATAAAAAAAGCGAATAAATATTTATTCGCTTTTTAATATTATGCTTATAAAACTTATGAGAAATCTAATTGAGTCTCAAATTTCTTTAATACATGGCGAGCCATTGCAAGGTTTGCTTTTTTACGATCTAAAGCGATATATAAAAATAAGTCTTTGTTACCTTTTAATGGGCGAATCAAGTGATACTGTTCAGCCAAAGTAATTAGGATATCTTCAATGGTATCATCTAGGCCAAGAGATTGTGCAACTTTTCTTTTTGCACGAACTACTTCAGTGTTTCCTGCAGATGCAAGGTCTAAGTCAATACCTGTACCTTCAGTTGCAAGAGGTAAACCACTTTCGCTATCTACAAGTGATGCTGCGATAAAACCATCAAGTTCGTCACTTAAAACTTCTAATTTAATAGCCATTGCCGCTTCTCCAAAGAATTAAAACTGATTCTGTTAATTTGAGTTAATAGAATCATATAAAATGCGAAAAAATTCGCTAAAAAGTGTTTCGATTTCGAAACATCCCAAATAAAAATGTTTGATATTTTACTGTAACGAGTACAGTAGTTCCTTTTAAATAATCTTAAATCATAAGATATTTAAAAGGTATCATTTTAATATGTTTTAAAAATAAATAAACACATTGAAATGATACCTTTTTTGAAAACTTAGAACTATCTTGATAGTTATTCCAAATTTATCTGATATATATCTTGGAATAAAATGCAAGTCAACTCTAAAATTAGTTTGATGATTAATCAATAAGTGTGATTATATTCACATTTTATGTAGTTGTATATAGCATTTTGCCAATTGTGAAGTAAGTTGTTGGAATTATAGACAATATTTATTTTTATTTATGGAAATGTGTTTTATTAATACTTTTTAAATATAAATACCATTAATATTACTTTAAGATTAATGGTATTTTTATAGTAAATATGCCACTTTTAACAGTGGCATGAGATTGGTTTCATACTTTAGATTCAATAGCTTCCGGCCATAAGAAGAAGTAACCAAATTTTCCTTTTTTAAATTCGGCACCCAAGTTTTTTGCGAGATCTGTTAAGTAGTAGTTATCTTCTTTTTTAATTAGAAAACCTTTTTGCTCTAGTTTTTCAAGCAATTCAGCAGTCTTGAATCCTAGCTTTGTCGCAAGTTTGGATGTGGTTATTTTACTATATGCTGTGGTCTGGTTCGGTGTATCACTTTCAGTGTTCGTTGGTACCTCTAATTGAGCATGTTCAATCTTTTCTAATGAAATTCGAATTTCATCACTAATTCGGATAAGGCGCTGTGCTTCTTCAAATGTATCTTTATATAACTCATTATCAGCATCTTTGCCGATTAGAATACCCATCTCGTTATTATTAATTTGGCTAAATTCATAGAGGTTTAGACTTGTAATAATTGCCCGATCTTCATTGATATAACATTTTGCATGTAAATTTTTACAAAAGCTTGTACGTATATATTCTTGTTCTTTTAACCAATTAATTTCTTCAGGTTGTAGCTCACTTTTTCCATAAATAATGCGAATATCAATTTTTAGACGGTTTTTGTCTTCAAGTAATTCTTTAACTCGATCATTTAGTTTTAGGAAAGGGCTTATTAAAATCACACGTTCTTTTGCTGATTTTATAAGTTCTTCAAGGTAGTAGTTTGTTGCACTTGTATTTAAAAATTTTGCCATAGTATATATAAGTTAACCCCCATTGTATTTTTGAAAATAAAAAACCCCGCATGAAGCGAGGTTTATATAATAAAAAGAAATAATTAGCCAAGCAACTGCTTCATGAGCTGGTTTACTTGTGCTGGATTGGCTTTACCACGTGAAGCCTTCATTACTTGACCCACTAAGCCATTAAATGCTTTTTCTTTACCAGATTTATATTCTTCAACCATTTTTTCGTTGGCAGCAAGTACCTCTTTAATGATTGCTTCGATTGCACCTGTGTCAGTTTCTTGCTTTAAGCCTTTTTCTTCAATAATTTGGTCGGCAGATGAACCATTGCTTTCCCACATGAAGCCAAAGACTTGCTTTGCAATTTTTCCACTAATTGTGTTGTCGACAATACGAGCGATCATGCCACCCAATTGCACTGCTGAAACAGGCGATTGGTCAATACTCAAATCTGCTTTATTGAGTGCACCTGAAAGTTCGCCCATGACCCAGTTGGCTGCAAGTTTTGCATTTTTCGCACCACCTGCGGCTTTTACTGTTTCTTCAAAGAAGTCTGAGAGTTCACGGCTGAGTGTCAGCACGCGCGCATCATATTCAGTAAGTTGATATGCTTCTATGAATCTTTCACGGCGTGCTTGAGGGAGTTCAGGCATATCTGCTTGGATCGCTTGAATTTGCTCTTCTGAAATGCGTACAGGCAGTAAGTCTGGGTCAGGGAAGTAGCGATAGTCATTTGCTTCTTCTTTTGTACGCATTGCACGTGTTTCTAACTTGTTTGGGTCAAAAAGACGTGTTTGTTGAATGATCTTGCCGCCGCTTTCTAGAACATCAATTTGACGTTCAATCTCAACTTCAATCGCCTTTTCGATAAAACGAAATGAGTTGATGTTTTTCAGTTCACAACGTGTACCAAACTCATCGCCCGGTTGGCGAATAGATACGTTACAGTCGCAGCGGAAAGAACCTTCAGCCATATTACCATCGGAAATGCCTAACCAGCGTACAAGCGTATGAATGGCGCGTACGTAAGCAACTGCTTCTTCTTTTGAGCGCATATCAGGTTCTGAAACAATTTCAAGCAGTGGTGTACCTGCACGGTTTAAATCAATCCCTGTCATGCCTTCAAAATCTTCGTGTAAAGATTTACCTGCATCTTCTTCAAGGTGGGCACGTGTTACACCAATACGTTTTGTTGTGCCATCTTCAAGGTGAATGTCGATGTGACCTTTGCCTACAATAGGGTTATCCATTTGACTAATTTGATAGCCTTTTGGTAGGTCTGGGTAGAAGTAGTTTTTACGGGCAAAGACAGAAGCACGATCAATTTCTGCATCAATCCCTAAACCAAAGCAAATCGCTTTATCTACGACTTCTTTGTTGAGGACAGGAAGAACGCCGGGCATAGCCAAATCAACAAGACTTGCTTGTGTATTCGGTTCAGCACCAAACTCAATGCTTGAGCCAGAAAATATTTTTGTGTTTGTGTTGAGCTGAGTATGGATTTCTAAGCCAATGACAACTTCCCAACCATCAATAAGTTTTGCCATTATACATTCTCCTCAGCAATAGCAGATCGTTTGTTATGCCAGTCAGTTGCTTGTTGATATTGGTGTATAACTGAAAGTAGTTGAGACTCAGACCAGTAATTACCTATAAGTTGTAGACCTACAGGCAGATTATTTTGATCGAAGCCAACAGGTGCATTGATTGCTGGGTGTCCTGAAAGGTTAACAGCAAGTGTATATAGGTCGCCTAAGTACATTTCTACAGGAGAGAGTGATGCGCCAATTTTGTAGGCTGTTGTTGGTGCAGATGGTGCTGCAATCACATCAACATGTTCAAATGCTTTTAAGAAGTCTTCCTGAATAAGACGACGAACTTTCTGTGCTTTGACGTAATAGTCATCGTAGAATCCAGCAGAGAGTGCATAAGTACCAATAAGAATACGACGTTGTACTTCTTCACCAAAACCTTCTGAGCGTGAACGTCTGTAAAGGTCATCTAGATCTTGTGGGTTTTCACAGCGATGTCCAAAACGTACACCATCGTAACGAGATAAGTTTGAAGAAGCTTCTGCAGGTGCAATAAGGTAGTATGTTGGTACATATGACTCAACCATAGTTAAGTCAACTTCAACAAGAATTGCACCAAGTTCTTCAAGTTTTTTCAGTGCTTCTTCAACACGTGCTTTAACTTCAGCATTTAAACCTTCAACTTCAAAATACTGTTTTGGTATACCAATACGTAAACCTTTTAATGAGGTTTTATTGAGGTTGCTGACATAGTCGTCTACAGGTGTTTCAACAGATGTAGAGTCTTTTTCATCATGACCTGCAATGACATTCATTAGGTACGCACAGTCTTCTGCTGAGTGTGCCATAGGACCTGCTTGGTCGAGTGATGATGCAAATGCGATCATACCGTAGCGAGAAACGCGACCATATGTCGGTTTTAGACCTGTAAGACCACAAAATGATGCAGGTTGGCGAATTGAGCCTCCCGTATCTGTACCTGTTGCAAATGGTGCTAAACCGGCAGCAATAACCGCTGAAGAGCCTCCTGAAGAGCCGCCCGGAACGTAATCTAAATTCCAAGGGTTTTTAGTTGCGCCATAATATGAATTTTCACATGTTGAACCCATTGCAAATTCATCCATGTTTACTTTTCCTAAAGTAACGAGATGAGATTGTTTGGTTTTTGTAACTACAGTCGCATCATATGGCGAAATGAAGTTATCGAGCATTTTTGAACCTGCAGAAGTACGAACTCCTTTTGTACAAAAAATATCTTTATGTGCAATTGGAATACCTGCAAGTGCAGACGCTTCACCAGATTTTAGTAGGGCATCTGCTGCATCTGCTGCATTTAGAGCTTGCTCTGCTGTTACTGTAATATAGCTGTTAAGTTGTGTATCAAGTTTGTCAATGCGTTTTAAATAGTGTTCTGTCAATTCGCGAGATGAAAACTGGCGCTGTTGCAATCCCTGAGAAAGTTCGCGAATAGATAAGCGATGTAAATCTGTCATAGTATATTCTATATAATTAAAGTGATCGGAAAGTATTACTCAATAACGCGAGGTACAAGGTATAGACCATCTTGTGTTGATGGTGCAACTTCTTGATATTCCTCACGATGGTTGCTCTCTGAAATTGTATCTTGGCGTAATGGCTGCGGGCTATTAAATGGACTTCTTAGTGGTTCAACACCATCTGTATTAATCTCTTTTAATGTATCCATCATGTCTAAAATTTTATTTAGACTTTGTGCGTATGCATTAGATTGCGTATCATTGAGCGATAATCGAGCAAGATTGGCAATACTCGTAATGGTTTGAGCATTAAAATCTGAATGCTGTGCATCTGGTGTAGACATAACATCACCTAGTCAGTATCAAAAAAAATTGAAATATCGTGTTATATGATAAGCGATTGACTTGTTCAAATCATCACATTTAGTTAAAGTTGCCAACTTGCGTCCATATTTGTAGAAACTGGGAACGACCCGTGATTTTAAAACGACTAATTGGCTTGTTTTCGCCAGATCTCGCTATTGACTTAGGTACAGCGAACACACTTATTTATGCGCCTGGACGAGGCATTATATTAAATGAACCAACGGTTGTGGCAATCCGTCATAGTGGCTCACAAAAAATTGTAGCTGCTGTTGGTTTAGATGCGAAACAGATGCTTGGTCGTACGCCGGCTAATATTTCTGCAATTCGACCAATGAAAGATGGCGTAATTGCTGACTTTGAAGTAACTGAAACCATGTTGAATCAGTTTATTGGTAAAGTGCATGAAAAGCGTCTTTTCCCGCCAGCGCCTCGTGTTGTGGTTTGTGTACCATGTAAGTCAACACTTGTTGAACGCCGTGCAATTCGTGAAGCTGTATACAATGCAGGTGCGCGTGATGTACGTCTAATTGAAGAACCAATGGCTGCTGCAATTGGTGCAGGCCTACCTGTGGAGCAGGCATGTGGTTCAATGATTGTTGATGTTGGTGGCGGTACAACAGAAATTGCAATTATTTCACTACAAGGCTGTGTATATGCAGACTCTCTGCGTATAGGTGGTGATGTTTTTGATGAGCAAATTATTAATTATGTACGTAAAGCACATGGTTGTGTGATTGGTGAAACAACTGCCGAACTGATTAAAAAAGAAGTAGGTATGGCGGTTGCTGAAGAAAATAACCAAAAACTAGAAATTGAAGTTCGTGGTCGTAATCTTGCTGAAGGTGTACCTCGTTCTATTACCGTGAGTTCAGAAGAGGTAATGCAAGCGATTACAGATCCACTGCAAAGTATTGTGAGTGCTGTGAAGTCTGCTTTAGAGCAAACCCCACCTGAACTTTCTTCCGATATTGCAGAGCGTGGTATTGTTCTGACAGGCGGTGGTGCATTATTACGTAACTTAGATAAGCTTCTTGCTAGAGAAACAGGTCTGCCTGTGGTTGCTGCTGAAGATCCTTTAACATGTGTAACTCGTGGTGGTGGTAAGGTCTTAGAATTCTTCGATAATCCAAATCATGACATGCTTTTTGTTGGATAATTCATCAATATAGGGTGAGGCGGTGCAACCGAATATTTTTTCAAGACAACCGCCATCTTTTCGCTCATTTATTATTGCGGTCATCACATGTGTAGCAGTGCTATTTTTCGATTGGCGTATGCCACATGTGGTACAACCAGCAAGGGATGTCATGTATTCGTTGTATAATCCAATTTATACCGTTGCAAGTTATCCAATAATGTCGCGAGAGTGGTTGAGTCAGCAAACAAAATCTGAAGAACAATTACGCCGTGAAAATACGGCAATGCAGGCTGAATTATTACAAGCACAAGTACGCTTACAAAAATTATCGGAATTGTCTGCTGAAAATACGCGTTTACGTGGGTTATTAGATACGCCATTGATTATTGATGGTCGTATGGAAATTGCGGAAGTTATTGGTACGGATACAGATCCTTTAAGACATATTATTGTGATTAATCGTGGTATTGCAGATCATTTACGCCAAGGACAAGTTGTACTTGATGATAAGGGAATTATGGGCCAGGTCATTAATGTTTCACAGCATAATGCACGTGTTTTACTTTTATCAGACAAGGAAAGTTCTCTTTCTGTGCGTATAGAGCGAACAGGAATGCGAGCGATTGTTTCTGGAACGGGTGATCTTGGCACATTAAAAATGCAATATGTCCCAACCAGTGCAGATCTAAAAGTTGGAGATAATGTTTATAGTTCAGGTTTAGGTGAGCATTTTCCTGCAGGGTATCTTGTAGGCACTGTATCGAAAATACAGCGACAAAATGCGGGTGAGTTTGCTCAAATTGACATTACACCATCTGCTCAGTTGGCTGGTGGTCATTATGTGGTTGTTCTATTTTCAGACTCTTTGGCAAAGGAGCAGCCATATGTTAATAGCTAACTATAAACCTGCAAAAAGAAAAGATCCCTTAATCTTTATTATTCTCTCTGCAATAGTTGCATCTGTGATTACAGTTTATCCTGTATCTTATGATGTGGCAGCTTGGCGACCAGCCATCATGATGATGGTAACGCTTTTTTGGATACTTTGTCAGCCAAGTTGGTGTGGTGTTTGGTTTGCATTTACCATGGGGATTTTTACAGATTTATTGGTAGATGCACCGCTTGGTCAAAATGCATTGGCATATATTCTTATCTCATTTGCTGCTCGTTATTTTATAAGAGAAAGGCGCGTTTTAACGTTCTTAAATTTATGGGTGATTGCTATTATTGCAATTATTGCCTATATTCTTTTTATATGGGTCGGTCAAATTATGGCAGATGCAGACTACCCACTAATGAGACGTTGGCCACCTGCAGTAAGTAGCATTATCTTTTGGCCAATTTTATATTATAGTTTAAAAAAATGGCGCGTTTAATTTTAGCCTCAGGTTCACCACGACGTGCTGAACTTTTAGAGCAGTTAGAAATTGATTTTGATATTTTTAGTGCGGATATAGATGAAACATTAAAACTGGGTGAATCTGCTGAAACCTATGTGAAACGCGTCGCTTATGAGAAAGCAAGAAGTGTAGCCCAACAGTTTCATGACCGCATTGTTTTAGCTGCTGATACGTGTATCTCTTTAGATGGTTCTATTATTGGTAAACCACAATCGAGAGTGCATGCATTTGAAATATGGCAGGCATTGTCTGGGCGTGAGCACGATGTTTTATCGGGTATTTGTGTCATTGCAGAAAATGAAGTGCATGAGTGTGTTGTAAAAACGCAAGTCACATTTCAGCAACTTAGCCAAAGCGATATGGAAAGCTATTGGCAAACAGGAGAACCTGTAGGTAAAGCAGGTGCATATGCGATACAAGGCATCGCAGCAAAATATATTCCCACAATTAAAGGGAGTTATACCAACGTTGTTGGATTACCTTTACATGAGACGGTTAAATTATTAAAGGCAGTTAAGGCACTAAATTAACTGCTTAAAAAATATTTTTATAACATTTTGAGTTAATTATGTCTGATGAGCTATTCATTAATGCCACACCGATGGAATGTCGTGTTGCATTAACTGAAGATGGAGTTGTCAATGAGGTGTTTGTTGAACGAACTTTAAAAAGAGGTTTAGTTGGCAATATATACAAAGGAAAAGTAGTACGTGTTTTACCCGGGATGCAGGCAGCATTTGTAGACATCGGTTTATCACGAACAGCTTTTTTACATATAAATGATATGGTGTGGCCTAAAGGAAAAACCACCCCGAATGTTTTTGAGCTGTTGCAACAGGGTCAAATTATTACTGTGCAGGTCATGAAAGACATGCTTGGTACAAAAGGCGCACGTTTAACAACAGATATTTCTTTGCCTTCACGTTACTTGGTTCTTATGCCTTTTGGCAACCACATTGGTATTTCACAGCGAATTGAATCTGAAGAAGAGCGGGAACGGCTACGCCATATTATTGAAAATATAAAAACAAAGTATTTATTGCCGGGAAGTGTCATTGTACGTACAGCAGCAGAAGGGATTGATGAGGCTGCTATAGACCAAGATATGGCTTATTTAAGTAAGCTATGGAACTATATTCAGCGTAAAAAAAGAAGTCTACTCGTACCCTCTTTGGTTTTTGAGGAACTACCTTTACCGCAGCGTGTAGTGCGTGATTTATCTTTAGACAAGACAGAAAAAATTTATGTCGATTCAGACGATGTATTTATCAAGCTCAAAGAATTTATATCAGAATTCATGCCGCAAATGGAGAACCGTCTAGTCCATTATGTAGAGGATCAGCCTTTATTTGATGTACATCATATTGAAGAAGATATTCAAAAGGCGCTACAGATTCGCATTGCTTTAAAATCTGGTGGCTATTTGATGATAGACCAAACTGAAGCAATGACCACGATTGATGTGAATACAGGTTCTTACGTGGGTGGGAGAAGCTTAGAAGATACAGTATATCGTACCAATATGGAGGCAACGGAAGTTATCGGGCGTCAATTACGCCTTAGAAACTTGGGTGGCATCATTATTATTGACTTTATTGATATGCAAGAAGAAATACATCGTGCAGAGGTATTGAAGTATTTTGAAGCTGTATTAGAAAAAGATCATGCAAAGACAAAAATTACGCAAGTATCTGAGCTTGGCCTTATTGAGATGACAAGAAAGCGTACCAGAGAATCATTAGAACATTTATTGTGCGATTCGTGTCCAACTTGTCATGGTCGTGGATTTGTAAAAACTGCCGAAACGGTATGTTATGAAATATTTCGTGAAATGATGCGTTTTACACGTACATACCCTCATCAAACAGGCTTTGTTGTTGTTGCAAGCCCCGTGGTTATTGATCGTTTACTGACTGAAGAGGCAGTTGCAGTACAGGATTTATCTCATTTACTTGAGAAAAGTATAAAGTTGCAGGTAGAAACACTTTATACGCAAGAGCAATACGATATCATTTTTGGTTAGAATTGTAACAATATATGATTATTCCTTGTTACAACTGGCTGTTTACTTTTATGTGTGATTTCTCAATACTATGATTCTAAGCTAGCCAAAGATGAAGTATTTATCTTAGCCAATCAAGGGGGCAATTATGCAATATTTTGATGAGAATTATATGCAAACAAATACACAAAATTTAAATGACAGCCAAACAGTTCAAAATCATTGCTACATGGTGAATGAACAGGGCAAAGAAGTACAAATTACAACAACCATGGTACAAGATATGTGTATTGAACTGCTGAAGCAGTGTCGTACAGTTAAAAATTAAAGGGACTCACGCTTTAGTTTCGAAAGTCCCCCAATGAAAGCCTTCTGATAAAAAAGAAGGCTTTTTATTTATGGTCAATTAATTTTTCGTAGTGCCGAATTTCATCTTCTAAGAATGACAATAAAGTTTGTACTCTAGGTACAGTTTTTCTACATGCAACAATGCCAACTTCAAGTTTATCTAAATAACTTGTAAGCGTAATATTTAGTGCTTGTCCATCAAAAATGACTGATGCAGGGTAAATTGCTTCGAGTGGTGCACCATTCCAATATAGTGTTTCTTTAGGCCCCGGGACATTAGAAATCACAATATTAAAGGCCTGCTTTTTAGGCATTATTCCTGAAATAATATTGAGTCCTGCTGCGGCATATACAAAAGCACTGTAACTTAAAATTTGATTCTGAGTCATTCGTTTAAAACGCATTTTTGCTGTGCGTACACTATTCGATATGGTGTAGAGGCGTTCTAAATGATCAGGTGTATGTGTTGCTAAGTTTGCAAGAATCATGGTTATACGGTTACTGAGAGCCGAATCATCTGTGCGTATAGAGGCAGGTACCATCGCAATAAGAGGCTTTTCTGGTAACTGATTTAAGTTAAGCAGGTATTGCCGCAGTGCGCCTGAACAAATGGCTAAAATGGTATCATTCAATGTGACATCTAAACGTTTAGATATTTCGCGTATACGTGCTAACTCAAAAGACTGTGCGGCAAAACGTCGAGATGCACTAATACGTTGGTTGAGTATGCTTTTAGGTGCTTGGAAGCTTGTGACATAATTGGGGTCGAACCTTCTATCATGTAGCATAGCTTGTTTAAGCTCTTGGTATACGACTTGAGGTGTTGTTGAAATTTGTTCTTTGATATTTTTAACTGTATTAAATGCAGCTTTAAATTTATTTTTCTTTAGTTTATTTGAAGCAGTTTCGATACTCCAAGGTGGCGTAATATAGTGTGTATTTGGATCTTTGGCGAATGACTTTTCCATAAGGCGCATACTACCCACACCGTCTACCAATGCATGATGTATTTTAAAGTAAAGTGCGAAACGATTTCCCTCAATACCTTCGATAAGTGTGCATGTCCAAAGTGGTTTAGCACGGTCTAATAGCGCACTATGCTCTTGTGAAATATGTACGAGCAGTTCTCTAACACGTCCCGGATGGGGAAGAGAAATATGGCGAAAATGATGGTCTAGGTCAAACTCAGAGTCTTTATCCCAAAAAAGTCCATTTAGCTTGTGATTAAATGGGGATATAGGGATCGATTGAGATGCTCTAATATCTGCAACTAAATTTTGAATAAAATTGTCTTGTGCATTTTCGGGTATCTTGAAGAGAAATAATCCTCCAACATGCATCGGTTGCTGTCTTCTTTCCAATGATAAAAATATCAGATCTATCGGATGTAATGGACGCATGTTATGAATCTCTTGGTCATTTCAATGATTTAAAGAGGATAAGTTTAAGGTGAAAGACGCAGAGTTTAAATCCTTAATTTGTTTTTGTTTGGCTAATAAGAAAAATGCCACTTTAACAGTGGCAACAAAATATCAGCTATTTTAGATTTCCAGCGTGTAAGCCACACTCTTTATGTGTGGCTTCTTCCCACCACCAGCGACCTTCACGTTCATGTTGGTTTGGTAACACAGGACGGGTACATGGTTCACAGCCAATTGAAATAAAACCTTTTTCATGTAAAGGGTTATAAGGTATTTCCATCATGCGAATATAGCTCCACACATCGGCGCTGCTCCAATTTGCGAGTGGATTATATTTAATAAGCTGCTTATTTGGCCCTGAGAAACCAGCATCAAACTGAATGACAGGAATGTCATTACGTGTAGGACTTTGATCTTTACGTTGACCTGTAATCCAACCATCGAGTGTTGCGAGTTTTTTACGAAGAGGCTGTACTTTTCGAATACCGCAGCATTCGCTATGACCATCTTCAAAGAAGCTAAAAAAACCTTTTGTTGTAACGAGTTCTTGAAGTGGCTTTGCTTCAGGTGAGCAGATTTCAATTTCAATTTTATAAAATTTGCGTACGGCATCTATAAATTGGTAGGTTTCAGGATGTAAACGTCCTGTATCTAAACTAAATACTCGAAATGGCTTACGTAAGCGGTATGCCATATCAATAAGAACAACATCCTCAGCACCAGAAAAGGAAATTGCAATTTCACCTTCTTGGTTTAATGCTAATTCTAAAATTTCACTTGGTGATTTATCTATATATTCTTGAGTAAGAGCATCTATTAAGTCTATAGAAGGAATTGGCGTAGTCATATATGTTCCTGGCTGTCGGCTTGGAGCGAAAAAAGAGACAGGGGTAGAAGCCCAAGTATTCTAAAGTAAATGTTAAAAAAGATTTAGCATTTAAAAATAAAAGCTTATTCTTAAAAAAGATTTAGTTTTTATGTATATATACTTTAGTGAATACCTTCTTTGTAAAATATATTTGATTCAAAAGCAATGAATATGTTGTTCGAATATATATGAAAAATAAGAAGGTTATATATACTTGTTCTGATTAATATTAATGATAAAAAATGAGTATGCTAATTAAGCAAGCAGTGTATGAAGATTTAGAGCTAATTCAGAAAGTTGGTAGACATAGTTATATTGACCATTTTTCTACAATCTGGACACGACAAGGTGTTAAGAACTTTTTGAATGGCTCATTTTCAGATGAACAATTACTACATTCACTCGATGATAATAATCAGTTTTGGTTCCTATATATGCAGTCACCTGAAAAGTGTATTGGGATTGCAAAAGTAAACTTGAATGAATATGAGCCAAATATAAAGTGTGAATGTGCAGAATTAGAAAAAATTTATTTTTAAGAGAAGCTGTAGGTCAGGGGTATGCGAAAAAGTTTATACAGTTTGTTTTAGATTTCGTAGAAGAAAGAGACCAAAAAAGTATGTATTTAAGTGTTTTAAAAAGCAATGTGAGAGCCCAATGCTTTTATGAACACCATGGTTTTGTTTATAAAGCAGATGTTCCGTATAGTACAGATCTTTATGATATTGGAATGAATATTATGAAGTTTGACTATTGTAATCAAAATTGAAAAACAAGATGTGATTTTTACATTTTTATCATCAGACTGTCTTATTTTATTATTCATAGAATTGTATACTTACAAATATATAAGCCGTATAAAAAATACGTACTAAAATCCTAATCTCATATATAAAGCCCTATGAATACAACTCCTCAACCGGCCCAAGATGGCAGCTGGGTGAGTGTTATTGCATTAGCACTCGCAGCGTTTATTTTTAATACAACAGAGTTTGTACCTGTTGCATTACTGACTGATATTGCAAAAAGTTTTAATATGGAGGCTGCGCATGTTGGCTTAATGATTACGATTTATGCATGGGTTGTTGCACTTGCATCGTTACCGATGATGTTGGTAACACGACATATGGAGCGAAAAAAGCTTTTGCTCTCTATTTTCTTGTTATTTATATTTAGTCATTTAATTTCTAGTTTCGCTTCAAATTTTGTCATTTTATTGATTAGCCGTATTGGTATTGCATTAGCTCATGCGATATTTTGGTCTATTACAGCTTCACTCGCTGTCCGTGTTGCACCTTTAGGGAAGGGTGTCCAAGCTTTAGGTTTGCTCTCTACGGGCACGGTCTTGGCTTTGGTGCTTGGTATTCCATTTGGTCGTGTCATTGGTGAACTATTTGGTTGGCGTATTACATTTAGTATTGTTGCAGTGCTTGCGGTATTTGCAGCAGGTATTTTATGGAAAACGTTACCTCATTTACCGAGTCAGAATACAGGGTCTATTGATAGTTTGCCTATTCTAATGAAACGTCCTGCATTAATGCTTTTGTTTATTACAACTGTCATTGTTGTTGTCGCACAGTTTACAGCGTATAGCTACATCGAACCATTCACGGATGAAATTGCACATTTTACGTCAGATCAGACCACAACCTTACTCTTAGTTTATGGTGGATCTGGGATTTTAGGTTCAATTTTATTTAGCCGCCTCAGTCGAAAATTACCAAAAGGATTTCCCATCATTTCTATTGCGGGATTAGCTATATGTATGCTGTTGCTATTACCCCTTGCATTTAGTGTATGGGGAATTATGGCAATATCTGTGGCATGGGGCATATTCATTATGATTTTTGGCCTTGTGATGCAGTCTAAAGTGTTACAACTTGCCTCAGATGCAACTGATGTTGCTATGTCACTATATTCTGGGCTTTATAATGTTGGCATTGGCGGTGGTGCTTTGCTTGGCAGTATTGTTGGCTTGAATTTAGGTATGAAATATATTGGTGTTGTGGGTGGTATATTTGCAGTCATAGGTTTATGTCTTGCTATTTTAATGATACGACGAAAAGATTTTATGCCAGTCGAGAATTAATGATTAGAAAAGAGCCTATATGGCTCTTTTCTTTTTAATATAGATGTCAAACTATTGAATTAATATGAAAAATACAAAGATAAAGAGGGAAAGTAATGTCTAAAATAGATACGGTGGTTTTTGATTTTGGCAATGTGCTTGTGAGATGGGCGCCTAAAGAAATTATTAATTTAACGTTTAGTTCTCCTGATAATGCAGAACAATTAGCGAAAGACATTTTTGCAGGTGATATTTGGAAAAACCTTAATTTAGGTAAGTTAACAGAGGCTGAAGCAAAACAAGAATATGCTGAACGCTATCACTTGAGCTCAGTGACATTAGATGCACTATTTTATTATGTGAAGCAAACACAAATTTTAATTTACAATACGCATATTCTATTAGAAAAGCTATCTCAGGCAAACTATCGTTTATATGCCTTAACAGACAATGTAAAAGAAATTGTTAGTCATTTAAGAGAAACTTATTCTTTCTGGAATGTTTTTGATGGTCATGTTGTTTCTGCTGAAATTGGTATGATGAAGCCCCAAAAAGAAATTTTTCAATATTTAATGGATACCTATCAGGTTATTCCTGAGCATAGCGTTTTTTTAGATGACATGGCAGGGAATGTACAGGCTGCATCAGCAATGGGGTTTAAAACCATTCACTTTACGAATGCAGATATTGCTGAAAAACAACTGAAAGCATTTGGTTTAATATTCTAATTGGTACGCCCTGCGGGACTCGAACCCACTTCTGTCACTTAGGAGGTAACTGCTCTATCCAGTTAAGCTAAGGGCGTAGTTTCTTAATAGCAGATAATGTAGCTTAGTTATGACGAAAAAAAAAGTTATTGTGAAAATAACTTTTTTTATTGAACTATCTATGTTGCTTAAAATATTTAAAAAATAAGAACATTAGAACGATCCAAATAGGAATCATCAGTACAGATTCTTTAAAGCCTTGTGTCCACATAATAAATAGAATAAGTGCAATAAAGCCAAGCGCAAGATAGTTACTAAGCGGAGAAAAAAGAGCAGGGAAATCTGTTTTCGTATGAGAAGACTTCATTGCTTTTCTGAACTTAAGATGAATAAGACTAATAACTGCCCAATTTAAAACTAAAGCACCAACAACAATATACATTAGGTGCCCAAGCGCTTGCTCTGGAACAAAGTAGTTAAGAAGTACACAACCAAAAATTATTGCAGAGGCAAAAAGTGTTGCAATAATGGGTGTACCATTTTTATTAATACGAGCAAAAAACTTAGGTGCATCTCCTTGCTCTGCTAAGCTAAATAGCATACGACTATTGGCAAACATACTACTGTTATAAACAGAAAGTGCAGAAGTAAGAATAATAAAGTTGAGTAAATGTGCAGCCCAATCAATGCCAAGCTGACTAAAAATAATGACAAATGGACTTTTATCTAAGCCACCTAGCTGTAGCTCGTTCCATGGAATGAGCGATAATAAAATCGCAAGTGTACCAACATAAAAGATAAAAATTCTGAAAATAACTTGATTAATCGCTTTTGGAATTGTTTTTTTCGGATTTTCTGCTTCTGCAGCAGCTGTCCCAATGAGGTCAATACCACCAAATGCAAACATAATAAATGCAAGCATATAAAATAGACCATCGAAACCATGTGGGAAAAAACCACCATGTGTCCATAAATTAGAGACACTTACATGTGAGCTTGGGTCTGCATTGACGATGAGATATATGCCAAAAAGAATCATGGCAACCACAGCAACGACTTTAATAATGGATAACCAAAACTCTGACTCACCATAAAACTTTACGTTGAGTGTATTCACAGTCGTAATAATAGCGAAGAAGAAAAGAGTAGATACCCAAGCAGGAATATGAGGCCACCAATAATGAACATATTTTGCAATAGCTGTGAGCTCTGTCATGGCAACTAAAATATTTAAAATCCAATAGTTCCAACCTGTTAAGAAACCAGGAAATTTACCCCAATACTTGTATGCAAAGTGACTAAATGAACCTGCGACAGGCTCATGTGCAATCATTTCTCCAAGGTGGCGTAAAATAAGGAAAACCATAAAGCCACCAATGGCATAACCTAAAATAATAGATGGCCCAGCTGACTGAATGACTTTTGCAGACCCTAAGAATAGCCCAGTGCCAATGGCACCACCCATTGCAATGAGCTGAATGTGTCTGCTTTTTAATCCACGATGTAGTTCAGGTGTTTTATTGCTCACAGGTAATATGACTCATTAAATTTTGAAGTAAAAACGAAATATAAATATATATGCCTTAGTCTGATGACCTTTTAAAGCGATAGAATAAATATAAAATCGCTGTCCAAATTGGCATAAATACAACAGATTCTGCAAAACCTTTTTGACACATGATGTATAGCACCAATGCAATAAAAATGAGCACCAAATAATTGCTTAAAGGTGACCATAATGCAGGAAAAGAGGTCTTTTGAGCATGAGCTTGCTTAAATTTACGAAACTTTAAATGCGTAATTGTAATCATTGTCCAGTTTAAAACTAAACCTGCGACAGAAATGTACATGAGATGACTTAAAGCTTTCTCGGGAGCAAAATAATTTAATAGAACGCAGAAGAATATAAGTGCTGCTGAAACCAGAACACAATAGTAAGGTATGCCTTGTTTATTGGTTTTTAATAAAGCTTTAGGTGCACTTCCTTGTTCTGCTAAACCAAAGAGCATACGGCTATTGGCAAACATACCACTGTTATATACAGACAAAGCAGCAGTTAAGATAATAAAGTTGAGTAAATGTGCTGCCCATTGAAAGCCAAGTTTACTAAAGATAAGTACAAAAGGACTTTTTTCTAAACTACCTAGCTGTAATTGATTCCATGGAACTAAAGATAGCAAAATGGCCAAAGAGCATATATAGAAAAGAAGTATTCTAAAAACAACCTGATTAATGGCTTGAGGAATAGATTTTTTTGGGTCATCTGCTTCAGCTGCCGTCATTCCTATGAGTTCAATTCCCCCAAAAGCAAAAAGAATAAAAGCCAACATATAAAATAGGCCTTCAAACCCATGTGGGAAGAAACCACCATGTGTCCATAGGTTAGAAAATGACTCACCTGTTGCAGGTGTTGCTGTTATGAGTAGATAAATTCCAAAAACAATCATGGCAATAACAGCAATAACTTTAATGAGTGCAAGCCAAAATTCTGATTCCCCAAAGAGTTTTACACTCGTGAGGTTTAGCCCTGTAATTAGAATAAAGAAAAATAGTACAGAAGCCCAAGAAGGAATGTGAGGCCACCAATAATGAACATATTGTGCAACGGCGGTGAGTTCAGTCATTGCAACAAGTAAGTAAACAATCCAATAGTTCCAGCCTGTAAAGAAGCCTGCAAATGGACTCCAATATTTATATGCAAGATGGCTAAATGAACCTGCAACAGGTTCTTCAACAATCATTTCGCCAAGTTGTCGCATAATAAGAAATGCAATGAACCCTGCGATTGCATAGCCTAAAATGATAGATGGTCCTGCGGTTTGGATAATATGTGCTGAGCCTAAGAATAGACCTGTGCCAATCGCTCCACCCATACCAATAAGCTGAATATGCCGATTTTTGAGACCACGTTTTAGGCTAGATGATGTATTACTCACCAAAATATGCTCAATTAAAAATTTGGCTTATTGTAAATGATTGTAAGTAAATCTCATAGCGATGATAAAAGCTCATACAACAACAGAGATATAAAAAGTGCTGCATAATATGTTTATAAAATGGCGAAAATAGATAAAAGACCTGTCTAGTTCAAAGAATTTGCGATAACTTTTGAAAAAAAATAGATTTAGCGCGATAATAAGGCTTTGTTTTGAGGTTTCTTAATGACTATTCCTGCTTGTACTCAATGTCAGTCTGTATATACATACTATGATGGTGATTTAATTATATGTCCTGAATGTGCACATGAATGGAAAGAGGGTGAGCAAGCGACAGATGATGCACAACCGCTTATTGTAGATGCACATGGTCAGCCATTAGAAGATGGTGATAATGTAACTGTCATTAAAGACTTGAAGATTAAAGGCTCTTCATCTGTTGTGAAAGTAGGAACAAAAGTAAAAGGAATTCGTTTGGTTGCAGATGCAACGGATGGTCATAACATTGATTGTAAAATTTCAGGCATTGGTGCTATGAAGTTAAAATCAGAATTTGTAAAGAAAGCATAATTGAACGCATACGAGGCAACAGTGTCATCATTAGCTGAAATATCTTCAGATTTTCTAAAGTCTGCGCAGCACCAAATCCAACAAGATTTAAAGCTTGCATTGGATTCTTTCTCAGTCCCTGAGCCATTGCGTGAAGCGATTTACCATGCTGTTATGTTGGGAGGAAAGCGTGTTCGACCTGCATTATGTTATGCAGTTGGTGGACTTCGTAATGATAATTTGAAATGGGCAGCAATTCGCCGAGCAGCAGTAGCAGTGGAGTTAATTCATTGTTATTCACTTGTGCATGATGACTTGCCTTGTATGGATAATGATTCTTTACGTCGTGGTCAACCAACCTGCCATGTCGCATTTGGAGAGGACACCGCGTTACTTGCAGGCGATGTCTTACAATCTATGGCTTATGAGGTGCTTACTAGTCAATTGTTTAATCAGTCTGTAAGCGAAGTAAGTGATCGTATTGTCTTACAGCAAACACGCATTCTTGCTACGGCCAGTTCAAAAATGGTAAATGGGCAAATGCTCGATTTACAGGCTGAAGGCATTCACGTTAATCAAGAGCATTTAGAAAAGATACATCATAATAAAACAGGTGCTTTAATTTCGGCGGCTATTACGCTAGCAGCGGTAACTATTTTTGAATCGTCAGCTATAGAAATGACAAAGCTCAGAGAGTTTGGTCAAGCAATAGGTCTTGCTTTTCAAGTACAAGATGACATTTTAGATATTGTTGCAGAAACATCTGTATTGGGGAAAACTGCTGGAAAGGATGTGCAGGTTGAAAAGTCAACTTATCCTGCACTCATGGGGCTAGAAGAAGCCAAGGTGTATGCCAACACATTGCATCAGCGTGCTTTAGAGGCATTGGCATACTTTGGTAAAGATGCAGATCAACTGCATCAAATTACACAGTTTTTACTGAAAAGGGAAAGTTAATTTTTCCCCATAATTCCACGAATAGTGTTGAGTACATCTGCAGGAAGAACGACAGTTTTAGAATTGTTCGATTTTGCCATATCCTGCATTGCTTTAATGTATTGCTCTCCAAGTAAATAAGCGACGGGAGCATCTTTTTCGCCTACCGCTGAGGTTACCAACTCAATGGATTTTTGAGATGCTTCAGCCAGAACGACTTGTGCTTGAGCATCACGTCTTGAAGCTTCAAGACGACCATCGGCTTCTAAAATAGCGGCTTGTTTTTCACCATCGGCTTTGGTAACAGCAGCACGTCGTTGTCTTTCAGCCGCTGCTTGTTCTTCCATAGCAGTTTGCATTGTTGCCGAAGGTTGAATATCTTGAATTTCTACTGTTTTTAAGGTAATTCCCCAGTCGGAAATATCTTCAGAAATTGCTAATTTTAGTTTTGCTTTAATATGGTCACGGGAAGATAAAGCATCATCTAAGTCCATTTCTCCAACAATAGAGCGTAGGGACGTTTGTACAAGGTTCTGAATTGCCCAGTTAAAATTTTCTATGCCATAAACTGCTTTTTCTGGTGTTGTTAAATTGATATATGCAACGGCATTCATCAATAAAACAGCATTATCTTTCGTAATGACTTCTTGTGAGGGAATGTCTAAAACAATATCTTTGGTGGTTACACGGTAGGCAACTTCATCAATGTAGGGAATAATAATACTTAAACCAGGATTAAGTGTTGTATGGTACTTTCCTAGTCGTTGAACAATCCACTTATATCCTTGAGGGACAATACGAACACCTTTTAATATAGTAATAACAACAAATGCTAAAAAGGCGAGACTAATAATCGTTGTAATAGACATTTTATATCCTAGTTTAAATTTGATTTTTAATATGCATTGTGTAATTTAACGAGTAGTCTTTTATCTTGAATGCCTGTGACTTCAATGCGGTCACCAACATGAAGAGCTTGGTCACATTCACTTAACCATTCTTCTGTACCTAATAGGGGAATAGTAAAGCGCACTTTAGCACTATGGCTTTCATTAGGAAAAATCTGTATGACAGTACCCGTTTGTCCGAGTATATCTTGAATATTAGATGGATTCTGATTACGCCGTTTTGTGAAAGGCTTAATAAATTTAAACCATAAGATAGTATTGAGAATAGAAAAAATTGCCCAAGTTAAAATTTGAGTAGCTGTACTCATCCAAGGTGAAAGCCAATATAAAAGACTAAGCATAATGGCTGCAATACCAAACCATAAAATAGCAAATGTTGCTAAAAAAAGTTCAAGTAAAATGAGCACGATGCCGAGCACAAACCAGTGCCAAGGTTCAAGCATAATATTCATCTAATATTCTCATATAGGGAAAGATGTATTGAAGATACAAGCATCATTATTAGTTTATTAATTTATCAAATGATGCTTGGAAAACATACATAAATATGAGGCAATTAAAATTTTGCCTTTGGTGCAGGCATATATGCAGCAGGAGAATGTTTAAATTGAGCAATGGCTGCATCAATTTGTTTAAGTTGAGACTGTGTTGCTTTTTCACCTTCAATAATTGCCTGATTAGCAACATTTAAATCCATAACGCCAATATGGTCTACTCGAGGGCGAATGACAATATTTGCATATTTAAGTTCATCTTGAATACTTTGTTGACCCATAATGTTAATGGTCTGATCGAGTAAGCCCCACATATTGCTTGCAGTATTTTTTGTACCTGTAGGTCGTGCAGAAATATCAACAGCAATGACAATATCTGCACCCATATCCTTGGCCGTTTTCACAGGAATAGGACTGACTAAACCACCATCAACATAATCGACTCCTCCAATCCTTGCAGGAATAAATACATTTGGAATACTACAAGAAGCACGTACAGCTTGCCCTGTATTGCCGCGAATAAAGTCAACTTTTTGTCCATTGTCTAAACGTGTTGCAACGGCTGCAAAGCGAATGGGAAATTGCTGAATAGGTTTGTTGTCAACTTGGGCATTAATATAGTCTTGTAATTTTTGTCCTATAAGGAAGCCCTGACGACTAAATGTAAGGTCTCTTAGGTCGGACTCTTTAAGCTGATATGCAATTTGTTGTAATTGATACGGCGTTTTTCCACTGGCGTAGATACTCCCTACAAAACTACCTGCACTTGTACCTGTAACAATTTTTGGTTTAATACCATGTGACTCTAAAACTTTGATTACACCAATATGTGCAAAGCCTTTTGCACCTCCACCACCTAGGGCAAGTGCAATAATAGGTTCTCTAGGTTGTTTTTGTATTTTTTCTGCTGTTGTACAACCCAAGAGCATAGTACAGAAACCAAGAAGAAATGAAAGATGACGAAATTTTGTCATAGTAAGTAACATTTCATGATAAGGAATTTGTGGCACATATCAGCAGATTTTATATAAGTTTACTAGCTTATTTTTAATTGTTTTTGTAACGGTAAAGATAGACGTGATAGATGTTTAGGGTAGCAGTTTTGAGAGGTATAGAAAGATAAAAGAATTGGTAAATCTTTTTCATAATTACCACTGGGCATGAAGCTTCCAATGCAGGTTAACGTTTTGGTTTGATAGTTTAATGAGAACATAACAATGGGAACTCCTGCACCATCAGCAATACGATAAAAACCACTTTTAAAACTGGAGGCTTGTTGCCGAGTTCCTTCAGGGGCCATACCAATCCAAATGCGTTCTTTATTATTTAAAGTATCAATAGCTTGTTGAGTAAAGCCATTTTGGCTATTTCTTTTTATTGGAATGATATCAACTTTATGCAGTAATGGCTTTAGAGGAGTATTAAAAAGATCATCTTTTGCGAGGATAGAAATTTTAACGCCTAAACCTAAGATACCAATAAGCGCATACCATCCATCTAAATTTGAAGTATGTGGCAGTAAAATAGCAATACCTTTGGGTACATTTGGAATATTACCTTCAAATTTCCATCCTTGTATATGCAGAATATTTTTAAAGAATGCACGAGAATATGTGTTTCCTCTAGCTGGAAGATTGGAGGGTAGGATCGGGTAATCTTTTTTAATCATCTTGACTCAATATTGAAATATACATTTAATCAATAATTAAAATATTACAGATATTTGTAATATAGATAAAACATTAAACTATATCTGACATAAAAAAAGAAAAAAATAGAGCATTGGTATGATTGTTACCTAAAATTTTTTCTGTAATTTATATATTTCAGCAAAAATTAAGTTTATGGATTTTTTGAACTTAATTTGTTGATTTACATATTTAAATATTATTGCTTTTCACTTTTATTCATAAAAGTGAAAAGCAATTTGAGATGTGAATATCTATTTTTTTCATATCTCTGTAATAAAATATTGTTTTTATTTGTCACATGAAAGAGCTAGTTTTTAACTAGCGAGAACATTTGTTACAAAAGATAAGATTTCTTATACTTTGTATATACCAATAATGAGTATTTCAGTAAAAATACGACTTTTGGTGTATATAAAAAGCTCAATAATAGAAATATTATTAATTTTTGTAATGATTGTCATAATTTTGTTACTTTTATTTGCAATATTAATGCTAATTTCGATAGCGATTACTCATTTTTGAGGATGGAGAACTCTGTGGTTAAGGTAAATAAACTAGCACTTTCTATTAGTGCGGCTTTAATTTTGGGGACTGTAGGGTCTGCTCAAGCTGCAACAAAGACAACAGGACAACAGCAACAAGTAGCAGATTTACAGGCACAGGTTGTTCAATTACAACAACTTGTTCAACAGCTTTCTAGCCAACAGCAACAACTTGCAGGTCAGCAAAGTCAGCTTTCTGGACAACAACAACAACAAGCAGTACAGCTTCAACAACAAGCAATTCAGTCTTTAGAAAAGCCAGCAGTCGCGCCAAAAGAAGCAACTGCTAAGCCGGGTTGGATTACACTTGCTGATGGTAAAACACAGCTAAAACTTTATGGTCGTGTACGTGCAGATGTTACTTATGACACACGTAATGCTGTGAATGATGTTTATAACAGAACTGATAAAATTCCATTAAATGGTGCGAGTAATGTTTCTGATAACTTAAATGTTTCAGCAGCTAACTCTCGTTTAGGCGTAGATCTTACACGCCCAACGGATTATGGCCCGTTAAATGCAAAAATTGAAGGCGACTTCATGACAAGCGGTACCTACACAAATGGTAATGGTACATTCCGTCTTCGTCATGCTTATGTATCTTTAGGTAATTGGTTAGTTGGTCAATCACAATCTCCATTTGTAACAGATACACCAACAACAGTTGACCCTAATGGTATTATGGGCTCTACATCTTTACGTCCTGTACAAGTACGCTATACACAACCAATTACTAAAAACCAAAAAGTATTGGTTGCTTTAGAAGGAACAACAGGTAAAGATCAAGAATCAAATAGTATAGCTCAAACAAGCGGTGGTAGCCGTCTACCAACGTTAAGCGTACAGTATGCTGCAACAACAGCTGACAAAAAAGGATCTTTACAAGCAGTTGGCTTCTTGCATGAAAATCGTGTAGCTACAAACAGCAGTAATGATATTGAAAAACTTGCTTGGGGTGTAGGTGTTGGTGGTAAATACAACCTTACGGAAAATGATGCAATCCTAGCAAATTATTACCATATTGCTGGTGATAACAAATATATGATTTATCCAAATGCAGCAGCATATTCTGTAACTGCAAATGGAACAAATCCTGTTGCGATTAACCAAATTGAATCTGATGCAGTATTTGCTGGTTATACACATAAGTGGAACAGCCAGTTCAGATCTGCTGTGTTAGGTGGTGCAATTTGGAATAAGAAAGACACAGCATATACAGCAGCTAACTTGAAAAACTCTGCGTATAGCAAATCTATGTACAACGTACTTGTGAATACATTCTATACACCAGTTAAAGACTTTGATATTGGTGCAGAATATACATATGGTCAACGTAAAACATTTACAGACCAAACTGGTGACTACTCTCGTATTAACTTCGTTGCTCAATACAACTTCTAAGTTAAAATATAGTAGTTAACCGTTTAAAAAAACTGCAATAGGTGAGCCTGTTGCAGTTTTTTATTTTAAATCTGCTAAAGTGCGTTACCTACATTGTATGTGGCAATGTATGTAAAAATCTAAGTTACTCTTCACGAAATGAACTTAGATTGTAATCATTTGAGTGGAAGTAGTTATTCATGCCTTTCTTACAATTTATCCGAAGTAAAATACCTACCTTAACGTTAGGGAGGTTTAATTTAGTTCTCGCTATTTGGTTGGCATGTGCTTTAAATATTAATTTTTTTAAAAAAGCTTTAATCTATTCAGATCTGCATGGCTTGCATGCAGTTTTTTGGGTGATATCCCTCATTGTTGTTTTAGTTTCCTATTACTTTATTGTTCTCCAATTAATTTCATGGTATTGGTCTAAAAGAATCGTTGCTATATTACTTATTATAATTAGTGGGTGTACTGCATATTTTGTAAATAGCATGGGTATTATGATTACGCCTGAGCAAATTCAAAATATGATGCAGACAGATACAAAGGAGGCTTTTGCACTTGTATCTAGTGATCTTCTAAGTTGGTTCTTTTTATTTGCTGTTTTACCAAGCATTCTATTTTGTATTATTCCTATAAAAAAAGAAAATTTTGGAAAAATTCTACTCAAAAAAATCATGAGTATTATTGCTGCACTGGTTGTTGCAGGTTCTCTTATATATGCTAGTTATATTGACTTTAGCTCTTTATTTCGTGGTCATAGAGAAATAAGAGATTTAATTTCACCGAATAATGTTTTTAACTCAGGTCTGAACTATTATAAGAAATTATCTTACAAGCCATTACCATTAGTACATTATGGTGAGGATGCAGAACTCACTGTTAAACAAAAACAACCTAAGCTGATGGTTTTAGTTGTTGGTGAAACGGCACGAGCTGAAAGTTTTTCTTTAGATGGGTATGGAAGAAATACAAACCCTGAGCTTTCAAAAATATCAGAGTTAATTAATTTTAAAGATGCCCATTCATGCGGTACCGCAACAGCTGTTTCTGTACCTTGTATGTTTTCTGGAATGCCAAGAACGAGTTACGATAGCCGTTTAGCATCTCATAGAGAAGGGCTGTTAGATATCGCACAACGTGCAGGTTATAAAGTGACTTGGATTGATAATAATTCGGGCTGTAAAGGTGCATGTGATCGTGTGCATCAGTATGATATTCCAGAGCAATTACAGAAAAAATACTGCCAAGCAGATGGTGAGTGTGATGATGCAATTTTATTGGCTAGCTTGAAGCAATATATAGATAGTATTCCTAAAGATGATGTGACCCCACAGCTTGTTGTCTTGCATCAGGTTGGAAGCCATGGGCCAGCCTATTATGAGCGTACACGCCCTGAGTTTGAGCCTTTTAAACCTATTTGTAATACCAATACTATCCAAAACTGTGACCATCAGACATTGATCAACACTTACGATAATAGTATTGTTTATACAGATTATATTTTGAGTCAGGTTATTAAGAATTTACAGGAAAATCAAAAGTATCAAACGGGTTTTTGGTATCTGTCTGACCATGGAGAGTCTACAGGGGAAAATGGGTTGTATTTACATGGTGCGCCATACGCATTTGCACCATCTCAACAAACACATATTCCAATGATGATGTGGTTTTCAGGTGCTTGGGATAAAAATAATATGGGTCAATTAAGTTGCTTGCAATCTCAGCAAACCAAATTGGTTGGACAAGATAATTTATTTCCAACAATGTTGGGTTTACTTGACATAAAAACGCAAGTGATTAATCCAAATTTAAATATGCTGTCGTATTGTCACAGCCAATAAATAACTAGAGCAGTAAATTATGACGAAAATATTAATCATTGAAGATGATTTCATGATTGCAGAATCGACAATTACATTGTTGAAGTATCATGGTTTTGAAGTTGAATGGTTTAATAATGGGTTAGACGGTCTATCTGATTTAGCAAAGCATCAATATGATATGATTTTGCTTGATTTGGGTTTGCCAATGATGGATGGAATGCAGGTACTTAAGCAAATTCGCCAAAAGACGCAAACGCCTGTTTTAATTATTTCAGCAAGAGATCAGCTGGAAAATCGTGTAGATGGCTTAAATCAGGGCGCTGATGATTATCTTGTGAAGCCTTATGAGTTTGAAGAGTTATTAGCAAGAATTCATGCACTGTTAAGAAGAGCAGGTATAGATTCTCAGAATACACCAGCAGATAAGATTCTAAATAATGGTGAACTAATTTTAGATATTGAACAGCATATTGCGAAGTATAAAGGTCAAATTATTGAATTATCTAATCGTGAGTGGGCAATTTTAATTCCATTGATGATGTACCCAAATAAAATTTTCTCTAAAGCAAATTTAGAAGATAAGTTGTATGACTTTGATAGTGAAGTATCAAGTAATACGATAGAGGTTTATATCCACCATTTACGTACCAAACTTGGGAAAGATTTTATTCGTACTATTCGTGGTCTAGGCTACCGTCTAGGGCATAATTCTTAATTAGGTTGCTATAAAATGGAAAAACACAGCTCGTTAAATACTCGGCTTGTGGTATTAACATCACTGCTGAGTATTGTAATGGCATGTGTACTCATGTTCTCAACGTATCATATTGCGCTTAAGGAACTTACTCGGATTTTAGATGCGCAAATGCAGTTTTTAGCAAGTCGTGCAACAATGCTCAACTTGAAAAATACGCATAGCCAGTTGAATCTAGATCCAGATAAGCAACAAGAAGAGCTATTTATTGATATTTGGTCATATGATGATTTAGATGAGCTCGAGAAAAATCAACTTCTTGTTCCACAAGTTAAAAAAGCTGGTTTTTATCAACATGAAACAGAGTCAGGGACATGGTATACCTATGTCCTACCTACGAAAGATTATCAAGTTCAGGTTAGTCAGCATCAACGTGTTCGTAAAGTATTGGCACTTGAGCTTGCAGGTAGTATGGTCTTACCATTTCTTTTAATTATGCCATTGGCAATGTTGCTTATTGTTTGGATTATTAAAAGAAGCCTAAAGCCATTAGATGATTTAAAAAGTGAGCTTGCTCAGCGCGATTCTAATGAGCTAACACATTTAACCAATACACAGTATCCGATAGAGCTTCTGCCAGCAGTAAAGGAAATTAACTATTTGTTTGATAGGATTTCAAGAACTCAACAGGAGCAAAAGCAATTTATTGCTGATGCTGCACATGAGTTGCGAACACCTATTACCGCACTGAATTTACAAACAAAAATTCTACTCAGAGATTTTCCTGAAAACCCTGCTTTAATTAATTTAAGTAAAGGGCTTGCACGTATTCAGCACTTAGTCAGCCAATTATTGTCTTTAGCTAAACAAGATACATCTTTACATGTACTTGAACAGCCAAAACGATTTTTACTGAATGATGTTGCACTTAACTGTGTTGAACAGTTGATGAACTTAGCAATGGAAAAAGATATTGATTTGGGTTTTGAGCGTAATGATGAAGTCACTATTCAAAGTTTTGAACCAACGATTCATTCAATTATTTATAACCTAATTGATAATGCGATTAAGTATACGCCTGACTCTGGTGTTATTAATATTTCAGTTTATGAAGATATACATAGTAAGTTTGGGTTTGTATGTATTGAAGATAGCGGTCCCGGTATTCCTCAAGAGCAATATGAAGAAGTATTAAAGCGTTTTTATCGTGTACATCATCATTTAGAAGTTGGCAGCGGTTTAGGGCTTTCTATTGTACAAAAAGCGACTCAGCGTGCAGGTGGTACTTTATCTTTAGGTGAAAGTAAGGAACTTGGTGGGTTAAAAGTTTTAATTAAATTACCCATTAAGTTGACTGTGAGTGATAACTCCTAAAGGATAATAAATGTGTCAAACTTAAATGATCCTCGTGTATTACTCGCTTTAGAGAGAACGTTACTTGCATGGAATAGAAGTGGATTAGGGCTAATTGCATTTGGTTTTGTCCTAGAACGATCTACCGTTCTAGGAAGTTTTTTAAATCCAAATGGGGAAGCACACAAAATATTATTAAGTAAAGCTTTTGCAGTTGTTATTGTTATATTGGGTATTATTATTAGTCTATGGTCTGTTCGACAGTATAAAATCGCGCTGAAATCACTTACAGAAAATGAAATGATTGAGGGATATCGGACAGATTTACCCATGTTTCTTACAATGATAAATGTATTGTGTGGATGCTTATTAATAATTACATTCTTTGTATAAAAAAGGGCTGAATAATCAGCCCTTTTTTATTATGTTTTATAGGTTTGCAATTTGTTCCATGTTGTATTTTACTTTTTCAAGTTGAGCTACAAACTCTGCAAGTTTTGCTTTTTCACCTTCGACAACGGCAGGAGGTGCTTTTTTCACAAAACCTTCATTTGAAAGTTTATTTGCAATTTGATCGTGTTGCTTTTGAACTTTGTCTAAGTCTTTTTGTAGACGTGCAAGCTCTGCTTTTGGATCAATTAACCCTTTCATTGGTACAAATACAGACGCATGACCAATTACACTCGATGAAGAAAGCGGTGGCTCTTGTGAGTCACTGAGAAACTCAATGCTTTCAACTTTAGCAAGGGCTTTAAATAAAGGTTCAATGCGTTGAATACGTGTTTGCTCAGCATCTGTAATATTTTTAAGTAATACAGGAAGTAGGCGTGCATTACCTAGACCCATTTCACCACGGATATTACGAACTGCACCAATTAAGCCTTGTAACCAGCTCATATCAGTTTCAGCTTGCTCATTGATCTTATCTTCTTCAGCAATAGGGTAATTTGCTGTCATGATGGTTTTACCTTCACGACCAACCATTGGTGCTAAAATCTGCCAAATTTCTTCTGTAAGATATGGCATAAGTGGATGAGCAAGGCGTAAAGATGTTTCCATTACGCTAAGTAGTACACGTCTAACTTCTGCTTTACGTTCAGCAGAAACATTTACATCGTTTAAAACAGGTTTTGTGAGTTCAACATACCAATCGCAGTATTCATTCCAAATAAAGTCATAAATATTTTGTGCAGCGATATCTAAACGGTGTGTTTTAAATGCTTGGTGTACATTTGCTTCCGCTTTTTGTAGACGGCTGATAATCCACTTTTCAGGAAGTTCCCATAAGTCTGGATTAGCAGTTTGAGCAACGTCCTGACCTTCAATATTCATTAGGACGAAGCGTGTTGCATTCCAAATTTTATTACAGAAATTACGGTATCCTTCGACACGTTTTAAATCGAACTTAATATCACGACCTGTATTTGCCAGTGCACAGAAAGTAAAGCGCACAGCATCTGTCCCATAAGAGTTAATACCATCAGGGAACTCTTTACGAGTAGACTTCTCGATTTTTTCAGCTTGTTTTGGATTCATTAAGCCAAAAGTACGCTTTTTCACAAGGCTTTCAAGGTCAATACCATCAATAAGGTCTAAAGGATCTAAGACATTTCCTTTAGATTTAGACATTTTTTGACCTTCACCATCACGTACAAGCCCATGTACATACACTGTTTTAAATGGGACTTGAGGGGTACCATCTTCATTTTTCATGAAGTGCATGGTCATCATAATCATACGGGCAACCCAGAAGAAAATGATGTCAAAGCCTGTTACAAGAAGGTCTGTCGGGTGGAATGTTTTTAATGCATCGTTGAGTGCATCTTTTGCTGCATCACCAGTCCAACCTAATGTTGAGAACGTCCATAATCCTGATGAGAACCATGTATCGAGAACATCTTCATCTTGGTTGAGTTCGATATGGTCTGCAATATCATGCTTTTGGCGAACTTCTTCTTCATTACGACCTACATATACATTGCCTTCAGCGTCATACCATGCAGGAATACGATGACCCCACCAAAGCTGTCTAGAAATGCACCAATCTTGAATATTGTTCATCCAAGCCATATACATGTTGGTGTATTGTTCTGGAACAAACTTAATACGACCATCTTTTACAGCTTCTACAGCAGGTTCTGCAAGAGGAGCAATTTTTACATACCACTGATCGGTAAGTAATGGTTCTACAATAACACCTGAGCGGTCACCACGTGGTGCTTTTAAGTCATAAGGTTCGATTTTTTCTAACCAACCTTCGACTTCAGCTTGAGCAACCATTTTTTTACGTGCTTCAAAGCGTTCTAGACCAATATAGTCATTTGGTGCAGCAATTGTTTTTGAAATCTGCTCACCTGCTTTTGCAATGTATTCAAACTCAGCAAGCACTTCAGCATTTTTATTAAAGATATTAATAATTGGCAGATGGCAACGTTTACCAACTTCATAGTCGTTAAAGTCATGTGCAGGTGTGATTTTTACACATCCTGTTCCAAAATCTTTTTCTACATATTCATCGGCAACGATAGGAATAAGTCGACCACTAATTGGAAGGACAATATTTTTGCCAATCAGATGCTGGTAGCGTTCATCTTCAGGGTGTACAGCAACAGCGCTGTCGCCAAGTAATGTTTCAGGACGTGTGGTTGCAACAACAAGATAGTTTGCACCGTTCTGTGTCTGTAGAGACTCATCTTCAAAGAAGTATTTGAAATGCCATAAAGAACCTTTTTCTTCATGGTTTTCAACTTCTAAGTCAGAAAGCGCGGTTTGGAATTTAGGATCCCAGTTTACAAGACGTTTACCACGGTAAATAAGCCCTTGTTCATGTAATTGAACGAACACTTCTTTTACAGCGTGAGAGAGACCTTCATCCATAGTGAAGCGTTCACGAGACCAATCTACAGAAGAGCCTAGGCGACGAATTTGGCGAGTAATATTACCACCAGATTGTTCTTTCCATTCCCAAACCTTATCAATAAACTTTTCGCGGCCTAAGTCGTGACGACTAATATTTTCAGCCGCAAGTTGGCGCTCCACAACCATTTGTGTTGCAATTCCTGCATGGTCTGTACCAGGTTGCCAAAGGGTGTTTTTACCCATCATACGGTTGTAGCGAGTGAAAGCATCAATAATGGTGTTATTGAAGCCATGACCCATATGTAAACTTCCTGTTACATTAGGTGGTGGGATCATGACACAAAAAGACTCGCCTTGGTCTGATGGTTTAAAGTAACCATTTTCTTCCCAAGTTTTGTACCATTTTTTTTCGATCTCGGTTGGATCGTACGTTGTTGCAATATTCTGAGCTGAAGTAGCTTGTGAGTCAGTCATAGTAAACAGATCAAAAGTGAATGAATAATTAAATGTATTGTAGCAAAAAAAATAATGCTTGAGCGGACATGTATCATTCTGTGATGTATAACAACAAAGTAAATAACGTGGTAACTTATAGCAACATAATTTTGGATTTTTGATTTATGTCGTATGCGGTGTATTTACGAGTAGAAGCACAAACCTATCAAAAATTTATTTCTATTCAAGAACGTCTTAATGCAGGGGAAAAACAGAAGCTAGCACATGAGTTAGGTGATGTATTGGCTGATGTTTCTGTACAAATTATTCAGCAAGCTTTTATTGATTTGCTTGAACAACAAAAACGCCGTTTAACAAGACCTGAAGGACATAAGGTTGCAGCAGATTCAGAGAAAGTGATTGAACACGTTCTTTCTGCATTTAAAAAATACTTACCATGGGCAATTGCACTTTTTGGTAATGAACGACTACAGCCAATAGTAGAGTATTTCTCAGAAATGGTTCATCATGAAAATGGTGAAATCTATGTGAGATATCACGTCGCATCTGATTTAGCAGAAAAGATATTAAAAAAAGTGGAAGCGATTCGGCAGGGAGATGCATCTGAAATTGCGCTTGCATTTGACTGTTTAAATGAGGTGATTGATACAGGCGTAGATCAGCTTATTCGAAAACCAAAAACATTATTAAAATTTAATTTGGTTGTAGATAAAACACTGAATGGTGTTATTCAAGTAAGTACAAATATGGCATATAAACGGCTTTCTTCTTTAGGGAGAGAAGTAGAACTTAGTTCAGCACCATATTACATTGACCATTTTATGCAATTTTTGCATGATGAAGCTTAAAATAAAAAACCCACATTTATATGTGGGTTTTTTTAGGGTTACTTTTTACTGTATTCAGTTTCTGAGCTTGAAGGCTGATGGTAAACCTGATCAGTGTTATACACTTTCACACCACCACCAAGCGTTTTGTAAAGCTCAATCTGATTGTTGAGATTTGTCAATTCTAAACCAAGTAAAGATTGTTCAGCAGTATAGGCATCTTTCTGTGCAGTTAGCACAGTTAAATAGCCATCTATACCTGCGCGATAGCGTGCAGTTGAAAGCTGATATGTTCGATTAGTTGCAGAAACAAGGTCACGCTGTGCGTCTAAACGCTCATCAATATTTGCACGTGTTGCTAAAGCATCACTCACTTCTTTAAATGCAGTTTGAATGGTTTTTTCATACGAGGTTAGCGCAATTTCTTGGTTTACCTTAGAAATCTTAACATTCGCCTTGCGTGTACCCCAGTCAAAAATTGGTAAGTTGAGAGAAGGGGCAACCGACCAAACAAATGAGCCTGATTTAAACAAGTCTGATAGCTCAGATGAACCAAAGCCGGCAGAGCTTGTTAAACTAATTGTTGGGAACAGTTGTGCTTTTGCTGCACCGATATTTGCACCAGCTGCACTTAGAGTATATGCAGACTGTTGGATATCTGGACGGTTGTTCAATAGATCACTACTTAGACCTGTTGCAAAGACTTTTTCATTAGTAATGCTACGAATAGTATTGCTTGGCAGTAGATCTGTAGGTACAGACTGACCAACCAATAGGTTTAATGCATTTTGTGCCTGTGCAACTTGGGTACGGTAATTTCCTACGTCCGCGCGTGCTGTTTCTACAGAAATTTGTGCTTGGCGTAATGGAACTTCGCTATCTATACCCACATCAAAACGTTTTTTGTTCAAGTTATATGCTTGAATTTGTGTTTTTAAAGTGTCTTCCGCAAGTTTTAAGTTTGCATTCGAATATGAGTACTGTAACCAAGCTTCAGCCACTTGGCTAATTAAACTAATTTGAGTTGCATCGCGTGTGCTTTGTAACGATAAATAGTTATCTAAAGCAGCATCTTTAAGACTTTCGAGACGACCCCAGAAGTCTAGTTCGTAAGATGTCACTGCGAGTCCAGCAGAGTATACATTACCTGTTACAGGTTGACCTGTTAATGCACTCTTTGAGCGTGCACGATCAAAACCAACGCTTGAACCGAGTGTTGGTAAGCGATTATTTTCCGTAATATTATACTGTGCTTCTGCTTTTTGAATATTGAGAATTGCTGTTCGCATATCTCTATTATTTTTTAATGCAAGGTCGATGACTTGTACTAACTGTGGGCTAGAAAAAAAGTCTTTATATCCTTGCTCAGCAATTGATTTGCCCGTGCTATGTTGTACCGAAAAATCTGTAGGAATATCTGATTTTACGACAGGCTCTGGCCCACGCATGCTTTGGCAGGCAGCCAAAGCAAGCGCAAGAGAGGAGACTGCAATACTACGACCGGTAATCGACCATATATTTTGCATCACGATTTATGCTCCTGAGTATTTGCAGTTTTTGGTTTATATTTAAAGATACTACGTATCCATACGAAGAAGACTGGGATAAAGAATATACCCAATAAACAAGAGCTAATTACGCCACCAAGTACACCAAAACCAACCGAGTGTTGACTGCCTGCACCTGCACCTGTAGAAAGCGCAAGAGGAAGTACACCAAAACCAAAGGCAAGTGTGGTCATAATAATTGGTCTTAGACGCATTTTTGCAGCATGTAGCGTTGCTTCAAATAAGTCTTGTCCTTTTTCTTGTAGCTCTTTCGCAAACTCAACAATTAGAATCGCATTTTTGGAAGATAAACCAATTACCGAAACCATGGCGACTTGGAAATAAATATTATTAACCAAGTTCGGGTTTTTGAGAATGAAGAATCCAAAATAAGTGAGTGAAACAGCCCCAATAATACCTAGTGGAATGACCAAGAGTACTGAGAATGGGATTGACCAACTTTCATAAAGTGCAGCAAGGCATAAGAACACAATTAACAATGAAAGTGCATACAGATAAACACCTTGTGACCCAGAGTCTTGTTCTTCTAAAGAAAGACCAGTCCATTCATATGTGAATCCAGAAAGTCCCATAGATGGTAGTTTCTGCATAATTTGTTCCATTGCAAGCATTGTTTCACCAGAGCTTACACCTTCAGCAGGAGAGCCTTGTAGCTCCATCGCAGATACGCCGTTATAACGCATTAAACTTGGTGAACCGTATGTCCAATGACCAGATGTAAATGCTGAGAATGGAACCATACTGCCATTAGAACTACGAACATACCATTTGTTCAGGTCATCAGGCATCATGCGTGAGTCAGCTTGTCCTTGTAGGTAAACTTTCTTCACACGACCATGGTCTAGGAAGTCATTTACATAACTACTACCCCATGCAATGCTCATCGTATTGTTAATGTCTGCAATACTAACGCCTAAGCTACCTGCTTTTGCTTGATCAATATTGACTTGATATTGTGGTTCATCTTCCATACCGTTTGGACGAATCATACCAATACGTTTGTCTTTTGATGCTAGACCAAGTACAGCATTACGTGCTGCTAATAGTTTTTCATGGCCTTGACCATTAAGGTCTTTAAGCATGAAGTCAAAGCCTTGGCTTGTACCAAGTTCAGGCATTGCAGGAAGCTGGGTTGGGTAAATCAGCGTTGCATCTTTAACCATTGCATTTAAAGCAAATGCACGTTTGGTAAGCGCACCAATTTGTGTTTCAGGTGTCTTACGCTCACTCCAATCTTTTAAACGAACGAAGGCAATACCTTGGTTTTGTCCTTGTCCTGTGAAAGAGAAGCCTGCAACACTAAATACAGATTTTACAGTATCTTTTTCTTTGTTTAGATAATAGTCACTGATCTGATCGAGTGTTTTATCTGTACGCTCTAGACTTGCATTTTCTGGAAGCTGTACAAGTGTAAGTACCATGCCTTGGTCTTCATCTGGTAGGAATGAAGTTGGTAGAGTCTTAACAAGGAAGCCTAAAACAGCAATTAAGAGAATATAAAAAACACCAGAAACCAAACGATGATGTGTCATACGGTTCACACCATTTTGGTAACGATGTGCAATACGGTCAAAGTTATGGTTAAACCATCTAAAGAAACGAGCAAGAATTGAATTGCTTTCAGGCTTATTCGCATCGTGCTTTTTAAGAATGGTTGCACAAAGTGCAGGTGTAAATGTTAAAGCAACAATAAGAGATAAAATCATTGCTGTAACAAGTGTAATGGAGAATTGACGGTAAATTACACCAGTTGTTCCAGAGAAGAATGACATTGGAACGAATACTGCTGTAAGTACCGTTGTAATACCAACCAATGCACCTGAAATTTGACTCATTGAGTTTTCAGTTGCAGTGACAGGATCTAAATGTTCTTCCGTCATAATCCGTTCAACATTCTCAACAACAACGATCGCATCGTCGACTAAGAGACCAATGGCAAGTACCATTGCAAACATAGTCAGCGTGTTGATAGAGAAGCCAAAAAGGTTAATCATTGCAAATGTTCCAAGTACAACGACTGGAACTGCAAGTGTTGGAATAATAGTGGCACGCCAGTTTTGTAAAAACAAAAACATGACAATAAATACCAATACAATCGCTTCGATTAAGGTATGTGCTACATTTTCAATTGAAATTTTAATAAATGGCGTTGTGTCATAAGCAATCGCATCTTTAAGACCTTGAGGGTAGTTAGGTCGTAAGCTTGCAAGAGCCGATTCAACATTTTTTGCAGTTTCTAATGCATTTGCACCTGTTGAAAGACGAATTGCAATACCTGCTGCAGGTTCACCATTAAATTTAGAGTCAAATGCATAGTTTGATGAGCCCAATTCAACTTTAGCAACATCTTTTAAGCGAACAATTGCACCGGCATTATTTTTCAAAATAATGTTTTTAAATTGTTCTGGTGTTTGTAGCAAACTTTGTGCATTTACTGTTGCGTTAAGAACCTGTCCAGAAACTGAAGGTGCACCACCTATTTGACCACCAGCAACTTGTGTATTTTGTGCTTGGATGGCAGTAGATATATCGGCAGGAGTAAGCTGGTAGCTAGTAAGCTTATTTGGGTCTAACCAAATACGCATAGCATATGCACCACCAAATACTTGAACTTCGCCGACACCTGAAACACGGCTTAAAGGATCTGCAATATGACTATTTACATAATCCTTAATATAAGCTGCACTTAGACTATGATCTGGTGAGTAGAAAGAGTAGAACTGTAAAAAGCTTGCCCCAGATTTCTTAATGGTTACACCTTGACGCTGTACAGACTCAGGCAAAGAAGCAAGTGCTGTTTGCATTTTATTCTGTACTTGTACTTGTGCAATGTTTGGATCTACGCCTTGTTTAAAGTTTACATCAACTTCTACAGCACCTGTAGCAGAGCTGGTTGATGTAATGTAGCGTAGACCATCTAAACCATTCATTTGCTGTTCAATAACTTGCGTTACTGTATTTTCAATGGTTTGAGCAGAAGCACCAGGGTAGGTTGCAGCAATAGAAATTTTTGGTGGAGCAATGGTTGGGTACTGAGAAACAGGCATGTTCAACAGGGAAATGATCCCTGCTAGCATAATAACTAATGCAATAACCCAAGCGAAAATAGGGCGGTGTATGAAAAATCTAGCCATCGTATCCTACCCTTTAGTTGTATTTCGGTTGGATGCAGACGGTGCTTGTGCACCAGTCATTGATTGTCCTTCATTGGTTTGATACGGTTTGATTTTTACCTGCTCACCAGCTTTTACTTTTGCAACACCATCAACAATGACTTTATCACCAGGGTTTAGACCTTTTGTAATAATCCAATTTTGACCTTGAGTACCCGATGTTTCTACAGGACGAGATTCGACAACACCTTTCTCATTGGCAACAAATACGATAGCCTGATTAGATGGAGTACGACTTAAAGCAAGCTGTGGAATAAGGTAGGCATTTGGTATAACACCTTGAGCAATTTCAGCAGTTGCATACATTCCAGGAAGAAGTAGATGTTTTGTATTGGGGAATACAGCACGTACAGTCACTGTTCCTGTTTGCTCATTTACATTTGCATCAGAGAATGCCAATGTACCTTCAGTTGAATAGTAGCTACCATCTTCAAGTTTTAGCTTAACTCTAGTATTGTTGCTACGATCTATACTACCTTGGCTCAAGTTTTGACGTAGACGTAGCAGTTCCGTACTAGATTGGTTGATATCTACATAAATTGGATCAAGCTGTCGAATAGTAACGAGCGAATTGGTTTGATTTGCCGTGACCAATGCACCTGCTGTTACAGATGATGGCCCAGACTGACCTGAAATTGGTGAGCGAATTGTTGAGTAACCTAAGTCAACCTCAGCATTATTCACTTGTGCACGTGCAGCATCTACTTGAGCTTTTGCTACATTTACTTGTCCAACTAGGTCATCATAATCTTGTCTTGCAACAGCATGGCTAGATACAAGTTCTTTATAACGATTTAGTTTGATTTGTAATGATTTAAGATTTGCTTCTTGCTGTAATAGTGTTGCTTTGAAGTTCTCTACACTTGCCTTATTGGTGCGTGAGTCAAGCTGGTAAAGTGCTTGTCCTTCACGAACAAAGCTACCCTCTGTAAATAAGCGACGTAAAATAATGCCACTGGTCTGTGGTCTAACTTCTGATACTTGGTAAGCTGTAGTACGCCCTGAGAGCTCAATAGATTGCTCTACATTTTGTGGCTGTGCTGTAATTACACCAACTTCAGGAGCAGGGGCTTGCTGTTGACCAGCACCTGCTTCCGAAGAAGCATTTTTACTACAGCCAACAAGGGCTAAGCTTACAGCCAAAGCACAAGCACTTAAAGTTGGTGCCCAAAGTTTAGCTGACCTCATTCTTTCCACCTCGTTTTGATTTTTAAATTTCATTGTTAGATTTTGTTTACTTATGATGATAAATAGAACCAGTAAGTAAAGAAACCCAAATACAACTAATTCTTTAGTTTGCATAACGTATTACCTGCAAATTATTTTGTAGGTATATTGGCTTTTTAAACCAAGAAAAAGTAAAAAATATATTAAATACAATCGTGTTTAAGGCTTTAGACCAAAACGAATGTATTGCGATAGGTAGGAGATAATAAAAATTACTATTGTTATATATGTAAGAGAATACAGTTATATATAGATTAAGCAGTCTAAATATAAAACTAAGGCAACCTATTTTTCTTAAAAATTTTAAGTTATTGCCAATCAATCTTACAGTATATAAGCATATACCCACATGTAAGAATTTTTTAAGTTTCTTACTATCAAAATAAGATTTATATATTTGATATTTTGGCTGAATGTTATGGGTGCAATGCAAAAAATGCTTACACATAAAAAGAATACTACCTATGAAAAATAAGTAATACGCCATGTATTACACCTATAAAGTTAGCGCAAATTGTTAGGATTATTTAAAGTGTACTCGTCAGTACACTTTTTTTCAAGCGACAAATGTACTCTACATAATTTATGTAAAGATACTGTAGAAATATAACTGAAAATAAATTTAGTTATCTTTTTTTTGTGTTTGTTTTACGTCATTGTTCATTGATATTTTCTCCTTAGGCGGCCAAAAGAAATCACTTGGTCGTGTAAAGAAGTGAGTCAGTACGAGTTTTGCTAGTGGCTTCCATTGTTCAAATCTTACTTGTCTTGCTCGTAGAGCAACAAGAATGGTTAAGCTGAAGCTTACAAATAAATTTGTAATACCAATGAGTGCAACACCTAAGCATGAAATAAGAATAAGACCAAGATCAGGAGGCCCACCTACAGAGAGCAAGCCTTGTATTAAATTTGCTGAAGCAAAGGCAATATGGCGAATATCAAGGGGTAGTCCTAAAATGAATCCAAGCGTTCCCATACTTCCAAGCATGATACCAAATAAAAAGTTACCCGAAATTGCACCTAAGTTTCTTTCAATATAGTCTGCAAATTTAATTTGTCTTTTTTCACCAAGAACTTTTCTTAGTCCTGTATGTTTTTTTAAACGAGGTCCTATTTTTCTATAGATTGCCATGTTGTCAAAATAGCCAGCAATTAAACCTGATAGAAAGAGGCATACACCTGCAATTGCTGCATGAGGAACTGCAAGTGAGGTAAAAGGGTCTAAAGTATGTAAAAGATTGGTTGCTTTGGTATTACTCAATAATTTTTCACCGAATAAAGCAGGCCATGAAAGTGTAATAATTGCTGCAACAGGAATAGCAATTGAAATATTTCCTAATATTGCAATGAACTGTGTTCGAATAATATTTACAATGAGTTCGGTGAGCTCTGCAAGCTGAGCTGTTCTTGAGCCTTTGCGCTGTTGTACTGTTGAGGCAAGGGCTGCGGCAGTCATAGCGGGTTGTTTAGTGGCAACTGTAAAATTCAAAACATGAATAAATACAAAGCCTAGGCTGTAGTTCATGCTATAAGTGAAGGCATGTAAAATGGGTGCAAGCGAAAGTCGTGTAAGTAAAATTTTAATAACAGACATTGTTGCAATAATAGAGCCTGCACCTGCGGCAGCTTTATACATTGCAAAAAAGCCTTTTTTATCTGTACTTACATAGTGTTCGCCTGTTTTGCTCGCATTCTCTGTCACTTGTAGAGCAAGTAATTCACTATTTGCAGAAAGCAAAGCACCCACGCGTTTTTCACTGTGGTTTGCTTTTACAAGGTCATAGAGTAAGTCATGTGTTGCTTGTTTTTGTGTGTTGGCATGGTTGCTCACAATTTGTAGAAGAATTTCAAGCCGTTCGAGACTTTGTTCTAATACTGTCAGTAAATAGGTGAGAGTAAGACTTACACCTATTCTTTTAGTTGCACGGCGAATACTATTTACAACACCTTGGCATTGTTCAATCATTACAAAAGCTTGTGCAGCATCTGGCGGAATAGAAACACTTACTTGTTGTGCACTTTCTATACTATTTTTATATTTTGCAATAAAATCTGTAATTTCTCGGTTTTGAGCAAGAAATGGAGACTCATGCTCATTTAGTTTTGGCTCTGCATAAATCAGTTCAGGGAAAAGGCCAATACCACTAATGCGATAACTTAAGATGTTAATGGCTTTTAATAGATTCTCTTTAATTTGAGATTTTTCAGCTTGTAATTCTTGATCTATAGATAAAGATTGAAAGATAGTATTCCAATCATCTTTTTCAATACGATCCAACCAATGTCTGTCACTCGATAAGTAAAATACTTTGGCAATGAGTTCTTTAATTTCAGCATGATCAATAATAGGAGGAAGTAGGTGGTACATCATCCTTTGACTCAGTTGATTCCAAAATCCATCTAAGGCGAGAATACCACTGTCTGCATATAGGTTGGCTTGTTTGTACTGTGTAATGAGTTTGAGAAGATACTGGCTTAACGTGCTACTAAAATTTGGGTTTTCTTCTAATGCTTGTATGAAAACCTGAATATTTTTTTTTATTTCTTGTGTGTTTTTAGGGCTTTTAGGACGAATATTGGCAACAAGCTGAACAAGAGGTTGTTCATTTAAAACAGCTTGAGGTTGTTCAAGCTGTTGTTGTATTTCTTGATAAACCACATCGAATGATTTTTTTTTCATAGGTTTAACTTTAAGTTATTGAATACGATTTAGAGCCATCATGGCTAAATTATAAAGTGCTTTTTTAGCAGGGCTTTCAGGAAGTACATTCAAGCCATCAATAGCACTTTGAGTTTCTTCATGAGCACGGCGACGGCAATAATCTAAAGCACCGCTGTTTTGCACAATAGATATTACTTCTTCAAGATCATTTAAACCACCTGTGGCAATACTCTTATAAATAACATCGTGCGTTGCACCTGTTGTGTTTTTTAGAGCTGCAATAAGAGGAAGTGTTGGTTTGCCTTCCATGAGGTCATCACCAATATTTTTTCCTAAGACTTCTGCATCTGATGTGTAGTCTAAAATATCATCGATAATTTGAAAAGCATTGCCAAAATGTCCAGCATAACGTTTTAAACCATCACGGTACTCTGGTGTGCCTGCAAGCATTGCAGCCCCCTCAGTTGCTAGCTGAAATAGGCGAGATGTCTTACCATAAATAATATTGAGATAAGTTTCCTCAGATGTTTCTGGCTGGTGTTGGGCTTGAAGCTGTAAAACCTCACCTTCGGCAATTTCACAAGTACCTGTCGAAAACTCTTTAAGTAGTGCCATATCATTTAAGTCAACCAACAAATCGAATGAACGGGCAATGAGAAAGTCACCTACTAATACAGCAGTCTGGTTATTCCAAGTTGCATTTGCTGTTGGTTTACCACGGCGTAAATTAGAATCATCTACGACATCATCATGAACAAGGGTTGCCGTATGCAGCATTTCAATAACTGCCGCCAGACGTTGAGTGCGAGCTAGGTCTGTTTCACCACATGCTTGTGCAGCAAGTAAGCACATAATTGGACGCATTCGCTTACCGCCAGCTTCAACGACATGTTTGCTGACAGACATGACCAATGCAACTTTTGAGCTGATCCCCTCGTTAATAAATTTATCCATTGCAGTAAAATCAGCAGCAACAGGTGCAAGAATATCGTGCTTGAAGTCGATGGCCATAGAATTTAAAACCTTTAAGGATGTGAAGATGTTTTTTCAAGATCAATAAAGCATAAATTAAGACACTTAATTACACTTTGAGATTTTAGCTTTAAAACATTCGTTTTATACCATAAAAACGTTAACTCTTTATAAAACTTCTCTTTCTTCATTATTATTCTTATTAAAAATAACCAATTAAATAGCTTTATATAATAAAAATGGCTGTATAAGAAAAAAACAAAGTATAGTACTTGTTGTTTTGTTCAATTTTACTTAAAATAACCCCCCTTTAGATACCCCCAGTGGCGTTCGTTTTAAGATCGGTATGTCCCTTTATCGGCACGACGACACGGGCAAGTTGGAGTACACTTATGTACGCAGTAATCCAAAGCGGTGGTAAACAGCACCGTGTGGTTGAAGGCGAAACCCTTAAAGTTGAATTGTTGAAGGCTGAAACAGGCACAACTCTTACATTTGATGATGTATTAATGGTTGTGAATGGCGATAGCGTTCAAATCGGTGCTCCAGTTGTAGCTGGCGCTAAAGTAACTGCAGAAGTGGTTAGTCATGGTCGTCACGACAAAATTCGTATTGTAAAAATGCGTCGTCGTAAACATTACCGTAAACAACAAGGTCACCGTCAATGGTTCACTGAGTTGAAAATTACTGGTATTTCAGGCTAATCACGAGGAGTAAGAGACATGGCTCACAAGAAAGCTGGTGGTTCGACACGTAACGGTCGTGATTCAAACCCAAAAATGCTAGGTGTTAAAGTTTACGGTGGCCAAGCTATCGCAGCTGGTAGCATCATCGTTCGTCAACGTGGTACAGAGTTCCATGCTGGTGCAAACGTTGGTATGGGTCGTGACCACACTTTATTTGCTACATCTGATGGTGTAGTTAAATTTGAAGTGAAAGGTCAATTCGGCCGTCGTTATGTAACTGTTGAATCTGTTTAAGATTTAAATAGTTAACATAAAAAAAGCTCGCATATTTGCGAGCTTTTTTTATGTTAACTTATTATTTAATATTAGAAGACCAATATACTTCGATATTTTTGACTAGCTCATTAGGGAGTGGAATATAATCCAACATTTTTGCATCAACTTGACCGCTCACTAAAGACCACTTAAAGAATTTTAAAGCTTCACTAGTTTCTTCAGCAGAGCTTCCATTTTTTTGCATGATGACAAATGTTGTGGCTGTAATTGGCCAAGCATTTTCACCTGAAGCATTCGTAATAATATTATAAAAATCTGGAGATTGGCTCCAATTTGTATTTACAGCAGCCGCTTGAAATGATGCTGCATTTGGTTGTACAAATTTCCCATCTTTATTTTGTAGAGAAGTATAGCTCATTTTATTTTTTACGCTATATGCAAGGTCTACATAACCAATTGCACCCCTAATTTGTTTAACAGATCGAGCGACACCTTCATTTCCTTGGCTTCCTGTACCAACAGGCCATGATACAGAAGTTCCATCGCCAACCTGACTTTTCCAAGTTGGGCTTATCTTAGAAAGATAGTTTGTCCAGTTAAAGGTTGTTCCTGAGCCATCAGAGCGTCGTACTACAAAAATGCGTTGATCTGGTAGTTTAATTGTTTGATTTAATGCCTGAATTTCAGGGTCGTTCCACTTTGTAATTTTTCCTAAGAAAATATCTGCAAGAATAGACCCTGTTAGGCGTAATTCACCTGCAGAAATACCTTCAACATTTACGATTGGAACAACACCACCAATGACAAGAGGGAATTGTTTTAAATCTGCTTTATTTAATTCGTGTGGTGTTAATGGCATATCAGATGCCCCAAACGTGACATTACCACTTCGAATTTGTGTAATACCTGCCCCAGAACCAATAGGTTGGTAGTTAATTTGATGACCCGTTTTTGCACTATATGTAGCCGCCCATTGGGAGAGGATAGGATAGACAAAACTAGATCCAGCACCTGTAATTTCAGCTGCATGTCCTAACGATAATGTAAGAGGAAGAAGTAGCCCAAGTAAAGATGACTTCACAAAATTCTTTGTTAAGTTGGTCATAAGTGTTCCTAGATAGAGATGATCTCAATAGAAAATATTATATATAATGTTTAAATATATATTGTTTTCGCAAATTAATCTGTATAGATAAATAGGGTTTACAATAATAAAAGAGAATGAATTATACTGAATTTTAATGGGTTATGAAATTTTATTGACTGTAATATATTGTTTTATAATAATTAATTTCCTGTTTTTGATTTGGCTTAGTTTGTTGTTTTAGTGATATAGTTTTTGTTGCTTTTAGGAATATGTGATGATGTAGACATAGATTGAACAATTGCCTTAATCTTAATAGGCATCTATTGCTCCATTATAAAGTTACAGTAATTTGCATATAAATACATAAATGAGGATCATACTCATACAAAAATCTTTATTTTTTATATTCTTAGATTTGATATGCTCAGGTAATATAAATATGAATGTAAATATAATTTGCATATTTAATCAAAGGTGAATCAATGAAGATGCTTCGTAAAACATTAGGTGCTGTTGCAGTAACTTTAGTAACCTTTGCTCCTGTTTTGAGTACAACTGTATTTGCCGCATCCACACCCGCATCAGAGCAACAAGCAACACAGAGTCTTGTAAAACAGCTTTCGGGGTTGCGTAGTTTTACTGCAAATTTTGAGCAAACCACTAAAGCAAGTGGTAAAACAGTAGTGCAGAAAAAGGGGCTGACATCACAACACCTAAATCAAACATTTACAGGTGTAATTAAGGTTGAGCGTCCAGGTAAGTTTTTTTGGGAAACAACACAACCATCTAAACAGTCTATTATTACGACAGGAAAGACTATTTGGATTTATGACCCTGACTTACAGCAAGTTGTACGTCAAAATGTAAGTGATCAGGTCGCAAATACACCAGCGCTTTTATTGTCGGGAAATACCAATACGATTATGCAAGCGTATAAAGTGACACAGCCTGATCAAACCAAAAACTATTACACGCTTTTACCTAGAGCAAAAGATACAGCTTTTCAAGATTTAACGATTAGTTTTGGTGCTCAAGGTACACCAACACTTATGATTTTAAATGATTCTTTGGGTCAGGTTACAACAGTACACTTTAACAATGTTGCTAAGAATGTAGATATTCCTGCATCAGTATTTCACTTTGTTCCACCTAAAGGCACAGATATTATTGACCAATAATGAAAGAAGTGATGAGAAAACGCTATTTTTATAGCGTTTTTTTTATTAGGGGATACATTTTTAGTATTTTTTTATTTGGTTGAAAGTTTGTATAGTGTAGGTAAATCAATTTTAGGTTGTTTTATATGTATTTACAGCAAAAAATGCGATTGGCTTTGCTTCTATCGAGTTGTATGTTCACAGTAGCCTTTGTTGGTTGTGAGCAAAAACAACCCTCTTCAGATGAAAAAACAACAGCTGTTTCTGAGCAGAAGACATCTACTTCAGAGGTTATGCCAACAATTATTTCAGATACACCAACAAAGATTCATGCAGAAACAATGTCAATGACATTGCCGCAAAAAGTATCATGTGAATCTGACGAATGTACGGAATATAAAGTAGATACTATTGAAACGAATGTCGATTGGATTAATGATTATTTTGTAGGACGTCTGCAAAAAGATGCACCTTTGGCCTTTCAAAAGTCTACACACTTACCTGCATCTACATTAGCACCTTCACAAATTAATCAAAGTAGTTATAGTGCCCGATTTTTGGGTCAGCGAGGTCATTTAGCTATTTTTGTTTTAGATACAACAACATATGCAGCAGGTGCTGCGCATGGAATGTATCATCATGAATATATTATTTTTGATTTAAACACGCATAAGCGTATTACAATGGCAGACTTATTTAGCTCAGATAAGCAAATAGCCGTTTATCAAGCAGTATTTAATGCAAATCAACCTTGGCTTGAAGCTCATGGAATACAATCTGGTCGTTTAGAGCCAACAGATAATTTTTATTATAATAGTAAGGGGTTAGTATTTGTTTATCCATTATATGAGTTAGCACCATATTCAGAAGGCATGACTGAGTTAGTTTTACCGTATAGTGCAGCAAAGGGATTAATAAACTCACAATACTTACCAAAATGACTATTACGCCTACAGTCATTCATGAACTTGGATGTACTGTAGGTGAAAGCATCGAAGTACGTTTATTTTTATGAATGAACAGATTACACTATATCTAGTTTTTTCATACAATCAGACGAGCTATGATCGACCCTAAATTACTTAGAAATAATATTGAAGCTGTAAATTTAGCGTTAGCAAAACGCGGTGTTCAACTTAATGTGGATGAGTGGGCATCTTTAGAGTCACATCGTAAAGAGTTACAGTCTAAAACAGAAAACTTGCAAGCAGAGCGTAATGCAGGTGCGAAGCAAGTGGGTCAAATTAAAAAATCTGGTGGCGATGCATCTGAAGTCATGGCACGTATGCAAGCCATTGGCGATGAAATTAAAGCGGCTGAAGTTGCGCTTTCAGAATTACAAAATGAAATAGAACAAAAATTATTATCTATTCCAAATTTACCTGATGAATCTGTGCCTAAGGGTAAAGATGAAGCGGACAATGTTGAAGTTTCCAAATGGGGAACACCTAGACAATTTGATTTTGAAGTTAAAGATCATACAGATTTAGGTGAGTGGATGGGCGGCTTAGAATTTGAGACTGCGACGAAACTTACGGGCTCTCGTTTTAGCGTTTTAAAAGGCCCATTGGCACGTCTTCAGCGTGTATTGACACAGTTTATGCTTGATACACATACACTTAAAAATGGTTATACAGAAGCATATGTTCCATATTTAGTAAATGCAGATAGCCTAAGAGGAACAAGTCAACTTCCTAAATTTGAAGAAGATCTATTCAAATTACAAGGTGAAAAAGAGTATTACTTAATTCCAACTGCTGAAGTACCTATTACAAACTTTGTGCGTGATGAAATTATTGATGCAGCTCGTCTTCCATTGAAATATACAGCACATACACCATGTTTCCGTAGTGAAGCAGGTTCTTATGGTAGAGATACACGTGGTCTAATTCGTCAGCATCAGTTTGATAAAGTTGAGATGGTACATATTGTTAAACCTGAATCTTCTATGGATGCTTTAGAGGAGCTAACATCACATGCAGAAGGTATTTTACAGGCACTTGGCTTGCCATATCGTAAAGTACTACTTTGTGGTGGTGATATGGGCTTTGGTGCAGTAAAAACATATGATTTAGAAGTGTGGGTACCAAGTCAAAATACATATCGGGAAATTTCAAGTTGTTCAAATATGGGTGACTTCCAAGCACGCCGTATGAAAGCACGCTACCGTAATGAGCAAAAGAAAACAGAACTTGTGCATACATTAAATGGTTCGGGTCTTGCTGTTGGTCGTACATTACTTGCATTAATGGAAAACTATCAACGTGAAGATGGTTCTATTGAAGTGCCTGAAGTGCTTCGTCCTTATTTAGGCGGTTTAACATTTATTGACTAAGTAGATGTTATAGCAAGTTTTCACAGTATACGGTAAGTTGTAATTAAGGGGTTTTTGTGGATATTTTTCCAATTTCATTGAAATTGAAACAGCAGTTATGTCTTATCGTTGGTGGTGGAAGTATTGCTTTTCGTAAAGCATCATTATTAGCCAAAGCTGGTGCAATACTTCATGTTGTTGCACCAGAAGTAGATATAAATCTAAGAAACTTAGTTGCATCTTCAAATGGTGAAGTTAAACAAAAGCCTTTTGATGAGTTAGATTTAGATCAACCTTATAAGCTAGTTATTGCAGCAACAGATCAGGCTGATGTGAACCATCATGTATTTGTTGCGTGTGAAAAAAAGAATTTATTGGTTAATAGTGTTGATGATATTCCGAACTGTCGGTTTATGGTTCCTGCACTCATCGACAGATCCCCTTTAGTGATTTCTATTGCTTCAAATGGAACATCGCCTGTCCTGTCTAGGCAGTTACGTACACAACTTGAAACGCTTATTCCTCATGGTATGGGAAAACTGGCGGAGTTTTCTGGAAAGTGGCGTAAAGCAGTTAAAGAGAAAATAAATAATCCTGACGAACGCCGTATCTTTTGGGAAGACTTATATGCGAGTCCATTAAAAGAGCAGGTTTTTAACGATAATTTATCGACTGCGAATCAAATGATTGAAGATGCGCTTTCCAAATGGAGTAAACCAAAAGGTGAGGTTTATCTTGTTGGTGCAGGGCCGGGCGATCCTGAATTATTAACGTTAAAAGCACTGCGATTGATGCAACAAGCTGATGTTGTCATTTATGATCGCTTGGTTTCTTCACCAATTTTAGAACTATGCCGACGCGATGCTGAAAAAATTTATGTGGGTAAGGCACGATCAAATCATGCAGTACCGCAAGAAGGTATTAACCAACTTTTAATTCAATATGCTTTAGATGGAAAACGAGTTTGTCGTTTAAAAGGTGGAGATCCATTCATTTTTGGACGAGGTGGTGAAGAGATACAAGAGCTGGTGACTGCTGATGTACCTTTTCAAGTTGTTCCCGGAATTACGGCAGCATCGGGTTGTTCAGCTTATGCGGGTATTCCTCTCACTCATAGAGATTATGCACAAAGTGTTCGATTTCTCACTGGGCATTTAAAAGAAGGTTCTCCTGAGTTGCCTTGGCGTGAGCTTGTATATGAAAACCAAACACTCGTTTTGTATATGGGGTTGGTTGGTTTGGAAACCATTTGCAAGCGTTTGATTGAGCATGGTCAAAGACCAGATATGCCAGTTGCGCTTATTTCTAAAGGAACAACACCAGAACAGCAAGTCGTGATAGGTAACTTAGAAAATATTGCAGAAAAAGTGATGCAGTATGAAGTACAAGCACCTACACTGACAATTATTGGTGAAGTTGTGAAATTAAGAGAGCAATTGCAATGGCAGTAATCTTGATTAGCTAAATGAAAAAGTAGAGAAAAATTTGTGATACATGTTGTTTTATTTGAGCCTGAAATTCCAAGTAATACAGGTAATATTATTCGCTTATGTGCAAATACAGGCGCGCAGTTACATTTAGTGAAACCCTTAGGGTTTGAGTTAGATGACAAAAAATTAAGACGTGCAGGTTTGGACTATCATGAATATGCACGTATGAAAATTTGGGATCATTTTGAAGAATGCTTAGACTACTTAAATGAGCAAGGTGTTGAACATATTTTTCCTTTAACAACAAAAGGGAAGGCAACACCTCATACGGTAAACTTAAATCAGCCTGTTGCATTATTGATGGGGCCTGAAACAAGAGGCTTACCAGAAAATGTACGAAAAATGTTTCCTGAAGAACAATGGATTTGTTTGCCTATGGCTGCAAATTCACGCAGCCTAAATTTGTCTAATGCAACGGCTGTGATTGTATATGAGGCATGGCGTCAGCAAGGATTTCAGCCACTAATCTAGATATGATTTTTATCATATTCTTTTTGGGCAGCGAGAACCTTACTAATATTGTTCTCAGCCCATGATTTCATTTGATAAGCCGTTTGAGAAAAATCTTTACCAAACTCTGTGAGTGTATATTCTACTCGAATGGGTGATGTATCTAAGACCGTACGTTGCACAAATCCATATCTTTCAAGATGTTTTAGCTTTTGTGAGAGTACTTTTGGTGATATGCCCTCTATACTTTTTTTTAATAAATTAAAGTGTTGAGCATCTTTTTCAAGTGTAGTAATAATAAGTAGTACCCATTTGTCTGCTAAGGCCTCAAAAAAGAGTCGAGCAGGACAATCCATACAGTGAATATTATAAGATTCTAATTTACCCATTTTGACTCCTAGTTACAGGTAGGTAACTAATTGACAGCTAGTTTCTAAAGTATATTATCTATATTACATAAAAATATAGAGGTAATACCATGGCTAAAGTTGCGGTTGTTTATTTTTCAGGATATGGACACACAAAAGCAATTGCACAGACATTCGCAGAAGCGGCAGATGCGACGTTGGTTGAAATTAATCAAGACGGTGAGTTAGATCAAGCAGGTTGGGATTCATTAAATGCAGCAGATGCAATTGTATTTGGTGCACCAACATATATGGGTTCGGCACCTTGGCAGTTTAAGAAATTTGCAGATGCATCATCTAAAGTTTGGTTTGTAAGAGGATGGCAAGATAAAGTCTTTGCTGGCTTTACAAATAGTGCAAGCTTAAATGGTGATAAGCAAAATACACTTATTCAGTTCCAAACATTGGCATCACAGCATGGTGGTATCTGGATTAGCCTAGGTTTATTACCTTCAAATACAAAAAGCTCGACGCGTGAAGATGTGAATAATCTTGGTGGTTCTGTTGGGTTATTGGTGCAATCTCCATCTGATGCGGGTGCAGATGAAATTCCTAAAGGTGATTTAGAAACAGCAAAAGCTTTTGCACAACGAGTTAAAGCACTTACCGAAAAAATTGTCGGTTAGTTTTATTCTGATAAAAAACCAGCGATAGAAATCGCTGGTTTTTTTATTTAATCATTTTTATATTGTGGTGGTGGAATTTTAAATCCTTTGGTTTTATAACCTAGGAATAAAACACCAATAACAGCCCATACAATTCCCCATTTTAAAGCAGTGTGATCAATCTGTAGCCAGAGTAGACCGACTGCTATAAAACCAAGACTTGGTATAGCAATATAATTGAAAACTTCTTTAGGTGTTTTTACACGACCTTCACGAAGAGCATATTGTGAAATTACTGAAAGATTCACAAAACTAAACGCTGTGAGTGCGCCGAAACTAATTAAAGAAACAACGTGATCTAAATCTGTAAACCCTGCTGATAATGCAATCAAACCAACTAAAATAATGTTGAATTTTGGTACTGATGTCTTCGGACTAATTTGACCAAAGTATTTTTTATTAAATACACCGTCGCGACCCATGACATACATTAGGCGAGACACACCTGCATGTGCTGAGATACCTGATGCCATCACAGTAATAATTGCAAAGCCAAGAATGACAGATTTAAATAATTCACCACCGACAATTCGTAAAATATCAGGCTGAGTTGCATTAACATCTGAGAAATATTGGCTAGGATTTCCTGGGAAATACAATTGCATGAAGTATGTTGCTGCAATAAATATTAAACCTGAAATAAGTGCAGTAAGGAAAATAGCACGTGGTAATACTTTATCTGTATTATGCGTTTCTTCAGCAAGAGAGCTTAATGCATCAAATCCTGTAAATGAAAAGCATAGGATAGTTGCACCACCAATTAAAGTCCCTATTTTTGCATGTTCGCTGAAAAATGGTGCTGTTGACCATATTTGAGCATCATGTGTTTGTGATATTCCAAGGGTATTTAAAGCAGTATTACCTAAGAGTAATTGTTTAATAATTAAAAATGTAAAAATAACAATGACAAGTATTTGGAAAAGTACAATAAGTCCATTGAGATTTGCGACAAATTTAATTCCTCTTAAATTTACCCAAGTCATGAAGAGTGTTAGTCCGACGACCCATACCCAATGATTTACATCAGGGAACATACTTGTAAGATAAATAACAGCTAAAAGGATATTTACCATAGGGCTAAGGATATAGTCGAGTAGAGAAGACCAACCCACCATAAAACCCGCATTGGGATGAATAGAGCGCTGCACATAAGTGTAAGCAGAACCTGAAGATGGGTAACGCTTAATCATATGTCCATAACTAATCGCCGTAAAAAGCACAGCCAAAAGCGCGAAAAAGTAAGATGTAGGAACGTGTTGAACACTTGCTGCAGATACCATTCCAAAGGTATCGAACAAAGTCATTGGTTGTATATATGCCAAACCAATAACAATAATGTGTCCAAGGAGAAGAGATTTTTGCAGTGAAGCTGCCGGTTGAGTCCCAGATGTATTATCCAACGGCGATATCCTCATGTTTTTGATCAAGGATCAGCTAGAAATTAAGGATCGTTTAGGACGAACGATCCCCCCTACTTTTTAGTGAAGCGCGCAATTTTATAGTAAGATTCTTAAATTTGTAAGGAAAAATAGTTTTTTTAACAATATTTGTTTTTTCTTACAGATTGCTTGTTTCTTTATATAATAAAAAAAGCTCAAAATACAAACGCTTTTGAGCTTTTCTATCGATTATTTGTTTTTTCTTTACCAAGCTTTTTCTAGAATATTTTTTAAATCTTCGAGAGTTGCTTCTTTAGGATTGTAAATAATAGAACCATCATTAAGTGCTTTTTCTGCAATTTCATCAAACTGTTCATGAGAAACTTTATGTGTTTCGCGAAGCGTTCGAGGCAGTTGCACCATATCAAAGAGTTGATCACGCATTGCTAAAATCATACTAATAGTATGCTCGGCTCTATGTTCTTGAGGGGTTGCCGCATATATTTGAGAGCCCGCAAGCGGTAAAAGAAGCTCAGCAAGCTTTTCTGAATTATGAGACAAATTATAGTCGAGTACATAAGGCAAAAATAGGTTCATACATAGCCCATGAGGCAAGTGTGCAACAGCACCAAGGGCATGACCTAAAGCATGAACAAGACCGACCATTGAGTTTGAAAAGGCAATGCCTGCCATTGTTGAGGCTTGTGCAAGTTCGAGCCTTGCTTGTTCATCTTTAGGGGTTTTAAGTACAGTAAAAAGATGAGTCTTTACTTTTTTAATTGCAGCTGTTGCATATGCATCACTTAAAGGGTTTGCTGCCATGCAGGTATATGCTTCAATGGCGTGTGTAAGCGCATCCATTGCGGTCATGGCTGTAATATGTCTAGGCAATGTTAAAGTCATTCGTGGGTCTAGAATAGCTGCATTTGGCATCAGGTAGTTAGATGCAAAAGCAAGTTTTACATTGTTCTTTTTATCTGCAACAACAGCAACCATAGTTGCCTCAGAACCTGTACCTGATGTGGTTGGAATCACAAAAAGAGGTTTAAGAGGTTTTGGAAGATTATGTGCACCTGCATATTTTAGTAGATCATGACCACCTTCTGAAACTAAAATATTGGTAGCTTTGCCTGTATCAATCACTGAACCACCACCAATTGCTAAAATAGAATCACAATTGTGTGCTCTATAAGCATCTGCGGCTGCTTGAACAGTTTCTAAGCTCGAATCTGTAGGCACATTGTCAAAAATATGACCAATTTGACCATTCGCAGCAGTAAAAATATCTTCAATTGGTGAGATAAGATTGTTTTTGCGAACGCCTTCATCGGTGATAATCATTGGGTTTTTTGAGCCGAGTGTATGCAGCTCAAAAGGGATGTTTTCTAAAGCAGCATGCCCAGCAATGATTTTAACGGGACAAAAAAACTCATAATATGGTTTTGTCATAGATATTAACTCCGTTTTACAAAAGACTGTGCAAGTTTTAAATAGATGCGACTCGCATGGCTTACTTTATCTTTTAGCTTTAATTGAGATGGATAATGCTTAATAGCTAGGTTTGCAAGTGGCTTTGGTAAAATCAAAGCCTCCATTTTATTTAGGCAGCGAACTAACCGAATAGCATGTGATAAGTCACCATCTGCAATCATACGGTCATTGGCAAAAGCACGTGCTGTACTTTCTTGAAATGAAAATACCAAATAAGCATGGTAGAGGTGTTTAAATATGATGCTTAGATGAGGTCTTTCATCTGTTCTGACTTGTTCAAGTAGACCATTTTTATGAACTTTAAGTGTAAATGATGGACCATTTGGAAATACTTTCATTGCAAAAATAAAACCAAGTGGGAAACCTTTAACTTCTTGCTGAATTTCTTGATCCACTTGGCTTGCCATAACAAGACCACGACCAATAATATCCATCATAAACTTAACATAAGCATGCTGCATAGCAGGTTTGATATGGTTTTTTTGCATGTCATATCCTTATAGGTAGTTTACCTGACTTCTTTTAAAGTAATTGGAGTCTGATAAATACGCAATTACATCTTCGTAGATGGTTTCTATGGTCGGTAACTTATTGGAGAGAATGAGGTCATGAATACGAGTCATTTCAAGACCTGCATAACCACATGGGTTAATCGTATGAAAAGCATTAAGTTCACAGTTTATATTTAATGCAAACCCATGATAACTGCGACCTTTACGTATTTTAAACCCTAAAGATCCAATTTTTTTCCCATCTACATAGACCCCAGGAGCATCTGGCTTGGCATATGCTTTGATTCCATATTTTTCAAGTAAATCAATCATCATTTTTTCAGCAAAGCTGACAAGTGTACGTACATTCCAAGATAAACGATTAAGATCTAATAGAAAATAAGCAATTAATTGGCCAGGTCCATGCCATGTAACTTGCCCACCACGGTCTGTATGTACTATGGGGATATTGCTATGGGTTAGAATATGTTCTGCTTTTCCTGCTTGGCCTTGGGTCAAAGTATTATTATGTTGTAAAAGCCAAATCTCATCAGGTGTATTTTCATCTCGAGAATTTGTGAACTCTTTCATAGATTCGAAAAGTTGTTTGTAATCTTGAGGGTGATTAAAACAACGGATTTTGAGCTCATGAGAGGCAGTAGTGCTAGACTCACGCATGTGAAATCCCTAAATAGAAAAAAGAAACCAGTCACTAATGTACTGGTTTCTTTTATGTTACAGAGCAGTTTTGATTAAAGGACAAGCTGCAAGGTCTGCATATAAAGCATGAACTTGTTCTAACTCATCAAAGCGTAACTGAGCAGTAATCGAGTGATACTTTCCAGTGCGTGATGGTTGTACAGCGAGCGTTTCTTCCTCGAAATTAGGGAAATGTTTTACTAAAATTTCAACAACGGCTGTATGTAACTCATCACTTGCTTCGCCAATGAGTTTAATTGGGTAGTCCATTGGAAATACCCAAAGGTCTTCTTGTAGCTCTCTTGATGGGGTACGGTCTAACATAAGCGCCTCTTTATGTAGAAACGCCTGCAGATATGCAGACGTTTTTATATCAGATAAGCTATATATAAGGGCTTATCATAATTTTTCAACCCTTGAAAACTTAGTCATTCTCAAGGAATGAGCGTAAGTGTTCTGAGCGTGAAGGGTGGCGTAATTTACGTAATGCTTTCGCCTCAATCTGACGAATACGTTCACGTGTTACATCAAATTGTTTCCCAACCTCTTCAAGGGTGTGGTCTGTTGGCATATCAATACCAAAACGCATTTTTAATACACGTGCTTCACGTTCTGTAAGGTTTTCAAGTACATCACGTGTTGCTTCTTTTAGACCTTCTGAAGTTGCAGCATCTACAGGAGACGTAATGTTTGCATCTTCAATGAAGTCACCTAGGTGAGAGTCTTCATCATCGCCAATTGGCGTTTCCATTGAAATAGGTTCTTTCGCAATTTTGAGTACTTTACGAACGCGAACTTCATCCATTTCTAGACGTTCACCAAGTTCTTCAGGTGTTGGCTCTCTTCCCATTTCTTGTAAAAGCTGACGTGAAACACGATTAATTTTGTTAATTGTTTCAATCATGTGTACAGGAATACGAATGGTACGCGCTTGGTCTGCAATTGAACGTGTGATTGCTTGGCGAATCCACCATGTTGCATACGTTGAGAATTTGTAACCACGACGGTATTCAAACTTATCAACCGCTTTCATTAGACCAATGTTACCTTCTTGAATAAGATCCAAGAACTGTAGACCACGGTTGGTATATTTTTTAGCAATAGAGATTACAAGACGTAAGTTTGCTTCAACCATCTCTTTTTTTGCACGGTGCGCTTTCGCTTCACCAACTGTCATACGTTTAGAAATGTCTTTGATTTCTGCAACAGATAAACCAAGATCTTTTTCTGTATCTGCGATTTTTTGTTGGAAAGCAAGAATATCTGGACGTACTTTTTCTAAATAACCACGCATTTCAGCAGGTGTGACTTCAAGCTGTTCATCTAGCCAAGTTAAGCTAGACTCACGTCCAGGAAAACTTTTTCTAAACTGAGTACGATCCATACGACCGCGACGTAAAGCATAGCGCATGATTTCACGCTCTGACTGACGAATTTGGTCATGTGTGCCACGAATCATTTCTGAAATAATTTCAAATAGGCGAGGTGTGAATTTAAACATCATGAAGACAGTTGCTAGACTTTGTAGTGAAACACCAGCTTCTTTTGATTCACGGCCATGCTTTGCAATAATTTCTTTTGCAGTTGCCCATGATTGTTGTAGCTCTGTGAAACGTACACGTGCAATTTCAGGATCAGGTCCAGACTCACCTTCTGAATCATCTGAATCTGAGTCAGATTCTTCATCCTCGTCATCTTCATCATCATCTAATTTGGTGTCTTTTTTAGATTTTGTTGAAGTCGTTGATTCTTCATCATCATTTAAATGATTTTCGTCTTCTAAAACTTCAGGGATTTCTTCATCAGACTCAGGGTCTAAGTAGCCTGATAGAATATCTGCTAAACGTCGTTCGCCGTTGCCATAATCTTCATATTCTTTGAGTACAACTTCAACAGCATTTGGCCAGTAAGCAATCGCATGCAATACATCACGAATACCTTCTTCGATGCGTTTTGCAATACTAATTTCACCCTCACGGGTTAAAAGCTCTACAGTACCCATTTCGCGCATATACATACGAACAGGATCTGTGGTACGCCCAGGTTCACTTTCTACAGATGCTAAAACGGCAGCAGCTTCTTCTTCTGCGACTTCATCGCCAGTATCAGCAGATTCACCAAACACAGTGTCATCAGTTTCAGGAGCGCGTTCATGGACAGGAATACCAACGTCCTGAAGCATTTGTATAATGTCTTCTATCTGTTCGCTTTCGGTAATCGAGTCTGGGAGATGATCGTTAACCTCAGCGTAAGTTAAATAACCTTGTTCTTTGCCTCGGCTAATCAGAGCCGCTACTTGAGAAGTAGGGGAATTCATATCGCTCATCTTATGCTTACTCTTTAGTTGAATCTGTGGCAGTGAAAAACCGTGCATTATAGCACAATTTACGAATATTTTTTTGAGAAATGATATGTGTTGTCTGACATTATATCAAATCTGATGCAGTATTGTTTGATATATAGGGGTATATGCTTTTTTTTCAAGTTATACGTGATATGTTTATGTCTGTACTATAAAAATATATCAAATTTGTTATAAAAAAAGCACTTTTCATAAGAACGAAGGAATTTAGATATATTATTCTTGACAAAAGTATAAAACCGCGATAAATAGCGGCTTTAAGGGTATTATTTTACTGAGGTGTAGTTGAGTGTCTTCTACAGATTTTGAATTAGATGAAAGTTATGATGATGACTCGGGTTTTGACGAATCATCAAATAAAATCACTGCAAAAGAGTCATTAGAGAAACGTCGTTTAATTGATGACTTACTCGCGCAGCGTCGTCTTGAAAAAGAACTTAAAGAGTTTGATTATGACTTTGATGATGATGATTTTGACGATGATGAAGCGTAAACCTTTTACGATTGTCATAAATCAATGTTATTCTCTCTAAATTAGAGAGTTAAAATGAGTGATGGAAAATATGAGTGCTTTAGATTTAGATCTCTTGGCTGAATATTTAGATGGTGACCAAAACGAACATGGTCTAGATTTTGCTGCAACTCATGGTTTTCTTAGTGCAATTGCGGTTGGTCCACTATTTAAACAATGGTTAGAAGAGTTGTTTGATCAAAAACAGCAATCCGTACCAAAAAATATTATTGAACAAGTCAAACTGTGGTTAGATGATATTCGCCAAAATCTTGCAAATGAGGAAGGTATAGATTTCCCGTTTGAAGTGGAAGAAGCAGATGTAGATTCGAGTCTAGGTGATTGGTCAGTAGGATTTGTCGATGCAATGTTCTTGAATGAAGAAGCTTGGTTTGCACCTGAGTTTGAAGAGCAGCTCATTGATTTAACTTTACCAATGATGGTTTTTAGCGGTATTGATGAAGAAGATCCACAGATGGAATCATTTCGTAGAAATGGGCAACTGATGGATGAAATTGCAGAAGAAATACCCAATAATCTCAATGAATTATATTTGATGTATCATACGCCAAATGCATAATTGATAAGAATGCCTCCATTAAAATGTGAGGCATTTTATTAAACAGATCAAAAAATAATTTGTTAATAGATAATGTTTTAGGTATATTAACGGTTAATGTCAAGTGGTTAATAATTAATTCTACCTACATAAAAGTTTAACAGGGGTGACTTGTGTTAATACAATTATGCTATGCAAGCACGCGTAAAGATCATCAGGAATTGTTACAAGATCTGAGTGATATTTTAACGACGGCCGTTCGTTTTAACCGACTTCATAATATCAATGGTGTTTTGTATTATGCGCATAATTCTTTTTTTCAATGCTTAGAAGGTGAAAAAGAGGTTGTAGAGCAGCTATTTGAAGGCATAAAAAAAGATAAAAGACATCAAGACATTATTTTACTGAGTAAAAAAGAAATCCCAAATATTCAGTTTAGTGATTGGTCGATGAAATATGTTCAAAGTAACAAAGGCGTTGATCTATTTTTTAAAGCTAAAAACTATGAGTACTTTCAGCCTACTAAACTTAATGAAACTCAAATTGTTGAGTTTATTCAACATTTATTAGATGCAGAAGAAGTCACCTTGAAAAAAGTAAGTGAAGATGCAGAAGTATTTAATAGTAGCCCTAAAGGATATAAACGAGGCTATATTAGTTATATTTAATTAATATAAATCCTTATTTATATGATAAAAAAATATACTATTTTTAGGTGTTTTGTTATTATTTGGTTAACAATTCTTACGAAGTAAACCAAATGTACTTTCAATTGAAACCATTAAATTACTTATTTATTTTTAGTTTTTTACCAATTACATCTATTTATGCAACTTCATGGGATAAATTAGATCCAGTTGAAATTGTAAATGAATCAGAAATTATAGCTGAGCCTGTATCTAAACAATATCTTAATCAACAAAATGTACAACAGGTAGAAGAAAAAGACACACTTTCTAATGGGGCTATGTATTTTAGTTTAACACCTTCTATTTTAACGGGTGGAGAAGCTAGAAAATATGTATTTGCGAATGATAATAGCATATTAAGTTTGCTGAATTGGGAAATAAAAAATGTACCCACAGTAAAGGCAGATTTTACATGGGAATTGAACTCATGGTTAACCATGAATATAAATGGTTGGACGTCATTGTCTTCAAACACTGTAAAAATGGATGATTATGATTGGAGAGACCCTCAAACAAGATCACTCAATACAGATTGGTCACACCATCCAAACACTTCTCTGAATTCTGCAAATAAGTTTGATCTTAATTTTATCTCTTGGTTTGTTCGGGCACCAAATTATAAAATGGGTGTACTCGCGGGTTATGAGCAAAGCCAATTTAGTTGGACTTCTAAGGGAGGTAGATACCATTATGGAGCAACAAATTCCTCAGGAAACTATATTCAAGGCACAGCGATGATGCTTGAGGGAAGTTTTCCTGATGATGAGTCAGGTATTGGTTACAAACAAAAATTTAGAGCACCATATATCGGTTTAGTCGCCCGTTATACATATAATAAATATGAATTGAATGCCACTGCTAAGATGAGTCAATGGGTTCAAGCAAAAGACCATGATGAGCATTATTATCGAGATCTTACATTTTATAGTAAAGGTGAAATGTCTGATTACTACTCAGTAACGCTAAATGGTGGTTATTATATTTCACCTAAAGTAAAGCTATTTAGTGAGGTTACTTGGAGTGATTATAAATTTTCCCCTGCAACAATAAGAATTAAAGAGAGTAATATTAAGGGTAATGCCGGCATTTCCTCTAAATACTATAATTTAGGCATTGGCGCACAATATCAATTTTAAGGTAATTGAAAGTATTCATCGATATAAGCTTTAATTTTTGTGCTGTGCAATGAGGCAAAATGATGGCTTGTAGACCTGATAACCTTTAGTTCAGCTTGAGGTAAGTAAGACTGTAGTTTTAATGCAATGGGTAAGGGGCTAATTGGATCTGCATCTGCCCAAATGAGAAGAACGGGTATTTTTATGGATGCCAGTTCTTTTTCATAATTGGCTTGCGTCTTTACAAACCAGTTCGGTGTTTGAGCCTGCTGTTGGTGATAGTCTGCTCTCCAGTCTTGTACATTGAACTCATCTAAACAAATGCCACCTGAAGTTGCAATAAGCACTAAGCCTTTGACCAAATCACCTTTTTCTAGCGCAGCTCGTATCGCAAATAGACCACCCATTGACTGAGCAATGAGAATACTCGGTTTTACAATTTTAGATAAAACATGATCACTCAGTTGCTCAAAAGACTGAATATGTGGTTCACACGGTATATTGTAAAAGCCAGGATAGGCAATGATTTGTCCTTCATGTGTGGTATTTATATACTTCTGTAAAAGAGGCTGCCAAAAATCTGTATTGCCTGAAGCGCCGGGAAGAAAATAAAAATGGTGCATATCTTTAATTAATTATGATTGTTGTTTTAACTTTAATTGAATAAGTTTAAAAAAGCACTTTATTTATACCGTGTTTTCAACAAGAATAGCACCCCTAGTCATGGCTATAAATAATTTATAGCGAGAAAAGATAAGTTTTTTAAAATATTGGTATTGTATGCGTTTAAGCAGTTTAAGACTTTCTGGATTTAAGTCATTTGCAGATCAGACTACATTAAAATTTAAAGCGAACCGTAGTGCGATTGTTGGGCCAAATGGCTGTGGAAAGTCGAATGTCATTGATGCGGTTCGCTGGGTAATGGGAGAGTCTAGTGCTCGCCAATTACGTGGTGGCAGTATGCAGGATGTTATCTTTACAGGAACAGCAAAACGCAAGCCTGTTGGTGTTGCAAGTGTAGAATTACGCTTTGACAATACATATGGAAAGCTCGGCGGTGAGTACAATGCTTATAATGAGTTAGCCGTACGTAGGCAAGTTACTAGAGAGGGTAAGTCTGAGTACTTTTTAAATGGAACACGCTGTCGGCGTCGTGATATTACCGATATTTTCTTAGGAACTGGTCTTGGACCACGCTCTTATGCAGTCATTGAGCAAGGGATGATTAATCGCTTGATTGATGCAAAGCCTGATGATATGCGTATTTTTATTGAAGAAGCAGCGGGCATTTCTCGTTATCAGTCACGCCGTAAAGAAACATTACATCACTTAGAACAGACAACCCAAAATTTATCTCGTTTAGAAGATATTGAAAGTGAATTAAAAGCACAGCTTAAAACATTAAAACGCCAATCTGAAAATGCTGTGCAATACCAAGAGTTAGAAAAAGAAATACTGACTGTGAAAGTGGAGATTTTATCGTTTCAGTATGAAAAAAGTACTCAGCTACAGCAAGAATATACGCTACAAATGGATGAACTTGGTGAGTCTTTTAAGCAAACACGCTCTGAATTAAATACGGTTGAGCATGATTTAAATGATGTCAGTAAAATTTTTCAGCGTTTAATACAAAACTCTTCACCTTTACAGCAAGAGTGGCAAATTGCAGATAACAAAAGATTATCGCTGCAAATGCAGTTAGAGCAGAAGACTCAATTACTTGAGCAGAATAAGAGTCAACTTCATCTATTAGAAAAACAAAAAGAGGATATTAAACAAAAAGTACAATTGCTTGATATTCAGCTTGATGATTTATATACACGACAAGATGATTTGCAGCAGCAAGTTATTCGCTGTGAAAAAGAGGTTTCTGAAAGTAAAATAGCGATAGAAAAAATCAAGCTTTCATATAAAGATAAGAAAGAAGCATCAGAAACATTATCCCAAACATTTGAGCAACAAAAGCAAAGAGAGCAGACGTTACAGTCACAACAAGTGCAGCTCAATAAAAATATTCAAAGAGGACAGCAACAAAAAGATGTTTTACTGTTACAGCTCAAAAGATTAAATAAAAAAAATGATGATGGTTTAGTCCAAGAGTTACAGCAGGAATACCAAGATTTATTGGCAGGTATTGATCTGACTGAAAAAATTTTAAGTGATGATGCATTAAAGTTAAAACAGTTTCAACAAGCATATGATGAAGCAAAAACAACTTGTGATGATGTACATTCACAAATTAAAATTTTACGGCAAGAAAAGATTAACTTAGAAAAGCTACTTGCAAAAACAACCGTATCAAAGCAAAAAAAGCCATATCAACAATTAATACAAGTTTTAGAGTTAACGTCTGAAGCCAAACCATATGCAAGTTTAATAGAGAAATTTTTAGCAAAATGGCTTTCTGCTGCGGTCTTGGACAGTGAAGATCAGTTTAGGAAAGATGTCGCTAGACAAGTCGTATTGAACAAGGTAGATCAGCTTAACCAAAAGATCTTAGGCTTACCTGTACTTGCTTCATGGATTGAACATCCACAGCTTTCTTTCTGTAATGATATTGCAATTGTAGATACATTTAAAAATGGTATCGCATTACAAAGCAGGTTGAATGTAGGGCAAACGATTTTAACGCTTGATGGATATTGGATTGGTTCAGATTGGATTATTGCTTTATTTTATGATGAAGACAGTCAAGTCGCACAGGGAATGCTGAGTCATAAGATTCGTCTCGAAGAAATCATCAATGAGTTAAAGGTACTCGAAGAAAAGTATGCTGTAGATGAAAAAAATCTTTCGGAGTTGAAAGATAAACTTGCACAACATCAGCAAGTGATTTCCTCACAGCAACAGCAGTTAAAACAACAGCAGAACCAAGCACAAGCGCTTAATGTTTCAGTGATTAAACTACAAAGTCAGCATCAAGCATATACAGCACAGTACCAGCAGTTGCATGAGCAGTTAAAGCAAGTGGATGTTCAGCTTGAAGAAGATGCAATGCAAAAAGATGATCTAGAGATAGATATACACGCAATACAAATGAAGTTATCTGCTTTAACACCTGAATATGATCAGGCACAGCAAGTTGTATTTGCATCTGAAAATGATCTCGAAATGCTTATAGAGACTTTAAAACAGTGTGAGCAAAACTATCATGATGTTCGTGAAAAATTAAATGCTTGTCAGAAAGAAAGTGGTCTTTTAGATAAAGATCAATCATTTTTAACTGCACAATTACAGCAAGTACATATACAAATCAAACATTTAACGACACTAATTCAGCCATCTACCGATGAAATTCCTTTATTGCAGCAGCAATATGAGGAGCAACTGATTTGTGTGGAAAAACTGCAAACGCAACTCAGCGAATGGCAGTGTGAGTTAAATACGATTCAGGCAAAACAACAGCAGTTAACTGAAAAAAGGCATCAGCTTGAAATTGATGATCAGCGCTTACGTGATTTACTCGAAGAGAAGCGTTTAGCATGGCATGCGGTAAAATCTGATTTATCACATTATAGTGAGCAGTTGGAAAACCTAAATGCAAACTGTCTTAAAGATATAATTATTGATGTTGCTGTGCATCAGGAAAAGCTCACAAAACTGCAAACTAAATTTGCTAAGTTAGGCGCAGTGAATTTGGTTGCTTCCGCTGAATATAATGATGTGAAGCAGCGCCATGAAGAGTTGACGCATCAAATGTCTGACTTAGAAAATACGATTGAGCAGTTGCATGCTGCTATGAAAAGTATTGATCAAGAAACAAAAAAGCTTTTTATGCAAACATTTGATAAGATCAATGCCGAATTAAAGATACTCTTTCCAAAAGTATTTAGTGGTGGTGAAGCAAGTTTAAGTTTAGATGGCGATTGGCAGTCAGGTGTAAAACTCATGGCACGTCCACCAGGTAAGCGTAATAGTTCATTGGCACTTTTATCTGGTGGTGAAAAAGCTTTAACAGCGTTATCGCTTGTTTTTGCAATTTTTAGATTAAATCCCGCACCTTTTTGTGTGTTAGATGAGGTTGATGCACCATTAGATGATGCAAATGTCGGCAGATTTTGCAATTTAGTGAAAGAACTTTCAGAACAAGTACAATTTATTTACATTACCCATAATAAACTAGCAATGACGATGGCGACAGATCTGCTTGGTGTTACAATGCCCGAGCCAGGAACATCAAAACTAGTTACTGTGAATTTAGAAGAAGCGAAAGAATACGGCTTAGTTGCGGAGTCTTGACATGGAAACAACTACAATTATTGGTATTGTCATTGCAGTAGGTATTATTATCTTTGCATTGTATATACTGTTGAGAAAACCAAGAGAATTTGTACCATCGCTAGACGCTGAGCTACATATTAATCCTGAAACAAATCAACCTGTTTTACCAAGATTTGTTAGACAGCAATTGAACATGATCGAATTTGGTCAAACGCCAGAAAAAAAATCAGCTAAAGTGGTGAAAGAAAAAGCTACTGAGCAGAAGGCTGAAACAATTGCAGAAACTAAAGATACGCAGAATTCTGCTGAAGAACCAAATAAAAAAATAGAAGATGCTAACCAGCATGCTGAAGTAAAAGCATCTGAGTTGAAAGATGCAACTTCGAGTGTTGAGGATAAAAAAGAAACTGATGCTCAAAAGGCTGATGTTGTTCAACCTGCTACGGCAGCTGTTGAAAAACAGCCAGAAGAGAAGCCGAAAAAAGAAGCAGTTTATCACTTAAATAAAGATATTGAAAAAGCAGAAATTAAAGAGTTTGATGAAGAAAGCTCTATTTTGGATATGCATCTCAATGAGCAACAGCGCTATGACGACGAGTGCTCATTGGCAAATGCACAGCATATTATTAGTCTAAATGTTTATCCGGGTCCACGTTGTATATTGTCTGGTGATAAAACCTTAAAAATACTGCTTAAATATGGTTTGCGTTTTGGAGAGTTATCTTGCTTTCATCGTTATAAAAATTTAGATGAGACACAAGATGATCAAGCAAAAGCGGCACCATTGATGTTTTCTGTTCTTAAAATTTCAGATGAAGGTCCTGTTGGTTTTGACTTGGAAACTTTATCGACTGAGCAAGTGCATGGATTGGCATTTTTCTTGGCACTACCTAATGCGTATGCTCAAGAAGGTTTTGATACAATGGCGAGTACAGCAGGCTTAATCGCACGGGAAATTGATGGCAAAGTCTTTGATGAAAATAATGATGAATTGTCTATGCAATTGAAAGAATATTGGCGCCGTCAGGTCATTGACTTTAAACCGACAGCATCGGCCTAATCAAATTTAAAAAATAAAAGGCGGATTTTCTCCGCCTTTTTTATACGGTGGTTTTTATGGTGAATATAGATAAAGCGCAAATAGTAAGTCGTATGCGACAGCTCATACAATTGCTAGCAAAACATAATCATGCTTATTATGTCATGGATGAGCCAACAATTTCAGACAATGAATATGATCAGCTATTTCACCAGTTGAAAGATTTAGAGCAACAATATCCAGACGATGTGCAAAATGATACACCAACACAACGTGTAGGTGGTGAAGCACTCAGTAAGTTTAATAGTGTAGAGCATGCTGTACCAATGTTGTCTTTGGGGAATGTGTTTAATCGAGAAGATTTATTTGCCTTTGCACGCCGTATCGAAGAAAGGTTGCCAAATCAGCATGTAAATTATGACGTAGAGTTAAAGTTAGACGGTCTTGCTATTTCTTTATGGTATGAACATGGCGTGTTGGTAAAAGGGGTAACACGTGGCGATGGTGAAACAGGCGAAGAGATTACACAAAATGTAAAAACGATTCGTAATTTACCTAAAACTTTACATCATGATATCGCTGCACCACCAGCACTATTGGAAGTGCGTGGTGAAGTGTTGATGCCTAAATCAGGATTTGAAAAGCTAAATAAAATAAATGAAGTAAAAGGTGAAAAGACCTTTGCGAATCCTCGTAATGCAGCAGCAGGCAGTCTAAGACAATTAGATCCGAATATTGCAGCCTCTCGACCACTTGCATTTTATGCATATGGGATTGCGCAGTGTGAACCTGCAAATGACTTAGAAACCATGCATGATAGTTTACAATGGTTGACTCAACTTGGTTTTGAAATTGCAGAACGTCAGTTTCTTTGTCAGTCTATTCAAGAAGTTCAAGAAAAGTATGATCAAATTCAGCAAGAGAGAGAGAATCTAGCTGTTGAAATTGATGGTATGGTGATTAAAGTAGATAACCTAAAACAACAGAAACAACTTGGTTTTTTGAGTAGAGAGCCGCGATGGGCAACAGCTTATAAGTTTCCGGCTGTTGCTGCACTCACTAAAGTTGAAGGGATTGACTGGCAAGTGGGTAGAACAGGTGCTTTAACTCCTGTTGCTCGTTTGGCACCTGTTTTAGTCGGTGGTGTGACAGTTTCAAATGTAACGTTGCATAATATTGGCGAAGTTCACCGCCTTGATGTACGTATTGGCGATACCATTAGTGTGTACAGAACAGGGGATGTGATCCCGAAAGTTGAAAAAGTATGGCAAGAATTGCGTGTAGATGACTTGCAAGAAACCATACTTCCTAAAAGCTGTCCTGTTTGTGCATCGCCTGTTGTTATGCCTGAAGGTGAAGCTCTTGCACGTTGTTCAGGTGGGCTTTATTGTGCTGCACAACGTATAGAGGCTATACGTCACTTCGTATCTAGAAAAGCAATGGATATTGAAGGATTAGGTGATCGTTGGGTTGAATCTCTTTTACACTTGGAACTTTTAAAAGATGTATCTGATATTTATCACTTAAATAAGCATAAAGAAACGCTTTTAAATATTGAAAAGATGGGTGAGAAGTCCGTTCAAAATTTATTTAATGCAATTGAAGCCAGTAAAAAGACGACATTAGCACGCTTTATATATGCTTTAGGGATTCGTGGTGTGGGCGAAACGACGGCACGTATGCTTGCAAATACATTTACAACATTGGAAGCCTTGCGTAAAGCAGAGAGTGAAGCACTGAAAAAGACACCAGATGTCGGTGATATTACAGCAGAATGGATTGCTGACTTTTTTCAGGCTGAACACAATATAGAAGTGATAGATAAACTTTTAGAGAGTGGTATTTATTGGGATGCGCCAAGTGCATCGACTACACAGCCTTTAAATGGTGAAAGTTGGGTACTTACAGGCACACTTACGCAGTTGAACCGTGACCAAGCAACTCAAATGTTGCAAGCCTTAGGTGCACGTGTAAGTGGTAGTGTATCTAGCAAAACAAAATGCTTAGTTGCGGGTGAAAAAGCGGGTTCTAAGTTAGATAAAGCACAAAAGTTAGGTATACGTACTTTATCTGAGTCTGAATTCTTAGCATTAATGAAAAGCTATGGCCAAACACCAAACTAGGGTGTATTGAGAATTCGACATACACTATGTTCTTGTTTGTCCTATAGTCATGAAAAGATATATATCCAATGGTTATGGCATTTCACTGGTTAGGAAAAAGCAATGAGTGGACGTAGTGGCCTAGAAGCGGTCTTATAGATAGCTCGTACAGGAAGCCGATGGCGAGCCCTGCTTCCTAAGTTTGGTATATTTAAAACGAGATCGCGACTGGGTTAAATTTAGTGTATTTGAGAACACCTTGACAGCTATGAATTAGGAAATTGATCTTGTATATCGACATGGATTAGGCCTAAAAAGGGGCTTATAGTCAATCAATATATGTGCAAATGTGATTAATTCTCAATACATTTTTAATGATTCAGTTTTTTTAATGGGACTCTATTTTGATCTTTAGTTTTTTGTAACTGAATAGCCCCATACTTTATGGCTTAAAATAAACTTTAAATTATGAGTCTTCAAAATTATAGTCTGTGAGTTCAATGTGAAATATACAATATATGACCGTAAAGATAATTATGATCAGGTCATTGAGTCAAAACTTATTCACTATCTTCAAGCGAATAAAATTGAGCATTTAAATTATGCATCGAGTTATTTTGTACTCACATTTCAGATGGATAAAATGATAGGTCTTGGTATTCGTTATATAAATAACTTTCATCCTAATAGTTATTATTTTTACATTGATGTCTTAGGTTCATTTCAACGTAGAAATGTTGGCTCAACAATATTAGGTCTTTTAGAAAAAAATATGCCATTTATTGCTCCATTTCAGTGTTTGATTAATGCTGAAAACAGAGTTGCAAACCATTTTTTATTAAGGCATCAATTTTCTTTGGTAAGAAAGACCTATGATGTTGAGATAGAGCAAGCACCTGTAGAAACTAGTAGCCGTATAACAAGAAAACTAAATGAATTGAGTCTTGGTGAGTTAAGCGAAGTTAAAAGGCTATTTTACTTAAATTATTTACACTATCATAAAAGTGTAAACCCACTTAATTCAAAATTAGATCAAAATACTTTTTTTAAAAGTATAGAGAAGACCATAGATTTAAAACGTTCCGAAGTTCTTTATGACTTTGTATCAAATAGTTTAGCTGAGCAAAAAAAGATTGTATCTTATATTTTGGTTGGGGAGTCAACGGAGCAATCTATTGAAGTTGCTTACATCGGGGGCGAATTTGAATCCAATATTCAATATTATTTGGGGTTCTTTTGCAGTGTATTAAATACGCTATTGACAGAATATCAAATATTATACCTTGAATCAGATACTACAGACTTTTATATGAGCAGTTTAGTAAAGCATTTAAACGTAAACCCACTTGGTCAATATAATACCTATATAAAATCTTTTGATGAAGCATAGTGAGTAGTAGATGTGGGTTTGGCAATTTAATTTTACTATTTCGCTATCTTTATACGAAAGTGTCAAGACACCTAGCTTAAGAAATAAGAAGCATTCTAATTATTTACAAAAAAGATTATTGTCTGAGTAAACCTTTTTTAAATATAAATAACCCCTTGATATTTGTTAAGGGGTTATTTTTTAATAGGAAAATGTTTTTTTAATTGCAAATGCGTATGCTTCTCATTTTAATTTTATAAAAATCAGTAACTTATAAAATATTTTGTTTTGCAAGTGTAATAAAAAATAAGCATAATATAGACATTAGATTAGGAGAATTCATATGCGTGGCAATCCAGAAGTTATAGATTATTTAAATATGCTTATTGGTGGTGAGTTAGCTGCTAGAGATCAATACTTAATTCACTCTCGTATGTATGAAGATTGGGGTCTAAGTAAGATATACGAACGCATTAACCATGAAATGGAAGAAGAAGCATCTCATGCAGATGACATTATCCGCCGTGTATTGTTCCTAGGTGGTACGCCAGATATGGGACGTGATGATATTGATGTGGGTACAGATGTGATTTCTTGCTTAAAAGCAGATTTGGCACTTGAATATCATGTACGTGAAAAACTTGTTCAAGGTATTGCACTTTGTGAAACACATGGCGACTACGTGAGTCGTGATATGTTGCGCCAGCAATTATCTGATACAGAAGAAGACCATACATATTGGTTAGAAAAACAAATTCGCCTTGTAGAGTTAATTGGCGAGCAAAACTATATCCAATCCCAAATGTAAAAACTAGACTATAAAAAAGCTGCCAATTGGCAGCTTTTTTATGATTGATACTTGATTAGCGGTCGATATTTCGTTGTTTTTCACCTGTATAAAGCTGGCGTGGACGACCAATTTTATGAGGAGTAGACTGCATTTCTAACCAGTGTGTAATCCAACCAATAGTACGTGCAAGCGCAAAGATTACAGTAAACATTGATGTTGGAATACCAATGGCTTTTAGAATAATCCCTGAATAAAAGTCCACGTTTGGATATAGGTTACGTTTAATGAAATATTCGTCTGACAGCGCAATACGTTCAAGTTCCATTGCAAGTTCAAGCTGAGGATCATTAATACCTAATGCACCAAGAACTTCATCACACGTTTCTTTCATGACTTTGGCACGAGGGTCAAAGTTTTTATAGACGCGGTGACCAAAGCCCATTAGTTTAACTTCTTTGGTCTTTACTTTTTCCATGAATGGCGCAACATTTTCAACTGAGCCAATTTCATCAAGCATTTTGAGTACAGCTTCATTCGCACCACCATGTGCAGGCCCCCAAAGTGCTGCAATTCCTGCGGAAATACATGCGTAAGGGTTTGCACCAGTAGAACCTGCTAAACGGACTGTAGAGGTAGAAGCATTTTGTTCATGGTCTGCATGTAGTGTAAAGATACGATCCATTGCCTTAGCAAGAATAGGGTTTACTTTATAGTCACGGTCAGCAGGTGTTGCGAACATCATATGCAAAAAGTTTTCTGCATAATCTAAGTCATTGCGAGGATAAATAAATGGTTGACCAACGGTATATTTGTAGCTCCAAGCTGCGAGTGTTGGCACTTTTGCGATTAAACGAATTGCTGTAATTTCGCGATGGTTTACATCATCTAAGTCCAAATTATTATGGTAAAACGCAGAAAGTGCACCGACTACACCAACCATAATTGCCATTGGATGTGCATCACGACGGAAACCATTGAAGAAACGGCTGACTTGGTCATGAACCATTGTGTGGTTACGAACTTGGCTATCAAACTCTTTTTTCTGTTCGGCTGTTGGTAGCTCGCCATTTAATAACAAGTAGCAAGTTTCTAAGTAGTCTGTTTTTGTTGCTAACTGATCAATAGGGTAGCCACGATGTAAAAGGATACCTGCATTACCATCGATATAAGTAATTTTTGATTCACATGATGCTGTTGCCATAAAGCCAGGATCAAAAGTGAAGTGTCCTGATGCAAGGACATCTTTAACATCAATAACGTCTGGGCCTAATGTTCCACTGTAAATTGGAAGTTCAATTTCTTTTCCATTCAGTTTGAGTGTGGCTTTCTTACCATTTGCTTCAGACATTCATAGATCTCCTGTCCTGGTGAATGTAATTTGATATGCTTTTAGCTGCTTTATCTTGCTTATGCTGGATAAAGTTGCTTGTAATCACTACCTGTGTATTTACCGTTTGCATCCGATATTTGGATAAAGTTTAAACTTTTATTTTTAATATTGTATGCAAAATAAACATATCTTGTCCTTATGCCTTCCAATGTACAGCAAGATAAGGGAAGAAATATAGTGTTTTATGCATTAGGCATGATGAAGAATAAGCTAAAATAAGTGATAAATTGATGTTTTTTTAAACTCTAAAGTCTCAGGAATGTAGATAAATAAAGGGTTCTGCTTTAGAAATATTTAGTAAAACTTTTTTGTAACGGTGGTACTTTTTGTCAAAAAAAAGATTAAAAAAAATACATTCAATTTCATAAAATGATCATATTTCTCAGATAAGGTGAATTAAAACAAAGGTTAACCTTGCCTAAAAGTAGGTAATAAATTTAATGCAAAAAAAAATAAAGATGCAAAAAGTCAATAAATTTATGTGATATATCAAAATATGAGAAAATAAAAGATTTTAAAAATAAAAATAGCTTATTGATTCTTGAAGTTTTAAATTGGGAAAGTGCTTTATTTGTGTTTTTATAAATGATTATTATTTAAATAAAATTGTTTGTTTTTAGATCGAATGGCTTGTTTGAAATTTGTCAAGAGCCGTTCTATAATTCAAAGACGTAGAAAAGAATTTAGGCATGATGCCTAAATAATATGCTAGCTTTCCTTTGAATTAATCTAACAAACTCCAGAAGGAGTTTTTACTTACAGGATGCCCGCTGTGAAAAGCAACAGACCTGTCAATTTGTCCATGGGACAGGTGTTAGCGGTTAACTTACGCTCTCCCGTGGCTATTGCATCAATCCTACACCGTTTGTCAGGTGTAATCGTATTCTTGTTGGTTCCAGTACTTTTATGGATATTGGATAAGTCATTGTCTTCTCCTGAAGGCTTTACTTATGTGAAAGAACAAATTTTCGGAAGTTTCTTCGTACGCCTTATTGTCTGGGCTTTTGTTGCAGGTCTGATTTACCATTTTATTATGGGAATGAAGCACTTGTTTGCAGATCTCGGGTTTAATGAGGAACTACAGAGTGGTCGAGTGGCAGCTACAGTTTCATTGGGCTTGTCTGCGATTGGGATAATCGCAGCGTTTATATGGATCGTAATCTAATGAAAAGTGCTACAGGTTTAACAGGTTCAGGCTCCCGCGATTGGTTTATTCAACGTATAAGCGCAATCGTATTAGCGGCATATACTGTCATTGTATTTGGGTGGATCTTGTTTCATAGCGGTTTTAGTTATGAGCAGTGGTCTGGTTTTATGATGACGCTTCCAATGAAGGTTTTCTCATTGCTTGCGATTCTTTCTTTAGTTGCTCATGGATGGATTGGTATGTGGCAAGTCTTTACAGACTATGTTACGACACGTCACATGGGGCCATCTGCATCGGGTTTGCGCTTGGTTCTGACGACAGCAGTGATTATTGCTGTATTCGTTTATGCAATCTGGGGTATCCAGATTTTTTGGGCAAACCGATAGATAGGAAGACATCATCATGGGCGCAATTACTCCCAAAGAAAATTATTCTAATATTCAAAATTTAACATTTGATGCTGTCATCGTTGGTGGTGGTGGCTCAGGTATGAGAGCCGCGTATCAACTTGCTCAAGCAGGTTTGAAAGTTGCTGTACTTACCAAGGTGTTTCCAACACGTTCGCATACAGTTGCTGCTCAAGGTGGTATTGGTGCATCACTTGGAAACATGCAAGAAGACAATTGGCATTATCACTTTTATGACACAGTAAAAGGTTCAGATTGGTTAGGTGACCAAGATGCAATCGAGTTTATGTGCCGTGAAGCGCCTAAAGTTGTTTATGAACTTGAACACATGGGTATGCCATTTGACCGCAATAACGATGGTACAATTTACCAACGTCCATTTGGTGGTCACTCTGCAAATTATGGTGAAAAAGCGGTACCACGCGCATGTGCGGCAGCAGACCGTACAGGGCATGCATTACTACATACGCTATATCAAAGCAATGTGAAAATGGGTACACAGTTTTTCGTAGAGTGGATTGCACTTGACCTGATTCGTAATGAGGAAGGTGATGTTCTGGGCGTAACTGCTTACGATCAAGAAACGGGTGACATTGCAGTATTCCAAGCAAAAGCGACATTGTTTGCAACTGGTGGAGCAGGTCGTGTATACCGTGCATCGACCAATGCCTATATTAATACAGGTGATGGTTTAGGTATGGCTGCACGTGCAGGAATTCCATTACAAGATATGGAGTTTTGGCAGTTCCATCCAACAGGTGTTGCTGGCGCAGGCGTACTTCTGACAGAAGGTTGTCGTGGTGAGGGTGCAATTTTAAGAAATAAAGATGGCGAACCATTTATGGAGCGCTATGCACCGACACTAAAAGACCTTGCACCACGTGACTTTGTATCGCGTTCTATGGACCAAGAAATTAAAGAAGGTCGTGGATGTGGACCGAAAGGTGATTATATCTTGTTAGATATGACGCATTTGGGTGCAGATACCATCATGAAGCGTTTGCCATCTGTGTTTGAAATTGGCAAAAAGTTTGCAAATGTAGATATTACAAAAGAGCCAATTCCTGTTGTACCAACTATTCATTATCAAATGGGTGGTATTCCAACCAATATTCATGGTCAAGTGGTTATTCCAGTGGGTGAACAAGATGCTTCACTTGAAGCAGGCTATGATGTTGCTGAAGATAAATATGAAAGTAATAGTCAGCGTAACTTTACCCAACCTGTAAAAGGTTTATATGCGATTGGCGAGTGCTCATGTGTATCTGTACATGGTGCAAACCGTTTGGGTACAAACTCTTTACTCGATTTAGTCGTATTTGGTAAAGCAGCAGGCGAGCATATCATCGATTATGTGACCAAGCATCATGGTGATGAATACACGCCATTGCCAACGAATGTTTTAGAAAAAACATTGGCACGTGTAAATAAATTGGATAGTTCGGCATCGGGTGAAAATGCACAAGATGTTGCTGATGCGATTCGTGACATTGTACAAGATCATGCAGGTGTATTCCGTACACAAGCATTACTTGATAAGGGTGTTAAAGAAATCTTAGCGCTTGAACCACGTGTTCGAAATATTCATTTAAAAGACAAATCTAAAGTATTTAATACTGCACGTATTGAAGCATTAGAAGTTGAAAATCTGTATGAAGTTGCAAAAGCAACGCTTATTTCTGCGGCAGCACGTAAAGAATGTCGTGGAGCACATACGGTTGTAGACTATGAACTACCTGCAGATCATCCAACGTACTCTTACGGACGCCGTGATGACGAATGGATGAAGCATACACTTTGGTATGCCGCAGATAACCATTTAGAGTACAAGCCAGTGCGGTATTCGCCGTTAACTGTTGATGCTATTCAACCGAAGCCACGTACATTCTAATTGGGAGATAGAAATGAGTAGAGGAACCCGTATTTTCGAAATCTACCGCTATGATCCTGATAAGGATAAAGCGCCGTACATGCAAACTTTTAAGTTAGAGCTTACAGATAAACATCGTATGTTATTAGATGCTTTACTGGCTTTAAAAGTTCAAGATGAAACGTTAACGTTTAGACGTTCTTGCCGTGAAGGTATTTGTGGCTCGGATGGTGTAAATATTAATGGTAAAAATGGCTTGGCTTGTTTGCAAAACTTAAATGATTTGCCGAAAAAAATAGTTATCCGACCTTTACCAGGCTTGCCTGTGATTAAAGATCTTGTTGTAGATATGAATCAGTTTTATGATCAGTATGACAAGATTCAACCATTTTTAATTAACAATCAACCTGCACCACCAAAAGAGCGCTTGCAAACACCTGAAGAGCGTGAGCATTTGAATGGTCTGTACGAGTGTATTTTATGTGCGTGTTGTTCGACCTCTTGTCCTTCATTTTGGTGGAATCCAGATAAATTTTTAGGGCCATCCGCATTGCTCAATGCCTATCGCTTTATTATTGACTCTCGTGATACAGCGACTGCTGACCGTTTAGCACGTTTAGATGACCCATTTAGCTTATTCCGCTGTAAAGGAATTATGAATTGTGTCTCTGTTTGCCCTAAAGGGTTAAACCCAACAAAGGCTATTGGTCATATTCGTAATATGCTTTTAGATCAAGCGGGTTAATGTGTTGTAAGTAGAGGCGCACTTCGGTGCGCTTTTATTTTATTTATGTAATTTAGTGGCCTTTAATAACGCATTTTTCTTGAAAAAAAGGTGTACTCGGCTCAACATTAGAAATAGTGATAATCATGGGTCATTTATTCATGAAATCCTGATGACAAAAGGCGTAACAAGCGAAAGTAGCTGTGATAGAATTTCCGAACAAGAACATTGAAAAAAGCCATCTTAGCCATGCTATATAGTGTGAGAGAATAGTAAAGTGTACACAAGGATTGAGTCGCTTTAGAAAAGCTAAATAGTGGTTTATTTTTTCTAAGTCGATTAGTAAAAATTGCACGATTTTATACAAGGTATAAATGAGCGGTGTGATGTATAAAGTGAGATGAATTTCTCATTGGGCACATTAGGTGAGTATTTGATCTAATGTATACACTGTATTGCCCGTATATCATTTTAGTCGGGCATAATAATAAGTGTATTTTTACATTATTGACACGATCGATCATGGGTTGCCTCACGAGTAGCCTGTAAATGTTTTTGCAACAAGGAAATGGGTCCAAAAATGCAAGAAGTTGCTGACGCACTGCGTCTCGATACTGAACTTTCAGCTGATAGTGCAGCATATATTGAAGAATTATATGAACAGTACTTAACTTCTCCATCTACAGTCACTGAAGACTGGCGTAAGTATTTCGATAAATATCCCAAGGGCGATCAACCACATGGAACTGTGCGTGAACAATTTTTATTACTCGGTCGAAACTCGAATCGTGGCCAACCAATTGGACAAAGTACGGTAAGTACAGAGCATGAGCGTCGCCAAGTTGGTGTTTTACAACTCATCGCAGCATATCGTAATCGCGGTCATCAAAAAGCACGTTTAGACCCTTTGGGCATTGCAACTCGTGAAGAAGTACCCGATTTAGAGCTTAATGCACATGGCCTCACGAAGTCTGATTTAGATACAATATTTAATACAGGTAACTTGGCTATTGGTAAAAGTGATGCCACTTTAGGCGAAATGGTAGATGCGATGGAAGCAACCTACTGTCAGTCTATTGGTGCTGAATATATGCACATTGTAAATACTGTTGAAAAGCGTTGGATTCAACAGCGTTTAGAAGGTGCAAAAGGTCAGTTTGACTTTTCGGCAAGTCAGAAAAAGCATGTATTAGAGCGTTTGACTGCCGCGGAAGGTTTAGAAAAATATTTAGGGAATAAGTTCGTTGGTGCAAAACGTTTTGGTGTAGAAGGCGGTGAGTCTTTTATACCTATGGTTAATGAACTGATTCAACGTGCTGGTGCGGTTGGGTGTAAAGAGGTTGTTATTGGGATGCCTCACCGTGGGCGTTTAAACCTTTTAGTCAACATTATGGGTAAAAACCCTGCCGATCTCTTCGGTGAGTTTGAAGGGAAATCATTAACGAAGAAAGGTTCTGGTGATGTGAAGTATCATCAAGGATTCTCGTCAAATGTGGTGACACCGGGTGGTGAAGTCCATCTTGCACTTGCATTTAACCCATCGCATTTAGAGATTGTTGGGCCTGTGGTTGAAGGTTCGGTAAGAGCACGTCAAGTACGCCGTAAAGATATTGGCGGTGACGATGTTCTACCAATTATTGTACATGGCGATGCTGCATTTGCAGGTCAGGGTGTAAATATGGAAACCTTCCAAATGTCACAAACACGTGGCTATACGGTAGGTGGCACAGTACATATTGTAGTAAACAACCAAGTTGGTTTTACAACATCCAACCCTAAAGATGCGCGTTCAACTGAATATTGTACAGACATCGCAAAAATGGTTCAGTCACCAATATTTCATGTGAACGGTGATGACCCTGAAGCTGTTGTATTTATTTCTCAGCTTGCACATGACTTCCGTCATACGTTCCGTAAAGATGTAGTGATTGACTTGTTCTGTTATCGTCGTCGTGGTCACAATGAAGCAGATGAGCCATCTGCAACTCAGCCAATGATGTATAAAGTCATTAGTAAGAAGCCAACGACACGTACGTTGTATGCAGATAAACTGGTACAAGATCAGGTCTTAGATCGTGATGAAGCGGACAAAATGATTGAGCATTATCGCTCAGATTTGGAAGCAGGTAAGCATGTTGCCAATGCACTTGTACTTGAACCAAATACAAAAATGTTTGTCGATTGGAAGCCTTATCTTGGTTTAGATTATACAGACAATTGGGATACTTCTTTTGATATCGAGCGTTTAAAAGAGCTTGGACGTAGAATGCATACCTTACCTGAAGGGTTTGAAATGCAGCGCCAAGTATCGAAAGTCATTGATGAACGCTTAAAAATGCAAACAGGTGAAACACCACTAAATTGGGGTGCTGCGGAAACTTTAGCGTATGCAACTATTCTAGATGATGGTTATCTTGTGCGTATTAGTGGTGAAGATGTTGGACGTGGTACGTTCTCACACCGCCATGCAAAATTACATAACCAAAAAGATGGTTCTGAATATTTACCGCTTTGCCATATTAAAGAAAATCAGCCACGTTTTGCACTTTGGGATTCTTTACTTTCTGAAGAAGCTGTTCTTGCATTTGAATATGGTTATGCAACGACTCAACCACATGCATTGGTTGTTTGGGAAGCACAATTTGGTGACTTTGCTAACTGTGCACAGGTTGTGATTGATCAGTTTATTGCATCTGGTGAGACCAAGTGGGAGCGTGTGTGTGGCTTGGCAATGCTATTACCACATGGCTTTGAAGGGCAAGGGCCTGAGCACTCATCTGCACGTTTAGAACGCTTTTTGCAACTTTGTGCAGAAGACAATATGCAAGTGGTTACACCAACGACACCTGCACAGATTTTCCATCTTTTACGCCGCCAAGCTGTGCGTCCAATTCGTAAACCACTGATTGTGATGTCACCTAAGTCTTTATTACGTCATAAACAAGCGGTATCGAGTTTAGAAGAGCTTGCTCAAGGGCAATTCCAAACAGTCATTGATGAAGTAGATGCATTGAATAAGTCTGACGTAAGTCGCGTTGTGCTGTGCGGTGGTAAAGTCTACTATGATATTTTAGAAAAACGCCGTGAAGAAAACTTAGAAAATGTCGCAGTAGTACGCGTTGAGCAGTTATATCCATATCCAGAAAAACGCCTTGCGGAAGTACTTGAGTCATATCCAAACGCAAAAGATGTAGTTTGGTGTCAAGAAGAGCCACAAAACCAAGGTGCTTGGCACTTTATTGCACCGCGTTTATTCGATGGTTTCATGACTGCTGGAAAACAAATTAAACTTCATTTTGCAGGACGCCAAGCATCAGCAGCCCCTGCATGTGGTTCACCATATTTGCATGCAAAACAACAAGCTCAGCTTATTTCTGACGCGCTGGCGCTTGAAGCTGAATAATCAGGAGAAGTAGTATAATGGCAACCGAAATTAAGGCACCGGTATTCCCAGAGTCAGTAGCAGATGGAACAATAGCTACATGGCATAAGCAAGTAGGTGAAGCTGTATCACGTGACGAAGTCATTTGTGATATTGAAACAGATAAAGTGGTGCTTGAAGTTGTTGCTCCTGCAGATGGTAGCTTAGTTGCAATTGTCAAAAATGAAGGTGATACGGTACTTTCAAATGAAGTCATTGCACAGTTTGAAGAAGGTGCTGCTGCACAGGCTACACCTCAATCTGCTGATGTTAAAGAAACTGTAAAAGCTGCGACAGCACAAACTGAAGCAGGTGCTTCTGCAATTGTTGAGCGTGAACAAGTACAGGGTCAAGCACCTTCAGTACGTAAAGCATTGACTGAAACAGGAATTGCAGCAGAAGAAGTACAAGGTACAGGTCGCGGCGGTCGTATTACAAAAGAAGATGTTGTAAATCATCAAAGTAAGCCTGCTACTGTAGCAACGCCTGCAACAGCACCGCTGAGTATGGCTGTCGGTGAGCGTATTGAAAAACGTGTACCAATGACACGTTTGAGAAAGCGTGTTGCTGAGAGACTGCTGTCCGCAACGCAAGAAACGGCAATGTTAACGACATTTAATGAAGTCAACATGAAACCAATCATGGACATGCGTAAGCAATACAAAGATGCTTTTGAGAAGCGCCATGGTTCACGTTTAGGGTTTATGTCTTTCTTCGTAAAAGCCGTGACAGAAGCGCTAAAACGTTATCCTGCGGTAAATGCATCGATTGATGGCGATGATATTGTTTATCATGGTTATTATGATATTGGTGTTGCTGTTTCATCTGAGCGTGGTTTGGTTGTTCCTGTACTTCGTGATACAGACCGTTTGAGTTATGCTGAAGTTGAATCAGGCATTCGTGGTTATGCTGAAAAAGCACGCGATGGCAAGTTATCTATTGATGAAATGACGGGTGGAACATTTACCATTACTAATGGTGGAACTTTTGGTTCATTGCTTTCAACACCTATTTTGAACCAGCCACAAACTGGTATTTTAGGTATGCATAAAATTCAAGAACGTCCTATGGCCGTAAATGGTCAAGTGGTTATTTTACCAATGATGTATCTTGCATTGTCTTATGATCACCGTATGATTGATGGTAAGGAAGCTGTTGGGTTTTTAGTAACAGTGAAAGAGCTTTTAGAAGAGCCAGCAAAACTGATTCTTGACCTTTAATTTTTAAACAAATAGCGATAAAACCACAATAAGTTAAACCACTTATTGTGGTCTATGGAGATAAGTATGTCTCAACAGTTTGATCTTGTTGTGATTGGCGGTGGGCCAGGCGGTTATGAAGCTGCAATTCGTGCAGCACAACTAGGCTTTAAAGTTGCCTGTATTGAAAAGCGTATTCACAATGGAAAACCATCTTTAGGTGGTACATGCTTAAACGTTGGTTGTATCCCATCTAAAGCGTTACTTGATTCATCGCACCGTTTTGAATCTACACAACATGAACTTGCAGACCATGGTATTACAACAGGAGAAGTATCTCTTGATCTTGCAAAATTACTTGCTAGAAAAGATAAAGTTGTAGATCAGCTTACAGGTGGTGTTGCTCAATTACTTAAAGGTAATGATATTGAGTGGTTGCAAGGTATGGGTAAATTACTTGCGGGTAAAAAGGTAGAGTTTGTTCCACATGAAGGTGAAACACAAATCTTAGCACCGAAGTATGTAATTTTGGCTTCAGGCTCTGTACCTGTGAATATTCCTGTTGCACCTGTAGACCAAGACTTAATTGTAGATTCAACAGGCGCATTAAGTTTCCCTGAAGTACCAAAGCGTTTAGGTGTAATTGGTGCTGGTGTAATTGGCTTAGAGTTAGGTTCAGTTTGGCGTCGTTTGGGTGCAGAAGTTGTTGTGTTTGAGGCAATGGATGCATTTTTACCAATGGCAGATAAAGCATTGGCTAAAGACTATCAAAAAATTCTGAAAAAACAGGGTCTAGATATTCGTATTGGTGCAAAAGTTGCTGGTACAGAAGTGAATGACCGTGAAGTTATTGTTAAATATACTCAAAATGGTCAGGAACAGACTGAAACCTTTGATAAGCTTATTGTTTGTGTAGGGCGTAAGCCGTATGCAGCAGGTCTGCTTGCAGAAGACTCAGGTGTTAAAGTTACAGATCGCGGTTTTGTTGAAGTCAATGATCATTGTGCGACATCTATTGAAGGTGTATATGCAATTGGTGACCTTGTACGTGGTCCAATGCTTGCACATAAAGCGATGGAAGAAGGTGTTATGGCTGTTGAGCGTATGCATGGTCATGCGGCGCAAGTAAACTATGACACAATCATTAGTGTAATTTATACACATCCTGAAGCTGCATGGGTTGGTTTAACTGAAGAAGCTGCGAAAGAGCAAGGGCATGAAGTTAAAGCAGGTCAATTCCCATTTGCTGTGAATGGTCGTGCATTGGCTGCAGGTGAAAGTGCAGGTTTTGTGAAGTTTGTTGCTGATGCAAAGACGGATCGTCTATTGGGCATGCATGTGGTTGGACCATGTGCATCTGATATCGTACATCAAGGTATGATTGCGCTAGAATTCGTTTCTTCAGTAGAAGATTTACAGTTAATGACGTTTGGTCATCCAACTTTTTCAGAAGTCGTTCACGAAGCTGCACTTGCTGTAGATGGTCGTGCGATTCATGCGATTCAGCGTAAGCGCAAATAAAAATATTATCGATTTGAAAAAGCAGTCTTTTATAGGCTGCTTTTTTATTTGTAAAAAATACAGATAAAAAAATACGCAATGGTTGGGGAGCCACTGCGTATAACAACGAAACTAAAATCGTTTTCTTTATATAAAAAGAATAGCGGTAATAGCTGTATTGTTCAGTCACAGTTATGTGATTAAGTGTGACTGTCTGTAAATTTAAAATTCAAATATATTATACATTTAGATAATTGTGTGATTTAGTTTGCACTAATTAAAATCTAAACATACCAAGACCAGACTTTATCTCATCTAATGTGTTTTGTGTAACGATCTGACACTTCCTAGTTCCTTCTTGTAATACATCCATAATGTAGTCAGGATCTTTAGAAAGTTCATTACGGCGTTCGCGTATTGGTTCGATAAGCTCTTTTAAGATACCTTCTAAACGTTTCTTAACAGTACCATCACCTAGACCACCACGACGATAGTGTGCTTTGAGTTCTTTAAGTTCTTCTTTATTTGTATCGAAAGCATCTAAATAAGTAAATACAACATTGCCTTCTACCTGACCTGGATCTTCAATGCGGAGATGGTTAGGGTCTGTATACATCGAATTTACAGCTTTCTTAATATCTTTATCTGTTGCATTCAGTACAATGGTGTTGCCAAGTGATTTAGACATTTTTGCTTTGCCATCAAAGCCAGGAAGACGTCCAACATTCGACAAAAGTGTTTTACATTCAGGAAGGATATCGTTTCCAATTTGTCTATTTACACGACGAATAATTTCATTGGTTTGTTCAATCATTGGTATTTGATCTTCACCAACAGGAACAACTGTTGCTTTAAATGCAGTAATATCTGCTGCCTGTGCAACTGGGTAGCATAAAAAGCCCGCAGGGATATCACGCTCGAACCCACGCATTTGTATTTCAGACTTAATTGTAGGGTTGCGTTCTAAACGCGCAACAGTCACAAAGTTTAAATACAACATTGTGAGCTCATTTAAAGCAGGTAAGTGAGACTGTACACAAATGGTTGTTTTGCTTGGGTCAATTCCTACAGCGAGGTAATCGGTTGCAACTTCTATAATATTGCGACGAACTTTCTCAAAGTTGTCTGCGTTATCAGTCAGTGCTTGTGCATCTGCAAGGAGTATGTGCTGATGATGAGAGTCTTGTAAGCCCACGCGAGAACGTAAAGAACCAACAAAATGTCCTAAATGTAACTGCCCTGTTGGACGGTCCCCAGTTAAAATAATTGGACGTTGATTTTCTACTGTCATACTATAATCCTAAAATGAGTGAGCTATTTTAATTTGGAAATGACCATATTGTACGCCATAAAAGTGCATTATGTATAAATGACACAACGAATGCACATCAATAAATAGGCTTTGTATGGATATTGCGATATTTACTATTTAAATAACAAGAAAACAGATTAAAATAAAGTATAAAAACCAAAAAAAGGAACTCTAATGGCTGGTAGTTTACTTCTTTTATTAGATGATATTGCATCTACTTTAGATGATGTTGCCGTCATGAGCAAAGTTGCAGCAAAAAAAACAGCAGGTGTGTTAGGTGATGACTTAGCATTGAATGCGCAACAAGTGACAGGTGTTAAAGCAGATCGTGAATTATCTGTCGTTTGGTCTGTTGCAAAAGGCTCTTTTATTAATAAATGTATTCTTGTTCCACTAGCACTTGTGATTAGTGTTTTTGCAGCATGGCTGATTAATCCGCTTTTGGTGATAGGTGGTTTATTCCTTTGTTATGAGGGGGTTGAAAAAGTATTGCATGCTTTCCAAAGTAAAAAAGGAAAGTCTGACGAGGAATCAGATCAGATTAGTGTAGATAATTTAGAGCATTATGAAAAAGAAAAAATAAAAGGTGCAGTAAAAACCGATTTTATTTTGTCGGCAGAGATTGTTGTTATTACTTTAGGCACAGTTGCAGATGCACCATTGATGGATAAAGTGATTGTAATGAGTCTAATTTCACTTGTGATGACGATTGGTGTATATGGCTTTGTTGCTTTAATTGTGAAAATTGATGATTTAGGTTTGTATTTAAAAAAGAAAGCAAAAGCATGGCAACAAACGATAGGAAGTTTACTTTTAGGGTTTGCACCAAAGTTAATGAAACTTCTTTCTATTGTTGGAACTGTTGCAATGTTTCTTGTAGGTGGAGGGATTATTACACATGCTGTACCACAAGCACATCATTTAACTGAACATTCTGTCAGTTATGTTGGGTCAATTCCAAACTTTGGTACAATATTAAGTAGTACAACCCCAATGCTTATTAACTTATTACTTGGATTTGTTGCAGGATTGCTTGTCTTTCTTGTGGTTGGGGCTGCCCAAAAAGTATTAAAAAAAGCATAGTAGATATAGAGAAGGTAAACCAATGCGTTGGAAAGATCGAGAGGAAAGCAGCAATGTTGAAGACCGCCGTGGTGGCGGGCTAAAAGCAGGTGGTATTAGTATCCTTGGTATTGTTGTTGCATTTGTTGCGTGGAAATTTTTTGGTGTGAATCCTCAGCAAGCTTATCAGGTTACAAAACAGGTTACTCAGCAACAAGGACAACCTACAAATAAACCACTAGAACATCAAACTGTTGATCAGGCCGAAGCAAAGCAGTTTGCATCTACAGTTTTAGCTGATACTGAAAAAACATGGACGCAAATTTTTCAAGAGAATGGCAAGAAATATACGGACCCAAAACTTGTTTTATATAGCGGTGCAACACAGACAGCATGTGGTGCTGGCCGTGCAGCAATGGGACCTTTTTATTGTCCAACTGATCAAAAAATTTATTTGGACACAACCTTTTTCCAAGAAATGAAAGCAAAAATGGGAATTACGGGGAGTAGTGGTAATACCGAGTTCTCAAGAAAAGATCAGGCAGGGGATTTTGCACTGGCTTATGTCATTGCGCATGAGGTGGGGCATCATGTGCAGAATTTATTAGGTGTATCTGATCAGGTATATAACTTGCGCCGTCAATCGAGTGAGAAAGTAGGGAATCAACTTTCGGTTAAACAAGAATTACAAGCAGATTGTTTTGCAGGGGTTTGGGCAAAACGAACAAATGATCGGGTGAAGTTCTTAGATGAGGGTGATATTCACCAAGCAATGGATGCTGCTGAGAAAATTGGGGATGACTATTTGCAAAAGCGTGCTACTGGGCAAGTTGTCCCAGACAGCTTTACACATGGAACAAGTCAACAGCGTATGCACTGGTTTGATAGGGGCTTTCAATCAGGCAATATCCATGACTGCGATACATTTAATTCAGCAATATAGGAAGACGCTATATTGCTATCTTACTTCTAAGTAAAAGGTACACTTATGGGAAGTTATTTTATATTACAGGTTTTTGCTGTAATTTTTGCATTATCTATTGCAACAACAATATTTAATAAACGTATATTAGGCTTTCCTCAAGCCATAGGTGTACCTATTGTTTCTGCATTGTTGGTTTTTATTTTGCAATGGGGGGCGAGTTTACTTAATGGTAATCAGTTTATTACTATTAATATTCATAATATTGAAAATGCTGTTCGACATATTGATTTTTATGATTTTTTAATTAATGGTGTCATTTGCTTTATTTTAACATCTTCTGCACTTAAATTTAAAATTTCAGATTTGAGGAATCATTGGAAGCCAATTGGTATTTTAGCAACGATTTCTTTAGTGCTTTGTGCTGTACTCTTTGGGGGGATGCTATACGGATTCCAGTTTCTTATTGGTAGTCCTGTCCCATTATTGGTTTTATTGTTATTGGGTTCTGCACTTGGTGCAACAGACCCTATTGGTGTAAAGGGTGTTTTAAGCTCAGTTAGAGCACCACATCATCTTATTGTAAAGTTAGAAGGTGAGTCATTATTTAATGATGCCATGTGTATTGCCGTTTTTATGACTTTACTCAATGTAATTCAAGGCAATCATTTTACATTAGTCGGCACAATAGAAACTTTGCTTTATGAAATTGTTGTGGCTGTCTTAATTGGTTGGGCATTTGGTACAGCCATTTTGCGTTTATTGCGTGGAAAGCATGAACATGAGTCTCTTATTTTAACGACAGCATTATTGGCTTGTGGTTCTTATTTGGTCGCTTTGTTTGCACATGCATCAGCACCAATTGCATGTGTTATTGGTGGGTTAATTGTAGGTAATAAATGGGAAGAGATTTTAGGCGAAAGTGAAACAAGAGAAATTAATCATTTTTGGCATACTGTTGAAGGTATTATTAACTCATTTTTATTTACTTTAATCGGTCTAGAGTTATTTATTCTAGATTTAAATGTAGATATGATTTTAGGTGGTATGGTTGCTTTTATTGTCTTGCATATTTCACGTTTTGCAGCAAACTTCCTCTCTTTTGCTTTCATTCCTGCCTTTAGAAAAAATAGCTATAACGGCAGTTTAACCATTTTAAGCTGGGGTGGCGTACGTGGTGGCATTTCTTTAGCCTTAATTCTTGCAGTTGCAAACCATCCTTCACTCAGCCCATACAGTAGTATTCTTATTGGTTATACGTTTATTAGTGTATTGATGTCAGGTTTAGTATGTGGTTTAGGCTTACCTGCGGTAATGAATGCTTTTTATCATAATCCAAATGAAGAAACGACAGGTTTAAAAGGGTGGTATCAACGTCTATGCCATAAAATGAATCGCACAGGTGTAAAATATATTGTGGGTGAAGATACTGAGGGTAATGAAACAATTAGTATTTATAGTCCTGAACAAAATATTGATGTTGTTGATGCTGATGGTGTAGCTGCTGTATATGACCCAAATAAAGCGAGTGAAGTGAATAAGTTAGAGAATCCAAATAATTTCTAAGGTGACTTTTAAACAAAAAAGCCAGCATAAATGCTGGCTTTTTTGTTTTATCTGATGTTATTGCATATTTTTTGGAAGTTTATATGCAACAAGTGCATCACTTACACCAGTTCGCATAAAGTGGTGACCACCAGCCATAATAACTAGATACTGTTCACCATTAATTGAATAGGTCATAGGTGTTGCTTGTCCACCAGCAGGAAGTGTATCACTCCATAACTCTTTACCTGTGCGAAGGTCTAAAGCACGGATTTTATTGTCAGTTGTTGCAGCAATAAAGATAATGTTCCCAGCCGTTGTAATTGGACCACCATTATTTGGTGTACCAATGTTAATAGGCATATGCGTTGGTAAGTTAAATGGACCATTACGTTCGGCGCTGCCTAATGGATGTTGCCATAAAATTGACTTAGTATGTAGGTCAATGGCAGTGATCATACCGTATGGTGGTTCACTACATAACATGCCTGTAGGACTAAAGAATGCACTAATTTCTACGCCATATGGAGTATCTGCCATTGGACGACCAATACCACCAACAGGTTTATAGTTTTTCGCATCCATCGACTCTAAACCATCTTTGTTGGCTTGAGCACGTGTAATAAGCTGACCATACATTGGGTTATTATTCCAGTTCGCAATAATTACACCGCGGTTACTGTCATAAGAATAGCTACCCCAATCGCTACCGCCATTATTACCTGGGTACATAATGAAAGGTTTGTCTAAACTTGGAGGTGTATCCATACCTTGATAGTTTGCTTGACGATATTTAATACGACAAATCATTTCATCAATTGGTGAAATACCCCACATTTTTGTTTCATTTAAATCTGGGAAACCTAAACGAGGAATATCAACTGAGAATGGTTGAGTTGGCGAACGTGGATCATCTTTTACGCCGTCAGTTGTCGGTACAGGACGTTCTTCTACGCGAGAGAGTGGTTTACCATTTTCACGGTTTAATAAGAATGTTTGTCCAAGTTTTGTCGGCACAAGCATTGCAGGCACAGACTTACCATTTGCATCAGGATAGTCGATAAGTGTTGGTTGAGAACCTAAATCTTGATCCCATACATCTTTATGTACAGTTTGGAATGCCCAACGTAAGTCACCTGTTTTTGCATCTAGTGCAACCATTGCCGCATTTACTTTTTCTTCTTCAGGACTACGCATTGCTGTGTAATGGTCAGCAGCAGCGTTACCCATAGGAATGTAAACAAGACCAAGTTTCTCATCGCTGATCATTGGTGCCCAAGAGTTTGGTGTTCCACGACTATATTCTTGTCCTGGTTTTGGTTCACTATGGTCATTCGGACGTTTCATGTCCCAAGCCCATTTGAATTTACCAGTTTCTGCATCGTAGCCACGAATAACACCAGATGGTGCCCAACGACGTTGGTTATCACGCACTTCGTGGTTTACAATGATTGTATCGTCTACAATCGTAGCAGGTGAAGTTACTGAAACGAATCCTGGTACGGTATAGCCAAGACCTTTATTTAAGTCAGTTGTACCATGGTCGCCAAAGTTGTCACATGGTTGCCCCGTTTCTGCATCTAAAGCAATTAAACGCATGTCTAATGTGCCAACCACAATACGTGTATGGCAAGCTTGACCACGTGGAATGACTTTAGATTCATAGTAAGTTAAGCCACGGCAAGCAGCAGTATACGGAATACTGTCATAAGCAACATTCGATTTGAATTTCCAAACCTCTTTGCCTGTTGCAGGGTCGATACGACTTACATTGTTGGTTGCACTACATACATATAAGCCATTACCGACTTTAATTGGTGTATGTTCAGCAGCCCAAACATCTTTTTTACCTGCAGGCGGTAAATCACCTGTGTGATATACCCAAGCACGTTGTAGGTTTTTAACGTTATCTGCATTAATTTGTTTTAATGGTGAATAACGTGTGCCATCAGCATCACGACCGTAGTATTTCCAATCAGAATCTGATTGTGTAGGGTCGTTGCTTACGTCACCGCTAACCAATGGTTGGTCTGAGATTTCTTGACCTGAACTATAGCTATAATGTGGTACAAATGCACATGCAAGTGCAATTGCAAAGCAAATAACAATAATACCTGTAAGAATACGAGATATTTTTTTGCTTACGCCATGACCGATTTTGGGCAGTAATAATGTAAGAAAAAAAGCGAAGACAGCGAAAATCGCGAGTCGAGGAATCCATCCCCAAAAACGCGAACCTGTTTCGTAGATTGTCCAAATAATAGTTGCAATAAAGAAAGCGCCAAAAATCTTTGCGCCGATGAGTTTGTTTTTGAAAAGTAGTATGCCTGAAAGCACAAGTACCAATCCTGAAATTAAGTAATACCACGAGCCACCAAGTGTAGTGAGGTAAATACCGCCGAACAGTAGAGGTAAAGCGAATAATGTTAAAATAATTGCAAATATTTTAACGGGGACAGAACTACCCTTTGTTGTTTCTATTTCCATATAACCCTCCTAAGAGATTATTTATTTTATTAAATATTCCTTAAAAAATATTTAACTAAAAAAACATAAAATAGATTTATATTTTCATTAAGTACTTTTTTTATTCACTTTTAAGATTTATTTTAAATAATTAATTATTCAATAATTTTGGTTACTAAATAATCTTATTATAAATAATATGATTTTTATTATATAGATATAAATAATGAATTAATATTGAAAGGTCTACAGATAATATAAAATATATTTATTATCTGTAGAATTGTATTATTTTGTAATTGGAGGGAAGCCATCTTCTGTTAATGCTGCTTTTACATTTTCTTCAGTTTCATGAGTGTTTACTGTAACAAGTTTTTTTTCTAAATTGATATCTACTTCAGCATTTTCATCAAGGTCTTTAATAATTGCTGTTACACCACGAGCACAGCCACCACACGTCATATTCGGAATTTCAAATTGCATTTTAAGCACCTTTAGGTTGGTTATGTTGTATGAGTCTAAACCTTACCATAGGGATAAGGTCAAGCTTGACCTTAACATGATGTAAAGGTTTAAACTTACATGTAATGACTAAAGAAAGGCATAGAGGCGTATATGAGCGCTCAAGAATATGAACGATTAGAGTTTACAGTACATGGTATGACATGTGCGTCTTGTGTCGGGCGAGTAGAAAAAGTCCTTCATAAGCAAGAAAATATACAAGATGTAAATGTGAACTTGGCAACTGAGAAAGTTGCAGTTTTAGGGCGGGATTTAAATAAAGAAAAAATAGTTTCAATTATTGAGCGTGCGGGATACGAAGCAATCATGCCACAAACGATGCAAGTCATACTTCATATTGAAGGAATGACATGCGCCTCTTGTGTTGGACGTGTTGAAAAAGTATTGCAAAAACAACAGGGTGTAGAGGCAGTTTCCGTAAATTTAGCGACAGAAAAAGCTGTTATAGAAGGTGTAAATTTACAACCTTTAGTATTGCTTAAAGCAATAGAAAAAGCGGGTTATACAGCATCACAGGTTAATCAAAAGAATAAAACGCTTGATTTGGAAATACAAGGAATGACATGTGCCTCTTGCGTAGGGCGAGTAGAAAAAGCATTGCGTAAGGTGGAAGGGGTAAAAAATGTCTCTGTAAATTTGGCAACTGAGTCGGCTTCTGTTGAAACAGATGAGCATATAGAACCAAAATTATTGGTTCAAATTGTAGAAAAGGCAGGATATGACGCCCAACTTAAAATAAAAAATAATGAAAAAGATGAATCATTGACTGTAAAGAGAGAAGCAGAAGCACAGCTATTTAAACAGGATTTGTTTATTGCATTCATTTGTACGTTGCCTGTTTTTATTCTGGAGATGGGCACACATCTTTCGATGTCTTTTCATAAATTTGTATTAACCCACATTGGGCAACAACTGAGTTGGTATATTCAATTTATTTTGACAACCGTTGTGTTGGTGTTCCCTGGAAGAAGGTTCTATAAAAAAGGTTTACCTGCCTTATGGCGTTTAGCGCCAGACATGAACTCTTTGGTTGCGTTAGGTACATTGGCTGCATATGGCTTTTCTTGTATTGCTACATTTCTACCGAATTTATTACCTCAAAATACAATCAATGTTTACTTTGAAGCTGCGGCTGTCATTGTAACGCTAATTTTATTAGGGCGTTACTTAGAGGCAAAAGCGAAAGGAAAAACATCACAGGCCATAGAGCGTCTTATAGGTATTCAGCCAAAAACAGCCCGCATTTTACAAAATGGTCAACTGAAAGAAGTAGATATTTCAGATGTACACAATGGCATGATTGTGGTTGTTCAAGCTGGGGAAAAGATCGCAGTTGATGGTCTTGTAATTGATGGTCATAGTTTTGTAGATGAGTCTATGATTACAGGTGAACCAATCGCTGTAAAAAAAGACAAAGACAGTCACGTTGTCGCAGGAACTGTAAATCAGCAAGGTATTCTGCATATTCAAGTTAATGCAACAGGTAACGATACGGTACTTTCCCAAATTATTCGTTTAGTTGAAGAGGCACAAAGCTCAAAGTTACCTATTCAGAGTATTGTGAATAAAGTTACTATGTGGTTTGTACCTGTTGTGATTGGCTTGGCAACATTAACCTTTATTGCATGGTTAGTTTTCGGACCGAGCCCAGCATTTTCTTTTGCGCTTGTGAATGCAGTTGCGGTACTTATTATCGCATGCCCTTGTGCAATGGGTTTGGCTACACCAACATCTATTATGGTGAGCACAGGTCGTGGTGCAGAAATGGGTGTGTTATTTCGAAAAGGCGAGGCGTTGCAAACGCTCAAAGAAGCAAAGGTCATTGCCTTTGACAAAACAGGTACACTGACAGAAGGTAAGCCAAAACTAACAGACTTAGATACGATAGATCACCAAAATAAAGATGATGTCTTACAATATATGGCATCCGTCGAGCAATATTCGGAGCATCCTGTTGCTGAGGCAATTGTAAACCATGCAAAGGCACAGCAAATTCCATTGCTTAATTCATCTGAAGTGCGCGTAATTGCAGGCTACGGTATTCAAGCAGTTGTTAATGAAAAGTCTGTATATATTGGTGCAGACCGTTTTATGGAAAAACTAGATTTAGATATAAAGCCTTTTGCAGTTAAAGCTGAACAGCTTGCTGAAGATGGAAAAACGCCTTTTTACATTGCAATTGAAAACTTGGTGGTTGCCATTGTTGCGGTTGCAGATGATATTAAGCCATCGACTTATCGAGCAATTCAATCGTTACATGAGCTTGGGCTGAAAGTGGTGATGATTAGTGGAGATAACTACAAAACGGCACGTGCAATTGCACAAAAACTGAAAATTGACGATGTAATTGCAGAAGTATTGCCACAAGGCAAAGTAGATGCTATTCAAAAATTGCAGCAAACTTATGGAAAGGTAGGTTATGTTGGCGATGGTATTAATGATGCTCCTGCATTGGCAACAGCAGATATTGGTTTAGCTGTAGGTACGGGAACAGATGTTGCGATTGAGTCCGCAGATGTGGTGTTGATGTCTGGTAATTTGCAAACTGTGACGCAGGCAATTGCGTTAAGCAAAGCTACAATTCGCAATATACAACAAAATCTTTTTTGGGCATTTATTTATAATATTGCATTAATTCCAATTGCAGCAGGTGCTTTATATCCTTTTTATCATATATTGTTATTGCCAATGATTTCAGCATTTGCAATGGGATTGTCTTCAGTATTTGTACTGACAAATGCATTGCGTTTAAAGCGTTTTAGTTATCCGATATGAAATAGAGATATATAGATGAATATAGGTGAAGTTTCAAAGAAAACTGGATTGTCTAATAAGATGATCCGTTACTATGAATCTATTGGGCTTTTACCTAAAGTAAAAAGGACAGATGCAGGTTATCGTTTTTATGAACAGGCAGATGTTCAGACATTACAGTTTATATTACATGCAAAAGCATTGAATTTTTCCACAGAGCAAACGAAAGCCTTGTTACAGCTATGGCGCAATAAAGACCGCCATAGTGCAGAAGTAAAGGCATTGGCAACTAAGCATATTGCACAATTGAACACTCAAATTGAGCAACTAAAATCGATGGTATCTGTATTGAAAGAAACTGCTGAATGTTGTTCAGGAAATGAAAATGCAGACTGTCCTATTTTAGAAAAAATAGAGCAGGGTGAGAAAAATATTTGGTTCAGTAAATGAACCTTTATATTCATAAAACAATAAGACTATAGTCGGGCATATTTTTTTGTGTTTGTGTGAAATCTATGCACACCTGAGTATAAATCTATGTATATAATGATGAAACAATAGAGTGGACAGAGTGAATTATGTTTCAGCATGTTGAGCCGTATGCAGGCGACCCAATCTTAACACTAATGGAAAAATTCCAAAAAGATGAGCGTGACAATAAAGTTAATTTAAGTATTGGCTTATATTACAACGAAGAAAGTATTGTTCCGCAATTTAATGCAGTAAAGACAGCCGCTTTAGAAGTTGGTAAAAATGTAGATAAAGCAAAACTTTATTTACCAATGTCTGGTTTAAAAAGCTACTGCGATGCAACACAAGCGTTGTTATTGGGTGAAGAAAGTACTGCAAGAGCTGAAAAACGTGCTGTTACGATTCAGACACTTGGTGGTTCAGGTGCATTGAAGATTGGTGCAGATTTTCTAAAGAAATACTTTCCAAAATCGAAAGTATGGGTAAGTCAGCCAACTTGGGAAAATCATATTGCAATTTTCCAAGGTGCAGGTTTTGAAACTGCTGAATATCCATATTTTGATGCACAAACAAATGGTGTTGCATTTGAAGCGATGTTAGATTGCTTAAAGCAACTTCCTGAAAATGACATCGTATTGTTACACCCTTGCTGTCATAACCCAACAGGTGCAGATTTGGTGCCTGAGCAATGGGATAAAGTGATTGAAGTATTACTTGAACGTAAAGTTATTCCTTTCTTAGACATCGCATACCAAGGTTTTGCTGAAGGTCTAGACAAAGATGCTTATCTGATTCGTGCATTAGATAAAGCAGGTGCTAAGTTTATTTTAAGTAACTCTTTCTCTAAAATTTTCTCACTTTATGGTGAGCGTGTTGGTGGATTAACTGTTGTTTCAGAAACAGTTGAAAGCGCTGAAAATGTATTTGGTCAGTTAAAAGCAACAGTACGCCGTGTTTATTCTAACCCACCAACAACAGGTGCGTTACTTGTAGATGCAGTATTAGAAAATGATACGTTGCGTGCAGATTGGGAAGCTGAACTACAAGGTATGTGTGAGCGTATCGCAAAAATGCGTACGATCTTACGTGATGAGCTTGAAAAGCGTTTACCGGGTAAAAACTTTGATTACCTAGTAAAACAACGTGGTATGTTTAGCTACACAGGTTTAACACCTGAGCAAGTAGATTCATTGCGTGAAGACTATGCAATTTACTTACTTCGTAGTGGTCGTATGTGTGTTGCAGGCTTAAACCAAAAGAATGTTTATTATGTTGCTGAATCTATTGCAAAAGTTTTAGCTAACTAATATTCAAAGTATAAAAAAGGACTGCTTGTGCAGTCCTTTTTTAGTTCATGAAAGCAATAAAAACTATTGCATCATATCTTCAGTAAATTCACGCTTTGGTGCTTCGCGTACAGGTTTGTTATCTGCTTTATAATACGGTGCAGTTGAACGCGGTAATTTTTGTCCACGTATTGCATCTGCAACTTTTTCACCAATCATGATGGTCGTTGCATTAAGGTTACCCGTAATAATAATAGGCATAATTGATGCATCAACGACACGTAAACCTTCTAAGCCGTGTACACGACCTTCATGATCTACCACAGCCATATCGTCCGTACCCATTTTACAGCTACCACATGGGTGGTACGCCGTTTCTGCATGATTACGCACGAACTCATCAAGTTGTTCATCAGTGACAACATCTTTACCCGGACTAATTTCACGACCACGATATTCATCTAAAGCAGGTTGATGCATAATTTCACGTGTTAAACGAATACAGTCACGGAATTCTTGCCAATCTTGTTCTGTAGACATGTAGTTGAACAATAAGCTTGGGTGGTCATGTGGGTTTAATGATTTAATGCGTACTCGACCACGAGATGGTGAACGCATAGAACCTACATGAGCTTGGAAGCCGTGTTCTTGTACGCCGTTGCTACCATTGTAGTTAATGGCAACAGGTAAGAAGTGGTATTGAATATTAGGCCATTCAAACTCAGGACGACTACGAATAAAACCGCCTGCTTCGAATTGGTTTGACGCACCAACCCCTTCACCTAAGAATAACCATTTTGCACCAATTGCAGGTTGGTTATGCATCTGCAAAGCAGGGTAAAGAGATACAGGCTTCTTTGCTGCATATTGTAAGTACAGTTCTAAGTGATCTTGTAAGTTTTCACCAACACCCGGTAAATGATGAACAACAGGAATACCAAGTTCTTCTAAAAATGCCTGATCTGCAACCCCTGAGCGTTGCAAAATTTGTGGAGATGCGATGGTTCCTGAACAAATAAGTACTTCACGGCGAGCTTTTACAACCGTTGGTGTAGTGCTTTCACCTTGAAGATACTGTACGCCTGTTGCGCGTTTACCTGAAAATAAAACCTTATCTGTGACCGCATGTGTCACAATCGTGATATTTGAACGTTTTTTAGCAGTATCAAGATAACCACGAGCAGTACTTGCACGGCGACCTTGTTTCGTTACTGTACGATCCATCGGGCCAAAACCTTCTTGTTGGTAGCCATTTAGGTCGTCTGTACGTGGATAGCCTGCCTCAACACCAGCATCAACCATTGCATGGAATAAAACATTGTTGCCAGTTTTTGGTGTAGCCACACTAACAGGGCCCTCACCACCATGATAGTCATTTGGACCAATATCACGTGTCTCAGCTTTACGGTAGTAAGGCAGGCAGTTTGCATATGACCAATCTTCTAAGCCGGGAAGTTTTGCCCAGCCGTCAAGATCCATCGCGTTACCACGAATGTAACACATCCCGTTAATTAATGATGAGCCACCTAAACCTTTACCACGACCACACTCCATACGGCGGTTATTCATGTTTGGTTCTGGGTCTGTTTCATATGCCCAGTTATAACGGCGACCTTGAAGTGGGTATGCAAGGGCAGCTGGCATTTGTGTGCGAAAATCGGCACGGTAGTCAGGACCACCTGCTTCTAGGAGTAAAACTGTTGTATCTTTATCTTCAGTGAGGCGTGTTGCAAGTACATTACCTGCGGAACCAGCACCAACAATAATGTAGTCATATTCTTGATTTGCCATAATTCTATCCTTATTGTTTAGCGGTAATATAGGAAAGAGGCATACAGCATATGTGTATACCTCAAATGAGGAGAAGCTTTAGAAAATAGACGCGTATTCGCCCATTTCAACTTGTACAGATTTGATGCGTGTATAGTGCTCTAAAGTTGAGATCCCATTTTCACGCCCAACGCCTGACTGTTTGTAGCCACCCACAGGCATTTCTGCAGGTGATTCTCCCCAAGTATTAATCCAACAAATACCCGCCTCAATTTGATGAATAATACGATGTGCACGTGATATATTTTCACTGACAACACCCGCAGCAAGACCAAAGTGAGTATTGTTTGCACGAGTAATCACTTCTTCTTCTGTTTCATAAGTGAGTACACTCATCACAGGGCCAAAAATTTCATCTTTTACAATGTCCATATCATCTGAACAATCAGTGAAAATTGTTGGCTCTACATAAGCACCTTGTGCAAGTGAATCTGTTGTTGCACGTTGACCACCGCAAAGTACAGTTGCACCTTGTACTTTACCTTTTTCTAAATAAGAAAGTACTTTTTCCATATGTGGGAAACTGACTAAAGGCCCCATATTGGTTTGTTCATCCATTGGGTGCCCAAGGCGAATATTTTTTACGCGTTTTAGAAGAGCCTGTTCAAAATCATTTTTGAGGGCTTTAGGAACAAATATGCGTGTACCATTTGTACATACTTGACCTGTACTAAAGAAGTTAGCCATCATTGCAACATCTGCTGCACGTTCAAGGTTTGCATCTTCACAAATAATGAGTGGTGACTTACCACCAAGCTCCATAGTTACTTCTTTTAAAGAAGAACTTGCAGCAGTTGCCATTACTTTTTTGCCTGTAGGGACAGAGCCTGTAAATGATATTTTTTCAATGACAGGATGCTCTGCAAGCATTGCACCAACTTCACCAAAGCCTTGAACAACGTTAAATACGCCAGCAGGCACACCTGCTTCAGTGTAAATTTCAGCCAATTTAAATGCAGTGAGTGGTGTAACTTCACTTGGTTTGAAAATCATGGCATTACCTGCTGCAAGAGCCGGTGCAGATTTCCAAAGTGCAATTTGAATAGGGTAGTTCCAAGCACCAATACCTGCGACAACACCTAAAGGTTCACGACGTGTATAGAAAAAGCTAGAGTCACGTAAAGGGACTTGTTCGCCTTGAATTGCAGTTGCGAGACCTACGTAATACTCTAAAACATCTGTACCTGTAACAATATCTACTGTAGATGTTTCGCTATATGCTTTACCTGTATCTAAAGTTTCAAGTTCTGCTAGCTCATTATTACGTTCACGAAGTAGATCTACAGCGCGACGTAAGATACGTGCACGCTCTACAGCTGTCATAGCAGCCCAAACTTTTTGCCCTTGCTGTGCACTTTCAACAGCCTTTTGTACATCTTCTTTAGATGCACTTTGAATATGTGCAATAACCTCACCAGTTGCAGGGTTTATGGTGTCAAAGGTTTTATCTTGTGATGAATTTACGTATTCACCGTGAATATAAAGCGGATGAACAGGTGTGTTACTCATGATTCAATCTCCTGCAACTTAATCTGTGTATTTAAATAGTTGTAAGCAATATGGCGTGCTTGCGCTGCATCAAATGTATCTTGATAGCTCATTAAGCTACCTCGTAACCAAAGACCATCAATGAGTGCTGCCATACCTCGTGCTGCAATATCTGCTTGTTGTTCTGGTAACAATTTAAGGAAGTAATACCTTAAATTAGAGTATAATCTTTGATCGTTTACTTTTTGCAAACGTTGTAGTTCAGGGGTATGCATACTTGCTGCCCAAAACTCTAGCCATAAGCGCATTGCTTTCGCACTTGTTTGGCTTGCATCGAAATTTGAGTCAATAATTGCTTTAATCGTTTCAGCAGGGTGGCTATCTGAGTCTGCCCGATATTGATCTGTTTGCAGTCTTAGCTCATTCAGCATTGCACGCATGCAAGCATTAATTAAACCTTGTTTATCACCAAAGTAATGGCTCACAATACCTGTGGATAACCCTGCTTTTGCTGCAATTTTGGCAATGGTCGTATTGGTTAAACCAAGTTCATAAATAACATCAAAAGCAGCATTCATAATCTGCTCGCGACGAATGTGCTCAGGTTTTACTCGACTTGTATTCATACTACCTAATGCCATCTTCATGTTAAGAAATGATGTATTTTAACGATAATATCGCCTGATTTGCACAATAATATATCATTGATTGAACGTTCAATCAATTGGTGTATAATCGACCATGAAAATGTTGTTGATTTACTGTATTTTCGTTTCTAAATGAGTAGTTGTTTAGTTATTAGGGCTAGGTTTGATGAAACTTAGGTGGAACATTAAAGTCGTGAGGGTTTTTAAATACAGTAGGATGTACTGTATGCCATAATTTATCCTTTAATCCTTTTTAAGGTATTAAAGTTGGTGTAAACCGAATAAGATTCAATCAGTATCTTTGTAACTGGATCTATATTCTGTCATATCGTTATTCTATAGTTTTAACTCGGCGAGTTAATTCTATTATAAATATGAAAGATTCATTCATTTCTCGCTTTTTAGATGAACCATCAGGTTTGCAGACCTGTCCTAGATGTGTGACATCTTCGAAAAATAAAGTGCAGTAGCTACATCGAATGTATAAGTGCCTAAATATCTATAATCTGAGTATTATGGTGAATAAAGGTGCTTATAAGTTAGACACAAGTTTGTGCATTTAAAACTTTTACATCAAGTAAAAGTTATTTTTTATGAATAAAAAGAGGATTGTATGAATCAAGATAACTCCTCCAGTACTCACAAGATTGTACCGACTGAAGATAAACTTAACCGTGTGGTTTTTTATTTTTCTGCGGGACTTGTGGTGGTGTTTTCCCTATTTACCATTTTTTTTAATGCCGAAGCTTCGAAAGCGTTAGATGTGGTATTAGATTGGGTAACATCTACATTTGGCTGGTATTACTTTGCAATAGCTTCCTTATATATTGTTTTTGTTCTTTTTCTTGCTTGTTCTCGCTATGGTGAAATTAAGTTAGGGCCTAAACACTCTAAACCTGAATTTAGTATGATCAGTTGGGCATCTATGCTCTTTGCAGCGGGAATAGGCATTGACTTAATGTTCTTCTCAGTGGCTGAACCGATTACACAATACATGCAGCCCCCTGTTGGACAAGGTCAAACAATTGATGCTGCACACCAAGCAATTACATGGACTATTTTCCACTATGGCCTAACGGGCTGGTGTATGTATGCCTTAATTGGTATTGCACTTGGCTATTTTGCTTACCGTTATAATTTACCACTGACTGTCCGTTCTGCACTTTATCCAATATTTGGAGATCGGGTGAATGGCATGATCGGGCACCTTGTAGATATTGCTGCAATTTTAGGTGCAATTTTTGGTCTTGCAACGACCTGTGGTATTGGGGTTGTACAGTTAAACTATGGTTTATCACTAATTTTTGGTGTGCACGAAGGTTTAACTGTGCAATCATGGCTGGTTGTTTTTGCCGTATGTATTAGTATTATTTCCGCAACAACGGGCGTAGATAAGGGTGTAAAATTCCTTGCTGAGTTAAATATTTACTTCGCAATTGGTCTTTTACTATTTATTTTATTCTTAGGCGATACGAAGTTTTTACTCAATGGCTTAGTTCTAAATATTGGTGATTATCTTAGTCATTTTACATCAATGACCTTAGATACTTTTGCATATAACCAAGATCAGAATAAGCATACAACAGAGTGGGTTCGTGACTGGACGCTATTCTTTTGGGCTTGGTGGATTGCATGGGCGCCATTTGTTGGCTTGTTCTTAGCACGTATTTCAAAAGGTCGTACAATTCGTGAGTTTGTTGTAGGTACTTTAATTATTCCTATCTTATTCACTATTGCATGGTTATCTGTTATGGGTAATAGTGCGTTGTACCAAATTATTCATGGTAATTTACAGTTTGCTCAAGAAATTTTAGCAAAGCCTGAACTTGGTTTTTACAAGCTCTTATCTTTCTACCCATGGTTCTCGTTTACTGCTGTTTTAGCCTTTATTACAGGCTTATTGTTCTATGTAACTTCAGCAGATTCTGGGGCAATTGTTCTTGGTAGCTTCTGTTATCGCTTAAAAGATGTAAATAGTGATGCTCCGAACTGGATTCGTATTTTCTGGTCTGTCGTCATTGGTGTTCTTACAATTGCAATGCTGATGTCGAATGGTATTAGTACTTTGCAAAAAGCAACCGTCATCATGGGATTACCATTTAGCTTTGTGATGATTTTTGTGATGATAGGCATTTTAAAATCATTAAGGTTAGAAGATCATCGTTCACAAAGTGCATTGTTAAATGCAGCCCCTGTAGTTGGTAACGTTGATATTTTAAATTGGAAACAACGTTTATCACGTGTAATGCACCATCCCGGGAAAAAAGCAACATTACAGATGCTGAATGATGTATGTAATCCAGCATTAGAAGAAGTAATGAAAGAGCTGAAAGAAAAGGGGGTTGCTGTTAATCTATCGATTAATAATATGGAAGAGGAGCTAGATAGCGAACTTTACCATATTGACTTAACGGTGGATTTACATGACGAGCAAAATTTTGTTTACCAAATTTGGCCACAGCGTTATCATGCCCCTGAATTTAGTAAACGTAGCAAATTAGGAAATACTTATTACTACCGCTTAGAAACATTCTTGTTTGAAGGTAGTCAGGGGAATGACTTAATGGGCTATGACAAAGAGCAAGTCATTAATGATGTGTTAGATAAATATGAACGTCATTTAACATTCTTGCACTTAAACCGTGAAACAACAGTAGGTAAAACACTAAGTTTCCCAGACCCTAAAGACTAGTATTTTTGAGTAGCGCCATAAGATGTTAACCTCTTATATTCACTCGTTTGCGTTGTTATTTTCGCTTCTAAACCCATTCCTTATGAGTATTTATATGGTTGGGATGATTAGAAACACAGATGCGAAAATATTTAATAAAGCATTAATACAAGGCAGTTTTATTGCCTATGCAGTATTTGTTTTTTTTGCGTGGGGTGGTGAAGCGATTTTTAATAGATACTTAAATGTACGTTTTGAATCATTTCAAATATTTGGAGGAATCATCTTTTTGGTGATTGGCTATCGCTATGTCTTTCAAGGTGCAGACACGATTGGTGATATTCGTGCTGCACCTGAGCATCTAGCAGGGACGGTTGCCATGCCTTTTATGATTGGGCCGGGTACGATTAGTGCTGCTGTTGTAATGGGTATGGATATAAAAATTTGGGGTGCAATAGCAGTTATTGCCGTGACCTTATTGCTGACATCTTCTATTTTAATGCTAATGAAATTTTTGCATGATAATTTGCGCTATAAGCATGCAAAGTATGTCGATTATTACTTTGATATTGTTGGTCGCTTATCAGCTCTGCTGATTGGTACGATTGCGATAGATATGATTGTTACAGGTATTACGCGTTTGGTGCAAAATGCAGGAATACATTAATCGATTTATAGTGTATCAAAACAAAAAAATTATAAAATAATACACTCTAAATGCATGGATAATATTAATTTTAAGAAAGTCTTTGCTTACATGGAAAATAAATAGAAATTATCTCGTTCTATTTATAGAACAGAGAAGGCTTTTTGTGATGTTTTCTTTAAATCATGAATGACTAAAATAAGTACATATTATATAAGTTACCAAATATAGGAATACTACAGTGAATAATCTACGTTATTTCGATTTCGGATCATCAAAATCATTTTTCTTACTTGTTGCACGTATCTTACTTATCGTTTTATTTATCCTTTTTGGATTGCCTAAAATGATTGGATTTAGTGGGACAGTCGGTTATATGGCATCTTTACATGCGCCATTGCCCGGTCTTGCAGCAGCAATTGCAGTATTAATAGAGGTAGTGGGTTCAATTCTTATTATACTTGGATTTTATACTAGACCATTAGCTATTGTCTTTGCACTATATACTTTGGGTACAGCTATTATTGGTCATGCGTATTGGTCGATGACAGGTGATGCAGTTCAAATGAATATGATTAATTTTTATAAAAACGTTAGTATTATGGGTGGCTTTCTATTATTGGCAGTAGCGGGTCCTGGTGCGATTTCTTTAGATAAACGTTAATCGTAAATAAAATACTGTTATAAAAAGGATGGCTCAGCCATCCTTTTTTATTGAGGAAAAAAGAAAAAGTGATTTCTACTTTAGTATAAAAACGGCCATTCTTTAGTCTATAGGTAAGATTTTTTTAAGTTTCAGTAAACGTTTTATACATACGCTTTGGGTTAGTTTAGTAAAGCGACTAGGAGTGTCGAGATGCAAGCAGGACGTCAGCAATCTCGTATACGTGATATTTTTAATGTCACAAGTGGGAATTTTTTAGAGCAATATGACTTTTTTCTCTTTGGGTTATACGCCAAATTTATTGGAGAAACATTTTTCCATTCAGAGAGTACTTATGCGGCGCTTATTAAAACATTTTTAATTTTTGCAGTTAGTTTTTTTATGAGACCAATTGGTGCGCTTGTATTGGGTCCATATGTTGATCGTATAGGTAGAAGAAAAGGGCTGATGGTGACGCTAACCATTATGGCTTTTGGCTCTTTGGTAATAGCTTTTACACCTGGCTATGAAACGCTTGGTCTTGCAGCATCACTGCTCATATTGGTTGGTCGTTTAGCACAAGGCTTCTCTGCGGGTGTAGAGCTTGGCGGTGTCTCTGTATATTTGTCAGAAATTGCAGATGAGCATAATAAAGGGTTTATTACCAGTTGGCAGTCGGCAAGTCAGCAAATAGCTGTTATTTTTGCGGCTGTATTGGGTTTTGCTGTAAACCAAATTTTCACAGTTGAGCAAGTCTCACAATGGGCTTGGCGTATACCATTTATTGTTGGCTGTATTATTATTCCAGTGATTTTCTATTTGCGTGGAAATCTAAAAGAAACTGAAGCATTTGAAAATAGAAAAGAAATTCCAACAATGCAGCAAATTTTTGCGACTTTATTAAGTAATTGGAAAGTCGTCGTTGCAGGAATGCTTATGGTCGCAACCACAACAACGATGTTCTACTTTATTACGGTATATACACCAACATATGGTAAAGAAGTATTACATCTCACAACGAAGCAAAGTCTTATTGCGACAATTGCTGTTGGAGTAAGTAACTTTATTCTATTGCCTATTGGTGGAATGCTAGCAGATAAATTTGGACGTAAAGTCATGTTGATGACAATGACAATTCTGATTTTATTTTCTGCATATCCACTTCTAAACTGGCTTACTACAGAAATTACACTTACAAGAATGTTGATCGTCTTAAGCTGTTTTTCTCTAATGTATAGTTTTTATAATGGTGCAATGGTGGTAACTTTAACAGAGATTATGCCAGCATCTGTGCGTACAGCAGGTTTCTCAATTGCATATAGTTTAGCTACATCGGTATTTGGTGGCTTAACACCTGTAATTTCAACATATATTGTTAAAGAAACAGGAAGTCAAAGTACACCAGCATTTTGGCTTATGAGTTCTGCGGTACTAAGTTTAATCGCTTGCTTATATATATTCTCAGTTGCAAAATTGCACCACAGTTCAAAACTTGTACCAAAAGGGCATTCGTAAAGTTACTTTTTAATCAAAAATTCATAATTTGGCGAAACAATATTCAGTTGAGTCATTTTTTGTTTAAAACTGCTTGATCAAAGGCAGGAATATTTATAATATACCGCACATGGAAGCGTGGCAGAGCGGTTTAATGCACCGGTCTTGAAAACCGACGAGGGTTTACCCCCTCCGTGAGTTCGAATCTCACCGCTTCCGCCAAATTCTAAAAAGCCACTGAATAGTTCAGTGGCTTTTTTTATGCTATTCAATAAATTCTTTGTATGTATCTAATACAAAATATGACGTATTTACCTGAAAACCATATAAATTATTAAAAAATACAATATGTAAGACATTTTCTATTGTATTTCTAATCTAAGCTTTTTATCATGGCACGCCTTATTTTTCGCGATTGGCTTGGGACTAAGTTTTGAGTAATTTTCTAACCGAACATTTGATTCATCGTGATGTAGACTTTATGATTGTTCATAAGCCTGCAGGATTACTCAGTGTGCCAGGTAAAGGTGAAGCACTGTATGACAGTGTACTTACAAGATTGACTGCGTTAGAACCAAAAACATTATTGATTCATAGATTAGATAGAGATACATCTGGGATTTTAGTCTTTGCTTTAACAAGACTTGGGCAAAATAAAATTTCTAGACAGTTTCAAGAGCGTCAAACAAAAAAAATATATCAAGCTTTGGTTGTTGGAAAGTTAACAGGCCAAGGTGAAATTAATATTCCAGTAATTTACGATGAAACACGTCCGCCATTACATATTGTAGATGAATCTCACAAGAAGCCTGCGATTACGCATTGGGAAGTATTAGAGCAGTTTGAACTCAATGGTCATTGGGTGACACGTGTTCAATTAACACCTATTACAGGTCGTGCTCATCAGTTGCGTGTTCATATGCAGTATTTGGGACATCCTATAGTTGGTGATACATTGTATGCATCAGCTGAACAGCAAACATGGTCAGATCGTTTATGCTTACATGCATACCAGTTAGATTTTTACCATCCATATACAGACAAACAGTTACATTTTGAATGTGCTGTACCGTTTTAACATATTTTAAAAAATTGATCGTATTTCAAACTCACTTTTTAGTGATTTTTATGCGAAAATATTTGTATTAAAACTAAGAACACTTTCATTGTTTTTAGTATGACTTTAAAAAAAGGTGAGAAAATTGCAACAGTTCGCTATTGGTCAACGTTGGTTATCCGATACAGAAACGGAACTCGGTCTAGGTGTTGTTATTGATGTGGATGAGCGTTCTGTCAGCATTTTATTTCCTAAGAGTGATGAAACGCGTGTTTATGCAAAAACGAATGCGCCATTATCTCGTATTATTTTTAATACGAAAGATGAGTTACATGATCAAGAAGGTTTAATTTGGAATGTTGAGTCTGCTGAAGAGCGATTTGGTGTTATCCGTTATCATGCTGTGCGTACATTAGAAAATGGTGAAGTTGAGAGAAAGATGCTCAATGAAACGCGTTTAGGTGCACATATTCAACTTTCTAAACCATTAGATCGTATACTTGCAAGTCAAGTGGACTCAAAAGCTTGGTATGACTTACGTATAGAAGCATTACAAATGCAAGCGAATATGCAATCAAATCCATTACGTGGTTTGGTTGGTGCACGAGTAGGCTTAATCCCTCATCAGCTTTATATTGCACATGAAGTGGGTAAGCGTTTTGCACCGCGTGTACTTTTAGCCGATGAAGTGGGCTTGGGTAAAACAATTGAAGCGGGTTTAATTATCCATCAGCAGCTCAAAACAGCGCGTGCTGAGCGTATTCTTATTCTTGTTCCTGATTCATTACAATATCAGTGGATGATTGAAATGCGTCGCCGTTTCAATCTAAACTTCTCTATTTTTGATTTGACGCGTACAGCAGCAATTCGTGAACATGATCCTGAGCTAAACCCATTCCATACGGAACAGTGTATTATTGCAAGCGTAGACTTAATGGTCGATCACGAAGATTTACGTGAGCAAGCGTTAGAAGCAGGATTTGATCTACTCGTTGTCGATGAAGCACATCATTTGATGTGGAATGAAGAAGAAGGCGGCAATGACCGCTATGATCTTGTAGATGAGTTTGCAGAGCAAACCGCAGGTGTCTTACTTTTAACTGCGACACCTGAACAATTGGGTGTAGAAAGCCACTTTGCACGTTTACGCTTATTAGATCCACAGCGTTTTAGTAGTTTAGATCGTTTCTTAGATGAAGAAGAAAAGTATAAACATACTGCAAAAATTGCTGAAGTTTTAATGTCTGATATACCGCTCACAGAAGATCATCTACAAATTGTAGAAAAGCTACTTGGGCATCGCATACAAGATCAGGAAGACCAACGTTATCAAGCGATTCAAGAACTTCTTGATCGTCATGGTACAGGACGTATCTTATTTAGGAATACTCGCGAGGCCATTCAAGGTTTCCCGGGTCGAGACTGTCAGCCTGCACCATTACCTGCACCAAGTACATGGTCTAAAAATGGTAAGTTACGTGAACAAATGTGGCCTGAAGAAGCGCAAATTGATGGTGCTTGGATGCAACATGACCCACGTGTTGAATGGCTCATGGAGATTTTACGGAAGGATCTCAAACAGAAAAAAGTTTTACTGATTGCACGCAGTGGCCCTGTGGTAGAAGCATTAGAGAATGCCTTACGTTTGCATGCAGGTATTCGTACAGCAATGTTTCATGAAAGTATGAGTTTGTTAGAGCGAGATCAGGCTGCGGCATATTTTGCTGAAGATGGCGGCGCACAAATTTTACTATGCTCTGAAATTGGTTCAGAGGGGCGTAACTTCCAGTTCGCAAGCGATCTAATTTTATTTGACTTGCCTGCAAATCCTGATGTGCTTGAACAGCGTATTGGTCGTCTTGACCGTATTGGTCAGGAAAACCGTATTCAAATTCATGTACCTTACTTGCTAGGAACAGCACAAGAAAGAATGTTCCGTTGGTATAATGAAGCGTTAAATATTTTTAATCATATTTCGCCAACAGCACAGACATTACAAGAGAACTTTATTGTAGAGTTGAAAGATTGCTTACTTGAAAATAAAGGTCAAGCGTTTGAAGATGTTCTAACACGTGTGACTGTTCAACGTCAGGCATTAGAGCAAGAAATGCAAGAAGGTCGAGATCGCTTACTCGAATATAACTCATGTCGTCCTGTTGTGGCTCAGAATATTGTGCAAGCTTTAGATGATTATGATGACAACTCAACATTACCAATGTTTGTAAAAAGATTTATGTCTTCTACAAATATCGATTTTGATGAGCAAAGTAATGGCACAGTAATTATTAAGCCAACGGACCAAATGCAGGTGCAAGGTTTAACACTTGAAGAAGATGGTATGACGGCAACGTTCTATCGTGATCAAGCGCAAATTCGTGAAGATGCACAGTATTTAACCTTAGAGCATCCATTCATTGAAAGTATGATGGAAATGATTCGTACACAATCTTTTGGTAGTACGAATGTTGCCTTACTTAAATCAAATGCGATTAAACCTGGGGCTGTATTGGTTGAAGTATGGTTTAAGGTAGATGTTATTGCACCAAAAGCATTGAGTCTTCCTGCAAGTTTGCCAACGCAATTAATCCGTGTGTTACTCAGTGAAAATGGACAAGATCTGTCACAAAAAATTGCTCCTGAAATCTTGCGCCCACACCTTAAACATTTAGATGGTAATAGTTGTCGTCAAATTGTTAAGGCTCGACGTGATACTGTTGAAGAGCGTTATGAGCAAGCTTTAGGTTTAGCAAAAGAAAAGCTACCGATGTTGAAAGAGCAAGCTAAAGAGAATTATGGGAAACAGTGGCAATATGAGATTGATCGTTTAACTTATTTGAAAGCATTTAATCCAAGTATTCGTAAAGATGAAATTGAACGATTACAGCGATTACAAGCAGAAGGTTTAAGTTTATTGGATCATCTTTCTGTAACGCCTGAAGCAATTCAGATTCTAGTTACAGTAAAAGCTTAATTAGATGATAAAAAAGCCCTCAATATGAGGGCTTTTTTTATTTAGATCATTTTTGCTTGTTTAAGCTCGAGTTTTAAATAAGCATAAAAGATAGGAGCAGCAATGAGCCCACCCATGCCAAAAACTGCTTCAAAGATAAGCATGGCAAGTAATACTTCCCAAGCCTTTGCATTAATTTTTGTGCCAATGATTTGTGCATTAATAAAATATTCAAGTTTATGTATAAGTACTAAGTAGACTAAACATGCTGTAGATACGGGTAAGGAGATCGTCAGTCCTGCAATAACAATAAGCGAGTTAGAGATTAAATTACCTGCAATAGGAATTAGACCAAAAATAAACGTTAAAATGGTGAGTGTTTTAATAAATGGTAAGGTGACATGAAATATAGGAAGTAAAATAAAAGCGAATATAATAAATAATACTGTGTTAATAAGTGAAATTTTGATTTGTGCAAAAACAACATTACGAAATGAAGTTGCAAGATAAGTCACACGATCAAACATTGCTGTTTTAAAAGCAGGCTCATTTTCCTTTGAACGAGTTTGCATTGAAACCAAAATACCCACAATAAGACCAATGAGTGCTGTTGCAATATTATGTAATAAGTCTGTACCTGCATGTCGCAAAGTTTCTATATTATCTTTTAGAAAATCAACAATATTGTCTTTTGTGTCTGAGACATCATCTGGAATATAGCTTGGTAAGTAATGAGCAATTTCTTGTTGAATACTTGCTAATGTTTTATCAATTTGATTACTAAAGGCGGTTAATCCAGAGCCTTGTAGGTCGTGGAGTACGAAATTTATTAAGCTCGTTAAACCTAAAATAAGGATAGATACGATAAGTAGACTAAGAACAATACTTGAAATAATTTTAGTTTTATTACTTTTGGTATAACGGTCAATAATAGAGTTTAATGAACGAATAATTTCATAAATTAAAAAACCTGCAAAGAAGCTAGAGAGTAAATGCAGTGGAATGATACAAATTAATGCAATAAATACAATAATATAGCTTGCAATAACACATTGGCGGTCACTGAATAGGTTCATAGTTTATCGGCTTTTATTAGGTATATGAGTAATAAGGTTTCTTTATAGTAATAGATATATTATGAAATATGACTTAAAGGAGCTCAACTTTTATTTGTGCTTATGGTCTAAAATTCGTGCTCCTTCTAAAATCATGCGTATCATCAGCATAGTTTGTTCAGCAGTTCTACGGCGTTCTTTAGGCGGTAGGTCTAAAACTTTTGCGCCCATATTAAATACAAGCTGTGTAATACCAATTGCAACAATTTCAGGGTGTGCCATTTTACTATTGTGCAAATCTTCTAAGCGAACTAAATCTTCTTGTAATTCTTGTTGAAAAAAGTTCAGCTGTTGTTCTACAGCTTGCTTATATGAAATTGAACCAGTGTATCCTTCACGTAAAAGCAGGCTTAAATAGCCCTCATCTGTATCGAGCTGTTGCAAGAATATTTCGACTGATGAACGAATAATACTTTCTTGTTGTGTTGCTTTAAGTCGAGCTTCACGAATAATTTGACGTAAAACAAGACCAGCACGATTAATCAGTTCGATTGCAAGTTCGTCAATATCCTTAAAATGACGATAAAAACTATTTGGAGCAATACTGGCTTCACGTGCGATTTCGCGTAAGCTGAGAGAGGAGATACTTTTTTGAGGTCCAATAAGGTTAAGTGTCGCTTGGAATAACTCTTCTTTTGTAATAGTTGCTTTTCTACCCACTGTACGTGTTGAAGTTTTTATAGGGCTTGCTGAGACATCAAGTGAATCAGAGTTTGTTGTTGAAGAAGAGGTCATACTATCCATTGCAAATGAGCTTTACTTTGAATTATAGCCTTATATTTATCAAATAAGGAATAGAGTAACGAAATGTTTTCAAGGTCAGTAAATACTATACATACATATATACATGTGTATAATAATTCAAAAGTCATAAATTAGAGATGACCTAGATGCATGTCGTACAGCGAAAAAGCCAAACTTTAGATTTTTTATCAGGCAGTGTTTGTGATAGCAATCTGCTTAATTTTTGGATGCAAAAAATTAATCCATTATGGTCTACACGCCAAATATTGGGACAGATTTGCCAAAAAGAGTATATCACTGCTGATACTGTTTCATTAAAAATACGTTGTAGTAAGCGTATGAACTTTGGTATTGCTGGTCAGCATCACCCTGTTATTGTTGAAATTGATGGCCGTCGATTAGAGCGAACGTATAGTTTGACTCAATTGGATGAGCAACATGTAAAACTGACACTAAAAAAAGTACCAGATGGGAGAGTAAGTACTTGGCTATGTGAAACATCTAAAATTGGTGATGTGATCGAATTTGGTCAGCCCTATGGCGAAATGTTGCCGCAAAATTATGATGATAAACAGTTAATTCTATTGGCTGCGGGAAGTGGTATTACGCCAATGTATAGTATGTTGTATGCATTGGCAAAATCTGGTGAATTAGCAAACTATCAAATACATTTACTGTATTGGGTTAAGTATGAAGATCAGGCTGCTTTTGTAGATATTTTTGAGCAATGGGCTACAACATATTCTCAATTTACCTTTGATGTTTTTTATACGCAATCGGAAACAGCCACAGCATCGCGTTTAAATGAAGAGCATGCACAAGAAATTGAAAATCTTGATCATAAAGTTGTATTTGCTTGTGGGCCATCTGGATTTGTTCAGTTAGCACAGCAAGTTTTTCAAGATGCGAAATTCTTTGAAAGTGAAGCATTTAGTTTATCTCCTTCTGAAAATACAGAAGTGGGAACAGTACAGGTAACGCTTACTCGTTCAAATCGGACAATTGAAATTCCGAAAGGGCAGTCTATTTTAGATGCGCTTGAAAATGCAAATGAGAAACCTATTTCAGGTTGTCGTATGGGAATTTGTAATAAGTGTTCTTGTCATAAAGTAACAGGAACAACAAAGAATATAGCCACACAGTCAGAAAACTCAGAGCCTGGCAGTTCATTGCGGATTTGTGTTAGTTCTGCAAAATCAGACCTTGTTTTAGATTTATAAGAGAGCCATATCATGAATATGCGGGTGAAAACAGAATTTTTTAAGAATCCTAAAAATCGTGAGTTAACACAAACTGAATTAGATGGTTTGGCTCAAGAATTGGATCAGATTAAACAAGAAGTTTTAGATGACTTAGGTGAAAAGGACGCAAAATATATTCGTAAAGTATATTCGGCTGTTCGTTATACAGGAATTGCAGGACGTGCATTGTTATTTGCAGGATGGTTCCCACCAGCACTTATTTTAGGTGCTGGTCTGCTTGGTGTTTCTAAAATTATAGAGAACATGGAAGTTGGCCATAATGTAATGCATGGTCAATATGACTGGATGAACGATCCAAAGTTTATGGGACAAAACTACGAATGGGATATTGTTGGTACGGCAGATAACTGGCGTCAAACACATAACTATACGCATCATACATATACTAATATTAAAGGTATGGATGATGATATTGGTTATGGATTGCTTCGTCTTTTTCCTGAGCAACGGTGGAAAAAAGGTCATTTATTACAACCTTTATATAGTCTTCCATTTTGTGTGCTATTCCAGTGGGGGGTTGCGATACAAAATCTTGAACTTGGAAAATTCTTTGTAGGGCGTAAGACGAAAAAAGAGTTATGGGATGAGTGGAAGCCCGTTCAAGATAAAGTCGCGAAACAATTATTTAAGGACTATGTATTTTTTCCTTTGATTGCAGGACCAAGTGCAGTTCCTGTGCTCGTTGGAAACTTAATTGCAAATGGTATTCGCAATGTTTGGACATTCAGTGTGATTTTCTGTGGACATTTTACAAAAGATGTTGAGGTATTCCCAAAAACAGTTTTGCAAAATGAAAGCAAAGGGCATTGGTATATGCGCCAAATTCGTGGCTCTTCAAATTTAAAAGGTTCAGAGTTATTTCATATTCTGACAGGTCATTTAAGTCATCAAATAGAACATCATCTATTTCCAGATGTACCTGCGCGCCGTTATAGAACAATGGCACCTAAAGTAGAAGCAGTATGCCGTAAATATGGCTTAAATTATAACAATGCCAGCTTATTTAAGCAGTCTAGTCAAGTTATGGGGCGCATTTTAAAGTATGCATTCCCATTTAAAAAGTAAACTAAAAAAGCGCAGTTATACACTGCGCTTTTTTTACATTAGAATATTATGGTGTTGGCATACTATTTTAAGTGATGCACGTATGTCATTCATATTTTCATCACATTCAATTTCAATATAGTCGTAATCTACACGTTCTGCATGACTAGGTTTAATTTGAATCATGACCGTGTCATGAAGCAACTTAATTTTTTCGATAACGTTGATAAACTCACTGTCAGTATCATTTAAAGTCAGTATGAGCTCATTGTTGGCATCTTGACTAAGAATAACGAAATCAATGGGGTCATCGATGTCATCATAAAATGCAATGGATGGATAAATGTCTTCTTGAAGAAGATTTACATGATGAGCATGAAAGTATTTCATGATAATAACAGTCTATAATATATTTGAAAAAATGCATTATATCCTCAAACTTAATTGATTGACTTAAAAGCCTATTTATTTCTTTGTTGAAGCTTGGACGTTATTTGCATTTTTGAAAATAAAATATACATAATCGTAAAAGATATAGAATTAAAAAATGAAATAATGATGATTCAGAAACCTATAAAGAAGTTGAAAATGAAAAAATTAATGCTTTTAACTTTTTTGACTACAGTAACTATTGCAACTGTACATGCAGCAGAGGTGAATAGCCTTTTATCTGATAAAGGTGCCCAAGCCGAGTTTAAAAAAATTAGTGCAAATAAAGCACTGCCAAGTTGGACTAAATATGAAGCAACTTCTTCACCAACGAAAACAGTGACCATAGCGGGGAAACAGTATTCAGTTTTTAATGCATGTAAACCACATAATTGCTTTGCAGAACAAGTAGCAGTTATTTATTCACCATCAAGTAAAGCAATATCATCAGTATATTCTAAGTTCGATGATAAGAAGGGGACAGAGCAACTCACTTGGATGACGAATCAGCCAGAAATATCAATAGAGCAAAAAACTGTTTTACTTGCATCTATTACAGGCGCTTTAGAAAACTATCCTAAGAAATTTAATTTTTAATCTAAGCAATATACTTTTCTTCAAGTGGAGTAGCCGATGAGTGAGGCTACTCCGTAATTTAGAAGACTTATTTTAACTGAATACTGCCATTTGCATTGACAGTAATTTTTGTATTTCCTGCATCAAAATTTTGCGATGTATCGGCATTGATTGTTGCTGCTTTTGCAAAGCTTGCACGTAGCATCATAGGTTGAGCAAACTGCTGATTATTGTTGGTATCTATATTTAGGTTAATCAATTGGTATGTATTTTTTTTCCAAACTTGAGTGAGTGCATTCGCACGCTCTTGGAAGTTTTTTGAGGCTTCTAATAAAAGCTCATTTTCAACTTTTTTTCTTTGGTTATCAGAAACATTAAAGTGAATTGAGGAAACTTGGAAGCTCGACTGTAGCTCATTAATTAACATACTCATGGCTTTAAAATCACTACTTTGTAGCTGTATTTCTGCACGACCACGCCATTCTTTTAGCTTCTGATTGTCATCATAAATTGGGTAAGTACTTTGAGTTCCAGTTTTTGTCTGAACTTGAGGGTATTTTTTTGTTGTAGCAATCCCCTGATTCATAATAGATGTAATCTGATTTGCCAATTCACTTGGTTGTTTACTACTTTTTTCGATAAAAAGTGTTGCTTGCATTTGGTCATTATTTACATCTTTTGAAGCATCTGCTTGTATATTAACCACATCGTAGTTTAATGGGGTGTTTTCTGCTGCAAATGCTGGCGCAGACACGGCACAAAAAAGAGCTGATAATACTAAAAATCGCATAAAAATATCCTATAGTTTCGATATAAAATATTACGCAGAGTTTTTTCTAAAACAGATTTTTTTTGTAGCGCATTTGTTAGACTTTTGATAATTTTTCATAAAACTGAAATGATCTAAAGATTATTATAAACAATAAGTTAAAGAAATATATTTTTATTTTTTGAAATTTTTAGTCCTAAAAAATTTAGAGATAAAATTTAATTGTAATCTTTAATTTTGAGATTCAACACAATCATGTTTACACTAAAGATTGAGTTGATAAAAATGATGGCTTAATTTAATAAAATAAAGTTTTTAAGGGTCTTTATTTTTATATAAAAAAGCGTATCATCGCCCTCCTAGTTAATAAGTTCTATATCTTGATATTTAACTAGAAATTCTAAAAGCGCCGAGTCAAAAGACCACACGTCACCAGACTTATTTCTTTCAACCCTTATCAGAGATGGTAATCCGATATGAGCGTTAATTCTGTAAATCCAGCCACTAATAATTCTACTAACGAATACTACCTGACTCGCCAAAGTCAGATGGAATCGAATGTTCGTAGTTATCCACGTAAATTGCCGTTAGCAATAGCGAAAGCACAAGGTTGTTGGGTTACTGATGTTGAAGGTAAAGAATACCTCGATTGTTTAGCTGGGGCAGGGACATTGGCTTTAGGCCATAACCATCCTGCAGTGATCCAAAGTATCCAAGACACACTTGCAAGTGGTGTTCCATTACATACTTTAGATTTAACAACACCGTTAAAAGATAAGTTTTCTGAAACACTATTATCTTATTTACCGGGCGGTAAAGAAGCATATTGTTTACAGTTTTGTGGCCCATCTGGTGCAGATGCAACAGAAGCTGCGATGAAGCTTGCAAAAACATATACTGGACGAGGTGCTGTAATTAGCTTCTCTGGTGGTTATCATGGTATGACACATGGTTCATTGTCTGTAACAGGTAACTTAGGCGCAAAAAATGCCGTAAGTAACATGATGCCTGGTGTGCAGTTTTTACCATATCCACATGAATACCGTTGCCCACTTGGTCTAGGTGGTGAAGCTGGTGTTGATGCATTAACTTACTACTTTGAACAGTTTATTGAAGATGTAGAAAGTGGTGTAACTAAGCCTGCTGCTGTTATTCTTGAAGCGATTCAAGGAGAAGGTGGTGTTGTTGTTGCACCAACGAAATGGTTACGTAAGATTCGTGAAGTGACTGAAAAGCACGGCATTCTATTAATTCTTGATGAAGTACAAGCTGGCTTCTCACGTTCAGGAAAAATGTTTGCATTTGAACATGCAGGCATTGAACCAGATATTATTGTAATGTCTAAAGCAGTTGGTGGTAGCTTACCATTAGCTGTACTTGGTATTAAGCGTAAGTTTGATGCATGGTCACCAGGTGCGCATACAGGTACTTTCCGTGGTAACCAACTCGCAATGGGTACAGGTCTTGCATCTCTACAAGTCATTAAAGAGCAAAACCTAGCACAAAATGCTCAAGAACGTGGCGACTATATCCAAGCAGAAATTAAGAAGCTTGCTGCACAGTTCCCATGTATTGGTAATGTGCGTGGTCGTGGTTTAATGATTGGTGTTGAAATTGTTGATGAGCGTTTGCCAGCAGATCATATGGGATCTTTCCCTGGTGACTCAAAATTAACAGCAGCATTACAAACAGCTTGCTTTAATAATCAATTACTTCTTGAGAAAGGTGGTCGTAACGGTACAGTAATCCGTTTACTTTGCCCACTTATTATTAGTCAAGAAGAAACTGAAGAGTTGATTAAACGTTTCACAAAAGCAGTTGCTGAGGCTTTAACCGCTGTACGAGGTGCTTAATCTATGGTTGATTTTGCACAACATCGTCAATCATTGCTTTGCAATGATGCACAATCTATTGCTGACTATGAGTCAGCAATGGAGAAAGCAACTGAAGCCGTGAGTGCTTGGTTGCAAAATGATAAAATGTATACAGGTGGAAGTATTAAGGAGTTGCGATCTGCAATTTCTTTTAATGCAACTAAAGAAGGTTTGGGTGTACAAGCTGCGCTACAGCGTATGATTGAACTCTTTTTAAATAAAAGTTTAAAGGTACATCATCCACATTCTTTAGCACATTTACACTGTCCAACAATGGTTGTAAGCCAAGTTGCTGAAGTACTGATTAATGCAACGAACCAATCTATGGATTCGTGGGATCAAAGTCCTGCTGGTTCTTTGATGGAAGTTCAACTTATTGACTGGCTTCGTCAGAAAGTAGGTTATGGTACAGGGCAAGCAGGTGTATTTACATCTGGTGGCACGCAATCTAATTTAATGGGTGTTTTACTTGCACGTGATAAGTGTATTGCTACTCATTGGAATGGACATTCGGTACAGCGTGATGGTATTCCAAGTGATGCCATGAAAAATGTGAAAGTTATTTGTTCTGAAAATGCTCATTTTTCTGTACAGAAAAATATGGCATTAATGGGTATGGGTTTCCAATCTGTTGTTACTGTTCCTGTAAATGCAAATGCTCAGATGGATACGAAAGCGCTTGAAGAAACGATGGCGCAGTTAAAATCTGAAGGAAAAATTGTGGCATGTGTTGTTGCGACAGCAGGTACAACAGATGCGGGTGCAATTGATCCATTAAAAGAAATTCGTGCAATTACTGAAGCTTACGGCACATGGATGCATGTAGATGCAGCATGGGGCGGTGCACTTATTCTTTCTAATGACTATCGTCATTGGTTAGATGGGTTAGAGCTCGCTGATTCTGTGACTTTGGATTTTCACAAGCATTATTTCCAAACGATTAGTTGTGGTGCATTCTTATTAAAAGATGAAGCGAATTATCGTTTTATGCACTATGAAGCAGAATATTTAAACTCTGCATATGATGAAGAACATGGTGTGCCAAACCTTGTTTCTAAATCATTACAAACAACCCGTCGTTTTGATGCTTTAAAATTGTGGATGACTGTTGAAGCATTAGGTGAAACACTTTATGGTTCAATGATTGATCATGGTATTAAATTATCTCGTGAAGTAGCAGACTATATTCAAGCAGATGATGAATTAGAATTGTTGATTCAACCACAATTTGCATCTGTACTCTTTAGATTGGTTCCTAAAGGATATCCAGTAGAGTTTATTGATAGTTTGAATCAGAATGTTGCAGATGAATTATTTGCACGTGGTGAAGCAAATGTCGGCGTAACTAAAGTTGGTGAGACTCAGTCTTTAAAAATGACTTTGTTAAGCCCTGTTGTAACATTGGATAATGTGAAAAGTTTATTATCTCAAATTACAGTAGAAGCAAATCGTATTAAAGATGATATTGTTTCAGGTACGTACACACCACCAATAGACTAAGTGTTTGATTTATAATAAAAGGCTGCCTTTAAGGTGGCCTTTTATATTGTTGTTTTAGTGTTAATTTAAGGTCTGTTTAATATTAAAAAATTAGAATAATATTCAGTATTACAAATTATAATTAAAGTGTCATAAATCTGTAACTAAACTGTCATTTAAAAAAACCAAAATATATTCCAAGCGAATACGACGAAGATATTACTCAGTACCATCAGTGATATCAATTTGAGGTTTTGAGAGATGACAATGAAATTAAGTAAAAAATATGCAGCACTTGCATTGGCAATTTCAGGCGCAGTATGTGCTGTAAATGCAAATGCAGCACGCGAAACAATTCAAATCGCAGGTTCTTCAACAGTGTTACCATACGCAAGTATTGTGGCTGAAGAGTTTGGTAATACTTTTCCTCAATTTAAAACACCAGTTGTAGGTTCTGGTGGAACATCTGGTGGTTTAAAACAGTTCTGTCAGGGTGTTGGCGACAATACAATTGATATTGCAAACGCATCACGTAAAATTAAAGAATCAGAAGTAGAAAGCTGTAATAAAGCAGGCGTGAAAAAGATTCAAGAAATTAAAATTGGTTATGATGGTATTGTATTTGCCTCAAATTCTTCTAAGCCAGCTTTCCACTTAAAGCCATATCATGTATTTACTGCATTGGCGGCTGAGTTACCGTCAAATGGTAAGCTTGTAGCAAACCCATATACACATTGGAATCAAATTGATCCAACTTTACCAAATGAGCCAATTACATTGGTAATTCCTGCATCTAACCATGGTACACGTGAAGTATTCCAAGAAAAAATGGTTGAAGCAGGATGTGAAACGTATAGCTACTTCAAAGGCCTAGCAAAAGAAGCTCAACAAAAAGCATGTTCTAATTTCCGTAAAGATGGTCGTGTTGTTGAAATATCGGGTGATTACACAGAAACTTTGGCACGTTTAAAGACATCTCCAAATGCTGTAGGTGTATTTGGCTTAGGATTCTATGACCAAAATAAAGACCGCCTACGCGTTGCGACGGTAAATAATGTTATTCCAAGTGAACATACTGTATTAGATGGTACTTATCCTGTATCTCGTCCATTGTATTTCTATGTGAAAGGCGAGCATGCAAAAGTAATTAAAGGGTTACCTCAGTATGTTGAATTTTTCTTAAATAAAAAGACTTCAGGTAAGGGTTCAAAACTTGATAAAGCAGGTTTAATTCCTATGGCTGATGCTGAGCGTGCTCAAATATTAGCTGACTTTAAAGCAGGTAAATCTGTTAAGTAATTAGTTATAAAATAAGGTGGAGTGGGGTATAACCCATTCACACCTTTTTTATATTGTAGAAATAAATAGCGGAGAGAAGATGAATCTGCTTCTTATAGGTGTATTACTTGCTTTAATTGCTATTGGTTATCAGCTTGGTCTGAGAAAAAGCCGTAGTATTGCAGGCCAAGGAAATAACTCAGCTTTATTGCATTCACGACCTGGATATTATGGAACACTCGTTGCATTGTGGTGTGGTATTCCATCATGTCTAATTTTTCTATTGTGGAGTATTTTTGAACCTATGATCTTGAGTCATATGGTTTTTAATCAGCTCCCTGCAGATGTTTTATCTCATTTAGATCCAGCAGGAAAGTCAGTTTTACTCGATAGAGTAAAAGCAATTGCCTCAGGTTTTGGGATTACAGACCATGCACAACCTTATGAGCTGGCTATTGCAAAACAATATGCTGAAGCGTTGAGCATTGGAAAATATGCACAATTTACATTTGTGGTATGTATTGCTTTAGCTGGATTGGTGTTCGCAAATAGAAAGATTAATAAGAAATTCCGTGCTCGTAATTATGTGGAACGTATTATTAGTGTAAGCCTTGCACTATGTTCAGGTGTGGCAATCTTAACGACAATTGGTATTGTCATGTCAATGTTAAGTGAAGCATTAAGGTTCTTTCATTTTGTTAGTCCAGCACAGTTTTTCTTAGGACATGAGTGGAATCCTGGTTTTAGCACAACAGGAAATGCCGAAGGAAGTTATGGTTTATTGCCGCTATTATGGGGCACTATTTTAGTAAGTATTATTGCGCTTCTTGTAGCAATTCCTGTGGGATTGTTTATCGCAATTTACCTTGCTGAGTATGCAACGCCACGTTTAAGGTCTTGGGTGAAACCAACGATTGAAATCCTTGCTGGTATCCCAACAATTGTTTATGGGGTATTTGCATTAATGGTTGTTGGCCCTTTCTTCAAAATGCTTGGAGATAGCGTGGGTTTACATATTAATGCAACAAGTGCGTTAACTGCTGGGTTTGTTATGGGCGTAATGATTATTCCATTTGTTTCTTCATTATCTGATGACATTATTACCCAAGTGCCAAGAACGTTACGTGATGGATCATTGGGTTTAGGTGCAACTAAATCGGAAACAATTCGTCAAGTTGTTTTACCTGCAGCACTCCCAGGGATTATTGGCGCATTCTTATTGGCTGCTTCTCGTGCTATTGGGGAGACAATGATTGTTGTTCTTGCAGCAGGAAATAGCCCACTTCTTCAAATTAATCCTTTAGAAGCGGTTTCAACAGTTACCGTAACTATTGTAAACCAGTTAACAGGCGATACAGATTTTGCGAGTCCACAAGCTTTAGTCGCATTTGCATTGGGTTTAACGTTATTTGTAATTACTTTAGGCCTCAATATTGTTGCACTGTATATCGTGCGTAAATATCGCGAGCAATACGAATGAGCATGAATACTTCTATGAATACATCAACTGAAATGTTGACTGCCAAAGAGCTTAGTGATCAGCGTAAAAAAATGATCATGCAGTCCTTGGGTAAGCGTCACCGCAAAGAAAAGCGCTTTAGAGTTTTTGGATTTAGTGCGGTTTGTATTGGTCTAATGTTTGTTGCCATCTTATTTGGTAGTATCTTGTATAAAGGGATACCAGCATTTTGGCAAACAAGTATGACGGTTCCTGTATATTTTGACCCAAAAATTATTGATGCTGGCCCACCGCCTGTACAAGAGAGTAATGAGTCTCCTGCAGTATTCCAAGAACGTTATATTGATTGGCAAACTAAAATGGGAATGGTTGATTGGGATGCTCTAATTTCTAAGTCAATTGTTGCTCAAAATAAAAGTTTAGAAAGTAAAGAAAGTGAATTAAATAGTATTTATACCAGCTCTGAAACTTATCGTGTAAGAGACATGGTGTTTGCTGATCCAAGTTTAGTTGGGAAAAAAGTAGATATTAAACTACTTGCAGATGCAAATATTGATGTATGGCTTTCGGGTAAAATTGATCGTTCTTTACCAGATGATAGACAGCAGTTGGGTCCTGAAATTCGTCAGCTTGCAGATGAAATGAAAGCAAAAGGTATTTTACAAAATACTTTCAATTTCCAAATTTTTACAAATACAGATTCTCGTAGTTCTCCAGCAAGTAGTGGTTTAGCAGGTGCTTTTGTTGGTTCACTATTTATGATGTTGATTGTGATCTTTGTTTCGATTCCAATTGGCGTTGCAAGTGCAATCTATTTAGAAGAATTTGCTAAGAAAAGTGTTATTACAGATATTGTAGAAGTAAATATTAATAACCTAGCGGCAGTACCATCTATTGTGTTTGGTTTGCTTGGTGCCGCAATTTTCATTGGTTGGATGCACTTACCATTATCTGCACCTCTTGTCGGTGGTTTAGTATTGAGTTTAATGACTTTACCAACGGTAATCATTACAACCCGCGCATCTTTAAAAGCTGTACCACCATCAATTCGACAAGCAGCGCAAGGTTTAGGAGCATCTAAAGTACAAACTGTTTTTCATCATGTCTTGCCACTTGCATTACCTGGTATTCTAACAGGTGCAATTATTGGTGTTGCACAGGCTTTAGGTGAAACAGCACCTCTATTATTGATTGGTATGAGTGCATTTGTAGCAAGTGTACCAACGACGCCTATAGACCAATCAACTGCACTACCAGTACAAGTGTTCTTATGGCAAGGAAATGAATTGCGTAACTTCTTTGAAGGAAGAACAGCAGCAGCCATTATTGTACTTTTAGCAATGATGATTAGTTTGAATGGTTTAGCCATTTGGTTAAGAAAGAAATTTGAAGTACGTTGGTAATTGGAGCGTTTAAATATGAATACATTAAATCCAACTCGTACCCCAGAGCAGAATCAAACAGATATGACAACAGATACTCAACCCCATATTAGCATTGGTAGTTTTGAACAAGCGAATACTGAGTCAGTTTCTGAAAACTCACAAAAGCAAATAAAACTACGTACTGAAGATGTACATGTATATTATGGTGAAAGTGAAGCAATTAAGGGTATCGATCTTGATATCTACCAAAATGAAGTAATCGCTTTTATTGGTCCATCTGGTTGTGGTAAATCTACATTTCTACGTACACTTAATCGTATGAATGATACGATAGAAAGTTGTCGTGTAACTGGTAAAGTTATGCTTGATCAGCAAGATATTTACGATCCAAATTTAGATGTGGTATTGCTTCGTGCACAAGTAGGTATGGTTTTCCAAAAACCAAACCCTTTTCCAAAATCAATTTTTGATAATGTTGCTTATGGGCCAAAATTACATGGCTTAGCACGTAATAAATATGATTTAGAGGAAATTGTTGAAAATAGTTTGCGTAAAGCAGGTCTATGGGAAGAAGTAAAAGAACGTTTAAACCAGCCTGGTACAAGTTTGTCGGGTGGTCAGCAACAACGTTTATGTATTGCTCGTACAATTGCGGTAAGTCCAGATGTTATTCTTATGGATGAACCATGTTCTGCACTCGATCCAATTGCAACTGCAAAAGTTGAAGAGCTTATTTCTGAGCTTTCAACACAGTATACAATTGCAATTGTAACTCACTCAATGCAACAGGCAGCACGTGTGTCTAACCGTACAGCATACTTCCATTTGGGTGATTTGATTGAAGTAAACTCTACTGAAAAAGTATTTACTCAGCCTGATCATCAATTGACTGAAGCATATATTACGGGTCGTTTTGGTTAACACCAGTATTATATTTATATAGAAGCCTCTAATAAAATTTAGAGGCTTTTTTATTTTAAGAGATTGAAAAGAATGCTTAAATTTATATATTTTGTCCCAGAATCACATTTAGAAAAAACTAAGCAAGCGATATTTCTTGCTAAAGCAGGAGAAAGTGAAAAATATGAACACTGTGTATGGCAGGTAAAAGGGCTAGGTCAATTTAAAGCAAAGCAAGGGGCAAAGCCATTCTTAGGTCAAATTGACCAATTAGAACATGTAGAAGAGTGGCGTGTCGAAACTATTGTTCGTGAGGAAAATGCAAGACATGTGCTGAATGCATTATTAGATACACATCCCTATGAAGAACCTGCATTTGAGTTTAAAAGCTCTATGAATTAAATATTGAAAAATGAATTATTTGCGTCAATGGAATATATTTTCTATTATGAAAATACAATGATTGAAAAAAATGCTTATGTTGTCTTTAGATTATGTTGTTTTTATTGGACGTTTCCAACCATTTCATCTTGCACATATGAAAACAATTGAAATGGCTTTAGAAAAAAGCCGTTATGTTATTATTGCTTTAGGTTCGGCACAAGAAGAGAGAAGTGTAAAAAACCCGTTTCTTGCAAAAGAGCGAGAAGAAATGATTTTATCTAATTTTAATCAGGTACAGCAAAAAAGAATTATTTTTATTCATATTATTGATGTGTATAATGATGAAAAGTGGGTGAATCAAGTTAAATCTAAAGTGTCAGAAAAGACCGGATCTGCACAACATGTTGGTTTAATTGGGCACTTTAAAGATAATTCATCGTATTATTTAGCTCTATTTCCTGAATGGGAACTCATTGAATTAGAAAGTTTAGAAAATGCTTTATCTGCAACGCCAATGCGAGAAGACTTCTATAAGGGGCAAATACAAGAAAAATACTTTCCACAGGGTACAATTAATTTTTTAAATGATTTTAAGAAAAAAGAGGATTATGAAAGACTACGAACACAGTTTTTTAAGGATAAAGCTTAAAAATACAATTAAACTATGACATATATTAATTATTGGGGCATTGTGTGCTTAATATAAAAAAGGCAATTATTCAGAGCTTCTTAGTATTTTCATTATTTTGTTCATTAATAAATATTGCTAATGCAACTGATCTTAAATTTGCAGATGATGGAGAAGTCGGCTTTTATATTAAAAAGTTAGGAATGAAGGTTATTGATGCTGATTTTCAACAAGTAGACTCAACAATACGTTTTGATCCAAATCATTTAGAACAGACACAAATTCACTTTGTTATTCAAGTTGAGAGTATTGACCTAAGCAATGGTACATTGCATGATATTTTATTAGGTGAAGATTTATTTGATGTTGCTAAGTATAAAGAAATTACCTTTGATAGTACGCAAATACAGTCTTTAGGAAGTAGTAAATATAATGTATTTGGTAATTTGACAATTAAAGGGAAAACGAAACAAGTTGTTTTTTATACAACTATTTCACCTGAAAACGATGGTAGTTTTGATTTTAAAGCCGCAACGCAAATACAAACAAAAAACTTTGCTATGCAGTCAAAATTTGGCTCATTAACCGATCATGTTGATATTTTTGTAGATGGTGCATTGGTAAAGAAGTAAGTCAGTGAATTACTGACTTACTTCTTGAAGAGTTTTTATATCTTCTAATACTTGCTCGGCATGACCTGCGGCTTTCACTTTTCTATAGCTTTTTATAAGTTTTCCATGGTGAAAAATAAAGGTAGATCGTTCAATACCAAAGACTTTTTTTCCATACATATTTTTTTCTTTAATAACATCAAAATGCTTACAAAGTACTTCCTCTTTATCACTAATAAGTTCAATAGTTAAGTTTTGCTTTGCAGTAAAGTTTTGATGTGTTTTTACAGAGTCACGTGATACACCAATGATTTGTGTATTTAGCTCTGCAAATTGGTCTTGAAGGCAAGAGAAGCCGACAGCTTGTGTTGTACAACCGGGTGTAGAATCTTTCGGATAAAAGTAGATAACAAGCCACTCATGTGGATGTTCAGAAAGATTTATACTATTAGAGGTTGTTGGAAAGTTATGATTGGGTAAAGAGATTTGATCTGACATAAGTTTAACTACTCCTAAATAAAACTAGCCACATATAGTGGCTAGTTTTTATATTTGGGTCAAATTATTTTGTAGAAGCTTGAGCTTGTTGTTTCATTGCTTCTTCAGTAAGTGCTTTAAGCTTAGATGTTAACTGAGGACCAAAACAGTTTTGAATTTCTCTGTTTTGTTGCTGAATGAATGGTAAAGTACTTGGGCTTTTCTTCTGGTTGACTGTACTAATAATCTGCCATTCTTGAGCTTTAGTCATTTTACCTTCAGCTTCAACTTGGCATTGACAGAACTTTTCAGCTTCAGCAGCTGTTAGTTTACCAGCTTTGCTTGCACTCTCTTTACAGTTACTTACAAGAGCAGCATGCACATTTGTACTTTTTGAAGGATCTTGTGCAGCATGTGAAGCAGTTGCTGTAAAAGCAACTGAAGCAAATAATGTTGATAGAATTAATTTTGATTTTAACAAATTCATATAATTTACCTTTTTATGAAACATAGCGTGTAGGGTCATCAACTTTCGCTTCAAGAAATCCTTCTTTGCGCAAGCGACAACTATCACACTTACCACAAGCACGTCCTTGTTCATCTGCTTGATAGCAAGAAACGGTTTGACTGTAGTCTACACCATGTTCTATACCTAAACGTATAATATTCCCTTTGGATAAATGTAACAGTGGTGTTTCAATTTTTAAAGGTTTTCCTTCAACCCCGGCCTTTGTTGCAAGTGCTGCAAGGTTTGCAAAGGCTTCAACAAATTCTGGTCTACAATCTGGATAGCCTGAATAATCAACAGCATTTACACCAATAACAATAGCTTCTGCTTGAAAAACTTCAGCAGCAGCAAGTGCGTATGATAAAAAGATGGTGTTACGTGCAGGAACATAGGTAATTGGTATACCAGTTTGTGCTTGTTCAGGTACATCTATTGTATGATCTGTTAGGGCAGAGCCACCAAGGTTACCAAGGTCTATATTAATGACTCGATGTGGAATGTTTGCTTGTTGTGCTAAGTTTTTTGCAGCTTCTAGTTCAGTAGATGAACGCTGTCCATATTGGAAACTTAGAGCAATGCAGTCATAACTAGATTGCGCCCAAGCTAAACAAGTTGTTGAGTCTAATCCACCAGACAATAGAACAATAGCACGAGGGCGCATGTGTTTCTCCAAAATTATATAAATTCAATTTAAAGTTTAATTAACGGCCTGTTTCATCTTGCCAAAGCAGTTTATGTAGCTGTAGTTGAAAGCGTACAGGTAATTGGTCTTCAAGTACCCACTGTGCAAGGTCTCTTGCAAAAGCAGGGAGCTTAGCATTTCCTTTCTCTACAGCAAAAGCAGGCGAAAACCAGACGGTATTTACTTTCTTTTCAAGTTGATACTTTTCAACTTGTTGTTTAGACCATTCATAGTCTTCACGGTTACAGATTACGAATTTAATTTGATCTTTCTTTGTCAAGTATTCAAAATTTTCAATTAAATTACGATGTGATTCACCAGAGGTTGGTGTTTTTAGGTCTAGTACTTTAGATACTCGAGTATCTACATTTGCAATACTAAGTGCACCACTGGTTTCAAGTGAAATCTCAAATCCTAAATGGCAGAGCTGATTGAGCAAGGCAATACAATTTGGTTGTGCAAGAGGCTCTCCTCCTGTCACGCAAATATATGGTGTATTGTGTTTTTGTGCTTCAGTAATAATGCTTTCTAGGCTTTGTCTTTTACCACCCTCAAAAGAATAAGTTGTATCACAATAGGTACAACGTAAAGGGCAGCCTGTTAGGCGAATAAATACGGTAGGTAATCCTGCGGTATCGGCCTCACCTTGCAAAGAATAAAAAATCTCTGTAATACGTAGTCCAGATGATGGATCCGTTACAGGAATTGTTGTCGAGCGAAGGGGAGAGTTCATAGCAAAATCAACCATATTAAAAAAGAAAAATCTCCACAACCTATTGGTTGTAGAGACTCAATAGATATAAAAATTAGTCAGCGCGAAGCAAGTCATTTAAGCTTGTTTTTGCACGTGTTTGTGCATCAACTTTTTTCACAATGATTGCTGCATATAGGCTGTATTTACCATCTTTAGATGGAAGGCTACCCGGAACAACAACTGAACCTGCTGGTACGCGACCGTAATGGATTTCACCAGTTTCACGATCATAAATACGTGTTGACTGACCAATATATACACCCATTGAAACTACAGAGCCTTCTTCAACAATGACACCTTCAACGATTTCTGAACGTGCACCAATGAAGCAGTTGTCTTCAATGATAGTTGGGTTTGCTTGTAATGGTTCAAGTACACCACCAATACCAACACCACCCGATAGATGTACATTTTTACCAATTTGAGCGCATGAACCTACAGTTGCCCATGTATCTACCATCGTGTTTTCGTCTACATATGCACCAATATTTACATAAGATGGCATAAGTACAACATTTTTTGCTTGGAAGCTACCACGACGTGCAACGGCAGGTGGTACAACACGTACACCAGCTGCTTTAAACTGTTCTTCAGTCCAACCTGCAAATTTAGTATCTACTTTGTCAAAGAAAGCAAGATCACCAGCTTCAACAGGCTTATTATCATTAAGTTTAAATGATAATAAAACTGCTTTTTTTAGCCATTGGTGAACTGTCCATTCCCCATTAATTTTCTCAGCAACGCGTAATGAACCATTGTCTAAACCTTTAAGTGCTTCATCAACAGCATTGCGTACTTCTACAGGGCAATCTGTAGCTGTAAAATTCGCACGATTTTCAAAAGCTTGTTCAATTATCGTTGAAAGTTCAGACATAATATTCTTCCAAATCTTGTTTAATTTAAAAACTATCTTAATTTTACACTAAAAACTGTCCATCGTGGACGGTAAATTTCAAGATGCCCCATGATTGAGGTTTATTTGATTGTGCTTTTATATACAAAAAAGTCAATTGTTTAGTGATAAATTATTGGTTTTTATATAAAGCAGGTAGCCACTAATTTCGAGTTATTTTAAATGTAAGTACTTTTAACTAATTTTTAAAGTATGCAGAGAAGTATTTGGATTCTTATCTGAGTTTTAATTTAGGTTGTATAGTATTACGACAATAGAGCATCTTATCGTGTACTCAACTAAAAAGTATATGATAAGTAAAAATACATGACGATTAAATTTGGATAGACAATGAGAAAGAAGTGTATGTTCTTTATCGCATTTTACTTTACTTTAAAAGCAAATGCGGTATTTGCTGATGAGCAAATAATAAAAGGAGGAGAGTCAACTGCAACACAGTATATACCTAGTGGGTTACGAATAGATGCTGGATTAAATGGCTATGGCGGTGCAGTGCTATGGGATGTGAACAATTATGTAAGTTTTGTACTTGGTTATGAAGGCAGTACAATAGATTGGAAACATCACACTACTGTCAATGGAAGACGGTATCAACTTGATCAAGTAAAAAATAAAAATACATATGTAAATGCTGAAATACATCCTTGGGGTGAGAGCCATAGTTCATTATTGAAGTCTTTTTATATTGCTACGGGTGTGGGATATTTAAATCATAAAAATGATTTGCACTTAGCAACATCAGCTCAAACAAAAGTAGAGATGAGTTATAGTCATGCTATATCACCTTATTTAGGTTTTGGCGCAAAAACACTCTTTGCAGAGCATTGGGGTATGTTCGGAGAAGTTGGTGCATATTATGTAGATCATCCTTTAGTATCTTCCTCTATAATGGATGTAGATACTTATAATGATCAATATAGCTTAAAAAATGACAGTAAATATCAATGGCTACCTGTTGCAAAACTAGGTGTAATATATAAGTTTTAATAAAAAAGCACCTATAAAAGGTGCTTTTTTTGTATCTTATCTAATTTTGGATAACCAATCACCAAACATTTGAACGATTTGTACAAGCACAAGTAGAGCAATAATTGTGGCAATCATAATAAAGGTATCGAAACGTTGATAACCATATGAATAAGCTAAATCACCAATGCCACCACCACCAACAACACCTGCCATTGCGGTTGCACCAATTAAACTAATATTTGCACTTGTTAAGTTTAAAATAAGTGAGCTACGTGCTTCAGGTAGTATAAATTTAAAGATAATTTGTGCAGGTGATGCACCCATAGCTTGAGCAGATTCGATAATACCTTCATTCACTTCAAGCAATGAGATTTCAATGAGTCGCCCCATGTATGGTCCAATATATGCAACCAATGGAACAATTGCCGCTGCCGTACCAATAGTTTTACCTGTAATAAATTTTGTAATAGGGATGATTGCAATCATTAGAATAACGAATGGTAATGAGCGTAATCCATTTACAATTGGATTTAAAACTTGGTAAATAACACGATTGGGTAAGATACCTGCTGGTCGAGTAACAAGTAATGTAATTGCTTGTAAGAATCCCCAAATTGCACCAAAAAAGAATGCAATAACAACCATATAGATAGTTTGTTGGAGTGCAGATACGAAATCATCTACAGATACAATGCTGTTCCAAAAAGGGTGGGTAATTTGCGTGAGCCACTGAACAAATAAGTCTCTCATTTTTGTTCTCCTGCTTGTGAGGCAACAGATACACCGTGTTCTTCTAGGTGTTGAATTGCTGCTTTTACTGTTGTTGCTTCACCAAGAACTTGAACAAACATCTGACCAATGACGGTCCCATTAATTTCTGTCATTGATGCAAATAGAATATTTAAACTCACATCAAATGCTTTAATCATTGATTGAATAACAGGTTCTTGTGCTGATTTTCCTAAAAATTGAAGACGATAAATACTGTGGTGATGTTGGTTTTCTAATTGTTTTAAAATATTTGTTGGTAAATGCTGCTGTAAAACAGTTTGAATAAATGTCTGTGTTGTTGGGTGTTTAGGGTGACTAAAAAGTTCAACTGTTGAGCCTTGTTCAATTACATGCCCAGCTTCCATAACAGCAATATGGTCGCAAACTTTCTCAATTACATCCATTTCGTGTGTCACCATGACTATGGTGATATTTTGCTCTTTATTAATTTTTTTAAGTAGATCAAGTACAGATTGGGTGGTTTGTGGGTCTAGAGCAGATGTTGCTTCATCACAAAGCAGAATTTTAGGGTGGTTCGTTAGCGCACGAGCAATACCTACACGTTGTTTTTGTCCACCAGAAAGCTCATCCGGGTAAGCATTTCTCTTATGCTCTAAGTCGATAAAACTAAGTAGTTCATCTAGTCTTTTTTTACGCTCTATTTTGCTGTAACCAAGTAGGCGCATAGGCATTTCAATATTTTCTGCAACAGTCTTTGTTTGCATTAAGTTAAAATGCTGGAAAATCATACCGATATTAGCACGTTCTTGACGCAAAGTTTTTGCATCTAAAGCGGTAAAATCTTTTTGATTAATGATAATCTGGCCTTCACTTGGGCGTTCAAGTAAATTAATTAAACGAATTAATGTACTTTTTCCTGCACCACTATAGCCAATAATTCCAAAAATACTCCCTTCAGGTATTTCTAGATTAATTTGCTTGAGTGCATGAACGGTTTGCCCTTTAAGCGTATAGTGCTTTGAGATGTTTTTAAATTGAATCATTTGGTCAAAAACTATGCTAAAAATAAAAACAGGCAAAGTGAATCACTTTACCTGCTTTAGTTAAATAGGATTACTGCTGGTTTTCAGTTAAATAGCTGATAGGCTTATTAACATCAATTTTAGTACCACCAAAGCGGTCAGCAATAAATTTTTTCACTTCTTCGCTGTGATAGATCGGAGCAAGCTTTTGCAATGTCGGATCATTTTTCTTTGCATCAGAAGTAACAAGTAAGTTGATATTCAGTTTAGTTGATTGGTTAACTGGCTCGTAGAATAAAGCATCTTTGAGTACATTTAATCCACCTTCCATTGCAAGTGTATTTCCTAAAGCAATGGCATCAACATCACCCATAACTCGTACAGCAGTTGCCATTGGAATTGGTTTTAGCTGAAGATGTTTTGGATTTGCTGTAATATCTTTTAGATCGCCATGAATTGGATCAAAACCATCTTTAAGCTGAATTAGACCCGCAGCTTTAAGGAGTGATAGTGAACGTGCTTCATTTGAAGTATCATTTGGAATAGCAATCGTTGCATTATTTGGAATCTGGTCTATTTTCTTATATTTGCTTGAGTAAATACCCATTGGTTCAATATAAGTTGTTGCAATAGGAACAAGTTTGTCTTTGCTTTGAGTATTGTACGCACTGAGGTAGTTATATGATTGGAATGCGTTAACGTCAATTTCTCCTGCTGCAGTTGCTTTATTCATTGCAACATAATCAGGCATATTTTTTACGTCAAGTTTGATACCAGCTTCTTTTGTTGCAGGTAGTGTTGCAATATAGCGCCATACATCTGTATCTGAACCATCCGAGCCAAGTACGACTGTTTTTAACTCTTTACCATCTGCTTGCGCTGAATTTTGATCTGTAGGCGTTTTACTGCACCCAGCAGCAAGTGTAAGACCTGCACCTAAAAAAACAACACCCAATAATTTTTTCATGAGGGGTAATAGTCCTGATAAAAATGTTTGTAAATACAAAGGCATTGACTGAGTAATGCGAGTAGTTCATGGTGTATTTTACATTTTGTTCATATCACTACATTCAAAAGAGTATTTGAAGTAAAAGTTAAATGACTATCTAGCATTCCTAGATGAATGTAAAAAACGATGAATTATAGTGCGATTCAGTATAAAGCTGCCATTATCATAACAAGAAATCATAATGTTATATATAGACCATTCTATTTTGCTTCTCGACCTTTTAAAATTAAAAGGACTAAAGTAATAGATTTTCTATATATGAAAATCTAAGATTTCTTAATCTAAACGCAGTATAAAGTGTTCACTATATAAGTCAAAACAATAAAATTCACAATAGTTATGAATTTTTTTCATTTAGAGAGAGTTGTACTCAGTGAAATGAGGAATAGTATTGATTTAAATACTATTCCTACAAATAGGTTAAGATTGTTGTTCACGTGCAATGGCACGATAGCCAATATCTGTACGATATTGCATGCCATCAAATGTAACTTGACCACAAACTTCTAGTGCATTTACCTGTGCTTCAAGTACAGTTTCACCTAATGCAGTTACACAAAGAACACGACCACCAGCCGTTGCAATGTGACCATCTTCTGTTGTTGCTGTTCCTGCATGGAATATTTTTGTTCCTTCAGGTGACTGACCTAGACCAGAGATCACATCTCCTTTACTTGCTGTTTCAGGGTATCCTGCTGAAGCGAGTACAATACCAATTGATTTTCGCTCATCCCACTTTGCTTCAGTAGGAAGATTACCTTCAACACCTGCATGAATTAAGTCTACAAGAGATGATTGTAATCGCATCATAATAGGTTGTGTTTCAGGGTCACCAAAACGGCAATTAAATTCGATTACACGTGGCTGACCTTGATCATCAATCATTAAGCCTGCGTATAGAAAGCCTGTATACGTGTGCCCATCTTTTGCCATGCCTTCGACGGTTGGACGCATAATCTCATTCATTACACGCTCAAAAATTTCAGGTGTAACGACTGGTGCAGGGGAGTAAGCACCCATGCCACCTGTATTTGGCCCTTGATCACCTTCAAAAATGCGTTTGTGATCTTGTGAAGTTGCCATTGGTAGAATATTTTTGCCATCTACCATACAAATGAAACTTGCTTCTTCACCTGCCAAGAATTGTTCAATAACAACACGGCTACCTGCATCACCAAATTTGTTGCTAGAGAGCATGTCGTCAATTGCAGCAAAAGCATCTTCATTGTTCATCGCAACAATAACGCCTTTACCTGCGGCAAGACCATCTGCTTTGATGACAATAGGAGCACCATGCTTTTCTACATATGCTTTTGCAGGATCAATTTCTGTGAATACTTCATAAAAAGCAGTTGGAATCTCATGCTTTTTTAGAAAATCTTTTGCAAAAGCTTTTGAGCCTTCTAATTGTGCTGCATATTGGGTAGGTCCCCAAATTTTTAAACCCGCATTTTGAGCAGCATCTACAACACCATTTACAAGAGGTGCCTCAGGACCAACAACAATGAGATCAACTTTATTGTCTTTAGCAAAGTTAATGATTGCATCATTGTCTAAAATATTAAGTTGTATATTTTTACATTTTTCTTCTGTAGCTGTGCCAGCATTACCCGGTGCAACAAAAACTTGACTGACTTGGCTGTCTTGAGCAATTTTCCATGCTAGCGCATGCTCGCGTCCGCCATTACCTAAAACTAAAATATTCATAGGTGAATCTCCATAAATGAAACATCCTCATGGTATAAATATGAGGATGTTTCTATTAAATATGCGTATTAATTGTTGTTATTAGTGGCGGAAATGGCGCATACCAGTAAATACCATTGCAATACCAGCTTCATCAGCTGCTGCAATGACTTCTTCGTCACGCATAGAACCACCCGGCTGAATAATACATTTAATACCTGCTTTTGCAGCATTATCAATACCATCACGGAATGGGAAAAATGCATCTGATGCCATAACAGCACCTTCAACAACAAGACCTGCATGCTCTGCTTTAATTGCAGCAATACGAGCTGAGTTTACACGGCTCATTTGACCTGCACCCACCCCAATTGTTTGACGGTTTTTCGCATAAACAATCGCATTTGATTTTACATACTTTGCAACTTTCCATGCAAAGATTAGATCTTCAATCTCTTGCTCTGATGGCGCACGCTTAGTCACAACTTTTAGTTCGTCTGCTGTGATCATGCCTAAATCTTGGTCTTGAACCAATAAGCCACCGTTTACACGTTTATAATCAAGCTGATGTACACGCTCATTTATTGCAGGAAGCGCACCACAAGTCAGTACACGAACGTTCTTTTTAGCGTTTGTAACTTCTAAAACACCTTCCGCAATACTTGGTGCAATAATGACTTCAACGAATTGACGAGAAACGATAGCTTTTGCAGTTTCTACATCTAACTCACGGTTAAATGCAATGATACCGCCAAAAGCTGATTCTGGGTCAGTCGCGTAAGCGAGGTCATATGCTGCTTGAATACCGTCTAATGAAACAGCAACACCACAAGGGTTCGCGTGTTTAACAATAACACAAGCAGGTTTAACAAAAGATTTCACACATTCTAATGCTGCATCTGTGTCTGCAATATTGTTATAAGATAGCTCTTTACCTTGCCGTTGTGTAGATGTAGAAACAGCTGCTTCTGTTGCAGTTGGGTCTACATAGAATGCAGCAGCTTGGTGTGGGTTCTCACCATAACGTAAGTCTTGTGCTTTTTGTAACTGTGTATTAAATGTGCGTGGGAAAGTGTCTGCTGCTTCACCTTCGTTTTTACCTACACGCGCACCAAGGTATGATGCGATCATGCCGTCATACTGAGCAGTGTGCTCAAATGCTTTTACAGCAAGGTCAAAGCGAGTTGCTTGTGAAAGTGAACCTGCATCTTTAATTTCTTGGATGACATTTGAGTAGTCAGATGCATTTACAATAATACCAACTGATGCATGGTTTTTTGCTGCAGCACGAACCATTGTTGGTCCACCGATGTCAATATTTTCAATTGCATCTTCAAGTGAACAGTTTGGTTTTGCAACAGTTGCGGCAAATGGGTATAGGTTAACAATAACAAGGTCAATAGCAGCAATGTCGTGTGCTTGCATAACAGCTTCATCGATGCCACGACGTGCCAAGATACCACCATGAATTTTTGGGTGTAGCGTTTTTACACGGCCGTCCATCATTTCTGGGAAGCCTGTATGCTCAGAAACTTCAACAACGGCAATGTTGTTTTCTTTTAATAATTTATATGTTCCACCCGTAGATAAAATCTCAACTCCTAAATCAGAGAGATTTTTTGCAAATTCAACAATACCGGTTTTGTCGGAAACGGAAATTAAAGCGCGTTTGATTGTCATGATATATTTAGTCTTTGAAGTTAGAAAACAAAAGGCAAAAAAAATGCCCACGAAGACGTGAGCATTTTATCATTTATTCACTCATTAAACCGTGAGCTTTTAACTTTTTACGTAAAGTACCACGGTTTAGTCCTAAAATCTCTGCAGCACGTGTTTGGTTGCCGCGAGTGTATTCAAGAACTACAGACAAAAGAGGTTTCTCCATTTCTGCTAGCACCATGTCATACACCTGAGATGGTTGCTCACCTTGCAAAGATGCAAAATAGTGACGAACCGCGCGGTCCACATGGATGCGAAGCGCTACATCAGATTGTGCAGTAAAAATAGGAGATTTGCTATTCATGCGTTTTAATCCGAAATTAATCAAAACCACTTCGGGGGCGAGTGGTTATATTTAAAAGGGCAAAATAAGCATTACCAAAAGCAATGCTTATAAAATTCAATATAGCTTGCCATAATTTTACTCGTTTGATTGAAAAATAAGCGTAACAAATATTTAGGAATTGTTACAGCGAGACTTTTCAGAAACAAAAAAAATACTCTATACGCAATATGAGTAATGCGCATCTAAGAATTTCTTTAGTTATGGGAATTATACGAGATATATGTTTGGTCAAGCATTAATGGCGCGTATGATAACACTGTCGACAAAAAAGTGAGTAAATATGAGGCAATTTTTTTTGTTTTTTTAATCGTTTTTTTGAATATTTATTTTATTTTAATTGGTTTTTTTGTTTATTGTGTCTAAAAGGTAATATTAGATTGATATTCTACACCAAGATATGTTTAAGAATTATTAAATTAAACTAGGGCTATGGCGGAGTATCTGCTGTTTTTAGCTGAATAGAGTGAATACTATGATAAGAAAAAGGGACATCTAATCGAAAATCAATTTTTTGGTTCTGAATAAGTTCTGTTTTATTTTTAAAATAATAAGGTAAATACATTTCAGGTGAAAAAGAAAAGGATTGTGTGCGTGTTTTTGTAAGATTTACTGTAAGTATAAGTTTTGGTAATAGCTCTGTATTAGGGTTTAAGTTTTGGATTGAGCCTGTAACGGTTGTTGTATAGGGGTATGTTTCCTCAATTTTGGAAACTTGAACATGGATAAGTTCCCGTGTGTTTGACAAGCAAGCAGTTGTCATACAGTTATTTGAAAGTGAAGCGGCAAAAGGAAACTTAGAAAGAATGTTTGTATTGTAGCGAATAATATTAAAAAAAAGCGCAACGATTAAAAGTGAACTGAGAATAAATAATGTAAGAGATACCCAAGGAGGAAATCTTTTTTTAGCTAGGCTTATGACACTTTCTGGTAGTGCGTTAGATGAGACTTGACTATGTTGTGTATGATTAAGGTGAGCTAATAAGTTTGTATTGGCGGAATTTTGCGTATGAAATATTTCTAGTGCTGAGTATTTTGCAAGTTTAAAGGTATATTCTGTATGGTTTTCTGATTGCGGTGGGAAATGCTTACTAGGCATGTGGTAGTAAGCATTAAATGTAGAGTGACATTGACCACAGCATACAGTGCCTTCAGCAACTGAGAGATGCATCATTGAAACAAAGTACTTTGTTTGGCATGTAGGGCAAATGGTCTGGATGTTTTCCATATTATGCTAAGAAGTATGTCTGTTTCCTGAAATACGATACCAGCATTCATCTCGTTTTTCTATTTCAGTTACATCAAAGAAAGTCTTGTAAGTATTACTTACTTCTTCAACTTGTTCTTCAATGATACCCGCAAGTGCAAATTCACCGCCGTGTTTGATTAGCTTACTAAATTCAGGTGCAAGTGAAATAAGTGGTGCAGCTAAGATATTTGCAATAAGAATATCGGATTGTTGGGTAAGTGCCTTGTTAAATGCTTCAGGAAGATCGACATATAACTTATCTAGAACGCCATTGAGTTCGGCATTTTGTTTCGTAGCAAGTACAGCTTGAGGGTCTATGTCTGTTGCATATACTTTCTTTGCACCAAGCAACAGTGCAGCAACGCCTAAAATACCTGAGCCACAGCCATAATCAATAACAACTTTATCTTTTAAATCTGTTTTTCCAAGCCATTGTAAGCATAGAAATGTACTAGCATGGTTTCCTGTACCAAATGCAAGCCCAGGATCTAGCTTTAAGTTAACTGCATTTTTATTGGGTGGTTCAAGCCATTCTGGAACAATCCAAAAATTGTCAGCAATTTCGATTGGCTCATAATAATCCATCCAAGCACGTTCCCAAGCTTGGTCTTCGAGTTCGTCATAATGAATAGATGTATTTTCAGGAAGTTGTAATTTAGCAAAAGCGACCAATGCATCTGCATCAATTGGCGCTTCGTCAGTTTGCTGGTAGATTCCTGTAACAATTACTTTATTCCAAAGTGGTGTTTCACCTGGGAGTGGTTCAAGGAGTGCCTGATCTTCAGCATCATCTAAGGTTACGCTAACAGCGCCGAGAGAGAGCAGGAGCGTTTCAGTTGCTTCAACTTGTGCTTGATCAACAGTAATATGAATTTGTAACCACTTCACGAAAATAACCTAGTTGTTTGGGAAATAATTTCAGCTATTGTAGCGAAAACCTACTCGCTTAGGGAGAGCTAACCGAGTATTTAATAAAAAGCGATCTAATTGTAGATCGCTTTTTGATATTTAGTGGATAGTATGCTGCTGTAAAATATCTAACTCTTTCCGACTGAATCCTCTAGACATTAAAACACGTTTGATTCCTTTCACAACATATTCATCGTGCGTTGCTTTTAGCGTTTGAATAAGTTGTTCATTGCTTTTACATGAGCAGTCATTTTCAATACATGCCATATTGTTTTTTTGACTGTTCTGTCTATCTTTTGAATTAAATAATTTTTGCCAAATACTCATAAGAGCGTTCATTGCAACCTAACATTTCTCGAAATATAAATAAAAAAATAAAAAATACAAGACCCTCTAATTTGCTATACAAATGTAGATTATTTGAATGAGATGATGGCCTAAAACTTAACTACCGTAAAAACAAATAATTAATTGAAAAAAATGATGCTAATTATTTAAATATTTTGAAACATATTTGATTAAGTCGAAAAATGTATTATTTTTTATTAAAAGTTTTTCTAATTTAAGTTATGTTTTGCATAAGAAAAGGTGATGATTTGAGAGGTCAATCTCAGACCTCCCATCAAATTTTAACTTACTTTTTTTGCAGTAATACACCACTTTCTACATGGTGTGTATGCGGGAATTGATCGAAAATTGCAAAGTGCTTAATTTCATGAGTTTCACTTAATATTTCTAAATTGTCTGCAAGGGTATCTGGGTTGCAAGAAATATAGATAATATGTTCGAAGTTTTGTAGAAGTTTTAGTGTGTCATTATCAATTCCTGCACGTGGCGGGTCGACAAAAACAGTACCAAAATTATAACTAGAAATGTCTATATTTGCTTCTTGAAGTCGTCTGAATTCACGCTCACCCTGATAAGCTTGGGTGAACTCTTCAGCAGCAAGTCTTGCAATTTGAATGTTATGAATTGTATTTTTTTCGATATTCCATTCAGCTGCATATACAGATGATTTTGCAAGTTCTGTTGCTAAAACACGTGCGAATTTTGTTGAAAGTGGTAGGGTAAAGTTGCCATTACCACAGTAAAGTTCAAGTAAGTCGCCTTTGCAATCTGTTGCAATATCACATGCCCATTGCAGCATCTTTTGGCAAACAACAGCATTTGGCTGAGTAAAGCCGTTTTCTATTTGTTTATATAGATAAGGTTTATTGTCTACTGTTAAATTTTCGACAACAAAGTCATCACTAAGAACCAGTTTCTGACCACGACTACGACCAATAATTTTAATATTAAGCTGTTCTGAAAGAGATTGGGCGAGTGTTTGCCACTCTTCATCAAGTTTGCGATGATAAATAAGGCTCACAAGCATTTCGCCACTTAAACTTGCAAGAAAATCAACTTCAAAGAGTCGATGATGTAAAATTTTATGTAACTTTAAAGCCTCTAAGAGTTTAGGCATTAAGTCATTAATTGCATGGCATGCAATTGGGAAGTGGTCAACACGAACAGCTTTTTTATTTTTTCCAGTTTCATCACGTTCAAACATTGCATAAAACATATCGCTATCTGTGTGCCAGATACGAAATTCTGCACGCATTCTAAAGTAGTCACTCGGCGAGTCAAAAACTTCTAATTTTGGTGGGTTAAATGCTTGGAATTGGGCTGTAATACGCTCAATTTTGGCTTGCAGTTGTTGCTGATATGCAGATGTCATAAATGGATGATTACATGCTAGGAAAAAAGAGAGGCAATCTTAACAAACAACGTCAACTAAGCCTAGTCATCTGTTGTCTGAAAAGATTGCCTCAAGAAAAATCTGATTATGCAGACTCTTCCATAGTCATAAGACTTGCATTGCCACCTGCAGCTGTGGTGTTAATGCTGACAGCATGTTCAATCACTAGGCGTTCGACAGGAATCTCACGACTATTTGGGCTTAAATGGTGAATAGAAACAATAGCCCCTTTGTGTGATGCAATTGCTTGTTGCGTTTGCATGAGCTGCTCTTTATCGCCGTGATGTAAAACAGCATCAAAGACTTCTTCATTCAAAGATGAAATAACAGCAATACGAGACACAATTTCTTTTGGCATCTGAGACTGATATTTCTCAAAGAAAGGCGCTCCCTTTTGCATCACAGGCTGTGCATTTACAGAGAAAATAGTGAGTAGTTGATCTACAAACTCTTGCTCTGTATTTGCCATACTTAGAATTCTTTGACGTGGCTGCATGGTGTAATGGTTACTTTCACCTGTAGGCCCTTGAAGTTCGTAAGTACGCCCGACCATAAATGGTTGGTGTTGCTGAATATTCAATGTAGGGAATGTTTTTTCTACCCATGCTTTAAAAGTATGGAAATGATTGAAATACTCTTTTGGTGTTTCTGTCATTTCACGTTTTACAGCAAAAGGTGTTTGAACATTTTTAAATGCATGCCCTTGTGTTAGACGATATGCATAGAGTGGACCACCTGCTTTAGGTCCTGTTCCAGACAGTCCTTCACCACCAAATGGTTGTACACCAACAACCGCACCTACAATGTTACGGTTAACGTATAAGTTACCTACTTCTGAAAGGTCAATAACTTTTTGAATAGTTTCATCAATACGTGTATGAACACCCATAGTGAGTCCATAGCCTTTTGCATTAATGCGACCAATGAGTTTTTCAAGCTCATTTTGTTTGTATGTAATCACATGCAATACAGGGCCAAATACTTCACGCTCCAAATCGTCTAAGTTTGGCAATTCAATCATTGTTGGTGGAATGAATGTACCTTGTTCGATAGTCTGTTTCTGTTGCGGTTCATCTAAGGTAAGTTGATGTATTGGATAACCTTTAGACTTCATTTTCGCAATATGGCGCTCAATGTTTTCTTGTGCTTCAAGGTCAATTACAGGTCCAATATCTGTTTTTAAATAATGTGGGTTACCAAGGCGCAGTTGTTTCATTGCACCTTTAAGCATAGTCATTACACTGTCGGCACAGTCTTCTTGAATACATAGAATACGTAATGCTGAACAGCGTTGTCCTGCACTGTCAAAAGCAGAGCTCACGACATCAAGTACAACTTGTTCTGTAAGTGCAGATGAGTCGACAATCATGGCATTTTGCCCACCAGTTTCTGCTATGAGCGTTACAGGGTTACCTTCAGGTGTGAGACGTTTTGCAACAGTCTTTTGCAGAATTTTTGCAACCTCAGTTGAACCTGTAAACATAATGCCTTGAATACGTGCATCTGCGCTGAGCTTTGCACCGACAGTTTCACCTTGACCCGGTAAGAACTGTAATGCTGCCTCAGGAATGCCTGCTTCATGAAGAATTTTTACAGCCTCATGTGCAACGAGTGGTGTTTGTTCTGCAGGCTTGGCAATGACACAGTTACCTGTAACCAATGCAGCAGCAATTTGCCCTGTAAAAATTGCCAATGGGAAGTTCCATGGGCTAATACATAAAATGGTACCTAAAGGCTTCAATTGTTGTGTTGCAGAGAAGCTATGTGCTTGTTTTGAATAGTAACGTAAGAAGTCAATTGCTTCACGTACTTCTGCAATAGCATTCATATAGGTTTTTCCGCTTTCACGGCAGAGTAAAACCATAAGCTCTAGGAGCTGAGATTGCATTGCATCGGCAGCAACCTCTAAGTATTTTGCACGTTGTAAAATAGGTAAGTTTGCCCACTTATCTTGTTCGGCTTCAGCTTGAATTAATGCATCTTCTACATCATTTTCGTCAGCTTCTACGACATGACCAACAATATCATTGTGTTGAGCAGGGTTTAGTACTGCTTTTTCTTGTTCTATTTTATCAATAACAATGTTTGCAATAAGCGGTTTGCTGATCCATTGATGTTCATATAGTCCTTTTGCAACTTCATTGAGTTCATATAAACAATGATCATTTGCTAGGTCTGTACCTGCCGAATTGAGTCGATCGATACCATATAAATCTTCTGGCAAAGGAATGTTAGGGTGTTTAGCACCAATAACTTTTTCTTGCATCGCTTGACGTTGAATATCATCCGTTGGTGACTGGATTAAATCATCAATTTGAATTGATTTATCAGCAATACGGTTAACAAAAGAGGTGTTCGCACCATTTTCAAGTAAGCGGCGGACAAGGTAAGCCAATAATGTTTCGTGGTTACCAACTGGTGCATATATACGGCACGGAATACCAAGTTTACTTACAACACGTTTGTATAGAGGTTCACCCATACCATGTAAGCATTGAAATTCGTATTGCCCTGCAACATAGTTTTTAGGTTCAGCCAATTCGTAAATTGTTGCGAGTGTTTGCGCATTATGTGTTGCAAACTGTGGGTATATATAGTCAGGCTCGGCCAATAATTTTTTAGCACAAGCAATATAAGAAAGATCTGTGTGTACTTTACGCGTGAATACAGGATAGTCAGACAGTCCTTCAACCTGTGCTTTTTTAATTTCGCTGTCCCAATACGCGCCTTTAACCAAACGAATCATGAGGCGTTTTTCGCTACGTTTTGCAAGGTCTACAATATAGTCTACGAGAGGGAAACAACGTTTTTGGTAGGCTTGAATAACGAAACCAACCCCATTCCAACCTGAAAGCTCAGGTTCAAAGCAAAGACGTTCAAGAAGCTCTAAAGACAGCTCTAGACGTTCACTTTCTTCTGCATCAATGTTTAAACCAATATCATATTGTTTTGCAATTTTTGCGAGTTCAACAATACGAGGGTATAGTTCATCATGTACGCGGTCATATTGTGCACGATAGTAACGTGGGTGAATTGCAGATAGTTTAATAGAAATACCTGCGCTGTTATAAACGCCTTTATTTTGAGATGCTTTACCAATCGCATGAATTGCATTGACATAGTCAGCCATGTAGCGTTTTGCATCATGGTCTGTAAGTGCTGCTTCACCAAGCATGTCGTAAGAGTAGAGAAAACCTTCTTTTTCAAGAATTTTTGCTTTCTCTAGTGCTTGACCAATAGTTTCACCTGTAACGAATTGCTCTCCCATCATACGCATAGCAACATCTACAGCTTTACGAATAATGCCTTGTCCACTACGAGCCAATAAAGATGTAAGCATGCCTGAAAGGCTATTTTGTGCAGGTGGTGTCATAAGCTTACCTGTAAGCATAAGACCCCATGCAGCCGCATTCACAAAAATAAGGCTACTTTGTCCAACGTGAGATTTCCAATTCCCTTGGTTTATTTTATCTCGGATAAGTTGATCACGTGTTGCTGTATCAGGAATACGTAGTAATGCTTCTGCAAGGCACATGAGTGCAATACCTTCTTGAGAAGAAAGCGAGAACTCTTGAAGTAGTCCTTGAACGATACCTGCTTTTCCTGATGCTTTATTATTTTCACGTAAATGTTGTGATAGTTGAAAAGCCAAATCATAGATTTTTTTATCTAATGCAGGGTCGATTTGAGTAAAATTTAAAAGTGTTTCAACGGCTTCTGTTTCGGTGCGACGCCAATTTGAATTGATGGCATTCTCAAGCAGTGTCTTACCATGAAGAGGTGTAATATCTTCAAAAGTAGCAGGGCGAAAAAATACATTGTGTTGTTGTGTACTCATATCATCACGTCCTAAAAATATGTGACAAATTGGCGTTGCTTAATAAGCCGAATCATTGCAAAATCGTGACAGAATAACTCACTATTTTTTGGGCTCTTTTTAGAGAATTATGCTATGCCTGAAGTTAACTTCCAACCAGATCGAATTGACTTGAAAATATTAGACTTACTACAAAAGGATGGTCGTATTTCTAATACAAAACTTGCTGAATTGGTTAATTTGTCTGCAACAGCTGTTTTGGCAAGAGTTCAGCGGCTTGTTGCTGAAAAGTATATTTTGGGTTATCACGCACACTTAAATCCAGAAAAACTGAATGCAGGTTTTTTAATTTTTGTAGAGGTTTTGTTAGATAAAACAACATCTTATGTTCTTGATGATTTTGTGGAAGCGGTGAAGAGCTTTCCTGAAATATTAGAGTGTCATATGACCAGTGGTGGTTTTGATTTTGTATTAAAAGTGCGCAGTAAGAATATGGAGGATTTTCGCCGTATATCGGGGCAAGTACTGTGGAAATTGCCCGGTGTAAAAGAAACTAGAAGCTACCCTGTGATGCAAATGGTAAAAGAAACACATCAACTGAAATTAAATACAAAAACAGAAAAAATAAGACCATAGTCTATAAAAACATACGATTTTTCATGTAAAAAAATAGAATTTCTAGACTGTTTTTACTGTAAAAAAAGAGGCAAAAGCTTCTTTTTTTATATTTAAATGAAAAAAACAGCAAAAAGGTAGTTTTTTTAACTAGGCAAAATTAAATAGAGAAAGCTTTTTGAATGATATCTAAATAAAAAGATAGGCTTATTTCTATAAAATTGTGAAAAAAATTTTATTGTTTATAGGCTTCATATATGATGATCAATATTTAGTTGTTATGACTGTACAATACCAAAAGGGTAATATATGAATACGTCACCTTTAACTCGTGTAGAAAAGGATTTATTAGGTACAAAAGAAGTACCTGCAGATCGTTATTATGGTATTCACACATTAAGAGCATTAGAAAATTTTAATATATCGACACTCACGATAGGGCAACAGACCCACTTTATTCGTGCCTTAGCGCAAGTGAAAAAAGCTTCTGCAAAAGCGAACTTAGCAGTTGGTCGTTTAACTGAACAAAATAGTGAAATTATTCAAAAAGCTTGTGATTTACTCATTGAGCATCCTGAAAATTGGTCGGACTCTTTTCCATTAGATGTGTATCAGGGCGGTGCTGGTACATCAATTAATATGAACACCAATGAGGTTATTGCAAATATTGCATTAGAAATGATGGGGCAGCGTAAGGGTAAGTATGATGTACTTCACCCAAATGACCATGTAAATAAATCTCAGTCTACGAATGATGTTTACCCAACAGCATTACGATTGGCAACGTATAGTGTATTAGATGAGTTATTTGAACAGTTACAGAATCTAATCGCATCTCTTGGTCAAAAGGCACTTGAGTTTAAAACCGTGATTAAAATGGGACGTACTCAGTTACAAGATGCTGTGCCAATGACATTGGGTCAAGAGTTTCATGCTTTTGCAACTTTATTAAAAGAAGACATGAGCTTAATTAAGCAAACACGTGAATTACTTTTGGAAATTAATCTAGGTGCAACAGCAATTGGAACAGGTGTAAACACTGTACCGGGTTATGCAAAAATAGTAACCAAGCATTTAGAGCAAGTAACAGGCTTAAAAGTAAAACCTTCAGCAGACTATGTTGAAGCAACAAGCGATTGCGGTGTATTCATTATTGTATCTAGCACATTAAAGCGTTTGGCTGTTAAGCTTTCTAAAATTAGTAATGACTTACGTTTATTAAGTTCAGGTCCACGTGCAGGGTTAAATGAAATTAATTTGCCACAAATGCAAGCAGGTTCTTCAATTATGCCTGCAAAAGTAAACCCTGTTATTCCTGAAGTTGTAAACCAAATTGCATTTAAAGTGATTGGTAATGATTTGACAATTACATTTGGTGCGGAAGCGGGTCAGATGCAATTAAATGCAATGGAGCCTGTTATTGCATATTCTACGCATGAATCGATTCAGATTTTAACGCAAGCGATTCGTACATTGGATGAAAAATGTATTCAAGGAATTACTGCCAATGAAGATGTTTGTCTTAATGAAGTAATGCGTAGTGTTGGGATTGTTACCTTACTCGATCCTTTATTAGGTCATGCACTTTGTGATGAAGTTGGTAAGCAATGTATTGCTGAAAATAAAACAATTCCTGAAGTAGTTTTAGAGCGTGGTCTACTTTCAAAAGATGAATTAGATGAAATCTTTAAATTTGAAAACCTTGTTTCTGAAATCTCAATTATTCCAGATGATGAAGTTGTACAAGTGAGCTGATTTTATATAAGCCATAAAAAAGCCAAGTTATAACTTGGCTTTTTTATTTTGGGCTATTTATATTTAGTTAAGCGCGGGCTTTGCAGCAGACATTGCAGCAGCAACAGCATCGTCTTCTGAAAGGTTTGCATTTGTACTTTGTGGTTTAGCAACATGATGGTGTTTTGGTTTAACAACCTCAGGTGCAGGACTTGCAGCAGATGTTGAAACCTGTTCTGGATGTACAGGAACATTTGCAGTTGTTTCAACTTTAGGCTGTTCGGATTTATATTCTCTACGAATTTCCGTCGTCGTATTCGCCGTTTGTTCTTTTTCTACTTCAACCATTTTAGGTGGTTTTTCTGCTGCAAGCTCACTGTGATGTTCAGGAGGAACGGTTTCATGTGGTTTTTGCTGCTCAGGCTCTGCCATTGGCGCAGGTGGTGTATCTTTATTAATAGATTGTAGTTGTTCTGAAGCAACATTATTTTGCGACGTTGCCTGTTCTTGTTTATCGTTGTTTTGAGGTGCTTCTTTTTTAGAACAAGCAGTTAAAACTAAGCCTGCCATAATAACACCACAAATAAGAAGCTTTTTGTTCATCATTCTTTGATTCTAATTTAAATTGAGACTTAGGTATTATAACAAGAAATTCAATATTGGAAATGTAGTCTTGTTGCATTCAATTTAAAATAAATTGGTGATAATATAAACAATTGTTTGTTGTTGCGTGAATACATGCTGAATGACTTTGCTTTATAGGGGCAGAGTAAAGTAAAATTGCCCAACATTGCATGCCTGTTTAGGCCTGATTGTATGAGAACTCGAATGACCCATTTTATTTTCGTTACTGGTGGTGTTGTATCATCACTAGGTAAAGGCATTTCAGCCGCTTCTGTTGCAGCACTCCTAGAGGCTCGTGGCCTCAGTGTCACCATGGTTAAAATGGATCCATACATTAATGTTGATCCAGGTACAATGAGCCCGTTTCAACATGGTGAAGTTTTTGTTACTGAAGATGGTGCAGAAACTGACTTAGACTTGGGCTACTACGAGCGTTTTCTTCGCCGTGCAAAAATGACCAAGTTAAACAACTTCACGAGTGGTCGTGTTTATCAAGATGTTTTAAATAAAGAGCGTCGTGGTGACTACTTAGGTGGTACTGTACAAGTAATTCCTCATATCACTGACAACATTAAAGAACGTGTACTTCGCGCTGGCGAAGGCTATGACGTTGCGATTGTTGAAATTGGTGGTACGGTTGGTGACATTGAATCACTTCCGTTTATGGAGTCTGTTCGCCAGCTTATGGTTGAACTGGGCCATAAACGCAGTATGCTAATGCATTTAACATTGCTTCCATATATTAGCTCTGCTGCTGAGTTGAAGACAAAGCCAACTCAACACTCTGTAAAAGAACTACTTTCTATTGGTATTCAACCAGATATCTTAATTTGTCGTACAGAGCATGATGTTGATGCTGATACAACACGTAAAATTGCATTGTTTACCAATGTAGAAGCACGTGCAGTTGTTGTATGTAAAGATGCGAAAACAATTTATCAAATTCCACGTAATTTCTATGAGCAAAATGTTGACGATTTAATTTGTGAACGTTTTGGTTATAACGACTTACCTGAAGCTGATTTATCGGATTGGGATCAGGTATGTGAAGCACTATTCAACCCAGAATACACAGTTCGTGTTGCAATGGTTGGTAAATATGTAGAGCTTCCAGATGCGTATAAATCTGTAAATGAAGCATTACTACATGCAGGTATTCAAAACCGTGTGAAAGTACAAATTGACTATGTCGATGCACAAGCACTTGAAAGTCAAGATATCGCTATTCTAGATACAGCCGATGCAATTTTAGTACCGGGTGGTTTTGGTGAGCGTGGTACTGAAGGGAAAATGGCTGCCATTCGCTATGCACGTGAAAAAGGTATTCCATTCCTAGGTATTTGTTTAGGTATGCAATTGGCTGTGATTGAATATGCGCGCCATGTTGCTCAAATGCCTGAAGCAAGTTCTACAGAATTTAATCGTTCAACCAAATATCCATTAATTGGTTTAATTACTGAATGGTTAGATGAGCGTGGTGAATTGCAACAACGTAATGTAGAGTCAGATTTAGGCGGAACAATGCGCTTAGGTGCACAAAAATCTGAATTGGTTGCGGGTACTAAAACACGTGAAGTGTATGGTAAAGCTGAGATTACAGAGCGCCATCGCCATCGTTATGAAATGAATGACCGCTTTATTGAACCTCTTGAAAAAGCAGGTATGTTGGTATCAGGTTACTCGGCTGTACAACATTTAGTTGAAACAGTTGAAATTCCTGCACATCCATGGTTTATTGCTGTACAGTTCCATCCGGAATTTACAAGTTCACCACGTGATGGACACCCATTATTTGCTAGCTTTATTGATGCTGCTAAAAAGCAGAACCAAAAAGGTAAATAAAGTTACTCTAGGAAGTTTAAATGTCACAATTAAAACCTCAAGAAATTGTACGTTTAGGCGATATACAAATGGCAAATCACTTGCCATTTGTACTATTCGGCGGAATGAATGTACTTGAATCGAAAGATTTAGCGTTTGAAATTGCAGAGTCTTATATTGAAATTTGTAAGCGTCTTGAAATTCCTTACGTTTTTAAAGCAAGTTTTGATAAAGCAAACCGTTCTAGTTTGCACTCATTTCGCGGTCCGGGCCTAGAAAAAGGCATTGAATGGCTTGGCGAATTAAAAAAACAACTGAATATTCCTATCATTACAGATGTGCATGAACCATATCAGGCTGCTTCTATTGCAGAAGTTGCAGATATTGTTCAGCTTCCTGCATTCTTAAGTCGTCAGACTGACCTTGTTGAAGCAATTGCAAAGACGGGCGCAATTATTAATATTAAGAAAGCACAGTTCTTAGCACCTCAAGAAATGAACCATATCTTGCAAAAATGTTTAGAAGCAGGTAATGATAAGTTAATCTTATGCGAGCGTGGTTCTGCGTTTGGATATAATAACCTTGTGGTTGATATGCTTGGTCTAGACATCATGAAGGCAATGAATGTTCCTGTATTCTTTGATGTAACGCATGCACTTCAAACACCGGGTGGCCGTGCTGACTCGGCAGGTGGACGCCGTGCACAAATTAGTACTTTAGCACGCGCAGGTATGGCGACAGGTCTTGCAGGTTTGTTCTTAGAAGCACACCCAAACCCAGATAAAGCAAGATGTGATGGCCCATGTGCACTTAGATTGTCTCAGTTAGAGCCATTTTTAGAGCAGACTAAAGAATTAGATACGTTGGTAAAAGGGTTTGATAAATTAGATACGCACTAATGCACAGAATGCATTAGCATTATAATACATAGGAGTTTTTATGAGCCAAATCGTTGATATTCGCGCACGTGAAATTTTAGACTCACGCGGTAATCCAACTATCGAAGCAGATGTTATTTTAGAGTCTGGCGTAGTTGGTCGTTCTTGCGCACCTTCTGGTGCATCAACTGGCTCACGTGAAGCCTTGGAATTACGTGATGGTGATAAATCTCGTTATTTAGGTAAAGGTGTTCGTCAGGCGGTTGAAAATGTAAATACTGAAATCAAAAAAGCGCTTGTTGGTCATGATGTTTTTGATCAGAAAGGCTTAGACGATGTAATGATTGCATTGGATGGTACAGAAAACAAAGCTAAACTTGGTGCGAATGCAACTTTGGCAGTGTCTCTTGCTGCAGCTCGTGCAGCAGCAGAAGAACAAAAAACTCCATTGTTCCAATATATTGCGAATCTACGTGGTCAAAAAACTTTATCTATGCCTGTACCAATGATGAACATCATCAATGGTGGTGCACATGCAGATAATACTGTAGATATTCAAGAGTTTATGATTGAACCTGTTGGCTTTACATCTTTTGCTGAAAGCTTACGTGCAGGTGCTGAAACTTTTCATGCTTTAAAATCTGTTTTAAAGAAAAAAGGACTTAATACTGCGGTAGGTGATGAGGGTGGCTTTGCACCAAACTTGCGTTCAAATGAAGAAGCAATCACTGTTATTTTAGAAGCAATTGAACAGACTGGTTATAAATCAGGTTCAGACATTATGCTTGCACTAGATTGCGCAGCTTCTGAGTTCTATTCAAATGGTCAGTATGTTCTTGCGGGTGAAGGCAATAAAGCATTTACAAGCAATCAATTTTCTGACTACTTAGCAGGATTAGTTAAACAGTATCCAATCATTTCTATTGAAGATGGTTTAGATGAGTCAGATTGGGAAGGTTGGTCGTACTTAACATCAATTCTTGGTGATAAAATTCAATTGGTTGGTGATGATCTATTTGTGACTAATCCAAAAATTTTACAACGTGGTATTGATGAGAAAATTGGTAACTCAATTCTGATTAAATATAATCAGATTGGTACATTAAGCGAAACGCTTGATGCAATTTATCTTGCAAAACAAAATGGTTATACGACTGTGATTTCACACCGTTCGGGTGAAACTGAAGACTCGACAATTGCTGATTTAGCAGTAGGTACAGCAGCCGGTCAGATTAAAACAGGTTCATTGTCACGTTCAGATCGTGTTGCTAAATACAACCAATTGTTACGTATTGAAGAGTTAACAAAGGCTGTATATCGTGGCCGTGCAGAGTTTAAAGGTCTAAACTAAAATCTATGACGACTTTTATAAAAGAAGTCTTTAACTCTTTTTCAAGTCGACTTATATTGGGGCTTGCTATCTTCTTGATAGCAGGCTTTCAGTATATGTACTGGTTTGGGGAAGGTGGTTATTATGACCATCAAAGACTGATGCAACAGATTCAACAGCAGCAAGATACAAATAAAGATTTACAAGAGCGAAATCGTATTTTAGGTGCTGAAGTGTATGACTTAAAGAATGGTGCTGAAGCAGTTGAAGAACATGCGCGCTTAGATTTAGGTTTAATTAAACCGAATGAAACATTTGTTCAAATGAGCACACTTACATCACCACAAGTGCAAGAAAATTATATTGCATCACCTGAAAATAAAAATTTAGATAACGAAGATGAAGATAGCCCAGACCTCCACTAAAATTTGGGCGATTGTGCCTGCAGCAGGCTCTGGAAGCCGATTTTCTAAAACAGCATTAAAACAATATCAAACAATTCAAGAAAAAACGGTACTACAACATAGTGTGAATGCTTTATTTAACTTACCGTTGGCCGGATGTGTTTTGGCTATTAATCCTGCTGATGATTTTGCTCAAACACAACAGTTTGATGAAACTCAAAAGGTACACTTTTGTCATGGCGGTAAAGAAAGGGTTTACTCGGTGTTAAATGCTTTGTATTATTTACGTTCAATGGCAGACGAAAATGATTATGTGCTTGTTCATGATGCTGCGAGACCATGTGTTTCTCAGCAGAGCCTAGTAGATTTAGTTAATCATGTATTGAAGCATGACGTGAGTGCAATTTTAGCAACACCTGTGAGAGATACATTAAAACGTGTAGATAGTGGTGAGACGATTAATAAAACTGTCGACCGTAGTCAGTTATGGCAAGCACAGACACCTCAAATGGCACGACTAGGTACACTAATTTTTGCTTTAGAGCAGGCTTTAAATGCCGGTTTTACCGTAACAGATGAAGCGAGTGCTTTAGAGTTAGCTAATTTGGAAGTGCATGTAGTACAAGGTCGGTCGGATAATATTAAAGTGACTTATCCAGAAGATTTACAATTTGCAGAACTCGTTATTCGTGCACGTAATAATAACTGAGTAGTTAGTCGTATAAACGATATATTCCAAAGTACTGATGACATTCAGGTTGCTCACTACTTAATGTAAGTAAAGCTTTATATATTTTAATACTATATACGCATTGGTCTTCGGTATTTTTAAATACGATTTGGTTTGCTGTATTGGTTGCATATGCAGTTAAGTAAGGTTGCCCTTTGTGGTGGTGTTTTGAGCTATATGCAAAGCCTTCAATTTTGACTCTTTTTTGATCTAGTTGGTGTATTTGTAAATAATGGTTAGGTGAAGTTATCTTTCCATGTGAATACTGAAAAAAATGTTGAGTCAGGCTTTGATTGAGTGAAGCGTAAGTGTTCAGTTCATCTGTACGTAAAGAAATTTCATGAGTAATGCATGTTTTTTCCTTACAGCTATAAATACGCTTTAACCAAAGGTTTTGAGTATCATTGACCAGATTTAGAGGTGCATTTGTACTTTTTTGTGTGTTTCTAAAAAGAGTAGTTAAATTATCTCGGTCTTCTTGGAAGCTATCTCGGCAAAATAATGGTTTTTTAGATCCAATATGCTGGCAGATGTCAGATTGTGAAAAATGAGCTAGTGCGATACTTGGCATAATTGCAAGCGAGAGTAAGAATATATTTTTTTTGAGAGGTGAATTGTGAAACGACATCATCGCTTATACTTAGTTATATAGTACTCACGTTAATATAGCGAAATATTGAGTAAAAAGACAAGACATCATTTTATACGAAAGGAAGTTTTACATTGGTTACAAAAATTAGAATTGGTCAGGGTATAGATGTTCATGCTTTTGAAGCAGGTGATTTTGTGACATTGGCAGGTTTAAAAATACCGCATACACAGGGTTTAAAAGCACATTCAGATGGTGATGTTGTTTTGCATGCTTTAAGTGATGCCTTATTGGGTGCATTAGCACTAGGAGATATAGGGCAACATTTTCCAGATACAGATCCTAATTTTAAAGGGGCAGACAGTCGAGTATTACTGAAGAATGTTTATCAGCTTATTAAAGATAGAGGATATATGCTAGGTAATGCAGATATTACAGTTGCATGCGAGCGACCAAAACTGGCTAAACATAATTTAGAAATGCGTGAAAGTATTGCGAGTGTATTAGATGTTGATGTTTCTCAAATTAGTATTAAGGCAACAACAACAGAAAAGTTAGGGTTTACAGGTCGCCAAGAAGGAATCTTGGCAACCGCAACAGTACTTATTGAACATCAATAAGTAGCTTCAGTATTATGCTGTAATTCTTGTTGTAGTTCCTGTGTTGCTTTTCTTCCTTTAAGTTGTAGAGCAACACTATGGATTAAGCCAGTCCATGTTTCATTTGGTTCCCAAAGCTGTTCCAAATATGGTTGTGCGATCGAGATATCCAAATTCATATAGTATTGTCGATATAAGAATATTAATGCACTTGCACGCTTATTCTGTGAGCAATGTACCCAAACTGTTTGATCACGAACAAGAAAATCTATGGTATCTAGTGCAAATAAAGCTTGGTCTGTATTGGGCATATCCCATGAAAGCGGAAGTTGAATATAATTTAGCCCTAAATCTAGACAAATTTTATCTTCATTATTTAAATGTTCTGGTGAGTCATTCAGTGCCAAATTAATAATAGTGCTTATGCCATATTCTTTAATTTGCTGTAGCTGACTCTCTGTAGGTTGTCCTGAAGAAAATAAATGTTCGTGAACATACTGGAATTTCGGGATTTGACACAATGCATTTTCAAGATTATTCATAAGTATTTTATATAAAAAACGCCATCATAGATGGCGTATAGTGTGCATGATATTATCGTTTTGGTAAAACATCTTTTAATGCTTGATGCATTTCCAAAAGCACTTTTTCTGTTGTGTCCCAATCAATACAACCATCTGTGACAGATTTTCCGTATTCAAGATCACATAAGTTGCTAGGAATATCCTGACGACCACCTTTAAGATGACTTTCCACCATTAAACCAATAATAGAACGGTTACCGTTTTGGATTTGTTCCGTTACATTCTTTAAGACCAATGGCTGTAAGTATGGGTCTTTATTTGAATTTGCATGGCTTCCATCAATCATAATGTGATGTGCAACTTTTGCTTTTGTGAGTGCATCTTCAGCTGCAGCAACAGACGTTGCATCATAGTTAGGTTTACCATTGCCACCACGTAGTACAACATGGCCGTATTGGTTTCCACGCGTACGAATGATAGAAACTTGTCCATCATTGTTCAAACCTAAGAAATTATGACCATGTTTTACGGCTTGCATTGCATTAATCGCAACAGTAAAGCTTCCATCTGTCCCATTTTTAAAGCCAACAGGTGAAGAAAGCCCTGACGACATCTCGCGGTGAGTTTGACTTTCTGTTGTACGTGCGCCAATTGCTGACCATGAAATGAGGTCTTGTAGATATTGTGGTGAATTTGGGTCGAGTGCTTCTGTTGCACAAGGAAGCCCTTTTTCATTTAAATCTAATAGAAGTTGACGACCGATGCGTAAGCCTTTTTCAATATCGAATGAATCGTCCATATTCGGGTCGTTAATTAATCCTTTCCAACCCACTGTCGTTCTTGGCTTTTCAAAGTAAACACGCATAATAATATAAAGTGTATCTTTTACTTTTTCACTAAGCGCTTTTAGGCGATCTGCATATTCATGTGCAGCTTTGGGGTCGTGAATAGAACAAGGGCCAATGACTACAAATATACGCTTATCTTCGCCATCTAGAATTTTACGAACTTGCTCACGACCTTTTAGCACTGTTTCATGTGCTTTGCCTGATAACGGTAGTTCAGCTTTAAGTTGAGCTGGTGTGATAAGCGGTTGCATGCTACTAATATTGACGTCATCAATATCGTTTGAGGTAGTCGAATTTTGTTGTTCAGTATTCATTGCCGTTAGTGATCTTGGAGGTTAAGAATAATTTAAACTATAAAGCCCATATATTAAAAAGACAAATATAATTGTTGTGTCTTAAATAGTTAAGTATATGGGCTTATATGCTAGGTTAAATGTTGGTTTGAGATAACCGTAGCTTGTGGCGGTGATGTGTGCTGTACAGGTTTTGCTTTTGTTGGATGGAGCATAAAGTTAATACCTAATAATAGAAGTGTAATACCTAGAACTTTACGAATAAACTGTTCAGGCATTTTACTGCTAATGAGCGTACCGATGATAATAGACGGTATAGAACCAACCAAGAGCCAACCAAGTAGATGAAAATCTACATTGCCTGAACTCATATGAGCAAGTCCTGCTACAAAGGTTAGACATACAGCATGTACAACATCTGAGCCGATAATACGAATCATTGGTAAGTTAGGGAAGAGTAAGATAAGTGCCATAACACCAAATGCACCCGCACCTACAGAGGATAGCGTGACAAATATTCCAAGAATAATCCCCATTAAAATAATATAAATTCTTTTTTTACTTGTAATCTCAACAGGCTGAGCTTCATTATTGTTTTTATGAAATCGTTTGAAAAAGTTTTCAATTTTATTTCTAAAAATAATTGAAATACCTGTCAGGGTAAGCATGAAGCCAAGTACCATTGTTAGTACAGATTTATAGGTTGTCGATTGGCTTAAATAGTGCTCAAGTACCCAATGTGTTGCAAATGATGCAGGAATACTACCAAGTGATAGCCAAAGTACGATTGGCCAAACGACATTTAATTTTTTTGCATGTACTAAAGAGCCACAAAATTTGGAAATAGAGGCATAAATAAGATCTGTACCAATTGCAATATGTGGTTCTATTTTAAATAGACCTATAAGCATGGGTGTCATTAGAGAACCGCCACCCACACCAGTAATGCCGACACAAAAGCCAACGACCATACCTGCAAGTATAAATTGAAGCGCGTCATACATTGTGATTATGCCAATATCTTAAAATATGCATATCTTATGACTTTTTCTTCGATAGAGTTGTCTTGATTCTTCATTTACTTATCTTTAAAAATAAAAAGCAAATGAGAATTATTTATATTTTTTAAAAGAGTATTCTATAGCTAGTTTTTTAGATATACCTCATATTGCTTTAAGTATATGAGGTATATGTGAAATTAAAACTTATAAGTGACTCCAAGCTGAGCATTTCTTCCTTGTCCGGGGTAGACATACATATTAAATGCACTGCTATCATAGTTTTTATCAAAAATATTTCTGATATTTAAACTAAACTTTAGATTCTCAGAGGCTTTATATGTTGCAACTAAGTCTGTGGTAGCGTAAGCAGGCATATCATAACTTGTATTTGAAGTGAGGCCTTTTCTTCGATCAATGAAGTGTTGATTTATTCCTAAACTTAATCCATCGAGTTGTCCTGATTGAATGTCATACATTGCTAGAATATTTAGGCTGTTTTTTGGAATGTTGGCAAGGCGTGTACCTTTCTTTAGCGTATTATCTTTAACTACGGAAGCATCTACATAGGCATAGTTTCCAATAATTTTAAATGCATCTGTAATTTGACCCGTAATATTTAAATCAATCCCTTTGCTAGAAACCTTACCTGCGGCAATTGATTTAGTTGTATCTACTGGGTCTAGAGTAAGTACATTATTTTTCTTTGTATAATATACTGTTGCATCTATATTTAAACGGTTTGGAATGATTTGCCATTTAGAACCAATTTCATATGAAATACCTGTTTCGGGTGTAAATCCTTTACCAAAACGATCGGCACCTGTATTTGGCTTAAATGACTTACTTGCACTTGTATATATACTAAGATCATCATTCGGTGTATAGATGAAACCTAGGCGAGGGATAAAAGCACCTTCATTTGCCATCCAACTTGAAGACGTTAGAAAATCTGTATATTTATCTTTGTATGCTTCGTAGCGCAGACCCAATAATGTTTTTAACTGTGAAGATAAAGCGATTTGATCCTGTATGAAGTATGCTTGACTGCGTAACTTCTCATGATCACGTGTTGTGACATTCGTCAGTGCAGGAAGAGTTTGACCTAGAGTTGGTTGGTTTATATTTAAATCAAAATTAGCAGTTTTAGGAGAGCGAATAATCAAAGATCGATAGTCATATTCTTCTAGCTCGATTCCTGCAATAAGCGTATGTTGCATATTGAATAAGTCAAATTGACCTGTAACATTTGCTTGGAAATCTTTATCTTCCCATGATAAATGACGCCAATTATAGTTACGTGTAATAACGTTACCATTGGTGTTTGGCTTTAAACCATATGCTTCTACAGCATAGCCTGCTAAATCACCTTTTAAATATTGCCCGCCAACATTTAGTTTCCAGTTTGGACTGAGTGCTTGCTCTAAGCGTAGCTGTAGCATGTCGTTGCTATTGGTCAGATTGTTTCTATCTTTGCCAGGTTCCCACCAGTATGTGCTTGGATCAAAGCTCGTTTTACTTTGTCCTGAGTATCTTGTAAAGCCTCGATCTAATGGGTGCTGGTTTCTTAAAAAGTCAGCCTCAAGTATGACTTTTGTCTGATCTGAAGGTTGCCATTGGAGAACAGGGGAGATGTCCCATCTTTTTGTTTTAACGCCATCTCTATAAGTATCGCCTGTTTCAGACATTGCATTTAAACTGTAACTAAAGGTTTGGCTTAAAGGCCCTGTTGCATCTAATGTGCTTCTAAATAAGCCTTCACTATCTATAAGTGCGCCGAGTTCTGTCAACTGCTTATTTTGAGGGGTTTTACTCACAATATTTAGTGTGCCCCCCGGATCTGTTCGACCGTATAATGTTGCAGCAGGGCCTTTAATAATATCAATGCGTTCAATTGTATTACTATCGGGTGAATTAGGGTAGCCACGATTAATTGGAAAACCATTTTTGAAGTATTCACCACTAGTAAAACCACGAACCGTATATGTGGTTAAACCTTGCCCACCAAAATTATTACCACGTCCAATACCTGCAATATCTAAGCCATCTGATAAACGTGTCGCTTGGATATCATTCAGGATATTTTTATTGATGACGATAACTTCTTGAGGTGTATCTTGAATAGATGTATTTGTACGTGTTGCTGTACTTGATTGATGGCTAGAGTATGTTTGTGCATTTGATTGGGACTGTATAGAAATGGTTGGGAGAACCTGATTTTCTGCATAAGCTGTGTTGTAGATTGAACTGACGATACAAATGTAGAGTAAATGTTTAGCCATTATAACTTCCCCAAAAATAAAACATGATTATATATATTTTTATTATTCAATCAATAATGATTATCAATATCTTTTATTTGGGGCTGACTTTATGTCTTATGCCGAATGCGTATAATGGTCAATGAATACTATAAGGGAATAACATTTGTGCAAAAGCAGCCTTTAAGAATAGGTATGGTGGTGGGTGAGGTTTCAGGTGATACTTTAGGTGCTGAACTTATGCGCCAGTTTAAGTCACAAGGTATTGAAGCTATATTTGAAGGGGTAGGTGGGCCACAAATGATTGCGGAAGGCTTTCAAAGTTTCTATCCTATGGAAACTTTATCTGTGATGGGTATTGTGGAAGTTTTGAAAGACTTAAAGGCCTTGTTTGCTATACGTGATGGTTTAGTTGAAAAATGGACAAAAGATCCTGTAGATGTATTTATTGGTATTGATGCACCTGATTTTAACTTACGTCTTTCTAAGAAAATTAAGCAAAATAATTTACCAATTAAGACAGTTCAATATGTCAGCCCATCTGTATGGGCATGGAGACAAAAGCGTGTTTTAGGCATTCAAAAAACGATTGATTTAGTTTTGTGTTTATTCCCATTTGAAAAACAGTTTTATGCAAGACATGCTGTTCCTGCAATTTTTGTTGGTCACCCTCTTGCGAAAAGTATGCCATTAGAAAATGATATATCCGAAGCGAAGGTAGATTTAAAATTAAATCAGGACACTACTTATATTGGATTACTACCGGGAAGTCGCCGTGGTGAGGTTGAGCGTTTAGCACCATTGGTATTTGGTGCTGCGGAAATTTTGCAAAGAGATTATCCAGATTATGAGTATTTGGTGCCTGCAATTAATGAAAAGAGAAAAACACAAATTGCAGAAGTATTATCGTCTTATCCATTAGATTTTCAGCATAAAGTACATATTTTAGACAACACACAAACAGAGTCAAAAATAGGTCGGCAGGTCATGGCAGCGAGTGATATTGTGGCACTTGCTTCAGGAACAGCAACACTTGAAGGAATGCTACTCCATAAACCGATGGTCACATTTTATAAGTTAAATTGGTTTACATATCAGATTGCAAAAAGAATGGTTAAAATTCCTTACTTTTCATTACCTAATATTATTGCAGGTAAAAAAGTAATTGAGGAGCTTGTACAAGACAATGCAACGGCAGATAGTCTTGCACAAGCGCTCAAAAAACTAGTGAATCAAGAAACTGCACAAATTCAGAAAATGCAACATTTAACAGCGCATAAACAGCTCATTTCAGGCAATACGGAAGATCCTGTGCAAGCGATTCTAAACTTAGTTAAAGTGAGAAATGAAGTTTAAGTTCATAGCCTGTATATTTGCGAATATTAATGACACCTGTATCAAAGATTAAATATTGACCTTTAATACCTTGTAAGACTCCTCCAATAATAGGGGTCTTATCTAAGTTATGTGATTTTATTTTCGTTGGATAGGTCTGCACAGGGTAAATAAATTCACGCTGTTTTTCATTTGCAAGAATTTTAACATCTTCATCAAATTCTATATTTAAAGAAAATTCATCGCTGATTTCTTCAATTTGCTCTTGGAACTCTCCGAGCAATTCATCTCGTGTTTGTATTAGGTCTAGAGGTTCAGCCTCACCTTTTAGCAGTTTTCGCCAATCTGTTTTATCGGCAACCTGTTCGGCAAACATTGTTTCTAAATGACCGGATAAACGACGAGAACCTACTTTCATAATAGGAAGTGCTTGAGTCGCACCTTGGTCAAGCCAGCGTGTTGGCATTTGACCAAGACGTGTAATACCGACTTTAAGTGCGCTTGAGTTTGCAAGATAAACAATATGTGGTTGAAAGCAAACACGCTGTGCAAAATCTTCTTCTCGGCATGTGCCCATATGGTAATGGCACGTTTCAGGCTTCATAATGCACATGTCACATTCTGCTTTTGTTTTAAAACATTTAAAGCAGTGACCTTGGGAGTAAGATTTAGGTGTTTTTTTCCCACATGATGTGCAATAGATATTTCCTGTCCAAGAGATTTCTATGTGTTGACCGACTGAAAAAGGAATATCTACTTTTGAGTTATCTAAAATAAATGTATATTCAACATTTGCCTGCTCGGTATCATGATGTGTGACACTGTGGTTGGCTAAATCAGCATGCATTTTACGGCAAATGCCTTGAAATTCCATACAAAATTCTCGCTAAGACTTTAAGGGTGCAGTTTATGAGTGAGCAGAATGTCATCGCTTCTTTGCTAGACGATTTAACTCAGATGCAGTCATTAAAAACTGCATTATGCATTGGGCAAGATATTGCACAATATGATTTGAATAAAAAAATACAATGGCAGTATTTTAACGCATCTGACATTTTAAATCTGCCATTTACACAGCGTTATGACTTGGGTTTTGTGGTTTTTAATGATGATTTAAATCGACGTTCTCAATTGGAGCGTGGTCAAATTATTGTGAAGCTACGAGATTTATGGGCAAAGCACGTTGTTGTTATTGCACCGCAAGGAGATGATGCGTTTATGCGTTCTTTAGGATTAACTCGAATCGTTGATGATGCACTTCAAGATTCACAGCAAACGCTTTGGCAATTTAATATTTTGAGCTATAAAAATACTCCAGATTGGCTCAATTCAAAGTTTTGGGCCAACCCAGAGAATTGGAACAAATTTCGTTGGTAATTCGTTATTTATAATAAGACAACTCAATATTTCTAAAGAAATTATTTGAGTTGAAGGGTACATTTGCTTTGCCAAAATTATATGTATCTAAAGCTGTTCGTGCTTGTGGTGATAGTCCCCACCAGCTTACGCCATTTTGGTAGCCACCATGATAATATGTTTTTGTTAATGAGTGATCTAGCGGTATAGGATTTCTTTGATAGGCGACAAGGGGATGTGTTCCATCTAGTGCAGGATTGGTATCTTTGTCATATTTTCCATGGGCTGAGTAAGAAATAGCATTAATACGTGCGTTGTCACTACAGCTTGATAGCCAAACAACAATATTTTCCCAATCATAGCGGTGCCCCATATTTCCGGGGCCATCAACATTTTGATCTTTTGGAAAAAACCATGAATACATCACGGCACATTCACCTTTATAGGATGCCTGATTGACATAAACTTGTCCTGTACTAGATGAACAGTGCCCATTCATCGCACCTGATGGTTGTAGGCCACCACTTACATTTCCTGCCGCATCTACAGCAGGAAATGGTACACAACCATCAAAGACTTTAAGTTGAGGTTGGAAGGTTTTGTAGTATCCCTGAATTTTATCGGGAAACCCAACAACTTGATCATGTGGAATAACATTTGCTGTTGCAAAAGATGAAATAGACCCCAATAGCAATAAAGCAGAAAGTTTATTTAGCATAATTTAATGTATATAAAATAGTCGAAATATTAAAATATAGTATATTTATCACTCATTCGTTTCTTGTTCGTTGAGATTAAGTTTTACTTTATTTTTATATGTATGTTTATGATTTTTTTAAATATTGTTGTAATCTCTGAAAGATAGAGTATATAATTTTATTCAAATAATGAATAAGTTTTATGTGGCTGATGTTATTGCTTATATCAAAAAATAACAGAAGCAGATCTTAAAATACGATAATATTTCAATATCTAACTATAAGTTATAGAGGTTCTAAATGACTGATTTAACAAGCATTGTCGAAGGTTTAGCAAAACAAGCATTGGGTGGACAGGCAGGTCAAAATAACTCAGGGCTTGGCGGTATGTTAGGCTCAGTTTTGGGGCAACTTGGTAGTAATCAAAATAACTCATCTTCTGGTGGTTTAGGTGGCATGCTTGGAGGGGTTCTAGGTTCATTAACAGGTGGTTCAAATACTGGAAGTGAACAAAATAATAGTTCGGGCACACAATCGCTTTTGGTTGCTGTTGTTCCTTTAATCCTTTCTTGGATTCAACAACAAGGTGGCTTACAAGCAGCATTAGATAAACTGCGTGGTTCAGGTTTAACAAGTCAAGTACAAAATTGGGTTGACCCATCAACATCTGAACATTCAGATGTCGCAAATGACCATGTGCAAAATTTGTTTAACGATAAAGAAGTAGAGCAGGTTGCAGAACAAACGCAAACCCAAAAGCAAGATGTTTATGGTGCGATTGGTACAGTGCTACCACAAATTATTAATGCTTTAACACCAAAAGGTGAGCAAACAAATAACCAAGAAGCAAATGATGATATTCAAAAAGTGTTAGGTATGGTTTCGGGTTTCTTAAAGTAATTCAGTAAAGTGAAAAAGGTGGCTTAAGCCACCTTTTTTATTTCTGTGTAATGGGTATTGCTGCATTTTTGGGATGTGTTTTTAAAACATCTTTGGCTTTTGCGAGGTCAATATCTTTTTCCCATGTTGCAATGAAAACAGTGGCTACACAGTTTCCAATAAGGTTGGTAATTGCTCTGACAATACCAATGAACCAGTCTATAGAAAGTAATAATACAAGCCCAATGGTTGGAAGGTCAGGAATGATTGAAAGCGTTGCTGCAAGAATAACGATTGCAGAGCCGGGAACACCATGTGCACCTTTTGATGTGAGTAAAGATACAAACAGTATAAGTAGCAGGTGAGATAGGCTAAGGTCTATATTGCAAGCCTGTGCAATAAAAATAACACCGAGAGTTAAATAAATTGAGAAGCCATCTAAGTTAAAAGAGTAGCCAGTAGGAATTACAAGTCCTACGGTACTGTCTTTAATTCCTAGATTTTTTAATTTTTGCATAATTTGTGGCAGTACAGCATCTGATGAGGCCGTACCTAATACAATAAGAAGTTCCTCTTTAAAGTAATGAAGAAATTTAAAAATATTCAAACCTGAAATTTTTAAAATAGAGCCAAGAATACAAACAATGAAAATAATACATGTGAGATAAAATAGTATGATGAGATAGCTTAATTTAAACAGAGAATCTAAACCAAATTGAGCAGTGGTATACGCGACTGACCCAAGTACACCAAGTGGTGCTAAACGAATAATCAGCCCCATCATTTTAAATAGAATTTCAGAAATAGATTCAATAAATACTTTTGTAGGCGCCGCAATATTTTTGGGCACAAGTAGCATGCTTACGCCAAATAAAACAGCGATGATGAGTACTTGTAAAATATCGCCTTTGGTAAATGCATCAAAGATTGTATTTGGAATAAGATGTAAAAAGAAATCAGGAATAGATTGTAAGTGCTGTGCGCGTTGAACATAGGTGTTCAAGTCACTGCTATGTAAGCTTGTGAGTTGAATATTCATGTTTGCACCGGGTTTGAATATGTAGGCTACAGCAATGCCCAGTACCAGTGCAATGGTTGAAATAATTTCAAAGTAAAGAATAGTTTTTGTGCCTACGCAGCCCATTTTTTTAATATCACCTGCGCCATAAATGCCAAGAGTAATGACACAAAAAACAATAGGTGCAATGAGCATTTTAATGAGGGATATAAAACCATCGCCAAGAGGCTTTAGATTTAATGCAAATTGATGGGCTGTAACACCTAAAAATACACCAAGTATTAACGCAATGACCACCTGTAAAAATAGGTTTTTCTTGAGTAGTTGTAGCATGTCTATTCCCAATCTCATATTTATTGAGAATAGATGCAATAATTATTCCAAGATTAAATTTGGCTGAGAATGAGCTTTGTGGCAATAACAATAAAAATAATGCCCATAATACGCTCAAAAAGTTTTCCTTGATTGAGAAAAGCAGTTCGTACCTTCGTATTAGAAAAAATAAAACTCACAAAAACAAACCAAAGCGCATTAATGCTACACATCCAAAGACCATAAAGTGTCTGAATAGTCAATGGTGTTGATGGACTAATGAGTGTTGTAAAAATAGATAAAAAGAAGAGTGTCGCTTTAGGGTTGAGTGCATTGGTAATAAAGCCTAAGTAAAAAGCACGCCATGTGCTTATTTCTTGTGTATCTTCAGGTTTATTTTCTTGAATGGCGACTTGGGGTGTAGGAGAGCTACGTATAAATAGAATACCTAAGTATAAAAGATAGCAAGCACCTAAAATTTTTAATGTAAGCAGTAACCAAGGTGTTTGTTTAATAAGAAAACTAAACCCAATAAGTGTATAGAAAACATGCACTGATATACCGCAACCAATACCAATTGCACTAATACAAGCCATTTTTCGACCATATCGAATACTTTGGCGTACGATTAACCCAAAGTCAGGTCCCGGTAAAATGACAGCTAGAAAATGTACGCATGCTAAAATAAGAAACTCATGAAGCCACATGGTTATGCTCTACAGTCAATAAAGGTAAGAAATTTTTATAATGTTCTATTGAGTTTCTATTTAGAAAAACAAGATAGATTTTTGATAAGACCTTGTTTAAGAAAAAATAAATATACATATGAATATCCTCTACACTAGATATATAAAGTGTATAAGAGAATATGACTCGTGATAATCTATCTAAAAATCAAAACATTTTTGTCTCATGAGCACAAATAAAAGTATTAACCTTTTGCAAGAGATGGCTGTATTTGTAAAAGTAGTTGAAACAGGAAGTTTTTCTGAAACAGCACGTCAACTCGGTCAAACGCCGTCTGCGGTGAGTCGTGCTGTTTCTCGGTTGGAGAAAGTATTAGCAACACGGCTATTGCATAGAACAACTCGAAAATTAAGATTAAGCGAGGGTGGTAAGCATATCTATGCACATTGTTTAGACATGGTGAGTGCATCTGAAGCTGTGATGGAAAGCTCTGGAAAATTTAATGATGAACCTTATGGTACGGTACGTATTAGTGTGCCTAAGGCGATTGGTCATTATTTAATTCACCCACATTTACCCGAGTTCTTAGAGAAATATCCGCAAATTAATGTGCAAATGCTGTTAGAAGATCGTTATATTGATTTTATTGATGACAATGTCGATGCAGCAATTCGCATTACAAAGTCTCCTTCGGGTGCTTTAATGGGTAAAAAGCTGTTGCCGATAGACCATGTGATTGTTGCGACACCATATTATATAAAAACACATTTACCTATTCAGCATCCTCATGATTTGAAAGAACATCAGTGCATTTGTTTAGGGGAGCAACCAATTGATGCAAAATGGAAATTTGTCAAAAATAATAAAATGGTGACTGTTAATGTGAAGGGAAGATATTTTGCAAACCATACGAGTATTCGACTCAGTGCAGCATTACAGCACTTAGGTATTGCGAGCTTACCTTATTTTGTTGCAAAAAATGCATTGGCAACAGGTGAGCTCATTCATGTTCTTCCTGAGTGGTATTTTGAAACGTATTATAGTGGTGATGCATGGTTTTTATATCCACCCACGCGTTATATACCTATTAAACTTCGTGTTTTACTTCAGTTTTTATCAGAGAAATTGGCACTTGAGCCTATTTTAGAAAAATAGCTTGAATATTCGACAAAAATGGAACATTATTATTGTTTGATTATTTTGGAACAATAATATGGTACGTGTTTATAATCATCCTAAATTAGATGAACTTGTATTAAGCCAAGTTCTTTTTGCATTAAGTGACCCGATACGGTTAGACATTATCAAAAAATTACTCTGTGTTGATAAAATGAATAGTTTGGACTTAGTGCCTAATATTCCAAAATCGACCCTTACACATCATACAAAAACACTTAGAGAGGCAGGGCTCACTTATACTCAACCTGAAGGTAGAAATTGTTGGATTTCTATTCGTAAAGAGACTTTTGAAAAGAAGTATCCTGAGTTAATGCTCCTTCTGTTAAAGGAGTAGCAGCATGCTTAAGCTTTGGTTTCTTTGCTTAGTAAATTGTGCTTTAGGGTTAGATGCTTATGTGCTCTCAGGGTTGCTTCCATCTATTGCTCAAAGTATAGGGAGTCGTCCTGAACAGGTTGGTTTAGGCATTGCTATATTTACACTCGCTTATGCATTGAGTACGCCAATTTTTGGAAAGATTTTTCAGCGTCTCCACACTTCTCATCTGTTGCAATTGGCAGTTGGTGTCTTTATTGTTGGTAATATTCTTACAGTTTGTGCAACCGCATTCTCTGTATTTATATTAGGTCGTCTAATCGCTGGTGTGGGAGCAGGTATTTTTTCACCACTTGCTTTTGCAACAGCCATTAAATTGGGTGGTGAGGAAAATAAAGGTCAGGCAATAGCAATTGTGCTTGCAGGACTAAGTGTCGGAACTGCTTTCGGAGTTCCATTTGGCTTATGGCTGTCTCAGCTATATACATGGAAAACTACAATTCTTTGTATTATTGGACTATCAAGTGTAGGTCTATTGGCATTGTTCTTGAACCGTTTAAGTATTCCATTGATCACTACTAGAGCATCAATATTTAATAAGAATATAATTAACTCTAAGACCATTCCTATTTTAATGGTGACATTTTTGACTGGGTTTACATCACTTGGATTGTACAGCTATTTAGGTCAGCTATTATTTATTCAAGGTCTCATGAAAATTGATATTTATGCAATGTGGTTGTGGGGAATTGGAGGGTGTATTGGTGCGTTTTCTGTTGGAAAGTTATTGGATAATTATATCTCAAGTCAGAAAATGACAATATTGGTTCTATTGCTTCTTATCATAAGTTTTATTTTATTGTTTTCAGGGCAGTGGCAGCTTATAGTTTTGGCTTGTTTTATATGGGGATATGCGGGTTGGTCTAGTATTGTTCCTCAACAGCATCGCTTAACATCCATTTCAAAAATATCTCATCAAAATATATTGGCCTTAAACTCTTCTTTAAATTATTTGGGCGGTGCATTGGGTACAGCATTGGCTTCTTTTATTGCATATATGCAATGGTTACAAGAATTACCAATTATCTTAACCCTTGTTTTAGGATTAACTTTATATATACATTGCCGTCACAGAGATATGGGAGTTGATGATATATAAATCCGCCACTCAACTAAGATTTTTAGATATAACCATTACAATCTATGAAAATTTATATATTCCATTAATCGCTTAATCTTATGGACTATATATTTTTTTTTAGTATATATAATGTGTATTAGTAGTATGATTATTATAAGTATTTATTTTTCCTATAGCTTTTAATTGTTTAATTAATTATATATTTATTAAATATAAATAGTTAATGTGTGTTGTGTTATTGTAATAGATTCTTATTATCATTAAGATAGATATATTCATGATACAAACACGTTATAACATATTATATTTTTCTATTATTTCTTCTATTTTTTTGTCAGCTTCTTCAGTATATGCAAACCCGAATAATGCGCAAAATCTTCCTACTATTCAGTTGAAGTCTGATAATCAAGAAGGATATGTTGCAAAAAAAGCTGTTTCAGGTCTTAAGTCAGATACTCCTTTATTTGAAACAGCTCAATCTGTAAGTGTAATTACCAGTGAACAGTTAGATCAGAAACAAGCTTCTACCTTAGTGGATGCAATTGCTGATATAGCAGGTGTATCAGCAGGTTATCGTAGTAGACGAGGATTAGATGATATTATTATTCGTGGGCAAAATGCTTCTAATCAAATTTATGTCGATGGGTTAAGACAAGGTCTGGGTACAGGCTCCTCATCAGATGCAGCGATTGATCTTTCAGGCATAGATCAAGTTCAAGTCATTAAAGGACCAGCATCAGTGAATTTTGGACAAGTTGCGCCAGGTGGTATTGTCAACTTAGTATCAAAATGGCCTCAAGCAAATACTTTTGCAAATGCAGATTTAACTTATGGTAGTTACAGCTTTAAACAAGGAAAATTTGATTTAAATTATAGTCCGAATAATACCGAAAAAGGAGCATTTCGGTTAGCAGGACGTATAGCCGATCAAAAAGATGAGATTGATAAGTTATACTTCAAAAATATCTTTATATCACCTTCATACACTTTTAATTTAGGTGATAAAGCAGATCTATCTCTTATTGCAAGTTACCAACATAGAGAGTATTTGCGCATTCAAGGCATTCCTATTTTAGGAAGTTCTCTTAAAGAGAATCCTAATGGACCATTCAAGCGTTCGATTTATTTAGGAGAGCCTTCAGCAGAACCGTATAAAGTTGATGCTTATCGGTTAGGGTATAAGTTTAAATATAATTTCGACAACGATTGGAATTTTGAGCAAAAATTTGCAATTAAGAAATCTAATATTGACGGTAATTTTATAACAATGGATCGTTGGGCTGATAAAAAATATCAGTCAATTATTCGTACATCAGATCTGCAGAGTATCGATACGTCTAGTTTATCTATAGATAATCAACTCAAAAAAACATTTAATTTTCAAAATATAGATCATCATATTCTTATTGGAGCAGATGGTTTATCTGATCGAAGAACAGTTGATACCTATAATTGTAAGATTAATGACTTTAATTTTTATAACCCTGTTTATAACACCAAAGTTGATTGTAGTGATAAAAACTATAAGTCTAGTCATATTAATAATGTTCAAAAAAATGCATATGTTGGATTGTATGCAAGAGATCAAGTTGTTGTTAAAGATAACTTAATTCTTAACTTTGCAGGTCGTAGTGATTGGGGACAAACCTCAACAACAAACTTATTAAAATCACAAGAAGTAAAGAATCATTATCAAGCTTTTACAGGGAGTGTTTCTGCTCTATATAACATAAATAATTGGGTTGCTCCTTATACAAGTTACTCTACTTCTTTCTTACCTGTTGCAGGTACAGACCGATTTGGGAATGCCTTTGAGCCACAAAAAGGTAAACAGTTAGAAACTGGGTTGAAATTCCAAAATGAATCACAAAACGTGCAAGCAAGTCTTGCATGGTATAATTTAACTCTAGAGAATGTACCTGTAACTGATCCCGTGAATTCTAGGTTTAAGTCTCAAGATGGTGAACAAAATACAAAAGGTATAGAAGCAGAAATTGCAGCAAATATATCGGATCAACTTCGTGTAAATGCTTCATTTAGCCATATGTATGATGCCAAAATTAGCAAAGATACAAATATAAAGAAAATTGGTCAGCGTTTAGAAAATACCCCTGAAAATACTTATAGCCTGTCTATGCGTTATTATCCAGTGAATGAATTATCTGGTTGGTATATTGGTACGGGTGTAAGAGGAGAATCTTCTAAGCAAATACGGAATGAATCTTTCCGTGTACCATCTTTTGTATTGTTTGATGCTGAAGCAGGGTATGAAGCGCAACACTGGGGTGCGCAGTTGTCTATACGTAATATGTTTGATAAAGAATATTATGCAGGTGTAATTGATAATATAGACAATAACAATCGTGTTATTACGCTAGGTAATCCACGCCAAATTAATTTCACATTGAAGTTTAAATACTAAAAGAACTTCGAAACTTTGCCTTATATTTATAGGGCAAAGTTTCAATCTACCAAGATTATAGTTGCTCTAACACTAACTTAATTTTTTCAGCAGTGGCTTTAATTTCTTCTTGATTTCCCATTTCAGCAGCGTGCTTGCGCAACTCATGTATAGAACTTGGAATGAGATGAAAGTGTATATGTGGGACGGTTTGACCTGCACTTTCACCAGATAGTTGCATAAGAACAATACCAGATGTATCTAATGCTTTTTCAATAGCTTTAGCGACTTTTTGTACTATTTGGATGGTATAGGCAGCATCGTCTGCAGAGAGGTCTAATAAAGTCACAGCTTCTGCTTTAGGAATAACAAGTGTATGCCCTTTAGCCTGAGGCATGATATCCATAAATGCGAGTGTACGATCATCTTCATAAACTTTAATTGCAGGAATTTCGCCACGAAGTATTTTAGCAAAGATATTTTGAGTGTCGTAATGTGTAGACATGTTTTAGCACATAATTATAAGGTTAAAACAATAGAGTATATGATGTAAGGGGTGAGAGGGAAGTCTAGGTTCACCACATTTGCAGTGAACCTCTAAAATAGTATTAATCGCAATTAAGAGCTTTTTGTTGCGCTTTAATTTGGTCTAAACGTTCTTGCTCACGCTCAGAAAATTTAGGTTTGGTTGTGTAGCAATTGTCATTGCCATATTTTGCTATTGCTTCAGGGTCTTTAAAGCAGAACCCTTTTGCTGCATAAATAAGGTTGTAGTCATCTTGTAGTTTTTGACACGCCTGAGTTGCAGGTGCTGCAACTGCATATGTGCCAAATGAACCAAGCACAGTTGCAATAAGTACAGCAGATAACTTTTTCATGAGCGTTTCCTCAAACAAATGAATTGTGTTTTATAACACATGCTATTTATATGGGGAAAGAATACGCAAAATCAAGTTATTTATTCAATAGTCACTTTATTCAGCATTTCATACATTTTGGCAACAGTTGAGAAGTCGCTATTCGGTTCTACAAGATTACTTGCAGCTTGGATTAAGCTTTGTGAGGCTGCAATAACAGGTGCTGAAAGCTTGGCATTTTGTACGAGGTCTAAAGCAATACCTGTATCTTTGGCAAGTAGAGGCAGCGCAAAAGTATTTGGGAAGCTGCGGTTAAAAATACGTTGAGGTAACACAGAAGACGTCACAGTACTTTGCCCACTTGAAGCATTAATGCATTCAAATGCTTCTTGTAAATTTACGCCGTGGGATTTTAATGTAGAAGCTCCTTCACATGCAGCACATAAATGTACAGCCATCAGCATATTGTTGACGGCTTTAACTGCAAATCCTGCACCTGAGTCACCAACATGCTTTATTAGTTTCCCTAGTGCTTGCATTGCAGGTAATGCTTTTTCAAAAGTTTCTATATTACCGCCAACCATAAATGTAAGTGTTGCGTTCTCTGCACCAATCGTCTGTCCACTTACAGGTGCATCTAAATAGGCCACATTTTTTTCTTTTAATTGAACTTCTAATTTTTTAGCGCTTTCAGGAACACCGCTAGTACAGTCTACCCAAATTGCACCTGACTTAATGGTTAGAGGCTGAATAAGATGTTCTACATCTGCGCTTGTAGGCAAACATGAAAAGATAATATCTGCCTGCACAGCTTCTTGTAAGGTGACTGCCTGTGTACCATATGTTGTAGCATGTTCTTCGGCTTTATTTGATGTTCTATTCCATACGAGTACTTTTGAGAAATGCTTTGGTAAATGTGCTGCCATGCGATAGCCCATTGCACCAAGTCCAATAAAAGAAACAATTTGTGTCATAACTACCTCTGATGTTTTGATTGTAATTGATTTAAAAGTGATATTTTGAGTCTACTGAATTGGATGTTTTTCAACAATCATAAAGTAATATTTATAGTTTTTTTCATTATTATACTTATAAACATGAATTTTTTTGAGTTAATGAGTCCTTTCCTTTTTTTTACTTGACCAGTTTATAAGTTGGCACTCACAATGAATGGAATATAAGTGAATAACATGAGTGAAAGTCTATGAACCAAGAAGAATATGACCAATTTCAACTGGATACTTTAGCAATTAGAACAGGGCATACACGTACACATGAAGGTGAGCATGGAGAGCCAATCTTCTTAACCTCATCTTTTGTTTATAAAAATGCACAGGAAGCGGCTGATAAATTTCAGGGTAGAGAAAAAGGAAATATTTACTCTCGTTTTACCAACCCGACAGTCGGTATGTTTGAAAAACGACTCGCTGCATTAGATGGTGGTGAGCGTGCTGTTGCAACAGGGTCAGGCATGGGAGCTATCTTAGCAATTATGATGGCTTATCTAAAAGCAGGTGATCATGTTGTATGCTCAAGAGATATTTTTGGCTCTATTGTTGGACTGTTTGATCGGTACATTACAAAGTTTGGTGTTGAAGTAACTTATGTTGACTTAACTGATTTGATTCAATGGAAATCAGCAGTTCGTGAAAATACAAAACTTTTCTTCTTAGAGTCACCATCAAACCCATTGGCGATGATAGGAGATATCTCTGCAGTTGCTGAAATTGCACACCAAAATAATTCACTTTTAGTCGTAGATAATACATTTTGTACGCCTGTCTTACAGCAACCAATTAAATTTGGTGCGGACTTGGTTGTATATTCAGCAACTAAATATATTGATGGACAAGGAAGAGCTTTAGGTGGTGCAGTCGTTGGAAACCATGATTTATTAGAAGAAATTTTTGGTGTGGTTCGTACATTAGGGCCATCTATGAGTCCATTTAATGCATGGGTTTTTCTAAAAGGCTTAGAGACATTAAAGTTACGAATGAAAGCCCACTGTGAGGGTGCACAAGAAGTTGCAAACTGGTTAGAAAAGCATGAGAAAGTAGAACGAGTATATTACTCGGGTCTAGAAAGCCATCCCGGCCATGAGTTGGCTAAAGTACAGCAGTCAGGTTTTGGTGGTATTGTTTCATTTGAAGTGAAAGGTGGAAAAGATGCTGCATGGAAGGTTATCGATAGTACGCAATTCATTTCTATTACAGGTAATTTAGGTGATGTAAAATCGACCATTACACATCCTGCAACGACAACACATGGAAAATTATCAAAAGAAGCACAGCAAGCGGCGGGAATTAGTGATGGCTTGATTCGACTTTCTGTTGGTTTAGAAGATATTCATGATATTATTCGTGACTTATCTCGTGGTTTAGATTTGATTTAAAAGTTTGGAGCTTTTGGTATGAATATTAATATGCTGATGCAGCAAGCGCAGCGCATGCAAAAAGATGTTGAAGCGAATGCGAAAAAAGCAAAAGAAGAACTTGCACAAACAGAAGTTCATGCAGAAGCTGGTGGTGGTTTAGTAAAAGTGACGATGACTTGTCGTCATGTAGTGAAACGTATTGAAATTAATCCTGAACTTTTACAGGATGATGCAGATATGGTTGAAGATTTAATCGCAGCTGCAATGAATGATGCATCTCGCCAAGCGGAAGAAATTTCGGAAGCAAAAATGAAAGATGCAAATTCAGGTACAGGGCTTCCACCCGGTCTTGCAGGCTTATTTTAATTGAAAGGGGTTATGCATGTTTAGTCATAAGTTTGATGACTTAGTACACGCATTACGCCGTTTGCCAAGTGTTGGGCCAAAGTCGGCTCAGCGCATGGCATTGCATCTTATGATGAAAAATCGTGAGAGTGCCATGCTGTTAGCAAATGCTTTGAGTGAAGCTGCTCAACATATCCATAGTTGTGAGGTTTGTAACTCTCTGACAGAAAATAGAGTTTGTGATATTTGCGCATCACATCATCGTGATGAGACGCTGCTTTGTGTTGTTGAATCACCAGCCGATGTTATGGCAATTGAGCAAACAGGTAGTTTTAATGGAAAATATCATGTACTTGGTGGGCATCTATCTCCATTAGATGGTGTTGGACCAGATGAAATAGGTATTCCTCGTTTTATTGGTCGTTTAAGTGAAGGCAAAATACAGGAAGTTATACTTGCAACCAATGCGACTGTAGAGGGACAAGCAACTGCACATTATTTATTAGAAGCATGTAAACATTTGCCTGTACGTATGTCTCGTATTGCACAGGGTGTTCCACAAGGTGGTGAGCTAGAGTATGTCGATAGTCATACATTAAGCCAAGCAGTACATCAGCGTATGCTGTTTAAATAATATTAATTTAAATGATGATTTACTAAAAAATATACAAAGACATTGGATTTTTGTATATCACAGAATGAAAAAAGAAGTTTTTGATGTATAAAAGAATAAACTTATGCACAATTTAATTGTACCTCAATTTTTTTTCTACGAAGAAGTAAGAATGCCTGTGGTTCAATTGAAATATACTCATTAATAGCTAGGTAATAGACAGCGGCATGTATCAACTTATTCAGCAACAAAATGAACTGTCTCATATTCTCAGTGAGATGGAACAGACTTTAACTTATGCACTAGATAGTGAATTTGTGAAGGTTGATACGCTTTGGCCAAAATTAGGCTTATTTCAAATTAATGTGAGTGGTAAAGTCTATTTATTAGATGGTGTTACTTTGGATCTCACAGAGTTTTGGCAAAAATTACAAAAAGCGAATCAAAATATTTTTCATGCGTGTAGTGAAGATATTGATTTATTTTATCATTACTCAAAAATTAAGCCGCTTCATAATATATTTGATACCCAGTTGGCTATGTCATTTTTAGGGTATGGACTTCAAGTCAGTTATCAAAATGCATTACAGCTATATTTAAATATTGAAATAGAAAAAGATCATACTCGCTCAGATTGGACAGCAAGACCATTAAGCCGAGAACAACTTTGTTATGCAGCCAATGATGTAGAGTTTTTACCAACCTTGGCAGAAAAGATAAAACAAGATCTACAACATAAGCAATTATTGGCATATGTGGAAGAAGATTGCCGAAGCTTAGCGTATGAAATTAGTTTAGAAACGCCTACCGATGAATTATATAAAGATGTAGGTAATTATAGACACTCTCGCCGTCAGCTAATGCAGTTACAGCAATTGAGTGTTTGGCGCGAGCAACTTGTTAAAGCACTTAATATTCCGAGAAGCTTTGTACTTAAAAATAATGTAATGATTGAGCTTGTGGAAAAGAACCCTAAGAATCAATTTCAGCTTTCGAATATAAAAGGTATGCGCCCCAATATTATTCGTGAATATGGAAAAGTTATTTTAGATCTTTTAAAGTTCTTACCTGAAAAAGATTTATGGCCTCTGAGCCTTGCTAGACCTGTAAAGCAAATTTCTAAAGAAGTTGCAGAACAAGTTGATGAACTTATTGACCGTATTGCACAGGAAACAAAAGTTCCTCGTGCAGTGCTTATGCGAAAAAAATGGCTCAATGAATTATATCATCATGTTGTTTTTCATCATCAAGATATAGAGCATTTATCTTGTTACTTAAAAGGTTGGCGTTATCCGTTACTAGTTGAGCCATTACTCAAAATATTACAGGCCGATAAATTAAATTTGACACAGCAAATGAAAATACGCAAATAAAGAAATTTCAGATACAATAAATACCAAATTTTATATTTAAAAGATGAAGAGCACTATTTATGCACTGTGATATTTATCGTTCAAGTAAAAAAGATGAAATGTATATTTACGTTGCATCTCAACCCGATGTAGAAAAAGCCGAAGGGTATGATCCTTTAGAGGTTGTTCCTGAAACCGTACGCCAAGCATTTGGTCGTGCAACTTTTGTAATGCATCTAGAGTTAAGCGAGGGTCGTAAACTAGCCCGTGCAAATGTTTTACATGTAATAGATTCATTAGAAACAAAAGGTTTCTTTTTACAAATGCCACCTGAAGGCCTAATTAACCCGAATGCGGTTGCACCTGAGGGCTTACGTGGTGCCTAGTGAAAATATGGGGATTCTACATCAAGTACTTTCGTTACTTGATGTATTCCCAGAAGAGATGATCGCAATAAGTGTCTATGGCATTGGCGCATTTCTTATTTTACTTTGCTGGTATCTGATAACAAAACCGTATTCGCGGTTTTGTTCGATATCGACACTTATATTGTTTGCATTCTTTTTCACACCAACAGTCTCAGAAGGGACAAATGCGTTATTGTCACCTGCAATTTTTGGGCTCTTATTTGGTGTGGTTACAAAAGATCAGGCACTTATGTGGGTAAACTTAGCTTCAATTTTATTTGTTATTGGACTTGGGTTTATCGTTGGATTTTTCTTGTTGAAATTTCTAGAAAAAAGAAAATAAGAAATATTAAAATTAGAAAAATAAAGCAAAAAAAACGCCACCTAGGTGACGTTTTATTAAGCAACCATGGTTGCCATCTTTTGCCAATATTGTGCTTTGTAGCTATCACGCTCTACGCGGAAGCCTTGGTTATATAGCTCTGCTAGAAATAAAGCAGCTTTCCCATGACCTGCACGTGCAGCATTTTCTAAGTCAGTCACCGCATCTGAAAAGTTCATTTGCGATTGGATCGTATGTACAGCAGTTGCATATACAGTTTCTAGATCGTGTTGAGAGAGTTGTTGAATCATATTAAGCTCCTTATTTTAATTATGATTTAAGGACTTCTCACAAGTCCAAGTATTCACTAATTTAACTTTAATTTGTTAAACTAATATTACATTCAGTATGTTTTGTCAATTGTTAAATGTATTAATGATAATTTTTCAGGTTTATATGAATAATAACTAAACAGAAAAAATGGGTGTATACTAAAGTTATAAAGATTAAAAAAGATATTAATTTAAAGATAGCAACTAAGGATATAAAAATGAATACACATACAATAGACGGATTTAACTTTGATCTTCCAATTAATATAGAGCAAGTAAAAGCACTTGCAAAGTTTCACAGAGATCAATTACATGAATCACTATATCACAAAAATGATAAAGTAGGAAATATAGGCATCACACAACGCGCGAATATTTTATCTTTTACAAAAGTATTAGATGTGAGTAGTCAAAAGCAATTCTATGATGTTTACAATACAGAGCTAAAACAGCTTTCTACATTACAAAATGTTGAAGAAGACCATCATGAAAAAGGTGTAAATCCAGTATTACTTATTGTGATCTTAGCCTGCTTGGCAGCAACATTATATTTTGTTTTCGTTCATCATATTGTGCCAACCACTTAAACTATATAGTAACCATATTTTACTTATTATATGATTTAAGCTATTGTACTGTATGCATGATCGCCTTAAACTTAGGTTGAACTGAGGTTGGTCATGCAGAAATTTATAAATTTTTTTAATGTTTTAAAGAAAAAGCCATATAGTCATCTGTCATTTGACATCTGCTCTTGCTGGGGAGTTGTACTCACTATTTTAAGTGTGTTTTTATTTTGCCTATTCCTTTTATGCAGTTCTGTAACAGAGGAGCAGTATCACCAAGTGAAATCTATAGCTGGGCAAACGTTATATCCTCAGACGCAAGCAATGGCGTATCAACTACTTACACAAGAGAATATTCAAAAAAGTGATTATTTTCGCCTAGTCAGAGCGTATCAGTTTGAAATTGCAAATATTAAAACTTATCCTGCAGAAGGGCGTTAAATTGTATTTAATGGATTGAGTGGGCGGTTCTTTTAAAATTATGTTAAAATTTTCTTTTTAAATAATGCACTGTTTTTTCAAGGGATCAGCATGCACGAGCAAAATAATGTGTCTAATAAGTTTCTAATTGATGCAGATATTGGTGATGATGATGTGACATTACCCAACTTACCTGCTGTTGATGTCCCAATTGTAGATACAAAAGAATCTGAATATAGCCATGCGCCAGAACATACTATTTCTAATGAGCCTAAAAATATAGAGACTGAAGAGAAGCCAAAAGGTAGCTTTTTTAGTCGAATGAAAGAAGGTCTAACCAAGACAAGAAAAAGTTTCGCTGATGGTATGGTGAACATTTTAATTGGTGGTAAAGAAATTGATGATGAGTTATTAGAGGAAGTAGAAGAACAGCTTCTCGTTGCAGATATTGGTGTAGATGCTACGAAAAGAATTATTACCAATTTAACTGAACGTACAGCGCGCGGCGATTTAATTTACTCTCATTCTTTATATAAAGCGTTACAAGAAGAACTTGTTGATTTGTTGGCGCCACGTGTTGAAGCATTGGAAATTGATACACAAAAGAATCCTTATGTAATTTTAATGGTAGGTGTAAATGGGGTTGGTAAAACAACAACAATTGGTAAGCTTGCTAAAAAGTTACAGGGTGAAGGGAAGAAAGTGATGCTTGCAGCAGGGGATACTTTCCGTGCAGCAGCAACTGAGCAACTTCAAATCTGGGGTGAGCGTAACGAAATTCCTGTTGTTGCTCAGGGGCATGGTGCAGATAGTGCTTCAGTTATTTATGATGCTTTTGAAAGTGCGCGTGCTAAAGGTGTAGATGTTTTAATTGCAGATACAGCAGGGCGTTTACATAATAAAAGCAACTTAATGGAAGAGTTAAAGAAAGTAAAACGTGTGATGCAAAAAGTTGATCCAACCGCACCACATGAAATTATGTTGGTTGTTGATGCTGGTACAGGTCAAAATGCAATTAATCAAGTACAAGAATTTGATCAGGCAGTTGGTCTTACAGGGATTACAATTACGAAGCTAGATGGTACTGCAAAAGGTGGTGTGCTCTTTAATATTGCAAGCCGTACACATGTGCCAATTCGTTTTATTGGTGTAGGTGAAAAGATTGATGATTTACGTCCTTTCTCTGCAAAATCTTTTGTGGCGGCACTGTTTGAAACTGAGAAATAGTTAGCTTAAAAATCTGATTATTTGAATAGCGTCAATGATAAATTGGCGCTTTTTTATTTCATTATTGCAAAAATAGGACAGAGTGTTGACTAGGTGTCATATATTTATAACTTACGTTCTCTATAAAATAGTACTTAATAAATAGGTTCGTTCAATTAAATAAATATCGTGTGGAGAAAATAATGTCATTTATTAAAGAAATTGAAAAACGTCGTACGATTTATGCAATTGGTAATCATGTTCAACAGTCTAATGAAGACCTAGAAGTATTAATTAAAAAAGCAATTCGTTTAAGTCCTTCTGCATTTAACTCCCAGTCTTCAAGAGCAGTAATTTTATTTGATGACTCACACAAAAAGTTTTGGGAAATTGTAAGAGAAACTCTACGTAAAATTGTACCTGAAGCTGCATTTGAGGGTACAAATAAAAAGATTAATAGCTTTGCAGCAGGTAAAGGAACGGTTCTGTTTTATGAAGATCAGGATATTGTAAAAGGGCTTCAAGAGCAGTTTGCTGCATATGCAGATAATTTCCCAATTTGGTCAGAACACTCAAGTGCAATTGCGCAGTTTGCGGTATGGACAGCACTTTCTGAAGAAAATATTGGTGCTTCTTTACAGCATTACAATCCTATTGCAGATGAAGAAGCTGCGAAAGTATTTGAAGTTCCTTCAACATGGAAACTACGTGCACAGCTTGTATTTGGTTCAATAGAAGCACCAGCAGGTGAAAAAGAGTTTATGGAAGATAGTGCACGTTTTAAAACATTTAAATAAAATGATATAAGCTAGAGCCAAGTATATTTAATATGCTTGGTTTTTTATTTGGTTGCCATAAAGAAAGTATATATTGGTACTTGTAATTTAAGTGTTAATTTAAAAAAACGATTATATCTATGTGAATATTCTGTTTTAACTATTGTTATATTTTAGATATGATTATCTTAGTTAAAAATTACTCCACTGGAGACTAAATAATGTTAGACCAAAATATTAAAGCACAGTTAAAAGCTTATTTAGAACGTTTAGAAAGCCCAATTGAGTTGGTTGCATCTTTAGATGAATCAGATAAAGCCATTAAAATTAAAGAGCTTGTGACAGAAGTCGCTGAACTTTCTGACCAAGTAACTGTTCGTTTAGATGGTCAAAACATTCGTCGTCCAAGCTTTGGTATTGCAAAAGCAGGTGAAGAACCACGTGTATATTTTGCAGGTTTACCAATGGGGCACGAGTTTACATCTCTCATTCTAGCATTATTACAAGTTTCTGGTTATGCGCCAAAAGTTTCAGATGAGATTTTAAATCAAATTAAGGGCTTAAACTTAAAAGCAAATTTTGATGTATTTGTGTCTCTAACTTGCCACAACTGTCCAGATGTAGTTCAAGCTTTAAACTTAATTGCTATTTATAACCCAAATACAACAGCAACGATGATTGATGGTTCTTTCTTCCAAGATGAAGTAGAAGAAAGAAAAATTATGGCTGTACCAATGGTTTTTCAAAACAACGAACATATTGGTCAGGGTCGTATGACGCTTGAAGAAATTGTTGCTAAACTTGATACGAATTCGGCAGAGAAAGAAGCTGAAAAATTAAATGCAAAAGAAGCATTTGATGTACTTGTTGTTGGTGGTGGACCAGCAGGTGGTACTTCTGCAATATATGCAGCTCGTAAAGGTATTAAAACAGGTATTGTGGCTGAACGCTTTGGTGGTCAGGTTATGGATACCATGGATATTGAAAACTTTACGACTGTTCAGCGTACAGTTGGTCCACAGTTTACAAGTGATATGGAAAAACACGTGCGTGAGTACAATGTAGATATTATGAATCTACAGCGTGTAAGCCAAATTATTGGTGCAGATCAAACTGACAATGGTCTTGTTTCGGTTGAGCTAGAAAATGGTGTAAAGCTAGAGTCCAAATCAGTTATTCTTTCAACAGGTGCGCGTTGGAGAGAGCTAAATGTACCTGGTGAGAAAGAATACCGTACACGTGGTGTTGCATATTGCCCGCATTGCGATGGCCCATTGTTTAAAGGAAAACATGTTGCCGTTATTGGTGGTGGTAACTCAGGTGTTGAGGCAGCGATTGATTTAGCTGGAATCGTTGAGCATGTGACACTTATTGAATTTAGTGACCATTTACTTGCAGATCAAGTATTGCAAAATAAGTTACATAGCTTACCTAATTCAACAGTGATTATGAATGCTCAAACTACTGAAGTAATTGGTGATGGTGCACAAGTTACAGGACTAAAATATAAAGATCGTACGACTGATGAGCTGCATACAGTTAATTTAGCAGGAATATTTGTACAAATTGGTTTATTACCAAATACAGATTTCTTAAAAGGTGGTGCTGTCGAGCTGTCAAAACGTGGTGAGATTGTTATAAATGAACGTAATGAAACCAATGTAAAAGGTGTATTTGCAGCAGGTGACTGTACAACTGTACCTTACAAGCAAATTATTATTGCTACTGGTGAGGGTGCAAAAGCAGCATTATCTGCATTTGATTATATTATCCGTTCAGGAAACTAAGTTACCTCAAAAAGAGCTAAAGATATTTCTTTAGCTCTTTTTTTAGTTTTTATTTGAGCAAAATACTGAAATTTCAGTATCTATAATATCAATGACTGCACCTTTAGATATAATATAATCATATTGATCTTTCATTAGTTGATGGTTTAAAAGAGGGTGGTCTAAACTATCTAACTCATTGATGAGCCCTTTTTCTGCTTGAGCAAGTGCTTTACTTAAATTTCCTCTTGTAATGACTTCAGCAAAAGCCAATTTCTTTGGACCAGCTTTAGTATTAATAAGGCCATCTACAAGTTTAATACTATTAAAATGTGCTTTCATACGGTTACGAATATTTTCAGAACGGCCTACATATAAAGCTTCTTTATAATCACCATATTCGCGAAAGAAAATATATACACCCGCAATTTCAGGGGGTATTGAGAAATCAAATACTTTTAGGTTTTTTAGAAGAGTAGATGAGCTGCCTAAAATGATAGGTTCATGCCAGTCTAAAGTGATATTCATATATAGCGGTCATTAAATTTTTTATGATTATATGCATAAATAACTGATAAGAAGTTATATATGTATTAAGTGATTTAAAATTGATCGCTTGGTTTTAGTGAATTTGTGAGAAAGTACAATCCCTATTCTTATGGGTAAATAAAATTTTATAAAAAAACAAATAATTATGTTGTAAATGCTACTTACTGTAATCAACCAAATAGATTTATTGAAATTTGAAGCTATCGTTCTAATACTTCATCTGAGTGTTCTATTTGTTGAATTGTTCTATGCCTTAGAAGCTTTCATACTTCTATAAACACAGATAAACGTTTATGGGGAAAGCAATGAATATTGATCAAGTACGTCAACCAGTGTTTTTCGTTTCACATGGTGGTGGGCCTTGGCCATGGATAGATACACTTAAAAAGCAATATGTAGAGTTAGAGCGTTCATTATCTCAAATATTAGAGAGCTTAGTAAAACAGCCTAAAGCAATTTTAATGATTTCTGCACATTGGGAAGAGTCTGTTTTTACGGTACAAGGTGCAGAAAGACCAACAATGCTGTATGACTATTCAGGTTTTCCTAGAGATACTTACGAAATTAAATATACTTCCTCTGGTTCTCGTGACTTAAGTACTAGGATAGTTGATATTTTAAAAGCTGCACATATTGATGTTGCTATAGACATGTCTAGGGGGTATGACCATGGCATGTTTGCACCAATGCAAGTCATTAATCCTAAAGCCGATATTCCTGTAGTACAACTTTCTTTAAAAAAAGGTTTAGACCCTATAACACATATTGAATTAGGGCGTCAGCTTGCTGCTTTACGAGATGAAAATATTTTGATTATTGCGAGTGGATTAACCTATCACAATCTTGCACATTTTAACTTTACTGCTGAAAAACAGTCTGCTTTATTTGATGATTGGTTGGGTAATACGCTTCTAAATCATGAAGGGCAATCGCGTAATATGCTTCTATGCGATTGGAAACAAGCGCCTGCGGCACGCTTTGCACACCCAAGAGAAGAACATCTGCTTCCTATCATGGTGGCAGTCGGTGCAGCAGAGAATGAAAAGGCAAGAAGAAACTATCATGAAACAAATTTTTTAGGTGGAATACACGTTTCTGGTTTTATGTTTGGATGAAATTTTAGTCGAAGCGGTAAATATCCATACCTAGAGACCCCATAGAAAAACTACTATGAACAATGCTAAACCGATGCCCTGTACCCATTGCAAAAAATAAAGGTGCTAGATGTTCGAGTGTTGGGTGGTTTTTTTCTAAATATGGTAGATTTTCCCAGTCTAAAACGGTTTCAAAATCATGCTGTTGTAGTTTTTGAACAATGTAGTTTCTGAAATTAGAAGCCCAAGTAGGTGTAGCTAATTGACGAGTCTGCCATGAAAGTTCAGAAAGGTTATGTGTAATGCTACCTGAACCAATCAATAGTATTTGTTCCTGCCGCAGTTCAGCTAAGGTTTTACCAATTTGATAAATATCTTCAGCACTGCCTTGCATGGGCAATGATATTTCAATGACAGGAATATCAGCTTCTGGATACATGTGGAGTAGTGGCATCCAAACACCATGATCACGAGGTCGAGTGCTATTTGCATTTGCATGAATATTTGCATTTGCAAAACGTTCTAACAGACGTTCTGAAAGTTCAATATTACCTGATGCAGGATAGCGAATCTCGTAAAGCTCTGCTGGGAATCCACGAAAGTCGTGCCAAGTTTCAGGTCTAGTTGCTGTACTCACCTCTAAAGCTTGGCTTTCCCAGTGTGCAGACATAACGATAATCGCATTTGGTTTGGGAAGATTAATACTTAGACGGTGTAATGCAGGTCCAACTTGCTCAGGATCTAGAGCAAGCATAGGTGAACCATGAGAAATAAATAAACCTGGTAGGGTTTGTAAATTCATAAATATCCTTTAAATATGCTTAAATTTAAGCACGATGGTATGGATGGTTATGGTTAATGCTCATTGCACGATAAAGCTGTTCAATAAGCATCACTCGAACAAGTGGGTGAGGTAATGTAAGTTTAGATAGTGACCAATGCCATTTGGCTACTTGCCTAACTTGGTCACTTAAGCCATCAGGCCCGCCAATTGCAAGTACGATATCTTGTCCTTCTAGCATCCAATCTTTCATGGTTTTGGCAAGATTTTCTGTACTTAACTCTTTACCATTCACTTCAAGCGCAATTAAAATTTCATTTGGTTTTAGTGCTGCTAGAATTGCTTCACCTTCAGTTTGACAGTACTTAAAAATATCTGCTTCTGAGTCATTTTTTCCTCGTTTCGCCATTGGTATTTCAACAAACTGGGTTTGTACAAAAGGTTGAATACGTTTTAGGTAGTCATTGACTCCTGTAAGTACCCACGCAGGCATTTTTTGACCAATGGTAAGGATGCGAATTTTCATAGGTAAGAATTATTGATTGAAAAGCCAATAATTATAACTTGAGAAAGGGTAAATCATAAATGTTCAGATACTAAAAATGAAAGATCATTGAATTACATGATCTACAATATTTTTATAAAATATTTGCATATTATACATTTCTTACTTAATTGTTTACAGCGCCTCACATGATTATTCATCGAAGCTCTTATATTTATGAGTAAATTACATATAAAGAGTGAAGTAAGGCTTTGAAATGTTAAAACTTAACAAGCATTTAATTTGTACTACAATATTATGTACAAGTACTTTAATGAGTGGTATTGCCTCTGCTGATCCATGGGATCATGGTCCAGAACGAGGTGGGCCACAAGGCGGACAACCCTCATTTTCTGATGATCGCCCTCATCATCATGGCCATCCACAAGATATGAGATATGAGCCTGACTTTCGTCAATATCCTCACTACTACCATGCACCTGAAGGTGGGCAATGGCAAAGAGGTGGATACTTACCACGGTCTTATTGGGGGCCAAATTATCGTATAAATAATTGGCAAGATAATGGTCTACCACCACCACCAAGTGGGCATCGTTGGCTACATGTAAATGGTCAATATATTTTAGTTGCTGCTGCAACAGGCATTATTACCAGCATTTTATTACATCATTAAAAAAAGCCACTCTTATGAGTGGCTTTTTTCTATACGTATAATATTAGTGACGAGTTACTTTATTTTCAGTGACTGGCTTAACCAAAGGTGTTGGTAGTGGTTTAGGCATTTCTGTTAATGCAAATGGCAAGACATCATCAATCGTTTTGACTGCTTTAATTTCTAAACCTTCTTTTACATTGTCAGGGATTTCAGCTAAATCACGAACATTTTCTTGTGGAATAAATACAAGCTTAATACCACCACGATGTGCTGCAAGAAGTTTTTCTTTTAGCCCACCAATACGTAATGCATGACCACGTAAAGACGTTTCACCTGTCATAGCAATATCTGCACGAATAGGTATACCTGTAAACGCAGATACAAGAGCAGTCGTTAATGCTAAACCTGCTGATGGACCATCTTTAGGTGTTGCACCTTCAGGTAAATGAACATGTACATCAGTTTCTTCAAAGCGAGTAGATTCGATACCAAGCTCATCTGCACGTGTTCTTACAACAGTCATTGCAGCAGTAATAGATTCTTTCATTACATCGCCAAGAGAGCCTGTAGTAATGAACTTACCTTTGCCTTTCACAGCAGCGACTTCAATCGTTAAAAGCTCGCCACCTACTGATGTCCAAGCAAGACCATTTACACGACCAATCTGTGCTTCTTCTTCAGCAATACCATAATCAAATTTATGTACGCCTAAGTAGTCAGGTAAATTTTGATCTGTTACATCAATATGCAAGTTTTTCGCTTTTTTACTTACAGCTTCTTTAACAACTTTACGTGCAATTTTTGAGATTTCACGTTCTAAGCTACGAACACCTGCTTCGCGGGTATAACGACGAACGATATCTTGAATTGCCTCTTCATGTACAGAAAGCTCTTTAGCACGTAAGCCATTATCTTTAATTGCTTTTGGTACTAAATAACGAGATGCAATATTTACTTTCTCTTCTTCGGTATATCCTGGTAAGCGAATAACTTCCATACGGTCAAGTAATGCTTCAGGAATATTCATGCTATTTGCAGTACAAATAAACATAACCTCAGATAAGTCTAAATCCAAGTCTAAATAGTGGTCGTTAAACTTACTATTTTGCGATGGGTCTAGCACTTCAAGTAAGGCAGAAGCTGGATCACCACGATAATCTTGTGCCATTTTATCAATTTCATCGAGTAAGAATAAAGGATTCTTAACTCCTGATTTTGTTAAAGATTGCACGATTTTACCTGGCATCGCACCAATATAAGTACGACGGTGCCCACGAATTTCTGCTTCATCACGTACGCCACCTAAAGCCATACGTACAAACTCACGACCTGTCGCTTTGGCAATAGATTCACCAAGTGATGTTTTACCCACACCAGGAGGACCAACTAGACAAAGAATCGGGCCACGTAGTTTTTTCACACGTGATTGAACTGCGAGATACTCAACGATACGCGCTTTAACTTCATCTAAGCCGTAATGGTCTTTATCTAGAATTTCTTGTGCTTTGTTTAGGTTAATGCTTACTTTACTTGCTGTATTCCAAGGTGTATCTAAAATAACATCTAAGTAGTTACGGACAACTGCAGCTTCACTTGATGCAGGTTGCATAGCCTTGAGTTTTCTAAATTCAACTTCGGCTTTTTTACGTACATGCTCAGGTAGATCTGCTTCAGCAAGTCGCTTTTCCAATTCAGCGACTTCATCTTCAGCACCGCCATTCATATCGGATAATTCACGTTGAATGACTTTCATTTTTTCATTTAGAAAGTATTCACGCTGATTTTTTTCCATTTGGCGTTTTACATTTTCATGCAAGTTTTGCTCAATTTGCTGTTCTTCAGATTGCTGAAGAAGGTAAGTCATAAGCTCTTTAAGATGTGCTTCGAATAAGTCTTCTTCTAGAAAGTTCTGTTTAACAGCAATATTTAGAGGCACGCGAGTCGCAACAAAAAATAGTAATTGTAATAAATCATCTATTTTGTTGGCAGCAGCAATTAACTCACGCGCATTGCGTAGTTTTGCTTCAGCATACTGCGCAAATAGACCTTGCAATTCTTGTAAACGATCTGCTTGTGTTTCTTTATCTAGTCCAACGTGTATTGGGCTAAGTGTATGTTCTGCTGTGAAATGACTTTCTTGCTCTGAAATATTTTCTAATTTTGAGCGGTATAAACCTTCGATCAAAACTTTAATGCAGTTTTCATCATTTTCATGGTTAACAACTTGGACAATTTTTGCAACAGTACCATATTGATAAAGATTTTCTTGATCAATATCTTCTGTAAGAGAGTCTTTTTGTGCAACCACAAATACTAAATTGTCACTGTTACGCGCCACATCAACAGCTTTTATCGATTTTTCACGACCAACAAAAAGCGCGATTTGCATGTGTGGATATACAACAACATCACGTAACGCTAAAAGAGGTAATACGTTTGGAATAGTTGTAAGTTCTTGAGAACTTTCATTATTCAGAATTTGTTCAGTCATGGGGCACTCCTAATGAGTGACAACATTGTTGCCATAATATTTTATAGTGATGTACTTTTTTTAAATTACAAGGGCTAAAAAAATAAAAAAGACTAAAAAAGTTGGGATTCGTTGAAAAAAACAGCGTTTATCTTAAGTTAGATGTGAATTGATAGTATTTTGAAGGTGTGAATAATGCATCTAAGGGTTCATCCCATGCTCTACGTAGTAGAGGTGTTTTTATAACCTGAAAATCATGCGCTAAACCAATACGGTACGGCTTTTTAGGTGTATGTGCAAGTGTTCTATCATAAAAACCACCTCCCATGCCTAATCGTGTACCTAGTAAATCACATGCAAGCAGTGGCATGAAAATAACATCTAAATATTGAACTTGAATCCCTATGCCATTTTGAGGTTCATACATTCCAAGTTGATGTTTACTAAAGCGATTATTTAAATACTGTTTTTTTGATACTTTTACCCAGTTTAAGCATTGATTCATTGCACAAACTTTAGGTAAATACACAATTTTTCTTTTTTTGAAACAATAGAGTAGGAGGAGATGAGTTTGAATTTCTCCAAATGCATCTAAATAAAGTCCAATATGTTGCGCATGGTGAAATAAGGGGGTACGTATAATTTGATGTAAACAGGCTATTTCAGCTTGCCTTTGCTGAAATTGATTTAAGTTTTTTCTTTGTTTTCGTAGATTTTTTCGTAGCAGAGAAAGTGGCTGCATAACATCATTTTTAAGTGACTGAATGGATATGTGTAGCGTACCTCAGAAGTACACTACACAATAGGCTAACTTTAAGGTTTAGTTGGTTTTACTTCAGAAGCTGCTTGTTGCAAAGTACCCACTTTTGCTTGAAGTTTTTGCATAATATCGAGCATTTGCTGTTGAACGTCATTCACTTGCTTTTGTAAGTCATTCATTTTCTTTTCATCAGGTGTTTTTGTAACACTTTCTTGTGCAAGTTGTAGACCGTAGTTATTAGATTCGATCATTTTAATACGGAGATCATTTACTTCTGCGCTTTTTAAGCTTAAAGCACTTAATTCATTATTAAAGCTGTCGACAAATACTTTCATTTTTCCAACCATGGCCTGAATTTGCTCTTCTTTACCAGATTTTGCAGCTTCCATAGCTTCTTCTTGGAACTTAACACCTTCTTGTGCTTTCTTATTTGATAATTCTTGGACAGCTTTTAAATCAGCCTTAATATCTGCAACATTGTCATGACTAAAGCTGACTGGAGCAGGAGCAGCTTGTTGTGTTTGCTGTTCAGTTTGTTGTGTTGCTTCAGGTTTTTTCGAACAAGCGACAAGCATGACAGATGAAGCACATAATGTTGCAAGTATTAATTTTTTCATAAGACACCTAGCGTTAAATTTAATATGAGACAATATATCACTTTCCATATTGTGATGATAAGTGCTTGTATTTTGGTATTTCATTTATTTTTATAAAAAAATATATTCACTTGTATTGATTTGTTAATTTTTAGATACAAAAAAACCAGCTTAATGCTGGTATTTTTACACCACTCTAAAATTATTAGAATGGTGCCCGGGGCCGGACTCGAACCGGCACGCTTTGTGGGCGGGGGATTTTAAATCCCCTGTGTCTACCTATTTCACCACCCGGGCATGTGCGCAATCATAGATAAAATATTTAGAAATAGCAAGAATCTTATATTTTAAGTGTTGGTATTTTATGCAGTTTCTTGGGTATGAGCGTAAGTTACAAAAATATTAATAGATTTATTCTATAACTAATAATAGTAATTTTGTTGAAAATGAGAATTATTATATGTATCTTTCAGGTAAATTTATGTTGCTTTATTTGTATGAAAAACTCTATTCATTTTACAAAGACCTTTTTGTCTGTCTCTTTACTTAGTATTGCTTATGCGCAAGCAAATGATTCTTTAATGCTACCGACAATCACATCTTCTGCTCAAGAAGAACAGGTGACACATTATGTTGCTCATCGTGATATGTCTACTTTACGTAGTACACAGAAGAATCTTGATATACCTCAAACAGTCAATATTGTACCACCTAAATATATCCAAGATTATGAGCCAGAAAATCTAGACAATGCCTTAACTCAAGTGAGTGGTATTACTCAGGGTAATACTTTGGCAGGCACGCAAGACACAGTCATGAAAAGAGGGTTTGGCGATAATCGTGATGGCTCTATCATGATTAATGGTATGCCTATTGTACAAGGGCGTGCAATGAATGCAGCTGTAAGTAAGATTGAAGTATTGAAAGGACCAGCAACACTTCTATATGGAATTATGGATCCGGGTGGTGTGGTCAATGTTGTTACAAAACAGCCTCAACAAAAACAAAGTACAGAAGTTTCTATTTATGGTTCGAGCTATGCACGTGGCAAAAATGGTGTGGGTACAAGTGTAGATACCACAGGGCAAATTGGTACGAGTCAATTTTCTTATCGCTTAGTTGCAGATCAATCTAGAAAAGATTATTGGCGGAATTTTGGGTATAACAATCAGCAATTAATTGCACCAAGTATTCAGTGGGATAATGGGCAAACAAAAATTAATGCAAGTTATCAATACCATAAATTTGATGTTCCCTTTGACCGATCTACAATTATTGATCGTTTTGGTACAGGGAAAGTTCTTCCTATTTCAAAATATACACGTTTAGATACTGCATCGAATCAAATGCAGGGTGAAGACCATCTTGCACAGCTTACTTTAGATCATCGTATCAATGATGACTGGGCATTTCATACAGGCTATAGCTATAACAAAGAATTGTATGATGCAGGACAGATGCGCGCTGTACCTGGTTCGTTGAATACGACAACAGATACATTAAAACGTAGTAACGATGCCACAACAGGTGCCGAGAGCATATCAAGTTTTGGAAATGCTTATTTAAATGGTAAAACGACAATCTTTGGTTTACGTAATGATATACAGTTAGGTACAGAAGCATCCTATGTACAGTATTACCGTAAAGATCTATGGCGTACTGTTGCTAATAGCCAAAAAAGTATAAATTATGAAACACTTGCGGGTTCAAGTGTAAGCTTACCATCTACGGTAGATTCTACAGCAAGTGATCAGACCAATAATTTACATACATATGGTTTTTATCTACAAGACTCATTGTATTTAACTGATCAATGGATTGCAGTATTAGGTGGACGTTATACCCATTGGCAGCAAACCGCAGGTAAAGGTCGTCCATTTATTCTAAATACTAATACAGATGATGGAAAGTGGTTACCAAGAGCAGGACTCGTTTATAAGTTTAATGATCAGTTCTCAACTTATGCAAGTTATACTGAATCGCTTAAACCAAGTTGGACAATTGCAGGTTATAAAACGCAGTTAAATAATGCTACACCACCTGAACAAGCAAAGTCTTATGAAATTGGCTTTAAATATGAGTTAGATGACCGTTTAACAGCAAATTTGGCGCTTTATGATATTAAAAAGACCAATATTATTGATAATGACACTTCTTTAAATATTTCTACAGCACAAGATGCTCGCTCTAGAGGTGTAGAGTTAGATGTAACAGGGCGTGTAACTGATAAACTTGATGCAATCGTAACTTATGCTTATACACATGCAAAAGTAACTGATTCAACCAATACAACAGCAATTGGCAAGTATTTACCGAATGTTGCCAAAAATACAGCATCACTTTCTTTATCTTATGATTATGGCCAATTTGCTAATGGTCAATTGCGATTTGGTGCAAGCAGTAACTATGTGGGTAACCGTCCGGGAGATCAGTCAAATAACTTTAAACTACCAGACTATACGCTCGTAAATGCATTTATTAGCTATGATACTTTAATTGGCGGAAAAGATTTAAATCTGAAATTTAATGTAAATAACTTATTTGATAAAGATTATTTCACATCGACTACAGGTTTAGATGGTGCTGCATATCTTAATGTTTCTCGAGGTGATGCGAGAGAGTTTGCTCTTAGAGCAACAATGAAGTTCTAAGTGATAGCGTAATTAATGATTAGCCAAGAGTATTTTATATTCTTGGCTAATTTATGTGAGGAAATTAAAAATGTATTTATTATTGCGTTGTATGGCATTGAGCTTGGCTACAATTTTTACATCTCATTTATATGCAGCACATATTTTATTGGTATCTCAGTTAAATGGTGTTGATATCAAGTCAGATCAAGCTATTCAGCATTATTTAGAGAAAAAAGGGAATGATGTTGATTTGGTTGACCAATCTATAGATCCTAAAGAAATTCCAAAAGTTGACCTTGTTATTATTTCTTCAACGGTTGCTGCAAAAAACTTAAAATCTGGTTGGAGAGAGCTACCTATTCCTTTAATGACTTGGGAAAATGATTACCTTGATGATTTGGCGATGACTGGTAAGCGTATTCATGCAGATTTTGGTGAGGTGGAAAAAGAGCGTTATCTCTGGTTGGTTAACCAACCACACATGCTTTCTGCCAATTTACCTGCTGGTGTAACCAATGTATATAAAGCACAAGCGCCCATGAGTTGGGGTAAGCCGGGTTTAGGTGCAATAATTATTGCAACGATTTATGGTCAGCCTGAAAAGCCTGCAATCTGGGGATATGAGAAGGGCAGTACAATGGACTATGAAACATTAGCGCCAGCACGCCGTTTAATGTTCTTTTTAAGCAACAATACATTTAATAATTTATCTGAAGAAGGACAGCACTTATTTGATGCTGCTGTTCATTGGATGTTAGAAAAAGATAATAAATAAAATACAAATAAAAAAACCAGCTCAATGCTGGTTTTATTTTTACACCATTCTAGATAATTTTAGAATGGTGCCCGGGGCCGGACTCGAACCGGCACGCTTTGTGGGCGGGGGATTTTAAATCCCCTGTGTCTACCTATTTCACCACCCGGGCATGTGCGGTGAATATTAGTGAATTATATAAATAATAGCAAGTGATCATTTTTCTTATTGTTGATGTTTTATGCAAAGCAAAGGTGATTGTCTAAAATAAAAGCAAAGGTGTTTTTTGCTCTAAGATATTATTTATGCTAGATAAACCGAAGTTAAAACATAGATATTGTTTCAGATGTTAAATGATTCACATTTTTTAATCTGTTCATAAGAAATCCCTCGTATAAAACAGCAATAATGTCAAAAAGAGCGTTTTATGAATTTATTCCATGTCATTATACTTGCAATTATTCAAGGCCTTGCAGAGCTATTGCCAGTATCAAGTTCATCACATGTGATTCTTGCTGAAAAGCTAATGGGGTTTGATCCATCTGCACCTGAAATGACTTTTTTACTTGTCATGTTACATACAGGAACAATGTTTGCTGTCATTGTTTATTTTTGGAAGTCATGGAAGCAAACATATTTTTCATCAGTAGATAACTTTAAAAAACAAGCACTTTATATTGTGGCTGCAACTGCAGTGACAGGTTTTCTTGGATTGGCGTTACAATCTTTTATTAAACACGTCTTTTTTGGTAATGCAGATAGTTTTGAGATCGAGCATTTATTTAGTAATTCAAAGTTAATGGCAGCAGCCTTATTTGCTTCAGGGATTATTATTATTTTATCTTCTCGTTTGAAGCAAGATCAAAAGCATGAACTAGATTTGAAGAAAGCATCTATTATTGGTGCAGTTCAAGCACTTTGTCTTCCATTTCGTGGGTTTTCTAGATCGGGTGCAACCATTTCGACAGGTTTATTATTAGGATTATCACGTCAGAAAGTTGAAGAGTTTAGTTTTGCTCTTGCAGTCGTACTGACACCTGTCATTATTATTAAAGAATTTGTACGTTTACTGCATACCCAAGGTGCAGCACATGTGCAGATTAGCCATTTAATCTTTCCGAGTTTAGTCGGGATGATTGCAAGTTTTATTGCGGGCTTAGCTGCATTAAAGTGGTTATCATCATGGCTGGAAAGTGGGCGCTGGCACTTGTTCGGGATTTACTGTATGTGCTTCGCAGTAGTTGTACTTATTTTATCTTAATATTTTATTTTTAAATGGGTTGTATGATTACAGCCCATTTTTATATTTTAATTAGAGTATAGATACAAAAAAACCAGCTTAAAGCTGGTTTTTTTCACACCATTCTAAGATTATCTAGAATGGTGCCCGGGGCCGGACTCGAACCGGCACGCTTTGTGGGCGGGGGATTTTAAATCCCCTGTGTCTACCTATTTCACCACCCGGGCTTTACCAAGATTGGAGGCGGAGGTCGGAATCGAACCGGCGTACACGGAGTTGCAGTCCGCTGCATGACCACTCTGCCACCCCGCCATGTCTTGGTGATGCACATATTAGCAACCTTTTGAAAAAACACAATAGATAACTATGAATATATGTTCATAAATTCAACATATAAAATAAAATTGCTAAAATAATCATGTATTATTACGAAATTAGTTTGAAAATGATCTTGGAGATGCGCCGTGGCACTTGTTTTAGATGGAAAAGCATTAGCAAAAACAATTGAAAGTAATTTACTGGAAAGAGTTGAGGTACTAAAAGCAAAAACGGGGCGTACTCCTATATTAGCAACGATTCTCGTTGGTGATGATGGTGCATCTGCTACTTATGTACGTATGAAAGGTAATGCATGTCGCCGTGTTGGTATGGATTCATTAAAAATTGAATTACCTGAACATACAACAACTGAAGAGCTACTTGCAGAAATTGAAAAGCTAAATGCTAATCCTGATGTGCATGGTATTCTGCTACAACATCCTGTACCTGCACAAATTGATGAGCGTGCATGTTTTGATGCAATTCGTTTAGAAAAAGATGTTGATGGCGTAACTTGTTTAGGGTTTGGTCGTATGGCGATGGGTGAAGCTGCATATGGCTCTGCAACACCTGCGGGCATTATGACGATTCTAAAAGAAAATAATATTGAGATTGCAGGCAAGCATGCTGTCGTTGTGGGGCGTTCTGCAATTTTAGGCAAGCCAATGGCAATGATGCTTCTACAAGCAAATGCGACGGTAACTATTTGCCACTCTCGTACGCAAAACTTATCTGAGCTTGTGAAACAGGCGGATATTGTTGTAGGCGCTGTAGGTAAAGCTGAACTTATTCAAAAAGACTGGATTAAAAAAGGTGCAGTTGTCGTTGATGCTGGTTTCCATCCACGTGAAAATGGTGGTGTAGGTGATATTCAGCTTGTAGGTATTGAAGATGTTGCTTCGGCTTATACACCTGTACCAGGTGGTGTAGGTCCAATGACAATTACGACATTAATTCGTCAAACGGTGGAAGCAGCAGAAAAAGCATTAGGTTAATAAATAAAAATCTATTAGAAAAGCACAGCTAAGCTGTGCTTTTTTTACTATTTTGGTGTGCATTCATAGCGAATAACGGTTAGGGTATTGGGGTGTATACCAAGTGCTGTACGTGAGGCACTGTTGTCTCCAGTATTGGTATTTGCAAGACCGAAAGTCGTTTGGCTGTGCCCAATGTTTATACCTGCCGATTGAGGGGTATTTGCAGGATTAATAATTTCATCTGTACTTAAAACTTTTACGCTATAGTTTAATGATTCTGTTAGTACTTTTTTACATGCATTTTCTAATTTAGTTTGGTTCAGTGCATGGTTTGGTTGAACGGCCAAAGTATAGCTAATAATTGCACTGTTATTTGTTTTACTTTCCACTTTATAGCCTGCATTACCATTATATCTTTGAGGGATATTTTGACATGCGGTCATGGTGAGACCAACTGTAGCAAAGCCAATAAATAAAAGTACCTTTTTCATCATGTATGATCCATTTGTATTTTTGTGTTTAATGCATGTCATATTAAGCTGAAATTTTTAATTTTTCTATAGAAGCTATACAAATATGGCCACAATAATGTGGCCATATATAAAAGGATATAAAGCTATTAATTAGGCATATATATCTTCTTTAAATTTCTCTAGTAGTAGCTCTTGTCTTTCTAGTAGGGCTTTAGGTAAGCGGCCACCTAACTTTTCAAATAGTGCATAGTGGCTTTCAAGTTCTTGAACCCATTGGTCTTGGTCTAAGTTTGTTACTTGCTCAAATTGTTCTATTGAAAAGTCACTCCCAGCCCAATTAATATCTTCATATTCAGGAACCAGGCCAATAGGCGTTTCTGTTGCATTTGCCTGACCATCACAACGATTAATTATCCATTCTAATACACGCATATTTTGACCAAAACCAGGCCAAATGAAATTACCTTGCTCGTCACGGCGGAACCAGTTTACATTAAAGATTTTAGGAGGCTGATTACCATGTGTTTTTGCTTTCGCATGCAACTCTTCACCAATTTGTAACCAATGATCGAAGTAGTCAGCCATGTTATAGCCTGTAAAAGGTAACATTGCGAATGGGTCGCGACGTACGATACCTTGTTGGCCAACAGCTGCTGCAGTAGTTTCTGAGCCCATTGTCGCTGCTTTATAGACACCATCTACCCAGTCAAAAGCTTCGGATACTAAAGGAATCGTATCTGCTCTTCGACCACCAAAAATGAAAGCAGAGATTGGAACACCTGCTGGATTTTCCCAATCGGCATCAATGGATGGGCATTGTGATGCAGCAACGGTAAAGCGTGCATTGGGGTGTGCAGCTTTTTCACCATTTTGATGAGGTTGACCTTTCCAATTTGTAAGGTTGTTAGGAGCTTCTTTTGTGAGGCCTTCCCACCATACTTCTCCTGTATCAGATACAGCAACATTGGTATAGATGACATCTTTATGCAAAGTTGCCATACAGTTAGGATTGGTTTTTGTATTTGTACCAGGTGCAACGCCAAAGAAACCAGCTTCAGGGTTAATGGCATAAAGTTGACCATCTTCACTTGGTTTAATCCAAGCAATATCATCTCCAACTGTTTCTATTTTCCAACCGTTATATTCTTTTGGTGGAATAAGCATTGCAAAGTTAGTTTTACCACATGCCGATGGGAATGCAGCAGCGATATAATGCTTTTTACCTTTTGGATTGGTAATCCCTAGAATAAGCATGTGCTCAGCAAGCCAACCTTGTTCACGCCCCATTACAGATGCGATACGTAATGCAAGGCATTTTTTACCAAGCAGTGCATTGCCTCCATATCCAGAACCAAAAGACCAAATTTCGCGTGTTTCAGGATAGTGAACAATGTATTTTTCTTTATTACATGGCCATGCAACATCTTTTTCATTTGATAGAAGAGGCATACCCACACTATGTACACATGGAATAAAGTGACCATTTGTACCTAGTACATCGTATACAGCTTTACCCATACGTGCCATTTTACGCATACTTACAACAACATATGGTGAATCTGTAATTTCGATACCGATATGTGCAATGTGGCTACCAAGAGGTCCCATTGAAAAAGGAACAATGTACATGGTGCGACCTGTCATACAGCCATCAAATAGTTTTGAAAGCTTGCCACGCATAATTGTTGGGTCTTCCCAGTTATTTGTTGCGCCAGCATCTTCTTTATTATTGCTACAAATAAAAGTGCGATCTTCCACGCGAGCTACATCTGATGGGTCAGAGTTTGCAAGATATGAACCAGGGTGTTTTTCCTCATTCAATGTTTGCATTGTACCATTAGAAATCATTTGCTGAATCAGGCGATTGTATTCAGTCTCACTGCCATCGCACCATTCAATGTTTGCAGGTTTTGTAAGTTTAGCAATTTCTTCCACCCAAGCAATTAATTTAGGATGGTTAACAAACTTAGGTGTATTTAATTGCATTGTGCTTATACCTTAAAGAGAATTAGAGGTGTTTTTCTGTGTAGATATATGAAAAACGATAAATATTAGAGCATATTTGGTATAGGAAATTAATATATAAAAAAGCAGTTTTTTGAGGTAAGTATCTAAATAAGAAAAATAAATAAGTATTTAAAACAAACATTTATTTGAATAATAATCATTGTATTTATTATATAAATATATAAATAAATTACATTTATTATTTAAATAACTATATTAATCAGTATCTTGTGTTTATTTGGTGAGTTGGGGGAAATGATTACATAAAAGACATGTTTTGTTTTTAATATTGTTTTTAAATGAAGGCTATAGAATGATTTTAAGTAAGAGTATAAAACGCTGATGCTCTATATGTATTTAGAGAAAACCAGCTCATTCAGGACGAAATTATCAATATTGATGGTGCATTATGCTACTTCATTTATCCGATTTACATTTTGGGACAGAAAAACAAGAATGCTTATTAGCAATTAAGCATTTTTGTGAGCAACATCGTATTGAGGTTATTGCTGTGAGCGGAGACCTTACACAAAGAGCACGAATAGTTCAGTTTTTAAGCTGCAAGAAGTTTCTAGATGGACTAAGTATTCCTTATTTAGTCGTACCTGGTAATCATGATATTCCGCTTTATCATGTTTGGCAGCGAGTTTTTAGCCCTTTTCATAGTTATAAGACATTTTTTGGCGAACTTGAGGATACTTTAGAAACGGAGAACTTTTATTTAATTGGGGTGAATAGTATTCGACGTCGCCATCATACCAAAGGTCATATTTCGTTAGCACAAGTTGATGAAGTTTCACAAAAGTTAAAGCATGCTCCTGAAAATAAATTAAAGCTTGTTGTTGTACATCAGCCATTTTATGTTTCACAAGAAAAAGGACATGGTTTAGGCGATTGTCCAAATAGAGGGCGATTTGCATTAGAACAATGGTCTAAATATGGTTTATTTGGTTTGCTGCATGGACACTTACACTTAATGGGCGTGTATAACTTAACACAAGTGTATCAATTACGTGCCGATCCTATTTTTGATATTCATGCAGGGACTGCAACTTCGTGGCGACTACGAAAAAATGAACCCAATGGTTTCAATGTGCTTTCTAAAAATGGTTCTATTCAACATTATATATTTGATGAGAAATCTAAAAAATTTACTTTGAGAGAATCTTATTAAAGGTATAAGAATATATAAAGTGATTAAAAAAAATGCAAAAGAGATTTATTTTTTATTTTTGCCCTTGAAGCTTTTATTTAAACCCCCAAAGAAATGACATCGGAACAATATGTTAATAGTGGTATAAATCATACTGAAAACACTACTATTAATTTTTGAAACAAGACTTAGTCTGATGGAGTTTTACATATGAGCAACATTCGCCCATTACATGATCGTGTCGTTATTCGCCGTGTTGAAGAAGAAGCAAAAACAGCAGGCGGTATTTTACTACCTGGTTCAGCAGCAGAAAAACCATCTGAAGGTGAGGTAATTGCTGTTGGTAATGGTCAAATTACTGAAAATGGTGTTCGTGCTTTAGATGTGAAAGTTGGCGATAAAGTACTATTTGGTACTTACGCAGGTACTACTGTTAAAGTTGATGGTGAAGAATTATTAATTATGAAAGAGTCTGATATCTTAGCTATTTTAGAAGGCTAAGCAAACGCGCTTTCGTAAGTATCAGATCAAGTAAATAAAGGATTTTGGAGTAAATAATGTCAGCTAAAGACGTAAAATTTGGTGATTCAGCACGTTCAAAAATGATTGCAGGTGTAAACACACTTGCAGATGCGGTAAAAGTAACTTTAGGCCCTAAAGGTCGTAATGTTGTCATTGACCGTTCTTTTGGTGCACCACACATTACAAAAGATGGCGTAACTGTTGCAAAAGAAATTACATTAAAAGATAAGTTTGAAAACATGGGTGCACAACTTGTGCGTGAAGTGTCTTCAAAAACAAATGATGTTGCAGGTGATGGTACAACTACAGCAACTGTACTTGCTCAAGCAATTGTAAATGAAGGTGTTAAGTCTGTAACTGCAGGCATGAACCCAATGGACTTAAAACGCGGTATTGATATTGCTGTTAAAGTTGCTGTTGAAAACATTCGTAAGAACTCAACTCCTGCAAATGACTTTAAAGCAATTGAGCAAGTGGGTTCAATCTCTGCAAACTCTGACCATACTGTGGGCAAATTAATTGCTCAAGCAATGGAAAAAGTAGGTAAAGAAGGTGTTATTACTGTTGAAGAAGGTTCAGGCTTTGAAGATGCGCTTGACGTTGTTGAAGGTATGCAGTTTGACCGTGGTTACCTCAGCCCATACTTCTCTAACAAGCAAGAAACTTTAACTGCTGAATTAGAAAACCCATTTATTCTTCTTGTTGATAAAAAAATTAGTAACATTCGTGAACTAATTACAACTTTAGAGGCTGTTGCTAAAACAGGTAAACCTTTATTAATTATTGCTGAAGATGTTGAAGGTGAAGCGCTTGCAACACTTGTTGTAAACAACATGCGCGGTATTATTAAAGTATGCGCAGTGAAAGCACCTGGCTTTGGTGATCGTCGTAAAGCAATGCTACAAGACATTGCAATCTTAACGGGTGCAAATGTAATTTCTGAAGAAGTAGGTATGTCTTTAGAGAAAGCATCTTTAGAAGATTTAGGTACTGCACATAAAGTGACAGTATCTAAAGAGAACACAGTAATTGTTGATGGTGCAGGTAATGCTGCGATGATCGATGAGCGTGTTCAACAAATTCGTGCGCAAATTGAAGAATCAACTTCTGAATATGACCGTGAGAAGCTACAAGAACGTGTTGCTAAACTCGCTGGCGGTGTTGCTGTTATTAAAATTGGTGCAGCAACAGAAGTTGAAATGAAAGAGAAAAAAGATCGTGTAGATGATGCTTTACATGCAACGCGTGCTGCGGTTGAAGAAGGTGTTGTTGCAGGTGGTGGTGTTGCTCTGGTACGTGCAGTAAATTCACTTGATGGCTTAACTGGTGAAAATGACGATCAGACAGCGGGTATTAATATTCTACGCCGTGCGATTGAAGCACCTTTACGTCAAATCGTTGCAAACGCAGGCGATGAGCCATCAGTTGTAATTAATGCAATTAAGCAAGGCGAAGGTAACTATGGTTACAACGCTGCAACTGGTGAATATGGCGATATGATTGAAATGGGTATTTTAGACCCTGCAAAAGTAACGCGTTCTGCACTTGAGCATGCTGCCTCTGTTGCGGGCTTAATGCTTACTACTGAAGCGATGATTACAGAGATTCCTGAAGAAAAACCTGCTGCTGCACCTGATATGGGTGGCATGGGCGGAATGGGTGGCATGATGTAAGCCACTCAGTTTCTGTTTAAGTAATTAAATTAAAATTTTTAATTTAATTATTATTGAATAGTTACTCACACTCTTACTTACAAATGTTTTTGTAGTAAAAAAGAAGGTCGCTAACTAGCGGCCTTTTCTATTTCAGTGCTTCCAATGATGCAACTGCTAACGTAGTAGCTACTTAACCAATAGTTTTTCTACCGTCTTTAATACGTTCATAGCGTTCTTTTTATGAAATATTTTCATCGAGAGAGTAAATATAGATGACGCAATTCTGATAACTTACTTTTAGCAAAGGTTTAGAATTTTTCTTGTCATCCCTTTTGAAATGTTCTTTTGAACATTGAATTGAATAGTATCTTTTTTAATTATATTATATAAGGCACTTTAATGGCATTGAAATACACTTTTTATTCAACTAAGTCGTATTTGAATATAAGCTGCTCCCTTTAATGGTTTAGTTTTTTTATATTAAAAAATTAATTTAAATTTATAAGATATTACTCTATCTAAGAGTGGTTTAAACTGGATATTGAGAATATCAGTTTTATAGTGTGTTAATGTTAGCCTGAAAAAAATTCTTATTTATTACTTGTGGGGATATAGTGATTAATTATAAAAAATTAGGTCAGAGTAGGCTGAATAGGCAAAACTTTGTAAAGCAACAGGCTAAGTTGAATATTATCTTTTTACTGACAGTTATACCTACTATTTTTATTTTATGGGTAATGGCTCTTGGTTTAGGTATGTCTAATAGGAGCTCATTTAATCTTAGTGATCAGATATTATTTATTTTTTTGGCTATAATTATTGTGGTAGCCTTAACAGGTTTTGCTTATAAAAAGACCTTACTTAATATTAGGCGGTTACATGACTGTAATCAGAGTGGATGGCTTTCTGCATTTGTGTTTATTCCAGTCATAAACTTATTTTTTATTCTCTATTTATATTGTTGCACAGGAAATAACATAGATAATAGATATGGTGCTCCACAAAACTACGATCTTTCTGTATATAGTTTGATCTTTTCTATTATGATAAATATAGGCTTTGGTGGTTTTATTATTATATATTTATTCATTCCATTACTGGCTAAAATATTTTAAGCATTAAATTTGGTATAGCTATAAATCCAATTAAAAAATACAGACAAATTAAGTTTTTTTTAAGTTATCTTTTTTAACCTATAAAGCATAGGAATTCTGCTGTAATTTCCTATTTTGGGTCATACTCCTACTGACAGAGTATGACTTTTTTTTTGCAAAAAAAAATAAGAAAGCCCCCAATTATGGAGGCTTTGATGTATCTTATATTCAGAGTTTATGGGCAGTTATATCTTTGTAAAGCTTCAACTCTTTCATCAATACTTGGGTGCGTTTGAAAGAGTGCAGCTAGACTGAATCCTTCGCTTTTTCCTTCTGTAATTGCGAGTGCTTTCATTTCTTTTGGCATTTGATCTGGCATACCACTTTCTGCTTTTAAGCGTAGTAAAGCGTTGATCATAGCTTGTTTACCTGCAAGTTGTGCACCTGCTTCATCTGCACGATATTCACGGTAGCGTGAGAACCACATTACAACTGCACTTGCGAGTACGCCAAAGACGATATCTAACACCATTGTAATCACAAAATAAGCAATCCCAGGTGGATCTCCATCTTCACGGCCAAGCAAGTTACGATCGATAAAATCTCCCACAACACGTGCAAAGAACATGACGAACGTGTTTACAACACCTTGTACTAAAGATAGGGTAACCATATCACCATTTGCGACATGTCCAATTTCATGTCCAATAACAGCGCGTAATTCATCTTGGCTCATGTTTTCAAGTATGCCACTTGAAACTGCGACTAGAGCATCATTTTTGTTCCAACCTGTAGCAAAGGCATTTGATTGGTATGATGGAAAAATACCGACTTCAGGCATTTTAATTCCAGCGCGTTGAGAAAGTTCGGCAACCGTTTGTAGTAACCATGCCTCAGCTTGATTGCGTGGCGCATTTGGATTAATTAGCTCTGTACCTGTTGTATTCTTTGCCATCCATTTAGACATGAATAGCGAAATTAAAGAACCAACCATACCAAAGACAAAGCACATTACAAGTAAGTTGCCTAAGTTTAAGCCACGAGCACCGTGGTAACTTCCGACCCCTAATACTGACAAAATAAGACCAGCGACAACCAGTACCGCGAGGTTGGTTAGCAAAAACAAACCAATCCGCATCATTGAGTATATCCTCTTATAATAAAAAATAGAAACTCAGCTATAAACTGTGAGTCTTATTTGTAATATGTAGTTTGATATTTGAAAATTCAAGTGGCTTTCAATAAATTAGTACATAAATAATAAAGGATTGTCTTTAGTTATGTACTGTGACAGACGTGTAAGTACCATCTGATAACTGAACAATTTTATATTCATGTTTTGTATTGGGATCTACTCGTGTACTAGGTGTAGAGGTAGTGGCTTTAAGGTGATTGCCTTGCATACTTTCCTTTGCTGTAAGTACGAGTTCTGAGTGATATAAATTGTTATATCTATTGAGTACACGTTTTATATAGTCTTTCGTCTCTCTAAAAGGAGGAACACCTCCATATTTTTGAACATTACCTTCTCCTGCGTTATATGCAGCAAGGACAAGAGGGGTGTTACCATTAAATCTTTTTAGAAGTGTGCTTAGATATTGGGCAGCACCGTGTATATTTTCGTTTGGGTCATAACTATTTTTAACATGAAAACGTTTAGCAGTTGCAGGCATAAGTTGCATAAGGCCTTGAGCACCTACAGGAGATGTCGCATGTATATTAAAGCCTGACTCTGTATGCATAATTGCTTTAATTAAACCTGCAGGAATCCCATGCTTTTGTGCCGAGCTAGAAATAATATCATCAAAAATATTTTTATTCTTACTGAAGCTTGGCAGTACAGAAGCTTCCGATCCACCCCAATTTCGGTATGAGTGAATATTACTGTCGGGGTAATATGTTACTTTAACTGCTTTAAGATTTTGATTTGTTTGAGGTTGGTTGGTGAATAAATAAGATCCATTACTATCTTCATAAGTATAAATATGACCAGCATGTGTGAACGTATTTAAACCTATATAAAAATATATAGGCAAAATGATCTTAAATATCTGCATTTAATTTTTCAAGAGGTAAGATGTAGAGAAATTTTTAGCAATCTAACTTTAAAAAGCAAGTTAAATTTTGCTTGCTAATGATGTTATAAGCTTTATTTAAGTTTATAACATCATTAGTGCTATATCGCATTAACCAATTTGTTGCTTCATAGTAGCACGCATTTTAGATTTGGTCATAAGACGTTTTTTAGCAGTTTTTTTTCTAATAGGGCGCTCGTTATATAGTTTAAGTGCAATAACCGTAAGTGCCAAAACGGCAGTAAGCCCATTTGCTGTCATAACAGGAATGTCATGCATTTTATAACCATAAAATGTCCAGCTAGTTACACCAAAAAAGAGTGCAGCATACATTCCTAAAGATACACCTGTCGTATCTTTTTTGCGAATCATGTGGATAACTTGTAGGAAGAAGGATCCAGTTGTAACCCATGCAGCAAGTGCACCTAGAGCAACAGGCCAGCGATAGAGAACAGCAACTGAGATTGCAACTGCGATAATTGTCGCAATGATAATAGCTATGTCTTTTTTATACTGACTATTCATTTTTTAAGTTCCTCATTATTACTCTGCCTCGACAGAGCAAAGTAGTTTTTCACTTCTAAAATTGCTTTAAGTAAATGTTCACGAAATTCAGTTTGTGTTGTGAGTGAACCAAAAAGTACTTCTGTTTCTACAAATGCTTTTTCAGGGGTAGCATGAGTAAATATGTTGCTTAGATCTATTGTGTCAAATGCCCGATCTTCATATGTAAAATCGAGTTGTTGAGCATAGTGTTTTTCTAAGAATAAGAAATAAAGCGCAGCAATTTTAAGTGCGGCTGTTGGTATGTGGTTTTGAGAGAATCTATCTTTAATTGTTGGAACAATAAAGCCATGTAGTTTAGAAATACTGTCAGAAGATACACGTGCAACAGTATCTTTAACATAAGGATTTTTAAATCGTTCTAAGATTGTCGCAATTTCTAATGTAGTATCAATTTCAATACCATGCATTTTTAAGGCTTTAGCGACATCTTCTTCAGCATACTCTTTAATTAGGGTTTGGATGTATACATTATCTAATGTTTCATGAATAAATGCTTTATTGATTAATGCACCCATCCATGCAAGTCCACTATGACTCGCATTTAGAAGACGAATTTTTGCTTCTTCATACGGAGCAACATCTTTGACAAACTCAACACCAACCCGTTCAAGTTGAGGTCGTCCATGAATAAAATTGTCTTGAACTACCCATCGTGTATAGCGTTCACATGTTAAAGGTTCTAAATCTGCTTTTAAACCTGCAGCTTGCATACGAGTATGAATGCTAGCATCAAATTTAGGTGTAATCCGATCTACCATGCTATTTGGTGCTGAAACATATTGAGTGACCCATGAAAGCAATGCATCATCTTTCTTAGCTTTAATAAAGTCCATAAGACCTTTTTTAAAACTGTCCCCATTGTTTCTAAGATTATCGCAACTAAGTAAGGTGACAGCCCCTTGCTGTCCAAGTTGTTGCATACGCTCATGCAAAATTAGGTATAAAGCACCATAAAGAGTCTGTATTTCAGTATTACTATTTAAGTCGTTTAGAATATCGGGGTGGGAGAGGTCTAAATTACCTTGATCTGTAAGAAAGTAGCCACCTTCTGTGACAGTGAATGAAATAATTTTTGTATTTGGATGAATGCCAACTTCTACTGTATTAGAAATGCTAGGATTCCATAAAATAATATTTTTTAGACTATGTACTGGCTCATATTCAATATGGCCATTAGGTGAAATAATTTCTAGAGTGTAATAACCATTTTGGCTTTTAAGTTGTTCTAGTATTTTTTGAGAATGACTATTGCGAATATTTGCTAAGTGCATTTCCCATGATGAATCACCAAGTTGGTGTAGCTTATTTAAGTAATATGCTTGATGTGCCCTAAAAAAAGCACTAGCACCTAAATGTAACCATAAACTCGGTGAGTCAGACTTAAGCGATGGCTTATTCAAACTTACTCCTTCCTTATTAAGGTCTTTCTGCTTGTTTTTTAGCTTACCATAAGATAGGGGAGCAAGATGCTATCTTAAGTCGTATAAAGTTTTAATGATGTCGGTTTTGGAAATTTAAATAGAATTTTTTATGTATTTATGACCAAAACAAGAATATTATGTATTTTTTATAAAATTAATTAATTCAATTATTTATATTTAATTAGGTTTGGATCTTAGAGCTTTTTTAAAATTTATATGTAACGAGAAATTTGTTAGATTTAGTAACAATTTTGTAAGAAATGCAATATTTATTCTTTAATATTTAACTACAAAATAAAAAGACTTAATAGCTTTTGAGCTAACAGTAGCCATATAAAAAATCAAGAAAAAATAGAGAAAGAATCATTAAAAAAAATAATTAATTTTTTTTCATTCAATAGCATTGACTTGTATAAGGCATTGTTTTTATTTGATTTATATTTTTGGTTAAAAAATATTCAATTTGATTGAAAGCCTTACAGTGAGTAGGGAAACTTTTGTCAATACCTATAGAATCCACAAACTTATCCACAGGTTTTGTGGAAAACTATAAAAACGCTATCAAATATGAAATCTACTGCTATAAATAAGAGTAATATATCTAAAATTATACTTTAAATATTATGAAAGCTTGATGAATTCTAATTAATTATATTAAGAGTTTATTTTTATAAATCTATTGTTCAAATTTAAGAAAATTATCGTAATAATTAGCATTGAGCTGATGCGTATTGGGCAAGAATCATATAGAATCGTGCGATATTTTTTTTAGGGTTTGTATCGTCTATGTACTCTCCAATTGAGTCCCAGCAAGGATTTAATTTTAAGCCAGAGCTACCAACCAGTTCATCTTATTATCGATTGCTGAAGAAGTTACGCCGTCAGGTTGGCCATGCTATTCGAGATTATAAAATGATCGAAGAAGGCGATAAGGTTATGGTGTGTATTTCGGGTGGAAAGGACAGCTATACCTTATTAGATATACTCTTAAATTTTAAGCGTGTAGCGCCTGTTAATTTTGATGTGATTGCTGTAAATCTAGATCAGAAGCAACCAGGTTTTCCAGAGGATGTATTACCAGCATATTTAGAAGCCAATAATATTCCTTATTATATTTTAGAAAAGGATACATATAGTATTACGAAACGTCTGACCCCTGAAGGCAAGACGTATTGTGCTGTATGCTCTCGCTTACGTCGTGGTTCACTTTATGGGTTTGCTCAAGAGATTGGTGCAACAAAGGTTGCTCTAGGGCATCATCGTGATGATATTATTGCCACTTTCTTTTTAAACCTTTTTCATGGCGGTAGCTTAAAAGCAATGCCACCGAAGCTTTTATCTTCAGATAAGAAAAATATTCTTATTCGTCCTCTTGCATATGTGGAAGAAAAAGACATTATTAAATATGCAGAAATGCGTAAGTTTCCAATTATTCCATGTAATTTATGTGGGTCGCAAGAAAATTTACAGCGTGCTATGTTAAATAATATGTTAAGAGAATGGGATAAAGAATATCCAAAACGTTTGCATAGTATTTTTGGTGCATTGCAGAATGTTTCTCCATCTCAACTCGCAGACCGTGATCTTTTCGATTTTGAAAAGTTAGATGAAGAGCGAGAGTTTGATTTAAAAGATCCTGAAGAGATGAAAAAACGTTTAGACGTTGTTAATCTTGGCTTTGCAGCAGAATAATCTCAATTTTAATTAGAGACATATTATAAATTATGGTATGTCTTCTCATTTAAGTTTTGACGATAAATAAAAATACTGTATTTTAAAATATTAGATATTATTTTTTAATATCATAGGAATATACATTTAGAGGAATAAAAATGCCAGCATTTTTAACAGACGCATGGTTTTCCAAAGTTGATGAGTTAACAGGGCAAGCTGGGAATCTAAACCTATCACCTGCATTGCAGAATTTAGTAATAAATTTAATTGTAAATGATGGTGCAGTTGAAAATACTGAACTATCTCTTGCAAGTGGGAAATTTAGAAAAGGTTTAGCAGAGAATGCAAAAACTACATTAAATATGGATTCGAATACTTTAAGACGAGTTTTTTTAGAGTTCGACATGACGGCAGCAATGCAAGCATTTATGACAGGCAAAATAAAAGTACAAGGTGATATGTCTCAGCTAATGGCCTTACAGACTGCAAAACCAAGTCCTGAGCAAAAGTCATTATTTAAAGAGATTCTTCAACATACAGTATAAAAAAAGGCGAACATAGTTCGCCTTTTTTTATTTTTTAAACTTCAATTGGTTTTGGCTGACTTGATTGCTGAATATGCTCTAAATATGCACGAATACGTGTGACATATTGTAGTGCTTGCTTATAGCGACCATTTGCATTCTGATTTTTTTGCAAATAGCTGTATAGGTTCATCCATTCTTCAGGGTTTTTACCTTGCTTTTCTATCTTACTTTGGATGGTTGATACTGCTCCAGGCCCCATATTGTATGCAGTAAGTGCATACCAAGCACGGTCTGGGTATGGAATATTGCCATACTGCTCAAGCAGTTGATCTAAATACTTTGCACCACCTTGGATACTCTGTCTAGGATCATTTCGGTTGGTTACACCCATGGCTTTTGCTGTACTATTTGTCAGCATCATGAGTCCACGAACACCAGTAGGTGAGACAGAATCTGATTTTAGATAAGACTCTTGATAGCCCATTGCAGCCAGAAACTGCCAATCTAAGTTGTACTTATCTGCTTCTTGTTTGAAGCTTGCCTTATAAATAGGCATTCGTGCTTTTAAATCACGCTCTACAGTTTCCCATGCTGTTGGTTCTACAATGTTGTGATTATAAAATGAAGCAAGCTGGTCAATAGAACCATCATTTTTTGCTTCACAAGTAAAACCACTTGCAGTTTGTGCAATCGGGTCTTCTGCATTATTAACAACTAAGTTAATACTGGTATCTAAACCATTTTGCGAAAGCGCACTAAAATTCCCACAGGTTGCAGAGAAAAAGCTGAGCTTTTTTTCTTCGATGGCAGACATCGGTGCATTTGTTAAAGCAATATTTGCTTTTCCTTGTGCAACTAGGTCTAGAGCAGCAGTATTGTCATTCACAACTTTAAAATCTAGTTGAACATTTAAACTTTTTGCGTAACTACGCATAAGATCATAACCAAAACCATGGAGGTTTTGTCCATTATCAAATACTGTACTCGGATTTTTGACAGCGACAACAGTGAGTTTATTATGATCTATAACGCTAGCATACTGTGTTTCCCCCTTCTTTGCAGTCAGTGCATGTAAAGGTAAAAGGGGAAGCATTGCTGCTGCAATAATAGAAAAACGTACAGGGAGAGAGTTAGATTTAAATTTGAGGCGCAAGCGCCTCGTAATTGCTACTGACTTACTTTGCATATTAGCTCCGCAACAGGAAATAGTACCCCCAAGACCAAATAAAAATATGATCAAAGTGATTGCTAAAAAGAGCAATTTAAAAAAATAGAGGGGGATAGCACCATTTAAAGTAATGGCATAAGTTAACAAGAGAACCTATACTTTTCAGAACTGTCTGTAACAAATCGTAAGTATAGATTAAAAAAAATACAGTTGAGTTGATCAGCGAATAATAAAGAGATGGAAAAGAAAAGTCAAATGCATAATAAATATACTTGTTGATCGATATATGCGATTGCTTTAGCTAAACATACGTTTTTACTGATATTTAGCGCTAAAAAAATAATTAAAAAATATTTTGTAAACGCAAAATTTATAGAGCCAACAATATTCGAAATGAAAAATAATGTTCATATATTAGGCATGTTGAGTGTAAAAGATATAAATAATCTAGGGCAATTGGGATTTAGATCATATAGATTTAGATTTGTGTATTGATTTGTCTAGATAAATGACTGTATCGTATTATTTTTATTCACTTAGTTTCTATTTTAAAAAATAGAGTTGCTAAAATAAAGATTTGTTTATATTATAACGACCATTGGAAGCGTGGCAGAGCGGTTTAATGCACCGGTCTTGAAAACCGACGAGGGTTTACCCCCTCCGTGAGTTCGAATCTCACCGCTTCCGCCAAATTCAAAAAATCCCTAAGGTGTTTATCTTAGGGATTTTTTTATTGACTATATTTTTCGTAATGATTTTGAAATGAGGTGATTTAACTTACCAAGGTAGAACTTGACCATCTTCAAATAGTTGACCAGTTGGTCCATCATCAGGAAGTAAAGCAAGCTGTATTGCAGTTGCTGCTCCCTCAGATATTGGTCTGCCTCCTGAACTATTTGGGATAAGCTCTGTGGCCGTAAAGTTAGGATTTGCTGCATTGACTTTAATGGCGGTTTTTTTTAACTCCCATGCAAGTTGAACAGTAAGCATATTTACAGCAGCTTTAGATGAGTTATATCCAATAAGTTTGGTTGAGGCATGTTCCCAATTAGGATCTGCATTTAATGTTAATGAGCCTAGTCCACTAGAAATATTGACGATACGACCCGAAGTTGCTTTTTTTACTAGAGGTAGCATTTTTTGTGTAACGAGTAATGTACCAAAAAAGTTTGTATCAAAGGTTCTTCTTACAGAACTAAGTGCTGTTTGGCTAGCAATACCATCTTCAGTATCAATAATACCTGCATTATTTACTAAAATATCGAGCTTTGCCTCATGAGTATTTAAGTATGTATAGGCATCTTGAATACTTTGTTCATCATTTAAATCTATAAGAATAGATGAAGCATTTATCCCTAAGCTTTTTAACTCATCAACAGCAGTATAGCCATTTTGAAGACTACGTGTACCAACGTAGACTTTAATGCCTTTTAACCCTAATTGCTTTGCAATTTCAAAACCAATTCCTTTATTTGCACCAGTCACTAAAGCTACTTGAGAAGTGAATTCTGACATACTCGAAAATTTCCTATACTGTTTTAATTGCTGATATAAAAGATTCTTTAAAGGCTAATAGTTGTTCATCTGTAATAGCCATTGCGTTATGTAGGGTTAGTGGAGGAAGGTATTTCATACCAACATAAAGTGCAGTTGCTTTCATTGGGATAAAAATATCTTCTACTGTACTTTGAATAAGTCCTTCTTTTGAGTAGGTATGCTCACTTGCACCTGCTGAGCTTACAATAAGCATTTCTTTATTTTTTAATGCAGTACCTTCAGGGCCAAATGCCCATCCATAAGTCCATACTTCATTTAAATATGCTTTTAGCATAGGTGTAATATTGAACCAATGGATAGGAAATAAAAATACTACACGATCTATGCCTTCATAAGCTGCTTGTTCAGCTTTAATATCAAATGCTGTAGGCTTATTGCCATATAGCTTTTCTAGGTTACGTACAGTGACATGTTCAAGGTTGGCAATAGACTGTTCAAGTGCCTGTGTAATTTTAGACTGGTCTGCATAAGGGTGTGAAACAATAACAAGTGTGTTCATAAATTAATTCTCTTAAATATCTATTAGGGGATTATTTGGTAAAAATACCTTCTACAAGCCAAGCATTTGTTGTGCTCGCTTTTTCACGGTAAGGGAGTATTTCTTGATACGCCTTTGAGCCATGCCAAGCATGTGCTTGTTGAATATCTTCAAACTGTAAAATAACTAGATGTCCTTGAAGTGGATTCCCTTCAATAGTCTCAAAGTTATTTGTAAGTACAAGTGCTTTTCCACCATAAGGTTTATATGTAGAAGAAACTTTTTCTTGATAAGGTTTTATTGCTTCATAGTCATGAATTGTCACGTTGAATATGAAGTAGGCTGGTGTCTTTTGTTCCATAATATACTCTTTATCTTTTCTATTGAGTCTTTCTAGCGTGAAAGACTTACTTGGAATATCGTTATTATCTAAAAAATTATTACTTACTTAAATAGCATATAATGTTGAATTATAGATAACTTTAAGTTAATAATTGGGGTTTCATGAAGGAAAAATATATGGAAATTTCACAGCATGTACGTGCTATTTTATCTTTTGTTGAAGCTGCAAATATGGGGAGCTTTGCTGCGGCAGCACGTAAATTAGAAATTAGTCCTGCTGCTGTGAGTAAAAATATTGCAGGGTTAGAAAAAGCTTTAGATATTCGATTAATGAATAGAACAACACGTAAGATTAGCTTAACCGAAGAAGGACAGTCTTTTTTAGATCAGGCTCGTGTTGCATTAAATGCATTAGACCAAGCTGTTGAGATGGTGGCAGAAAAGAAATCTGATGTAAGTGGTCATGTTCGTATATCAACAAGTGCATCATTTGGTCGTGATTATTTGTTACCTATTATTCCTGAATTACTTGCTCGGTATCCAGCATTGAGTATAGAAACTGACTTTGATGACCGTGTAATTGATTTGGTAAATGATCATTATGATATTGCTATTCGTGGTGGAAGAATTATTGATTCCTCTCTAATTTCAAGACCAGTTTGCCGTTTAGATTTAGTCTTGGTTGCTTCACCCGAATATTTATCTAAATATGGTAACCCTAAAAGTCCAAATGATTTAAAACGACATCGGCTTATTGTTCGTAAATTTTTAGGGGGCAAAGCATCGCCTTGGGAATTTAGAACGAACGATGGTGGACTAATAACTTTAGATCCTGAACCGGCAACATTAACCCTTTCTGCACCGGAAGCACTGGTTGATGCTGCATGTTTAGGCATAGGTATTGCACAAGTTGGTGTTCATAATGTGATTGAACATTTAAAAGCAGGGAAACTGCATGTTGTACTATGCGATGAGCATCATTCTGGTAGCTATGAAATGGTGTTACAGTATCCACATCGTTCTTTTATTGCTTCACGTGTACGTGTAACAATTGAATATTTGCTTGAGAAACTCACACAGAATCCGACATTAAATATCGACTTAAAAACTTTAGATCGCTATAAGTATAATGAGATCTTAAATTGAAAAATTGTCATTTCAATGTAATTGCATTGTGTGTTTAGGAAGGTAGCTCAAAGTATCTTAGATCATGTGATGGCGTGTTCCCAAAGAAACGTTTGTACTCACGAGAGAACTGAGACAGACTTTCATAACCAACTTGTGTGCTTGTAGATGAAATATCTAATTGCGTTGTCATAAGGAGTTTTCTTGCTTCTGTAAGTCGAATTCTTTTTTGATATTGCAAGGGGCTCATAGATGTAATATCACGAAAATGCTGATGAAAGCTTGAAGGGCTCATACCAAATTGCTGTGATATAGTATCTATACGAAAGGGCTCTGAAAAATTAGTTCTTAACCAATCTATAGCTTTGATAATACGATGTCCCGCCGTTCCTGTTGCTGCAATGCGCTTTAAACGTTCTCCTTGAGGACTCATAATTAATCGATAAAGTATTTCTTTAATGATAAGAGGCGATAATATGCTTATATCATTGGGTGTTTGAATGAGCTGTATTAATCGATAAAAAGCATCTTGTAGCGCAATTGTTGTTTCTCCAATTGCGACACCTTTCATTTCTTGTTTTCCGTGTTGAAAAGGGATATTTGCATCGAGCATGAGTTGAGCAAGTATATATGGGTCAAGCCGTAAAATAATTCCTAGATATGGTTTATTCGGTGAGGCTTCTAGTATTTGGGTAATTACTGGTAAATCGATGGTTGTAAATAAGAAGTGCTGTTCATCATAGGTATAGCTTTCTTCTCCTAAAATAACTTGTTTTTTGCCCTGAGTAATGAAACATAAACTGGCATCTAGGATATGGCTAGAGGGTGGTGTAGGTGTATCCCAACGATGTAAAGATAGGCCAGTAATGGGGGTAATATATTTATTTTTGTCTGATATCAGGCTAAGAATGAGTTGATTGAGTTTTTTAGTTTGTATTTTATATTCATCATGATACATAGAAAGTACCGAATAGCATTATATAGATCAAATAATTATATTTTAATCGATTTATTTGAAAATAAAAATAATGATAATTTGGAGGATTAGGCAAACATTTAAGAGAGTAAGTCTAGGTCACATCTTTTATTATAAAATATGTGACCTAATAGAGAAGCTTAAAAATCGTTAGGTGTAGCGGCTAATAATTTTTGTGTATAAGGGTGTTTGGGGTTTTGATAGAGTTCATCTGAGTTCGCAATTTCAACAATATCACCATGATTCATCACCATGACTTGATCCGAAATGTATTTGACTACTGAGAGATCGTGTGAGATGAATATGTAGCTTAAATTATATTCATCTTGTAGTTCTTGTAATAAGTTTAAGACTTGAGCTTGTACGGAAACATCAAGTGCAGATACAGACTCATCACATATAATAATTTCGGGTTTTAATGTTAAACAGCGGGCAATCGCAATACGTTGTCTTTGACCACCTGAAAACTCATGAGGGTATTTATAATAAGCACTTTCAGGAAGACTTACACGTTGTAAAAGATCTAAAGCAATTTTCTTTCTCTCAGCATCATTTTCACCAATATGATGTATTTGCATAGGCTCCAATAAAATTTGACCAACTGTAAATCGTGGGTTTAATGATGCATATGGGTTTTGGAAAATAATTTGAATTTTTCTTTGATAGTTCGCAAAAGCTTGGTCAGAAAGTTTTAAAATATCTTCTCCATCGATAAGGATTTCACCACCATTGGCTTCATGTAAGCGCATAAGTAGGAGTCCAATGGTTGTTTTACCAGAGCCTGATTCACCAACAAGTCCGAGAGTTTTTCCTTTAGCGAGTGTAAATGAAGCATCTTTTACAGCAATAAAAGTTTTGCGTTTGAATAATCCTTGAGATGAATGAAAATATTTCTTTAAGTTCCTTACTTCTAGAATAATTTCTTCGTTACCCGTCAATCCTCTTTCTCTTTGAGGAAGATGATCTAAACTCCCAATATCTGAAATTTTCTCAGCATCTTGGTTCATAAAGTCACTTGTCACAGGTAAACGGTAAGGGCGAGAGTTTAGGCGTGGACGACAATGTAGTAATGCTTGTGTATAAATATCTTTTGGTGAGTGTAAGACATCCTGCGCTTTTCCTTGCTCTCGAATGACACCATATCTCATAACAATCACTTGATCTGCGATTTCACTTACTACAGACAAGTCATGTGTAATGAAAAGTATAGACATATTTCGCCGTTTACGAATATCTTCAAGCAGGTCTATGATTTGTTTTTGAATAGTGACATCAAGTGCAGTTGTTGGTTCATCTGCAATAAGAAGTTTAGGTTCACAAGCAATGGCCATTGCAATCATGACACGTTGTTGTTGCCCACCTGAAAGTTGGCTTGGATAGGCATTATACTTTTCGCTTGGGTTGGGTAAGCCAACCTCTGTGAATAGCGAGATGACTTTGGCCTTGCGTTCTTGTTTGTTTAAAGGTGTATGTAGTTTGAGGATCTCTGAAACTTGTGAACCTACGGTAAATACTGGATTAAGTGAAGACATTGGTTCTTGAAAAATCATGGCAATATCTTTACCACATTTTTTACGAAGTGCCTTAGCTGAAAGGGTTAGTAAGTTTTCGCCTTCAAATAAAATCTGACTTTCTTGGCCGATTCTACTTTGTTTTTTGGGGAGTAATCCCATAGTTGCTAGAGATGTCACAGATTTTCCACTGCCTGATTCACCTACTAAAGCCGTGGTTTGGTTGGGGAGTATATCGAATGAAATGCCTTTAATTGCTTCAGTTTCACCTTGGTCAGATTTGAAAAAAACTTTTAAATCTTTTACAGAAAGTAATGGAGTGTTGTGCATCTGATTTCCTTTATTATTTCATTTTAGGATCTAATGCATCACGTAATGCATCTGTAAATGTTGAAAAAGCAGTGACCAAAATTGCCATCGCAATTGTTGCAGCAGTCAGTTGCCACCATTTTCCAAGTAAAAACTCACTTTGTGCTTCGTTGAGCATACTGCCCCAAGAAACGGTGCCAAGTGGAACGCCAAAGCCTAAAAAGCTCAGAATAACTTCAGATTTAATAAAGGAAACGACTAAAATAGACATTTGAACTAAAGCGATATGACTGACATTTGGAAAGATATGAACAAACATTCTTCTTATGTGACTCACGCCTATGGCTTTAGCTGCAAGTACATATTCACGTTCGACATGCTTCATATATTCAGCACGAATTAGCCGGTACGTACCTGTCCATCCTGTAAGTGCTAAAATTAGAATAATAGATATGAGGCCTTGTTGTTGTAATACAGCTGCAACAGCCAAGACGAGTAGCATGTAAGGAACTGAGGTAAATATATTGTAAAACCAATTAATAATATCATCTACCCAACCATTAAAATAACCCGATACAGCACCTAAAACCGTACCTAAGACAACAGAAAAAAATGCTGCGATTAGACCGACTGAAATAGATGTTTCTGACCCTTTTATTGTTTTTGCAATAATGTCGACACCCCAACGGTCCGCACCAAAAGGTAAACTTTGTTTTAAGGCATTTCGGTTTTCAGTTGGGTGTAATAAAACGGTTTGTGTAATGCTTTGCATTGGTTTTGCAAGAGGGTCTTGTATGCCATACATATCTACGTATGTGGTTTGTTCAATGGTTCTGTCTGTCGATACTTGGGATAAATGAGATAGATTTTGCTCAGAATTATATATAAAGCTCGGTGGTGCATAGGTTACGGCAACTTCTTGGTTCCAACCTTTTGCAATTAGACCTGACATTGAAAGCACAATCATAATTAAATAGGCTAAGACAACAGCAAGTGAAACCAGTGCTGTTTTATCTTTTTTGAGGCGTTTCCAAGCCAATGACCATAAGCTATGAGGCTTTTCAGTTTTAGCAACTTTATGCGTAGGTGACTGCGTTGTAAGATGAGTAGACATAAGCGCACCTATTTTAGTTCTAAGCGTGGATCAATTAATTTATAGACAATATCGGCAATTAAGTTAAAAATCATCGTAAGTGCAGCAATATAAATGGTAACTGCTTTAATAACTGGAAAGTCACTTCGCTCAACAGCGAGAATAACTTCTCGTCCTATACCGGGAATACCAAAGAAACGTTCAATTAAGAATGCACCAATGAGTAGTGCAGGGAGATTAGACATGACATCCGTGACTATGGGAATAGCTGCATTACGCAATACATGAACAAACAGGACACGGGTTTCACTCATTCCTTTTGCACGTGCTGTACGAATATAATCTTGGTCTATTTCATCTAAAATAAAGCTTCTATATAGACGTAATGTGGGTGCAATACTCACCGCGAGCATAATAAGAATAGGAAGAGGGGAAAAATGGAAAAGATTTGTATAAAAGTCGTCTCCCCATCCTTGTACAGGGAACCAATTGAATTTATATGCTAGGAAATATTGAAAAAGAATAATATAAACCAAAATACTAATAGACATTGCAATTGTGCAAGTTGCCATAAGTGTGCGATCAATCCATGTGCCTTTGACCAAAGCAATTGCGAGAGCCAGCGCAACTGCAATGAGTGTTTGGAATATAATCAGAGGAACTAAAATGGTGAGGCTTGGTCCAACACGCGACATAATAATATGACTGACGGTTTCTCCTGTACTCCAACTTGCACCATAGTTAAAGGTGATGACCTGTTTAATGAAGATCCACAGTTGAATATAGTATGGTTGGTTCATACCGAGTTGTTCACGAATGGCTTCAATCTGCTGTGGATTTGCCATTTTTCCTGCCAAAATATAAGCAGGATCACCACCGACCCAATTAAATAAAATGAAGATAAGGATAATAACACCAAGCATGGTTGGAATCATTTGCCATAGTCGTCGAATTGTGTATGACAGCATTGTGCGGTCTCCATATTAATTCATGTATTTTAAGAATCTGACTTTCAATAACATCTGATGTTTATAAAAATTATTTTTTCATATCGATATAAAGCCATGGATTTTTGAGAATAGGATTTCCTTTAAACCCTTGAATATATGGCTGAATGAGAGTCTGTCTATTTGGTGAGTCTAGAGGAACAACAGTGGAATATACCTCGAGTAGGCGTGTCATTTTAAGAAATAATGCTTGGCGTTCTGGACTATTCGGTAAAGCCATACTTTGTTTAAATAACCGATCAAACTCTGGAATTGCAACACAATTAAAATTAGATACATGGACATTTGGCCCATAAAACAATTGTAAAAAGTTTTCACCATCTGGGTAGTCTGCAAACCAGCCTTGAGTCCCCATTTGCACGGCACACTGTTTTTGTGCTCTTAAATATTCGGGAAATTGCATGCTTTTAGCAACCATGCGAATATGTATTTTTTTTAATGAACGTTGCCAAAACTCTGCTACAGCTAAGCTTGAGCTAGACGTCGGCATAGAGTACTGAATAGTAAGTGGTTTACCATTAGGGAGTGTGCGATAGCCATCTGGGCCAATTTTGTAATGGTACTGGTCTAATAATAAATTGGCAGCTTGTACATTATAGGGGCGACTTGTTTTAAAGGTTGGGTCATAACCGACAATATTAGGGGGGATAATTGCGTAAAGCGGAATCATCATGCCATTAAAAACAATATTGATAAAATGGTAGTTTGAAAAAGCCATAGACATCGCGCGCCGTAAAGCAATTTTTTCTTCACTTAAACCGCCAACAATCGGATCGGTCATATTCCAAAACGTATAATATGATGTTATATCACTAACATTTGATAAGTAGATGCCTTCTTTTTTATATTCTGGTCTTAACTCTCCGTTATTTAATGCTTTATTGACTAAGTTAGGTGGTAAATCGAGCCAGTCTAACTGCTTTTGTTTGAAGCCTAACCATTGAGATTGGCCTTCTTCAATAATTTGAATATCTACCATACCTACTTGAGGCATTTTTTTGCCAGTCATCTCGGTAATTATTTTTTTATCGCTGGGATCGTCAGATTTAAAATTCCAAATATAGCCTCGATAGTTTGGGTTATAGTTCAAGACAATCCGTGAGCCTCGTACCCATTTACTTAGAAAGTATGCACCTGTACCTACTGGATGGGACATTACAAAGCCTTGAGGATCTTTATAATGTTCTACGACTTCTCTTGCTAAAGCGGCAGTTGGCGTATGTGCCAAAATCATAGGCAAATTGAAGTCTTTTTCTTTTAGTTTGAGGACAAGGGTATAGCGGTTAGGGGTTTGAATACCTTCAATCGGTGCATCATAATTAAATTTTCCGACTTTTTGGGCATGGTCAACCAGTTGGTCGGCACCGATAAACTTTCCTGCAAAGATATCACTATTAGGAGATCTTAATGCAGGATCGAGTACGCGTTTAAAACTGTAAGCATAATCATATGATGTCAGCTCACGTTTTTTTCCTTTAAATACAGGATCATCTGCAAAAAATATGTGTGGTTTAATATGAATCGTATAAGTGAGGCCATCTGCACTAATCTGAGGCAGTGATGTTGCTGTCAATGGAACAAGCTTTAACGGGCGGGCTAAATAGTCATAGGTATAAAGTGTTTCAAAAATTGAGTCATCTACATAAGATGAATAAAGGTCATTAGTTGCAGCAGGGTCGAACCCTGTTTCTGAAGCAATAAAGTAAGTGTGAACAACTTTGTTCATATCGGCAGCATAGCTTGTAATGGTCGAACTTGTAAGGATTAAACCAATATATAGCGGTAGTCTTTTTTTCAGGTGTTGATGAACTGAGTGGTAGCAGTGCTTTAACTGTTGGCTTTTCACTTTAAAACTTGATCGAATATCCATTTAAAACATGCTCTTACGTCAATAGTGGATCTAAAATAAATAACTTCTGATTGATTTAGATACATTTTTTAATAATGTGCACCAAAATAAATCAGAAGAGATATTTATTAGTGTTGTTTGAAAAAAGTACAATAATGAATAAAAAGTGCTTTAAATATAGAGTAACTTTGTGTATGCATTTACGTTTAGATATCGTATCTGCTGTTATTGCTACTTTATTGGCATCAAAATATACATTTCTTTATATATGCGAACATTGTGCCAATTTAGATAAAATAAGACTAAATATTTTTTTGAACTATCGTTATATGCAAATAAGATCGATGTTTTTAATTTTTATTATAAAATTAAATAAAAACAATAAATTAAATGAATGATGAAAATTAAATAAATATAAAAAACAGCTAAACAATTAAAAAATATAATTTTAGCAAATAAAAATATTTATTTTTTTTTATGGAGAGTGGCACGCTCATTGCAAATAGAAAATTACAAAGTGTCACAAATAGAACTTGAACACTTCATTATTGTATGCGCTATAGAGAGTACCAAAATGAACTATAACAGATTGACTCGTGCAATTCGCTCTACACTTACCGGTACGGTAGGTCTAGGTATAGGTTTAACAGCGGTAATGACACATGCAGACAGTGCATCATCGCAACCCAAAGTAGAGCGAATTACAGTAACAGGCTCCTCTATTAAAGGTGTTGCCGCACAGAGCGCATCACCAATTACAATTGTAAAAACTGAAGAACTCGCAAAAGAAGGTATTACAACAGCAGAGGAAGCTCTATCAAGTATTTCTGCCAATCAATCTAATAGAAGCTCAGGGAGTAGTGTTGGAAGTCCTGGCGGTGCTCTTTCTCAAGCAAACTTACGAGGCTTGGGTGCCAATAAAACATTGGTATTGCTAAATGGTCGCCGTTTAGCAAGTACACCGTTTGATGCTTCGGCTGTTGATTTAAGTACAATTCCTTTGGCACTCATTGACCGTATAGAAATATTAAAAGATGGTGCATCAGCCATTTATGGAACAGATGCCATTGGTGGGGTTATTAACTTTATCACCAAAAAACAATATCAAGGTGGTGGGATTTCAGCAGAAGGTCTTTATCCTAAAGATGGTGGTGGCGTAGGTCAGCAATACACACTATTTGGTGGTTATGGTTCTTTAGATGACCAAGGTTTTAATGTCTATGGCGCAGCAACATATGATAAACAAGACAGTGTGCTTGCAAGCCAAAGAAGTACCTCGAGTAGAGGCGGTGTAATTCCTGAGCTTGGTTTAAACCGTACAAGTAGTGGCAGTTTTCCTGCCAATATTGCAGGCTTAGGTAACCCATATGCCAATTTAGGCTGTGGAAATACGAGTAAAAATGCAGCAGCAGGTGGGTACTGTCGTTATAACAGTCAAGCTGATATCGGTATTGTACCGCAAACAGAAAACTTTTCATTTTTGGGTAAAGGTACATTAAAACTTACAGATAACTTTAATGCGATTGGCGAGTATTTACATGCTGAAAGTAAATTAACCTCGCTTATTGCACCAGATGTATTTTTAGGTCAGGGTTCAGATTATTACATACCAAGTACAAGCCCGTACTACCCAGGAAAAGGAATTACACCTGCATTGAGTGGTGCAAATGGCCAACCACTTGGACTAAACTTGCGTTCTCAAGGCGGCAATCGTCTGACTGAGAGTACAATGAAATCCGATCGTATATTACTCGGTTTAGAGGGTAGTGCTGCAAATTGGGATATTACGACAGGTGTAAGTTATGCAAAAAGTACAGGTGAAACAGCTTTAACAGGTGGCTACATCGATAATGATTTAGTGCGTACTAATCTAGCAAATGGAACATTGAACCCATTTGGTGCAAGTGCCAATAGTGGTATTTGGAACAGCATGCAGATTGATGGTGTTTCACAAAAAGCACAATTAGAAAGTACGAGTTTTGACTTTACGGCAAGTCGTCCAATTTATACATTACCTGCGGGTGATGTTGGCTTTGCTATAGGGACAAACTTTCGCTATGACAAATGGTCTCAGTCACAAAATCCGTATGTGAATAGTCGTGCACAGAGTGCAGCAATTGATCCAACAACAAAAGATAGCTCAGGCTCTAGAAATTTAAAAGCATTATTTACAGAGTTTCAAGTACCTATATTTAAAACTTTGAATGCCCAAATTGCTGCACGTTATGACGACTATAACGACTTTGGTAGTACTTTTAATCCTAAAATTGCATTACGTTGGCAACCTGCAAAACAGTTAATGTTTAGAACAAGTTACTCGACAGGTTTCCGTGCGCCTACATTGTATGAAATGCATAATCAAACAACTAAAACCAATACAGCAGCTAACTGGAATGACCCAGTATTGTGTAAAGGTGGCACACCAAGCAATGGTGGAAATGCAGCAAGAGATTGTAATGCACAGTTCTATTCACAAAATGGTGGAAATACAAACTTACAGCCTGAGAAATCAAATACATTTACTTTTGGGGTCGTGTATGAACCAGTGAAAAATGTCGTACTTTCAGCAGATTACTTTAATATAGAAGTGAAAAACCAAGTTGGTCAGATTAGTGAAAGTGCCATCTTTACAGACCCAACAAAATATGCAGATAAATACATACGTAATGCAGATGGCTCTTTAAATTATATTAACCAAAATCTACAAAACTTAGGAAATACTAAAACATCGGGTATTGATTTAGGCCTGCAATGGCGCAGCCCAATGACTCAATATGGTCGTCTAGGGTTAAGTGTGGATGGCACATATATTAATAATTATAAATTCCAAACTGAAAAAAATGGTGCGTGGGAAAATGCAGTTGGTAAATATAACTCAGACCTTGGTTTAGGTTATGCAGCAGGAACAGTAGTCACGCGTTGGAAGCATAATGCAAACGTAAACTGGAACTACGACGCATGGAATTTAAACCTACAGCAAACTTTCTTTAAAGGTTATTTAGATCAAAATGCAAGTGGACAAAATCATCGCGTTTCTGATTACACGTTATATAACCTATCTGGTACATATACAGGATTTAAAGGTACTGAAATTACTTTAGGCATTAAAAACCTTTTAGATACCAAACCACCTGCATCTAATGTTGTAGATAACTTCCAAATGGGATATGACCCACGCTATAGCGATATTATGGGTCGAACTTATTTTGGCCGTGTTACATATAAATTTTAATTAAAATAAATAGTTAAATTAATTATTTGAGAATGGGTGGATTTTAATTTTTACTAAAATCCACCGACCATATAGGTGCAAAAATTATGAATTTTTATCAGGACGGTGAACGTTCTACCAAGCGATTCATAGGAATAGGAATTGTTGTCTTACTTCATGCACTACTCATTTATGCTTTAGCGACAGGACTTGCACGTGATGTTTTAAAACCCGTACAAGCACCCGTAGAAATGCAAATTATTCAGGAGGTAAAGCCGCCACCTCCACCTCCTAAGCCAAAACCGATTGAAAAACCTAAGCAGGAACCAAAGCCAGTAGCACGGCCAAAACCTGAAGTTGCTAAACCTGAACCTAAAGTTCATCCAAAACAAGAGGTCGTTAAACCGACACCTGTTGTGCCAAAGCCACAAGTGACGCCGCCACCGCAACCGGACGCACCTAAAGTTGAAACACAAACAGAGAAGCCGACACCACCAAGCCCTCCTGTAAAAGAGGCAACACCGGAGCCAGCACCTGCAAAACCTAAGGGTGAAACAAAAGGTGTCTCGGGGAGTGCATCAGCAAGTTGTCCAACACCAGAGTATCCACAAGATGCACTGATGAACGAAGAGCAAGGTACGGTGAGAATACAGTTAGATGTAGGTGCAGATGGGCATGTAACAAGTGCCAAAGTATTGAAATCTTCAGGCTCAAGAGACTTGGATAAAGCAACGATTAGTGCTTATAAAAAATGTGTTTTTGGTGCAGCAATGGAAAATGGTACAGCAACCGCTGGTTCTATTAGCTTGGAATATACATTTAAACTTGATTAATTTTTTGAAGAAATTTGGAAGAATGAGATGAAAAAGAATACGACAGTAAAAACGCTTAAAAAGGTATCTGCGATTTTGGCATTATGTGGGGCGAGTTTAGTCTCGACCTATAGTATGGCAGATAATCAGCAATCAGCACCTGCAGTAGCAACAGAACAAAAAGCAACAACGACAGCAGCGGCTGATAATGCACACCCAACACCACCACCTGCACCAGCAACTACTGAAAAAGTCAGTAATCCTTATGGCTTAGATGCGGTATGGCGTGAAGGTGATTTTGTTGCACGTGGCACGCTTATTATTATGCTATTAATGTCTGCAGGTACGTGGTACCTCATTGTGACAAAATTCCTTGAACAACAACAAGTGAAAAAACAAGGTAAAGTTGCTCGAGAGAAATTTTGGAATGCACCAAGTATTTCAAAAGGTGCTGAAGTTTTAGAGCATAAAAGTGCATACCGCTTTATTGCTGAAAAAGCACATAGTTCAACACAAAATCATGGCAGTCATATGCTTGATAAAATTGACTTTAATACTTGGGTCACTTTAAGTATTCAACGTGCTGTCGAAAAGGTACAAAGTCGCTTGTCTGGTGGTCTTGCATTTTTAGCAACTGTTGGTTCAACTTCGCCGTTTGTGGGATTGTTCGGGACAGTATGGGGAATTTACCATGCACTGACTGCAATTGGTATTTCGGGTCAGGCTTCTATTGATAAAGTGGCAGGCCCAGTTGGTGAAGCACTGATTATGACAGCGATTGGTCTTGCAGTGGCTGTACCTGCAGTTCTTGGTTATAACTGGTTAATTCGACGCAATAAATCTATTTTAGAAGAAGTCCGTTCTTTTGGTTCAGACCTTCATGCTGTTGCATTAAGTGGCAATATGGTTTCAGGCGATGCACCACTTGCAACAACCAAAGCCAAAGCGACTCAAGCTGCTGTGGAGTAATACAATGGGAATGAATGTTGCTTCAGAAGATGATGATGGTGATGTAATTGGTGTCATAAATACAACACCTCTTGTAGACGTTATGTTGGTACTGCTGATTATATTTTTGATTACAGTACCTGTAGTTACACATACAATTCCAGTAAAACTCCCAGAAGAGACGGATCAAAAATATCAGACCAAACCCGAAAATATTACTTTGGCTGTTAATAAGAATGGTCAAGTTTTTTGGAATGAACAATATATTCCAACACAAGATGTATTGTTGAACCGTTTAAAAGAAAACTCGGTAAAACGACCACAGCCTGAAGTGCATATTCGAGGGGATCAACAAACGCATTATGATGCAATTGGTAAAGTGATTGAGACTGTTCAACAAGCGGGTATCGCAAAAATCGCATTTGTGACTCAACCACCTGCACGTGGCTGAGTCAAGGAGTTCATTATGGGAATGACACCAAGCTCAAATAATTCAGATGATGATGTAATGTTGGAAGTAAACATGACACCATTAATTGATGTCATGTTAGTACTGATTATTATGTTTATTATTACAATACCAATTCAAAATAATGCAATTAATATTAATATGCCTGCACCATCGCCACCAACAAAAGAGAAACCTCCTGAGGTTGTTACTATTTTAATTAAAACCAATGGTGATATTTTGTGGAATGATGAATTGGTAAAAGATAAAATGGTATTAGATTCAAAGTTAATTGCAATATCTAAAAAAACTGACCAAGATCAAGTACAGATTAAACCTGAACCACAAGCTTCATATAAAGATGTTGCTATGGTTATGGCATCTGCACAAAAATTAGGTGTAAAGAATATGGGTATTATGAATTAATTTTTTAAAATAAATTAAATTATTTTAAGCGAGACCATAGATGATTATTTTTATAATATTTGTCTATGGTCTTTTTTATTAAAAAATAATATTCTTTTCATAATATGGTATTTATAAATTTTATTTTTAATTGATATATTTTTATTTTTAGAAAATAAAAATTTAACTATGAAGAATTTTGAAATTAATCGTAATAATAAATATGTGGCATTATCATCTACATTTCTACTATTTAATATTTTTTTTCAAGTTGGCACTGTTCATGCGGAAAAAGAGGCAGACAATACAGTGAATGTGACTGTGACTGGATCGAGAATTTCCAAAGCGGCAAAGGATGGTGCAAACTCAATTACAGTTATTAAGGCATCGGATATAGAGCGAGAGGGGTTTAGTAATGCCTATGAGGCATTAAATAATTTTTCGCAAAATACAGGAACGACCCAAGGTTCAGATGCAGGGAATACATATACTCCGACAGCAAATACGATTAGTTTGAAAGGTTTAGGTCCGAATCATACACTGATTTTAATTAATGGACACCGGGTTGCGGATTATCCAACGGCATATGATGGTGCAGTCAACTTTGTCAACTTAGCAAATATTCCGTCTGCAATTATTGATCGAATAGAAATTTTAAGTAATGGTGCATCTGCGATTTATGGCTCAGATGCAATTGCTGGGGTGGTCAATATTATTTTAAAGAAGGCAACGGATGGTACACAAATTAACTTTAAGACGGGAGGAACGCAACAAGGTGGTGGGGAAAATGGAAGACTACAACTCACAGGAAGTAAGGAGTGGAATGATCATTTTAATACTGTATATGCAGTAGAGTTAAGTACCCGTAAACCAATCTGGGCAAAAGACCGTGACTTTATGTCAAATACATCTTTGTTGGGGGAAAAACCAAGAAATATTGCGGGAAGAAAAGATGCTGTAACAGGAGCATATTTACCTATAGGCGGATGCACAGGATTATCTAAGTTATTTAGTGGTACGGTCATACAGTATGGTGGAACAGATAATTGTGCTTCGAGTGTTTCAAGGCCTACTTATTGGACCATTCAAACAAAAAATAAAAGTGAAAACTTATATTTAGGCAATACATATACAGTTAACGATAATTTAGAATTTTTTGCTGAAGGACTTTTGGGTTTAAACCAAATGGAGAACAACACCAGAGGGCCATCATGGACATCTTTATCAGCTACCCAAGGTTATTTTTTAAATCAAAATTCTGGGAATTATGAAATTTGGAACCGTTCGTTTGCACCTGAAGAAATTGGTGAAGTAAATGCAATCAATAGTAAATGGAATGATCTTTCTGCAAATATCAATTTAGGTGTTCGTGGAAATATTGCCGATACCAGTTGGAAGTATGAAACATCTTATACAGGATCGATTTATACCAGTGAAATTACACGTAAAGGGCGTTTACTAGCAAATGTAGATAATTATTTTCTTGGAAAACAGTTAGGTACAGATGCGAGTGGAATCCCTATCTATTTACCTGATATTTCTAAGATTAATACGCCACTAACAGCCAACTTGTTTAATACCATCTCTGGTGCAACTGTAGAAAAAGATAAATCATGGTCACAGTCTCTTAACTTTAGTACCACAGGTAATGTTTTTAAACTTCCAAAAGGCCAAGCAAAACTTGCACTTATAGCAGAGTTAGGACGACAAGGATTTACGATTAAACCTGATTCTAATTTAAGTAATAATGTTTTTTATAATGCAAATTCTCAAGGTGGATATGGTGGAATAAGGGATAGGCAGGCCTTAGGTGCAGAGTTGTACTTACCATTATTAACGAATTTAAGTAGTACTTTATCTGGACGTTATGATCGTTATTCACTTTCAGATAATGCAATTAGTAAATTTACATTTGGTTCCAATTTAGAGTTTCGACCAGTATCTACGCTTTTACTACGTGCAAATTATGCAACGAGTTTCAGAGCGCCAGATATGAATTATGTCTTCTTACAGAAACAAAATGGTTATTATCCATCAACCACTGATTATTGGAGATGTGAGCAAAGTGGTCAACCATTAAATAAATGTCAATATGCGAATGTTTCTCCTGGAGCAAATTATACACTTGTTGGTAATAAAGACTTGAAGCCTGAAAATGGGGCTTCTTATGGAGCAGGTTTTGTATGGTCGCCTAAGAAAAATATAGATGTTTCTTTAGATTATTGGCATGTGAAAATAAATAACTTGATCACAAACTTAGATCCAGATCGTTTATTAAAAACCGAAGCAGATTGTCGTGCGGGGAGAGACAATATCGCTTCTTCTCAGTGTCAAGATGCTTTCGCTCGAATTCAACGTAATCCAGCCTCAAATTTAATTACTGCAAATGATATTACCAATATTAATGTACAGCCAATTAATGCTGCAACACAGCAGGTTAGTGGTATTGATTTGACCACAAATTGGCGTTTTAGCCCACTTGATTTAGGTCAATTTATTTGGAGCATTAATTATACGAGACTTCTAAGCAGTAAGAGTAAACAGTTTGAAAGTGATCAATACAATAATGATTTAAAAGATATGACCAATACAGATTGGAGAGATAAGTTAAATACAAGCCTCAGTTGGAGTAAAAATAAATTTGCCTCTACTGTTTTAGTGAATAGATTTGGAAAAATCCCAAGTTCAGATGGCAGTGTATATCTAAAACCTGAAATTACTGTGAACTGGAGTGCATCTTATAAAGTTTCTAGCCAACTTTCAGCATCAGTTATTGTAAATAATTTATTCAATAATATACCTAAAGATTATACGGGTGGATGGCCATATTATCCTGTAAATAATTATTCTGCATATGGTAGAGAAGCTTGGTTAGAAGTGAACTATAAGTTTTAATGGTGTAAAATTATATGTTCAAGTCATTTTTCCCAGCGCCTATTCAGTTTTTTATTTCATTTGTTATATGGTCTCTTACTAGTTCCTTTATATGGATTTTAGGAGGGAAGAGTTGGGCTGTGTATATTGGTTTTCCTAAAAATTATTTTATTGAAAAGTCATCTGTTGGTGTAAGTCGATTTATTGATCTAATGTATATATGGTCTTATATTTGGTATTTTGCATCAGTTCTTATTTTTTTTATATTTTGGAAGATTTTTAGTCACCATAAGTGGAATAAATGGTCGATATTAGGCTCAGCATTTATTTTATTTAATATTTGGTTAGGTGTGCAAATCAGTATTGCCGTGAATGAGTGGTATGGGCCATTTTGGGATTTAGTGCAAAGTATACTTCTCAATAAAGGCGGAGATATCAGTAAGCTTTATCATGGAATATTAATTTTTCTATATATTGCTATGTTTTCAGTGACATTAAATGTAATTAACTCATTTTTTATTAGTCATTATATTTTTCGTTGGAGAACGGCAATGAATGAGTATTATGTTCTTCATTGGAAAAAATTAAGGCATATTGAGGGTGCATCTCAACGTGTACAAGAAGATACCATGAGGTTTGCAACAATCATGGAAGATTTAGGTGTGAAATTCATAAAATCTTTGATGACATTAATTGCATTTACACCGATTTTAATCGAGCTTTCTAAGTCTGTTCCCACTTTACCATTTGTAGGGAGTGTTCCTCATTCTTTGGTATGGGCAAGTATTGTGTGGTCAATTTTTGGTACATTACTTTTGATGTTTACAGGAATGAAACTTCCCGGGTTAGAGTTTAATAATCAAAGAGTTGAAGCATCATATCGTAAAGAACTGGTTTACGGAGAGGATGACCCTAACCGTGCAAAGCCTTTAACATTAGAAAGTTTATTTAAAGAAGTGAGATATAACTATTTTAAGCTATATTTTCATTATTCTTATTTTAATATGGTGAGTTCATGGTATGTACAGCTTGATATTATCTTTAATTTAATCATTTTATTTCCATCTATTTCAGCCGGAATTATGACATTGGGATTAATTAATCAAATTCGAAATGTTTTTGATGAAGTCAGTACATCTTTCCAGTATTTAGTGAATTCTTGGAAGGTCATTATTGAGCTTTTATCCATTAAAAAACGATTAAAATTATTTGAATCAATCATTTAAGCTTAGTTTTTTTCTAAAAAACCCTCTTTTACTGTATTCAGTATGAGAGGTTTTTATATTAGTACATGAGAAATTGGAGGATTAGGCAAATATTAAAGAGGATCATAAAAGCACATAAGCACGTTACTTCTTATACTAAATAAATCGGTTTATATGTGATGGTATTTCAATATGGCTGATGGAAATGAATGTATCAATAGTAAGGAAGAACATAAAATGAGTGATGTACAAACAGTAAAAAAATCAATTCAGCGGCAAGTAATTCAAGGTTCAAATCAAAACTTTACAGGTACTGTTGAAATTTCACCGCTGACCACTGTCAAAGATGGGATTAACGTACCATCAGCATATGTCAACTTTGATACAACCGCGAGAACTGTCTGGCATAGGCATCCTAAAGGACAATATCTTATTGTTACAGAAGGAGAAGGCATTGTGCAAGAATGGGGTAAGCCTGCTGAAAAAATAGCAGTAGGAGATGTGGTTTATTGTCCACCAGGCGTAAAGCATTGGCATGGCGCTGGATGTAACTGTGCAATGACTCATTTGGCATTGACAGGAACTGATGAAAATGGACACAACGTAGATTGGTTGGAACCTGTGACAGAGGCACAGTATAAAAGTGCTTTAATAGATTAAAGTCAAGGTAAAACTATTTAGTATTGCTGTGGCATATAGTGATTAGAAACAAAAGTTATATGAAGAATAATAGTAAAAATTGAGTATATAAAATATATTATAAAGTGATGGCTTTTACTATAAAGTGAATAAATATAGATGCTCATAGCAGAAAAACAAAGAAATCTATTTAACTTATTTAAACTAGTCATAATTGTAGCTATCTGCTATACGCTTAATTATATAGCAAGGCCTTATGAGGTTTTATCTACATTTTGGCCTGCTAACTCTTTAGTAGTGATGCTTATTCTAAACTTTAAAATGCTAGATAAAATTATTTTTTCTTTCACTTTCTATATTCTTTTATATGTACTAGATAGTTTTTTCTTTAAAGATCTTGATGCATTTTATATTAATATTCCAAATTTAGCATTTGTTCTTATAACCTCAATTAGCTTGTCAGCATTGAAGTTGGATTTTAAAATTTTATCAGAAATCCAGCTTTTAAAAATCTTTTTAGTTCTTAGTATTTCATCGTTAATAACTAGTTTAATTGGAGGTGCCATAACATTTAAAAAGACAGAATTTTTTCCAGCTATGGCTGAGTGGGGATGTGAGCAGTTATCGACAGCTTTATTGGTTATTCCTCTATTATTGATGTATAGAACCAATGTATATTTAAAAAGAGGATTTAATTACTATCCATTACTATTCTTAATTCTATATTATTGTTTTATAATTAAATTTACAGCAGCAGTAAATATTTGTTTGATTGTACCTATTTTAATTGCATGTGCTATTTTCTATAACTTACGTATAGCTGCATGGCTGGTATCAATTAATGGATTTTTTTTAATTTTTCTTATTTCTTATGGAGTTATTAAAACAGGAAGTTATTTGAGTAATAGTGCTATTTTTACAAGTCTAAATTATTATCGTATTGCTATTGTAGCAACGGTTTCTAGTGCATTTTTTATTGCGGTACTGGTAAACAATAATGAAATGATTAAAGAGAAGTTACGACAGTCACAGTGGACAGATGATTTATCTCAGTTATGGAATAGGAAAGGACTTATTGAAGATCTTAAAATAGGTCGATTTTTAGGAAAATCAGAAACTATTCTTATTGCAATTATTGATATTGATAATTTTAAACAGATCAATGATTCATTTGGTCATCTTATGGGAGACCGTGTAATTATTTCGCTTGCAGATCAATTAATAAATAGTTTTTTAGAGGCAGGTCTATACCGTTACGGTGGAGATGAGTTTATTATTATTCTGAATGTGGAAATTGAACAAGAGTACAAAAAACAGTTAGAAGAGTTCTGTAATCAATTTTTAGCCAATAGCTATCAAGAATTTGATATGCCGATTACATTGAGTATAGGATATACAGTACTATTTGAAAATCAGCTATATCTTGAGAATTTTAAGCATTTATTAGCTCATGCAGATCATGCTTTATATCGTTCAAAGAGTTTAGGGAAAAATACTGTTTCTATTTACTAAGCTTTGATAATAAAGTAGGAGGTATATTCTCCTACTTTATTATGCATAACTATACTTTAGGTAAGTCGAACCAAATCATTTGGCTATCTTCTAGCGCTGTAACATCAAAGTTCTCAGCAAAAGCTAGTGCATCACCTGCATTTACAACTTCATTATTAATCATGACTTTACCTGAAATAACATGAACATAATTTAGTCCTTGTGTTGTTGTAACAGGCAATTGATTATCTCGGGTGAGATAAGCTGTTTTTACTTCGGCATCTTGGCGAATATGCATAGGCGCAGCTTCATTAGGTCCGACAATTAGGTGCCATTTATTCGGTTGCTCACGAGGATCTCGTTTAATCTGCTGATATGTTGGCTCTGCATCACGTACATTCGGTTGAATCCATATTTGTAATAGATGAACAGGGATATCCTGATCATTTATTTCACTATGGCGTACACCTGTACCAGCACTCATTAATTGCCATTCGCCTGCATGAATATGCCCTTCATTACCCATACTATCTTTATGAGTTACAGTGCCTGATAAGACACAAGTAAGAATTTCCATATTGTCATGCGGATGAGTCCCAAAGCCATTATGTGGTGCTACAGTATCATCATTAATAACGCGTAGAGCACTGACGCCCATAAAACGTGGATCGTACCAACTACCAAATGAAAAGCTATGATATGTATTTAGCCAACCTGCTTGGACATGTCCGCGATCTTCACTGCGATGTAAATACGTTTTCATTATACATACCCCTATAATTTGTGGCTGATTTCTTATGGTCTATTTTATATTTCTAATTATTTATTTAAATAACATGTATAAAACGTATTGTTCTATTTATAGGGTAGTAACGAGTTTTAAGTTTACTAGGAGTATAAAATACGGTAGAAGTGCCAATGATGACTATTTTTATAGTACATCATTGGTTTGTTTGTAATCCTGCTAAATTATTTAGCAACACCAAATTTAAAGATGGTTACATTGTCATACGTTTGACCAGGATTCAAACGTGTAGAAGGAAAGTTTGCTTTATTTGGACTATCTGGATAATGCTGTGTTTCAAGTGCGAATGCATCACCTTGACGATAAAGCGTACTATTTGCACCAATTACATTTCCAAGTAGGTGGTTTGCTGTATAGAATTGAATACTTGGTTGAGTTGTTGAAATTTCTAATGTACGTTTCGATTTTGGATCTAGAACTAAAGCAGCTTTCTGTAGGGTGTTTGAATTGTCTTGTTTAAGTACCCAAGTTTGGTCATAACCATAACCATAAGCTAACTGTTCATTACCATCACGAATGTCTTTAGAAATTACTTTTGGTTTTCTAAAGTCGAATGGTGTACCAACTACAGATGCAAGTTTCCCTGTTGGAAGTGAGTTTTCATCTGTAACGAGTGTATGATCTGAATTAAGTTGTACAATGTTGTCTAGCACGCCATAAGGGCTGTTTTTAACACCAGCGAGGTTAAAATAACTATGATTTGTTAAGTTAACAACAGTTGGTTTATCTGTTGTTGCTTTATATTCAATTTTAAACTCGTTGTTGTCAGATAAACTATAAATGACTTCAACATTTAATTTTCCTGGGAAGCCTTGGTCGCCGTCAGGACTTGTAAGTTTTAAAACAGCTTGGACTGTTGAACCATTTTTAATAGTTGGTTCTACTTGCCAAACACGTTTGTCATAACCTGGGTTGCCACTGTGAAGTGTGTTTGGGCCATTATTTTTTTCTAAATGGTATGTCTTACCATCTAAAGTAAATTCGCCATTTCCAATACGGTTAGCATAGCGACCAATGAGCGCACCAAAGTGAATACCTTCTTTAGTATCTGTAACTTCATATCCATGTAAGTTATCGAAACCTAAAACAATATTTTCTTTTTTGCCTTTAGCATCAGGGGTAATAATATGTGTAATTACACCACCAAAACTAATAAATGACACAGAAACGCCATTTTTATTGGTCATGGTATATTGTTCTACAGCTTGTCCATCTTTAGTTGTGCCGTAGGGTTGGCTTGTAAGTGTTGCTGCACTAGCAGTTGCACACAGAGTCAGACCTGCAAATCCTGCAAGAAAGATATTTTTCGCTTTCATTAAATGATCCTTTTAAATATCCATATAACCTATTACTTATTGACACCATAAATTCTTTTACAGTGCTTAAACGATTGCAAAATCGCTTAATTGTTTCTACATCTTAACAATATTTACACGCTAGGGTACAAATTAATTCGAATATTTGTGTTTAAAACATACAAAAGATAAATTGACTCTATCTAAAGTAATTATAGAGGGAAGTATATGAAAGTTTATGATGTTGCTGTTGTGGGTACAGGCTCTGTTGGTTCTGCGGCAGGATATTATTCAAGTACTATGGGAGCGAGTGTTGTTCAAATAGATTCGGAGTACCCTCCACATTGTAAAGGCTCCCATCATGGAGAAACACGTTTGATGCGGCATGCGTATGCAGAAGGTGAAAAATATATTCCTTTGGTTTTAAAGGCACAATGCTTATGGAATGATTTAGAGTTAAAAACCAATAAACCTATATTTCATCGTGTTGGTGTACTTAATATTGCGCCCAAAAATACAGATTTTTATAAAAATGTTTTAATGACCGCGCAACAATATAATATTCCTATAAAGCAATATACTACACTAGAAATACAAAAAAGATGGCCAAATTGGACGTTTGATGCATCTTACATAGGGCTTTTTGAGCCCGATGCAGGATATCTAAATGCGCCACTTGCTATAGAAACTTATTTATCTGAGTCGAGGAAAATAGGCGCATCACAATTATTTGGTTTTGAAGTGATTAAAATTCAGTACTGTGAAACTCGAGATTTTGTCATTATTCAATCGGCAGATGGGAAAGAGGTCTATGCGAAACAAGTTATTGTTTGCGCAGGAACATGGATTGGCAAAATTTTCCCTGAACTGCCAGTACAACCTAAAAGAAAAGTATTTGAATGGTTTAATATTTCAGATCAAAAACTCAGTGAAGAAAAAGGTTTTCCTGCTTTTGCTATTCAGCTTAAAAACTCTGCGACATATTATGGTTTTCCTGCAAAAAATGGGCAAATAAAGATAGGAAGGCATGATGGAGGGCAGAATATAAGCACATTAAATGAAAACTCAGAGTATGAAACATATACAAATGATGCTATAGAAGTTGAAGGTCTATTAAAAAATCATCTGAGTGGTGTGGAGCATCTCTCACATGGAGCAGCCTGTAGTTATGATATGTCTCCTGATGAAGATTTTATTATTGATTGGTTAAACTCTAAGAAAAATATTCAAATTGTGACAGGACTTAGTGGTCATGGTTTTAAGTTTGTTAGCGTTCTTGGTTGGCTAATGGCACAGCGTGCGCTTGGAAAAGCTATTGATTATGACTTGTCTGCATTTAGACTTAATCGTTTTAATGATAAAACCGAGTGAATAAGTCACTCGGTTTTATGCAAAAGCGAACTAATTATTTAATGTTTTGAATGTGGTTTTCAATTTGTTCCGCTTGTTGAGCTGCATTCCCTGTATAAGTTGCAGGTGTTAACTCTGCAAGGCGGGCACGCTCGTCAGCAGGAACTTGTGTAAGCTCTGTTCCATTAACAAAGTTAACCATCATTTCACGAGTCATGGCTTGACCGCGAGTAAGTGCCTTTAGTTTCTCATATGGCTTTTCAACGTTATAACGACGCATAACAGTTTGAATAGGTTCAGCAAGAACTTCTTGTGCTTGGTTTAAATCTTCTGAAAGACGTTGAGCATTTAACTCTAATTTACCAACACCTTTTAAGCATGCTTCAAATGCGATTAAGCTTTGTGCAAAACCAACACCCATATTACGCAGTACAGTTGAATCTGTGAGGTCGCGCTGCCAACGTGAAATAGGTAGTTTCTCGCCAAGATGTGCAAGAACAGCATTTGCAATACCTAAATTGCCTTCTGAATTTTCAAAGTCAATTGGGTTTACTTTATGCGGCATTGTTGATGAACCAACTTCACCTTCTTTTAGGCGTTGTTTGAAGTAACCTAGAGAAATATAACCCCAAACATCACGGTTAAAGTCAATTAAGATGGTGTTAAAACGACGTAGGGCATCGAATAGTTCTGCCATATAGTCATGTGGTTCAATTTGAGTGGTATATGGGTTAAAGCTTAAACCAAGAGATTCTACAAATGCTTGTGAATGTGCTTCCCAGTTGATATTTGGATATGCTGAAAGGTGAGCATTATAGTTACCTACAGCACCATTGATTTTACCAAGCAATTCTACATTTTCAAATTGTTTGATTTGACGTGCTAGACGATATGCAACATTTGCGAACTCTTTACCAAGTGTTGTTGGACTTGCAGTTTGGCCGTGCGTGCGAGAAAGCATTGGTTGTGTAGCATGCGTTTTCGCCAAGCTAGAAATTGACGCTAGAATTTGCTTCATTGAGTCAAGAAGAACATCACGTCCTTGTTTTAGCATAAGTGCATGTGACAAGTTGTTAATATCTTCAGAAGTACATGCAAAGTGAATAAATTCACCTGAGTCTTTTAACTCGTCAAGATGTGCAATTTTCTCTTTTAGGAAATATTCTACAGCTTTTACATCATGGTTTGTTGTACGTTCAATTTCTTTAATGCGTAAAGCATCATCTTCTGAAAAGTCAGAAACAATTGCATCTAAAAATTGGTTTGTTGAATCACTAAATTCTTTTACTTCAGTAATTTCATTGTGTTTTGCAAGTGCTTGCAACCAACGAATTTCAACAGTAACACGTGCATGAATAAGACCATACTCAGATAAGTAAGGACGTAAAGCATCACATTTACTTGCATAACGTCCATCTAATGGTGAAAGAGCGGTTAAAGCGTTCATAAGGTTTCCTTTGAAATGGTGCAAACACCTAAAAAGTGGTTACTTCTCTAAAAGTTGAAATTGTGTACGTGCAATTGTATGTAGGTCTCGAACAAGCTTATATTTTCCGAGCACAAGCTGTATAGATCGACCACCGACTTGACGCCATAGGTGTGCCATCTGTAAGCCTGTAAATAGAGATGCACGAATACGATTGGTATGCTGATTGTCTTTAAATGCATCTGCACTACCACGTACTAATATGCGAGGTTCAATTTGAGCGGCTGTATCAAGATATGCTTGTGCAAGATTGGCAATAATACTTGGATGCATGTAATTTTGGTCGAAAAAAGAAAGCTGCTTTAAGATTTTTTCTTGTGTTTGCGTAATAATCTTGACGTATTCAGGGTTCTGATACACCTTTTTTTCGAGTTGTAACAATGAAAGGGCATAGCTCGTTGGCAATTTTGCAACGGGCATCTTAGGAATTTTACGAATTGTTCTTTTGTTAAATGGTGTATGAATGCTGTCTTCTAGATTCTTGAGTCCGAGCATAAGGTCATTAATTTCATGAAAGAAGTCTAATGTTTTTAGGCTTCTTTCATGGGTTGACTGTGTTGGTCGAATATTGAGACTTGCTTTAATAAGCTGTTCAAAATAGAAGTTGCCACTGTCATTAATTCGACCTAACCCTGTCATTGCAGTCATATGGGTAAGCTGAGCCGCTTGAAAAACGCCAGCCAATGCCAATAATCTATTTTGACGATGGGTTAAGTCTTTAGGCTGTTGAAAGGGAACATCAACCATGCCTTATCATTCCTCTTTACTTTATAGAAAACTAGGTTTAGGAGCATCTGTATGATGAATAACTCCACCACCTAAACAAATTTCATCAGTGTAAAAGACCACACTTTGTCCGGGTGTAACCGCACGCTGAGGCTCATCAAACACGACATAAATACCATTTGTCGTGTTTTCGTCGACAAATATAGTACAAGTTTGGTCAGATTGGCGATAACGTGTTTTTGCAGTACAGCGAAATCCTTCTGGTGGAATTGATTGTTCCCCAGCAACCCAGTCGATATCTTTACTCCAGAGTTTGGTGCTTTGCATGAGAGTATGGTTATGACCCTGACCAACAACCAGTCGATTGCCTTCAATGTCTTTATGTAATACGAACCATGCACCTTCTTGCGCATTTTTCATACCACCTAAACCAATTCCACCACGCTGACCCAACGTATAGTACATTAAGCCGTGATGTTCACCAACTTCTTCACCATTTTCTAGTACAATTTTACCGGGCTGTGCAGGTAAATACTGTTTTAAAAAGTCATTAAAGCGACGTTCACCAATAAAACAAATACCTGTCGAGTCTTTTTTCTTGGCAGTTGCAAGACCAAGTTCTTCAGCGATACGACGTACTTCAGGTTTTTCAATTTCGCCTACAGGAAAGAGTGTTTTGTTAATCTCACGTCCATGTACTGCATGAAGGAAATAACTTTGATCTTTATTTTGATCTAAACCACGTAAAAGCGGTGCATAGGTATCACCATTGCTATTTTGCTGTGTTTGCCCGCGACGTGTGTAGTGACCTGTTGCAATAAAATCTGCACCTAGTGTTAAAGCATGGTCTATAAATGCTCTAAATTTAATTTCTTTATTACATAGAATATCTGGGTTTGGTGTACGTCCTGCCGCATATTCAGCAAGGAAGTGCTCAAATACACGATCCCAATATTCCATTGCAAAATTTGCTGTATGTAATTTAATACCCAATTTGTCAGCGACGGCTTGAGCATCGGCAAGGTCTTCAAGTGCTGTGCAGTATTCTGTTCCATCATCTTCTTCCCAGTTTTTCATGAAAAGACCTTCAACTTGGTATCCTTGTTGAAGTAATAAAGCGGCAGAAACAGAAGAATCTACACCACCAGACATACCGACGATGACGCGTTGTTGCATAGGACTAGGCATCCAAATTTGGAGTTAAAAGGGGAGTGAAAGGATGTTCATGAATCATGGAAAGAGGATAGTTTTTTCCTGCTTCAAAATCTTTAATGGCTTGGTTGACCAGTGGACTACGTGCGCGTGCTGAATGGTCTAATGCTTCTGAGGAAAGCCATATTGTTTGGATAATATCTGGATCTAGCGTATCCGAAACAGCCTCTTGTACAATATGTGCAGCAAAACAAAAACGGAAGAAAGTTTTATTTGGTGCCATGGGTGGGCGATAGGTATAAATACCAATAAGATGATCAATTTCAACCAAGTGACCTGTTTCTTCTAAAGTCTCTCGAATTGCAGCATCTATTAGTGTTTCACCACATTCAACATGTCCAGCAGGTTGGTTAAATACTGTGTGCACAAAACCTTCTGAATGTTCTTCTACAAACAGATATTGGTTTGATTCTTGAATTACCGTAGCAACAGTAACGTGTGCAGTCCAGTCATTTGCCATAAAGAAAAAGCATCATGAGTCAAAAAACGTATTTTACGCAATTTAGATACATGATGCTATGTTTGTTATCGAAAACTTAAAATAATTTCAAGTTTAGAACAAATTACTAAAGAATTGTTTGATGTGGTCGATCATTCTTGAGAAGAAACCAGCTTCTTCCACAGCTTCAAGCGCAACAACAGGTTTTTCAGAAATTACTTTACCATCTAAAGATGCAACCAATTTACCAACAATCTGACCTTGCTGTAGTGGTGCATTAATAGATTGAGAAATTTGTAAATCTGTTTTAATGTCACTTGCCTGACCTTTTGGCATAGTTACACTAAAATCTTCTGCAAGACCAACTGGGACTTCATTTTTTGTACCAAACCAAACTTTTACATTTTTCAGTGGTTGATCAGAAGATTTAACTTTTACCGTTTCGTAGTTTGCATAGCCCCAAGCAAGCAATTGTCGTGTTTGATTTGCACGTGCATTAATCGTTGGTGCACCAAAAATCACGGTGATTAGCCGCATTGGCCCACGTTTACTTGATGTTGTTAAGCAGTAGCCAGCTTCATCTGTATGGCCTGTTTTTAAACCGTCTACAGTAGGGTCTGTATATAAAAGTGGATTACGGTTACCCTGTTTAATATTATTGAAAGTAAATTCTTTCTCAGAGTAAATTGGGTAGTATTTTGCACTGTCATGAATAATATGCTGTGCCAAGATAGCCATATCTTTTGCAGTAGAGTAATGACCGTCGGCAGGTAAACCAGTAGAGTTCACAAAGTTTGTGTTCACCATACCAATACGTTTTGCTTCTTGGTTCATCATGTAGGCAAAGGTACCTTCATTTCCTGCAATATGCTCAGCCATTGCTTTTGCTGAGTCATTACCAGACTGAATAATAATACCGCGCAACATTTGCATGACTGTTGCAGTACCATTTAAAGGTACAAACATACAAGATTCTGATTTATTACCACGACACCATGCATCTTCATTCATGCGGACATTTTCATTCTCTGTTAGCTGTCCTTTCAGAAGTTTTTGCTCCACGATGTAACTTGTCATCATTTTTGTCATGGATGCAGGTGCGAGTTTTTCGTTCTCATTTTTCGCTGCTAAAATTTGACCCGTTTGGTAGTCCATTAAGACATACGACTTGTTATCTAATTCTGGTGGCGAAGATAAGACAGTTGCTGCAAAAGTAAATGAAGGTAAAAGTAGAAGTGCAGCAAAGGTACTTTTTCTGCTCATTTAGGGTCATTCCAATGGTTAGCGTCTATTTGAATTTGCATTTTAGGATAAAGATAAGTGGACTGCTATATGCAGTACTCACTTATTTTACAGTGTATTGTAAAGAAGTTATGAACCTTTACTAAGTGTTGTAATTTCTTTACATATTTCTTTATTTTGGGTTTCACCAGCTCTTTTCGCATCTTCGCGGGCTTGAATTAAAAATGGTTTAAAATCTTTCTGTTTCGCTCTAATTTCTAAAGCGTGCACAGGATTTTGTATGCCCGGCATATTTTCTTTGACGAGCTCACTATAACCTGCCTGATAAGCAGGATCTTTCTTAAAGCCGTAGCTCGGGCAAAGCTCGGAAAGAACATAAATTGCGGCGAGTTCTTCTTGCGTAACACCACCTTGATTTGGGGTAACATCAATATTTGTTGTATTGTCTGCTGATTTTTTTTCTTTCGCACTAGCAAGTGTTGGAACAGAAATCATAACAAGACTTGCAAATAATGCTGTGATAAGGCGTTTACTTACATGGGATGTGATCATAATTTTTTAGACAATCATTTTTTTCAACATAGTTAGGATGTTAAACAAATTTTTTAATAATGAAAGCCATAAACTGTATAAAAGGTGTATAACTATAAAAATAAAATGTAGAACGATGAGTTAATCGTGTTTTTAGTCTATTTAATGATTAGATAGACTTAGAATATTTATGAAAAGTGACAAAAAAATGATTCAAAAAATAAAAAGTTATACGATAGGTTTTTTAGTTTGATTTTTAACCTATTAATTTTTAATAAAAATAGCTGTAAGGCATCTAAACTCGTTATAGAAATATCCAAATGGAATGATTTTTATTATATTTTAAGCCATGTATGAAATAAATATGATTTATCAACCTAAAATTTTAATATTTTAAATATAAAATAAAAGTAGGCTTGTTATAGTAGTTTTAAAATTTTAAATGCATAACGTATAAGTTAAGGGACATAAAAAGTGAATATATTAGTCGCAAATGATGATGGTGTTTTTGCACCAGGTATTCAGGCATTGGCAGAAGCATTAAAACCATTGGGTCGGGTCATTATTGTTGCACCTGAGTCTGAGCGAAGTGGTTTCTCGAGTGCTTTAACTTTAGATAGACCATTAAGACCTGTTGAAATTATGCCTGATGTATGGGCTGTAAATGGTACGCCTGCAGACTGTGTTTATTTATCTATGAATGGACTTTTCGACTTTGAGTTTGATTTGGTAGTTAGTGGTATTAATAGTGGTGCTAATTTAGGTGATGATGTTCTGTATTCAGGGACAATTGGTGCTGCTTTTGAGGGGAGACTAATGCGTCAGCCTGCCATTGCAGTTTCTTTGGTAGGCAAAGATGCAAGTCATTATTTGTTTATAGACAATTTTAGGGCTGCTGCAAAATGGGTACATGACTTTATTGCAAAAGGGTTACCTCAGGTTCCTGAACGTCATATTTTAAATATAAATATTCCTGAGGTTGAAAAACTTGAGGGGGCATTGGTAACTTACCAAGGTCGTAGAATGCAATCTAAACCGATTACGAGCCAAGTTAATCCAAGAGGGCATCATGTTTATTGGATTGGGCTTTCTGGCGAAGCAGTTTTAGAGCCAACGAGAGATAGTAGTGGTGCTGTATCAGATTTTTATGCTGTAAATCATGGTTATGTCAGTATTACACCTATTCAAATGGATGCCACAAACTATGACATACTTGAGCAGCTTGAAGCACAAATAAGAGATTAAATAAGTGTTTTTACAGGATGACAAAAAATAAATTAATTGTATTGCACTGTTTTTTGTTAATCTTAGCAAATTATAAAACTAATTAGCCATTAAGATGGAGAGGGACGTCAATGCAGATGTTAAAAGAGCAGTTTACTCGAAATATTCATAAAGAAATATTTAAGCCTTTACTTATGTCTTGCTTAACTTTATCTGTATTTGCTTTTACAGGATGTGCATCAAAGCCACAGGTGATGACAACTCGTGCACTGACTGCACCAGATCTTTATACAGTGAAACCCGGAGATACATTAAGCGGGATTGCAGCGCGTTATGGTGTAAACTATTTAACTGTTGCACAAATGAATGGAGTTCCTGCTCCATATACAATTTTTGTTGGTCAGTCTTTAAAGCTAAAAGGTAGTGGTGTAGTTGCCTCTGTACCAACGCCTGCACCTGTTGTATCTAGACCAAGTGCACCACCAATTCAAACACAGAGTATTCCACTGCCATCTCAAGGAAATGCACCTGTAGCACAACCTACAGCGCCTGCAATACAAACACAAACGACGTCTACAATAGGTGGTTTACGTTGGGTAAAACCTTCTAATAATGCAGTAATAGCAACATATAACCCTGCAAGTAATATTAAAGGTATACGTTACGGTGGGCAAGTTGGCGATCCAATTTATGCTGCTGCAGATGGTCAAGTGGTGTATGCAGATGATGGCTTAAAAGAATTTGGTAATTTGGTACTCATTAAGCACAGTAATGGTTATATCACAGCATATGCACACAATAGCAAAATGCTTGTAAAAAGCGGTGCACATGTGAAAGCAGGTCAGCAAATTGCTGAAATGGGTAATTCAGGTGCAGATCGTGTGATGTTGGAATTCCAAGTAAGAGCAGAAGGTAAGGCAATAGATCCTGCACGTATTATTCCAGTAAACTAAGATTAGAAAGAGCTAGAAGCCCGCATTTATGGCGGGCTTTTTACTGTAACTTTAGATTTGATGTTGAAGTGATTAAAAATATGTATGACCAATTGCGTGCTATGGGCGTATTTTCTTGTGTTGTTGAGCAAGGGTCTTTTAGCGGTGCCGCAAAAGTACTTGGTATTACTACAAGTGCAGTGAGTCAACAAATTCGCACGTTAGAGCAGGCTTTGCAAGTTGTATTACTGCGTCGTTCAACGCGTAGAATAAGTTTAACAGAGGAAGGGCAAGTCTTTTTCCAGAGCTGTAAGGAAATGCTTGCCGCGGCAGATCGTGCAAAAAACCATTTACTTGAACTAAAAGATAATTTAACGGGTTCTTTAAAAGTTCTTACGACCTCAGAGCTAGCAACGAATTATGTTATTCCTGCATTGTCTGATTGGATGGCAGCACACCAGAAACTAGATATTATTATTGAAACACAAAGTAATTTAAATGATTTACCAAATAACCATGATATTGATTTAGTCATTAAAGTAGATAATTACAACATTAAAAATACTATTGAAACAATTTATTTGGCATCATTGCATCAAGTAGTAGTGACATCGCCAATTTATTTAAATAAAAATATAAAAGTTCAACAACCATATGATTTACTTGAATATAAACTTATAAATATGAAGTCAATACCGCAGTGTGAATACATTAATATGAAAAAGAATAATGAAGATATTACGATACATATGCCAGTGAGACTAAGTAGTCATGATGTGTCAGTGGTTAAAACGTTATGTAAAAATAGTTTTGGAGTTGCACGTATCTTATCTATAAATGTTCAAGAAGAGTTATTGAAGGGAGAGTTAGTCCAACTTTTACCTGACTGGAAAATGGATTCACTTTCTTTATATGCATGTCCTCAACAAAAAAACTGGAAAACCAACAAAGAGCTACAACGGTGTTTAAATATTTTGACACATTATTTTCAACAGGTTTTTGCTTTGTAGCATTTGCTGTAAAAGACGGTACTCTGAAAGCTTATTTAATAAAAGAATACTATGGTGGTTAAAAAACAAACAACATCGCTGTAAATAATTTGTGTATAGGTATCTGTTTAATCAAAAGACTTATACAATAGAAGATAGTCAGACAAGCGATATTAAAAACTTTTAGGTATAATACGCGCAAATAATTGAGGATTTATCTATGACTGAACAAGCACGAGATACTGAAGCATTAATACGCGAGCAAATTGCAAAACATGCTGTATTACTTTATATGAAAGGTACACCACAGTTTCCACAGTGTGGTTTTTCTGCACGTGCTGTAGAAGCATTAAGCCAAATTGGTCGTCCATTTGCTTATGTAAATATTTTAGAGAACCAAGATATTCGTGCAACATTGCCTAAAATTGCAAACTGGCCAACATTCCCACAACTATGGGTTGCAGGTGAGTTAATTGGTGGCAGTGATATTATTTTAGAAATGTTCCAAAGTGGTGAGCTTAAACCACTTATCGAAGAAAATAGCCCTGCACCAGAGGCATAATTTTTAAAAAGAAAAGCGCCATTATTGGCGCTTTTCTTTTATAGGGGTATAAAAAAATGCGTATTAGTTTTATTGGTTCGGGTAAAGTCGCTACACAGCTTGCAACAGGGTTGTTTAAAATAGGTCATGAAGTTGTTGATATATTCAGTCCTAATTTGCAAAATGCGCAAACATTAGCAGACCAAGTGCTTGCTAAGCCAGTAGATTCATATTCGTTGTTAGATCAGGCTGTAGAGCTCGTTATTATTGCGGTAAAAGATCAAGCAATTGAACAGGTCATTCAGGCATTGGTTGCGTGTGGGTTTGTAGATACATGCATTGTACATACTTCAGGAAGTACGCACTTAAAGGTTTTAGAAAAGTATTATCGCCGTTCTGGTGTTTTTTATCCATTACAAACATTCAGCTTTGAAAAGAAGGTCGACTGGAAAACAACACCTATTTTTGTTGAAGCCAATGATCATAGGGATATAGTGACTTTAAAAAGCGTGGCTGCTGAAATTTCTAAAGAAGTTTACTTGTATAATTCAGAACAACGTTTAAGTTTACATTTAGCTGCTGTATTTGCATGTAACTTTAGCAATTATTGTTATGACATATCTCAACAAATTGTTGAACAACAAGGTGTCGACTTTAAGTTGTTGTATCCGCTAATATTAGAAACTGCAAATAAAGCGACTCACTTTCTCCCTCAAACTGTTCAAACAGGACCTGCTGTACGCCATGATGCAAATATATTGGCATTACAAGAAAGCCTACTACAAAAAAATGAGCAATATGAGTTTTTAAAAGTATATGAGTTAATGAGTGAGCAAATACAAAAGCGTCACGATAAAAAAGATTAAAAAAAAGCCCGAAGTTTCGGGCTTTTATATGAGCTATCCAATTTTTTTGAAAATAAAGTCATTAATTTTATGACCTGACTCTAATCCACGACGTTCAAATTTAGTCAGTGGACGCCATTCAGGGCGAGGGTAACTATTTCCTTTACCTGCCATATTCTCAAGGTTTGGACGGTTATCTAGTACATCTAACATCCATTCAGCATATGGTTCCCAGTCTGTTGCACTGTGGAATGTACCATTAAGCATTAGTTTACTTTCTACAAGTTCCATACGCTCATGTGCAACAAAACGACGTTTAAAGTGACGTTTTTTCTGCCAAGGGTCAGGGAAGTAAAGTTGAATACAGTCAATACTATTGTCAGGCATTTCTTTAAGTACTTTAATGGCATCTGCATCTAATACTTTTAAGTTTTTAACTTCAGCCATACCTGCTTCATAAACACATTGGGCAATACCTGGCACATGGACTTCAATACCAACATAATTGCGCTCAGGATTTGCTTTTGCCATAAGAACTAAAGAGCGACCCATGCCAAAACCAATTTCTACAGTGAGTGGGCGTTCAGGATGTTCAAAGTGTTGGCGCAAATCACCGACAGGATATTCCAAAATCAGGTCACGATACTGCTCTAAAGCGGCACGTTGTGAAGTATTTAGCGGAGATGAACGGCGCATAAATGTCACAATCTCACGATGCTCGTGCAAATTATCTAGGTCGACAATTTGAGGTTCAAGTTGATCGTTATTCATAACTTTGGAATCATTACAATATAAGAAAAATGCTATTTTAAGTACTAGGGCGAGTAAGTCAAATTGATTAGCTAAATAATCTTAAAATAACGGAGATATCTATAAATTGTTCTATTTTTAGGACAAACCGTTTTATAAATTGCGGTGTATTCTGAGCTTTTATACCATTAAGATAAAAATAACTGCCTATAATTGGAACTTAAAATAATCATGTTGAATAAAAAAATTGCTCTAGGACTTTCTCTAGCTATCGCAAGTGTAACAACTTTTGCACTACCAACAACATATAAAATAGACCCTGCACATACTGCAACTTTATTTTCTTGGAATCATTTTGGTTTTTCTACGCCAACAGCTAACTTTTCAGATATTCAAGGTGCAATTAATGTAGATGATGCACAACCTGAAAAGTCTTCTGTAAATGTGACTATTCCTGTAAGCAGTGTAAATACCAATGTTCCTGCGCTAGATAAAGAGTTTCAAGAAGCAGCTTGGTTTAATGCAGTACAATACCCAAATATCACATTTAAAAGTACACGTGTAGAAACCAAAGATAAGAAGCATTTTAAAATCTTTGGTGATTTAACGGTTAAGGGTACAACGAAACCAGTTGTACTTGATGCAGTACTAAATAAAGAGGGCATTCATCCAATGAAGAAAGTAGCATCGATTGGCTTTAATGCAACAACTTCTTTTGATCGTTCTGCATTTGGTATCGGAAACTATGTTCCTAATGTGAGCGATAAGATTACTGTAAATATTACAACTGAAGCATCTGTAGATAAATAAAATATAAAAATCGCTTGGCTTAGTTGAAGCCAAGCGATTTGCTTTTATATAAAAAGTGTGTAGAACTATGCCAAAATCTTTTGTAAGGGCTTTGGTGGTTTGAGGAATACAAGTTTTTGTTATCTGTGACCAAATACGTCTTACAGAAGAAAGTGGAAATAATAATTCTTTTATTATTGATGTTTAATTATATTTTGACCTATATAGATTAGGAATTATCTATAGTAGGTCATTACAGCTCAGATATGATTACGCAGTTTCAATTTGTTTTAAATAGTTTTGTATAACGTATTTTGCAGCTTGCATCAGTTGAGGGGCATACTTTTTATTGTCTTCTCTTAATTTTTTAATATTAATATTTGCTTGTCTTAGCTCAGAAGTATGTCCAATGAGCCATTTTTCCAAATGTTCATCATCTACTTCTAAGTGAAACTGTAAGGCAAGCGCATTTTTAAATTGAAAGCCTTGATTTGGGTAATCATTTGAACTGGCTAAATGTTTAGTATTTTGAGGCAGATCAAAAGTATCGCCGTGCCAATGTAAAACAGGAATATCTAAAAGAGGAAATAATATATTTTGGTCTAGATATGGAAGGCTAAGAGTACTCCAACCAATTTCTTTTACATCACCTGCATAAACATTTGCACCAAGTGCCTTAGCAATAAGCTGTGCACCTAAACAGATACCTAAAGTTGGTTTATTATCATCTAAACGTTTTTTGAGTAAATCTATTTCTTGTTGTAAAAATGGATAATCTTCAACTTCATTGACGCCAATAGGTCCGCCTAAAATAACTGTAAGACCATCGTAGTTCAGTGCTTTAGCTAAGTCATCTACCCCCGCTTCAAAATAACGAATGCGATAACCTTTCTGATAAAAGACATCTTCAAGTGAGCCAAGGTCTTCAAATGCAAGATGTTGAATTGCGTAAATTGTTTTAGCAAATTTTTGCATAGCATGACCTATGATAATCAAAGAAAAATAGACGATTAGACTAGCATTATTCTTGAATAAATCAATTTTTTTACAAGTTTTGAAATAAGATAGTGGTTAAAATTGGAGATGGAAACTTAACATTTTCATCAAAAATAGTTAGGCTATAGCATTCATTTTTAGAACATGGTCTTATGAAGCAAGAAACTGCATTGAAACTGTTAAAAGCTGGTGAAAATGTGTTTTTGACGGGGTCAGCAGGTGCTGGCAAGACATATACGTTAAATCAATATATTCAATATTTGAAAGCTCGAAAAGTAACAGTTGCAATTACTGCCTCTACAGGGATTGCAGCAACACATATGAATGGTATGACTATTCATACTTGGGCAGGTATTGGTATTAAAGATCATTTATCGGATGATGATCTAAAACGTATGAAAGAACGTAAATATTTAAAAGAACACTTAGAAAGTGCACAAGTCCTTGTCATAGACGAAATTTCAATGTTGCATGCGAAGCAACTCAATTTGGTGAATCAAGTTTTAAAGTATTTTAAAGAAACTGATGATGCTTTCGGGGGCGTTCAGGTAATTGTTGCTGGTGACTTTTTTCAGTTACCACCTGTGGGTAGAAATGGTGAAAAAAATAGAGATAAGTTTTGTTTCATGTCGGATGCATGGGTAGAAGCAAAATTTAGAATCTGTTATTTAACAGAGCAACACCGACAAGAAGATGCGATATTAGATCAGATATTAAATGCAATTCGAGCACAGAATTTAACAGATCAGCATTATCAAGCATTGATGTCGACCACGAAGCAAGATATTGGTGAAACTTTTACACGCCTTTATACACATAATATGGATGTAGATAGCTTAAATACCGAGCATTTAAGTGATTTAGATGGTAAATCACATGAATTCACGGCAACGCTAGATGGTAATGCAAAACTGATCGAAACTCTCAAGTCTTCTGTACGTGCGCCTGAAGCATTAAGTCTAAAGAAACATGCCAAAGTGATGTTTGTAAAAAACAATTTTGACATGGGTTATATTAACGGTAGCTTAGGTGAAGTGATTGGTTTTGAAGATGATGATGAGTTTGGTTTATTGCCAAAAGTCACGTTAACCGATGGCACGACGCTTATCGTTCCACCTGAAACATGGTCTGTAGAAAATGATGAAGGAAAAGTTATTGCAAGTTTTCAACAAGTCCCATTAAGGCTTGCTTGGGCCATTACAATTCATAAAAGCCAAGGTATGACCTTAGATGCTGCCGAAATTAATTTAAAGCATACTTTTGAAAAAGGGCAAGGTTATGTAGCTTTATCTCGTTTAAAGTCTTTAGATGGATTACGTCTGTTAGGCTTTAATGATGAGGCACTCGCTTTAGATACGTTAGCAATAAAAGCAGATCGCCGTTTTCAAGAACTTTCGCAAGAAGCAGAGTCTAAATTTGAACATGTTGATCTCACAGTACAACATAAAGCATTTATTCGTCATTGTGGTGGAACACTCAACGAAAAAGAGATTGAGCGTAACCAACGAAGATTAGGGCAGGGACAAGCACAAAAAAGTTATGGTGCAGCAACATTAGAGGAAACAAAAGCACTTTTTGAAGATGGTTATGAGATTCAAGATATTGCTCAAGAAAGACATTTAACACCTGCAACGATTATTAACCATTTAGGAAAGTTACAAAAAGAAGGACTAGATATTTCTGTGGCTCATCCTGGGGATGAAGTGGTAGAGCAAGTGCGTAAAATTTATAAAAAGCTACAACGTACTAAACGTGCTGAAAACTTTAATGATGATGGTTCGATTCGATTGCGCCCAATAGTTGAAGCAACACAGCCACGTATGGGTTACGACCAAGTTCGTTTGGCACTATTATTTATAGAGTAAAGTGCTTCATATTTTTGGATATAACGTGGTAAGCCTGTAACAGAAAGGATTTATATTGGTTTACTACGAAAGTTTATGCTGTGTTTTGTGATATTTTTTTGATATGTCATTGAAATGGGTTACTCTTAAAGTCGTTTAATTTGATTAAATTTTATAATTTTTCTATATGCTGTAGATAAGCAGTTTTGCCAAAATATGTTTTAGATTGTTCGTTTTATATGCCATACATATTGATAAGTGGTAATAGAAAATAATAGGAAAGATGGGAGTAGAAGGATACATGAGATTATATATTTATGAGCATTGCCCATTTTGTTTAAGAACGCGTATGATCGCGGGTTTTAAAAATTTGCCAATTCAGTACAGTATTATTATGGAAGGCGACAGCGAAACGCCGACTTATCTTGTAGGTAAAAAAGTTGTACCTATTTTACATAAGCCAGATGGTCAATATATGACTGAAAGCTTAGATATTGTGCACTATTTAGATGATTTAACACCACCTGCTTATGCAACAGGTGAAGTTGATCCGAAAGTTCAGGCTTGGGTAAAGGACAGTTCAAATCTAATTTTTAGATTAATTGTGCCGCGTTTTACACGAAGTGATTTTAAAGAAATTTCAACACCTGAAGCAAGGAAGGCATTTATTGAAAGAGAAACAGCATCTTTTGGCGACTTAGATCAGATTTTTTCTGAAAGCGCGCAGGATATTGTTTCCATGAATGAAGAACTGAAAAAAATAGAAATATTAATTCAAGACCATACAGAAATTAATATAACTGACTTTATTATTTTCCCATGGTTGCGCTCTTTAAGTATTGTGAAAGATTTAGATTTCCAACCTCATACCAAGCGTTATATGAATCGAATTGCAACAGCAGCGAAAGTAAACTTGCTATTTGATCAAGCAATATAATATTTATATATTTAAAAACCAGCATTTTGATGCTGGTTTTTTTTGCACAAAAATAGCGCTTTTATTATATTTTGCACATAAAATGGGCATGCTGTTTGATAGATGCATGTATAGACTTTAGTTTTACTGCTATATAAATTATTGAATATTAAATAAAAAATAAAAAATCTTCTTTGTTACAGTTTATTGACCAAAGTAAAAAACAGCGTATTGTAATGTCTATGTAATAAAAAGAAGGAAACACCTGAGCTTTTCTAATATTTCTAAGGAAAGAGAAAGTACATTTAAACAGGAAATCGCCATTTCATCTCAGATTATTTCGTTAAAACCAAGGTTGGCATTATATATGCATGGTTTTATGTAGATGAATAGTGAAAATTTCAAATATTTAAGAAGATAATTAGGTGTGTTTATGACACAAGAAAAGTCGACCAATCTTTCACAGGGACTTAAAAATAGGCATGTTACGATGCTTTCTATTGCAGGAGCAATTGGAGCAGGCTTATTTGTTGGGTCTGGACATGCAATTGCAGCAGCAGGGCCAGCTGTTTTAATCTCTTATTTAGCAGCAGGTACACTCGTTGTACTTGTCATGCGTATGCTTTCGGAAATGGCAGTTGCACAGCCCGACAGTGGCTCTTTTTCAACATATGCAGATCGGTCTATTGGAAAATGGGCAGGTTTTACCATTGGTTGGTTATATTGGTGGTTCTGGGTACTTGTTATTCCATTTGAAGCCAATGCCGCAGCAACAATTTTACACTCATGGATGCCAGATGCACCTGTTTGGTTATTGGCGTTTCTTATAACGATTGCGCTAACGGTAACGAATCTATTTAGTGTAAAAAACTATGGTGAGTTTGAGTTTTGGTTAGCAACTATTAAAGTTTGTTCAATTGTTATTTTTATTGTTCTTGGTTGTGCTGCAATTTTTGGTTTTTCACTCAATCCTTCAGTGGGTGGTGTACAGCATTTATATGATCATGGTGGCTTCTTACCAAATGGTTGGGGTGCAGTATTAGGTGCATTACTTACAACAATGTTCTCATTTATGGGGTCGGAAATTGTAACGATTGCAGCAAGTGAGTCAAAAGATCCTGAAACACAAATTACCAAAGCGACTAACTCTGTAATTTGGCGTATTGGTTTATTTTACCTTGTATCTATCTTTATTGTAATTAGTTTGATTCCTTGGAATGACCCAACTTTAGCTAAAATTGGTTCGTATCAAGCAGTTTTACAGTTACTTAATATTCCTCATGCAAAACTCATTGTTGATATTGTTGTATTAACTGCTGTAACAAGTTGTTTAAACTCTGCACTTTATACGGCATCTCGTATGGTATTTTCACTATCAAAACGTGGTGATGCACCTCATTTCGTACAAAAGTTGAATAGCCAACAAACGCCAGTATATGCAGTATTACTTTCTACGGCTGTCGCTTTTATTTGTACCTTTGCAAACTATGCAGCGCCTGCGGAAGTATTTAACTTCTTACTCGATAGTTCAGGTGCAATTGCGTTGCTTGTGTATCTAGTGATTGCATTTTCTCAATTAAATATGAGAAAGCAATTGTTAAGCTCAGGACAGCCAATTCGTATGAAAATGTGGCTTTATCCATATTTAACTTGGGCTGTTATTTTATTTATTGTTGCAGCTTTAGGAATTATGGCTTTCGATCCAAAACATGTGCATGAGATTACCTCAACAGGAATATTATCTTTGATTGTTGTCATTTCAGGTGTGATTGTTTCAAGAAGACACCGCGCAAAAAAGTCTGTGAAATATAATACAGCGCAAGACCAGTTATAATAAGAAAGGCGTTATAGCAAGTTATTATGGCATGAGGGTGTACTCCAACCTCATGCCATTTTTTATTTATTTTAACGCTTTTGGTGTTGTAGAGCCGTAAGAAATACTCTTATACGATGGCACAAATTCGCCTGTATTTGCATCTCTACCTTGTAGTAGATATTTGGCACTGTCTTGACCATATGTGTCTACAGCAAGCTTAGAAAAGCGCCCAATATCTGTTGTTGGCTTTCTTAGACGGTTTACAATAAGTACTTTCTCGGTTTCTTTAAAGTCCTGCATCATGTTTTGGTCGCCTTCGCTGTCACCTGCAATGAAGATAGGACCATAGCCATATTTACTGACTAAGAATTTTTTAATCATTTGGCTTTTGCCAACGCCTTGAGTTTGGAAATATCCTTTTCTAAATTCAGGTAAGATTCTCCCTTGAGAATCCCGTTCTAATTCCATTGCAAGGACATGCTTTTCATTTACGCCGTAGCCAATACGCGGGTTGGAAACAATTTCTTTAACCACATCAATAAATGATGCAGAGCATACATAGACTTGAATGCCATTTTCTTGGAATGTTGCAAATAAATTTTGCATTTCTTTGTATGGGCGTAAGCCATTATCCCAACTAATTGAGACAACACCTGCTTTGCCTGCTAGCGCTTCAGGAGAAGTCCACTTTACAGGTTCAATTTTTTGTTGCTTTTGCCATTCTACAGTATGTTTAACCATATCTCTAACTTCAGGTGCTTTGAAGCCTGTAAATAGATATGTTACCCAAGGGTATGATACTTCATGTTCAAATGTGTCACCGATGGCAGCATAGAGGTAACGCATTTTTGTAATGAAATTACCATAGTTTGGATTTTGGCGGACTTGTTCGAGTGTTTCTGTACCTTTTAAGCCTTTGTAGTGATGATACAGCCATGTATAGCTTTCAATAATGTCGGGTGCAACTTTCTCAATATTTACAGATTGTCCTTGAGCATTGTTATAGTCAGCGACAAAGTCTTTATCACTAATATTTTTACGGATAATACTGTTAAGTTGCTCAGGCGTCACTTTAAATAAAAGGTGTTCTAATTGGTAAATTAGTGTTGCTTCTTCAATGTCTAAGAACACAGATGTATTATCAAAATCTGCAACGATGTAAGAAGGTTTAGCAGGGTTATAGTTTGGACTCTGTTTGCCGTATTTTAGAATAAGTGAATCAATTTGTTTTCGGTTAAACTGATCCCAATGTCCTTCTGCTAAAAGTTTTGTATTTTGAGTATATGATGGTGCAACTTCTGCTTCTTTTGTTTGTTGTGCATGTGCTGTGAATGGAAGAATTGTACTTAAAGCAATAGCTAGGGAAATCGAGTGTGTAAGAGATTTTTTTAAAGTGCTCATATTGAGTGATAAATCTTTCTATGGAATAAGTGCAATAATATAGAAAATCACTATGACATTATGATTAAGAGGAGGGTTAAAGTTTCCATGTATAAAAAAGTTGTTTCCCTTGCTCTGAAATCTCTAGAATTTGAGCCTCACCAGTAGCTTCTCTCCAGTCACCAAGAACAATTCGCTGTTTACTCTGATGATTGTACTGTGTGGGACGGTGCGTATGTCCGTGTATGAGAATATGGTTATTTTCTAAGGCTTTACTCACTGCATTAGGGTTTACATCCATAATGTCATAACTTTTTTCTTGCTGTGATGATGTACTTTTTTTACGAAAGCCATTGGCAAGTTTTCTGCGGAAGCCTAAAGGTGTTTTTTTGAGTAACCCAAGTAGTATAGGGTTTCGAATAATTTTTTTAAAGCGTTGGTAAGAAATATCATCGGTACATAATGCATCGCCATGCTCTAAACGGTATTTTTTATGATTAATCGTGAGTATGTATGTATCGGGTAATAAATGACCTGAGAATTGATCTAGGAATTTTTGTCCAAGTGCAAAATCACGGTTGCCCACTTGAAAATAAATTGTATTACCTACTTGGGTAAAGCATTTCAGCTGTTGAACAATTTCCTCTAGCCATGGAGAGGTATCATCATCACCAATCCAAGCATTAAACCAGTCACCTAAGATATACAGTTGGGTGTTTTTATTTTGGTAGTGTTGAAGCAATGCGAAAAACCCCCGAACAAGTCGAGGGTGATTTTGAGATAAGTGTAAATCTGAGATAAACAGATAGGTCACTTGATACTCAATTAAAATTATTCAGCGATAATTTTAGCAGATTCGATAACAACATTTTCTAAAGGTACGTCTGCATGGTAGCCTCGGTTACCAGTACGAACATTTTTAATTTCGTTTACGATGTCTAGACCTTCAACAACTTTACCAAATACTGCATAGCCCCAACCTTGTGTCGTTTTACCACTGTGGTTTAGGAAGCTGTTATTTTTAACATTGATGAAAAACTGTGCAGACGCAGAGTGAGGTGCTTGAGTACGTGCCATAGCCACTGTACCTACATCATTGCTTAAGCCATTATCAGCTTCATTTTCAATAGAATCACGTGTTGCTTTTTCTTTAAAGTTTTCGTCAAAGCCACCGCCTTGAACCATAAAGCCATCAATCACACGGTGAAAGATTACACCATCATAAAAACCATCACGTACATATTCTAAGAAGTTTGCAACAGTTTTTGGTGCTTTTTCGCTATTTAATTCAAGAACAATACGTCCTTTATTTGTATTTAATTCAACTTGAGGCAGACTCATATTTATATCTCCTATACATGGACTAAATTAGCCATGGGTTTTTGGTTGAGAGAAGCATAAGCAAACTGTAAACTAGATAGCAAGTATAAACGTTAATTATCTTATAAAAAAAGTTAAGATAACGTTTCATTCAGTCAAAATTTAACTTTATAGAAGTGAATTATCTATTATGAAGCCAAATGATGTTGTTTCAGATCTGCCAAATCACCCGACACAAAACAGTCAAGCCTCTACTGATTCTGTGCAGCAAGAACAACAGCCCGGCTTAGATTTTGTACGTCAAGTGATCACTGATGATTTAGCACAAGGTCGTACAAGCTCAGTCGTTACTCGTTTTCCACCTGAGCCAAATGGCTATTTACATATTGGTCATGTAAAAGCAATTTGTCTAAATTTTGGTGTTGCTGAAGAATTTAAAGGCGTATGTAATTTACGTTTTGATGATACAAACCCTGATGCAGAAGAACAAGAGTATGTAACAGGGATTGAAAATGATGTGAAGTGGTTAGGTTTCCAATGGGATGGCGAAGCACGTTATGCATCAAAATATTTTGATCAACTTTATACATGGGCAGTTCAACTGATTCAGCAAGGTGATGCTTATGTCGATTTACAGTCACCTGAAGAAATTAAGCTGAATCGTGGTAATTTTGTCGAAGCTGGTAAGAACTCACCTTATAGAGATGTAAGTGTAGAAGAAAACTTATCACGTTTTGAAAAAATGCGTGATGGTGGTTATGGTGAAGGGCAAGCCGTATTGCGTGCTAAAATTGATATGGCAAGCCCAAATGTGCATATGCGTGATCCGATTTTATATCGCGTTTTACATGCATCGCACCATCAAACAGGTGATAAATGGAAAATTTATCCAATGTACGATTATGCGCATCCTTTATCAGATGCGATTGAAGGTGTAACGCACTCATTGTGTACGTTGGAATTCCAAGACCACCGTGCATTTTATGATTGGGTTGTAGCAAAAGTACATTCAAATGCTGTACCACGTCAGTATGAGTCATCTCGTTTAAATGTGGACTATACAATTACGTCTAAGCGTAAGCTGCGTCGTTTGGTTGAAGGCAACCATGTAAATGGTTGGGATGACCCTCGTATGCCAACAGTTGTAGGTATGCGCCGTCGTGGTTTTACTGCTGAAGGCTTACGTGATTTTTGTAAGCGTGTGGGTGTTTCAAAAACGGAAGGTATTGTTGATGTTGCAATGCTTGAATTCTGTATTCGTCAGTCATTAGAAAATACGGCTGCACGTGGTATGGCTGTGCTTAATCCACTGAAAGTTACATTGACGAACTTACCTGAAGCGATGGACTTGGTACATGCACGCCACCCAAATGTAGATATGGGTGAGCGCACTATTCCGCTTACGCAAGAAATTTATATTGATCGTTCAGACTTTGAAGAAGTTCCACCAAAAGGCTTTAAACGCCTTACGCCTGAGGGTGAGGTAAGATTACGCCATGCTTATGTCATTAAGTGTGACGAAGTGATTAAAGATGCCAATGGTGAAGTGGTTGAACTTAAATGTTCGATTGATGCTGACACATTAGGTAAAAAACCTGAAGGTCGTAAAGTGAAAGGTGTGATCCACTGGGTATCTGCTGAGCATGGTCTTCCTGCGGAAGTACGTATTTATGATCGTTTGTTCACAGAAGCTGATCCTGAAGTCGGTGATGATTTCTTGGCTAACTTGAATCAAGATTCATTGAAAATTGTACAAGCGGTGATTGAGCCTGCTTTGGCACAAGCAAAAAATGAAGAGCGTTTCCAGTTTGAGCGTGAAGGCTACTTTGTAGCAGATCGTTATGATCACTCTACGGAAAAGCCTGTATTTAACCGTATTTTAGATTTGCGTGATAGTTTTAAACCAGCTAAATAATATTTAGTAAATATAGATGAGCCCTCATGGTTTTAGGATGATGAGGGCTTTATTTTTTGTTCATTCGCTTTAAAAATAGGTGAACAGGGCCTTCCATTTTGGCTTTATCTTTTAATTTTTTCTTAATATATAAGACTAGTGCAAAGCTAGCAGTGGCAACGGTAATAAAAACACCATTCATATAACTCATTAAAGAACTGATATAACCAATAGTGGTTAGGCGACGCATCATTTTCTCTACCTGAGGGCTGTCTTCAATTCCTGTAATTGCCCATGAGCATAGATGTTCACAGTTGTTCATAATAAGGTGATAGTGGTTTTCATTCATACGTAAACGCATGCGCCGAACGACTGCACGACCTTTAAATTTCGGATTTTTATAGGTACGAATATGAAGGGGTTTGTGGTGTGAAAATTTTTCAAGCTTTGTAATTTCTATAGGATGCTTTCTAAAAAAGTGGGCAAATCCAGAATAGTGAATCACACGGCCTTTACCTGCATAGATGCCATGGTGCGTGTAACCAAAATGTTTTACCAAAAGGTGTGAACCGATTGGAATGTTTAAGGATTGATTTTGTTTTTTTCTCATAGCAGAAACAAAAGTATCTATATGAAAGCGAGATGATTATAACAAAATTATTGAGTTTTCTAAGTGTTTCATCATAAATGCTGAATAAAAGACGCTTTAAAGCAATATAAATTGGCATATGCCTTGCTTATTTTTATTCATATTGAAGAAATAACAAGGAAAAGGTGATGAAGCAGAATAAAATTGCTTATGAAGATGAGTATCTAGGTCTAAATAAAAGTATTGCTTATGGCTTACAACATGTTTTAACCATGTATGGTGGGATTGTTGCACCACCGCTTATTGTTGGTTCAGCAATTGGTTTAAACCATATCGAAATAGGTATATTAATTACTGCTTCTTTGTTTGTTGGTGGGCTTGCAACATTATTGCAAACACTGGGTATGAAATGGTTTGGGGCAAAATTTCCATTGGTTCAGGGGGTTTCATTTGCAGGCGTAGCTAGCATGATTGCTATTGGAACAACGGGTGGTGGTTTTCAAGCGATTCTAGGTGCCGTATTGGCGAGTTCGCTTATTGGCTTGGTTATTGCGCCATTTTTTTCTCGGATTGTAAGATTCTTTCCACCTGTAGTTACGGGAAGTGTGATTACAATTATTGGCTTTTCATTGTTGCCTGTTGCACTAAATTGGATAATGGGTGGAAATAATAAATTAGCAAATTGGGGAAGTTTATCTAATTTAGGTTTAGCTGCATTTACCTTATGTATTTTATTGCTATTTAGTCGTTTTGGTTCTATTGGTTTACGTCGAGTTGCTATCTTACTGTCAATTGTTATAGGAACAGTGGCAGCATACCTATTTGGATATTGTGATTTCTCAAAAGTTTTAGACGGACAGTGGATTGCTATTCCAAGTCTATTTTCATTTGGTCTGCCTATCTTTAATGTTCCTGCCATTGTTGCGATGTGTATTGTTATGATTGTTACACTCACAGAAACCACCGCAGATATTTTAGCAGTGGGAGAAATCGTAGGGAGTGAGGTTACACAACAACGTATTGCCAATGGTTTACGTGCAGATATGCTTTCATCTGCAATCGCTCCATTTTTTGGGACATTTATGCAAAGTGCATTTGCTCAAAATGTGGGTCTAGTCGCAATTACTGGTGTAAAGAGTCGTTTTGTAGTTGCAGCAGGTGGCGCAATTCTTATTTTACTTGGATTATTTCCTGTTATGGGGCGTTTTATTGCTGCGATTCCTGCACCTGTTTTAGGCGGTGCGGGTATTGTATTATTTGGTTCTGTTGCCGCAAGTGGAATTCGTACACTTGCTCAAGTAGAGTTTAGTGATCAAAAGAACTTAATTATTGTTGCTGTTGCACTTTCTGCAGGCATGATTCCCATGATTAATCACGATTTTTTTATTCATTTTCCGAAATGGGTACAAATGATGTTCCATTCGGGTATTAGTATTACATGTATTGTTGCTGTCGTATTAAATATCTTTTTTAATCATCTAGCAGTAAAAAAACCAATTACTAAAATTGCACCATCTATAATTCCTCATAAATAACTATTTAGGGAATATTTCATGATCTAGTAAGTAGTTAGATTCAATAATTTTTTTAACAATATAGAGGTTATCTTTTTTGCGGATAAGGATAACCTGTGTATGCGGTGAAATTTCACCAAATTCTGAGCATACATTAACATAGTGAACTTGACCATACTCATCTCTGACACGGGCTTGAGCATTGATTTCAGGCTTGGCACTACTTGTTGAAATGGTTGCTAAGCGCCCAATTAAATTGAGTTCTCTATGAATGAATTTAGGTTTGATTACCTGATCTAAGCAGTGAATCATAAAAATAGTGAAGAAAAGCGCTGTGATTAGCGTTGGGATAAGTACATATATACTTGAAGCAAAGGCCTGCTCATAAGCATAGTAAGCAAATTGGAAAAAATATCCTGCAAAACTAAAATTAATGAGAAAGAAAACAACAATAAGTGTTCTTGAAAATTTAATTTGTAAGAGTGGGTTGTTTGGACGAAAAGGAATGAGTCGCTTTAGAAAACGAAATGGAGATATTCCAATATATAAACCGAGTGTTTCAAAAACACTAAGTAAAATAAAAGTAATTACGCATAAGTGAAATGGAAGTAATTCTGGGCTTTGTAGAAAGTTATCTAGGCTATTATTCATCATATATACTTACGCGAGATAAATACCGCCATCAGAATGAACTTGAATGGGAATAGCGGTAAGTGATTCACCTAAGCAGGGACCAGAAATACATTCTCCTGTTTCGACTTGAAATAATGCGCCGTGTGTTGAACATTGAATGAATTCTTGGTCTTGATCTAAGAACTGATTTTCCAAAATCTCAAGTTCTACTTGTAAGTGTGGGCAAATGTTTTTATAAGCGAAAAATTGTCCATCGCGTTGTGTAATAAAAAATGTGCCAAGCGCTTCGGTATCGAATGCGCGTGCTTCTCGTTCGGGGATGTCATCAGTCATACAAATTTTTAACATTCTTCCACCACATTCCTTGTTGTAGTTGAATGGCTATTTTAACATATAAAATAAGATTAAAGACAGATAGAAGATGTCTGAGTATGGTCAGGTCCCCATGTTCGATAACCTTGTGTATCAATATGAATTTGTCCTGATGAGTATGTCCCAAGACCCATTTTTAGGTCAGGTCCGTATTGCTTCCAAAATTGGCATAATTTAAATTTAGTTTTTTCAATATTTGTATAATCTTTTGCTGTCGGGTGTTCAGGTCCAATACGAAAATCCATTGCGGCATTAAGAATATGACGCGAAGAAACAGCACCACCTGCACAACGATTCATTTGAAAGTCTCGATAAGCAGATGTTACCTCAAAATTAGTTAATGTTTTTGTTGCTGTCAGATATCTAAACACTTTGAGTGTTGGCACTTGATTTTCCCAAAGCTCTTTAGGGGGAACTAGGTATTCTTCTCTTCCGCATTGTTTCCAATCTCGTGCTGTTCTTAATAGCTCGAAGGTTGGAATAACATTATTCACATCATGTTTTGTGAGGAAGTCCTCATAAGCTTTGACTTTTTGTAGGTGATTTTTTTGCGAAACCCATAAGAAATAAGAAGATGGAATTTTTTTAGTAAGATAATAGCTAGGAATAGGTGTGACAATAAGTGGTGCAGGCTGCTTTGCAAAAGTAGATGCACCTGACATTGTTAAAGTAAGTGCTAAAAGAGTTCTTTTAATTTTTTGAGGATTATACATAAGTCATAATTTAAACAATTTTATTTATAAAACTATTGTACGGTTACAGTTTCAAATAAGGTATTTAAATTAAGTAAGCAATTTTAACAATAAAAAAAGATCAGCAATTGCTGATCTTTTTTCTTATTTTTCTAAATATTGGAGCTTATCTGTTTTACCATTCCATTCCTCACGGTCTTCTGGCTGTTCACCAATTTCTGTGATGTTTGGCCATTTTTCAGCAAGTTCAGCATTCAGTTCGATAAAGACTTCTTGTCCCGCAGGCAGTTCATCTTCTGAAAAGATTGCATTTGCAGGGCATTCAGGTTCACATAATGCACAGTCAATACACTCATCAGGGTGAATGACAAGGAAGTTAGGACCTTCGTAGAAGCAGTCGACAGGACATACTTCAACGCAATCTTGATATTTACATTTAATACAGTTTTCAGTGACAACAAAGGCCATAGCGACAGCTACCTAAAAAATTTGGTGTTCATCTTTAATTGCTATATTGTAGGCAAAAAATGGGTCAAGTAACAATTCCTTTTATTGATATTAATTATTTAAATCTATGAAATACCCATTTCTATATGATTTTTACTGATAATGAGAATTAATATCAATTTTCGTGCATTTTATCTGTAATGGTATTTCGAGTAAAGTTTATAAGATGAAAATATTGATATAGAGTGATGATAGGCTTTATTTCAGCTCAAATGGATAAGTCTTGTCATGAATTGTTCTTTTATTTGTCATATTTTTTTCAAAAATATACGTAATGCTGAGTGTGAGGTTTAGTTTTATTGAACTTTCAACTGTGTAGACATACGGAAGGTAGAATGAATATTAAAGCAGAACTTAACTATCAAAAACAAATGAAGAATGCAAAACGTGGTGGGCATAAACCAAACATCGCAAAAGATGTAAATAAACATAAAGTCCAAAAAGTACAAAAATTAATTAAAGAGTTGGAAACTGAATATATTGAACATTGGGAGTTTTGGAGGCAAAGGTCAGAAATGTATGATCAGGGTTATGCAAATGCAATTAGTCATATACAAAATAGGCTTGTAGAAATTTTACAAGTGAAATAGAAAAAAGCGCCATATATTACATTGAATATATGGCATTTTCTTTATTTTTGAGGATGCCAAACAAATTCAGAGGCATGGATATTATTTGGGATAAGTTTTAGGCTAAAGAAGAGATTGCCTAAATCCTGTTGAGATTGTATGACTGTTGGTGTAAGAGGCTCAACAGGATTCGGGGTTGGTTTTGTTGTTAATACTTTTTCTGCAATATTGAGGTTTAAGCCTGTACTGTTTGCAAGAATTTCTGTAGTTTCTTTTGGATGGTTATTAATCCACTGATCGGTTTCATTGAGTACGTCGAGTACTTTTTGGGCATCTTTTGGATGTTGCTGAATGAAACTTGGTTGAGCAAGATAGTAACCATATGTTTTCGGTAGTGTTGTCGAATCAAAAACAGCTTTTGCTGTACCTGACAGTTCAGTTGCACTGACATAGGGTTCCCATACTGCCCAAGCATCAATCGCCTTTTTGTCTAGTGCCGCACGCGCGTCAGATGGTGCGAGCCAAACCGGCTGAATATCTGCCCATGTAAGATTGGCCTTTTTCAAGACTTCTGCAAGGAAGTTATGTGCACTTGATCCTTTGGTTAAACCAATACGTTTTCCTTTTAGGTCTGAAATAGTATGTATATTGCTACCATTTGGAACGAGTAGTGCATGTCCACGTTTTGCCGCATCTTCATAGCCTAAGTAATTCAGACTTTTACCTGCAGAAAGCGCAAATACAATGGGTGCATCTCCTGTATAACCAAAGTCAATTGCACCTGCTGAGAGCGCTTCTAAAGTTGGTGGACCCGCAGGAAACTCATTCCAACTAATTTTTACATTTGGAAATTCTTTTTCAAAAAAATGGTTCTGTTTTGCAACAATCAGTTTGAGAGCAGCTTTTTGATAACCAATATTTAATGTCGTGATTTCATTGTTTGTCGCACTTGTTTGGTTTTGTTGTACATTATCTGATTTTTGACAGCCAAAGGCGGTCAGACCAATTGTTAGAATAGTTGCTGTCGTGGTTAAAAAACTTTTCATAATATATTCAGTCGTTATAACTTTATATGTAATGTATAGCTTTTTGTGTACACCTAAAATCTGAATAATTTATATACTTATTAAAAAACCGAGTATTTTTATACTCGGTTTTTCATTTATTAGAAAAAGCTTAAGATTTCAGCAAGGATTTGAGTTTATAAAGCTGCTCTAATGCTTGACGTGGGGTGAGATCATCGATGTCTATATCCGATAATCTATCTTCTACCTTTGAGGGTTGAATCACTTCTACAATTTTTTCAACAGTTTCTATAATAGGTGCTTCTGCGACATCTTTTTCTTGTGAAAATAAATCACTCTGTACCACCATATTCGGTGAAGCAATTTGTTGCTTTTCCAAAATCTTTAACCGCTTTTGTGCTTCTTTAATCACACTTGATGGAATCCCTGCTAACTTTGCAACTTGTAGACCATGACTCTGGCTTGCAGGGCCTGCTTGTACTTTATGTAGAAGAATCAGATTCCCATTGAGTTCTTTGGCAGTAACATGGTAGTTATCAATCATGCTTTCATGCCCAAGTTCTGTGAGCTCAAAATAATGTGTTGCAAATAAGCATAAACATTTAATTCGTTTAGATAAATCAAGCACGCAAGCCCATGCGAGGGATAAACCATCATAAGTACTTGTTCCACGTCCAACTTCATCCATTAGAACAAGAGATTGTTGTGTGGCATGGTGCAAAATTTGAGATGTTTCTGTCATTTCTACCATAAAGGTCGATTTGCCTGTAGACAGGTCATCGGCAGAACCAATACGTGTGAAAATTCGGTCGATAGGTCCAAGTGTTGCGCTTTCAGCAGGTACGAAACTACCGCAATATGCCAGTAAGCTAATCAGTGCAGTTTGTCGCATAAATGTCGACTTACCACCCATATTGGGCCCTGTAATAATTGCAAGACGATGCTGAGCATTGAGCTGAGCACTATTTGGTGTAAATGGTGTTTTGCTTAATTCCTCAACAACAGGATGTCTACCTGCAATAATATGAACACCAACTTCAGGACTAAAGTCGGGACGTGCCCAATGACGTATACGCGCTTGGTGTGCAAAGTTAGTGAGTACATCTGTTTGTGCAATTGCACTGCTCATGAGTTGTAGTTCTGCAATATTTGCGCGTAATTGTTCTAAAATTTGCTCAAATAGCATTTTTTCTCGCGCAAGTGCACGAGATTCACTCGATAAAACTTTGTCTTCAAAACCTTTTAGTTCAGGAGTGATATAGCGTTCAACATTCTTTAATGTTTGGCGACGTATATAGTGACTCGGAGCTTGTTCGGCTTGTGCTCGTGTGAGTTCAATGTAATAACCACTTACGCGGTTGTAACCGATTTTAAGTGTATTTATTCCTGTTGCTTGTCTTTCTTTAATTTCTAAGTCTATGAGAAATTGTCCAGCATGGTCACGAATTTGCCTTAATTCATCAAGCTCTGCATCGAAACCTTCGGCGATTACATTACCATCACGCAGTAAAACAGGTGGGTTTTCTACAATTGCTGCACTTAAATGTTGATGTAGTGCATGTACATCACCTAAATCATCATTGAGTTGTTCAAGGAGCTTAGGTGAGTCGTTTTGTTGAAGTAATGGTGCAATTGATTCATGTAGGTAAGGAATTTGAGCACAAGCTTGTCTAAGTTGCACTAAGTCTCTAGGGCGAGCGGACCCTAAAGCAACGCGACTAAGAACACGTTCAATATCGCCTATTTCCTTAAGTACGAGACGAATAGGAGACTCATAATAGCCTTCTAAAATCTGATTTGTGGCTTCTAGGCGTGCCTCTAAAATGGCACAATCTCGAACGGGTTGCATGAGTGTGCGGCCGAGTAGTCGGCTGCCCATTGCAGTTTGGCAGTCATTAATTAAATTGAAAAGTGATGTGCCATGTTCAAAGAGAGGGTCGATAATTTCTAAATTGCGCCGTGTAACAGGATCTAATGCAATAAAGTCTTGGCTTTGTTCAAGTGTAATATTTCGAATATGTGGTAACGCTGTTTTTTGTGTTTCTTTTGCATAGTGAATCAGTGCAGCAGCGGCAGACTTGGCAAGAGGCAAATGATCAATGCCAAAACCTGCCAACGTAGATACATTAAATTGGTCACATAATGTTTTATCTGCATTCTTTTGATTAAAGTCGACATTTGGGCGCTTGGTAATAGGGCACTCTAACTGTTTTTTTATCATTTCAATGATATTTTGGTCGACTAAATCTTCGTTAATTAAGATTTCACTTGGCATTAAACGTGCTAACTCTATGGTCAGCATTTCAGGTTTAAAGTCTTGTTGTTGAACTTTAAAAATACCTGCACTTAAATCGAGAAGTGCAATACCAATTTGATTCTGCTGTATGCTTAACGAGACAAGGTTCGAGTTTTGTGTACTATTGAGTAACGCATCATCTGTAAGCGTACCTGGTGTAATAATTCGAACAACTTTTCTTTCTACAGGTCCTTTGCCTGTAACTTCACCAACTTGTTCACAAATAACAACAGCTTCACCTTGTTTTACAAGGCGTGCAAGGTAGCCTTCGGCAGCATGAAATGGTACACCTGCCATAGGGATAGGGTCGCCGTTACTTTTTCCTCGGTGGGTTAAAGTAATTCCCAAAAGTTTAGCTGCTTTCTTTGCATCATCGAAAAAAAGTTCGTAAAAATCTCCCATACGATAGAACAAGAGGCTATGTGGATGTTCCATCTTTACGTTGATATATTGTTGCATCATTGGAGTATGGGATGAGATATTTTGTATGATCTGATCTAAGTTGGACACACGCACGCCTTACATTTGAGAAAGTAGGAGAATTTAGATTTTTAAAGCATCCTCATTTTGAATAAATCTAAGCATGTTGTACAGCGTCTTTTTATTTGTTGCTTAAAAAATATTAAGGTCATGTATAGCAGATTGCGCTAGATTAGAGTGTATATAAAATAAAGTGAAAGCATAAGGGAGAAAGGAATGGCTAACCCACTAGAAGCAACCGTTTTAGTATTAGGTGAACAATCAGAGATATTTTTAGGGTTACTTAAAAAACATTTTTCAACGATTTATCAACTGGCGCATATCGAAAATAAAGAAGAATTTTTAAAAGATAACGGAGCGGAAATTATTGCTGTTGCAACAAGTAATAATGTTGGGATGTCTAAAGAAATGATAGATGCTTTACCTAAGCTTCAGATTATTGCAAGTTTTGGTGTGGGGTATGACAGTATAGATGTCGACTATGCTAAACAGCGTGGTATTCAAGTAACCAATACGCCAAATGTATTAAATGATTGTGTTGCAGATACTGCAATGATGTTGACATATGCTGTCGCAAGACAACTTATCCAAGCAAATACTTACGTGAAAAAAGGGCAGTGGACATCATCATTCCCTTTAACAACGAGTCTCTCAAAAAAAGTATGTGGCATTTTGGGTATGGGGAATATTGGTGAGGCTATCGCGAAGCGTGCTGAAGCAGCAGGGATGGAAATTATTTACCACAATCGTACTCAAAAAAATCATGTGGATTATCAATATATCGCAACATTAGAGGAATTGGCAAAGCAAGCAGATTTTCTCATTTTAGCACTACCAAGTACGGGTGAAACACAGCATATTATTAATGCGAATATTTTAGACAAAATGAAACCTAGTGCATATCTTATTAATATTGCTCGCGGTTCAGTTGTTGATGAAAAGGCATTGGTTGAGAGTTTGAAAAATAGACAAATAGCTGGTGCGGGTTTAGATGTGTTTGAAACAGAACCATGCACAGAAAGCCCATTATTTGAAATGGAGAATGTTGTACTTACACCGCATTATGCAAGTGGGACACATGAAACGCGTTTGGCGATGGCGGAACTGGTTTGCGAAAACTTGATTCATTTTTTTAATAAAGAACCATTAGTTACACCATTATAAATAGAATTGAGGTTGAAATATTTCCACATGGATATGAAGCAATTTGAGGTATTAGCACGTTATAATATTTGGGCAACTCAAAAATTGACCGAAGCATTGCTGAATGTTTCAGAAAGTGATTTTTCACGACCATGTGGATTATTTTTTAATAGCATCTGTGGCACGTTAAACCATATACTCGTGGGTGAGCATTATCTTTGGTATAGCCGATTTGCAAGACTGCCAATACCCGATGATTTAAAGTTGAATAGTATTATTGAAACGGATAAAAAAGAAATTCTAAATCTGTTGAACCAAAAATCACATAATTGGGTTGGCTTCTTGGCACATTTTCAAGACAAAAGGTTTCCAAAGTAACTTGACTATATCACCTCTGCAGGTAAGCCCATGAGCTTATCTTATGTAGGTGTACTGCTGAATGTGTTTCAGCATAGTACACATCATCGGGGACAAATCACAGCAGCATTGACTATAATGGGTTTCCTTGCCCTGAATTAGATTTGGTTTATATGCTTGCTGAAGAGTCTAAAATGCTTGATTCAGTATAGTATTTAAACATTGTGTGGTGATTATTTTTACAATTTATACTTAAAGTGAAAGTGACCATTTTTCTAATATTCGTGCTTATGTTAGAATTGCCAAACTTTTTATATTGCGTAAAAGACCAATCTTTTAGGAGCATTTTGCATGGCGGGTCATTCTAAGTGGGCCAATATTAAGCATCGTAAAGCAAAACAAGATGCAAGCCGCGGTAAAGTTTTTACTAAGTATATTCGTGAACTTGTGACAGCAGCGAAATTAGGCGGGCCTGATCAACAAGCAAATCCACGATTACGTGCTGTTGTAGAGAAAGCACTTTCTGTAAATATGACACGTGACACCATTAACCGTGCAATTCAACGTGGTGCTGGTGGCGAAGATAACGAAGATTTAAAAGAAGTAACCTATGAAGGTTATGGGGTAGGTGGTGTTGCTGTTCTAGTAGAAACAATGACTGATAACCTAAACCGTACAGTACCTGATGTACGCCACTGTTTTACTAAAACAAATGGTAATTTAGGTACATCTGGTTCAGTTGCTTACCTATTTACAAAGCGTGGCGAAATTTCTTTTGAAGATGTCTCTTTGGAAGAAAAAATTATGGAAATTGCGTTAGAAGCTGGCGCTGAAGATATTGAAGTAACAGAAGATGGTATTCTTGTGATTACTACACCTGAAACATTTGGTGAAGTTCAAGATGCGCTTACAACAGCAGGGTTGAAATCTGATAATGCTGAAGTTGTGATGAGTCCATCAACAAAAGCTGAAATTACTGATGTAGATCAAGCAAAACAAATCATGAAAATGATTGATATGTTTGAAGATCTAGATGATGTTCAGAATGTGTATACAAATGTAGAAATTCCAGATGAGATTCTTGAGCAACTTGATGCTTAAGTATTAAAGAAATAAAAAATGGCGACCAATTTTGTCGCCATTTTTTATGCGTATAAGTAAACCTTGGATAACAAAAACAATAAAGTATTCGCTATTTATTTTAGCAATAATGGTAAAAAAGGAGATAAAAATGTTTAAAAATTTAATATTACCTATTATTTTAATTTCTTTTAGTAGTTCTACTGTTTTAGCAGCATCTTCAATTGTAGAAAAAGATCAGTATAGTCGAGATGAGGTAAAAGCATTAGCATTACATAAAAAACCTATCAGTGTTTTAAAAGCCAGTAGGCTTCCTGTGGGTAGTATTATAAAACTAAACGCAAAGATTGATTATGTATTAGATGATAATGTTTATGTGTTAAAAGATCACTTTAAAATTATATATGCTTATATTGACCCTAGCCTAGCTCCATATGGAAGCTTATATAGCGGTGTGAAGTTACAAGTTGTTGGTCAGCAAACAGAGAAAGATGGGAAACTGATAATTAATGTAGCTCAGCTTAAAAGTATAAGCTAGTGTTGAGTCTTTTTAGAACAATTGCATCAATTTATTGGCGATTTCATTAGGAAAGCGAGATTTAAGTCTCTTTATCTGTTCTTATTATATTATAATTGGTAAATAAATTTATTTATTTGTATCTTTTGTAAAAATGATTTAAAATTTCTACATAAGCAATAAAAATAAGAATGGTGAATACTATGTCTAAAATAGAGCTATTTGTAACATCTAGTTCCGTACTCGTAATTATTTTTTTAATTTATTGGTTTGCTCAAACAGCAACTCATACGGTGCATTTATTTCTATAAGTATTTTTGAGTAAAATATGTGCATTTAGATATTAATTGTAATATTTTATGATGTATCCTCTTGTTTTCTTGAGATAACTTATCTATTATCTGCTACATTAGTTTTATAACTAGTTTAGCTATAAAATTAGGGCCTATAGCTCAGTTGGTTAGAGCAGCGGACTCATAATTCTATAAGCCTCCTCAGAAAAGCAAGAAAAAACATACAATTCCTCTTATTTTTATCGCATAAGCCACTGTTTTTATTAATATTCAATTATACATTGCAATATATCGCAATAGATTACCCTATATTACAACATGCCCTAAGTCTACTCACGGTCTACTCGGATCGGTCTACTCAGAGTCTACTTGATTCTGTAAATTTTGGGCAAAATTAAAGGGGGTTAAACCCCCTTTTTTGATTAAGCTGTATTGGCCAGCTTATTTCTTTTAATGAAGCTAATTACATCAGACTTCTGATAATAAATAATCTTATTTCCATTCGGTTTGATAAAACTAATTCCTCCACCGTTGCATCGTTTTGCTTGTAACCAAGCTAAAGACATACCTAATACAATAGCGATTGTTTCAGGAGGGAAGAGTGCATCATTGCCAGCTTCCCAAAAGCGTAAACTTTCAGCCACTTTTTCTTCAGATGTCATCCGATCTAGTTTGTTTAAGCGTTTAGCCATGGTCTTTCTCCACTGCTTCAATCATAGCTTTATAAATGTGTTGCACTGATCCAATGTAGTATCCTGATTCATTCTTTTTTAATGTCATTAGCCCACTTTCAGTCATTGCAAATGTAGGAACTTTCGGCACCAAAACAAACTCACCATCTTCAAGTTTTTCAAGCTTTTGTTTTAGCTCTGTGATTTCGGCTTGGGCTAGTTCTGCGCGTTTGCACCATGTTTTAAGATGCTCGTGAAATTGACGACAATTGGTATTTATTTCTATTACACCTGATTCACGCATGGCATTTATCATTAGTTGCTTTTCTTCCTCTAAATCAATCATTCCCAAAGCTCCTAACGTCCGTATCCGTAGCCCTGACTAGGGTTGCCGTAGTTATTATTCTGCTGACCATCTTGACGCTGACTATCCAGCATCTGCATTTGATCACCCCGAACTTCAGTCGTATATTGAGTCTGACCGTTTTGATCAGTCCACTGGCGAGTACGAAGAGAACCTTCAATGTAGATCTTTGAACCTTTACGCAAATACTGCTGTGCAATTTCACCAAGGCGATTGTTTAGAACAACTCTATGCCATTCAGTATTCTCTTTACGCTCACCAGTGTTTTTATCCGTCCAAGATTCACTAGTTGCGATAGAGAACTGAGTGATAGAGCCACCATTTGGAAATGTTTTGGTTTCAGGGTCTTTGCCTAACGTCCCGACAAGAATTACTTTATTTACGCCACGCATTCTTCTTCTCCAATAAAACCAATTTGACCGCCTAAAATTCCTTGAACCAAAGCAATAAATTCAGGACAGCGATTTAGAGAATTAACATAAACACGTAGCTCTTTGTGATTATGAGCATTTTCTTTAATGTAGCGTTCTGCTGCTTCTTTTGTTAAATGAGTACAAACATCTGACCAGTACACAGAGCCATATATTTTTAAATAGCTTGAATCCCACTCTTCCAAAGCTTCTTCTTGATCACTATCATCAAGATCGGAAAACATATCTCCAAATTTCTCAAGGGCAATACCGTTTAGCTCATGCTTTTCCGCTGCATCTAGACAAGCATATAGATCATCACCATTCTCACGACTTCCACCATTAGGTGTATAGAAACAATCAACATCATAAGAGTGATCTTTATCTTTACCCCACATCACTAATTTTTCTTGAACGCAAAAAATAGGATTTGCAGTGATGGCGTTATGTTCTGTTTGAGCCTTTGCTAAGGTTTTAACAAATTTTTCCCAAGTTTCTTTTGTATGTTTCATCTTTTTATTCCAAAAACAATATATGTATAGCAAGCGACACATCGACCTTTCGTATCTGCTTGCATGAGTTGCTTACAGTGGAAGCAGTATTCAAATTTCATCTAAGCGTTGCCGTGATCTTGAATTAATGATTTCTTCTTGTTGCCACAAGCACTCACAATTTCCGCTTCGTAATCTGTGTTTTTGAACTGTGAGTAGATAATTCCAAGTTCAGCCACATCTGATGTTTTTTCTATGCGCTGAATTGCTTCATCGAACGCAGCTTGCATCGCTTCTTCTTGGCTACGACCATCATTAAGCCAGGCAAGAATACGTTCACCTGTTTCAGCCGTAATAACTTCACCATTTTTGCTGAACAATTTGGTACGATCTTTTGTAGGCAGAGCAGAGTGACCATCATGAACAACATCCAGTGCGATTGTTAGTTCATACTCAAAACCATCGCGTTGTTCAGCTTTCATACCTAGTTTAAGAATCTTTTTACCTTCACCTGGAACCGTCTCAGTTTTGGCACGCGTAGTCGTGATGATGTGCATATCTGTTTGAAGTAATGCATCAATAAACTTGCGGTGGCGTGGTGTAGTTTCAGACCATGCACCCCAAGAGTTTCCACGAAAACGTGTTCTAGCTATTTCGTCATTAATCTCTAAACAACCACCTGTACCAGTCCATTCATGTGTTACAGAGTCAATAATGAGAACGTCATAACCCATGTTGTGTGCAGCTTGGATTGCACCGACATATCGCTCAGGTGTGTATGGTGGGCGTAGTGGCAACGTATCAAAAACAAACTCATTGGCGTATAAAGAAGCCGATTCATTTTCGGTATCAATAACTGCAATTTTCTGACCTAAACCACTTGCCAAGGTAAGTGCAGAGTAGGTTTTACCACTACCTGATGGACCATTTAAGTTAAGCTTTAATTTCGCTTTTTTGCGCTCAGCCTTAGTAAATACAAAGTGTTCCATGATTAATCCCCTTTGTATTTTCTTGTTGAGTAGATTTCAGGTTGTTGGGTAGATCTCTCAGCCAACTCTTGGGAAACACGAATATAATTCGGATCTGAAACAGGTAATCCTTTCGCATTACGCCACAAACTATAAATAGCCTGTGTTTTAGGATTTCCATAAACCAAGTTGTCATGCTTATGAAAATCTACATGAAGCTCGTATTTTCTGTATGTAAGCTCAAACTCAGCCTGATCAGGAGTAACACGAGAAAGTGCATTTATACCTTCAATAACTTTCCCATCTTCATCGAGGAAAACCCCATTTTCTTTTGTAGCTTTAAATGGGTGAAATCCATTTGAGCTTGTATAGACTAGATATGTGTTCATGCGTACACCTCACCAAATAGTTCAGCTTCTTCTTGTTGACACACCTGGTCTTTAATGTGCATCGATTCTTGGGTGAGCTTGGTATGCTCAGCATTGGTTAAGTGACCAAGTATGTAGAGTGTTTCGACAACGGCTTGTTTTTCTTGCCACGTATCGTTTTTGAATCGGTTAAGAATGTATTGTGCTTGAGAGTCTTGAACATTCATTAGAAATTCACTCCTAAAAACACAGCGATAGAAACCAAAATAGAGAAGGCGGTTAGAGTTTTAGCATCCTCAATCAGACGCTTTTTAAATAACTTCTTGTTTTGACTGCGGATTAGCTTTTTAACTAATCGCTGTTGATTTGCTAGATTGTTCTGTTGCATAATTACCTCGTTCCGATGGAAAGCCCGTGTTTGATTTCGACGTCTGCGCGGGCTTTTTGTTGTTTGGATGAGATAATAATAACAATGTTATTAATACTATTCAATAGTAATGTTATTAAAAAATACAAAAGGAAGTTTTATTTTTAATAGTAATGTTAATTAAATATAAAAAAATCCTGCATATAGCAGGATTTAAATTATTTATAATAAAAAATTATTTATTTTTGGTATGGCGACTAGGTGGAATTATCTCAATAACAGGAACAACTGACTCAACCTCATCCATATCAAAAGTACTTCTTTCGCTACTATTGATTGATAGTAAGTGTAAAACTGAGCCAATAACGCCTATATATTCTTTTATCACTCGATCACCATTTTTTAATGCTACTTCAACAAATTCAGTAACATGAGGTGTTGCCTGTGGATCACATACAAAGAACCAACCATTTCTAATTACTGGATACATTGAGTTACCTGTGCCTTGAATAGCGTAGGCATCCTTACTTGCATCTAAAGATGGAACATAGCCATGATTTTCATGGTTAGCCTCTTCAGACTCCAGTTTACGGTAATAACCATTCTCGTCCATCTTTTCAAAGGCTTTAACCGATACGAGGCGGCCACTTCTTTCTGTGTTCGTGCGTTCAATATGATGGACTCTACCAGCTCTATCGACTACGGATTGTAATTCTTCTGCTAAATCGGGACTTATCTCGCTTGGAGAAACGTTGAAATAAGAAGATAGCTTAATGAGGGCATCTAGGTTCAAAGGGGTTCTACCATTTAAATATGCACTAAAAGCTCCTTGGGTAGACCAACCACAACCATCTGCAACATCTTCTTGAGATACCTTACGGTTATTTGCTTTCTCTTTGTCTTTAAATTCCATCCACACCTTTTTAAGACGCTCAGCATCCGCTTGTCGTTCTTGTGATATTTGACGTTTTGTCATGGTGCACATTCTTTTTAAGCCTTTGATACTTACATAATAATAACGCTGTTATTAAACTACAAATAACAATGTTATTGCAAGCTATTAATAGTGATGTTATTATTTTATGGTTTTTAATAGTAAAGTTAGTGAAATGAAAACAGTACCGTTAATCTCATTGATAGACAGCCAAGGGAGGCAAGCAGTTGCCGACAAGATTGGTTGTCACCTAACACTGGTAAACCAAGTTATCTCAAAAAAGAGAGAGGTTTATGCAGTTGTTGATGAAAGTGGAGATGTAATTGACCACTGCTATGAAGTGCGAGATTTTCCGAATAAGAGAATTTCAAATGCCAAGAAAAAGAAAACCTCAGTTGTTGGTAGCAACTGAGGTTTGTTGTTCAAAACTTATGGAGCAATGAACATGAATATGATTACACAATTTAATCACAACCAAAAGAGTATGACAAGTCTGGAAATTTCAGAGCTTGTTAGCAAGCGCCATGACAATGTTAAGCGTACTGTTGAAAATCTCATTGACTCAGGAGTAATAGCACGCCCTCAAATTGAGGATGTGCAAAATGTAGTCAATAACCGTCTATATACAACTCAGGTATATATTTTTTCAGGCGAACAAGGAAAGTTAGACAGCATCACCGTTGTTGCACAGCTTTGCCCTGAGTTCACAGCAGCACTTGTAAAGCGTTGGTACGAACTAGAAAACCAACAACAGCTCCCACAGTCATTTGCCGAAGCACTTCAACTCGCAGCAGACCAAGCGAAGCAACTTGAACTGCAAGCACCTAAGGTTAATTTCTACGACAAATTAGCAGACCGAACTACCTTGATGAACGCAACTCAAGTCGCTCAAAAAATCAGTATGTCTGCTCAGAAGCTCAATAAGATTTTAGACACACTCAATGTCTACAGTCATGCCGTGAAGCGTGGTCGTGTATTTAAGCAATGGTTTATAGATCAAGGTTATGGAGAGCTGAAAGAGACAGATTTAGGCTACTCACAAGCAATGTTCACGACAAAGGGTGAGCAATGGGTATTTGAGCAATTAACGAGTGAGGGGCTTATCTAATGGGTATTTCTATTACAAAAGAAGTTGAAGTTAGCGCTTGTGTTGATGTGGAGATCGAAATTGGAGATGTTTGCGATTTTATTGCCTGTGCTAGCAGTGAAGAAATTGATGAGATTCAAAAAGCTGTCAACAAAAGTGAAAAATGCACAATTGCACCATTATTTGAATTTGACGCAAACACAATTCGCCACCTGGTAGAACGTGCAAACATTTTTGGTCTTGATGACATGATGGACTCTCTTAGCAGAGAAGCCGAGCGCATAGGTGTAATTTTGAAGGTGGGTGTTTAATGAGTTTTATTCCTAATTCTTTTCAGTTACCTAATGCTTTTGTTGATGAAGCAATGAGTCGTTTAAGCCCAACAGCTAATATGCTTTATATCGTGATTGTTCGTAAAACTCGTGGCTGGCAAAAGAACGAAGATGCAATTTCTTTAAGTCAATTTGAAAAGATTACAGGCCTATCTCGTAAGACTGTAATCAAGGCTTTAAACGAATTAATTTCTTATGGATTTGTTGAAGAATATGAGCAAAAAAATGCAAAAGCGCCTAAATCTTACTCTCTAAACACTAGTGTATTTTCTACACTAGTAGAATCTCCACTAGTGGAAAATTTACACCCCACTAGTGGAGAAATTCCACCAGTTACTAGTGGAAAAATTCCACACACAAAAACAACTACAAAAACAACTAATACAAAAACAATAGATATATGTAGTGAACCTGCTAAAAAAACTCGTTCAGTCTCTGAGAAATTTAAGAAGTTTTCATTTGAAAAATCACTCTTAAAACTCGGAGCAAACAAACAGTTCGTATCTGAGTTCATGGAAGTACGAAAAGCGAAACGTGCAGTCGATTCAGAAACTGCATTTAAGCGTTTTATCTCTGAACAACAAAAATCAGGTAAGTCACTTGATGAAGTCCTAGAACTTTGCATTGTGAACTCTTGGAAAAGTTTTAATGCGTCATGGAATCAACCACCAGCTGCTAAACAACAACCCGAAGCACCTAAAAGACGTTTTGGGAATCACTTCATTGATCAACAGCCAAAGCCAATGAGAGACGTTGGAGGCTACCATGAGTAACATTTCAAACCTGACTCAAGATGTTGGCCAAAACTTCCCAACTAAGCTTGCAGATCAAATCTTAGGTGAAATTGAAAGCCTACACGGTGATGACTTCAATAAAAAATATGCCCAGATGAAACAGAGCGAGCTTCTGAGCCTAACTTGTCGTGTTCTTGATGGTCTTACACCAAACGACATAAAACGTGGCTTAAAACGCCTCTATGAAGAAAAGTGGTGTCCTAAACTTCCTGAGTTTAAATCTTGGTGCTTACAAGCATCGGATTGGTGGACTGCTGAACATGCTTGGGCAAAGGCAATGCAGTTTGAAGCTGATAAGTCTGTGAAGATTACAACACTAACCAAAGTCGTTCTTGATGAGGTGCGTCACATCATGGACAACGAGGGGCAAAAATCAGCACATTTTGCATTTCGAGATATTTATCAGGATTACCTTGCAAAAGCTAAGCAGAAAGGGAAGTTGCAAGAGTTTTATGTCCCTCAAAAAATGGCTCAGTTAGGGCATTCAGAAAGCAACCGCAAAGGTGTTCCGTGCCCAGCGCATTTAATGAATCAGATCCGCAGTGTGGGTAAACGAGGTGTTGTATGAAAGCAGTAGATTTTATCCAGTCACATGGAATTGCAAGAGCAACTAGAATTGTTAAAGCAGCACCGCAGTGGGCAGTTTATTACGATGCAGAGAAGCGTTGTTATGACGATATACGTTGTGAAAGTAGCGTTTCACTAACTGAGCTTGAGGAAGTGTTAGTGGGGTGTGGGGAATGAAAATTCTAATAGCATGTGAAATGTCTGGAACTGTTAGGGATGCATTTATTGCTTTGGGTCACGATGCTATTTCTTGCGATATACAAGATACCCAATCTCCTGGTCCGCACTACAAGGGAGATATTCGAGATCTACTTGATTATCCATTCGACATGATGATTGCACATCCACCTTGTACACACATTGCCGTAAGTGGTGCTGCTTGGTTTAAAGAAAAAGCATTTGATGGTCGTCAACATGCTGCAGCAAGCTTTTTCATGATGCTTGCCAAGTCAAACATCCCAAGAGTTTGTATCGAAAATCCTGTTTGCATCATGTCGAGCTTATGGAGAAAGCCTGATCAAATCATTCAACCATGGCAATTTGGTGATGAAGCTCAAAAAACAACATGCCTATGGTTAAAAGGTTTGCCAAAACTAACGCCAACAAAGATTGTGGATAAGGGTGAAATGGTGACTTTTGCAAGTGGTAAAAGGATGGCGAAATGGTATGCGGATGCAAGAGGAAGTTCTGAGCGCTCAAATATAAGAAGTAAGACCTTTCAGGGGATAGCTGATGCAATGGCAATGCAGTGGGGTGGAGATAGTCAGCAGGATTTATTTGGAGCTAGTGCATGAAAGCGAATGAGTTTATAAAAAAAGCTGGGTTGAATGAAGTAAAGCGTCTTTTAAGCACAGCAACAGTTGCTAACGATAATCAGGTCGGGGTTATCCCTTATAACCCTTTTATTGGCATACCAATTGATATTGGCGAACTAAAACGCCTGATTGAGTCGTATGAGTTGGTTGGTTCTTTTGGTGGTTTAGAGCATGCCAAATGCTTCTTAGCTGAAAATATTCCTTGTGCAGATTCAGGTGTTTTGAATAAAGCCATAGCTGATGTGGAGAGCTGTCAATGAGTTTAGATAATTTGTTAACTACATTGGCTGATCTTGTGCCAAAAAATGTTCCTGAAATTGAAGTGCTGCCAATTACCAATTTCAAAGTGGGTGACGAAGTCTTAATTATATGGGTTGCAGAAAAAGAAGTTTGGACAGTTTTAGCTTTGTGCAGTGATGGTTATGTTGATATTCGATGCAAGACTTCAAAGGCTGCAATGAGCATTCCACTTGAACAGCTTAGATTAGCTAGTCTGCTTCTAAATAAGTTTAAAAAAGGTGACTTGATTGTAGTAATGGATGGTTTGTATCAGGAAATTTTTACAATTACAAAAGAATCTAACGATGGATTTGTAATTGAGCATGAATCAGATGCGTTTGGGGTACAGGCTTATTCTATTGAATACCCATACTCTGATATTCGCCATGCAACCCCCGAAGAAATCAAAGCAGGGAAGCGGTTGCCATGAATAAACATGACCAAATAGCAAACAAGGAGGCAATTTAATGCCTACTTTCTTTGCAGTAATGCTTTTCTTATTCATGACGAGCTGTAAACCACAAACGAATATAGAAATTATGTTTTATGTCTTGGTTGTAGCAATTTTAGTTGGAGGTATCGTTGCACTAAAAATATGGGGGCACGATGCGTAGAGCTGCCAAAGTCGATGCCAATCAAACAGAGATTGTTCAGGCATTACGTCAGATCGGGTGCACAGTAGAACACTTGCACTCGGTGGGTCGAGGTTGTCCCGATTTGTTGTGTGGATTTCGGAACAATAACTACCTACTCGAAGTGAAGGATGGAAGTAAGCCAAAATCAAGTAGAAAGCTAACACCTGATCAGGTGATATGGCATGAAACATGGCGAGGTCGGGTTTACGTGGTTGAGAGTGTAGATCAAGCAATAACAGTAATACAAAAAGGATAAGGGTTAGAGATGAACGCAGTTGCTGAACGACATATTATGCAGGTAATGGATTGGTCTAAGTACAGTCTAGAAGAGTGGTTATATCAGTTTGGAGCATGGCAATATTCAAGTTCAGGCACTTGTGGGAAAAGTATCAATCCAATTGCTGTAGCTATGGATCAGGCTGTAGTTAAACGTAAGAAGTTTAAACTGGGCGTTAAAAAGCAAAGACAAGTTATTGCAGACTATATGGTCAGTGATCTGGATACTCCTAAGCCTAGAAGAAGTAAGTTTGAATGTAATATTACTGATGATGAAGCAAGAGCAGTACAGCATTTAATTTTAGATATGCAGGGTAAGTCTGAAATATTAGATGAGTGGCTAGATGCTGTAATAGATCGTTACTTTTATGGTAACTCTTGGGCAGATATGGTTACGGAATCACGTACAGGAATGGATGCAAAGTATGATGTGAAATGTGGCTTAGCCGCATTACACGTACGATATCCATTTATTATTTTTTAAGCAGTTGACCTTGATCAAAGCAACTGCTATATTTCTGTTATAGTGAACGAAGTTATATAGTAATTCACTAGGCTTTTAGACAGAGCCATCCCCTAAATTTACTTACATTATCCACGGTGTAAGTAATTCTTTATAGGCTAGATCTATCATGTGGCTAGCCTTTTTTTATGCCAAGCCCTAATTTTTTATAGAATTTGCTTTTTAAAAAAAATAAGCTATATTTAAACCGATGATTAATATTCAATACTTTATGGGCTTGCTTTGAATATTAATCATCGGTTTAAATATTATATTTCCAAGCTCAACTGTTGCTTTGTCCTAAGTTATAAATTACTGATAAAAATAAGTAGAAGAGTGTTTAAATGACAGCGAACGATATCATGTTTTTAGCGTTAGTCGATGGTGGGATAGCTTCAGTATTTTTGGCTCCATTCTTCTTATTACTTGCTGTTATAGCGTATTTCAAACGAAAGAAAAGTAATAAGTGGAATAAAGCATTTAGAATCTTTTTATTTTGTGTGGTTGTTTTTGGAATATATGCAATCCTCTTTGCTTCATTTATTCATGAATTACAGAAATAACTAAATAAGTTATCTAGTCTAAACCGCAGTTACCATAAAGGTAGCTGCGGTTTTTTATTGAGTAAAAGAAATATGATGAAGTGCCCAATATGCCGAAGCTCATCACATACAAGAACAAGTAGATACATCACAGATCAAACTAAAGAAATTTACTATCAATGCCAAAACATAAACTGCTCAGCAACGTTTAAGACAAGTGAGACGATAGATAAAGTCATCTCAACTCCAAGGAAAGACCATGAACAAGAAAAACGAATCACGCAAATATCTAAAAGAATATGAAACTGAATTAAGAAAATATCAGAGTCTTTCTAGAAAGTTTATGGGCGAAGATGAATTGAAAATGGTTGATGGGCAGATAAGAGTTTTTAAGAGATACATAGCAAACATTAAGGTGATGCTAAGTGCTCACTAAGATATTCAGCATATTCGCATTCTTCATACAGTTTTTTAAACCCCAACAAAAGGAAGTCATCATGACTGATTTAGAGCAACAACCACAACCAACAACTGAACAATCTACAGAAAGCACAATTACAACTATCGCAACAGAAGCAGAAGGTGTAATTAAAAAAGGTGTTGAAGATTTAGAAGCGGCTTACAACTTCATCCAACATGGCGTTGATTTTCTAGGCCCTGATGCTAAGTCTGAACTTTTAACACTTGCGATTAAGTTTCTTTAATCCAACAGCTCAAGGATGAGCAACTATGCGAAGTAATCAACGTTTAAACGCGGTTAGATCATTGCCTTGTGTGAAGTGTGGTAAGCCAGCACCAAGTGAAGCGTGTCATGCAAATTGGTCTGAGTATGGTAAGGGCATAGGAATAAAGGCAAGTGATGAATTTGTTATCCCCTTATGTAGACAACACCACTATGAATTCGATACGTACTCAAGTATGAAACGTGATGAGTCGAAGTTGTGGTTTGAACAGATGCTGGCTAAGACGAATCGAATGCTAGCAATGGACGAGACAGAAATATTCTAGTCCGAAATTTGTAGTTTTTAATATGGAGCCAATAGGGCTCTTTTTTTATGCCTGAGTGTTTAGTTGCGTTCTGCACTCAAGCTTAACTTAACTCAAAAGGAGTTACTTATGAATGCGATATTAAAGCCGATTGACATTGTTAGTGTTGATAAGGGTGAGCCAGTAACAAATACTTTGCAGATTGCATTCGGTTTAGGGTTAACACATAAATCTGTGATTCAGCTTGTAAGAACTTATTTTCCAGATATGCAGGAATTCGGGAAGGTTAGATTTGAATCAAGCAATTCCGCATTTGAAATGGCGAATTCAGATCGTGAGTCTAGCCGAGGCCGCCATACTCGATATGCTGTACTAAACGAACAACAAGCTACTTTCTTAATGACGCTTATGCGAAACAGTCCAAAAGTTATTGAGTTTAAGAAAGCACTGGTTAGATCATTCTTTGAAGCAAGAGCATTTATCCAATCTCAGGATCAGACTTATAACAATATTCACAATAAGATTTCATTGCAGCTGGGTATGGAAAAAGCTGATGCAAGTCTAGCAGGGCATATTCTTGGTAGTTATAGAAAGAAACGTGATGTATTAGTGACTGCGCTTACTGAAGTAGAGCGACTTATGCAACCGTGTTTGCCATTTGAACAATGATTTTTAAAGGGTATGGCTTATTGCCACGCCCTTATATTTTGGGTAACTAAACGTGGGGAAATGACGATGGATCTAAAACAAACATTCGTCATTAAGTCTCATACTGACCAGTTACGAGTTCAAGACTGCTTAAGCAGAAACAGAGAGGAAGCTTTGGAAAATAAGACACCTCTCATTGTTAAAATATCAACTAAACAAGAAGATCGAAGTACAGCACAAAATAGACTGTACTGGAAGTGGCTTAATGAGTGGTCTAAGCATATTGGATCAGATAAAGACTCAGAGCATTACTTCTTTAAGAAGAAGTTTCTTATAGGGATATATAATAGGGACGATGCTGAATTTGCTGAGATGTGCCAAGCGATAAAACAGCTTAAAAATAATGAGCAAGAAGAGTATGAAGCAATAGCTCAGCATGTTATTCGGATGACAAGTACAACAAAAGCGACAGTGGTTCAGATGAGTGAGTATCTAAACAACATCCATGATTTTTGTGTGGTGCAGGGGAAGTATTTAGAAACGCCTGATGATTTGAAGTGGGCGGTTGAAAGTTGATCTATTTGGGTTCATGATTAGACTTTATTTAATCAATGGACTGCAAAGCTATGTTTATAAAGATTCAAGAAAAAATCATCAATACAGCATTAATAAATTATATTTTTATTACGGATGGATACAAATATATGGGTACAGGTAATCCTAGATATGAAGTAGATATTCATTTTAGTAAAGATGATGCGGTTACGTTGAAATTTGAATCGTCTGAAGAAATGAATGAGTTCTTAGATAAGCTAAACTATACCAAGTAAATAAAAGCCACCTTCGGGTGGTTTTTTTTATGGGAAAAACAAAATGACAGACGCAACACAAGGCGCTGAACAACTTAAAAATGAGCGTCATGAGTTGTTCTGCCAAGAGTATTTAAAAGACCTAAATATTTCACAAGCTGCCGTTCGTGCAGGGTTTAGTGAGCGCTCAGCTAAACAGCATGGTTTTGATGTTTATAACCGTGAAGAAGTTCAAGAGCGTATCCAGTACTTAAATGGCCATCGCTTGAATCGAGTTCAAGTTGACGCTGATTACGTCTTACAGCGGTTGGTTGAAATTGATCAAATGGATGCATTAGACATCATGGATGATAGCGGTAAATTGCTACCACTAAGTGAATGGCCAAAGATTTGGCGACAGTACATTTCTAACTTTGAAAGCATCGAATTGTCTGATGTTAATGGCGCTGTTAAGAAAATCAAATGGCCAGATAAAGTTAAAAACCTCGAGCTACTCGGTAAACATATTGCGGTTGGTGCATTCAAGGATCGTTTAGAGCATACAGGTAAGGACGGTGGACCTATTGAACACTCAGTAGAAGCTAAACCAAAACTTACACCTGAAGAACTCTCAAAACTTACAGCTCAAGAGTTATCTCGATTAGCAATTAATGGGGAGATTTAATGTATGCACTTGAAGAAATCACACCTCTCTTAAAAGACTGGACAATCAATACAAGACTTCCTGAAGTCATTGCTGAGATGACTAGACGGTACTACTACAAAGCAGTCACTGAGCAATCAGAAGAATCCAAGAAAGCAGAAATCGAGAAATGCAGAAAAGACCCTGTTCATTGGTTTAATCACTGGATATGGACTTATGATCCTCGTGGTATGGCTTATGGTTTGCCAGCGAATCTGCCTTTTGTACTTAGACCCAAACAAGTTGAATTGGTTGAATGGCTACTTGATCGAGAAGATACGCAGACCAGTGGTCTAATTGAAAAGTCTCGTGATGAGGGAATGTCTTATGTCGTGCTTGGATTTTTTCTACATCATTGGCTTTTTGTTGATGGTTTTGCTGCAGGTGTTGGAAGTCGTAAAGAAGACCTAGTTGATAAGAAAGGCGATCCTAAAACGCTACTTCATAAGTTTAGAGACATGTTCTCTAAGATGCCCTCATGGATGAAGCCTAAAGGTTTTAGTGAGCGCGACCATGACAATTATTTGCGTATTGTGAACCCTGATAATGGGGCAACCATTACAGGTGAGGCAGGTGACAATATTGGTCGTGGTGGTCGTACCTCGATGTACTTACTTGATGAGTGGGCATTTACAGAGCGTCAAAATGCTGTGGATGCTGCAATATCTCAAAATACAAACGTACACATCAAAGGTTCAACGCCAAACGGTATTGGTGATCGATTTTATCAAGATCGTTTTAGTGGTCGTTATCCTATTTTTACAATGCCTTGGCGTGATAACCCTGATAAGAATTGGTCAGTTGAATACAAGGGTAAAAAGATTCACCCATGGTATGAAAAGCAACTTGCCACATTAGATGATGTTGTTCTTGCTCAAGAAGTAGATATTAACTATGCGGCTTCGGTTGAGGGTGTGCTTATTCCTGCTGAATGGGTTCGTTCTGCGATAGATGCTCATAAGATATTAAATATCGAACCGACTGGCGACAAGATTGGTGGTCTCGATGTGGCAGATGAAGGTAAAGATAAAAACTCATTTGCTGGTCGTCATGGGATATTACTCAAACGCTTAGATACATGGTCAGGCAAAGGCGATGATATTTTTGGCACCACACAAAAAGCCATGGATATCTGTATCGATGACGCTTATTCAACATTGTTCTACGATGCTGATGGCTTAGGTGCCGGATGTCGTGGTGATGCACGAGTCATCAATGAAAAAAGTCGTGAACTTGGTCGAACAGAAATCACAGTTGAATCATTCCGTGGTTCTGCATCAGTACATGATCCAGATGGTGAGATGGTAGAGAAACGTCTAAATAAAGACTTCTTTGCAAACCTTAAGGCACAGTCTTGGTGGTCTTTACGACTACGCTTCCAAAATACGCATCGTGCTTTAAATGATCGTGATTATGATGCAGACAATCTTATTTCAATCTCTAGTGATGACCTTGATAAGAATGAGATAACACAGCTCATTATGGAATTATCACAACCGACATACAGTAAAAATGGTGTGGGGAAAATACTTGTAGACAAACAGCCTGATGGCTCGAAATCACCTAACCGAGCTGATGCTGTAATGATTTGCTATAACCCGCAACTCTCAAACATTGATGTTTGGAGTAAGCTTTAATTCGAGTCTTATATGAATATCTTAAAACGTACTACTGTACTACTGATAGTTTTCAGAACTTTGCGGCTCGGGTTGGCTTGGGCACAGGAAATCAGCATGACGATTCAACGTATGGCTTTAACTTTCTAAGTCGCAACCGCTTAAAACTTGAAGCAATGTATCGCTCAAGTTGGGTAGTTGGTCAAGCGATTGATGTTGTTGCTGATGATATGACACGCGAAGGTACCAATATCCGCGGTTTAGATGATCCAAGTGAAGCTGAGATTATCAATGACACGATGGACCAACTAGAAGTTTGGGATCGTCTAAATGAAACCATTAAATGGGGTCGTTTATACGGTGGTGCATTGGCGGTCATGCTTATTGATGGGCAGGATAACTCAACACCACTTAATCTAAAAACTGTCGGTAAAGATCAATTCAAAGGACTACTTGTTCTTGATCGTTGGATGGTTCAACCCACATTGCAAGATCTAGTTACTGAGTATGGGCCACATTATGGCAAGCCTAAATACTATGATGTGTTTTCTGATTCAGTTGGATTATGCAATGAGCGAATTCACTACTCACGGGTGATTCGTATTGATGGTGTGAAACTCCCATACTGGCAGTCAATTGCTGAGAATCTATGGGGACAGTCTGTTATTGAGCGCTTAGAGGATCGTTTAACGATTTTTGATATGCGACACTCGGTGCAGGGCAACTTGTTTATAAGGCGCATTTACGTACGTATAAGGTAGATAAGCTGCGTGACATTATTGCGACAGGTGGTCGAGCTTTTGAGGGCTTGGTTAAGCAAATTCAGCAGATCCGTTTATGGCAGTCCAATGAGGGCTTGACCCTGATGGACTCTAAGGATGAGTTCGCAACCCACCAGTACAGCTTTGCAGGCCTTGATAATATTTTGATCCAATTTGGACAGCAGTTATCAGGTGCGCTAGGTATTCCGCTAGTGAAGTTATTTGGACAATCTCCTGCTGGGTTTAACGCAACGGGCGAAAGTGATCTATCTAACTACTACGATGGGATTAATCAATCTCAAGAAGGCCGATTAAGAACACCGCTGAATATACTTTTAGAAGTTATTTCGATGTCTAAACTTGGCAAACCATTGCCTAGCTCATTTAAGTTTGACTTTGCATCGCTTTGGCAAATTGATGATGAAACTAAGGCAAATGTTGCAGATAAAGTATCTACTGCGGTTTCTCGAGCGGTAGAAGATGGATTGATTTCCCGTCAAACAGCGTTGAAAGAGCTACGTCAATCATCAGAAGTAACCAACATTTTCTCTCATATTACTGATGAAGAGATTGATCAAGCTGAGGACGATCCACCGCCTCCAAGTGAGATGACAAATGAAAAACCAACTGACACGGATCAACCCCCATCGAGCGAGGAAGGTGGAGATACGGTACAGCCAGCAGCTTCGAAAGATAGCGTTTTACATTGATACGATTGTTAAAGGATTTGATTTAAATAATCTAGATAACTATCCCATCATTGCAAATGCACTTAACCAATATGCATCGACATTGCATGAATGGGCTGTAAATACCGCAGGTCGCATCATGATGGATGTGGCTTTGCGGGATCAAAAGACATGGCTTATTTATGCAAAGGATATTTCAAAAGGCGTTCAGCATGAGATACGAAATACACCTATAGGTGCAACGTATCAGCAGCTGCTTGATGAGCAAGTCAATCTCATTAAATCTTTGCCTTTAGAATCTGCCCAGCGTGTTCAAAATCTCGCAACCAAAGCCGTTATCGGTGGGGGTCGTACAAAAGAAATCGTCGACATGGTTATGGAAACTGGCCCTGTTGCAAATTCTAGAGCAAATACAATCGCACGAACCGAGATAAGCAGAGCGCAAACAAGCTTTACGCAAGCACGTGCCGAGCATTTAGGTTCTGAAGGTTATATTTGGCGTACAAGTAAAGATACTGATGTTCGTCATAGTCATCAGGAAATGGATGGAAAATTTGTGCGATGGGATAGTCCACCAACGTTAGACAATATGACAGGTCATGCTGGATGCTTTCCAAATTGTCGGTGTTATGCCGAACCTGTTGTTCCCGAAGATTACTAGAGCCGAAAGGCTCTTTTTTATTGCCCAAGGAAAATAGTATGACTAGAAATGAAGTACGTTTAATACTTGTTCAGCAAGCATTAGAGCAAAGAATAATTAACCATGACTATATTGTAAGAGTACTTGAGCCTTTGGTTTCCTATATCTGTGATGGAGTGCCTCAAAGCCAATCACCCAAAAAAGATGAATGAAATCATGTTTAAAAAGAAAACGAAAGATAGTCGAACCCTAGATCGATCAAATCTTTATACCACTGGCAAGATTGGACGTACACGCGAAACCACACCTGAAGGTTATTTGCTATGTCGTGATGTTGCTGTCGCACGAATTGGTGTTCTGCAATATGGCAAAGGTGAAGTTCCTGTTACTGCTGACAATACAGGTTTGATCTTGATTGAGCGTGGTGAAGATGAGTTATTCGATCCAAAAACGATTTCAAGTTTTGAGGGAAAGTCAGTTACAGATGACCATCCTAACGAATGGGTAAGTCCTGAAAATTGGAAAGAACTCACAGTAGGTACAACACAAAATGTTCATCGTGGTGAAAGCCCTGATGATGAATTTTTGCTTGCTGATCTACTTATTACAGATAAAGAAACCATCGATAAAGTTATGGATGGAAAAGTTGAAATTTCTCTTGGCTACGATGCTGACTATCAAGAAGTTAGTGTGGGTAAAGGGGTTCAGAGCAACATTTTAGGTAATCACGTTGCATTAGTTGATAAAGGGCGTTGTGGTTCACGATGCCGTATAGGAGATAGTTTTATGGCGACAAAGCCCACTAAAAAACGAGTAAGTATTGGTGATCGAATTCGTAGTCTTGTTTTTACTCGTGATGCTGATGAAGCAGAAAAAATCGCTAAACAAGTTGAAGATGAAGAAAACCGAGATCCAGAACAGGATCGACCAACTTCAGATGAAGAACCTGAAAAAACTTCTGATGAAGAGGAAGAAGGAAAAACCAAAACAGGTGATGCAGCACTTCGTAGTGATATGCGAAAACTGATGAAAACTATGGATGCTTTCATTCGCTCACAGGCAAAAGATAAGACCAAGGATGAGGGTGAAGAAGGTAAGGAAACTTCTGATGAAGATGGCGACCCAAAAGAAACCAAAGATGGTGAAGATCTAACGGAACCGGGCGCAGGTAAAAAGCTTTCTGATGAAGGTGTTCGTACATATACAGGCGACTCTCTTACAGAAGTGTTGTCTCGTGCAGAAATCCTTTCACCGGGATTTCGTACCCCAACATTTGACAGTGCAAACAATGGCAAGGCTGTATTAAATACAAAGCGCCAAGTACTAAAACAGGCAGTTAAAACACAAGATGGATTAAGTGCAATCACACCATTTACAGGTGGTAGTACTGATTTTGACAAATTGCCAAGTCATACCATTGATGCTGCGTTTGTTGGAGCATCAGAACTCATTAAATTAAAAAATAATGCAAAAGGTATCCGCTCAGGCGTTTCAACTAAAGATTTTGGTCGTGCACCAATGAGCATTGCCGATATCAATGCAAAAAACCGCGAATTTTGGAATAAATAAGGACTCTATAATATGGGTAATTCATTTCTATACCGCATGCCTTCAGGCATTCCGGGTGATGTTTCTCGTAAATCACAATCAACTATCGAAGCACACCATTTAGGTGCTCAGTTTGCATCATGCGGATTGTTCGGCATCATTGATGCAAATGGTAGTTTTGTCCCGCCAACAGCAGACACAACCAAACCATACGGAATACTGGTTCGTGACTATCCATTTCAAGGTCAAGCAACATCACTCGGTTCATCTGCTCCAACATCAGGAACAATTAATGATGTTCTGAAACGTGGATACATGACTGTACTTAATAATGCGGGTGTTGCGAAAAAAGGTGCACCTGTTTATGTGCGTGTAGCTAATGACTCTGCTGCTAAGCCGTTAGGTGGTATTGAGGCTATTGCGACAACAAATGAGACCATTGCAGTTGATGCATATTTCATGGCTGATGCCGATGCTAATGGCAATGTAGAAATCGCTTACAACATTTAAAAAATACCAAATATGCACAGCACCGAAAGGTGCTTTTTTTATGTGCGGAGATAAATAAATATGGGTTCTTTAATTTTACCTAAAACTCGTGCTCAAACACGTGATTCGTGGCAGACGTTTGATGCTCAAACTGTTGATAGTGCAGGTGCTTTTGTTATTGGTGAGCTAGAGCGACTAGATCAGACCATGCATGATCCACTGGCATCTGTGACGTGGACTCGTGATATTGATTTACGTGAAGATGTATCGATTGCTGATGAGGTCTCATCATTTACTAACTCAACTTTTGCAGCTGCTGGTGGTGCATCGCCAAATGGTAAATCTTGGATTGGTAAAGAAACTGATGCAATTCATGGCTTAGCTTTGGATATTAGTAAAACAGCAAACCCATTAACTTTATGGGGGATGCAATTAGGTTGGACGCTTCCAGAGCTTGCATCTGCTCAACAAGTTGGCCGTCCAATTGATACGCAAAAATATAGCGGCATGATGCTGAAATATAATATGGATGTTGATGAGCAAGCTTATATTGGCGATGATATTTTGGGTGTCGAAGGCCTTGTAACTAGCAGCAAAGTTGGCTCAACCAATGTTCCTGTTGGGGCATCAGGTAAAGCTGACTGGAAGAGCAAAACTGCTGATGAAATTCTTGCAGATGTGAACTTGGTACTAAATCAATCATGGGTTGCAACAGGTTTTGCGATTGTTCCTGACAAGCTTCTAATTTCACCGACACAATTTAGCTTATTGGTTACTCGTAAAGTATCAGAAGCTGGCAATATTTCAGTTCTAGAATTTTTAAAAGCAAACAGCTTATCAAACAGTGCCAATGGCCGTCCTTTAGATATTCAACCATTGAAGTGGTTATCAGGTCGTGGGGTTGGTGGTACAGATCGTATGGTTGCTTACACAAAAGATAAAAACCGTGTTCGATTACCATTGGTACCACTACAACGCACACCGCTTGAATATCGCGATTTACGTCAGCTTGTGACTTACTATGGTCGTTTAGGTGTTGTCGAATGGGTATACCCTGAAACAGCATTCTATGCAGATGGTATCTAAGGAGTAAGACATGTCAAAAGTACAGATTCTCTTATCCAAAGATTTGCTGATCCATCTTTCTGCTGAAGATCCAGTCGAATTAAAGTCGGGGCTACAAGAGGTCGAGCAAGATATTGCCGACCATTGGTACGTCAAAGCGCATTCTCAGCCAATCACATCAGATGCAGTTAAGGACGATGCTCATAAAAAAGAGGTCGAATCTTTAAAGGCGGAACTTGCTGCTGCACAAAAAACGATTGCCGATCTGCAAAAACAAATCGAAGATACTAAGGCGAAGTAATCATGTTAACAGAATCATCTTTTCGTGAATCAATGCCGATGTTTGCAGATGTAAATGCTTACCCATCATCACAGTTTAATTTTTACCTAAATTACGGTGTGAAGTTGTTGCCTGAAAAACGATGGGATGATCTGTTGGATGAGGGATTAACCTTTTTTATTGCTCATTACCTAACACTATATAAACGCACAATGAGTGCTGCACTCATTGGTGCTGATACAGGAAAGGTTGTGGGCAATGAAACTTCCAAGTCTGTTGATAGTGTTTCTAAGTCAATGGATGTATCAGGCGTAACGCTTGATGATGCAGGGCAATGGAATCAAACAACATGGGGCATTCAATTTCTGCAACTTGCTAGAATGGTGGGTGCAGGTGGTGTTCAATTATGAGTAGTGTCACATCAACAGGTGTGGGGCTGATTGATATTTTAGAAGCAGTCTCACAACTCTCAAAAACAGATGTACTTGTAGGTGTTCCTGATAGTGGTGCTGAAAGAACAGATAGTGAATTAACCAATGCCCAAATTGGTTATTTGCTAGAGAATGGATCGCCAGCAACAAATTTACCGCCTCGCCCTCATTTGGTGAGAGGTGTTGAAGAGGTTCAGGGCTTTATTTCACAACAGCTTACAAAAGCCATAGATGCAGCGCTCGATGGCAACCAAAAGAAAATGTATTTCTATTTGAATACTGCGGGCATGAAAGCAATGAGTAGTGTTAAAAATATCATCAATGAAGGTGATTTTATTCCACTTGCACCCGCAACGATTCGTAATCGCTTATCTCGTGGTAGAACTTCAACAAAACCGCTTGTAGATACAGGTCAATATAGAAACTCTCAAACATACATTGTCATGGATGGGGATAAGGAGGTGAATCGTGCCCAATCTTGATGTGTCTGATGTATTACTTGATCCTGACTTTATGACGACTGATTTAATTTGCAATCGCATTCAGGTGGTTCCTCAACAGAATGGTACTGCTAGTACCTCACTACAAAGCACTCCATTTGCAGGTGTTGTGACGACAAATAATGGTCTGAATATGGATCGTAGAGAAGATGGTACTTTGATTAAAGGTGCTATTAACATTCATACACAGTTCAATCTCACTTCAGGTGATAGCTCGACTCGTGCCGATGAAATTCAGTGGCGAGGAAAGACCTATATTGTTTCACAGGTGCTCTCAAATGCTCACTTTGGACAAGGTTTTGTTAAGGCAGTTTGTGAGCTAAAACCACTTTCAGGATAGACCATGACAGACTCCACAACTGGTGGCTACATTGTGCCAACAGGTGGGGTTGCTTACGATCAAGAGTTAAGAGATATATTCCAAGCTTTCATTCGTGCAGTCGTTGCAATGGATGGCACTTTGGTTCGCCCACGATGGCAACAGGTTCCTTTACCTACACCTGACATCAATACAGATTGGTGCGCTTTTGGCGTAAAGGTTACAGAGCCAAACGATTCCCCATACTTTGAACAGCAAGATGATTCAGCCGTATCTATTCGGCATGAGTCTATACAAGTGCTGATTTCATTTTATGGCCCATCATCTGAAAGCAATATCAACTTACTCAAAGATGGATTAGCAATTCCACAAAATATCGCTCAACTCAGTCAATTTCAAATTAAGTTCGTTTCTGTTGATCAAATCATTGCTGCACCTGACTTTCTAAACCAACAGTGGGTGCAGCGGCATGACATGACCGCCACATTCAGACGCAAAACACAACGAACAGTTCCAATTCGCACATTTGAAAACTTTCAAATTAACTTAAAAAATAGCTAGGAGTCATCAATGACACTCCCTACTTCTAATGTCGTAAATGTCAGCGTTTCTATTGCTGCTTTAGCGGCAGGGCCACGATCATTTGGCTCTCTACTTATTTTAGGTACCACGCCAAACGTAATTAGTACAACTGAGCGTATTCGCCTATATTCAGATGCTGTATCTGTAGGCAATGATTTTGGTACAGACTCACCTGAATACAAGGCTGCAGTTGTTTACTTCTCTCAATCACCAAAGCCACGTACGTTATATATCGGGCACTGGGATAAAACATCTGCAACACCTGAAAAGGTTACTGATGCGGTATCTGCATGTTTGGACTCCTTAAAATGGTATGGACTTGTTATTGTAGATGATCTTGTTGATAGTGATGTTCTATCGGTTGCATCACTGATTGAAGCTGCAAGCCCGAGTCGTTTATATGGCCACACAACACAAGATGTAAATGTGCTTGATAAGACAAACACTGACAACATTGGTGTGAAGTTATCTAAAGCAGGGTATAAACGTACATTTTGGATTTACTCAAGTTCTACTAAATATGCTGATGTCTCAGTATTTGGTCGTGCCTTTACTGTGAATTTTGAGGGTACAAATACCACCATTACGCTAAAGTTTAAGCAACTACCTGGTATCACTCCTGAAGACCTGAAAGTTTCACAAGCAGCCAATATCACTGCAAATAATGGCAATGTCTTTGCTGAGTACAACAATGACACGGCAATTCTGCAAGAAGGCGTAATGTCTAATGGTTCATTCTTTGATGAAGTCCATGGTTTGGATTGGTACCAAAATGCCTTAGAAACCGCATTATGGAATCTTTACTACACAACAACGACCAAAATTCCGCAAACACCTGCAGGTGTAAATCGTCAATGTGCCGTACTTGAAAAAGTAAGTGAGCAAGGCGTTACCAATGGATTGCTTGCAGGTGGTGTATGGAATGGTGATGAGTTTGGAACACTTAAATCAGGTGACTATCTCACAAAGGGTTATTACGTCTTTGCCAATAGTTTGGATGATCAACTTCAAGCAGATCGTGAAGCACGTAAATCACCAGTATTCCAAATCGCCTCAAAACTTGCAGATGCAACACACTTTGCTGATGTGATTGTGTCAGTAAACCGCTAGGAGAAAAATAATGTCAACTTGGTCTTTTATGGACACACATGCCACATTGGTTAGCGATGATGGTTCGATTGACTTGGGTTATGGTGCTGCGATTGCAAAAGAAGGTATCACCATTTCCATGTCAGAAAACAAAAACACGATGACAACTGGTGCAGATGGCGAAGGGATGCACTCTCTACACTGTAGTAAGTCTGGGACAATTACAGTACGTCTTTTAAAAACATCTCCTGCAAATGCCAAACTGATGAATTTGTATAACACACAGTCGGCAAGTTCTAAAAAATGGGGAAAGAATAATTTTACTTTAAACAACGATGCTTCAGGCGATAACGTCACAGGCACCAAGCTTGCTTTTCAAAAAGCACCTGATTACAACGCAGCAGAAGATGGTGCAACAGTTGACTGGGTGTTTGATGCAATCAAAATTGATATGAAATTGGGTACATACGAGTAATTAAATATGATGACTTTAGAAATTGGCGGACAAATGTACGCGATTCAAAAGCTAAATGCATTTGATCAACTACACGTATCAAGAAAAATATCACCGATGACACCGCATATCATTCCTGTGATTTCTGAAATTATGCATGGTGGTTTGGTTAAAACACTAAAGAAAATTGATGAAGAGCTAGATATTGAAAAGCTTGATATTAATAACATTGATGACTTGCTTAACAAAGTTGATCTCAAATCCCTAAATGGTTTATCAGGTGCACTATCTCCACTCACAAAATCATTTGCCGAGCTTCCTCAAGAAGATGTGGACTATGTGATTCACAAGTGTTTATCAGTTTGCACTCGAAATGGTGCAAAGGTTTGTCAAAACAATACAATCATGTTTGATGATTTGGAGTTGGGGCAGATGCTTGCACTCGTTGTTGCGGTAATTCGTGACAGCATGGGAAATTTTATTCAAGGGCTGTTTACCAAGGCGAGAGCTTTGCAGGAGCAGTCCACGTAAATTATAAAAGCTTGCCTGACGGTGAAGATTGGTTATTAAGACCGGTCATGAAAGGCATGTGTAAGTTTGAGTCATTAAAAGATGGAACTATCGATTTACATGATATTTCATTAATGAATGATGCTTTAGATGTTGTTGCTGACAATGAATACCTTGTTGAAAAAGCAAGGGAGAGAGAAGCAGCGAACAAGTAGTTTGACGACCACCTTCGGGTGGTTTTTTTACGGGCGATAGATATGGCACAAGCAGCTACAATTAAAGACTTCCTCGTTGCATTGGGATTCAAAACAGACAATGCAGGCCTTGCGAAGATGCAAGGAGCATTACAGGGTGTTGAGCTTAAAGCTAAATCCCTCAATATGGCTTTAGGTGCGCTTGCTGTTGGTGCTGTTCTCGCAGTCCGTCAAACGGCAAGTGAACTCGATAAACTCTACTTCTCATCAAAACGTATAGGTGCAAGTGCTGAAAACATTAATGCGTACGGTAATGCTATTTCTCAAATGGGTGGTAGTGCAGAGGACGCGATAGGCACTTTAGAAAGCCTTGCTGAGAAAATGCGTAACTCTCCCGGATATGAGGGAATGCTTAATAGTCTTGGTGTAAAAACCAAGGACTCAAATGGTGCATTGAGAGATCGTGTTGAAGTCATGAAAGACCTAAGCACAACCCTTGCTAAAATGCCGTCATATCAAGCTAATGCCTATGCAAATTCTTTGGGAATAGATCAAAAAACACTTTTAGCCATGCGTGATGATAAATTCATCGGCAATATGGAGAAGTACCAAAAGATTCAAAAAGAACTTGGTATGAATGACAAACTTGTGAAGTCTGGTAACGATTTCATGAGTGAATACCGTGATTTGTCTATGATTACTAAGACAGGGTTTCAAGTCATTGTTATGCAGGTCGGTAAGGCGCTTATTCCAGTGCTTAAAGGTTTGAATCACCTTGTTCTTATGGGGGTACATGCCTTTAGTCAGATGAATCCTAAAATTAAAGAAGGTTTGGTGATTGGTCTTCGGTTTGCGCTACTGGCTACAGTATTCAGTAGTGTGGCAAGAGCATTTGGCTTGTTCCTTCTGTTCATAGCACCATTGAAATTCTTTATTCGCCTTCTTGGTTTATTGCGGGTTGCCTTCCTTGCCACACCACTCGGTATTATTGCTGCTTTAGCTGCAGGAATCCTTGCACTCTATGATGATTACAAAACATGGAAAGAGGGCGGAAAGTCTTTTCTTGATTGGTCTCAATGGACAAAAGAGATTGATTGGGTAACCCAAAAAATTAAAGATTTTATGGATTTGATTTCCAGTCTGACTGGTAAGGCAATTGAGTTTGTTCAAAAGCTTGTACATGACCCAAAAGGTACACTCAAGGATATAAAGGACGGCACAGTTCATTTAGCACGTGATTTTATAAACTGGACAAGAGGTACTGCTCATGCTGCGGTTGGTGGGGTGAAAGGTGCTGCAACCCAATATAGTCAAAATTACACAAGTAAAAACTTTACCAATGAAAAGGCGAAAGTAATTCAGGAAACAGCGAAAAGAATAGGTGTTGATCCAAATGATCTAGCTGCGGTAATTTCATTTGAAACAGGTGGAACATTCAGTCCTAGTGCAAAAAACAAAAAGTCATCGGCTACAGGGTTAATCCAATTTATGAAAGGTATTGGTGGCGTGAAAAATAAGTACTATGGCATGACTCGTGATCAATTCTCATCATTATCTTTTGCTGAACAAATGAAATATGTCGAGCGGTATTATAAGGAGAGAGGATTCAAAGAGGGTGGATCATACTCTGTTGGAGATGTTTATGGTGCTGTTACAGGTTGGGGGTATAAAAAAGCGACAGCAGCATATGATTTAAACAAAGTTTGGGACTCAAATCACGATGGTATAATTACCAAAGGGGAAATGGTGCAGAATCCATCCTTTAAGGCTCATCAAAGAAGTTACTTCTCCAAGCCCAACTTTGGTATTGGCAGTCCGCAAATAAATAGTTTTGCTCCACCAAGAGGTAATCCTAATAAGTCACAAATAAACTCTACTAAATCATTTGCATCTAATGTTACTATTCATCAAGAATACAATACAACAATGACAGTGAATGGCGCTAAAGATCCACAAGAGTCTGCTAATGCTGTAAAGAGAAGCCAAGATAATGCCAAGATATTTCTAGCACGAAATACTAGGGGCGTAATGGCTTAAGGTGAACAATATGAAATACTATCTTCTAGCACTACTCCTTTGCGGGACTAATGTATTTGCACATGATTTTCCAAATAAAAAAGGCATATGTACTTTCAATGGAAGTGAGCCAACACCGTGCACTATCGAAAATGGTGGCGGTGCTGGAGGTAGTTATTACATTTTAAAATCAAAAAAAGATTCTATTTATGTCGAAAGCGATTGTTCTGGTGATAACTGCGCACTATCTATAGGTGCAAATTCTGATAATACTGTGGATGCCAAAGAGTTTAAAAAAGATGGTTTTTACTGTACATCTAGTAATGATAATAAATTAACTGGATGCTTTAAGACAACATGAGAAAAATAATTACTGCATTAATAGCTATCTTACCAACCCTATCAAATGCTGATTTTAATCAATCTCAAAAGCTCTTACTTATGAATGATATGGAGGCTTGGCTCTCATCAGGGAGTTCGCTTTTTAATTGGTCAGGTATTGCTCAGAAAGATATTTCACTTGATCCGGGTATTGAGTCCCCAATAGAAGTTTTTGCAAACTTTCAGAAAAATTCATTTTCATCAGAAAAGATGTACCGTCAAAAATATCAGCGAATAGTTGGTAATTTTGCAAGCATTCAAAAAGATAGCTATGGCAATCCTATAGGTGTTTTTGATGTTGGATATTTAAATCACTTATACATTAGTGGCCTAACAAGGAATGAAGCTGAAGACATAGATTTAAGCAAACCTATAGCATTAATGTGTAAAAGTGTAGTTGAACAAGATGGTGATTTAATAGCTAGATGCTCAATGTTTAAAAGCCCAACAAGAATGTTCTCTGTAGATTATTTTCAAGATCATCTAAATGATTTCGCACTAGATAAAGTAAGTAAGATTGTTGCATCAAATGAAAAATTAGCCTCAATTATGAAAACAGCATCAGAAGTCGATTTGGGGAGTGATTGTGATTTAATAGACAGTAAGAACTATAGCTACTGTCTATCAAAGACTGAGAAAGAAGTTGGGAGTAGACTAAAAAGAGATTAGTTGTTATGCCTAATTGTTGTCGATATATGTAGAGTTTCGCTTGGATCAGTACTGTTTGCAATACTTTGTTGTTTCTGCTCTTGCGCCATTTATTTTTGCAGCTTATATTTAATACATATTTTTTGAGTAATTATTCATGATAAATAAGAAGTTATTGACAATTGCATTTGTAGCATTAGCTTCATCATTTACTTTTGCAAAAGAAACAAAACAGCTAGAAACTTTTAGTAGTGCTGAGAACTTGCAACAAGAGTTTGATAATAATCAAGAACTATTTATGCAAAAATACAAAGATAAAAGAATTGAAATTAATAGTATTACACTGACTAAAATTACACCAAACGAAGGCAGTATAACATTAGTTAATAAGCAAAAAGCAGCTCACATGTATGCACTTGAAGCTTCTACAGATAACCCAAGTAAGCCAATATTTTTAAATGCAATTGACTATAGAAATGCTGATTCTGATGACTATAATCTCAGTCAAGATGGGGGCGTTACTGTAAAAGTTATTTGTAATAGTTTGTCAACTGTGAGTGTAAATGTCTTAAATTTAAATAACTGCACTGTCATGTAGTTGTTTTGCTATAGATCTATAGTATATTTCTTAGTTAGTATTATTTGTTATAATCATAAAATAAGTTTTACATAGATATCTATGTGATGTGTTTTTAAAAGAGGGAGATTATTATGACTTATCTAAGTGCATTTGCATCTGGTGTCATATCTGCTTTTGATATGTTTCCTCAGAAAAAGAACTATAAAGCACGAGTACTAAGAGCTAGAGAAACATCACCAGGCAATGCATACTCTGTTGTATCTGTTCAGCAAGAGAGTGTTCATGCAGTTGTTGCTTTTCAACAGGAGAGCTTCCAAACTCTATTGACTAAGAATCTAAGCTCAGAGTTAAAGAATCAATATGGAAAAAGATGAAAATAGCTTTGAGATTGATGGAGGCTTCCAAAAACTAGATGATAATGAATACATCAAGCCACCACGCATGCCAAACCAAAAGCATCATACACTCCATGTTGAACAACATACAGTAAGATCCCCTTATCTGCCGCCTAACATCCTTAAACAATATGATGAAATATATCCAGGGATGGCTAGAGAATTAATGAGTTTAACATTTGAGCATCAAAGATTTTCTATGGAGAAGTCTAGGCATGAAATGGAAATACAAAAACTAAATCACACTGAAAATATAAAAATTAATGATGCCAATATTGCTGAAATGAAAGCAGTATCTGAGCTGCGTAAAGGTGAGCTACGGATAAAATCTATAGGTCAGTGGTTTGCTTTGCTCACAACATTATCTTTGTTGGGAATATCAGTTGTTTTTGCAAGTATGGGTTACCCTTTACTTGCAACTGCATGCATAGGAATAATTGTTTCGCTCGCTATTGTTATGTTTTTACAAAAAAACAAAAAAGATGATGATAGTTAATTCAAATTATTTATTAAATTAAGTAATCGAAGCCACCCTTTATGGGTGGTTTTTTATGCCCAAAGAAAAACCCCTGATGTTGGTCGCATCAGGGGTTTTTGTATTTCAACTTGAACAGACAAGAACAAGAGGAAAATAAATATTCATGTCTAAAAGTATAGCAGTAATTCTACATAAAGTAGAGGTGATTATGGAAAAACATGGATTTTGGAAAGTAACAGGAGTTTGCTTATTTGCAATTCTCTTATGGCAAGCGCCAAATATTATTAATGCAATTGCTAAATTAATAGAAGTTGTGAAGTAAAAATTAGCATCTGAATGGTGTTTTATAGGTGAAATATGGGAATAGAGTCTTTACTAAGTTCAGCTTACAGCACTGCTTCGAGCTCACCTTATACAGAGAAAGCTGCCTCTTTATTGCTTGCCGGCAAAGGTAGAACAATCATGGGGTTGTTTGCCGATGTAACTATTGAAGAAAAGCATAAAGATGAAGTGCAAATTACAGAGCACCCGGTTGAAACAGGTTCTCCAATCTCTGACCATGCCTACAAAATACCGCCTGAAGTCTCAATTAAGGTAGGTTGGTCTGAAAGTGCTGGTCGCTTAAATAGTCTAGTTGGTGATTCATTGCTGTCAGGGAGTACGGGCCTTGTCGCAATATATGAAGTACTCCAAACACTTCAAGATAAATACACACGCCTTATCGTTTCTACAGGCAAGCGACTGTACACCAATATGATTATTAAAACGCTTGAGTGTACAACGGATCCTGAAACAGAAAATGTTTTGATGATTGATATCACATTTAAAAAAGTGAATATCGTGAAAACCTCAGAAGCAACAGTACTCTTAGAGCAACAATCCGATCCATCTAAGACCTCTCAGGTTCAAGACAATGGAACGGTACAAAAGCAAGCAACAAATGAGTCTTGGTTATCTCAAATGATGGGTGGGGCTAAAGGCGGTGCATACACATTGCTTAATCCTTTTGGGAGTTAGTTATGGCTTATTTTAATATCCCACTCACTAGCAACAACCAAAAACTGAATGTGGTTTTGGGAAGTACAACTTATAAACTCCGCTTAATCTATCGTTCACAAAAATGGTTTCTAGACATATTGGATACTGCTGAAAATCCATTGGTGCTAGGAATTCCAATGGTGATGGGTGATGATTTACTTGTTCAACATCAGCATGTTCTACCAGGCTCTTTATATGTCGTCAATGTGAATGATAGTGAAGCACAAAACTTTAGTGATTTGGGCGATAAAATTACCCTGTACTGGAGTGATAGCTAATGGAGCAATGGATTCGGCAATGTAGGCTTACTGTTCAAATCAATAAGGATCAGCCACAAGCACTTGATCTATCCGAGTTTAGAATTGTATTCCATGTAGCACAGCCAACAACGGAACAACCCAAGTACGCTGAGATATATATTTATAATATGTCTCACAAAACAATGAATACGCTTGCAGGTGAGAATAGTCAAAATAAGGATACTCAAGTCATTCTTGAAGTTGGCTATAAATCAGGGCCATTAGAAACTCTATTTAGAGGGACATCATTTCAGTTTAGAAAGGGTCGAGACAACCAGACAGATACTTGGCTATGTATTCTTGCTCAATGTGCTGATACGGTAAAAAGCGCTGCTGTTGTAAATAACTCACTGCCAGCAGGAACATCACTCAATGACATGCAGCAGTTCATTCTTCAGCAATACAGTAGCTATGGTATTGATATTGGTGAAACGCCTCAATTAGCTGAACAAAGATACCCAAGAGGGCGAGTGTTTTTTGGGTCTTTAGATCGTCATGCCAATCAATTCTATAAAGACAATAACACCAGTTGTTCTGTAGATGACGATACTTTTAACGCTATTCCACTCGGTAAATATAGTGTCATTCCGATGCTGTCTCTGAATAAAGAGAACGGAATGATCGGCATGCCAAGGCTCACAAGTGAAGGGGTGCAAGTAACTTCACTGATTAATCCTAAGTTCAAACGTAATGGTCGAATACAGATTGATTTATCAAATCTACAGACAGAAAGTTACGATGTGCAATATGGACAACAGGGTGTTGATCAGCCATTTAAAAACCAAAACCTAGCAACCAATGCTCAAGGGACATTTATTATTGTTTCTGTAGAGCACTATGGCGATATGCGTGGTGATGAATGTTACAGCACACTTATTTGTGTCGGTGTTGATACAGTTGTTCCAAAATCAGGTCTATTGATATCGGGAGTAGATGACAATGGCACTTAGTTATGAAGAACAAGCCCCAACACATCTCAATATCATTAAAGAGTCGATACGAGATGAGATAGCACACCTGTGGACTTGTTTACCTTGTGAGGTCATGTCTTATAACCCTGATAATGTCACAGTCGATGTTCAGCCATTGATTAAGATTCCAATTAGACAGCAAGATGGCAGTATTCAAACAGTCAATTTACCAATGCTACTTGATGTGCCTGTGATGTTCACTTGTGCGGGTGGTTTTACTATTACCCATCCTATTCGAGAAGGTGATGAGTGTCTCGTTAATTTTGGCGATAGAAATATTGATCTGTGGTGGCAATCAGGTGGTATACAAGACCCATTTGACATGAGAAAGCATGACCTATCAGATGGTTTTGCATTCTTTAGGCCACAATCTCAGCTTAATAAAATATCTGATATATCAACAGATAATCTAGAAATTAGAACTGATGATGGTAGTTGCAAGATACAGATGACTCCAAACGGTGAGATTAACTTCTTTGGTCAAAAAGCAACATTTAACTGCCCTGTAGAGATGACTCAAACTCTGACTGTAACAGGCATTATTAAATCACTTGCTGATGTGATTGCAAAAACAATCAGTCTGTTTAGTCATAAGCATGGTGGTGTTCAAGGCGGTGGATCAACCAGTAGTGGGCCACAATAGTTTTAATCAAGATAGAGGGGCGCGAAAGCGTCTTTTTTTATGCGTTATAGAAAGCAAGATCAAGACGGGGACCACGTATTTGGTTCTAGTGCAAACGACTTCTATGTTGATTCTGCTGAAGCGGTTGCACAATCAGTAAAAACACGGCTCAACCTTTGGATTGGGGAATGGTTTGCAGATACTTCAGATGGTACGGGTTGGAATCAAGCCGTACTTGGCAAGAAAGCTGGGAACTTATACGAGCTAGCACTTAGACAGCGTGTTTTGGAAACGCAGGGTGTTTTGAGTATTGAGGACTTTGAAAGCCAAACTGATCCAAACATAAGAAAGCTTACAGTCACCATGACAATAAACACGATTTATGGCACATATTCATTGGATGAGGAAATTAACAGATGACGTTAACCACGATAGCTCCTCAAATTACGGACTCAGGTGTATCTGCACCTACTTACTTTGAGGCGCTAGATTATCTAAAAGACCAGTATAAGGCTATTTATGGTGATGATGCCTACTTAGAAAATGATAGCCAAGATGGACAGTGGCTTGGTGTGATTGCTCGTGTTGTCTCAGACTGTGGTGCTGCATGTGTAGATGCATATTCAACATTCTCACCAAAAACAGCTACAGGTGATGCACTCTCAAGAAATGTCGCGATTAACGGCATTAAACGTGCACTACCTACTTACTCAACTGTTGATCTGACCATTACGGGCACATCAGGAACAGTGATTACGAATGGCTATGCAGTGGACAAGAATAACAATCAATGGATATTACCAGCAACAGTGACTATCCCATCTAGTGGCTCAATTGTAGTGACTGCAACAGCATCTCAAGCAGGTGCAATATTGGCAATGGCTGGATCAGTAACAACCATAGGGAAGCCAACAAGAGGGTGGCAGAGTGTAACAAATGTTGCATCATCTACACTCGGAACAGCAGTAGAGCAAGATGCTCATTTAAAGCAGCGACAAGCCTTATCAGTTGCAATCCCATCTCAGTCTAAAACAGACAGTATTAAGGGTGCTTTATTCAGCCTCGCAGGTGTATCACGCTGTAAAACCTATGAGAATGATACCAAGCAAACCAATAGCCTTGGATTGCCTCCAAATACGTTATGTGTAGTGATTTCAGGCGGCGACGCAAATGCTATCGCTCAGACCATGCGCTCTAAGAAGTCATTGGGTTGTGGGTGGTATGGCAATACCAGTGTTTCTGTCAATGACAACTTTGGTGAGGCTGTCATCGTACAGTTTTATCGACCAAATGTTAGAAGTATCGGTTTTATCATTGGCGCTCAAAGCACTGTGGACTACACGAGTGATATTGGCGATTCAATCAAGCAAGCAATAGCTAACTATGTGAATCAGCTAGACATTGGTGACAAGATTGCACTCAATAAAATCTATGTTCCTGCGGGTCTGTACGGTGGTCTTGATTCAATGACCTACGATATTTCATCAATCATTATCACAGTTGATGGACAGCAGATTTCCGGTGACTTCTTATTAAGTTTTAATGAAGTGGCATATTGTGAAACAAAGAACATAGATATCAGTATCGCAGGGGGGTAAATGGACTCATCAAGTTTCTTATCTCTCATTACAAGCCAGCACCGACCACAACCAAAATTTAATGCAGCAGTTCGAGCATCAATTGAGCCGATTATAGATGTTATTAACTGCTTGCAGTCAATGAATGGGAGGTTTGACTTAGCCACTGCAACAGGGGATCAATTACAGATTATTGCAGATTGGGTCGGTGCACCAAACGCGATACCTAATGCAATTCCTATTCCGTTCTTTGGTTTTGATGATCAAGACGGGTCATTACCTTTTGGCGAGCTAGATGATCCTACAGTCGGTGGTTACTGGCGTGAGTCAGGTATGAATGACTCCACAGCAAAGGTTATGGATACCGGTCTATTTCGCAACGTAATTTATGCCAAGATTCTTTTAAATCAGTCGGACTGCTCTGAACAATCTGCAATTGATATCTTGTCATTAATTCTAACTAAAAAATTCAAATTTACAGATAACCTGGATATGTCAATCACATTCACCTTTCTTGATAGCTATGAGGCATGGGAAAGAGAGCTCGTGAGAATGATGTTTCCATTGCCTTCGGGCGTAAAACTAATATTCGAGGGTGAAAATGAGTATTGATAAACTGCCTGATTTCGCTACTGACCCTACTGCATCAAAGGGTACTGATAATCTAAATCTGCCACTTGGATTCCCATCACGTATACGTCCAGCTAGACAATGGTTTAACTATTTGTTCAATGCAACTTTCTTAAAGATAAACGAAGTTATTGATAAGAAACTAGACAACTCAGCAACAGTTAAAGTGAGTGGTGCGGTCAATGGTTCAGCAGTATTTGATGGCTCATCTACAGCCAATATTTCAGTGAGTGCCAATACTGATGCTCTGAGAGTGGTCACAGGCAATAACTACACCATCACCTATGATGATGCACGACGTATAGCAATCATTGAAATGTCGCTTTGGACAAATGATAGTGTTGTTAACCAGACGACTGGCGATAATGGTCGATCAAACTGTCGAGTTGCTACTTTTGCTCTACCAATTACATTAAAAAAACGCATGTCCTCATCAATCAAATTAAGTGAGGAAGGTGCAACGGCAGAGTATTTCCTAGAAGCGATGGAATGGCTTGTTAATGTGATGTATGACGGATATCGAGGTACAAGTGCACAGACACAATTATGTGCTCGATTTAGTAGATGGACTGGCATGAATGATGAGCCAATTACCGCTAAAGCTATTGTTGTGGGAATATTTTAATGGACAATGTATTTTATTTTGCAAATGTAGACAAGCAAGCACTAGATATTCGACAATCTGATGCAGATCTAGGTGATGGCTATCAACTCATATCTTCTGATGAGCACGATAAGCTATATACGGCAATTAACAATCAGTGTGTTTTTTTTAAAGATTTAACGATATCTACACCAAGACCATCAGCATATTCAAAGTTGGAAAATGGTGTATGGGTTGACTCTAGAACAGATATACAAAAGAGAGAGGATTATTTGGCAACACTTAGTCCTCTAACTCAACGTCAATTTAAGTTGGCTCTTTTACAGAACAACCTCTTGGATAAAACCGAAGCAGCAATTAATGCTATTTCTGATTCTACCAAGAAATCTCAAATCAATATTGAATATAACTATGCGGGTTCATTTGAAAGACAAAGCGACTCTGTGCTCTATATGGTAAATCTGTTGCAATTAACTGACGATCAAGTTGACCAAATGTGGCAACAGGCTATGAAACTATAAGGAATTATAAAGATGGCAACGAACTGGAATACGATCTTAAGCAACACTAAAAACTTAAATGATGTATTGGCTATTTTAAGAAAAATATTGGGGCAGACAGATAAATTATCCGAATTAGATATTGATGGGATATTAGCAAATATTGATTCTCAGGTGAATCAAGCAACAAGCAATTTTGACTCAAAACAAGTTGATGCACTTAATCAGTTAAAAGAAACACTTGAGGTGGCTAAGGCAGCAGGTGCTGGTGCAAATGGTTGGATTACAGATATTGTCGCAACAAAAATTACTGATGCCCAAACACAAGACCTATTCAACCAAAAGGGTGTGACTACCGTCGAAAGTGTTGCAGATTTAGCGGGTTTAGATGCTTGGGAAGGTAGAACGGTAAGTGTTAAAGGGTACTATAAACCAACTAGCTCATTGCCAACTTATAGAGGTGGTGGAACCTTTACATATAGAAGTGCTCTTAGTAACCAAAATGATAATGTCACTATTATTAATGGCTGGGCTCTCCACCTAGATAGCCATAACACCATTAATGCTTATCAAGCTGGCGCATATGGTGATGGGGTTACTGATGACCAGCCATATATCGAAAGATGTTTACAGGCAATTTATAAGCTTGGTTTTGGTGAAGTACAGCTAACAAATGGTAAGTTTTTAGTCAACCGTCAAATGGCTTCCTCTTATAATAAAAGTTACCCTTCAATTATAGAGCTCGCATCAAACATGAATTTCATGGTTGATAAAACAGCAACGCTTATCGTTGGTTCAAATTTTGATTACAACAAGCCCAATGCCCCTCATCTTATCCTTTTTGGACTTCATTCAGATGCAAATAAAACATGGGTTGGTGGTGGAAGTGATGTAGAGGCAACTGCTGTAGATAATGTATCAATTTATGGCGGTGGTACCATAGATTTCACGCAATCAGGAAATATGGGTACAACGGCTTATCAAACTCGTTATGCTCTATTAATGGTTCGTAGCAGTAATATTTTAATTGATGGATTGACCTTTGTTGGCAATGCTACAAATGGCGATTTAACAAATGCAATTGGCAATTTAACTAATAAGATCTATGGTGATAATGTTGTTGTCTCCAACTGTACATTTAAGAACTTAGTCTGCAATAGTACAATTAACACTGATCATTCATCAGTTTATATTCTTGCAACCAATGCAATTGGATACAACAATAATTTTATTTCAGATCAAACAGTATGTCCAAAAATGTCTCTTATTGGGTCGGTATGGGAAGCACATAACTTTGGACATAAACTTTATAATAACTACGTGAGTGGTTATAAAAACTCTATGATTGTTGCGTTTGAAACACGTGAGCATTATGACCCAAGTGGTCAAAAAGGCGGCATACATTTCTATGATAATAAAATACATACCATGTGTAATTTTATTCAATTTGATATGGCTCAAGAATTTACGAATATTAAACCAATTTTGATCCATGATAATGAATTCACATCATGTCGTTATCTAACGTCAAATGAGCAGGGTATGACATGGTATAATAAGCAAAGCTCTAGATTATGGTTTAATGTTTATAATGCCAACACTCAGACGACACAAGCAAGTTCAGAGCTTATTGCAATCTACAACAATATTATTGCAGAAGATCCAACAAATTATGACTATAGCTTTTCTTCGAATTTCTCTACTGGAAGTACAAGCTGTTTAATAGGTATTAGTGACAATAGCTTTGTTCCTAAGAATCTAACTTTTAGAGACAATTTAAAAATTCAAGTCTATAGCATAGCCAATTTCAGCACATTGAACTCAGCAAGAAATATTGTCGAGGGATTTAATTTCAAAGAAAGTAAAGTTGATATGAGTATGTTCACAACAACTAAAACACCTTTCGATTTCCATACACGTTATATGGATAATGCTGATATTAATATCACCTTAGATAATTTCAATATGTTTAAGCTAAGTTGGGATACTCCTCTTGTAAATGTAGGTTTTGACTGGGGGGATGCAGGAACATCAAGTAGTTTTGTGCTGAATATTACACGTGGTTTAAATGGGATTCTCTATCCTATGGCATTTGACTCAAAACAAGTTGCTCGACAAAACTTTTTTAACTACCCATCGCTAATGAGAATTACAGCAACAGCCATCAGTACAAGTATGAACTTAGTAAAGTATATGAATACACAAGTGAGCAATACTAACTATAATTCATATATACCAGGAATTACCGATGCTAAAGTTGCTTACAATAATGGTGATGATATTAAGAATGGACTTGCAACACCATCACTATCTCGTACAGGAAACAATGGTGAGCTATCAGGTATAGGTACATGTACAACAATCCCTAGTTCACCTATTACATACGATATATTTATGCAATTAAGTAATAATAATATCTAGTCAATTAGTTAAATACGAAACCGCTCTATCTGAGCGGTTTTTTATTGCCTAAAAATCATAAATCAGAGGGAAAAATGTCGGATCAACAACCACTTGTCGATGCAGCAAGTTCAGTTATTGCTAGTAAATCAACAACACTCACAAGCTCAGCAACTACGGTTGGCTCTGGCTTTATCGCACTCATTTCACACCACGACCTGATAACTATCATCACCACATGCACGACGGTAGGTGGTTTTTGTATTGCGGTTATCAGTGTTTGGTCAAATTGGCGCTTTAGAAAACGGGAAGAAATACGTGCTGAAGAGCGTCATCGATTAGAGATGCAGAAACTACTCAAAGAGTCTCAGGAACTGGAAAATGGAAAATAAACATAAGATTATTATAGGTCTACTCACTGCATCAAGCGCACTGTTTTATGGTGTACGAACTGATGAAGGTTTTACCTCCAAACCTGTTCGGCCAACGCAAGGTGATGTACCTACCATCGGCCACGGCACCACGGTCTATCCAAATGGCAAAGCAGTCACCATGCATGATAAACCAATTTCAAGACAAACTGCCGACTACTACTTAAAAGACCATATCTCAAAAGTAGAGAAACAATTCAAACAATCCATTCCGAATGTAAAACTCGCTCAAAGCGAGTATGACGCTTACATCGATTTCGTGTACCAGTTCGGTATTGGCACTTTCAATCAGTCCTCAATCAGAACCAACTTACTTCAAGGCAATTACGTCCAAGCCTGTAAAGCACTTCTGAAATATAAATACACCGCAGGGCGTGACTGTTCAATTCGATCTAATAACTGCTATGGCGTGTATGTACGTCAAAATAACCGTTATGAGAAATGCATGGAGGCAAACCAATGACTTATTTATTACTTGCTTTGAAGTACTGGCGAGAGTGCTTCATTGCATTACTCGCTTTTTTAATTCTGTGCTTACTTATGATTTTGAATCATAAAGATGAAGTGATTGAAAAGCAGAAGCAAGAGCATATTGCTTATATACAGGAACAAAGACAGAAATATTTAGAAGCTGCTCAACAACAGCAAATCGAAATGAACAAGGTGAGTGCAGATTATGAAAAGCTTAAAGCTGAGCAAGCAACAAAAGTTGAATACGTCACTAGGACAATCAATAAATACATTGATCGCCCTGTCTATCGTAATGTGTGCATCGATGACGATGGTCGGGTGCAGCTCAATGACCTCATCAAATCAAGTCAAACCACCAGTACAGATACCAAGTAACTTATTACAGCCTTGTCCTGATCTTCAAACGTTAGATGAAAATACAGGAAAGGCGTGGATTCTTTGGTCGGTGGATACGGTGAAGAAATATAATGACTGCAAGTACAGGCATGATGCACTCATCAAGACACAAGGCGTTTGGTTGACAAATCCCATCTTTAGCAATAAATCTTGGTTGACAAATGTGTGATTTAGCAATAATTGTCAAAACCCTACTAAAAAATTGCGTATGATGTATGTTTTCTCATGTTTTGCTGCATAAAAACTGTAATACTAAAATCAATCATCTAGCATCTTAACTATATCTGAGACATTAGGGTTGTAATAAGTATTTACTAACACTTTAATTGTCTTGTGGCCTGTTATTTTAGCTAAAACCTCAACAGGTAGCTTTCTTGCATTTACTAGCCTTGTAATAGCTTCGTGTCTAGTATCATGAAAGTGTAAATCATCCAAGCCAACTTTGGCTTTTGTTCTTTCAAATTGAAGCCTAAAAGCATTTTCAGTTAATGGAATCAGTCTATTGTCATTATGAGTTATAAGGGATAATAACTGCCGTGCTTGCTTAGTAAGGGGCACATCACGACTTTCACCATTCTTTGTGTCTTCAAGATGGATATGATCGTCAAATATATGACTCTTGCGTATTGCCAATATTTCACCACGTCTCATTGCAGTTTCTAATGCAAATAAGAATGCCCATGCAACGTATTGACCACTGGTCTTTGGTGAGCTTCCGACTTCGTAATTAAAACTCTCTAATAGAAGTTCGATTTCACTCTGAAGTATTCGTCTATTCCTAGCTTTTGGTCTTTTTGGTTTCTTAAGACCAAAGAATGGATTTGTATCAAGTAAAAACAGTTCTTTGTGAGCATAAGTGAATACTGCACTGTAGAGAGAAATTTCCTTTAGTACGGTTCCATCAGATACTTCTTTTTGTCTTTTATTGCGCCAGTGCGTTAGATCTTGTGCAGTAATATCCAGGATATTCTTTTGAGCAAGGCTGCCAAACTTTTTATCAAAAGAGGAGAGTTGTTCTTTGATGTATTTTTTAGACTTTGTATCTTGACCATGTGCTTTGTAATACATGGAAAATAAATCTTGAAAAGTTGTAACGACTTTCTTTTTTTCTTCGATTTCTTCTTTTGGGGTAGAGTTTGCCTCGATAGTACGATTCATCGCCCAATGTAAACATTCTTGAGCAGTATCACGAGTACAGTATTCTCGTTTACCGTGAACAGTAATTGAGATAGACCAACTATTTCCACGTTGACGAGGCTTAGGTAATTTCACGCCTAAAAACTCCATTTATTGATGAATTGTAAATTTATGTAAAAAATACATGTTATTTGAGCGCTACGTTTAATTTTAAGCGCTCGACACGATTTCTTGACACAAATCCTGACACAATCATGACACAAAATAGGGTTTATTTGGACTATTTAATGCAACAAATAAAACATATGCAACATTGCAGAAATTAAAAAAGGGCTTACAAGTCATTGAAATTGCTTGTAAACCCTTGTTTTATATTGGTAGGCATATCCAGATTTGAACTGGAGACCTCTACGATGTCAACGTAGCGCTCTAACCAACTGAGCTATACGCCTATATGCAAAGAATAATAGCGGCAAGAAAATTGAAAAACAAGAAAAATTATTTAATGAAAAATTATATGACTAATATTTATTCGGCTTATGAGTGGAATTGTCATTCATTACGTAGTTAGATGTCATTACATTATACTAATTCTTCTATTTTTTCTCATAGAAGAATTAGTATAATTATTCATGCATAGCATAAATTATGGAATATTATATGACTGATCATCTAGCGGAAATTTGGCAGACACTTTCAGATGAAGAAATGGAGTTATACAGCCGACAAATTTTTTTAGATGATTGGGATATTGATGCGCAAGAGAAAATAAAACTATCTAATATACTGATTGTTGGTGTGGGAGGAATAGGCTGTATTACTGCTGAGCTTTTGGCACGTGCGGGCGTTGGTAAAATAACACTTATAGATCAAGATCAAGTTGATGTAAGTAATTTACAAAGGCAAGTTGGATTTGGTCGGCAAGATGTTGGTTTTTTTAAAGCGGATGTTATGGCTACAAAACTAAAGGAAATAAATCCCCATATTGATATTATTTCCGTGACTCATGCACTTGATGAGAGCAATGTTGATTCGTTATTTCAAGGGCAAGACCTTATACTTGATGGATGTGATAACTTTAAAACACGCTACTTGGTGAATAGTCATGCTTATCAATTCAACATTCCTTTACTGAGTGCATCAGCAATAGGCTATGAGGGGCAGTTGCTTATGGTACAGCCACAATCTGCATGTTATGAGTGTCTATTTCCGTATGCACAACAGGAAGACGATGCAAAGCGATGTAGTGAAACAGGTGTCTTAGCAACTGTTCCTAATGTGATGGGTGCATTACAAGCGCATCATGCACTTCTTTATCTAGGTTTAGGAAAAGCGCCTTTAGTACAAAAAATATTATTGTGGAATGGCTTAACGATGTCTCAACGTATTGTTAAGTTTGAAAAAGATGAAGATTGCTCGATTTGTCGATTAAAAATATGATTAAAAACCTTTTTTTGTTAAACTGAGTAAACTGCAACTAACGTTAAAATATATGAAGAAAAGCTTATTATTAAATGGTCTTCAATCTGTCGCCCGTATAAGTGAAACAACATTCGTGGCGGCGAAGGCTGGAATTAAGTATGCGACTGATAAACCGAGTACTGCAAAATTAATGCGAGAAACGTTTGAAGAGCTTGGTTCAACATATATTAAACTTGGGCAGTTTATTGCAAGTACACCATCTCTATTTCCTCGAGAATTTGTAGAGGAGTTTCAAGGTTGTTTAGATCAGACGCCTAAACTTCCATATAGCTATATTGAATCTGTACTAAAAGAAGAATTTGAAAATAAACCATTAAATCAGATTTTCTCATTTATTGATGAAACACCGCTTGCTTCTGCATCTATTGCACAAGTTCATGCTGGTAAACTTGTGACTGGTGAAGATGTTGTCATTAAAGTACAGAAGCCTGGGGTTGAGAATATTTTATATACCGACCTAAGTGTTTTACATTGGTCAACTAAAATTTTAGAGCGGTTTATCCCAAAACTGAAATTTGCATCTTTAGCAGATATTGTTGAAGAAATAAAAAATCGTATGGTACGTGAAGTTGACTTCTTAGAGGAAGCCAATAATTTAGATGATTTTGTGCAATATCTTCATGCAACAGATAACAAAGATGTTGTTGCACCGAAAGTGTACCAACAATATTCAACACGCCGTGTTTTAACCATGCAACGTTTGTATGGTGTCCCTTTGACCGATTTTAAGCTTGTTGAAAAATACAGTAAAGACGCTTCACAAACTTTAATAACCATTATGAATACATGGTTTGGTAGCTTGATGATGTGTAAAAGCTTTCATGCTGACTTGCATGCGGGCAATCTTATGTTACTTGAAGATGGGCGCGTTGGATTTATTGATTTTGGGATCGTTGGTATCTTAAAACCAAAAGTGTGGCAAGCTTGTATTTCATTTATGGATGCATTACAGCATACAAAATATATGGATATGGCAGAAAGTATGCTACAGATGGGTATGACAAACCAAAAAGTAAATATTCAACAGCTTGCACAAGATATTGAACGCCTTTTTAATGGGGTTGCGCTGACAGACCCTCAGAAAATACTTGCAAGCAATCCTGCAGATTTAAATGAAATTATGTTAGATATTGTAGGAGTGGGTGAAAAGCACGGTATTCATTTCCCAAGAGATTTCGCATTATTATTTAAGCAGATATTGTATTTCGATCGGTTTATGAAAGTACTTGCACCATATGCGGATATTTATGCAGATGAACGTCTGAAAATGCTTCAATCATCGTAGGTTAATACTCAATATGGATGTAATTTTAGTTGAAGGTCTAAAAGTAGATACAGTGGTTGGATGCTTTGCTTGGGAAAGACAAATTCATCAGCCACTAATGTTAGATTTAATGATCTATCATGACTTATCGAAGGCAGCAATTTCTGATGATTTAAATGATACAATCAATTATGCTCAAATTTGTGAGTTGAGTGCTGAGGTTATACAAAAAACTCAGCCAAAATTGATTGAACATGCTGCACAGCTTGTATTAGAAAAGCTATTTGAAACATTTAATGGTATTGAAAAAATTACTATTACAATTCGTAAGCCTGCGATTATCGCGCAAGCAAATTCAGTAGGAATTCGCCTTGAACGCCAACGAAATGACTTTTGCACTCGCACTTGCGAGTAATTTGAATGCTCAAAATAATTTGACTTGGGCTTTAGAACAGCTGATGCAATATGGGAATCTGACCCTCTCTCGCGTGTTTCAAATTCCATGTAGAGATGATGTGGGAGAGGATTACCTTAACTGTGCCTGTTTATTGCGTACGTCAAATATGAACCTAGAGTGTTTAAATATATTGATTAAAGCACTTGAGCAGGATTCGGGCAGGGTAAGGCCATCGCATCAAATTTCTTTAGATATCGATTTAATTGCATGGAAAAATGCTGATGAAAAAGAGAGTTGGCAGTTTAATGTAAAGAAAATGCCTTTCGCGTTAGATGTTAAAATTCCACTTTCAGAGCTTATTCAACATCCAACGCTGATGTTTCAGTATAAATCGAACTACCGCACCGTATTTTTACCACTACAACAATGTATAAAAAATTAAACTAGATGTAATAACTGGTTTTTGTCATTAATTTAGATACGGTTGTCATAATAACGCAAATCGGTGGTGGGAGTACAACACCACCTGCTTCAAGTGCAGTATCACGATGGTGAAGTTCATCTTCATTCATTTGTTCTAAAATTTTTCTAGATCGGATATCTTGAGGTGGAAGCTGTTGTATATGATCCTCTAAATGTAAACTGACTTGACGCTCTGTTTCTGCAACAAACCCTAAGCTGTATTTATCACCTGCAATACCTGCAAATGCCCCCATAGTAAATGATAAGCCATACCAAATTGGATTAAGAAAACTTGGTAGACTTTCCAACTCATTTAAGCGGTCTTCACACCATGCAAGATGATCTTGCTCCTCAATAGCAGCTTGTTCCATTTCTTTTTTTACATTGGGGAGTTTCGCTGTGAGTGCCTGCCCATGATAGAGCGCTTGAGCACATACTTCACCACTATGGTTGACGCGCATTAGTCCTGCAACATGTCTAGCTTCACGTATAGAAAGAGCAGATACATGATCTTCAGCAGGATTTTTTCGATGTGCACTCGTTGCACCCGGAACAAGGCTACGTAGACCCTGATCAAATGATTGAATGATTTTATCAATGCCTGAATAATGACGCATTAGTTGTAATCCTCTAAAGCATTGGTTTCTTTTAGCAGTGGTCTAACTTTTTTAAGCAACCAAAAACTAAATATAGCACTCAGTATCGCTGTGATACAGAACAAAACTTTCATATCTATTTTTAGAATACTTAAAATAAGTATCGAAAAGATTGCTGATGCAACCATAAATATTGCATTGTAGATATTATTTGCCGCGACAATACGTGCACGATGTGACTGTGGTGAATAGGCTTGCATGAGCGCATATAGTGGAACGATATAGAAACCACCACTGATACCTAATAAAATAATTGCAAGCATGACATGGTAATAAACAAGACCATGTGTGAATATATCGGTTAACTGTAACGTAATTGGTTGCTCAGGTACAAAGTAAAGTGCACCAGCAAGATAAAAAGCAAACACAGTTAAGCCGATAGCACCAATTGGTACCATTTTAATATTGACCTCTGAGCCACCTATTTTGCGGCATAGTAAAGAGCCTATACCAATACCTACAGAAAAAAAGGTCAGAAGTAGACTGACAACATTCTCAGATGCATTGAGATATTTATGTGTTAACTCAGGAATCTGTGTTAAATAAGATGCGCCGTAAAACCAATACCATGAATTACCGAGAAGAATAAGATAAATGACAGGAATACTTTTGGCATACGACATAGTTTGCCAACTGGTACGAAAAAAGTTCCAATCAATATCAATATGATTGTCATTGACAGGTTGTTTTAGAATAAATCGGCTTGAAAAGTAACCTAAAAGGGCAATACTTAAAACTGTTATACAGACCCATATAAGGTGGTCATGTGAGATAGAAATAACGGCACCGCCTAAAATCATACCAAACAAAATGGCAAGGGATGTGCCTGTTTGGAAAAGTGCATTTCCCGTCATGAGCTCATTGGGTTTTAGAATTTCAGGCAAAATGGCATATTTGATAGGACCGAAGAAGGTTGAATGTACGCCCATTAGGAATAATGAAAATAATAAGAGTGAAATATGCCCAAGTAGGAAACCACAAGAGCCAATAACCATAATGCCAATTTCAAGTAGTTTGATATAACGAATGAGCTGAGACCGTTCGAACTTGTCGGCAATTTGCCCAGCAGTTGCAGAGAAAATAAAGTAAGGTAAAATAAACAGTAGGGCAGCTAAGTTATTTAAAATACTAATATTATTATTTGTGTTTTGAATGAGGCCGTAAGTAATTACAAGGAGTAAAGACTGTTTATACACATTATCATTCAGTGCGCCAAAAAATTGTGTTAAAAACATTGGAAGAAAGCGCCGAGATGTCAGTAACGTTTGTTTTTTTTCCATATTGTAGATACGCTCAAAAAAAACTGTAGAATTATAGATAGATGATAGATTATCTCATTATTAAAATGATGTATGATAGATCAAACTTGATGGAACTGCCTCTTCGTGGCATAAATTGTTACAGATGCAGCATCATTCCGACAATAAAAAAATTGGTTGTTGCTTCTATGCTTTTAAAGAAACATTTTAAAAAGCTGATCCTTGTTCAGCATGTACAAACTATATTAAAGGTGAATGATCTTCAGCGCTTAATATGTACGAGTTTGTTGTTTAGTTTCTGTTCATATAGTTTTGCACAGACAGCAGATTCGAATACAAGTCAAAATGTACTATCGACAGCTTCAAATAACAATGCTTCTAGTTTAAGTGTGGCAAAAAATTCATCAAATCTTGATAGCATGCAACTTTTACAACAACAGCAACAAAACCCTGCGCTCACTGATTTTAAGCCAATTGATTTAAAAGATTTAGATAATATATCTAGTGCACCTGTAGACGAAAGTATGGCACAAGAGATATTGCAAGATGCAGATCAGGCCAAACAACAAGCTCAATTAAATAGAGGACAGAGCTTACCTGCAAATACTAAAATTTCACCACAAACTGAACAGCAGTTAAACCAAATTCAAGGTAGTACAGTTAATGTGAATGAAGTTATGCAATCTATTGAAAGTGCGCATAAAGATGACCTGACACAAGCACAAAAAAATGCAGGGCAGAATAAAGGTGCTATTTTTGATGATGCGACTTTTGAAGTACAGCCAGAAGAAAAAGAAAAAGGATTTTTTAAACGTTGGTTTTATCGTCTAAAGCCACGTAGTGATATTACTGCTTTATCTATTCCTAAGATATCTGCACAAGTGGAAGGTGCACCACCACTTCTTGAAACTAATATTAAGAATAAACTTTCGACTTTTACGCAAGAAGCTTTTGATGATTATAGTTCTGCATTACCACAATTACGTGCACAGACGACGCAGGCAGCACAAGCTGTAGGTTATTATAATGCTCAGTTTAAGTTTCAAAAAATAAGTAATAATAAAGTACGTGTACTTGTTACACCGAATGACCCAGTGAAAGTTGCTGAGGAAAATATTGACTTTACAGGGCAAGGTGCGGCAACACCCCAGTTTCAAATTATTCGACTTATTCCTGACCTAGATATCGGTGATATCTTGAATCAAGGAAAATATGAAAAAACAAAATCAAGAATTGTAGAAGCAGCAAGTGATAATGGTTATTTTGATGCGTATTGGCGCTTACACGATTTAAAAATTGAGCTGCCTGAGAATAAGGCAGATATTAATCTACGTTATGAAACAGGGCAGCGCTATAAATTGGCGAATGTCGAGTTTCGTATGAGTGATGCTAAAAAACCATTTCCATTAAATATGAATGTATTAAAAAGTATGGTGCCTTGGGAAAATGGAGATGATTATACATTTTGGCGTGTAAATACTTTAGCAAACAACTTAACCAATAGTCGATACTTTAATTGGAGTTTGGTTGAAACTGTTAAGCCAGATCCTATTGTAAAACCACTTGATCTTCCACCTGATATTCAAGCGTTGGTTGATCAGCAAAAAATTACACTGAGTGAAGCACTTTCAGAGAATGCTGCAACAAAAAGTAAAACGACTAAGCCAACATCTGACCCTTCTTCAAAAGAAGTAAAGCAGCATGTTGTAGATGAGCAACAGTTTGCAGGTACAGAAAATAAAACTAAAAAAGCTGATGGTCAAATTGACCCACAAAAATTGCAAGACAACGAACAAAATCAATTAAAAGCACAAGCACGTGAAACGAAAGAAGTCCCTGTTATTGTGACATTAAATGCAGATAAGCTGAATAGTGCAGAAGCAGGTATTGGTTATGGTACAGATACAGGGGTTCGTGTGCGTACTCAGTATCGTCGTGCGATTGTTAACCGTTATGGGCATTCTTTTGATGCCAATATGGAAGTATCGCAAATTCGTCAAGCAATTGATGCGCATTATACGATTCCATATAAGCATCCACTCAATGATTATTTTAACCTAGTTTCTGGTTATGAACGTAATAAGTTTGATGGTGTTGGGCCAAATATGAGCCTGACAACTGAAACAGCAATTGCAGGTGCAGAACGTATTATTCGTAATCCTTTTGGTGGGTGGCAACAGTCATTTGGTTTCCGTTATCGCTTGGATAAAATTCATCAAATTGGTCAAGTAAATACCAATGATGTGCCTGCTGCATTTCTAAGACCCGGTTCTAGCCCTGAACAACAGGCTTTATTATTTGGTTATCAATTGTCTAAAACCAATAGTAATGACCCAATTAATCCTGTGAAAGGTTTTAAGCAAACATATAAGCTTCAATTAGGCTCAAAATCTGTTGTTTCAGATGCCAATATGGCAATTGCTAATGCAGACTGGAGCTTCATTTATTCGTTAGGGGAAAATTATAATCACCAGTTTATTGGCAGTGCAAAGCTTGCTTATATTTTTACCGATGACTTTGCAAATGTTCCATATAACTTAAGATTCTTTGCAGGTGGAGATCAGAGTCTAAGAGGCTTTGACTATAAAGCATTATCTCCTGAAGAAGACGGTTATAAAATTGGTGGGCAAGGACTAGCTGTAGGTTCATTAGAATATAACTATCAATTTAAAGAAGGTTGGCGTGCTGCAATATTTACCGATTTTGGTAATGCCTATAACAAGAATTTTAGTAACCCAATTGCTTATAGTATAGGGACGGGTATTCGTTGGCAGTCTCCTATTGGGCCAATTCGTTTAGATATTGCTTCTGGTATTTCTGATCCGGGGCATCCAATCCGTTTACACTTCTTTATTGGCTCTGAGCTTTGATTTTTGGGTGAGAAAACGCATGACTGTACAAGAAAAGCCAAAATCAAGTTGGTTAAAAAGAGTATTTATTTCCTTATTAAGCATTCTTGTTGTGTTGTTAGCAGCACTTGCTGTGATGTTTTCAACAGATAAAGGAAGCAAATTTTTATTAGATCGCGTACTTTCACATCAAAGTATGTTGAAGTATCAGTATGAACGCGGTAGTTTTTTAGATGGTCTTATTTTAAATAATATTGATGTCAATTTAGACTCACTCGAAATCAAAATTAAACGTGCAGACTTGGTGATCGGTTGGCGCGCTGTCTTAGAGCAAGAGGTTCACTTCTCACGCGCAAATATTCAAGAACTACAAATTATTGATAAGAAACCACCAAGCAATAAGCCTTTTGAGTTCAGTGATATTAATATGCCTGTGACTTTGCGTTTAGATCAGGCAAATTTAGATGTATTGCGTATAAAAACGACAACATCAAGTACAGACCTCAAAGATTTGCATTTGAAGAATACGCTTTGGAAAGGTACTAAGCTTACATTTAAAGAAGCAAACTTAAAGGTTGGTGATTACGTTGCTGTAAATAAAGCACAAGGTATGATGGACTTTAAGCAAAAGTATCCATTAAATGTGACTGCACAAGTAGATATTCCATCACTACATACATTAAATATTAAAAATATTTTTGTCGATGCAAGAGGGACGCTAGACACAATAGCAGCAGGTTTTGCAACAAATACTCCAGATTTAGTATCAGGAAGAATGATTGTTCACCCTGTACGTGATAATGTGCCGATGAATGGTCAATTAAACTTTAAAAATTACCACTTGCCATTCGCAACAGACCAAAAACTATTTATTCCATCGGGAGTTGCCTATTTAAATGGTTCTGCTTCAGATATGTCTGTTAATTTAAATACTGAATTGTCGGGTAAAGATGTACCGAAAGGAAGCTATAGAGCAGATTTATATGTGGACTATGTACATCAAATGAAGATTAACCAATTTCAAGGTAATTTAATGGGAGGTGTTATTAATCTCTCAGGTATTTTGAATTGGGAAAAGGCGCTACGTTGGGATGTAAAAGGACAGCTAAATGGTCTAAAAGCATCGGACAAATCAATTCCTACTTCTATTAAAGACTTTTTGCCTCCTGATATGGATGGTAAGTTAGGTGCAACTGGTGATTTAGATAAAGGGACTCACCTCAATGCATTTATTGATTTTAATAAATATGAAAAAATTAAATTTAAACTGATACAAGATGAACAGAACACAGCACATCAAAACATTGTATCGCCACTTAAAATGAATGTTTCATGGTCTGATATGAATCGTGCTATGCCTTATATTGGGTGGTTGAATAGCCCTAAAGGACAGGCAGATATTGCATTAGAAGGGCAAAAAACATCAGTAAATGCAAACTTAGATATTATTAAAAATCCAAAGGGAACGCTACCTACAGGGCAATATATTGCAAATGCACTGTTGAATGCGCATGATTTGGATGTTTCTACGTTTAAATATATTACGCCTCAGGGTGGGCTTGTAGGTGATGCAAAAGTATTATTACCTAATGAAAAAAGACAATTGAAATGGGAAGCCAATTTACAGGCTAAAAACTTTAATCCACAAACTGTAGCTGATGCTGCACCTGTAGATCTGCTCAATGGGTCATTGAAAGCAAATGGTTATGCTGAAAAAGATGCACAAATTATTCAGTTAAAAGCAATTGATCTCACTGGAAAAATGGCTCAACAGAAAGAGACGATTCGTTTAACTGGTGATACTACAGCATCTATTTTAATGAATGATGAAAAGCATGGCGGTGGATTACGCGGTTATGGTGTAATTTATAATGGAAATTTGAAGTCTAGCCAATATCCAGATGCAGATGGTGCATTAAATATTAAAATTGCGGGTACGAAAGATAGTATTCAAGTGAATCAATTCCAACATGAAGGGACTGCTGGTAAAGTTTTAGCCAATGGTGTTGTAAACTTACATAATGGTATTGGTTGGAATATGAATGCCTCATTGGTGAAGTTTAAACCACAATATTTTGTATCTAATGTGCAAGGTGAAGTCTCTGGTGTGATTAAGACACAAGGAGTATGGTCTGATCAGGCAAAGCGTATCTCTATAGAAGATTTGAACTTAGCGGGTATTATCAATCGTCAAATTTTGCGTGGTAAGGGTAAACTTAGTTTAGTTTTAAATACAAAAAATAATAGCTTAGTGCCACAGCAATTTGAAGCAAATGATTTGTTCCTTGCTTATGCAGGTAATCAAGTTCAAGTGACAGGAAATGCGCAAGATTTAGATGTAAAACTCAATGCACCTGCATTATCAAATCTTTATGGTGGACTCTCAGGGAATGCTTATGGTTCAGTACATTTAAAAACACAGCCTAATTTGAAAGCGACGGCAAATATTAATGTAGATCATCTTGCATATGCTGGAAAACTAAATGTTGAGAAAGTTCGTATTCGTGGAGAACTTCCTACTTCTGAAACAACACCAAGTACACTAAAAGCAGAACTGACCAATTTGAATTATGGTAATAGGCAGATTCAATATGGTGGCTTAGTTTTATCAGGTACGCGAGCAGCACATATTGTTAGCCTACAAGCTTGGAATAAATATTCTAAGTTCTATGTTCAGTTGGCAGGTGGTTTTAATGCCAATAATGATTGGTTAGGGCAAATTCAGAAAGGAACATTTGACTCTGTACGTGCTGTTTTAAATCAGCAATCGAATGCAAATGTTATATATCGCACAGCGACAAAACAGCTATATGTTGGAGAGCACTGTTGGGCAAGTAATCAAAGTAAACTTTGCTTTGATAAGCCTGTGCAGATTAGCCCAACAGGTGGAGATGTTTCATTTGTTGCCAATAACTTGAACTTGAATGACTTTGCAGCATTTATGCCAACTGGTTTAGCAATGACTGGAGAGGTTGATGGTTATGCGAAAGCAAATTGGTCTGAGGGTCATAAACCAAATATTGATGCCAGCATTATTGCAAAAAATGGTCAGATTGGTGTTTCTTCAGATGATCCTGATGACCCTGCGACAACGACAAGCTATCAACAAATGAGTTTGATTACTAAAAGTGTAGCTCAAGGCTTATTAATGCGTTTTGATGTAAAAACAGCAAATATTGGTAATGGCTATGCAAGTGTGGTGATTAATCCATATGATGAAAGTCTACCGATGCAGGGCGAAGTTGCATTTTCACAGGTCGATCTTAAATTTTTAAAACCATTTATTTCAGATGTAAGAAGTATTGGGGGAACATTAGATTTTGCTGGAAAAATTAATGGAACACTTTCAAAACCTTTAGCAACTGGTGATCTGCGTTTAAAAGACGGCTCTATTAGTATGATTTCGATGCCAGTCAATTTAACGAATATTCAACTATATTCTGCAATTAGACAAGATCAGGCAAGTATTATGGGGATCTTTAATAGTGGGCCGGGTACAGGAAAAATTGATGGTTTTGTTAATTGGGCAGATGATTTACATGTTCAACTGAAAGTACAAGGCGATAATTTACTTGTTAAACAAACACCTTTGGTAACAGCACTTGTAAATACGAAAGTAGATTTAGATATTTATCCAATGTCTAGAAGTATTGTTGTGAATGGTAAAATTGATATTCCTCGTGCAATTATTAATATGCCCGAAACAAGCCCTGATGTAATTAATGTATCTTCAGATGCACGTGTAGTTCATACAGGTGACGATTTAATTGCCATTCTAAAAGCAGCAAAACCGTGGAATATACAGGCTGATATTGATTTAGCACTCGGTGATCGTGTTATTTTCCAAGGATTTAATAGCCGAATTCCTTTGACTGGTCGTTTATATTTATCTCAGCGAGGTACAGAAATCGCAATGAGTGCAAATGGAGCGATTGGTGTGAGTCAAAAGGTTAAGATTGAAGCTTATGGACAATCGTTAGATTTAAATCGTGCGATTGCCCGTTTTAATGGGCCACTTGCAAATCCAACATTAGATATAGATACAACGAAGAAAATTTCGAATACGACGGTAGGTGTTAGAATTACAGGCACAGCAACTACCCCAAATATTCAAATCTATAATGATGGGGGGTTATCTGAGCAAGAAGCATTAAATGCTCTAATTACGGGACGTATTAATGAAGGCAGTAGTAGTTTAAGCCAAACGGAAGGTTTTAAATCTGATGTGAATAATACGCTTGCCGCAGCGGGCATTAGCTTGGGTCTAGGTGGAACAAGAGCATTTACAAACCAAATTGGTCATGCATTTGGCTTGAGTGGTCTCGCTTTAGATGCACAAGGTACAGGTAATGATACGCAGGTGAGTGTAACAGGCTATATTACACCTGACTTATATTTACGCTATGGTGTAGGGGTATTTACAGCAGTGAATACGTTAACATTACGCTATCAAGTAAACAGACGTTTGTATTTAGAAGCGAGTGAGTCTGTCGAACGTGCAGTCGATTTATTCTATAACTGGCGCTTTTAATTACATGATAAATCAGGCAAAGTGTTAGCATAATTAAGCACTTTGCATGGATTAAAATAAAGTCATATTGGCTTGGAGCTAGAATGAAGAAATTATTATTGCTCGCAGTGAGTGGTATTTTATTGGTAGGTTGTGGCGGACATAAACAAGTGTCTCCGCAAGAAGCATGGCAAGGGTTTTGTAAATCGATTCCAAGTGCTGCATATAATATTATGACAGATCGTCAACAAGGTATTACAGAAAGTGCAGCACTAGACAACGCCAAAAAAATTCAAGATGAACATGCACGTAACTATTTAGTGAGTCTTGTAGAAGAAGCATATAAAGTACCATTGTATGAACAAATGGCCGATAAAGAAAAGGCAATGGCTGACTTTGGCAAAGGACGCTATGACAGTTGTGTTGCACAGCAACCATAAATGAAATAAAGCACTCACATAGAGTGCTTTATTTTTATATATACCATTTCGCCAGAAAATAATGAGCATCACAAACAAACACCCAAATAACATTAACTTTTTGAATTAACTCTAGTAAAATTTAAACAGTACATTACTTACAGCAATAGGATGAGTAAGTAATTTTTGAGAAAAAAGAGGAAGAAAACCGTGCTAAAAGCTTACCGCCAACACGTTGAAGAACGTGCCGCACTCGGAATCCCACCGCAACCATTAAATGATACGCAAACTGTTGAATTGGTTGAATTACTTAAAAATCCGCCAGTAGGTGAAGAAGATTATCTAGTTAACTTACTAGAAAACCGTATTCCTGCAGGTGTAGACCAAGCAGCTTATGTGAAAGCAGCTTTTCTTGCGGCAATTGCAAAAGGTGATGCAGAGTCTCCACTTATCACTAAAGAAAGAGCTGTATATTTATTGGGTACAATGCTTGGTGGTTATAATGTAGCGCCACTTGTAGATTTACTTGAAGATAAGCAGCTTGGCGAACTTGCAGCAACTGCACTTAAAAAAACATTACTCGTATTTGATGCATTTCATGATGTTGCTGATAAAGCAAAATCGGGCAATGCAAATGCACAAGCCGTTTTACAGTCATGGGCAGATGCAGAGTGGTTTACAAGCCGTAAAGATGTACCTGAAGAAATTAAAATTACTGTCTTTAAAGTCACAGGCGAAACCAATACTGATGACTTATCTCCTGCGCAGGATGCATGGAGCCGTCCTGATATTCCTTTACATGCAACAGCAATGTTAAAGAATGAGCGCGATGGTATTCATCCTGAAAAGCAAGGTGAAGTGGGTCCGATTCAGCAAATTAAAGAATTGCTTGCAAAAGGAAACCAAGTTGCCTATGTGGGTGATGTTGTTGGTACAGGTTCATCACGTAAATCAGCAACAAACTCGGTGCTTTGGTACTTTGGTGAAGACTTACCTCATATTCCAAATAAAAAAGATGGTGGTGTGTGTTTAGGTGGAAAAATTGCGCCAATTTTCTTTAATACAATGGAAGATGCTGGTGCACTACCTGTAGAGATTGATGTTTCTGATATGAACATGGGGGATGAAATCCTTCTTAAAGTGAATAAAGCAGAGGCAAAAGTTACAGCGTTTAAAAATGGTCAGCAAATTGCTGATTCAGAATTGAAAACACCTGTATTACTTGACGAAGTGCGTGCTGGTGGTCGTATCAATTTAATTATTGGTCGTGGACTCACAACAAAAGCACGTGAAGCATTAGGTCTTGAACCATCAACATTGTTTCGTCAGCCAAGACAACCGCATGACTCGGGTAAAGGCTTTACGCTTGCCCAAAAAATGGTGGGTCGTGCTTGTGGATTACCTGAAGGTCAGGGGGTGCGCCCTGATACATACTGTGAGCCACGTATGACAACGGTTGGGTCGCAAGATACCACAGGCCCAATGACGCGTGATGAATTGAAAGATTTAGCATGTTTAGGTTTCTCTGCAGATTTAGTAATGCAGTCTTTCTGTCATACCGCAGCTTATCCAAAACCTGTTGATGTTCAAATGCAACATACATTGCCTGATTTTATTATGAATCGTGGTGGAGTTTCACTACGTCCGGGCGATGGTATTATTCACTCTTGGTTAAACCGTATGTTACTTCCTGATACTGTGGGTACAGGTGGGGATTCTCATACACGATTTCCATTAGGAATTTCATTTCCTGCAGGTTCTGGTTTGGTTGCATTTGCTGCAGCGACGGGTGTTATGCCGCTCGATATGCCTGAATCAATTCTTGTGAAGTTCAAAGGGAAAATGGCGCCGGGTATTACATTACGTGACCTTGTACATGCCATTCCTTATTATGCGATTCAAGCAGGTGATTTAACCATCGAGAAAAAGGGCAAGAAAAATATTTTCTCGGGCCGTATTCTTGAAATTGATTTAACTGAAATGGAAAATGAGCTAACAGTAGAACAGGCTTTTGAATTGTCAGATGCATCTGCTGAAAGATCTGCTGCTGGTTGTGCAATTACACTTTCTGAAGAGAAAGTAGCTGAATATCTCCGCTCAAATATTACGATGTTGAAGTGGATGATTTCGCAGGGTTATGGCGATGCACGTACAATGGCACGCCGTGTAGAAAATATGGAAAAATGGTTAGCAGAACCAAACTTGTTGAAAGCAGACCCTGATGCTGAATACACCAAAGTTTATGAAATTGATCTAGCAGACATTCAAGAGCCTGTATTGTGCTGTCCAAATGACCCAGATGATGCAAAATTATTATCTGATGTTCAAGGTGCAAAAATTGATGAAGTCTTTATTGGTTCTTGTATGACCAATATTGGTCATTTCCGTGCAGCAGGTAAATTGTTAGATAAAGTACCAAGTGGTTCGCTATCGACAAGACTCTGGTTAGCACCACCAACGCGTATGGATGAACATCAGTTAATGGAAGAAGGTTTCTATAATACCTATGGTCGTGCTGGGGCAAGAACAGAGATGCCAGGTTGTTCATTATGTATGGGGAACCAAGCACGTGTTGCACCAAATACAACTGTTGTTTCGACATCTACACGTAACTTTCCAAACCGTCTAGGTCAGGGAGCAAATGTATACCTTGCTTCTGCTGAGCTTGCATCGGTTGCGGCAGTTTTAGGTAAATTACCAACACCTGAAGAATACAAAACTTATGCATCGCAAATTGATAGTATGTCATCTGATATTTATAGATATATGAATTTTGATCAGATGAGCGATTATCAAAATGCTGCTGTGAAAGTAGACACTAAAAAAATTGCGATGGCTCAATTAACGTAGACATAGGCAGTTAAAAAAATACCCACATTTATGTGGGTATTTTTTTTTAATTTTATATTTTATAAAGAAAGTAATTCGACTTTGATTTCAACACGTTTGTTTTTTGCGCGCACTTCAAAGTTTAAGTCGATATGGTTGAGCTCTTGAACATAACGAATTGATTCGATATCGATAATTTTGAAGAATTCACCAAGATGGTTAAAGTCATGGCTTAAATCTTTGAAGTCATTCTTAAATTCTTCAACCAATACATGCTCAAGTGCACAAACCAATGATTTATCTTCAGTTGTATAGCTAAGCTCTTTTATTTCTTCGCTTTTAGTGTCTGTAATTAAGCAATCTACTTTATAAGTGAGAGTTTCACGGTCATTTAAGAAAGCAGGGTGTAGCATTGACTGGTCTGTATCTAAACTAAACTCTACAGCATAAGTCCATAAGTCAAGTGCGCCGCGAAATTGCTCCCAGTCTTCTAAAAAAGCATCTTTTGCTGTTGCTTCATAGTCTTCGCTTAACTCTTGTTCTTTTACATTCTTAAAGAACTCAGGTAGGAAGCCCATTGCTTTTGCACTTTCTTCACTAATGTCTTTAATTTGTTCTATCCAAACCTTTTCAACTTTAAGATGTAGGCGAGAAACAAATTTAGGCATCGTTTCTGCGAGTCGCCATGTACCACGTAAAGAAGCAGGACTGCCTTTTGAACCTTTTGATCCAACATCATCAGCCTGATACCAATAGTTATCATCATCTACATTAGGGCTTTTACATTCTTCAGCAGATGCATCGTTATATGACCAATGTGCTGCCCAGTTTTCTTGAATCCAAATTTGATCACCAATTTGAAAGGGAATACTCAGTTTAGCGGCTTCTTCTGCATTTTGTGGTTGAGGTTGAATTGGCACACGGAGTTGTTGTTTTTCTTTTCTAAGAATAGCGTTGACTTCACCCGCCATAAGGGGAATTGAAAATTCAGACATATTGTTATCCTAACACAAATTAAATTTTAAAAATTAAAATGAATACGAATATAGAATAGAAAAATCTTAAACCATTTTCATATTCATCTTGCGATATAAAGTGTAATAAAACATATATTTTTAGGTCATATCATTACTTATAGTAACATATTTAGTGAGACTATATATCATGGGAGATATCAGATCATGCTTTGATGAAGCAAGAAGTGATATCTTTATAGTATTTTAAATAATTAATTTTTTTGAGATTTTAATTGAGAAGAGCCAATCCAATGCTTTGAAAATTGATAGGCTGCACGTCCTGAACGTTGTCCTCGCATTTGACACCATTGTAATGCTTGTAGGCGAACTTCTTGATTAAATTCTAAGCCGTTCTTTTCTAAATAATGTTCCACGATTTCTAAATACAAGCTTTGATCCATAGGGTAGAAGGATAACCATAAGCCAAAACGATCAGACAGAGATATTTTTTCTTCAATCGCTTCTTGAGGGTGCAACTCTGTATATTGAGGGACGTCTACCCGAGTTGTTGGTGTATTCTCATGCATAAACTCAGGAAGTAAATGACGTCTATTACTGGTTGCATATACGATAAAGTTGTTGTTTCCAGATTGTAATGAGCCATCTAAAACACTTTTTAAACTACGATAATTTTCATCTTCTGCATTAAATGCAAGGTCATCACAGTAAACAATAAATTTTTCAGGTCTATTTTTAATTTGTGCTTGAATTATAGGTAGGTCGGATAAATCATCTCGTTCGATTTCAATGAGTCTTAATCCATGATCTTGATATTGGGTAAGTAAAGCACGAACAATAGAGGATTTACCTGTTCCTCTAGAGCCTGTGAGCAAAATATCATTTGCAGGTAGACCTTTTAAAAACTGCTCAGTATTTTGAATAATGACTTCTTTTTGTCTCTCGATTCCCTTGAGGTCGTTAAGGTGCATCGCTTTAGGCGAGTGAATAGCAATAAGTTGTCTGTTTTGCCATTTATAGGCAGGTGCTGAAAAATCGGTTTCTTGTTTTAGCTCGGGTAGGGTTTGTTTAAGTTGTTGTAAAACGTGTGAGAGTGACTCAATAAGATGATCGGGGAGTTCTATATGTGCCATAATTTTGTATTATCATTGGTTTGCTTTATTACTTTTTAAAATATTTAAAAACAATTTACAAGTAAAGCATAAAAGCTGTACTTCAGCTCTTTTTATATTTTATAAAATGTTTTATAGATACAGTTATACTTAGTTAATTTTACTCAACAGCGATTGGGTTTGGTAAAAATTTAGGACATAGAATGTTAAAGCTACTATCACAGCATGCGATAAATTTTCAGCATGCGTATAAAATAAAAAGATTGGAACAGCAGCTTGTACATGCAAATAATTATGATGAATGGAAAGAAATAGCACAACAGCTTGATGAAACATCAGGTATACAAGCATGGAAGGAAGATGATGAGTCGACATACTTTGATCGTGATGTTATTGCACATCGGTTATTTCTACTCAAAAAATATAAACAACAGGGTCGGGTAAAAGATCTCTTAGGCATATTGCATGAAGGGCTGACCTATGATGTCGCGAATATCTGCCATCCAATGCTATTTGTTGTATCTTATTTGGGTACAAAAAAAATTATTGAAGACTATATTGATACTGTTGATCAAAGCTTAAAATATATTGCTGCTGCATCTGATGAAGTCATTTCATTGGATGAAAAAGTTAAGTTTTTTGAGCTCTGTAAGACCGCATATGGTCAGCCTGCATTGATGTTTTCAGGTGGTGCAACATTAGGACTTTTTCATAGTGGTGTCTGTAAGGCGCTTAAAGAGCACGATCTTTTGCCAAATGTACTATCAGGCTCAAGTGCAGGCGCAATTATGACAGCCATGCTAGGTACATTAGACAGTGAGAAATTTAATGCATTGTCTACAGGCGATCAATTTTATAGTCAGGTTTTTCAGTTTAAATCTTTAAAAATGCTTTTAAAAGATCCAAGTGGTTTTACGGATGTCAATTATTTGAAGACTTTCTTACAAGAGCATTTAGGCGATATTACTTTTGCAGAAGCGTATGAAAAATCAGGTCTAGATATTAATATTGCAGTAGCACCTTATAATGCGTCACAAAATCCTCGAGTATTAAACCGTTATATGTCACCCGATTTAATGATTTGGAGTGCTGTATTGGCATCTTGTGCTGTGCCTATTTTATTTTCTCCCATTGAGCTGGTTGCAAAACGTTATGATGGTAAACACGTACCATTTATGAAAAATACACGTTGGGTGGATGGCAGTGTAAGAAGTGATTTTCCACAAGAAAAAATTGCACGCTTGTATAATGTGAATTATAGCATTGCGAGTCAGGCAAATCCGCATGTTGTTCCTTTTATGCAAAGTGATGTTGAGCGCTATCGTCAAGATTTGTTAAGTTGGCCAGAGCGCATTGTGAGAAGGCAAGGGAAAGTCTTTGCCAAAGGTGTGATGGATTTTACACGTGAACGTGTTGGTGCTGTGCCACAAGTTCGTCGCTTGCTTGATCATGGTTATGGCATCGTTGACCAATATTATTATGGAGATATTAATATTATTGGTAAGTATAACCTTCGTCATTATGGCTATTTATTGCAAAATCCAACCCCTGAAATATTTAAAAAGCTACAAAAAGAAGGTGAACGTGCAACTTGGCCTAAGCTATCGATGATAGAGATTTATGCACGTATTGGAAAAACGCTTACGAAAATTCATGCAGATTTATTAAAAGATGAATCCTGAGTTAGTTTCAAAGTCACAAAGTTTAAAATACGGACGCCGTGTTTTTCGCTTTAAAAAGGCAGACGAATTTTATTATTTGAAGTGTCAAAGTGATGTCGGTCATGAACAGTTTAAGCAAGGTTTTAAGCGCGAGTACAGTTTTTATATTCAACATCCAAGGAGCCTTTTTCTATTACCATTTGAAGAAGCAAATTTTATAACGTTAGATGCGTTTGGTTTATCAGAAAATAATATTGGTTTTATTCTGCCAGAAGCAAAATCATTTTTTTTGAATAGAAGTCCGAGTGAATTCAATATTCATGAGATTGTAGAACAAGTGTTGAAGCTGTGTGAGCCTTTAGAAAACTTGCATCAAGCGGGATATGTTCATGGTGATATAAAAAAAGAACATTTTGTTGAATATGCCGAACGCTTCTGTCTTTTAGACTTTGAACATACGGTCTTAGCTTCTTCTGAAAATATATCTAATCTAAATGCAACACCAAGATATATGGCACCAGAACTTTTTCATGGTCAAAATAAGACAGTGCAAACAGATTTATACGCATTGGGTATTGTTTTATATGAGTGGTTAGCACAACAACGTTTAAATATATATTCTTATGAAGAATGGGCGAAATTGCATTGTCAGCAATATTTTGCTCAACTGCCTAAAGTTTATTGCGGTTTACAATTTATAATTGATGGGTTGTTAGAAAAACAAAAATTGAATAGATTTCAAACAATAGGTGCACTTAAAGACTCGATTTATTTTAAGTTTATGTAGTTGGAGCATGCTAAGCTTATGTTTTGAATGTTATTTGTGCATGTGAAATAACTTTTGGAAAAAAATACTTGTCATACAAATGACTTCTCTATAATATACACAGCCATTGGGGGCGTGGCGAAATTGGTAGACGCACTGGATTTAGGTTCCAGCGCCGCAAGGTGTAAGAGTTCGAGTCTCTTCGCCCCCACCAATTTTTAATAGCAGTATGCTGTTAAAAATAGTAGAGGATTGGTGTAATGGTAGCATGACGGTCTCCAAAACCGTTCGTAAAGGTTCGAATCCTTTATCCTCTGCCACTTTTAGAAGTTATTCTAAAATCTGAGTAAATACTCAAAGGGGATGTGGCGAAATTGGTAGACGCACTGGATTTAGGTTCCAGCGCCGCAAGGTGTAAGAGTTCGAGTCTCTTCATCCCCACCAATATTTAAAAGCAAGATAACAGTCTTGCTTTTTTATTATTAAGATTTGAGTTTTAGAGGATTGGTGTAATGGTAGCATGACGGTCTCCAAAACCGTTCGTAAAGGTTCGAATCCTTTATCCTCTGCCATTATTTATTAGAAAAATTTCTGAGGTGTAAAACTTAGGGGATGTGGCGAAATTGGTAGACGCACTGGATTTAGGTTCCAGCGCCGCAAGGTGTAAGAGTTCGAGTCTCTTCATCCCCACCATATATTAAAAAGCAAGACTAGAGTCTTGCTTTTTTGTGTTTAATCGGAGTTGATCCATATAATAGACTTATGCTTTTAAGTGATCTTCAAACTCTTCGCCCAATTGCATTGCTAATGAGTTGCCACCTAAATCGTAAGTCACAAGACCATATTCTTTTTTAAAACTAAATGTAAAACCTTTATTGTCAGTTAAACTTTTTACTGAGTACCCCAATTTTTCTAACCAAATGCGAAAAGCAATTAAGTTTTTTGCTTTAACAACCTTTTTCATGGATTCTCTCCTTATTTGTACTTTCTTATTTATAAGGTTCTATACGGTATTTTTAAAGGGGTAGAATTGCAATAAATATGAAAAAAATACGTTTCAAAAAAAAATGTTATAAAATAACAACACTGGTTACAATCTGGCTTGAAATGTAAAATAAAATATTCTTACTAAAATAATAAATATTTCTATACAATCATAGAGTTAAAATTAATATTTAGATAAAAATATTTTATCAATGTTACATTTACACTTTTTGTTATACTGTAAGCAAATATTACGCCGCTATAGATTATCTTTAAGAGTACGTAAATTTGAAAAAGATTCAATCGATTCTGCGCGTAGAAATGGGTTGGTTTCTTTTTCTAGAGCAATGGTTGTTGGAAGTGTAATTTTATTGAGCAGTCTTAAATACTCAATGTGTTCTACACGCTCTTGTAATATAAAGTTATCAGGTTCTACAGATAATGCAAATTTTGCATTACTTAAAGTATATTCATGTGTGCAATATACCTGAGTAATATTTGGTAGTTTTGTGAGTAACTGCAAAGAGTGATACATTTGAGTATGCGTCCCTTCAAAAACGCGACCACAACCCATAGCAAATAGTGTATCTCCAACAAATACGCAGTTTATGTTTGGAATATAAAAGACAATATGACCTAGGGTGTGACCAGGTGTTGCCAAAACCTCAATATTAAAATGATTAAAATTAAATTGATCCTGATGCTGGAGAGGCTTAGATAAAAAAGGAATTTTCTTTTCTTCTAGCTGTGGGCCATATATAGGCAAGCTCGCATCGAATTCTAATAGTTTTGGTACGCCAGCAGTATGGTCTTTGTGCCAATGTGTAAGCCATACCTGCTTTATTTTTAAATAATTATTCTTACAGTATTCAATAACAATCTCTCCCTCTGTTGGATCTACTACCACGACCTCATGTGTTTTGGTATCTTCAAGTAACCAAATATAATTTTGTAGACTATTTTCAACATCTATTACATGTATTTTAAAATGTGTCATTAATTTTAATCCTTATGTCTTTCATAAATTATAAATGTAAATGGTTGAATCTATAAGACTTACTTATGTAACATGATAAATACTTCATAAAAATAGTTTTAATTTATTAAAATCTAAGCATTTTTATAAAAATAAGTATAAAAACTTAAATAAAGAATTTACACTATTAAAAAGTAAGAGAGGGCAGTTATGTTTTGTTTTAAAAATGGTGTAAGCGTAACTCATACTTCATTATTAGATCGTGCTTTTCAGTATGGAGATGGCTGTTTTACTACTGCATACATTAAAAATAGCGAAATACAGCTCTGGTCTAGACATTTAAACAGACTGCATCAATCTGCTGAATGTTTAATGCTTCATTTTGATGAAACTGCTTTAGAAAAACAATTGATTATATCTCTGTCAGAAATTCGGGACTTTAATGGCACTTTAAAAATAATACTTAGTCGAGGTGAGGGGCAACGAGGATATGATTTCTCAAGAGAAAAAGAAGTAGATATTTATCTATTGTTCTTCCCGAGTCATCAAAAGGCTACACCATATTCAACAATAGCAGCATGCAGTATTTTAAATAATAAAATTGGTATAACAATGCCAAATCTTGTTGGCGTCAAGTCTTTAAATAGATTGGAACAAGTTGTTCTGAAAAGAGAAGCAACAGATAAAGGTATTAAAGAAGCACTTGTTTTAGATATTCAAGATAGAATTGTTGAAGGTATAAGCAGTAATTGCTTTTTGTTGTTAAATGGACAATGGGTTACACCTTATCTTGGTTATAATGGCATACATGGTGTAATGCGTGCTGAAATATTAGATAGAATGAAAAAATCTCATATTATTTGCCAAGAGCGCGAAGTTTATATTGATGAAGTAACCAATATTCAGGCAATGTTCTTTTGTAATGCACTACATCCTATGCAAGCTGTTCAAACAATAGATAATCACATATTAGATGATCAAATAACTAAACAATTATTTGATCTGTTGAAATTAGACCAAATGTAATAATGATGAGTAGAATGGAAAAAAATAGACCTGAAAAGAAAAAAACCAATATACGCTTTTGGTTTGTTGCACTATTTGTCATTGTTGCTGGTTGTTGGATTATTTATGGTTTGAGTTTAGGGCGTCAATATCCTGTTGATGGACAAAAGCAATTTATTTCTATTAATCAAGGTGAAACATATACAGGCTTGATCGACCGATTGGCACAGCAAAATAAAATTGATTTTCCAACGGTTGTAAAAATTTATCGTAAATTGATGGTTCATGGCACGCTAAAAGCAGGTGTTTATGAGGTTGAAAAAGGAATGACTGTACTTGAGGTTTTACAGCTTATGTCTAATGCTGAAAACTCTCAAATGAATAAAATTATGGTGATTGATGGGACAACATCTAAACAGCTTTTGGATCGGTTGCGTCAAGATCCATTTGTGACTAAAACAATTGTTAATTTACCATATGACCAAATGATGGCAGAGCTTGGAATACCTTATAAGAGTTTAGAAGGACTTTTAGCACCGAATACGTATTTTTTTAATAAGGGTGAAACAGATAAACGAATTATTTTGAATTTATACCATCGTCAAATGGATGCTTTAGATCATGCATGGGAAAATCGTGCTGACAATCTACCTTATAAAAATAAATATGAGGCGCTGATCATGGCATCTATTATTAAAAAAGAAACAAGTGTAGACAGTGAACTTAATGAAGTTTCAGGTGTGTTTGTACGTCGGCTTCAGCATGGTATGCGTTTACAAACAGATCCAACAGTAATTTATGGGTTAGGAGACCAGTACGATGGTTCGATTACAAAGCAAGATCTGCGGACACCTACACCATATAATACTTATACAATGAATGGTTTACCACCAACACCAATTGCGTTACCAGATACCAAGTCTATAGAAGCTGCGATGCATCCCGATGATTCTAAAAATGTCTATTTTGTAGCAACAGGAAATGGTGGGCATAAATTTAGTGAGACACTCGCGGAGCACAATGCGGCAGTTCAAAGTTATTTATCTGTTTTAAAAGCAAAGAAGAATGGAGCAACACCATAAATGTTTATTAGTTTTGAGGGTACAGAAGGTGTTGGTAAAAGCACTTTAATTAAACGTGTACATGAATATTTCTTAGAGAAAAATAAAGAAGTTATTTTAACACGTGAACCTGGTGGCACAGCTTTAGCAGAAAAAGTACGAAATCTTTTATTGCAGGTTGATGATACAGAGGTCATGTGTCCTGATACAGAACTTTTACTCATTTATGCAGCACGTAGTCAGCATTTAAGTAAAGTCATTTTACCTGCACTTCGTGATGGTAAAGTTGTTTTAAGTGATCGTTTTACAGATGCAAGTTTTGCGTACCAAGTGAAAGGGCGTGGATTGAGTAAATCAAAATTAGAAATACTCAACCAAACCTTTGTAGAAAGAATGCCAGATATTACGTTATGGTTAGATGCACCTATTGAAGTTGGTATGTCCCGTGCGCGTGCACGTGGTCAGTTAGATCGTTTTGAAAAAGAAAAACTGTCTTTTTTCTCTAAGGTGAGAGAGGGATATGCAGAATTACATCGGCAACAACCTCAACGTATTTATAAGGTAGATGCAACACGTTCTGAGCAGGAAGTGTTTAAGCAGGTATTAGAGATTTTTGAATCTAAATTATAGTAAGCCAATTTCTTTAAATAATTTTTGATATGCTTGTGCTTTCTCTTGGAGCGCTAAAGGGTAAGCACGAGATGTTGATGGCATTCTATATAATTTAATATCACGATTTATGAAATGTACATGACTTGACTGCTGTATTGTTGGTGCTTTCGTATCGGTAGGAAAGTGTTGCATTAATGTTTGAGTCGCTTTCTCTCCTGTAGTCATGATTGCTTTACAATCAGGTATTGCTGTTAAAAATGTAGTAAGACTGCTTGGTTCAATCACTTCTAAAAATTTATCCGATGCATTTCCTTTCAAACGTTTGACTTTGTATGCAGTATCAAAAATAGCAATATGATATTCATGAAGAAAAGCTTTAATTTTATCTAGATAAAAGTTTTTATTTGCAATATCTAAAAAGTAAGATACATCTTTAAAGAATAATAGTCCTATGATGCGCCACATATCATTTTGGTAATTTGGATAATAAAAATCCATTTTCCACTTATTTTTAGGGGGTGGAAAGCTACCAAGCATAAGTAGTTTAGCTTTTTTAGGTAAAAAAGGGGCTAACGGATGAGTTTCAATAATTGGTTGCATGTTGGTAGTAATTCTTCTGATTTATTTACATTTGATAAATATTATTAACTATGCCATAAATTCTTACAATGTTTGTTTTTTATACATGGGGAAATCATGTTATAAAAATGATCAGTTTATAACAGTGGGGTTTAAACGATGAAAACTTTACTTATAAAAGTTAAAGATCAATTTGATAAGATTCATTACGCAACAGCTTTTTTAAATCATTTAACACATGCCAATAGAGTTCCGCATACATCATTAGTTCAGCATATTCACTTTATTGAAGTAAAAGGTGAAAAAATATTACCTTCGATTGAACTATTATTTCAGAGTAATACATCTTCAAAAATTTATAAAGTCCTAGATGCTTAAAAATCTTTGAAAAAAAGCTAAACCAAGCAATATTGCTTGGTTTTTTGGTTGCTAAATGTACATATTGAAATTTTATTGCAACAATATTGATTAACTAAAAATAATTAGGTATAATATTTTTCATAGGTTAGATATTCTTTTATAAAAGATGTTTATTAACCACCCTCTTTTTATAGCCACGTTAATACCCCAATTGCGTGGTTTTTTTTATGCCTTAAAAAACTAAATAAGCGAAATGCAATGGTTTGAAACACTTTATTGCATCACAAATAGCCTTTTCTATGGTATCTATAACGCACTTTAAAAAGTTACATAGGAAATGTGAAGTGATTGTTACGCTAGAAAAAGTACTGGATGGCTCTACTTTAAAAGTGTCTGCTCAGGAAGTGATCAAGCAAAAAATTAATGGTGATCAAGTAACTGTTGTGGAGTGGTATGACGAAGATCAACAATTAATCAAAGAAAATAACTATCTTGAAGCATTGAAACAACCTGAGATTGGAAAAGAAATAGGTTCTTTGCTTCTTGAAACAAGATATAAGATTATTGATATTCAAAACTAAGTTTTTTATAAAATGCGTAAACTCTACGCATTTTATTTTATTTATTCTTCGCAGTCATTTCGAATAGAGAAATAAGAAATTTATTAACGGTCTATAACAGCCTATACTGAGTCACTGAAGATCATTGAGAGCGGAAACGAATAAAGATGTATGAGTATAACTATAGAACAGGATGGGTAGATGCTAAATATGATTTCAGTGCTGAGTTAAATAGAGAGTTACAGACAACAGATGGACCCATTACTCCTGAAGAGGGAATGGAGCGTTTAGGGTATATCTGCGATCCTAGTTTATATTTTAATCCTGAAAACTCTCCTAAATACATTACTGTATTGATCGCACAAACTGTAAATGCAGATATGTATCAATATATTATTATTTTTTCTTTATATGCTGATAATGTCGAGTATTTTGGCGTTCCTGATACGCCAAGCTTAATAGAGTTACTGGGTAAACTTATTCCAATAGTCAGAGCATAGGTTAAAGTTAATTTTTAAGAATGTGTGCATAAGATAATATTGTATTTAATTAAATTTTTTTTGCATATTTCTTGAAATTGAACTCTTTTGAAGCACAGATTAAGCTTTTCTTACTTTTAATAAATAGATATTTTTCTCAGAAATGCTTAAACTAATGACTTAATTAAGCATCCAAGTTTTATCCTAGCGAAACTGCCTACTTCTTCTAAATACTTTTTAATGAGATTTGCTAAAGTTTTAGGCTTTATCATTTTTGATTAAGTATTTTTCTTTGGTTTTTTCTATCTAAGCTTCATTTTTCAGCCATTCTTAGGTAGGGGCTTTTAATTAATGTTTTTATTGGATAAGTTTTGTGTGTGTATGCATGCTTGAGCACGATATTTATTTGTACTATCTATTGACGTTTAGTAATAGTCCCTATTTGCACCATAATTTTTTAAGGGGCAAATAGGGAGTTAAAAGTTAATAAGATGAGGGTAAACAAACTTTAATGAGGTTGTAAAAATTGAGTAAAAACAATGTAATTAGAGAATTGTTTGATAGATCAATAGATAAGAAGATTTGGGTTGCACCGATGGCAGGTGTTACTGATAGACCATTTAGAACACTATGCAAATATTTTGGTGCAGGTCATGCTGTTAGTGAAATGATGACAGCAGACAAAACATTAAGAATGACAAAAAAAAGCTTATATAGAGCAAACTTTGATGGGGAAATTGCACCAATATCTGCACAAATTGCAGGTTCTGACCCACTAGAGCTTGCTGAGGCAGCACGATATCAAGTTGCTAACGGTGCACAAATTGTTGATATAAATATGGGGTGCCCTGCAAAAAAGGTATGCAATAAGCTTGCAGGATCAGCATTACTTCAAGATGAAGGTTTAGTTGAGCAAATACTTAGTGCAGTTGTTGAAGCTGTGGATGTGCCTGTGACATTAAAAACTCGATTAGGTTTCCTTAATGGTGAGGAAAATATTCTAAGAGTAGCAGAATGTGCTGAGAAATCGGGAATACAAGCACTCGTATTGCATGGTCGTACACGTGAAGATATGTATTTAAATACCGCACGTTATGATTTGATTACTGAAGTCAAAAAAACGATTAATATTCCTGTAATTGCAAATGGCGATATAGATAGCCCTGAAAAAGCAAAATATGTTTTAGATACAACTGGTGCAGATGCCATTATGGTTGGTCGTGCTGCACAGGGAAGACCATGGATATTTAGAGAAATCGCTCACTATTTAAAAACGGGTGAATATTTAGCTGCGCCTGAAATCGAGGAGGTGCGAAATGTACTTCTTGGGCATTTAACTGAACTATATGATTTCTATGGTGAATATTCAGGATGCCGTATCGCAAGGAAGCATATTGCTTGGTATACCAAAGGTTTGCACTCAAGTAATGATTTTCGTCAACAAATGTATAAGGTCGATAGCACTGCTGAACAGGCAGAAGTTGTTGAGCAGTACTTTAATCAATTATTACACCACGGTGAAAGAATGAGTGATGTACAAGTTGAACCTATCGATCTATTGAAAAACTAATGTGCTATGTTTTATTTTGACGAAAATGAGTTAATTTGCCATTAATATCATAATATAACGTGAGATTTTGGCACTTTTGAAGTTCATTTAATTCATGAACAGTAACATCAAAGCTTTGTGCAAGTTGGTTTAAGGGGGTATTTAATGGTTTTTTTCGTCTTTCATTGTTTCTAAAGCGTATCCAATTATAAGATGCCCAACTCAATAAAATTGTCGAGCAGATGAAAGTGGCCATGCTTGTACGAATAAGATTGTTTTGACGTGCGTGTTGCCCATCAATGAATATATAATGTTGAATAGTAGTGAACTCAAATGCCCAAAGTAGGAGAGTGATAAGCGGCAGTATTAATCCCATAAAACAGAACCAACCTAAAAATTGTATGAGATGATCTCTACTTTTTTTAGTCACAAAGTGTGGGTTATCAATATATTGAGGAATATCAAGTTTTATATGATCTTTTTTCATGGAGATGAGTTCCCATTAAAACCGCGGTCTGGACTTACCCATCTTGCACGTTTTTTCTTTTGTAAGAGTGTTTTTGGTAAAGCTGTAATAGTTGTGAGTGTTGTAAGTAACCAAAAAAAGATAGGATACCAAATCACCCAAAAGTAGTTGCGTATGAAACGGTTTTGACCATCATAGCGTTTGTCTATCCATAAGCTAATGGCAAATTGAATTAAGCAGGTTAAACCAAGCATTGCACCATACCATTCAGGAAACAATGTTTTGATATATATTGCATTTGGTAGAGGTATGAATAGCCCAAGAATAAAGAGAATGAAAATAAGGGCGATGGTATAAGCCCAAATAATACTTACAATTCCTTCAAGAATAATTGGCCACATTCTTCGTAAGCGCCATTTAAAAATTCTTTGAATATAGTCCTTTAAAACTTCAATGCCTCCTTGAGACCAACGGAGTCTTTGTTTCCATAATCCTTTAAGCGTTTCAGGCATATAGATATAGCAAAGTGCTTGAGGAATATATTGAATATCCCAGTGGTCGCATTGTAGTTTCCATGAAATATCAATATCTTCTGTAATTTTATCATCTGACCAAAACTCAACACGCTCTAACGCAGTTTTACGAAACCCAGCAATTACACCTGAAATGGTAAATACTCTGCCATAAGTTCTTTGAGCACGCTTAATTAAACCAATGATTGATGAAAACTCTCCAACCTGAAGTTTTCCTAATATGCTTGAGCGATTAATGATCCGTGGGTTACCTGTAACTGCACCAACACGTGCATGGGAAACTAAAGGTTGCATCATCCAAAGAACAGCATGCGGGTGTAGTAATGCATCACCATCAATACAAATTAAGTATTCGTATTGGCTTACCAATGTTCCTGAACGTAGCGCAATGGCTTTACCTTGGTTCTCAGCTAGATGTACAATTCTTAAACGTGGGTTTTCTTTTTGTAGTTGATCAAGTATTTCAGCTGTACGGTCAGAACTACCATCGTTTACGGCAATAACCTCAAATTTTGGATATTGTGTTTGTAAAGCATAACGGATAGTTTCATGTATTTGGGCTTCCTCATTAAAGCATGGAATAATAATGCTGCAACCTTCTTCTGTATTTGGTACTGGAAGTGGTGATGGTGTAAATTCATGTTTAAAGAAGAACCATAGTCCGCCAACAATCCAAATCCATGCCATGAGTAGTGGATAGAAAAAAGAAAAATCAAAGAGATATTCTAGCCAAGAAATCATAGACTTTCTCCTTCAGGAAATGGGTTTCTATAACTTAAAGGACTGCTATTTTCACTTATTGGAAAGTATAAGTGCTTTTGTATATCTGCTGCTTTTGCGAGGGTGTAAGGTTGAATTTTAATATTATGAATACCTATGCGTTCAAGCTCTTGAAGAAAATTTTGAGCAGTCTCCCATACTTTTGCTTGGTTGATATTTTTAATATTTAAACTGACAATTAATTTGTTTTTTTGATGCTGTGGAATGTCTTTCAATATATTTATCCAAGCATGAGATTCCTTATTATTTGTAAGAGTAGGGATATTTATATTTATATAGTTAAAATAATGGGTTAAATAAGCAAGTTTTTGCTTAAATGCAGGCATTTCAGTAAGAGATACCTGACCATGTAATACAATATTAAAGGTTGTACTTACATTAGATAAATATTCAGCAGTGGCTTTAATGTGTTGTAGTTTTTCAAACCATTGAGCATTCTCATTTGCTATAAAATTATTATAGAGTTGATCGCCAAAATCTAAATCTAACCCTGAAATACCCGTATTATTCTTCATTAGATTTTGCACAAAGGTATTTAAATGAGTAGGGTTTGCATAGAAGTAATGCATTGGAATAGATGCATAAGCACTAAGAAAGAGTCGTGTTTTAGATTGCCAAATAGTTCGGTTGAGTAAGTCCATTTTTATGGGGAATACTTCATTTGGGAAAAAAGTTACAGGTCCTTCGGATGAGTCCTGAATCGTATTAATGAAAATACGATTTACAGATAAAGCCTGCACATAATTAAGAAAAAGCCCAAGGTTATTATTTACATCATTCGTTGGCTGGGAAATGAGGTCATCTAAACTAAATTGGATACTGTGCTTTTGATCAGTGATTAAATCTTCATGATAATGCGTCAGGTTTAATAATTCCTCTTTTAAAGTTTCGGCTGTTGCATTGTCTGTAACTAAGAGTCGTTTTAATGTACCGTCATGTGCGCTATTGATACCTGAACGTCCTAAACTAAAAGATAGCGGTAAGCCAGCATCTTTGGCAATTTTTTCAGACTCTGGTGTTACTGCACCATAAGGCCAAATAATTGTATTGGTCTGAATATTTAGCTCATGATCTAATCTTTGTTTTGATATTTTTAGATCAGTAATGATGCGGTTGTAATATTCATCATCATTTTCGTAACGGTTTTCTTTTATGAAATATTGTCGAGTAATAGCAGCAGGTTCTAGGTTGTTTTGGGGGTTAGCCAATATACCCTGATGGAGTTGGTCAGAGTGGCTTGCAAACTCGACTAATCCAGAGTGTTGCATTTCTCTAAGTTGATCCCAAGAAACTAAATTTTTTTTACCATATGCGGTTTCACCACCTGAATTACGTCCATCAATCCAACTCGTGACAATTGCAAATACAGCATGAATTTTATACTGCTTGAGTAGTGGAAAAACATGAGTGTAATTGCTCAGTGTGCCATCATCAAAAGTTAAAAGAACTGCATTTTGAGGAAGAGGATGTTTACCTTCTTTTGCATCTAAAATTTGTTGTAGTGTTACAGGATTCCATTTAGATGTGGAAAGCCAGTCAAGAAAAGCAGTTAAGTTTTTTGTATGAATAGCATAAGGGTCACGATCTCCTTGTTTTTGTACATCATCTCTTACATCATGAAAATTAAAAGAAATAGACTGATCTTTTTTTAGATTTTCATTAAATTCTATAGCTTGAGTTGTTGCAGTACTCAGACTGAGAAGCAAACAAGAGAAGTATTTTGATAGCTTGTAAATAGTCATTAAAAAGATCCTTGTATGCCTATTAGTCCTGAGAGCTGATTCTCATGCTGACCGTTATAAGGATGGTTGGTAAAGTTCATACCATATTGAAGATGCCATGAGTCGCTTAATGCCCAATCATGTAAGTATTGGAGGCTTAAAAATGGAAGCGGCGGTGTATTTTTTTGCTGATAGATGCCTAGGCCTAGTTCAAAGCGTTGATTAAAATATTGTTCATAATTACGCCATGTTAGCCAATCATGATGTAGTACCAGTGTTGAATCTAAATATGTTGCTGGACTGAAATACTCCGAGCTTTGTTTACGATTCGTTCCTGTACTGAAGTTTAATTGTGCTTCAGTGGTATGATGAGGAGATGCAAAAATACGCTTTGTAAGATGAATTGAATAATCATTTTGTTGGTTTGTATCCGACATGTAAGTCGACTGATAAGCTAATTTAGCAGAGAGTGACTCATTTTTTTGCCATAGCGCACCTATGGTATAGGTAAACCCTTTATAATTCATTTGAATGGCTTGTAAAGGAATAGGGTCTTGGCTGTTATAGCCCATATTATATTGCCAATGGTCATTTAGCCATGCAGACCAGTTTAGCATTAGCCCGGTTCTTTTCGATTGTGAAAGGGAAATATCAAACTGTTTTCTTTCTGAACGCCATTCCAGCCCAGTTTGATAGCTTTCAGAAAGTATTTTTTGTGTTTGATATTTTCCTAATCGTAACTGATGTGTGAAAAATGCACGGTAGTTATTTTCAACCCATGGTGAATATATTTGAGAAATACTTTCTAAATCTTGTCCAACATTATTGGTATTACGTCCAAGCCGAGTTTCATGGTTAACTGTGAATTTATCTCTTGCATTTAGGTCTTTACGGCTTTTTTGTATGCTTGTATCTTGAGGGTATAGATCTTCTACCTGCTCAAGTTGTGTCCGCCAAGCATTAATATTTTCAAGTGCTTGGAAGTTTTCCAATCTATTAATGAACGTTGATTTGTCAATAGTGTTTTTGCCATTGAGCCGTCTAAGTGTTGCTTGTGCCGTGAGAGGTAAGCTTCTCCAACGTTGTATTTTTGAAAGATCATTGATGTAGCTGGCATTACTTGGCGACTTAATGACAAGTTTTTGAAAGTGATTTTCAGCTAAGTCTAATTGGTTGTGATATGCAATGTTTAAGCCTTGCAGCTCTATGTATTCGTAACGATCGGGTGCTGTTGTCTTGTCTGTGCCTAGTGCATTGCTATAAATAAATGTTGGAATGAGTTGGTCAATTTTAACAATGAGCTCATTTGCTTCTTTATATTTTTCTTGTTCTAAATATGCATAGTAAAGACCACTATAAACCTCCATATCAGCATAATTTTTTTCTTGCAGTAAACTTTCATATAATGGTTGGGCGTATTGTGGTTGCTTTAAATAAAGATAAGCATTGGCAATAGCATGTCGTACATATGCAGGCATTTGTAGGTACGGCTTATGGGGTTGGGATGCATACTTAAGAACTTCTGAGAAACTTTTCCTAAAGTTAAGTGCATAGACATAGTCGTAATAAAACATTAGATATTGTTTAGATTGATCTGTAAGTATTTTTTTTAAATCATTGGTTTCATCTAAAGTCTCGTCGAGCTGTTTAAAAGCAACTTGATCGGGCTCACCCTTGTTAGATAGATATTTATAATGTGCAATTGCATCATTGATATTCGTGCTGAAAATTGCCAACTTTAAATTGATGAATAGCTCAGGGAAGTCTTGAGACAAATTTGACTTTTCTAGTGCATCTAACGCTTTGGAGTGGTTGCCTAGAGCAATAAGTGTTTGAATATACTCTTCGGTTATTTTTTTATTTTTTGGATCACTCTCGAATAGAGGAACTAAAATATTTAAGCTGTTTAATGGGTGACTGGTAATACGCCATACATAAGCGACTTGTAAGCGCTGTTCTACAGTAAGCTGTGCCACAGGCAATAATTTCAAGTCTTCTATAGCTTGAGGTATTTGCTGTGCTTCTGCCTCTAAAATTGCTTTTAATAATAAAAGATTTGGTGATGGGCACTGCTTGTAGAGTTTTTCTGTGAATGCTAAAGCAACTAAAAAATATTTACTATTTCTTAATCCTTGTATTGTGGGTATTTGGGCATAGCTCGGATAGTCTGAAATATGAATCTGCTTCAGGTGTTGTAGATCACTTTCTGTGAATTGCTGATAGTGAGCGCGTAGTGTTAAATAGTCAGCAAGAAGTTTTTGGTTGGTTGGCTCATTGTCTAAAAGTTGTTGAAGCTGAGATATACCGACATCTATATTTCCTTGGTAGACCATCTGTACTGCAGTTTCACGTGTCACTATCTGACTTTGCGGAATAGAGAGAGGCGGAGTGTATGCAAGTGAATGTGATGTATAAATAGAAGTAGCGCATAGAATAGATAACGAACTTCTCTGCAAAGAAAAACTAATCATTTTCCCATAAGTGTGACTTGTGTCACATAATTGTATTATAGATAGTTAATTTATGCATTAATAATATATTAAAAATATATAAGGAAAATTGGTCTTTATCTAAAAAAACGTTTACTTTAGATCTTTTTTCTTAATTATTATTGTTTTAATACAAGGCCTTAAAATAATTGGATGCTGTATAAAGAGATAACAGTAATTTGAAAAAAATATTAATATTTGGCATCAAATCTTATATAACTCAGTTAATATATACCATTATAAACATGGATAGCATATTGATGCAGTTTATACCCAAATCATCAATTGTTTGGTTGAAGTTAACTGAGCAGCTGTGAGTTTATCGTCTAGCAGACAGCCAGATCGATATATTTGCAGATGATTTACCGGTAAAGGAAATTTAAGCATGACTTAGTCGAGATGACTAGATCTCATAATCCTGAGGAGGAAATATGTCTCTAGGATTAACAGCACTTGAATTGGCACGAATTCAATTTGCTTTTACGGTTTCTTTTCATATCATTTTCCCTGCAACGTCTATTGGCTTAGCGTGCTTTTTAGCAGTTTTGGAATGGCGTTGGTTACGTACAAGAAACCCTGTATATAAAGACCTATTTAAGTATTGGCTTAAAATATTTGCAGTTGCGTTCGGTATGGGCGTGGTTTCTGGCGTTGTAATGAGCTATGAGTTCGGTACGAACTGGAGTGAATTTTCAAGAATCGCCGGCGGTGTTACAGGCCCTCTACTTACCTATGAGGTGCTTTCAGCATTCTTCTTGGAAGCAGGTTTCTTGGGTGTAATGATGTTCGGTTGGGGAAGAGTGAGTGAAAGAGCCCACTTCTTTGCAACGTTCATGGTTGCAATAGGAACTTGTATTTCAATGTTCTGGATTTTGTCCTCGAACAGTTGGATGCAAACCCCGCAAGGATTTGCCATTGAAAATGGTGTTATTGTACCAAAAGATTGGTTAGCAATTGTCTTCAACCCATCTTTCCCATATCGCTTTGTACATATGGCAATAGCAGCATTTCTTGTTTCTGCACTTATTGTTGCAGGCTGTTCAGCATGGCATCTACTACGTGGTCGCCGTGATGAATTGGTTAAAAAATCATTTTCCATGGCACTTTGGATGATTTTGTTTGCAGCGCCAGCACAAGTTATGGTTGGAGATCAGCATGGTTTAAATACGCTGCATCATCAACCTGCAAAACTCGCAGCGATTGAAGGTCACTGGGAAACAAATACAAATGAGTCTATGCCTCTATATGTATTTGGTATTCCAGATATGAAGGAAGAGAAAACCAAATATGCAATTGGTATTCCATATTTAGGTAGCCTTGTACTGACTCATGAATTAAATGGTGTTGTTAAAGGTCTCAAAGAGTTTCCTGCAGCAGACCGTCCAAACTCGACAGTAATTTTCTGGACTTTCCGTGTAATGGCGGGTCTAGGTATGCTTATGCTTTTATTGGCAGTAACAGGTTTAGTACTGCGTAAAGGTAAGGCACTTTATGAGAAGTCTTGGTTCCACCGTTTTGCAATTGTAATGGCTCCTACAGGATATATTGCATTGCTCGCAGGTTGGATTACAACAGAAATGGGGCGTCAACCATGGGTTGTGTATGGTGTACTACGTACATCTGATGCAATGTCTCCAGTATCTGCAAACCAAGTAGGTATTACACTGATTATCTTTGTGATTGTTTATACTGTAGTTTTTGGTACTGGTATTTACTATATCTTGAAACTTATGCATAAAGGTCCTCAATTTATTCACTCGAACCCTGAAGAAATTGGTGGTGTTGGTCATTTTAAAACACCTATGCGTCCTTTAAGTGCAGTTGATGATGACATTGATGAAGATGACAGTCATGGTAACAAGGGAGGTAAACAATAATGATTGATTTATCTTTAATCTGGGCTGTTATTATTGCGCTTGGTGTTCTAATTTATGTTGTTCTTGATGGGTTTGATTTAGGAATAGGAATTTTATTCCCATTCATTAAAGATCAGCAAGAACGTGATGTAATGATGAATACAGTGGCTCCTGTATGGGACGGTAACGAAACTTGGATGGTACTTGGTGGTGCTGGTCTATTTGGTGCTTTCCCTGTCGTTTATGGTACGTTGCTTTCAGCATTTTATATGCCAATTATGCTGATGCTTGTTGCGCTGATTTTTAGGGGTGTTGCTTTCGAGTTTCGTTTTAAAGCACATCGTTCTAAGCCAGTTTGGGACATGGCATTTATTGGCGGTTCTACATTTGCAAGCTTCCTTCAAGGTATCATTTTGGGTGGATATATCCAAGGTGTTAAAACTGAGAATGGGTTATATGTTGGTGGTGGATTAGATTGGTTAACACCTTTCTCTCTATTTACTGGTATTGGCGTTGTAGTGATGTATGCGGCATTGGGCTGTGGTTGGTTAATTATGAAGACTGATCATGAGCTACAAGATAAAATGTATCGTCTTATGCCAAAGCTTGTGATTGCAGTATTATTGCTTATTGCGGCTGTTAGTTTATATACACCATTTGCACATCACACGATTGCACAAAAATGGTTTACAACGCCACAGCTTTATTACTTTATGCCTGTACCATTGCTTGTAATTCTATTTGGTTTCCTTGCATGGAAATCTTGTTTTGCACGTGATGACTTTAAGCCATTCTTCTATACATTATGTATCATGTTTTTAGCATATACAGGGTTTATTATTTCGTTGTGGCCAAATATTATTCCGCCATCTTTAACAATTTGGCAGGCTGCAGCACCTAGAGATAGTCAACTATTTGCTTTAATTGGTGCATTGGTACTCATACCAATTATCCTTATGTATACCATTATGGGATATTGGGTATTTAGAGATAAAGTTCGTGTAGGTGATGAAGGTTATCACTAATTTATGAGGGAAATATGAAAGGTTCTCAAATAAAATGGTTTGTGCTTCTGTGGCTTGGCGGTATTTTAGTACTTGCAGTTATTGCAGGCTTATTTAAAGGTTTGCTGATGCTAGCGTATTAAGTGTCGCAGAGCGATTTGAATCAATATCCTTCTAATAAAAAAGCCGACTAATCTAAGTCGGCTTTTTTTATTTTAAATTTCATTAAAATGTGTAAGTTCAGTTGAGTTTTCAACTTTTAATGGACGTAAGGCAAATATAGATCGAGTATGGCGAATACCATCAATTGAATATAACTTTTTTCTCAAAAAACGCTCGTAATGTTCTGCATTTTTAACAGCAACTTTAACGAGATAGTCATATTCACCTGTCACTAAATGAGCTTCTATAATTTCAGGTATATCTGCGAGAATCTCACTGAATTTTTCAAGGGTCTCATCATCATGCCTTTCAAGGGTAATTTCTATGAAGAAAAGCTCATGAATCCCGAGGGCTTTTCTATTAATTGTTGCTGTATAGCCTTCAATAACTTTAAGTGATTCTAATCTTTTAAGCCTTGTCCAACATGGCGATGAAGATAAACCAATAGTTTCCGCAAGTTGTGCAACAGTAAGTCGACCATTGTTTCGAAGGGCAGATAGTATTTTGTAATCAAATGCATCTAGTGTATATTCTGTACTGTTCATTAAGTATTCATCAGAAGAATCTGCTGTAAATGTTGAAAATACTCTATTTAGATTCTGTTTTTATGTCAATATTAAGTAAAAATAAGCAGATAATTTTGTATTTTTTTCAGTAAAGTATATAAATCACATCAAGACATATATGGTCTTTGATGTATAAATAGCGCCCTTGTGGAAGGGTGACGTAAGGGCGCTATTTATTTATTATTTTTCTAAAAATAGATCAATTTCTTTGCGCCATGGTACTGAAGGTTGACCTCCTGCACGAGTTACTGCAATTGCAGCAGCAGCATTGGCGAAACGTGCTGCCTCCTGAGCTGTTTGACCTTCAAGAAGCGCTGTAATAAAAGCACCATTAAATGTATCACCAGCGGCAATCGTATCTATTGCTTGTACCTTAAACCCAGTAATGAGTTGACCTTGTCCATTTTGGCTGAGCCAAACACCGCGTGCACCCATAGTAATTACAACGGTTTTAATACCTTTGCCATGTAAAATTTGAGCTGCATCATCAGCATCTTTTTCATTATGTACGATTTTTCCAGTTAGGCTGAGTGTTTCAGTTTCATTTGGCGTAATAATATCGACTAAGTTTAGGAGTGCTTCAGGCAACTCACGTGCAGGTGCAGGGTTTAAAATAACTGTTACATTGGCTTCATTTGCAATTTTTGCAGCTTCTATAATACTTTCTAATGGCGTTTCTAATTGTAATAATAAAGCATCTGCTTCAGAAATAAGCGATTTATGTTGTTGTACATATGAAGGTGTAAGGCTAGCATTCGCTCCTGCACAGATACCTATACAATTTTCAGCAAGTGCATTTACAAAGATAAGAGCAACACCAGTAGGTTGTTCATTAACTGATTGAATGGCATGTATATCAATATTATCTTTTTCTAATTGCATTTTAACACTGTCGCCAATAGCATCATTCCCAACACAAGCAATAAATGAAATATTTGCACCACTACGACCAGCAGCAACTGCTTGGTTTGCACCCTTGCCGCCAAAAGCAATCTGATAATCATTCCCTGTTAAGGTTTGACCGGGGTGAGGGAAGTGCTCTAGTTTGAGAATATGATCTGCATTAATACTACCGAGCACAACAAGTTTTTTATGAGGTATAGAATTCATGAATTACCCAAAATATAAAATAATGAGATAAATGATACCGTGTTTTTTTTCAATTTACTGTGACGTTGACTTGTGAGTGAGCAAAAGATATGCCTAAATTTGAGTTATAATCGCTATTACCAAAAGTAATAATTTAAAAGATAAACAAAAAAATATTCGATATTTTAGTAGAAATTTGTTACATTTGTGCTAATTGAAGTAGTCAAAATAATTTTGTTTATAAAAAACAATTGCTTAATTTTAACTGCTTCTTTTTTATGCTTGAAATTTAGCATGAACAATTCGTTTTGGGTAGATTTTAGGGTATTTGCTGTTTGGTAATATGTAAATGCTAGAATTTACTGCAACATCAAGTTTAATCTGAGTTTTGTAATATAAGAAAAGTATCTATGTAATCTATTTTTAAATAGGTGCGAGTAGACTTGTGCTTATATTACGGAGATACGTATGTCTGAATACCGCGGCTTAATTGGAATATTAATTCTGTTGCTCATTGGTTTTATTTTTTCCAATAACAGAAGAATGATTAAGATACGTACCATTTTGCCTGCATTGGGTTTGCAGTTTGCATTGGGAATCTTAATTTTATATGTTCCATTTGGGAAATATTTATTTGAACAACTCGCGGTAGGTTTCAATAAAATTATTAGTTACTCTGATGCAGGGAGCGCTTTTCTTTTTGGGCCCCTTGTTGGTAGTAAAATGAATGCGGTCTTTGATGGCGCAGGATTTATTTTTGCTTTTAGAGTACTTCCAACCATTATTTTTGTTACAGCGCTCATTACTATTTTGTATTACCTTAAAATTATGAATGTATTTATTCGTGTTTTAGGTGGTGCATTTCAAAAAGTATTAAACATTAGTAAAGTGGAATCGTTTGCCGCGGTTACAACCATTTTTATTGGTCAAAATGAGCTACCTGCTGCACTCCGTCCATTTTTACTTAAAATGAATAAAAATGAACTATTTACTGTAATGTGTAGTGGTATGGCTGCTGTATCTGGATCGGTATTGGTTGGTTATGCAGGTCTTGGTGTACCTATGACATATTTACTTGCAGCTTCTTTAATGGCTATTCCGGGTGGTATTTTATTTGCAAGATTACTTAGCCCTGCAACTGAAGTTTCACAAGTAGAAGTAAAAGAAATATCTTTTGGTGAAAACAAACCAACCAATATTATTGAAGCTGCTGCAAGTGGTGCCATGCTCGGTCTTAAAATTGCTGCTGGTGTTGGTACTGTTATTATGGTTTTTGTCGGTTTACTGGCATTACTGAATGGTCTAGTTGGTGGAATTGGTGGAATATTTGGATTCTCAGATTTATCAATTAACTCAATTTTCGGCTATGTTTTATCTCCACTTGCATATTTAATGGGAGTAGATTGGAATGATGCATCGCTTGCAGGTGCATTACTTGGTCAAAAATTGGCAATTAATGAGTTTGTTGCGTATTTAGGTTTAGCACCTCATCTAGCAGATCACAGCATTTCACCACATACTGCTGCAATTATTTCATTTGGTCTTTGTGGTTTTGCAAACTTTAGTTCAATTGGTATTGTTATTGGTGCGTTTAGTGTTGTAGAGCCAAGTCTAACACCAGTTTTGTCTAAACTTGCATTACGCGCACTCTTGGCAGCCACTCTCTCTAATTTAATGAGTGCAACAATTGCAGGCATTTGTTTGTCTTTCACAATGTGATAAATAAAATAATTTGTTTTTACTCAGCCAAACTATACGGAATGTATGTTTGGCTTTTTTTATGTAACTTATTTTAAAAGATATTAACTTAAGCATGCGCTATGATAGTTGCATTAGAATTGTACAGAGTTAGGTTCACTTCATATAGGGTTCACGGTATAGTGCCGTGTCATTTTTAAGTCGATACAGTCGTGTTGACTTTCTGCTCATTGAAAGGTATTTACATGCGATCTACAACTCAAAAAATTATTATTGATACAGATCCAGGTCAGGATGATGGTGTTGCAATTTTACTTGCGCTTGCAAGCCCAGAATTAGAAGTTATAGGTATTACCACTGTTGCAGGAAATGTACCTCTTGCTTTAACAAGTCGTAATGCAAGAATGGTATGCGAGCTTGCAAAGCGTTCAGATATCAAAGTTTTTGCAGGTTGTGATAGACCACTCAAGAAACCATTGGTTACTGCTGAAAATGTGCATGGCAAAACTGGATTAGATGGTATAGATTTGCCTGAGCCAACAATGCCATTACAAGCACAGCACTCTGTTGACTTTATTATAGAAACATTTCGTAATGCACCTGAGAAAACAATTACATTGTGTACATTAGGACCAATGACCAATATTGCTCAGGCGTTAATGAAAGCACCAGACATTGCGACACGTATTCAAAAAATTATTTCGATGGGTGGTGGCTTCTTTGAGGGTGGTAATATTACGCCTTCTGCCGAGTTTAATATGTTTGTAGATCCTGATGCAGCAAAAGTTGTATTTGATGCAGGGATTGAAATTATTGTTGTACCATTGGATGTTACACATAAGGCGTTAACAAGCGCGACTTGGATTAAAGAGTTGAGAGCATTAAATACACTTGTGGGTGAAGCAGTGGCTTCGTGGACAGACTTCTTTGAACGCTATGATAAAGAAAAATATGGTTCAGCAGGTGCGCCGTTGCATGACCCATGTGTTATTGGTTATTTGGTTGCACCACATTTGTTTACGGGCAAGCAAATTAATGTGGAAATCGAAACTACAAGCGAGTTAACCATGGGTGCAACAGTTGCCGATTGGTGGAAAGTGACAGACCGTCCTAAGAATGCATACTTTTTAAATACGATTGATCGTGATGGATTCTTTGATTTACTGACTGAGCGTTTAAGCAGCTACAGTGCATAATTTACATTTTGTGGAATTTCAAGGCTGTCTATTTTATATAGAATTAGTTACAATGGAATTTCAAATTTACCTTAACCGGATGTGCGACCAATTAGCACATAATGATAGGAGTATTGGACATGCAATGGACTAAACCTGCATACACTGATTTACGTATTGGCTTTGAAGTAACGATGTATTTCGAACATCGTTAATTTAAAAGTATTTATTGATAGGCCCTAGAAATTCTAGGGCTTATGTTTTTGTGGAATAGGTAAATAAAATATGTATATTTATGTGTTAGGTTCGGCTGCAGGTGGCGGTTTCCCACAATGGAATTGTAATTGCGCTAATTGTGATGGCGTAAGAAAAGGTACACTCAATGCTAAAACAAGAACACAGTCTTCAATAGCAGTTTCTGAAAATGGCATAGACTGGGTCTTATTCAATGCTTCTCCAGATATTCGTCAGCAACTTTTTGACTTTAAAGCAGCACAACCTGCTAGAGCATTAAGAGATACAGGTATTAAAAGTGTTGTATTGATGGACAGTCAACTTGACCATACAACAGGCTTGATCACGCTTAGAGAAGGCTGTCCAATCAATGTTTGGTGTACAGATATGGTACATCAAGATTTAACCACAGGTTTTCCATTGTTTAATATGCTAAAACATTGGAATGGTGGTTTACAGCATCATAAAATTGACCCTACACAGCAGTTTAAAATTGATGGATTTGAAAACTTAGAATTTACTCCATTGATTATTCGCAGTGCTGCACCACCATATTCACCACACCGAAATGACCCGCACGATGGCGATAATATTGCAATGATTATCAAAGATCGTAAAACACAGAAGCAATTATTTTATGCACCTGGGTTAGGAAAGGTGGATGATGAAGTTATGCAAATTATGCAAGCTTCGGATTGTGTGATGATTGACGGTACACTGTGGACAGATCACGAAATGCAAACGCGTGGCGTTGGTACGAAAACGGGTAAAGATATGGGACACCTGTATATTTATGGCGAGGGTGGTTCACTGTCTTATCTAGACCAACTTGAAGATACACGTAAGGTTTATATCCATATTAATAATACTAATCCAATTTTGGATGAAGATTCAGAGCAGTTTGCAACATTAAAGAAACATGATGTGGAAGTCGCATTTGACGGCATGCAAATAGAGCTTTAAAACATAAAGAGCAAGGAAAGAAAATGAGTCATACGCAGACAGCTTTTACGACTGAGGAATTTAAGCAGGCGATCTTAGATAAAGGTCAATATTATCATATTTATCATCCATTTCATGTCATGATGCATGAAGGGCGTGCAACTCAAAAGCAAATTCAAGCATGGGTTGCTAATAGATATTATTATCAGATTAATATTCCTTTAAAAGATGCTGCGATTATGGCGAATTGTCCTGATCAACGTGTACGCCAAGAGTGGATTCAGCGTATGATTGATCAAGATGGTGAGTATCCAGATGGTGGTGGGCGTGAAGCATGGCTACGTTTGGCTGAAGCAGTAGGACTAACACGTGAACAAGTGATTTCAGAAGAACTTGTACTGCCGGGTGTACGCTTTGCTGTAGACGCTTATGTGAATTTTGCTCGCCGAACGTCTTGGCGTGAGGCAGCAAGTAGCTCTTTGACTGAGCTTTTTGCGCCGAAGATTCACCAATCACGTTTAGACTCTTGGCCACAGCATTATCCTTGGATTAATGAGCAGGGGTATGATTATTTTCGTTCAAGGCTTGGACAAGCTCGCCGTGATGTCGAGCATGGCCTAAATATTACGTTAGATTCATTTACAACGTATGAATCGCAACAGCGTATGTTAGAAATCTTGCAGTTTAAGCTTGATATTTTGTGGTCAATTTTAGATGCACTGACCTTAGCACATGTGCACAATGAAGCGCCGTATCACAGTGTGACAGACCAACCCGTATGGCATAAAGGATTATTTAGATGAGTTTAGATACAAGTATTGTACCCGTATGGCAACGTGGCTATCGTTTTCAATATGAGCCATCACAGCAAGCACATATTATTTTGTATCCTGAGGGAATGATTAAGCTGAATGAATCTGCCGCAGCGATTGCACAGCATATCGATGGTCAGCGTACGATTGCAGATATCATTGCAAACCTAAAACAACAGTTTGGCGATATTGAGCAAATTGATACCGATGTAGCCGACTATATGCTTGTAGCGCAAAAAGAAAATTGGATTAAGTTAGACAAATGAGTGAGGTTGGTTTACCGCTCTGGTTACTTGCCGAGCTGACATATCGTTGTCCTTTACAATGCCCATACTGTTCCAATCCGCTTGAATTTGCATCTATGCAAAATGAGCTAACAACAGAGCAGTGGTTCGATGTATTTAAAGAAGCACGTGAGATGGGCGCAGTTCAGTTAGGGTTTTCGGGTGGAGAACCATTGGTTCGCCAAGATTTGCCCGAACTTATTGAATATGCGCATAAATTAGGTTTTTATACCAATCTCATTACTTCAGGCCTTGGGTTTAATGAGGAAAAAATTGCTCAGTTTAAGCAAGCAGGTTTAGATCATATTCAGGTGAGTTTTCAAGCCAGTGATCCTGTCATTAATGATATGTTGGCAGGTTCAAAGCGTGCTTTCGAAAAGAAAAATGAAATTGCGCGGCTTGTTAAAAAATATGAATATCCGATGGTTCTGAACTTTGTTATACATAGACATAATATTGATCAAATCGAAGATATTATTCAGCTTTGTATTGAACTTGAAGCAGACCAAGTTGAGCTTGCGATTTGTCAATTTTATGGATGGGCATACTTAAACAGACAAGGACTTCTTCCAACTAAGGAGCAATTGGTACGTGCCGAGCGGATTACCAATGAATATCGTAAAAAGCTCAGTGATGCGGGTAATCCATGTAAGCTTATCTTTGTAGTGCCTGACTATTATGAAGAGCGTCCAAAAGCATGTATGAATGGTTGGGGAAGTATTTTCTTGACAATTACACCTGATGGTACGGCATTACCATGTCATGCAGCGCGTCAACTACCAATGAATTTCCCTAATGTTAAAGATGAAAAGCTCTCTGATATATGGTATCGCTCTACAGGGTTTAATCACTTCCGAGGTGATGCATGGATGCCTGAGCCATGTAAAAGTTGCCCTGAAAAGAAAAAAGACTTTGGCGGTTGTCGCTGTCAAGCCTTTATGTTGACAGGAGATGCATCTCAGCCAGATCCAGTCTGTTCAAAGTCAGACCATCATCATTTAATTTTAAAGGCAAGGGAAGAAAGCGAACGTGAGCTTGCATTACATGAGCTGACATTTAGAAATAAAAAGAACTCTAAGTTGATCTTGGTCTCTAAAGGATAGTTTTTAATGCAAAAACCAAAGATATTCGATGGTCATAATGATCTTTTGGCAAGACTTTGGTTAGCAGATGATGAAGACCCATCATCTGCTTTTTTGCACAGTACGCTTACAGGACAAATGGACTGGGAGAGATGTCAAAAGGGTCAACTGATCGGTGGTCTTTTTGCTATTTTTGTTCCGCCATTTGAATATGTAAAAAAGAACTATCCACATAAAATTGATTGGACTTTACATCAAACTGCATATACAACGCAGCAAGTTGAACAAATCTGTTTTGCACAAATGTCCTATCTACTACAGATAGAGGCAAAGTCAGCAGGAAAAATTAAGATTTGTCGAACTGTTGCAGAAATTTATGATTGTATTGCAAATGGGATATTTGCAGTAGTCATGCATATTGAAGGTGCTGAAGTACTTGATGCAGATTTTCATTTACTTGATGTTTTTTATGCTGCGGGACTAAGAAGTATTGGGGCACTATGGAATACACCAAACCAGTTTGGTCATGGCTTAAACGTACCTTTTCCTCATTCGCCTGATACAGGGCAAGGTTTAACAGCATTAGGAAAAGAACTCATTCGCTATTGTCAACATAAACGATTGGTTGTTGATGTTTCTCATATGAATGAAAAAGCATTTTGGGATACTGCAAGTATTTTGCAGCAACCCATTGTGGCGACGCACTCTAATGTCCATGAAATATGTCCTCAAGCACGTAATCTAACCAATATGCAGTTGGAAGAAATTGCTGCATCTAAAGGTTTTGTTGGCGTAAATTTAGATACTGCTTTTTTACGTGAGGATGGGAAGCGTAATGCAGAGACATCATTTGACATTTTAATTCGCCATTTTGATCATCTTATTGAATATTTAGGAGAAGATCATGTTGGATTTGGCTCTGACTATGATGGTGGATTTATGTCGAATGCGTGGGCTGATATTTCTTATTTTCCAAAAATTATAGATAAACTCTCAGCGCATGGATATAGTGATGATTTAATTGATAAAATTAGTCATAGAAACTGGTTAAGTGTTTTAGAAAATATTTGGGGAAAATAAAAAGAGCCTCAATATTTTGAAGCTCTTAAATATAATTACTCTTCGTCACTCATGGCTGAGTAGAATTTTACACCGAGTTTAATTCGGTCTCTACCTTGGCTTTTGCGGAAACGATTTGTATCACGTAGAGAATAAACGCAACCACAATATTCTTGTTGGTAAAATTCTTCACGTTTACTAATTTCAATCATACGGCTTGAACCACCACCTTTACGCCAGTTGTATTCCCAATATGTCATGTCGGGATAATGAGATGCGGCACGGACACCACAGCCATTAATCTGTTTCATATCTTTCCAACGAGAGATACCTAACGAACTTGAAATGACAGGAAACCCATGTTCGTGTGCATAAAGTGCTGTACGTTCAAAGCGCATATCGAAACACATGGTGCAACGGATTCCACGTTCAGGTTCTTCTTCCATGCCTTTGGCACGTTCGAACCAGTTGTCTGTATCGTAGTCACAGTCGATGAAAGGAATATTATGTTTTTCAGCAAAGCGAATATTCTCTTCTTTACGAATGATATATTCTTTTACAGGGTGAATATTTGGGTTGTAAAAGAAGATTGAAAAATCAATTTCAGATTCGATGAGTGCTTCCATAACTTCACCAGAGCATGGTGCGCAACAAGAATGAAGTAATAACTTATCCGCCTTATTTGGCAACTCTAGTTTAGGTCTTTGCATAATAAAAAATCGTAGAACAGTACATGATAGATAGGCGGGTCATTATACGAGAAAAACAAATAGATGTTGATGGTTTTTTATGCTTTGACACTTTATTTTACGAAACAACTGCGTATCTAAGCGTATAGATACGCAGTTTAATGGTTTAGAAATTCCAGTCAAAAGATAATGTTACTTTTAACGGCTCTCCGGGCTGTACCCAATAATTGGTATAACTAGATACATAATAGGTTTTATTGAGTAAGTTGGTGATGTTTAGACGTGCTTTTAAATCAGGATTTATTTGCATACTTCCACCTAGATTAATGGTGGTAAAAGCAGGTAGGCTTGTACCATTATCAATATAGTTTGCACTGCGTGTACCGTAGTAGTTTGCACTGAGAGAAGCATTCACTGGATATTCTTTTATATCAAAGTTATAGCTTGCGGTAAGGTTGGCGCTATGCTTTGGAATATTTTTTAGTCTCGCACCTTTAGCTTCTACTTCGCTTTCTAAGATAGAGGCATCGGTAAAAGTATAGTTTGCAGTCACATTGAAGTGATCATTAAAGTGATGTAAAAGGCTTGCTTCAATACCACGGCTTTGTGCTTTACCTGTATCTACATAACTGTCTGTAATCCCCTCTGTAAGTAGGTGCTTCTTCGTCATATCGAAGTAAGTCAGGCTGAATAGACTCATTGGATTAAGTGAGTATTTCCCACCTAATTCCCAGCTTCGTGTTTGTTCAGGGGAGTAAAGTAAATGGTTTTTATTTAAACCTGTATTCATTTCAAATGCTTTTCCCCAATTACTATAGAAAGAAAGGTGAGAACTGACTTGATAATTAAGACCTAATCTTGGGCTGAAAGGGGAATATGTCTTTTTTGCCTGTATCTGATTTTTCCGATCTATAATATGTTGCTGCATTTGATCGAGTCGTGCACCAATTAAAAGACTCCATTGATCATTGAAAAAGATCTGATCTTGTAAATTAATACCAAAAGTATTCTGTTTCTCATCGGAATATTTGGTTGTTCTTCCGAGTGTTAAAGGTGTACTACTATTTATAGGCGCATAAAGGTTAATTGGACTATTTGTACCTAATAGATTTCGTTTTTGGAGTTGGTGAATTTTATAAGTTCCAATTTCGGCATTGACTAAGACTTCGTGTTTTAAACCGAAAGTGTCATTGATATGTCCTTTTAGTACACTTTGTAGTAAAAGCGTATTTGTCGAGAAGTATCTATATCTGCGGAATCGATTAAGCGTTTGCTGATCTGTAGCTACGGATGATATTTCAGTAGACGTACCAAAACGTTCACCATTGTTGTAACTCAAAGCAGTTGTACTTTCCCAGTTGGGATTAATTTGATGATTTAGCCTAAGCTGATAAAAATTAGACTTTACCTGCATATCACCATCGCGAGGATCGCCATAAAAATTTTTAATATTGGCAAATTTTCCATTGATGAGTGGTATACCTCGATCAAATAATCCAGAGTATTTTGCAAACTCGGTATCTAAAAAAAGTTGTGTGTGATCAGAAAGTTTCCATGTAATTTGTGGTGCAATAAAATAATGCTTTTGAGTAACATCATTTCTGAAACTTTGGTTATTTTCATAGGCAAGACCTAAGCGATAAGCAAGACGATCATTAATTGGACCTGTAAGGTCAAGGGATGTTCTGTATTGTTGGTATGTACTAGCACTTAGAGAAAGAGTGTGTGAAGATGTCCATGAAGGCTTCTTGGTTGTAATATTCATCATGCCACCAATTGCACTCTGACCGTACATAGCTGCGACAGGACCTTTTAGAAAATCAATACTTTCTACATTCACCATATCTTGAGGTGTATGAATACCGCTAATGGTACTTAGACCATTCCTTAAACTATTTGTTCCCATATTTGGATCGGTACTAAAGCCTCTAAAGGAATAGTTATCCCAAAAGCCACCACCGTAACTGTCTTGATAAAATACACCACTAACTTGTGAGAGTGCATCACTCACTCGTTGTATATTTTGCTGCTGAATAACATCATTAGAGATATGGGACTTATTTAAGGGCACTTCTAGTAAATTATGCTTGAATCCTGTAAGAGATTTACTTTCTAAAGTGTTTTCCTGATTGGTATTTGCAGTCAGTTGTATTGTCGGTAGTCGAGTTTCTTCCGCAAAAGCGGTATGTATAGAGATAAGACCCATTACAACAATATAAAATTTAGGTGAGAAAAACTGAGACATATTTTGCCTAATAATATTCATTCATTTGAATTATTCTGATTTGAATCAGATCCTTAATTAATCTTTATATTTATATGAGTAAAGGTGGGGCTCGGCTCTGTGGAAATAAGAGTAGTTGACGTAAATATAGAAATATATAGGTTAGTTCTGCTAAAAATAGAAGCTTAACTTGTATTTTATTAGTGATTAATTGAGGGCTGAATGTAGGTGTACTATAGACATGAGAAAAGACTTGGCAAAAGTGACAATCGTCTAATGTGAATGTATGCTTACTTTCCATGGAGCTAAGCATGTTTTTTTTATGCTTATCCATGTGTTGAGTTGCATGTTGTATCTCTATACAAACTGCATTCATATGCATAGATTTAGGCATAAAAACTTGCCAAAACACAAGGCTTTGAAATATCAATGCAATTGTCGCAAGTGATAAGGCAAGTTTACGCATAGACATAAATATATTGTCAAAATATGAAAAGCACAGCTATCTTACTCTATAATTGTTAATATATGTAAGGTAAAAAAGTATGTTGCTAATAGAATGCACCAAAATTTCTCATTTAAAGGCTTTATAGACCAAACTTTACGAGTCCTACATGTATATGTGGGCGTTCTTGTTGCGCCGTTTATTTTTATTGCAGCGTTGACAGGAACACTTTATGGATTAACACCACAAATTGAGAAAAAGCTTTATGAGCCGTACTTGATTGCAAAACATCAAGTGCATCAGCAGCCACACCTTTTAAGTGAGCAAGTCAAACGTGCTCAAAGGTTTTTACCATCATCTGCACATATTACTGCTGTTCGACCTGCAATAGATGCCAATACAACAACGCGAGTGTTGTATATGGATATGAGAGACCCAAGTAAAACCGTAGCTATATTTATTAATCCTTATAATCTGACAATGCAAGGTAAATTACCTGTTTATGGAACAAGTGGGGTTTTGCCTATACGTACCTTTTTAGACCATTTACATCGTGATTTATTACTTGGTGAGTATGGACGTATCTATAGTGAACTTGCTGCGAGTTGGTTGGGTATATTTGCGATTACAGGTTTTATTCAATGGCAAAGAAGAAAAAGAAAACCATCCAATGCGTATTTAAGAAGTCAGTCTATATATTGGCATGGTCTGATAGGCATATGTGTTTTACCCATGCTTTTATTTTTCTCGGCAACTGGACTGACATGGTCAAATTGGGCAGGGGGGAATATTGCTAAGTTTAGGCATTTGATGAATAGTGATACACCGTCTTTAAATACTCAGTTAGGTATTTATTCAGTAGCTAATACAGATGAACATGCTGAACATCGTATGGGTATGATGATGCATCATGGCAGCGAAATGACATTAAATAATCTAACCGATTTTGATGCTATGGTAAATATTGCACGGACACATGGGCTAAATGCATCTGCGTTACAAATTAAACCAAGTTATGATGAAAAACGTGCTTGGACAGTTGAAGAATTACAACATCAATGGCCAATAAAAATAGATGCTTTGGCGGTAAATATTAAAGATAAATTGGTTGTAGATCGGATTTATTTTAAAGACTTTCCATTGTCTGCAAAATTGACACGTTGGGGAGTAGATTTACATATCGGTGTCTTATTTGGATGGGTAAATCAATTGTTTTTGGTGGTCTCAGGGCTTGGTTTGCTCGTTCTCATTTTCTTTGCATATCGTGCATGGTTTAGCTATGTAAAGCCATTACACACCCTTATTCAATGTAATCATCAATTAATACATTGGTGTTATCGTGCAGATGCTAAGCAGTTAGGTACTTGTTTAGGAATATTGGGGATAATGTATTTTGTTGTACCTGTTTGGGTACTTAGTATTGTATTGCTCAGTTTTTTTGTTGCAATACATGCAATGTATTTAAGCATTTATAAGAAGCAAGGCTAAAAGGTTTAACCTTGCTTTCATTATTTAGACTGTAAAGTCATCACCCAAATAAACCTCACGAACGGTGCTGTTAGCAAGGACTTCAGCGGCTGTGCCTTCGGCAATAACAGCACCCTCACTTACAATGTATGCTTTTTCACAGATGGCAAGTGTTTCACGTACATTATGATCTGTAATGAGAACACCAATACCACGATCTTTCAGCGTTTGAATAATATCTTTAATATCGCCGACAGAGATTGGGTCAACACCTGCAAAAGGTTCATCGAGCAGCATAAATTTTGGGTCTGCTGCTAAGGCACGTGCGATTTCTGCACGACGACGTTCACCACCAGATACACTCATACCAAGAGAGTCTTTAATATGGCTAATTTTAAAGTCTTCAAGCAATTCTTTTAAACGCTGTTCGCGTTGTGCTTTATTTAAAGACTTTCGTGTTTCTAAAATAGCCATAATATTTTCCCCAATTGTAAGCTTACGGAAAATAGATGCTTCTTGGGGAAGGTAGCCTAAACCTTTGCGTGCACGTTCGTGCATTGCAAAGTTAGACAGGTCTTGGTCGTCTAAGTAGATTTCACCTTTATCCATACGAACAAGTCCCACAACCATATAAAAGCTAGTTGTTTTACCTGCACCATTGGGGCCCAGTAGTCCTACAATTTGTCCACTTTGCATTTCAAATGAAACATCTTTTACAACCCAGCGTTTACTATAGTTCTTCGCGAGGTGCTTGATTCGAAGTGTTTGTGGTGTCATTGCTGTACTCATTGGCCAACAGCTCCAGGTGCTGCTTTTGATGTGTTCGGTGGAATTACGATTTGTACACGACCTCGGTTCTCAGAAGCACTGGTATTGGTTGCAGTAGAGTTACTACTACCAATGGCTTCAATGTCGCCTTTATTCATGCTATAGCGTAAAGTTTCACCTTTTACACTTGCGCCATCTTGGTCGACAAAGGCATTTCCTGTCAGAATAATAATTCCTGAGTCTGCATTATAAACAATTTTCTGACCCTGACCTTTTGCCAGTCCTTTGTTTACATCCATTTTTTGTTGGAAGCGAGCAGGGTTGCCTGTTGCTGTAACAGTACTAATTTGACGGTTTTTATTGAGTTGAGCAATAACTGAAGCTGCTTGTAACTTCATTGTACCTTGTTCAATAATCACATTGCCCGTATATGTCGTTACGCCTGTTTTATCATTATAAGTTGCACGGTCTGCAACTAAAGAAATTGGTTGATTACGGTCGCTAGGTATAGCAAAAGTAGCCATTGCCGTGAGCGATAACGTACCTACCATAACGCATTTTAGGAAAGCTTTATAATGAGATTGTTTTTTAGGATTTAGGTGCATACTTTCCTCGAATATTAAAAAACTCATATTGTCCTGAATTAAGATCGGCATTTAAGCCCTGACTGACAAATTGGCTTTGTGTAGAATCAATATTTACAGTGCGGTTGGTTTCTATACGTTTTTCTTTTGGATAGCCTGTAAGCTCATCAGTTTTAAATGTAATCATACCTTGAGGAGAGTTTCTATTAACGACAACATCATCTCTTAGGACAAGTTTTTGGTTGTCATTATAGCCATCACCACGTGGGGCATAATATGTACCATTTTCTTGTCCATGACTATATGTTGTAGCATGTAAATTATACATTTGTGTGGTTGCATCTTGTTTGTTTTGTATAATTTGGTCTACAGATGCGCGTATTGAAACATCGCCCTTCTCATCAGTTTGAGTCAGTTGAACGTTTTGTGCAGCGTAAGTCATGTTGCGTGATGCATTGGTATCTAGCTTTTTACTATTCCCACTATAGTAATAGTAACCACCGCTTACGGCTGCAATCACAAGTGCAATGACATATAAGTTTTTTGTTTCCATAAGCGTAGTTTATCAAACTAAATCGTTAAGAGCTTTAATGAGATGTTGCTAAATATTTTTCAAGAAGCTGTTCGTAAGTGCCATTCGCTTGGAGCAAAAGGTCACATACTTCACGTACAGCACCGCGGCCACCCATAGCTTGTGTGACAAAGTCGGCACGTTTACGAACCTCTATATGCCCATTAGGCACAGTCACTTTTATTCCTGCAATTGAAAAAGCCGAAAGGTCAGGCCAATCGTCACCCATATATAAGCAATTTTGAGGGTCTAAAGAAAGCTGTTTGCACGCTTCTTGTAAAGCAGTGCCTTTATCTTCACGCCCTTGATAAATTAGGTCTACACCTAGGTCAGTCATTCTTTTAGTGACAATCTGGCTTTGACGACCTGTAATAATAATGACTTTGAGACCTGCTTGTTGCACAAGCTTCATACCAAGTCCATCACGAATATCAAATGATTTAATTTCATCATCCGAGTTCGTGAGGGTAACAAAACCATCGCTTAATATGCCATCGACATCTAAAACGAGTGCTTGTATTTCTTTTGCTTTTTCAAAGTATATTTGAGAAGTCATATTATGCTACTCCTGCGCGAATAAGGTCATGCATACCCAGTACACCAATGACTTTATTTGCACCATCTACAACAACAAATTGATTAATTTTTTTAGCATTTAATTGTGTTAATGCTTTGACAGCACGTTCATCTTCTGAAATCGTTGTTGGGTTTTTTATCATAACTTCAGAGATAGGTAAGTTTACATCAAAACCTTGTTGTTTATCGATCAGACGGCGTAAGTCTCCATCCGTGAATATACCGAGTAATGTATTGTTTTTATCAACAACTGTGGTTAAGCCTAAACGTTTTTCTGTAATTTCAAATAAAACCTGTCCCATTTTTGTTTCAGGTGCCACACGTGGGAGCGCATCACCTGTGTGCATGAGATTTTTTACATGTAAAAGTAAGCGTTTTCCTAATGCACCTGCAGGGTGAGATCTTGCAAAATCATCTGAAGTAAAACCACGAGCGTCCAGTAATGCGACAGCAAGCGCATCGCCAAGAGCAAGTGTTGCTGTTGTACTTGATGTAGGTGCAAGGCCAAGAGGGCAGGCTTCTTGCAAGTCACCCAATGTAAGTGCTACATCTGCATTTTGAGGCATAGGGCCGTGGTTTGTTGCACTAATCGTAATGAGTGGAATTTCTAAGTGTTTTACCAAAGGCATGAGCATCATAATTTCATCACTCTTTCCTGAGTTTGAAATTGCAATGAGAACATCACCTTTGACGAGCATGCCTAAGTCGCCGTGACCTGCTTCACCCGGATGCATGAAAAATGAAGGCGTACCTGTTGATGCAAATGTTGCAGCCATTTTTCTGCCAATATGCCCAGATTTGCCCATGCCTGTAATGACCAAACGGCCTTTACATGCAAGAATAATTTGGCAAGCACGAACAAAGCGATCGTCAATTTCATTCGCTAATATATTTAGTGCTTGTTGCTCTATTTTTAGCGTTTCTAACGCAACCTTTTTAAAATCAACTTCGTTGGGTGGATTTGGAAAATTCAAAGCAGATTACCTTATGCAACAACGGGTATGAGGATATACCGAAAAATCATATGCATAGTATCATATAACAAACAAATGCATGTTTTTAAATGTATATCTTTTCACAAACTTAGCATTTTTATTGTATAAGACTTTGTGAAAAACAATGGATCAGTTATGATAAAATATCTTTCGTTTAAACAAATTAAGATTTATGCAACCATTTGTTTTATATAACTCAGAGCAACGTAAAAAAGTTGAATTTGTCCCACGTAAAGATGGCCATATTGACATCTATGTCTGTGGGATGACGGTTTATGACTACTGTCACATTGGGCATGCTCGCACAGTGGTTGCATTTGACTATATTATTCGGTTTTTACGTAGCCAAGGCTGGAAAGTTCAATATATTCGTAATATTACAGATATTGATGACAAAATTATTCAACGCGCCAATGAGCGTGGAGAAAGTATTGGTGAACTGACAACAAAGTTTATTGATGCAATGAATGAAGACTTTGCTGCATTGGGTTGTGTACCACCAGATCAATCGCCAAAAGCAACTGATTATATTGATGAAATGCAAAATATGATTGGTACATTGGTGAAGAATGGTACGGCTTATGCTGCAAATAATGGCGACGTATATTTTGAAGTCGATAAGTTCAAACGTTATGGTCGACTATCTGGTCGTAAGCTTGAAGATATGCAAGCGGGTGCAAGTGACCGTGTAGATGTAGAAGTGGAGAAAAAGCATCCATTTGATTTTGTATTATGGAAACATGCGAAGCCAAGTGAACCATTTTGGAATTCTCCATGGGGTAATGGTCGTCCGGGTTGGCATATTGAATGTTCAGCAATGTCTACATGCTGCTTAGGAAATCATTTTGATATCCATGGTGGTGGTGGAGATTTACCATTTCCACATCATGAAAATGAAATTGCACAAAGTGAAGCAGCAACTGGCGAGCAATATGTAAACTATTGGATGCATGTTGGCTTTGTGAATGTCGATGGCGAGAAGATGTCGAAGTCTTTAGGAAACTTTTTCACAATTCGTGATGTGATGCAAAAGTTTCATCCTGAAGTCATTCGTTATTTTATTATGTCTTCACATTATCGTAGTCCGATTAACTTTTCTGATACTGCACTTAAAGAGTCTAAGGCTGCACTGACACGTTTTTATAATGCATTTAAAGTATTTGAACAGCGCTATGGAATGACAGTCTCTGAGTCTGTAGAACAAACATATATTGATCGTTTTAATCAGGTCATGAGAGATGACTTTAATACAGCCGAAGCGCTAGCTGTTATTTTTGAAGTATCTCGTGAGTTAAATCGGGCAGTGAAAGAAGAAGCTGAAAATGAGGCTCGCCGTTATCATGCTACGCTGAGATATTTAGTTGATATTCTTGGTCTGGTACAGCATTCAGTCGATAACTTCCTAAAGTCAGATATTGGTCAAACAGCACTTGAATTGTCTGATGCTGAAATTGAAGGACTGATTGCAGCGCGTGTTGATGCAAAAAAAGCGAAAGATTTTGCAAAAGCAGATGGAGTGCGTCAGCATTTACTCGATAAAGGTATTGTATTGGAAGATACACGTCAGGGAACAGTGTGGCGTAGAGCAGATTAAAAATTCTTGACAAAGATTTTCTCTAGTCTATAATGTGCCACATTGCGGGAATAGCTCAGTTGGTAGAGCATAACCTTGCCAAGGTTGGGGTCGCGAGTTCGAGTCTCGTTTCCCGCTCCAAAATTTTAAAAGCCTCAAGATTAATCTTGGGGCTTTTTTTATGTCATATAAAAAAATCATACTATTATTAAAAATAAAATCATAAATTTCAATAACTTTTCTTATTTTTCTAAATTATTGCGGATCTTTCCTGTTCGTTGAGAATGATTATTAGTACTATTGCATAAATTTTTATGCTTGGATAGTGACAAGGCGCAAAATGAATAATGTATTAAGTTTTAAACTTTCTGTACTAGGGATAAGCATTGCATGTGTAATGCTTTCTCAAGCAACGCAAGCATCTACTGAAACAAATGATAAGTATCAAGTTTTACCTGCCATTAATCTTGAATCAACAAAAAATACACCAGATACAATTTCAGTCGGGCAAGTGAGTCGTGAGAGTCAAATTGGTATATTGGGGAATAAAGATGCGCTTAATACACCATTTAGTACAGCCAGCTATACAGCAAAATATATAGAAGACCATCAGGCAAAAAGTGTTGCAGAAGCATTGGCAAGTGAACCTTCTGTGCGTAATTATTTTGGGGAAAATAGTTTAGGAGAGTACTTTAATATTCGTGGTTTAAATGTCACGACTGAAGAATTTGCATGGAATGGTCTATATGGTTTAAGCCCACATAATCGTACACCAACGGAATTTTTAGAGCGTGTAGAAGTATTACGTGGAACGAGTGCGATGCTTTATGGTATGTCTCTTGGAGGAAGTGTCGGTGGTACGGTAAATCTAGTACCTAAACGAGCAAAGGATGAGCCTATTACACGTTTTACGACAAGTTATACATCAAAATCAAATGTTGATGGGCATCTAGATGTTGGGCGTCGCTTTGGTGAAGGCAATAAGTTTGGTGTCCGTGTAAATACAGTTAAAGGTCATGGAGATACGACACTTAATGGGCAAACTGAAGACCGAACACTCGGATCAATTGCACTAGATTATCGTGGCGATCGGTTAAGAACATCATTAGATGCATATTATATTAAAGAAAAATATGAAGGAGGTATGCCATTAATGGCGTACTTTACGACTTCTTCTATTTTGAAAGCACCAAAAGATTCTACGAATATTATGAAAGGTGCGTACGCAAGTAGTGAAACTAAAGCCATTATTGGACATGTGGAATATGATGTTGTACCGAATTGGACAGCGTATGTAAGTGGTGGCACTAAAGAGCAAGAATCGCACGGTGCAATTGCAAATAATGCGTTATGTACTGTAAGTAGTACGGATGGTGGTTGTCTTGCTATTGGGCGTAATATCACCAATATTACACATACAACTTCAGGGGGGTTGGGTATACGTGGGCAGTTTAAAACTGGCGTTATTGATCATAATCTTGTATTAAGTGGAAATGTAGAAAAGCAAAATACAGACTCGGGTTATAGTACATTGTCGTGGAAATCGAATATCTATGCACCGATCAATAATAATCTGTTTCCAAATGATCCGACCTTTGTACCAAAAACTAAAGGAACTACATTGTCGGGTATTGCACTTGCCGATAATCTTTCTTTTGTCGATGGGAAGTATCAACTGCTGCTTGGAACACGTTTCCAAAATGTAAAAAGCCAGAGTTGGACAAATAGTGGAATAGCGATTACAGGAACGACATATTATAAAAAGAGTGCAGTAACGCCAGCAATTGGATTCGTGATTAAGCCTTGGAATAACTCTATTTCTTTATATGGTAATTATATTGAAGGACTAAGCCAAGGTGATCAAGTTACAGCAACAACTGCTACAAACTATGGCCAAGTTTTCGCACCTTATAAAACAAAGCAGTATGAACTTGGCACAAAATGGGAAAATGGAAACTTTAGAAATACATTAAGTATTTATCAAATTAATAAACCAAGCATGATTTATGATAAGTCGAGTAATAGTTATAACGCAGATGGTGAGCAGCGGAATCGTGGTATAGAGTGGACGACTGCGGGGAATATCACAGAAAGTGTAAGATTACTTGGTGGTGTGAGTTATATAGATGCGATTACGACGAAAACAGCATCTGGCACCTATAATGGAAATAGAGCATATGGTGTGCCACATTGGCAATCTAATCTTGGTTTAGAGTGGGATATTCCGCAATTACAAGGATTAACATTGACCACTAACACTGTTTATACCGGTAGTGAATATGTAGATACGGCAAATACAAAACAGATTCCGAGTTGGTTCCGTTGGGATTTAGGCGCTCGTTATATTACATCTATTGCTGGACATAAAACCACATTTATTGGTGGCGTGGAAAATGTAATGAATAAGAATTATTGGACAGGTGTTTATGCTGGATATTACCTTTCTGAAGGTGCACCACGTACGCTTAAACTATCTATGTCATTTGATTTTTAATTGATTTTTTGGCTTGGGAATGTTGCACATGAATCATGATAAAAAACCATGGCCATTACTGATTAGTGTATATACAACACAATACATTGGCATTGCTTTTATTATTTCAGCAGCATTCGCCATACTCAGGCAAAGTGGTATTGCGTTAGATAAACTTGCTTTAATTAATTTAGTTGCATTACCGTTATTAGGAAAGGTGTTATATGCGCCATTAGTGGATAGTTTTAGAATTTACTTTCAAGGTCAATATCGGTCTTGGTTATTATTTGCCCAGTTTATGATGACTGTCTTGTTATTTATTTGTGGCTTCTTAGATATACAGCAACATTTTTCTACAATCTTAATATTATTTATTATTTATACATTTTTTATGAGTGTACAAGATGTAGCAGTTGATGCGCTCGCATGTAAAATATTTATTGCTTCAGAAAGACAGTTTGCAAATAGTATTCAATACTCAAGTAATTTAATGGGTAATATTATTGGTGGTGGATTACTTCTTATTTTATATCCTTGGCTACATTGGCAAGGTGCACTATGGATCTTGGCACTTTTAACTGCGATTTCAAATGTACAAATTTTCTTTTATAAGGAACCTGAAAGTATTTATGAGAAGCCACATAAAAATGTTTCAGAACAGTTTAAAAGTCTTGCACAGCAAATTAAAGTTTTTATAAAACAACATAGAGTTTGGTTCTGCTTATTATTTATTTATCCAATCGGTTTTACCGCCGTTTTTGGCATGCTAAACCCTTTATTGGTTGATGCAAAATGGTCACTTATGGACATTGGTTTTGCAACAAAAATATTTGGTTCAATTGTAGGGATATTCTCAGCATTTTTGGCAAGTTTTCTCATTAATAAGCTACGCCGTAAGTTTGCACTTATTGCACTGACTTTATTACAGGGAATCGCACTCCTTTTATTTATTCCATTGACTTTAGGCTATACCCATAAGGTGATGGTTTACAGTGCTATTTTTGCTTATTTTATTGCAAATCCGGGTTTGATGTCTGCGTTATCTACATTAATTATGGATAGGGCATCGCTCATGCCAGCAAAAGCAACTTTCTTTAGTTTGCAATTTAGTTTGGTTGTATTCATGGGCTTTGCTTATTCGGCACTTGGTTTAGCACTGGCTCAGCATATAGGATATACCACCGTTGTTTTTCTTACTTTTGGTTGTGCGCTTATGGTGACAGCATTGACATGGAAATTATTGCCCGATAGTACAGATAATCTATAGGTTTAGATTTAATTATGAATAAAAAATATACTAAAATTCAAGAGCAAGATCGTAAATTAGACATTCTTGATCATGTGAATCAGGATCATAGCAAAGAGTTATGTATGATTGCTCAAAGTTACGGCAAAAATTTGCAGATAAAAGAGGCATATATTGTTGATATTTTTGAAGAAGGGATTCTGCTAAAAGTACGTGAGTCATCGATACAAAAATATAATGAGCTTTTTGTTGGGTTTGAGCTAAAAGGTGACCTTGAGGAACAGATATTGTATTTGGCTTATAATTCGTTTGTGAAGCAAAAAATTGAGTTTAGTAATAATACAAAACAATATTTTGAAGTTGTAGAAAAGTTTCAAGTGAGTAAAAATATCACGAGATTGACGATAAAAAGTCAGTTACCTTTACCTGAATATTATGCTGGTTACGCTTATGGGTTGGTGTTAAAAGCTCTAGAGAAGTCTCAGCCTATTAAAATTAGACCTTCTCAGAAAAGTAGCTTAATAAAAAATATATTTGATCACTGTTTCTTATTGGTAATGAAACATCTTTCTAGTCAGAAAAGACAAAAGCTTCTTGAAACAATGAATAAAGATATACGACTATATACTTTGAGACAGTCTTTTTCGCGAGAGAAATCATCGGTAAATTATGGATATATCGATATTTTTACGCATGGAAATAGTGCGGGTAGTACATGGGTCTCTAAATTAGAGCAAGGTTCTATGATTTCGAGTCGTACAGAAACAGACGATAAACATACACATTTACATTCAGGTGCTACTGTTTTAATCGCAGATGAAACAGCATATCCAGCATTAGCAGGTATTTTAGAGTTTTGGAAAAATAAGTTTCCACCAACAGTCATTCTTTTATGTACTGATGAAGCAGATCTGAAATATTTTGATGACTTTGTATTTCCAGACAATACAATTTTAAAATATCTTCATTATGATGTGATTGAGCAAGCTCAACAAGTAATAGAGGTATTGGAACAAATAGAAGTGATTGAGAATGTTTGGGGAGCTTTGGAAAATAATGCCGCAAAATGCATTAGACACCATCTCCGTAATCAAAGACAGTTACTAGGAAAAAATAATCATATTAAAGGTTACTGGCGTTTAAGTTAAATATTTATGGCTGATAGCCATAAAAATCACTAAATACACGCTTTAAATACTGAACACTACTATAGCCTGTTTGTATAGCAATATATTCAAGAGAAAATCCTTCTTTAAGCAAGGATTGAACACATATCATCCGTGTTTTTAGGAGATATTCACCAATTGTATAACCGGTTGTTTCTTTAAAGAACTGTTTTAAGTAGCATTCATTTATGCCAACTTGTTTTGCTAAATCACGAATAGTAATTTTTTTATAAAACTGTGCATCTAAAATATCAATTGCTCTTTTAATTGGTAAGGGGATTTGGTGCTGATATTGTTTATTTTTCAACAATAAACTAATGAGCTCTAAAGTTGCCCCTTCTAAATGAAGTAAGTCTAATACATTCTTTGCAGTTGGTAAGTTGAGTAAGTATTGAGCGTGGTGCTGTATATCTTTATTAGGAATTTCAAGGGTGTGTATCGCAGGTGAATGACTATTTGAAAAAAATTGAATAAAAAAGTTGCTTGTATCTAGAGGTTTTAATATTTCTAATAAATCTTCATCAAAATCAAGAGTAATCAGAGACATTTCCTTATTCGCTTGTAAGTAAATAGTTTGTTTGCCAAGAATGCCTCGACGCAATATAATTTTGGGAGATTCTATAATATAATCTTGATCAAATTCACTATTTTTAATGTGGTGTGTACCAGAAAGTAATAGTGTAATGCCAAAAGAAAATAAATGTCGATTACCAGTGATTTGGAGTGGTCGGCTTAGCCAATATTTTCCTTTACCAATACATAAACGATTAAAATCATACAGTTCTGTAAACCCTTTACCTTTTGATGGATTGAATATATTGAGTTGATGGTTTGGCAGTTGAGATATCGTATCTGTATACAGACCATCTGAACAATTTATGATTTCTTTATGTATATCAATGAATTTAGACATTTAATTTCACCAAAAAATAGAAACTATTTGATAATGATTTTCATTTAAATGAGTGTTTGTGTCAATGGTGTAGATCCATATCACTTAATATAAGTAATTTGGATGAAATATCTATCATTTTTAATGATGATGTGTAATTTCAACAACTGTTTTATATTTACTTATTTTGTTGATAAGATCATTGGTTTGAATTTTATTTTTAGTATCAAGATTTGCATTCCATTCATCTAGAAGTATGAAGCTTTCTTCACTATATAACACTTCTTCTAAAATATTTTTTATACGTTGGCCAGTTGATAAATGATCTAAATTTACATCACTTTTCCAAAGTAAATTATTCAGATCTGTTTGGATAATAACTGCCTTATCTTCCAAGATGATCATGTAAAAAAGTTGTTTTTCCACTCCCATTATTACCTGTTATAGTGAATCTTCCATTATTCTTAGAGATTAAGGAAGCATACATATCTTCAATATTTTCAAAAATTTGTTGGTTGATGAAAAAGCTTAATATGCTTGTAATTATATAATCTAAAGATATTAACGGAAGTATGTAATATATAATGATAAAGCTGAATAGACTATTATAGAGTAGTGATAAAAAGTCATGCACAAAAAAATAATTGAATTTATAATTGAGAATGAATTTCTAGAAAGAATCGTATTTATTTCCTCTTTTGCTTCTTTATTTCTAAAATCTATATTTTTATGCTTTCACTATTTTTGACTAAAATAAAATACCTAGAACGTGCTAAATTAATAGATTTTCTAGAAATATATAGGAAATAAATCTAGATGCATAAGGTAGTATCATAGATCTAAGATATAGGAATAAGTAATTTTTGTAAAAGATCTGCTCTTGAAAATTGATTAAGAGTTTTGTTGGAAATACAATTGATGATGCAACTAGTGCTTGATGTACTAATATACATAGAGCAACTAAGAATATATTTCTTTCTTTAAAAAGACTAATGAATTAATTTTTCATGTCATATTTATATTCTGTATTAGAGGCTGTATTTTTATTAGTATAAGTATATTTAATATTTTTATATGATTTATTCTAAAATCAATCAAAAGTATTTTTATTTGTAGCATAGCATGAAATATTTAAATGGATAAATAATTTATATATTATAAAAATTCCAAATAAATTTTTTTCATATAGATAGGACTAAAAAATAATTTACACGAATTTAAAAAATAATAACATAAGTAAACAATTCCTTTAAAAATGTATGATCAATGAATAATAAGTTTAAAGTTAATCTAATTACATTATTGGTGCTTAGTGGTATTTATCAAATTACGCATGCAGAAAACAACACTGATACTCAATCAGACAATAAAGTTCAGTCATTAAATAAAATTATTGTTACAGGTACAAGAAAAGTTAATCGTTCAGCACTTGAGTCTGCTCAACCTATTGATGTGATCACAGCAGCAGATTTACAAGAGCGTACAGGGACGAGTGAGCTTGGTACAGCGCTTGCGCAGATTATTCCATCTATTAATTTTCCAAGACCTTCAGTTGCAGATGGTGCTGAATTTGTACGTCCTGCACAATTAAAAGGCTTATCGCCAGATCAGGTTCTTGTTCTAGTAAATGGGAAGCGCCGTCATACTAGTGCATTTATTAATATGGGGGGCGCAATCGGTCGAGGCTCATCTCCTTCAGATTTAAATGCAATTCCAATGTCAGCCGTGGCACGTATTGAAGTATTAAAAGATGGGGCATCAGCACGTTATGGTTCAGATGCAATTGCGGGTGTCATTAATATTATATTAAAAACAGATACAAAGCATGGTGAGGCAGGCGTACGTTATGGACAGTATGCTCAAGGGGATGGAGCTCAAAAGGAAAGCTTTGTTTCAGGTGGTGTGAATCTGAATAATCAAGGATTTGTTACTGTTGCAGGCGAGTTTGAAAATGATGGCTATACGAACCGTGCTGGCTTAGATAAGCGTGATATTAATGCCACAACATATGGACAGCGTACGTTCCGTTATGGTGATCCAAAACAGGATACTGTAAAACTTGCAATTAATAGTGAATATGATCTTTCAGATTATGCAACGTTGTATGGTTTTGGAACATATAGTCGTAAAGATGGTGAGTCGACGGCATTTTACCGCTTAAGTAATGGTACAAATAATGTACCGTCGATTTATCCAAATGGTTATTTACCATTAATTTTTGGTCAGTCTGAAGATCTTGCTGCAGTGACTGGTGTAAAAGGTGAAGTTGATAATTGGCGTTATGATGCATCGATTAACTTTGGTCGAAATAGATATACGGTAGATACGGATACGATTAATGTTAGTGCATATAAAGATTTTGGTTATACACCAACACGTTTCTATAATGGCATGCTTGTTAATGACCAAACTGCATTAAATTTTGATTTATCTCGTGACTTTACTTTGGGCTTTTTAGATGGTCCATTAACGTTCTCGACAGGATTACAGTATCTTAATCAAAATTATCAGATTAAAGCAGGAGAGCCGCTGTCTTATTATAAAACAGGGTCATCAGGTTTAGCAGGTTTTAGAGATGCAGATGCTGGAACATGGTCTAGAGACAGTCTTGCCGCATACTTAGACTTAGAGGCAAATATTACTGAAAAATTATCTGGGTCTGCTGCATATCGTTATGAGTATTATAATGATTTTGGAAGTACCAATAATGGTTCTTTGTCTTTAAGATATGCACAAAGCCCTGTTGTTGCATTTAGAGGAAGTGTTTCTACTGGATTTCGTGTTCCAAGTCTAGCGCAAACGCACTATGCACAAACTTCATCTCAGTTAATTAATGAAAGTGTCGTAGAAGCAGGAACGTTCCCAACGGATTCTAAGGTTGCTCGCCTTCTTGGTGCAGAAGATTTAAAACCAGAAACATCTCGTGACTATAGTTTAGGGGTGGTTTTAACACCAACAGATAATTTTTATTTAACTTTAGATGCTTATTTAATTGATATTAAAAATCGCATTAGCCTTTCATCAAATCTAGATGCAAGTAGTAGCACTGTACGTTCATATTTGGCACAAAATGGCATTACAGACATTAATTTTAGTACTGTAAGATTCTTTAATAATGCTGCTGATACACGCACTAAAGGTATTGATCTTGTTGCAAACTATGCTTGGAATGACTTGCCATATGGCCACTTAAATACATCTGTTGCTTATAACTATAATGAAAATAAAGTGACAAAAGTAAGAGCAAATCCAGCAATCTTAAATGCATTAAATGTGAATCTAAACAGAATAGATCGTCGTGAGCAGTATGGTATTTTGTCAGCAAGTACACCAAAGCATAAACTCAGTATTACCAATGACTATACGATTGGGAATTGGGGCATTAATGCGAATGTAACACGTTATGGTAGCTTTACCACATATAGTAATAGTGGCCCAGCGTTCGATCAAAAGTATAGTGCAAATTGGCTGTTAGATTTAGCACTATCGTATAAATATAACAATTGGAAGTTTGAGCTGGGTGGGGACAATATTACCAATGTTTATCCAGACAAAGATATAACGACAGCAGGTTCTACAGGCGGCAGTATTCAATATAGTTTATTTTCACCATTTGGTGCCAATGGTGCATTTTACTATACACGTGTTACATATCATTGGTAGGTTTACATATGATATCTCATGCAATGTTGATCATGTTGCATGAGATACAATAAGGATAATGCTGTGTCATTTAAAATCAAGCATATCGCTTATATATCAACTTTAATTGCAATTGTCTTACTTGCTGGATGTGAACAATCAACATCAAGCGATATTTCAGAAGCAACGCTAAAAACAATGCCTTTGCATATGAGAGAGTTGCTAGAGCGAAATACGATTCCAATTCATACCACATCCAATCAAGATGCAATCCAAGCCATTCCAAAAAATCATCCACTTGTGAACGATGGTTTTTTTACAGTTGCGATTATCTCAGGGAACTCACCACCTATTACAACGCTTGCTTTGGATAATAAAACACCGATTGGGATAGAGGTTGATGTTGCTCGTTTAATTGCAGACAGCCTAGGATTGAAGTTAAAGCTGATTCCAACCTCTTGGGAAGATTGGCCACTTGGTATTGATTCTGGAAAATATGATGCTGCACTGATTAATATTTCAGTAAGTAAAGCACGAAAAGCACGCTTTGACTTTGTCACCTATAGAAAAGATAGCTTAGGACTATTTGTTTCTGTTGACAGTCCAATTCAAAAAATTGAAAGTGCGAAAGATGTTGCAAGTCAAAGGGTAATTGTTGGTGCTGGGACGAATCAGGAAAAAATATTATTAAATTGGATTGATGAAAATAAAAAAGCGGGCTTGCCTGAGACGGTTCCTGTTTATTTTGAAGATAAAGCCATGGCTATTTTGGCTTTAGAGGCGGGTCGAGCAGATGTCTATTTTGTACCAAACCCATCGGGAACATGGCGGATGGAAAATGGCGCAAAAATAAAGAGAGTGGGGTATCTAAATGGTGGATATCCTAAAACTGCTGATATTGCAGTGACATTGAAGAAAAATTCAGAGTTGTCGAACGCAATACAAAAAGCGGTTAATGGTGACATTCAAAATGGAAAAATGTACGAAGTCTTGCATCGTTGGGGATTGGCCGATGAGGTTTTAAAACATTCAGAAATCAATCCATTGGGATTTGGTGAGTAAAGGAATAAAATGGCTAAAGTATTTTCATCTTATAAAGTTGTAAAAGCAAAATATCCACTACGTTATGTAGGTAGTTTTATTTCGGTTGTTTTTATATTAATTCTTCTTGAATCTGTATTTTTTAATAGCAAATGGGAATGGTCTGTCTTTAGGTTATGGTTTTTTGATCCCGCTGTAATACGTGGTTTATACCTTACGTTAAAGCTTACTTTCTCTGCAATGTTTTTAAGCTTTTTCTTGGGTGGGATTTTAGCGATGATGCGCTTATCTACTTCTTGGTTGGTAAGGGGGGTGGCATGGGCTTATATTTGGTTGTTTCGATCGGTGCCTTTATTGGTGGTACTGATTGTTTTATATAATTTTTCATATTTATATGAGCGTATAGCGATTGCAGTGCCATTCACAGAAGTAGTTTTTGCAAGTTATAAAACGGTAAATGCATTAGATCAATTTACAACTGCCTTAATTGGATTGGCAATTGTACAAAGCGCATATACTGCTGAAATCATACGTGGGGGTATTTTATCGGTAGATAAAGGGCAGTTCGAAGCGGCTGCTGCTTTAGGTCTTTCATGGTGGCATAAAACGTATCGAATTATTTTCCCTCAAGCAATTCGTGGAATTTTACCTGCTTTGGTTAATGAATGTATTAGCCTTTCTAAGGGCACATCTATTGTTTATGTCTTGGCAATGCCTGAATTATTTTATACGGTTCAGATGGTGTATAACCGTAATCAGCAAATTATTCCAATGCTTATGGTTGCCGCTGTATGGTATGCCATTATTACAAGTGTATTTTCAATTGTGCAGTATTTTATTGAAGCAAAATTGGCACGAAATCAAAAGAAACAGCACAAAATGATTAAGTACTTATTTTTTTGGCGAAAAAGTACCCATTAATTTAGATTTAAAGATTGGCATATTCATTGCATTTTTAATGGCTCATTCTTTGAGTTGAGTTAAAGAAGCATGGAAAAATATGAGTATGTCGAAGAACGGCAAAATAAAGCAGCCAATGAAACACTAGAGGACTATACCTTACGTTATGCACCATATAGCTTCCGCCGTTGGAGTCCTAAGGTGGTTGCGATTACTGCGCTTGGAGGAATTGCATATTTAGCAGATTTTTCTATTGGTGCCAGTATTGGTATGACTTATGGAACAACCAATGCGATCTATTCTATTTTGTTTGCCGCAATCATTATTTTTATCACAGGTATCCCACTGTCTTATTATGCGGCGCGTTATAACATCGATTTAGATTTAATTACACGTGGTGCAGGTTTTGGCTACTTTGGATCTGTAATTACAAGTATCATTTTTGCGAGTTTTACATTTATTTTCTTTGCGCTTGAAGGATCTATTATGGCGCAAGGTCTATTGTTGGGATTGGGTATTCCAGTATGGCTTGGATATCTTATTTCGACATTTATGGTTATTCCTCTTGTGATTTATGGCATGAAAGCCCTCAGTAAGTTACAGGTATGGACAACGCCCATTTGGCTTATTCTTATGATTGGCCCTGTGGCTTATCTTATCTATAAAGAGCCAAGTCTAGTTCAATCATTTACTATATTTGCAGGTCAAAAAGGTTATGCACCAGGCGATCTTGCGGCAATTATGCTAGGTGCAGGTATTTGTTTATCTTTAATTATGCAAATTGGTGAACAAATTGACTACTTACGTTTTATGCCTGCAAAAACGAAAGAAAATAGTAAATCTTGGTGGATGGCAGTGATCTCTGCAGGACCAGGATGGGTAATATTAGGTGCAATCAAGCAAGTTATTGGTGCATTTTTAGGGTTTTATCTATTTACAAAGATTCCGGGTGTTGATGCCACTGAACCTGTACAACAGTTCAATGCAGCATTTCATGATATGTTGCCGGGTTGGCTAGCACTTGCACTGGCGGTCATTTTAGTTGTCATTTCACAAATTAAAATTAATGTTACGAATGCTTATTCAGGCTCTCTCGCATGGACCAGTGCATACACACGCGTAAGTAAAAAGTATCCTGGAAGAATTATATTCGTTTTATTTAATTTAGCTGTTGCCTTAGTACTTATGGAAGGCAATATGTTTGCAGTATTAGGAAAGATTTTAGGCTTTTATTCTAACTTTGCAATTGCTTGGGTTGTAGTCGTTGCAACAGATATTGCAGTAAATAAATACTTACTTAAGCTATCTCCAAAAGAGCCTGAATATAGACGTGAAATGTTATACGACTTTAATCCTGTGGGATTAGTTTCCTTTCTGATGGCTGCTGGTTTATCTTTATTGGCATTTTTTGGGTTTCTTGGCAGTTTTTTATCTTCATATTCACCTTTAATTGCTTTAGTTGTCGGTTTTGTTCTTACACCCGTCATTGGGTTATTAACAAAAGGAAAATACTATATTAAACAAAAACACGATGGTATTCATGAGCCAAGATTTGATGAAGAGGGGGCACCAACAGCAACATCGTATATGTGTTTAGCGTGCGATCAAGAATATGAAAGACCAGATGTCATGTATTCACATAAACATCGTGGTGTGATTTGTTCTCTTTGTAAAACGATGGAAAAGTAACTTAATTTTTCATACTCAACTTGTATACGGTTATTCATTTAATTATTTGGCACATATTGTGCTTATTAAAAATATAACTTGTATACAAGATAGGATTCAATCATGACATTAGATCAGATTTGCGGATGGACAATCCAAGATTGGCAACATGCCTATAAAAGTAAAGAAATAAAAATAGAAGATTTAATTCAAATTATTCAAAATTTTAATTCAGAAGATACAGCATGGATTTCAATTGCATCGGATGAGCAAATACAAGCTCAGATTCAAGATATTAAAAACTCTGACATAGACGATTCTGAAAATATATACACACATTTTCCGCTGTATGGGATTCCTTTTGCAGTAAAAGATAACATTGATGTAGAAGGTTTTGTATCGACGGCTGCATGTCGTGTACTTAAAGAGGTCGCTTTAGAAGATGCAACTATAGTTAGAGCATTAAAGAAAGCGGGTGCAATTGTTGTGGGAAAAACTAATTTAGACCAGTTTGCAACAGGTTTAGTAGGCACACGGTCTCCTTATGGAGCAGTTCCTAATACCTTTAATAAACAGTATGTAAGTGGTGGCTCAAGTTCGGGGTCGGCAAGCGTCGTTGCAAGAGGAATTGTGCCCTTTGCTTTAGGTACAGATACCGCAGGCTCTGGGCGTGTTCCTGCAGGATTTAATAATATTGTGGGTTTAAAACCTACAAAAGGTCGTTTCTCTAATTTTGGTTTACTACCTGCATGTAAAACTATCGATTGTATTTCTATATTTGCTTTGACTGTCCAAGATGCAGCATACGTTGCAGATTTTATGGAAGCATATGATATGAAGGATAGTTACTCGAGAAACAACCCAAATACAGCACCTGCAAGCTTTTCATCAAATCTAACATTTGCTATTCCTCATATTCTAGAGTTTTTTGGTGATCAATACGCGGAAAAAGCATTTAATACATCTATTGAGACATTAAAATCTTTGGGTGTATCTATTGTTGAAATAGATTTTTCACCTTTTGAAAGGTTGGCAAAACAGCTTTATCAGGGTGCTTGGGTTGCAGAAAGAACAACGGTTGTAGAACACCTTTTAGAAAATGATAAGCATGACTTTGATGCAGTTGTTTTAGAGATTGTTGAAAAAGGGTATGACTATACCGCAGTAGATGCTTACAAAGCGGAGTATTTAAAGCAAGACTTAACCCGTCAGATTCAAAAGGTATTGGCGACAGTAGATGCACTCTTTGTGCCGACTTCACCCACAATTCATACCATTGAGCAGATGAAAAACAATCCGATTGAGTTAAATGCTCAGTTTGGTACATATACCAACTTTACCAATTTGGCAGATTTGAGTGCTTTGGCTTTGCCTTCTCATTTTAGAGAAGATGGTTTACCTTTTGGCATTACTTGTATTGCACCTGCTTGGTATGACACTGCATTGGCAGACTTTGGTATACGTTGGCAGAACCATCTTGCACTTCAACTTGGAGCAACTCGTAAACCCTATGATGTGATCGCAAAGGATTTACCGATTTCTAAACATCATATTCGTGTTGCAGTGGTTGGTGCTCATTTAACAGGAATGCCTTTAAATTTCCAATTAACATCACGTCAAGCTGTACGCCGTGAGGTGACTAAAACAGCTTCAAATTATTCACTTTATGCATTAAATGGCACTGTACCACCAAAACCCGGACTCGCTAGAGATACTGACGGGGGAAGTTCTATTGTTGTCGAACTTTGGGATGTTCCTATTGCGAGATTTGGTGAGTTTGTTGCAGAGGTTCCTACGCCTTTGGGTATTGGAAATGTGGAGCTTGAAGATGGTCGATGGGTAAAAGGATTTATTTGTGAGCCCTACGGCTTAGAAAATGCAGAAAATATTACTCAATTTGGCGGCTGGCGTGCCTATATTCAACACATCAATTCATCACATCGCGCATAAAAAAGGGGTTTCAAATGTTTCATACTGTTCTCGTTGCAAACCGTGGTGAAATTGCTGTTAGAGCAATTCGTACATTAAAAAAATTGGGGATTCGAAGTGTTGCTGTGTATTCAGATACAGATCGTTATGCACAACATGTTTTAGATGCCGATATTGCAATTTCTTTAGAGGGAATAAAACCTTCTGATACTTATTTAAACATTGAAAAACTTATTCATATTGCACATAAAACAGATGCACAAGCAATTTTTCCAGGTTATGGATTTTTATCTGAAAGTGCTGAGTTCTCTCGTGCATGTGAAGAAAATAATATTGCATTTATGGGACCGACAGCACATCAAATTTTAGAGTTTGGATTAAAGCATCGTGCACGTGAGTTGGCTGCCCTTGCCAATGTACCAATGACACCAGGAACAGGGCTATTAAATAGTCTAGATGAAGCAAAGGCATCTGCTGAAGAAATTGGTTATCCAATTATGCTTAAAAGTACAGCAGGAGGTGGGGGAATTGGATTAACACGCTGTGATAATGAACAAGAGCTAATCGATGCCTATGAAAGTGTTAAGCGCTTAGGTGAGCAATTTTTTAAAGATGCTGGTGTATTTTTAGAGCGTTTTATAGATAAAGCAAGACATGTTGAAGTTCAAATTTTTGGAGATGGTCAAGGACAAGTGGTTGCATTTGGAGAGAGGGATTGTTCACTGCAACGCCGTAACCAAAAAATTGTCGAAGAAACGCCAGCTGCAAATTTGCCAGAAGATACGCGTCAGAAACTACATCAAGCAGCGATACAACTTGGTCAGTCTGTAAATTACCGAAGCGCAGGCACTGTAGAGTTTATTTATGATGCCATTCGAGATGAGTTTTACTTTCTAGAGGTAAATACACGGTTGCAAGTTGAGCATCCTGTTACAGAGATGGTGACAGGCTTAGATCTTATTGAATATATGCTTAAAGTCGCTTCTTGTGATGACATTGATTGGGAGTATTTGGCACAGCTTAAACCACAAGGCGCTGCCATTGAAGTACGTATTTATGCAGAAGATCCAGTAAGAAACTTTCAACCGAGTCCGGGTGTACTCACAGAGGTGTATTTTCCAGAAGATGTTCGAGTAGACACTTGGGTAAAAACGGGTACTGAAATCTCTCAATATTTTGATCCAATGATTGCAAAAATTATTGTTCATGGGAAAGAAAGAGCCGAAGCCATTGCAAAACTTAAGCAGACACTTGCAGAAACTCGTCTAAATGGAATCAGTACCAATTTAGATTATGCACGAGAAATTATTTCAGACCATCGTTTTAAAGACATGAGCATATGGACAAGAATGCTCGATAGTTTTGTGTATACACCTAGGGCTATTGAAGTAATTGATGCGGGTACGTTAAGTTCTATACAAGATTATCCAGGACGTGTTGGTTATTGGGATATTGGTGTACCACCTTCCGGACCTATGGATGATTTTGCATTTCGACTTGCCAATCAAATTGTTGGTAATCTAGAAAGTGCGGCAGGTTTTGAGTTTACACTTAAAGGTCCAATACTTAAGTTTCATGCCGATACAGTGATTGCTTTAACAGGTGCTCCTTGTGAAGCAACACTAGATGGACATAAAATTAATTTTTGGCAACCTATTAATATCAAAGCTGGGCAAAGACTTGAATTGGGTTACGTTTCTTCAGGCTGTCGCACGTATTTATCTGTGCGTCATGGTTTAGATGTTCCATTATATTTGGGAAGCCGTTCAACCTTCGCACTTGGAAACTTTGGCGGTCATGCAGGTCGTACACTCCGCATGGGAGATACGATTAAAATGGGACATCCAGAATCGCTCATTCATGGTATGGAGGTAACGTATCAAGCACCTCAAGCAATGTCAGAAATACTTATTCCTGATTATGGTAATGAGTGGCGAATTGGTGTGTTATATGGGCCACATGGTGCGCCAGAATTTTTTAAACAAGAATATATTGAAGAATTTTTTGCATCGGAATGGACCGTTCATTTCAACTCAAATCGTTTAGGTATTCGTTTAACAGGACCAACACCGAGTTGGGCACGAGAAAATGGTGGAGAAGCAGGGCTTCATCCATCGAATGTGCATGACTGTGAGTATGCAATTGGAGCAATTAATTTTACTGGAGATTTTCCTGTGATCTTGGCAAAAGATGGACCAAGCTTAGGAGGATTCGTTTGTCCAGTAACTATTGCAAAAGCAGAACTATGGAAGATTGGACAGTTAAAGGCAGATGATAAAATTTCTTTTTATCCTCTAACGGTAAATCAAGCAAATCAACTTGAAAGAGATCGGTTAGCAGTTATTCAAAATTTCTCAGACAGTCAAGTGGGCTTAAAGGATTGTATTGAGGAAAGTTTGGGAATAACAATATTGGCACAGAAGGAAGCGACATCTGTTTCTCCAAAAGCAATTTATCGTCAGGCAGGAGACAGTTATATATTGCTCGAATACGGAGAAAATGTTCTTGATTTATCACTCCGCTTACGTGTACATCAGCTTATTCAAATGATTCGTGAATCAGATCTTGCTGGTGTATTAGAGTTATCACCTGGGGTTCGATCTCTCCAAATTAAATATGATGGTTTAATCATTTCACAAGCTAAGTTGATTCAGGAACTCATCTCTTTAGAAGATAGAATAGGGGATTTAAGCCAAATTAAAATCCCTTCTCGTATTGTACATTTACCAATGGCATTTGAAGACAGTACCACTTTAGGTGCTGTAGAACGTTATCAAGAAAGTGTGTGTGCAAAAGCACCTTGGTTGCCTAATAATGTAGATTTTATACAGAGAATTAATGGCTTAGAGCATAGGGATCAGGTAAAGGATATTTTATTTGAAGCAAACTATTTAATTCTTGGTTTGGGAGATGTCTATTTGACAGCACCTTGCGCTATGCCTATTGATCCTCGCCATCGTTTACTCAGTTCGAAGTATAATCCTGCACGCACATTTACAGCTGAAGGCACTGTGGGAATAGGTGGAATGTACATGTGTATTTATGGCATGGATTCGCCTGGTGGTTATCAGCTGGTTGGTCGTACTTTACCAATTTGGAATAAATTTAAGAAAAATAAGCAATTTGAAAATAAAGAATGGTTTTTACAGTTTTTTGATCAAATCAAGTTCTTTGAAGTATCTGAAACTGAGTTAAATCAATGGCGTTCCGATTTTGAAAATGGTCTTATACACATTGATATTGAGGAAACAACATTTGATTATGCGGAGTATTGTCAGTTTTTAAAGGATGAAGAAGACAGTATTAATACATTTCAGAAGCAACAAAAAATAGCATTTCATACTGAAGTGGCGCATTGGAAAGATGAGACTGTTTCCTCAAATGAAATCATTCAAGATAGATATATTGCTCAAGACTTTAGTCAATATACAGCAGTGAATGCCTCTATGACGGGAAATATTTGGAAAGTATTGGTTCATGAAGGTCAATATGTGAAGAAGAATGACACTATTGCAATTATTGAAGCAATGAAGATGGAATTGCCAGTATATGCATCGGAAGATGGTCAGATCAAAGCAATTGTTTGTCGTTCAGGTCAGACAGTACATGGTGGAGAGCCACTGATTTATATGGAGTCATCATGAGACAAAAAGAAACGCTTATACAACGCTCAGATAATTTATCTGAGCTTGTCTATCAAAGAATTAAAAATGATATTTTTGATTTTAAATTGATGCCGAGTGAACGTTTTACAGAATCAGAAATTGCTGAAGTGTATAAAGTGAGCAGAACCCCTGTAAGACAAGCGCTTTATCGTTTACAACAAGAGGGTTATGTAGATGTTGGGTTTCGAAGAGGTTGGCAGGTTAGGCCTTTAAATTTTAGATACTACGAAGAATTATATGATGTACGCATAATATTGGAGAGTACAGCAATTGAAACTTTATGTGCTTCTGAAAATGAGTTATCAGTTGAGTTGGAAATTTTAAAAGAAAAATGGTGTATTCAGCCTGAGCACTATCTAAAAGATTTAAAAAAATTGGCACAGCAAGATGAAGAGTTTCACTGTAGTCTAGTACGTGCAGCTGGAAATCAGGAAATGGCACGTATTCACAGAGAGCTAAGTGAAAAAATTAGAATTATACGTAGGCTTGATTTTTCTAAGGATTATCGAGTAGAAGCTACTTATTTTGAGCATCAAAATATTCTACAGCTTATTCTTGAAAAAAATAAAAAAGAAGCTCAGAGTCAACTCATTTTGCATATTAAAAAAAGTCGTGATGAAGTTAAAAAAATTACATTACAAATGTTAGATAACCATCAAATTTTATAAAAATAACATTTTATTTTGAATATATATATTTCTTTAATATATCTATATTATTATATTGCACTTAATTTTATAGCAATAAGCTGTTTTTTATATTTTAAGGGGAAATAAGTGAAAAATACTATTTTAACTAGTATTGTTTTGGCTTTTACTTTGGGGGCAACACAGGTTAATGCTGAAAGCACGTTAGATAGAATTAAAGCATCAGGAAAGATAACAATTGGCTACAGAGAAAATGCAGATCCTATTTCCTATTCTATAGATGGAAAGCCTGTCGGATATGCAATAGATGTTTGTCATAATGTTGCAGACGAAATTAAGAAAACACTTCAAATGCCTAACTTAAATGTTGAATATAAAGTTGAACATCCAATGACACGTATTCCAGATTTAATAACAGGTAATATTGACTTAGAATGTGGAACAACAACACATATTATACAACGTGATGAAATAGTTGACTTTTCAACTGCTTATTTTGTAACGGATGTCGGTGTGGCTGTGAAAAAGAAATCACATATAAATAAGTTAGATGATTTGATAGGCAGACCTGTAGTTTTAACTAAAGGTACAACATCTGAAAAATATATGATGTCATTAAAACGTACAGATGTTCTAAATTTTAAGAATCTCTATGGTGCAGATAATAAAGAATCATTTGATTCCCTATCTTCAGATAGAGTTGTAGGTTGGGCCATGGATGAAAACACATTGGTTACATTTATTGCAAAATCGCAGAATCCTACAGATTATAAAATACTTGATGGTGGGCTTTCAAAAGAGCCATATAGTATAATGATGGCGAAAAATAGCCCTAAATTAAAAGCAATCGCTGATCAAGTCATTACTCATATGTGGAATTCAGGTGAGATGGGTAAGCTTTATCAAAAGTGGTTTCAATCGCCAATTAAGCCAAGCAATATTAATTTAAATGTTCCACCAAGCGCATCATTTAAAGCACTTGAAAAGCAGCCAACAGATAAGGGTATCGATTTACCATAAACTAGTCCTAGCATAAGAATTTTTACTTCTTATGCTAGGTCGCTGTATTAACCGAATGGGAAACCAAATTTTAAGACAAATTGATTTTTACCATGGTTATCAGATACTTTGTCATAGCCAGTGCGTACTGAGCAGTCAGCTGTACCATCAGCATAACATTTACCTTCTAGCTGATAACGCCAAGTAGCTGTTGCCCACCATTTTTCACTTGCATAATGTACGGTTGGACCAAGAAAATGAGCCGTCTGAGTGTGTGTGTTCCAGAAGTAGCCATCGTGGTCGGTATGATATCGCCCTTCAATACCTGCAGACCAATTTGGTGCGAAACGGTAACTCGCACCGTAGAGAATATCACCCATTGAATTACGAATTGTACCTGCATCATCGTATTTTTCTTTTTCAGGTTCATATAGGAAGTTAAGGGTAAGAATCAGACGGTCATCTAAGAAGTTTGATTGTAAAAGTAATCGCATTTCAAGAGAATCTTCTAGTTGGCCTAAAGTGGGCTCAAGATATAAACCAACACCAACAGGAGAAGTAACAGGGTTTAATATACGCCAAATTAGCTCTAAAGAGCCGCCATCAATTTTGAATTTATTATAAGAATCATTGTCATGAGCACTTGTAGGTACACCGAAGCCCGCTGTGCATGGCTCACTATCCGTATGACCGTCGCACATGTCTGAATTGAGGTAGTTTTTCTTTGCTTGAATAGAGTAAGCATTTAAATAACCAGCAACTTGAAGATCATCTGTTAGACCATATTCAATTTCCGATCGATACAGGCCTAGATTATATGTACCTGTTCTTTGACCATGTGTTACATCGAAGCGTTGTTCAAATTCGAAAGTCCCCTTAGGTTGCGTATCAAGTGTATACGCAAATCCGAATAAACTTTCACCTGCATGAGATACTTGCCCCATACCAAGTGCCAAACATAGAGACAATATTGTTTTTTTTACAGAATGCATGTGCATTAATTGTTGCTCTTTCGTTAAACTAAAATATAATGATTATCACTTTTCCTTAAATTATTATTAAATTTAAGAAATATTTAAGATGAAATGATAAAAATAAAGCCTCGAAAAATAGGGGATTATTATGAAGTGGACATCTGTTGTGGGTGCAACATTACTCGTTACACCACTTGTTTCGCATGCAACAACATATTTAACAACTGAACAGGCAAAACAAGTTATTTTTCCTCATCAGACGCTGATCCAACACAATATTCAGCTAACAAAAGACCAAGAAAAGAAATTAAAAGAACTATCAGGTATTACTTACCCATTGAAAACTGATCAAATTTTTAAAACGAAAGAGGGTGATTGGTTGATCATTGATCAGGTGTTGGGGAAGCACGAAATGATTACTTATGCAGTAGGTATTAAAGCGAATGGTTCAATTAAGCAAATTGAAATTATGGAATATACCGAAACTTATGGTGCTCAAGTGAGAAATGCTTCTTGGCGCGATCAATTTGTTGGTAAAACATCTAACTCTGCAATTACTCTAGGTAAAGATATTCAAAATATTAGTGGAGCTACATTATCTTCTAAGCATATTACAGATGGTGTGCATCGTATTATGGGCTTGTATGCAATGGAGCTAAAATCATTAAAGTAATGCGTTCTAAGCCACTTTTAGGTACGTTTGTTGAGATTCTAGTAGATATAGATCATTCTGCCCATATAAATGAAGCATCTGTGAATCAGGCAATTAATAATGCTTATCAAATTATTGAAGATGTTCAAAAGATGATGAGTTTTCATGATGCAAAAAGTGAACTTAGTTTATTAAATGCTACTGCTTATCGAAAAAAGGTTGAGGTACATCCATGGTTGTATCAGGTTTTATGCCGTGCGCAAAAAATATATAAATTATCTCAAGGGTTATTCGATTGTACCGTTGCATCAAGGCTTATTCAATTTGAGTATTTACCATCTCATACTCAAAATATAAAAACTGTTATAGCGCAGTCAGCTGTTCAGCTATTAGCAAACAATCAAGTACGTTTTTTGCAACCCATCATGGTTGATTTAGGAGGTATTGCAAAAGGATTTGCAGTAGATTTAGCAATACATTATTTAAAAAAATGTGGTATTCAACAGGCAGTTGTTAATGCAGGGGGAGACTTGAGAGTTTTGGGAACAGTTGCTGAAAAAATATATGTCAGGAATCCAAAGCAGCCTGTAAAAACTAAGTTTATCGGTGAGTTATCTAATGGTGCTATAGCAACATCTGCCAGCTACTTTACTGAAAAAGAGTATAAGGAAAAGAAAGTTTCTCATCTTATTCATCCTTTAACAGGTAGGGCGATTGTAGAAAATATGAGTTTTAGTGTTATTGCATCAAGGGCTTGGCTAGCTGATGCATTAACGAAAGTTGTGGCCGTAAGTTTAGATACTAATCATCCTTGTTTGGCGAGGTTTGGCGCACATGCAATACTTATTGAATCATTTTAGGATCTCTTGTGAAAGTTTCTATTCGACTTCCAAAAATTCAACAAACATCTTTATATGTAGTATGGACAATATTAAGCATTACAGGGTTATATTTTGCTTATACACAAGACTGGAAAATGTATGATCCATCTGTATGGACAACATATACATTAAAATTACATGGAATTTGTGCAAGCTTAATGCTTATTCTTATAGGTACGCTTATTCCTATACATATACAGCTTTCCTTGGAAGTAAAACGAAATATCAAATCTGGTATTCCAATGCTTGTGACAATGTTATTACTGGCGTTTAGTGGTGTAGCACTGTACTACAGCGGTGAAGCATGGATGGCAACTGCCAAAATGGTACATATATGGATTGGTATACTTGTTATTATTATTCTGCCTGTTCATATCTTTCTTGGGCGTAAGCGTAAAAAGATAAAAAAAGAGAGTTTCTAAACTCTCTTTTTCATATTAAGCTTTATTTAAAGAAGTAACCTGTTTCAGGTGAGCTGGCATTTGCCATACGTTTTCTTGCCATACGACCTGCTAAATAAGCTTCACGACCTGCCTCAACAGCTTTTTTCATAGCAGATGCCATTAAAATTGGATGTTGTGCTTGAGCAATTGCTGTATTCATAAGAACACCATCGCAACCTAATTCCATTGCAATTGCAGCATCACTTGCTGTACCTACGCCAGCATCAACGAGTACTGGAACTTTTGTATTTTCTTTAATAATGGAAATTGTATGCGGATTTAAAATTCCTAAGCCTGAGCCAATTAAACTACCAAGAGGCATAATTGCAACACATCCCATACTTTCAAGCTCTTGAGCGACAATAGGGTCATCAGATGTATATACCATGACTTCAAAGCCATCATCAATAAGAGTTTGTGCTGCTTTTAGAGTATGCGTAATATTTGGATAAAGTGTTTTCTCATCACCGAGCACTTCAAGCTTTATAAGATTATGACCATCTAAAAGCTCACGTGCGAGCATACAGGTGCGGATTGCTGTTTCAGCATCGAAGCAGCCTGCTGTATTGGGAAGGATTGTGTATTTTTCAGGAGGAATAACAGAAAGTAAGTTGGGCTGATTCGGATCTTGTCCAATATTCACTCGACGTATTGCGACAGTCACAATTTCAGCACCACTTGCTTGAATAGCTAAGTTAGTTTCTTGAAGATCTTTATATTTACCTGTACCAACCAAAAGACGAGAGTTAAAAGTACGAGAGCCGATTTGAAGGGATGTATCTTGAAATGGATTTTGCATGAATAGACCTTTAGTTAACCACCACCAACTGCTTGAATGATCTCAATTTTATCTTGAGCATGAATTGTAAAGCATTCTAGTTTAGATTTGGGAATGATCTGTTCATTTACTTCTATAGCGAAGCGTTTATTTTCTAAGTTTAGTGTATGAACTAAGTCCTTCAGAGTTTTACATGAAATTTCAGTCAATTCACCATTTAAAAAAATTTCTTTCATGTTATTTATCCTTTAAATTTAATTGCATTCCATGCCAATAAAAGCCAACCTGCAATCATAAATAATCCCCCAATTGGCGTAATTGCACCTAATATACGTGGAAAACCAAAGCTCATTATATAAAGAGACCCACAAAAAAAGACAATGCCAATTTGAAGGAGTATGAAACTTGTTTTTATAGGAAATATTGGAACGGCTTTAACTAAAATACCTAAAGCAAGTAGGCCTATTGCATGGTAAAAAAAGTATTCTGTAGAGGTATGCCACCATGTGAGTTGCTCAGCAGTTGCTCGTGCTTTTAAGCCATGTGCACCAAATGCACCAAGTATGACTGCAAGTGCTAAATTTATTGCGGCAATTGCTAACCACATTATAGTCATCCTTTCATATTCATAATGAATGATTATAGCCTAGTTTAGACATATCTTGGGCATAAAAAAGACTATCAAAAAGATAGTCTAAATATAGAGAAATTAGTTTGAAGACATAGCAACTTTAATTTTTTCCATTGCATTTTTTTCAAGTTGGCGAATACGTTCAGCCGAGACATTATACTCAGATGCAAGTTCGTGTAACGTCGATTTATCATCATCTAACCAACGTCGTTGTAAAATATTTCTAGAGCGGTCATCTAGTTGCCCCATAGCACTATGAAGTGCTGAAGTGCTTTGTTCTTCCCAGTCCTCATTTTCAACTAAACGAGCAGGATCGTAACGATTATCTTCTAAATATAATGAGGGAGAGTAAGATTGAGCTGAACTGTCGTCGTCATCATCATTTTGAGTTTCAAATGCAGCATCATATGCCGTGAGACGACCTTCCATTTCTAAAACTTGCTCAGGCGTTACATTGAGGTCTTTTGCAATAGACTGTGCTTCTTCTAGCGTGAGCTTTTTACTTGATTTTTTTAGACTACGTAAGTTAAAAAATAATTTTCGCTGCGCTTTGGTTGTTGCAATTTTAACAATACGCCAATTGCGTATTACATACTCGTGTATTTCAGCTTTAATCCAATGCACTGCAAAAGATACTAAACGAACTCCCATGTTTGGGTCGAAACGTTTTACTGCTTTCATAAGCCCAAGGTTTCCTTCTTGAATAAGGTCTCCTTGAGGTAAGCCATAGCCTGCATATGTACGTGCAATGTGTACGACAAAACGTAGATGAGACATCACAAGCATTTTTGCAGCATCTAAATCTTGGTCGTAAAAATAACGATCTGCTAACTCTTTTTCTTGGTCGGCAGAGAGTATAGGAATTTGATTGACAGTACTTATGTATGCACCCAGATTTACGCCTGGTGCAGACAATGACAGGGGCATCAGTTGATTGCTGCTGTCAGTCATGAATGCTCCTTATTAGGATAGTCGTACCAATATTAATAATGATAAAGCGCTTTCTTTATAGAATTAAGACGAAAAGGGTAGAAAAATGTAAAAAAATATACATTCATGTTTAAAATAAAACCAAACTATGCATTTTTCTCGACCATATAGCAATATTCATTTTCAGATGGCTGTGTGACATGACATGTAAGATGATGTATTTCACAATATCTTAAAATATCAATTTCGCTATGAGGATCTGATGCTCGAACACAAATCGTTTGCTGAGGAGAAGTGCTTTTCAGAGCACGTTTAAGCATAAGTAGTGGCATGGGGCATGGTTTGCCCATTGCATCTACAGTAAAAATAGAAGATTGAGTCTGATTCATATAACACAATATGAATGTTAATAAGTTCAAATCTATACTATCAAAAAAGATAAAATTACAAAAGACTAAAAATAAATGGATATCAATATGTTGTTAGATATTTTAATATTTATTGAAAATAATGTACCAATTAAAGTAGAAGCGTGTTACTCTCGAAAAAGTATTTAGGGGCTGTGGTACGAACTCGTATTTAGGAACCTAATACAATTTTGGATGTAACCGGGATTTTGTTGATAGTTTTACAGAATGATTACAAGCTTAGAAATTATAAATTTTTTTAAACCTTGTTTTGTTTACTCTGCTGTTCGCAACACCGGGTGGTCCTTTTTTCAATATAACTGAGGATTGACTTATGACAGTACGTGAACAAGGCGTAGTTAAGTGGTTTAATGACACAAAAGGTTTTGGTTTTATTCAACGTACAGGTGGTGATGATGTATTTGTTCACTTCCGTGCTATTCAAGGCGATGGCCACCGTTCTTTACGTGACGGCCAACGTGTTGAATTCAGCGTTGTTCAAGGTCAAAAAGGTTTTCAGGCTGAAGAAGTTCAACCTTTAGACTAATTATATTTGGCGAATAGCTAAATATAGCGCCCCAATTGTTATCTAATTGGGGCGTTTTTGTTATAATAAGGCTCTGTTTTTTGCCGACTTAGGGATTAATGCATAATGTCATCTGGTTTTGAAACCTTAAATTTACACCCACAGTTACAACAAGCGATTCATGCGCTTGGTTTTAAATCTATGACACCCATTCAGGAAAAGGTTTTAAAGTTTACACTAGCAGGTCATGATGCCATTGGTCGAGCACAAACAGGAACAGGGAAAACTGCAGCATTTTTAATTAGTATTATTAATGATTTATTAAATAATCCAATTACAGAAAAAAGATATCGAGGTGAGCCTCGTGCACTAATTTTAGCGCCAACGAGAGAGCTTGCCTTACAAATTGAACAAGATGCCAAAGACTTGGTTAAGTTTAGTGGCTTAAATGTCATGACACTGCTAGGCGGTGTAGATTTTGATAAACAACGTAAGCAGTTAGATGCAAATCCAATTGATATTTTAGTTGCGACACCGGGTAGATTGATTGATTTTGCAGAGCAAAAAGAAATTTGGTTAGATCAGGTTGAGTTTCTAGTCATTGATGAAGCTGATAGATTATTAGACATGGGCTTCATTCCAAGTGTGAAAAAAATTGTACGTTTTTCACCGCGTAAGGAACAAAGACAAACGCTTATGTTCTCAGCAACATTTAGTTATGATGTGCTGAATTTAGCAAGACAATGGTTGTTTGAGCCTGTAACTGTTGAAATTGAACCTGAAAAGAAAACAAATGCAGATGTAGAGCAACGAATGTATGTTGTTGCAATTGAAGACAAATACAAGTTGTTACAAGATATTTTGAAAAATGAACCAATTGGGAAAGTGGTTATTTTTGCAAATAGAAGAGATCAAGTAAGAACAGTGTATGATCAACTCAAAAAAGATAAATATAAGGTTGTGATGCTGTCTGGTGAAATAGCACAAGACAAACGCCTTAAAATGTTAGACCAATTTAAAAATGGACAACATAATATTATGATTGCGACTGATGTTGCTGGTCGTGGTATTCATGTAGATGGTGTATCACATGTTGTAAATTATACTTTACCTGAACATTCAGATGATTATGTACATCGTATTGGGCGTACTGGTCGTGCAGGAACAACTGGTGTAAGTATTAGCTTCCTTTCTGAAGAAGATGCGTTTTATTTATCCGATATTGAAAAAGCAATTGGTCAAAAACTACCGTTAACGCGCCTAGAAGGCTATTGCTAATATTAAAAAAGCTCAGAATTTTCTGAGCTTTTTATTTTAAATACAATAATTTATATTAATATGTTTTTTCTTGCGAATGAGAGTGGAGTATGTTTTTAAGAGTGTGCTACTCTAAAATAATCAACTAAATTTTCCAAGATTCATTATTATGTCATCATCAATTGAAGTAATACACGACAATATTCACGACCGTCAATCTATTGGGCAGCTTGTTACACCTGCACCAAATGCACAGCAATTAGAGTTAGCATTTCAGGCTGCTTTAGCTGCACCAGATCATCACCGTTTAAAGCCAACTCGTTTTGTAATTGTTGAAGATGAGCAGCGTACAAAGTTTGGCGAGCTATTATCGCAGTCTATGGGCGATTTTGATGGAATTGACCCTGTTCAAGTAGAGCGTGTTAAGAACCATCCTTTTCGTGCACCGACACTAGTACTTGCTTTAACGGAACTGGTTGATCATCCTAAAGTGCCACATTATGAACAGATTCTAAGCACTGGCGCAGCAGTACAAAACTTTTTACTCTCATTACAAGCACAGGGTTTCTCAACAATTTGGCGTACTGGTGCAGTTGTAGAGTCGAGCACACTTAAAAAAGCTTTAGGTTTGCAGGAAAGAGATTTAATCTCTGCAATTATTTATATTGGAACTACAGATAAGAAAATTGCACCACGTGCGGAAATTGATACAACATTGTATGTATCCAAATGGAATTTGAGTGAATAGAGAAGTATGTAATGACAGAGATTAACTTTTCTGATTTTGTGAATGCTATGCCTACTGAAGATAAAAATACTGTTGCTTTACGTGTAACAGTATTAGGTGGTGGGAGTTTTGGGACAGCAATCGCAAATACTGCCGCGCGAAATGGGTGCGATACCACTTTGTGGATTAGAGATGCAAAGACAGCTCAAGAAATTAATGAAAAACATGTAAATACTCGTTATTTGCCAGATTTTAAATTAGATAAAAATCTAAAGGTATCATCAGATATAGAACAGGCAGTAAGAGATAAGGACTTAATTTTAGTCACTATTCCGAGTCACTCTTTTAGAAGTGTACTTCAAAAAATTAAGCCCTTTATTACTGCTCAAGCTGTCATTTCTTTAACGAAAGGTATTGAAGTTGACTCTTTTAAGTTTATGAGTGAGATTATTCGAGAAGAATTACCACAAGTACCTTATGGAGTATTGTCTGGACCTAATTTAGCGAAAGAAATTGTTGCTGGTATGCCTGCAGGTACAGTTGTCGCAAGTCATTCAGAACGTGTACGTTTTGCAGTGCAAAAAGCCTTACATAGTGCTCTTTTCAGAGTCTTTGCAAGTGATGATGTGCATGGTGTAGAACTTGGTGGTGCATTAAAAAATATTTATGCAGTTGCTATGGGAATGGCTGCAGCACATAAAGTTGGTGAAAATACTCGTAGCATGATTTTAACGCGAGCTTTGGCTGAAATGAGTCGTTTCGCTGTAAAACTTGGTGCAAATCCACTTACTTTCCTCGGTCTATCGGGTGTCGGTGATTTATTCGCAACTTGTACAAGCCCTTTGAGCCGTAACTATCAGATTGGTTTTGCTTTAGGGCAAGGTAAAACGCTTGAACAAGCTATTAAGGACTTAGGCCAAACGGCAGAAGGCATTAATACAATTATTCAAGTAAGAAAGCGTGCAATTGAATTGGATGTATATATGCCAATTACAAATGCTTTATATGAGGTGATTTTTGAGCATGCTCCACCACTGAATATTGCTTTATCATTAATGAAAAATGGTCATCGTAGTGATGTAGAGTTTGTATTGCCTCACCGAGATGTTTAGCTCAATTTTAAATGGATTATAATATGCAACTAACATTAGTTCGACATGGTGAAGCAAAACCACCAGTTGCAGGGAATGATTATCAGCGTCCTTTAACCAATAAAGGGCATTTACAGGCAGAAAAGACGGCCGAATTCTTAAAGAATATAGTGAATACGCCCGATATTTTTGTGGTGAGCCCATTATTGCGTGCACAAGAAACACTATCGTATTTAGAAAAACTTTTTCCAAAAGTACCTATTCAAATTTGCGATGTGATTAAGCCTGATGATGATGCTAATTTAGCAGTAGAGTGGTTATCTCAATTACCATATGAAAATATTATTGTAGTTTGTCATATGAATGTGATTGGATTTATTGATGAAAAAATCACAGGTAATAATTTTCATCCTTTTCAGCTTGCTGAAGCACGTGTTTATCAACAAACTGTAATTGCTCGTGATTTGAGTACATTGCAGCATGCATTTATTCCTTATATTGAGGATTAGTCTGAAATAGACTTATATAGATGTGTAGAAGTATGTTTTTGCTATGTTTAAAGCGTGATATTTCACTTTTATGAAAATAAACATAGCAGGGCATGGTATTTATATTATGAGATGGCCTATAATAGAGCCGTTCAAAACTAATAGATTTGATAGCATATGATGTATTCACTGGCTCGCCCTTTGTTGTTTTCCGTAGCACCAGAGCGTGCACATGAACTTACATTATCTTGGTTGCAAAAAGCATATTCAGTTGGTTTGGTTAATACTAAACTTATTGAAAAACCAATAACATGTATGGGAATAGAGTTTCCAAATCCTGTTGGTTTAGCGGCAGGATTAGATAAAAATGGTTCTCATATTGATGCATTGGCAGCTTTAGGTTTTGGATTTATTGAAGTTGGCACAGTCACACCAAGACCACAAGCAGGAAATGAGCAGCCACGATTATTTCGTATTCAAAAAGCAAAAGCCATTATTAACCGTATGGGGTTTAATAATGATGGTGTAGATCAGCTTGTTGAGAATGTGAAAGCATCTAAATATAAAGGCGTGCTAGGTATTAATATTGGAAAAAATGCTGATACGCCTGTAGAACAAGCTGTAGATGACTATCTTCATTGTTTTGAAAAAGTATATAACTATGCTTCTTATGTAACAGTCAATATCTCTTCACCAAATACAAAAAACTTGCGAAGCCTACAAAATGGCGAGGCATTAACTCATTTATTAGAAACATTAAAAAACCGTCAAGCTGAGCTTGCTGAAGAAAACCAACATTATGTGCCACTTGTTCTAAAAGTTGCTCCAGACTTGTCGACTGAAGATATTGCATTTATTGCCAAGCAGTTGTTGCAGTATAAAGTAGATGGTCTCATTGTAACAAATACTACTTTGTCTAGAGATGGTGTTACTGACTTGCCTTCAGGTAATGAAGCAGGTGGTCTGTCTGGTGCACCTGTATTTGAAAAAAGTACAACGTGTTTAAGAAGCTTTTCTGCTGTACTTAAAAACCAAATTCCTTTGATTGGTGTTGGTGGTATCTTATCAGGTGAGCAAGCCCTAGCAAAACAAAATGCAGGTGCAAACCTTGTACAACTGTACAGTGGCCTCATATATACAGGGCCAAAATTGATTAAAGATTGTATTCACACTATGACATAACTTAAATGAATATTTTAGATGTTATTGTTGTTATTGTTGTGGTGCTTGGAGGAATAAACGGTTTGCGACAAGGACTCATTCAAGCCTTGGCGAACTTGGTAGGTTGGGTATTAGCACTATTTATGGGTGCTAAATATGCCAATGACTTAGCGCCAATGATGTCTGGATTAAGTCATGATCTTGTAGTACAAAAAATAGCAGGGTTTGCATTTGTTGTACTTGTTGTCATGGCTTTGACATGGTTGGTGTCTGCTATTTTAAATAAATTGTTGAAATCTTTAAAACTAGGCCCATTAAATAGACTAGCTGGGGGGATTCTTGGCTGTCTAAAAAGTTTATTTGTTATGCTAATTGCAATGCAAGGCGCAGAGCCTTGGGTGCATACGGCACAGAGTTGGAAACAGTCTAAAATGGTACAGGTACTTATGCCTTATGCCCCAATTGCGACTGAAGTTTCCAAAGAGGTTGCAACAGAGGCAATTCAGCATTTTCATGATAATGAGGCTCGAGTAGAGCAGCATTCGAAAGAAATTGTTGAAAAAGTCTCTGCGCGGAGGAGCTCTTCAGAGCACTCAGCGCAAAACCCTTTTAATTAATCCAAGCTTGTCTGCGAGGTTGCTATGTGTGGAGTTGTTGGGATCGCTGGAAAATCACCAGTAAACCAATTATTGTTTGATGCTTTAACGATGTTACAACATCGTGGACAAGATGCTGCGGGGATGGTGACCTGCGAAAATGATCGTCTATTTTTAAGAAAAGATAATGGCCTTGTACGTGATGTTTTTCATACACGTCATATGCGTGCATTACGTGGTAATTATGGTATAGGTCATGTTCGTTATCCGACTGCAGGTTCATCAAGCAGTGCTGAAGCACAACCATTTTATGTAAACTCACCATATGGCATTACGCTTGCTCATAATGGTAATTTAACCAATGCAGATGAAATTCGCCACTCATTATTTGAGACGGATTTACGTCATATGAATACAGATTCAGACTCAGAAGTTTTACTGAACGTATTTGCGCACGAATTACAAAAGCTACGTACATTACATCCTACTGCTGAAGATATTTTTTATGCAGTACATCGTGTACATCAGCGTTGTCGTGGTGCGTATGGTGTCGTTGCAATGATTACGGGGCAAGGGTTGGTTGCATTTAGAGATCCAAATGGCATCCGTCCATTAATTTATGGTTCTCGCCAAAGTGAATGTGGTAAAACTGAATATATCGTTGCGTCTGAATCTGTCGCAATTACTGCTTTAGGTTTTAAAGTAGAGCGAGATATTGAACCAGGTGAAGCAATTTATATTGATATCAATGGTAACTTGTTTACAAAGCAATGTGCGAAAGATCCAAAATACTTCCCGTGTATTTTTGAATATGTATATTTTGCGCGTCCAGATGCAATTATTGATGGTATATCTGTATATAAAGCACGCTTAAAAATGGGTGAGAAGCTTGCACACCATATTTTAAAAGAATGGGGTGAAGCACATGATATTGATGTGGTTATTCCTATCCCCGATACAAGTAGAACATCGGCACTTGAGTTAGCAAATGTACTTGGTGTGAAGTTTCGTGAAGGATTCATGAAAAACCGTTATATTGGTCGTACATTTATTATGCCGGGTCAGCAGCAACGTAAAAAATCAGTACGCCAAAAATTAAACCCTGTAGAGTTGGAGTTTAAAGGCAAGAATGTACTGCTTGTTGATGACTCGATTGTACGTGGTACAACGTGTAATGAAATCATTCAAATGGCACGTGATGCTGGTGCGAAGAAAGTATTTTTTGCTTCTGCAGCGCCAATGGTGAAATATCCAAATGTATATGGCATTGATATGCCTGTGAAAGCAGAATTAATAGCCTCTGATCGTACTGTCGAAGAAATTCGCGAAATTATTGGTGCAGATCGTCTTGTATTCCAAGAGTTAGATGACTTAAAAGATGCAATTCGTATACCAAAAGTTCCTGAAGTTCAAGAGTTTGATTGCTCTGTATTTGATGGCCACTATGTAACTGGAGATATTGATTTAGAATATCTGACAGAGTTAGAACAAAATCGCTCAGATCAAGCAAAAAAAGAAAATAAATATATTGATGTAAATATAGATGCAGCATCAGTAGATTTAACAGGTGTCACTGAAGCTTAAGTGCCATAGTGTGTATAAAAAAGCGGGATTTTCCCGCTTTTTTATTTTATGATAAATATAAATTACTTAGGTATAAATAGGGCTATTTCACATTGGCACTAAATAAAACATCATCGAACCATCAGAAAAATTTATTTGTTGCGACAATTATTTGTGTTTTTGCAATTGTCTTAACAATTATGATTTTAAATTTTTCTTTTGGTCTTATTGTGTATTATTTAGACCAGAATCAATCGATCTGGTGGAATAAGCATAGTCCCCTACTGTTAGGGACGGTTATTTTTATTATGCTCATTTCTTTATTTTATGAGCTTTATATTTTTCGTGTTGGTGGGCATTCTCTAGCAAAGCAAATGCGTGCACGATATTTAAATACACTTGAATGTACGCCAGAAGAAATTCGTGCGGTGAAGCTTACAGAACAACTTGCAAATAAATTTGAAGTAATGACACCATCTGTATATGTACTACCAGATGAAATTGGTGTAAATGCATTAACAGCAGGTCAAAATGAACAAGATACAGTCATTATTCTTACTTGGGGTGCATTACAAAACTTAGATGAATTAGAACTTTATGGACTATTAAGTTATGCATTTAATCAAATTTTGAGTGGAGAAACACGTCAAAATATTCGATTAAAAATTCTTTTTAGTGCTTTAACAAGTTTTAATCAATGGGGAAGTAAAATCGCAAGAAGGGGGTTTAAACCTTACAATAGTAAAAATAAGTTTGAAACAGTGTTAGTTGCTTTGGGCGGTATTATTTGGTTGATGGGTAGCTTAGGATTACTTATTTCAAGATTTGTAAAGTTTGTGACTTTATCAGGAAGAACCTTTAAAAATGATACTGAAACTCAGGCGCTTATTTCTAATGATACCAATTTACAAACTTTATTAAGAATTTATGTACATCATGCTGGTTCACAAATTCATAGCTCACATTCTGAATCTATTGCACATATGTGCTTTGCAAACTCACTAAGTCCACAAAGTTGGCTGAATATTCATCCTAATATTGAGCGAAGAATTTACCAACTTGATCCGAGTATATTGAAAGAAGTCCAGTTAGAAAATCTAAAAAGAGTACAGGCACAGCCATTATTTAGCCTTTTTCGACCATTTGGGGAGGAGCAAACTGAGGTCAGTATTGCTTGGGAGGCACCTAAACCTTTTCCACTGGTACGCTTATCGCCAATAAGTTTTTCTTCTCAAGATGAAGAGCAACCATTAAGTCCACATCTTCGCCAGTCCATGAAACAGCCAGAATTATTAAAGCGTGCTTTGCAGACAGGAACAGGGGCAAGAGAGGTGATAGTTGCTGTTTTAATGATTCGGCAGTATCGAGAATTTATCCCTAAAGATGCTCAAGTAAGTCATGCCATTGTAGATGCTTTACTTGCTATAGATGGACGGTTACATGTTCAAGTTTTTTATAATGCATGCAATAAACTTGTTCAGATGCCGATGAGTATTGCAAGACAGTTTTTAACTAGACTTGCGCTTATTATACAAGCAGATGGTGAAGTGGGGTTACTAGATGTATTACTGTTGGAGAAAGTGAAAAGTCATCTTAATTTACTACCGATACATATGCCGACAGCTTATGATGAGACACAATTTGAAATTGTACGTTTGGTTGATGCGCTAGTGCATGTTCAGAAGCTAAATAGTTCTAATCAGCTTAAACGTAGAGCTTCTATGCTTGAGCAATTAGTATCTAATAAAGAAATAAAAAAGTATGAACATTTATCAGATGATCCTGTAAATTTAGGAGAAATTTTACATCACCTATCGGGTCTATTGTTAAGAGATCGTCTAAAAATTTTAGGAGTTTTGGAACATTGTCTTAGTGAGGATAGAATTATTACACAAGATGAGTTAGATGTACTTGCACTATTGTATTGGCGTCTAGGCTTTGAAAATAAAGAAGTTGTAGAGCAGGTATTAAAGCAAAATAGTTTAATGATTGTATAGCTTTTCTACAAGAAATAAGCTAACTCAATGTTAGAATATGCTTCCTTTGTAGTATTAAATGAAATATGAATGAACAGCAATTGATGCATCAGCGAAATTTACTTTCGAATATGGGAATTGATATTTGGGTTCCTAGAGATGCGATTGTCTGTGAAAACTCTGCATCTCAGTTTTGGCGTGATGAAGTAATATCTGAAGAGATAGAACTGGAAGATGAGCCAGTATTGGTTAATGAAGACCACTCTGATATAGCTCAAAAAGAAATTACTTTAGAAGTTGAAGATGATGTTGCAATTAAAATAGAGAAAGATAAAGAGACTTTGATTGATATCGCTCAAGAGCAAGAAATTGTAATAGAGCCATTTGTTTTAAGTGCATTTGTTTCAAGTAAAATTATTATTTTTATAAATACATTTGATTTATTAGGTGAGGAGAGACAACTATTAAATAGTCTTGTGACAACATTGTCCTTATCGCAATACGATCTACGATGGCCAATTTTAGAAAGCTTGCAAGATCAAAACTTTTTATCAATTTATATTAAAGGTTTTGTTGATATTCGAAGTAAAGCCGACACTCAAATGTCACAAATATTTTTAGGTGAAAAACCGAATGGGATTTTATTAGAAGGTATTCAAGAATTTGCTTCATTGAAAGAAATGATTGATATCCCAAATAAGAAAAAAATACTGTGGGAGTATTTAAAAAGCGTTTAAGCTGTCTTTAAATAAACGCTTTTTAAGGTAATGATTTAGTTTAGCTTTGCTTTTACTTTTGCAGAAGCAATAGACGGGTCGGCACGTCCGGCTATGATCGGACGTAGAGAATTCATCACCTTACCCATATCTTTCATGCTAGTAGCACTTTGATCAGCAATGATCTGATCAATGACAGAATCAAGCTCTTCCTCAGTCATAGCTGCTGGTAGAAATTGAGATAGAATCTCAATTTCGGCTTGTTCTTTACTAGCTAAATCGTCTCGGCCAGCACCGGCAAAAGCCTTTACTGACTCTTTACGTTGTTTAACTTGCTTTTCGACAATTACAAGCACCTGATTTTCATCAAGTTCTATGCGTTCATCGACTTCAATTTGCTTAATTGCAGCTTGCAGACCACGAATAACAGTTACAGTTGACATCTCTTTAGCACGCATAGCGCTTTTCAATGCATCGGTAATTTGGTTTTTTAAATTATTCATAGTCATTCAGCTTCAATCACAAATTAATTAGTAAAGACGAGTAGTACGTACAGATTCGCGAGCCAATTTCTTTTGGTAGCGCTTAACAGCAGCAGCTTTTTTACGCTTACGCTCTTGAGTTGGTTTTTCGTAGAATTCGCGTTTACGAACATCAGCTAAAACACCAGCTTTTTCGCAAGAACGTTTGAAACGACGGATAGCTACGTCTACTGGTTCGCCTTCTTTCAATTTAACTTGTGGCATGAAGAATCCTCAATATTATGGATAAAATCTAAAGCGGAATTGCTTTAGAAAACAAGTGAAGTGCGCTATTTTACTCATTTACATCTCATATCACAAGTCTATAATAGGGATTGTCGTAAATTGGACATAGAAATAGGCATTTAAATGATTGTTTTGGGCTTAGAAACCTCTTGTGATGAAACAGGGTTAGCACTTTATGACAGTGAAAAGGGACTGCTTGGACAGGTGCTATATAGCCAAATTCAATTACATGCCGAATATGGTGGTGTTGTTCCTGAGCTTGCGTCACGAGACCATGTAAGAAAACTTATTCCATTGTTAAATGAGTTGCTTCATCAAGCAAATGTAAGCAAAAAAGAGATTGATGCAGTTGCGTATACACGTGGCCCTGGGCTGATGGGTGCATTAATGACGGGTGCTTTATTTGGTCGAACGCTAGCATTTGCGTTAGATAAGCCTGCAATAGGTGTACATCATATGGAAGGTCATATGTTGGCTCCTTTACTTTCTGAAACTCCACCTAAGTTTCCTTTTGTGGCATTACTGGTTTCTGGTGGTCATACACAGCTTATGGCTGCTTATGAAATAGGAAAGTATGAAATACTTGGTGAATCTATTGATGATGCGGCAGGTGAAGCATTTGATAAGGTTGCTAAAATGATGGGGCTTGCTTATCCAGGTGGGCCAAATATTGCGAAGTTGGCTTTAGATGGTGATGCACAAGCATTTGATTTTCCGCGTCCAATGCTACATAAAGATCTTGTATTTTCGTTTAGTGGCCTAAAAACTGCTGTTTCTGTTCAACTGAAAAAAGTTGAAGGTCAGAATAGAGAAGCCGATATAGCAGCCTCATTTCAAGAAGCAATTGTAGATACACTGGTGAAAAAATCGGTGAAGGCACTGAAACAAACAAAGTTAAAGCGTTTAGTCATCGCGGGTGGTGTGAGTGCAAATACGCGATTGCGTGAAAAACTTGAAGCGGAATTAGCGAAAATAAAGGCACAAGTTTACTATGCCGAGCCTGCCTTATGTACAGATAATGGTGCAATGATTGCTTTTGCAGGTTATCAGCGTTTAAAAGGCGGTGCATGTGATGGTCTTGCTGTCACAACAACGCCACGTTGGCCAATGACCGAGTTAGAAACACCTACTCAGGTTTAAAACAAAAAAGGTGAACTTATAAGTTCACCTTTTTATTAGAAATTCTCTCTTAGAAATTTGAAACGAGGTTGTAACGTATTATCTAGACCAATTATTTGCTCTGTAAACATTGTTGCAGGACGTACCCATAGTGAAAAATCATCATATAAGCATTGATAAACAACAAGAAGTTCTTGTGTCTCGCTATGTTTGGCAGTGCCAATAACTTGATAGAGTTTTCCTTTATAGTGTTCATAAATACCATGTGGAATATGCATTATTTATGCCTTAATGACTTTATATTGTGTTTGTATATTAAGGCCTAGATACTTGTTGAGTAAATAAATCATTTTTATGAGTTTCTTTGTACTATTTGTAAGGTTAATTTTCTTTAATACTAACTGACTGCCATTAAGTATCAGTAAGTTGCAATTTATATTACAGTAAACATCATCATTTAATTGCCAAAAAATAAAAGCTCCATATGCTTTACAAAGAAATAGGCACACTTATTTTCTATGATTAATCTTTTAGGTTCTACTATCTATAGATTATAGATAGTGAAATTCCTTCCGATTATCTACGACATATTTTACAGTGGCATGCTGTAACATCTAAAGATACAGGGTTTACACTAAAAGTAATTTTTCCACATAAACATTGTCCTTTTATTAAACAATTTGCCCTATTAGATTATATTAAAGTTATATAGGCTATAATTAAGTCAAATCTAAGACGATTTAAAAGTCACCAAACACATAATATTTAGAGTTTGAGATGAAAGCGCTATAATTCTTTAAATTTCACCATAATGAGTAAATATGCCTTTTACGATTCAAGAAACGATTGTTTATGAAGAGGACATAAAAAAAAGTCGCTTTCAAGCCTTTGCAATACCTGTAGAAACAGAAGATGATGTGAAATTGGCTTTAGATGAATATAAAGATGTTTCGACAACGCATCAGTGTTGGGCATGGAAAATCGGTCATAACGTTCGGTTTAACGATGATGGTGAACCATCAGGCACAGCAGGTAGACCTATATTAGCAACTATCGAAGGCAATGAACTGACGAATATATTGGTGTTGGTTAATCGTTGGTATGGAGGCATTAAACTAGGCACAGGTGGTCTTGTTCGTGCTTATGGCGGAACAGCAGGAAAAGCATTACTTCTTGTTGATAAAATAGAACTGATAGAAAAAATAGAAGTGTATTTCCAATGTAGCTTTAGTGAATGGCCTATTTTTCAATATGAACTTGTACAGCATCAAATAACATATGTTGAAGATTATACTGCTGAGGGAGTAAGCATCGTTGCTAAAATACAGATTCATCAAAAAAATGAACTTGCACAAAAAATTCAAGATGTAACGCGTGGTAGAGAGCAGTTAAAGGAAAAGGATGATGACTGATCCATTGTTAAAATATAGGGAGCAGCATAAACATCGTTTGAATTATATGCCGTGGTTATATTGGCGTTTAAAAGATAAACATAGAGTTTGGGCTCAAGCATGGCAAGAAGAATACCAAGAGTATTTAAAAGAAATGGAAACTATTGAAATTGGGGAAAATTGTTTTATTTCACCATTGGCGCATATTTTTGCCGAGCGTGGGCGAAAAATTTCCATTGGAGACAATACCTTTATTGCCGCAGATGCTACTTTACATGGGCCTTTAATTATAGGTAGTGAGGTTGCGATTAATCACCATTGTATTTTAGATGGGGGGAAGGCAGGTATTGTGCTTAAAGATCAAGCAAGATTAGCTGCATATACACATTTATATGCTTTTGATCATGGTATGGATTTAGACAATCCTATTTATAAGCAACCTGTACGCTCAAAAGGTATTGAAATAGGAAAAGATGTTTGGTTAGGTGCGCATGTTGGTGTCAAAGATGGTGTAAGTATTGGAGATCATGCAATTGTAGGCATGAATAGTATAGTGACAAAAGATGTTGAAGCTGCACTGATTGTCGCTGGTAATCCAGCAAAATTTATTCGTATGAGAGATTAATCAATTAGAAGTCTTAAGATTTTTTTAATTGTTATAATATAACATTATTAAGTGATGACTATAGATATGTAAGATGTGATGTATGTCATAAATTTTACAAATAGATGACCTAAAATACTTTAATAATCATTATCCTAAGATTAGTACGTTTTAAGTTAAATTAGTATGTAATGATTTATTTGAAATATTTTCACTCAATGTATTTAAATTGAAGTCTATATGTAATTATCACTCCCACAATGTATTTGATGAGATCAATATGAATGAGAAGTACGGATTTTAAGTTGAATATTCAATAAAAATAGTACGCTCATCAAAACAGTATTTCACTTTTAATGGAAAAAATATGCTTAGTCAATTTCTGAATTCGCTATTTGTTGGATGTGTAACAACAGCGCTTTGTGGTGTTGTATCTACTGCACATGCAGATGAAAAGGCACAAATCAATCCAGAAACACTTACCGTTATTGGATATCATGAAGTAACGAATCAGGCAAATGATGCAATTATTCCACTCTATGCTGTAACAACAGAAAATTTTGAGAATCAAGTTAAGTGGTTACAACAAGATGGCTTTCATTTCATTTCTACTGATGATTTGATTAAGGCTAATGCAGGTACATATAAGTTGCCAACGAAACCTGTTTTACTTACTGTTGATGATGGTTATGAGTCGTTCTATAGCAATATTTATCCATTTGTAAAAGAAAACAAAATACCTGTTGTTTTAGCTGTTGTTGGATCTTGGGTAGATACACCGTCAAATGAAGATGTTCATTTTGGTGATGCAGAAGTTAAGCGTAATAAAATTTTAACTTGGGCACAAATTAAAGAGATGAGTGACAGTGGTTATGTTGAGATCGCAAGCCATAGTTATAACTTGCACCGTGGTGTATTAGGTAACCCTCAAGGAAATTCAGAGCCTGCTGCAACAACACGTATTTATGATGCAAAAACGCAAACATATGAGGGTGATAAAGCATATTATCAGCGTATTTTTAATGATTTAAAGAAAAACAATGAAGTGTTCAAGGCACATGGGATTGCATCACCGCGCGTAATGGTTTGGCCATATGGGCGCTATAATATGGAAACAGTAAATATTGCAAAACAGCTTGGTATGCCAGTCACAATTACGTTAGATGATGGGCCAGCGAATTATAAAAAGTCATTAAGTTCACTGAATCGTATTTTAATTGAACATAATATGACAACCAATGACCTTGAACATGAAATTGAGAATCGTGAGCAAAATCTTGGTGATAATTATCGACCGCAAAAAATTATGCATGTCGATTTAGACTATATTTATGACAAAGATGAAAAACAAGAAGAAAAGAATTTAGGCTTACTGCTTGATCGTATTCAAAAAATGAATGTAAATACCGTATATTTACAGGCTTTTTCTGATACAGATGCAAATGGCTCGGCAGATATGGTGTATTTCCCGAATCGTTATATTCCAATGCGACAAGATTTATTTAACCGTGTTGCATGGCAAATTGCAAGACGTACTCAAGTGAGAAGAGTTTATGCTTGGATGCCACTTTTTGCATGGGAATTACCAAAATCCAATCCAGTATCTAAAGATTTGGTCATCACAGAGCAACCTAAAAATAGTGATCATTTGAATATGGGATATATTCGATTATCACCATTTTCACCGCAAGCCAAAAAAGTTATTGAGGGGATTTATCAAGACCTTGGTAAATCTGCTGCATTTAATGGAATACTTTTCCATGATGATACAACATTATCTGATTATGAAGATGCAAGCCCTGAGGCACTTAAAGCGTATAAGGCAGCAGGTCTATCGACTGATTTAAATGCTGTTCGAAATGATGATAAAAGCTTGCAGAAATGGACTGCTTTTAAAACAAATGCAATTGATGATTTTGCAATGAAAGTTGCAAGTGATGTACGTCAATATCAACCTGCTTTACTCACAGCACGTAATATGTATGCGCAAGTTGTATTGCACCCATATGCAGAAAATTGGTATTCACAGTCACTTGAACAATCTTTAAATCGTTATGACTTTACAGCAATTATGGCGATGCCATACATGGAACAGGCGAAAGATAAAAACCAATTTTATCAAGATATTGTAAATCGTTTAAAACAGTTCCCAAATGGTATACATAAGTCTGTTGTAGAGCTACAAGCAGTTGACTGGAGACAAGACAATAAACCAATTCCTTCAGAAGAGTTGGCAGATACAATTAAATCACTATATCAACAAGGTGTTATGCATGTTGGGTATTATCCTGATGATCCGATAAAAGGGCACCCTGATCCTGCTATTTTACGACAGGCTTTTGACTTGCAACCAAACAAAGTACAGCCGTAATAGTAGAAAAAGCGCATAATTTTGATTAAATTGTGCGCTTTTTTATAACTTTTGTTGCAATAAAGCAAAATAAAAATACTTGCAGAGTTGCGTACTTATGTTAATTTAAAAAACTATAACGAATAGAATCAGAGTAACTCACTCAAAGAGAGGCAACAAATGAAACGAGTAATTGCTTGTGTTGATTCATCTCCTTGTATTAATGCAATTGCTGAAGCAGCTTCATGGATTGCAAAAAGAACGCAACGTGAATTAGTACTATTACAAGTTTTGGACTATTACCCTGCAAGTTATCATTTAGGGGAAATTAGTGGGGTCATAGGTTTTGAAAGTAATGCAATGCTTTTAAAAGAGCTTGCAGAGCTAGAAGAAAAGCAAAGCACTTTGGCTGTAGATTATAGCAATAACTTACTTAAGCACCTTATTACGACCATTAAAGAAAAGCATGGTATTGATGCATCTGTTATTCAGGAAAAAGGTGACTTTTTAGAGCAAAGTCTAGGTGTCTTGAGAGAAGATGACATTGTTTTAATTGGTAAAGTGGGTGAAAGCGCTGCTGAAAAAAATAAAGTTTTGGGAAGTAATGTAGAAAACTTTGTACGCGGTGCAAACTGCACAGTAATGACAGTAAGTGATCATTTTAAGCCACCAACACGTTTCATTTTTGCATATGAAGATTCACCATTATGTGCACAAATGTTGGAAAGTGTTGCTGAAAATGAATTGTTTCAGCAGTTGCAATGCCATTTACTACATGTGGGTACTGATGCCGAAGTGTTAAAAAAACCTGAGGCTTATTTAAAAGAAAAAGGCTTTGATGTTGTTGTTGCAACACGAGAAGGCGATGTGGCACAGGGTATCATTGACTACCAACAGGAACATGGTATTCAATTTGTACTTCTAGGCGCTTTTAGTACAAACCGTATCTCACAATTTTTCTTAGGTAGCATTACTACAACCGTCTACCGTAAGATTCATGTCCCAATTATTGTGGCAAAATAAAGAAAGTTATCCCAAGTTATCCGCATAAACTGTGGATAACTTTATGGATATGTGTTTTAAATATATCTAAGTGTTTGAAATGAAAGCATAAAAATTAACTGGTGGTTTTTTGTTTACTTAACAATAGCTATCGCAAAACCATCATGTCCTTTGCTTCCTACAGTCTGTAGCGCTGTGCATGAAAGTAATTTTGGATGTGCTTTTAACGCCTCAAAAGTTTGTCTAATACCTACAATACTTGGTTTTTGATTATCAGGGTTAATAATATCACCTGCACGAATAACATTGTCTAAAACAATAATTGTTCCTGAGTGCGCATGATTCAAACTCAACTCTAAATACTCAGGATAACTCCCTTTATCTGCATCAATGAAAATAAAGTCGAATGCAGGGGTATCCGAGGGTAATGATTTTAAAACATCTGCTGCAAAGCCAACTTTTAAATCAATATGTGTATTCATATTGGCTTCAGCAATATTCTGTTGAGCGACTTGAGCATGACTTTCTCTGCCTTCTATTGTGAGAAGGTAGCCATCCTTAGGGAGTGCACGTGCAAGCCAAATGGTACTATACGCAGCAAATGTTCCAATTTCTAAGACACGCTTACATTTATTCATTTGAATGAGCATTTGTAATAACATCCCCTGATTGGGTGCTACAGCGAGATGGTTCGAAAGACCATGTTCAACTGTATTATGCATTACTTTATCTAGTCGTTCATCTTCAGGAATTAAATGTGAGTCAATATAGCTGTCTAAGTCTGTCCACATTTGTTGCATGGTTCTTTCACCTTATTTACGATAAGTGAATTGTATAGATTTATGCAGTTCATGCAATTTTTGTTATGTATAAAATAAAAAAGCGCCTGAAGTAGGCGCTTTTTTATCATTATTTATAAAGTGGTTGGTCGATATTAAGGCGAACAATTTGCTTTTGTGCGTTTTGTAGAAACTGGTTAAGTGGACAAAGTACACCAACACTGGTTGTTTTACAGTATGAGTATTTAAGTACATCTTCATGTAATGGCTGTGCTTTAGATAGTGGTGTTAAGTGACGCCATTGATCTAAAGTACGTGCAGAGAATCCGATCTTAACAAAATATTGTCCTGTACTTTTTTCCTTATATTTTTCGAAACTAAGCGTTCCTCCTGGTGGAATGTCGTTTGCTAAATATTGTGGAAGTTGCCAATTAAATTGTAAAAGCGTTTTAATTTCAGAAATATTGGTGTCATGCCCAACAAAAACTACAAGAGGGCGATGCAATGGTGCTTCAGTTGCTTTGCTATTGTCTAAGGCATCTAAAATTTGTTGATACAAAATAGAACCACCACGCTGTGCAAATAATGGTATTTCATTTAAATACTTATATTTGGCATCGTGTAAGACCATAAGTTTTTTGACATCATTGGCATTTTTTACATGCCCAAAAGCAACTTGAGAGAGTGGGAAGTTTTCACTATATTGCAGCCGAATAGTTTCCCCAATATTAGAGCCTTCATCAGCAGGTCCATTCAACTTGGGTTGACCATTTTTATTCAGTTTAAGTTTCCAATCCTTATCTAAAAAGTCACAACCATTTGGTGCACAAACCGTTGCTTTTAAGTGTTGATTTGACTGCGCATATTTTGCCTGTATGTCATCTTGACTTACTATACGTGCTTTAAACTCTTTTTTAATTTCATCGAATTGGTCTGTTGCTGAACCCATTTTTAATGCATCAAATAAAGGGTCATGCTTATAGCCGCTCACGCCAACTTCTGGGTGGCACGTTTGTGATATTGACTCAGCAATGGCATCGGCTGTTTTTCGTGTACGTTGGTCTGGAGCTGCCCAAATAAATACTTGGTTCTGATTTGAGCAGTTTTCTTGATTAAGAGAAATAGGAAGTCCAGCTTCTTGCCATGTTTTTAATTGGTATTGACTTTGGTTGAGTATGCCATCATAACCACGCTGAGTTAAGTAGCCATCAGGAACAGACCATTTAGGCCAATCTTTTCCTGTTGCATCATTGAGTTCTTGTAAGTTGGTTTGAGGGCGAATACCATGGCGAACGAGGGTAACAACCTGTTCTAGCTGATAGTCATTTGTCGCTGCATAAACTGTTGTTCCTGTAAGAGCAGTTATACTCGTGAGAATGGCGCAGATGAGTTTATTTTTTATCATTTAGTTTTCCTAGTATTAGAAGAATGAATAGCTTATACCTGTTTCAAAAATCGTTTGTCTTTTATCAGACTTGCTATTGATAGACTCATTGCGAATTTCAATATACGGTTTGAGTTTAGATGAAAGTTTATATTCGACATTAAATTTATGGCGATAATCCATATTTTTATTGTTAAATAATTTACTATCTTCACCATGGTAGTAAGTATATTCATATGTAATTTTTGTTTTATCTATTTTTTTACTATAGCCAGACTCGGCATAAATCATTTTTTTAGTTGCTTTACCATTTGTATAGTCAACTTTTTCATTAACTAGTTTGATATAAATTTTATCTGTTTCAGTAAGTGTAAAGTCATTAATGGCTTTGATTTTATATTTGTTGCCATCTGTTTTTTTGACATATTCTAGTTCAGGCCCAAGCGCATAGTATGGGTTGAAATCATATTTATATTTTACTTTAAATTTTTTCTCATAAAAGTTTTCATGAGAGAATGCATTGCCTGCGCTTCCATCGGCTTTTGCATCGGGAACAGCTTTCCATTCTGTACCGAGTGTAATGTTATTATTAAAAGTATGTTCAAGCCCTAATATATCTATATTTTTCTTTGTAACGTCTTCGTAAGCATGACCATAGCTAATACTAAGTGCATGGGCTGCTGGGGCAAGTATAATCAAACCAAGAGAAAAAATTTTAACTACATTCTTCATGTTAAATTTTGTATCGTTTTAGAAAGTAGTGCATACAATGCGATTTTTTTATGACAGTTTGGTTTACAAGATCTTAAGGTTTTATTAAATATAAGTTACTGTATTTTATAATAATTTATTATTTTATATATCGTTTGTTGTTTGGGACTGTTTTAAGTATATTTATATGTGTAAAAACAATGTTTGATACTTTTTAGGCAATTACAGTTTTATGCTGAAATAAAATAATGAATCTCGTTATAATACCAAAACTTAAATATATCTGATTATTTTTTAGGAGATCACATGACGTTAGATGTCGCTGAAACAAATTCCCAAAACAACCATCCTGCGTTTCAGTTGGTACGTCAACACTATGTTGAAGCTTTAGATGTAAATGTGGCTGAGTATCGTCATCGTGTGACGGGTGCTGTACATTATCACCTTGAAAGTGATCATGATGAAAATGTATTTCTAGTTGCTTTTCGTACCCAACCAATGGACTCTAAGGGTGCAGCACATATTTTAGAACATACAGCATTATGTGGGTCAGAGAAATTTCCTGTACGTGACCCTTTCTTCTTAATGATTCGCCGCTCATTAAATACATTCATGAATGCTTTCACGGCAGCCGATTGGACAGCATATCCATTTGCGACACAAAATAAAAAAGATTTTAATAACTTACTTTCAGTTTATTTAGATGCAGCTTTTGCAGCAAACTTGAATCCACTTGATTTTGCGCAAGAGGGTATTCGTGTAGAAATTGAAAATGATAAACCTGTATTTAAAGGTGTGGTTTTCAATGAAATGAAGGGTGCAATGAGCTCGCCATCGGATCAATTGTACCACCAATTGGCACATCATTTATTTCCAGAAACAACGTATCACTATAACTCAGGCGGTGATCCTAAAGATATTCCAGACTTAACATACGAGCAATTAGTCGATTTCTATAAGACACATTATCATCCAAGTAATGCAATATTCATGACGTTTGGTAATATTCCTGCGGTTGAGCTACAAGAAAAATTTGAAACACAAGCATTGTCTAAGTTTGAGAAAGGTCAAACCATTTTCTCTAAGCCTGAAAAGCGTTTAACTGCACCCGTTGAAGTTACTGAATCTTATGCTGTAGATAGTGAAGATCTAAAAGACAAAACTTATCATGTAATCTCATGGTTATTGCCTCAGGCAAGCGATATTAAACTTCGATTAGGAATGCGCTTAGTTGAAGGGATTTTACTCGAAAACTCTGCATCGCCATTACGTCACTATTTAGAAACATGTAGTTACGCAGATTCTGCTGGCCCATTTATGGGTATAGATGACAGTAATTTTGAAATGACATTCTTTTGTGGTGTGCAAGGGTCAAATGAAGAAAATGCCACTGAGTTTAAGCAAGGTGTTTTGAACATCTTAACAGAGGTTGCATCTAAACCTGTAGATACAGCTCTTGTGAATTCAATTTTGCATCAAATTGAGTTGCATCAACGTGAAGTGGGCGGAGATGGTTCACCGTATGGCTTAAGTCTTATTATGAATGGTATGGGAAGTGCGATTCATCATAGTGACCCAATTGATGTTTGGGATGTTGATGGTGCGATTGCAATGGTTAAAGAAGAGTTGAAAGACCCTATGTGGCTTTCATCACTTATTCAAACTTATTTACTAGATAATCCTCATCGTGTGCAACTCACACTTGTACCAAATGCAGAAAAGACGAAACTTGAACAGGCAGCTGAGCAAGCTCGACTAGATAAAATTGATGCTGAATTGACGAATGAACAGCGTGAAGATTTAAAGCAACGCGCAATAGATTTAAAGCAACGTCAAGAAACTGAAGATGACTTAAGCTTATTGCCTAAGGTTGGTTTAGAAGATATTCCTGAAGAGTTGCATATTGTGAGTGGTGTAACGACTGCAATTGTTCATAATGATAAGGATATGCCATTACATACATACCATGCGGGTACCAATGGGCTATATTACAATCAAATTATTATTGAAATTCCAAAGGAAATTTTGGCTTCTCCTTATTTAAGCCTGTTTAGTGTTTTAATGGGTGAGGTTGGAGCAGGAAAGTATGATTACTTAGAGCTACAACAGTTACAAACTGCGGTGAGTGGTGGTTTGGGTATGTGTGCTTCACTACGAAGTGGTTTAAATGATAAAAATGAAATTAGTGCATTTTTAACGTTAACTACAAAAGCACTTGCAGATAAAAAAGATGCGATTGAATTACTTAAGTTAGCTTTTGAAAAAATACGATTTGATGAAAAAGATCGTATTATTGAGTTATTGCAACAAAGAAAAACACGTTGGCATGCCCGTGTAACAGGCTCAGGGCATAGCTATGCAATGCAAATCGCAGCGCGTAATATGAGTGCACTTGCGAAACGTGATTATTTCAGCACAGGTTTAGGTGCTTTGAATTGGCTTGGAGACTTAATCCGAAAAGTCGAAGCAGATGAAACTGAATATCAAGCGCTTATCTCTGCATTTGAAGCTATTCATGAGCAATTGGTTAAAGCACCAAAACAAGTTCTTCTTGTATGTGAGGAGCAGCAAGCGGAAGATTTGAAAGCGCAAATTGCAACTGTTTGGAAAGCTACGGATTACACAACAAAAGATCTAGCATTACCAGTTATTGCAAGAGATGATGTGGCAGGTGATCAAGCATGGTTAGTGCAAACGAATGTACAGTTTTGTGCTGCATCGTATGAAGCGGTAGCATCATCACATGAAGACGCAGCACCGCTGATGGTCTTAGCAGGTTATTTAAGAAATGGCTTCCTACATAGTGCTTTACGTGAAAAAGGTGGTGCTTATGGTGGAGGTGCGATGTATGACGGTAACTCATGTGCGTTTAAATTCTTTAGTTATCGCGACCCTAGATTGTCTGAAACATTTGCCGACTTTCAAGAAAGCTTGAATTGGCTTATGACGAAAGAACATAAAGCTCACCAACTTGAAGAATCGATTTTAGGACTTATTGCATCAATGGATAAACCGGGCTCTCCAGCAGGAGAGGCGATTACAGCATGTTATTCTATGCTGCATCAGCGTACACCTGAGTTTAGAAGTGAAATGCGTGCTCGTATTTTGTCAGTTACTTTTGATGACTTAAAGCGAGTAGCACAGCAATATCTTATCAACGCACAGCCTGTTAAAGGTGTAGTTGCACCATTTGCAAAGCGTGATGAGTTGCAAGCACTTGGCTTCGACCTTAAACAATTAAATTAATAATAAGTTGGTAAAAACATATGGCGTTAAAAAATGAGAATCATCGCAGTTTATATTTGGGAACATTAACCGCAGTTGGTTCATTGTTTTTAACTACAACGCCATATGCACAAGATGTGGCAAATGCAGGCTTTGCTCCAACTACGGGGCAAGCTTGTGTAAGTATAGAAGACGATGCCGCACGTTTAGCATGCTATGATACTTATTTTAAGGTTCAGGTGAATACAAATACGCAGAGTAATACTGCAACTGTAGCCTCATCGCAAAGTATAAAACCAAGCTATCAAAAACAAAGTGATTCATTTACAGATAAGTTGAAACAGTCGATAGGCGCTATTTATTCAAATGATACAAATAGCAATATCAACCCAACGGATTCTCTATTAGATAGCCGTTGGGAATTATCTGAAAATAGTAAGTTAGGTACATGGAATATGCGGGCATATAAACCTGTATATATCTTTCCTGTATTTTGGACAAGCAACAAAAACATGATGCCATATAGTCCAAATCCAGATAATCGTGTACCAAAACAAGATATTGACTCAACAGAATTAAAGTTTCAACTCTCTTTTAAAACAAAAGCACTCGAAAATATATTTGGCAATAATGGAGACTTGTGGGTTGGGTATACCCAGTCTTCTCGTTGGCAAGCATACAATGCAAGAAACTCAAGTCCATTCCGTGAAACGAATTATGAACCTGAAGCAAGTTTAATTTTTAGAACAAACTATAAGTTGCTTGGTTTGGATGGGCGCTTATTGGGTCTGACATTGAACCACCAGTCAAATGGTCGTGAAGACCCTTATTCTAGAAGTTGGAATAGGGTAATGTTAAATATTGGGTTAGAGCGTAATAACTTTGCAGTTATTTTTAGACCTTGGTATCGCATACCTGAGTCGGCAAAAAATGATAATAACCCTGATATTAAAAACTATATTGGTCGTGCAGATCTCACCGCATTTTATAAATTGAATGATAATAACTTTTCATTGATGTTACGCCATTCTCTTAAAGGTGGTGATGCCTCTCATGGTGCAATGCAATTTGATTGGAGTTTTCCTATTAAAGGTAAGCTTAGAGGTCAATTTCAATACTTTAATGGCTATGGCGAGAGCTTAATTGACTATAACCATCATGCAAGTTATGTTGGACTAGGTGTTTCTTTAATGGATTGGTTTTAAAAGTGAGTCATCTAGACTCACTTTTAAAGGTCTAAAACTATTTTAAAAAACGTTTATAGCCCAAATTATCTGTTACTTCTTGGTAAGGATAATTTGTGCTTTGAAGTTTTTGTATTAAATCATCATTTGTACAATTGCTTGATTCTTCAGATTGTAGACCAACAAGCACGCGACCTTCAGCTGCACCATGATTACGATAGTGGAATAGCGTAATGTTATGGGTTGGGCCGAGTCTTTCTAGGAAAGTAAGTAGTGCACCTGGACGCTCAGGAAATTCAACACGGAACAAGCGTTCATTTTGTTGTGCATGTCCACCAATGAGGTAGCGAATATGTAGCTTTGCAACTTCATCATTAGAAAGGTCATCTACATCATAATGGGCTTGTAGTGTTTCTAGAATTTCTTGGCGCTCTGTATCACCATCTTTCAGGCTTACACCTGCAAATACTTGTGCAGTATGGTTGTCATTTACGCGGTAGTTAAATTCGGTAATGTTGCGACCTTGTAGCGTACGGCAAAAGTTAAGAAAAGCACCTTTTTGCTCAGGTATTGTGACTGCATAAATTGCTTCGCGACGTTCACCTAATTCTGTACGTTCTGCAATATAGCGTAAACGGTCAAAGTTCATGTTTGCACCACATACAATAGAAACAATATTCTTGCCTTCTAATTGATGTGTTTTTACATATTTTTTAATGCCTGCAAGTGCCATTGCACCAGAAGGTTCTACAATGCTGCGTGTTTCATCATAGGTATCTTTGACAGCAGCACAAATTTCATCTGTATTAACAAGAATAACTTCTTTATCAACAATAGGTGTGCCATCAGCTTTAGTTTTGCGTAGCACTTCGAATGGTAGTTCTCCGATGCGAGCAACCGCAGTACCATCTGCAAATAGACCTACTTGTGGTAGAGTGATGCGTTCATTGGCTTCAAAAGCTGCTTTTAAACAAGCTGACTCTTCATATTCAACTGGAATAATTTTTACATGTGGTGCAATTTCAGCAAAATAAGCGGCAATTCCTGAAATAAGTCCACCTCCACCAACAGCAACAAAAATATAGTCGACTTCACGCCATTGGCGCAAAATTTCGTTGGCAATTGTCCCTTGTCCTGCAATTACTAACTCATCATCATAAGGCGGAACAAAAACAAGCCCTTCTGCTTCTGCACGTTGCATTGCATATTTGTTTGCAACATCAAAAGAGTCGCCGTGTAGAACAACTTCTCCACCTAAGCGTTTTACCGCTTGGACTTTAATATCTGGTGTTGTACTTGGCATAACAATAATTGCACGAATGCCGAGTTTTTCTCCTGAAAGTGCCACACCTTGAGCATGGTTTCCTGCTGAGGCACAGATCACACCGCGTTTTCGCTGTTCTTCTGGAAGTTGGCTAATACGGTTATATGCACCACGTAGTTTAAAAGAGAAAACAGGCTGTAGGTCTTCGCGCTTTAAACGAATATTGTTATTAATTTTTTGACTAATTCGTGGAGCTGCTTCGAGAGGAGATTCAATGGCAACGTCATATACAGTTGCTTGTAAAATTTGTCTGACCAAGCGAAACAACATGGTTATCTTCCGTTTAACAGTTTAAAATAAGAATGAATTGTAATAAACACTGTATATGATTAGGTTGAATAATCAACCTAATTCTTTCATCAACCTGAAAAAATTGAGTAATCTTTTATGAGTTTATACGCAAACCAAGATGCAAAAAAACAAGCGGCTGCACAGGCTGCCTTAAAACATTTACCGCAAGGGGGCATTTTAGGTGTAGGTACAGGCAGCACAGTAAACTTTTTAATTGACTTATTGCCTCAGCTAGAACTAACAGGCGCTGTTGCAAGTTCTCAAGCTACGGCTGAACGCCTAGAAAAACTAGGTATTGAAGTTGTGGATATGAATCAAGTTGGTGGGCTGGATGCTTATGTAGATGGTGCAGATGAGATTGATCGCCATTTAAATATGATTAAAGGCGGTGGTGCAGCGTTAACTCGTGAAAAAATTGTGGCATCTATTGCTAAGAAATTTGTATGTATTGTCGATGATTCTAAATGGGTAGGACAGTTAGGTCATGACTTTCCTTTACCTATCGAAGTGATTCCAATGGCGCGCTCTGCTGTTGCTCGTAAGATTGTTACTTTAGGGGGAGATCCTGCATACCGTGAAGGTGTAGTCACAGATAACGGAAATGTGATTATAGATGTGCATAACCTAAATATTTTAGATCCACTTGAATTAGAACGCACAATTAATGATATTCCTGGTGTGGTTACAAATGGTATTTTTGCTTTAAATAAAGCAGATATTGCTGTTGTTGCAACAGATCATGGTATTGAAGAGCGTTTTGCTGAGTAAATCTTAAAATGCCTACTGGGTTGCCAGACGTTAAAATTATCCGACATGCAAGCGCAAAACAATTGCGTTTGCGTGTTTTCATTAATGAGGTAAAATTGACAGTGCCTCAACACTGTTCAAAACGTCAGATTCAGCAATTTTTAATTCAGTCTGAGCCGTGGTTATATGAAACATGGCAAAATTTGATTTTGCAAAAAGATAATCAGTCATTTCCTGAAGAAATATTTTTATTCAATCGTGAAAATGCACTAAATATTATTGTTCGTCAGCAAAAACAACGTTATATCTTTGATGAAGAAAATCATGTTGTATTTCTCAATGATCAGAAAAATTTAAAAGACTTTATTTTGATGTATGCAAAAATACATTTATCTCGCTATTTAACTCATATTTCACAAGAAATAAAAATACCTTATTCAAATCTGCAAGTAAGGTTTGTGAAAAGTCGTTGGGGAAGCTGCAATAAGCAACATAAAGTTATGCTCAATGCACTATTGGTTTTATTGCCTCTAAACGCAGTACGTTACGTATGTGTTCATGAGCTTGTACATACCATTCATTTTGACCATAGCATTTCTTTTTGGCAGCAGGTTGAAATGCATGATACAAATTATAAAGTACATGTAAAACAGTTAAAGGAGTTTCAGTGGCCGTGGTGGATGTTATAATATGTGCTGAATGCAGTGCAGACTAAATTTTTGTTGTGATATATTTTCTACTCGAAAAAAATAATCTTCCTGTCATACTAAGTGGTTTAGTAAATCTATAATTTGAGGTAATCGTCGTGATTTCAGTTGGGATAGTTGGTGGTACGGGTTATACAGGTGTTGAATTACTTAGATTATTACTTCGACATCCACAGGTAACTGTGCGTACACTTACTTCACGAACTGAAGCAGGAAAGCGTGTCGATGAAATGTTTCCAAGTTTGCGTGGTCAAACATCACTCGAATTCTCTGATTTTAATATAGATACACTCAAAGCATGTGATGTGGTATTTTTTGCGACGCCACATGGTGTTGCAATGAAACATGCCGAAGAGTTGGTCAGTTCAAATACAAAAGTAATTGATCTTGCAGCAGATTTTCGATTACAAAACTTAGATAACTTTGAGAAGTGGTACGGTATGCCACATGCTTGTCCTGAGTTATTGAAGTCTTCTGTATATGGTTTATCAGAACTGAATCGTGAACAAATTAAACAAGCTCAAGTTGTGGGCAATCCGGGTTGCTACCCAACCACTGTTCAACTTGGGTTGGCGCCATTATTAAAACAACAAAATCTTATTCAAGAAGAAAGCATTATTATTGATGCAAAATCAGGTGTATCAGGTGCAGGGCGTAAAGCAAGCCTAGGCATGATTTATACAGAAAATGCCGATAACTTTAAAGCTTATGCTGTTGCAGGTCATCGCCATCAGCCTGAAATTATCGAAGCACTTGAGGGGATATCAGGGAAAAAAGATGTCTTTAATCACTTAGTTTTTGTACCTCATTTAGTGCCTATGATTCGTGGTATGCTAAGTACAATTTATGTGGATTTAACCGCAGAAGGTGAAGTAACAGATATACAAAAACTGTATGAGCTATTTTATGAAAATGAAAAGTTCGTTGATGTTATGCCTGTTGGCGCATTGCCTGAAACTCGTAGTGTAAGAGGTGCAAATGATTTAAGAATTGCTTTGTATAAACCACAGCCTAAGAAGTTGGTTATTGTTGTTGTGCAAGACAATTTAGTGAAAGGTGCAGCAGGGCAAGCAGTACAAAATATGAATTTAATGTGTGGTTTAGCTGAAGATACCAGCTTAACAGGGATTGCATTATCACCTTAAATTTGAGAAGCACTCATTACTTATGGTAGTGAGTGCATTATGTTGAGCATAAAAATGACACAAAAGACGCTTGAGAAGAATCCTTTAGATTCTCAAAAAACAAAAAAACCTAATTTTATTCAAGCCCATAAATTTCTTTTATTGGGCAGTACAATCTTGTTTGTTGGTGGAGGTGCGCTGGGTTATTCTGTTGGACATCGGCAAGGTTTAACTGTCGTTGGCTATGAAGCTAATGCAGAAGAGCTCATGGAAATTGTACAAAAGCAAAAAGATACGCTTTCTACGCTAAATAAAAACCTAAATATGGCAGTACAAGAGCGTGATGTTGCATTAAGTAATACTGCACACCTTAGCCATGCATTATCTGAAGGAAAAGCTGACTTAGGTATTGCTCAAACTCAAAGCCAAATCTATAGACATATTCTGCGTCAAAGAGGTGGTGTAAGTCTGATGGTGCAAAACTTAGGGGTTAGACCATTACCTGAAAATGTATTTGAATATCAGTTAGACTTATTGCAAGTGAGTCCACGTAAAGCATCGGGGACAGTAGAACTACGACTTATTCGTGGTGGAGATGTGCTTATTGTTCCTATGGAAGATAAGCATTTTGATTTTGAAAGTTTTCAACGTTTAACAGGTCGTTGGACAATGCCTAAAGGGTTTACTCCACAATTTATTGAAGTGCGCTTAAATGGTGGTTTATCTGAAATTAAGCGTTTCAATTGGTTAAGGGGTAAAGAGGTTGAAAGTCCTGCGACCTTTGTATCAGATATTCCTCAAGCTGAGGCCAAAGTTCAGTAATTATGAAATTAAACTCTATGCGTTATGTAAAAAAGAAATTAAATTTGAGTGAAGTTAAAGCTTCATTTCAACAGTCAGGATACACAGATTGGCATCTGAATATGTCTCATGGTGATGAACATCATGACGATGCTGATGGTGATTTAGCTGTAAAAACTGCGCCACCAGAGTTTAAAGTACCTCCCTTATATACAGTTGTCTTATTGAATGATGACTATACCCCTATGGATTTTGTTATTGAAATTTTACAAGATTTCTTTGCAATGAACCTTGACCAAGCAACACAAGTAATGCTAACTGTACATTATGAAGGAAAGGGTATTGCAGGTGTTTATCCTAGAGATATTGCTGAGACAAAAGCCAATCAAGTAAATAATTATGCTCGGACACAAGGTCATCCACTATTGTGCCAAATCGAGCCAAAACAATAAGGGGATTGTATGCTTAGTCGTCAATTAGAGGTATCGTTACGTTTAGCTGTAAGTATGGCTAGACAAAAAAGACATGAATTTTTAACTGTTGAACATTTATTACTTGCATTATTAGATAATGATTCTGCCGTAAATGCACTTAAATCTTGTGGTGCAGAAATTACGACATTGCGTAAAGAACTAGAAGAGTATGTTGAAAAGCATACACCGAAGTTAAGCGAAAATAGTGAACAAGCACCACATCCGACAGAAAGCTTTGATCGTATATTGCAACGTGCGATTTTCCATGTGCAATCAAGTGGTGGAAGTAGAGCGGTTGAAGGTGCAGATGTACTTGTGGCAATGTACTCAGAAAGAGATACCTTTGCAGTTTATTTATTGAAACGCCATCAAATTAATCGTGTGACACTAACACAATACTTGTCACATGGTGGAAACCAAGAAGAAGCCAAAGTTGAGAGTGAAATCGAGGATTTAGAGGGAGAGCAAACAACCTCTTCGCAAGCAAATCCGTTGGAAGTTTATACAGTCAACTTAAATACTGAAGCATCTAAAGGGAAAACAGATCCGCTTATTGGACGTGAAAAAGAAGTCGAACGAGCAGCTCAAATTTTATGTCGTCGCCGTAAAAATAATCCATTATTGGTTGGTGATCCGGGTGTAGGAAAAACCTCTATTGCTGAAGGTCTTGCTTGGCTGATTGTAAATGGAAAAGCCCCAAAACCATTAAGTGAAGCTGAAATATATAGCTTAGATATTGGTGCACTTGTTGCGGGTACAAAGTATCGTGGTGATTTTGAGAAACGTTTAAAGCAGTTGTTAAATGGACTGAAAAAAAACCCAAATGCAATTTTATTTATCGATGAAATTCATATGATTATTGGTGCTGGCTCAAGTATGGGCAGTACGATGGATGCCTCGAACCTTATAAAACCTGCTTTAGCAAATGGTACATTACGTTGTATTGGTTCTACCACTTTTCAAGAGTACCGTCAGGTTTTTGAAAAAGATCATGCACTATCACGCCGTTTTCAAAAAATTGATGTTAATGAACCGAGTATAAGCGAAACTATTGATATTTTACGTGGTCTAAAAACAAAATTTGAAGAGTTTCATCATGTTAAATATGATGACCAAGCACTAGTTTCAGCAGTTGAGCTTTCTTCAAAATTCATTAATGATCGCTTTTTGCCTGATAAGGCTATTGATGTTATTGATGAAGCAGGTGCACAGCGCCGTTTAAAGACAGAAGAAGAGAATACTCAAATTACTGTAGATAATATTGAAGATATTATTTCTAAAATTGCAAGAATTCCTGCAAAAACGGTATCTAAAGATGATAAGGCAGTCCTTCAAAGTCTTGAAAGAGATTTAAAACGAGTTGTTTTTGGTCAAGATGAAGCAATTACTGCTTTGGCTTCGGCAATTAAACTCTCTAGAGCAGGTTTAAAGTCACCTGATAAGCCTGTGGGTAGTTTTGTATTTGCAGGCCCAACAGGTGTAGGTAAAACTGAAGTGACCAAGCAGCTTGCAAAATTATTGGGTGTAGAGCTGATCCGTTTTGATATGTCTGAATATATGGAAAGACATGCTGTATCACGTTTAATTGGCGCACCTCCGGGCTATGTTGGCTTTGATCAGGGTGGACTGCTCACAGATGCCGTACATAAAAATCCGCACAGTATTTTGTTGTTAGATGAAATTGAAAAAGCTCATCCAGATGTGTTTAATTTGTTGTTACAGATTATGGATCATGGCTCTTTAACAGATAACAATGGTCGTAAATCCGATTTTCGTAATGTAATATTAGTATTAACGACCAATATTGGTGCTGAAAGTATTTCAAGATCTAGCATTGGATTTATGGAACAAGACAATAGTAATGACAATAAAGATGCGATGAAGAAAGCTTTTTCTCCAGAATTTAGAAACCGTTTAGATAGTACAATTCAATTTAAAGCACTACCTCATACGGTCATAGAGTCTGTTGTAGACAAGTTTTTAACAGAGCTTCAAGCTCAACTTGATGATAAGAAGGTCGTTTTAGATGTTGATGAAAGCGCACGTAACTGGATGGCTGAAGAAGGCTATGACAGACTTATGGGTGCACGTCCAATGCAGCGTTTAATTCAAGAACATTTGAAAAAACCACTGGCTGAAATGATTCTTTTTGGTGAATTGGCAGAAAATGGCGGTAATGTTGCTGTAACTGCTAAAAAAGAAAATGGTAAGTGTGTTGGGTTAAAACTTACCGTATTTGAAGACCAAGTGACGACAATTGCTTAATAGGTTGCTATGTTTAATCTAGATTTATTCCGAATACTACATGTATTCGGATTATTTTTTATTACTGCAATTGCAGAAATATTAGGATGTTATTTCCCTTATTTAATGTTGAATCAGGGTAAAACCAAATGGCTTTGGCTACCAACGATACTAAGCTTATTATTATTTGTCTGGTTACTTAGCTTACATCCTTCTGCTTCAGGCCGAATATATGCTGCCTATGGTGGTATTTATATTTTTACTGCATTGTTATGGCTAAGGTTTGTAGATCAAGTTTATTTAACACCATGGGATATTTGTGGTGGATTGGTCGTTGTATTTGGTGCATGTATTATTATTTTGCAGCCAACACAAATCTAATTATATTTTATGACGATAAAGTAAATACTTTTAAACAAATATTCACAATTTATTTTAAAAGAGATACATATTTAACATTAATTTTATAAAAAGTCAGCATAGAATATATTGTAATAGAAGAAAATCATGGATATTTAAATGGCTGACTTTATTATTGAGCTATTAGAACCAATAAATTTAGAGAAAGAAGGGCTTGCACCTATCTTTTTTGATAAAGGTACTTTATTTAAGGTTGTTTATGATTCAGTAAATAGCCATTTAGTGCGTGCAGATGATGGCATGACATTTTCAATTGCAAAGCAAGATCAGGATCGGGTTTGGCGCTATCTAAATTAGGTTTGAAAATATCAAATTGACATCAATCGACTGTGTTGTTATTTTTCGCATTTAAAGTCGTAACTATACGCCAATGTCTGCAAAAAAAGATCATTTTATATATTGCCCACCACTAGAACCTTTACAGGTATTATATGAAGATGAGCATTATCTAGCGATAGATAAGCCAGCAGGTCTTCTTTCTGTGCCGGGGCGATTACCTGAACATCAAGATAGTGCTTTTTTAAGAGTGTTAGAAATATCTAAAATGGCAAAGGTAACACACCGTTTAGATATGGCAACTTCTGGAATATTAATGTTTGCGAAACATCGAGCAGCAGAAGTTGAAATGAGTAAAATATTTCAAAAAAGAGCTGTAAAAAAAATCTATATTGCATTAGTGCAAGGAAAGATAGATGCTTTGGGTGAGGTAGATGTTCCTTTAATTACAGATTGGCCAAATAGACCGAAGCAGAAAGTAGATTTAATCGAAGGGAAGTCTGCCAAAACATGTTATCAATGTTTAGATTATAATGAGCAAAAAGATAGAAGTAGAGTTTTGCTTAAACCAGTTACAGGTAGATCTCATCAGCTACGAGTCCATATGATGCATATTGGTCATCCTATTTTAGGTGATCAGTTTTACCATCCAAGATCAACTGAATTTGAGCAGAATAGAATGGCACTACATGCGCATATGCTTTCTTTTCAGCACCCACTTATTGGTGGTGAAAATATAGAAATTGTTTCTAACGTGCCATTTTAAATAAAAAACGCGATTTTGGAATCGCGTTTTTTTTATGACTTAAAGCTGATTAATATCTTTATTTTTTGTTTCTTGAATGGCAGCAAATGCAATTAAAGAGAGAATAGCTGCAATTGATAAATAATATCCAACTGAAGATATACCGTAATTCGTTGCAAGGTTATTTGCAATAAGAGGTGCAAATGAAGCGCCTAGAATGCCTGCCAAGTTAAAAGATAAAGCTGATCCTGTGTAACGAATTGATGTTGGGTATATTTCAGAGAGTATTGTACCAATTGGGCCATAAGTTAATCCCATAATAGATAAACCAATACATAAAAATACGGTCATTAATACAGGTGCATTGGGTACTAAAAAGTATTGAAAACTTAAACCAAATATTGCTACTAAAGCACAAATAACGATTGAAGTTTTTTTACGACCAAACTTTTCGGCTAATATTGCTGAAATAGGAATAAAAATACCAAAGCACACAGTTGCGATGAGCTGCATTTTAAGAACATCGGCACGCGAGTAGCCTAAAGCTGTTGTTCCCCAATTTAATGCAAATACAGTCATTAAGTAAAATAATACAAATGTACAAACTGCACCAATTGTACCTAAAAATAATGTTTTTCCATGATGTGAAAAGACTTCTTTAAATGGAATATTTGTTTCTTTTTGCTTTTTCAAAACGCGTTGGAAAGCAGGTGTTTCATGTAGTTTAAGTCGAATATAAAGTCCTAAGAAAACCAATACTGCACTTGCAATAAATGGAATACGCCAACCCCACTGCAAAAAGCTTTCATTTGGCATGGTTGCGCCTAAAATAAGGAAAGTACCTGCTGCCAAAATAAAGCCTATGGGCGCACCGAGTTGTGGAAACATACCATACCAAGCCCGTTGTCCTTCTGGCGCATTTTCAGTTGCAAGAAGAATTGCGCCGCTCCATTCGCCACCTAATCCTAAACCTTGGCATAAGCGACAAATAATAAGCAATAATGGTGCAAAAATGCCAATATGTGCGTAGGTAGGTAATAAGCCAATACAGACAGTCGATAACCCCATAAGTAAAAGTGCGGCAACAAGCGTTGCTTTTCGACCCACACGATCGCCTAAGTGACCAAAAATAGCGGCACCAATGGGGCGTGCAATAAATGCAACTGCGAATACAGCAAGAGATTGTAATGTTGCTGCGCCACTACTACTTGCTGGAAAGAATAGATGTGGAAAAACAAGAACAGCAGCAGTTGCATAAATATAAAAGTCAAAAAACTCAATTGTTGTACCAACTAAACTCGCAAGTAATACACGTGTCTTTGAGTTATGGGTAGTCGGTATAGAATCGTTATTAGACGCTGAATACTCCATGAGGAACCACACTTATAATAAATAAAAATTTTCTTTGTCTATGCAAGCAACCTAGATACTAGAGCGAGATGACTCTATTTATTATGAATGATATTGGTGAGAATATATTGTTTAATATTTCAGTGGTTTGAAGAAAAAATAGGATTTTTTTTCTAATTTATCTAAAAAGTTGGTTATATTTTTCAATATTGTTATTTATTAACATGATATTTGAATATTCTAAACTGGGTTTTTGGTAGGCTTGAATGCTTATAAATAGACTATATTGTAAGTAATCATTTTATCTTAGATAAGATATATGAGAAAAATTCGTTATTTTTCCAAAAAAAGATTAAAATGGTAAAAGATGTACTGAATGTTGTAGCGAATATGAGTAGTAATAAAGCCAAAAAACCTGTGGTGAAACTTCCTTTTCCTGTCAAAAAAGATGAAGTAGATGGTGGTGCAGAAACAGCACATAACCAAGTGAGACCTAAGCCTGAACAGTATGCCGACCGTACGTGGATGCCGCCTCGTGGAACACGCCGTTCTATGGGTAAGCGCTAGAATTTATAGATAGAGGTTATTGAAATTAATTCTCATTAACCTCTATTTTTTAAGCTCCATATGTGTTATGTTATAACATAACTTATATGGAGTTAATTTTATGCAAGTACTATCATCTTTAAAAAGTGCAAAGCGTCGTTCAGCAGATTGTCAAATTGTTCGTCGTCGTGGAAAACTTTATGTAATTTGTAAGTCTAATCCTCGTTTTAAAGCTCGCCAAGGCTAACAATACGAATAATTACTATCGAAATTAAAAAAGTGAGTCTGTACTCACTTTTTTAATGCTTATTGATCATGCTATCTATATATGGGATGTTCAATTGTAAGTTTACCTTGCCATAAATCAGAGAAGTCTTTTTCATTAAATTCATAAAGCTCCATAAGTGAAAGAATGAGGCTAGAAATTAATAATGCATCACGACCATCATATAATGTGGGAATAAGTGCTCTGAGTTGGTGGGTAATATCCTCAATTTCATAAGTTCTATTTCGACCATAACGGTCTACTGGAAAGTATTTTTCACTGAGTACTGTGTCTGCAAGATGCTTATAGTCGATATGGCTATATTCGATCGCTATATTGGGTGTTGTACCTTGTAAAAAAAGCTTATGAGTAAACTCTTGTGTCAGTGCCGGATAAAGTGATGTCAAATTTTCCTCTAAAAAAGGTTTAAATGACCATGGTAAAATGACATTGCTTGAAATATTTTTAAATAAAGGTGCAATTTTAGATACGGGGTTTCCTGCTAGGCCACATCCTAAAGCAGTAATAAAGTAAGTTGTAGATGGATGGTTTTTTGTATAGATTTTAAAATCATGTATATGTGCAGCAATTTCTTCACAGGCTAAGGGTTTCAGGGATTGATCTAAAGTTGGGATTGCAAAACTTTGTCCAGCCCAACCACGACTCACGCCTTTGACTGCCCCAAAATACTGATGTGCAACCCGTGCACCACCATCTTCATGTTTTCCTGCTAAGTCACTTCCAAATACAAAAATAGTATCCGTGGGTAATGATTTAACGATATGCTCATCATGATAGCGATATATCATATTTTGCTCTGCCAAGTTGCCTGATTATTCGTTTTATAATGGAAGTGAATCACCTGTGCCGTCAAGATATATCCTTGAAGATTTAAAAATCAGTACAATATATAACAGCTTATAAACACATAAAGAGAGATAGTAGTGAGTGATCATCAACCCTTTGAGCTTGTAACAAGCTACGAACCTGCTGGGGATCAACCTCAGGCAATACAAAAATTGGTTTCAGGTATAAAAAAGGGGATGAAAAACCAACTTTTGCTTGGTGTGACAGGTTCAGGAAAGACCTATACCATGGCAAATGTGATCGCAAATTTACAGCGACCAACCATTATTATGGCGCATAATAAAACATTGGCTGCCCAGCTTTATGGAGAGTTTAAATCATTCTTTCCAAATAATGCTGTTGAATACTTTGTAAGCTATTACGACTATTATCAACCAGAAGCTTATGTTCCTTCATCAGATACATTTATTGAAAAGGATGCAGCTATTAATGATCATATTGATCAAATGCGTCTTTCAGCGACACGTGCGCTTTTAGAAAGAAAAGATGCCATTATTATTGCATCAGTTTCAGCAATTTATGGTTTGGGTGATCCTGAAGCATATATGCAAATGCTTTTACATATTGTTGAAAATGACCGTATTAGTCGAGACGATATTATTCGTCGTTTGGTTGAGATGCAATATACCCGTAATGATTTAGAGTTCTTGCGCGCAACATATCGTATTCGTGGTGAAATTATTGATATTTTCCCTGCAGAGTCTGAGCAATATGCAATTCGAGTAGAACTGTTTGATGATGAAGTTGACTCGATAAGATGGTTTGACCCTATTACTGGGAAAATGATACGAAAAGTACCTCGAGTGACAATTTATCCAAAAAGTCACTATGTGACGCCAAAAGATAATTTACAACGAGCTATTGGTACAATTAAAGAAGAGCTTAAAGAGCGTATTGAGTTTTTAAAAGCAAATGACAAGTTGTTAGAAGCACAGCGTATCGAGCAACGCACACGCTATGATTTGGAGATGATGCAACAACTTGGCTATACCAATGGTATTGAAAACTATTCACGTCATTTATCTGGTCGTGAAGAGGGTGCAGCTCCGCCAACATTATTTGACTATATTCCTGAAGATGCCTTGCTGATTTTAGATGAGTCTCATGTAACTATTCCGCAAATTGGTGCGATGTATAAAGGAGATCGTTCTCGAAAAGAAAATTTAGTCAATTATGGTTTTCGTTTGCCAAGCGCGTTAGATAACCGACCGATGAAATTCGAAGAGTGGGAACGTATTACGCCAACGACCCTTTATGTGAGTGCGACACCTGCTTTATACGAGCTTGAACATGCAGAGCAAGTGGTTGAGCAAGTGGTTCGACCGACAGGTTTGATTGATCCTGAAATTGAAGTGCGTCCTGTATTGACACAAGTGGATGATATTTTATCTGAAATTAATTTACGCCGTGAACAAGATGAGCGAGTGTTAATTACGACCTTAACCAAGCGAATGGCTGAAGACCTAACATCTTATCTGAAAGAGTATGGTATTAAGGTTGCTTACTTGCATTCAGATATTGATACCGTAGAGCGTGTTAAAATTATTCATGATTTACGATCGGGTATATACGATGTACTTGTTGGGATTAATTTACTGCGCGAAGGTTTAGATATGCCTGAGGTATCGCTTGTTGCAATTTTAGATGCAGATAAAGAAGGTTTCTTGCGTTCGGAGCGCTCATTAATTCAAACGATTGGACGTGCAGCACGTAATGTAAAAGGTAAGGCAATTTTATATGCAGACCGTATTACAGATTCAATGCGCAAGGCAATTGATGAAACAGATAGACGCCGTGAGAAACAATTGGCCTTTAATGCTGAACACGGGATTACACCACGTAGTACCGTTCGGCAGGTGGTGAAGGAAATTGATACAGGAGAGGTTTTTGATGATGAAACGTCTACCAATATTCCGATTGATACAAAACTGACGGCAGATGAGCAACATATTGTGTCAGATCCTAAGTTGTTAACGAAACATTTAGCAAAACTTGAAAAAGAGATGTTAAAAGCATCTAAAGAACTACAGTTTGAACAAGCAGCTAAAATTCGGGATGAAATGGTGCATTTAAAATCGTATTTATTGCAATAATATAAGAGCGATTTACATAAAATAAATGGTTTGGTTATGTATTTATCGTTATGTTTTTAGGTATTAAAAAAGGAATATAACGATGAAAAAAAATCACAAAATTTTAGCGCTTATGGTGGGTGCTGTTGGCGCAATATGTTTTATAAATTTAGCTCGTGCGGATACCCAAATACATCATCAACCGATACAGGCTGTACAAAAGATTGACTTACCTAGATACCTTGGAACATGGTATGAAATCGCACGTAAGCCGATGTACTTTCAAAGGCAATGTACAAAAGATGTGCAAGCAAGTTATGCATTGAACGTGAATGGAAATATAGATGTTGAAAATTCGTGTTTGAAGCAAAATGGGGTGAGAGATGTTGCAAAAGGTGAAGCATTTATAATGAATCTACCTTATGGTAGCCAACTGAAGGTTAGTTTTTTACCAGACTCATTGCGCTGGTTGCCTATAGGGCGAGGTGATTATTGGGTATTAAAAATTGATGAAGACTATCAAACTGTTTTAGTGGGAGATCCTGCAAGGAAGTATTTATGGTTACTTGCAAGAAAACCTCATATAAAGCCAGCAGTTTGGCATGAGTATTTAGCTTATGCGAAAGAAATTGGCTATGATGTGAGTGATTTTAACTTAACTGAACAGACTGAACGATAAGTAATATTAGACTAAATATACTCGATAACACTATTGGTTTTAACGAAAAAATCATCTAGTTTAAGTGCGTTAGGTTGGGAAAGGCCTAATGCACTTTTTAATTTGGAGTAGAGGTCGTAATGCTTAAAGGGATTTTGCTATCTGTTTTAGCCTCTAGTGTATTTGGCATATTATATTTTTATAGTCAGCTCTTACATACGTTTGATGGATCTCAAGTATTTGGTTGGCGAGTCATTTCTTTTTTACCATTTCTTACGCTCTTTATATGGCTAAGTGGTGATCTACATTATATTACTGAAATTTTCCAACGTGTTTTAAAGCAGCCTTTACTGATTTTGGGTGTGTTGGGAACAGCAATATTAGGTGGTTTTCAGTTATGGCTATTTTTGTGGGGGCCAATGCATGGTAGAGGAATGCAGGTGTCATTGGGGTATTTCTTACTACCATTGGTGCTTGTCTTAATTGGTGCACTCTTTTACAAAGAAAAACTATCACTCTTCCAAAAAATAGCCGTTGGTTTTGCAGTTTTAGGTGTTGGGCATGAAATATGGAAGGTAGGTAGTATTGCTTGGGAAACCGCATTGGTTGCTTTTGGCTATTCAGCCTATTTTTTCTTACGAAAAATTATTAAAACAGATCATTTAGGTGGTTTTTGGTTAGATAATATATTAGCACTTCCAATCGCAATTTACTTTGTATCAACTTGGCAGGTACAGCCATTTTCCTCTATTTTTGAGTCGCATCTTATTTTTGTCATCATTGGTTTAGGGGTATTAAGTGCAATAGGGTTGGGATCATACATTTTAGCGAGTCGCTATTTACCTATGGTTTTATTTGGGTTACTCAGTTATTTAGAGCCTGTATTACTGGCATTGGCTTCACTGATGATCGGAGAGAAAATCAATTCTGCACAGTGGTTTACTTATATTCCAATTTGGTGTGCAGTGGCTATTTTAGTTCTTGAAGGTGTTTATCATATTTATAAGCAACAGCGCCGTCACCAAGATCTATTACTTAAAGTAGAGAAGCTTCCTAAAAGAATCAAGCGTTCGCGTAAGCAGCATGACAAAGCGAGTTAAAAAGATACTTTTGGCATGAAATTGCTGTATTTATGCATGTTCGTGTAAATAGTATGCGGATATAAAAATAATTCACCATATCAATATTCATGAAATCAGGTACAATATGGCAGAATAGTTTGTTTTATAGAATCAGAGGATTGGCAGATGCGCTTTGTTGATGAAGCAGTCATTACCGTAGAGGCTGGCGACGGAGGCAATGGCGTGGCCAGTTTTCGCCGTGAGAAATTTGTACCATTTGGTGGACCTGACGGTGGTGATGGTGGTAGAGGCGGCTGTGTATATATACAAGCTGATGAAAACACTGGGACACTTGTTGACTTCCGTTATACACGTAGATTCCGTGCAGAGCGTGGAAAAAACGGTTCAGGTGCGAACTGCGCAGGGCGTGGCGCACCAGATGTTGTTTTACATGTTCCTGTTGGAACCACCATTGTAGATACAGATTCAGGTGATATTATCGGTGACCTTATTGAACATGGTCAGCGTGTGTTGGTTGCACAAGGTGGCGATGGTGGCTTAGGTAATACTCACTTTAAATCTTCTACGAACCGCGCACCTCGTAAGTTTACTACAGGCATTAAAGGCGAGTTTCGTGAAATTCGTTTAGAGCTGAAAGTACTTGCAGATGTTGGTTTGTTAGGTATGCCAAACGCGGGTAAATCGACATTTATTCGTGCAGTTTCTGCGGCAAAACCAAAAGTTGCAGATTATCCATTTACCACAATGGTGCCAAATTTAGGCGTCGTTGATGCAGACAGACAGCGTTCTTTTGTTATGGCCGATATTCCTGGTCTAATTGAAGGGGCATCTGATGGTGCAGGTTTAGGAATTCGTTTCTTAAAACACTTGGCACGTACAAGAATTCTTTTGCATATTGTTGATGTTCAGCCAATTGATGGTTCTGATCCTGCACATAATGCAAAAGCAATTTTGAATGAATTGAAAAACTTCTCACCAACGCTTTCAAAGCTACCTGTTGTTTTAGTTCTAAATAAACTAGATCAGTTGGATGATGCGACGCGTGATGAATGGTGTAATTACATTCTAAATGAATTACAATGGGATGGTCCAACATTTAAAACTTCAGGGTTACTCTCAAGTGGTACAAAAGAAGTTGTGTATTACTTAATGGATCAAATTGAGCAACAGCGTGAACGTGAGCTTGAAGATCCTGAATATGCTGCACAAATGAAGGCATTCCGTGATCAATTAGAAGAAGAAACACGTGAGCAAACACTCGCGGCAAAAGAAGCATATCGTGCTCAGCGTCGTGCTCAGCGTCTAGGTTTAGATGGTGATGACGACGATAGTGATGACGATGATGATAACGAAATGGAAGTATATTACGTACGTTAAGTACGACTGAGGAGATATGATTAAGGTAGTAGATGGGCGACGTCAGCTTGATGATTGTAAGCGAATTGTTGTCAAAATTGGTTCATCTTTGCTTACTGCAAATGGCCAAGGTTTAGATATCGATGCAATTACCCACTGGGTGCATCAAATTGCCAAATTGCACAATGCTGGACATGAAATTATATTGGTTTCTTCTGGTGCTGTTGCAGAAGGCATGGTTCGTATGAAACTCACCGAGCGACCCTCAGACCTACCGAGTCTCCAAGCATGTGCTGCTATAGGGCAAATGGGACTTGTGCAAACATGGTCTAGTATTTTAGAAGAGCATGATATTCAAACTGCACAAGTTCTATTGACCCACGATGACCTGACGGATCGTCAGCGTTATTTAAACTCTTGTGATGCCTTACAACATTTAATTGATTGGAGAGTAATTCCAGTCATTAATGAAAATGATACTGTATCGACAGGTGATATTAAGTTTGGTGATAATGATACGCTTGCAGCAATGGTTGCAGGTCAAGTGAATGCTGACTTATTGATCATCTTAACGGATCAGCAAGGTATGTTTGATGCTGACCCGCGTTCTAATCCTGATGCTCAATTACTCTCTACAGTACCTGCTTTAGATGAAGAGTTGTTTAGTATGGCAGGTGGTGGTGGTGCTTTAGGAACTGGTGGTATGGTCACTAAGGTAAAAGCTGCACGCCTTGCTGCACGTTCAGGCTGCCCAACTATTGTTGCAAGTGGTGAGAAAGATGAAGTCTTATCTAAGCTTATGGCAGGTGATGAGCTTGGAACACTATTTGTTGCAGATAGTGATCCAATTACAGCAAGACAACAATGGCTTGCTGCTCACTCGCAAACAGCTGGGTGCTTAGTATTAGATAATGGCGCAGTTGAAGCAATTACCTTAAAACACCGTAGCTTACTTCCTGTTGGTGTTCGCTATATAGAAGGTGAGTTTGAGCGTGGCGATGTTGTCGAGTGTGTCGATATTAAAGGAAAAAGAGTTGCAGTTGGTATTGTCAACTTTAGTTCGCGCTATGCCGATATTGTGAAGGGGCTTTCTTCTGAGAAAGTTCAACAGGTATTAGGTGAGGTTCGCTCATTTGAGATGATTCACCGTAACCATATGGCAATATATTAGATTCTCAGCAGACCTATGCATGGAGTACCTTGCATAGGTCGATTTTTACTTTTCTTGATTATGATAATTGACACTAATGTCAAAAATAGGGTTGCCTTGTTGGTCATTGACTGTGACCGCACCGTCGTGAAAAATAGAAATGAGTGCACCTGTAAGTAATAGGCTATCATAAGTCACATCCTGTGAAATATTTTTTCCATGTTCATCTTTTGAGATAAGAGATATCTTGGCTTCTGTTTCAGATAAATGTAATTTCATAAAAAATAAAGTTTTTTCGATTTAAAAATTATACAAAGAAAAGCGAATTTTATAAAATAAAACCATGTTTTTTTAAACAATAAAAGCGATATACTTTATCTATAAAAGCTTCTACAATGCCGAAAATCTGGCAGGTTATAGCCATCTTCTGAGTTTTGTTATTTGATATGAAAAATCTCTATACGTTTTCCCGTTTTCCTTTATCTTTCATATTATTTTTGAGTCTAACTGCCTGTGGCAGTCACTCATTGTTGTCACAAGATGATGAAGATACTGTGATGAATGAAAAGCAAATTAGGCATTTAGTTCCCTCACATGTTCGCCAGAGAGATTCATGGGCGCAAGACATTAATGGTATTATGGATACATTGAAAATTGAGAAATCAAGAGAAAATGTCTGTAGTGTTGTTGCTATTGTAGATCAAGAGTCGAACTTCGTTGCTAATCCTCAAGTTCCGGGGTTAGGAGATAAAGCAATTCGGGAAGTACACCATCGTCTCGAAGAGAAATTTACTGATAAGCTAGGAGATAAGCTTGGTGGAGCAGTTGCTGTCTACTTTCAAGATGTTTTAAAGAATCAGCCAACGCCAGAAAATAGCTATCTTAAACAAATGAAAAAAGTAAAAACAGAAAAAGACTTAGATATTCTATATCGTCAAATTTTTGATTATATGACGAAGCATTATCATGTGAGTGCAATAACGGGCGTTGCTAAATTTGTTGGACAAGATATTGGGGAAAGAATGAACCCGATTACGACGTTAGGTTCTATGCAAGTTCAAGTCAGTTATGCACAAGAGCATGAGCGTAATAATATGAATATATATCAGCTTAGAGATGATTTATATACACAATATGGTGGTTTGTATTATGGTATTCATCGCTTAATGCTTTACCCTACAGAGTATAGTAAACCAATTTACCGCTTTGCTGATTATAATTCAGGAATGTATTCGAGTCGTAACGCTGCCTTCCAACAAATTTTAGAGAAACTGACGGGTATAGATTTATCTTTAGATGGTGACTTATTACTATATAGTAAAGATGGTAAGCCACAAGCTACAAAGAGTCAGTCTGAAATTGCTTTGACTAAATTATTTAACGAAAGTGGAATTGTAATTACACCTAAAAAATTACGTGCTGACTTAAAAGAAGAGAAAGATCAATCTTTTGAGAAGACACAGACGTATCTTGCTGTTCAAAAGTTATATACAGAAAAAACAGGTAAAAAAGCACCATATGCAATTATGCCAGAAGTGATTATTTCTGGGCCTAAATTAAGTAAAGACTATAATACAAATTGGTATGCAACACGTGTAAATACAAGATATGATGCATGTATGCGTCGAGCAAAAAACTTGCACTAAAAAAATATGAAGAAAAACTCACTTGCTTTATTTGACTTTGATGGAACGCTTTATTTAAGAGATAGCTTTACGCGTTTTATATTTTATGTATTGAAGTCACGTTATGTATTTAAAAAAGGTGTTGCACTCATTCCATGGGTTCAAAAGTACTATTTAAATTTGTACCCCGCACCAAAAATGAGAAAAAAGCTGTTTTATACAATGTTTGAAGGGTTTGAATTTGCACATGTTGAAGCAGATGGTAGGAATTATGCAAAAACATTGCTGGCTGATTTAAACCCCATTTTATGGGCACAGTTAAAACAGCATCAAGAGCTAGGTCATAGGGTAGTATTGGTTTCTGCATCTATAGACTTATACTTAAAGCCATTATGTGATTTATTAGGTATAGACTTAATCTGTACTAAAACTGAAGTTATGAATGGTCATTTAACGGGTTTATATATATCTGAAGATTGTAGTGGTGAAGAAAAGAAGATACAGGTTCTCAAATCTTACCCACGAGAGGAGTATAGATCTATCTATGCTTATGGTAATACTCATGAAGATTTAGCCATGCTTTCAATTGCAGATTTTCCTTTTATGGTTGGGACAGATAAGATATTACCTTCTTTGAGTAGATAAGCCATTCTTTGATTTAGTATGTGGTACTTATTTCAACTAAAGCTCCAATTGATTATTCACTTTTATAGTTTTTATTTGGTTAATAGAAAAACTATAATTGCTTTAATCATTGAATATATAAAATAACTCTAATTCAACTATAGATATAATGGAATTATAAAAAGTACTTATTGTTAGTTATGTATTCTAACTAGGAAATACTTAGGTTTTTTTAATAGGGGGTGCTATGTCTATCATCCTAATAAAAATAAAATATTTGAGGGTTATTTATAATTTTGTACGAACCTATTAATAATTAATGTTTATTTATATTGAGTAGTTATAAAGCTAAATCAGGAAAAATATTAAAATAATTCGATGATAGATCATAGTATTTATTAAATTTGGTTTTTAAGCTTAAGGTGAGCTATAGACTTTACTTTTATGGGAAAAATTACTCGTATCCATCAATTCTATATTTGTTAAAATTAAGATAGTATAAACCTTATAATACTTTGTATGTAAAATAGTCTGAAACTGTTAAACAATTTTCTATAAAATCTATGTTTTTTAAGCATAACTGTTATACTGTGCCGTTATTAAGATTTTATTTTTTTGCACATCATGGGTACTTTGCTAAATAAGTACATGATTGTGTACATATATTTTGAGTGATCCATGGCTGTAACTAAAAAATCTGTAAAAATCAGTAATATACGAAACTTTTCCATTATTGCACATATTGACCACGGTAAGTCTACTTTGGCCGATCGCTTTATTCAAATGTGTGGTGCACTTCAAGATCGTGAAATGCAGTCACAGTTTTTGGATTCAATGGATTTAGAGCGTGAACGTGGCATCACTATTAAAGCAGCCTCAGTTACGCTGTATTATACTCACCCTAAAAATGGCGAAGAGTATCAGCTAAATTTCATTGATACCCCAGGGCACGTCGATTTCTCGTATGAAGTTTCTCGCTCACTTGCAGCTTGTGAAGGTGCTTTACTTGTTGTAGATGCTGCACAAGGCGTGGAGGCACAATCTGTTGCTAACTGCTATACGGCAATTGATCAAGGTTTAGAAGTACTTCCAATTTTGAATAAAATTGATTTACCTCAAGCTGAACCTGAGCGTGTTATTCATGAAATTGAAGAGATTATTGGTGTAGAGGCAACAAATGCACCAACTTGTTCAGCAAAAACAGGTATGGGTGTCGAAGGTGTTCTAGAAACTTTAGTTGATGTCATTCCTGCACCTGAAGGCGATCGTGAAGCAGACTTGCAAGCATTGATTGTTGACTCATGGTTTGATAACTATTTGGGCGTTGTTTCCTTAGTTCGCGTAAAGCAAGGTCGTATTAAGAAAGGCGATAAAATGCTAATTAAATCGACAGGACAGTCGCATATTGTGACTTCTGTTGGTGTGTTTAGTCCAAAGCATACAGAAACAGGTATGCTAGAAGCTGGTGAAGTTGGCTTTGTTATCGCAGGGATTAAAAATATTTTTGGTGCACCTGTTGGTGATACGATTACATTAATTTCTACGCCTGATGTTCCATCATTGCCTGGTTTTAAAAAGGTTAAGCCTCAAGTTTATGCTGGACTTTTCCCAATTGATGCAAGTGACTTTGAGCCATTCCGTGAAGCACTGCAAAAACTACAAATTAATGATTCTGCATTATTTTTTGAGCCTGAAAGTTCTGATGCACTAGGCTTTGGTTTCCGTTGTGGTTTCTTAGGCATGTTACACATGGAGATTGTACAAGAGCGTTTAGAGCGTGAGTATAATCTAGATATCATTACATCTGCACCAACTGTAATTTATGAAGCAGTGACGAAATCTGGTGAGACGATCAATATTGATAGTCCTTCAAAAATGCCTGATGGCGGTACAGTTGAAGACTTACGTGAACCAATTGCAGAATGTCATATCTTAGTTCCAAAAGAATATTTAGGAAATGTAATTACATTGTGTATCGAACGTCGTGGTATTCAAAAGGATATGAAGTACTTGGGTAATCAAGTTTCATTGACATTTGATGTGCCAATGGCTGAAGTTGTTATGGACTTCTTTGACCGCTTAAAGTCGTGTTCACGTGGTTTTGCATCTTTAGATTACAACTTTGTTCGCTTCCAAAGTTCAAGCCTTGTAAAAGTGGATGTGTTAATTAATGGTGATAAAGTTGATGCTTTAGCAATGATTTGTCATCGCAATGAAGCACGCCATCGTGGCAATGCACTTGTCGAAAAAATGAAAGAGTTAATACCTCGTCAAATGTTTGATGTTGCTATTCAAGCAGCTATAGGCGCACAAATTATTGCGCGCTCAACAGTGAAGGCAATGCGTAAGAACGTGTTGGCAAAATGTTATGGTGGTGATGTTTCACGTAAGAAAAAATTGCTGTCTAAGCAAAAAGAAGGTAAAAAACGTATGAAGCAAGTGGGAAGTGTTGAAATTCCACAAGAAGCTTTCTTAGCAGCATTACAAGTTGATAAAAAATAAGGTTTAAAAGTTCATGGATTTTGATTTTAATTTAATCCTCGTTCCCGTTACTTTAATTCTATTTATTGTATGGTTACTTGATAAGTTTGTATTTAGACAACGAGAAGCTAGAGGACGTGGTAATGAAAATTTTGTCATTACATGGGCTTATGATTTTTGGCCAGTACTTGCAGTAGTATTGGTCTTACGCTCTTTTTTCTTCGAGCCATTTAATATTCCTTCTGACTCTATGGTACCTACGTTAGAGACAGGAGATTATATTCTCGTAAATAAGTTTGATTATGGCATCCGTTTGCCACTTGCAAACACGAAAGTGATTAATGTGGGTGAGCCAGAGCGTGGTCAAGTTTTTGTATTTCGTTATCCATTGCAGCCAAGTATTAGTTATATTAAGCGAGTTGTTGGATTACCTGGCGATCACATTCAGTATCATAACAATACGCTTTATATTAACGGACAACAAATTGCGTCAACGGCAACACCATTTGCACGTGAAAAAGATAGTTTATCTTCTTTCAAAGCGAATTATACTTTGGAAACACTCGGTAATCATCAACATTGGGTACGTCACTTAGCGGACAGAAACCCACTAATTGAACAGTTTAATTATGCAATGAGTACAGGGAATCAATCGCTTATTCCTTTCGTTGCAAAAAATAATCAGACTTTCATGAAAAGTGATGGTAATGATTGGGAAGTAACAGTACCTCAAGGTCATTACTTTGCAATGGGTGATAACCGTGATGAAAGTTCAGATAGTCGTTTTTGGGGATTTGTTCCAGAAGAAAATCTGATTGGTCGAGCAGTTTATATTTGGATGCATAAAGAGCCGGGCTTACATCTACCAAGCTTCTCTAGAAATGGTACAATCAAGTAATTACTGCTAAACTAGCAAAAGTCACTTATTTCTATTTTATGTTGTATACCTAAAATAGAAATTTGTGGTTTTAGGCTATGAGTAAAGTGTAGTGGTAGAGTATAAAATCTTTTATATAAGAGATGAATTTCGACATTCGTAGTAAATACTCAAAACCATTACAAACGTATTAAGGACATAAAGCATTCGCTTTTAAGTATTCATTATTTAACCATCGAGAAAAGTTTTGACCAAAGGACAGTCCAAGCTAAATAATCAGCGTTTAGCTTTACAAATTGGTTATGAGTTTAAAAATACTGAGTTATTAAAACTTGCGTTAACCCACAGATCTGTAAGCCATAAGTATAATTATGAGCGTCTAGAGTTCTTAGGTGACTCATTATTAGGTATGATTATCGCAAACTACCTATATCAGACTTATCCTTATGAAAACGAAGGGCGCTTGACGCGTATGCGAGCAAGTTTAGTAAGACAAGAGGCTTTGGGGAAAATTGCAAACGATTTGAAACTTAGTCCATATATGATTATGAGTACTGGAGAATTGAAATCTGGTGGTCATCATCGTGAGTCTATATTAGCTGATACTGTTGAAGCTATTATTGGCGCTATTTATGTAGATTGTGAAAGTCTAGATTTTCTTAAAAAAATCGTTCTAACTTGGTACCAACCTTATTTAGAGCATATTGAGCCAACAGATCAACTCAAAGATCCTAAATCTAGGTTACAAGAGTACTTACAAGCACGTAAAAAGCCTTTACCTATCTACGAAGTTACGGATATTCAAGGAGATGCACCAAATCAACACTTTAAAGTGGTTTGTCGTGTAGAAGATTTTACTGTAACAGAAGGGCAAGGTAGTAGTCGTCGGTTTGCAGAACAAGCGGCTGCGGCTGAAATTTTGAAATTATTGGAGCAAAAAACTGCATGACAATGTCATCCGATCAAAACCATGATGATAACAATGCACCATCTGAAAAACATGATTTAATTGATCAGTTTTTTAGTTCACAGAATATTGAAATTCCTGCTGATTTTAAGAGTGGGTTCGTTGCAATTGTGGGCAGACCAAATGTTGGTAAGTCAACATTGATGAATCACTTGTTAGGGCAGAAGCTTTCAATTACTTCACGTAAGCCACAAACTACACGTCATAAAATTGTAGGTATAGATACACGCGAGAAATCTCAGGCAGTTTATGTAGATACGCCGGGAATGCATAAAAAAGAAGTACGTGCCATCAACAAAATGATGAATCGTGCTGCAAACTCTGCACTACGTGATGTGAATCTAGTTTTATTCGTGGTTGATGGGCGTAAGTGGACTCAAAATGATGAGCTTGTATTAGAAAAGCTACAAGATGCAGAAATGCCTGTAATCTTGGTAATCAATAAAATTGATACATTAGAAGATCGTAAGATGCTTCTGCCATTGATTCAAGAGCGTACAAAGTTAATGAACTTTGTAGAAATTGTTCCAGTGTCTGCGCTTCGTGGTGCAAATCTTGAACACTTGCGTGATACAATTGAAAAGTATCTACCGTTTTCACAACCTTTGTATTCTTTTGATCAGGTAACAGATCGTTCTGAACGTTTTTTAGCGAGTGAAATTATTCGTGAAAAAATTATGCGTCAATTGGGTGAAGAACTACCATATGACTTAACAGTTCAGATTGAAACATTTAAAACAGAAGAGCCTATTTTAAATGAAAAAACAGGCAAGCTTAAGCCTGCTTGTACTTATATCGATGCAACAATTTTTGTAGATCGTTCTGGACAAAAAGCAATTGTAATTGGTGATAAAGGTACAAAGCTTAAAAAGATTGGTATGGAAGCACGCTTCGACATGGAAAAAATGTTTGAGCAAAAAATCATGCTAACACTATGGGTTAAAGTTAAAGGCGGTTGGTCAGATGATGAACGTGCTTTAAAAAGCTTAGGTTATAGTGATATATAAATTATAAGTAAAATAGGTGAAGTCATGACAAAATGGGTATGTGTAATTGCAACGATGCTGTTGTTGCAAGGGTGTATTACAAGCGTTGTGACTTTACCTGTTAAAGTAGCATATAAAACGACAAAAGGTGTTGTGAAAGGAACAACAGCTGTTGTTAAGGCAGCCATACCAGATGGTGATGATGATAAGAAAGATTAAATGCGGAATGAGACTTTACATGGATATGTAATCCATTACCGTAAATATAGAGAACGTAGCCATATTGTACACTTGTTTAGTGATGAATATGGTCGAATAGATGGTGTATTAAGACGTTCTGTACCTCCTTTATTCCAACCAATACAGCTTTTAGCTTCAGGAAAGTCTGAACTTAAAAGTTTTAATCAGCTTGAAATTGAAAATAAACCAATATTTTTTCAAGGCGATGCGTATTTTTGTGGTTTCTATTTAAATGAAATACTTCTGAAACTTTGTTTATTAGAAGAAGCAATGCCAAAAACATACCTTCAATATCATCATACAATATATCAGTTACAATCTTTAGAAAGTCAGCCCCAAAAGTCTTTGTTTATACGTCAATTACTTAGGAAGTTTGAGTATATTTTACTTGAAGAGTTAGGATATAGATTAGATTTTTCAGTAGATGCATCAGGGAAAAAGATTCTTTCTGATAAAAATTATATGTTTAGCCTAAGTGATGGGTTTATAATATCAGATAAAACTATGGGAACATTTTCAGGTAACCATATACTGTCTATGAAGTCATATGATTTTAAAGATGAATTCAATTTATGCCAGTTACAATTTGTGAATCACTTCTACAGACAGTTAATAACATCTTTACTTGGTGATCGACCTTTAAAAAGTCGCCAATTATGGATTCAACATCATCAACTTCAAACTAAATAGGAATATTTATGTCTATCTTACTCGGCGTTAATATTGATCATGTTGCAACCTTAAGGCAGGCGAGAGGTACAACATATCCCGATCCTGTCGAAGCTGCTTTACTTTGTGAAGAAGCAGGTGCAGAGGGGATTACTTTACATTTAAGAGAAGATCGTCGTCATATTCAAGATGATGATGTTAGGCGCATGCGTTCAAAATTGAAAACACGTATGAATCTTGAGTTAGCTGTAACAGATGAAATGGTTGAGTTTGCTAAAGAAATTAAACCTGAGCATATTTGTTTTGTGCCCGAACGCCGCCAAGAGCTGACCACAGAAGGTGGTCTAGATGTCGTTTCACAATTAGAAAAGGTTAGAGCTGCAACACAGGTACTTAAAGATATTGGCTGTGATGTGTCACTGTTTATTGATGCTGATGAGAAGCAAATAGATGCTGCAATTGCGTGTGGTGCACCTACAATAGAGTTGCATACAGGCGCTTATGCTGATGCAGAAACCGATGAACAGCAATATACAGAGTTACAACGTATTATACATGCGACAAAATATGCAGCAGGAAAAGGTCTAGTTGTAAATGCAGGCCATGGCCTAAATTTAAAAAACGTGGGGGCTATTGCAAGAATACCAGAAATAAACGAGTTGAATATAGGTCATTCCATTATTGCTGAAAGTGTTTTTCTAGGATTAACGACAGCTGTTTCTCAAATGAAGGCGGCAATTTTAGCTGAGAGATGAGTAAGTATGTCAACCGTAAATTTTGATCAATTAATGCAACCTGTTATTCAATTTCTTGGATGTGAAACACCGAAAGCATGGCTTGATGAGGCAACAAATAACTTAGAGTTATTAATGCAAGATCATGCAAACTGTGAAAAGAAAGCAGCAGGTACTGCAATGAATCTTATGTTTCGCTATAGCTTTTTTACAGATTTACAAGTCAAGCTAGCACAACTTGTACGTGAGGAAATGCTTCACTATGAACAAGTTCTAGGCTTAATGAAGCAGCGTAGACAAGAATGGAAAGCTTTAAGTGCAGGCCGCTATGCTGCAGGGCTTAGAAAAGATATTCGTACATATGAACCTGAAGCATTGGTTGATATTTTAGTTGTTGGAGCTTTTGTAGAGGCACGTTCATGTGAACGGTTTTATGCTTTATCACCATTAGTTGATGATGAGTTAGGGCGTTATTATCGCTACTTGCTTAAATCTGAGTCACGACATTATGAAGACTATCTGGCTTTAGCAATGGATGTGGCTAAAACAGCAAAGATGAAAAATCCTGAAGAAGATATCCGTGATCGTATTTCACATTTCAGAGCAGTTGAAAAAAATCTAATTTTACAACCTGATACAGTTTTTAGATTTCATAGTGGAATACCTAAAAAAACCGAGTAGTTACTCGGTTTTTTATATGCAAAAAAAAGCCCACATTTGTGCAGTGGGCTTTTTGGTATTTGGCTCTCCAACCTGGGCTCGAACCAGGGACCTGCGGATTAACAGTCCGTCGCTCTACCGACTGAGCTATTGGAGAATCTGTAGGCCATTATATAGATAATTCGCTTTAGGTCAATGTAAACATAGCAATTTTTCTTGAAAATATACACGTATGTATTTTATTTGAACATCGAGAAAGTAGTTATGAAAAATATTTGCATACTTATCTTAAATATTGGTAAAGTAGGCGCAGTAACAAGACAAGTGTTTCAAGTTTTATTGAAACAGTGTGGATTTAATCTAACTTGCCAGCACTAAAATGGCTAAAATGGAGAATGCCTTCCTATGCATACTTTAACAATTCAATCTATTTTTGATAATTTAGGTTGGTATCAAAAAAATTATATTCAAATTCTGCAGACTTCTGAACAATATTACCAATCTGTAGAGTGTGCATCTATAAAATTCTCAATTGTGAGTGATCAAAAATTATATTTAGGCGATCTGTTACAACTTTGGTTTGGTCATAAGTGGACTTCTTCATTTGTGAAAAACTTACAAAGTCTTGATCATGATTTTTGGTACAAGAATCAGACCATTGCAGAAGAAGATTTTTATATTTATTCGCTAAAATATGATCAAAAGATAAATCAAGTAATTGCAACAGCATGGTTGGAAGATTTGAAAAAAGAATCTTGTATTCAATTAAATATAGACTGTTTACCTTTTTATCTGAGCTTTATTGCATTAGAAAGACCAAGTCATGCTATGCATTAAAAAATGGGCACAATTTTGTGCCCATTTTTATATATTTCTAATTATTTTTTGATGGTTTATATAAACCATGCTCGATAAGGTGTAAACGTAAGATTCTACGTAATTCAAGCACAGCTTCAGGCGTTTCTTGAATGGAGTGGCCTCCATGAATAATTTTTTCTGATTCAGCACCTGCAAGGTGTGCACTTTTGTACGGTACAATACCATCGCTAATAACATTAGGATCGGTGCTATTTGTAATATTGCCAATAACAGAGTGATATTCTAAACCAGACTTAGGCATAATATTTTCTGTCAATAACATAAACTTGGATTTATAGCTGAGATCACTTGGTCCGTTTTGTATCAGTCCATTATCAACTATTTTAATAAAGTCTTTAGGGCTAATTTCACCTTGGAATGAGTCTGCAACAGCTCCTAGAAATGCCCCTGGGAGGCGGATGATTTTACGTGCAGCACGAGTGAACCAACGGTCTGCATATTCTGTTCCTCGATGAGGTGATGCAAGAAACACAGCACGATCAAAGTTATTAATTGAATGTATTTGTAGGCGTTCTAATACGATAGGGTCTTTGTTATGTTTACTCAGTTGCTTCGATTTTATGAGTTTAAAGGCATTTTGACTAATATCTGCGTTACTCACTAATAGTCGAGAAATTACTCCACCCATACTATGCCCAATAAGTACCGCATCTTTTGCAGAAGGCGAATTTTGATCTAGCTGTCCAAAGGCTTGAGTAATAATTGCATAAATTTGATAACGACTTTCGATCATTGGCATATTGGTTGAATAGAAGATTTGCCAAACTTGGTAGTGCTCTCGAAGTACTTTATCTCCCATAATATCGTTGGTCAGTCGAACCCATGCTTCAGGACTACTTGCAAGCCCATGTACTAAAACAATGATTTTTTTATTAGGATTATATGGTTCAAGCATATAAAGATGAGGCATGATGAGTTGTTGATCTCTATCAATTAAAGACAGATAAGCAGCGCGCCCTAAGTTGTTGTTTGCAAGCCAAAGGCCATAAGGTGCAGAGAAATTTGCTGCTAGAGGATAAGATTGACCTTCAACGGTAATATTTTCTTTTTGATAAGGGTCATAAGTTTTTATGAGCAGAGGTGCATTTGTTAAAAGAGCGTTGAGGCTTGTATGTGCTTCAGGCTCAATAGCAATTGTTGTTGCTAAATATTGTGGTGGGTGAATGTTGGGATTTACAGTATCTTTAAATGTATGGCGTAGTGGGTCGAGAATATACTTATTCTCTTCAGGCATTTTAGGCCTTGGCAGCACAGTAACAAATTCTGATCCAAAACCATCACGACGATTAATTGAGCGTAGTCCTGAAAAATTTAAGTTATAGCTTGATATAAAGTCTTCAATTTTATGATTTTGTAATTGAGGATAATCTGAAAAGTCCATAATGTATTTATTATTACCAATATTGAAGCTTTCATTAGACGTATTTGCTGGTCGTTGTGTGGATGAAAGCATCAATAACTTTGCAGTTGCCTGATTATAAAAGTCACGTACTTGGACTTGTCTATTGTCAAAAATGCGTTGGTCGGGATGTCTTTCTGTTTTGAATAAGTATGCATAACTATAGCGAATACTATGGTCAAGCATGAGTAACTCTTCATTAATACATTGGTTTTGTGCCGCTAATTTTTCTTTTTGTCTATCTGTTAATACACTATTTTCTTTTATTTTTGATTTGCAGGCTGATGTTTTTTCTAAAGACATCGCTTTTGCGAGATACAGCTCACTTGCTGTTGAAAAAAACTGTTCGTTTGGGACTTGTGGAATCTGCTTGATATCTGCTAAACATGAGGCTGGCTCATTCATACAGGTTTTAGACTCTCTACCTGTCATAGAAAGTACATTTAGGCTCGCTTCACTGAGTTTATCATGTGTCAGTATGCTGTCACGTTCATTGGTAATAGTGATATTGAATGCTTGCTGTTTCACACTAACAGTTTGACATCCTGTTAAAGCAATTGAAGTAAGTACGAGCGATGATACGATGAATTGATATTTCGCTGTAAAGTTAAGCATAAAGTCGAATAAAAAGATAAATAATCTGTGGAATATACGCCAAACTGTAAGGAATTTAAATATAAAAAAAGGCTACCTTTACGGTAACCTTAAATTAAAGGAGTAAGAATAGTGCTTAGTAGCGACCTTTTTTCATATCTGCAAGATTTTCCCAAACATTTGTACGACCTTGTGTTTGAATCTCTTTAATTAAACGATCGACAACTTGCGTTTCTTCAGGGTATTTTAATTTATAATTACGTAATGTTGTAATTGCATTTTTATTATGTTCTAAGTAAAGATAATTATTTGCAGCAGATAGATACGCTTCTTGAACACCACCTTTAATCGCTTTATCTAAGTAAGGAATCGCCTCACGTTGACCACCACCTTCAGATAAATTAAATCCGAACCAGAAGTTTACTAGTGAATCATTTGGAGTCATTTTTAATAGACGTTGACCATAAGTTAATGATTTTGTTGTAAACTGTGGCCCTAAATCTAAGTTACGTGCAAGTACGCTTGTTTTAAAAGCACGTAATAAGATATCGTATGATGCATTATCTTTAGCTGCATATTTATCTAATTCTTGGCTAACTTGGCGTAATTTATTTTCAAAGCCACGACGTACATTTTTACTTGTAAACTGAGGTGGGTAATGACGTGCTTGACCTTCAACCATTTGAATGAAGTCATCTATTGCAGTCACATCTAATTGATTTTGACCTGCTAAAGGTGCATAGGTCATTTCAGGCTTTTTAGCATCAATAGTTGGAATAATCAGATGGTTTACATCAAGCGTGACAGTTTTAGAGGGATCTTGTTGACTTGTCACAACCATTTTAGTTACAGGTTGAGCATCTGCTTTTTTTAGATCAATTTCAAATTTTGATGGTGCATCATAGTCACTTGGATTAAGTGCATAAAATGGTTTTGGTAATGCAGGTTCTTTAAAAATAACTGGCTGCTGAGCTTCCGCTTTTGATGCTGTTGTATGTGTATTATTATTTTTAGATGGAGTAATTGTACTACATGCAGATAATACAGAAGCTGTAATTAGTGTTGTTGCCAATACTTTAAATTTCATAAGTATGTCCGATATCAATATTGTTGTTGAAAGTTATTTAGCATGAGTCTAATGTAAAAGAAAATATTCATGCAATGTAAAGCATGTAACAAAGTTAAACTTTTGATTACTGATTGTATGATTCACACTCACGTCGTACATTTTCTAAAATTTTTAACTCTTCCTGACTTAAAGGAGGATGGTCTTGAGGTTCTTTTTTGTACGTAGGGTCAAGCAAGGATAAACGCTGGCATAGCGTATTCATACGGTTTTCATTTTGCTGCAAGCGGTCTAGAAGTACTCGCATCCCATCAAGTATAGGGTCGGGGTAGTCTGTAGATGTACCGTATTGCTGAAAACCAATACTTTTTGCATAGTCACGTCTGCGCTGTTCTTGTTCATCTTTATTGGTATCTTTATAGATATAGCGTGCAGGGCTTCCCACAGCAGTAACATCGGCAGGAACAGCTTTAGTTACAACTGTGTTTGAGCCAATTTTAGCATTCTTACCAACAGTAAATGGCCCCAAAATTTTAGCGCCAGCACCTACAATAACGCCATCTTCCAGCGTAGGGTGTCGTTTGCCCTTATTCCATGTTATTCCACCTAAGGTAACACCGTGATATAGCGTAACATCATCTCCAATTTCTGCTGTTTCACCAATAACAACACCCATACCATGGTCAATGAAAAAGCGCCGACCAATTTTAGCACCGGGATGGATTTCGATACCTGTTGTAAAGCGGCTTATAGCAGAAAGTGTTCGCGCACTCACTTTAAATTCTTTTTTCCAAAGTTCATGAGCCATGCGATGAAAAATGAGTGCATGTATGCCGGGGTATGTAACTAACACTTCTAATGTATTTCGAGCAGCCGGATCTCGTGTGAAAACGGCTTGAATATCCTCTTTAAGCTGTTTTAGCATAATCAATCCTCATTGTGATTATTATTGTTTTTCCATGTTCCATGACTCATTGCTTGCACACGGCTAAATACCCCACGTAGTAGATTATATTCCATACGGTCTAGTTGTATACGACCAAATAGTCGTCTTAAACGTAGTGGTAAAAGGCGTGGGTTTTGAGGGTCTAAAAACTCAATATCTTCAAGCATTTTTTCCATGTGTGGGTAGAATTCTTGCATTTGTTTTTGTGTCACAAGAGGTTCATCCCAAACCATGTCTGCCTGATCTGTAACAGGCATTTTATCTGTTGATGTATTGGTAGTTTCAGCCGAGCAAATATTGAGTGAAGCCATACGAAGTTCATAGCACACGATTTGTATTGCCTGAGCAACATTTAATACACCATATGCTGAATTAACAGGGATGGTCATATGAAAATTTGCTAAAGCCAATTCTTCATTGGTAAGACCACGGTCTTCACGTCCAAATACAATAGCAACTTCTTGCTGGTGTTCTGTTATATTCTTTAATGCCAATTCAGCAGCAGGTCGAACATCTAAGAGCGGCCATGGAATAGTTCGGCTACGGGCACTTGTTCCAAATACAAGGTGACAGTCCTCAATCGCTTCTTCGAGTGTATCTACAATTTTAATTTTATCGATTAAGTCAGTCGCACCTGCGGCAAGCGCATCAATATCTGGGTGAGGATATGTTTTTGGTGCAACTAAAACAAGTTGAGAAATCTCCATTGTTTTCATTGCACGCAGTGCACTACCAATATTTGCAGGTAAGGTTGTATTTACCATGACAATACGAATATGACCTAAATTTGAAGAAGTGTTTGATTGATCCAAGTCTTGCATGTTTTGTCCTGATAAATTAAGAGTATTGGCTAACTTCGGCATGGTAAAGATCCATTGCTTCATCCATGCTCATGTTATTAGAAGTTGGCTGTGATGGTATTGTTTTTTCCTGTACCGCAACTTTTGCAGCTTTCGATTTCACCTGATATTCGATATGAATGGTTTCTTTACCAAAATAATCTCTGAGTTTTGCAAGCACATCATCTAAGGGTGCAATACGCCATGCAGGAGATAGGTGAATATCTGCTGTGGCATAGTCAAAATCGACTTTAAATAAAAGAGGAATATGCTGACACATATCAACATCGCAAAAGGGTTGAATGAGTGCTTTTAATTCATTAGCAAATGTTGGTGTCATTAAATTTGACTTGAGCTGAATTTGAACATGTTGGGCACGTTTTTGACGAATTTCATTTAAGCTAAATGCTTTTGAAAGTCGAGCCATTGGGCGGTCAAAACCTTCGCGCTCATAGATTTCACCTTCCATAACAACAACGTGATCTACTTGTATAACTTCTTTGAAGCGTTGGAAACGTTCATGATTACAGCTAATTTCTAAACGTGAGGTACCATCATCTAATGTAATGAGCACACGGTTTGGAAAGTTTGCCACATCTAAAACTAAACCTGCAAAGATGGTCGTTTGACCACGCCGTGTTGGTGTAATTTCATTGAGTTTTGCCTGAATGAAAAATTTAAGTTCAGGACGGTAAACATCGATGGGGTGACCTGTCAGATAAAGACCTAGCGTGTCTTTTTCTCCTTTGAGGCGAACTTCATCTGCCCATGGTTTTACAGGCTTAGCTGGCTTTCTTTGCACTTCTTCAACTTCGCCAAATAAGTCCATAATACCTGTTTCACGGTTTTGTCGTGCTTGCTCAGCAGCTTGGACAGCTTCAGGAAGTTGTGCCATAAGACTTGAGCGCTCTATACCTAGGCAGTCTAATGCCCCCGCACGAATGAGTGCTTCTAAAGTTCTTTTATTAATTTTTTTGAGGTCGATACGATGGCAGAAGTCAAATAAATCTTGGTAAAGTCCGTTCTTTTCACGTGATTCAATGACAGACTGCATAGCTTGTTCGCCAACACCTTTAATTGCACCTAAGCCGTAAACAACGGTTTGGGCATCAATGGCATGGAAGCGATAGATAGATTGGTTGATAGATGGTGGCAGTACGGTTAACTTATTATTACGGCAGTCATCAATAAGGAAAACAACACTGTCGGTGTCTTGCATTTCCGATGTCATGACGGCTGCCATGAATTCCGCAGGGTAATGTGCTTTTAGCCATGCTGTATGGTATGCAACAAGTGCATAAGCTGCCGCATGTGATTTATTGAAACCATAACCTGCGAACTTTTCCATAAAGTCAAAGATATGGTTTGCTGTTGCTTCATCTATATCTTTTTCTGCCGCACCTTTTAAGAAGATTTGGCGTTGTTTCACCATTTCTTCAGGCTTCTTTTTACCCATCGCACGGCGTAGCAAATCTGCGCCACCAAGTGTATAACCTGCGCAGAGCTGTGCAGCTTGCATCACCTGTTCTTGATAAACCATGATACCGTAGGTAGGTTCGAGTACACCTTCAAGAAGAGGGTGGAGATACTCAAATTCACCACCATGCATACGATGTATGAAGTCGGGAATAAGATCCATCGGACCCGGTCGATATAAAGAAACGAAGGCAATAATTTCTTCAAATTTACTTGGGCGCGCTTCTTTAAGCATGCGCTTCATACCAACAGATTCAAATTGGAATACTGCAGTAGTATTGGCTTCAGCAAAGATTTTATAGGCTTTACTGTCATCTAATGGTACATCTGAAATATTGAGTGGTTCAGCACTTTGGATGCGTTTATTAATATTCTGAACTGCATCTTCAATCACGGTAAGGTTACGTAGTCCCAAAAAGTCAAATTTAACTAAGCCTGCGGATTCAACATCATCTTTATCGTACTGTGCAACACGGTTCGTCCCATCTGCATCGGACAATACAGCAGAGAAGTCGGTAATTTTCCCGGGTGCAATGACAACACCACCTGCATGTTTACCCGTATTTCGAGTAATACCTTCGAGTTTAAGTGCCATTTCCCAAATTTCACTTGCATCGTCATTATCAGGGTTAGATGGGTTGGTCACAATATCTTTAAGCTGTGGTTCCATATCAATAGCAGTTGCTAAATCTACCCCAAGAGGTTTGGTTGGAACCATTTTTGAAATACGATCTGCAAGACCATAAGACTTCCCAAGTACGCGTGCAACATCGCGGATTGCCCCTTTCGCAGCCATTGTTCCGAAAGTTGCAATTTGTGATACAGCATCACGACCATAATGACGTGCGACATAGTCAATAACTCGGTCACGACCACTGATACAGAAGTCAACATCAAAGTCAGGCATGGAAACACGTTCAGGGTTTAAGAAACGTTCAAAAAGTAAGTCGTAGCGTAAAGGGTCTAGATCGGTAATTTTTAGACTAAACGCGACCAATGAGCCTGCACCTGAACCACGTCCGGGGCCAACAGGAACGCCGTTATTCTTTGCCCATTGAATGAAGTCCATGACGATAAGAAAGTAACCGGGGAAACCCATATTTAGAATAATGCCAACCTCGTAGGCAATACGCTCATCATAAGGCTTTCTAATATTTGGCCAATCTTCATCACGCGCTTCAACAGGATAAAGCTGGTTTAATCGTTCTTCTAAACCTTCTTTAGATAAATGCTCAAAGTAGGTGTCAATGGTAAACCCTTCGGGAATTGGATATTCAGGTAAGAAGTATTTACCAAGCTGTAAACTTACATTACAGCGTTTCGCAATTTCTACACTATTTTGAATGGCGCTTGGAATATCTGAAAATAGTGCTGTCATTTCCTCAGCAGTTTTGAAGTATTGTTCTGCACTATATGTGCGAGGTCGTCTTTGGTCTGCGAGTACATAACCATCAGCAATACAGACGCGCGCCTCATGGGCTTCAAAGTCAGTCTCTTTTAAGAAGTGAACGTCATTGTGTGCGACAACCCCAACGTTATATTTTGCAGCCAGTTTTGTCGCTTCTGCAATAAACAATTCTTCATTTGGGCGTTGTGTGCGCGCAAGAGCAAAGTAAACCCGATTACCAAATTGCGAATGCCACGCTTCAAATAGAGGCTCTGCTTTTTGAGGGTTAGAGGAGCAAAGTAATTGCCCAACATCACTATTGATACCAAGTAATACAATGAGATCTTCTTGTTGTTCTAAAATCCATTCTTTTTTGATGCAAGGAATATCTAATTGTTGTCCTTCAATGAATCCTCTAGAAAGAATTTCTGTAAGATTGAGCCAACCTTTATTAGACATTGCCAATAATATTGCTTTGTGTTCAGCATCTTCAAGTCGAACTGTTGCACCTAAAATTGGCTTAATGCCTTTGTTTTGACATGACTTAAAAAACTTAACCGCCGCATGAATATTTGAAAGGTCTGTTAAGGCTAAGGCGGGCATTTCTTCCTTAACCGCAGTTTTAATTAGTTCAGGTATGCGAACAATTGATTCAGTAATTGAAAACTCTGTGTGGATACCTAGGTGAACAAACTGCATTAACGATTCCTTTTATTCAATCAGGTTGTATTTTAGCACTGAATGGTGCAAATAGATGATTTGCATCTATCAAAAAATAGGCGATAGAAAGTATTTGATGATGATACATCTGATTTCGAAATTTTAATTAAAATAGAAGAAACTTTGTGGATACTCATCGTATTAAAAGTAATGTGTAACTTTGGAGTATGACAATGAAAGCAATTTGGTTATTTGGGGTATTGTTATTATCTTTTCAAATACAAGCAAAGGATATTGCCTACCCTAATATAAATACTAAGAATATGAATGGCTTTGCAAAGAAATTTAATACAACAGGTGGAGAAAATGGGCAGCGTGTTGTCGTCACAGATTTACCGAGTTTAATTCGAGAGGCGGGTGATACACAAAGTAAAATAATCATTATTAATGGAGAAATTAGCTCCCCCACAAAAGTACGTGTAACGCTTGGGCGTAATAAAACCATTGTGGGTGCATTTGGTGGTAAAAATATTTTAAATAATATTCATCTAATTACATCAGATCAGTCCGCAAATATTATTTTAGAAAATTTAGTGTTTAAGCATAGCCCAGATATAAAAGGGAATGACGATATACAAGTATATATTCGATCTGGGAAGCAATATTGGATAGATCATTGCTCATTTGTGGGGCATGAATGGTCAGACAATGATGGAAGTTTAGATAAACTCATTTATGTAGGTGCATTGGCAGATGGTATCACTATCAGTAATTCATTATTTTCCAATCATCGTTATGGTGCGATTTTTGGTTATCCAAGTGATGAATACGATGAGCACTATAATGGTTATCCGCGTATGACGATTTCAAATAATGTTTATCGTAATATTGAAGTGCGTTCGCCTGGACTGATGAGGTATGGTTATTATCATGTCTATAATAATTTAATTCAGCAATATCACCTTGGTTACACACTTGCTCAAAGTGCAAAAGTTTTATCGGAGAATAATATTTTTGAAATGGGTAATGAAAAAGGGCTAGTGGATGACAAGAAAAATAATACTTCTTTTACAGATATAGGCAGCTATCCAATGAGTATACAGCGGTTTTCAAAGCCTCAGTCTTGGAAGGTGAGCTATGATTATCATTTAATGCCTGTAGATGTTGCCAAAACATGGGATGAAAAATATGCTGGTGCTCAAGTAAATAATAACAACTTTAAATATCCTAAATAATGAAAAAAAAAAGGCCTTTATAAAAAAGCCTTTTAATGATTAGCGAATCGTTGCTAAGAAGCGGTCGATTCGTTGTATTGCTTCACGTAGCTCATTTTCGGCTGGTAAGAAAACAACGCGGAAATGGTCTGGCGTTGGCCAATTAAACCCTGTTCCTTGTACGAGTAATACTTTCTCGGCACGTAATAGATCGAGCATTAAACGCTCGTCGTCATGGATTGGGTAAATTTCAGGGTCTAAGCGAGGGAAACAGTACATTGCACCTTCTGGTTTTACACAGCTGACACCCGGAATTTCATTCAGCATTTCCCATGCAATATTGCGCTGTTCGTATAAGCGACCACCCGGACGAATCAGGTCATTAATCGTTTGGTAGCCACCTAAAGCGGTTTGGATAGCATACTGTGCCTGATGGTTTGCACATAAACGCATTGAAGCAAGCATATTTAAGCCTTCAATGTAGTCTTCTGCACGTGTTTTATCGCCTGTAATTGCCATCCAACCCGAACGATAACCTGCAATACGGTATGCTTTAGAAAGACCATTAAAGGTAATACAAAGTTGATCACCTGCCAGAGAGGCTACAGATACGTGCTCAATTCCATCGTATACAATTTTGTCGTAAATTTCATCAGCAAATAAAATGAGATCATATTTCTTAGCCAATGCGATAATTTTTTCAAGAATATGGCGAGGATATACTGAGCCTGTTGGATTGTTTGGATTAATAATCACAATACCACGTGTACTTTGTGTGATTTTACTTTCCATATCTGCAAGGTCAGGATACCAACTGTCTTCTTCATCACATTTATAGTGAATTGCAGTTCCACCTGAAAGGTTGACTGCCGCCGTCCATAATGGGTAGTCAGGCATTGGAACGAGAACTTCATCGCCATCATCAAGTAAGCCTTGCATTGCCATGACAATAAGTTCAGATACGCCGTTACCAATATACACATCGTTTACGTGCATATTGCGAATACCTTTTTGTTGGTAGTACTGGCAAATTGCTTTACGTGCAGGAAATATTCCTTTTGAGTCTGTATAGCCAACAGCATTTGGCAAGTTTAGCGCAACATCATTAATAATTTCTTGTGGTGCTTCAAAACCAAAAGGGGCAGGGTTACCAATGTTTAGTTTAATAATACGGTGCCCTTGCTCTTCCATTTCGTTGGCGGCGCGTAACACTGGTCCACGAATGTCATAGCAAACATGCTCTAACTTAGATGACTTTTTAATTTCGCGTGGTGTGGTGTTACCTATAACCGGCATAGTCTTGTCCAATTGTATGTATGTTAAGGAAAAAATAGATTACTTAATTTGCACAATCTATATGAAATATTGCTAGCATTTTAGTCTTTGGTAGCGTAAATATAAAGAAAAGAAATTAGACTATTGAATTTTATAGATTGAAAGGAGTTCATCATGGGAAAAGTCAATAAAACTGACCGTGAATGGAAACGAGAGTTGTCTCCAGAGGAATATCGAATTACACGAGAAAAAGGGACTGAAGCACCTTTTACAGGTAAATATTGGAATACAAAACAAGCAGGAGAGTATAAGTGTCGCTGTTGTGGCGAAGTACTGTTTTTATCTGAGTCTAAGTATGACAGTGGGTGTGGTTGGCCAAGTTTTTATCAGCCAGTTAATCATGCTGTCATAGAGGAACATGAAGATTTAAGTCATGGAATGATGAGAACAGAAATTGTTTGTCATCATTGCGGTGCACATTTAGGCCATGTTTTTGAAGATGGTCCACAACCTACAGGGCTGCGTTATTGTATCAACTCAGCATCATTAAATTTACAGACAAAAGAAAAAAATGATGGGGAAACATATCCATGACAACAATTTACCAATTAGAAGCAGAATTACTGAATGGGATTGAAAAAAAATTCTCTGACTATGAGGGTAAAGTTTTACTTATTGTAAATACAGCAAGTAAGTGTGGCTTTACACCACAGTTTGCGGGTTTAGAAAAATTATACAAACAATACAAAGATCAAGGCTTAGAGGTGTTGGGTTTTCCATGTAATCAATTTGGAGGACAAGACCCTGCGCCAAATAGTGAAATTGGATTATTTTGTCAAAAAAACTACGGCGTAAGTTTTCCAATGTTTGCTAAGGTTGATGTAAAAGGGCCTGAAGCGCATCCAATTTTTAGATTTTTAACCCGTGAAGTAAAAGGTGTATTGGGTACACATAATATAAAATGGAACTTTACAAAGTTTTTGGTAGGTCGTGATGGTAAAGTACTGAGTCGTTATGCACCAACAACCAAACCAGAAACGCTAATGAGTGATATTGAATCTGCGTTAAAAAAATAAGCTTTATACGTAAAGAAAGGATTGCCTTTCTTTACGAAAATAATCGTATTTATATATCTATTAAAATAATTAAAAAATCTTATTTTGAGAATTGATAACTAAAATTACAAAGGTTTAATTATTTTTTAAGGTTGTATTCTTAATTTGTATATATGGCTTAGCGTTATTAGTAATAAATCGCATTTTGGAGATAGTCATTATGAACATGGAATATACACACAAAACCGATTATTTTTTCTTTGCACATAAATTTATTCGTTTTCTTGAAACTTATCTACAGCAGCATCCAGATGAGCGTGTCACAGTACTAAACTTAAATATTATGGATGATATTTTTAGCCATGATTTTGCATCAACGACAGTAAATTTAGACAGTATTCTTAATATTGTTGATGAGTACCACTTAACAACAAATGAGGGTGTAAAAACTTTAATACATCATCATGATATTAATTTAAAAAAGCATTTGCTGACCATTTCATTTAATGATGATGCTGTAAAATGTTCACAGGCAGGGCAAGCCATTCATTATCCAAATGTCGCTTAAAATAAAAAGTACTACTTTCATCAGTAGTACTTTTTTATATAATAATTATTAAATAAACAATTAATTACGTTAAAGATGAAAGATAACCATATTATTGGGAAAGATATAACAGAAACCATTAAGTGGTTGATGTATTACGATGATTGTTTTGATGAGCTGATATACAATTCATTTCGTCAAGAATGGACGGTCAAACATGCAGCTGGCGAAGATGTATTAAGAGAGGGAATGTTTTTAACAGCAAAATATGGTCTTCTTGTGACATCATAAGGCGCGTCGAACGCCCCTTATGACCTTAATGTTAATGTACTATGCTGACATAGACATTGCATCAACTGAAAGTTCTGCAACAGATGGTTTTGGTTTTTCAGGTGTTAAACCTAATTTTTGGAATAAAGCCTTATCTCTGCCATCACCAGCATTTGGTGTAGTAAGTAGTTTTTCACCAGAGAAGATTGAGTTTGCACCAGCCATAAATGCTAGTGCTTGATCTGAATCACTTAAAGATTCACGACCCGCTGAAAGGCGGATATAGCTATGAGGCATGATAATACGTGCGACTGCAATGGTTCGAATCCATTCAGTAACATCAAGTTTTTCAACATCTGCTAAAGGTGTCCCCTCAATAGGAACAAGCATATTTATAGGTACAGATTCTGGGTGAATAGGCAATGTTGCAAGTTCATGAAGTAGACCGATACGATCATTTTTTCCTTCACCAAGACCAACGATACCACCACTACATACTTTCATGCCTGCATTACGTACGTGATCTAATGTGTCTAAACGATCATCAAAAGTTCTTGTACTAATAATATTTGTATAATACTCACGAGAAGTATCTAGGTTGTGGTTATAGTAATCTAGACCTGCTTCATGAAGGCGCTCTGCTTGAGATTGGTTCAGCATACCCAATGTCATGCATGTTTCCATGCCTAAAGATTTAACTTCTTTAACCATTTCTATGACATAAGGCATATCTCTTTCATGTGGATTACGCCATGCAGCACCCATACAAAAGCGTGATGAACCTGACTCTTTGGCTTCTTTCGCTTCAGAAATCACTTTTTCAACGGCAATTCGTTTTTCTGCTTCTAATTTAGAGTCGTAACGTGAAGACTGCGAACAATACTTACAGTCTTCAGGGCATCTACCTGTTTTAATCGACAAAAGTGTACTTACCTGAATGGCATTCGCTTGGAAGTTCTCGCGATGAACGCGCTGTGCTTCAAAGACTAAATCTAAAAATGGTTGATCATAGAGTGCTTGGATTTCCTCGCGATCCCAATCATTTCGTACAGTCATTGTCATTTTCCGTGTAAAATTCAATATTTCTATATGACCAATGATACAGAAAACTATGCGGAGCTATAAGGCAAAATACTCCAAAAGTTTTAAAAAATGTATAGATTCGTTTCAGCAATAAATATCGTTGCCATATTTAAAAATATCTATTTAAGTGCAGTTTTTTAAATATATCGCTATTTTAGTGCCTAAGTTTATACATTATTCTATTTTATATGAAGTAATCAGTATTGTATTTTTCTCGTCTAGTGAAAAACTTGTAATTATCCCTAAATTTATATAGTTCAAATCTAGATAAATGCAGGGCGTATATCTCATATGGTTTAACGTCGACGACTAGATCGGCTACGACCTCTTGCCATACCACCAAGTGCATTTAAAACTGCCATTTTACTCATACTTCCTGAAGCATGTGCATGGCAAATTGCAGCAGCGAGTCCATCGGCAGCATCAGCTTGTGGTCGAATAGAGAGTTTTAAAATACTCATTACCATCATTTGAACTTGTTCTTTATCTGCTGCGCCATAACCAACGACAGACTGTTTAATTTGCCGTGCTGTATATTCGGCAACTTGTAGGTCTAAGTTCACAAGAGCTGCAATAGCTGCGCCGCGTGCTTGCCCAAGTTTTAGGGCAGAGTCAGGGTTTTGTGCCATGAAGACTTGTTCAACGGCTGCTTCCGTTGGTCCATGAAATTTTACAATTCTTTCAACACCTGCAAAAATTCGTTTTAGGCGCTCTGGCATTTCTTGTGTCTCTGTACGTATTGTGCCTGCATCAACAAACTTTAATGTATTGCCATCTTTTTCTATAATTCCATATCCTGTTAAGCGTGAACCAGGGTCAATACCAATAATTAAAGACATAATAAAATAGAGCTATCACAAATATATATTTCTATGAATTATAGGTCTTTGCTGATTTAAAGTCTTAAATTTCATAGAATCTTTGGTTAAATTATATTTAGTAACTATAAAATTTGATAAAAAAGAATTCATTTCTCTTTAAAAATTAAAACTCGCCCATATATTTAGCAGTAATACGAAATTTAGTGTGCATATGGTGCGCTAAATATTATGATTTGTTGAAAGGGATAAGCTAAGTTTCATGAAAGTCGTTCTTCTAGTAATCATCGGAGCAATCTTAGAGATTGCAGTATGGATTGGGGTTGCCCAGTTCATTAGTGGATGGTATGTCTTTTTTTGGTTTATTCTCGCGGCAATTATTGGTTTTAGATTATTAAAATCAAGCACATCAAGTATTATGCCTCAGTTGCAACAAATGCAAATGACAGGGCAGCTCTCAGGGGATGCAGCAGTTTCTCGTAAAATTGCAACAGCACTGGCTGGCGTGCTTCTGATTATTCCGGGTCTTATTACAGATGTAATTGCATTATTAATTTTACTGCCACCTGTACAAAAACTTGTTGTACAAGCATTAACGTCAGCAATGGCAAAGCGTCAACAAGCTATGATGGAAAAGATGATGGGTGGAGCAGGCGGTGCTGGTAATCCGTTTGCGGATCTTATGGAGCAAATGCAAAAACAACAAGGCGGAATGTCTGGTAGTTCAATGGGACGAGATACAAATGTTATTGACGGTGAAGCAAGAGAAGTGACACCTGATGCTAAGAAAATAGAAATGAAAGATGTGCAAAAAAAATAAGAGTTTTATTTAAAGAAAGCCCAACTAACGAGTTGGGCTTTCTTTTACCTCATTTAAGGTGTCTTGTGTTTGATTTAGCTTTTCATCATTCTGTATGTATTGACGGTTTTTTTCTAATTGAGCAATATTATTTTCAGACTTTTGGTAGCTTCGACTTCGGTTTGCACGTTCTCGAAATTTGCCCTTATTAATCAGTTCAACCATATAATATTACCCCTAAAGCGAACCAAGATTTTAACAAAAATATTTTATGAATTTTAACTATTTTGTTTAAAACAATATATGATAAAAATGGGTGTCGTGTAACTAAAATTAAAAATGAGATAAATATAATATAATGAACAAGAGGAGACATTGTGATGTATATATCTCACTATAAGTGTGCGTGTTGTAATCAAAAAAGAAAACTACATCAGAAGTCGTGTCCTCATTGTGGGTCACATGCGCTGAAAAGCCCTTTTGGTTTTTGGACTTTTTGTGTTTTTACCTGCTTGGGTGTGGCTGTTGCAGTTACAGCAAGTAATATATATTTTCATCAGACTGAAGATAAGCAACCAACGATTTCTAATAGTCTTGTTGGTTTCATACAATAAAGCCCGTATGAACGGGCTTTATGGGTATTTACTTTAGAAAAGTAAGGTTTATAAACCACTACTTTGGCGTAATGCTTCTACCTTATCAGTTTTTTCCCAAGTAAATGCATTATCTGAACCGTTACGTCCAAAGTGACCATAGGTTGCCGTTTGCTGGTACATCGGTTGTACGAGATCAAGCATACGCGTAATACCATATGGACGTAGGTCGAAGTGCTCACGAACAAGTGCAATAATAAGTGCTTCGTCTATTTTTGCAGTACCAAAGGTATTGATAGAAATAGATGTTGGTTCTGCTACACCAATCGCATAACTTACTTGAATTTCACATTTATCTGCAAGCCCTGCAGCAACAATGTTTTTTGCAACATAACGACCAGCATAAGCGGCAGAGCGGTCAACTTTTGAAGGATCTTTTCCTGAGAATGCACCGCCACCATGACGTGCCATCCCACCATATGTATCCACAATAATTTTACGGCCTGTTAAGCCACAGTCACCCACAGGGCCACCAATAACAAATTTACCTGTTGGGTTGATATGGAATTTTGTGCTGGCATGGAACATTTCTTCAGGAATAACTGGCTTGATAATTTCTTCAATCACAGCTTCTTTCAATTGTGCTTGAGAAATATCAGGATCGTGTTGTGTAGATAAAACAACTGCATCTAAGCGAACTGGTTTGCCATTTTCATAAGCAAATGTCACCTGACTTTTTGCATCTGGACGTAACCAAGCAAGCGTACCATTGCGACGAAGGTTGGCTTGACGTTCCATGAGTCGGTGAGCATAAGAGATTGGTGCTGGCATAAGCACATCAGTTTCACGACTTGCATATCCAAACATTAGACCTTGGTCGCCTGCGCCCTGATCTTCAGGTTTTTGGCGGTCTACACCCTGAGCAATTTCTGGAGACTGTTTACCAATCATATTAATAACGGCACAGGTAGAACCATCAAAGCCTAAGTCTGAATGGTGGTAACCAATACCATTTACTGTTTGGCGAACAATTGATTCAACATCCACATTCGCAGTTGTTGTGATCTCACCGGCAAGTACAACAGCACCTGTTTTTACTAATGTTTCACAAGCAACCCGCGCATATGGGTCTTCTTTCAAAATAGCATCCAAAATAGCATCACTAATCTGATCGGCCATTTTATCAGGATGACCTTCGCTTACAGATTCCGAAGTAAAAACAGCGTACTCGCGCATGAAAGCCCTATTACAGTAATTTTTAAAAGACCCGATATATTACATCGACTTGTTAGGAAGGACTAGTAAAAGATAGATAAATTGAATAAATTTCTTGCAAATAGACTTTATTTTTACTTTTATTCAATATATGAAAAATAGATAAACATTATGTTAAAAGTGATTAAGCACTTTATTTTTTAGGTAAAGTGCTTAATTTGATTGATTTTACTGCGCTGTAGATGGCTGTTTCCAAGAATCAACTTTATTTTTCACATCGTTCTTAACATCATCAGCTTTAGTTTTTGCTACAGCTTTGTCATGTTTAAAGTCTTTTGATAAGTGCTCTGCTTTTTCTTTTGATGCAGCTTTGGTTTTATCCCATTTTTTCTCTGCGTAATGTTTACCTTCTTCAGTTCTGTGCTTTAAGGCATGTTTGCTTTCGTCGTATGTACGATGTGTTTCATTTTGGGTGTGAGCATATTTCTCTTTTACATCTTTGTTAAAGTTTTCTGTTTTACCATGTAGGTCATGTCCAAAGTCTTTGGTTTTTGTTTCAGCATTTTTGAACTTTTGACTTGCATCTTCTTTAAAGTCTTGTCCTTTTTCAGATGCTGCACTCTTTATTTTTTGATAGTCTTTTTCAGCATTATCTTTATGTTCTGTAATAGAAGTACGTAGGTTATCTGCCATATTACCTAAGTTGTTGTCTGCAAAAGCAGTAACACTTGTAAGTGATAAAAGAGTAGTTGCGAAAATTACATTCATCTTATTCATATTTTGCCTTTCTGTTTCTTTGTGAAATCCATATTTATGTTATGTGGTTTTTGAATCAAACAGTGTAAAAAAATATAATGTAATTCGTTTATGAATATATTTATATTGTTACAAGATGGTAATTAAAATAGCTTTTTTTTTAAAAAAAATAAGAAAATTTCATAACTTCCATCAGAGTCGGGGTCATAGTGTATAAATAATATGCTGTTAGGCTTTACCCCGTATGTTTTTTTTAAGACAATACACCTGTTTTGAATGTTTATTCATTTTCGTTAATCATTTCTACTTTGGACTCTGACCTATGACGACCCCTTTAAATGAACGTCGTATTGCAAATGCAATTCGTGTACTCGCTATGGATGCTGTTCAACAAGCAAATTCTGGGCATCCTGGCGCGCCAATGGGGATGGCAGACATCGCTGACGTTGTTTGGCGTGAATTTTTAAATCATAACCCAACCAACCCACAATGGGCGAACCGTGACCGTTTTGTATTATCAAATGGTCATGGGTCTATGCTTCAGTATGCATTGCTTCATTTAACTGGATATGAATTATCTTTAGACGATCTTAAACAGTTCCGTCAACTACACTCAAAAACACCAGGACATCCTGAATTAGGTTATGCACCAGGTGTAGAAACGACAACAGGTCCTTTAGGTCAGGGTATTGCAAACGCTGTAGGTTTTGCACTTGCAGAAAAAACATTAGCTGCACAGTTCAATAAAGATGATTTTAAAGTTGTTGACCATTATACCTATGCATTTTTAGGTGATGGTTGCCTTATGGAAGGTATTTCACATGAGGTATGCTCTTTAGCAGGAACATTAGGTCTTGGTAAGCTTGTTGCATACTACGATGATAACGGTATTTCAATTGATGGTGAAGTTGAAGGCTGGTTTAGCGATGATACAGAGAAACGCTTCCATGCTTATGGTTGGCAAGTTCTGCATGTAGATGGTCATAACCAAGCTGCAATTCGTCAGGCAACATTAGAAGCAAAACAAGAAACTCAAAAACCGACATTAATTGTATGTAAGACAGTAATTGGTTTGGGTTCACCAAATAAGCAAGGTAAAGAGTCAAGCCATGGTGCGCCACTTGGTACAGATGAGATTACTTTAACGCGTGAAGCTTTAGGCTGGGCAGAAACAGAAGCTTTTGTAATTCCTGAAGATATTTATGCAGCATGGGATGCAAAAGAAAAAGGTCAGCAAACTGAAGCGGCTTGGAATGTTGTATTTGCAAAATATGAAGCAAAATATCCAACAGAAGCTGCTGAATTGTTGCGCCGTTTACATGGTGATCTACCTGAAAGCTTTGTAGCACAAGCAGATGCATTTATTGCTGAGACTGTAGAAAAAGCAGAATCTATTGCATCGCGTAAAGCAAGCCAAAATACTTTACAAGCTTTTGGTCCTAAACTTCCTGAATTATTAGGTGGTTCAGCAGATTTAGCAGGTTCAAACCTCACACTTTGGAAAGGTTGTGAAGGTGTTCAAGATAACCCTGCGGGTAACTACGTGTACTATGGTGTACGTGAGTTTGGTATGACTGCTATTGCAAATGGTGTTGCTTTACATGGTGGTTTTGTACCATATGTTGCGACATTCCTTATGTTTATGGAGTATGCACGTAATGCGGTACGTATGTCTGCATTAATGAAGCAACGTGTTATTCATGTCTATACACATGATTCAATTGGTTTAGGTGAAGATGGTCCAACGCATCAACCAATTGAACAAATTGCATCTTTACGTAATACACCAAACTTAAATACATGGCGTCCTGCTGATACTGTAGAGACAGCTGTTGCATGGAAGTCATCTTTACTACGTAAAAATGGCCCATCTGCTTTAATTCTTTCTCGTCAGAACCTACCTTTCCAAACACGTACGGCTGCACAAATTGAAAATGTTGCAAAAGGCGGTTATGTGCTTGCAGAAGAAAAAGGCCCATTAAAAGCAATTGTTATTGCAACAGGTTCGGAAATAGATATTGCGATGCAGGCACATGCTCAATTAGACGGTGTTCGTGTTGTATCTATGCCATGTGCTGAAGTTTTCATGCAACAAGATGCTGCGTATCGTGAAGCTGTATTGCCTGCACAGATTCGTGCGCGTGTTGCAGTAGAAGCAGCACATGCTGACTACTGGTGGAAGTTTGTTGGCTTAGATGGCAAAGTTATTGGTATGACTACGTATGGTGAGTCTGCGCCAGCGAAAGCATTGTTTGAACACTTTGGCATTACTGTAAATGCAGTTGTAGAAGCTGTGAAAGGCTTTAATGCATAAGATATTCCATTGAATAGAAGAGCCCCTAAATATTAGGGGCTTTTTTTATGAAAAAAATTGGATTTTTAGGCATACATATTGTGTTACATGTTAGGATAGGCTGTATATCAATCATTTTTATGCCTAGATGTGATAATAAAAAATGAAAATTTTTCCATCTTCAGAATACGATCAGATTATTAAATATGTGTGCTATTGGCTCTGTGCTTCTATTGCTATTGGGTTGGTTGCAGGGTTTACATCAACACTGATTTTTAGCTGTTTCGATTTGGCAAATAGTATTCGCTTTGAATACCCGTGGTTAATTTTTTTATTACCATTTACGGGCTTATTTATTGGTTATTTATTTTATAAATATGGTACGCCTATAGAAAAAGGTACACACTTATTTATTGATGAGATTCAACAGCCGAAGTCTTTTATTCCTAAAAGAATGAGCCCACTGATATTTTTTACCGCAATTTTAACGCAGTTATTTGGTGGGTCAGCAGGTAGGGAAGCACCTGCTGTACAACTTTCTGGTGCACTTACAGACCATGTGACACAAGTTTTAGGTGTTTCTCGAGATAATAGAAAAATATTTCTTATGGCTAGTATTGGGGCTGGATTTTCAGGAATTTTTGGATTACCACTTGCAGGGGCAATTTACGGTTTAGAAATTACGGCATTAGGAAGCTTACGTTATTCGGCAGTCTTTCCTTGTTTTATTTCTGCTTTAATTGCAGCGCAAGTACCAGAAGCATTTCATGTTGTACATCCTCATACGTTTTATATTATTTCAAATTTTCCTGAGTTAAATATAAAAGTGTTACTCAGCTTAGTCGTAGCAGGTTTGATATTTGGTGTTGCCGCACGTCTGTTTATTATGACTATTCACTTTATTGGGAAACTATTTAAAAAAGCGATACCTTCAATGACATTGAGACCATTTGTAGGTGGTGTTGTACTGATGTTATTAACTTTATTGGTTGGGTCGCAGCAATTCAATGGTTTAGGTACAGATAAGGTTATTGCAGCATTTTATATACCATTACCCATTTGGGACTCCATTAATAAAACAATTTTTACAGCTGTAACATTGGGTTCTGGGTTTAAAGGTGGAGAAATTACACCGCTATTCTTTGTTGGCACAACATTGGGAAATGCCTTAGGTGCTTTTCTACCTGTGCCTATTTCATTACTTGCAGGGTTAGGGCTAATTAGTTTATTTTCTGGTGCAAGTAAAGCGCCGTTAACTTCAATTATTTTAGGGTTAGAGTTGTTTGGTACACAAATAATGACCTATGCCATCATTACTTGTTTATTGGCATATTTATTTTCTGGAAATTGTGGCTTGTATAGGGTGCAAAAGCCAAATCAAGATAATTAGAGTTTATCGAAAATCTTTAGGTGATACACCAATATGTTTTTTAAACATTGCGCTAAAAATACTTGGTGTTGCATAGCCAAGCATTTCGGAAATATTTGAAATCGATTTACCCTCTGTGAGGTAGCCCAGTGCAAGTATAGCTAAATACCAAATAAATCATTACAGTAATATTCAAATAATTCATGAATATCTTTAATTCTAAACTTATTGCGAATGCCTTTTACTTGTGCCCACATCTTTTCAATAGGATTTAAGTCAGGGCTATATTTTGGAAGCCAAACAATATGATGCCCTGCACTAGAAACAAGATATTCAAGTCGCTTTCCTTTGTGGAAGCTTGCATTGTCCATAATTAAAACACTACTTTCTTTTAATTTAGGCAATAGGTCTTGTTCAAGCCAACACTCAAATACGTCTATGTTGATTGAACAATCAAAAATGCTCACCGTGATGAGTTTATTATTCATTAATGCACCAATGGCATTACTACAATTTTTTAACTGCCAGTTGAACTCTCCTTCTGCCCGTGTTCCTTTAAAACTGTAGCTGTGTGATCTTGTGGTATCACTTTGAAAACCACTTTCATCAATATAAATTAAAGGTAATTCACCATCTAAGCATTCAATGAGATTTTGAAACTGCTGTCGCTGTATTGGATCTGCCTTAGGATGTTTTAACGTCTTTTTTTACGTGAAATTCTCGCAGCATGCAGTGCATTAAATACTGCATGAGTGCTCACTCCAAAGCGGTCTGCACGTTCTCTAATATAATCATCAGGATATTGTTCAACGTCTTTCAATATTTGATCCCTACTAATTTTCATTGGTCGACCAGAAATAGGCTTACTTCTCGTAGACTTTTTCCAATTCTGAATCGTCTGTATACAGAGGTTAAAATGCTGTGCTGCTTTTCGAACAGACATTTTATCTCTTGTCATAATTTCTATGACTTTATCTTTAAAATCTTTTGAATATCCCATAAACATATTGTTCTATATTTTTTAGTAATTAGCTATACAATATGCATTTGCTGAATCCACCCTCTATAGGACAACCCCGTTTCTTTCTTAAAAAGTCGCATTAATGTGCGTGTGCTCGTTCCAATTTTTTCAGACCATATAGTTAAATCGTGGCGAATGTTGGGTTTGTTGATGAGCTGTTCACAAATAAATATTAGACGGTGATCTTTAGGCCAAGGAACATCTATAGGAAGTGTTCTCGCTCGTTGAATCTCATCAAAAACCAGTAACTGTAATGAGGTCTTTAACTCTTTATTATAAGGTGTAGATGTTTTTTCTATAATATCTATTTGATTGAGTCTTAGAACAAGCTCTTTTAATAGGTTGGACATTCTTAATAAAAAACAGTTTTTACCTAAGATATCAGATGCATTTTTTTCAATGAGGGCTGTATTTAAGGAAACAGCACTTAAAGACACGACACTATGTTCAATAGATGCTGGGATCCAAAGAGCACAATTAGAGGGAACGATCCAAATATTATCGGGTGTATGTACCCGTATCGTACCTTGTGATGCATAAAGAAGTTGTGCACGGCTATGCGAATGGGGAGCAATAACATCTCCATAGTTAGATGTAGAACCTTTGGAGACAACCAGTTGTTCTGAAGAGGAAGATGCCATAATTTTTGTCACTTATACAATGTTTTTTGGAATATATGTGCTATTACGACAAATTATAATCACTTTGAACAAAGTCACAAGTTATAAAGGCATGTTATGCAATCTCCAGTTCAGACTGCGACAGAGATAGGTTCTCAAGCATCTCAAAATATATCTAAAATGGTATACCATATTATTTTTTATATTACTTTTGCTCATTTACTGAATGATCTTATACAGGCATCATTGCCAGCGATTTATCCATTATTAAAAAATAATTTCTCTCTCAGCTTTGCTCAAATTGGCTTGATATCTTTGGTGTATCAAGTGACTGCATCATTGCTTCAGCCATGGATTGGATTGTATACAGACAAAAAACCAAAACCTTATCTTCTACCTTTAGGCATGGTTGTAACACTCGTTGGCATTGCAATGCTGGCATTTGCACACAGCTTTTATGTGTTACTTATTTCAGCATCTTTTATTGGTATTGGTTCATCTACTTTTCATCCTGAAGCTTCTCGAGTTGCTAGAATGGCATCGGGTGGTAAATTTGGTACAGCACAGTCACTATTTCAAGTGGGTGGAAATACTGGGTCTGCAATAGGTCCTTTACTAGTTGCTATTATTGTACTTCCTTATGGACAAACTTCTTTTGTATGGCTAATGTTGTTTGCATTATGTGCAATTTGGATTTTGTTTCGTGTAAGTAAGTGGACAGTGACACATACACAATCAAAAATAGCAAAAAGTAATGCGGTACTATATGCTCGTTTGCATGGAAAGCAATTGGTGCAAGCTCTTGTTGTCATTTCTGTTCTTATCCTTACAAAGTTTACATATATTGCAAGTATCAGTAATTACTATACATTTTATTTAATTCACAAATTTCATATTTCTTTGCCAAGTGCACAATTGTATTTATTCTCCTTTTTAGCCGCCGTTGCGATTGGCACTTTTTTTGGTGGCCCACTTGGCGATAAAGTTGGAAGAAGGGCTGTTATTTGGATATCCTTTTTAGGAATGATTCCTTTTGCGATGGTCTTACCTTATGTAAATCTATTTTGGACAAGTTTTGTTGCAATTATGGCGGGGCTTATTATGTCTTCGGCTTTTTCTGCAATGATTGTATATGTGCAAGAGGCAATACCGGGGCGTGTAGGCATGATATCGGGGTTAATGTTCGGTTTGATGTTTGGTGTAAGTGGTATTTCTGCTGCAGGACTTGGTGTATTGGCAGACACACACGGTATTGAGTGGATATTCCGTCTATGTGCGTATCTACCTTTGTTAGGGATATTTACTTTATTTTTACCGAAGTCACAAAAAAGTTAAATACGTGTTAAAAGCATCTGAATGAAGTGAGATGCTTTTAATTCATTTCGGAAATTAAAGTTTGCATTAATGCTGAAGCATCCAATGGGCGTATTTTAGATACATTGCAGCCAGCCCAATAAATAGGAAAGTTTATAGGGTCGAGCATATTCAGTTGTTTTGCAATGTCGTAAGTAAAAGGGTACCCCGGGTCTTCTGGCTTTTCGAGTATATCAATGTCTGTATGCCAATGGCTGAACAGACCTCTTGCAGGTCTACCTGAGATACTCCGAGTGATTTGTGTATAGTTACTTTCAAGTAAAGCTTTTTTATAGTTTTGGTTTGCTGCTGACTCTGCACATGTAAGAAAAGCCGTACCAAGTTGTGCAGCAGATGCACCTAAATCTATAATTTCACGAATATCTTTGCCTGTCATAAGGCCACCTGCTGCAACTATAGGTAAGGTAACTGCTGGATTTTCAATGAGTGCTTGAACCAAATCTTTTGTAAATATGGCAGGATCATTGTTCTCATTAAAGATGCCTCTGTGTCCACCTGCTTCAATCCCTTGGGCAATAAGTATATCTATACCATATGATTGTGCCTCTAAAGCTTCTGAAAGTTGTGTAATAGAAACCATGGTAATGATGCCTGCACTTTTGAGAGCATCAATTTGTTTTTTTGATGGCAGACCAAAATGAAAACTAATCGCTCTTGGTTTTATATCTAAAACCATATTGGTAAAGTCTTCGTTATTGGTGAAGCTTGAGTACAATTTATTTAATTGGTTAGGTGGCGATTTCCCTAGACGAGAGAACTCTTTTGAGAGGAACTCAATCCACACTTTCTCTTTTTCAATATCTAAATCAAACTCTTTATGGCAAAAGAAATTGAGCTGAAATGGTTTTTTGGTGAGTTGTTTTGTGTGTTTAATTTGTTCTATAGCATGATCAAGGGTACTTGAACCTAAACCTAGCGCACCTAGTCCACCTTGGTTTGAAACAGTTGCTGCCAATTGTGGTGTGGAAACACCTGCCATGGGTGCTAAAAGTATAGGGTGCTGTATGCCTAAGTAAGAAGTGAGATTCATTAATTTATCTTTAATTCATTATTATTCTCTAAATATATATGAATTTTTCTTATATCGGAAGGAATGTAACTGAGTAAGCTAAATGTTTTATTTCTAATATTTATGATTTAGATTTAAAATTATAATCATGGATATATAAAGTATAAGAATATGGGTCAAGCAGGATTTATTTCAGTTGCAAAGTACGATGGACATATTATTTCGTATGAATATAAAGAAGGTTTTGAAGATATTAAGCCGATCTCAGGTGATAGTATTTTTAATATTACCCCACTTTCCAAACAGTTTACTGCATTCGCAATCTTGATTTTAGAAGAGCAAAGGAAACTCTCACTGAGTGATTCGATATTAAAATATTTACCTGAATTGGGTGAATATGCGAGAGATATTACTCTACAACATCTGATTTATCATACTAGTGGATTGAAAGACTACCTAGAGCTCGCATTAAATAGAGGTGTTAGTTATACAGATGATCTTTCTGTTGAAGTTATTCTTGAAGATATATATCGTCAAGATACAAAAGAGTTTAAAGCAGGAACTCAGTTTCAATATAGTAATACAGGCTATTTTTTATTAGCTCAAGTTGTAGAAAAGGTAGGTAAAAAGAAGTTTTCAGAATTTCTAAATGAATATGTTTTTCTGCCATTAGGAATGTTTAGTACATCAGTTGTTGATGCTTATCCAACAAATAGAAAAAGTGTAATAGGCTATAAGCAAATAGAAGATGATAAGTATGAAGTGTCCGTATCTCCTTGGAAAAATATTGGTGATAGTGGGGTTTACTCATCAGTTAATGATTTGCTGAAATGGGGAGAAAACTTTAATTCTTGTATTGTTGGTACAAAACAAACTATAGATAAGATGTTATCTGTTTTACCTAGTGAGCAATTAAATGGAAACTTAATTATAGATTATGAGCCTTATGCTTTTGGGTTGGGACAGGAGTATTTCATGGGAGAAAAACTATATGATCATAGTGGAGCATGGTTAGGTATAGCAACTTACTTTATGCGATTTGTTGATATTCACCTGACTGTCATTGTTCTATCTAATAATGAAGATTTAGATGTAGAATCAATTGCTTATAAAGTTTCTGCTCAGGTATTAAAATAAATTTTATACAAGTTTATTTGTTATTGGCTGCCAAATTATAGGTATTGAAAGATGAAAAGAGCATATGTTTTTATCGTATTTTCCATACTTTCTTGTGGAGTATTTGCTAGAGATTGCAATAATGCCATAAGCCAATCAGATATGAATATTTGTGCAAATATTGCATTTAAACAATCTGATAAAATGCTGAATGATACTTTCCAAAAAATTATATCAAGTAAAGATCTTGGGTTTCAAAAAATACTAAAGCAAGCACAGCGCTCATGGATAAAATTTAGAGATGATGATTGTAATGTGCAAAGCTATCCAACACGTGAAGGTTCTGTGCAACCAATGATTTATGCAAATTGTTTAAAAGAAAAAACTGATTTACGAATTGCTGATTTGAATAAAATATTAACGTGTGAAGAAGGTGATTTGGCTTGTCAGTTACATTAGCGTTTCAAGACTACTGAGCAGATAGAGGTTTATAAAACAATTTGGTTATTTTTTAATCTTTGTTGTGAGATTATACGTACATCTTTTGATGATTTAGCTGATATTCAAGATGAAGCATTTTTTATAAATTATAAGCATACAGAACAGGAAGTTCTAAAGCACAAAATAATTAAAAATCGCTTTTGCATCAGGAGTGTGAGGTTTAACAGGAGTTGAGCCTAAGCGACAAATAAAAAAGCCTAACAGGATGTTAGGCTTTTTTATTTGTCGCTCTATTTTAAATATTATAATTTCTTATGTGTTAAAAGTATGATTACTCATGTATCAATTACTGTATATGATAAAATAAGTGTACTTTTTATTATAGAATATATGAATAATATAGGTCATACATATAATATGAAAATAAAGCTACGTCGTATAGAAGTTTTTATGGCAGTCATTGAAAATGGAAGTTTTTCTGCAGCTGCACAAGCATTGCAGATTGCACAGCCTGCGGTAAGTATTAGTATTAAAGAATTAGAAAAAGAACTAGGAACATCATTATTTTTTAGATCAGGTCGTACAGTTGCGTTAACAGAAAGTGGACGGCTCTTAAAAGAGCGTGCAACACCTGCAATGAACCTATTGTTAAATGTAAAAGATGAAATAGATAATTTAGAAAATCTCTCTGTTGGTCAGCTTAATATAGCAGCGCCTGCAATGGTAACTCAGTTTGTACTTTCACAAGTTTTGTCAAAATTTATGGTCTTATATCCTAAAATTCATATTCGAGTACATCAGGCAGGCGCTTTAGAAATTGAAACATTAGTAAAAAAAGAAGCTTTAGATTTAGGCTTAACAGTCTATAAAGGTATACAGCCTCATGTTGAAACAAAATATTTATGGGATTTAAAAAATGTTGCTTGTGTCTCTCATAAATATTATAAAAAACAAGGATTAGATCAGAATATTTCTTGGACAGATCTTTTACAGCAACCTTTAGCAATATATCCAGTAGGTTTTCATCAAAGAGATTTAATTGAACGTCAAGCAACAGCGTTGGGTATTCCTTTGAACATTATACTAGAATCTGAAAATCCAACGTTAATTCTTTCCGCTGTTCGATCAGGATTAGCAGCGACGACATTACCTTTCGCTGCAATTGAACATGAATCAGAAATTATTCCACTTTCATTGCCTGAGCAAGAAGGAGATTCATTAAAGGTGGGCGCATGTTGGTCAACTGATAAACCACTCAATAGCGCTGCAAAAGTTTTATTAGACTTCCTTCGAGAATATTCCTCACCATTTTTAAATAATAGAGATATTTTTAATCGCTGATAGAGACTTGTCTTTTACTTTTTGCAAGAATTTATCTTCATTTATAATATATCGCTCATGTGTACCTTCGCAGATTATATCTAGGCCATCTGTACAATATACTGAAAAGGTGAGCTTTTTCTTATTGATATTGATAAGTATTACTTCAGCTTTAATTCTTAACCCTATAGGTGTCGCAGCGCTATGGCTAAGATTAACATGGGTACCGACGGTTTTATCTGAAGGCATAAGATAGTCATGTAATGCCTCAATACATGTCCACTCCACAAATCCAATCAAATATGCTGTAGCGAGAACAGGTGGCATATCTGAAAATCCAGTGAATAATTCAGAAACATTAGGTACAGTAAGTGATTTATCTACAAAAATTTCTTTAGTATATTTTAATCCAATAGTAAGTTCTTTCATTTTATATTCCTTAACTTTTAAACATGAACACTACCTACTCTTATAGAAAGAGGCCATATTATTTTCTTCTTAGAATATGGGTTTCCCCATAGCATTTGTAAGTTAGTTCTGAGTTGGTCAGTAGGGTTCACTCCTGATATTTTTTCTGCTTCTTTTACAGCAGACCAAGTATTAAAATAATTAATTAAATCTTCTAAATTCCAAAATTCTTCCATATTTAGCTTAGGAAAAGGTAATTCATGAAAGGGAAAAGGCAAATTTGCATAGCCATTTTCGACATGTTTTCTTTCTTTAGGCCAATATGAACCGATTGTTGTGTAATAAAATTCTTGTATCAGCTTATCTACCGTACCTTCTACATGGAGTACACCATAAGTAATAAGAGCTAAAATGGTATTTTCTTTAGAAATTCTTTTTACTTCCTTATAGAAACTTTCTAAATCTAGCCAATGTGCTGCTTGTGCTACTGTAATTAAATCAACACTTTTATGTTCTAATCCACTATTTTCGGCTATAGCCGTTTTATAAATAATATTATCTTTTTTTTCAGCATTTTGGATTTGTGATTGGCTAGCATCTGTTGCAACAACTAAATCAAAATTTTCTGCGAGTAGTACGGATAATTGTCCTGTACCACAGCCACAATCTAAGGCAAGGTGCGAGTTTTTGCAGATTTTGGAAAGCTCATAAACGAGTTTATGAGGGTAGGATGGTCTATAGGTTGCATAAGCAGATGAGTTGTCTGAAAAGTAGTCCTTAAAATTTTTATTCTTCAATTTATACTTACTCCGAGTTATATTGTATATATAAAATCAATGCTGTATTGTTTATATATAAATTTAATATATACATGGAGGTGTGTCAATGGATATCAAAGAAACTTCGAAAGATACAAAATCAATATTTTTATGGGCTTTGGGTTTAATACTAATTGCTATTTAAGGACAATTTTCCCAAGTTTTGGTGCATTAATGCCTGAAATTAAAAGTTCTTTACATCTTTCAGGAGGATTGGTTACGTTAGTAACAACTTTACCCATATTGTGTTTGGGAATCTTTGCACCATTAGCACCTAAACTTTCTGAAAAACTAGGCATAGAAAAAACAATACTCTTTGTCATGATTGTACTCGTGGTAGGGATTATCTTGAGAGGAGTAGGGAAAACTGAAGATGGTACTATTTTAGCTGGTGGAGCTATTTCTATTATTAATGTTTTATTACCAAGTATAATTAAAAGAGATTTCCCTGAGATCATTGGTTTAATGTCTGGTTTATATGCAATGGCATTATTGGGGGGAGCTGCTTTTTCTGCGGGTATTACAATTCCATTAGAGCATATATTTAACAATAGTTGGACTTTGGCAATAACAATGTGGGCTATCCCTGCGGGGGGCGCCATAGTATTTTGGCTATTTCAGTCACCAAAACACATAATAAAAAACCATCAAACTGTACCAAATGTAAGTGGACTCTGGCAGTGTAAATTAGCATGGCATATAACTATTTTTATGGTTCTACAATCAATGTCATCTTTTACAATTTTTGCATGGTTTGCACTGTTTTTAAGAGATCGTGGTATATCATCTTTGGAAGCAAGTTTAGTAGTTTCAATTTCAATTTTATTACAAACAGTAGCTTCTTTTGTTGCTCCACTTATTGCAACTAAGTTAAAACATCAATCATGGTTTAATATTGCTGTTGTAATAATGACTTTGATAGGATTTTTAGGCTGTTTAATTGCACCATTAAAATTAATTTGGTTATGGTCTATTATTTTAGGTATTGGTCAGGGAGCACTTACATCAATTTCAATGGCTTTGATTATTTTTCGATCAGAAAATACACATGTTGCAGCCAAATTATCTAGTATGGTTCAAACTGTTGGTTTTGGGTTGGGTGCATTTGGTCCATTAATCATTGGTTTTGTATACAGGTCGCCAAATCATTTTTTGTTAGTTGAAGTTGTATTCATTCTTATATTTTTAGGACTTATTTATTTTGGTTTTAAAGCAGGTAAAGACTTATATGTATCTGCTGATGTAAATTAAAAATACTGTATTATCTTTATGAATAAGTTAATAGAGAAAAAAATGAGTAAAAATAAAGCAACTTTGTTGGGGTTAAGTGCAGTTGTCCTGTGGAGTCTAATTGTTGCACTAATTAAAGAAGTCAGTGGATTTTATGGTGTGATCTTAGGTGCTGCACTTATCTATTCCTTGGCATCTATATTTCTTATACTTACTTTGGGATTTCCAAAAATAAAGGAGTTCCCGACTAAATATTTAGTTTTAGGAAGTATTTTATTTGTTGCTTATGAGCTGTGTTTATCTCTATCTATTGGCTACTCAACAACAAATCGGCAAGCAATTGAAGTGGGTATGGTCAATTATTTATGGCCTACATTTACCATTCTTTTTTCTATTTTATTTAATCATCAGAAAGCAAATTTTTTAATTGTTCCCGGATTTATATTGGCACTTTTTGGTATTTGTTTGGTGCTTGCAGGAGATCAAGGCATTAGTACTGAGGGTATCTTAAGTAATATTCGAATAAATCCATTAAGCTATGGTCTTGCTTTTATAGGTACACTCATTTGGGCGACATATTGCACTTTAACCACGAAAATATCTGATGGTAAAAATGGCATCACTTTATTTTTTATATTGGTTTCGTTTGTATTATGGATGAAGTTCTTATTTTTAACAGGAAGTGCTCATGTTACTTTTGAGTTAAAGCCCCTTATATATTTAGTCATGGCTGGGTTTGCAATGGGTATGGGCTATGGTGCATGGAATATAGGGATTTTGCGTGGTAATGTAACACTACTTGCCACGGCATCTTATTTTGTACCTGTGCTTTCAGCAGTGGTATCTGCTATTTTATTAAATACATCGTTGACCTTATCCTTTTGGAAAGGCACATTACTCGTGTGTTTAGGCGCAATTTTATGTTGGTTGTCTACAAAGAAAATACGCCGTATTTAAATAATCTTTACAAATTTGTGATGTGAATAGGTGTTGAGGTTAACTCAATAGGGTTATGTTATAATGAATAAAATTCAACTAATAATCGTGTTATGTTAGAGATTCGTCATTTAAGAACATTACTTGCATTGCGTGAGCATGGCTCATTGGTTGCTGCTGCAGGTGACCTATGTTTAACACCTTCTGCAATTTCCCATCAGTTAAAGGAACTTGACCATTGGTATGGGGTGGAGGTGGTAAATCGTCGCAGTCGCCCTGTTCAATTTTCAAATGTTGGGCAAAGACTTTTAAAACTTGCAGATGATATCTTGCCGCAGATTCATATTACACAAAGTGATATTACGCGCATTATTCATGGGCAGACGGGACGTATTATTTTTTCATCTGAATGCCATAGTTGTTTTGATTGGCTTATGCCATTGTTAAATCAATACCGTCAGCAGTATCCTGATGTCGATTTAGACTTCGCTCCAGCATTTGAGTCTAATCCACATGAATTATTGCAAAATGGTGAGTTTGATTTATTAATTACGGCAGATCCTATTGCCTTAAAAGGTGTGGAATATTTTCCGATTTTTGAGTATGAGTCTCGGTTGGTATTATCAAACACACATCCTTTGGTACGTGCAGAAAAGGTTACGGTACAAGCATTGGCCGAAGAAACGCTAATTACATATCCTGTAGATAAGCACCGTTTAGATATTATGTCGCATTTATTTATACCTGCAAATATTCAGCCAAAACATATAAGAACGACAGATCTAACACAAATGCTCATTCAACTTGTTGCAAGTGGTCGAGGTATTGGGGCATTACCTGATTGGGTTGTGAAAGAATATGAGCAAAAGGGCTGGGTGACTAGCCGCCGTTTAGACTGTATTGCACCACAAGGGTTACGTCGTACTTTATATGCAGGCTACCGTAGTGAAGAAAAAGAGAAAAATTATTTTGAAGGCTTTTTAAAGCAATTAGATAAGTTTTCTCAGCAACGTAGTCAGTATTATTCTTCTTAACCTTTATAAATAAATAACGAAAGTATGCCTGCTGCAATCAGTGGGCCTACAGGTACACCACGCAATAAAGCAACGCCTGCAACTGTACCAATAAGTAAGCCTGCAACAACATCGGGCTGACTGCTCATGAGTTTAACGCCACGACCACCTAACCAAGCAACCAATAGTCCAATAATAATCGCCAATATAGATTTGTAGCTTACAAAAGATTTAAGTAATGTTTCCCCTGCAATTTTCCCACTTGCAATTGGTGCGAGTACACCAATCGTGAGAATAGTAACCCCTAAATTTAGCGCATGGCTTTGAATAAAAGGGAAGTACATGGAAAGTGGGGAAATTTTTACAACAATAAGAACAGCACTTGCAATGGTCACAGATGAGTTATGACTCAGTACACCACAAACGAGTAAAACAATAAGTGCAATCAGGTTTAAATCTAAAGAAGGCATGGCAATCATTATAATATCTATAGAGTTGAGATTCATTGTAACGGGTTTAGATATTTTTCTTCTATATATCTAAGAAAAAATAATAAGTTCAGTTGAAAATTAGGTAACATATTCAAAGATATTAGACTATAGGAGTAAGTAATATGCGTTTAGATAAGATATTACAGTCACAAGGTTTTGGCTCAAGAAAAGTATGTCAGCAACTTATTGCGCGTGGTCTTGTCGAAATAAATGGTGAAACATGCCGAGATCCTAAAGCGGTTTTTCAGCCTGTTGGACTTGTTTTTAATGTTTCAGGTGAGTCTTATAATTATGCAGAAAAACTATATATTTTATTAAATAAACCTAAAGGATACGAGTGTTCACATGAGGCAGTACATCATTTTAGTGTTTATGAGTTAATTCCGCCTTTATTTAATGCGAGAGGGGTACAGTCTATTGGACGTTTAGATCAAGATACGACAGGTTTACTAATATTTAGTGATGATGGTCAGTTTATTCAAGCTTTAACACATCCTAAAAAGCATGTAGGGAAGCAGTATCTTGTTCAGGTTATAGATCCTTTGACAGATGAGCAACTGAAACAACTTGAAGATGGCGTGAGTTTAAAAGGAGAAAAGGGTTTATTTGTAGCGACAGATGTTAAACAACTATCAGACCATGAGTTTTTGATGACAGTTCACCAAGGTGTATATCATCAAGTTAAACGCATGATTGCAGCAATTGATAATAAAGTATCAACATTACATCGAAATAAAATTGGTGCATTTGAGCTACCACACGACCTAAATGAGGGAGAGTGGCAATATTTATCGTTTGAAGAGATACAACGTATAAAAAGCTAATTATGTTTTTGGCATTTGATCATTATTGCTTTCATTTAAAAGTGCGGTAAGTTCATCAAAGAAGTCTTCATGATTGTCATCATTTTGTGTTGATGCTTTTGTCTTTTTCAGTTTCAGCAATTGTTCCATATTGATATTTTGGTTCTCAATAGAAAAAGGAATAGATTTTGTCAGTACAACTTGCTTGAAAAAAAGGCGTACAGCTTGTGCTGGCGTAATTCCTAAGTGTTTAAATACTGCAAATGCTTGCTTTTTTTCTTGTGAGTCAAGTCTGACTTGGTAGACTTCTGTTTTTCTCATTTGTTCAAGCCAAAGTAAAAAAGAATAAGTGTAATAGATAATATAAAATTAATTTGAATTAAAAGTCAACAAAAATGCCATTCTTCTGTCATTACATTAGAATGGCATTTTTAAGTCTTGTTGCGAAAAAAATTGCATTTCTGCTTTGGTAAAGGGATCTGTAAAGCAAAGTTTCTTTGCTAAAAGCTGTAGTGGCTGACTAAAGTCATCAGGTTCTTTGTGCTGTACGATTGGGTAATAAGGGTCATTGAGTATGGGGATGCCTAAAGCATTTAAATGCACACGTAATTGGTGTTGTTTGCCTGTTGTTGGTGTAAGTAAATATTTTGCCCAAATCTGATTATGTTCTAAACATTCAATGTGTGTTTCACTATTGGGTTTTTCATTGGCAACAATTTGCATGGTATAAAATGGGTTGCCTTTTTGCATGTGGTATTGAGTTGTTGTAGGTAACGTGATGTTGGGATGAAATTGAGCAATTGCATGGTATTGTTTGAAAACTTGTTTATGTGCAAAAAGTTGTTGGTATATGGCTCTGTTTTCGGCTCGTTTAGAAAACATAACAACACCAGCAGTTTCACGATCTAAGCGGTGAATTGGTGTAAGTAATTCATTTTGTGTTTCATGCTTTAATCGTACAAGCAATGTTTCTTGTAAGTATTGTCCAGTTGGACTCATGGTTAAAAAGTGTGGTTTATCTACGACAATAATTTCATCATTTTCAAAAATAATGTCATGTTGATAAGGCACATGAAATTCATGGGCTAAAAAGCGATAGTAGAAAATCACTTCATTACTTTTATAAGGAGTATTAATTGTAATTGGATTCAGATTTTGATCAATGATCAGTTGATTTTGAACTCTTTCTTCCCATTCGGTATTTGTAATATGGGGGAAGTTTTGACATAAAAATTCAAATATTGTGGTGTATGACTGATGCGCAGGAAGATAAACACGACTTGGACTTACGCCATTTCGCATCGGTGGTGTTTGTTCTAGCATAGATAAATACGGCTACAGGTAGGCGAAGAGTAGGTTTTACTGAAGTGCAATGCTATCATAGTCAGATGTTCTATTCTATTGTCTGTCACAATGTCAAATACTCTCAAAATTAATATTTCTTCTGAACGTGATACTCAGGCATTTGCAAGTTCTCTCGCACAATATTTCAATGAGGGTGTGCTCTATCTTATTGGAGATCTTGGTGCAGGAAAGACAACATTTACTCGTTACTTTCTAACATCACTTGGGCATGATGGTGCGGTTAAAAGTCCGACATATACATTGGTTGAACCCTACCAAATTCGTGGTAAGTCGGTTTTTCATTTCGATTTATACCGTTTAAATGACCCATACGAGTTAGAATTGATGGGGATTCGTGATTATTTAGAAACAGCCCATGCATTATTTATTTTCGAGTGGCCATCAAAAGGTGAAGATGAAATTCCTGAAGCAGATTTAACGCTTGAAATTTTAAGAACAGATGATGAGACGGCACGAGAAATCACAATTTATTCTGAAAATGAGGCATTGATCCAGCATTTGCAGGAACAGGTGTATGCAAGAAAATAATAATGATCAACATAAGAGAATACATACACTTATACCAGCTTTAGCCAACCAAATTGCAGCAGGTGAGGTCATTGAGCGGCCATCATCTGTTGTAAAAGAGTTGCTTGAGAATGCAATTGATGCAGGTGCAAACTCGCTTATTGTTCGGATTGAACAAGGTGGCAGTACGCTGATAGAAGTCATAGATAATGGTGTGGGTATACATCGCGATGATTTATCACTTGCTGTCATGCGACATGCAACGAGTAAAATTCAGACTTCTGAAGATTTACATTCAATTGTAAGTTTGGGGTTTCGTGGAGAAGCTTTAGCATCGATTGCCGCTGTTTCTCGTTTAACGTTGACCAGTAGCCAAGATGACTCAGGTGTTGGTTATCAGGTTGAAGTCAATGGAACAGCATTTGATCATCAACAAGTCCAACCCACGGCAAGTTACCGTGGTACACATATTCGTGTCCAAGATTTATTTTTTAATGTTCCTGCACGCCGTAAGTTTTTAAAAAGACCATCAACAGAATATGCACATATTGAAGAAGTTGTTCGCCGTCTAGCATTAACGTATTTTGATGTACGATTTATGCTTGAACATAATGACCAGATTAAATTAAATTTACCTCGTGCAGAAAGTGGAGCATTGCGTTATCAGCGTGTGCAACAGCTTTTAGGTCGTTCTTTTATAGAAAATGCTTATGTGTTTGAGCGTGAGGCGACAGCATTAAAAATGACAGGTTGGCTAGGTCATCCATCCGATGCACGCCCACAAGCAGATTTACAATATGTGTATGTAAATGGTCGTATTGTTAAAGATAAAACGATCTCTCATGCACTGCGTATGGGATATGATGGGATTTTGCATGGGCAACAGCATGCAGGATATTTGGTATTCTTAGAGGTTGAGCCTGATCATGTCGATGTAAATGTGCATCCAACAAAACATGAAATTCGATTTTTAAATCAGAGAGAAGTGCATGAGTTTGTCAGACATACTGCAAAAGATATTTTAAGCCAGTTCCAAACGGCTTCGGCTGAATTGACTCAGGCACTCAAACCTGAAATGAGAAAACCTGAGCCAAGACTACAAGAGCAGTTTAAACTGCATCAAAATAAGCAAATAGATTATAGTGCAGCAGAAAAAACACAGGCAGATGAGGCGATAAGCGATGCGCTCATGACTGAGTTTAATAATGCAAAAGTTGTATCTTCATCTAATCATCATTATCAACAGCGCGATACCGCTTCTCATACATCTGATCAATTTCAAAATGCACTAAAATCCTATTTAACCCCACTACGTGAAGAGCCTGAACAAGTCACGCAAAAAGATGAGTATCCTTTAGGAATTGCTATTGCGCAGTTACACGGTATTTATATACTTGCCCAAAATACGGAAGGTCTCATTATTGTAGACATGCATGCAGCACATGAGCGTATTTTACTTGAGCAAATGAAGAAAAGTTGGGATCAGCCTGACTTTTGGATTTCTCAGCAGTTACTTATTCCAAAGGTTATTAGTATTACGCATGCACAGGCAGATCGGCTTGAGGATTTAAAATCACAGTTTTTACGGTTTGGTTTAGATGTTGACTTATATGGTGATACACAAGTTATTGTGAGAGGTGTTCCAGCTGTTTTACATAAAGCAGACCTAGGTAGTTTAGTTCCACAGTTATTGAATGATTTAGATCCGAGTGATGAAGCGATAGCACTACAGCAAAAAAGAGATCAAATTCTAGCTGGAATAGCATGTCATGGTGCAGTACGTGCACATAGACAATTAGGTTTGTCTGAAATGAATGCTTTGCTTAGACAAATGGAACAAACTGCATTTGCAAGCCAATGTAATCATGGGCGTCCAACATGGCGTGCCTTTCCTTTATCTCAATTAGATAAGTTATTTGCTCGAGGAGAATAGTGGTATATGACGAGTTCATTGCCTGTTATCAATTTAATGGGGCCAACAGCCAGTGGTAAAACAGCACTTGCATGTGAGTTATATGAGCAGGGTAATTTTGAGTTAATTTCGGTTGATTCTGCGCTTGTATATAAAGATATGGATATCGGTACAGCAAAGCCTTCAAAAGAAGAGCAAGCGCAATATCCACACCATCTTATTGATATTATTACGCCATTAGAAGTTTACTCAGCAGCAGAGTTTGTACAAGATGCAACTCGTTTAATTGATGAAATTCATTTAAGGGGTAAAACACCAATATTGGTTGGTGGAACAATGCTGTACTTTAAAGCCTTACTTGAAGGGCTATCTGATAATTTACCAAGTGCAGACCAAGAAGTACGACAACAAATTATACAAAAAGCAGAGTTTGAAGGCTGGCAAAGTGTATATGATGAGCTTATAAATGTTGATCCACTAGCGAGTCAGAAATTTTCTGTAACAGATAAACAGCGCATTATTCGAGCACTTGAAGTATATAAACTTACGGGTAAACCAATTACACAATTACAGGCAGAACAATCTAAAAACTTACCATATCATTACACTTTTCATAATTACGCATTAATGCCTGATAGAGTAGAGTTACATGAGCGAATTGAGCAAAGACTCAAGATAATGTGGAAAATAGGTTTTTTTGATGAGGTCAGACTATTGATTGAAAAATACGATTTAACTCCTGAAATACCATCGATGCGTGCTGTAGGATATCGACAAGTATTAGAATATTTAATGAATTGTGAAGAAAGTCACGAGAATAAAAAGAATATGGAGGACAAAGCATTATTTGCAACAAGGCAACTGGCCAAGCGGCAATTTACTTGGTTACGTTCATTAAGAGAAAAACATCAATTTATCACCTTTTTATCACTAAAACAGGCACAAGAACACTTGCGAAACTGTTACAGATGAAGCAAAATTTGCGGGCTGTCTTTTTTATAAATTTTTAAAAAACTAAAGATAGTTTTTGCGCTGATTACATTTTAATTTTTTTTGGAGTAATAACATGTCTAAAGGCCAGACTTTACAAGATCCTTTCTTGAACTCTCTACGCAAAGAGCGTATTCCTGTATCTATCTTCCTCGTAAACGGAATTAAATTACAAGGTCATATTGAATCTTTTGACCAATACGTTGTTTTATTAAAAAACACTGTCAGTCAGATGGTTTATAAGCATGCTATTTCTACAGTAGTACCAGCAAGAAACCCTCGCCCAGCGGGTGCGCCAGCAGGTAGTGGTAATGGTCAAGCTGCAGGCTTTAGCAACAATAGCACTCAAGGTGGCTTCGGCGGCGGTCAAAGCAACAACAATGGTTTTGGCGGTCAAAGCAATGGCTTTAGCGGTCAAGGCAATGGCTTTGGTGGTCAAGGTGGCTTCGGCGGTCAAGGCGGCTTCGGCGGTCAAGGCGGCTTCGGCGGTCAAGGCGGCTTCGGCGGTCAAGGCGGCTTCGGTGCTGCACAGCAACAACAAAATGCAGGTTTTGAAGGTGGCAATGAATCTAAGTTTGAAGAAAGCCACCAAGAAGATGAAACAAACAACAATCGTTAATTAAGTTTTATCAAAAAAAGACCAGCTATTTGCTGGTCTTTTTTTATTTATTATGGTGTTTGAGCAATTGCCGAAGATTTCTTACGATCTAGTGAGGGATCTTTAATTTGCACATATGTATTGGCACGTAACTCACGTAACCAACCATCAAGTTCAGTATCAAATTGTTGCTCACCTAAATATTGGCGTGCAAGACGACGTTGATATTCTTGTGTCATATCTTGTTGGCGAGTATCTAAGACCTGAAGAATATGCCATCCAAATTGACTTTGGAATGGTTGGCTAATTTCTCCTTTAGGTGTGGTCTTCATTTCATCTTCAAATTGAGGAACCATTGTTCCTGGTGTTACCCAGCCAAGATCACCACCATCTGCTGCTGAACCTGGATCATTAGAGAATGTAGATGCAAGCGTCGCAAAATTTTCACCAGCTTTTAGACGTTTATAAATAATATCTATTTTTTGTTTTGCTTGCTCTGGTGTAAGAACTTCAGAAGGTTGAATAAGAATATGGCGTACATGATATTGTTCAATCATTACTTTTTTATCGCTTGCTTTACGATCGAGTAATTTTAAAATATGTATACCATCTTGTGCAGGAATAAGTTCAGAAGTTTGTCCTGTTTGGATTGCTGCTGCACGTGCAGCAAGCTCGGCAGGAATATCTGCTAGACTTCTATCTCCCATATCTGCACCTTCTACCGTGATTCCATCTTTAGTGAAGCGACGACTAATTTCGGGAATATCATTTGATAGAGTAAGTGCTGATTTAACTTCGTTAGCAACTTTCGTTAATGTCTCAGGACTTGTTCCATTTACACCACTTATACGTAAATGTAAAAGGTGAGCTTGGCTACCAATAGCTGCTTGTCCCTGAGGTGTCTTTAAAAAGTTAGTCACATCTTGGTCACTAATGTGGATGCGAGACATAATTTGCTGTTGGCGCAAAATATTAATAGCTAGTTGCTGAGAAATACGTTGGCGAATTGCTTGATATGCTCCAGGGAATTGTGCATCTAAGCGGTTTTGAAAGTCACTAAGTGTTTGTACACCTTGTTTATTTGCATAATCTAAAACAGCAGCATCAACTTCACTATCGCTTGGTTGAATGTTGTAGCGCTTTACAAGTTCAAGTTGCGCTTGATTTAAAATGATTTTACTTAAAGCTTGTTGTTGTAGTTCTTGCGGAGAAGGAATTGGGAGTTTTTGTGCTTGTAGTTGACGTGTAAGATCACTGGAAAGTTGATCTAGGTCACTTCTTAAAATTGCACTGTCACCTACAACGGCAACAACTTCATCACTTGTTGCTGCAAAAACAGACACTGAGCTAGAAATTAATAGAGCAAGCGTTGTTGCTTTAAAAAATCGTTTAAGTTGTTGGTTCATCATTAAGGTCGTGTCCAAGTTTGGTTAGATTTGCTAAAGCCTGTAATGCGTTGTTCAAGCAATGATGATAATCGGTTGTTGAATGCACCAAGCCCTTTGAGTGTAAATTCGGCCATAATTGCATTGGTACGTTTTACGTTTGATTTTGTGACATCATCTAGGTCATTAAAATATGAACGACCATAAACGGAAACAGCCCAACAGCATGACTCATAATTAACACCAAGTAAATATTCACGTGCTAAGTGGTTTGATAGGTCATATTGTACATGCCCGATTATTCTCCAATTGTCATCAACAGGTTGTATTAAAGATGCAACCACTTGATCATAGCTTTGTTGTGAATTATTAATGGTTTCTCGTTTATAATAGCCTAAGTTATAAATACGGCCGTTATATCCTGTATAGTATGTTTGAAAATTTGCTTGAGAAACATTCTTTCCATCAAATGCAAGATTTGTACTAATTGTAAACTGATTACTTAACTGACTAGATAGCGATAAGATTGGATCAGATGTTCGGTCTTTCTGAATAGCATCTGTCGGAGACAGTTGTACGCGACGATCAGAAAAATAAAAGCTTTGTCCAAGAGCAGCTTTGAGGCGTTCAAGCCCTTGCTGATCAAATAAACTATAACTTATGCCTAAAGAGGCAAAATTGTTGTCATCTAAACGGTCATGACCATAAAAGCGGTATGGGCTAAAGAGTTGGTCATAACTGATTGAAGATGTTGTTGTGTCAAAGTTAGGGTTGTTACCTTGGTTTTTATATGGTGAGTAAGCATAAAACACTCTTGGTGTAATGGTCTGCAAATACTTGCCATCTTTTTGGAAGTTTAATCCCGTGTCTAAGGTAAATTGAGGAACAACCGTATTTTGATTTTTACTATTTACCTGACTTTCACTAAATACATAGTTTAAAGACCGTGCAGATACTTCGGGAATAGCAAAAGCCCAAGGTGTTCTAAAGTTATAGCGAGTTGCTACTGAGTTATAGATACGTGTACCTGAGCTATATGTATTTGGGCTGCCTAAGTTATATAGTGTTTTTTGAAAGTAGGCACTGTCATTATGGTATTCAAATTGGAACCCTTGTGGATTCGTTGTTTTATAGTTCAATAGAAATTGAGGAAGGCGGGCATATGGGCGTTCTTCCGCCGCAAGTGTTTTATCGAGCGTTTGATACTGTTCAACTTTTAATGCAGCATCTAAACCTGGAATCGCATTGGCAAAGTTAACCTGAAAAAGACGTTTTTGGTTTAAGTCTGTTGAAACATTAGGGTCATTGGCAAGGTCATATAAGTAGTCAATATCTGATAAATAGTTATATTCCAAATTGGTTGAAAAATAGTTATTTACTTGCCAGTTGTGTAAGATTTTTAATGATTTACGATCTTGGTTGTTATAGTGCTTATCATCTGGTAAGTAACCACCTGAAATACTACCTTGACCAAAGTTTTGTGTCTTGAATCTTAATTTTCCTTCAAGCATTACACCATGTTCCTCTAAGTAACGAGGAGTCACAGTTGCATCATAGTTTGGTGCTAAGTTAAGGTAAATAGGCGCATCTAAACGAAAGCCACCATTGCTTGACCATCCAAAATTTGGGGTAAGTAATCCGGTTGTTCTACGATCATCAATTGGGAAATTATAATAAGGAAGATACATCACAGGTACATTTTTAATATAAAAAGTTGTATCTCGTGTGACGCCTCTACCAGTATCTTGGTTTAAGTTAATTTTACGTGCATTTAATTTCCAATCCGGGCTTTTTCCAGGGGCACAGGTTGTATAACTTGCATGGTCTAAGATCATTTCAGATGATGAAGATTTATTGATACTTCCTGCATAACCATGTGCATGGTTTGCTTCTGAAATAAAGTAACTGTTATTTAATGCACCAGTTTGTTTTTGTAAGTCGTAATCTATGTTTTGGCTTTGCGAAATTAAACCATTTTGAGCCATTTGCACATTGCCTTGAGCAAGTGCATGAGTCTGTGTTTTATCTAAAATAAGCTTTTGTGCCCGAACTTCTCGACCGGGTTGCTCAACCACAACATTACCTTCTAAGACGGAGTCGCCATTTGGATTATAGTGTGCATAATCTGCTGAAACATTAGTTGGCGCATCTGCTGGGGCTGATGTTGGGGTACTTTGAGCAATAGGTGTAATCCATGTGCCTTGGCAGTAGCTCGCAAATTGAGGGTTTTGTTTGCGTGTTGCTACTTCAGGATTATCTTTAGTGACATAATATTGATCGAAGAAAGCTTGCCCGGGATAGCTTTCATTAACTTGTTGCTTAAGCTCTTGATTATTGACATTTGATACGACTTCAGTTGAATTGGCAGCATAGCTTGATTGTATTGAACTACCACATAAGAGTGTCAAAATCGCAGTTGCTAAAGGACTAAATTTAAACTGTTGCTTCATTTGTTTCATTAACCAAGTATGCTTTTTTGCAATTAATTATTGTTGCATCATAGAGAAAAACTCCATAAGTGGCTACACTTATGGGCTTAAATCTCTGCCTGTATTTAGATATTTTGCAAATGAATAAAAAACGTGAACGATTAATTAAAGACTGGTTAACTATTGTTCTGCGCTCAGATCAATTTGAAATCAATTACTTAGCAGGCGATGCAAGCTTCCGTCGTTATGCACGAGTTATCTATGATAATAAAACATTTATGTTAATGGATGCACCACCCGATAAAGAAGATTGTGTACCTTTTGTGAGTGTTGCTGAGTTTTTGTACAAAAACAATGTAAGAGTCCCCATAATTGAAGCAAAAGATCTTGAAAATGGTCTACTTTTACTTGAAGACTTTGGTGATGTTGTACTTGCACAGCAATTAAATGCATCTACAGTTGATCAATATTATCAACAGTGTTTTGAACAACTTATTCAATTACAGGCAAGTAGTACACTGAATGTTATTCCAAACTATAGTTACGAAAAACTAGTTGCGGAAATGAATTTATTTGTAGAGTGGTTCTTACCATCTTTAGAAATTATGCCTACAGAGCAGCAAATCCAAGATATTACAAATACTTTTCATTTATTGGCAAGCAATGCAATTGCTCAGCCTCAAGTCTTCGTTCATAGAGATTTTCATAGTCGAAATCTTATGAAACTAGCAACAGGCAAAGAGTTAGGTGTGATTGATTTTCAAGATGCTGTAGTTGGTGCAGACACATATGATTTAATGTCTCTTATTCGTGATGCTTATGTGCAGTGGCCGCAAGCTCAAGTCGAAATGTGGATTACCCAATTCTATAATTTACTCCCAAGAAATACTCAAGCAGGTCGATCATTGGAGCAGTTTCATAAAGATGCCAATTTTATGTCGCTACAGCGCCATATTAAAATCTTAGGTATCTTTGTGAGATTATTTAAAAGAGATGGTAAACAAGGCTATTTAAAAGATTTGCCTAGAGTCATGTGGTATGTACTTAATGAAAGCCAAAAGTATCCAGAGTTGGAAGCACTCCATCAGTTTCTGAAAAATCAAGTAATGCCAAAATTCGATCAAGTTTATGGCGTATATTTGGAGGTTTAAATGAAAGCAATGATTTTAGCTGCTGGATTGGGTAACCGTATGCGTCCACTTACGCTACATACACCTAAGCCTTTACTCAAAGTTGGTGGTAAACCTTTAATTGTTTGGCATATTGAGAACCTAGCACGTGCTGGTATTACTGAGATTGTCATCAATACAGCATGGCTTGCAGAAAAACTGCATGAAACGTTAGGTGATGGGTCTCAGTTTGGCGTAAATATTCTTTGGTCTGATGAACAAGACGGTTTAGAAACTGCGGGTGGAGTTATTCGTGCACTTCCATTGCTCGGAGAAGCGCCTTTTTTATTGGTTAATGGTGATGTTTGGACAAATTTAGATTTTCGGAACATGTTAGATATAGAGCTAGGTAATCATTTAGCACATTTGGCATTGGTAGATAATCCTGAGCAACATCCGAAGGGAGATTTTATTCTTGCTGATGACTATGCTTATACATTTGAACAAAGTGTTGAAGGCCAAGCATTAACATATAGCGGAATTGCTCTCATTTCACCATCTATGTTTAATGGATTGTCAGATGGAAAACGTCCTTTAGCACCGTTGTTAAAACAAGCAATGCTACAAAAAAAAGTAGTTGCGCATAAGCTAGATGCAACATGGGTAGATGTGGGAACACCTGAAAGATTGTCTGCATTAGATCAACAGCTTCTGCAATAAGAATCTGCTTAAATGTGTATTCACTAATCAGCCAAGACTATGATTGGTCTGATAAATCGGTATACTTCACCTAAATTAAATAAGAGAGTTCGTTATGCATCTTTTTTTTCAAGAGTTAAAACGGGGCAGTGAAAAGCTAGGTTTGCAGCTCAGTGATGATGCCTTGAATTTATTGTTGAAATATCAAGATGCATTGGTATTGTGGAATAAAGCCTATAACTTAACTGCCATTCGTGACCCAAAAGAAATGTTGGTCAAACACTTGTTAGATAGCCTAAGTATATTAAAAGATCTTCCTGAGGGACGATTATTAGATATTGGCACAGGTGGTGGTATGCCGGGGATGATTATTGCTTTATGTCAGCCACATAGAACATGCGTACTTTTAGATTCTAATGGTAAGAAGATTCGTTTTTTAAAGCAATTCATTGCAGATTTAAAACTAAAAAATGTAACGGCTGTTCAAACACGCGTTGAAGATGTAGATGCGATTGGTCAGTTGGGCGAATTTGATGTCATCACAAGCCGTGCTTTCGCATCTTTAACAGATTTTGTTTCTGCTGCTACACCTTATATGCATAGCAGTAGCCAAATTTGCGCGATGAAAGGACTAGTGCCAATTGATGAAATAGAAAGTTTAAAAACTACATTTCAAAGCCAAATTACTCCATTAAAAGTACCTCGTTTAGACGAGCAACGCCATTTAGTTATTTTAAAGAAATTGTTGGATCAGTAGTATGGCTCAAATTATTGCAATCGCAAACCAAAAAGGTGGCGTTGGTAAAACAACAACTGCAGTAAATTTAGCAGCCTCTTTGGCTGTTTTGAAGAAAAAAGTTCTGCTTATTGATATGGATCCCCAAGGTAATGCGACAATGGGATCTGGTGTTCAAAAAAATGATTTACTTTATTCGGTAACAGACGTTTTACTTGGTGAAGTTGCTATTGAAACTGCAATTATTAAAGCAGAGGTTGGTTATAAAGTTCTTGCTGCCAATAGAGAGCTTGCAGGTGTCGAGCTTGCAATTGCAGAGCAAGAAGGGCGTGAGTTTATTTTAAAAAATGCGCTTAAAAGTATTGAAGATACATTCGATGTAATTATTGTTGATTGTGCACCAAGCCTAAGCCTTATTACTGTCAATGCCATGGCTGCTGTACATGGCGTGATTATTCCAATGCAATGTGAATATTATGCTTTGGAAGGTTTAGCAGATTTAACGCAAACAATTGATCGTATTCAACAGGCTTTAAACCCGAATCTTGAAATTGTCGGGGTGTTAAGAACCATGTATGATGCAAGAAATGCATTAACAAGAGATGTTTCTGCTGAACTAGAGCAATATTTTGGTTCAAAATTGTATGCAACAGTAATTCCGCGAAATGTCAGACTTGCTGAGGCACCTGCACATGGACTTCCTGTAATCTATTTTGAAAAAAGTTCTAAGGGTGCCGTTGCATATTTGAATTTGGCAGCTGAGTTTGTGAAAAAAAGTAAAGTTAAAAAAGGGTAAACACGAATGGCGGTAAATAAGCGAGGGTTGGCAAAAGGACGTGGCTTAGATGCACTGCTTGGTTCAATACAAAAAGAAAAGTTAAAAATTGAAGAGCAGGCGCATGATCAAGGTCAGCTAAAAGTGATTGATGTCAACCTGCTTCAAAGAGGGATATATCAGCCACGCCGTACCATTCGTGAAGAAGAGCTTGTAGACCTTTCTGCATCTATACAAAAGCATGGGGTTATGCAGCCAATCGTTATTCGTCCTGTAAATGATGAACAACATCCCTATGAAATTATTGCGGGTGAACGTCGTTGGCGTGCAGCTAAAATAGCAGGATTGACTGAAATTCCTGCAATCGTTAGAAATCTTAACGATCAAGTAGCAATTGCCTTAGCACTTATTGAGAATATTCAGCGCCAAGACTTAAATCCAATCGATCAGGCTTTGGCATTACAACGCTTTCATGATGAGTTCGGTTTAAGTCATCAAGAAATTGCTGATACTGTAGGTAAAGCAAGAACAACGATTAGTAACCTATTGAGATTACTTACTTTGCAAGAGTTTGTAAAAGATCTTATGCAAGAAGGTGTGCTAGACATGGGGCATGCACGCGCAATTCTTACATTAAAAGCAAAAGATCAAGAAAAAATTGCACAGATTGTTGTAGATAAAAGTCTTTCAGTTCGACAAACTGAACAGTTAGTTAGAGAGTTTAATAACCCGAAAGAAGCTCAACAAAATAAATCAATCTCTGCTGATATTGAACAGTTAACACAAAAATTAACCAATCGATTCAATGCGAATGTAAAAATTGACCATAATAAGCATGGAAAAGGTAAGTTAGTTATTCACTATCACTCTTTAGACGAGCTTGATGGTATTTTAAATATTTGCTTAGCAGAAGAGTAGTTCTTCGCTTTATTGGGGTAATTTATGTGGGAACTTGTTCGGGCAGGTGGTTGGTTAATGCTGCCACTATTTATATGTTCTATTATTACAGTAACCGTCATAGTAGAGCGATTTATTCGACTGCGTTCAACCATAATTATTCCAGATAAGCTAAGACTTGCAATACAAACGAGTCCACAAATGGTGGCACAATTGTTACAACAAAATTATCAGCATGCCAATAGTACCTTAGGGCGTATTTTGTTAGCAGGAATTAGAAGCCAATCGGAAACAGAACAGTTTGCTAAGGTACAAATGGAGTGCGCTGCTTCTGATGAAATTCTATCTTTAGAAAAAAGAGTAAATGTTTTAGGTACAATGAGTGCGGTTTCGCCCTTGTTAGGACTATTAGGGACAGTTGTTGGTATCATTGAGGCATTTTTAGTTGTAGATATGGGTACAAATATTAGCCCTACATTAATGATTCCAGGGATATCAAAAGCGCTTATTGCAACAGCAATGGGAATGGTAGTTGCTATTCCTGCATTGATTGCTTATCGGTATTTTCAGCGTTTAGTAAATGACTATGTTATAGATCTTGAAAAACAAGCTTCTTTATTTCATGCTCAGCTATTTTATAGAAAGGCAGGTGATCTTCATGATAAGTCGCTGGACAGCTAAATGAAGTTTAGAAGAAGAGTGGTTAACGATGTTGAAATTAATTTAACACCACTTATTGATTGTTTGTTGTTTATATTGGTTTTTTTATTGTTAACAACAACATTTTATCAGCAAAGTCGTATTAATCTAACGCTGCCAGATGCACAAGGCGTGCCCGAAAAGCAGTATGATCGTAAAATTGAAGTCATTATTGATGCAAAAGGTCATTATACTGTAAATGGTCAGTCTGTACCGACAAAAGATATTTCTGATATTTCGTCGGCAATAAAAAAGGCTGCAGAAGGAAAACATGATGCAATGTTTGTGATTACAGCGGACGCACAATCAACGCATCAAGATGTAATTCGTGTTATGGATGTTGCAGGGCAACTTGGTTTTGTAAACATCAATATCAGTACCAAAATGCCTACTTGAGGTTATTCGTGAAACAAGATTTTCAGATTTATTTTCGCTTACTTGCTTACCTAAAACCTTATTGGGGATATGCAATATTCGTTCTTATTGGTTTTGCATTAAGTGCATTAACTGAAGTTTCGATCGCTAAGTTATTAGAATTCATTATTAATGCAATTCAACATAAGAACCATGATGAAACATCATTATTTCCATTTTTAATTATATTGCTTATTTTTGTTCGTGGTGTGGGTTCATTTCTAGGTAACTACTTTTCAGCAGTTATTTCGAGAAACCTCATTTTCACGATCCGTGAACAGGTTTTCTCGAAGCTTTTACGCTTGCCTACAAATTATTATTTAGAAAATTCAAGTGGACATATTACATCAAAAATTCTTTTTAATATTGAACAGCTCACCGCTGCATCTTCTGAATCTGTTCAAACTATTGTAAAAGAGGGTTTTATTACGATTGGGTTACTTTCATATCTGTTTTATCAGAACTGGCGCTTAACAATGATTATTATTCTTGTTGCACCTATAATTGGATATGCGGTGAGAAAGGCTGGCAAACGTATGCGTAAGCTTTCTTTACAAGTCCAAGATAAAATGGGTGATGTAAACCATGTGGTACAGGAATCTATCCTTGGTCAGTCAGTTGTGAAGAGCTATTGTGGGCAGCAATTAGAAGAAAGAAAGCTGTACTATCATTCACTTGAAAGCCTAAAACGTGGATTGAAGCTTTTGGTGGTCAATGTGCTGAATACACCTGTAGTACAGCTTATTATGGCATTTTCTATGGCTATTATTATGTGGTTGGCGCTACGCCCAGAAATTTTGGGGAATACTTCTGCTGCTGAGTTTGTATCATTCATTACTGCTGCGGGTATGTTAAGTAAACCAATCCAAAATTTGACTACAGTCAATGAAAAGTTGCAAAGAGGTTTGGCTGCTGCCCATTCAGTATTTGAAGTGTTAGACCTACCTGAAGAAGAAAATAAGGGAACACTTAAACCAACATTGAATGGCAATATTCGATTTGAAAATGTAGGTTTAGTTTACCCAGATGGATCTAAAGCTATTCATGACTTCAATCTAGATGTGAAAGCAGGTCAAACAATTGCATTGGTCGGTCGTTCAGGTGCAGGTAAATCATCACTTGTAAATTTATTACCAAGATTCCAAGGCTTAGCAACAGGCAATATTTATTTCGATGATGAAAAAATTGAAAACATTGAACTAAATCACTTGCGTAGCCAAATTGCGATGGTAAACCAACAGGTATTCTTATTTGATCGTACAGTGAAAGAGAATATTGCATATGGTCAGTTGGAAGGTGCGTCAGATGAAGAAGTTATTGCAGCAGCAAAAACAGCTTATGCACATAGTTTTATTATGGAGCTTCCAAATGGCTATGAAACTAAACTGGGTGCGCAGGGTCTAAACTTATCTGGTGGCCAGCGCCAACGTATTGCAATTGCGCGTGCTATTTTGAAAAATGCGCCTATTCTTATTTTAGATGAAGCAACGAGTGCATTAGATAATGAGTCTGAGCATTTTATTCAACGTGCATTTGAACAAGCGATGCAAGAAAGAACAACAATTGTAATTGCACATCGATTATCAACAATTGAAAACGCCGATGTCATTGTTGTTATGGATCATGGTCGTATTATTGAGCAAGGCACTCATGAAGAGTTACTTGAAAAGCGTGGTGCATATTACCAATTGCATCAACGTAATTTTGAGGAATAATACAAATGTCATTGGCGCAAAAAATACAAGAAGCTTGGAATAATCAGTCAAAATGGTTAGTATTTTTGCGCCCTTTGTCTTGTTTGTATGGGTATGCCTTCAACCATAATAAGCAGCGGTATCTATCAGGTAAGAAAGCTATTTATGTTTCGCCTGTGCCTGTTATGGTCATTGGTAATATTACAGTGGGTGGTAGTGGAAAAACACCTTTATTGATCACACTTGTTAAGTATCTACGCAAAAAGAATATTAATGTAGGTGTGATTAGTCGAGGTTATGGAGGAAAGGGTCCTTTTCCCACAATTGTTCAGCCAACAGATACAGCACAGCGTGTTGGGGATGAGCCTGCACTGATTGTAAGCCTAACAAATGTACCTATGGCAGTTGGGGCAAATCGGCAAAAGAGTATTGAGCTGCTATTGGAAAAATATCCAAAACTAGATCTCATCATTAGCGATGATGGTCTACAGCATTGGGCGTTAGGTCGTCAATTAGAGTGGATTGTTTTAGACTGTAAACGCGGTTTAGGCAATGAAAAACTTTTACCTGAAGGTTTCTTAAGAGAGCCTAAAAAACGCTTAGAAAATAGTACGGTTATTCAGCATTTTCCTGTAGCCATGCCAAATGTTGAGCTAAGTATGTATCTACAAGTTGGGAAGCCATATTGCTTAAATGAATCAAATACTGTTTTTAACGCAAAGCAGAAATTTCATGTGCTGGTCGGTATTGGCTATCCTGAAAGGTTTTATCAAAGTTTAGAGCAATGTGGCATTTCTGACTTGATTAAACATGCTTTTGCTGACCACTATGACTATACGGTGCATGATCTAAAGTTTGATGACAGCCTTCCGATCATTACGACAGAAAAAGATGCAGTGAAAATTAAATCTGTATTGAATGAAACTTCAATGATAAAAAGAGAAATATGGGTTTTACCTGTTGAAGCTGTACTTTCTGCTGCCTGCTATACCCGCTTACAGCAACAATTAACTCAATTAAATATTCAAATTTAAATAAAGGTTCTGATGAAACATATTGTTATTCCAGCACGTTTTGCAAGTACACGTCTTCCGGGTAAACCTTTATTACAAGTACATGGTAGAGCAATGATTCTACGTGTAGTAGATCAAGCAAAAAAGGTAGCGGGATTTGATGATATTTGTGTTGCAACAGACCATCAACAAATCGTAGATATCTGTCAAGCCGAAGGTATTGATGTTGTTTTAACTAAATCATCACATCCATCGGGAACAGATCGTTTAAGTGAGGTTGCCCAAATTAAAGGGTGGGGTGCTAGTGATATTGTGGTAAATGTGCAAGGTGATGAGCCTTTGCTACCTGCCAAGCTTATTCAGCAAGTAGCTATTTTACTTGAAGATAAACCTCATTGTTCAATGGCAACACTTTGTGAAAAGATTTCTGAAATGAGTGAGTTTCAGAGAAATAGCATTGTGAAAGTGGTTAAGTCAAAGCAGAAAGAGGCACTTTACTTTAGCCGAGCAACAATTCCATATGAGAGAGATGGAAATAATGAATTACATGAGCATGCGTTGCGCCATTTGGGTTTATATGCCTATCGCGTAAAACTTTTACAAGAATATATTACGTGGCAACAAGGTGATTTGGAAAAATTAGAATCTCTTGAGCAATTACGTGTTCTTGAAAATGGTCATCGTATTGCGATTGATGTTGCTGAAGAAAGCTTGCCGCCAGGTGTGGATACTCAGGAAGATCTAGATCGTATTAATGCGATGGATATATCAGTATTTTCACAATAAACTGAGAAAAGATGTCAGAGAATTTCTTTAAACAAACCGAAGTATATCCATGGCAGAAACCTGTTTGGGATATGTTGGTGGGCAGATTTCCTAATGTGGGGCATGGGCTCTTATTCTATGGGAAATCTGGTGCAGGCAAATTGGATTTTGTTCAGCACTTTGTAGCATGGGTTCTATGCTTAGATAAACAACAGCATGGTGCTTGTGGTAAGTGCGTAAGTTGCCAATGGTTGAAGTCGGGCACACATCCAAACTACGTATATATTTCGAATGATGAAGAAAGCAAAAAAAATAATAATCAAATTAAAATAGAAAAAATACGTGACTTACAGCCCTTTGTCCAACAAACGGTAGATGGATGGAGAGTGGTTGTTATCCAACCTGCAGATGCATTAAATATTGCTTCTGCAAATGCACTATTAAAGACATTGGAAGAACCTGGGGAACGTGTTTTAATTATTTTGGTTACCCAGCATTTTCTGAAGCTGCCTGCAACAATTCGTAGTCGTCTGCAGAGGTATGCTTTAGATCGTATTTCAATGCAAGATGCAAAAACTTATATGCAGAAGCAAGACCACAGTTTAGGTGAGCAGCAAGTAAATCTTTTGTTAAACTTATCTAATGATATGCCATTGCAAGCATTACACTTGAAAGATGAAACATGGGTAATGAAACGTCAATTGTTTTTGGACGATTGGACTGCGCTTGTTGAAATAAAAAACATGCTTATGAAATACTCGACTAAGTGGAGCAAAGAGCTCAATTTTGTTGAGTTTGAACAAATGTTTGATTATTTGTTATCAGATCTTGTGGCATTTAAGTTGGGGCAAAAAATACGTAATATTGACTTGGATTTTCAAAAAATCGCGACTTATTACACATTAGAGCAACTGTTTAATATTTATCAAGCATTACAAAAAGCGAAGCACTATACTCAACAGAATGTACAAACACACTTAATTATTGATGATCTATTTGTATTACTGTTAAATGTAAAATAAACTATATACTTTGTCATTTATTCATTTGGGGGAATGGTAATGCAAACAGGCATGGGTGGAATTTTACAAGTTAATATCACAGATAGAGCAATGCTTCAGGCGAGTTACATGCCATTTATTGTAGATGGTGGTCTATTTGTGGCTTCTAAACAGGAAGTCAAACTTGGTCAAGAATGTTTTGTACTTGCAACATTACCTGAGCAGAAGCAGAAAATACCTTTAACAGGAAAAGTTGTCTGGATTAACCAAAGACAATCGGGTTTAAAACCACAAGGTTTTGCAATACAGCTTTCTGGAGATAAAGGTGCTTACTACAAAGCAGAAGCTGAAAAATTGCTCGCAGGTAGAACCACGCAAATGAGTTATACAATTTAAACGGGCAGGAGCATACATGTTTACAGATACCCATTGTCATTTAACCATGTTGGATTTGACACCTTATAACGGCAGTTTGGATGAAGCGCTTGCACAGGCAAGACAAGCTGGCGTGACAAAGTTTATGGGCATCTCTGTCGATATAGATGATCATATTGCATTAGATGCGATTGCACGCCGTCATGATGATGTTGGCTATAGTGTAGGTGTGCATCCTTGTGAAGACCCATCAGTTATGGCACGTGCTTCTGTTGAGTATTTGGTACAATTGGCTACAAATGACAATGTTTGGGCATTGGGTGAAACAGGGCTAGATTATTATCATAGCCAAGATTTTGTCGATGAACAAAAAGCTTGTTTTGCGCGTCATATATATGCATCGCAACAAGTTGGTAAACCTGTTGTGGTACATACACGAGCAGCACGTTCAGATACGTTAGATATTATTCGCGCAGAAAAGTCCGAGCATGGAATTTTGCATTGTTTTACAGAAGATTTAGCAACGGCAAAATCAGTACTAGATAGCGGCTATTACGTTTCTTTTTCGGGTATTGTCTCATTTAAAAATGCACAAGATTTAAGGGATGTTGCAAAGCATATACCGTTAGATCGCCTTCTTATTGAAACCGATAGTCCATACTTAGCACCTGTTCCTTTTAGAGGAAAAAGTAATGAGCCTAAATATGTACCACATGTTGCAACAGCGCTTGCAGCAGTATATGGTCTAACTCAAGAAGAAATTGGTCAGATAACCACACAAAATTTCGAAAACCTATTAAAAAGAATATAAGTGTAATACAGGTTGCAGGGTTTAAGATGGGTCGGCAAACTCAGTTTCAGGAAAGAGAAGCGACTATTTTTAGAGTTGCTGAAAAAATTCTGCTAGAAGATGGGGAGGTTGGATTTACACTCGATCTTCTTGCAGCTGAATTGGATCTTGCAAAAGGGACATTATATAAGCATTTTAAAAGTAAAAATGAATTATATATGTTGCTACTTCTAGCTTATGAGAAAAGTTTGTTGGCGCAATTACTCGGCCAAGAAGATAAGAAGTTTTCAGAGAAAATTGAGTTTTTTGTTTTATATCATTTAAATCATTCAGAGAAAACGGTGCTGTATCATTTACTTGAAGAGAAACTCGCAGCCAATGCAACAGGGCTACAAAACTTATTTGCAAAGCTGTATCAGATACGTAAGCAGCGTTTAAAGATTATACTACTTTCCATAGATGCTCATTTAACAGAAGAAGGTAGCAAAGTATCATCAAGAGATTATATCGCCTTAGTTTGGTCTTTGGTCTATGGCGCATGCATGTTACTCAACTCTAGTTTCTATCAAAGGTATTTAGGGTCCAGAGAAACGCTTAAAAGGGCATATGTTAAACAGGTCTTAAAAATTCCAAAAATACATCGTTAAATCAGTTTGTAGTAATCGAAATCTATCTTTTAGGAAAAATACAAAAATTCATTTATAATGATGAATTGTTTTACACGATTGAGTGAGGGTGTTGAGCCATGTTAATTCGCAAGCTATTTAAATTTGAGAATGCTCATATTGTTCGAAATTGTACCTCAGATCGTTGTAAACGTTCGATTCATGGGCACAGTTATAAAGTAGAACTCTTATTAAAAGCGAATAAATTAGACCATGGTCAGATGGTATATGACTTTGGCTTATTGAAAGGTATAATTAAAGACCTGTTTGATAGCTTTGATCATGCAATTTGCTTTTGGGATAAAGACAGTAAAGACTATATTCAAGCATGCCAACAGTTTAGTGCTAGATGGGTAAGCTTGCCAGTTTCACCATCTGCAGAACAGTTCTCACGTATTTTCTTTTATTTAGCACAACAAGTACTAAATGCCACAAAAACCCAAAATGGTGAAGGTGACGTCGAAGTATATTCAGTGATTGTGCATGAGACAGATACTGGATATGCGCAAAGCTTTATTGAAGATATTGAAAATGCACAAATGGGAATATTAAGTTTAAATGAGATTCAATTTTCAGAACAAATTAAAATAGAGTGGAATGACTCTGAAATGTATGAAAAGTTAAAAACAGGTCAAATATTTAACAACCCTGAAGTTGAACTACAAGTACAAACATCATAAATTTATTATAGGTATACGGTTTTTTCAATGTCATTGACGCAACAGCAACAACAGAAGTTAGATAAAGTACAATTAGAGCCACTGTGGAAAGATGCGCTACAAGATTTTCTAATTGGTCCTAAAATGGATCATTTACGCCAATTTTTGTTAGAAGAAAAAAAGGCGGAAACTGTTGTTTACCCACCAAGCCATCTTATTTTTAATGCATTGAATTTAACGCCACTAAATAATGTGAAAGTTGTTATTTTAGGTCAAGATCCATATCATGGGCCGAATCAAGCCCATGGTTTGAGCTTTTCTGTGCAAAAAGGTATTGCTATACCACCATCTTTGCGTAATATTTTTCATGAACTTAATACAGACTTAGGTGTGAAACCATCAATACATGGTGATCTTACCAGTTGGGCAAACCAAGGCGTATTGTTGTTAAATAGTGTTTTAACTGTTGCAGCAGGACAACCAACATCACATCAAAAACAGGGTTGGGAAGACTTTACAGACTATATTATTGATGTGCTTAATGAGACAAAAGAAAATATTGTATTTATTTTATGGGGTGCTTATGCTCAGCGCAAAGGGCAACGTATTTTAAGAGATAAACATCTTGTTTTAACGGCTGCACATCCATCTCCTTTAGCAGCGAATCGAGGCGGTTTTTTTGGCTGTAAAGTATTTTCAAAAACAAACAGCTATCTTGAAAAAAATAATATGCAACCTATTTGTTGGCAGCTAGATATATGATAGAAAAAGTAGAATTACACCAATATCATAGCGATATTTTGGTTGAAAAGTATATTAATGGTTGGGTGATGATTCGTTTAAATCGACCTAAAACCTTACATGCATTAGATATTTCTTTAGTTACCGCACTTACACAGATCTTCACGGACTTTCAATATGACGATCAAGTAAGCGCAATATGGTTTGACTCAACCACCCCAAAAGCATTTTGTGCAGGTGGTGATGTTAGAAAACTGAGACAGCTCATACTTGAAGATGATGAGGTTGGTGCGGAAAGCTTTTTTGAGAAAGAATATGCATTAGACTTATTATTACATAGCTATATTAAACCTATTGTTGTATGGGGTGAAGGTTATGTAATGGGTGGTGGACTCGGTCTATTTATGGCAGCGCCATTTAGACTTGTAACGCCTAGTTCTCGGCTAGCAATGCCTGAAATTAATATCGGTTTATATCCGGATGTTGGCGCGAGCCGGTTTCTTGCGGATAGAGGATCAATCGGGCTATTTACTGGGTTAACAGGGTCAATTATGACATCGGCAGGTGCATATGCGATTGGTTGGGCCACACATATTTGTGAAGCGAGTAGAGATGTTGTACTCGATAAGTTGCTAAATATTTGCTGGGAAGACTATCCTGCTGGCAAATTTAGAGCCTTAGATGATGTGCTAAATAGTATGCATTGTCCTGTTGCTGTAGGGCCATTACAAAGTTCATTGGACGCAATACATACGGTTTGTCGTGGTAATTATTTTGAACAAGACTATGACGCTATTGTTGGCTTAAGTGAAGCAAGAAGTGATTGGCTAAGGCAAGCAAGTGAGAACCTACAAAAAGGATCTCCTGCCACAGTTGCAATTACTTGGCTCCTATGGAAATGGGGGCGTCAAGGGCATTCATGGGCTGAGGTTTTTGCTTTAGAGAAGGAAATTTCTGCGTGGAAAATTCGACATTCAGACTTTGTGGAGGGTGTGCGAGCACGTCTTATAGATAAGGATTTATCTCCTCAATGGCAATCTATTCAAGAATATACACTTGTAGGTATTCTTGCCTCGTGTCCACCTGTGACCACGATTGAAAGTTGGAATAGTCTGCTAAAGCAGTACGATATTATTTAATGAAAGAAAATTTTAGTGTAGAAGATTTTCAGTGGATGCAACTTGCTTTTGAGCAAGCAGAAATTGCGGCAAATAGTCAAGAAGTTCCTGTAGGCGCTGTTATTGTAAGTGAGCATAAGCTACTTGGCGTAGGCCGAAACCAATTGATAACTTCTCATGACCCTACAGCACATGCTGAAATTCTTGCAATTCAAGATGCTTGTAAGAATATTCAAAACTATAGATTACCTAAAGATGCTGTGCTTTATGTGACCTTAGAGCCTTGTACGATGTGTGTTGGTGCACTGATTCATGCAAGAATAAGTAAGGTTATTTTTGCAACCCCTGAGCCTAAAGCTGGTGCATTAATGAGTGCTCGGGCTTTATTAGATGAAGGTTATTATAACCATAAATTTGATTTCCAATGTGGGTGTATGGGGCAAGAGTGTTCTACACAACTGAGTAACTTTTTTAAAATGCGCCGTGAACATAAGAAATTAGAACGGAAACAATAAATTGTTTTTGTTATCTAAAATAGCCTAAGTATTTCGGAAATAGAACTTATGACAACACATATTATTACCATTGATGGTCCAAGCGGATCTGGTAAAGGAACACTTGCTGCAAAAATAGCGGCTCATTATCAATATCACTTACTTGACTCTGGTGCATTATATCGTCTTTTGGGCTTAGCACTGGCGAAAGAAAATCGCTTAGATACTCTAACTGATGTTGAGAATTTAAAAGTTTGTATTGAGATTGCAGAGAGCTTAGATATTGGATTTACACCGACAGAACAAGGTGTACGTGTGGTCTTAAATGGTGAAGATGTAACAAAGTTGATTCGAACTGAACAAGTGGGTGAGTATGCATCTAAAGTTGCAGTTGTTCAGGAATTAAGACAGGCTCTATTAAGCCGTCAGTATGCTTTTGCACAAGCACCAGGTCTTGTTGCAGATGGTCGAGATATGGGAACAGTAGTATTTCCAAATGCGATTGCAAAGATATATTTAACAGCATCTGCCAAATCTCGAGCAACACGTCGATATAACCAGTTGCAGGGAATGGGCGTTGATGCTAAAATATCTGCCATTTTAGCCAACATAGAAGCTAGAGATAAGCGAGATACGGAGCGTGAAGTCGCGCCGTTGAAGCCAGCTTCAGATGCATATGTCATTGATAGTTCAGAATTAACTATTGATGAAGTGTTTCAAACCATGAAGCAATATATCGATAGCTTGTTAGCGTAACAGATTAGTTTATATACTGCTCGATCAGTAACTTAGTAGATAGTGTATAGACGTAACTAAACCGGCCTTGACTGATCCAAGACCGCTGACTTTATCAGGTATATCATGACCGAATCTTTTGCAGCCCTCTTTGAAGAAAGCGAATTAAACTTAAACGTTGAAAAGGGTGCAGTCATCCAAGGTGTTGTTGTAAACATCGATTCTGACTGGGTAACTGTTGACACTGGCCTTAAATCAGAAGGTATTGTTGACCGTGCAGAATTCTTAAATGACCAACGTGAGCTAGAAGTTCAAGTTGGTGATAATGTAGATGTTGTTGTTGAAGCACTTGACAACGGCATGGGTCAAACAGTTCTATCACGTGAGAAAGCGAAGCGTGCTGAAACTTGGACTAAACTTGAAAAAATCTTTGAAGATGGCGAAATCGTTACTGGTGTTATTTCTGGTAAAGTTAAAGGCGGTTTCACTGTTGACATCGGTCCTGTTCGCGCGTTCTTACCAGGTTCATTGGTAGATACTCGTCCAATCCGTGACACAACTCACCTTGAAGGTAAAGAGTTAGAGTTCAAAGTAATCAAACTTGATGCTAAACGTAACAACGTTGTTGTATCTCGTCGTGCAGTAATGGAAGCTGAATCTTCAGCTGACCGTGAAGCATTACTTGCTCAACTTGAAGAAGGTCAAACAGTTACAGGTACAATTAAAAACCTTACTGACTACGGCGCTTTCGTTGATCTTGGCGGTATTGATGGTCTTCTTCACATTACAGATATGGCTTGGAAACGTATCAAGCATCCTTCTGAAGTTGTTGAAGTTGGTCAAGAAGTTACAGTTAAAGTACTTAAGTTTGACCGCGAGCGTAACCGTGTATCACTAGGTCTTAAACAACTTGGTGAAGATCCATGGTTAGCAATCATGAGCCGTTACCCTAAAGGTTCAATTGTTAAAGCACGTGTAACTAACTTAACTGACTACGGTTGCTTCGCTGAAATTGCTGAAGGTGTAGAAGGTCTTGTACACGTTTCAGAAATGGATCACACAAACAAAAACATCCACCCATCTAAAGTTGTTCAGATTGGTGATGAAGTTGATGTTATGGTTCTTGAAGTTGACGAAGAACGTCGTCGTATTTCTCTTGGTATTAAACAAACTCGTGCTAACCCATGGGAAGAGTTTGCTAAGAACCATGACAAAGGTGAAAAAGTTTCTGGTACTATCAAGTCTATCACTGACTTCGGTATCTTCATCGGTCTACCAGGTGGTATCGATGGTCTAGTTCACTTGTCTGATATTTCTTGGAACGAGCAAGGAGAAGAAGCTATCCGTCGTTACAAGAAAGGCGACACTGTTGAAGCAGTTATTCTTTCTGTAGATGCTGAAGGCAACCGTATCAGCCTAGGTATTAAACAGTTAAATAGCGATCCATTCAACGACTTCCTAGCTACAAACGAACGTGGTGCGTTGGTTAAAGGTACAATCACTGCAGTTGATGCACGTGGCGCTACTGTTAAACTTGCTGATGAAGTTGAAGCTCAATTAAAAGCTTCTGAAATAAACCATGATCGCGTTGAAGATGCAACTAAACTTCTAGAAGTTGGTCAAGAAGTTGAAGCTAAAATTGTAAACGTTGACCGTAAGTCACGTACAATTAATCTTTCTGTTAAAGCGAAAGATGAAGCTGAACAACGTGAAGCTGTTGCTAACTTACGTCAAACTAATGCGTCTCAAGACAAAGGTCCTAAGACAATTGGTGACTTAATTAAAGCACAAATGAAGTAATTCAAAAAAGTTGATATTAGTGTAACTAATTGATACTTTATTGGTTAATTACTGTAAACGGTAGTGTAGTATAGGCTTACTGCGCTACCGTTTTGTATTTAAACAGGTTATTATAAACTTACAAATAAAAGTCGCTAGAAATCAATGAGGTCATAGATGACTATAGAAGCACTAAATAAATCTGATTTAATACAACGAATTGCTTTAAAAAATCCCCATCTTGCAGAACCTTTGGTGGAAGAAGCGGTTAGAATCATGATTGATCAAATGATTGATACATTATCTTCTGATAATCGTATAGAAATTCGTGGTTTTGGAAGTTTTGCATTACATCATCGCGACCCTCGTGTTGGACGTAACCCTAAAACAGGTAAATCTGTTGAAGTTGCTGCGAAGGCTGTACCACATTTTAAACCAGGAAAAGCCTTAAGAGATGCAGTAAACGACTCTCTAAATAACTAAAATTTAAAATAAGCATGGTGAGATTATGATGCGCTTTATACTAATTATTTTACTGATCGTCATATTTGCGTACTCTTTGGGGCTTGTTCTTATAAATAGTACACCTGTTACTGTGGATTTATGGTTTACCCATGATATTCCTGAAATGCGCTTAGGTTTACTTGTTTTAATTACGTTAGCACTAGGTGTTGCAATCGGCTTACTGCTTGGTGTTCAAGTATTCCGAGTTTTTCAGAATCGTTGGGAAATTAAACGTTTGCATAAAGAAATTGAACGTTTAAGAAAAGAGCAGATTGAGATTGCAAAAACTGCAGCAGCAGATGCAGTTGCTCAAACTCGACACGAAAAAACTGTATTAGATATTAACTCAAACAATCAAAGCCCATTATAATGGGCTTTGTTATTATTTAGTTAGGGCTAAACCTTTGAGTATTATTGTTGCCTTAGATGCAAAAAGTGAAAAAGATGCTTTAACGTTGGCAGATCAGCTTGACCCTCAACTTTGCCGATTGAAAGTTGGTAAGGAGTTGTTTACGAATGAAGGGCCGAAAGTTGTTAAAGCACTTCATCAACGTGGTTTTGATGTTTTCTTAGATTTAAAGTTTCATGATATTCCAAATACAACAGCACAAGCTGTTTGTGCAGCTGCTGATTTGGGTGTATGGATGGTTAATGTTCATGCATCAGGCGGTCGAAAAATGATGGAAACATGTGTTGAGCGTTTGAAAAAGGGTAATTACCAAACACAGCTTATTGCTGTGACTGTACTTACTTCTATGGAACAAGAAGATTTAAGAGAAATAGGTTTAGATGTTAATCCTATGGATCATGTAAGACGTTTGGCACGACTTACTAAAGACTCAGGTTTAGATGGTGTGGTTTGTTCCGCACAAGAAGCAACTTTTTTGCATGAAGAGCTTGGTTCAGATTTTTCATTGGTTACACCAGGGATTCGTCCTGTAGGTGCAAATATAGATGATCAAAAAAGAATTGTTACGCCGAAGCAAGCCATTGAAAATGGTGCAACACATTTAGTAATTGGACGTCCGATTACTCAATCAGAAAATCCAAGGCAGACTTTAGTAAATATACTAGACTCTATTGCTTAAGGTGTATTGTTAAGCCCACTTTCATGTGGGCTTTTTAAACAATTGATTGTTTAACTTAAAGAATTAACTTATGAAACAATTATCCCCAATGGCTCGTTATGAGGATGCAATTGCATCAGGGCAATTTATTGCAGATGAAGCACAACAAAATGCAGTAAAAGCACTTGATACCGTATGGCATCAACTAATAGAGCAAGAAAATACATCTAAAGGTTTTTTTTCTTTCTTTAAGAAAAAAAGTTATCCAATGGGTGTATATATGTGGGGTGGTGTAGGAAGAGGAAAAACATGGCTAATGGATCAGTTTTTTGATGCATTGCCATTAGAAAAAAAATTAAGACTACATTTTCATCATTTTATGCAGTATGTTCATAAAGAGCTTCATAAGCATACGGGAAAGCAAAACCCTTTAGATATTGTTGCGGATCAAATTCATCATGATGCAGTGGTAATTTGCTTTGATGAGTTTTTTGTATCTAATGTACCTGATGCAATGATCCTTAGTGATTTATTTCAAAAGCTTTTTCAACGCGGATTAACACTCATTGCAACATCGAATATTGCTCCTGATGGGCTATATAAAGATGGATTACACAGAGATAGATTCTTACCAACGATTGATATGGTGAAAAGTAATTGTCATATTCTAAATGTAGATGCTGGCGTAGATTATAGACTGAGAATACTTAAACAAGCGCAACTATTTAAAACTCCACTAAATGAAGAATCTCGACTTTGGATTCAAGAAAGATTTGATGCACTGACACAGTCACAAAAAAAATTAAATGAAAGTATAGAAATAAACCATCGCCAAGTGAAAACACTTGGGTTAAGTGATGATGTATTGTGGTGTCACTTTTCTGAATTATGTTTACAGCCTAGAAGTCCATCCGATTTTATTGAAATTGCCAATAAATACCAAACCATTTTATTGAGCGATGTACCTCATTTAACCGATCAACTGAATGATGCGACAAGGAGGTTTATTTACTTGGTTGACGAGTTTTATGATCGAGGTGTTAAGCTATTATTGACTTCGGAAGATTCAATTATTGATTTATATCATGGGGAAAAGCTTGCATTTGAAATTGAGAGAACACGCTCTAGATTATTAGAAATGCAGTCCGATGATTATTTAAATGCTGTACATAAAGCAGGCTAGAATAAGGTATCTAGAGTTTTTTACAATCAATTTTAATGTTATGATTGGTTTATTAGATTTTGGTATTTTTTAATGTGCGCTAATTTTAAGCCAATTACACGCTTACAGGTAGAACAACTTGGGTTACCACAAATCACGTTTTCATACGCTGATGAAGTATATCCAATGGGTGAGTTGCCATTTTTATTCCATTCAGGTAGTGGCTTTGAGTGGAGAGAAGTACTATTTGGTTTAGTCCCTAAATGGGCAACAGACGAACAAATTTCTAAGAAGACATATAATGCTCGTCAAGAAACTTTATTGCAAAAACCAAGTTTTCAACAGGCTTTGCAACGCTATAAGTTTGGCGTTATTCCCGTTACTGAATTTTATGAAAGTAAATATATAGATGGTAAACCTCAGAGATGGGGAGTAAGACGTAAAGATGGGCAAGCTTTTTTTATTGCAGCACTTTATGAAATATGTCAAATAAATGAAAAGATTATACGATCTAGCACAATGCTCACTATGGATGCTATAGATCACCCTATGATGAAAGATTTTCATGAGCCGGGAAATATAAAGCGATCAGTCATCGTTATTCCACACCATCGTATTTTAGAATGGCTCACATTAAAGACTGTGAATATTTCAAGCTTTATAGAAGGATTTCCCGTAAATGAGTTTGAGTGCTTACATGTGCCGAAAGCAAAATTAGTGAAAGAAACACCCCAATTAAATATGTTTGGTTAGAATTTTTTCGTTACTACAGATTCAACGGTATAGCTTGCAACATCTGAAATATCTTCTAAAAATGCATTGAGTTCTGCATGTATAAAGTGACTCATAATGATATAACATGCATGGCCAGAAGTTTTATAAAATGATTGAATTTTCGGATTTGAATATATTTTTTCTTCTAATTCTTTTGATAATGGTGCTTTTAGAAAAATCCTAATAAACTGTTGTTCAGAAGCGTGAATTTGTATTGTATATTTTTCAATAATACCAATATCTATTAAACGCTGTACTCTAGCACCTACAGCTTGTCCAGTCCGATGTACCTGTTCGCTGAGTTCTTTATGTGTTAATCGCGAGTCTTGCGATAATAAACTTAATATCTGCAAATCAATCTCATCGATATTTTCATCTTTTTTCATAATGAAAGCTTTTATATATGATTACTTTCAGCATGTTATATCACAGTTACATACTATTTTTTATGATGGATATAAGAACTTATGTAGGAAAAACTGATGAAAAAAGCACTTATAGTGATTGATGTTCAAAATGATTACTTTGAAGGTGGAAAATACCCTTTACATAAACCACAAGAAGCATTGCATCAAATTAATAGACTAGAAGCTTATTTTAAAAAGATACAACAACCAATTATATATGTTCAGCATATTAATCTTATGAAAGGTGCTTCTTTTTTTGAAGTAAATACAAGCGGTGTAGAATTACATCACGATTTAAATATAGGTAGTAAAGCAATTATTATTGAAAAACAATATCCAAATAGCTTTTTTAAAACTAACTTGCTTGAAATATTAAAAAATCATGCGATAGAAGCATTGGTAATTACAGGTATGATGACACATATGTGTATTGACTCGACAACAAGAGCAGCCAAAGAGCATGGTTTCAATAACTTACTTATTCATGATGCAACAGCAACAAGAGACTTAGTGAGTGCTGATGGTAAAAAAGTTTTAGCAACCGATGTGCAAACTGCTTATTTATGGGCGTTAATGAATTTTTCTCAGATTCTATCTACGAATGAGTTTTTAGAAAATGAATAAGTATCTTTTTAAAAGCAAGAAGAGTACTTAGTTGAGATCTTTATTCTATAAATATTATATTTAATATAATCTAAATAATATATCGCACAAAAAAGCCATTTTTGACTCTTTTTGTGCGATAAAAGTTAAGTTTATCTAAATAATGTTAGATGTCTTTAAACATAAAAATGATAAAAATTACAACTCAGTAAAATTATAAAACATATTCCAAGCAATTAGATTCACACTATTCGACTATTATTTACTCATAAAAAAATAATGGAAGATTAAAAATGAATAAGTTTGATATACATGCACAACAACAAGAATTGCCGGGTAGCGATGAACAGTTAAAGCCTCATGCAGAATTTATTCATGAAAGCTATTTGGGAAGTCATAAGCTACAGGGAAAAGTTGCACTCATTACAGGAGGTGATAGCGGTATTGGTCGCTCAGTTGCCTTACATTTTGCAAAAGAAGGCGCAACTGTTGCCATTACATGTTTGGACACAGAGGTAGAGCTGAAAGATGCTGAATGGGTAAAAGCATGGATTGAAGGAACAGGGGGGAATTGCAAAATTTACCCCGTTGATTTACGAAGTAGTGAGGCATGTAAAAAACTTATACAAGATGTGCTATTTGATTTTAAAAAAATAAATATTTTGGTGAATAATGCAGGTACACAGTTTCCGAATGAAGACTTAGCAACACTTTCTGATGAGCAGTGGCTTGATACTTTTGCAATTAATATTCATGCTATATTTTATTTAACAAAAGCTGTTTTACCGCAACTTTCTTCTGGCGATACGATTATTAATACAGCATCGGTGAATGCATATGTTGGGCCCAAAGCACTCGTCGATTATTCAGCCACAAAAGGTGCAATCATTTCATTTACGCGTGCACTGTCAAACCAAGTTGTAAATAGAGGTATTCGGGTAAATGCTGTTGCACCTGGCCCCGTTTGGACACCATTACAACCAGCAACATGGGGACAAGTCGATCCTCAAAGTATGGAAAAATTCGGTTCTGACACACCAATTGAACGCTGTGGACAGCCAAGTGAATTAGGGCCTGCATATGTGTTTTTAGCAAGCCAAGATGCTTCTTTTATTTCGGGGCAAACGATTCATCCAAATGGCGGTATGATGGTAGGTGGTTAACTGTAAGACTATAAAAATAAAAGGAAGAAATTATGAAATTACTGACGAAAGTAAGGCATAGCTGGTTAAATCAAACGGCGCATATTGATTGGTTAAAAACACAGACATTGAATTTACTTGATTTTTATCAGGATGCACAGTGTCAATATGGTGGATTTATTGATTTAGATCGTTATGGCTTACCTTTGCACCAACGGCCTAATACGCTAAATACTGCACGATTTACTTACTGTTATTCACTTGCCGCAATTCGAGGCTATGCAGGAAGTGTAGAGCTTGCAGAATGGGGAATTAAAAGTCTAAATGAACATTTATTTGACCATAAACATGGTGGATGGCTTTCCTCTTTAGTTGATGATAGTCCTAATGACCGTAAAAAATCATATTTACATGCATTTGTTTTGTTGGCTGCAAATAGTGCAAAACAAGCAAATATTGCAGGTGCAGATGCACTCTTTGATAAAGCAGTAAATATATTTAATGAACACTTTTGGTCAGAAACTGAAAATTGTGTTCTAGAAAGCTATGCACCAGATTGGTCTGATTTAGAAAAATATCGTGGTGCAAACTGTAATATGCACTCTTTAGAAATGTTCATGCAACTTGCAATTACAACACAAGACTCGAGCTGGCTTAAAAAGTCACTTGCGATTGTAGAGCGAATTATTCATGAACATGCAAAGAATCATGATTATAGCGTGGTTGAACATTTCGATGAAAAATGGAAGCCTGATTATGAGTTTAATAAAAATAAACTTATTGATGACTTTAGACCATATGGTGTGACACCCGGGCATGGTTTTGAATGGTGTCATTTACTGATTAATTTAGAACAAGAACTTCAAGTAATGGGGCTTGATGTACCTCAATGGTTGCTTGAAGATGCTCAAGGGCTGTTTGATACCGCATGGAAAAATGGATGGCAAGAGAAGCCACATCGTGGAATCATTTATACCTATGATTGGAAAAATGAACCCGTGGTAAGAGAGCGTTTACATTGGGTACATGCCGAGGCAGCAGTTGCTTCAGCAACACTTATGAAAAGGCTCAATGATGAAAAATATGAAGTCTATTATCGAAAAATTATTGGCTATATTCATCATACATTGGTTGACGAAAAGCATGGAAGTTGGTTTCAAGATCTAGATAAGCGTAATAATATTTCTAATTTAATTTGGAATGGTAAACCTGACTTATATCATGCATTTCTGATGACGCTTAAGTTGCCAATGTTATTAGATCAAGTATTACTACAGCAACTTAAGCCTGTAAAAATTAAATAGACTTAATATTTTCTTCGCTTAGATTTTCAACCAGGTAATCTATAAATACACGAACTGCAGGAAGCATGCCTCTACGTGAGGCATACACTGCATGTAAAATACCATGAGGAACTTTCCAGTCACACAGTAGTCGTACGAGCTCACCACTTTTAACAAAATCTTGAGTAATCGAGTTTGGTAATAAAGAAATTCCACTTCCTTGTCTGGTGAGCTCTCGTAGCATGAGGAGATCAGAAGCCATAATTATTGGATTTATTTTAATTTTAACGGGAATTTGTTGATCATTATAAAGCACCATATGTTGGTCTGTATGTTCATCTGACATACTTAAGACTCTATGTTGGCTTAACTCTTCGGGGGTTTTGACATTCCCAAATTCATTTAAGTATGCTTGGCTAGCAAATAAATGCAGCTCTTCTCTTGCAAATTGTCGAACAATTAAATTTGGATCATCGTCAATTTTGGCACGGACACGTAGCGCAACATCAATATTTTCATTAATAATATCTACACGACGGTTACTTACAGTCATTTGTAAACGAATTTCAGGATATTGCTTGAGAAACTGAGGTAAAATTTTAGAAAATGCATTTTGTGCAATAGAAACGGGCACACTTACACGCACAACCCCTCTGGGTTTAACACTTAGGTGGTCTACCATATCATGTGCTGCTTGCGCTGCATTCAGCATTGTTTGAGCATGATGGTAGACATTTAAACCAATTTCAGTCACTGCAAACTGTCGTGAGCTTCTTTGAATAAGACGAACGCCAAGATTTTCTTCAAGGTTATAAACACGGCGACTGAGCTTCGATTTTGGAATATCAGTGGCGCGCTCTGCGGCACTAAAGCCACCGTGTTCGACGACCAAAGCAAAACAATAAAAGTCGTCTAAATCGCTTAACATAGGTTAGGCCTTTTTTAATATTTTGAGAATATAAGAACGATAAATGTTCTTAGTATTAAATACAATACTTAGGCACCTGCGAGTAATATTTCCTGTACTTCCTGATACTCTTGTAAACGCTTTTTATCTCGAACTGTCGGGTTTTTTATACGAGTTAAGTCCATATTATCGGCAATGTCTGCCAATTTAACTTCACGCGCAATGGAATTTTTTACCGCTCGAAAAGCAGCCTCTATACGACTTTCATTGTTCTTTTTAGTGAGGGCAATGACAGCATCGATAATATGGGGCGCAAAACCGATAGAGATAAGATCGACCACAGTGGTATCTGTATCCTCAAGTACATCGTGTAAGACGGCAACAATTCTTTGGTCATCATTTTTCATTTTCAACATAATACGAAGAGGATGAAGAATGTATGCTTGTCCTGCTTTGTCTGTTTGCCCTGCATGTTTCTTTGTTGCCAAAGCAATGGCTTTTTCTAGGTTGGCCATTGGGTATCCTTTTAAACGAATTTGATCAACATGGTTTAATGTCTAAAATCTATACCTCATGCATCAAAATTGCAATGCAGTCTGTATAGAAATATTTTACAATATTTTACAGAGCATTTAATTGGATAAGAAATGAGCTTTAAATTGAAGGAATTAGACAACGCGACAGAAAATGTGCTTTGTCCTATATGTAAGCATAAGGCTTTGAACTGGTCAGAAGAGCAGTATATTCAGCCTTGTGAGCATACAGCATTTATAGCGCTAGATTTAGGCTTTGAATATGTTGCTGATTTTTTTGAAGATGAAATGCAATTTAGTGTAGATGAGATTCATGATCAATCACTTAATGTATTTGATGCAATAACAACCGCACATTGTAATTTAACAATTTATAAAATGCCTTTAGGGGTAGCAAATTACAACCGTTATGTTGGCTTTGTGATGTAGCGAACGAATGCTCGCTACAGCTACACATGCGAATGATTAAACCAGTTTTGCATCTAATAAGATTTCTGCATTAAACAGTCTTGAAACAGGACAACCTTCTTTGGTTGCAGTTGCGATTTTTTGGAAGGTTCCATCATCAAGGTCTTTCACTTTAACATGACTTGTTAGGTGTACTTGACGAATAAAAAAGCCTTTTTCATCTTTAGATAAAGTCACAGCAGCTTCTGTATCAATTGCATCTGCTGTAAAACCTGCTTCTCCAAGCTGTAATGAAAGCGCCATCGAGAAACATGCTGAATGTGCAGCACCAATAATTTCTTCAGGATTCGTTCCTACTTTATCTTCAAAGCGCGTATTGAATCCATAAGGTTGTTGAGAGAGTGCACCACTTTCAGTAGATATTGTACCTTTACCTTCTTTGATTGATCCTTCCCAATGTGCAGAACCTTTTTTAATAATATCAACCATTTTTATTGTCCTTAGTTGTTTGTGTTTAGGTGAAAATATAATCTACCATTTCGAGTGACTTGGCGTGTGAAAAGCCAGTTTTGTTTTTGTTTTAATTTGTTTATCTTAATCTATAGGCTTTAATCTTATTTTATTGATGATTTAGGCATTATCAATAATGTGAAAACAGGCTAAAATGAAAGATATAGCCTTAATAATGATTACTTGGAGTAATGCGTGGAGCGATTGACAATTCTTCCTGAAAACTTAACAGAAGCTGCTGAAAATTTAACAACAATTCGAGATTTTATCCGTTTTGGTGTCACAGCTTTACGTCAATACGATGCGCACTTAGGTCAAGGTACAGAAGATTTTTTTGCTGAAAGCTCTGCTTTAGTGTTACAAACACTGGCACTAGATTGGGAAGCAAATAACGAAATTTTAGATGCAAAACTTTTACCGAGTGAAAAAGCACAGTTTTTAGAGTTACTTGCACGCCGTATTAATGAGCGCACACCAACATCGTATTTGCTTAATTTGGCTTATTTCTGTAATAAACCATTTTATGTAGATGAAAGAGTACTTATTCCTCGTTCACCTATTGCAGAGTTAATTAATCAGCGTTTTGCACCATATTGCTTAGATGAAACAGGTAATATGCGTGAAGCGTTAAATGCATTACCGACATTAGACACGCCCAAAAAACCACAGCGTATTTTAGATATGTGTACAGGTTCGGGTTGTATCGCAATTGCTTTAGCATATGCATATCCTGAAGCTGATGTTGATGCAACGGATATCTCAAGAGATGCGCTTGAAGTTGCGGCATTAAACGTTGAACATCACAATATGCAATATCAAGTTGCATTATTAGAGTCGGATTTGTTCAGTAAAATTCCTGCTGAAAACCAGTATGATTTAATTGTGACAAACCCACCTTATGTTGATGCCGAAGATATGGCAGATTTACCTGAAGAGTTTTTACATGAGCCTGAGCTAGCACTTGCGGCTGGACAAGATGGTTTAGACTTGGTACGTAAGATGCTAGCAGAAGCAGCAGACTATCTTACAGAAGATGGACTAATTGTTATTGAGGTTGGTAACTCTGAGTGGGCAATGCGCCAAAACTTTAACACGGTTGACTTTCATTGGTTGACTTTCCAAAAAGGTGGTTCAGGTATTTTTGCATTGACTGCTGAACAATGTCGCCGTTATAAACAAGTTTTTCAGGATGCTCTAGCAGTTTAAAGGAAAGTAATAATGGCTGGAAACTCAATAGGACAGTTGTTTCGTGTAACGACCTGTGGTGAGTCGCATGGTTTAGGTTTAATGGCAATAGTCGATGGCGTACCTCCCGGAATTGCTTTATCTGAAGCTGATTTGCAAAAAGACTTAGATCGCCGTAAACCGGGAACTTCGAAATTTGCAACACAGCGTAAAGAACCTGATCAGGTGAAAATTATTTCAGGTGTTTTTGAAGGTAAGACGACAGGCACATCTATTGGCTTGCTTATTGAAAATACTGACCAAAAATCAAAAGATTATGGCAATATAGCGCAAACGTTTAGACCGGGTCATGCAGATTATACCTACACACAAAAGTATGGTTTTAGAGACTACCGTGGCGGTGGGCGTTCAAGTGCACGTGAAACTGCAATGCGTGTTGCTGCGGGTGCTATTGCTAAGAAGTATTTAGCTGAAAAGTTTAATATCGTTATTCGAGGTCATGTTACTCAAATAGGAAATGAGCTTGCTCATCAGTTAGATTGGTCTGAAGTTGAAAATAATCCATTCTTCTGTGGTGATGTTGACGCTGTTCCAAGATTTGAAAAATTGGTGACATCTTTACGTGAACAGGGTACAAGTTGTGGTGCTAAACTTGAGGTGATTGCTGAGAATGTACCTGTTGGTTGGGGTGAGCCTGTTTTTGATCGTTTAGATGCAGACTTAGCACATGCACTAATGAGTATTAATGCTGTAAAAGGTGTTGAAATAGGTGATGGCTTTGCAGTTGCAGGACAGTTTGGTCATGAAAGTCGCGATGAACTAACATCAAATGGTTTCTTAGCAAATCATGCAGGTGGAATACTTGGAGGTATTTCTTCTGGGCAGGTGATTCGTGCAGCAATTGCTTTAAAACCAACGGCGAGTATTACCACGGAAGGTAAAACAATTAATTTACAAAGAGAAGATACAGACGTTTTAACAAAAGGGCGTCATGATCCTTGTGTTGGTGTCCGTGCGACTCCTATTGCTGAGGCAATGATGGCAATTGTTTTGATGGATCATTTTTTACGTCATCGTGCACAAAATGCAGATGTGATTGCACCATTTGAACCGATCTAAAATATAACATTTCAATAAAAGCCTCTTTTGAGGCTTTTATTTTGTATAAAATTTAATTGTCTTAATATTAAGCAAATAAGAGAAAATAATGTTTTCTTTGGTAGGGAAAGCTGTTAAATATAAAAATAAAGTGCCCTAAAAACACGGAGTCATCAATGAAAACGATTGTGAAGTATATTGTGCTCAAGAGTAAGGAGTATCAACTAGGCAGTCCACTACCTGAAGTTGAGCTGAATGAGTCAGCAGATTATTTTGATCAAATACCAGATATTATCGAACATCAGAATCATAAGTTTAAAGTGCTTTCTAAAGAATTGAGTCGCAAAAAAACTTTAGATGATGATATTGAGGAAGTTCAACAAATTGTTATAAAGATGGTTGCTTTTGTTGCATAAAAAAAGAAGTGGTAAACCACTTCTTTTTTCACTTTTTAGTCAGACTTTTTATCTGATGCTGGTGCTTCTAATTGCTTCAAGAGGTGTTTTTCAAGATAGTGAATATCCATAGCATCTTCACAAAAAGCTTCATCTTTTAAGATCAAATCTTTATGAAGTGGGATATTTGTTTTCACACCTGTCAAAATCATTTCATCAAGAGCTTGGCGCATACGAGCAATTGAGGTTGCACGATCTTTACCATGTGAAATGAGTTTTGCAATCATTGAATCATAATATGGTGGAATGCTGTATCCTGGATAGATATGAGAGTCTAAACGAATGCCAGCACCGCCTGGTGCATAGAATGTTTCAATTTTACCTGGAGAAGGCATAAATGTTGTTGGGTCTTCGGCATTGATACGACATTCGATCGCATGGCCTTTAACTTCAACATCATCTTGTTGGATGCTTAAACCAAGTCCTGCAGCAACACGTAACTGTTGTTCGATAATATCTACACCAGTGACCATTTCTGTTACAGGATGCTCAACTTGAACACGTGTATTCATTTCAATGAAGAAGAATTCTCCATCTTCAAATAAGAATTCAAATGTTCCCGCACCACGGTATTGCATGAGTTCACAAGCATTCACACAAGATTTTAAAATGTCTGCACGTGCTTGTTCTGGAAGACCAGGCGCAGGCGCTTCTTCTAAAACTTTTTGGTGACGGCGTTGTAATGAACAATCACGGTCATATAAGTGAATTGCTTGACCATTACCATCTGCAAGTACTTGTACTTCTACATGGCGCGGTTTTTGTAGGAAACGTTCCATATACACGGTATCGTCACCAAACCACATTTCAGCATCACGCTGTGCAGCTTGTACAGACTCTAACAGTGTGTCTATACGTTCTACAATACGCATACCACGGCCACCACCACCAGAAGCTGCTTTTACAATAAGCGGGAAGCCAATTTTTGCAGCTTCTTCTTTTGCATTTGCAGGCGTAACGGCATGTTGTGAACCTGGTACAGTAGGTACGCCAGCTTTACGCATGGCAGTAATTGCTGAAACTTTGTTACCCATCAGGCGAATATGTTCAGGGCGAGGGCCGATGAAAATATATCCTGAGCTTTCCACCATTTCTGCAAATTCTGCATTTTCAGATAAAAAGCCATAACCTGGGTGAATGGCATCAGCACCTGTAACTTCAGCTGCTGTAAGTAGTGCAGGAATGTTTAAGTAACTTTCACTCGTTGCACCTGGGCCAATACAAACCGCTTCATCGACGAAGCGTAAATGCATGAGATCTTTATCTGCATTGGAATAAACACCAACAGTTTTTATTCCAAGCGTTTTACAAGCACGTGTGATGCGTAACGCAATTTCACCACGGTTTGCAATTAATACTTTTTGCAACATTATGACACTCCGTGCTTATGCGCGGTAACGGAATAATGGTTGACCGAATTCAATAACTTCGCCATTTTTCACAAGGATTTCTTCAATGACACCGCTTTGAGTTGCCTCAATTGGGTTCATAATCTTCATTGCTTCGATGATACCTAAAGTTTCACCTGCTGAAATGGTTTGACCAACTTGTACAAAAGGTGCTTCACCAGGGCTTGCTGCTGAATAGAACACACCAACCATTGGCGCAGCTTCTACGCTACCACGTGGTGTTTTTGCAACAGGCGCAGCTGCTACGCTTGCAGGTGCAGCAGGCATAGAAGCAACAGCAACAGGTTCAGGGTTACGACGAGTCAATGCAATCGATTGATCGCCTTCTTTAACTTCAATACCTTGAAGGTCAGATTCGATCATTAAATCAATAAGTTTCTTGATTTTACGAATATCCATAGTATTAATATTCCTTATGAAAATTAATGAGAAGATTGAAGAGTACGAAGAGCATAATTAAGTGCAGCTTGATAGCCATAAGCACCGAGTCCACAGATCACACCTTGTGCTTTATCGCTAAGATAAGAGTGGTGTCTAAATGTTTCGCGGGCATGGACATTTGACAAGTGAACTTCAATAAATGGAATATTGACACCAAGCAATGCATCACGTATAGCTATAGAAGTATGTGTAAATGCTGCTGGATTGATAATAATAAATTGAATGTTTTCTGCGTGTGCTTGGTGAATACGGTTGATGATTTCACCTTCGATATTGCTTTGAAATACCTCTAAAGCACAGTCATTTTCTTTTGCATGTTCTACCAAGTTTTGATTAATGTCATTGAGTGTTTGATGACCGTATACTTCGGGTTCTCGTTTTCCTAACAAATTTAAGTTCGGTCCATGAATAACCAAAATATTAAAAGTCATGTAACTTGCTCCGATGAAAAGACATTAAGTTTTTGCAAGATATCTGCAAAGTTACTCTATTATGAGGGCAAAACCTACAATTTATATGAAATTTTATAAAAAATTGTAAAATTGCACAGTCAAAAAGTGCGTATATCTTGTAAATTTTTGCTTCAATTGACAATGTTAAAAAGTGCCATTTTTTGCAGATTATTTGATGTTTTTGAACAAGTATCGATAAAAAATGACTTTTTATGGGCTTTACTTTATAAACATTTTTAATAAAGTTTTTTGTAGCCATTTTCCATAAGGTGGATAAACCAGTTTCATGAAGCTTAATTTGGGTCTGGCAAATACAGCTTTAGCATGACTAAAGGTTTTAAAGCCTTCATAGCCATGATAATTCCCCATACCAGAAAGTCCTACACCACCAAAAGGTAGATCTTCTTGTCCAACATGTATGATGGTTTCATTGATGCAGACACCACCACTGTGCGTGTTTAAAAGGACTTTTTGTTGCTCTTCAGCTTTATATCCGAAGTAATATAAAGCAAGTGGTCTTGGGCGTTCATTGATATATTGAATGGCTTCATCTAAGGTTTCATAGGTAATAATAGGAAGAATAGGGCCAAATATTTCTTCTTGGCATACTTTAAGTGAAGCACTTGTATGTGTAATGACACAATGCGGTAATTTTCGGCCATCTTCTTCATTGGATAGATAGTGTACTTTTGCGCCATATTGCTTAGCTTCTTGTAAATAAGATTGAAGACGAGAAAACTGTGCATCATTAATAATGGCGGTGTAATCATTATTGTCTTTTATGCTTGGGTAGAAGCCTCTAAGCGCCGTAAAATAGGACTGAATAAAGTCATCTTGTCGTGCTTCGGGTATAAGCACGTAGTCGGGTGCAACACAAGTTTGTCCTGAATTTACACTTTTTCCAAAAGCAATACGCTGTGCACTTTCAAAAAGATCTGCATCTTGTCCAATAAGTGCGGGTGATTTCCCCCCAAGTTCAAGTGTTACAGGTGTTAAATTCTCAGCGGCAGCACGTATGACGTGTTTGCCTACATTGGTCGAACCTGTAAAGAGTAAATGATTAAATGGAAGGGTGGAAAATTGCTTTGCAATATCAGCATTGCCTAACGTAATAGAAATGATGTCTGATGGAAAATTATCTTGAATAAGTTTTTGAAAAAATGCAGAAAAATTAGGCGTAAATTCACTCATTTTTAGCATGACACGGTTGCCTGCTGCAATGGCTTGGCAGAGCGGGCCAATTGCAAGGAACAAAGGGTAGTTCCAAGGAACCATAATGCCAACGACACCGAGTGGCTGTGCAATGACATAAGCTTTAGCAGGTTGAAAGATGACAGAGATATCACGATAGTCGGGTTGCATCCATTTTTTGAGATGCTTTAAACAGTATTTAATTCCTGAAAGACTTGGAACAATTTCTACAAGCCGTGTTTCATCATGACTGCGGTTTGAAAAGTCCTTACAAATAGCATCGGCTATTTTTTCCTGATTATTTAGAATAAGTGTATAAAGCTGAGTTAGTCGCTGTTTACGTATATCATACGTAGGATATGTTTCGCTTTGGTAAGCAACTTGCTGTTGTTTAAACACAGTATTTAAAGCATCTGCTTGTAAATTATTATTCGTATGATCAGGTGTCGGCACTCTAGTCTCTTATCATCATAAAGCAATCATTTATTTTAGCGTATAAAAATAATGATGTATTGTTTGTTCTGTTTTAATTTGCGTTCATTTATCAAATAAATAGATTCCTGCATATTTTCTGATAAGGATTCCCATATTTTTTATTTCTAAATTTCTGCTAAAAGCCATACCTTATTTTTAAAATATAGGTGATTGCTATGAGCCATTCTCAAAAAATAATTGATAATGATATTGATGCAATAAATGCTGCATACCACGTTGCAGATTTTGCATTAGAAGAACGAAATTTACGTGATCAACAGCGACTTTTACCAACAGATGTCATTCAGCATTTGGTAAAAAAAGGACTCACTGCGATTCGGATTCCTAAGAAATATGGCGGTGCAGAAGTTTCTCACCAGACGTTAACGCAAGTGATCCGTATCTTAGCCAAGGCGGATGCCAATATTGGTCAGATACCACAGAACCAATTTGGTATTTTAAATGCAATTTTACTGATCGGTAATGAAAAACAAAAAACCTTTGTATTTAATGAAATTTTAGCAGGTAAATTTTTAGCCAATGGCGGCCCTGAAAAGAATACGAAGGACAGTCAAACTATTGCAACGACTTTAACAATAGCTGATGGGCAGTATGTTTTAAACGGCGATAAATTTTACTCTACAGGAAGTGCATTTGCAGACTGGCTTGCGATTAAAGCACAGCACCCCGATGGATATGTTGTACTTGTGCTTGTAGATCGTAAAACCAAAGGCATTGAAGTTGTAAATGATTGGGATGCTTTTGGACAACGTACAACATCAAGTGGGACAGTGAAGTTAAAGGATGTAGTAATAGATCCGTTTTTAATTTTTGATGAACGAAAATTAGCAGATACAACGCATTTTAGGGGTGCATATTCTCAGATTATACAAGTTGCGATTGACGTTGGGATTGCTGAAGCAGCTTTTCAGGATTTACTCACACATGTGAAAAAAGCAAGACCTATTGCAGATGCGAATGTCGATGAGGCCTCTCTAGAACTTTACTTAATTCAAGAGGTCGGAAAGTTAGATGTGCTTTTGCAAGCAAGTATATTGCTTTTAGATGAAGCTGCGAATGTATTAGATCGTTTAGAACAAAAAAAAGAAATTATAGATACTCAGGTTGCTGAGGCTTCTATTGCTGTTGCTGAGGCAAAGATTTATGCCCACCGTGCTGCACTTACTATTTCTGAAAAGTTAATTGAGCTCAGTGGTAGTCGTTCTTCATTGGCTAAGTACAATTTAGATCAGCATTGGCGCAATGCAAGAGTACATACCTTGCATGATCCTGTTCGGTGGAAATACTACGCACTAGGTAATTATTATTTAAATCATCAATTTCCTAAACAACATGCTTGGATATAGGTGAGTATATGACATCTTATCATACTGGTTTTTTAAATACTCAGCCCGCACATGTAATTGAATCTGATGAAGAAGCATTAGAGGTTGCGACAAAACTGTCTCAGCAATTTCAAATTGAAGCCTCTCATCGAGATAAGACAAGAACACTTCCTTTTGCAGAGATTAATGCATTTAGCCAGTCAGGATTATGGGCAATCACTGTGCCTAAACAATATGGTGGTGCAGAGGTTTCAAGTTGGACCGTCGCACAAGTTATTGCGCTTTTTAGTGGTTCAGATGGGTCGATTGGTCAAATTCCACAAAATCATTTTTATGCGCTTGAAGTATTACGTACGACAGGAACAGAAGTACAGAAACAGAAACTTTATAAAGAAGTGTTAGATGGACGGCGTTTTGGTAATGCTCTTGCAGAATTTAAGTCGAAAAACGCGAGCCAAAAGAACACTTATATAACGCCGTATCAACAAGGTTATCTTATTCAAGGTGAGAAATTTTATTGCACAGGCAGTATTTATGCACATCGCATACCAACCTTAGTGAAAGATGACAATGGGCTTGAGTATCTTGCATTTGTGCCGAGAGATTCAGAAGGTCTAAGTGTAGTTGATGATTGGAGTGGTTTTGGTCAGCGTTTAACGGGGAGTGGTACGGTAAAATTCGATCATGTGTATGTTGATGCAGAAGATATCATTCCATTTAGTCCCGTATTTTCTGAACCAAGTCTTGTTGGCCCATATGCACAACTCATGCATGCGTCTATTGAAGTTGGGATTGCAAGGGCATCCTTCGAAGAAACATTGCTACAAGTTAGACATGCGCGTCCGTGGATAGATGCAAATATTGATGTTGCAACGCAAGATCCATTGACTTTGTATGAATTGGGACAAGTTGCTGTAGATGTGAAAGCAAGTGAATTACTTCTTAAAAAGGCAGCCAATTTTATAGATTTTATTAAACCTAAAGTAAGTAAAGAAAATATTGCTGAAGCCTCTATTCATGTCGCACGAGTACGTGCCCACAGTACAGAAACAGCACTTCAAGCATCCTCTAAACTGATTGAGTTGGCAGGCAGTCGTGGCAGTCAAAGTAAAACGGGGTTAGACCGACATTGGCGTAATGTAAGAGTGCATACGTTACATGACCCTGTACGTTGGAAGTACTATTTTATTGGTAATTACCGATTAAACCATATCCTTCCACCACGTCGAGGGACATTGTAATGGTGAAGAAGATCTTATTGAATGCCTTTGATATGAATTGTGTTGGGCATATCAATCATGGTTTATGGACACACCCACGTGATGAGTCGGCAAAATTTAATGAACTGAGTTATTGGACCAACTTAGCAAAGACTTTGGAAGGTGGGTTATTTGATGGCGTGTTTTTAGCAGATATTACAGGTGTCTATGATGTCTATAAAAATAATTTAGACGTGACATTGAAAGAGTCGGTGCAATTACCAAGTCATGACCCAATCACGTTGGTTTCTGCAATGGCCGCTATAACAACACATTTAGGTTTTGGTGTGACAGTCAATTTAAGCTATGAGCATCCATATCTTTTGGCACGCCGTTTTGCAAGTTTAGACCATTTAACCCAAGGGCGTATGGGATGGAATATTGTGACGGGATATTTAGATAGTGCGGAAAGGCTGTTTGGTCGTCAACAATTGGCAGAGCATGACCAGCGCTATGACAAAGCGGAAGACTTTCTAACACTTTGCTATAAATACTGGGAGCATTCTTGGGAGCAGGATGCTGTTCTGAAAGATAAGCAAACACGTACTTTTACAGATCCGAAGAAAGTACATGAAATTCACCATCAAAGTCCTTTTTTTGAAAGCCATGGCGTGTTTCAGGTTTCTCCATCACCGCAGCGGACGCCGTTATTATTTCAAGCAGGGGCTTCCGAGCGAGGTGTTGCGTTTGCCACTAAACATGCAGAATGTATTTTTATAGGTGGCGGAAGTATTGCTGAAGTAAAAAAGAATGTGCAGCGTATTCGAGATACAGCCATTCAAAATGGACGTAATCCCCAAGATATTAAAATATTTGTCGGTATTACCGTGGTAACTGCAGAAAATGATACTCAAGCAGTGCACAAGTTAAAAGAATATCAGCAATATGCGAGTCCTGAAGCAGGGCTTGCACATTATTCAAGCTCTGTAGGAAAAGATCTCTCGGTTTATAAGGAGCATGAGCGTATTCCTTATGAAAAGAGTAATAGTATTACATCTGTCAATGAAAAGTTTAAGCAGCAAGATATTACGCCGTATTCTTTAAAACAACAGCATCTTTTAGGTGGTCGTTATCCTCTATTTGTCGGTGGTGGTGAAACAATAGCGGCGCAGTTGATACATTTTCTTGATGAAACAGGAATTGATGGTTTTAATTTAACAAAAACAGTGACACCTGAGTCATATGAAGATTTTATTCGATGGGTCATTCCTGAATGGCAAAAAAGAGATCGTTATAAAACAGCCTATACAGTGGGTACTTTACGACACAAAATTTTTCAGCAAGGTCCATTCTTAAAACCGCAACATCCTGCAAAATCATTATAAAAGTTGGTACTCATGACAAATAAAAAAATATTCATTTCTTTAGGTATCTTTGTTGTTTTAGTCGCAGGATTATTTATTTGGAATAAACAACGGCATGCCCAGTCAGACGAGTTGGTCATTGGTATTACACCTGCATTTACACCTATTTTACAAGTTGCAGTTGCTCAAGCAGAAAAGCAAGGTATACATGTGAAATTGGTGGAATTTTCCGATTGGAAAATGCCAAATATTGCTTTAAATAATGGCGATATTGATGCCAACTTCTTTCAGCATCAGCCATTTTTAAATAATGCTATAAAAGAAGGTGGTTACTATTTAAAAATCTTTGCTGTGGGAGCGGCCGCGCGAGTAGGGTTGTATTCTAAGAAGTATCAATCTCTTGAAGCATTACCACAAAAAGCACGTGTTGCAATTCCCAATGACCCTGTGAATGAGGGGCGTGCGTTACTACTACTCCAAGAAGCAAAATTAATTCAGTTGAAAGACCCCAATAATCACTTTGCGACTTTACAAGATATTGCAAGTAACCCGAAAAACTTACAATTTATAGAAATGGAAGGACCACAAACGGCAAGAGCAGTAGATGATGTCGATCTTGCTTTTACTTATCCTCAATATTTGAAACTTGCGAAGACGATTGACCCACAAAAAGCGCTTTATTTAAATAAAGATGAAGATAAACGCTATGCCATCGTATTTGCAGTCAAAGAAAATTATCAAGATGAACACGACAAACTAAGAAGATTTGTAGAGATTTATCAGCATTCACCTGAAGTGAAAGCTGTACTCGATGAGCAGCTTGGCAATGCATTATGGTATCCGGGGTGGTAATGATATGAATGCACATATAAATCAAAATGCCGTGTTAGATATCAATATTCAAGGGCTGAATAAATATTATGATGGCAGCACAAAGATTCATGCTTTAAAAGACATTCATTTGCAGGTTAAAAAGGGTGTAATTTGCGGGGTGATTGGAAAAAGTGGTGCAGGCAAGTCATCACTCCTACGTACATTAAATGGTTTAGAGTCGATTAACGATGGTTATGCCAATGTACTTGGTGAAAATATTTCAAATCTTAACCATAACGCACTGATTCAATTAAGACAGCGCATAGGTATGATTTTTCAACACTTTAATTTGATGTCAACCAAGACGGTTTGGGAAAATATTGCTTTACCATTGATTGTTGCAGGAGTAAAAGCAAAAGAGATCCAGTCACGTGTGAATAATAGTTTAGCGCTGGTTGGGCTCGAAAATAAGAAAGACAATTATCCATCTCAGTTGTCAGGTGGTCAAAAACAACGTGTAGGTATTGCAAGAGCCCTCATTCATAACCCTGAAATTTTATTATGTGATGAGGCAACCTCTGCTTTAGATCCTGAAAGCACCGAGATGATTTTAAAGCTGTTGAAACAGGTCAATAAAAATCTTGGCATCACAATTATTTTGATTACCCATGAGATGCAAGTAATTCGAGACATTTGTGATCAGGTTGTTGTGATTAATCAGGGTGAAATTGTAGAAAGTGGTCAAGTGTGGCAAGTATTTTCTGCACCTCAAAATTTGATGACCAAAGGGCTTTTATATCCTGAGTCTCATCAGTTCTCTTTTCCAATAGAGAGTGAGCGTGCTATTGCGCACCAATATAAAGTCCTCAATATTCGTTATGCGCATACGGTTGAACGGTTATTTAATTTACAAGAGATATTACAGGCTGTCTCATCGGTTGCTGTGATTTATAGTCGAGTCGATCAAATTCAAGCACATTGTGTTGGTGAGTTGAGTATTGTGTGTAAGATAAACACAGAAATTCCTTATGCACTTCAACAAACATTGGCATTAGATGTATTAAAAATAGAGGAATTGGGCTATGTCAGATCCATTGTTTGATCTTTTATTTACAGGAACATTAGATACATTGGTGATGGTTGGTGTGTCAGCCGCTTTTGCATTTTGTCTGGGTTTACCCTTGGCATTAATTTTAGTATGTACAGATAAGTATGGAATTTATCCTTCATATCAAATAAATAAGTGTGTTGGTGCGGTGGTGAATATTACACGTGCCGTCCCCTTTCTTATTTTAATGGTAGCTTTAATACCACTTACACGATGGATTGTAGGGACTAGCTATGGGCTTTGGGCTGCAGTTGTACCATTGGCGCTTGCAGCAACGCCATTTTTTGCGCGTATTGCCGAAGTAAGCTTGCGTGAGGTCGATTTTGGGTTGATTGAAGCTGCACAAGCCATGGGGTGTAATCGTAAGCAAATCATATGGCATGTACTGTTGCCTGAAGCACTATCTGGTATTGTTTCAGGGTTTACCGTCACTTTAGTGACGATGATTAATTCATCAGCTGTTGCAGGTGCAATTGGTGCAGGTGGTTTAGGGGATGTTGCGTATCGCTATGGGTACCAACGTTTTGATGTTCAGATTATGTTCGCCGTGATCATCTTGCTTGTGATCTTGGTGGTTGCAGTACAATATATTGGTGATCAGATTTCTCTACAATTGGATAAAAGAAAAGCCTAGTTATACAAACTAGGCTTTTTACTTTACAGCGTATAAGCCACCTTTTCAAAACTGGGGCGTTGGCGAATGTTTTGAATCCACGCTTCAAGGTGTGGATGGGTTTCACGCTCTATATTAAAGTTAAACCAATGGTGTAGTGCAAGCCCTAATGGAATATCTGCAATACCAAATTTTTCACCAGAAATATAAGGCTGTTTTATCAGTAGAGCTTCTAAAACAGCCAAATGCTTTTCAATTTCTTGAATAATTGGTGGTAAAATTTCGATACGTTGCTGCTCAGGTGGTGTACGCACCAATTCATAAAAAATAATAGTAAATTTAGGAAGTAAGGTGGTGATATACCAATCTAGCCATTGTTCTGCTTGAAAGCGTCGTTGTGGGTTAGCAATCCAAATTTGTTCCTTGCCATAAACCTCTGCAAGATAGCGCAAAATAATTTGTGATTCCCATATCGATGTATATTCATCTTCTAACAATGGAATAAGACCATTGGGATTTAACTTTAAAAACGCTTCGGTATGAATAATACCAAACGCTTTCCCTGCAGGAATATGTTCAAAAGGCAGGTTAAGTTCATGTGCAAGCCATAAGACTTTTTGTACATTGAGTGAATTTGCTCTTCCATAAATTTTAATTGTCATGATGTTCCTTAATAATCAAATCTGAGTCGAAGTAATGTTAGGTCTGGGGTGTTTACAGTATCAGATGTAAAATAATGTTCGACATCTAATCCTAGACCATATTTAAATTTAATTGCAGTACCAATGCCGACATTATTTTGTTTGAAATTTCGGCCATTAATATACTTGAAGTGTGTTTCTAAAATATATGGTCTAATATTTTCTATCGCATATTGGTGAATATCGAATTTATAACCTGCATAACTTTCTAAGCCAAATGTTTCACTGTTATATGCTGTTTGAGTAATATTACTATGGGTAGGCAATAGGTTTTTAGTATAGTTTACTCCTAGACTAATTAACCAATGGTTGTCGATATAAAATAAAGATGAACCAATGAGATGACCATTATATTTTTTTTGCTCGTTAGATGTATTGTTATTCAACTTTCCACTATTATATTGGTAAGCATTTGCCCATGAAAAGTTTGGTGTAAAGTGATACTCAGTTGCAAACTGTAAGCCATAGTTACGTTTAAAGGTAGATTGAGCATCACTTGTATTGGTGTCTTTAAATAAATAGGCACTATAAAAATCGAGCTTTTTATAGGACTTTTCATAGCGAAGAGTTCTGTTGGCTGCACCTGTACCATCAAATGCAGATTGATTGGAAAAATCTAATGGTTGTGCAATCGGTGTATAATCTGCAAGGTCTGTTTTAACTCCCACAACATCATAGAATAAATCATTGATTTTACCGAATTTTAATGTACCAAATTGGTCATTTTTAATGCCTACATAGAGTTGGTTTGCAGTCAGTGTAGAATCTGATTTATTGTAACGACCATGCCATCTTAAAATTTTTGGATAGTTAATATAGGTCTCACTACCAATAAGAAAGTGTAAATCATTAGAAAATTTATAATCAGATCCAAGGCTAATTTTACTAAAGGAGTTATAGCCATCACGTCTATATTTGAGAGCATCATTGGTGTTGTTATACTCGTCAAAAATTAAACTTTGCAGTCTAAATGAGCCAGAGGATGAAATTGTTAAGTGATCATTATTGGTAAATAAATTACTCTCATTGTAAACCACTTTATCTGCATAGCTATGAGACCCGATTAAAAATAATGAAATATAAATAAGATGAAATCGGCGATTTCTTTGAGTTTGCATTATAAATGAATTTCCAAATGTTTTTTAAAATCTAATTTGAGTTACTTGATTTGTTAAATAAGAAGAAAATATTAAGATATCAATTATAAGACTAAAAAACCTATTTTATATTTTAATATAAATAACCGTTATTTTATTATTTATCATTTTTCAAAAAATCTATTTAAATTATTTAAAACAGCTATTTTTAAAAAAATCATGTCATTTAAATATAATATAAGTTTTCTAGATAAATGCCCAGTTGCTAAAAATGAATCTGCTGAACAAGCATTTCAAAATACCTTAGCAATGGTAAAGAAACTTGAAAACTTAGGTTTTTCTCGCTATTGGCTTGCCGAACATCATGCATCTGAGCAACATGCAAGTCCCTCACCAGAACTACTTATTGCATGGCTGATTGCGCAGACCAAAACAATTCGTATTGGTTCTGGTGGTGTGATGTTACAGCACTATAGCCCATATAAGATTGCTGAAAATTTTAATATTTTGGCTGCATTGGGTGAAAACCGTATCGATCTTGGTATTGGTAAAGCACCTGGCGGTATGCCAATTTCTACCAAAGCATTACAACATGCAATAAATACCAATGAGAAAGGGACATTTGAAGATCAGTTACAGCTTTTAAATGATTACCTTGAATGTAAAAAAAATACAGAGGGAGTTGCAACAGTTCATCCACAAGCCAAAAACTCTCCTGAGTATTTTTTACTTGGTGGAAGTGAGGAAAGTGCAACTCTTGCTGCTCGTTTTAATTGGAACTTTGTATTTGCTGCACATTTAAATGGGAATCGAGAGCAGCTTAAAAAGTCTTTACAACGATTTAAACAGTTGTCTCCTCAAGGTGTGGCAATCATTGCAGTACAAATAATTATTGCAGACAGTGAAAAAACGGCTTCTAAGTTGGCGAAAGACCTAGAAGTTTGGACGCTTGAATTGGATGATGGGAAACGCTTTAAAGTCTTAAATGAAGCAATGGGACATGCATTTGCACAGCAAGCAGGCAAAACAATCATTTCTTTGGTGAAAGAACCCCTGACTGTTTTAAAAGGTACAGCACAACAAGTTGTCGCAGCACTTGATGAATATTATGAAGACTTCCTTGTTGATGAATTCATCTTAGATATTCCTTTGGCTGATCACCAACAACGACAGCATATCTTAGATTTACTGACTGAACATTTAATAGAAAAAAAGCGTGCTGTTGCATAGCAAAATAAAAAGGAAATGAAATGACGACGAATAAAAGACAAATCCATTTTGGAACGATTTTACAAGGTGCAGGTGGAAATATGTCTGCATGGAGACATCCCGATGCAATTGCAGATGCCAGCATCAATCTTGATTTTGTGAAGAATATTGCCAAACAGGCAGAGCAAGCAAAATTTGACTTTGTATTTATTGCCGATGGTTTATATATCAATGAAAAATCGATTCCACATTTTTTAAATCGCTTTGAGCCAATTACGTTGTTGTCTGCATTAGCAAGTGTTACTCAAAATGTTGGTTTGGTGGGTACAGTTTCAACGTCGTATAGTGAACCGTTTAATGTTGCACGTCAGTTTGCGAGTTTAGATCATATTAGTGGTGGGCGAGCAGGATGGAATGTTGTAACCACACCGTTAGAAGGAACATCTAAAAACTTTAATAATAAGCCTCACCCTGAACATCAGCAACGTTATGAGATTGCAAATGAATATTTAGATGTAGTGAAGGGTTTATGGGATTCTTGGGAAAAGGATGCATTTGTACGTAATAAGAAAACAGGTCTATTTTTTGATAAGAATAAATTACATGCGGTTGAGCATGCAGGTGAGTACTTTCAAGTCAATGGCCCATTAAATATAGAGCGCACACCGCAAGAGCGACCTATTGTATTTCAAGCAGGCGCTTCAACAAGTGGCCAAGAACTTGCTGCTAAGCATGCAGACGCAATTTTCACACATCAGCATCGTTTAGAAGAGGCACAGGCATTTTATAGCAGTGTTAAAGGGAAGTTAAAAAATCATGGACGAGCAGAAGATGACCTTTTAATTTTTCAAGGAATAGGCGTACTTATTGGTGAAAATGAAACTGATGCTGAACAACAGTATCAACAAATGGCTGAATTGGTGTCAATTGACAATGCTTTAAATTATTTAGGTCGGTTTTTTGAGCATCATGATTTTACGCAGTATGACCTTGATGCACCATTCCCCGATGTAGGATCGCTTGGTCAAAATAGCTTTAGAAGTACGACTGATGAAATTAAGCATATTGCTCAGGTGAATCATTATACGCTTCGCCAAACTGCCTTAGCTTCAGCAACGCCAAAACCTCCTTTTATGGGTACGGCGATACAGGTTGCAGATCAGCTTGAACATTGGTTTAACAGTCGTGCTGCCGATGGTTTTATTATTCAAGGCACAACACCGAATACTTTGACACAGTTTATCGATCATGTTGTTCCAATATTGCAAGCGCGCGGTATTTATCGAACAGAATATTTCGGTACGACCTTACGTGAAAATCTACAGTTGCCTTTGCCTGTTAATCAATTTGAAAAAAGCATTCCACAAGAAAAAATAGCCTAAGAGAACTCACATGACATTAAGATTTTATAAAAATATTTTATCTGTAAGCATTATAACAGTTGGTTTAGCTTTAGTCGGCTGTAGTAATGGTCATACAGACAATAATTCAGCAAATACACCAACATCATCTAAACCACTGACATCTGAGCAAAAGGTGCTTCTTGAAAATATGACACCGATTGATACAGGGGTGAATCAGGCTGCAATTGCAAAAATTCCCAAAAATTATAACTTTGTGAATCCTGGTTATTTAACGATTGGAACATATGCAGGTTCACCACCGATTGCAGTGATGGCACCTGATAATAAAACAGTGATTGGAACAGAGGTCGATATTGCGCGCTTAATTGCAGATAGTCTTGGTTTAAAGCTTAAAGTGGTTGTTAGCTCATGGGAAGATTGGCCACTAGGGATCAGTAGTGGTAAATATGATGCTGTTTTGGCCAATGTAACAGTAACAAAAGACAGAAAAGAGAAGTTTGATTTTGCAACATATCGCCAAGATGTTTTGGGTGTGTATGTTCCTGATAATAGTCCAGTCAAGAAAATTGAAAATGCAGATGATATTGCAGGGCTTAAAATTATTGTGGGTGCAGGAACGAATCAAGAAAAAGTACTGCTGACATGGATTGAAGACAATAAGAAAAAAGGTTTGAAGCCAGCACAGGCTCTTTATTATAACGATAATGCATCTGCGAGCTTAGCATTGCAGTCAGGTCGAGCAGACGCAATTTTAGGGCCAAATGCTGTATACGCATGGCAAGCACTCAATGGCGCAAAAATTCATTTAGCTGGCTTAATTAAAGGTGGGTGGCCACGCCGTGCAGATATTGCAGTCACAGTGAAAAAAGGCAGTGGTTTGGCTGAACCGATACAAATTGCCCTTCATGGAGTCATTCAAGATGGTAAGTATGCTCAGGTACTAAAACGCTGGGGTGTGCAAAAAGAAGCTGTGGAAGACTCTGAAGTGAATCCACCGGGTTTAGGAGATCAGTAATGACAGCACAATTTACGCAAACATCGATTGCAGCTGCGCATGTGCAGCCATTATTGGATGGATTATTTCAAGAGTACTTTGAAATTTATCATCAAGTCTTATCAGACCATGGAAAATTGGCAGCATACCAAGACAAGCAGCATCATGAACGATATGAGTCTGAGGTGTTGTATCAACCACCCTATGGATTATTTGTGACTTTAAGCAATGGGAAGCAAATTATTGCGATGGGGGCATACAAACGCTATGACCATGAAACAGCGGAATTAAAACGTATATGGACACATCCTAAATTTCGAAAGCAAGGCATTGCAGAAAGTATGGTTTTAGAGCTTGAGAGACAAGCAAAAGATGCTGGATATAAGAAGATATATCTTACAACTGGGTTTAAACAAATTGCAGCGGTAAAACTATATCTGGCATTGGCATATCAGCCTTTGTTTCAATTAAATCGTGAGTTTAATTTTGACCATTATGGTGAAGACCCTTATGACGGTAGTTTACCATTTGAAAAACTCTTAGTCAGAGAGGATGCCATATCATGAGTATACAATATCAAATCGTTCCTTATAAAAAACCATGGCGTTGGATTGGGCTAGGATTTTCCATATTTATTTTATTTACTGTATTACAGTCTGTATTTTTTAATGATAAATGGGGGTGGGTAGTTTTTCGACACTGTTTTTTTGATCCTGCCATTTTAGATGGGCTACTGATCACTTTAAAGTTAACTTTTTCCGCCATGGTTCTCAGCTTTATCTTTGGTGGGGTTGTTGCCATGATGCGGTTGTCATCATCATGGCTCGTGAAAAGTTTAGCATGGGGCTATATTTGGTTATTTCGCTCTTTGCCCTTGCTGGTTGTACTCATTATTTTATATAACTTTTCGTATTTATATGAGAGCATCTCGCTCAGTATTCCTTTTACACATATTTCTTACGGTCATTACAAAACGGTGAATGTACTTGACCAGTTTATGACAGCGCTGATTGGATTGACCATTGTACAAAGTGCATATACGGCGGAAGTTATTCGAGGTGGAATACAAGCCGTTGACCGTGGTCAAGTTGAAGCATCAATGGCTTTGGGTTTGTCTTGGTGGCATAGAACCACACGTATTATTTTTCCTCAAGCCATTCGTAGTATTTTGCCTGCGATTATTAATGAGTGTATAAACTTGTCTAAAGGTACGGCAATAGTCTATGTATTGGCGATGCCTGAGCTTTTTTATACAGTACAAATGATTTATAACCGTAATCAGGATGTTATTCCTTTACTGATGGTTGCCGCCGTTTGGTATACCGTGATTACAAGTATATTTTCAGTTGCACAATATGCAATAGAGCGAAAGATTCAGCAAACTTCAAAAGTATCTATGTTTAATTTTAAACCATTTGTTTTATTTAAAAGAACACCTCCTATTCACTCAGCTTTAATTAGAGAAAAATCATGACAGCATCTCAAGGACAGATCCAAGTAAACCATGTTGTTAAACAATATGGACAGCATATCGCACTGAATGATGTTTCTTTAGAAGTACCTGCAGGCTCGGTGACTGTAATTATTGGCCCATCAGGTTCAGGAAAGTCGACTTTATTAAGAACAATTAATCATTTAGAAAAATTAGATGATGGATATATACAAATTGATGGTGATTTTATTGGGTATCGCCAAAAAGATGACAAGTTATACGAGTTAAAAGAAAAAGAGATCTTAGAGCAACGTAAATCTATTGGTTATGTATTCCAAAATTTTAATTTATTTCCACACCTGAGTGTTCTACAAAATATTATAGAAGCACCAGTTGCACATAAGCTATTAAGCAAATCAGATGCAATTAAAAAAGCTGAAGATTTACTTGCGCTTGTAGGTTTAAAGGAAAAGATACATGCGTGGCCAAGCGAGTTGTCTGGTGGTCAACAGCAGCGTGTTGCCATTGCACGCGCTTTGGCATTAGATCCTAAAGTGATTTTATTTGATGAGCCTACCTCTGCATTAGACCCTGAGCTTGTGGGAGAAGTTTTAAGCGTGATGAAAAACTTAGCAGGACTCGGCAAAACAATGGTCATCGTTACACATGAAATTGCATTTGCAAGAGAAGTTGCAGACCGTATTGTATTTATGGACCAAGGGCAAATTGTTGAAACAGGAACAGCGGCCGAAGTATTGTCTTCACCCGTGGAAATAAGAACAAAAAAGTTTTTAGCAAGTGTACTTTAGGTAGTGAGAAAGATTGTTATGACCAAGCCTCTTGAAAATGATTTACATCAGTTCTTCTATGACTTACATCAGCATCCAGAGTTATCAAATAATGAATTTGAAACAACTCAAAAAATTAAAAAAGCTTTAGATCAACATCATATTAAGGTCTTAGATTTACCTTTGAAAACGGGTTTAGTGGCTGAAATTGGTCAGGGTATTCCTTTTATTGTTTTACGAGGAGATATAGATGCTTTGCCAATTCAAGAACAGGTAGATGTAAGTTATACCTCTAAAAATGATGGTGTCATGCATGCTTGTGGTCATGACTTTCATGCCACTGCAATGTTAGGCACTGCAATTTTATTAAAAGAAAGAGAACATACGTTACAGGGTACCGTTCGTATTATTTTTCAAGCAGCCGAAGAGGTTGGGACAGGTGCTTTAGATGTGATTCGTACAGGTGTATTGGATCAAGCAGAGGCAGTTTTTGGGATTCATAATGATCCGACATTAGTTTCAGGTATCATTGGTTGTAAGGAGGGTGCTCTTACAGCGGGTGTAGATCGTTTTGCGATTCGTATTCAAGCAAAAGGAACACATGCTGCACGACCACAAGATGGAAATGACCCGCTTATCGTCGTTGCGCATATCATACAAGTTTTTCAAACAATTATTAGTCGACGTATTTCTTCAGATGAAAATGCTGTGGTGTCTTTAACTCAAGTACATAGCGGAACAACATGGAATATTATTCCCGATACTGCATTTTTAGAAGGAACTGTACGTAGCTTTAATACACAAACACGCCAACTTATAGAAAATGAAATTCGACAAATATTAAAAGGTATAGAGCAAACATTTGCTGTAAAAATTGATTTAGATTGGCAAGCAGGCCCACCTTCTGTTACGAATGATTCAATATGGTCAAATTTTGCTTTACAGGTTGCAAAAGAGAGTAACTTACAATATCGAGAGGTTGAAAAGAGTCCTATTGGAGAAGATTTCTCTTTTTATCAAGAAAAAGTTTCTGGTGCATTTATTATGATTGGTTCTGGTGGACCTTATCCATTGCATCATCCAAAATTTAAAATAGACACTAATATTGTATTTCCAAGTGCTCTTTATTTATCTAATTTGGCAGAAAGTGCACTCGGATTCTTACAGAAGAAAAGAAAATAGAACAAAAAGGTACTGTCTAATTCGTTGGATTTTTATGTTTTTGTGTTAACTTAAACGGAGTTTTATAAATACTTAATAAAAGGCGCATATGAAGCAATTATTCACAGCAAGTCTATTGCTTATAAGCTCGACAATCATTTTTGCTGCAAATCCAGCCCCAATAGTCAAAAATAACCCTTCATCTGTGAATAATGCGAATACAGCAGATGATATAACCATAGTCACTCGTCCTGTTATTTATGGGCTATGGGGAATGGAAGTTCCAAACAATAAAAAATGTACGGAGTTTTATAACTTTAAAACGGCAAATCAGCTTGTTATTAATAGTGCTGCTGAATGGGCAACGGGGGTATATGAATACCAACCATCGCCTGATAATGATATAAAATCAGGCGCATTAGCGATTCAAATGAAATTTGATAATAATCAATCAGATTGCTCGGGACATAGAACTGAGCTGAACTCAGATGTTTCTCAATACTATATACATTGGAAAGACCAAAATAGTATTCAGTTTTGTACGTCTGCCGATGGCGATCATTGTTTTGCCAATTTAAAACGTATTCTTCCTTAAACTAAAGGCAGTTTGCAGGTTTAGGTACACCAGCAATTCGACTCAGTTGGCGTGCGACTAAACCTGTATTGAATGCTTGTTGAAGTTGAATATTGGTAATGTCACTATCTACAGTTTTAATTAAAAATTTAATTAAAGGTCGAGTTGCGGGTGAATATCCAAATTGTTGATGAAATGCACGCACGCCGTTTAATACTTTAAAATGCCAATCGCTCAGTTGAATATCTAAACCATTTGCCAACTCTTGTGCAATAGTCTCATTCCAATCGGTGTAGTTGATCAAGTGACCATCTTGATCGAGTTCTAAATGCATAATTTTCTCTAATTTAAACGTATACAGTGTTTGCTTTGTAATATTATTTTAGCAAATTGCTGGTAATCAATAAATTTTAAGTTTGAAGGTAACATTTCCATATTTACAAGGAGTTTATCTGCTTGAAGAACATATACATTTTCAAATATGTGAAGTGAAGATGAATTATAGTGTAAAGCTGCCTCTCCCATAAGAATAATAGGATCAGTTTTATCTGCAATTTGAGATAAAGAAGATAAGTGTATCTGAGTTTTTAGATAATCACTTTGTATTAAATAAATTTGATTTTCCATATAGATTACCAATATAAGACATGGTTAAATTTTTTCAGGAACTCTGAAGTGAGTTCGATATATTCTACATTTTGTGATGTCTGTTGAACGAATGGGTCATTTTTGTCTTTTTCTTGGACGTAGATAGGGTCTATGTCATAGAATTCAAAACTTTCTCTCATGTTTGATCCAAATTTAAAAGCATACTCTTGCTTATTAAAATGTAATTCATCTTGTAGTAGGGAAAGTGCTGCATCTTTGAATACAATAGTTATATTACTACCAAAAGTAGCTAAGACCATAGCAACAGATAAACTCTCATTGGTTTGCAATTGAGTGATGTTCGCTTGCGTTAAAATAATTAGTATTGTCTTCATATAAGTATCTTTTAAACTTTATCAGAATTGTATTACACGATCACTCGATTCAATTGCACCTGCCAACTCTCCAAGCCCAACAAGTTCAAATGACTCTGCAAGATTGGACTGTGTAAGCTGATGGCGTATTGCATTATCTTGATCTGTAATTCCTCTATTGAGTGCTGCACTAACACACACAGGAAGACGAATATTGAGTTTCTGCCATTCGTGTGTGAGATTGCGTTGATCATCTGGAAGCCAAGTTAATGCATTCGCAACATATACAGAATCTTGATAAAAAAATACGCTAAAAGGTGCATCTTCTTTTTTTAAAGCTTGTGCAAGCCCTAATGCATGCCATGCAATTATTGAAGAAGGTGAAGAGGTCATTAAAATGAGTGTACTCATAAATAGTTAGCCATTTGTCAGACTTGTGCATTAGGCACATCAGTAAAAATATAAGTATACAATTATAATCAATAAATGAAACGTGTATGGGCATAGGACAAATTTACAAAAACTTTATGTATGTGAAAGAAGTTGTAAGTTATTTAAAAAAACTATAAGTATTTTTGATTAAAAATGGTGCAATTAAAATTAATTTGACATATTTTGCCAAGTAAAAATAGTTGAAATATAAAGTATTTAAAAGTTAATTTAATAATATTTTAATAATTTATAGATATTTTTTGGTTATCTCAACTTGATTTTTTATAGTTAATAAATAAGATATTTTTTGACTATTATTTGTTCTTTTATGCTCTTTTTACATTTAGAAATATAAAAATAATTATGCTACAAGTATGGTGGAAATTAAGATTTCTTTAATATTTGTGGAGATTCTAGCTAATTTTTTTTTAGGAAAAAAACATATTATCAAATTTAGATAAAACTTTTATCTAACTTGATAAATATGGGGATTTTTAATTGTTTAAAATTAATAAATTGGCTTTAATTTTAGCCTCAACACTTGCTTTGGGAAGTACAGCGACTTTTGCTGATGATTTGATTGATTATGATGGGAAACCTGAACAAAAAGTGATTTATCCTGTCAATGGAAAATCAGGGTTTGTATTTAATAAACTGAGTCAAGTTTTTAAAACAAGTTCTCAAGGGTATAACACAATTATTGTAGATAGTAGTAACTCATTATCTAGCTATCAAGTTTCACAAATTAAAAATTATCTAGAACAAGGTGTTACCATTATTATTGATGCTAAAGCAGGAATGGGAACTGCTCAGGCTGTGGCACAGAAAATTGCAGGGTTTTCGGTAAATTCAGAAGCCATTATGATTAAGAAAAGTAGTGGTAGTGCAGGTGGTTATGATGTGACGCCTGTTTCCTCAAGTGTATATTCTGACTCTAAAGCAAGTATGAGTGATGGTAGTGCACATGTATCTAATACAGTAGATGATGTATTTGGTTTATAAGAGGGGATATCACAATGAAGATTAAGCATATTATATTATCCATTCTTGCATTAACATCTACTCATATTTTTGCCGATGAATGTAAGTATCCAAATAATGAACCATTATTGATTGATGACGGTTCACAAAGAATTATACAGCAGCAGGCACGAAATACTTGGGATGATTGGATTTGGCGAGGACAGTCATTTCAGTGTCCATCTACAGGTACGCAGAATTGTCAGTATCAATGGAGCCAAGCTCAAACTACAGGTTATAGTTGGGCTGTTGGAGGCACTTTAAATTTTGATAAAATTCCTGTAATTGGAAAATATATGCCTGCTAGTATTAATGGCAGTTATAGTCATAATCAGAGCGTTACAACAACATTTGGATGGAATATTACTTTAAATCCAGGTTATTCAGCACAGCCAATTCAAGTAGTAACACGCCGTTGGATGAAAGGTGTATATAAAGGCGCTTGGGTAAATGATGGTGGAAGATGTAATGGTGAAAGCAAATGGGCACCAAGCATTCGTCCAGATAGAACGAGTATGTATAATTGGGATCCCAATCGCATAGCAACAAGTTGGTCAACTAATGCTGCTATACGAACCTACGCAACATATCATGTATATAAGTAGTATATGTATTTAGAAACCACTCTTTAAGGGTGGTTTTTTATTGCGATGACAAAGCTAATAATTATTTAAAAATTAAGTGAATCATGCTATATATTGTTAACTAATATTTAAACAATAAAATAATAAAGAAGATATCAAATGAATAGTAATAAGTTTATTGTTCAAGTAGTCTTAGTTAATAATTTAAGTGATTTAGGTCACAATATAACTAAAAGAAGCTTTGTATCTATAGATACAAAAGAATTTGATCCGCACGATATTTGTATGTGCATGACTACTGGACAGAATGTAACCGTTTTTACCAAAGAAACCTTTAAGCAATGCTTACATTGTATTAAGCATAATTTAGACATTCGATATGGTAATCGGTGGCGTTTGAAGCCGTTAATGATTAAAAATTTACCATCTTAATTTGTATTGTCCGTGATACTAGGAAAAGCGGATAGGCTTTTCCTTTTTTATTTTTAATAACTAAAAGTATAACTAAAATGACTGAAATACACTCATACAATATGCAATATTGGAATGAGCTACTAGGTTTTTTTGAGTCAGTTTTATCTTATTTTTACTATAGCACCAAATAATCATAAGTCATTGATTATAATAAGGAGTATCCAAAGAATGATTTTAATTACTGGTGGTCTTGGTTTTATAGGTTCTCATCTTGCATTGTATTTACTCAAACAAGGCAAAGAGGTTGTTCTAATCGATAACTTAGTAAATAGTAATGTACATATGCTAGAGCGATTACAGTATTTGGCAGGAAGGTACATTCCATTTTTTGATGGTGATTTGAGAAATACACCTGCATTAAATAAATTTATAGAACAGTATGCAATTGAAATGGTTGTGCACTGTGCAGGTTTTAAGTCTGTTGCTGAATCTTACCTAAAACCTATAGAGTATTATAACAATAACCTTAGTTCTCTAATTAGTTTAATTCGTGCTATGCAACGAGCGGGTATTCGAAAGTTAATTTGTATTTCTAGTTTAATGGTCTATGGTCAATCAGAGTTGAACCTATTTGAACAAACTACATTTAATTATGAAACAATAAATCCATATATTAAATCGCAGCAGATGATGGAACGTATTTTAAGGGATGTTGTTGCGACCGATGCTGAATGGAAGATGATGTTACTTCGTGTATCAAATGTGGCAGGTGCTTTTGAAGATGGTTTTTTAGGTGAGTTTATTGCAACAGTTCCTAAAAGTATTTTTGGGTTTATGCTACAAACGGCAAAGCATGAAAGAAGCCATATTGATTTATATTTAAATCGTACAACAAATGATTATTCAGATGAACGTAGCTTTATACATATATTAGATGTTTGTAAGGCTATTTCTCAATCTATACAATGGTTAAGCTTAAATATGGACTATCATATATTGGAAACGTTAAATATTGCACATGATCAGACCCATAGTATTTTAGATTTGATCCATACCGCTGAAAAAATTATTCAAACCAAAATTCCTATTATTTCTCATCAGCCCGATTTAAATTTATACTTTGACAATGGTATTGATCAGCTTGGTGCAAACTCTCAAAAAGCAAAAACAATTTTAGATTGGCATACTCAATACAATTTAGACGAAATGATTCGGCATCAATGGAAATTTTACACGGGTTAAATGTAAATAGTTATTATTTACTATCTGGTATTTGTTGATTATTATGAAATGACTGTATGGATATAAGTAAATAGTGAGAAAATAATGGCTGTACGTATAGAACATGACACGATGGGTGATGTAGAAGTCCCTGAGCAAGCACTTTGGGGTGCACAAACTCAAAGAAGCTTACAAAACTTTAAGATAGGACAAGAGCATCTCCCAAGAATAATGATTCGTGGTATGGGACTTGTAAAAAAAGCAGCAGCTCTTACAAATGCATCTTTAAACCAAATTCCATCAGAGCTTGCCGAGCATATTGTAGGAGCTGCCGAAGAAGTAATAGATGGAAAATGGGATGAGCAGTTTCCTTTAGTCGTTTGGCAAACAGGTTCGGGTACTCAAAGTAATATGAATTGCAATGAGGTTATTGCCAATATTGCGAATCAGAAGTTAGGTAACCCATTAGGTTCACAAAATCCAATTCATCCTAATGACCATGTAAATCGTGCGCAGTCTACCAATGACTCTTTTCCAACTGCAATTCATGTTGCGGCAAGTTTGCATATTAATGAACTGCTTATTCCTGCTGTTAAAGCATTAAGAAATACACTGGCTAAGAAGTCAGAAGTATTTAATAACATTGTTAAGATTGGTAGAACACATTTACAAGATGCTACGCCGTTAACCCTTGGACAAGAGTTTAGTGGGTACGTATCACAACTTGATCACGCACTTGTTCGTTTAGATCAGGCTTTACTTGGGTTATATGAGCTTCCATTGGGTGGTACGGCTGTAGGGACAGGACTAAATGCACATCCTGACTATGCAGAGCAATCTGCTGCACAGTTAGCCAAACTTACAGGCTTACCATTTGTGACAGCACCAAATAAGTTTGAAGCACTTGCGGGTAGAGATGCTGCTGTTTTTGCTTCAGGTGCATTAAAGACTCTCGCCGTGAGCTTAAATAAAATTGCTAATGATGTTCGTTGGTTGGCAAGTGGCCCTCGCTGTGGTTTTGGTGAAATTCGTATCCCTGAGAATGAACCTGGTTCAAGTATTATGCCTGGTAAGGTAAATCCTACACAGAGTGAGGCAATGACTATGGTTGTGGCACAAGTACTAGGTAATGACACGACCATTAATGTTGCAGGTGCATCGGGAAATTTTGAGCTTAATGTATTTATGCCTGTCATTGCTTTTAATCTTTTACAATCAATTCGTTTATTAGGTGATGCATGCCATAGCTTTAATGATAACTGTGCTGTGGGTATAGAGCCGAATCACGATAAAATAGAGCATTTCTTACATAACTCTTTAATGCTTGTTACGGCACTTAATCCTGTTATTGGTTATGAAAATGCAGCAAAAGTTGCAAAGACCGCTTATAAAGAGGGGAAAACACTTAAACAAGTTGCTGTTGAATTGAATTTAGTCACGGAAGAACAGTTTGATCAAGTTGTTAGACCTGAAAACATGGTTTCACCGAATGTGAAATAAGCATTAAGGTCATCAGTAGTTTTGAATCATCCTGCTTATGTTTTACAATAGTGACAATTCTTAATTGCTGATGATCAATTTATGCTTGATATATATTTAACAGATGAAAAACAACATGTTCAATTTCAAGATTATCCTGGTGATCATCCTGTCAAATTTATATTAAATTTTAAAAAAATCTTCCCAAGTGTAATGGAGTTATTGTTGCCTGTACTACCTGAAGATAATGACTTGGAAAAAATGCAATGGGAGTCTAATCAAACTGATTTTAAAATCTTTCAACTACTTGTAAGTGGATGGGGTGTTGTTGAACTGCGTTTAACTGCACTTGCACAGTTTAAAGATAAAGCTTATGCCGATAAAATGGTTAAGAGTGCAAAAGCAAAACGTCAGGAATATAGCAAAAAGCATCCTCAACTGAAAACTGTTGAACTTGATTATTTATTTTTGCAAAGTTTACATGCATTGGTTGATGGCGATTTAGTTGAAATTGGTGAAAAGTTTTACCTACCAACACTCCATAATTTATGGAAAAACTATGTATCTCAGAAAGTGTTAAATGCAACTTTGTAAGAAATAAAAAACCGCCGTTGAGGCGGTTTTTTATTTTGGTTTCAATTAGTCAGCATGATGCTGTTTTAAAACGCGATCACATGTTTCTTTATCTAAGGCATTATCCCAACGAGCAACAACAATCGTTGCACAAGCATTACCAATAATATTGGTAATTGCACGGCATTCAGACATAAAACGGTCTATACCTAGAATTAAAGCCATGCCTGCAACAGGTACATCAGGAACAACAGATAACGTCGCAGCAAGCGTAATGAAACCTGCACCAGTGACTCCAGCAGCACCTTTAGAACTAATCATTGCAACAAATAATAATGTTAGTTGTTGACCAATAGTAAGATCGATATTACATGCTTGAGCAATGAATAACGCTGCCATAGTCATGTAGATATTTGTACCATCAAGGTTGAATGAATAACCTGTAGGAATAACAAGACCAACCACAGATTTTTCACAACCTGCTTTTTCCATCTTTTTCATAAGGTTTGGTAAAGCTGCTTCAGAAGAACTCGTACCAAGGACTAACCATAATTCATCTTTAATATAACGAACAAGGTCAATAATAGAAAAACCATTATATTTCGCAACGGCACCTAAAATAATAACGACAAATAAAATAGACGTAATATAGAAGGTAGCAATAAGCAATGCTAAATTACCAATAGAACCAACGCCGTATTTACCAATTGTAAATGCCATTGCACCAAATGCGCCGATTGGTGCAAGTTTCATTAGCATACCAACAAGCTTGAAAATTGGTACGGTAAGCGTATTTAGAAAGTCAATAATCGACTGTGATTGTTTGCTAGTGGATGCAAGTGCGATACCAAACAGTACAGCAACAACAAGAACCTGTAAAATATCACCACCAACAAGTGGGCTAATTAGTGTTTTTGGAATAATACCCATTAAAAAGCCGACAATTGTAGAATCATGTGCTTTTTCTACATATTGAGCAACTTTGTCACCTTGTAAGGAAGATGGATCAATGTTTAGTCCATGACCTGGTTGAATTACATTGGCGACAATCATACCTATAAATAAAGCAAGCGTAGAGAAGGTCACAAAGTAAAGCATTGCTTTACCTGTAACACGTCCAACACTGCCCATATTGTTCATGCCCGCAATTCCTGTCACAACAGTCAGGAAAATAACAGGAGCAATAATCATTTTTACAATATTGATAAAAGCATCACCTAAAGGCTTAAAGCTTTCCCCAAGTGCAGGGTAGAAATGACCCAATAAAATGCCGAGTGTAATCGCAAAAATTACTTGTACATACAATATTTGGTAAAATTTAGGCTTTTTACTTGGTGTATGAGGATGAACATCCATTATTAATCCTAATGTTTTAAAAACTTAAAATAACTTATTGAGAATTTTACTCAAAAAACCATTACAAGTCGAAATGTTCGTTATTCAAAAAAGAAATGAATAAAAAAGGGAAAATAGATTGTGTTAATAATTAATTGTATAATTTCAATTAAAAACAATAACTTAAATTATTTATAGGGTAATTTTTATATAGAGTTCTATTTTGTTAGACTTTAGTCGCAGCCACTAAATAGCCTAAGTGTTTTTTTTAAATGCATAAAAAAGCCTAGAAAAATCTAGGCTAAAAAAATTAATTCAAACGAGTAATCATATTTCTAAGATTAGTCTTAGCATCTATAACCGTCATAAAAGTATATGCACCTATAAATTTACGGCTAATAAACATAAATTCTTTAGGGGGAATACTAAAATAGCGAGAAGCCATCGACTTGCTTGCTCGCTGCATTACTCTGTTATGTAAATGACTTAACTTCCAGTCATATCTATCTTCTTCATCCATTATTCCCTCAGGAATATCAGGATTATTTTTTAAAGAGCTAAAAGGTTCTGTCGCAATTAAAAATACTTTCGCCATATCAGGCTTAATATTTGCAGGTATCTGCTCAAAGAAAGAGTAGCCACGCATTGCAAGAACCATTTTATCTAAATCATGATCGTAACCTGCTAAAATTAGATCATGTGCAACAGACAAAAGATCCTTATCAAACTGACGAATTGCGCCAAAATCTAAAAGTACAATCTGATCTTGTTCATCACTTTTTTCTGCTAATCTGACTAAGTAATTTCCAAAATTGGGGTCAGTTTGCATTTCACCCCAAACGAATAGCTCATTTACCGCAATTTCTAATGCAGCTTCGCCAATTAAGTTACGTCTTTCTTGAGAAAGTGTTAATACGTCAGGACTATTTACAGAAATACCACTTTCAAAAGTCATGCACAAAACTTGACTAGAGCAATAATCATCAATCACTGTTGGTACAACATAACGACTATCATCTTTTAAATAATGAGCAAATCTCTGAGTAGTTTGTGCCTCTAAATGATAATCTACTTCTCGGTGCATCATCTCACGCACTTCCTCAAACCATTGATCAAACTCGCGCGTTTGTGGAAGTAGGTGAGTCAGTTTAAGCATTTGTTTAAATAGATTCATATCAGAATCTATAGCATTTGCAACACCAGGATATTGTATTTTAAGTACAATATCTAAGTTGTCAGACTTTCTTTTTGCACGATGAACTTGGGCAAGGGAAGCTGTCCCAATTGGATTCGGATCAATTTCTAAATCTAAAATCTTTGAGCCAAGCTCATTTTTTAAATGAGGGTAGATAGAATCCCAATCGAGCGCAATTGTTTGGTTATTTAGCGTATTTAATTCTTCTGTAACTTCACGAGGCAAAAAGTGTTCCCCATAAAGTGCCATCATTTGACCTATTTTTACAATAGAGCCTTTTAACTTGCCAATTTCAGAAACGAGATATCTCGCTTGCTCTCTCAGAACTTGTTTTCTCTTTTTCTCCTTGTCTTTTTCACTTGAGAAAAAAGAGGTTGCATTTGATGTTGCCCAGCGTGTTCCTGCAAGAAATGATGCTTTCGCGATAGATAATCGTCGATCAATAGAAGATGTTTTTAAGTTTTTTAATATATCTTTTTGATCAGACATAGCGAAAATCCTTTAGTTGGGTGTACTGATTTAAGTTTACGGATATATCAGTACATATCTACTTTCTTATATTGTATCGGAAAATGAACGATATATCCGTATTAAAAAACCTCAGTTAAACTTCTATTACAATAAAAATAGCCTAAGCATATTTTTTATTAAAATTTAGAATGTGTACCATACTTATCTACCATTAATAAACTATCTTCGTTCAAACCAATAATAGAGCAAGAAAAACCGTTCTTCTTAAATTTATCAACAACAGAATCCAAAATCGAAACAGATGTAATGTCCCAAACATGTGCATGTGTTAAATCAATAATAATATTATCTAGACCTTTTTCCTCAAAATTAAAAAAATTAAAGAATTTTTCAGAAGAACTAAAGAAAATTTGTCCTTTCACTTCATAAACTTTTGTATTATTTGCATCTATGAAATGATTTACAAAAACTTTACTTTCAAGCTTATTCACCAAAAATAAAGAAGAGAGCAGTACACCAGTAAATACACCCAATGCTAAATTATGTGTGAACAAAACAACAATAACTGTGGCAATCATCACCATATTGCTGCTTTTAGGGTTTTTGGTAAATTGAGTAATCGACTTCCACTCAAATGTGCTAATTGAAACCATAATCATCACGGCGACAAGTGCTGCCATTGGAATAACTTTCAACCAACCACTGATAAAAACAACGAGAATAAGTAAAAATACACCTGCAACAAAAGTGGATAATCGACCACGACCACCTGACTTAACATTAATCATAGATTGACCAATCATGGCACATCCTGCCATACCACCCATGAAGCCTGTGGTAATATTTGCAATACCTTGACCAACACATTCTTGATGCTTATTACTGTCAGTATCTGTCATTTCATCAATAATTGTAGAAGTCATCATAGACTCCAACAAACCAACAAATGACATTGCTAAAGCATAGGGTAAAATAATTGTTAATGTTTCAAAATTTAAAGGAATATTTGGCAGTAAGAAAATAGGTAAGCTATTTGGAAGATGTCCCATGTCTCCAACAGTACGTATATCGAATCCAAAAGTAATACTAATCAGAGTAAGAGTAATAATACATACTAATGGTGATGGTAATAGGCTACCAATTTTAGGAACTTTCGGAAAAAGATAAATAATGGCAAGACCTAACGCAACAAGTCCATAAACCAAATAAGGTACATGAGTCAGTTCAGGCAATTGTGCAGAAAAAATTAGAATTGCGAGCGCATTTACGAAACCAATAACAACAGATTTAGAGACAAATCTCATCAGTTTAGCAAGCTTAATTTTTCCAATAATAATCTGGAAAATACCCGTAAGAATCGTCGTTGCGAATAAATACTGTAGTCCATGCTCTTTGACTAAAGTCACCATCAATAATGCCATAGCACCTGTTGCAGCAGAAATCATTGCAGGTCTACCACCCATAAATGCAATAACAACAGCCATAGAAAAAGAAGCATATAGCCCGACACTTGGGTCGACACCAGCAATAATTGAAAAAGCGATTGCTTCAGGAATAAGAGCTAAACCAACAACTAAGCCAGCCAGTACATCTCCTCGAATATTGGAGAACCATTCTTTCTTATAGTTTGCAAGCATATAAAAAACCTGTAATAGCAACTGTACCAATAGTGTTTTCTCACTATTAGCATATTCATCATTTAAGTAATTTGATTTTAACCGAGCGGTTATAAGATAAATTTGATCTACTTATGATAAGCGATCGAATATAAGGTGTGAAATTATCATAACATGATTTTTAGGCATCAGATCATCTAATTTTTTTAAATGTAATTTAGAATTACAGAAAACCATAAATATTTCACTTTAGAATGGATTGTCTTTATATAAAAAATGTCGTAATGTTATTGATATTAATTATTATTTATATTCAAGGATATAAGAAGATGGCATATACATTACCTCAACTACCTTACGCATATGATGCGCTTGAACCAAATCTTGATACACAGACTATGGAAATTCACCATACAAAACACCACCAAACTTATATTAATAATATTAATGCTGCAATTGAAGGAACAGAGTGGGAAAAGCTAAGCGTAGAAGAGCTTGTTTCTAAAGTAAATGAAGTTCCTGAGTCGCTAAAAAATGTTGTTGTTAATAACGGCGGTGGTCATGCCAACCATTCTTTATTTTGGACAGTAATGAGTCCACAAGGTGGCGGTGAACCTACTGGTGATCTAGCAAAAGCAATTGAAAGTGATGTAGGTGGCTTTGAAGCATTTAAAGAAAAATTTACCAAAGCTGCACTCACTAGATTTGGTAGTGGTTGGGCATGGTTAAGTGTTACACCAGAGAAAAAACTCGTTGTTGAAAGTAGTGGTAACCAAGATTCTCCATTGATGCATGGCAATACACCAATTTTAGGTTTAGATGTATGGGAACACGCATACTATTTAAAATACCAAAACCGTCGCCCTGAATATATTGCTGCTTTTTATAATGTTGTAAATTGGGATGAAGTTGAAAAACGCTATAAAGATGCGATTGCATAATCTATTTCACCATAAAATAAAGGGCAAAATTTTGCCCTTTATTTTTAGATATTTTTTTTCATACTTTCAAGCCATGCATTGACGGCGGGCGAAGGTAGAATATCTTTACGCCATGCCATTACCAGATGCCATTCAATATTAGGGTTTTGTAATGGAATAGCAGAAAACCTTTCATCTAACATATCTGTATAATATTTGGGGAGTAGTGTAATTCCCATACGTGCGAAGACCATATCTGCCAATAAATTCCATTGACTACTTTTACATACAATATTGGGTACAAAATTATGCATTTGACATGCATCTAGTATTCGACCATTTAAAGAAAAATTATCTTGAAATAAAAGGAAGGACTGATATTTTAATTCATCTAATGTGATAACTTCTTTTTTTGCCCATTCAGAATCTTTTCTTACAACAACCATTAATGGGTAATTACATATTTCCATCTTATAGAATTTTTCATTATTAATTGGCTCAAGCAATACACCTATATCAAGCTGATTATTTAAAAGCGCTTTTTCTATTCCTTTTGATCCTACTTCTAAAAATGACAATTCAATATTCGACCATTTCTTATGAAAATCGAATAGTGTTGATGTCAATAGTTGTGCCCCTAGCGGAGGAACACCCATACGCAGTACGCCAACCTTTAAGTGTCGATAGTTCTGAATATCTATAAGTAAATCATTTTGACTGTTTAAAATCTTTATTGCATGTTCATAAACACGTTGACCAATTTCTGTAAGGTGAATGGTTCTTTTCTTTGCCAACTCTGCTTTAAACAACAACGTCACATCAAGTTCACTTTCAAGTTGATAAATATTTTTACTTACCGTTGGTTGCGTAATATAAAGTTGTTCAGCAGTCCGTGTAAAACTCTTCGTTTCTACGAGTGTTGCAAAACACTTGAGTAATTTAAGTGAAATCATGCAATGGAAGTCTATCATTCTTATTTTTAATATTATGCCAAAATGGAATAATTTTTCATTATATAAATCATATGGTCTATAAGTATGTTCAATTAGAATGAACAGATAGGTCGTTAATCAGATGAGGTAGGATCATGAATATCAAAAATTTAATGATAACCTTTATACAGCTCTTAAGCTTACTCGGTTTTTGGTTTGTGGGTGGGCTCATTCAAAAAGCATTACATTTGCCCATTTCTGCAGGCATATTAGGCATGTTTCTTTTACTATTTTGCCTATTTTTTAAAATACTGCGCATTGAACATGTCGAGGTTGGTGCAAATGCTGCCTTAAGAGAGTTAGTACTTTTCTTTTTACCTATTATTGTAGCAGTGGTTCAATATAAATCACTTTTCATCAATGAAGGATGGCAGCTTGCAATTTGTATTATTGCTGGAACGGCGCTTGTGATGTTAAGTACAAGTCTAACCATTCACTTCATATATCGATTTAAAGACCGAAAAAATAATAAAGCATTAGAAGCTATCAAGTAATAGGAAAAAGAAAATGGATATATGGTCAATTCTTTGTTTAGTATGGACAGTTGTTGCATATGTATTTGCTAAACAAATTTATAAGAAGCATACCAAAGCTTGGTTATCACCAGCACTTACTGTACCTATAGCTACTATTATATTAATGGTGATTTTTGGTATCTCGTACCAAACTTACTCGCAAGATACACAATGGATTGTCAATTTACTTGGGCCTGCTACAGTTGCATTTGCTGTACCTATCTATAGATATCGTGAAACAATCAAACAGCATATTGGTGTATTAACCATTGCAATTTTTGTAGGGATGAGTGTTGGCGTTTTTAGTGCTTATAAAATGGCTCAACTCTTTGGATTTGACAGTGAGGTAACACACAGCTTAATGGCGAGATCAATTTCGACACCATTTGCAATTGTGCTTGCCGAAAATATCCATGGTTCAGCTACATTGGTTTCCTTATTTACTGCACTTACAGGTCTAATTGGAATGATCCTTGGTGATTTGATTCTCGCAATTACACGAATTAAATCCAATATTGCTAACGGCGCAGCATTTGGGAGTGGAGCACATGGTTTTGGTACAGCACGTGCACAACAAAGAAATAATGAAGAAGGTGTTATTGCCAGTTTAACCATGGTGATATCAGGTATATTAATGGTAGTTATTGGGCCTACATTAATTAATTTGTTTTTTAATTAAATATCCCACTTTTTACGATATCGCCATAAAGTACTACGACTAATATTTAATTGTTTCAGCGTTTTCTGAATATCAAACTCTGTTTCCTGCAACGTTTTGCTTAACAGTGCTTTAGACATTTTAGCTTTTTCTTGCGGCTTGGTTAAACTGTTTGTTGTAGATGTATATAAGGAATCTAATAAAAGCTCTTGAGGTAAGTCTTGGGTAGTAATCTTATGCTCCCCATATGCCATCGTTAATGCATAAAGCAATGTATTTTTGAGTTCTCTAATATTTCCTGGCCAGTCGTAAGACTCAAAAACACTAAAAACCGCAGGGTCAATAACAGGTTGGCTAGGATAGTCCTTTGCATATTCAGAAATAATCCTTTTCGCCAATAAAGGAATATCTTCCTTTCTTTCTCTAAGCGGAGGCACAAAAATTGGAATAACTCTTAGCCTGTATAGTAGATCATATCGAAATCTTCCATTTTTTGCTTCCTCTCTTAGTGCTCTATGGGTTGCAGTAACAATACGAACATCTGTGACAATGGTTTTTTCTCCACCTAACGGCGTAAACTCACCTGTTTCTAAGACCCTTAAAAGCTTTGCTTGTAGGTTTAAAGGAAGTTCTGCAATCTCATCTAGGAATAATGTACCGTGATTTGCACGTTCAAAAACACCTTTATGATCACGAATAGCACCTGTAAAAGCACCTTTGACATGTCCAAATAGCTCGCTTTCTAAAAGATTTTCATTGAGAGAAGCACAGTTAACACTAATAAAGGGTGAGTTAAATCTTTTTCCAAACTGATGTACTAATTGCGCAACTTTTTCTTTTCCTGCACCTGACTCTCCGCGAACCAATACTGGAAAAGAGGTCTTTGCTACTTTTTTTAATATATTAAACATTTTTTCCATTGAGGAAGACTGACTTGTTAAATACTTAGTAAGATCTTTCTGATAATCACCTAAATACTCTAATTTAGAGATCTGAGGAATAATGCATAAATATCCGTAATTTAAATTATCAATATAGACTTGAGCTTGAATATAATTCTCTAAAAGTACATTTTCTAAATGTTGCATATACTTTGGATAGAAAACATAGAATATTTTATTATCTTTTTGATGTTTTTCTAAACTTAACTCATTATTTAAGACCAAATATTGAGTCGTAAAATCTTGAAAAGATAAGGTGTTAGCAAAATAGATCTGTTTCATGTTTCATAATTTTGTTTCATGTTTCAATATATAATACCTTTCTTTAGAATAAATATATAATTTAAAATATAAGTAACTGATAAATATAATAATTAAATTTATTGAAAAATTGGCACAATGTATGCATTAAACTGAATAAATATATCTAATATTCTTATATGAGAGGCACTATGTTCTTAAAACAATTCTTTGAAGAAAAAAGCTCGACATATACCTATTTACTTGCAAGCACTCAGTCTAAAGAAGCAATTATTATTGACCCTGTACTGTCAGAAATAGAAAATTATTTAGATATCATTAATGAACAAGGTTTTAATCTTCTCTATATCTTGGAAACGCATATTCATGCAGACCATGTCACGGCAGCTTCTGAGCTTAGAGAAAAAACAAAGGCGAAATCTATTGTTCATAAAAATGCGCACATCAGTTGTGCCGATATTCTCATTACAGATGGCTGCGTAATTCGATTTGGTGAGTATAAAATTGAGGCACGCTATACACCTGGTCATACAGATGCTTGCACAATTTATTATATTGAAGAGGAAGGTATCATATTTACAGGGGATACTTTATTGATTAATGGCTGTGGTCGAACAGATTTTCAACATGGCAGTGCTGTTCAGCTTTATCAAAGTATTCATAACAAAATTTTTACACTTCCTGAAAATACAGTAGTTTACCCAGCACACGATTATCGCGGAGAAAAATCTTCAACAGTTAAAAAAGAAAAACAAGAGAATGTAAGATTAGGAGAGGGGAAAACCCAAGAGGAGTTTGTAAAGTTAATGCAAAATCTTAATTTGCCATATCCTAAACAAATAGATATTGCTTTACCTCTAAATCAGACTTGTGGTCAAAAGAAAGACGCTTAGTACTATGATGCTTTTAATAATAGAAGGTTTATTCATAGGCACTTTGTTAGGAATGACAGGTGCAGGAGGGGGGATTTTAGCAATCCCCATTCTAATGTGGTCACAAGGCTGGAGTATCCTAGAAGCAGCGCCTGTTGGATTAATTGCGATTACAATCTCAGCTTTTGTGGGTACTTTACAAGGTTTATTTGAAAAGACAGTTAGATATAAAGCTGCTATCTGGATTGCAATCTTTTCCTTACCATCGGTTTATATTGGGTTAAAGCTGAGCCATATATTGCCTATACTATGGATCACAATACTTTTTTGCCTAGTTATGCTTATTATTGGCCTAAAACCTTTAATATTTAAATCTAAATGTTCATCGACCGCTTTGTGTAAGACAAACCCTCGAACAGGGCGTTTTATTTGGAATTGGAGAACAAGACTTTCTTTAGGAGGCATTGGTATATTATCTGGAGTACTTACGGGGCTACTTGGTGTTGGTGGTGGATTTGTCATTACACCATCATTACAAAAGATGACAAACCTTAAGTTTTATAGCATTACCAATACATCTCTCATGGTAATTTTTTTGATTGGTTCAATCACATTAATCATGCATATAATGCAAGGATATCATTATCCTTTATCAGAAACCTTTATATTTACAAGCACATGTATATTAGGTTTAGTTCTAGGGAGATTACTTTGTAAGTATATCCCTGTTCAAATTATAAAAACGGTATTTTCTTCTACGCTTATTTGTATTTCTTTGCTTCTCGCATATAAGACAATTGGCTATATATCTTAATTATATAAGATCAAATATTATATAAATATGGTGTAGTCAAACATCATATAAAGAAATCATAAGGAATATGAAATGAAAAAATATAGTGTAATTATTGGTGCAATTATAGGAATTAGTGCAATGAGTATTCATGCAAAAACATATGTACTTACAGATACTCAAAACAATATAGAAGTTGGAAGTTGGAAAACAGAAGGTCAAAACTACACAATAGAGCAACAAGTCCTACACGGCGGAAAGCAAGAAGGGAGTAAAGTTATTACCATTACAAGTCCGAATGGTTTAACAATTGCACTCTCGCCAACACGAGGTATGGGATTACTCCATGCAGAAGGTAATGGAGTTCATCTTGGTTGGAAATCTCCTGTAACCGAGCTTGTTAATCCTGCGTATATAAATTTAGATAGCCGTAATGGATTGGGGTGGCTTGACGGATTTAATGAAATGGTTGTTCGCTGTGGATATGAATGGACTGGGCACCCAACAACAATTGATGGTCAAATATACTCCTTGCATGGTAAAGCTCAAAATACGCCTGCATCATATGTTGTAGTTGAAATTGATGAAAAACCACCTTTTGCTATACATGTCAAGGGTTTAATTAAGGAAAGTACCTTTAAAAAAACTGATTTGCGAACAATGACACAGCTGACATATATTCCGGGAGAAACGTCATTCAAATTACATGATGTGCTGACAAATCATGCAGATTACGGGCATGATTATCAAATTATCTACCATAGTAACTTTTCTCAGCCAATATTAGAAGAAGGTGCAAAATTCTTAGCACCAGTCAGTGAAGTTAGTCCTTTTAATGATTATGCGAAGAAAGGTCTAAAAGATTGGACAACGTATTTAGGGTCAACTAAAGATTTTGATGAAATGGTATTTAATTTAAAACCATTGTCAGACCAAAATGGTAATACCATAGCTGCATTAGTCAATAAAGATAATAATAAAGGTGTTGCAATTGAGTTTAATACAAAGCAGCTTCCTGTACTTACTTTATGGAAAAATACAGATACCTTAAAACAAGGCTATGTGACTGGTATTGAACCTGGAACGAGCTATGCATATCCTGTGAATATTGAAAGAGCACAGAAAAGAGTTAAACAAATTGAAGCAGGCCAAAGTGTAAGTTTTGACTTGACGTATTCATTACTCAGCGATCGCTCACAAGTACAAAAAGTTGAAAATACTATTAAGCAAATCCAAGGCTCAACCACAGTAAAACAAGTTGAGACTCCAATAGCTAAAGAATAGTTTTATGGCCAACAGCAAATTTTAGTTGTTGTTGGCCCCTATACATGAGTTCGTATAATCAATATTATGTTAAATGAGGTGTGTATGCCGGGCTTACACCCATTACCTTTGAAGATCATATATTTATTCTTGGATTAATAATGTATTTTAAATATTAACTTTAAGTAGTGCTGATGGTTTATTCTATTTTTCAAAATAATTTGATCTAAAAAATAATGAAATCATTACAGTTGTATAAAAGAATATGGAATATTTCTGTAAATTACTACTCTAAAGCATATTTTCATTTGATCATCATGGTTGCCTTAGCTTTATTATCATCTTTCTTAAATACATCAGTTCCTTTTCTCATGAAAATTATCATTGATAAGACACATGAAAAGAAACTCTATCTAGATACGACAGGAATATTCACTTTAAATAATTTATATACTTTAGTTACTATATATGCATCTGTTTGGCTATTTAGCAAGTTACTAGAATGGGTACAAAATATTTCAAGTCTATATTTATCAAACTCTTTTGAAGTTTCTTTATTAAGCTTTGGTTTGCAAGATTTCTTAAGTATAAAAAAGTATGAGATAGATAAAATAGATATAGGAAAGTTTGTCAGTGATGTTAATCGTGCTGCAAATGCATTTTCTGCAACAAATACCACAATATTTCTAATTCTTATTCCAACATTAATACAAACTTTCTTTATGTGCTGGTACTTATATAAAAACATTAATATATTGTACTCCTTATGCTTTACTTTATTCTCTATATTCATATTTTTAACATCTCTATATATTAATAAAAGAAATAAGAAATATTTATCCCCTATTTATTCTTCTCGCAATCATGTAAATAGTTTCTTTTTACAAAAAGTAGCAAATGCTTATGATATAAAAACAAGTAATGCTATTGAATATGAGACAAATATATTCAAAAGAATTCTTCAAGAAAATGTCAAGACATCCTTTTATAATCAGTCAAAGCTAGGCATATCCTTAATATTTCAAGTTATTATCATTTTTATTTTTCTTCTTTTTTTTATGCTTATATCTGCCTACTTATTTAGTAAAAATACATTAAGCTCCGGTGACTTTATACTAGTTAGTTCATATATTATTATGTTAACAACACCCTTCCTCATGCTGTCACAGCAACTTACTAAATTAGGCGCAAATATTGTTGCTTTATCAAACTTTCAAATTTATTTAGATATGAGTAAAGATCAATTATCTAAAGAAAAACTGGTAGATAAAGATTATTTTTATCAATTTAAAGCAGCTTTTTTAAGCTTTGGTGAGAAAAAGCTTAAAAATTTTGATTTTCAATTTATTAAAAATAAAAAGTATGCGATTGTTGGTGAAAGTGGTATAGGAAAGACGACGTTAATCAATCATATGTTAGGATTAGAAAAATTAGAGAAAGGACAACTTTTTTATAAAAATATAGATATAACTCAACATTTCTCATCAAATATTTTTAAAGAAATTGCATTTGTCGGGCAAAAAAGTACCTTATTTAATGGTACTTTAAGAGATAACTTAGTTTATAACGCGAACTATGCATATACAGATGAAGACCTTCTTTTTTATATAAAGGAACTTTTTTTAGATAGTACTCTAAATAACTATAATCTAGACCTAAACACTCAAATTGATGATGTTTATAAAAAGTTTTCTGGAGGTGAATGCCAAAGGTTGAATATCATTAGAGCCCTACTAAGAAAACCAAGCCTTTTAATCTTAGATGAACCAACATCTGCATTAGATGAAAAAACTGCTAAAAAGATGTTAGATTTTATAAGCTCGCATGTTAAATCAATAATTTTAGTTACCCATGCAAAATACTGTATTGAATGGGTAGATGAAATTATTGATTTAAATCTTTTATTAATTGATGAGTAATCTTATTTAGAGTTTTTCAAATATTTTTACGATTTCATTAATTACAATACGAACTATTTTTGTTTTATAGCTATCTTTATGCATTGCCAACCAAACTTCATAATTCTGTTCACGTTTTTTATTTGGCCAAATGCGTTGAAGATTATTCTTTTTAGCAAAGTAACTACATAGCTCCCCGATTGCCGAACCCGAGTTAATCATATGCATGAGAATCAAGCTAGAGTTTACTTGAGTAATGATATTAGAGTGATCTACTACCTCACCAACTAGCCGGTCATTTTGATATGGCAATATCCCTTGTTGGTACATCACAATGTGTCGATGGTGTAAACGATCATTTGGCTGACCGAATTTATTTATATACTCTTTTGATGCATATAAGCCAACTTCCCATTCTGCTAGTTTTTTTACAATGAGATCTTGCTCTTTCGCTCTGAACGTTCGGATTGAAATATCTACTTCCGCTTTATTTAAATCTAATGTTTCGACTGTTGTTGTCAGCTCAATACAAAGTTTGGGATATTTGACTTGCAACCGATGTATTAAAGGAGTTATAAATTCGATAGCAAGACTATCTGTCGTACTTATTTTTACAGTGCCTATTACCTCCTGTTGAAGCTGGTTTAACTTTCTTTCAATATCTATTGTTTCTTGTTGTATGGTATTTAAATGTGGAATTAAATCTAAAGCATGTGATGTTGGAGTAACACCATTCCTAGATCTAATAAATAGTTTTGTATTTAGTTTTTCTTCTAAATCATTTAGACGTCTTGCAATTGTAGCTTGATCAACATTTAACTTTTTTGCTGCTGCTCTCAAAGTTTTAGATTCATATATCTCTAAGAAAACTTGTAAATCATTCCAGTTCAAAAAAATTCTCTCATCTTAAAATCCGAATAAGTCATTTTACATAAATATGATGCTGCATATCCGCAGCATCTTGCTGTATTTGTATCTATTATTCATACACATAAAAATAGATAGACTCTTTTTCAAATATTAGATGAACTGAATAGGTTTATATAAATGGAAAAGTATTCTAACTTTTATCTCATTCTCTTAATTACTATTTTAAGTATGTTTGGACTGATATCATCTGATATCTATATTCCTACACTCCCCGCAATTACACATTTTTTTGCTGTTTCAGAAGATGAAATAACTTTTTCAATCTCTATATATCTTATAGCACTGGCCTTTTCCCAGCTTGTCTATGGGGTTCTGATTGAACGTTTTGGTGCAAAATATGTTTTAATCACTGGAATAATTATTTATATTTTCTCATCACTGGCTTGTGGAATCTCAAATACATATCACCTATTTATTATTTTTAGACTGATTCAAGGTATTGGTGCAGCATCAGGTTTAGTTGTTGGACGTTATATTATATCTATATGTTTTCCTAAAGAAAAATCGGCTTATATTTATGCCATTATTTACCCCTTTGTTTCTCTTTCACCTGCAATCGCACCGCTCATTGGAGGATATCTTTCTACTTATTTTCATTGGCAAAGCAATTTCATTTTTATTGCTATTTTTGGTTTATTTGCACTTTTCTTAACTTATAAAATTCTACCAATCTCATTCTCTCAACAACCTTCTTCTAGACAAAAAACCAAAGTATGCTTAAAAGAGTCAATCAGCATTCTGTTCAAGGATATAAACTTTTGGATCTATACTTGTATAGTTTGTTTAATTTATCAAGCATGGTTTATTTATCTAACACAATCTACTTTTATTTTTAAAAATATTTACTTCTTATCTGCAAAACAAGCAGGATGGTTGTATTTACCACTGAGCTTTGGAATTATCATAGCAAATTATAGTACTCGAAAATTATTAAGATTTTGGAACTCAGATCATATTATTTTATTTGGATTAATTAGTTTTTTTATAGGTGGAATCCTATTTATATACCCACGTCCCTCTTTAGCTTATTTCATTCTTTCAATGTTTATTGTGAGCTTAGCGAATGGTTCTTCGTTATCTCTTGCGGTAGCAGCAGCAATTAATAGTAAACATAATCAGACAGCAATTGCTTCGGGTATATTAGGATTTTTACAAATAGGTTCTGCTGGTGTCATTTCTTATTTAATTAGTCATATTTTTGGACAAAGTATAGAAACCTTAGGTCATTCAATCTTCGTGCTTAGCAGCTTATCAATAATTCTTTTTATCTTTAAGTTGTTTCGGTAGAAATCATTTTTTCTTTAAAATAACTGTGAAGATATCCCAAAACTTCATTAGGCCACTTGCCAAAGGACGTTCCTCTTGTAAGTGGTCTAAATACACAATATCAAAGTATTCGCTAAATAAATCCTTTAGCTGTTGTTCATTAAACCCTAAAAATACATGTGGAGATTCTTCTATCCAAGCATCATTTATGCCCAGTAAATTGCATGCAAAAATGCCATTCTTGGGTAAAGCTTTCTTTATATTTTCCAAAACATCAAAAAATTGTTTTTCAGGAACAAAGAAAAGACTAAAAAATGCTGTAATGAGACTAGCTTCAACAAATGGATAGTCATGAAACGAGTTATTTGAAAATATAAAGCGATTAGCGTATTTAAATCTTGTTCGACAAATTTCTTCGGCCTGTTTAGATTGATCAAAAGCATAGACTGTAAAGCCCTGATCTAGTAGAAATTGAACTTCATTTCCTGCACCACAACCACAATCTATTGCAACTTTAGGTAAATCATCATTTAAATAACCCAATACAACCTCTAAAATTGGTCTATGCCTCATATAGAGTGTCTGTTCGGCAAAGCTTTTCTGCATGCTAGTACTCTACTCAATTTTTCTTTTTGTGTTTCTATAAGTTTTATCTGTAATCCATTCATCACCTTGTAATTCAAAGTCTTCACTTGCTTTCACATGATTGATTTGAGTACCGTACTGTTCTATATATATTTTTTTAGCCAAAGCCTCTGCCAAGGTCTCTGCACCCTTTGCAACACCGCCAATCATACCAACCAAAGGACCTTGACTCATATGTGCATTATAGTTAAAGCAATATAAACGAGATACATCTAAACTTTCATCCACTTTAGGAGTAAACTCGAAGCTTGGACTAAGATATGGGTACTCCCCCATTTCATCGTATGATTGGCTCTGTTCAGGGGTATAAACTTCTTTCCATTTTTTTACCTGATGCTGTAAACGTTCAAGCCAAATATTTTTTGTCCAATCTAGCTTAAATCCTGTCGCAAAAATTAAGTGATCAAGAATAAAGTGATGCTGCTCAGTATAAACATGTAGCTTATTACTCTGTATAACAACTTTATCAATTGTTTCATTAAAATTGAAATACGCATTTTCATGTTTAGAAACACGCAATGTACTTCCAAAAGGTGGCGGTGTCCCTTCTTTCTTTAAATAGTATTGAAAATCCCATTTTTGGGTATCACTCCAATATGCATAAGAAGAAAGATAACCTTGATTAGAAGCAGCCTTACTTCGATTTACTCTAGGAAAATCATCTGTACGGCAGAGTATTTCAACTACTTCTGCACCATGCTCTAATGCAGTTGCAGCACTGTCCATTGCTCCCGCACTTGACCCAACAATCCCAATATTTTTACCTTTAAATCGAGTGTAGTCTGTTCCAGCATAGCTATGTTCCCAAAATTTCTGGGGTAAATGACTTGCATAATTGGGTATATTTGGAGAGCTTAAGCTATCCATACCCATTGCAAGCACACAATGTTCTGCAGCGTATATTTGTTCTTCATTTTCTGTTTTGAAAGTCAATTTAATACTTTTTCTTTCTACAATTAAATCAATTAATTCATGTTTATAATGAATTTTGGGAGCTGTTATTGTTTTAAACCATTGCAGATAGCGATGCCATGTAACGCGTGGAATCTTCTCTAGTTCATCCCACTGTGTTAGGCCAAATTGTGCTTTGTACCAAGCTTGAAATGTTAATGATGGAGAAATTAAAGCTGGTCCTGTTAAATTTTTAGGAGATCTTAAATTTTCCATAAGCGCAGGACTAAGCCAAGCCCCTTCGTAGCCTTCTTCTTTTTTTTCAAAGAGAACACATGGAATTCCTTTTATTTTTAAAGCAAACGCCAAACATAGCGCAGACATTCCTGCACCAATAATCACAATCGGTGGATTATTATTTACAGAGCTTATCCAGTCTTTGGGTGGAATATTAAAATTTTCTAAATCTATCTTTATTTGTTTTTCGAGTTCTTTTAAATTATTTTTTGGGTACATAAAACGCTTACCTGACTGAAATTCCAAACAAAAACACTCAATTGAGTAGTATAGATGATACTATATCATTTACTTTTTATAATATCTGATGAGTATTTCATAAAAAATGCAAATCAAATAATTTTCCTTAAATCATTTAATTCTATTCTGTTCTACATTTATATTACTTTTATTCATTAATATATGTGCTTTTATTCATTTTCATTCTTTGCAAAATATTCTATAACTACACAAGACACAATATAAGTTTTATAAATCACTCCTAAAATGAGTGAATTTCAGTTGATCTATTGAGCTCTGATATATATTCTTATTACTTTAGAACTTTTTCTGATATAGAAATCGTTAAAATAGATATGGAGACCTTAAGGACATGAAACAGCAAATTTACTTAGATTATGCTGCTACAACACCAGTTTACCCTGAGATTATAAAAAAGATGGCAGACTGTTTATCCTTCGATGGTCTCTTTGGTAATCCTGCATCAAATGGTCATTGTTTTGGTACAGATGCAAGAGGTCAAATTGAAGAAGCAAGACAGTATGTTGCAGACCTTATTGGTGCGAAAGCAGATGAAATCATTTGGACTTCGGGTGCAACAGAATCGAATAACCTTGCATTAAAAGGAATAGCTGAGCGTTATGCACATCGCGGTAAACATATTATTACCAGTCAAATTGAGCATAAAGCGATTCTAGATAGCTGTATAAAATTAGAATCCCTTGGTTTTGAGGTCACCTATCTTCAACCTGAAAAAGAAACAGGTTTAATTTCGCCTCATTCTGTACAAGAAGCACTTCGACCAGATACCGTATTGGTATCACTCATGATGGTAAATAATGAGATTGGTACAATTACAGATATCGCTGAGATTGGTAAAATAACGAAAGCAAAAGATATCTTTTTCCACGTAGATGCTGCACAGGCTGCAGGTAAACTTCCTATCAATGTTCATGAGCTTGGTATAGACCTTCTAAGCCTTTCTGCACATAAAGTTTATGGCCCTAAAGGAATTGGTGCACTTTATGTAAACCATGAGAACTCATTTGAGATCGAGCCACAGATTCACGGTGGTGGACATGAACAAGGTTGTCGCTCAGGTACACTAGCAACACACCAAATCGTTGGTATGGGCGAAGCATTTAGACTAGCCAAAGAGAATTTAGTTACAGAACAAGCGCGTTTAAAAGTTTTACAAGAAAAATTATTTAATGCCCTGAACGACCTTACAGACATTGTATTAAATGGTGATAAAACACAGCGCGTTGCCAACTACTTAAATGTATCATTCTTAAATGATGATGCATTTATTATTATCAATGCAATTAAAACCTTAGCAGCTGTTTCAAGTGGCTCTGCATGCAATTCAGGGCATGGTGGACCATCACATGTATTGGTTGCACTAGGTAGAGATGAACAAACAGCTAGAAATGCAGTACGATTTAGTTTTGGTAAATATACAACTGAAAAAGATATAGAGACTTTGATTCATCATCTAAAACAAGAATATCAGTCGACAAATTTTGTGAGTTTTGCTTAATTTTAAAAAAGGTCAGTAAAATTACTGACCTTTTTTATTTATGCCGCTTTATAAAATGGTACATCACCATTAATTGTTGCTCTATGCATAATTCGATGCGCATCTCCATAATCAAAAAGAGCTTTATGCTGGGTACAACGGTTATCCCAAATAGCCACATCTCCTTCAGTCCACTGCCAGCGTACATGTAAATCAGGTTGTGTTGAATGTTCAAATAGGAACTTTAATAGTTCATCACTTTCAGATGTTTCTAGTTCATTAATTTTTGTTGTAAACCCTTCACTCACAAATAGAATAGGCTCTTTTGTTATAGGGTGTGTTCTTACCACAGGGTGAACAACAGGTGGATTCTTCTCAAAAATTTGAAGTAGCTTTTGTCGCTCTTCATCAGTTTTTGCATAACGCTCAATAGGAAATGATTGGCGAATGTCGTGTACCGCGGTTAAACCCAATAGTTTATGTTGAATCTCTTTAGGTAATGTACGAAAAGCACCTATACCTGTAGACCAAAAGGTATCACCACCAAACGCTGGAATTTTTTTCGCTTGTAGAACACAGCCTAAAGGTGGTGTTTTGCTAAATGTTACATCTGTATGCCAAAGCTCGTTATCTCTCAAATCTTGCTTCAAGCTATCTAAAATAAGAATTTCAGGTACATCTTCTACATTTGGGAAAATAGGATGAATATGTAGTGAACCAAAACTATTTGCTAAATTGGCCTGATTGCGTGGCGATAAATTCTGATTACGAAAAAATATGACTTGATGGTCTAGAAGTGCCTGATGAATTTGCACTAAATTTTCATCATTGAGTTCATTTAAATTTACGCCGTGAATGACTGCACCAATCGCAGGTTTAATTTTTTCAATTTGAAGTTGCATTTTATTTCTCCTACAACTGTTTGCTATACCATGGCGCGAGTTCTTTTTGTAACCAACGTAAAAACAACTCAAAGCTTACAGCAACAACAGCAATAACAATAATGCCTAAAATAACTGTATCTGTAATTAGAAACTGTGCGGCAGATTGCACCATGAATCCAATTCCTTTATCTGCTGCGACCAGTTCCGCTGCAACTAAAGTAGACCAACCAACCCCCAGCCCAATACGAACACCTGTAATGATATGAGGCAAAGCTGTAGGTACAATCACATACCAAAAGACCTGTGAACGGCTTGCACCAAGTGAGAGTGCTGCTCGCTCTCTATTTTGTTGATGACTTAACACGCCATGTGTACTACTAATAATAATTGGTGCCAAAATCGAAAAGAAAATAAGTAATACTTTTGTTGTTTCACCAATACCGAACCAGATGACAAGCAATGGTAAGTATGCTAAAGGTGGAATAGGTCTTAATAACTCAACTAATGGGTCAATGATTGCTCTTGCCCATTTATTTAATCCCATCCAAAGCCCAATAGGCACACCAATAATAACAGCTGCTACAAGCGCAACCAGTACACGGCTGATACTTGCAGCCAAATGCTGCCATAACGTTGCCTTCATAAATCCATGCTGACTCACTTCAATAAATTTATGAAAAACTGTTTGAGGGCTCGGTAAAAATAATGGAGATATTAATCCTAGCGTGGTAACTAGAAACCAAATGGCAATTAATGTTGAAACACTCAAAATACTTAGAAGTAGACTCTGATACTTTTCCCAAAAACGCTCATTTGATGAAGTTTCTCTTTTGCCTTGTGCCACACTATGCCCTTTTTTTTCTTTATCCCGAGTATCTACGATGCTACTCATATCTGTGACTCCACTTCATGGCTAAGCTGTGAGAATAATTGTTCGCGAAGTTCAATAAATTGAGGATCAGATTTAATTGAGCGGATATTTTCTCCATTGCGATAACGATGTGAAAAGTCCAATTGCAGTCTTTTCGCTATTCTTCCTGGTTTTGCTTGCATAATAATAAGCTCTTCACTCAATAGAAGTGCTTCTTCAATATCATGTGTAATTAGAAAAAAACTTTTATTCCGCTTAGACCATAAATCGAGCACGAGTTTTTGCATATTTTCTCGTGTAAATGCATCAAGTGCAGCAAATGGTTCATCAAGTAAAATAAAGTTTGCATGGCTAATCAATGCACGAGCTATACCAACACGTTGTTTCATTCCGCCTGATAATTCCCAAATATTGGACTTAGCAACATGACTAAGCCCAACAATTTGAAGAATTTCTGCTACTTTCTGTGCAATTACTTGTTCTTTCTCTTTTTTTATATCTAAAGAAAATGAAATATTTTCTTCTACATTTAGCCACGGGAATAAAGCATGCTCTTGAAAAACGACAGCTCTCGTTTCATCAGGTTCATGTAGAATTTTTTTATCGAGTGAAATATGTCCAACAGTCGGTTTTTGAAATCCTGCTAATATATTTAATAAGGTAGTTTTACCACAACCAGACTCACCGAGCACAACAGTAAGAGAGCCTTCTGAAAGACTTAAATTAATATTTTCAAGTGTTGGTATTTCTTGTTTGGCAAATGTCAGTCCAATATTTTCAGCAACTAATGTACTCATCATATTCTCCTTATTTATTGCAAAAATGCTGTAGATACATTGTCGTGATAGTCTGCTTTCACTTGATCGACTTTGCCTTGCCCTTTCAAAAATTGCGCCGTATCTAAAATATTTTTAGAAAATTCATTTGAAAGCGTTTCGATTTGCTGTTTTCTACTTAAGTACGTATTTCCTGAAAGTAATAGTGCGATATCAGCAGGGCTAGAACCTGTTAATGTTGAAATCTCATTTACATTTTTCTCATCATGCGAAAATGCTTCAGGGTTTTGGTTGTATTTCTCAAGTTGAGTTAATGCAGTACTCACAAAAGATTTTAAAAACTCGGGATTTTTTTCTGCAAAGTCTTTTCTTACAACCCATAAATCATAAGTTGGTGCACCCCACTCGCCAACTTGATGAGAGTCAATTAATACATTACCTGTTGCTTTAACTTTACTTAAAGCAGGTTCCCATACGTAAGCGGCATCAATATCGCCACGGTTCCAAGCAGCAACAATCTCAGGTGGACGTAAATTAATAATTTTGACTTTATTTTCAGGAATGTTCCAATGCTTTAATGCAGACAATAAACTGTAATGTGTGGTTGATACAAATGGTACAGCAATGGTCTTACCAATTAAGTCACTTGGCTGTTTAATACCTGATTTTTGATTAACTACAAGTGCTTCAGAGCTTCCTAGTTTTGCTGTAATTAAAAATGCTTCAATTGGCACGCCTCTACTTGTTGCAGCAGCGAATGGACTTGAGCCAATATTTCCAATAGAAACATCACCTGATGCTAGTGCATTGACAACATCAGGTCCTGTATCAAACTTCTTCCACTCAATGGGTTGGTTACTATTTTTTTCATATAAGCCTTCTGCCTGTGCAACTTTACTTGGATCTACCCCTGTTTGATAGGCAATGATGATTGGCTTTTTACCTTCATCTGTTATATCTGTATTTCCACGTGTTTGATATACCAAAAAACCAACAAGCGCAGCCAATACAATAACTGTTGTGAAAAGTGGCTTCTTATACTGTTTTCGCATGGCTATAGCACTGACTTATGAATATTATGTATATGTTAAATCTCGTACAAATAAGAAAAAAATAAGAAAAACTGTATTACTTATTTAAATTTAATAAATAGATTTTTCTAATATACTTCTAATAAAATGAGCTAAAGGCAATCTTTAGCAAGATATTTCATATCTATTGTAGATAAAATTATTTAAACATTATTATAGCTAAGGCTATACATAGAAAATGACTGTAATATAGAGCCTATAATGAAACGTATTTTTTTCTCAAGCTTACTTAGTTTTTTTCTTGTTGCACCTGCATTTGCAGAAACTAAAGATTTTTTAAATGTATCTTATGACCCAACACGTGAGTTTTATAAAGCCTTTAATCAGCAGTTTGGTCAGTATTGGTTAAGCAAAACAGGTCAAAAAATAGATTTTAAACAATCTCATGGTGGTTCAGGCAAACAAGCGCGTGCTGTAGCAACAGGATTAAAAGCAGATGTTGTCACACTTGCTCTTTCTAATGATATTGATGAAATTTCAAAGGCAGGATTCATTCGGAAGGATTGGCAAAAACAGTTCCCAGATAATTCTGCGCCGTATACATCTACTGTTGTTTTCTTAGTGCGTAAAGGCAACCCTAAGCATATTAAAGATTGGAATGATCTAACAAAACCAGGTATTGATATTATTACGCCAAACCCTAAAACAGGTGGTGCACCGAGATGGATATATCTAGCTGCTTGGGGATATGCTTTAAAACAGCCTCATGGTAATGATACAACAGCAAAAGAGCTTATTTCTAAAATGTACCATAACGTTAAGGTTTTAGATTCAGGTGCAAGAGGCTCATTAACTACATTTGCAGAGCGTGGTATAGGTGATGTTCTTCTTACTTGGGAGAATGAAGCCCTATTGGCTCAAAAAGAAGATCCAAAAGCTGATTTTGAAATTGTTTATCCTTCAATTTCAATTCTCGCGGAGCCTTCAGTTGCTATTGTTGATAAAACTGTAGATCAAGATGGAAACCGACTTATTGCTAAAGGATATCTCAACTTCTTATACTCTCCAATTGGTCAAGATCTTGCGGCACAATATAACTTTAGGCCCAGAAATGAAGCTATAGCCCAAAAATATGCAGCTAAGTTTCCCAAAATACAGTTATTTACAATTGACTCTATGTTTGGTGGTTGGGAAAAAGCACAAAAAATACATTTCTCAAATGGCGGTATATTTGACCAAATATATAAACAATAATTTTATTTAATAAATAATAAGGAGAAGAAATCCTCCTTATTATATACCTCTCCAATCAATACGCGCATTGCGTTCAGTATTATAAATTCGTTGAACATATTGGCCAATCGCTGTGCTTTGAATAAACATTTGCATATCTAATAATTCTTGACTCTGTTTACTTTCCCCTATTTCCCATGGTGTACCATAAATATTCATCAAAGGAGCTAACATTGAGCAGATAGATATATCAGCCAGTGTGAGATGCTCACCGACTAAATATCCTTTGTGTGCATTTTTAAGCTGTATATTAAGCATCTCAATGATTTCAATAATTCTATGGTGATCATATTTCATTTGCTCATCACTCAAATGAAGACTTTGGCTAATCAATTTTTTGAGCACAGGTTTAGAATACTTCTCAAATTTTCTTAAATATCCTCTTTCATTAATCATGTTATCAATCGATTTCTGATCTATTAGAATTATATTTTGCAATGTCCAACGCCGTACATGTTCTCCAAGTTCATTTGCAATATTATTAAAATTATAAATAGATTCTTTCAATGAACGATTTTGTGGAATTAAAATTTTTTCAGGATATATTTCATCTAAATATTCTGCAATTTTTGTTGAATCATGAATCCATAAATCATTGTCTTTTAAAATAGGTAATGTATTTTGCTTTGTTTTTAACCTAGAAAATGCACGATGTACAATAGGCGTTAAATTTTGCGCAACATAGTCTAATTCTTTATAGTCTAATAACCAGCGTGCTTTCTCACAAAAATGAGACAATGGGAACTGGTAAAGAATACGCATAAATAATAATCCACCAATTTATAATATTTCTTTACTTTAGAGAGCACATGCTAAAAAAACAATGATCTTTTCGTCCTATTTCTTTTTAAATTATTCTTGTATGAATGATTGCCTGACTTTATTTAAACTTTAATGTAAAATCGACAATAATTTTACATTACATCTTTGTGAGTATTGCATGGGTTTTAATTGCGGTATTGTAGGTCTTCCAAACGTTGGTAAGTCAACTTTATTTAATGCCTTAACAAAAGCTGCTATTGCTGCTGAAAATTTTCCATTTTGTACAATTGAACCAAACACAGGTATTGTACCTGTACCAGATGAGCGTTTAGACAAATTATCTGCAATTGTGAAACCACAGCGTGTGTTACCAACAACGATGGAGTTTGTAGATATTGCTGGATTAGTTGCTGGTGCCTCTAAAGGTGAAGGTTTAGGTAACCAATTCTTAGCAAATATTAGAGAAACCGATGCAATTGCACATGTTGTACGCTGCTTTGAAGATGAAAATGTTATTCATGTAAATGGTAAAATTGATCCATTAGATGATATTTCTACTATTAATACAGAGTTAGCGCTTTCAGACTTAGATACTGTAAGTAAATCTCTGCTTCGTCTTACAAAGATTGCAAAAGGTGGCGATAAAGAAGCAATTGCTACAAAAGCCGTTCTTGAAAAAATATTACCTCTTTTAAATGAAGGTCTCCCTGCTCGTGCCGCAGACTTATCTGATGATGATAAGAAAGCACTTCGTGGTTATGGTTTACTTACATTAAAACCAACTATGTATATTGCAAATGTGGCTGAAGATGGATTTGAAAATAATCCTTACCTAGATGCCGTACGTCAACTTGCAAAAGAAGAAAATGCAATTGTTGTTCCCCTATGTAATCAGATTGAAGCTGAAATCTCTTTATTAGAAGATGAAGACCGTACAGAATTTTTAGAAGCAATGGGAATGGAAGAACCAGGACTCAATGTTGTAATCCGTGCAGGATATGGCTTACTTGGTTTACAAACTTATTTTACAGCTGGTGTTCAAGAAGTTCGTGCATGGACTGTAAAAGTTGGTGCAACAGCACCTGAGTCAGCTGGTGTCATTCATACTGACTTTGAAAAAGGCTTTATTCGTGCAGAAGTTATTGCTTATGAAGATTTCATCCAATTTAATGGTGAAAATGGCGCTAAAGATGCTGGAAAATGGCGTTTAGAAGGTAAAAGTTATATCGTTCAGGATGGCGATGTCATGCATTTCCGTTTTAATGTTTAATTAGTAATATATTTTAAAAGCAAGCTTTAGACATAAAGCTTGCTTAATAACTAAAAAAATAAATTATATATTTGTATTTTTTTGTGAAATAGGTCACAATTATTTAGAAATTTATCGTAGTTTGGTTTTTTTAATGTCTAAAAAATATTTAAGATTTTTGCCTTCAACTGATATGGAAAATCAGGATTTCTTATTTTTCCACTGGGTCACTCAAGTTCATGCACAATATGTTCAAGGTGTTGATCATGTCCTTAAAAAATACGGAATTGACCACTCTAGACAACGTATATTGAATGCTTTATTAATTACACCTCATGCAAGTATTTCTGAAATTTCGGAGATGCTTATACTCAAAATGTCGACAACAACAAAGATTATTTATCGTTTAAAAAACGAAGGACTAGTCGATACTTATTCTTGTAATGATGATGGTCGTATTACACGTGTGAATATTACTAATTTTGGTTTAGATACGTTAAATAAAACGAATGATTTAACCAATGCAATTCTAGCAAGAACATTTGATGGATTAACTCCTCTTCAAGTTGAAAAAACTATGGGAAACTTACAAGCAGTATTTAAAAATTTAAAATATTAGGGTTCTGCTCTATATTTTATATTTAGTGGTTTCTTATTTACTAAATCTTCTTTATTTTTTTGGATATGCTTTATTAAAAGCACTGTGATTGAAGGATGGTTAAGCCCTAAACCAAAGGCTTTAATTATAATTTCACTTGGTAATGTATCAAAAAAATATTCAAGATCTTTTTCAGATATATTTTTGAATATCTTATTTTCTATTAGTATTTTTTTTAGATGGTTTTTTTCTTCTTGAATGTTTTTATTATTTTTTCCCCAGTAAGATTTTCTGATTTTTTTTAGGTTATTGTTTTTGTAACTCATATATTTTCCATGCTTAGGCTATTTAAAGTAAGAGCAAAAAAGAGATCGATGCATAAGCATCGATCTTTTAAATTTTAGAGTAATTCCCTGTTCCTTCAGGCCAAGGCGTTAAAAGCTCAAAACCTGATTGAGTTACAACAATCATGTGTTCCCATTGTGCAGATAATGATTTATCTTTTGTAATTACAGTCCAGCCATCAGATAACTCTTTTACCCCAGCTTTCCCTAGATTTACCATTGGTTCTATAGTAAATACCATTCCCTCTTTTAACTTTAAGCCATGACCTTTACTTCCATAATGAAGCACATTAGGTTGCTCATGATAAACTCTACCAATTCCGTGGCCACAGTATTCTCTAACAATACTGTATCCATTTTTTTGTGCTAATGACTGAATAGCATGGCCAATATCCCCTAATGTTGCCCCCGGCTTAACTTGGTAAATTCCTGCCTTCATAGCTTCGTATGTCACTTCGATTAAGTTCTTTGCCTGCGGTGTGATTACCCCTACAGGATACATTCGACTTGTATCTCCATGATATCCATCTTTGATAATTGCAACGTCAATATTGATAATATCACCATCTTTTAAGATTTCTGATTTTGATGGAATTCCATGACATACAACTTCATTTTTTGATATACATGTTGTTTTTGTATATCCATGATATCCAACATTTGCAGGAATCACTTTAAGTGTATTTACAATATAGTCATTACAGATGTCATCTAAGTACTCTGTACTTACACCTGGTTTAACATGCTTTTCAATCATGTATAAAACTTCAGCAGCTAGCCTTCCTGCTACACGCAGTTTGTCTATTTCTTCCGCTGTTTTGATACTTACTTTGGAGTTATACATGAAATTACCCTTCATATTTGTGAAAATAATTTCTTCTCAAAAATACTACACTTAGGCTATTTGAAAAAAAATATGAATTACTTTTCGCTATAGTAAAATATTTCCCTTTTTTTTGAAAGAATTAAACAAGAATTTCAAAAGAGATACTTTTGCACTAAAATATAACATTACTTTTTATTATTGTTCGATGTTATGACTAAACTTAGTATTAGGGATATCATTGCTTTGGGTTTTATGACCTTTGCTCTTTTCATTGGAGCTGGCAATATTATTTTTCCGCCTATTGTCGCACAGCAAGCTGGAGATCATGTTTGGTTAGCTGCCTTTGGTTTCTTAATTACAGGTGTTGGTCTTCCCGTTCTAACAATTATTGCTCTAGCTCGTGTTGGTGGATCTATTGAGACATTAAGTGCGCCTATTGGAAGATTTGCTAGCCTTATCTTAACAATCGTCTGTTACTTAGCAGTAGGCCCTTTATTTGCTACACCTCGTACAGCTACTGTTTCATATGAAATTGGTCTATCTCCATATTTTGGTAGTTCATCATCATCTCTTGTAATTTACAGTGCAATTTACTTTGTTATTGTAGGAATTGTATCTCTTTATCCAACTAAGTTATTAGATACTATTGGTAAAGTACTTGCACCATTAAAAATAGCTGCATTAGCAATTTTATGTATTACAACGCTTGTATTACCTATTATTTTTGCTGCGCCACCAATTAATAATTATGTTACTCGTCCTGTATCTGAAGGATTAGTAAATGGTTATCTTACTATGGACACTTTAGGCGCTTTAGTATTTGGTATCGTTATTACACAAGCAATTGCTTCACGTGGTGTGACTGATCGTAAGTTAATAACCCGCTATGCTGTCATAGCAAGTATTATGGCAGGTGTAGGATTAACAGCATTATATTTATGTTTATTCCGCTTAGGTATTCAAAGTCACTCATTTATACCAAATGCAAGTAACGGCGCGGTTATTCTTCATGCTTTTGTTCAGCACTCATTTGGTAACTTAGGTTCAATTTTCTTAAGTATCCTAATTTTCTTAGCATGTGTGGTTACTGCAATTGGTTTAACATGCTCATGTGCAGAGTACTTCCATAGATTAACTAATATTTCTTACAAATTGCTTGTATTATTATTGGTTGGATTTGCTTTCATTATTTCAAACCTTGGCTTAACAAAGCTCATTGCTTTCTCTGTTCCTATATTGACAGCAATTTATCCACCAGCAATTGTTGTAATTGTTTTGAGTTTCTTTTGGAAGTTTTTTAATAAAGCATCTTTTGTCCTTGTTCCTGTTACAGGTATTGCGCTTATCTTTGGTGTTGTTGAAGGCATTAAAGCATCTTCTTTTGCTTCTATCGTACCTTCATTTTTACAAACATTACCTTTAGCAGAGCAAAACTTAGCTTGGGTTATCCCATGTGCAATTGTTTTATTCATCTCTGTAATTTTCGATAAAATGAATAAAAACGCATAAAGATATAAAATATTTGGCTCAAAAAAATAGATTTTTGAGCCATTTTTTTCAAAAAATGCATAAATTTAATAAGAATATTTCTAAAATTAGTTTTTTTGTCTTAGAATCCTAACTTTAAGATTCTATATTACCTTTAATTCTATGACTAAGCTGAATGTTCGAGATACATTTGCATTAGGCTTTATGACTTTTGCATTGTTTATTGGGGCTGGAAATATTATTTTTCCACCGATTGTTGCATACCAAGCAGGAGACCATGTTTGGCTCGCTGCTTTAGGCTTCTTAGTCACAGCTGTTGGCTTGCCTGTCCTTAGCATTATTATGTTAGGTCGAGTACAAGGTTCAATAGAAACATTAGGTTCATCTATTGGTCGTTTTGCGAGTGTATTACTTGCAGTTGCCTGTTACTTATCGGTAGGTCCGCTATTTGGTATACCAAGAACAGCATCCGTTTCATATGAAATTGGACTTTCTTCTCATTTTACCGATCCACAAAAACCACTACTTATCTATAGTATTGTCTATTTTGTTATTGTAACTTTGGTTTCACTTAACCCAAATAAACTATTAGATTCGATTGGACATATTCTTGCACCAATTAAAATTTTAGCACTTGCTGTTTTATGTGGCGTAACATTATTTGTTCCTTTACTTGATATTCCACCTGCAACCCATAACTATGTTCAACAGCCTGTTGCAGAAGGATTAGTGAATGGTTATCTCACACTAGATACGCTATCGGCACTTGTATTTGGTATACTTATTGTACAAGCAATTAAATCTAGAGGTGTTACAGACAGCAAACTCATTACAAAGTATGCTGTTATTGCCAGTATTATTTCAGGTGTTGGATTAACCATTCTATATCTATGCTTATTTAGATTAGGTGTACAAAGCCATTCTTTCCTACCTACAGCAACAAACGGCGCAGAAATTTTACATGCATATGTTCTAAATACGTTGGGACAAACGGGCTCTTGGTTCCTAAGTTTACTTATATTTCTCGCATGTATAGTTACAGCAATAGGCTTAACATGCTCATGTGCAGAATATTTCCATAAAATGACGAAGATCCCATATAAGATACTTGTATTAGTATTTGTACTCTTCTCTTTGGCATTTGCAAACTTTGGTTTAACTAAACTTATTTCAATTTCAGTACCTATTCTTACTGCAATTTATCCACCAGCGATTGTTGTTATTCTTGCAGGATTGTTTGTACAAAAGTTAAATCGTCCAAAACACGTTGTACTGCCTGTTGCTGCACTGGCTTTTATTATTGGTATTTTTGAGGGATTAAGATCTTCTGAACTCAAAGGACTTGTACCTGACCTTATCAATGCATTGCCACTTGCTGAACAAAATTTAGATTGGTTCATCCCATCTGTAATTTTACTTATTATCTGTGTGATTATTGATAGATTCAAATCCTCTTAACTTCTCACGATATTTGATGAAAATACCTGCAACCATGCAGGTATTTTTTTAAATTATTTCATATTGTCATAATTCAGTAATATAACTTTGATAGCAAAAACTTGACCTTTTTAAAATTCCAAGTAAAATACTAAACTTACATTCACTTATCTGAAGATATTTTTTATCTAAGTACATATTGGAGGCAATCATGAATACAAGAATCAATCCAAATATTGCTATCTATATGGTTATGACTATAGCACTAATGCTTACTCTAAGCGTTCAGGGCGTTATTAGTGGCAACCTAAAAGCTGAACAGTTTTTATATGCAATTGGTGTATCTATTGCTTTTTCTGTTTGGGCAATGATTGATGCAAAATTTCGTCAAAACAGCATAGACTCAAAATAAAAAGAACTAGATTTATCTAGTTCTTTTAAATTACATTAAAAACAACAAATTCAATTCAAAAAATTTCAATAAAATACGACTTATTTCTTGCAGTTTATATTTTTAATTGATTATCCTTATCTTGTTTAAAGATTTACTATCCTATATAGGTAAAATACAATGAAAAAATTACTTTCTACTTCTATTATTGCATTAAGCGTTGCAACATTAAGCGCAGGTGCTATGGCTTGCCCTAAAGGCTCATCTTTACAAGGCGGTACAGGTCCACATCATAAAGGCGGCAAATGTGTTGCTAAAGCTGGCTCTAGTGCAGCTAAATCAGACAAGAAAATGAATCATGATTCAATGTCTAAAATGTCAATGAATAAAAAATCATAAGCTTTTCAGCTAAGATTTAAAAAAAGAAGGTGATGATCACCTTCTTTTTTTTAACTATTTCCTAGTGCAGGGCTATCTAATGCACTTTTACACAACCCTTTATTATGTAGGTAACTCTCCTTTGCATCAGTTTGAGAATCATCATTGGCCTGCACAGCACGTGCCCATGTATCCAAACTGACCATCGCCTTTCTACATAATGCAAAGTTTCCTTCTGCAACAGAGTCACCCATTTTCACATTAATCATCCATTGACTACCAAGCTCTCGTAAAGGCTTACGTACTTCACTGTCAATTTTAGTCAACTCATGATTTTCAACCATTGGCTCCACTTGGTTCATTAATTCCCAAGATTTTTTTGCATATTCTGTTGCATCTTTGCTCAAATTAGGTGCAGGCTTAATTTCAACCTTTTGACCATTGTTATTATTACATGCGGTTAACCCAAGCATCATACCAATGAGTGCTAGAGCCATATACTGTTTTTTGTACAACATCATAACGATTTCACTTCTTACTCATGCGATACACTACGCTATAAGATACATCAAATCGGCGCTATATAAAAAAATACCACTAAATTAGTCATTTTATTCAAAAAATATACTTTTGAATACTTAACAGCATTCCGAGTTCTGTTATTCTAAAATAACCTGAAACAAGGAATAATGACATGAGTATTACAATTGGCACACCTCTGCAACCATCAGCATTCAAAGTATTATTATTAGGCTCAGGAGAACTTGGCAAGGAAGTTGTTATATCCTTACAGCGTTTAGGCGTTGAAGTACATGCTGCAGATCGCTACCATAATGCGCCTGCAATGCAAGTTGCTCACTTCTCACATACTTTAAATATGGCAGATCCAATTGCATTACAACAACTCATAGATGAAGTACAACCTAATCTAGTCGTTCCTGAAATTGAAGCCATTGCAACAGAAGTTTTACTTCATATAGAGAAACAAAATAAAACAACGATTATCCCTTCAGCAAAAGCAGTCAACCTAACAATGAATCGCGAAGGTATTCGTACCTTAGCAGCAGACGAACTCGGTTTACCTACATCAAATTTCCGTTTCGCAGACAATCTAGCATCTTTTCGTGCTGCCTGTGATGATATTGGCTATCCAAATTTTGTTAAGCCTGTAATGTCATCGTCAGGCAAAGGACAATCTCACATTAAAAGTTTTGAGGAGGTCGATGCTGCATGGGACTATGCGATGCAAGCTGCACGTGTAAACCAAGGTAAAGTCATTATAGAATCGCAAATTGACTTCGATTTTGAAATTACACTACTCACCGTGCGCGCAAAGAATCCTACATCTGGTGCAATTGAAACCCACTTTTGCAATCCCATTGGTCATCAGCAACAAAACGGCGACTACATCGAAAGTTGGCAGCCACAGCCAATGTCTCAAGCCGCATTAGAGTCCGCACAACATATTGCCGATAAAATCACAACTGCATTAGGTGGCTGTGGTATCTTCGGTGTTGAGCTTTTCGTAAAAGGCGATCTAGTTTGGTTTAGTGAAGTTTCACCTCGCCCACATGATACAGGCTTAGTTACCCTTGCCTCTCAATTTCAAAATGAGTTTGAACTTCATGCACGCGCTATTTTAGGTTTACCTGTAAATACCGAACAGCATAGTACTGCTGCAAGTGCTGTAATCTATGCAGGTACAGATGGTACAAACCTTTCATTTAATCATCTAGAGACGGCGCTTACAAACCCAAATACAGACTTACGCCTTTTTGGTAAACCTGAAGGCTTCGTAAAACGTCGTATGGGTGTCATTACTGCACGTGCAGCAACAACTGACCATGCTCGTGAAATTGCACGAGAATCTGCAAAACAAATAAGTGTAAAAGCATAAAGAAAAGGGCAAATACAATGGTAAAAATGCGTGCTTTAACCGAATATATTCAACATGACCAAGATATTTCCTCATTACAACAATGGCGAAATGATATAGAACAACACCTTGATCAAAACTTTGAGGAATATGGTTACAGCATCCGCGACATTGTATTGGCTCGATCTAATGCAATTGATGATGCACTTACATTCTTATGGCAAATGACTCAACTCTCAGAAGAAACAACCATTTCTCTCTTTGCAGTTGGTGGTTATGGTCGTAGGGAAATGTTACCTTATTCAGATGTAGACATCATGATATTATCTACATCTGAGCTTACAACAGAACAAGAAGAAAAAGTTTCAAAGTTTATTGCACTCTTATGGGATATAAATATTAAACCCGGTGTCAGTGTACGCACACTACAATCATGTATAGAACAAGCAAAATCAGATCTTACCATTGCAACATCTCTTATCGAAGCTCGTCTCATTATTGGCAATGAAACTTTAGCAAAATGGCCACGGCGTACGGTTAATGACGTTTGGACAGATCGTGATTTCTTTGATGCAAAAATGCTAGAACAAAAACAACGTCATGCGCAACATCACAATACTGAAAGCAATCTAGAACCAGATATTAAAAATGCTCCGGGCGGCATTCGAGATATGAACCAAATTGGTTGGATTGCAAAACGACATTTCCGTGTAAACCGTATTTATGATTTAGTTCACTTAGGCTTTATCTCTGAGTTCGAACTAGAAATGCTAGAACAAGCCGAAACATTCTATTGGGAAATTAGGCACCACCTACACAAACTCACCAAACGTGATGAAAATAGACTGCTATTTGATTATCAACGTGAAATTGCAGCAAAATTTGGCTATACCAATCAAGAAGACCAACACCGTAACTATCCTATAGAACAGTTTATGAAACGCTACTATAGAATGGCACAACAAGTATTTACGCTGAATGAAATTTTATTAGATTATTTCAATCAAGTTGCAATTCAACCGAAGGATCAAGATACAGAAAAAAATATTGTTATCTTGAATGATCGTTTTAAACTGATTGATGGAAAAATTGCAGTTCAACATCATAAAATATTTGCAGAACAGCCCAGTGCTATCTTAGAAATATTTTATCTTATTGGTATTCATCCTGAAATTACAGGAATTCGTGCACGCACATTACGTTTGCTTGTACTTGCAGCAAAAAGTATAGATCAAAATTTTAGAGATAATCCTGAACACCGCCATTTATTCATCAATATTATTCGCTCCTCTACACGCCTCTACGAAACACTTTCACATATGCGACGGTATGGCATACTTGGAAAATATCTACCTGCTTTTGGCCAAATTATGGGTCTCATGCAATACGATTTATTCCATATATATACGGTAGACCAACATACGCTACTATTACTGCGCAATTTAGAAAGATTTCAAGAGCCTGAGTTTGCCAAATCATTTTCTGTTGTCAGCTCTGTATATCAGCGCCTTAGACGTAAAGAAATTATTATGATAGCTGCACTCTTCCACGATATTGCAAAGGGACGTGGCGGTGACCATAGTGAGCTTGGTGCACAAGATGCTTATGACTTCTGTGAAGCACATGGCATTTCTAAGCCCGATACAGAGCTTATTGTTTGGCTGATACAGAATCATTTACTGATGTCACTTACAGCACAAAAGAAAGATATTTCGGACCCAGATGTTATTAAAGCATTTGCAGATAAACTTGGAGACATAGATTATCTCAATTACTTATATACGCTAACCGTTGCAGACATTAATGCCACCAATCCTAAACTTTGGAATACATGGCGCGCTTCTTTAATGCGTCAGCTTTATACACAAACAAGAGAAGTCATTCGTCACGGACTAGATCGGCCTGTCGACTATCAAATGCTCATAGAGGATACGAAATTCACTGCCAGTGAGAAACTTGTACATGAATTTTCACTTGTAGAAGTAGAGCAAGTTTGGCAAGCACTTGGCGATGATTACTTCATCAAAGAATCTGCTGATGAAATTGTATGGCACACCAAAGCCATTCTTGAACACGGCGACAACCCAACACCTCTTATACTCTTACGTGCACAGCGTCAGGCAGCTCAAGATGCAGTTCAGGTATTTATTTACACACAAGATAAACCCAACCTATTTGCAACCACTGTTGCTGTACTCGATCGAATGAACCTTGATGTACAAAATGCACGAATTATTACAGCCAATACAGACTTCAGTTTAGATACCTATATTGTATTAGACCGTTTTGGTACATTATTAAATGATCCTGAGCGTCAAGCTACTGTTAAAAATGCCCTTATCGAAGCCTTAAGCCATTTAGACCAATATCCAAATCTAATGCAGCGCCGTATTCCTAGACAACTTAGACACTTTAATATCGAGAATAAAGTGTCTATTCGTTTTGATGCATCATTACAAAAAAACATTGTAGAGATCTCTACACTTGATCATCCTGGTTTACTTGCAAAAATTGGGGGATTATTCATGATGCAAGGCTTAGATATACACTCTGCAAAAATTGTCACACTTGGTGAAAAAGCAGAAGATATATTCTTTGTCACAAAAAAAGATGACATCCCTCTTTCTGAAGAAGAATCTAATCTTCTTACACAACAATTAAAAGCTGCTTTAGATGAAGCATCTAATCAAGTGACTATTCAACATCGGTAAGCATATTATGAATCATCATCTATCACAATTACATCCATACCCTTTTGAAAAGTTAAATAAACTTTTTTCAGACATTCAACCTGTCGATTTACCACTGATCCCATTATCAATTGGCGAACCCAAACATCCTGCGCCACAAATTGTCATTGATTCTTTAAGCCAAAACTTTAAACATCTTTCAACATATCCAAGTAGCAAAGGTCTACCTGAGCTACGCGAAGCAATCGCAAATTGGCTAAAACAACGGTTTCATTTAAATATCATCAGTGCTGATGCAGAAGTGTTACCCGTTTCTGGTACACGTGAAGCAATCTTCTCATTCGTACAAGCAGTTATTAACCGTGAAGACAATCCATATGTAGTTATGCCCAATCCTTTTTATCAAATTTATGAAGGAGCAACAATTTTAGCAGGAGGCACACCATACTTTATTAACTGTACAGCAGAAAATGGGTATTTAGGCGACTTTGATGCCGTACCTGCAGAAGTATGGGAAAAGACAACGCTTCTCTTTATATGTACTCCGGGCAATCCAACAGGAGCAACATTTTCTAAAGAGCAACTGCAAAAACTAATTCAACTTTCTGATCAATACAATTTCACAATTGCTTCAGATGAATGCTATTCAGAACTATGGTTTGAACAAGCACCTGTTGGACTGCTTGAAGCCTGTGCAGATATGGGACGCAATGATTATAAAAATTGTGTTGTATTTCATTCATTGTCAAAACGTTCAAACCTACCGGGCATGCGCTCAGGCTTTATTGCAGGTGATGCAGCGCTTTTAGCACCATACTTACAATATAGAACCTATCATGGTGCAGCTATGCCTGTACAACATCAAATTGCTTCTATTGTTGCTTGGAATGATGAAACCCATGTCGAAGAAAATAGAAAGCAGTATCGTCAAAAGTTCAATCTATTCCAAAACGAGTTGAGTCATTTACTGCCATTACAAAAACCTGATGCAGGATTTTACTATTGGTTAAAAGTCGATAATGACGAAAAATTTGCAAGAAAACTATTAAAAGAAGCAAATATTAAAGTACTTCCTGGACGTTATCTATCTAGAGAAACTGCTCATGGTAATCCGGGAGAAAATCATGTACGAATGGCGCTTGTTGCAGACATTCAACAATGTGAAGAAGTTATAAAACGACTAAAGAATATTTTATAAAAATATGGGGAGTCACACTCCCCATTTATTTTATTAAATATGACTCAACATACTATGGCAGTTAAACACATCATACTTTTTAATCACGAAGCTCGAATGGAGTGCTGTTACATTATCAATTTTTGCAATGCGGCGTAGAAGAATTTCACTATAGTTTTCCATATCTTTAGCAACAAGTTCTACAATAAAGTCTGCACTTTGGCCTGTGACTAGATAAGCATTAATCACCTCAGCGATTGATTCAATTTCTGCTAAAAAAACATCAAATGTTTCACTGTCATGCTTACTTAAAGAAACTTGCAAAAGAATATGCAGTTTAAAACCTAATTTTGCATAATTAATTTCTCTTTTTAAGCTTGTCATCACATTTGCTTCAATCAGTAGCTTGATACGGCGATGCACAGAACTGACAGATAAGTTTATTCGCTCAGACAATTCATTTAAATTTAAATCTTCATGCGTTAGAATTTCAAGAATCTGTTTATCAAAACGATCGAGTTGCATATTTTCCCTTATAGTTAAGATTTTTACGGAAAATATATCGAGGCAGGCATAAAATTTTAAGGGTCAAGGGAAAACAATTTGTTTACTTTAAACAGCGTTATGTGGGTAACATATTGCTGACGCAGATCAACTTTTGGTTTACTGTGTTTAAAGCCGAGAATGAACCTTTTGAGTTAAGTCAGCAATCTCCCAATCTAACTGACGCTCTTCTCGATCCCCATCACACCCTGATTTATAATATAGCGCTAACCAAACCGAATTATTTTCCTAAATAAAATAAATTTTGACGTATTTCTAAAAAAAATTCCACAAAAAAAACATTAGTTATAATTTTTTCCCAATTGTCTTATTTATAGCCTATTTTTTTATTATTTTTCTTAGAAACTAAAGAAAAATTTCTATCACCTATTTGCATTTATATAAATACAATAAGATTATAAAAAATCATTTAAAGTAGAGACTTCCTATGCATAAAAATCAGTATGATCAGCCTATTGGCGAGCCAATCCTCAATTGGGATAAAAGAGATCTCCCCCAAAAGAAAATATTAGATGGTAAATATTGTACTTTAGTGCCTTATAAAGTGAATCTTCATGCAAAAGATTTATATAGCGCCTATTCTGAGGCTTTAGATGATAGAGACTGGACATGGCTCCCTATAGGACCTTTTAGAAACTTTGAAGAATACCTTTCCTGCGCCAATCAATTTGAAATAAGCAATGACCCTATACATTACGCAGTGATCAATAAAATAACTCAACAAGCGGTTGGCTCTATTGCACTTATGCGTATAGATACAGAAAACGGTGTTGTAGAAATGGGATTTGTACTTTACTCACCACAACTCAAAAAAACGAGAATTGCTACAGAAGCACAATATCTACTTATGCAATATATATTTGACGAACTTAAATATAGAAGATATGAATGGAAATGTGATTCTTTCAATGATCCATCAAAAAAAGCAGCATTACGTCTAGGCTTTACTTATGAAGGCACTTTTAGGAAACTAGTTGTATATAAAAATAGAAGTAGAGACACATCTTGGTTTTCTTTAATAGATAGTGAGTGGTCACTCAATAAATCTGTACTTCAATCTTGGCTAGATCCAAATAACTTTGACCAAGATGGTCAACAGATTTTATCTATTCAACAAATACGCGATCAGAAAATATTATAATTTTTTATATGTCCTACACGTAATAGTGTGTAGGACATATAATTACAGCGAACAACTAACTTTTACGTTCATTCCACCATCTATAAACAATAGGTACGACTATAAGCGTCAACAATGTTGATGACACAATTCCACCAATAACAACCGTTGCTAATGGTTGCTGAACCTCAGCACCCGTACCCGTTGCCAATGCCATTGGTACAAACCCTAAAGAAGCAACACAGGCTGTCATTAATACTGGGCGTAATCTTAAAATAGCACCCTGCCAAATGGCTTGTACCAATGAATGACTCTGAGCTAGTTCCTTAATAAAGGTCAGCATGACTAAGCCATTGAGTACAGCAACACCTGATAATGCAATAAATCCAATACCCGCAGACATAGAAAATGGAATATCCCTTAACCACAATGCAACAACACCACCAGAAAGTGCAAAAGGAACTCCCATAAAGACCAATAAACTTTCTTGCAAACGACCAAAAACAGCAACCAATAGAACAAAAATTAAAGTAAGCGCAATGGGCACAACAATTTGCATTCGTTGCGCTGCCGACTGTAGGTTTTCAAACTGACCACCATAGCTCATCCAATAGCCAGCAGCTAGCTTCTGTTGTTGCATGACTTGCTGTACTTCTTGTACAAAAGAGCCCAAATCACGATTACGTACATTTGCAGTAATAACAATACGGCGTTTCCCTTCTTCTCGACTAATTTGGCTAATACCACTCACTTCTTCAACTTTTGCAACATCTTTTAAAACAATAGAGCCACCACCTGGCAATGAAATCGGTAATTGCTGTAGCTGCTCCAAACTATTCAATGTTGGAGATAGCCTTACAACAAAATCAAAACGGCGATCTCCTTGCAGAATTTTACCGACAGATTGCCCACCAGTTGCCATCGCAACCCAGTCTTGTATCATCTTTGTAGAAAGACCATATTGTGCAATCTTGTCATGCTGTATATCTACATTTAACATAGGCAACCCTTGCGTTTGCTCTATTTTCACCTCACTTGCACCATCAATAGTCTTTAGCCGCTTTTCTACTTTTTGGGCTTCATCTGCTAGAACATTTAAATCATCACCAAAAATTTTTACACCAATATCGCTTCGCACACCAGAGATCAACTCATTAAAACGAAGTTCAATAGGCTGAGAAAATTCATTTGCATTTCCAGGAATATGTTCAACATATGCCATCATACGTTGTCTTAAATCAGAAATCGTTTCTTTAGGATTTGACCATTCAGCTTGAGGCTTCAATAGAACAATGCTATCTGAAATATTTGGTGGCATAACATCTGTAGCAACTTCAGCAGTGCCTGTGCGTGCAAATATTGCTTTAACCTCTGGGAAATTCTGAATCAGTTGCTGCTCAACTTTTTCTTGCATTTGCAAAGATTGTTCTATGCCTGTACTTGGCGCACGCATAAATTGTATTGCAAAGTCTCCTTCACTTAGTTTAGGCGTAAACTCTGTACCCATTTTAAAAGCAATCGTGCCTGTAATACATAAGATAGATATGACTACTGCAATAAGTATCGCTTTATATGCATATGTTATATCTAGTACTAATAGATAAATCTCTTTTAGCTTTATCATCCAACGGCTTTCTTTTTCAGAAACTTTGCCTGTTACGCATAGAGCCACTGCCGCGGGCACAAAAGTTAAAGATAAAATCATTGCACCAACAAGTGCGAGTACAACTGTCATTGCCATTGGGTGGAATAATTTCGCCTCTACACCTGTAAGTGCAAAGATTGGAATATATACCACCATAATAATCAGCTGACCAAAAATAAGTGGTCTTCTTGCTTGCTGTGCTGCTAAAAATACTTCTCTAAACCTTTCTTTACGTGTTAACAAACGTCCTTTTTCATGCTGTGCATTAGCAAGTCGCCGTATACAGTTCTCAATAATAACTACAGCACCATCAATAATAATTCCAAAATCTAAAGCACCTAAACTCATTAAATTGGCACTAATTTTTTGTTCTGCCATTCCTGTTAGAGTAAATAGCATTGATAGAGGAATAATGCATGCTGTAATTAATGCTGCTCTAAAGTTCCCTAGGAATATAAATAGAATAACAATGACTAAAACAGCACCTTCAATCAGGTTTTTGACGACGGTTTTAATGGCTTTATCAACCAAATTCGTACGGTCATATACCGTTTCTATCACCACACCTTTTGGAAGTGTTTTTTGAATTTCTTGTACTTTTTTATGAACAGTTTGAGCAACGGTACGACTATTTTCTCCCATCATCATCATTGCAATACCTAAAACAGCCTCTTTACCGTTATAAGTAGCACCGCCTGTTCGTAAATCATGACCAATTGAAACAGTTGCTATATCTGAAATACGAATAGGTGTATTGCCTTTATTTTGTACCACAACATTTTCAATATCTGAAACCGTTTTTAAAACACCGGGCACACGTACAGTCAATTGCTGACCATTATTTTCAACAAATCCTGCACCTTTATTCTCATTATTTTGTTCTAAGACTTCTGTAATTTGGTTTAAAGAAATACCAAGTTGCTGTAGTCGACTCAAATTTGGCGAAACAATATAATTTTTATCATATCCTCCAATACTATTTACTTCAGCAACACCAGAAAGTCGTTGTATCTGTGGTTTTACAATCCAATCTTGTATTTCTCTTAAATCCATTGGGCTATACACAGAACCATCGGGCTTTTTGGCATTAGTATCAGCGCGTATTACCCATTGATATATTTCACCTAGTCCTGTAGAAACAGGTGAAATCTTAGGCTCTACAGATAATGGCATCTCTCCTCTAACTTTTTGCAAACGCTCTGTAATTTGCTGTCTTGCCCAATATATATCCGTACCATCTTTAAAAATTACAGTTATCTGAGATAAACCGTAACGAGAGATCGAACGTGTTTGCTGTAAGTCTGGAATACCCGCCATTTCATTTTCAATTGGATATGTAATTCTCTGCTCAGTTTCTAATGCTGTGAATCCCTTTGCTTCACTATTAATTTGAACTTGAACATTCGTAATATCTGGAACTGCATCAATTGAGAGTCTCTGATAACTAAAAACTCCAATAGCAATCCAAATAAGTGTAAACAATATGACCCATAGTGCATTTTGAATTGAAAATTGAATAATTGAATCAAAAATACCCTTAGACTTTGGAAAAGTATCATCGTGCTTAGTGCCCATGATCAGCTTCTCCTTTCTCCATATCAGATTTCAGAGTAAAGCTTCCTTCTGTAACATAGCGTTGATCTATATCCAAACCTTCGACAACCTCAACCCAGTTTTTTTCAGAGTCTAAACCTAGTACGACTTCTGTAGGCTGAATAAGGAGTTTCCCTTGTTGCTCGGTCACAGTAAATACAACGTTTTTACCCTCAACCTTCTGTATCGCAGTTTTTAAAATACGATTTACTTTTGATGATTTTGTTGCCAAGCGAATATTTACCATCATATTTGGTTTTAACATCGGGTCTTGACTTGTTATATCTGCTTGAACCTTAATTTGACCTGTTTGCTCATTTGCTTCAGGTAAAACTGTTCTGATTTTTGCTCGATATACATTTTGTGTCTGTATCGATTCAAATGTTACATCTGAAAGCTGAGATAAATTTTGAGAAAAATGACTTGGGATAACAAACTCTAACCACAAATGACGATTATCATCAATGACCATAACCTGATCTGTAACTTGAATATACTCACCTACTACAAGGTCTTTTTTAGAAACAACCCCATCAATTGGAGATTTAACAGCATACATTCCATTAGCAGTATTTACACCTAATGTAACCAATTTACGGCGTAATGTTTGAACTTCAATTTGACTACGTTTATAAGCATTAAAAGCCTTTAAATAATCTTGTTGCGCTGAAATACCTTGTTGAAAAAGTAGATTTTCTCGCTGATAATCTTGCTGAGATAGCTTTAAGTTTTCTTCTGCTAAACTCAAATTTGCCTGCTGATCAATCAGTTCTGGTGAAGATACCCATGCCAAAATATCTCCTTTCTTTACCGTTTGCCCTAAAGAAACATTAACCTTTTCTATACGACCAGAAAACCCTGATGAAATATGTGCCTGTTGATTTGGATTCTGCACAATCTTTGCAGGATAAAGTGATGAGTTGCTCACTTCACCTTGTTCAACCTTTGCAATATTCATACCTTGTTGCACAGCTTCTTCAGGTGTTATTACCATACTCCATTCTTTTTCTTTATGATCTGATTGTGCCTCATCATTGTGTTTTTCAGTCTTTGACTCACCTTCATGATCATGGCTATCTGAATGTTTAGACTCTTGTACTTTAAAAATAAAACCGATGATGCATGCTGTAAATACACCAATAATTCCGATCCATAACTTACTCTTATTCATTTTCCATCCCCAATCTCAAAGATTTATTTAAATTATTAATTGCATCTGTATACAAAATACTTTCTGGCTCAATACCAAACCGTAGGCAATCTAGCTGCATTGTTTTTTGAAAAATATTTCTATTGAGTTCAATTTCCTGTAGCTGCCTTTGCTGTAGTTCTAAAGTCGATAGCTGTATATCTGTTACGGCATACTTACCTGCTTTAAAGCCAAGAAGCATTTTTTGTTGAATACTTTTTGATAAAGGAATTTGAGAATGAGTTAAGGTATTTAGCTTCTCCTTAAGTAACTTAATTTCAGCAGATAAGTTTTTTATATCAATAAGTTGCTGCCTTTGATATCGAAGACGCTCTTGCTCTACTAACTTTAATTTTGTTTCTTCAATCTTTTGGCTATATTGCTCACGATTAAAAATATTTAATGGAATATCTAAACCAACACGTACTTGCTGATCAGACTTTCCTCCAAATTCACTTTGCGTTCTTACTACACCTAAAGTGACTGAAGGTTTTGGCTTTGCTTGTGCCTTTAAATAATCAAGTTGAGCTTCAAAACTCTGTTTTTGTAATTGCACTGCACTTTCATAGATATTTATTCTCAGTGGCATACTTTCAGCTTGCTGTTGCCATGCCTGTTCCGACATTTCATTTAAATGAAAATTAGAGGCTGTACTACCCCATAATTTTGAGAACTTATTTTTCAGAATTTCTAATGCAGCTGTTTGTTGTTTATACTGCGATTCTAAATCAAGCGTTGAGACTTCTACTCTTTCAAAATCTATCTTTGCAATACTTCCTGCTTGTAAACGCAACTGAGCTGTATTAAGGCTTAGCTCACTTACTTCGAACTGTTGTTTTAATATAGCTACTTCTTTTTCCAAAAATAAAATCTGCATCCAAAAATACTTCACAGCTAAGAATTGCTGTATTTGATACATCTCTTTATTTAGAATTACATTTTGCTTTTGAATTTGAGAAACGTACGCTGCTTTTCGCTTTGTACCAAAAATATCAATCTGCTGCGCAACTGAAATTTCAGATGATTTTTCCTGGCGGCGATTAAACCCTGTTTGCTGTATAGAAAGTGTTGGATTGTCCCAGACCTTACTCTTTGCAACCTCTAAGTTAGCGATTTTTTCCTGATTACTCCACTTTTCAGGTTGCTGATAAGCTTCAATCTTTTGTAATGTCTGACTAAAAACTAATGGAGTTTCTTCAGCATATACCACATTTGATGAGATAGAACATAACGCACAGAGCAATGCAGCACTATGTATGTAAAACTTACGTATAGTATTCATTTTTTGATAATGAACACTTACCTTATATAAAAAAGACATGAAAAAGCCCCGAATTAAATTAAATTTAAACGGTGGGCTATTTTTCGGCTACCCCACCTATAGCGGGGCTAAATTTGGAGGGGGTGAATTAAAACTCAAATATGGAGAGGAGTACAAGTTTCGCCAATCTGTATCATCTCTAGACTGTGCAATCTTACTAACAGGCTGAGGTACACCTTGGGCTTCTACAAGAATAAGTGGAGAAAATGAAGGAAGATGGTCACTATGGTCATCTTGACTCGAAAAAAACTTGTTCTCTTGACTTACAGTTAACTGATGACCCGAACTATGATGACCAAAATGCATTTGAGTGGCATATGTAGAGACTGTACCTTTTTCATGTGTGCAAAAAGCCGCTGCAATATTCCACATACTTTGGAATAGCAGTAAGCCCGATAAAACCAATAAAAATACTGACTTCTTTTTCACACAGTACAACCAATAATAACTTTAATTAATAAAACATAATGTGATAAAAATATCAACCGTACAAACTAAAAATGCTCTCAATTAGAGCATTTTTAGTTTTCTATTTCTATAGACTATTAATTAATCACGTTCAACTCGTTTACCATGTTGCAAAATCCAAGAACGTTCTACATCTTTTTTGCTACGATACTTATAAGCGATGTAAAGACCGCCAAACCAAAGAGGTGAACAATACAAAGCAATTCTAGTATCATGGTCTAAACTAAGCACAACAGTGACAAATACAAGAAATGCCAAACATAGCCACGACATAAAGATACCTGCTGGCATTTTATATACAGACTTTTTATGAAGCTGTGGTACTTTTTTACGATATGCAAGGTATGAAACCAACATCATTCCATATACAAACATAATAAGAACTGTTGTTAATGATGAGAAGATCGTGAAAGCTGTCATTACATTTGGAATAATAAACAACATACTTGTACCAATAATGATACAACCCATTGAAAATAATAGGCTATTTACAGGAACTTTGCCCTTAGATAACTTTTTGAAATATTTTGGTGCATCACGCTCAACAGCTAGTCCATACATCATACGACTTGTCGCGAAAATACCACTATTTGCAGATGACATTGCAGATGTTGTTACAACAAAGTTGACTAAAGTCGCTGCAATTGGTAGTCCAATAAGTGTAAACATATGCACAAATGGACTTTGATTTGGACTAACTTGTGCCCAAGATGTCACTGAAATAATACAGATTAGTGCTCCAACGTAGAATAATAATATTCTTATAGGAATTGAATTAATTGCTTTAGGTAATGTTTTGCTTGGATCTTTTGTTTCAGCAGCAGTTGTACCTACAAGTTCAACACCAATGAAAGCAAATATAGCTATCTGAAAACCTGCTAAAAACCCTGAAAACCCATGAGGAAAAATAGACCCTGCCTCTAAGACATGTGACAAGGAAGCTTTTACACCATTTGGTGAAGTAAACCCTGTTGAAATTAAATAAATTCCTACTAACAAGAACGTAATAATGGCAACAATTTTAATGAGTGCAAACCAAAATTCAGTTTCACCAAACATTTTCACTGTAAGCAAATTCAATATTGTTAGTGTACTTACTGTAATAAAGGCGGGTATCCATGCAGATAAATGAGGGAACCAAAACTGGAAATAGCCTCCAATCACAATAATGTCGGCAATGGCAGTAATAATCCATAACATCCAATAAGACCAGCCCATGAAGAACCCTGCCCATGGACCTAGATAAGCCGTTGCAAAATCTGCAAAAGACTTATAATTGGTATTGGAGAGCAACAACTCTCCCATTGCACGCATAATAAAATAAAAGAAAAACCCAATAATCATATAGGTTAAGACAATAGAAGTTCCTGATAAACTTAATGTCTTACCTGTACCCATGAATAAACCTGTACCAATAGCTCCACCAATCGCGAGTAATTGAATATGACGGTTTGTTAAAGAACGTTGTAGTTTTTCTTCATCCTTATCAAAGTGTCCGCCAAATAAATCACCTTTTACATCTATTGGTCTATCTGTATCTTTATTCATACATGTTACCCCTTACATACCTACGAATTAGGCTAAATTTCTGAAAGCAATATTTTCTATAAGCAATATATATGCCATTAGTCAGATAGTCAGATAGTCAGATAGTCAGATAGTCAGATAGT
>NZ_KI530712.1:295735-376780 GCF_000488215.1 Acinetobacter nectaris CIP 110549 | reverse complement strand
ATAGTCAGATAGTCAGATAGTCAGATAGTCAGATAGTCAGATAGTCAGACCATTGTTAACTTTTGTAAATATAATTTTTATATATTGAGTATTTTATGCACTTATTTTGAATAAAAAACTATCTAAAATTAAAAATAAATATAAAATTCATATATTTATATAAATATGTGAAAAATGTAATATTTTTAAAATATTTATATAAATAAAGTCTAAATACTTTAAGAACTTTTAATCTAAGTTCAAATAAATCCAATAATATAAATATAAAAATCAAATAGATAAACAAAGAACAAATAAGATATCCATCAAAATAAATATATTATATATTATAAAAAATATAATTTTATGGCTTAAGCATATTAAATCCATTTTTTATACATACATCTTTTGTATATTGTTTTCCATAGATCAAACACAGTAATAAAAGGGTTCAAAATGGAAGCAGCACTAGACATGAGCATGAATGTCATTCGTGACCAATCAGATGATATCGTTGTAATGCTAAAATCACTTGCAAATAAAGACCGCTTAGTCATTTTAAGCCATCTACTTGTAGAAGAGCTAAATGTTTCAGAAATTGAAGAAAAAACAAAAATCTTACAACCAACACTATCACAACAATTAATGATTTTACGTAAAAACGGCGTTGTTTCAACAAGACGTGCTGGTAAACAAATTTATTACTCTATCAAAGACCAACGTTTTAATACTATTCTCAATCGTTTCTCACAATTTTACCAATAATCTATACATCGAGAGATACAAATACTAAAATAAAACAAAGTATCTCTCTTAGTTCTTAGCCTATCTCTTTTTAAATCTAATGCACTTTTAAACTGCTATAAAATATTTAGCAGCAGTTTTTATCTATATTCAGATAAATTATACAGACATTTCTATATTTTATAATAGGTACTAAAATAGTGCATAAATATTTTATTTACTACAATTACGCACAAAAACCGAACAAATCATTTTAATTTGATTGAAATATATCTATTTTCTAAGTAAAAGTATTCCCCCTAATACTGTTCTCCGTTTACCGTTAGATAGAAGTCTCCAATATCAGCATTAGCTTGTTGCTACTTTTGGTGCTGTGAAGACTTTAAAAGGCTCCTTTATGCTGTCAGCTCTTAAACGATTAAGCTTAGTGACTCGAATTATTATTGCAATTATTCTAGGTGTCATTGTTGCATTTCTATTTCCTGATATTGCACCTTATTTTAGCCTGCTTGGTGATGTCTTCATCAAAGCACTAAAATCTGTTGCACCTATTCTAGTTTTCGTTCTTGTTATCGCATCCATTACCAACTTTCAAGCAACACAAAGTGCTAAAAACTTTAAACCAATTATGGTGATGTATACCATTGGTATGTTACTTTCTGCATTTAGTGCGGTTGTTGCAGACAAGCTTTTTCCAACTTCTCTCATTCTGCACCTTCCAGCAGATCAAAGCATACAACCGCCTGGTAGTATCAGCATTATCCTAAAAAATTTAGTATTAAGCTTTGTATCGAACCCAGTTGTTGCATTAAGTGAAGCTAACTTCATTGGTATTCTTGCATGGGCAATTATTTTGGGACTTGCATTCCGTCATAGCTCTCATACGACAAAAACATTTATTCACGATACATCTGCGGCAATAAATAAAGTTATTAAACTCGTTATTTCATTTGCACCAATTGGTATTTTTGGATTAGTTACTGTTACTTTTGCATCGGCTGGTGTTGATACATTTAAGAGTTACTCACACTTGCTCGCTGTATTACTTGGTACAATGTTCTTTGTTGCTTTTGTAATTAATCCAATTATTGTGGGTATTGTAATCAAAGGCAATCCATATCCTCTAGTTTTAAAATGCCTAAAAGAAAGTGGTATTACAGCATTTTTTACGAGAAGCTCTGCCGCAAATATTCCTGTCAATTTAGACCTTGCTCGTCGTTGCGGTGTAGATGAATCAACAACAAATGTTGTTGTACCTCTTGGCTCTACAATTAATATGTGTGGTGCTGCCGTAACAATCACAACACTAACTTTAGCAACTGTAAATACATTGGGTATTCATGTTGATTTCTCTACAATGCTTATTTTATGTATTGTATCGAGTATTTCTGCATGTGGAGCATCTGGTGTTGCAGGTGGCTCATTGTTGCTTGTACCTGTTGCTTGTGGCCTATTCGGTATTTCATCTGAAATTGCTATGCAAGTTGTAGCAATTGGTATGGTTATTAGTGTTATCCAAGACTCGACTGAAACTGCACTAAACTCATCAACTGATGTTCTATTTGTTATTGCAGCTGACCAAGGCTATAAAGATAAATAATCCCTATATAAACTTACGGCGTAATTAGGTTACGCCGTATTTTTTAAAAGCAAATGTGTTAATACTCCCCTTTCTTTATTATTACTCATCCTTATTCAGTGCTATTATTACCCTTTGAAAACTTCAATGTTTAAATAAAAAATTTTCGGGTTAATTATGGTTAAGAATGCACTTCAAGCTCAGTTACTAAAAGCAGGTCTCGTAGACAATAAAAAAGCTAAAAAGCTAAGTAAACAAGCTCAGCATGAGCAAAGAACAGGTCAAAGCAACAAAGAAGAAATTAAAGCACAAATAGCTCAAAATCAGCAGTCAAAACAAGAGAAAGATTTAACATTAAATGCAAAAAAACAAGAAGAAATAGAAGCAAAAACGCTCAAATCTAATGTGCAACAAATGATACAACAGCATAAAGTGAAAGAAACTAATGGAGACATTAGTTATCAGTTTATTGATGAAAATAAAGTGAAGAAAATTTATATCCACCAACAAGCTTATAATGCACTTGTATCAGGTAGTCTTGTCGTTGCAAAAGATGCTTCAAGCTATGCCCTTTTACCAAAAGCACTTGCAGAACGTATAGAACAAAAATTAGAAGGCTTTATTCTTTGGAATAAATCTGATGAAAATACACAAACGACCGATGAAGAAGATCCATATGCAGCATATGTTATTCCTGATGATTTAATGTGGTAAGCAAAATATCTAAATCTAACAACATCACTTACAGAGAATATACTGTAAGTGATGTTCATTTTTAAAATAAGAACTAAAATATACTAATAATACTCAGCATTCATTTTAAGGCAGATATTTAAATTGAAGGATCTATCAAAATTTCTAGAAGAGCTCTTTGGCTGGACAGATAAATTTCCTTGGTTAGATATGCTTATTGGGCTAATCGCACTTATTCTTACTGCATATATTGCCAACTTTATTGCTAAAAAAGTCGTGGTTCAAGGTATTCGAAAAATTTTAATGAAATTACCTTCGGCGCGAAATTCTGCTTTGGCGCACCATCATGTCATTCATCGGTTTGCCAATATTGTACCTGCACTCATTATTATGAATGGGATTGATTCTGTACCTAACTTATCAGACAAAATTGTCCATTTAGTTCAAATGATTGCTCAAACTTCGCTATTTCTTAGTATTGCATTGACTATTAGTGAAATTCTAAACGTATTTAACACACTCTATCAAAAGAACCCAAAAGCCAAGAATAAGCCAATTAAAGGTTATTTACAGCTGATGAAGCTGATGATCTTTGTAGTCTGCGCACTTATGATTTTAGGTACATTTCTCAAAAAAGATGTATTTAATCTGTTGGCAGGTTTTGGTGCAATGGCCACTGTTCTTATGTTGGTTTTTCAAAATACAATATTATCATTGGTTGCCAGTGTACAAATCGCATCTTACGATATGATACGTATTGGGGACTGGATTGAAATGCCATCTCTTAATGCCGATGGAGATGTAATAGACATGTCACTACACACTGTGACCGTTCAAAACTTTGACAAAACAATTACAACCATCCCAACAAATAAACTTGTTACAGATACATTTAGGAACTGGCGTGGTGTCTCAAGTGCAGGTGTTCGCCGTATAAAAAGATCTATTTATATCGATCAAAGTAGTATTCAATTTATGTCTACAGATGATTTAAGCCGATTAAAGGATTTTTTACTGCTTAATAACTATTTAAATAAAAAAGAAACTGAAATCACAGCCTTTAATCATACACTCATGAACCAAGCTGAATATAATCAACGGCGTTTAACAAATTTAGGAACATTTAGAGCATATATAGACTTTTATTTAAAACAAAAAGATGGCATTGCAAAAGATGAGCTAATACTTGTCAGACAAATGCAACCCACAAGTGTTGGCTTACCACTAGAAATTTATGCTTTTACAAACACAACCGTTTGGGTCGAATATGAAGCAATCCAGTCTGATATCTTTGATCACCTGATTGCGATTTTACCTGAGTTCAACTTAAAGATTTATCAAGCTTCCAATATCAGTTAAATTTTTAACTATATATGATATGACCATTTTGTTACTATTACACTTTCAACCGGATAGCTCAAAAATTGTAGAAACCGAATGGAACCAATACTCACAGGCTGCAACAACTTTCAAGAAATTAGTAAAGCTGTCATAACATTTCTGCATAAGCATGTTGGTTTCCAATTATGGATGATTACACGAGTAAGCAACAATGATTGGATTGTTCTACATAGTGAAGATCATGGATACGGGATTATACCTGGTCAAGTTTTCCATTGGCCTGACTCCATATGCCATCAAATGATTTCAAAAGATGGCCCCCATATCGTACCCAACTGTGAAGATATTCCCATTTATCAGACAGCAAAGATCAATCAAATGGTTAATATAGGTGCCTATATTGGACAGCCTTTATGGGATCATCATGGGCAACTATTTGGTACTTTATGTGCAATTCACCCCGAGCCTACAGATCAGTCATTATATGAATTTCAAGATATTATTGAGTTACTTACAAAATTACTAAACCATGCACTCCAATCGGAATTAAGAGAAAGTGAACTAAATCGTCAATATGAACGACTTGAAGCTGAAATTCTGAAAGATCATCTTACTGGACTGTATAACCGCCGTGGTTGGGATTATCTTATGGCTGCAGAGGAACTTCGTTGCAACTTATATGGATTTTCAGCAACTGTTTTTGTTATAGACTTAAATAATTTAAAAGAAACAAATGATAAACATGGGCACCAAAAGGGAGATCATCTATTACAACTTACATCCAGTATTCTAATAGCCTCTGCTCGTAGCACTGATATTTTAGCTCGTTTAGGCGGAGATGAGTTTGGCATTATCTGTATCAATATAAGCCCAACAGATGCAAATGAACTTGAGAAAGCAATATTCCAAGCATTAGAAGCTCATAAAATTAGTGCCGCTATTGGATACGCAAGACGGAAATACAATGATAGCTTACAACATGCTCTTGCACTTGCTGATAAAAAAATGTATCTACATAAAAAGCAATGTAAAGAAGATAAAATATACCCATAGCATCATATTTCGATTGATGAATATGATGCTATGGTTTATGTGGCGATATTCTACTGAGTCTGTATATCAATTCAAAATAATAAATATTGAATTTTATATACATTTTATTTCTAAAGTAGATTAAGGAATAAATTTAATATCGGTAGGCTGCCCAATTTGTAAAGCTATACGCGTTGGTGTTAGTGCACCTGTTTCTTTATTTCTCTTAAACTCACTTACTGTGTGTGAATGTACATTAGATATAAGTAGGTACTCTCCAGTTTTATCCATTGAGAATGCTCTTGGCTCAACACCACCACTCATATAACGACCAACAAAGCTAAGTTTCCCTGTTGTTCCATCAACCTTGTATGTAACAATCTCATTTACATCTTTACGATTACCTACGTATAGAAATTTATAGTCTGGTGAAAAAATGAGTCCTGAAGCACTTTTATGAGATTCATGATCTTTAGCTGCTAAAATTTCTCTTTGAACTTGAACAAATTTATTGCCTGTCTTCTCAAAAACAACAACCTCAGCATTCATTTCTGATGTGACATAAGCAAATTTTCCATTTGCAGAAAATGCAACATGGCGTGGTCCACTACCATGAGTAAATTTTAAATCTAGTGCAGGATTAGCGCGTAATGGTTGTTTTTCATTAGGCTGATAATCATAAGCACGTACAATGTCTGCACCTAAATCGGCAGCATAAAGTGTTTTACCATCAGGTGTAAACGTTACTGAATGTGCATGTCCAGAGTCTTGACGACCTGAAACAACTTTACTTCCATCTAAAAACTTAATATTTTGAACAGCATTACCAAGCGAGCCATCATTTAATATAGGAAGTACAACAACACCCGATTTATTCGGCCCAACAGAATAATTAGCTACGAATAAGAATTTTCCATCTTGAGATAATGTAGAATGTGTTGGATGGTCTCCTTGACTACTCACATGATTAATTACTTTTAATGTTCCATCTTCACCAACAGATACGGCTGTTACTGTACCCTCTGTTTTTTCATTCGTGATGTACGCAAACTTATAGTTTTTAGAAAAAGTAATCCAAGAAGGATCTTGTAACTTTAATTCGCTTAATGGAAGTAATGTTCCATCACTGTTTAACTTTACTGTATATACACCTTGGCTTGCAAAATCAGATGACAGTTTTGCATTTTCAGGCATTCCTGACCAAGTACCAATTAAAAATTTTTGTTCTGGAACCATAGTTTTATTCTCTGCAAAAGATACATTGCTATACAACAATGGTATACATAAACTGACAGCAAGCGCAAATTTGTTCATTTTTTTCAATCCTAATAGAATCTTAATAATCCAATAGTATTATTTAATGTTTTTTTAAAAAATTAAATAATATATACTTTCAATTAGCATAGTTTCTTATTTTGAAATGAACAATACTTTTATATATAAAAAAGACGAATTATTGAGATATAAAATAAAAATTTGTTAAGAAATGATGAGTTAATGAAATTAAGGTTAAAATTATATAAGATAACTAAAGATACTTTTCTAGGAATACTGAAATGAAGCATCCCAATGACCTAAAATATGCACCAACACATGAGTGGGTAAAAATTGATGGCGACCTTGTAATTACAGGAATTTCTGATCATGCACAAGATGCTCTAGGAGACCTTGTTTATATTGAAATGCCAAATGTTGGATCACATTTATCGGCAAAGATACAAGCAGGCGTTGTAGAATCTGTAAAAACAGCATCTGATATTCATATGCCAATTTCAGGTACTATTGTTGAAATAAATACAACATTAGAAGATGACCCTGATTTTATTAATGATGACCCATATGGCAAAGGTTGGATTTATAAAATAAAACCTGACAATATTAATGATATTGATGAGCTACTATCTAGTGAAGCCTATCAAGCAGGGTTGTAAAAGATTTAAAAGTACAGGAATCATCCTGTACTTTTATATTTTTATTTTGCCAACATTGAAGCAATCAATACTGTCATTTTTTCGGTTTTATCCCAACCTAAGCATCCATCAGTTACAGACTGACCATATATCATATCCGATGTAATTTTCTGTGCACCGTCAACCAAATGACTTTCCACCATAACACCTCTTACATCAGTTAAATGGCGTTCATCAATAATCTGTTTTAATATAGCAGGTTGTTTAAGTGGATCTTTACCACTATTTCCATGGCTACAATCAACAATAAAGGTTGGAAGCTTCCCTTTAATACTTGATTGAATTTTACCAATTGACTCCGCATCATAGTTTGAGCCAGTATTAGAGCCTCTTAAAATAATGTGGGGGTATGGGTTTCCATGACTATGTTTCAATACTGGCTTTCCTGTTTGCCCAAGTGCAAAAAAGTCATGTTCTGCAGCAGCAGACTGTATTGCATCTAACGCAATTTTAGCAGACCCATCAGTACCATTTTTAAATCCTACGGCGAAAGGCAAACTACTTGCAATCTCACGATGAATTTGGGATTCAGATGTTCTTGCACCTATAGCCCCCCAAGTAATTAAATCATCAAAATAGCCCGTCACCATTGGGTTTAAAATTTCACTTGCTAAGGGAATACCCTCTTTAATTAGTTCAATATATAGTGCTCTAGATTTTTCAATACCCTGTGCTAAATCAGCACTACCATCTAATGATGGATCATACAAGAAACCTTTCCACCCTACTGTAGTTCTTGGTTTTTCAATATATGCCCGCATTACAATAAAAATTTGATCTTTAACTTGTTCTTGTAATTTTTTTAACTTCTGTGCATATTCGATGACAGCTTGAGGGTCATGAATTGAGCAAGGCCCCATAATAAGTAGTAATCGCTTATCATGTCCTGCCAAAATATTTTCTACGATCTTTCTGTGATTAAAAACTTGATGTTGCAGTTCTGACTCTAAAATGAGTGTCTTTTTTAATTTTTCAGGTGTTATAAGTTCTAGTTCTTGCTGATTAGAGTTTGGTAAAACTAAAGTATTCATTGCTTTTTCCTTTAGGGCATTTCGCCCAATTCTATCTTTTTAACAATCGTCTTTGATGTAAATTTTCCACGCCAAAACCAAACCAATATTGACCAAAGAAATATGTATTAAAGTAGTTCATCATCTTAATTTCCTAAAAATATTCGTAAAAAAAACCTGATTGGTGGTTGCCAATCAGGTTATAAATTCGATGGGCAACCTACTTATTTTGCCCACATGCGTATAGGGCAACTATCTAAAGTACCAAAAATACGCGTATGTAAAAGTAGGTTGCTGAAATAACATTGCTATTCTTTCTAAATTAAAAACGGCTTAGATTTAAAATAGCGTATTTTAAATGACATAGCAATCGTTTATATCCTATGAAAATAAAAAAATGCCTCATCTGAGGCATTTTTTTATTATTTAATTTTTGCGTTTGACTTTAAATAGTCAACATATGCAGCCATTTCTTGCTCACCACGTGCTTGTTGATACACTTGTTTCACTTGTTGTAGCTGTTCAGGTGTTAATTTCTTAGCAGCATCTTGATCAACATGAGATACTGCAACCACGAGCAACTCATTTGGCAATACTGTTGTTCCAACAGACCACATATCTGCTTTTGGCACAGGCAATGTAAATGCAACATCTGCAATTTCTTTCTTCAAGTTCTGACGTGTAAAAATACCTGCTTTTTCAAACTTCAGAGTGCTATTTTTAGCCAATACTTGTTTTGCAGGCTCTGATGCAAACTGTTGTAAAGCCGCTGATATTTTTGCTTTCGCTTCATCTGAAGCTTTTTGGTTAATTAATTTCGCTTTTACCTCATCTTTCACTTGAGCTAAAGCTTGAACACCTTCAGGGTAATAATTACGTACTTTCACCCAAATTGTTTCACCATTATTTAAAGCAATGCTTGTAGAGACATTTCTATCGCCATTTTTCACATCATCATTAAATATTTTTGCTTTAACAGCAGTATTACTTAAGTATGGATCTTTTGTCCATAAACTCACATGACGGGCTGTTTCAATATGCGCTTCTTTAACTTGCTGAGTCACAACATCTAATGCATCTGCACTAATAATCGTATCGTTTAGATTATTTACAGTATCTGTATATACATTATTCGCTTTAGTTTTTAACACATCAGTACGCAGTTTCTCTTTCATACTATCAAAAGATGCTATTGTAGGTGCATCAGACTGTACTTCAATAATATGATAACCAAAATGAGTTTTTATAGGCTGTGATACTTGACCATTTTTGGCAACCTTAACAGCATCATCAAACTCAGTAGAACCTAATGTACCTGGTTGATAGTCTGCAAGTAATCCACCCTGTGCTTTCGATGTAGGGTCTTCTGAATACTGTTTTGCTGCATCTGCAAAAGAAAGACCAGCTTTGATTTTTCCTTCAACTTCATTAATCAATTTAAGTGCATCGGCATCAGAACGATTGTCTTCTGTAACCAAAATATGACGCACATGTTTAGTCACATTTGCTTTTTGTGCATCAACATATTGTGTATATGCTTGTTGTAACTCTGCATCAGTCACTTGCTGCTGATTTGCAGTAAACATTGATGGTTTTAGAACGACATAATCAACATCTACAGAAGCACTACGTCTAAAGTTATTTAAATGTTGCTCATAATACTTTTCAATTTCTGCATCATTCACAGAAATAGCTTTCTTATAATCATCTAGCTTAATACTTGCAAGATACAGCTCTCGTTGTTCAGCTTGTAAGTTTGCAAAGTAGTTAATATCTGCATTACTTACAATTGCATAATTAGAGATCGTTCCAGACAACATTTTTAATGCATGGTCTTGGCGTAGATTTGCAATGAGCATATCTTTTGTAATACCTCTATTTTTAAGGTAATTACCAAACAACTCATTACTAAACTTTCCATTTACTTGAAAATCAGGAAGTTGAGATAACATTTGCACAAACTGTGCATCACTCATACTAATATCTAATTTTTTTGCTTGCTGTAAAAGAAGTGTTTTTGCAATTAATGTATTTAAAGCAGCTTCCTGAATTGCATGTGTATTCAATAGAGATTCATCTCCTTGAACATATTGCAAATACTGTTGGCGATATGCCTTCATTAACTCATCAAGATCTTTATTTGTAATATCTTGACCATTTACCTTTTTAGCCACATCACCTTTAGATGAACCACCAAAGTAACCTTCTATACCAACCAATGCAACGGGTGCAAGAAAAAGTACCAATAAGACCTTCCCTAACCAACCCCTAATGAGTTTACGAAACGAGTCCATAAATATTCCAATATTTTATTTTCGTGCAATTCTAACTGAAATCTATAAATGAATGAATGTATTCGCTTATATTTTTAACGTGATCAATAAAAAACGCGCCATAGGGCGCGCTTTTTCTTCTACTGCAATTATGCAACAGAGTCTTTTAAGCCTTTACCAGCTTTAAAGCTTGGTACTTTGCTTGCTTTAATTTGTAGTTCTTCACCAGTTTTAGGGTTACGACCTGTACGAGCTGCACGCTCTTTAACATTAAATGTACCAAAACCAACAAGAGTTACAGTATCACCGTCTTTTAGAGCTTCCGTGATTGACGCAATAGTGGCATCCAATGCTTTACCTGCATCAGTCTTAGATAATCCCCCTTTTGCTGCAATTGCATCAATTAATTCTGATTTATTCATGAAGATTACATCCTCTAATTTCGTTTGTTTAAGATCTAAGGGTTTATATATCTTACCGTAGTGCATTTATAGCAATGCTTTGGGGGGAAACGCAATACTGATTAATTGCTTTTATTGGATTTTCATTTCAAAAAACCTAAAAAGCACCAAAATATTGACGTCCAATCAATAAAAAGTATAATCTTCAGCCAACAAGCCGATTGAGTTCAATCTACCGAACTCATATATATCGTGCGTAAATAGTCAGCATCAATTGCCTAATCATTTTGAATTTCTTGCTATCCGCTCTATTTTCATTTATTTTGTCATTACATATTGCTTGTATTAAAATTAGAGTCATCAAGGCTCCTACTCTCCTTATTTAACTAAGGACATATAACAAATCACTTATACACTCTAAGTCACTCGCTTAATTAAAGGTATTTCAAGATGAGTACATCGCAACAACAAAGGAAAAGCTCACCTCATTTGTTGCTAAACTTAACAATGATCGCTTTAGAAACTTTTTATAGCTTCATATTTAAAAATGATGAACTCATTCAAAAACAAGCAAAAAGCTTTATAGAGCACAACCTCGTTCTCAAAGTAAATTGCTATATCCCTTATACTGATTTTTATGTACATTTCACCAATAAAGGCATACTTTTTAATACAGCCAAACCTGAGCAAGCTGCTAGCTTAGAAATTAGCAGTACTATTTTTGGTTACTTTCAAACACTCGTTTTAGGAAACCATAAAAGTATACGTGCTATTAAGATATATGGTGATGTAAAACATAAAGATCAAATGCGTGACCTACTCTTACAATTATCTCTTCCAAAAATTGCAAGCGACTGGAAAAACTGGTTACCTATTTCACGCTTTAAAACAGATATTACATCATCAAAAACACGTGTATCAGACCTATTAAACAAAATAGATCATCAACGTACAAAAATTGATAACCTGCAAGTTGCAATTAAGCAACAGAAGAATCAAATACACCAACTCAAAGCAAAACAGAAACGTTTAAACATAGTATTTATAAGCATTATTATAGGTTTATGTGTGCTTTTAATGTACAATTGGTTTTAGTAATTCATACAATTTAAATAAATCATTAGAATCCTACTAAGTTCATGCATTAAAAACTTGACTATTTTAGTCAGGATTCATAAAATTTAATCATCTTATCTAAACATGTGTATCGAGTCATGCGCTTAACAACTCGCGGTCGCTACGCAGTGACTGCACTTCTTGATCTCGCTTTACAGTCACCAAAAGAAACAATTACACTTGCAGAAATTGCAACACGTCAAACCATTTCTGTTGCATATCTTGAGCAACTATTTGCCAAACTAAAACGTAATGGTCTTGTTTCTAGTGTCCGTGGCGCAAATGGTGGCTACCACCTTGCAAAAAGTGCTGACGATATTACAGTTTTAGAAATTATAGAAGCCGTAAATGAAACCGTCGATGCAACACGTTGTGACCATAAAGGAAATTGCCAAAATGGTGCAATGTGTTTAACACATGATTTATGGCAAGGTCTCTCACACCATATTGCCGATTATTTAGCAAAAATCACACTTGCTGATCTCATTTCTCAAAAAAATGTACAAACAGTGGCGCTGCGCCAAAACTCAGTGAATCGCGATTCAGCCCTATTATCGGTTACAGGTATTTAACATGAAACGTCCAATTTATCTTGATTATGCAGCAACAACGCCAGTAGACCCGCAAGTTGCTGAACGCATGATGGAATGCTTAACTTTCGATGGTACTTTTGGTAACCCTGCATCTCGCTCTCATGCCTATGGATGGCAATCAGAAGAAAAAGCGGAATACGCTCGCGAGCAGGTCGCAAACCTTGTTAAAGCCGATCCACGTGAAATTGTTTGGACTTCTGGTGCAACTGAAGCAGATAACCTAGCGCTTAAAGGTATCGCTCAATTTTACAGCTCAAAAGGCAAGCACATTGTTACAAGTAAAATTGAACATAAAGCAATTTTAGATACATGCCGAGAGCTTGAAGCGGAAGGCTTTGAAATTACTTATATTGAACCACAACCACAAACAGGTCTTATTACTCCTGAAATGGTTGAAGAAGTATTACGTCCAGATACTATTCTTGTTTCATTAATGATGGTAAATAATGAAATTGGTACAGTGACAGACGTTGCTGCAATTGGTGAAATTACACGTAAGAATAAAATATTTTTCCATGTAGATGCCGCTCAAGCAGCTGGAAAAGTTGAAATTGATTTAAGCACCATGAATATTGACCTTATGAGCTTTTCAGGTCATAAAATTTATGGACCTAAAGGTATAGGTGCACTTTATGTACGCCGTAAACCACGCGTACGCTTAAAAGCACAAATGCATGGTGGTGGTCATGAAAGAGGTATGCGCTCAGGTACACTAGCAACACACCAAATCGTTGGTATGGGTGAAGCTTTTGAATTGGCTGGAAAGAACCTAGTTTCTGAACAAACTCGCCTACGTACCCTACGTGACAGACTATGGAATGGTCTACAAGACCTTGAACAAGTTTTTCTTAATGGTCATCCAGTTTACAATGTTGCAAACTACTTAAATGTAAGCTTCAACTTTGTTGAAGGTGAGTCATTAATGATGGCGCTTAAAGACATTGCCGTTTCTAGTGGCTCTGCATGTACTTCTGCAACCCTTGAGCCATCTTATGTACTTAGAGCACTTGGTTTATCTGATGAATTAGCACATAGCTCAATTCGCTTTAGTTTTGGTAAATATACAACTGAAGAAGATATCGACCACGTCATTACAGTAACAAAAGCTGCTGTAGAAAAACTTCGTGAACTTTCTCCTCTTTGGGATATGTACAAAGATGGAGTTGATCTTTCAACAGTTGAATGGGCTGAACACTAAGTTCTGCCCTCATAATTTAATATAGAACTCAGGCACGTCCCAGGTTTGGAGAAGTCTCATGGCATATAGCGAAAAAGTAATTGATCATTACGAAAATCCTCGTAACGTTGGCGTATTAGATAAGAATGCGAACAATGTCGGTACTGGTATGGTTGGTGCACCTGCATGTGGTGATGTAATGCGCCTACAAATTCAAGTTGATGACAATGGTATTATTGAAGAAGCACGCTTTAAAACTTATGGCTGTGGTTCTGCAATTGCATCAAGTTCTTTAGTTACAGAATGGCTAAAAGGCAAAACACTTGATCAAGCTCAAGCCATTAAAAATATTGATATTGCAACTGAACTTGCATTACCTCCTGTAAAAGTACACTGTTCAGTACTTGCAGAAGATGCGATTAAAGCTGCAATTGATGACTATCGTACAAAAAAATCAAGCGTTTAAACTATATCTGGAGTTTTCATGATCCATTTAACTGAAAGTGCGGCAACCCATATTCGCAATTTTTTAGAAAATCGTGGTAAGGGTGAAGGTATTCGCATTGGCGTGAAAACTTCAGGTTGCTCAGGTCTTGCCTATGTACTCGAATTTGTAGATGAAATTGAGTCACATGATCAAATATTTGAACAACATGGCGTCAAAGTATTTATAGACCCGAAAAGTTTAGTATACCTAGATGGTCTAGAAATGGATTATGCAAAAACTGGTCTGAATGAAGGCTTCGAATTTAGCAATCCAAATCAAAAGGGTGAATGTGGTTGCGGTGAGTCTTTCACTGTTTAACTACATCCCTTCACTATTTTAAAATCAATAAAACTGTGACATACCGTTTTATTGATTTTTTCATCGTAGAATCATTGCTATGAATTATTTTGAATTATTCAATCTGCCTGTAGAACTTTCAATTAATTTAGCTCAGCTAAAAGCAACTGCGCTACAATTACAGCAACAATATCATCCAGATCGCGCTGAAGATAAAGACAAAGCATTAATTCAATCTAGTGAAATTAATCATGCTTATAAAGTACTCTCTCAGGTAGATAGTCGTGCAGCTTATTTACTTTCTTTGAAGAAAGAAGATCATGACTTAGATCAATCTATACGTGATTTATTCTTTTTACAAGAAGCATTAGAGCTCAGAGAAGACTTAGAGAATGCAACTTCAGAAAAGCAAATTCTAGCTGTTAAAGATCAGGTTAATCAAGCGATTGAGAGTTTGACAACAGCATTTCAAGGTGACTACCACGACGAACAGTGGGATAGCGCTAGAGAAAATGTCAGAAAACTCCAATTTTTTCAGTGTGTCTTAAATGATACAAATAAAGCTGAAGAAAAATTATTTGATGATCAATTTGATCTTAACGATGATTTTTAAAATTTAATATCATAAAAATTTATTAAGGATTGTATTCAATGGCGCTCTTGCAAATTGCAGAACCCGGACAGTCAAGTGAACCACACCAGCATCGTGTTGCAATAGGTATTGATTTAGGAACAACACATTCTTTAGTTGCTGCCGTACGCTCAGGTGAAGCCAAAGTTTTGCAAGATGAACAAGATCGCGTATTGCTTCCATCTATTGTTCATTATGCTCAACAGCCAAACCAAATACAGTATGGTGATGATGCAAAATCTTTTCTGTTAACAGATCCTCAAAATACAATTGTATCTGTTAAAAGATTTATGGGACGCTCTAAAGCTGATATCAAGTTTCAACATCCCTATACTCTTCTTGGTTCAGATCATGAAATGCCAACATTTCAGACAACTGCTGGTGAAAAAACACCTGTAGAAATATCGGCAGATATTCTTAACCAACTCAGAATTAGAGCTGAAAAAACCTTGGAACACCCATTAAATGGTGCTGTTATTACCGTTCCTGCATATTTTGATGAAGCACAGCGCCAAGCAACACGAGATGCTGCAGAATTGGCAGGTCTCAAGGTTTTAAGATTACTAAATGAACCTACAGCAGCAGCAGTTGCATATGGTCTAGATAAAGACTCAAATCTAGCAATTGATCAAAACTATGTAATCTATGATTTAGGCGGTGGAACGTTTGATGTATCAGTTCTAAGATTTAGTCAGGGTGTATTTGAAGTCTTAGCGACTGGCGGTCACACGGCTTTAGGTGGAGATGATTTAGATCGACTCATTGTAAAATGGCTCAAAGAACAATTACAAATAGAAGAGCTTAACAACGAACAGTATGCCAATTTTATACTTTCTGCAAAAACTGCTAAAGAAAAGTTATCAGATGATCATACTATAAATATTTCTTTAGAAAAGAAAGAAATTACATTAGATAGAGCAACTTTTGAAAGTATTATCCAAACTGCCTTAGATAGAACAATACATGTCTGTAAGCGTGTATTAAGAGATGCAAAACTTACCATTGATGACATTCAAAATGTTGTTCTAGTTGGTGGCTCTACTCGTTCTTATGCCGTACAACAAGCAGTGGCAGAAGTATTTCAACAAGAACCTCTATGTACAATTAATCCAGATGAAGTCGTTGCAATTGGTGCTGCTATTACTGCCAACCAATTGGTTGGCAACAGCAAAGATGGCTCACTTCTATTAGATGTTACCCCTCTTTCACTTGGTCTAGAGACAATGGGAGGACTTGTCGAGCGCTTAGTTTCACGTAATACAGCAATTCCTGTTGCTCGTCGTCAAGAGTTTACAACATATAAAGATGGTCAAACCGCCATGCTTATTCATGTTGTGCAAGGTGAACGTGACCTTGTAGAACATTGCAGATCTTTAGGACGATTTGTTTTACATGATATTCCACCAATGACGGCTGGCCAAGCACGTATTGAAGTTACATTTCAAGTCGATGCTGATGGTCTACTCTCTGTTTCAGCAAAAGAAACGACATCGGGTGTTCAAGCTAAAATCGATATTAAGCCATCTTATGGACTATCTGATAAAGACATGGAACGCTTATTGGTTGAAGGCTTCCAGCATGCTGAAGAAGATAAAAATCTACGTCATTTGCAAGAAACAAAAGTTGAGGCAAAAAGAGAGCTAGAAGCACTCACTCAAGCTTTAACTGTAGACTCTGACTTACTTAACCAAAGTCAGAAAGAGAATCTAGATCACGCTCAACAGCATTTAGCTAAGACACTAGAAACTACAGATATAAAAGATATTGAACAAGCGATCGAAACGCTTAAACTACATAGCGATGAATTTGCTGCTCTGCGAATGAATCGTCATATCGACAAAGCCTTATCAGGCACAAAACTCGATGATTGGTCAAACTCAAGCTCTGAATAGGTAACCATATGCCACGTATTAAAGTTCTTCCTCATGCACAATTTTGTCCAGAAGGTGCAGAGTTTGAAGTTAAAAAAAGTAGTAACTTATGTGCAAGTTTATTACAAAATGGAATCAAAATTGAGCATGCATGTGATATGTCTTGTGCTTGCACTACATGCCATGTTGTTATTCGCCGTGGATTTGATAACTTAGATGAAATGAATGATGTCGAAGCTGATTTATTAGATCGTGCTTGGGGGTTAGAACCTGATTCAAGACTTTCTTGTCAAGTTGTTGTAGAAGATGAAGACTTAGAAGTTGAAATTCCTAAATATACAATTAACCACGCTTCGGAAAATCATTAAAAAATAATTTACCCCCATAGCATTTAATATGGGGGTTTTTTATGTATATCAACAATCTCAACCACTTGGTCTTCTAATCGTAAACGTGCAACGCCATTTTCAGTTGTTATACTTTTTTGCTGCTCTATTCGTGTAATGGCTTTTTCAAGTACAGTAACTAAATTATCATACTCATAGTGCTGAACTTCTTCTAAATTTAATAATAAATGAAAGCCCTTATATTCATAGTCAAACCATTTTTGTGTCTCTGATTTTATCCCTGTATATTTATCTAAAACTTGCCATGTATCTGTACTATTTTGTAGTCCTTTCAACTTAATAGATTGCTTTGGAATACAAATAAACTCATCTTTAATTAAATTATAAGTAGAATCAGCAATTAAAATTTCATCAATATCTGCAACACCTTGTAATCTAGATGCGAGATTAACATCGTGACCGATCACTGTATATGACATCCGATAATCTGAGCCATAGTTTCCAACGTGACAATATCCTGTACTTACTCCCATGCGCACATGTAACTCAGGGAATCCCATTTTAAGCCATCTTTCACGCAAGACATGCATTTGCTGACGCATGCTAATTGCCATTTCAATGCAATTTTTAGCATCTTGCTCAATGCCATTACTATGCGGGTCGCCAAAAAAAATAAGAACACCATCACCGATAAACTTATCTAAAGTTGCTTCATATTTTTTAGCAATTTCAGTCATATGACTTAAATAGTCATTTAAAACGAATGCTAAATCATCAGGAATAAGTTTTTCAGATAGCTCCGTAAACCCTTGGATATCTGAGAAAAATACTGTCATTTTTTTTCTTTTATATTCAATTTTTGCTTGTGTCTGACCACTCATAATTGATTGCCACAATTGATTTGGTGCATAACGACTCAACTGTGTAGAAAATTGAACATAGCGATTCATTTGTTCTTGATAATAGTCTTTTGTATTTTCTAAGTGATGAATATATTGCTTATTAAAATAGAACCCTGAACCTAAATAAAGTAAAAAACAAATAAGACTATATATTGCTAATCTTAGGCTATCTAGAGCAAAATAATTTTCAAAGCCAAAGAAAATAATTGCATTTAAATAAATAACGATTAACGAAATAATGAAGGCGAAGCTATAAGTAAAGAAAGATATTTTTGTTAAGCTTTTCACACACCAAAGTGTAGTAAGTGTTAAAGCGCTAAATACAATAGAAAAATGTGTTGAAGCCAATGCTACAGCAACAATTATTGAATCTAAAATAAAAAGAACTTGTCGTGCATAAAATTCATTAAACTCGTATTTAACATAGAAAAATAATTTTAATGATAATGGAAAAATAATCAGAGAAAGAATAGGTACAATAAGGTGCTGTAACTGCAACGGCACAGCGAAATAATAGAGTAATACGCCTAAAGACAGCAATAAATACGCCATCAACCGATATAAGCTCTCAACAACAAAGCGGTTATTTATAACACGGTCAAATGACATCTTATTGCTGCCCTCCCAAAACAGCGCTTTTCACTTCAATTTTGTAGTTTTAGTCCATACGCCAATCAAACGGCATATCACCTTGCCCTCTTAAAGCAAGCATAAGTGTTTGACGCATATGCGTAAGGACTTCATTATTATAAGGCACAGCTTCTTGCCCCCATACAGGCTTTGGCCAAGCTGTATCATTTTGATAACGCACAACATGATGAAAATGAAGTTGAGGAACAACATTACCTAATGCTGCAACATTCATTTTATCAGCACGAAATACACGTGAAAGCTGACTAGATAACCAGCTAGACTCACGCAAGAATTGTTCTTGGTCAGCTTGGCTTAATTCATATAACTCTGTTACACCAGGAACACGAGGAATAAGTACTAACCAAGGAAACTGCATATCATTCATTAAACGACATGTTGATAAAGGAAAGTCACCAACAAAGAAAGTATCTTGGGCTAACTGTGGATGCAGACTAAACATATCTTTATAAATTATCAAAATGAAAGTAAGTTAATCTTATCATATAGAATTTCTCATGAATATGAAGCAATCTTATTTGTATACACATTTAAAGATATGTGAAGCCCTTTTCAGCACTTATTTGTTTTCTTAACGTGCAATATCTGAAGACAACTGCTTAAGTACATCGTTAATAAATTGAATTCTCTGATTATACTCCGAGAAATTCACCATAAGCTTAATACGCTGCCCACCATCCATACGGAAAAATTCTGGCGTTCTCTGAATCATTTGAATAATGCTTATCGCTTGAATAGGTGTATCTTGAGAGAACTCCATATAACCACCATGTGCACTCATATCAATTTTTGTTACACCCAGATATTCAGCTTCCAAGCGTATTTCATGCACACTAAATAATTGCTTCACTGTTTCAGGTAATAACCCAAAACGATCTATTAACTCCATACGAATATTATTTAACTTCTCGGAGCTATTTGTATTACTAATACGCTTATAAAATAACAACCGTTGATGCACATCACCTAAATAACTGTCGGGAATCAAGGCTGGCATATGCAAGTTAATTTCTGCAGTTAGACTTAATGGTGCATCAAAGTTTGGTGTACGGCCTTTTTGAATTGCTTTGGTTGCCTTTTCAAGCATTTCCATATAAAGACTATAGCCAATCGCTTGCATTGAACCACTTTGCTTTTCACCAAGTAACTCACCTGCACCACGAATTTCTAAATCCTCTGTCGCAAGCATGAAACCTGCGCCAAGATTCGTTGCACGTTGAATTGCATCCAAACGCTTTTCAGCATCACCTTTTAAGCCTTTTATTGAAGGCACAAGTAAATATGCATATGCTTGATGGTGTGAACGTCCAACACGACCACGCAATTGATGCAACTGTGCTAAACCAAGTTTATCTGCACGCTCAATAATAATTGTATTCGCATTTGGTACGTCAATTCCCGTTTCTACAATCGTTGAGCAAACTAAAACATTATAAGATTTATGATAGAACTGCTGCATCACATGCTCAAGCTCACGCTCACGCATTTGCCCATGTGCAACTGCAACACGAGCTTCGGGAATCAAAGTACGTAGATTTTCTGCTGTTCTCTCAATGGTATCTACTTCATTATGCAAGAAGTAAACTTGACCACCTCTCAGTAATTCACGCAACACAGCTTCTTTTATCGTTGCATCTGTCTCTTCCTGCACAAATGTCTTCACAGCTAAACGCCTAGCAGGCGGAGTTGCAATAATAGATAAATCGCGCATACCACTAAATGACATATTCAGTGTTCTTGGAATTGGTGTGGCCGTAAGCGTAAGCATATCAACATCTGCACGCATTGCCTTAATACGCTCCTTGTCACGAACACCAAATCGGTGCTCCTCATCAACTACCATGAGTCCAAGGTCTTTAAATTTTATGCTCTCTTGTAAAATTTTATGTGTACCAATCACAATATCAACTTTACCATCAGCCAAATCTTCAATGACCTTTTGATGTGTTTTATTTGAACCAAATCGAGAAAGTACTTCAATGCGTATTGGCCAATCTGCAAACCTATCTTTAAAAGACTCAAAATGTTGCTGCGCTAAAAGAGTTGTTGGTACAAGTACAGCCACTTGCTTACTATTTTGCACTGCCAAAAAAGCGCCTCGCATAGCCACTTCTGTTTTACCAAAACCAACATCACCACATACTAAACGATCCATTGGTTTCGCTTGCTGCATATCATGTAAAGTTGCTTCAATGGCATTTGCTTGGTCTAAAGTTTCCTCATATGCAAAACCATTGGCAAACTGACGATATAAAGACTCATCTAACTCAAAAGCAAAACTTGGTTTTGCCTGACGACGTGCTTGAACATGTAATAGCTCTGCTGCTACATCATGTATTTGTTCCAATGCCTTTCTTTTAGCTTTATTCCATGTATCTGTACCAATTTTATGAAGTGGTGCTAAATCTGGGTCACCACTACTATAACGACTAATGAGATGCAAATTTGAGACAGGTACATAAACCTTTGCTTCACCAGCATAATTTAATTGCAAAAACTCATGTTCTTGATTATCTATTTCTAAAGAAATTAAACCAGCATAGCGCCCAACTCCATGGTCTATATGTACAATAGGAGAACCAATAGTCAATTCTGTCAAGCTTTTAACTAGAAACTCTTCAGAAACTTCTTGCTGCCTTTTGCGGCGCTGCTGCACAATTCTTTGTTCATAAAGCTGATTTTCAGAAATAATCGCAATATTATTCGGTAAATCTAGGCCTCTATCTAAGGGTGCATGTGTAATTGCTATTTTAGATTTGTCACTTAGGAAGTCATTAAAAGAAATAATATTTTTGATTTCACCAAAAGCACTTCTTAAAGAGTCTTTTAAAGATTCGCGACGACCTGCACTTTCAGCAACCAAAAGCACTCGCGCTAATGTTTGACCAATAAAATTTTGAAGATGATGAAAAGGTTGATCTTGCTTTATATCTACAGGTAATTTTTGAGGCTGTAATGTTTCAAAGTTAACCACTCCCGCTCTGAGTTCACGCTTTTCTTCTGTAAATAAAATACGTCGGAATTGATTTAACTTTTCAAGCGTTTGAGCAGGCTGAAGAAATAAATCTTCAGGAGGTAGAATTGGCTGATCAACGTTATGTCTACGATCTTCATACCGACGGTAAACTTCTTTCCAAAATTGTGCTAAATCAGCATCCATTGATTCATTTGTAATGACAATAGCATTACTTGGTAAGTATGATGAGATATATCCTTGCTCATTCATTACTTCTTTATCAAAGAATAAAGGAAGATAGAATTCAATGCCTGATGAGACAATACCCTCTAATACATCTTTATAAATTGGATTCTTTTTAGGGTTTGCACGCGGAAAAGCTTCTGCATAACGATCTCGAAACGTTGAACGTGCATCTTTAAGCGGAAACTCTTTCGCAGGCAGAATTTGGAATTTTTCAAGCTGCTCTGTTGTTCGTTGAGTTTCTGGATCAAAAAATTTGAGTGTTTCCACTTCATTATCAAATAAATCTATTCGAATTGGTGATGTTTGCCCAGATGCATAAATATCCATGATACTTCCACGAACAGCGAACTCTCCATGGTCATACACAGTATCTACTAAATTATATCCTGCTTGAATTAAGTTCTTCTTTTGTTGTTCTAAGTCTAATTTTTGCCCTACACGAATATCAAAGTGCTCACCTAACACCCAAGATGGTGGAGCAATTCGCTGTGTAAATGTTGCTGCTGTCATCAACAAAATACCTGTTGATGGCATATTTGATAATATTGATAAACGCTCTGAAACAATATCTTGATGTGGAGACAAACGATCATAAGGTAAAATTTCCCAGTCAGGAAATGTGATTGCCTTTTGACCATAAAATTCAAACTCACTTTCAAGCTGAGCAAGATGTTGATTATTTTTTGCAACAACTACAAATAACTGCTTTGGCTGATGCACCGCCATCTCTTTAAATAGCAGTGTACTTGATGAGCCAAGTAGTCCCCCTAACCAACGTTTTTCATGTTGTTTAAATTTTGTGAGGTTTAGTTCTTCAATTTCTTTTTTAAAAATAGACATGGAATCAAGATTTAATCTGCATTTCATCATTTATAATTTTACTATAATTTTTGAAATACGTCTTAATTTTAGTAAGATCAATTAAGCTTAGGCTATTCAAATCAAAGCTCACTGTCATAAATAGGTAAATATTTGATGTTATCGTATTAAAAATTAAGCATCTAACACCAATTCATGAAAATAATTACAATATAACGTTGTTTTTTTAGTCGAGTATTTTATAATTTGCATATCCTCTAAAAAACTCAGCAACCCCTTATAAGGGTTGACTTCATTGCGATGTTTCATCACAATATCGCACTTGTTTACGGGCTGGTTAAACAGTATTGAATTCTATTCAATATTATGCAGCCCGCCCAGACCAATCTAATTCAAGGAGTGCAAGAGTGGCAAACTCTGCTCAGGCTAAAAAACGTGCGCGTCAAAACGTTAAAGCGCGCAAACACAACGCAAGCTTACGTTCTATGGTTCGTACGTACATCAAACGTACTTTAAGTGCTATTGCTGCTGGTGACTATGCTGTTGCTTCGGATGCTTACAAACAAGCAGTTCCTGTAATCGACCGTATGGCTGACAAAGGCATTATCCACAAAAATAAAGCTGCTCGTCATAAGAGCCGCTTAAATACACAAGTTAAAGCTTTAGCTGCTAACTAAGTTGTATTTAAAAAAGCCCCTAATTTAGGGGCTTTTTTTATAAGCTCTAATTTCTTCCACTGAAATAAAACCTCGTTCTCCACGCCATATCCAATGTAGAATACACGTATCAAATGAGTCTCCTTCAAACCAAATAAAAACACCTTCCATCATATTTGGCCAGTCACATTCTTTTAAATAACTTTTCTTTGTAATAAATGCCAAAATTGCAGCTAAAATCGTATCATGCGTTACAGCAAGTGCCAACTCGGCTTCATATAATGGATGTCGACTATATAACAACTGCAAAATATCACATACACCAATTGAAGCATGTTTCATTCCTGGCAATTCATTACTTATAAACCCATTAATAAACCCTAATGCACCTTTTTCTTGAAAGAATGGTGAAGCTTTTTCAATATCTACAACCAAACTACCTGGCTCTACAAGTAAACCTTGTGAAATTACCTCTACAGGTACAATGCTCCCTGCACTTTCTTTAGCTCCCTCAATCATCAATGATGCTGTATCTAAACAACGTTGAATAGGACTAGAAATACATGAAACAATATGTCGCTGAGTCATTTTAGATAAAAAATTACCCCATGCTTTTGCAAGTTGACAACCATCTAGTGTCAGTTGCAAGTCATACCCTGCTAATCCCTTTTTTGTTGTAACATCACGTATTGAATGACGTGTAAACAATGTGACTGGTATATTCTTTTCGGGCAATAACTCAATCGCTTGCAACATTGTTGGTGGCAACAAGGTTAAAGACATAATAGGTATTCATCACTTTTAACTATATACACTATAGTTAAAACATATTTTTTCATCTCTGCAAAGTATCTAGTGCAGAAAATGCAATTTCACGCACTTTACTATTTCTAAATGCAATAAATTCATGATTCAGTAGTTCAGCGCGTTGGTTATAGGTAAAAGCCTCTTTATTTAGGCTATACAATCCACCACCAATAGCCTCTAATAGGTATTGACCTGCACTTGTGTCCCACTCATAAGTTGGATGAAATCTTGGATAAATATCAATTTCACCCTCAAGCATTAAGCAAAATTTATATGCGCTGCCACACTGTACAATCTCAACAGTATGATTTTTCGCTATTTCATCAAAATAAGATTGATATAAGCTAACACGTACACTTCCTTTCTGTTTTTTCTTACCTTGGCTTACAGCAACTTTCAGCAATTCTTGATGAGCATCACAACTTTTATCTAAAAAAATAAACCATCGTTTTGTATTGTATAAATATTTAAAAACCTCTCCCTTAACAGAAGTAATATATATTGAGTTATACATTGGTGCCATAATTGCTGAAAATATAGTTTTTCCATCAGCTACACGACTTAAGTTAATCGTAAACTCATCTCGCTTCTCTAAAAACTCTTTTGTTCCATCTAAAGGGTCTAGTAACCAAAACTCACGCCAACCTCCCCTTTCATCATGTACACCCTCTTCAGAAAGAAGGGGAATATGAGGTGTCCATAGTTTTAATTGAGAAGAAATAACTTCATGAGAGGCTATATCTGCTTCCGTTACAGGAGATTTATCTGACTTGATATCAATATTAATATCTTGATGGTTACAATAGTGATTATATACCTTCTTTATGACCCTACCTGCTTCTTCGAGCAATTCAACAACTTTTAAAACTGTTATATCTTCGGGCTGATCTGTAGTTATAAACATAAATTCAATATCCTATTTCTATTTTAGATATAGTTTATCCAATAAAACCAATTAATTTTGATAAAAACAAAAAATTATAAGAATAATTAATTCTACTTTTTCGTTATAACCACAATTCCTATTTGATTAGAGCGCCAATAATTGGTAAATATTAATAAAGTCATTCACCGCTGTTATAGGACACATATGAAGCAAAGCGTCTCCCCCAAAGAACTAGAGCATATGCGTATAGACAAATGGCTATGGGCTGCAAGGTTCTTTAAGACACGATCTATTGCAAAAGCTGCCATAGAAGGTGGCAAAGTACATCATGCTTCTGAGCGCGTTAAAGTATCTAAAGAAATTAGAGTTGGCATGGAGCTTACAATACAACAAGGTAAAGATAAAAAGACCGTTACGATTAAAAGTCTTTCCAATACACGTGGTCCAGCACCTATTGCACAACAACTTTATGAAGAAACTCCTCTAAGCATCTCACGCCGAGAGCTTATTTCTGCACAAAGAAAGCTAGACAACCTCGCAAAACCTGAAAACCGTCCTAATAAACGAGATCGTAGAAAAATAAATCAATTTAAAGAAGATAACTCTCAAAGCTACGATGAACAATGGAGTTACCATCATGAGACTTACTAAGACGACATAGTGTGTCGCAATGTAGATGAATCAATCTAGTGAAAACTTTCAAAATCTGTCACTATAGCTACATAGAAGTTAGAACAACAGACTGAACTGAGATTGTTTGCTGTTCATGATATATCGTATTTAGAGGCTATAAGATGGACGAAAACAAAAGCAAAGCATTAAATGCTGCTTTAGGACAAATTGAGAAACAGTTTGGCAAAAACACCGTAATGCGCTTAGGTAGCAATACCGTACAAGCAGTTGAAGCAATTTCAACAGGGTCATTACAGTTAGATATCGCTTTAGGGATTGGTGGTTTACCTAAAGGCCGTATTGTTGAAATTTATGGACCTGAATCATCTGGTAAAACAACAATGACACTTCAAGCAATTGCTGAGTGCCAGAAAGCAGGTGGCACTTGTGCTTTTATTGATGCTGAACATGCTCTAGATCCACAATATGCACGTAAGCTTGGTGTAGACATAGATAACCTTCTTGTTTCACAACCAGACCACGGTGAGCAAGCATTAGAAATTGCAGACATGCTTGTTCGTTCAGGTGCAGTAGACCTTATTGTTGTCGATTCTGTTGCCGCACTTACACCTCGCGCTGAAATTGAAGGTGAAATGGGTGACTCTCATATGGGTCTACAGGCTCGCTTAATGAGTCAAGCTCTACGTAAAATTACAGGTAATGCAAAACGATCAAACTGTATGGTTATTTTCATTAACCAAATTCGTATGAAAATTGGTGTGATGTTTGGTAGCCCAGAAACAACAACAGGTGGTAATGCACTGAAGTTCTATGCCTCTGTTCGCTTAGATATTCGTCGCGCTGGACAAGTTAAAGAAGGTGACGAAATTATTGGCTCAGAAACTAAAATTAAAGTTGTAAAAAATAAGATGGCGCCTCCTTTCCGAGAAGCATTATTCCAAATTCTTTACGGTAAAGGTGTCAATCATTTAGGTGAAGTTATTGACCTTGCTGTTCAACAAGATATTATTCAAAAAGCGGGTGCTTGGTATTCTTATCAAGGTAGCAAAATTGGACAAGGTAAAAACAATGTCATTCGCTACTTAGAAGAGAACCTTCCAATTGTAGAAGAAGTTGAAAAACAAATTCGCTCACAATTACTTGTTACACAAAAACCTGTGGAAACAGAGCAAGAACCAACCGACGCTTAACCCCCCTACTACTCTAGTTATAGTGACTATAACTAGAGTTTTCTATATATCTACTCTTTCTATATGCAATATAAACAAAAGCCTCAGAAAACACTCACAGGTGCTCGTCTACGATCATATGCTTATGCATTATTAACACGTAGAGAATACTCTAAAGCCGAACTCACAAATAAACTGCTTGAATATGCACAAGATGATCAAGAAGCTATCGACTTTATTCAACAATTACATGAGTATGGCTATCAAAGTGATCAACGAGCTGCGGAACAAGTTCTTAGAAGTCATTTATATAAAGGGCAAGGACCCCATAGAATAAAACAGAAGCTACAACAAAGGTCTCTTGACACATCTTATATTGATGAACAAATCCAAGAAACGGATTGGTTTACTGAAGCATATAATCTAAAGATTAGAAAGTTTGGAGATAATGTAGAGAAAGACCCAAAGAAAAGAGCAAAACAAATTCGGTTTTTACAATATAGAGGATATGACCTAGATATTATATTTAAAGTAGTTGATTTTAGTGAGGATTATTAGAATTGGAGGTAATCCTACTAGCAAAAACTCGGCACATCGCAGATCTGCTACCGTTGCTACCTTCCGGTCCTGGCGGGGTTCACAGAGTACAATTGCGAGATAACCAGTAGGATCACCATCACAAGGACTAGTATAGTGATTTTTATTTTACATGCAAGCATACCCCACACACATTGATTACTAATAAAACAAATATAATAAAAAATAAAATCAAATGCTTATTTTTAAGTCACTCTCAGGAAAATGCTGAAAGTTTGTAAATACTTGTTGCTTTATATCTCGTAAACTTGATAAATATACCTAAGTCTTTTTTGGGTCTTAATATGAATTTTTCTAAATATAGTTATAGCCTTCTTCCTTTAATTTTTACATCTTTAGTATATGCGGCACCTATTGAAAGTGTAAGCTTAAGTCAGGTAGCTACATCACAAACACAAAATACACCTGAATCTTCTTCTACTCCAGAAAGTGTAGCCGTTCCTGCCAATTTAAACTGGCAACTCATGCAACAAAATCAAAAACTTGATGAAGAAGTCAGAAGATTAAGAGGAGCTTTAGAAGAAGATGAACACACTATACAGCAATTAAAAAAAGACCTTGATAGTCACTATTCGAACTTAGATCAACGCTTACAAATTGTTGAGCAGCGTTTAGATGCCGATGAAAAAGCAGCCGCTTCTGAAGCATCTCCATCAGATAGCACTAGCACCTCAGAACCAACAGCACAAGACCAAAGTACACCCTCCGCATCACAGCCACAAGTCAATAGCACATCACAAACAAAAGGTGATGCAAATACAAACAATCAAGAAAAACCAATGAGTGAAAAAGATGCATATACTGTTGCATTAACAGCATATAAACAGGGTGGCGCAAAACAGGCTATTTCTCCTATGGAGAAATTTATCAAAAACTATCCAAATAGTGTATATATTGCTAATGCCCATTTTTGGCTCGCTGAGTTTAATCTAGCTATCGAACCTGCCAACTATACAACCGCAAAACAAAACTATGAAATAGTTGCAAAGCAATACCCTCAATCAGAAAAAGCATCTAGAGCTTTGTACCAACTCTATAGTATTGCTAAAGAAGTAGACCATAATGCAGTTTCTGCAAAATTATACAAACAGCAAATAATAACAAAATATCCAAAATCTAAAGAAGCTGGCTACTTTAAACCATAGAAATAAAAAAAGCTAAACTAGGTAATAGTTTAGCTTTTTTACTTTATATAAGATTTTATTATCTTATAATTCCACGCTTAGACTGCTCTAAAGAATCTAATAATAGCTGAGCTTCTTGTACATTCGGTAGGACTGTTTCACGAATCGCATCAATTGCTTCTTTTGTCGTAAGCCCATCTTTATAGATAAGTTTAAAACAAGTACGTAACCCACCTATCACATCTTTGGACCAACCACGACGCCTCATTCCTTCTAAATTCAACCCAAATGCATGTGCGGGATTTCCAGAAACCATCATATATGCAGGGATATCCTTTAATATAAGTGATGATGCACCTATCATACTGTAAGAGTCTACTTTACAGAATTGATGAATACCGGAGTTCCCACCGATAACAACATGATTACCAATATGAACGTGACCAGCAACACCCACATTATTGGCAAATATATTATGGTCTCCGACCTGACAATCGTGTGCAATATGGGTATTTACCATAAGTAAGTTATGGCTGCCTATTTTTGTCAAACTATGGTCTTGTGTCGTTCCGCGGTGCAGACTTGAATGTTCACGGATAATATTACTATCACCAATTTCCAACCAAGTTTCTTCACCTTTATATTTTAAATCTTGGCAAACCTCACCAACACTTGCAAATTGAAAGATTTCATTATTGGAACCAATACGAGTATACCCGCCAACAACAACATGTGAGTGAAGCTTTGTTCCCGAACCAATTGTAACATGAGGACCAATAATACAATATGGCCCTATTTTTACATCTGATGCAATGACAGCAGATGAATCAATTATAGCAGTGGGGTGAATATATTCAGTATTGCTCATGCCTGCTCTATATTTTCTGATGAGAGATAATAATTTCAGCTGTTGTCGCAACAACGCCATCTACAGATGCTGTACAGCTATACTTATAGATACCACGCTTTTGCATTACAAGCTCGGATTTAAGAACTAATTGGTCACCAGCAACCACTTGCTTTTTAAATCGAATTTTTTCTGCACCAGCAAAAAGAAACAGTGAACCTGGTGCTGGCTTCACATCATTCATTACAAAACCTAAAATACCTGAAACTTGCGCCAAGGCTTCAATAATTAAAACACCAGGCATAATTGGGTATTCAGGAAAATGGCCTTGTAAAAATTCTTCATTAATTGAAACATTTTTATAGCCGACAATACCATTATCAGTAATTTCAACAACACGATCGACCAATAGGAATGGATAACGATGTGGTAAATATTCACGAATTTGCTGAATATTCATTGGCAATTCAGGTTTATTTTGACTTGTTGTTTGAGATTCTGTGACCATATTACTTACGCATCTTTAAAGTTGATTCAATGGACTCAATTTGAGTTTGTATATGATCTAGTCGTTTGATCACTTTAGTCAATGGCACATCTGCTAATTGTCTTAATCTAACAATTGTTCTACGCCACTGTCCGCTTTCAAATAGCCCTGTTCCTGATGAATATGTGCCTGCCTCAAAAATGCTTTTTGTGACCATTGACATTCCTGTTAATGTCACATTATCTGCAATTTTTATATGCCCTGCAATACCACAAGCACCTGCAAATATACAGTTTTTGCCAATTATAGTACTTCCAGCAATACCTGTCTTCGCAGCAATGGCTGTGTTTTCGCCAACCTGAACATTATGTGCAATTTGCACAAGATTATCAATAATGACACCATCATGTAAAATTGTGTCATCTAATGCACCACGGTCTATACTACAATTCGATCCAATTCTTACTCTATTTCCTATATGAACAGAACCAAGTTGTGCAATTCTATGCCATGTCCCTTGATATGGTACAAATCCAAACCCTTCTCCACCAATCACTGTATTGGCATGAATACGTACATCATTACCAATTTTAGAGAATCCAGTTAGCGTTACATGAGAGTCAATAAAACAATTTTTACCAACCTCTACACCTACATCTAACTTAGTATGTGACTCAATAACTGTTGCATCACCAACAACACAATTCTCTTCAATAACAACATAATGACCAATATATGCTGTGTCTGAAACAATTGCAGATGGATGAATTTTGGCAGTATCTTCTATTCCTACATTATTTTTCTTTAATTCAAAAGCATGTGTTAATGTAGCAAATGCAAGATAAGGATTTTGTACAATAATAAAATTAGAAATATGAGGAAGTTTATCTTTAAACTCAGATGTAATAATAAGTACACCTGCTTTCGAATTTTGTGCCTGTTCTAAATATTTATCGCCATTTATAAAAGAAATATTGTTTTCATTTGCAAGCTCTAAACTTGACAACCCATTGACGATAAACTTTGGTTCGCCAATTAGCTCACCTTGAACGAGGTGAGCTAATTGTTGTAACTGATATTGCTTTTGATTCATTGATTATCTGATTGCATTAACCTTTTGAATCATTTTATCAGTTAAATCGTTGTTATTGTCATATGCAAGTGCAGCATTTTTATTTAAAACAACATCTAAATTGCCATCTTTACGTAATTGCTCAGCTGCCTGTTGCACACGAGAAGTAAATGTTTGGCTTGTACTTTGTGATGTTGCTTGTACTTTTTGCTGAATGCTTTGCTCAAGTGAGTTGATTTCATTAACTTTTGACTCATACTGAGCTTTCAACTGCTGTACTTCTGCTGGTTTCGCATTCGCTGCTTTTTCTTGTAAATCTTGAATTTCTTTATTCAGTTGCTCTGCACGTGTCGCGCTTGGCTTTACAGATTGCTGAAGTGACGCATTTTGTTGCTTTAAATAGCTACTGCTATCTACAACACGTTGCATATCTACAACACCATAACCCGCAGCATTTGCCATTGTTGCAACTGTAGTACTTGCAAGTAAAAAAGCTGTCGCTAATTTTTTCATTTGTGTTTCCTTTTAAAGTTAAATTATAAAATAGGCGTACTTCTTAGAAAGTACGACCAATTTGGAATTGTACATTTTGCGTGTTATCACCATCTTTTTTATTCAATGGATACGCATAGCTAATCGAAAGTGGTCCAATCATTGTATTCCATGTCAATCCAATACCTGCGCTATAACGTAAGTTACTTAGATCAAAACCGTAATTATTTTTACAATATTGTTTTCCACTTACGCTTGTCGTTCCATCATAAAAGTCTGGCGTATTTTTGCACTCAGTGTCAAATGTTTGACCACCCTCTACAAATAATGTTGGTCTTACATTCTGTGCCCAATCACCTTTCGATGGAACAGGTAAAATTAATTCAGAACCAAATTGTACAAGTGCATTACCACCAATTGGGTCTTTGTTATAGTCCACAGTTTTTGTTTTACTGTAGTATTCACCAGGATAACGAGGACCTAGTGTATTATCTTCATAACCACGTACTGACCCCCAACCACCTGCATAGAAGTTTTTCCAGAATGGTAAGTCATGTCCATAACCTACTTTACCATATGCACGTGCGCCAAAACCTTTACCAATAGGGAAGAATACTTGACCACTATATGTAAGTTTTTGGTATTCAGCATCACTTCCTGGTAGAGCAACTTCTAAGTTAATTGCATGCAACTGACCTGAGGTTGGGAACATTGGACGGTCTAATGTATTAAATGACCAGCCTAAATTCGCTAAATAGCTTAAATATGTTCCAGAATAGATTGAAACGCCTGTATTTGTATCTGTACTAGTCGTACCACCATGGTTTCTTAAATAAGCACCATATGCCGTAGAACCATAAATATCAGTCGTAACTTTATTGTTTTCTAAACCAAGAGAACCACTAATACTTTGGTTTTCATCAATTGGATATGAGAGACTAGCACTTGCACCAACAGCTTTAGAATAATAATCACTTACATGATAGTCTGAATAAGGCTTGGTTTCACGATAATACACATTATAACCTGCACTTACACCATCAATAGTGAAGTACGGATCTGTAACAGAAAGGTTGTAATATGTAGAATATGAAGATTTTGTAAAATCTAAACCAACACTATTCCCTGTACCAAGGAAGTTCGACTGACTAATACCCGCTTGATAAGTAATACCACCACTTTGTGAATAACCAATAGCAAGTGTACTTGTACCTGAATGTTGTTCTTCAACATTCACATCTAAATCAACTTGATCAGGAACCCCCGGGATACGTACTGGTTTAATGTCTACAGTTTTAAAATATCCAGTTCTTTGTAAGCGTATTTTTGAAAGGTCAATTTTTTCATTACTTGCCAGAGCACCTTCCATTTGTCTCATTTCACGACGTAAAACAGTATCAGCTGTTTTTGTATTTCCCATGAAATTAATACGACGAATTGTAACTTGTTGACCTGGATTAATATAATAAACAACATTCACGACTTTGTTGTCATTATCTATTTGTGGAACAACATTTACTTGTGCAAAATAATAACCTGCATTGCCATATTTTCTAAGCAACAGGTTTTTAACAGCATCAATTTTTTCTTGCGAGTATACTTCACCCTCTTTATATACTTGCAATGTTTTTAATTCTTCAGGCTTAAATAAAGTATCGCCTAAGAACTTTGTTGTTCCAACTTTAAATTGCTGACCTTCTGTAATAGATACATTCACGAAGATCTTTTGTTTATCATCATTAATATTTAAATCTGATGAGTTAACTTCAAAGTTGACATATCCATTATTTAAGTAAAGTGCACGTAATGCATCTAAACTAGCGGTCATTCTTTCTCTAGCAAAATGATCATTTCTTGTTAAAATTGAATACCAAGTACTCTCTTTCAATGCAAATGCTTGTTTAACATCATCATCACTAAAAACTTTATTACCAACAACATTCACTTCAACAACTTTAGCAGCTTTACCTTCAACAAAGTTCAAAGTTAAATCTACACGGTTATTTGGTCTTGCTGTACGGTCAATCGTTACTTTTGCGCCATAGCGGCCTTGTTGTATATATTGCTGTTCTAACTCAGTTTCAATATTTTGTAGTAAAGATGGCTTTAAGACTTCACCTTCTGCAAGTCCCATTTTCTTTAGACCATCTTGTAAAGCTTCCTTAGGAATGAGTTTATTTCCCTTGAAGTCAACCTTAGCAATGACTGGTCGCTCAGCAACTGTAAACAGCAAAGTTCCATCACTTTGTTGTGCTGCTTTGATATCATCAAAAAGTCCAGTGTCATATAAAGTATGTATTGCACTATTTAAAGTTGCTTCATTAACACGATCACCGCTTTTAATGGGCAACATACTAGATACATTGGCAGGTATCAAGCGTACTAGACCATCAAACTTTATATCACGCGCAATAAAGTCATCTGCTGCATAAGCTTGTTGTACTGCCGCCATTGCACTAATAAGTGCCAAAGGCATAAAAAGATGTGTGTGACGCATGCCTATTTTTTTCCACTAAGTTGAATATTTGTTAATCCTGTTATAAACGCATAAAATCATTAAATAAAGCAAGGATCATCATGCTACCAAGCAACACCATACCGATTTTAAGACCGATTAACTGTACTTGTTCTGAAACAGGTTTGCCTCTAATTGCTTCTATAAAATAATAAACTAAATGCCCGCCATCAAGCATTGGTATAGGTAATAAATTTAAAATACCTAAACTAACACTCATCAACGCCATAAATGAGATAAATGTTTGCCACCCCATTTCAGCACTTTGCCCTGCTACCTTAGCAATTGTAATCGGGCCAGACAAGTTTTCTAGGCCAATTAAACCACGAATCATTTTTACAACAGAGTTAAGCATCATGCCTGATATTTCTGTCGTTTTATTTACTGCTTTCGTAAATGCCTGCACAGGTGTGTATTTTATAACCTGCTTGTAATCATCAGGAATTGTTAATTTCCCCATATGACTTTGCACACCAAGCATACCAATAACATTACCCATATCATCTCTTTTGCCTTGAGGCATAACCTGCAAATTAAGCAGCTTACCCTGACGCAAAACTTGAATATCCAATAGCTTTTCAGGGGATTTTTGAACGATATCAACCACATCAAACCAATCAGGTGTAAGCACATGATTAATAGATACTATACGATCATTTACCTGCATTCCTTGAAGTGCAGCAGCTCCACCTTCACTCAGCTGAGAAACAACAGGGTCTATTTTTGGTCTATATGGTAGAAAACCTAAGGTTTCTATAGATGATACAGATTGATTCTGTAGAAAGTGTGAAATAGGTAAGTTATATAACTTCAACGTACCATTATGCTCAGCTTGAACTTGTATTGTTCCACTTTCACCTGCACGACGTACAAGTGCAAAGTTTAACCCTTCCCATGTTGATACTGCTGTTCTATCTACAGATATAACCTGATCGCCAACATTCAAACCCACTTCAGCAGCAGGTGTATTTGGAAGCACTTTACCTATTTTAGTATTAAGTTGTTCTTGTGTGGGTAAAAACAATAGCCAAAACAGTAGAATTGCAAAAAGTAGATTAATGATGGGGCCAGCTGCAACAATCGCTATACGCTTCCAAGGAGACTGCCTATTAAATGCATATGGCAAATCTTCAGTAGGGACTTGTCCTTCCCTTTCATCTAGCATTTTTACATAGCCACCTAGAGGAAGTGCAGACAACTTGTATTCAATTTTAGTTTTTTTTGATGTCCACTTAAATAATGTTGGCCCAAAACCAATTGAGTACACCAAAACTTTAACGCCTAGGCGCCTAGCCACCCAATAATGACCAAATTCATGAATTGCAATGAGTGGCCCTAAAAGAAAAATTGCTGCTAAAACAATAAAAACCACATTCACTACTTATTTTCCCATTTTTGTAACATACGTTTGTGCAATATTACGTGCACACTGATCTGTATCTAAAATAACTTCTAATGAATTCGCTTGAGCATTTTCTAACGAATTGAGTGTTTCTTCTACCACGTTCGAAATATTTGTAAAACTAATCTTATCTTTTAAAAATGCATCTACTGCAATTTCATTCGCTGCATTTAATATTGCAGGTGCTAAACCACCTGCCTGCATAGACTCACGCGCAAGTCTTAATGCTGGAAATTTTTTAGTATCGGGTGCTTGAAAGTCTAGTTTATTATTTACAAACAAATCTAAAGCTGAAACACCTGCATCTATTCGCTTAGGCCATGCCAAGGCATGCGCAATTGGTGTGCACATATCAGGGTTTCCCATTTGTGCAATGGTAGAGCCATCAATATATTGCACCATAGAGTGAATAATACTTTGTGGATGCACAACCACTGTAACAAACCGTTCTGAAATTGCAAATAAATGACATGCCTCTATTAACTCTAGGCCTTTATTCATTAGGGTTGCTGAATCTATAGAGACTTTCTGTCCCATAGACCAATTAGGATGTTTACAGGCCTGACTTGGAGTAACTGTTGCCAATTCAGCAAGGGGCGTATTTAAAAATGGTCCACCTGAGGCTGTTAACAAAACACGTGATATGCCCAACTTAGGCTCATTATTATTATTTTCAACACTCATATAATTTTCAGGTAAGCACTGAAAAATTGCATTATGCTCAGAATCTACTGGCAGCAAGAGTGCACTATTCTTTTTCGCTTCTTGCATCATAATGTCACCAGACATTACCAACGCCTCTTTATTGGCCAAAAGAACACGCTTCCCTGCTTTTACTGCTGCAAGTGTTGGTATTAAACCTGCAGCACCTACTATAGCAGCCATAACAACATCTACATCGTTATGTGAGGCTACGGTGGTTAAGCCATCTTCATCTGTAAGAATTTCTATTGTTTCTAAACGATTAAGTTTTAATAGTTGATATAGCTCATCTTTTTTTTCTTCAGGTACAACAGCAATTTTAGGCAGAAATTTCTTACATATATCGACTAAATCATGCATACGGCTATATGCAGTGACTGCAAAAATACTATATTTATTTGAGTTCTTCTCAAGAACTTTTAATGTACTCTGACCAATAGAACCTGTTGCACCTAATATACAAACTGATTGCTTCATTACAAATCAACCCCAATAAGCTTTAATAAATACACGCCTGCTGCAAAAATAGGTGCTGCAGCCAATAGTGAGTCTATACGATCTAAAACACCGCCATGGCCTGGTAAAATTGTTCCAGAATCTTTTACACCAACACGGCGTTTTATCATTGACTCAAATAGATCACCTAACACAGAGCCCAGTACCGTAATCACTGAAAGTAAAAGAAAGAGGATATGATCTCGTAAACTTAAATGCAGATAATGCAATTGAACAACCATTACAATAACGACTGAGGTACAGATTCCACCAATAAGCCCTTCAATTGATTTATTTGGGCTAACATTAGGTACCATTTTACGTCGCCCAAGTTTACGACCTACAAAATATGCACCACTATCTGCTCCCCAGACAAGAAGGAACAAATACATTAACCACCAAGGGGAATTCAACCAGACATAGTAAATCGATGTTACTGCAGCACAAATAAGTACGAAGCCAACGGCATTTAGCCCTTTATTATACCAGCCATCAAATTTAGGATAATTTTTTATACAATAAATGCTTAATAGCCAAATACAAATTGCAACACACCATAAGAGAAAAGCAATATCTCTAAAATAAAGCGTTACACCTGCTATAAGCAACATACCAACTGCATAACAGTAGGTAAAAATAGAAGTGCCTTGTTGCTGATGCTTAGGCATAAACTTACACCATTCATACCCACCAACTGCTGCCGCAATTAACATTAAAGCAAGCATCGGATAATGGGATGAGGTTGCAAACATACAACTCAAAACAACAGCAACCAAGACCAATGCGGTTTTTATCCGCTCAAACATGAATTAATTCTCAATTTTATCTTGTTGGATTTGTTCAGAAGTTTTACCAAATCTACGCTCTCTCTCCGAAAACACATCAAAGGCTTTTTGTAACTCTTGAACAGTAAACTCTGGCCATAATACCTTTGTAAAATACAATTCGGCATAAGCCAACTGCCAGAGTAAGAAATTAGAAATACGATAATCTCCGCCTGTTCGAATTAATAAGTCAACAGGTGGTAAATTTCCCAAAGAAATATACTGACCAAATAAATCAGCATCAATTTGATCGACACTCACTTTTTTATTCAGAACATCTTGCGCTATTCTTTTAGCACTGTCTGCAATATCCCAATGACCACCATAACTAATGGCAATGGATAAGGTCATTTTAGTAAAATGTGCTGTTCTTTCTTCAGCTTCTGCAAATAGTGCTTGTAAGTGTGGTGACAAACATGAACGATCACCAATAAAACGCAAAGAAATCTCAAATTTAATCATTCGAGGAATTTGCTCATGAATGGTTTGCTCAAGCAGAAACATAAGCAAATCAACTTCAGCTTGAGGTCTTTTCCAGTTTTCACTTGAAAAGGCAAAAACCGTGAGCGCTTGAACACCAACTTTACGACAATATTCAACAATTGGATCTAAAATTGTTTTACCTTCTTTATGGCCATCGCCTTTAGGTAAATGATTTTTTTTAGCAAAACGATTGTTGCCATCCATAATGATGGCAACATGTTGAGGTAAATGAATGTCTTCAAGCGTTGTCATTCATTAAACCTTCAATAATTCAGCTTCTTTATCTGCTAGGCGCTTATCAACTTCAGCAACATATTTATCTGTGATTTTTTGAATATCATCACTTGCACGACGTTCATCATCTTCAGAAATTTCTTTTTCTTTCAATAATGCTTTTACATCACTAAGTACATCACGACGAATATTACGTATCGCAACTTTTGCACCTTCAGCTTCTCCACGTGCAACTTTTTGCATATCACGGCGTGTTTCTTCAGTAAGCGCTGGTAACGGCACACGAATAGCATCTGCTGTAATTGGGTTTAAGCCAAGATCGCTTTCACGAATCGCTTTATCAATTGTAGATACCATTTGACGCTCAAAAGGCTGTACCAATAATGTACGCGAATCTTCAGCAACGACGTTAGCAACTTGGTTTAATGGAACATCCGAACCATAGTAAGATACCATTACACTATTTAAAATAGATGGATGTGCGCGACCTGTGCGTACTTTAGCAAAGCCTTGCTCCAAAGCCTCAATAGACTTTTGCATACGTTGTTCGCTGTCTTTTTTAAGATCGTTAATCATATGATCTTCCTTAAACTATTCAAAATATAAAACTAAAATTGGTATTAGTATAAAGAGCTTTCTGCCCCACGTACATTATTTAGTAACGTGAGTACCCTCTTTTTCACCCATAACAACCGAAAGTAGTGCACCTGACTTATTCATATCAAATACATGTAGTTGTGCACTATGGTCACGGCATAAGCAAATTGCAGTTAAATCCATTACACCAAGCTTTTCATCAAGTACTTGGTCAAAAGTAAGATGATCATACTTCACAGCATCATCATACTTACTTGGATCTTTGTTATATACGCCATCTACTTTTGTCGCTTTTAAAATCAGATTGGCTTCAATTTCAATACCACGAAGACATGCTGCTGTATCAGTTGTAAAGAAAGGATTCCCCGTTCCTGCAACAAACACACAGACTTCACCATTATTTAGGTGACGAATCGCATCACGGCTTGAGTATGGCTCAACAACTGTACCAATAGACAACGCAGACATTAAGCGTGTCTTAATATTACGGCGAACAAGTGCATCTCTTAATGCTAAACCATTCATTACAGTTGCCAACATACCCATTTGATCGCCTGTTACACGTCCAACAAGCCCATCTTTTTGTAATTGGCTACCACGATATAAGTTTCCACCACCAACTACGATACCAACTTGAACACCTAGACCCACTAAGTGTGCAATCGAGAGTGACATTTGATCGAGCACTTGAGCATCAATCCCCATATCACGATTGCCTGACAATGCTTCACCTGAAAGTTTTAATAAGATTCGCGAATAACGCGGACTATTTGTATCTGCCATCATACTTCTCCCAAACTCATAAATTTTGTATTAGTTCTTTTCAATCTCAATTAGCTTTGCAAATAAATCATATTCATCTGCTGCTGTAATTTCGACTTTAAGCCAATCGCCAACTTTTACTTGGCTTTTATCTATATCTTCGACAAAAACATTACCATCAATTTCTGGTGCATCTGCATATGAACGTGCGACAGCAACAGGATAATCTTCTTCTAAACTATCGACCAACACCGTCATATGCTGACCAACGCGTTGTTGTAGTTTTGCTGCTGAAATTTCTTGCTGAACCTGCATGAAACGCTCATAGCGATCTTGTTTTACTTCTTCAGGTACATGATCTGGCAAATCATTTGCAGTCGCGCCTTCTACAGGTGAATATGTAAAGCAACCAACACGATCTAACTGAGCCACTTTCAACCAGTCTAGGAGTATTTGGAAGTCTTCTTCTGTTTCACCAGGGAAACCCACAACAAATGTTGAACGAATAACAAGATTAGGGCACTTTTCACGCCATACTTTTAAACGCTCTAACGTATTTTCACTATGAGCAGGACGCTTCATTAGCTTTAATATACGCGGACTTGCATGCTGGAAAGGAATATCAAGATATGGAAGGATTTTACCTGCTGCCATTAAGTCAATTACAGCATCGACATGTGGGTATGGATAAACATAATGTAGTCTTACCCAAATTCCAAGCTGACCTAAGGCCTCACACATATCATAAAATTTAGTTTTAAGCGGTTGGCCGTTCCAAAAATCAAGCTTATATTTTGTATCTACACCATAAGCAGATGTATCTTGCGAAATTACGAGAACTTCTTTCACACCTGAGCGCTTTAAAGCTGCTGCTTCTTCTAAGACAGAACCTACTGGTCTAGAAACCAAGTCGCCACGCATGCTTGGAATAATACAGAACGTACAGCGATGGTTACATCCTTCAGATATTTTAAGGTATGCATAATGCTTAGGTGTTAGACGAATACCTTGCTCTGGAACAAGGTCAATGAAAGGATTATGTTTTGGTGGTGCAGGAACATATTCATGTACAGCTTCCATTACATCCTGATAAGCTGCTGCGCCTGTTACTTTGAGTACATTTGGATGCATCTGACGAATTTTATCTTCATCTTTACCTAAGCATCCTGTAACAATTACTCGACCATTTTCACTCATGGCTTCGCCAATCGCATCTAATGATTCTTGTACTGCCGACTCAATAAAACCACAAGTATTAACAACAACTAAATCAGCACCATCATAATCTGATGCTACTTGATAACCTTCAGTACGCAACTGGGTTAAAATACGCTCAGAATCTACCAATGCCTTAGGACAACCTAAAGAAACAAAACCGACTTTGGGGGACTTCATGAAACTCTGCACTCCACTAGAATGCACGTATTGTATGACTTTTCATGCCATAAGCATAGGTTTAAAAACTATAGATTTTAAAATGCACTAAAATATTACGAAGTTTTGTACAAAAAAACATAGTGCACTACTATTGTGCATAGTAAGATAATAAAAGTTAAACTAATTAGATATATGCACTAAATACCTCTTATTCATCTTCATCATTGCACCAAAAAATCATTTTCAGCCTCCAATAAAAGTTGGCTTAGATATTGCATTAACATATGCACAAAATCAGTTGTTTAGTGTTCCATAATAGGGATAAAAGTAAACCTACATCGTAATACGCACCATTTATAATCAGGATTATTAAACATGAACTGTACGCCGGTTATTGACTACCGATTGCTTGTAGATAGCCTCACAACAGCCGTATTACTTGTTGATGATAATCTCAATATATTTTACTTAAACTCTTCATGCGAAGCATTGTTTGATATTAGTCTATTACGCGCATCAGGAATGTCTGCTCTACAACTTTTAGAAACACCGAACGATATATTTAATACCAAAGACGCTTTAAAGAAAACACTCTCACAAGGACAAGCATACACACGTAGAGAAGCGATCATAAATGTAAACTTCAATGATATACATGTGGACTATTCTGTCTCTCAAGTCCAACCCTCTAAAAATACTGAACCATTTTTAATTATTGAGCTTACGCCAATTGAGCGAATGCTAAAAATTACAAAAGATGAAAACCTCATCCAACAGCATCAAGTTACACGACAACTCATTCGTGGTGTTGCACATGAAATTAAGAACCCACTGGGTGGAATAAGAGGTGCAACCCAACTCCTAGCTCGCAGCTTAAACGATAAAAAATACAATGAATTTACCGACATTATTATTAGTGAAGTAGATAGATTAAGAGTCCTTGCCGACACTATGCTTGGTTCAAGACAGCTACCAAGCTATGTTGATGTCAATATTCATGAACCTCTTGAAAGAGTACGCTCACTTGTAAGTAATCAAACCAAAAAGAAAGTAAAAATTGTTCGTGATTATGACCTGTCTCTACCAAGTATAAAAGCAGATCGTGACCAGCTCATTCAAGTCATGCTCAATGTCAGTATTAATGCTGTACAAGCAATTTTAGAAAATAAAAACTTTTTTCAAGATCAAGAAACAACTCCAACCCTAATATTTAGAACACGTATACAAAGATTAGTCACTATTAATAGTGTTTTACACCGATCAGCCGTACGTATAGATATTGAAGATAATGGTCCAGGTATTCCTGAAGATATTTTAGAATCCGTTTTTTATCCACTTGTAACCAAAAGAGCCAATGGCACAGGTCTTGGCCTTAGCATTGCACAAAACATTATGCACCAACATAACGGCATGATTGACTGCCAATCTACTGTTGGAAAAACAACCTTTAGTTTATATTTACCTTGGGAGTCATAACATGACACAGAAAAAAATTTGGGTCATTGACGATGATCGTGCGATGCGTTGGGTTTTAGAAAAAACTTTCAAAGAAGAAGGTTTCGATGTCACAAGTTTTGAAGACGCGCAAAGTGCCTTAGACCAATTACTTATAAACCTGCCAGATGTTATTCTTACAGATATACGCATGCCGGGTATCGATGGGTTAACCTTTCTAGGAAAAGTTAAAAATAGTCACCCCGAACTCCCAGTCATTATTATGACTGCCCATTCAGACCTCGAATCAGCAGTATCTAGCTATCAAACAGGTGCTTTTGAATACTTACCAAAACCTTTCGACATTGATGAAGCCCTAGCTTTAGTTAATCGTGCGATACTGCATCTTGAAAAGATTCAGAATCAAGAAACAACTAAAGCGAGCTCTCCATTACAGTCAACAGAGATTATTGGCGAATCTCCTGCAATGCAGGAAGTTTTTAGAGCCATAGGTAGACTGTCTCAATCCCATATTACCGTCCTCATTAATGGTGAATCAGGGACAGGTAAAGAGCTCGTTGCACATGCTCTACATCGCCACTCACCTCGTAAAGCAAAACCATTTATTGCACTTAATATGGCAGCTATTCCAAAAGACCTGATTGAAACAGAGCTTTTTGGTCATGAAAAAGGTGCTTTTACAGGTGCCAACACACAGCGCCAAGGACGTTTTGAACAGGCAAACGGCGGAACACTATTCTTAGATGAAATTGGTGACATGCCATTTGAAACACAAACTCGCCTTTTACGTGTTTTGGCTGATGGAGAGTTCTACCGTGTAGGTGGGCATATTCCTGTTCGTGTAGATGTACGTATTGTTGCAGCGACACACCAAGATTTAGAAAAATTGGTTGAAGACGGTCGGTTCCGTGAAGACTTATATCACCGTTTAAATGTAATCCGTATACACATACCAAAACTTGCAAACCGCAGCGAAGACATTCCTATGCTTGCACAGCACTTTCTCATTCAAGCAGGAAAGGAACTAAGCGTAAGCCCCAAAATTCTTCGTTCTGAAACAATTACTTATATGCAGCAGCTTAGCTGGCCTGGCAACGTGCGCCAACTCGAAAATATCTGTCGATGGCTCACAGTCATGATTACAGGTCGTGAGGTATACCCTGATGACCTACCAAGTGAATTAAAACAAAAATTACAACCAACAAGTACACATTCTCCAGAAATTCATGAGAATACAACATACTTAAGCAACCAAAACTGGGAGAGCCTTCTAAGCCAATGGGCTTTAGAAAAGCTTAATCATGGTGAAATGAAAATTTTAGATATCGCCGTACCTATTTTTGAAAAAACACTGATTAATGCAGCCCTTAGTCAAACCAAAGGTAGAAAACGTCATGCTGCTGAACTCCTTGGATGGGGAAGAAATACCCTTACTCGCAAACTTAAAGAGTTAGGTATGGAAACTTCTGATGAAGATGAAGAAAGCACCATTTAAATAACTAAAAACATGGGTACTTACAAATCAATTGTGAGTACCCTAGATTCACTAGATAAAAACTGATATAAATAATAATAATTATCATTTGCAATGGCAATTTAATCATGGGCGTTTTTCAAAACTTTAAACAAATTATAAAAAAGCAAGAACTAGATATTCAAAGGCTTTACAATCAAGCATGCGCTCATATTCAAGAAAACTCTTTTGAAGCTGCTGAACAGAATTTAAAGCAAATACAATTAATTTCAAATAAAGATATTCGCTGGATGAGAGGTTTTGGGCACCTCTTCCACTATAAGGGGAATGCGACGCTTTCATATCATTGGTATATGCAAGCAGCACAGTATAACGATGACCTTTCATTTTATCACTTAGGTCAAATTGAGTTTGACCGACATAACTATACTCTTGCAAAACATTATCTTCAGAGCGCTATTCGTTTAGGCAATAGCTTAGCACTCGTATTAATTGGTAAAATTTCTCTGTATGAATACCAACTGAGCCAAGCCATCACTTACTTACAGCAAGCAATATTATGCAATCATAATGATGCGCTCATTCCTCTTGGGCAAACATATATTTTACTCAAGCAATATTTGAAAGCTGAAAAGTACCTAACCCAAGCATGCAATTTAGAGATCAAATCTTCAGCTCATTACTTTGCACAAGTCAAACAATATACAAACGAACTGGAACTCGCAAAAAACTGGTACATCTATTCTTTCCAAACTGAAAAAAATATATCTTCTTTAGAGTTATTTGGACAAATTTTATGTGCTGAAGGAAACATCTTAGAAGGTGAAACCATTTTATCTATTGCACACAAACTAGAAGATAATACAACCCTATCCGCTGTAGAAAATACGGCTTTAAGTCAAATAATGGGAACAGATGCTCACTTTAAGCTTAATTTATAAACAATTATTAACACTGTAAGTAAGCTAGCACGATGAATAGCACATTTTATCTTTATAGACTTTGCTATAATCAGAAACCAATACAGTATGTTTAACTATTTTCCATTTCATTATGTCAGATCCTAAAGAATGCTATTTCAATGAGCAACCTCATACAAAACGAGGACAAGAACGCTGTACAGCTTTCTTAGAAACAGCAACTGATTTATTTATGGAAAAGGGCTTTGATTCGGTTTCATTAGATGACATCGTACAACATGCTGGTGGGTCGAAAGCATCCCTATATAAATTTTTTGGAAACAAAGAAGGATTATTTACTGCTATTTGTGATCATCGTAGAGAGATTTTTCTAAAAGAAATTTATATGAACACAGATACCGAAGGTTTAGATATTAAAGCTTTCTTAACTACTATTTTAAAAAATTTTCATCGCCATCTCGTAAAACCCAATAATTCAAAGTTTTTTCGGTTAATGTTAGAAAGAACCAAACATGACCCCGAACTTGCAGCATACTTATATGCACGTGGACCAGAAAAAATACTAAACAATATCTGCGATTACCTAAAAAGAGCAACTCAGCAAGGTCTTATTATATGTGAGCAACCAATGACTTCTGCTCAAGTTTTCTTAGGATGCTTATGGAACTTTAAGTGGAAAGTAATCATTGGTGCACCAATACATGAAACATCAGAAGAATTAGATCAATACGTTGAATACTGTATAAACTTATTTTTAAAATCGCACGAATATAAAGAAAGTTTTTGAGTTTTAATAACCATTTAGTATATATTCAAAGACTACCTTTTCTTTTAACACACAATAACATAACTACAGTTAATACAAGTGTAGTTATGTGGAGTAACCATGGCTCTACGTCATTTCTTAACTTTACGTGACTTATCTTCTGCAGAGCTAGAACAAATTATTGAACGCGCGCAGGAGCTCAAAAAATTACAACATGCCAACCAAGTATATCAACCTTTTAAAGGCAAAGTACTTGGAATGATTTTTGAAAAATCAAGCACACGTACACGTGTTTCATTTGAAGCAGGCATGAGTCAATTTGGTGGAAGTGCTATTTTTCTATCACCAAGAGATACGCAACTTGGCCGTGGAGAACCAATTGAAGACTCTGCTCGTGTCATTTCTAGCATGCTAGATATTGTCATGATTCGTACATTTGGCCACGATATTATTGAGCGTTTTGCTTCTTATTCTAAAGTGCCAGTCATTAATGCACTCACAGATGATCACCATCCTTGCCAACTCCTTGCAGATGTACAAACTTTTGTAGAACACAGAGGCAGTATTAAAGGAAAAACTGTTGCTTGGATTGGTGATGGCAATAATGTATGTAATTCTTATATTGAAGCAGCACATATGTGGGGCTTCAAACTAAAGATTGCTGCACCAAAAGGCTATGAACCAAAGCCAGAGTTCTTAAATGACTTTGCTCATTGTGTAGAACTTGTAAGCTCTGCCGAAGAAGCCGCTACTCATGCAGACCTCATTGTTACAGATGTTTGGGCATCTATGGGGCAAGAGGAAGAACAAAAAATTCGTGAAAAAGCTTTTGCAGACTATCAGGTTAATGAAAAATTATTAAGCGTAGCACACCCTGAATGCTTATTTATGCATTGCTTACCTGCACATAGAGGTGAGGAAATTTCAGAAACAATGTTAGATCATACAAGCTCTGTAGTTTGGAGCGAAGCTGAAAATCGCCTACACGCACAAAAAGCACTGATGGAATTCTTACTTAATGAGCGTTTAAAATAGCTTATAGTGCATTAGACTAAAGTACTCTTGATAATTTTATATTGAGAGTACTTAATAAGCTTAAAAATTATTTAGTATTACTTTCATAACAATTATATAAAAAATATAAACAAATATCAAACAAATATACAAAACAAAACATTATTCCCACAGAAAGCACATACAGTTAAAACATTACACAAATCATTTTTTTGTAGAATTATAAGTTCTTGAATTTTTTTCGCTTTTTAACGTGCTAAGAAAAAATATATGCTAACTTCGGTTTCAAATGCACCTATTTTCTCTTGTCATGTGGAAATCTTCATCTTTTAATTAGATTGTTTTTGGCTTAATGTTTAGAGTGAACAATTACTCAAAATTAAAGCAATTATAAACAATTCTCACAGTAAACTTGGAATAATTACATGCGTGGATTTAGAAAGAAAAACAGGCCTGTAGATATTGATGATATTAGTATTGTCGATCAATCAAAATCTAAACAGGCGATTATTGCAGCAGCTTTAGGTAATGCCATTGAGTGGTTTGACTTTGGTGTATATGGCTATGTGGCATATATTTTAGGTAAAGTCTTCTTCCCTCATGCAAGCCCTAGTATCCAGTTGATTGCAGCCCTTGCAACATTCTCTGTGCCATTTTTATTCAGACCACTCGGTGGTATCATTTTTGGTCGCTTAGGCGATAAATATGGTCGTCAGAAAGTTTTATCTACAACTATTATCCTAATGACATTAAGTACCTGTGCAATTGGCTTATTGCCAGGCTACGAAACCATTGGTATTTGGGCTCCAATACTCTTACTCGTAATTAAAATATTACAGGGTATTTCTGTTGGTGGTGAATACTCAGGTGCTGTAATTTTTGTTGCTGAGTATGCCCCTGACCGTAAACGTGGTTTTATGGGTAGTTGGTTAGATTTCGGTTCAATTGCAGGTTTCTTACTTGGTGCAGGTACTGTATCTCTACTTACATACCTTATGGGTGCTGAGAAATTTAATGATTGGGGTTGGCGTATTCCATTCATCATCTCTCTTCCGCTTGGTTTAGTAGGTATGTACTTACGTCATGCATTAGAAGAAACTCCAGCGTACCAACAGCATAGTGAATCCGACCAAAAGCAGAAGAAGTTTTCATTTAAAGAGCTACTCGCTACTCATAAGCGCAGCTTACTTCTTTGTATTGGTCTTGTTCTATGTACAAATGTTACGTACTACATGGTACTTACTTACCTACCAAGTTACTTTACACACAACCTTCATTACGATGAAGCTCAAGGTAATTTAATTATTATTGCCGTAATGATTGGTATGTTGTTTGTACAACCTCTTATTGGTTGGTTAAGTGACAAGTGGGGACGCCGTCCATTTATCTTTATCGGCAGTCTTGCTTTAATCTTCTTATCTTACCCTGCATTTAAATTATTAGATTCTCATGAATCTTCATTAATTTTCTCAGGTTTAATTATCTTAGCACTTGCATTGAATATGCTTATTGGGGTAATGGCGTCAACACTTCCTGCCCTATTCCCTACAGCCATCCGTTTCAGTGCACTCGCAATTGCATTTAACATCTCTATTGTTATTGCAGGCTTAACACCAACGCTTACCGCAACTCTTGTTGAATCAAGTGGTAACTTAATGATTCCAGCATTCTACCTCATGGTATTTGGTGTAGTTGGTATTATTACTGCAATTAACCTTAAAGAAACAGCAAATAAACCTTTATTTGGTGCTGCTCCACTCGCAACAAGTGAAGAAGAAGCTGCTGAACTTTTAGAAGAGTTCCATGGTACGATTGAAGAACGTATTGAAAAAATTGACGAAAAAATTCTGGCATTACAGAAAAAACGTCAAAGTCTAGCAGACAAACATCCAGAAATTGATTAATAAACTAATAAAAAAGGCCGTCAAATGACGGCCTTTTTTATAGTTAGACAGAGAGCCCTTCCCACATTTTTTGTAGCCTTTTAGGTGAAACAGGCTGTTTTGTTTTCATTGGTTGCGAGAATAAAGAAATTCTAAACTCTTCAACCATTTTATAAAACTCATATAACCTTGCATCACCTTTAAATTTAAATAGTTTTTCCATCCATGGATCAACCTGATCTACTGCATCTAAATCACGATTTAAATTATTTGGAAGACGATCTAACCTTAATTCTAATGCCTGTAAATAGCGTGGAAATTCTTGCCATAAATGCTTAGGCTGTTTATATGCAAAATTATCTAAGTACATGAGTGCAAGTTGATCTTCAACATCATCCATACTCACACCAAATACTGTTTCATCTAAACCTAGCAGTTGACGGCGTATCGTTTGCCAACCAACATAAATATCATTAAACATTTTTAAGATATTTTGCCCTTCTAATAAAAAGCTCTTTTTCACTTTTTGCTGTAAAGTATTAAATGCTTGTAAATCTTTAGGTAATACATCAACACACTGATCAAGCGTTGCATAGATCAACATATTTTCAAGCTGTGCTTTATTGCCCAATGAAGAGTATGCAAGTAATAATGGCTTGCCAATTTGCTTTTTAAGCTGACGAACCATATCCCCTAATTGCATATGCAACAAACGAATAACCCCTTGTTTATGTTGTCTCTCAGCTTCATCAAGATCATTAAAAGCTTGCACCACAACACCACTTTCATCTTTGAGCTCTAACTTTGTAAAGTCTTTCGTTGGAGAAAGTGCCTGATATTGCTTAACAATAACGCCTGTCACTTTTTTATCTGACTCAAACTGAAAACCTTCAGGGAAAGTTTTAAACTCGCCTTTCACTTGTGCAACAGGCTGTTTAGACTCTATACGACAACGTGCTTTCAGCTCATCAATATTCCTACCTTTTTCTATAAGCTTGCCCTTAGCATCAGTAACATAAACAAAAGGCAATAAATACTGATCAATACGATCGAAAGAAAAATCTTGCTCTGTAATTTGCTCACCACGTAGTGCAAATGCCAAATACTTAAAGATATGCTCCCTTAAATGTCGCTCATCTATACCTTTTATAAGTTTTTCAGTCGTTGTTGGAACAGGAACAATATTACGGCGTTTTTCTTTCGGTAGCGTTTTTAATAAAGCTTCAACAAGTGTCCTACGCCACCCAGGTATCCCCCATGACCAAATATTTTCATTAATTTGTGGGAGTGCCTGTATTGGTACTTTAACAACTGCACCATCTTCATCATGACTTGGGTCAAAACGGTATATAGTCGATAAACGTAGTTCTCCATTTCTTAAATAATCGGGAAACTGCTGTGTTGTTGGCTTATCATCTAACCAAAGTGTGTCTTCATCCACAAACAAATAGCGTGGATTCTGAGCTTCTACAGTTGCAAGCCAATCTTCAAAGCTTCGTCTGCCCGCAACCTCTTCAGGTACTTTACTTGCATAGAACTGATAAATCGTCTCTTCATCAACAATAAGGTCACGGCGGCGCAACTTGTCCTCAACACGTTCAACTTCTTCAAGCTTTAATAAATTATGCTTTAAGAATGGCGGTGTAATCCCCAAATGTCCTGTCGTCAAAGCATCTCTTAAAAAGATCTCATGCGCAGCTTTTTGATCTATCTTCTCAAAATTTACCAAACGTTTTGGTTCTACAATTAGACCAAATAATGTAATTTGTGCATACGCATTTACAATACCTGTTTTCTTCGACCAATGTGGCTCAAAGTAATGATATTTCAGTAAATCTCTTGCACCAAGTAAAATCCATTCTGGTTCAATTTTCGCAAGCGTTCTCAAATAAACTTGTGAGGTTTCAACCATCTCAAAAGCCATTAACCAAGATGCGCCTGCTTTATGTAACGCACTTGCAGGGAAAATACGAGCTTTCTGCTGGCGAACAGCCATATAGACATTTCTTTCGTCCGTTTTATTAGCAACACAAGAAAGTAGCCCTGTAAGCAAAGCACGGTGTAAGTTTTCATAGCTTGCAGGCTTTTCATTAAAAGAAAGTTTTAACCCTTCAGCCAAATCGACCAATTGCTTATAAGTCTGTTTCCACTCTCTTAAACGCAACCAACTTAGAAAATGCTGTCTCGCAAATTGACGGCGTTTATTTTCACTCATTTGGTCACGATTTGACTCGAGTACATCCCATAGCTTTAAATAAAACAAGAAGTCTGAATCTGCTTCTTTAAATAAAGCATGTTTTTGGTCTGCCTGTGTTTGCTTATCAGCAGGTCTTTCACGCGGATCTTGTACAGCCAATGCACTCACAATAATGAGAGTTTCTTTTAAAACACCAAAATGTGCACCGCCAACAATCATTCTTGCAAGTCGTGGGTCAATTGGCATACGTGCCATCATTTGACCCACACGTGTCAGCTCACCTTTCTTATCGTTAAATGCACTGAGCTCAATGAGGAGTTTTCGCCCATCATTCACTAAGCGATGATCTGGTGGCTCAATAAAGTCAAAGTCTTCTAAACTACCCAAACCTAAACTTTGCATTTGTAAAATAACAGATGCAAGATTAGTTCTCTTAATTTCTGGTTCTGTAAACTCAGGACGGCTTAAAAAATCTTCTTCACTATATAGGCGAATACAGACACCCGCAGCAATACGACCACAACGCCCTTTACGCTGATTTGCAGCTGCCTGTGACACTGCTTCAATTGGTAATCGTTGAACACGTGAACGATAGTTATAGCGAGAAATTCGAGCGAAACCACTGTCAATAACATAACGAATATTAGGTACAGTAAGTGCTGTTTCTGCAACGTTGGTCGCAATAATAATTCGTCGACCACGACCACTTGGATTAAATATCTTTTGTTGCTCAGAAAGTGCTAAGCGTGCATATAAAGGCAAAATTTCTGTATGCCTTGGACCATACTTCTGCAATGTTTCTTGTAGCTCACGAATCTCTTGCTCCGTACTCGCAAAGATAAGAATATCTGCATGTTCAGGATGCCCAGATTTTTCTGCATCTTTAAAACATTCTTCTACAGCCTGTACGACAGCACGTGGCAAGTTTTCTTCAAAGTCATCATCATCACTCCCCCCAATAGATAACTCTGATATTGGGCGATAACGAACTTCAACAGGGTAACTTCTGCCTTCAACTTCAAAGATAGGTGCATGATTAAAGTATTGACTAAAACGGTTCACATCAAGTGTTGCCGAGGTAATAATGACTTTAAGGTCTGGGCGCTTTGGTAAAAGTTGCTTTAAATAACCCATGACAAAGTCAATATTTAGTGAACGCTCATGCGCTTCATCAATAATAATCGTGTCATATTTCGTTAAAAACCGATCATGTCCCAATTCAGCGAGCAAAATACCATCTGTCATCAAACGACAGATCGAATCTGATGAACCTTGCTCATTAAAACGCACTTTAAAACTAATTGATTGCCCTAAAGTTTCTCCCACTTCTTCAGCAATACGCTGTGAAACACTTCTTGCTGCCAAACGACGTGGCTGAGTATGGCCAATCATACCTGTAAGGCCACGACTCGCTAACATTGCAATTTGTGGAAGTTGCGTTGTTTTTCCTGAACCTGTTTCACCCGCAACAATAATGACTTGGTTTTCTTGTATTGCAGTAATTAACTTGTCTGCATATTGCGTTACAGGTAATTCTTGGTTTAATTTTATCTGAGGTAAACGCTCAACTCTTTTTTGAACAATAGCATTCGATTTTTCAAATAACTCCTGATACTGATGAGCATTTTTTGTTTTGCCTTGACTCAACCGATTTAAACGATGCCGATCACGCGCCATAACCATTTGATCTACATTTAAATCTATTCTCACAGAGTACTTTTCCTAAATCTAACAAATGAAGAGCGTTATTTTACGCAAATCTAAGACTGATAGAAAGAATTACAAATTAAAAGTTTTCTTTCTTTAGACTTGAAATAAACTGTCATAAACGCTATTTATAATAGTAATTCAGATAAAAGGATTGTGTATGTGGAAATAAAGTATATTTACTTATAATCTATTTTTCCGATTACAAGTATTTAAAAATACCATTTCCTCAATGAGATATTTTTTCTTATTCTATTCTTATACATAAACAAGCACTCATATCCACTAATCGGAGCACATAATGAGCTTAATTAACACTGAAGTTAAACCATTTAAAGCAACAGCATATAAAAACGGTCAGTTTATCGAAGTTTCAGAAGCAGATTTAAAAGGCAAATGGTCTGTATTCTTCTTCTATCCTGCAGATTTCACATTTGTTTGCCCAACAGAGTTAGGTGACCTTGCAGATAACTATGCTGAATTCCAAAAGCTTGGTGTTGAAATCTATGGCGTATCTACAGATACTCACTTCACACACAAAGCTTGGCACGATTCTTCTGAAGAAATCAAAAAAATCGAATACCCAATGGTAGGCGATCCAACTTGGACACTTGCTAAAAACTTCGAAGTTCTTATCGAAGGCGAAGGTATTGCTGACCGTGGTACATTCGTTGTAGACCCTGAAGGCAAAATCCAAATCGTTGAAATTAACGCTGGTGGTATTGGTCGTGATGCTCAAGAACTTCTTCGTAAAGTGAAAGCAGCTCAATACGTTCACGCTCACCCAGGTGAAGTTTGCCCAGCAAAATGGAAAGAAGGTGAAGCTACACTTTCTCCATCAATCGATCTAGTTGGTAAAATCTAATTTTACTTCAACATAAAGATTAAGAAGGTAGTCACATTTTGTGACTACCTTTTTTATATCTAAAATAAAAAATTATGGATAATCTCATGGATACCAATAAAAAATTATCAGAAGTGAATCAAAAAGTTTTACAAGAGAGTCAAAGCTTTCCAACAGTTAAATTAAAAGATGGTACACCTGTACAAACAGGAACTGTTGCAGCGTTGCTATATAATATTCAGCTTTATAATCAAGGAGAACGAGGGCAAATTGAGGATGAGCTTAGACTTGCTATCCCTACACTTTTTAAAATTGGCTTTTTTGATTTATTTACACCAAATGAATGGATCTCACCACATGACTTAGGAAGGAGTTTTGTAGGTCATGCCGCACAAGCATATTTAGTCAATCAATCTTAATATACAAGCCAACAATTGTTCTGTTGGCTTTAATATAAATGTCCATAGAAAAACCTACTCGCTTATAACCATACGGCGCTCAATAATGTCATAGCACCATTGAAAGATAAATGTATAAACTAAAATACATAATGTCATCGCTAAATCTAGCAAAAATGCCTCAAGGAGTGATGTTTTTAAAGCATAAGCAACCATTGGTATAGTCGCCAACATTAACCCTCCCTCAAAACCAATTGCGTGTAAAATACGTACAGGAATTGTTCTCTTTAACTGATACTTTTTCTCAACACCTTCAAATATATAATTAAATATCATATTCCATACAACTGAGGTCACTGCCATAGCAATACCCAATGTACCTGTCACTTCTAGTGGCATATCTAAAAAAGTACTTAAAGCCACTGCAATAATAACCAAGAGAATAGTTTCATAACTAAATGCATGAATTAACCTTCGTTTTGAAATAAACATATAAATCATCTTTTATAACCTAGAATATGATCTATTTTATTTTTATAATAATGATAGTTCCAGTTAGAACCTTTCAATAATTTTGATAGATATATGAATATTAACCAAGAACAACTTTCAATCTTTAAAACAGTCATGGAAACAGGCTCTTTTTCAGCTGCAGCAAGAAAATTAGGAAAAGTTCCTTCTGCTGTCAGTATGTCTATTTCAAATTTAGAAATAGACTTAAATATTCAACTGTTTAAACGAATCGGTAGAGAACCTATTCCAACGCAAGAAGCTAAGTACTTATATAAAAAAACAGAAAATTTACTCATTGAAATCAATCAATGGAAGCAATATGCACTGGCTTTAGGTACAGGGCTCGAATCATCTTTTAATATTGTGATTGCATCTGAGCTTATTCATACCCAATGGATCAAATATATACAAATACTAGAAAAACATTTTCCAACACTAGAAATTAATATATTCTCTGCTCCTCAAGAAGATGCTATGAAAATGCTCATGCAAAATGAGGTACAATTTGCATTACTCTTTGAAAGAGAAATGCTTGATCACAGAGAGGCTTTTGTTGAGTTATTTTCAGAATCAATTACACCTGTAAGCTCCTTAGATCATCCACTTTGTACACTTCAACAAATTACATTAGAACAACTATCTCAACATCGACAAATTGTGGTGACAAGTCGTGATAAAACAATTAAACCTGAACTTGTTTTTTCTAAAGATTATTGGCGCACGGATCACTATCATTTAGCACTCACACTCATAGAGCAGAAACTAGGTTGGGGGTTTTTACCTCAAGCATTTTTAGAAAGCTTAATTCAAAAAGAAGCCAAGCATTTAAAAGTTCTTAATATTATCGATTTCACCCCAAACCTACGCTACTTTATCGATCTCGTCTGGAATAAAGAAACAAGTAAAGGTTTAGCAGGTCAATATTTAATTAACTACGCAAGACAACAACGTAATAAATAACAACATTGCAAGATATGTAACAAAATATTGGTGTAGATATGTTATATATAGGAAAAACAGACGTAAGAAGTGAATCTAATGACTGAATCTACTTTAGAACAAATTAAAGCACTCACAACTATTGTTGTAGACAGTGGCGACCTTACAGCAATTAAGAAGTTTAAACCGTTGGATGCAACAACAAATCCATCACTTATTACTGCGGCAGCTTCTCAACCTGAAAACTTAGAGCTCATTGAAAGTTCATATGCTCAAGCAGTTGCTGAAGGCTATACATCAGATGAACGTATTGAACGTACGATTGATATTTTAACAGTAAAACTTGGTGTAGAAATCCTTAAAATTATTGATGGTCGTGTTTCAACTGAGGTTGATGCAAGCTTGTCTTATGATACCGAAGCCACAATTGCAAAAGCCAAAGAGCTTTTAGCACTTTATAGTAGCTATGGTATTTCTTCAGACCGCATTCTTATTAAAATTGCTTCAACTTGGCAAGGTATTCAAGCTGCAAAAGCTTTGGAAGCTGAAGGTATTCACTGTAATTTGACACTCCTTTTTGGTTTACATCAAGCACGTGCATGCGCAGACGCAAATATCACACTTATCTCTCCATTCGTTGGTCGTATCTTAGATTGGTATAAGAAAGCTGACAAAGTAGATAGCTATCCAATCGAAAAAGATCCAGGTGTATTGTCTGTAAAGAAAATCTTTGAGTACTACAAATCTCAAGATATTAAAACAGAAATTATGGGTGCAAGCTTCCGTAGTACTGCACAAGTAGTTGCACTTGCAGGTTGTGACCTATTGACCATTTCTCCAAATATTTTAGCGAGCCTTGAAAGCGAAACCACACCTGTCGTTTCTCAGCTAAATCAAGATGTCGTTAAAGCAGAAAGAGAAGCTGCCATTTCTAAAGAAGAATTTAAAGCTCAAATTGAAAAAGATTTGATGGCTTTCCAACTTCTACAATCTGGTATTGATGGTTTTATTAAAGCAAGAGAACAGCTCAGTGCTTTACTACACCAATCTTTAGGCAACAGTGCTGAAATTAAAGGCTAATCTTTTACTTACTAGAGGTCAATGATGACCTCTAGTCTTTCCTTTCTTCTTTTTGAGTATCAACCGTGCTCGGTATTATCAATTTATCTACTTTTATTGTTGGAACAGTTTTAATTATTTTATTACCTGGGCCAAACTCTTTTTATGTACTTTCTGTTGCATCTAAACATGGTGTCAAAGATGCTTATAAAGCATCTCTAGGTGTCATTTCAGGGGATTTAATCCTGATTCTTGCGACAATACTTGGTGCTGCTTCAGCTCTGCGTACATTTCCTGTCGCCTTTTTGGTTATCAAAAGCTGTGGGGCAATCTATTTATCTTATTTAGGCTCAAAGCTCATTCGCCATGCATATCAAACATGGAAAAGTCGCCACCAAAAGGTTTCAAAAGAAACCCTTGTATTTAGTGAAAAAGTTGAAAAAATTACGCCGTATAGAACAGCGCTTACCATTAGCTTGCTAAACCCAAAAGCAATATTATTTTTCTTGTCCTTCTTTATTCAGTTTGTAGATCCGCAAAGTACATCCCCATTTCTCAGTTTTTTAGTACTTGCACTCATCTTAGAGGTGATTAGTTTAAGTTATCTCACCCTTATTATATTTTCAGGGATTAAGCTTTCACAATACTTCTCTCAACGCTTAAGATTAACGAGTATTACTGTATTCATTGTTGGATTATTATTTATCGGTTTTGGCGTAAAATTGGCAACATCTAGCATTTAAAAAAGCAAGAGTAATCAAATTACTCTTACCTATTTTTTATAATCTAATTTTCTGATTGAGTGTCAACAAGGTTGCAACAGCAATTAAAACAACTGCCAAAATAACAACTGCATTCCAACCACCATACTGCCAAGCATAGCCACCCAATGAACCCACAATACTTGAACCTAAATAGTAAAATAATAAATACAGTGATGTTGCATGTCCTTTAAAAGACTTCGCATTTGCACTCACATTACTACTAGCAATTGAGTGTGCAATAAAGAAGCCCGTAGTCACAAAAGCAACCCCGATAATAATTGCAAATAAGTTCATGCTTAGCGTAAATAATGCGCCAATAAACATCATGATGAAGCCAAAACGCATAATAATTTGACGACCAAGTTTTTCGACAAGGCTACCTGCAACTGATGAGGAAATAATACCAAAGCTATAAGATAAAAAGATAAGACTAATCTGTGTTTGATTCAGCATATACGGCTGTGCAGACAACCTAAATGTAATGTAGTTAAACAGAGTTACAAAGATACTGGTAAGTAAAAATCCTATACCATAAACTTTTAATAGCTGAGGATTATTTAAATGTGCTTTCCAAGCATTAATATGAAAAGAAAAATTAACACCTTTTTTAGCCACAAAGTTTTTAGAGGCTGGCAATAGTTTTAAAAAACCAAATGCGCATATAAAACACAATACACCTAAAATAGCCATTGCCATACGCCATGAAAAGTATTCAGTCAGCAACCCCATACCGACTCGCCCCATCATTCCCCCAAAAGCTGTACCCGCAATATACAACCCCATGGTTTTTGCTAGATGCTTCGGATTAATTTCTTCAGCAATCCAAGCCATTGCAACAGCAGGAACGCCACCAAGAATAAATCCTTCTACCGCACGCTCAATAAGCAAAAGATGCCAACTCGAAGACATCGCACATAAGACATTTAAAACTGCTGCTAGGCTCATAGAACAAAACATTAGTCCTTTACGACCAAGAGCTTGTGAAAATGCGCTTGAGAGAACAATGGAAAATGCCAAGAAGCCTGTGGTTAATGAGAGTGCGAGTGCACTTGTTCCAGGTGTAATATGAAATGCTTGTGTAAATGCAGGCAATAGAGGCTGTACACAATAAATCAGAGAAAAACTTGCAAAGCCCAAGAGGAATAATGCAATACCCGCCTTTTGAAAAGATTTGGTACCAAAACTGATCCCTAAATAATCTTCTTGTACCAGAGGCGTCGCATCTGCTTGCGTTTTCATTGAAATAACCTAAATATAAACTTATTGTTGAGTACTATTTAGATTAGCAAGCCAATAGATATATGTATAATATATAAGATGATAACAGGCTATATATAAAAAATATGGACTTACGACATATAAAATACTTTATTGCTGTTGCTGAAGAGCAAAGTTTTTCTAAAGCTGCACAACGACTGCATATGAGTCAGCCACCTTTAAGTATGCAAATCAAACAACTTGAAGAAGAAATTGGTACTGAGCTGTTCTATAGAACATCCCAAGGCGTATCACTCACACCATCAGGAAAAGTATTTCTAAAATCTGTATTGCCTATACAAAATCAAATTCACCATGCCATTAGACAAACACAAAGCACAGCAAACGGCGATATTGGGGAGTTACGGCTCGGCTTTACAGGTACGGCGATTTTAAATCCACTTATCCCTAAAGCCATTAAAGCTTTTCAAAAAGAATACCCTGCCGTCAATCTCATTTTAACAGAAGCAAACTCCCTTCTTCTCATCGAAGCAATATTACACAATGAACTTGATATTGCTGTTATTCGACCACCAAAGACACACTTTAATGGAATTTCTATACAACATTTAATTGAAGAGCGCCTTGTTGCTGTACTTCCACAAAACTATTTACTTTCAGATGGTAAATTGAACTCTTTAGAAGCACTTAAAAATGAGCGGTTTATCGTTTCACCATATGAGGTCAGTGCAGGATTATTTGAAGCAACGGTACATGCTTGCCAACAAAGTGGCTTTGAGCCCAAATTTGGCCCGAGTGCACCACAAATTGTTTCAATACTATCGCTTGTCGCAGCAAATATTGGGGTTTCTCTCGTGCCTGAATCGACACAGCAGCTCAATATTAAAGGGATTCAGTACCAAACACTCGACCCTAAAATTTCTAAAATTGGCTTAGGACTCGCATATAAAGAAGACCATCACTCACAACCTGCCATTAATTTTTCTAGCATTCTTCACTCACTTCTACATCGTATATATGAGTGAGTAATTATCCATACTTACGAGCAAATTGCTCATCAGAAGAACATAAGTAGATGATTCCTTCAATAAATGCGACAAATGCAGGCAGAAATGTCCAACAGAAAAGAAGATACAAAAAGCCCTGACCTATTCTCCCTAAATAAAATTTATGGATACCAAAGCCACCAAGAAAAAATGCCAGCAAGGCGGCTGCCAATTTATTCTTTTCTCCAACAATAGGCGGATTCGTCTGACGTACACCACATTTAGGGCAAATTTCAGCACGTGCATCTATAGATTGACTACATGCAAAACAAAATTTAGTCTGATTCATAAAAAATACTTACTCAAAATAAAAAGCACTGTGCAGCTTTAAACTGCACAATGCTTATTTTATAGGAATTACACAGCTAGCATACTGTTTAATGTTTCCACAACATTTTTAGACTTCACTTTTGCTTTCAACGCTGTCAATGCATCTTTGGCCTCAGTCCGTTTTGGCTCTGCCAAGGTGTACCAACGTGAAAGTACTTGAAGTAAGCGTGAACCAACAATTGGATTCTTTTCATCCAAGTATTGTGCAAGTTCAATAAAGTGAGCCACACCATAACCCCATGCATTTACAGGGTTACTATTTAAACCACCACTCACTGCACGAATACGGTTTGGTGTGCCCAAGTCGTAGTCAGGATGTGATGTCAGGTATTGAATTGTCTCTTTAGTCGCTTTTGGATGTGCTGCTTGCAACATAAACCACTGATCTAATGCAAGTGGTTCATCCTTAAAGCGTACATAAAAGGCTTCTAATGCTTCTTGCGCTTGTGGGGCATCGTTCCAAACCAATACTTTTAATGCACCTAAACGCTCAGACATATTTGATGTGGTATCAAATTGCTGTTTTGCCAATTCAAATACTGCTTCATCACCTTGACGTGCCATATAACTAAGCATGATATTCTTCAGCGCACGTTCGCCCATTGCCTGAGAGAACTCAGATTGCAACTCAGGATTTAGGCTTGAATACGTTTCTTTAAAGAACCCACCCAGTGCTTTTGCAAAAGCATTTAAAAGTGCATTACGCTTCTCTTGAATAACTTCGGGCTCATAGTTTTCATCAATACGACTGGCCAAATAACCTTCTGATGACACATCAAGTAAACGAGATGCCAATAAAGGATCTTTTTCAACAATTGCTGGCAATGTATTTTTCAATGCCTGAATGTATGGCTCTGCCACATGGTCATCCAACAAAATACGCTCAAGCAATGTTTGTGTCGCTTGCCATTGGTTAAATCCATTCGTTTCATGCTCGATAAGGAAAGCCAATGCATCATCTGTATAGTCAAATTCTAAATTTACAGGTGCTGAGAAGTTACGTAATAACGAAACAACAGGCTCATTTGTTATATTTTTAAATGTGACCGTTGCCGCTTCAGTATCAAATAAATAAACACCGTCTTTTACTTGGTTTTCTACAAGACCTTCAGCATCAAGTGTAAACTGCTCACCTGTCTCTGTATTAAACAATGCAAGTGCAACAGGTATCGGTAGCGATTGAAGCTGAGGATATTTGTCATTTTTTCTAAGTGACTGTTTAAACTCAAGCGTATAAGTTTGATGTGCTGCATCATATTTATGGCTCACATGTAACTTAGGCGTACCTGGTTGGTTGTACCAACGTAGAAATGCCGACACATCTACACCTGAACCTGCAGATAATGCAGAAATCCAGTCCTCTACAGTAACTGCTTGCCCATCATGACGTTTAAAGTACTCATCTGTACCTTGACGATACTTTTCTTTACCTAATAAGGTCGCCATCATTCGGTTAATTTCAGCACCCTTTTCATACACAGTCGCAGTATAGAAATTATTAATTTCTACAAAATGATCAGGGCGTGGCGGATGAGATAATGGACCTGCATCTTCAGGAAATTGATGAGACTTTAATACAGAAACATCATCAATACGTTGCACTGCCGCAGATTGTAAATCTTCCGAAAAAGACTGATCACGGAACACGGTTAAGCCTTCTTTCAAACAAAGTTGGAACCAATCACGACAAGTAATACGGTTCCCTGTCCAATTATGAAAATACTCATGTGCAATGACTGACTGTACACGCATAATTGCAGTATCTGTTGTATATTCTTCATCTGCCAATACACATGATGTATTAAAGATATTTAAACCTTTATTTTCCATTGCACCCATGTTGAATTGGCTAACAGCAACAATCATGTAGTTATCTAAGTCATACGGACGACCGTAATGCTCTTCATCCCAACGCATAGAATGCTTGAGTGCTTCCATCGCAATTTTACATTTTGGAATATCTTTTTCTATTGCATAAATTTCTAATGCAACATTTCTTCCTTCAGACGTCACATAATGGTCTTTTAATACTGCAAGATCACCAATCACACATGCAAATAAATAACTCGGTTTTTTGGTTGGATCTTCCCAAATTGCATAATGGCGTGATTCATTCACTTCACCTTTTTCAAGTAAATTACCATTTGCTAGAAGAACTGGATATTTTTTGTCTGCTTCAACACGTGTTGTAAATACAGAAAGAACATCTGGACGGTCTGGATAAAAGGTAATTTTTCGGAAACCTTCAGGCTCATTTTGAGTTACAAAAAGGTCTCCTGCCTGATAAAGTCCCTCAAGCATTGTATTTTTTTCAGGATGAATAACCACCCGTGTTGTAATCACTGCTGTATCAGGTACATTTGTAAGTGTGAGTTGCTCTGTGTCGAGCTGATATTGCTCACTCGTTAATACCTGATCATTCACTTTGATTTCAGTCAGCTCAAGATCACGTCCTAAAAGTACAAGATCGCCTTCTGTTTGGCGCTGTACATTTAAGATACTATCTACAATGGTATGATCTTGAAAGACTTGAATATCTAAATGAACCGAATCCACTAAAAATGTAGGTTTCTTATAATCTTTTAAATATACAGTTTGATCTGCACTTTCAACCGTTGGATTTGCAGCTATATTCATCTTTTATCCCTACGTTATTCATCATTTAAAACACTTTAAAATTAATATTGGGCAATCATCTGTATTTTTCAAATGAAAAAAGAATTTTTTACCGATACTTCATCAAATAAAGCAAAAATTGATCCAATTCTAATAAAAATTAAGCATTTAATAGATTTAAGTACATTCAGAAACAGAAGTTTTTAACTTATATGCTTAAGATTTGTATAATGATAGACCATTTTGAAAGATTGAGCTGACGTGTGTTTATTCAAATCATTAAGAAACAGTTAGATAGCAGTACATTGTGTCCACTGTGTCATGCTGCAATGTATTGGGTAGATGCAGAACAATTCGATACTGATCTCAACTTTCATCAATGTAGTCATTGTGAACATCGTGTTTTCCAAAGTAGCGCATTCAGTTGCCATTGTGAAGCATGTACACAAAAGCGTAAAAAAATGCTCAAAGAAACGCGCTTGCAAGAAGTCAGAAAGTTTCGTAAAAAGGATATTGAAGCACCTTCACTTCACCAACTCTCTTTTGTCAAAAAGTTATTTTTATTGGCGCTTTTAGATGACTATGCAAGAGAAGATGCACAGCATGACGAATATATTTATTGGGATAAAATCAAATACAGTCCAATTTCACCAAATATTCCTTTCCAACAACAAGTGGTAAAGCAACTAGAGAAAGAAGGTGTCCTAGTTCGTACCGATACAAAAGATGAAGATACAAACATTTATTACATTAACGTACGTTTAGATGGTTATGCCGAACCGAGCTTATTTAGCATTACCCAACAGCTTCGTTTTTGGTTCTATGAAGATTTGAGCCAAGGTGTGCCTTTCCAAGACAGTAATGAAGTCAAAGATGCTATTTATCTCATGCTGTATCAAGAGATCATGCAGTTCACGATGGCAGTTTGTCGAACTTGGCATGTGCAAATTTCAGGACATAAGTCTTTTCAAATTCTTTGCTATCGCCTTCTCGATCACCTCGCAGTCGAACAAATTTTTTATCTCGTTCATACTGCTCTTGCTTACTTAAATGAACAGAAAGCATTACAGCCACGCAATGATGGCTTCATCAATACCCATAAACTTAAAAAAACAGTTATACAATATCGCGAAAATGCATTGAAAAATAAATGGGAAACACCTAACTTTCCACGCCCTGAACATTTACCTTTTAATAGAATGGGAGAAATTCTTTATTTTAAGTTTTTAAATTATGACCAACGTATATTGAGCCAACCAATTTGGCATTTATGGAGAAAAATTTCTCCTAGACTGAGCTTTTATTCGGACAAACGCTGTATGCACTGCGGATCTCATGACTTAGAGGTCGAATACGATGCGGGAGATTATGTCTCTTTACGCTGTAGAAAATGTAAACAACAAGATCACTACTTTACACAATAATTTTTATTTTAGGGCAAGTTAAATAATGACACAAGTCAATACCTTAATAGACCAAGTGGTTTTTGCATGGCAAGAATTACAAAAAAAATCACCTCTGATTCAATGTATTACCAATCAAGTTGCAAGCAACTATGCTGCCAATGTACTTTTAGCTTGTGGCGCATCGCCTGCGATGATTGATAATCCGTATGAAGCTGAAAGTTTTACACGGATTGTTGGCGCACTAAGCATCAACTTAGGAACGCCTTCCTCTGAGCAAATGCAAGCAATGAAAATCTCAGCTGCTACTGCACATCAAGAAAGTATTCCATGGGTACTTGACCCTGTCGGTTATAGCCCTGTTTTGAAGTGGCGCAGCGATATGGTCGATACACTACTGACTTTTATGCCCAGTGTGATTCGAGGAAATGCTTCAGAGATTAGTACACTCGCAGGTGAACAAAGCCTTTCTAAAGGTGTAGACAGCACATTAAACAGTGAAGATGTCTATAAACATGCTAAAGTTCTTCTGAAAAGCAGCCAATGCGTTGCAATATCAGGGCCATCAGATTTTATTTTATCTCAAGAATCAGACCAAGTGATCGAGATTAAAGGTGGTTCAATATTACAACCTAGAATTACAGCAACTGGTTGTTCACTAGGCGCATTGATTGCAGCGTATTGTGCTGTCGCACCTATAAATACTGCAACCATTGCCGCACATGTACACTTTGCTATTGCAGGAAAGCTCGCCTACGAAAAAGCACCTACTTTAGGTCAATTTAATGTGGCATTTATGGATGAATTATTCACTTTAAATGCTGAGAAAATTAAACAGCATATAGATATTCAAATACATTAATACAAAAAAACGGCGTATATTTTAAATACGCCGTTTTTTCGTTTTTAAAAATGTATGGTTGCCGATAGCTGCGCCGTTCTTGGATTACCTAAGAATAAGTAATCATCTCCCATGAAGCCACCAACATCACGCCAGTATTTAGTATTCATCACATTATTAATATTTAAGCGAATATCTGTGTCATAACCTGCAATTGGTAGATGATATGCTACACCCACATTAAAAATACTATAGCCTGCAACTTTTACAGTTCCCGCTCTATTTGCATACTTACTTGAACTTGCTTGCATACCTGCCAGTAATCTTAATTGATCATTCAGTACAGGTGGTTTATACGATAGATAGCCACTAAAGCGCCATGTCGGACTATTTTGTACCTGATGCCCTACATAGCTGACATCAGAGACATGATCTAATCTTGCACGAATATAACTCAAACTTGTCAGCATATCTAAACGATCTGTTAGAGCACCATTTAGGCCAAGCTCTACACCTTGGTTATGCTGTTTCCCCTCTTGTACAAAAATAAATTTACTTGCATCTGAAGGCATTGAAATTGCGTATTGATTATCTTGTTTTAAATCAAATACTGCTGCCGTAAATAAAAATTGATGTATCTGCTGTTTAAGACCAATCTCATATTGCGTCGAACTTCTTGGCGCTAGCGTAACACTCGCATTTTCAGCATACCATGGTGCATCACCCCCATCTGATAAGCCTTTGGCATAACTGGTATAAATCGCTGTATTTTCAAATGGCTGATACATTAAAGCAGCTTGTGGCAAAAACTTACTTAAATGTGTATTTCGTGAAAGTACAGCATCTTTATTATAACTCTGCTCATTTAAATGCAGCCATTTTGTACCTAGTAGCACAGACCACTGATTATTTAGATTTACGAGGTCAGAAACAAAAATACTTTGTTGATGGCTTTTTAATGCAGTATATCTATAACCTAAATTTGCATCAGCAACCGGTGAGAGGTCTACTGTATCTGTATAAATATTACTTGTACCTACGGACTGGTTAAGCCCCGGCACACGTGTTCTATTTTTATTGGTTTCTGCAATTTCTGTACGTAACTGATGTTTGAATAACCCTGTTTCAAACTCACCATTTAAGTGCAGTTTAAATTGGTCTGTGATTCGCGCATCATTTGGGTCACGATAATCATAAATATCATAATTTCCATTTTGGTCAAAGGTATTGCCTAAACCTGTATACTTACATGTGTCTGCATAGCAACCATAAGGAAATGCTGAGTAATCATCAATTGCAACACGACTATGCGATGCAGTTAGACTCATATTCCATTTAGGATTAAAAGTATAACGATACGTAATATCTGTATTTAAGCTTTTATTGGTTACGGGACTACTCCAACTCTGATAGCCCAATAATCTCGACCAATCTACATTTTGTGGTACTGCTTTTGCGTCGAGAAGTTGATAGCCAGGTACAGAACGCTGTTTTTGTGACTGAGCCTCTAAGTTAAACTCAAGTTTTGATTTGTCATTGATATTCCAATCTAACGCCACAGAACCGAAGTAACGTTGACCATTTGCATGATCGACATATGGTTTAATATCTTCATGCGCAAGATTAATTCGATAGCCAACCTGACGGTTTTTCCCAATAAATCCACCCAAATCTGTCGAGACTGTCTTATCTCCATATTGATCTAAATCAAACGTTAAGGTATGTACATCTGCAGGACGTTTTGTCACGAAGTTGATTACACCGCCAGGTGTAGACATACCACTTTGTAAAGCAGAAATTCCTTTTAAAATTTCTACACTTTGCTTATTTTCTAACGCAATATTTTGTTCACCACGAACTACATTACCATTAATTAAATAACTTGATGCTGTATCAAGTGCAAACCCTCGAACCATAAAGTTTGGGTAATAACCTATCGCAGCATAGCCATCTCCAACACTGGCATCATTTTTAACAACATCTGTTAAAAGTTTTGCATGTTGGTCTGTAAGTACCGCACTCGTAATTGAAGAGATAGATGCAGGAATTTGGCTAATTTTCTGACCATCATAGCCAGTAATGTCTGTTGAAGAGGCACGATATGTAGAAGATGGTTCGCTTTTAATTGTAATTGTAGATAATTTTTCAACATCTGCTGCATTTGCATGACTCATTGTAATTGAGCCTATTGAAACCAAAGCGCATCCCCATAAATGCCAATGCATTTGTTGCATAACATGCTTCATAAATCGTGCCTGAATGGAATTTTTACAATATTATATCATAAATATAATTGATTCCATTTAGTATCACAGATTGAGATTTACGATTTAGAAAATGCAAATTTTCTATATATTTCTCTATTCATTTCTATTACTTCTACAGAAAGATGGATTTCTTTAAGCATATCTGCATGTATAAATGCCTGATTATCTTTAATAGTTTGGAGCAATGCTTCATTTAGTTTTTGTAATTGCGCTGTTGTTCTACCTGTAAGCACGCATACTTTTAGATGTATAAATGCATTTTTTTCATGACCATCTCCAATGAGAAACTCATCAAACTGAATTGCTCTAGATTTTATATCATGTTTATATTCAAATAGCTTTGAGTCAAATAAAACTTGATGCAGCTCAAGGAGTAACTCTTGAGTATCTATATCTAAATTTCCCGTATATTCTAAAGTAAGATTTGGCATATTTATTTAATCCTCAGTATTATTTAATAAAAAGCCCAACATATGTTGGGCTCTCTTCAAAACTTATAACTGCACAAAACTTTTAATTTTGACGACCAGATCGTCAAGTTGGTCTAAATCTATAAAGACATCAGCATCTTCTTTTTGTGACTCCCCAACAATAAGTAGAATACCTGTTTCTTTTAACAATTTAATTTCATGACTACTTAGGCTATTGTTAGCAAGAGAAACTATACCATCTGTAAGTAAGGCACGCTCTAACTCTAGCTTATGAGAAAACGCACCTTTAGAGATCGCAACAACAGCAGGCTTTTGTCCTAGTCTTGCTGCACGCTCATCTACAGTAACTGCTTGCTTTGTCACACTTAGTTGAGCCGTGTCTTCAATCATCGCAGCGCCAACAGTTACGTTGGTTAAACGATCAATAAAGATAAAGCTACCTGTAAAGCGGCTGTCTTTATAATCATCAAAAACAATTGGGCGGTCAAATTCAACCGTTACATCAGCAATCCCATTAAGCTCTAAGGCTTGTTCAACTTGCCCTTGTTCTAAGGTATTTACATCAATGGTATGATTAATCAGACTTACTTTTGCAGGTACACTCTGTGTTCCTACTTTCACATTATATAGTTTGCCTGCAACAAGAGGTTGCTCTGCCATCCATACAACAGTTGCTCTGACAGCGCGCGATTGCTGAGGGAGTGCGCTTGGGTGCGCAATTAAATCACCACGGCTCACATCAATTTCATCTTGAAGTGTTAGTGTGACTGCCTGCCCCACAACCGCTTTTTCTAAATTACCATCATATGTGACAATTTCTTTAACACGGCTGCGCTTGCCCGATGGCAATACAATAATCTCGTCATTTACAGCAACACGACCCAGTGCAATTGTGCCCGCAAAACCACGAAAGTCTAAGTTTGGACGGTTTACATATTGTACAGGGAATCTAAAGTCTTGATGTTCTGTCTCACGTTCAATATCAATCGTTTCTAAGATTTTCATCAGCGTCTGACCTTGATACCAAGGTGTATGCTCAGAAGCATTCACAACATTGTCACCATTTAATGCTGAAATTGGCACAAAATGGATATTGGTCGGCTGACGGTTACCTAAATGAGTAATGAATTCTTCATAATCTTGACGAATTTGATTGAACTTTTCTTCAGAAAATTCAATTAAATCCATTTTGTTAATCGCAACAACAATATTACGAATACCCAATAACGCAGAGATAAATGTATGACGGCGTGTTTGTGTCTGCACACCATAACGTGCATCAATTAAAATAACAGCAAGGTCACATGTAGATGCGCCCGTTGCCATATTGCGTGTATATTGTTCATGCCCTGGTGTATCGGCAATAATAAACTTACGCTTATCTGTTGAAAAATAACGATATGCAACGTCAATGGTAATACCTTGCTCGCGTTCTGCTTGCAAACCATCTACAAGTAGTGCAAGGTCTACTTTCTCACCTTGTGTACCTGATTTTTTACTATCACGTTTTACTGCTTCTAATTGATCTTCATAGATCATTTTAGAGTCATGCAGCAATCGACCAATTAATGTACTTTTACCATCATCAACATTACCGCATGTTAAAAAGCGGAGAAGATCTTTTTGCTCATGTTGTTTTAAGTATGCCAAAATATCCTGGCTAATGAGCTCGGATTGATGAGACATGTATTTACTCCACTAAATTAGAAATAACCTTCTTGCTTTTTCTTTTCCATTGACCCTGCTTCATCGTGGTCAATCATACGGCCTTGTCGTTCTGAGCTTGTTGTAAGTAACATCTCTTGAATAATTTCAGGCAAAGTATCTGCTGTAGATTGCACTGCACCTGTTAAAGGGTAGCAACCTAGCGTACGAAAACGTACTGATTTCATTTCAGGCACTTCACCTGCGCGCAATGGGAACCGTTCATCATCAATCATAATGAGCGTACCATCACGTTCTACAACAGGACGTTTCGCAGAGAAATAAAGCGGTACAATTGGAATTTGTTCAAGATAGATGTATTGCCAAATATCAAGCTCTGTCCAATTCGATAAAGGAAATACACGAATACTCTCGCCCTTATTCACTTTACCATTATAAATATTCCATAATTCTGGACGTTGGTTTTTAGGGTCCCAACGGTGCTTATTGTCACGGAATGAATAAACACGCTCTTTTGCACGCGACTTTTCTTCATCACGGCGTGCACCACCAAATGCTGCATCAAACTGATACTTATCTAAAGCTTGCTTTAAGGCTTGCGTTTTCATAATGTCAGTATATTTAGAACTACCATGATCGAATGGATTAATATTTTGTGCCATTCCTTCAAGGTTCTTATGTTCGATCAGTTCAAGGCCATGTTTTTGTACCATGTCATCACGGAACTTAATCATGTCCTTAAATTTCCATCCTGTATTAACATGCATTAATGGAAATGGAAGCTTGGCAGGGTAAAAGGCTTTCATTGCCAAATGTAACATCACCGCAGAATCTTTACCGATAGAGTAAAGCATAACGGGATTTTCAAATTCCGCAGCCACTTCTCGAATAATATGAATACTTTCAGCTTCAAGCTGTTTAAGGTGAGTTAATCTTTCCTCAGTCATTGATATACCCAGCTAAACGGAAATTTTAAGGCAAACATATTAGCATGCTTAGTCAGAGCACGTATGTGTATGTCTAATGACGATTTTTGAATAACTAAATCATTTTTTCTACTTTAGAAAATTTTTCAGTTTTAAGCTGAGAAACAATAAGTATATGAATTGTAAAATGATCTTTTTATTCAAAATGAAGTGTCTATACTAAATTTAACTCTTTATACCACTTTGGTGCGTTCACATGGATATACTTAAAGTTGCACAAACTCGCTACACAACAAAAGCATATGATCCAGAAAAAAAGATTCCGCAAGAGACTTTAAATAAACTCCTAGAAATACTTCAACTTACCCCATCATCTGTAAATATTCAGCCTTGGCATTTCTTCGTCATTGAAAGTGATGAGGCGAAAGCACGTGTTGCAGAAACGATGCCTGGAAACTTTAGCTATAATGCAACAAAAGTTTTAGAATCATCTCATAGCGTTGTGTTCTGTACTAAGACCGATATTAGTCATGAACATTTAGAAGCATTGCTTAAATCTGACGATGCAGTCGGTCGCTTTAAAGATGAAGAGACACGTACTTCACAAGCAGCACTACGTGCAGGATATGTTAAGAAGAAATCTATTCCCGACTGGCTTATTCGACAAACTTATATTGCGCTTGGACAATTCTTACTTAGCGTTGCTGCTGAAGGTATAGATTCAACAGCTATGGAAGGTTTTGATACAGAAGCATTTGATCAAGCATTTTCATTAAAAGAAAAAGGCTTACAAAGCTTAGTTGTTGTCTCACTAGGTTATCGAAGTGAAAATGACTTCAATGCTACACTTAAGAAGTCACGCCTACCACATGATGCTGTCTTTACACATTTATAAGTGATCACTTGAGTGACTACAGAAGAACGTAGTCACTCTCCTACTACATTGCATTCATTAAACATAATACTGCACCCAAAGCCAGAACGAGGCTACATAGCATTTTCAGGTTCATTTTTTCTTTAAATAAAATAACACCACTTAAAATGCCAAATATAACGACAAAAATATTCATTGCCGCAAAAACAATTGCAGGCGAGCTTTTTAAAGCAATATGTGCATTTACATATAACGCAATATTTGCAAAATTCAGTACTCCTAGAAATAACCCTGCACAAATATTCTTTCTTTTCCAAAGGATGCTTTTTTGCTTAATTAATCCATAAACCAAGGAAAAAATAAAAGCTGTAATAAAGATTAAGTTTAAACTTTGGGCGAACCCCTGCCCTAAACTACTATTATATTTTAGTAAAATATCTACAAGTGCATACCCAACCCATACACTCAATAATGAAAATACTGCTTTTTTATGAATTACTTTATTTTCAATATTTCCGCGGCTTAAAATAAGTAGACTCACAGCAACTAAACCAAGTACCACACCAAATATTTTTGATGTTGAAAACTGCTCATGGAATATAAAATATGCTGCAATAATAGATAATATGGCAGATAACCGTTGCGCAATTTCTGTTTTTACAATCCCTGCATAGGTCAAAGCACGCGATAATGCTAAGAATATACTCGGTAATACAATACCAAGTATGACAATAAGCCACCAAGGGACTTGTTCAAAATGTATATTAAATAAGGCAGGTTTAAACCATAAAAAACATAGGATACTGGCACTCGCATAATTCCACACAACCATTGCAAGTGAATTGAACCCAGCCATTGTTAAACGCTTCAGTACAACTGAAACTGCAACGCTACATAGTGCTGCAAATAAAATAAAAATCAATTCGTACCCCCATAAATGAATAAAGCCCACTTTCGTGAGCTTTATCTTAATCTGAAACGATAAATAATTAGTAGCGTTCAACCATCTTTTCTAATGAAATTGGACGAATTTTACTTGCATTTCCAGCCGTTCCAAATGCTTCATAACGGCTAATACATACTTCTTTCATCGCATCAATCGTTTTTGCAAAATACTTGCGCGGATCAAATTCTGCTGGGTTTTCTGCAATAAACTGACGAATTGCACCTGTAGATGCTAAACGTAAATCTGTATCAATATTAATTTTACGCACACCATGTTTAATCGCATCAACAAGTTGATCGACTGGTACACCATACGTTTCGCCAATTGCACCACCATGTGCATTAATGACTTGTAACCATTCTTGAGGAACTGAACTAGAGCCATGCATCACCAAATGAGTATTTGGTAAAGCAGCATGAATTTCTTTAATACGTTCAATCGCTAAAATATCGCCTGTAGGTGGTCGTGTGAATTTATATGCACCGTGGGAAGTACCTACAGCAATTGCAAGTGCATCAACATTAGTGTCTGCAACAAATTGTTTTGCTTCATCAACAGAAGTTAGAAGTTGACCATGATCTACATTGGCTTGTTTTTCTAAACTTCCTAAGCAGCCAATTTCACCTTCAACTGAAACGCCACATGCATGTGCCATTTCAACAACTTGGCGTGTCACTTGTACATTATAATCATAACTTGTTGGTGTTTTACCATCTGTATTTAACGAGCCATCCATCATTACAGAGCTAAAGCCTAGCTGAATTGAGCGTTGGCATACCGCAGGGCTTACACCATGGTCTTGATGCATTACAATCGGAATATGTGGCCATTCTTCAATTGCTGCTGCAATGAGATGACGTAGAAATGCCGAACCTGCATACTTTCTCGCACCTGCAGATACTTGAACAATAACAGGTGAATTTGTTGCATCTGCTGCAAGCATAATTGCACGCATTTGCTCTAAATTATTTACATTAAATGCTGGAACACCATAACTATGCTCTGCTGCATGGTCTAACAACTGACGTAACGATACCAAAGCCATAACTCTCTCCCCAATTTGCGTGCGGTATTCTACATGCCAACTAGAAACAAAACAGTACTTTAAATAGTCAAGCCCATAAAAAACCCCGCAATTGCGAGGTTTTTCTTAAAAAATTTTTAATTTATTGTAATTTTGCAGGAACATCTGTATTTTTTGAATCTAATACAGGCTTATCTATCGCATCTATTTTAGCTTGCTGCTCTGGGCTTGTGTCAGAAGAAACTGCCGACGCAGCTGTACTATTTTCAGTAGCTGCATGATTTTCATTTTTACTACATGCAGTAAATGTACCTAATGTCACTAATCCAAGTGCAATAATAAGTAACTGTTTCAAAAAATACTCCTTTTAACTCAATTAAGCACGATCAATTAAAGCAGCAACAGCAGGTAGCGTTTTTCCTTCTACAAACTCTAAGAATGCACCGCCACCTGTTGAAATATAGCTAATATGAGAAGCAACATTATATTTATCAATTGCAGCTAAAGTATCACCACCGCCTGCAATTGAAAATGCATCACTTTGAGCAACTGCCAATGACAATGCTTTTGTTCCTTCTCCGAATTGATCAACTTCAAATACACCTATAGGCCCATTCCATAAAATGGTTTTTGCTTCTTGCAACAATTTTGCAAATGTCGCAGCAGTTTCAGGCCCAACATCAAGAATCATATCAGTATCTTGCACATCAGCAACTTTTTTCACAACTGCTTGGCTATTACTTACAAAACTCATAAAGTCTTCACCAATATTCGATGCATCAGCAACAACAACATCGGTTGGTAAAGGTACATCAACTTTTGCAGCAATTTTTTTTGCTGTATCTACCAAGTCTGCTTCATACAATGACTTACCAACGTTATATCCAGCAGCAGCTAAGAATGTATTGGCAATACCGCCACCAACTATAAGCTGGTCACATACTGTAGAAAGTGAATTTAATACATCTAACTTGGTAGAAACTTTAGAACCTGCAACAATTGCAACCATTGGTTTTGCAGGAGTCTTTAATGCACGACCTAAAGCATCTAACTCTGTAGCAAGTAAAGGGCCTGCAACTGCAAGCGGTGCTTTGCGTGCAACACCTTCTGTAGATGCTTCAGCGCGGTGCGCAGTTCCGAAAGCATCCATAACAAATACATCGCACAATGCTGCATATTTTTCTGCAAGCTCAGGTGTATTTTTCTTTTCACCATGGTTAAAACGAACATTTTCAAGCAACACCACTTGACCTGTTTTTACATCTACACCATTTAAATAATCAGTTTCTAATTGAACTGTCTGACCTAAAGCATCTGAAAGATATTTTGCCACAGGCGCTAAAGACTGCTCAGCTTTTGGTTCACCTTCTACAGGGCGACCTAAATGCGAACATACGATGACTGCTGCACCTTTTTCTAATGCCAACTTAATTGTTGGTAATGCTGCTCTTAGGCGAGCATCGCTTGTAATTTCCCCACCTTTTACAGGTACATTTAAGTCTTCACGAATAAGGACACGCTTTCCTTGTAAATCAAGATCAGTCATACGTTGAAACGTCATTTTATTGCTCCCTTGTGTTATTCACTATTTTCAATAACAATATCTTAGACGAAGATATTTAAAAACGTTAGCTTCTTTAGTATAAGAGATGTAGAAAACTAATTTTGTTTACTCACAATTTCACCTATTAAATCAGAATATTTATGTCTATTCATCCAGATCCTAAAATTAATCGCTTAAATATATTTGGCGAACCCCTCGCAAGTTGTTGTTTTGACCCAATTACAGGTTATTTTCGTAACGGGTTTTGTCATACGGCATCTACAGACCTCGGTCAACACACTGTATGTGCACAAATGACATCAGATTTTCTGAATTTTTCTCAGAAAATTGGTAATGACTTAATTACCCCCTTGCCTGAACTAGAATTTCCGGGGCTAAAACCCGGCGATTTTTGGTGTATTTGTGTAGAACGTTGGGTAGAAGCCTATGAATTGGGTCATGCGCCAAAACTAAAATTACATGCTTGTCATCAATCTATACTCAGCTATGTCCCTCTGCATGTTTTAATGGAATATTCAGTTTCATGAGCCAAAAAATTATTCTTGCTTCAAGTAGCCAGACCCGCAAATCGCTTATGGATAGGTTACATTTACCATATCAAAGTATTAGCCCTGATATAGATGAAACGCCTAAGGGTGAAATACATGCAGATGAGCTTGCCAAACGCCTTGCTTTTGATAAAGCTGCTGTTATCGCAAAAGACTACCCTGAAGCAATTGTAGTTGGCTCTGACCAAGTTGCATGGCATGCGGAAACACCTCATGTATTTTTAGGTAAACCTAAAGATAAAGCCGATGCGATTGCGCAACTACAACAGCACTCAGGAAAAACCTTACGTTTTAGTACAGGTCTAAGCGTTCAATGCTTGGCCCTAAAGCAAAACTTCACACTTGTAGCCCATTATGAAGTAAAATTTAGAGTACTTTCTCTTGCAGAAATAGAACGTTATATTGAAAAAGACCAACCATTTCACTGCGCGGGTAGCTTTAAATGTGAAAGCTTAGGTATTTCATTATTTGAAAGTATGACAGGTAAAGACCAGACAACACTTATGGGCCTTCCACTTATTCAGCTTACTCAAATATTGCGCCAACTCAATTTTCAAATTCCTTAAACCACAAGGTCTCAAATGTCACAACCTCTTACTGTCTTAGGCAATATTACCGCAGAACAATTTCTTCGTGAGTATTGGCAAAAAAAACCACTTCTTGTACGACAAGCTATTCCTGAAATTGCAACTTTTCTTGAACCTAAAGATATTCAATCTCTTGCTTTAGAAGACACGGTTACTGCTCGCCTTATTCAGCAAACAGGAAAAAATCATGATCAGTGGCAGGTAAAGTCATCTCCACTTGAAGAAAATGATTTTAAAAACCTCCCTCCCTATTGGACACTTCTTGTTCAAGCTGTAGACCACTATTCAATGGACTTGGCAGAGCTATGGAAAAAGTTTCACTTTATACCCCAATGGCGTAGAGATGATATTATGGTTTCTTATGCCCCTAAAGGTGGCTCTGTTGGTAAACACTTTGACTTTTATGATGTATTTTTAGTTCAAGGGTTTGGACATCGTCGTTGGCAGTTGGGTCAGCGCTGCAATGAAAACACTCAGTTTATTGAAGGTCAGCCACTCAAACTACTCTCTGAGATGGAAATTAGTTTTGATGAAATACTTGCACCGGGAGATTTGCTCTATGTACCACCGGGTCTATCACACTATGGTGTTGCAGAGGATGAATGCTTAACGTATTCATTTGGTTTTCGCATGCCAAACCTAGCAGGTGTAATTGACCGCGTAAGCGACCAATTTGCAGACAATGATTACCTCAAAAATCCAATACAAGATATAGTTCGTGAACATCCAAATGCAATTGGTGAAATAACTGCTCAAGAAAGACAATCAATAAAAAAACACCTTCTTGAAAAGCTTATGACTGCTGATCATTTTGATCATGCAATTATGGCATTAATGTCTGAACCTAAATATCCAGACAATATTCCTGAGTCAGATGAAATTGAGCTAGAAGACCTCAATGATTTGTTAGATACAGATTACTCAATCCAACTTGAGCCTGCTTCTCGTCTACTCTATTTAGCACAAGAAAACATGCTAAAGTTTTGGGCAAATGGTGAGCCCCTCAATATAGCAGTTGAAACTGCACCTATTCTCAAGAAAATTGCAGATGGAGATATTATTTACTTTAGTGAAGAAGTATTCAGCACGAGTACCATGCTTGAAGATATATTACCTCTCATTAATGATGCAATATTAATGCTTACTTCGTCTGAAGAAGAATAAAAGCCATTGCCATTTTCATAACTACTATGGAAATGGCATATTAGTAATAATGACCTGTCGACTTAGCATGTAAAAATGCAGGAATAAGACCCGTTAAAGCAGCACGTATATCTTCACGCTCATTAATGACTTGATGAGATCCTTCTTCTAAAATAAGTAGCGTTTGCAGTCTAAATTTTTTTCTAACAAATTCAATGTTATATCGCCAATCTACAGTCTGATCCAAAGCACCTTGTGCCATCCACACAGGAATGCGACATGATGGACGACTTTCCATAACTGGCATCCATTTAGACATTGCTAAAATCCAATTCATTCCCATCATTTTAGGCTGTAAAGGATCTTTTAAACGTACAAACCGCAGAAACTCTGGATTATGATTATTTCGTCTAAAATGTCTTGGTACTTGTTTTTTTATTCTACGAATAATCCCTAACCCCAAAGGGTTATGCCACCATGCAGACTTTGCAGGTCGCAATAAAGGAGATAATAATAGTATTCTATCTACAATAGGGTTTTTCCGTTGCTCTGCATATGCCAATATATGATGCATTAAAATTGCGCCACCTGTACTTTGACCAATACCAAGCCATGGTTTAACAAGTTGAGGGGCATTTCTTGCATAACGATAGACTGCATGCAATACATCTTGATAATGATCAAAATTTTCAATATTGGCAGGTGATCCACTACTTAAGCCATGTCCGGGCAAGTCAAAAGTAAGTACACTAAAGCCCTGAGATAGTATTTCCTCAATAATAGGTTGATAAATTCCACTATGCTCTAAATAACCATGTAGCAAAAATATCGTGCCACGACTCTCTATATCTTTTGGCTGAAATACTTGAGTATGTAGCTTAAAGCGCTCAGTCTGAATATATCCTTGCCAATAATAACAATCTAACAAGTCCAACCCATACAGCTTCTGATATGAATGCAACTCTCCCTCAGGCTTATAAGGCTTATATAAGTTAAGCCCTTGCAACTGATGAGGTGTTGTTTCTCGACTTGGTATAGGTAAATCAAGTTGCTTTAATGCTGTAGGTGTTAAAAATGGTGTCTCAGGCATTAAGGCACCTCACGGCAGTCATTTGTACCAAAAATGACATCACGCATAGTTGCCAAGAGTTCATAATTTGCACGTCGGCTATGGTCATAATTCGACAAAGCAGGTTTCCAACTTGTTAAAGCCGTTGGCATTGGTGCATCTACAGGAATAGTTGCGATTCCATTTTGGGCAAAAAGTCGACGTGTTCGTGGCATATGATATTCATCTGTCACTAACATGATTTGTGGTGCACCACCTTTCTTTTGTAAAAGCAATGAACTGAATCTTGAGTTTTCGCACGTATTCATACTTCTATTTTCAAGCAACTTTGCATCTACACCATGGTCTTTTAACCAAATTTGCATATATGGTGCTTCAACGCCACTGAGTACAATAGGTAAATTGTTTTGCTGTTCGACTTCTAAAGTTTTTTCCAAACGCAATCTTGTATAATTATTCACTACAATTTTTCGTGCTGTACGATCAAAAGTCAAACCGCCACCAAGTACCACAATTGCAGAAGGTTTTGAAGCATCTGCTTTTTGCTCATCTCTAACACTATTCGCTTGCTGTAAATCTTGTGAAACTTGCTGACTTATTGGATCTTTATCATTTACTTTTACAGGGTACGTTGTTAAAAATTGGCTATATTTATGCATTAATACATTGGTATCTAAATCATTTAAATTAGCAATATTTTCCACAGCCTTTGGCTCAGGTTCTGATGAAGCTTTATTTTCTGTAGTTACTGGCTCACTCGCATCATCATCTGTTTCATCTTCATCTTCCTTTTTCTGAAGCTGTTGTTCTAATATCTTGTATCTTGCTTCAACTAAGTTTAAGTTAGCTGCATCTTCTCTCTGCGCGGTTTCTTGTAGAATTTTTAAATATGCTTGACGGGCAATCCATAAATGCGACCCTGGCTCTAAATCATCATGCTCACTCAACGCGGCTATTTGTTGACTTTTTGCCGCAACCATATTGACCTCTATAGGCACAAAATGATTAAGCAAAAATAAAATACTTTTTGAATAAAATGGCGTATAAATAAATACAATGAACGCTGTGAGAAGTACTGCCAGTACCGCGATCATTTTCACTAACCTTACCATAAAAGGTTGTTTTTTTGCCATATTCTCGTCCATCTATAAATGGCCTAATCCATTTTCCTCAAAGATTATTGGTTCGGGCTCTAATAATATATTAAACTTTTGTTGCACATCATTTTGAACCGCTGTATATGTTGCTTTAACTTCTTCTAAGTTTGCATCAGCATAATTCACCAATACCAATGCTTGTTTAGCGAACATCCCAACCTTACCTAAATGTTTTCCTTTCCATCCAACCTGATCTATCAACCAACCTGCAGCGAGCTTAACACGACCATCCGCCTGTGTATAATGAGGCATGTTTGGAAAGTGTTCATGCATTTGCATAAACTGCTGATGACTAACAATCGGGTTTTTAAAGAAGCTACCAACATTCGGGTACTCTTTAGGATCAGGCAATTTCGAACGGCGAATACGAATTACCTGTTCTTGTAAGTTCATTGGTGTTTTATTATCACCAACGGCTGTTGCCAAATCACCATAGTCAAGTTTCAATTCAACATTTTTTTTCAGTTTAAATACCACTGAAACAATGATATACCTTTTTTGATTCTGCTTAAAAATACTATTGCGATATTCAAAATGACATTCATTGCGAGATAAAGTAACAAACTCTTTTTCGATACAATCATATACCGAAACATAAGAAATGAACTCACCAACTTCTACACCATATGCACCAATATTTTGCACAGGTGCAGCACCCACCTTACCGGGAATTAAAGCTAAGTTTTGTAGCCCATACCACTCTTGCTGTGTTGAATACAAAACAAAATCATGCCAATTCTGACCTGCACCAACTTGAACAAGTACATCTGTTTCATCTTCTTCAATACACTGTATACCTTGAATATTGATATATAAAACACATGCATTTAAATACTCAGGCAATAGCATATTACTACCACCTGATAATACAACAACCTCTGTACTTTCTTTCTTAGCAAACTGTAATGCATCAATTAAGTCCGTTTGCGTATTAATTTCAATAAAATACGCGGCAACAGCACTTAAATTTAGTGTATTTAAGCCTTTAAGTTGAAAGTCATATTTAATATTTAACACTAAAATATCTATCCAATGTGGTGTTGCTGAAAGTAACTAACCCAAGCATGACTTGCCGATTCACACTGGTCCAGTACATCTTCAAATCCTGTACCTACCCCATAATATGGGTCTGCAATTGCCACATTATGTTGAGACTTATCTTCTCTTGTCATCATAGCCAATTCAGCTTTTAATGCAGATGCACCAAACTCTTGTTCTGCAATACTTTTAAGCTTTTCAATTTGCTGTAAATTTTGCTCGTCCATAGCCAATATAAGATCAAACTTAGTAAAATCTCGCGTCGCAAGCTGTCGCCCACGTAAAGCAGAAAGATGATACCCACGCTTTTTTGCATGTAATTGACTACGACTATCTGGCGCATCCCCAATGTGATAGTTACTTGTACCTGCCGAATCAACAATAATTTTTAAGTTATTTTTTTCAACAACATGCCGTAGTACAACCTCCGCTGTGGGAGAGCGGCAAATATTACCTAAACAAACGCATAAAATACGATAAGGTTCTTTATAAGTCATCATAACCTCAACATCTTAATTTGATTTTATTCACAGTATATCTATGATTTAATTAATAAATGTTACTTATATTTCACTTTTTAGATGAATATTGTGAATATCAGCATCAAATGTTTCAAGTAAAGACTTTACAACTGGTTCTTCTCTAAGCATAACTTCTGCACGTTTATATGCTTTTTCCTTTCTCTCATGCTGCAATATAAAGGGTGTCACTTCTGATATTTCTTCATACCTTACGGATAAAGCAGTATTTTCCCACGTTTTCTTAAGTGCTTGTTCTAAATTGTGTTGCTGTTGCTTTAATAACTGCTCATATTCTTGCGGAATATGGAATACACAAACACCATTAATCTCACCCGACATCAGTCCATATTGCGCAAGCTCCTGTACAGCAGGAGATAAATCGCTTTGCCTGAACCAGTATTCCCACTTTTCAACGCTCCACTCACCTTCCAATATTTGCTTTGGTAAGCTTAAAATTTCTTGTGGAGTTAACAACGATTCTGACTCTACAGGCAATTCTCTTTGAGGCTCTTCACCTATAATTATATCTTCGTATTGCGGTTCTTCAGATTCAGATTCAGATTCAGATTCAGATTCAGATTCAGATTCAGATTCAGATTCAGATTCAGATTCAGATTCAGAT
>NZ_KI530712.1:0-295635 GCF_000488215.1 Acinetobacter nectaris CIP 110549 | reverse complement strand
TTCAGATTCAGATTCAGATTCAGATTCAGATTCAGATTCAGATTCAGATTCAGATTCAGATTCAGATTCAGATTCAGATAATGCTGTGTGGCTTCCTATGAATTGTATATCATCTCCATCTAGTGAAAATGGAAAAATATCATCATCTGTATTATCTAATTTTACGTGATCTAACTGCTGATGACTTGATGGCACATCTACAGCAATCAAGCTATGTTCAGCACTCACATTAAAGTTAATAATCGCCTTATTTTCTTCTAAATTTGGCTGCTCAGGTATTTCTTCTACGCTTTCAATTTCTTCAGAAGCAATTGTATCTAAGAACGTCGTTTCATTATTAGATGGCTTTGTTTCTCTATCAATGTGTACGGTTGAATTTTTTGGGGTTAAATCAGTATCATCATTTTCTATAACAACAGGTCTTTCATGTATAGATAAAGGTCTAAAAGCAAGCATTCGCAGTACACACATTTCAAAACCTTGCTCTTGTGTAACTGACCATGAAATTTCAGAGCGTCCTTTACTTGCAATTTGGTAGTACAGTTGCAAATCTTGTGCTGAAATAAGCTGCGCAAGTTTTTTAATCTTTAAATTAATTTCATGACTATATTTTAGACTCAAATCAGGTAAATACTGTATTAGTGCCAGCTCATGTAATGTAGATACCAACTGATCTAGCACTAAGCTGACATCTAATGCTTGCTTTCTAAACTGCAACAATAGCTGAGATACCTGTTGGCTTCTATTTTGATGAATAGCTTCGATTAAATCATAAATAATTGATTTATCAATTAAGCCCAACATGTCTTTTACATCTTGTTGTGCAACTTTTCCTTGCCCGTATGCAATTGCCTGATCAGTTAAAGACAAAGAATCTCGTAAAGACCCTTGCGCAGCTTCTGCAATTTGCCACAATGCTTCAGGTTCATACTGTACTTTTTCTTTTGCAAGAATATCTGTCAGATGTTCACTAATTTCTGTAATATCTAAAGGACGCAGCGTAAATTGCAAACAACGCGATACAACCGTAATTGGTAACTTTTGAGGATCTGTTGTTGCAAATAGGAATTTCACATGTACAGGGGGCTCTTCTAAAGTTTTAAGTAGCGCATTAAATGAATGCGTAGATAACATATGCACTTCATCAATCAGATAAACTTTAAATCGACCTTGTGTCGGCGCATAAGGAACGTTATCTAATAGCTCTCTTGTATCTTCAACTCTTGTTCTCGAAGCAGCATCAATTTCTATAAGATCAATAAATCGGCCTTCATTAACTGCACGGCATGTATCACAAACCTCACAAGGCGTAGATGTTACACCTGTCTCACAATTCAAACACTTGGCTAAAATTCTCGCAATAGTGGTTTTACCCACACCGCGCGTACCTGTAAACAAATAAGCATGATGCAAACGACCACGTTCTAAAGCACTCGTTAAAGCTCTAGATACATGGTTTTGTCCGACTAATTCATTAAAGTTACGTGGACGATATTTTCTTGCTAGAACCTGATACATGTATGCTCCCTTTTCCCCCTATCAAGCATACTGTTTTTTGAATCAATAGTGAATGGAGTACCTCATTGATTAACTTAAATTCAATCAACTTATTAAATTTTATTCATATTAGAATGCCTAAAATTTAAAACTCAGCCCTCTAAGCATTTATAATAATTTTACCAACAACATGCTGTGTCCCTTTTGCCTCATCTTTTACATAGAATTCTGTTACTTCTGTGCTTTTATCCAAAGTAAAAAGCTGTAAAGATGATGGGAGTGAAAGTGGCTTTTTAAACTGGGTATATATTTCATAACTCTTTGGTAAGTCTAAACCTGCTAAAACACGTGCTTTCAACCACATATCATGTACTGTCATTTCTGAATAACCGAATGCTTTTGCACTCCATGAATGCAAATAAGCAGGATGAATCACTCCTGAAATTTGAGCATACTTTCTTCCAACATTTTTCGGTACATACCACTGTCGAATTAATTTTTTAGGTATAACTCTATCAAAAGCATTATTGCCTATATCTAACTGAGAAATCTCTTGTTTTTTATATCCAATAATATAAATACTTTCACTTTCTAAAACAGTTTTACCATCAGATTGCACAAGTGTTTTATACACAAATTGATTTTGAGATAACAAACTAAACTGGCAGGTCATTGTATATCTCTGGTTCGCAAAAAGAGAGTCTCTTTGTTTCATCTTATGCGAAATATGCAATAAATCTTTTATAGAAAAAGAGATCTTCTCATTTTCAACCATCTGATTTTGAAGTATTTCTGATAACATTGAGAAATAAACTGCTGGTATAGATTTACCATTTTCAAACCCACATAGTTTTTTATAAGCAACTAGATTTTTAGGATCAACATAGAAATTATCTACTATATATTTCACATTTTTATTTTCTATCGATGCATTACTTCTTTTGAAATTATTTTTTAAAACAATTGGATATATTAAATAAGGCTTTGGAAACTCTTTAAAGTAACAAACTTTCATTATGATAAACTGCATTATTATAGGCTTAGTTTACCTATAGTAAGTGAATTTAGATAAATTTAAAAATCTAGTTCATAGCAAAAAAGAGAGCCAAATGACTCTCTTTCTTTATTTATGCTTTTTAATCCTTCAAGAAATCTTTTTCCATCACACCCGCACGGTCAATAGCTGCTTGCATTGCTTCATCAACCGTATCGTAAACGCCATTTTTTTCAAATACATTTACAGCTTCAATTGTTGTGCCGCCTTTAGACGTCACATTATTTCTTAACTGTAAGAAAGCAAGATCTTTTTCATGTTCTGCAAGTTTTACAACACCCTTAGCTGTTTGTAAAATAAGTGCTCTTGCTTGTTCAGGCTCAAATCCTAAAGCTTCAGCTTTTCGTTGCATTGCATCTAAAAATAAAAAGAAATAACCCGGTGCACTGCCTGCAATTGCAATAATGTGATTAATTTCTTCTTCTTTTTCAACCCAAACCGTTTTACCTACTGCACCCATTAGAGTTTCTGCAAACTTCTTATCTTCATCAGATACAAGCGCATCAGCAAATAAACCACTTACGCCTTCACCCACCAATGATGGTGTATTTGGCATTACACGGATAATTTCCAAATCATCGCGATTTAATACTTTTTTATAAAACTGGACTTGTGTTCCCGCAGCAATCGTTAAAAATAACTTTTTAGATAAATCTACATTTTCTTGAATTGGGGTACATACTTCTTTCATTAACTGAGGCTTAACAGCTAAAATAATAACGTCTGCATCAGTCACTGCTTGTATATTATCTGATGTTGTACGCACACCATATGCTTCATTCAGTCTTTTTTTACTTTCTTCACTTGGTACAGAAACCGTAATGCTCTGCTTATCGTAACCTGAAGCAACCAATCCTGAAATTATGGCAGATGCCATATTACCACCACCAATGAAAGCAATATTACGTTGACTCATCTTATAATCTCCATGCAATTAAAATACTTATACAAACCATCTAGAAAAAATACTATTTAAATAAAAAACAGTAATATATGGCATATTCTTAACTTTCAGAACACATCCCTTTATATTTACTAGCAAAGTTTTGAATCACAACTTTCTTTTGTTGCTCATCATTCACAGCAGGTACAGCAAAAGCATCATTTACCAATTTTAGAAATAAATCTTTTTGCTTAGAATCATCAATATGTGTTACTTGTTGTTTGAGCTGCTCGTATTGCGTTCCATTTTGGCGTAATTTCATCACACCTTCTGCTGCATTCATTAAATGCTCGCAACTTGACTTTGTCACAGTTTCAGCATGACTAACAATACTTCCTAGAGCAATACAAAGCCCAAATACAATTTTTTTCATAACTAAATAATCATCACAACAAGAAAACTTAACCATCGTATCAATACAGGCTTATAATCTACATTAAGGTTTGTTTATTTCTGTTTCATTTATTTGCAACAGCATATATTTTAATCAGAACTTACGTTTTAAGTCTAAATAAAGCGTTTCTTTAATTTCTTCCATAACGATATAGCTATGTGATGAAGCAGATGCAGGTAATTTTTTAAGGATATCTGCCAATAAACGGCGGTATGCTCCCATCTCTTTTAGTCTTGCTTTTACTAGATAGTCAAATTCACCTGAAATGAGATGACACTCTAAAACCTCTGGAATATCAGATAAATTTATTGCAATACTATCAAACACATCTCCCGACTTTGCAGATAACTTAATTTCTAAGAAAACCAATAAACTACGCTCAACATATGCAGGATCTAAACGTGCATGATATCCTGTAATTACACCATCTCTCTCTAATCGCTTCACTCTCTCCGAGCAAGGTGTTGTCGACAAATTCACCTTAGAAGCCAACTCACTAATGGCTATACGACCTTCTCTTTGCAGAATATCTAGAATCATATAGTCCGTACGATCAAGCTTACGCATATATTTGCCTTACATTTACAATTTTCACATTAAAAATCATGGAATAAACTGAATTATAGGTTTAAAAATAGTGAAATAAACTAGACAATAGTCAATATACTAGAAAAAAATCACAAAGAATGAGCCATAAGGGAATAAATATGCATGTCATCATTTTAGGCAGTGGCGTCATAGGAGTTGCAAGTGCTTACTACCTTGCGCAACAAGGAGCAAAAGTTACTGTATTTGATCGCCAACCTGGACCTGCAAAAGAAACAAGTTTTGCAAATGCAGGACAAGTCTCTCCTGGCTACTCTACTCCTTGGGCTGCACCGGGTATTCCATTTAAAGCTTTAAAATGGATGTTTCAAAAACATGCACCTTTAGCTATTGGGCTCGATGGCAGTGCGTGGCAGCTTCAGTGGATGGCAAAAATGCTCCAGAACTGCAACCCTCAAAGCTATGCAATGAATAAAGAACGAATGACTCGCGTTGCAGAATATAGCCGAGACTGTTTAAGAGATTTACGCCATAAAACAGGAATTCAATATGAAAACCGTGCTAAAGGCACACTGCAAATTTTCCGAAATATGGCTCAACTAGAAGCAGTACAACGTGACATTCAAGTATTAAAAGAATGCCATGTTGACCATCAACTTCTAGATAATCAACAGCTAGCAAATATCGAGCCAGCATTGGCATTTGCAAAAGATAAGCTCGTAGGTGGGCTTCATTTACCCAATGATGAGACGGGAGATTGTTATTTATTTACCAATGCGCTCGCAAAACTCGCAATAGAAAGTGGTGTCACGTTCAAGTTTAATCAAAATGCTGAACAGCTTATTGTCGAAGGCAATGAAATTAAAGGTGTAATTGTTGATGGTCAAACATATACAGCAGATAAGTACATCCTTGCATTTGGTAGCTATTCACGGCGTTTTTTAAAACCACTAGGACTCGACATTCCTGTTTACCCTGTAAAAGGCTATTCTCTTACCCTACCTATTACAGACTCTAAGTTTGCACCACAATCTACTGTATTAGATGAAACATATAAAATAGCAATTACTCGCTTTGACCAGCGTATCCGAGTGGGTGGCATGGCTGAACTCAATGGGTTCAACCTAAAGCTTAACCCAAAAAGAAGAAATACTTTAGAAATGGTTACACAAGACCTCTTTCCGGGCGGTGACACAGCACATGCAACATTTTGGACCGGTTTAAGACCAATGACACCCGACAGTACGCCCATTATTGGTGCAACAAAATATAATAACCTCTTCTTAAATACAGGACACGGTACTCTCGGTTGGACAATGGCATGTGGGTCAGGAAAGCTGATTAGCGATATTGTGCTCAATCAAACACCCGATATCTCTATAGAAGGGTTATCATTACAGCGTTATCAACACCTTGCTTGATCTGATTTGGAAGGAAACATATCATGCCTCGCCCAATACAGGCTATTATTCACCATCATGCACTTACACATAATTTAAATGTTGCAAGAGAACTAACATCCCCAAACAGCAAATTATTTGCTGTTGTTAAGGCAAATGCTTATGGGCATGGTATCGAAAATATATATAGTGCTTTTAAAAATGCAGATGGATTTGCATTATTAGATATTGACGAAGCTATTCGTCTCCGCTCACTTGGTTGGCAGGGTGAAATTCTACTTTTAGAAGGTCTTTTTAATGAAACTGACCTCATTGCATGCGATACATATAATCTTAGCTTTACAATTCATAGTCTGCACCAACTCAAATGGTTAGAAAATTATCAGGGAAATGCCCAGTTTAAAGTTTTTTTAAAAATGAATAGTGGTATGAACCGTTTAGGCTTTAAACCACAAGCATACCAAATAGCATGGCAAGCCATTTCAAAACTATCTCATGTCGTTGATATTACACATATGATGCATTTTTCTGATGCTGACGGCGAACGCTTAGGTCAAGATGGCATTGAATATCAGATGATCATTTTCCAAGAAACAACTCAAAACATGCCAGGACGATGCTCATTAAGTAACAGCGCTGCATTATTACGCCATCATACAGAACTACGCTCTGATTATGTACGTGCGGGTATTTTACTATACGGTAGTTCACCCGACTATCCATCACACAGCGCAGATGATTGGAATCTTAAACCAACCATGAGCCTACGCAGTGAGATTATTGCCATACAGGAAATTAACGAGAAAGATAGCGTGGGCTATGGCTCGCAATACATTGCCGATCATCCAATGAAAATTGGTGTTGTTGCATGTGGCTATGCCGATGGCTACCAGCGTATTTCACCATCAGGTACTCCTATTTTGGTAAATGGGCAACGTACTCACTTGGTGGGAAGAGTAAGTATGGACATGTTAGCTGTAGACTTAACATATATTAAAGATGCAAAAATAGGCAGTGAAGTTGTTCTATGGGGTGTTTCATCTTGCGGTGTAACACTTTCAATTGATGAAGTCGCAGCAACGTCAAATACGCTTGGATATGAACTCATGTGTGCTGTTACAGCAAGAGTACCTTTTTCTGTTGCAAAAAAAAGCCACGTCTAGGAAAACGTGGCTGTCCAAAAATAAGGACATAAAACAGTAATAGTGTGAACTATTTCACAATAATATTCATAATAGTATTGAAAGTCAATATAAATTAATCTTATCCAATAACTTACTAGAAGCTATTATTTTGTACATGATTGGTGATAAAAAATTGACGATGCGAAACCTCCATTTTATGATCTCAGTCATTTAAAGATGTTTGGCTCATACATTGCTCGCTATAAAAAACATGAATATACTCAAAAAAAAGAAAGCTTGTGTTTACCTTGCTATTATTGCTTTTACCATTATTATCAGTGGATGCAGTAGTCTAGGGCCACATAGCGGTTCTCTAGCAACGCGCTCTTTTCGTTTATCTCAAGCTATTCAAACCGCATACTACGTTCCTGCATATACAGCAGATCGCTTATCACCAGTTATTATACAAAGTGCGGATAGATATAACGTTCCACCTGAACTTATTGCAGCAACGATTAAACAAGAATCAGGCTATCGTACAGGTCTAAGATCTGGTGGTGGTGCGGTAGGATTAACTCAAATTATTCCAAGCTATTGGGCTTCAAGTTGTCCTGGCGACTTAACAAACGACTATACCAATATTCAATGCAATGCTTATATTTTATCAAACTACCATGACATGGCAGGAAGTTGGTTCAAAGCTTCTGCATATTATAATGTTGGCCCAGCAGGCTATAAATCGAGCTTTTGGACACGCCACAAAGGAAAAAAATATGCTCGGTCTGTAAGGCATTATAAGAAAATGCTTAAAAAAGCACTTTAATATAAAAATTTGAATTGGCATGTTTTTTGTAATTGAGCAAGGATGCTCCTAAAGAAGATGCCTCATTTCTGACAGAGATTAATATATTTTTAATACACATCTTTAAAATCAGAATATGATTGATGGCAAATCTTGCATTAAACCTGAATAAAGGAATATAAACACACTATGGCTCGACCAAAATTTTTACCTGATAATTTCAGCTTAATGATTGTAGGTATGCTTCTTCTAGCAACATTTTTACCTATTCATGGACAAGCTGCCCAAATTTTTAGTCATCTCACTGACTTAGCCATTGCGCTTCTCTTCTTTCTTCATGGTGCAAAACTCTCACGAGAAGCAGTCATCGAAGGCATTACACATTGGCGGTTACACCTTGTCATTTTTGCAGCGACTTTTGTTTTATTTCCAATTATTGGCTTTGTCCTTAAACCAATCATTGAACCATTACTCGGACAGCAGCTTTATTTAGGCGTTTTATATTTATGCCTATTACCTTCTACAGTACAATCATCAATTGCTTTTACCTCTATTGCAAAAGGAAATGTCCCTGCCGCGCTCTGTAGTGCCTCTGCCTCTAATATCTTAGGTATGTTCATTACACCATTTCTCGTTGGTATTTTTATCACCCAACATGCTACAGGTCAGCATAGCTCTAATTTAGGCTCTGCATTAAATATCATTTTATTACTATTTGTACCTTTTATTCTTGGTCAGCTTCTTCGTAATAAAATGGTTCCATTCCTAACGAAATATAAATCTAGTGTGAAAATGGTAGATCAGGGCTCTATTTTAATGGTGGTTTACTCTGCATTTAGTGCTGCGGTCAATGAAGGTATTTGGCATCAAGTTTCTATCATGACACTCATCTATTTATTGCTTACATGTGCAGGTTTACTTGCTATTGCAATGTTACTTATTCGTTTTGGCAGTAAAAAATTTGGTTTTAATGAAGCTGATCAAATTACCATTTTATTTTGTGGCTCAAAGAAAACGCTTGCTAGTGGTGTACCTATGGCAAAAATATTATTTGCGGGTCAACCCTTTGGTCTTATTTTATTACCACTGATGTTATTTCATCAAATTCAACTCATTACATGTGGAATTTTGGCAAATCACTTTGCAAAAAAAAGAAGTGGCTCACAGTAAGTAGTTACCATGATGTTTGAGTAATATATATAAAAACCTCAAACATCATAAAATATATATAAAACAATAATATAAAACCCTTTATCCATTTTATTCATATCAAAATTATTTTTTATTATTTTTTATGCTTACGTATCAACGGTATTCTTCTTTTCAGAATTGTAGCTAATATCATCTAGGAAAAGAAAATGCCATTAAATCAAATTAAACTTGGGGTTTTCGCAACACTACTTGGGTTTTCATCATTGAGTTTTGCAGCGAAAGACTTCTTGAATGTCTCTTACGACCCAACGCGTGAACTTTATACAGACATAAATAAAGCCTATGGTGATTATTGGAAACAAAAAACAGGCGAAACCATTAACTTCAAGCAATCTCATGGTGGCTCAGGCAAGCAAGCACGCGCTGTAATTGATGGGCTCAATGCAGATGTTGTTACATTGGCACTTGCTGCCGACATTGATGCCATTGCAGAAAAAACAGGAAAACTGCCTCTCAATTGGCAACAACGTTTACCACAAAATTCAACACCATATACATCCACAATTGTCTTTTTAGTCCGTAAAGATAATCCAAAACACATTAAAGATTGGAATGATCTCATTCGCCCTGATGTTGCTATTATTACACCAAACCCAAAAACCTCTGGTGGTGCACGTTGGAACTATCTTGCAGCATGGGCTTGGGCAAAACATCAGCCACATGGCACAGACCAAAGTGCACAAGAGTTTGTACGTAAAATTTATAAAAACACCAAAGTACTCGACTCAGGTGCACGCGGTGCAACCACAACATTCGTAGAACGTGGTATTGGTGATGTACTTATTGCATGGGAAAATGAGGCTTATTTAGCTGCGCGTGAGCAACCTAATAAATTTGAAATTATTACTCCATCACTTTCAATTATTGCAGAGCCACCAGTTGCTGTCGTAGACAAGAATGTCGAAAAAGATGGTAATAAGTACGTCGCTCAAGGATATGTTAACTTTTTATATTCTCCACTTGCACAGAACATTATTGCAACAAACTACTATCGTCCACGTAATGAAGAAATTCTAAAAAAATATAGCCAAACCTTTAAACCTCTTAAACTTGTAACTATTGATCAAGAATTTGGTGGTTGGTCTAAAGTTCAAAAAGTTCATTTTGATAACAATGGAATTTTTGATCAGATTGTCAAAGCAAATCAATAAAAATTTAAAGCACGGGAGCAAGTTAAAATGACTACAATACACAATATCATTGTCCCTGGCGTTGGTGGTAGCAATGAACATCACTGGCAGTCTTGGCTTGAAAATCGTTTAACAAACTGCTCCCGTGTACAGCAAGATTGGCAGCAACCAATTTTAAATAAATGGGTTGAGCAATGGCTAAAAACCATTCATGCTTTAGATGATAATGCTTCATTGCAAATCATTGCACATAGTTTTGGCTGCTTAACCAGTATTGCTGCACTCAATAAATATCCAGAAATTGCTTCACGTGTAAAAAATCTTATCCTTGTTGCACCTGCAAATCCAATTCGTTTTGGTGAAACAGGTTTTAGTCAAAATAATGAAAATAGCTATTTTGAAGCATTTAAAGAGCTGAAGCTATCTGTACCAACAAAAATGATTATTAGTGAAAATGATCCTTGGCTAAGTTATTCCGATGCAACATATTTTGCAGCACTTTGGCACGTCCCAACAATTAATTTAGGTCAAGTTGGGCATATTAATGTTGACTCTGGTTTTGGAGCTTTTCCTGAGCTTATGCCTCACCTTTTACTTAACTCTAAAGAACGAATGTTTGAACGCACATCATCTCTATTAAAGAGTACCCAACGCCAATTTTTAGCGCAATCAGGTTTATAAGAGTTCAAGACGTCATGCGTAATAACAAAGCAGTTCTACCCGGATTTGGTTTATCCTTAGGATATACCATCTTATATTTATCTATTATTGTATTTCTGCCGCTATCAGCCGTATTTATAAAATCTATCGGTATTGGTTGGGATGGTTTTTTAGGCATTATACAAGATACTCGTATACTCAAAGCACTACAGTTAAGTTTTTCAACAGCGCTCATTGCTGCATTTATTAATGTTTTTTTAGGCTTACTGCTTGCTTGGTGTCTTGTTAGATATCATTTTCCTGGAAAACGGATTGTAGATGCACTTATTGACTTGCCATTTGCTTTACCAACAGCCGTTGCAGGCATCGCGCTTACTTCCCTTTATGCCTCTACAGGTTGGGTTGGTCAATTTTTAGAGCCTTTAGGCATTAAAGTCGCTTACACATCTGTCGGTATTACACTCGCGCTTATTTTTATTGGCATTCCATTCGTTGTGCGTACTGTTCAACCTATTCTAAGCGACTTAGAAACAGAACTTGAAGAAGCAGCTTCAGCACTTGGAGCAAATCGTTGGCAAACAATTCGCCACGTCATTTTTCCAATTATTCTACCGTCTTTAATGACAGGTTTTGGGCTGGCATTTGCCCGTGGTGTCGGTGAATACGGTTCTGTTATTTTTATTGCAGGAAACCAACCTTATAAAACTGAAATTGCGCCACTTATGATCATTTCTCGACTAGAAGAATACGACTACGCAGGCGCAACGACCATTGCAGTCATTATGCTTCTGCTATCTTTTGCTTTATTGCTTATCATTAACCTTCTACAGTCTTGGGCAACACGACGTACTGGGAGAAATGTATCATGAGTCACCCACATGCGCTTGCTAAACAATTACAAAGCAAAGATGCAACAAAAGAACCGAGATGGGTACGCTTTACTTTATTGAGTATTGCCTTGCTCGTATTTATAGGGCTTCTTATTTTACCTTTAGCTTTAGTATTTATAGAAGCATTTAAGCAGGGTATAAATGTCTACTTTCAAGCACTTATTGATTCAGATACTCGCTCTGCTGTAAAACTAACCTTATTAACAGCCGCAATTGCTGTTCCTTTAAATGTAATATTTGGTGTCGCTGCTGCTTGGGCTGTTGCAAAGTTTAACTTCAAAGGAAAAACACTCCTTACAACGCTTATAGATACCCCTTTTTCTGTCTCTCCTGTCATCGCAGGTCTTATGCTTGTACTCATTTTTGGTACTCAAGGTTGGTTAGGCACATGGTTACAAGACCATAATATTCAAGTGCTTTATGCAACGCCTGCAATAGTTTTAGCGACAGTATTTATTACTGTTCCTTTTGTTGCAAGAGAGCTTATTCCACTAATGCAAGCCCAAGGAAATGAAGAGGAAGAAGCTGCAATATTGCTCGGTTCTTCAGGTTGGACAACCTTTTGGAAAATTACATTACCAAATATAAAATGGGGACTCCTATACGGCGTCATTCTATGTAATGCACGAGCAATGGGTGAATTCGGTGCTGTTTCCGTTGTTTCAGGACATATCCGTGGGCAAACCAATACACTACCTCTACATGTAGAAATTTTATATAACGACTATAGTTATAGTGCAGCTTTTGCAGTTGCATCTCTATTGGCATTTCTAGCAATTTTAACGTTAATTATTAAAACCTGGGTTGAGATTCGTCAAGAAAAGAACTCATCAACACAAGAAGGGGCATGACAATGAGTATTCAAGTTAAAAATATTGAGAAAAACTTTGGTAGTTTTCATGCTCTAAACAATATCAGCCTAGACTTTCCTGAAGGTCAACTTGTTGCCCTACTAGGGCCATCAGGCTGCGGAAAAACAACGTTACTTCGTATTATTGCAGGACTAGAACAAGCAGACTCAGGTCAAGTAATTTTAGAGGGTCATGATGCAACCAAAACCCACGTTAGAGAAAGACAAGTAGGCTTTGTATTCCAGCATTATGCTTTGTTTAGACATATGACCGTCTTTGACAATGTCGCTTTCGGCTTAAAAGTTCGCCCTAAAGAGACACGTCCATCAGATGCTGAAATTTCTAAACGTGTTCATCAGCTTCTTGAATTAGTACAGCTCGACTTTCTAGCCAATCGCTACCCTGCTCAACTTTCTGGTGGTCAGCGCCAACGTATTGCGCTTGCACGTGCGCTCGCAGTTGAACCAAGAGTCTTACTTTTAGATGAACCCTTTGGCGCATTAGATGCAAAGGTAAGAAAAGAGCTTCGCAGATGGTTGCGCAATTTACATGATGAATTGCATATTACTTCTATTTTTGTCACACATGACCAAGAGGAAGCGCTTGAAGTTGCTGATAAAATTGTGGTAATGAATAAAGGAAATATTGAACAAATTGGTTCGCCACGTGACGTCTATGAAAAACCTGAAACATCATTTGTTTTTGATTTTTTAGGTCAGGCAAATAAATTTGAAGGTATTCAACAAAATGGCAAACTCACTCTTGGTGAAGATCAGCTATTATTGCCATCACATACAGGGGAAAGTCACCTTATTGCTTTTGCTAGACCACATGAACTTAACATTCATATTACACCACAAGATAATGCAATACAGGCAAATTTCCTTCGTTATGTTTGGGTTGCGGGAAAAATTATTGCTGAATTAGAAGACCGAAACGGTCATCCTATTGAAGTATTGGTTTCCTCAGAACAAGCGGCTGATCAAGCATTGAATGCAAACCAAACCGTTTGGATATCTGCACAACATTTGCATATTTTTGAGAAACCAAAAACATCTGCTTAAAATTAGTGAGAGTAAAAAAACAATGAACTTCCAACAACTACGTATCATTAGAGAAACCGTACGCCAAAACTTTAATTTGACGGAAGCATCTGCAGCGTTATTTACATCACAATCAGGTGTAAGTAAACATATTAAAGACCTAGAGGATGAACTCGGTGTACAACTATTTATTCGTAAAGGCAAACGACTTTTAGGACTCACTGAACCTGGTCAAGCGCTGCTTGGCGTTGTTGAACGCATGCTTATTGATGCAGATAATATTAAACGTCTTGCAGATGAGTTTAATAAAATTGATGAAGGGACACTTACAATAGCAACGACACATACTCAAGCACGTTATGTACTTCCTCCTATTGTCAATTTATTTAAAAAACAATTTCCAAAAGTGCATCTCGTTTTACAACAAGCAAGCCCTGCTGAAATTGTAGAAATGTTGCTACAAGGACAAGCAGATATTGGTATTGCAACAGAATCTTTAACTGCTGAAGAAAATCTTGCAGGTCTTCCATACTATACATGGCAACATAGTGTAATTACTCCCCCTGACCACCCATTAACTCAAGTGAATAAAGTCACTTTAGAAGAGTTAGCCAAATATCCAATCGTTACTTACCATGAAGGCTTCACAGGTCGATCAAAAATAGATCAGGCATTTAAAGATGCAGGTATTGATGCCGATATTGTGATGTCTGCTTTAGACACAGACGTTATTAAAACCTATGTTGAACTAGGTATGGGCATTGGTATTATTAATAGCATTGCTTATGATAACAAACGTGATGTACATCTTTCACAAGTTAAAACATCATTGTTTGACATCAATACAACATGGATTGCTGTACGTAAGGGTCATCTACTTCGAGGCTATGGATACGAGTTTATTTCCCTATGCTCACCTGATGCAAATATTATTGAACTTAAAAAAGCTGCTTATCCTGAAGATTAAAATAAAAAAGCCCAAATCAATTTTGGGCTTTTTTCTACAAAAAAATATTTTTAATATTGATTAAAATATTGTTGGATCTGTACAGGATCATTGGTTTTTGTGAGTGCTGTCATCAACAATATACGAGCTTTAGCAGGATTTAATGTACCAGAAACTAACCCTGGTTGAGCGCTATCTACAGGTACACTACCACCGCCTGTACGCGACGATCTAACAACGACAATACCCGCTTTTTCCGCTTTTTTAATGCCTGCATCACTACGTACAGACACAGAACCCGCACCTGTTCCTGCATATACAATACCTTTTGCATGATGTTCAATCGCAGCATCATACATATATTCAGGATCATCTTGATAACCATAAATAATTACAACAGGTGGCAAAGCATCAAGCTTACGCACATCAAATACAGATTCTGTTGTATGCTTTTTCTCTACTCGGTTATTATATTCGATATGACCATCAATAATCGTACCTAAATAACCCTCTTCGGGTGCTTTAAATGTATCAAGTGAATTGGCATTTGTTTTTGTCATAAAACGTGCTGCGCCAATTTTATCATTCAATACAACAAGAACGCCTCGACCTTTAGACTGTTGGTCAGAAGCAACTGTAACTGCTTCTAATAAGTTCATCGGTCCATCTGCACTAATTGCCGTTGCAGGTCGCATAGCAGCCGTGAATACAACAGGCTTATCACTTTTTACTGTTAAGTTTAAAAAGTACGGCGTCTCATCTAAAGTATCTGTACCATGTGTAATCACCACACCATCAACATCTTTTTGTGCCAACAGTTCATTTACACGCTTAGATAGTTTTAAAATGACATCACTTGTCATATTTTCACTACCAATATTTGCAACTTGCTCACCTGTTACATGCGCAACCTTGTTCACTTCAGGTACTGCATTAATTAAGTTCTGAACACCAATTGCCCCAGGCTTATAACCCGTTGTTTGTGTATTACTTGCTGCTGAACCTGCAATTGTTCCACCTGTTGCTAAAATAACAATATTCGGTAGCTTATCTGCAAATGTCGTACCACTCACAACAAGTAATGCTGTAACAAGGAAAGCTTTCAATTTCATTCTGAATCCTTAAAACAAGGTTAAATAGTTTGCATACATAACGCATCTACTCAGCGTCATATATTTGTCATATTCACAGATACTAATGTTTTAAAGTGGAATATACAAAGGAATCAATCTTATACCTAAGTCTAATAAGGTTATATCTCTAATAAAAAAAGCGACTAGAAACCAATCTAGTCGCTTTTTTAAATATCTTTCCTCTTAGAAACGATATCTTAAAGTAAACTGAGCATTGATTGGATCACCAATGAGTGCACCTGTACTTGATAGCCCGTGTGCAGAAATATAATAGTGTCGATCAAATACATTATTTAAGTTTACGCTCGCATCATAGCGGTCACTTGTATAACCAACTGCGGCATTCATAATGGCATAACCAGGTAATCTGAGTGCATTATCTGGCGCTGCATATTGGTAAGTTTGTGCTTTACCACCTAATGCCGCATACCAATGATCATTCAGTTTATATTTCACCCATACATTCGCAGAGTTTTTTGGCGTAAGCGCTGCTCTTGCACCCACCGGAACAGTAGATAAAGCAGATTTTGTCATTTTCCCATCAAGATATGCATAGCCTGCAAGTACTGACCATTGGTCTGTAATATTGCCAACAGTCGTAACTTCAATACCTTTTGTTTCTTGCTCACCAGCCACAACAGCCGTTTGACCCGTCTTATCAGCAGGGTCTTGCTGTAAGATATTATTTTGCGTTGTATCAAAAGCAGACAATGTTAAATTATAGTCTGGTGTAATATCCCACTTCGCGCCAACCTCATAACTCTTGGTCTGCGTTGGTTTCAAGTTAGATAGATTATTATACACCGTCAAAGCATCAGATAATGGCTGAAAAGACTGATTATAAGAAGCATATAACGATAGATTCGTTAAAGGCTCATATACCAACCCAACTCTTGGCGAAACTTTATTATCTGTACGGTTATAGGTACTAATTGCGCCAGTTTTGAGTGTTAAACCTGAACGTTTCTGATCTAAGTTATCATAACGTGCACCAATCAGCATTTTCACTTGAGATGTAAAACCAACTAAATCCTGTAAATATACGCCTGTTGTTGTACTATTATTTCTATTATCTGTTTTTGCAACTTGTGTTGAAATAGGTGCCCACGTTGGTAAAACGAGATTATTAATTGATGTATTATAAGCTGCTGGAGAGGCAAAGATTTGATCATCTTTATTTTGATGACTCACTTCAAGACCAACTAAAGCATTATGTTCAATTGCTCCAGTCTTAAACTTCCCTGAGAACTCTTGCTCAGTAGATACACCTTTTTCATTACGAAAACGACGTGACTGAACCAGTGAGATCGAACCATTACTATATGACGCATTAGAAAATTGACGATCTAAAGAATACTTATAACCATGTACCACACCATGATATTTCCAGTTATCATCAAACTGATGATCTAACGTGGCTGTTGCACTTTTTACTTCGCTGTCTGTATCTCCCACTTGCTTCGCATTTGCTGCACCTAAAAAGACTTTATCATTCAATGCCAATGGTCTTTTAGTTTTAGTATCCATTGGCACACCCTGATCGGCTAATCGATCATCATGCAAATAGTCTGCTTGTACTAACAGTTTTGTTTTATCAGAAATATCCCACTCAACAGATGGAGCAACTGCTTGGCGTTGTAAAAATGCTTGATTACGATAACCGCCAGAATTTTCTACAGCACCTGTTAAACGCGCTTTTACAGTGTCTGTAATAGGCTGATTGAAGTCGAACTGTGCTCTTCTCTGTCCAAGTGTACTTCCCATTAAATCAACTTCATGCAATGGTTGGCTCATTGGTTTTTTGGTTACGCGGTTAATTAGACCACCTGCGGAACCACGCCCATATAGTACAGATGCAGGGCCTTTTACAACTTCAATGCGTTCTGTATTCGATAAATCACGATAGTACATCGCATCATCGCGGAAACCATCTACATAGTTATCATAAACTGAGTTAAAACCGCGAATAGAAACTTGATCACGCTGCCCATCACCCGTACTAAAGCCAACCCCAGGAACATTTTGCAAAGCACCTTGAATAGAGATTACACCTTGTTCCTTTAATATTTCTTGTGGAATAACATTCACTGTTTGTGGTACATCTTTTAGCTGCATCATTCCTTTTGTTGCAGTAGATGCTTCTGTCATTTTTTCTTTCAATGTCTGCTGATCAGATTTTAACTGAATACTCGGCAATACTGCAGCATCATTTGCATGCGTTAATACTGAAATTGAAGATAGTATGGAGATAATTAATGTGGTCTTTTTCATAATAGAACAAATACTTATAAACGTTCGTAGTAAAAACTTTTACACAATAAGTACAGATTCTTAAAATAATATTAAGAATAATTATCATTTGCATAATTATAAGTATTTTCTACACTTACTATTCTTTATACAAAGAAATATTTCCTATGAAAAACATGTAATTAAAATTAACAATTAGTAAAATATATACAACCAAGGTCTCATATTATTTTTAAAGATTTCTTATATTATATTTATATGGATCCATAATCCCTCAAAAGCCGATTTAAATGCAAATCGGCTTTTTATTGCATTTCAAATAGCTATTATACTTTTTCTAAAGCTGTTTCAATTGTTTCATTGCCTTGCGTTAACTCTAGTATTTTGTATTTTAAGCCAGATGATTGAATAAGCGCAGCAAGCGTTGTAGCAACATCATCTCTAGTAATAGTACCGTAAGGCAATGCTAAACCAATATTTACAAGCCCTGTTCCCTCATCATTTAGTAATGTACCCGGTCTTAGAATAAGCCATTCTAACCCTGATTGTATAAGGAAATATTCAGACTGTTTTTTGATTTGAATATAGTGTTCGAAATTTTCTCCTAGTCCTTTGCTACGACCTGCTTCAGGAAAAGCTGAAACTAAAATAAACTTTTTTATCCCAGATTTTTTAGTCGCATTTACTGCCAATTCTAGTCCTTTTCCATCAACAAGTGTTGTTGCTTCTTGTCCTCCCTTACCGCCAGCACCCGCAGAAAATACAACAGTATCTGCCTGACTATCTTTTAGAAGCTGAGCCAAATCATCTGTTGTTATTTGCGTAATATCAGCATGCACAGGAATGGCACCCAAAGCTTCTAAGTCACCTTCTTGTGACTCATTCCTATACATTGCAGTAACAGGAGTACTGCTCTTGCTTAACTTCTCTATCAGCTTTTTTGCAACTTGTCCCGATCCACCCACAATAAATACATGGCTCATATTATCTCCTTGCTTATATCAGTAATAATTTTACATTTGATTTACTCAGGTAACTGACTCACAGGTTGATTCACATCTACCTTTGTACCTGCAAAATTCTTTTGAATATATTGTTCTACAAATGGTTGATGATATAAAACACCTAACTTTTTAAATGTCTCATCATTTAAACGTGACCTGTTTACCACCAAAACATTGATATTTTGTGCTGTATTATCACTTACATTTTCATGAATTAGAGATTGTGTCAATACATTCAGCCCACTATCCAAAGCTACAGTATTACCAATAGCTGCAAGATCGACATCCCCTAAAACTCGTGGAACTGTTGATCCCTCTACGAGTCTAATTACAAGATGCTTAGGATTGCTTGTAATATTCTCAATATTCCCTGTAATTGAATTAAAATGATCAGAGAGTTTAATTAGTTTTGATTGCTCAAGTAATCTAAGGGCACGTGCTGTATTTGCAGCATCATTGGGAATAGCAACAACAGCATTCTCAGGTAAACTTTTTAAACTATTATATTTTTTCGAATATAACCCCATTGGCTCCAAATAAGTTGTTGCAATAGCTGCAAGCTGATTATGATTAAGTTGATTAAATGCTTTTAAATACCCCCAAGACTGAAATGCATTGACATCAATTTCCTTATCTAGCGTCGCTCTATTCAAAGCAACACCATCATTAATTTCTTTCACTTTGATATTTAAGCCGAGATGTTTTGCTTCATCAGATTGAGCAATATACTTCCAAATTTGTGCATCTGAACCTGTAGACCCCAAAGTAATTACCTGACCTTCAGTATCAACCACAGTAGTATTTTTCTTAAAATAGCTAGAGCAACTTACCACAGAAAGCAATGAAATAATGGTTAGTACTATCCACTTATTGTTTTTCATATAATTCACCATTTTTTTTGGGGTTTAATTGATTATAAATTTCAGGATAGAATTTTTTAGTCACTCCCAAATGAGACCTAAAACGGCTTTTCATATTATTTTCTGCTACATTACGAAGTAATGGATTATTAGGATCGCTAGTTGGTCCTTTCGCAAGTGCTTTCAAATGCTCTGGTAAATTCAAGACAGGAACATCACCTGCAAAAATATTTGGTGAAATAAAATAAGCAATTGAATAGCGATCTTTATATTTTGGTGACACTACTCTATGTGTATTAGCAACTAAATATCCATTTGTTGCCAATTCTAGAGTTTCACCAACATTTACAACAAATGCGCCTTCAATATATGGAACATCTATCCACTTATCATGAATAAACACCTGAAGACCACCAATTTCATCTTGTAATAACAGCGTGAGGAGATTTGTATCTTTATGCGCTCCAACACCTTGTGAACTGTTCTGAATATCAACTTTTGGATAATGGATAAGCTTAAGAGACTCATTTGGGCTATGAGCAACAAACTCATCTAAAATAGTCTCTTTTAGACCAAGTGCCGACATAAAAGCATGTAATAGATCAATAGAAATTGTTCTAGAATCTTTTAACCAACTCTCAATAACCTCTTTAAACTCCGGCCACTGGTTAGGCCATTGATTGGGACCTTGCAACCTTGTCCATATAGGCTCTCCTTTTATAAATCTAATTGCTTGACGCTCGGGTCCAATATCTATTTGCTCTCTTGCATCTGGAATATTTTGTGTATTTTCACCATTCAATTTTGTATAACCACGAAAGTGAGGTGAGTTTTCAATGGAAATTGCTTCTTTTTCTTTTTGATCTAATTTGAAAAACTGATGTGTATATTTTTTAATTTCATTTATTCTACTTAGGTTTAATCCATGACCTACTAAGTAAAAAAAACCATAATTACGTGCTAAATACTGTAATTTATTTAAAAAATCTTTTCTTTTTTCTAAGTCATAGAATTGACTAATATCCAAGATAGGCAACCTATTGGCATCAAATTCATCTATTGCATTCATTATTTTTTATCTCATCTATTTATATAATAAATGAGATTACAATTAGTTTTTATTTTTCAAAAATAATAAAAATGAAATTACTTATAAATTTAATATATTTAATTTAATCTAACTTTTTCAAAAAAGATATTAACTCATATCTTTTATAGATATTCATTTATATAATAAAAATATGAAAAAAATAAAAATACTATACAGTAATCATCTAAACTAATGAAAAATATAAAAATAAACTTATAAAAGGTTACCACCTTTAATTTTATTGAGACTTACATCACAAAAAAATTAAAATAATAGCTTAAAAAGTATTAATAAGAATATTTTCATTAAAGAAACAAAAATAAAATACTATCAAAAATATGATCTAGATTTTGATTAAAATAAAATAAAAATATAATTTAACTAAAATAATTTTAATGCAATTGACTAAATATACCATTTTATTAATTTACATAAATTAACACTTGAAAAAATATCTTATCCGATTAGAATTACCCTACAGCTAAAGTATAACAAGTTGAATCAGATGGTTTTTTCTAAATACATTAAATTTACAAGTAGTATTTTACTTACACTCTCCGTAACAAACCATTTACATGCAAGCACATTTAAAACATATACAGATGATAGTAATAGTTTTCGTAGTGTTCTAAATGAAAATGATGTAAACCAATTACCTGAGAAATTAAAAGATAAAGACAGTGGAAAAGATGCTGTTTTATATATTTTAGAAAGAGCACGTATTTACCAAGTAAATCAACAATATCAAGAAAGTTTAGATACATACAAAAAAGCTTTTGAACTTCTTGAAAAGCAAAATAATCGGGCGAAATTTAGTGTCACTCGCGTAGGTTTTAAAGCACTTTCAATGATGAGCAATGATTCTGTTGTTCCTTATCTTGTACCACCTTATGAACAGGTTCTTGCCCATATTTCACAAGCAAAAAATTATATTTTTCTTAAAGATATAGAAAATGCTGGCGTTGAAATGCGCATTGCACAACAAATACAGCGTGAAATAGAGCTTGATCATGAAAAAGAGCTCGCACGAAAAGAAGAAAAATTGAAGTCAAAAATGTCTTCTAACAGTCCAAAAAGTGAAGATGATGAAGTAGAAGATGCTAAAGCACCTTCTGAACTGAATGATGCACTTTCAGGACTCGACACAATTGCAGGAAAAATTAAAAATACATATCAAAACAGTTATGCATTTTATATGGCTGCAAATGTATGGGAAGCACTTGGCGAATATAATGATGCACTTGTAGATTATAAAAAAGCTTATGAACTGCAACCTGATGAGCAAATTGCTCAAGATATTAAACGTGTAGATCAGCTTAATTTACAAAAGACATCTGCAACCACACCTGTTGTTATTTTTATTGAGCAAGGGCTTGTTCCACAAAAAATTGAACATAAACTAACTATCCCAGTACCAAATGGTCTAATTAATATTGCATATGCAACATATGAACCTAAAACATACCAAACACCTCAAACAATTAATATTTTGCTAAACAATCGCAAAGTACAAAATAGCTATGTGATGAGTGACATTGGGGCATTGGCTGTTAAGCAACTCAAAGAGCACACCTTATCCACTGTATCAAGTCAGGTTGCTAGAGCAACAACAAAGTATATTGCTCAACAACAGCTTGGCCAACAACTTGGTACTTTAGGACAAATTGCAGGTAATTTACTCAATGCATCTACAGAGCATGCAGACTTGCGTTCTTGGTCAACACTTCCAAGTAATACTCAAGTTGCACGTTTAAACTTAGCCCCGGGTACATATAATTTACAACTTGACCGCTTCAATAGTTCTGCAAGCATTCCTCTAACTGTCCAAGCTGGAATGAATCAGCCTATTTTCGTCTATGCTTATGATGTAAATAATAAAATTTCAATTTCAAGCAGCAACCTTGTAAAACCTTAATATTTAAATGGCAAATTAAACTATGAAACTACTAAAAGTACTCATTCCTAGCCTATTCATTTTTGGGTTAACCGCATGTACAGCACCCAACTCACTATCTACTCAAACTCAAAGTAATGGTTCGATGTCTATTCAAACAAAAACCAATAATCCTGTGCTATTAACAGAAATTGGAATAGATCGCATTAATACTGTAGATGTTGGAAACCTTAAAAAGGTTGCTATTGCCATTAAAAACCAACGATTCAACGACAAACATTTTTTCTACAAAATTGTTTGGGTAGATGCTCAAGGTATTGAAGTTAATCCTGAAGGCTCTATTTGGAAACCCATCGATTTAACTGGTCGTGAGATTAAAAGTGTTCAATCTCTTGCACCGAATCCATCAGCTGTAGACACAGTAATTTATTTAAAGAAATAAGTGAGATTTAAAATGAAATTAAAAGCTTTTGCTGGAGTTGTTATTGGAACAGCGCTTTTAGGCGGTTGTGCAACAACTGGAAATGTAAGTTATGGCGATGCTCAGTCCGTTGAAACACTTACCAAAGATTTTGGTTCAACTGATTTACAAATGATTGCCAACAAAATGGTTGACGATATGTTGAGCTTCCCACCTATCGTACAAATGACTCAAAATCGCCGACCTGTTATGTTCGTTGACCGTATCAAAAACAAAACTCAAGAACATATTGATACAGAATCGATTACAGATACCATTCAAAGTAAACTTATCAACTCTGGTAAATTCCGCTTTGTAGATATGACAGCTGCAAATGCAATGGCTGAACAAATTGCATACCAAAAACAAAGTGGTATGGTAAACCAAGCAACATCTGTACGTGCAGGTGGTCAAATTGGTGCTGAATATATGCTAAACGGTAACCTTTCTAGCATTGTTAAAAATGCTGGTGGAAAAAGTGATGTTTACTATAAATTTACTTTAAAGCTTCAAAACCTACAAACTGGTATTGTTGAATGGACAAACGAAAAAGAAATTCGTAAATCATCTAAACGTCCAGCTTTCGGTCTGTAATTTCTACATTTTCAAGATGGTTTCTTAAGACCATCTTGACCTCTTATACTTTATAAATTATGAAAAAATTTTTATCTACTTTATGTATTTTATTGGGGCTAACCACATCTGCTTTCGCATCTCTCAAAGAGGTTACAAAGGAAACGACTGGTTCAGGTCCTACACAACAACAAGCAATTGCTGAAGCTCTTCTTACAGCAGTTCAATCTGTAAATGGTACAAGTGTTGCTTCTCGTATCGACTATCAACAGACTGTTTCTATGTCTGTAAGCCAAAGTCAATGGAGCTACAAAAGCTCAACTTCTCCTGTATTTAGTGTAGATACAACAGGCTCAGGCGCTGTAAATCGCTATCAAGTACTGAGTTTAAGTGGTGCTCAAGGCAACTATCATGCACGTGTGCGCTCTTATATCAATAAATTTGAATCTAATGTACAAGATCAAAATATGAGACGCATCGCTATTTTACCATTTCGTGTAACAAGCGGAGCTGACTATGACAGCGATTTTAGCAGCGAGCTTGCAGACCTTGTTGGTACATATCTGACTCAGTCTGGTCAATTAAGTGTATTAGATCGTCAGTACATTTCTGAAATGCAATCTGAAAATAGCTTTTTGAATTGGGATGGTGCGCCACAAGAGCTTGCGCGTATTGGTCAAAAAGTTGGTGTTGATTATTTAGTTGTTGGTAAAATTACACAACTTGGTCAAGCAACAAATAACCATCAGATGTATGGACTTAATAAAAATGCACAACAAGTCCGATTAACATGGCGTGTTATTGAAGCAAATACCAGTAAAGTGGTTGCAGCAGGAAACTTGAATAAAACAATTTCACAGTTCTCAGGACAAAATCTCGTTTCAGGAGAGACCAAAACAACTGCTGATGTGGTTGCTCAAGAAGTCTATCAAGATATCCTCGTTGGTTTAAAACTCAAAGCGAAAAAAGATACCGTTTCTGGGAATAATCCTGTAGATACTTCTCCAGGCTATTCAATGACTCCTGGTTCTAGTGACAAACCTGTTCAATGGTAATTTGAACTAAAAAGAGAGCAAAAGCTCTCTTTTTATTTTACTGTCAAGAAGATGCAGCAATAATGACACAAACATTATTTTTCTTAAGCATATCCATATATTCAGCATTAGGTTCCTTATCTGTAACCAAATAATCAAAGTCCGCAATTTGTGCAACTATTTTTACACCTGTTTTTTTAAATTTATCCGAGCTCAATAATAAAAACTTTGTTGTTGATGCTTTCATCATAGATTTTTTAACTTCTACTTTTTCAATATCAAAGTCTAAAACCCTACCAGTCACATCTATACCTGAGGCTGCAATTAAAGCAACATCTGCAAAATAAGCCTTAATTTGTCTATAGGTTTCATCACCTGTAACAGCACCATCATTACCTCGGATGACACCTCCCATCACAACAACCATATGCTGATCTTGTTTTGCTAAAATCAGAGCTGCCGACAAATTATGTGTAAGTATTTGCTTTGGCGAAGCATGAACAAGAGAATGTGCAACTTGATCACAAGTCGTGCCCGTATCTAAAAAAATGCTTTCTACATGATTAATTTTTTCTAAAATTGCTTCTGCAATAGACTTTTTTTCTTGAACCATATGTGATGACTTAAATTTATAACCAAGTCTGACATCATCAACATGCAATAAACTTACACCGCCATGAAATCGCTGTAGCAAATTATCATCGCATAACTTTTTTATATCTCTTCTTATGGTCGGCTGTGAGTACCCCAATTGTTCAGCCAAAGTTTCAATAGAAGTGTAACCATTATTTTTTACCAAATCGAGCAACTGTTGATGCCTAAGCTTCGACACAATAATTTCCTTAAATTGTCATAATGATCATTTATGATCAAAAATGTAGATCTATATGATTATATCTTAATTATTTGAGTGAAATAACTGTGTGCTTTAAATTTACTGTAAACCCAACGAGTCATGAAATATTACGCAACCAGCATTCAACACAAATACGTGTTGTAGAAATAGATAACACGCTTATTCAAAAGATTAATAGTTGTCAAAATGATCAAGATATCTTAAATCTGATCAAAAGTCACCCTTCATCTTTCCAAATACCACCTATTGGTGTAATTGGCCCAAAAGAAGCAACTCCAGATGAATATCAATTTGCAGAAAAGCTTGGGGAATCCCTTGCCCAACTTGGTATAACTGTCATTTGTGGTGGACGAAATGGTGTTATGGAAGCTGTATGCAAGGGTGTTTATATGCAAGATGGCACAAGTATTGGACTTATTCCTAGTGACCATTGGAAAGATGCAAATAAATATGTAAAACAAATAATTACTACAAATATGGGCCCTACTAGAAACTCTTTAATTGCACTTTCAGCATTTAGCTTAATTGCAGTTGGTGGTGGGCTTGGTACCCTCAGTGAAATTGCATACGGACTACATTACGATAAACCTGTTATCGTCACAGATACTGCACCTTATGTAGACGGTGTCATTGTTCTTAACCATATTTCAGAGATTATATCTCACATTTTAGCAATCTTACTTAATATACAAGAGTGATCAAAAAACTTTCATTTTTTTGTAATAGAAACTCACTATGATCAATATCAATCAATTTAATCAACTTCGATCATGAAAAAAGTAACCTACATTTACTTGATCTATCTATTTCTACCAATTGCCTTACTTCTTGTAGGCTCATTTGGTCAGAACTGGACAAATACACTTCTACCAAGTGGTTTTACAACACAGTGGTATTTAGAAATTTGGGATTCTGTTGTTTATAAGCGCGCACTATCAACAAGTCTCATTGTTTGTCTAAGTGCATGTGTGCTCAATTTTTTAATTATTACACCGTTAGTTTACCAGTTACAAACCAGTGAAAATAAATCAGCTTTAAAAGTAACGCGCTTCTTGGCTTTACTCCCTATTGCTGTGCCAGAGCTTATTTTAGCATTTGGCTTTGTTTTATTTTTTAGTCAGGAAAGTACACCTTGGTTAGGTTCTACATGGCTACTCATCATTGGTCATTGGATTATTACTTTTCCTTACTTTTACTTTAGCGTGACTTCAGACATCTCTCGCTCGCCTCTTATTTCTTTAAATAAGGTTGCCCAATCTTTTGGAGCAAGCGAGTTTACACGCTTTAGAACTGTCTTTTTACCACTAGCATCTAAATCTATTTTTTCAGGGTTAGTTACTGTTGCTGCAATTTCATTAGGGGAGTTTCAGCTGAGTAATTTAATTGCCGGATTTATGAATAGAACTTACCCAACGTTGTTATTACAAGCCTTTTATGGTGCAACAGGGCTTGCTTGTGCTGCGACTGTCATCTTATTACTCATGGCAATCACGATGTCCTTGCTCTCTGCTTGGCAACCTTGGAATAAACGTAAGAGTTTTGAATCATGATAGAATTTCGTTCTGTATCTTTTACCTATCCTAATAGCCAATCCGGTGTAAAAGATATTTCTTTATCTGTAAATACAGGCGACCTAGTTGCAATTTTAGGAAAAAGTGGCTGTGGAAAAACCACACTATTAAAACTACTTGCAGGTTTTGAATATCCAAATCAGGGAGAGATTTGGATTAATCAAAAAAATCAGGAGAATCTATCCTGTGCCGATCGAAAGCTAGGGATTGTTTTTCAAGATTATGCACTCTTTCCACATTATACCGTCGAACAAAACATTGCATATCCGTTAAAAATTAACCGAGCTAAAAATATTCCGACCAAAGTTAAGGCTATGATTGAACTTGTCGGCTTAGGAGGAATGTCACACAAGTATCCACACCAACTTTCAGGTGGACAAAGACAACGTGTGGCTTTAGCACGAGCATTAATTTTTGAACCTACAGCGCTATTGCTGGATGAACCGCTTTCAGCACTAGATGCCTCTTTACGTGATGAAATGCGTACAGAAATAAAGCGCATTCAGAAAGAGTTAAATATCACCACTTTCTTGATTACACATGACCAAGAAGAAGCAATGACCATGTCTGACCAAGTCGCTGTAATGTCAGATGGCCAAATTCAGCAATGTGCCTCACCCTTAGAAATTTATCATCAGCCTAACTCTACCGCTGTTGCCAAGTTTGTGGGTAAAGCAAATATCATTAAAGGTACTGTAACTTCAAATACCACGGTTTCAACAGATCTTGGTATCTTAGAAATTTTACCCACTACACGCAAACTGAATGAGAATGTAGACCTTCTCATTCGACCAGAAAAATTTCTAATCAATCCAAACACACAAGAAACAAATGTGCTTTCTGTAGCGAAAGTATTGCACTCTCAGTTTCTTGGAAATTTTACAGAATACACTGCTGAAGTAAGTCAAAATTTAATCAAACTTCATACACCTTTCCCTTGCAATACAATTAACCATATTGCAGTTCCACCACAGTCTATACATGTTATTTAAGGATAAAACGATGAAATCTACATTACTTAAAGTAATGCTTAGCAGTGCACTATTTATGTCTTCTGTCAGTGTTTTTGCCGCGCCGCTAGAAGGTGGTGAGCTCTACCCTCACGAGCAACAGCAATATGAAAAAGCGCAAAAAGAAGGTCTTGTCGTATCTTTCGATACAGGGCCAACTTGGGCAAATTGGAATAGTTTATTTAATGGTTTTAAACAGCGCTACCCTGGTGTAGACATTGTTTACAACGACTTAGGTTCAGCTGCAACAGTTGTTGCTTTAGACAAGTCAAAGCATCGTCCACAAGCAGATACAGCTTATTACTTTGGTGCATCTGGTATAGATGCCATGAATAAAGGATTGGTCACATCATATAAACCAAATAACTTCGACAAAATTCCAGCAGTATTTAAAGATGCAAATGGCCAGTGGTTTACTGTTCACTCTCTAACAGTTGCTATTTTAGTTAATAAAAAATTAGTAAAGCATGTTCCTCAATCATGGGCTGACTTACAAAAACCTGAATATAAAAATAGTATTGTATATCAAGACCCTCGTACGACAGGTCAAGGACAAGTTGTTGTTCTTGCTGCAAATATGAGTCAAGGTGGTGATATGAAAAATATTAATCCAGGCGCTGAATATTTTGGAAAACTACAAAAATCGGGCAACGTCTTACGTGTTGTTGGCACGACACCTTATGCACAGTTCTTAAAGGGTGAAATTCCTATTTGGATTGGTTATGAAAATGATGGCTTTAAAGCAATGACTAAAGATGGCATGGGTGATGATGTTGCCGTTGTTATTCCTAAAGAAGTCTCTCTTGCAGCACCATACGCAATGTCACTTGTGAAAAATGGTCCAAACCCTGAGGCTGCAAAACTGTGGGCAAATTATGTTATGTCTCCAAAAGGACAGGCTCTTTTTGCTGAAGGTTTTGTACGTCCAGTTGTTACAAATACATCTTTACCTGAAAGTGTAAAAAATAAGCTTGTAGCTGCCCCACAAATTAAGCCATTGGATTTAAAAGCTGCGGCTGAAATTAAGCCAGAGTTAGATAAACGCTGGGCTTCTGCTGTTCTTTCAAAATAACCATCACATTATCATTTTAGGAGCACCATTGTGAAACAAACAACATGGAAAAAGTGGCTTATAACTTTACCTGCATGCCTTGGGTATTTACTTTTCTTTATGTTACCAATGGTGTTCATTTTTTATGAACCACTCCATGCACCTGTCGAAACATTTAATAGAATGATTTCAGATAGCTACTTACTTAGTAGCATCTCTGGCAGTCTTATTTTATCAATATCAGCTTCTTTTGTTTCATTAATTATCTCATTATTTATTGCTTTTTATCTCAGTCACTGTACCGACCGAGTTCGACAAATTCTAAGTATTATGATTTCTCTACCACTCGTATTTAGTGGTCTAATTGTGGCATATGGTTTTATTTTGGCTTTTGGTCGCGCAGGATTTATCACAAAAACACTAGGATTAGTCGGCATTCCTGAGGCATCCTTTGGTAACCTTATATTTACGCCCGTTGGTTTAGGTATGGCATATTGTTATTACCTCATTCCACGAGCAGTTTTTATACTACTCCCAGTCTTTCAAAGCTTTGACTGGCAACAGATTAAAGTTTCTCAAAGTTTTGGGGCATCTAAACTACAGAGCTATCGTTTTATTTTATTTCCACAAATTTTACCAGCAATGGTAACGTCATTATGTGTCATGTGCTCAGTTGCACTTGGTGCTTATGGTACAGCCCTTGCACTTTCAGGAACACAGCTAAATATATTACCTCTTACGCTCTATAGTAAAATATCTGATGGTGGAACAGATTTTCCTGTTGTGGGTATGCTTTCTATTATTCTTATAGCATTATGTCTTATATTTACATTTATTGCAGAAACCATTCAAAATAGATACAGCAAGTAAATTATATTTATTCAGGCACTTTATATAAAAATATTAAAGTGCCCATAATCGACTTTACAGATAACCTATATCGTAAATTAAAATCAATCATTCCGAATAAAAAATACAACTATGATATAATATTTTTATATTAAAGCATCAGGAATAAGATATATGTCTGCATATTGGGTTGCACATGTAAACATTAAAAATAAAGAAAAGTTTACTGAATATATGAATCTTGCTTTCAAAATAGTTGATAAATACCACGGTAAAATTTTAGTTTGTGGCGGAACCTCTGAATCTTTAGAAGGACATCAATTTCAGCAGCATGTTATTATTGAATTTGAAAATTTACATGCTGCTAGAACATGTTACTTTTCCCAAGATTATCAGCAAGCCAAAACTGTAAGAGAAAATGCAGCAGAAGTTATGGTTAATCTCTTAGAATCTTTATAAAGTTCGTATTTTTACAATACTTACTGCTGCTTATTACATAATATTTATGTTTTTGGATAAATAATGAAAGCAGCATTCATATTCTTAACTTTAGATCAGATTACTAAATCACAGAATTTTAAAAGCATTGAATTAGCAACTATGCAGATCACATTGGTTGGTGCAAATAGCTATGATGATGCCATTACAAAAATACAATCTCTCATAGAACAAGGTTACACAACCATAGAACTATGTGCAGGTTTTGGTCATCAAGGTGTTGCTATAATACAAGCTTCTCTTCCTAACCATATTTCTTTAGGTGTTGTAAGGTTTGATTTACACCCGAGCTTAAATATGCAAAGTGGAGATAAATTATTTTCTATTTAATTCAATATATTAGATATGGCACCATATTTCTTTTACCCTTCAGTATCACTTAAAAAACATATTAGTAAATACTGGTATTGGATAAACACTCCATCTATTCCTGCATTGCCCCCCGGTTCAGGATGTGAACTCTTCATCTTCAACCAAAATGTTGCTATCTATGATGCTGCAGAACCTGAGCAAGTGCATTATGTAAATAGTGCACTTATTCGTCCAAGAAATGCACCTGTTCATTTTTTTTGTCAAAAACCGATTAGCTTCATGTCTATACGCTTTAGATTAGGAGCTATTAATTATTTTTCCGACTATCTAGAAAGTGAACTCAAAACAATTATTAGTGCAGAAGATATATGGGGAGCAAAATTTTACTTTTTGAGAGATAGAATTTTAAATACCCCTCAATTTATAGACAAAATAAAAGAAATAGAAAAATTCCTACATCAAAAGCATAATATTCATACAAACAATAAAATTGATCTAGCAAGTTTATTTCTTAATGAAGTCTATTATGATAATAATAATGATTCAATTATAGATATTGTACACAATATTGGATATAGTCAAAGGCACCTACAAAAAACAGTAAAATTCGTTACAGGTTTAAGTTTAGTTGAAGCAAAAAGATTAATACGTTTTGAGCACACATTGAAATATATTATAAACAAAAATAGTATTAAATCTAATAAGCAAGATCATTTATTATATTATTATGATCAGTCACATTTTATTAAAGAGTTTTCACATTTCACAGGTATTTCTCCCTCGAAGTTCTTTATAGAAAATAAAGATATTTCTCATTTTTTTAACCAAGTGAATTCTGAAAATTAAATATAGGTGTAGATTAATATGAGATTTTCAAAATCCCCCCAATATTATATTTATATCATTTTAACATTTGATATTATTTTGTTTATATATAACTACCTATGTTAGAGAAAATACTAACATAGATAGGTAACTCCACCATTATTTCTCTACTTTACTCACAAGTTCATCTAAAGATTCTAAATCAATATCTAAGTCTTTAAATTGATTCGTGTTTGGATTCATAATTTCTATTGTTCTTTTTTCTTCAATGTATAAATCTGCTGAAGAAAAATGATAACTTAATACATGACCACTTATAGTCAAGTCATCATTCAAAAAATGTACATGAAAACCTGGTACTGAAATACGCCCAAAAATTTCAGGCGTCCAGAATCCAATAAGATAACCTGAAATATCTTTATATTTCGCAACTTCTTGATTATCAGATATTTCTTCTATTTGCCTCATTTTTTCAGATGGATATGGACGACGTAAAACCAACTCATTAAAATGCGCTTTAATTTTTAGAGCAATAAAGTTATTTCTAAGTGGAATAATCTTTTCTACTACTTGATCTAAAGTATCTTGGGTTGCTTCAGCTAAAGTATATTCTTGATAATTATCGAAATCTGTAACTTGATAAAAAGGCACATGCAAATTAGACGTTCCAACTTGAATAGGCTGTTCAGCAGTTGCTGTATATGGTGTGCCATCTAAAATAGTCAACTCAGCATTTAATCGCTCTGAGCATCCTAAACCTATACTTGAACATGAGCATACTGAGCTTACATTTTGATCAGGATAAAAATACCCTGACATAAGTGCACCTATTGTCGAAAATTGATAAATTTTACTCATCACATACTCCTTTTATTAAACATCTAGCGAAGACAGTTGCTTAATATCGACATGCTTCGCATGCTCATTGACGTACTCTATAAGCTGACAAAAATGTGAGGATTCTTTATGTTGCTCAAAAGCATTTAGGTTTTCCCATATTTCATAAAATACAAAACAGCCTTTTTCTGTTTGATCCTGATAAAGTAGATATTGAATATTTCCCTTTTCAGCTCTTGAAGGCAATAACATACGTTGTAATTTTTCTTGCGCTCTTTGTATCTCAGACTGATCAAATGCTATTGTTGCAATAATATTAATCATGCCCTACTCCTATATCGTATTTGTAGAATAGAGCTAGAATATATAATTAAATTTATAAAATATTGTAAAAATACGAACTATCTTTCCATATAAGCTATTTTTTATAATTAGAAATATTGTCGATATAATGCCACACTAATTAAACCCATTGAGATTGCAAGTAAAGGCTTCTTAAATATTAGCATGACAACAGCTGTTATACATAAAGCAAGTCTAGCACCACCATCACCTGAAAAAGCAATAGGTGTTAGTATTGCAACCAATACTGAACTAGACATTGCTGTAATAAAGCGTTGAATACCATCACTAATGGGGATATATCCCATAATGAACACACCACTCCAACGAGTAACTAATGTAATTAGTGCCATAACTGCAACAATTAAAAATGGATGTAATGTACTAATCTCGATATTCATTTTTATTTTTCACTCTTCCATAAAAAGCCAACGATTCCACCTACAAATGCACCAACCACAACATGACTGTTTTTAGGTAAATACAAATAAGCCAATAAAGATGAAATAGCTGCAGTTGCCCAAATCGTAAAAACTCTCATATTTTTTTGCCCACCAACAACCATTGTGAGCAGAAAACAGGCCATAACCATATCTAGACCGAGCGCATAAGGGTTATGAATCATATAACCAAAATAGATTCCTAATACTGTACCCAACACCCAAAATACCCAAAGTGCTAAACCACCACCGAAAAGTAGCCCAATACCGGGTTTCTGCTGATTAAAAGCCTGAAAAGATGATGCCCAATTTGCATCTGAAATAACGAGTAAAATCGCATATCGCTTTAAAGGAGATAAATGCTTTAACCATGGATACAATGATGCACCCATTAGAATATGCCGAGCATTAATAAAAAATACAGTAATAAAAAGAGAAAAAAATGGAATATGACTTCCCTTCCATAACTCTAAAGTTGCAAATTGTGATGCACCTGCAAAAACAGAAGCACTCATTAATACAGTTGCTGTATGATCGATATTGGTTTGACTCGCAGCCAAACCAAATGCACCACCAAAAATAGCAACGAAAATAGAGATTGGAAGTAGCTGTTTAAACCCGAATAAAGTATCGCTCGCACTTAACCGGTAAATATTCTGCTGATTTTCAGACACTTTCACACCAAAATATAAAAATATGTAAAGTATTATGAATATAAATCATGTATATTAAAAACAAATAATTCTTGAACCTATTATTTAAAAATCGAATACTTTAAATGCTAAATAATTTACAAGATTTACAAATCGATTGGCTAAAATGTTTTATCACTGTTGTTGATACAGGCTCTATATCATACGCTGCACCTAGACTCTACCGCTCACAATCAGCGGTAAGTATGCAAATTAAAAAATTAGAAACTGCGCTCAACTGCCAACTGCTATTTCGAGGACATCGCCATATTCAACTGACGCCTGAGGGACAAATACTTTTAGGATATGCTCGCAGACTTTTAGATATACACTCAGAAGCACAGCAGGCATTTAATGGTGAAAATCTAGCAGGTAAAATACGCTTAGGTGTACCAGATGATTATGCTGAAAAATACCTCACTCCCGTATTAAAAAAATTTTCGCCTTATTATAGTGGTGTTGAAATTGAATTATATTGCGAACAATCTACAAAATTAATTCCTAAAATAGAAGCAGGTGAGCTTGATCTTGCATTAATTTCCCGATCGCATATAAAACAAGGTACTTTACTATTTCATGAACCACTGGTATGGGTTGGCGATCAACAGTTCAATGCTTGGAAGAATGATCCTTTACCCATTGCCGTATATGAAAACACAAGTCTTGCAAGACAAAATGCAATACACTCTCTTGCATTACAAGGTAGAACTTATCGTATCGTTTATAATAGCTCTAGCTTAGCAGGACAAATCGCGGCAGTTAAAAGTGGTCTTGCTATTGCTGTTTTAACGCAATGCTCTGTGCCAAAAGGTTTAGATATTTTAGGATATGAACATGGTTTTGGTCCATTAGACCCCATGCAAGTTAGCGTTTATCGTAGCCCCAACTCTTTACAATCTAAAGCAGTAGATCGCTTGCATGATTTACTCATTAAAACACTTCGATAATAGGAAGGTATTTAAATGTATTTCTAGGTCAGTTATTTAGAATATTCATATGACTATCTTCTCTTATATCTAAAACACCTTTAAAGTTTTCTAAGCTATTTACAGTTTGTTTTACATCACTTTCAGCAATAGTAATTACAATAATATTCATATTCTTTAAATTATAAACAACTTCTATATTTTTCGATTTAAGATACTTTAATATTTCATCTTTTTTGTCAGAATCATAAGAAATGATTAAGCTCTTACTTTCTAAACTCTGCTTTTTATTTGAGTTCCCCAATTCATCTGAGCTCTTGTCTTGATTACTAGATTGAATGGATTCTTCTTGTTTAGCCATAGCTATATCATGCCTTTCTGATAAATGCAGACTTGAACATGCACTTAATGACACCATTATCACGCCAATTAAACTTATTTTAACCATATTCACTTTTGCGATTTCACATAAATTACTTTATAGATCTGATATTAGACATATTATTTAAGAAAATCATATATCTTTTTGTTTGTGATGGCTGGTATTTAATCTTACTTTTCTATTCAAGAAATCTACGAATAGAATCTTCTTTAAAATACTTCATCTTCAGGTGATACAGACTAAATCTTTTCGTATTTTTCACGCATTTCTTCATTTTACGGCTAAAATTGATTCAACAGCTCTAGCGAATTCTCACAACTTATAATATCTAGAAAATAAAGCGCTTTATATAATCTTTTTAGGCATATCTATTTAATGTACCTCCTTTTCCATTCAGCTTAAATATTAAAAATCTAAGCATATACACGCCCATTTACTACTTCTATAACTTCTGCATCTAAATAATCCAACTCATCTAAGTGATGAGTTACATAAACCATAGGTAAGTTTGTATGCTTTTTAATATCCCTTAGAAAGGGTAAAATTTGTTTTTTCAACCTTGTATCTAAGCCTGTAAGTGGTTCATCTAGTAATAACAGGTTAGGAGACGATAATAGAGCTCTACCTATTGAAACTCTTTGTGCCTCCCCCCCTGAAAGATGATCTATTCTTCGATTAAGTAAAGGATGTAGCTCAAGTAAGTCTATAACATTTGCAAAACTCAATTTACCATGAATATCACTTACTCGTTTTTCTGCATACTTCAAATTCTGCAATACATTCAAATGTGGAAATAAGAGTGGCTTCTGAAAAATAAGAGCCATATACCTTTTATGCATAGGGATATTTATATCTTCTTGATGATTAAATAATATCTTATCTTTAAAAGAAATTTCACCATTTTGGGGAGTAAGTAAACCCACAATATTCTTCAATACCGTACTTTTTCCACTTCCAGATGCACCAACAATCGCTAATACTTGTCCATGCATTTCAAAGTTAGCATGTAGATTAAACTGTTTATATTTAAATTCAAAATCACATTTCAACATACTCATACTCCTAGTTTTCTTTGATATTTTTGTACAATAAAGTAATTTGCAGTCAGCGCTGAAAATGCCAAAACCAAAGAAAGTATTACCAAGTGCATTGCCATGACTTCGCCATCTGGTTGTTGTAGTAAGGAATAAATTGCTATAGGTAATGTTCTCGTTTCATCTGGAATATTACCTACAAAAGTAATGGTCGCGCCAAATTCCCCAAGGCTACGACTAAAACCTAAAATACTGCCAACCATAATACCTGGAAATGCCAATGGTAAACTGATCGTAAGAAAAACTCTTAACGGAGGTGCACCTAAACTAGATGCAACGTGCTCTAGTTGTATATTCATATGCTGAAAAGAAAGCCTTATAGGTTGTACCATCAGTGGAAATGCAACAATTATCGAGGCCAAAACTGCGCCTTTCCAGTCAAATGCCAAACGTATGCCAAATATATATAGATATTTTCCAATAATACCTTGAGTACCAAATATAACGAGGAGTAAATACCCCAAGACTACAGGTGGTAAAACCATGGGAAGCTGTAATAGTGCCTCAATAAAGAACTTCATACGAAATTCATATCGAGCGAGGGACCAAGCTACAGCAATTGCTAAAGGTAAACATATTGAAGTAGCAAAAAATGCAACCTTAGCGGATAGATATACTGCACTCCATGCTTCTGGACTTAACATGTTTAGGCTCACTTAATTCAATACAAAGCCATATTTTTCGAAGATTATTCGGGCTTGATGATCTTTTGTTATGAACTGAATTAATTTTTGTGCGTCTTTATTACTCTCTCCTTGTTTAGTCACAGCAACAGGATAACTAATTGGACCATGTGAGTTTTCAGGGAAAGTTCCTAATATCTTTACTTTTCTACTAATCATTGCATCTGTTTTATATACGATCCCCACATCGCACTCTCCACGCTCTACAAATGCAAGCGCAGAACGAACATCATCTGTACCGACAATACGATTATTTAATGTTCCTAACCAATGAAGTTTAATTAGACTTTGCTTTGCATACTTTCCTACAGGTACAGATTCCATTTGACCAGTACATAAATGCCCATTGAACGATTGTGCAAAATTAAACTGAGGAACAGCCTTAAAAATCACTTTTGAATCTTGAGGTGCAATTACAACAAGCTCATTCACTAACAGATTTCTTACCTGACTCGCACTCACTTTCTGTTTTTTTACTAAATAGTCCATCCAATCCTGATCTGCTGAGAAAAAGATGTCACTCGGCGCACCCACTTCAACTTGTTTTGCTAATGTTGATGAAGCAGCATAGGATGTTACAATTTTAGTATCAGGGTATTTCTTTTCATATAAACTAGAAATTTCATTGATCGCATTGGTTAAACTTGCAGCTGCATAGATTCTGACGGTATCGGCATGGGCAGCCATACACATCGTCAATGTAATACCACTTAAAATTAATTTCTTCATAGCATTGTTCCTATATATCTAAACCAATAAAATTTTTACTATTTGACCGCTCACATAATTTTGATTAGCTTCAAGATATACCAAGCAATTCGCTTGCATCAGGTTACTCAACATATGTGATTGTTGTTGTTTTAAATCATAAACTCGTAAAACTGCACCTTCAGAAGATACTTTCATTCGTAGAAAACGAGAACGGAGATCTTGCTTTATATCTTGTACAAGCTCTGCCGTATACCACTTTAAAGGCTCCTGACAACCTTGCAGTGTTGCAATTAATGTTTGAAGATAAACAAACATACCAACATAAACTGCAGCAGGATTCCCAGGTAATCCTAATAAATAGCAATGGTTCTGTTCATTTTTATCTAATTTTGCAAAGAAAATGGGTTTACCTGGTTTTTGTTTTACTTTCCAAAAAACTTGCTTGAATCCTAGGTTTAAAGTCGCGGGACGAATAAAATCATAATCACCAACAGATACTCCCCCTGTTGTTAAAATCACATCATAGGTTTGGCTCAAGTCGTGAATTAATTCTTGAACATCTTCTATAGTATCTTTAACATAAAAGTGATCTGCATCTCGTCCAACTCCCTGTAGCCAACTCATAATCAAAGGTGTATTTGCATCAAACACTTTTCCTTCATCTAATCCAGCATCAGTAGATGTGCTCGCTATTTCATCACCAGATACTACAACAGCAATCCTTGGTCCTTTATAGACTTCTATGTTTTTCACACCTGCCATACTCAATGCTGCAACTGCCCCAACAGTTAAATGCTGACCTTGAGAAGCCAACAACTGCCCTTGATTTATTTCCTCTCCCTGATATCTAATATCGACATTTAAATCAACGTTTTGCTCAACTCTAATCATTGAGTCATTTAAACTAGTAATGTATTCCTGTCTTACAACTGTCGTCGTGCCTTTTGGAATCTTAGCACCTGTAAAAATGCGAATTGCCTGTCCAAATTGTAGGTTCATTGAACAATCTGCACCTGCTTTCACTTCGCCAATACACTCAAATGTTTGATCTTGTAAGATTTTACTGTGACTATAAACTGCATACCCATCTACAGCACTCTGATCAAATAAAGGTAAAGCATGAGGTGCATAAATTTCTGATGCAATATAACGCCCCAAACCATGAGTAACATTCACTGACTCAGAAGATAATACTACTATTTGTTCAACCAATAGTTTCAGTGCCTGATCCATGTCAAGTAATCCAGACTCTGCTCCACAACTAGTCATTACTCATACCCTCCGTGATAAGGTATATTTTTTTGTACATCAAAAAGATGTATTAGCGCAGGTAAAATGGCAAGTAATGACTCTTTAGCCCCTTGCCGACTGCCGGGTAAAGTAATTACAACACTTTGGTCTATATAACCCGCTACACCACGACTCAAAGCAGCATACGGCGTTCTTTTCTGACCAAAGCTACGTGCAGCTTCCATCAGCCCTGGTATTTCTCTTTTCAATAATGGCTGAATGGTTTCCACCGTTAGGTCTTTAGGACCAAGTCCTGTGCCTCCTACCGTTAAAATTAAAGGGTAAGTATTTTTTTGCTGTTCGATAAGTGCCAATAGCTGTTGTGGATCATCTGGAATAATTTGATACATCACTTGATGAAAGTTAGCCTCAGCCAATATATCTAAAACATTTTTACCTGCTGTATCTGGCTTTTTACCCATCGCAACGGTATCAGAAAGTACAATTACAGATGCTGTAATACTCTCTGCTAAAACACGCTTATAATGAGATTTACCACCTTTTTTCTGTGCCAACTTACATTGGTCTAAACTTAAATCTTCAGGGTTACAATGTGGTTTAAGCATGTCGTATAATGTAAGCCCTGCTAAACTTGCAGCAGTGAGTGCCTCCATTTCTACGCCAGTTGGGCCAATTGTTTCTACTTGAGCAATAATTTTTACCGCATTTTCCAACAGTTCAAACTCAACATCCGCTTGATAAATAGGCAGTGGATGACATAATGGAATAAGCTCATCGGTACGTTTAGCTGCCAATATGCCTGCAATACGTGCAGTTTTTAGAGCATCGCCTTTCTCTGTCTGTCCAATACGCAATAATTCAATACAATGCTGCGGAGCATGTAAAATTGCATGTGCAATTGCTATGCGGTAACTTTCAGCTTTCATGCCAACATTTTTCATTCCATGCTTCCTTTTTTAAATCTATTCGTACTTTTTAATTTTCATATATGCTGAAAGTTATTTATGCTGATGTATATGCTGTACAGGTTGATCTTTACGAATACAACATCCCTCAACATATTGATGTGTGCCATCGCTATAAAACTCTTCCTTCCAAATTGGAACTTCATGCTTAACTCGCTCCACAGCTTCTTCACAAGCTTGAAAGGCTTCACGCCGATGTGGTGCATATGCCACAGCAATAATCGCTTTTCCTCCAATATCAAGTCGACCAATTCGATGGATTACACGTAAATAGGATGCTCCATATTTTTGACTCACTTCCATCTCAATTTGCCGAATCATTTTTTCAGCAAGAGGGATATAAGATGTATATTCCAATCCATCAACACTACGCCCTAAATGATGGTTTCTCACAGTTCCAATAAAAATACCAATACCACCACATTCAGGGAAGTTAGAAATATCATCAAATACACTTTGCTCAAGATCTATATCAGATATACGCTGAAAGTCTTTTAATATCAAAATATTAACCTCCTGCTACAGGAGATAAAAAGACCAAAGTACTGTCTTTATAAAGTTTGGTTTCTCTTGAAATAATATCTTCGCCAATCGCACATGCGCATTTTTCTAAAAAAGGTGCACTATTTGAATACTCTTCAGTAATCTTATCCAAAATAGTATTTATATCTTCACCTTGAGCACATCGAATCTTGAGTGTAGATGGTAATACTGTTTTAACCATTCCATAACTTTCAATTATCACTGTTATTTTTTCCATATTATCCGCCTAGCATATGCATACTAATTTTTCTAAGATTTGATTTACTTTTACTATAGATCTCTGAGAAGCCTTTTTCTTTAAACCAAATAGCATAATAAAGCTGCTTTTCTAAGTCTAAAATCTCAGGATTATGTTCATCTAATTTTTCAAGTAATGATTTAATATTCAGACCTTTTTCTGCAAATAAGCAATTATAAAAATCGCCTTGAGCAGTTAAACGTAGGCGATCACATTGATGACAAAATGAATGACTAATCGTTGAAATAATACCAATCACTGTGCCATCAACTATATATCGACGTGCAGGCTCATGAGCCTGATTGACCATATCAATTTTTTTAAATTCCGTTGTTAATTCACTCAAAATTTCTTGTTCAGTGACAACTTGTGTCGTTGACCATCTTTGATCACCATCTAATGGCATAAACTCAATAAATCGTAGTTCAATATGATGATGCTTTGCCCAATGTACCAAAGGCAAAATTTGATTCTCATTACAATGCTTTATAAGTACACAGTTAATTTTTACTTTTAATCCAACCAGCTGTGCTTCGGCAATTCCTGCCAATACAGGTTTAATACTTTTTTGAGTAAGCTGTTTAAACTGTTGCTCATCTAAACTATCTAAACTGACATTCAAATCATCTAAACCTGCTTGCTTTAAAGACAAAGCATACTGACTTAAATAATGACCATTGGTCGTCATAGAAATACGCTTTAACCCAAATGGCTTTAGGTTTTGTAATTGAGCAATAAAATGAACAACACCTTGACGCATTAAAGGTTCACCACCTGTAATACGAATTTGTTCAATGCCATGCTCTACCATAAATTTACAAAACTGATATAAGGCTTCAAAACTTAGAAGCTTGTGCTTTTTTATCCACTCTGGATGTTCAGGCATACAGTAGCTACATTTAAAGTTACAACGGTCAGTTACCGATATTCTTAACTTACGTTTTTGGCGACCATATTGGTCTATAAACGCTGTATTTTTCGTCAGATGTATCACAATTCATGACATCCTCTATGTAGATTTTTCATATATGATGAAGTACTTCACTTAAATAACGTACTTTCCGATACTGCTGTAATTCATCTATTGAGTTAATACTGTGGAATATCGTTCTCTCATGTTGAAACGTTACTTTTTCTGCATTCAACCGCTTAAAACATTCTTTTAGTGAATATTCCCCTAATACAAGCTGCTCACTGACGACAGCTAGACTTGATCTTTTCATTAAACAAAACGGATATAATGGATCGCTATTCAGCTCTACATATACCACTTCAGCAAACTCAGATTGCTTTAACCTTTCATGTAGCGATATGAAGACATCAGACGGAATATAAGTAATATCACAAGGAATAAATAAAATATAATTTGACTCCGCATATGACCATGCTGTTTTCATACCCATCAATGGACCTAAAAAACCATTAATTTCATCGCTAAAACAACTTATGTTTGGCACCAATTGTCGATATACCGTCAAATCTCGATCGCTATTTACCCAAAATTTAACTGTCAACGGAGACAAATACGCATAGATTTTAACCAATTGAATTTGTTCATCAAATGTCTGTAATAACTTATTCACACCAGACATACGGCGAGCTTGTCCACCTGCTAAAACAACCACCTCTGTTAGAGGATAAATAGAATATTGTTTCGTCATGCTAAGCTCTCCTGCTTACAGGTTTTAATTAAGCCTCTAATTTCAGGTAAACAAGAGCCACAGTTACCTCCCGCTTTCAAACAAGCTGTTACCTCTTTTTCATGTGTAATATTTTTAGCCTTAATCGCATCTATAATTCGCTGCTTGCCCACTTTAAAACAGCTACAAACCAAAGGACCTTCAGAAGAAGTCATCGATATTGGTTGGCCTGCTAAAAGAGCCTTTCGATGCATTGCCCCTAATCGCTCACGTTGAAATAAACCTCTTAGCCAATCACGGTCTGGTAGCTGTTCTTGTGGAGCAATATAAAGTGTTGCGACCAATTGGCTCTTATACAATATGACGGTATGACTCATTTGAGCAGAAGCATCATCTAAATTTAGCCATTCAAATGATTCATCTTGAAAATCCAAATAGGTTTTTAAGTGACTTACAACCTGATGTAGTGGTCTTCGATCTGCCAACTCATAACGCAGGGCTGGAGTAGATGAAATTTTTACCCACCATGTTACACTTTGAATAAATTGATGTATTTTTAGTTGGTATTCGGTATTCACATACAGCGTGCCATACCATTCACATTGGAAGTTTTGAATGCAAACAGGTGTATGTTTAAATTCAGGTTCTCCAGAAATTTGGTCAACAATAGGATTGACTACCTCACCAATTCGGGCGTCTGATGCAAACTGATCATTCCAGTGAATCGGTGCAAAAACCTGACCACGGCATATATTTTCACTGATTTTTACACGTAAAACACACCGACCCCATACAGACTTTATCTGTACTAGCGCATTATGACGTACACCATATTTTAATGCATCTTGTGCATGAATCTCACAGTAAGGCTCACTTAAATGATGGGTTAAATTTGCAGATAGCCCTGTTCTCGTCATGGTATGCCACTGGTCTCTGACACGACCAGTATTCAAAATTAATGGATAGTGTTCATTGACTTGATTAACAGGATCTATAACAGCTGTGGCTATAAATTTTGCGCGCCCATTTTTATGACTAAAATTCTGTGATGTACCATATAACTGTTGAATACTTTGCTGTGAAATATTCGTTATCACGGGCCATTGTATAGGTTGTAACGCATTATAATCAGCCAAAGTTAATGTGGTTAAACCCTCTAAATTTAAATACCTAAAATACTCTGTGTACTCTCTTTGCTTAAAATGAGTATTTTTATAAGCCGTTAATTTGGCATGCTCTAAAAATATTTCATAACTGTTTTGAAAATCAAAACCAGTGAAACCCATATTTTTTGCGACTTGACAGACTGCCCACCAGTCAGCTTTAGTTTGGTCAGGTGCCGCTAAAAATGCACGTTGCCTTGAAATTCTACGCTCAGAGTTAGTTACCGTACCATCTTTTTCACCCCACCCCAGCGCAGGCAATAAAACATCGGCATATACTGTAGTATCTGTATTTTGGGAAATATCGGACACTACAACAAACTCACATTTTTCAAGTGCTCTTTTTACTTGCCCAGCATCAGGCAAACTTACCACAGGATTCGTTGCCATAATCCAAATTGCTTTAATCTTTCCCTGCTCTATCGCTTGAAATAAATCCACTGCTTTTAAGCCAGCACGGCGAGCAATATTTGGGCTTTGCCAAAACTCTTGTACCAATGTTTGATGTGACAGGTTATCCAGATCTAAATGGGCAGCTAACATATTCGCTAACCCTCCAACCTCTCTCCCACCCATTGCATTGGGTTGACCCGTCATAGAAAAAGGAGCTGCACCCAACTTACCAAGTTTACCTGTCAATAAATGGCAATTAATAATACTGTTAGCTTTGTTCACACCTTGTGAAGATTGATTCACTCCCATAGAAAATAGCGTCATTACTTTTTCAGTTTGAGCAAATTTTTCATAGAATTGCGTTAGGCTTTCAAGTGAAATACCTGTTTTATCTGCAACAGCAGCAATATTCACTTCATTTTTACTTGCAAATAATGCATCTGCTAGATCATCTGTATTGGCTTGTACAAAATCGTGATCTTGATAACCATGCTTCACCAAATATTGTAGTAAACCATTAAACAAACAAACATCTTGACCAGGTAAAATGGGTAAATGTAAATCTGCACTTTCACAAGTTGCAGTAAATCGCGGATCGATTACGACTACAAATACATCACGGTGCTGCTTCGCCTGCATAATACGCTGATACAAAATAGGGTGGCACCACGCAGTATTTGACCCAACCAAAATCACCATTTCAGTATATTCAAAATCGATATAACTCGCAGGCACAATATCTTCACCAAAGCTACGTTTATGTGCTGCTACAGCTGAAGACATACACAGTCGTGAGTTAGTATCAATATTTGCTGTACCCAAATAGCCTTTTACAAACTTATTCACTACATAATAGTCTTCGGTAAGCAACTGACCTGAAACATAAAATGCGATACTTTCCGCACCATATTTCTCTATACAATCCTTAAATTTTTCAGAAACTTGTTCTATAGCATGTTGCCAAGAAGTTTCAACTCGCTGTAAATGACGTCCAACTCGAGGCTGTAATAATCGGCTACTTAAACCAATCGTATCGGCTAGATTACTGCCTTTAATACACAATTTACCAAAGTTGGATGGATGGTCTTGATCGCCTTTCACCGTCAATTTAACACCAGATATACCCGTTTCAACCTCAGCAGTTACACCACAACCTACTCCGCAATATGGACAAGTCGTCTGTGTGGTCACCACTGAGTTGTTTTGTATATTTATCACTGGAATTGACGTCATAGCTATATCCTCAGCACATCAACAGTCATTTTAACTTGCTTGTTTCATTGCAAAATCACGACCAAACAGTAGCTTATGACGGATTTGTCTAATTACTGTTTGGTCTGCTATAAGCTCCGCATACCATGCACCATCTTCAGTATCTCCAAACAATACAGCACCAATAACTCTGTCATTTTTAATAATGATACGTTTATAGACACTTCTCTTTTCATCATTCAAGATAACATCTTCAAAATCACCTCGCGGCTCAATATTTCCTGCAGAAAACACATCACAGCCACTGACTTTGAGTTGAGTAGGTACAGTTGGGGCTTTAAAGATTAGTCCACCACGCTCTGCTAATTGATTTGCACAAATAAATGCTTGCCCCCACAATGGTTCAACTAAGCCAAATGTTTGCTGACGATGCTCAATACACTCACCTACAGCATATATACTCGGATCAAATGTTTGCATCGTATCATTTACAATTATTCCTCGATTACAATGCAAGCCTGCCTGCTTGGCTAAGCGAATATTTGGTCTAATACCCACTGCGAAAATAACCAAGTCTGCCGAAATAACTTCACCAGATGCGAGATGTACTGATTTCACATGTCCATCCTCACCTTCTAAATACTCTGTAGAAGCATTTGTCATGACTTGAATGCCTTTTGCTTCTATACTTTTTTGTAATAAAGCACTCGCACGTGTATCTAATTGGCGATTCATAATGCGGTCACTTAAATGTACGACTGTAACATTCATACCTTGTTGTTTAAGACCATAGGCTGCTTCTAAACCTAAAAGCCCCGCTCCAATCACAACTGCATTTTTATAAGTTTTAGCGTATTGCAACATTTGATTCACATCATCAATATCACGAAAGCTCATAACTCCTTTTAAACCAGTACCTTCTATATGCGGAATGAACGGCGTTGAACCCGTTGCCAAAATCATACGGTCATAATCAACCACTACCCCATTTTGGGTATGTAGCTGTTTTCTTACTCGATCAACTTGAACGACGGGGTCTCCCGTAATCAAGCAAATACCATTTTGGCGATACCATGAGGGTTGATGCAGCATAATATCATCGAGTGTTTTATCGCCTGAAAGTACAGGTGATAACATAATTCGATTATAGTTACCTCTTGGTTCTGCACCAATTACAGTAATATCATAGCGATCTGGTGCCATATCTAATAAATCTTCAAGGCAGCGCATACCTGCCAAGCCATTTCCAACTAACACCAACTTTAGTTTATGTTGTACCGAGCTTATGTTGGTCAGATATGCCTTCTTCGGTACACGATTCACAAACACGCGACCATGCTCTACTTTTGTGGCAAATGACTTCAAGCTATGTTGCCCATCTTCTAAACAACGCCCTGTCACTAAGCTAAAATGCTGCTTATAGATAGGAGAAGCCACAACACGCTCCCCTTGTATATCACCAATAATTCCGCGTGACATCACAAAGGATTGACTAAAAGGATCTTGGTTACTTAGTGCATATACTCTGTGCTCATGTCCCACACGAAAAATAGCAATTTGTTGTTGATCTACCAAAATGCCCACACCCGTATTTGGTGTAATTTCATCCAAAGCACAGACATCAATCCAATCCGTAGTTTCCTGAATTTTTAGTTTATTCATTATTTATGCCTCTACTACTAGAATGCGACTTTCATCACGTTCAATTTGCGTTTTAGGTCTAATTTGTCCGCGTACTGAGGTAAATTGAATATTTGGATCACTTTGCTCAGGTGCATTAATAAATGTTTTAAAGCGTTGGCGGATTTCAGGTGTTTCTATTGCTGTTCGCCATTCATCTTGATATGTGCCAACGACGTGTTGCATACGATGCTCAAGTTCACTTGCCAATCCTAAACCATCATCTACAATCACCGATTTTAAATAGGCTAAGCCACCCTCTAAATTATCGCGCCATACACTGGTTCTCTGTAACCGATCTGCGGTTTGAATATAAAACATAAAGAATCGATCGATATACCGAACCAAAGTTTGTGTATCTAAATCAGAAGCCAATAACTCAGCATGGCGTGGTTTCATCCCTCCATTACCACAGACATATAAGTTCCAACCCTTTTCTGTAGCAATCACGCCTACATCTTTGCCTTGCGCCTCGGCACATTCACGGGTACAACCTGATACAGCCATTTTTAGCTTATGTGGTGAACGTAAACCTTTATATCTATTCTCTAAAAAAATTGCCAAAGCAACAGAATCATCTACTCCATACCGGCACCATGTGCTACCTACACAAGATTTGACCGTACGTAATGACTTTCCATATGCATGACCTGATTCAAATCCTGCATCAACTAACTTTTCCCAAATTTCAGGTAGCTGATGTACTTGCGCACCAAATAAATCGATACGCTGACCGCCTGTGATTTTGGTATAAAGTTGATATTCTTTAGCAATTTGACCAATCGTAATTAATCCATCTGGGCTAATTTCTCCACCTGCAATACGAGGCACAATAGAATAAGATCCATCTTTTTGAATATTGCCAAGATAATAATCATTACTGTCTTGTAAGCCCGCATGTGAAGGTTTGAGCACAAAATCATTCCAGCATGATGCCAATATGTTAGCCACTGTCGGCTTGCAAATATCACAACCTAAACCGTGTCCATATGCTGCAAGCAAATCATCAAATGTTTGGATCTCATTTACACGTATAAGGTGATATAGCTCTTGTCTTGAATAAGCAAAATGCTCACAAAGATTATTATTTACACTTACACCTTGTCTTTGTAACTCAGATTTCAATACCTGCGTTACAAGCGTAGTACACCCACCGCATGCAGTTGCTGCTTTCGTACATTTTTTTAGTGCAGCAAGAGAGGTTGATCCATCTCCAATCGCCGTACAAATCTCTGCTTTAGAAACATTATTACATGAGCAAATAACGGCTGTATCTGGCAATAAATCAATTCCACTTGCACCTGATTTATTTACAGAAGTTTGATATCCAGGCATGATTAAGCTTTCTGGATGCTCAGGAATGGGAGAGCCATTCAACATCATTTGTAATAAGTCGTTATATTCTTTAGCACATCCAACCAATACAGCACCAAGTAATTTATTCTTTTTCTGGTTTACCACAATTTTTTTATATATTTTGGCATCTTCATCTGCATAAAAATAACTCAAACTCTGAGGTGTAACGGCATGTGCATCACCAATTGATGCAACATCCACTCCCATGAGTTTGAGTTTAGTGCTCATATCCGCACCGCTGAACCCTTGTGTTTGCTCATCTAAAATATGCTTGGCTGTTAGCCTTGCCATATCATATCCGGGTGCAACTAAACCATAAATCTTACTTTTCCAAAGCGCACACTCGCCTATAGCATAAATATCAGGAGAAGATGTTTGACAATAGTCATTAATGACTATTCCACCTCTTTCACCGATTGCTAAACCACTTTGACGAGCTAACTCATCACGTGGGCGAATACCTGCGGAAAATAATACAATATCTGTTTCTAAATCTGACCCATCTGCAAACTTCAATGTATGTGTTGAATCAATACCATCCTCAATAATGGAAGTTAATTTTTGGGTATGTACTTCAACACCTAAATCTTCAATTTTTGAGCGTAATATTTTTCCTCCTAAATCATCGACTTGTACAGCCATTAGACGTGGAGAAAATTCAACAACATGCGTTTTTAGCTTTAAGTCCATTAAAGCCTTTGCAGCTTCAAGTCCCAATAATCCACCACCAATTACAACACCAATTTTTGCATCATGGCTCGCTTTTCGAATGGCATCTAAATCATCAATAGTACGATAAACAAAGCAGTTTTTTCGATTATGACCTGTAATCGGTGGTACAAAGGCGTAAGACCCAGTGGCAAGCACCAATTTATCGTAGCGAATGATATCGCCGGCATCGGTTGTAATCGTTTTATTCAATGTATCAATTTCAACTGCTTTCGTTTTTAGCTGCAAATCTATTCCATAAGCATCAGCAAAGTCAGCTCGGGCTAAAGATAGATCTTTAAGCGATTTACCTGCAAAATATTCACTTAGATGTACTCTGTCATAAGCTAAATGAGGCTCTTCGGCAATAATCGTCAATTCAAGCTTATCATCTGCTTTTTCAAGTAGTGTTTCGATAAACTTATGTCCCACCATACCGTAACCAATCATCACTATTTTCATTTTTGTTCTCCTAAGAAGTAAGTTGTGTGTTGTGTTACACTACGGCGTCTCGATCTAGCACAGCCTGATCATATAAGCGTTGTTCTTTTTCTTTGTGTTCAACTGAAAAACGTATACTTAACACACAAACTGCAGCCAAAATAACTAAGCCACCCAAAGTCATTAAACAGGTTTGAATATCTAATACACCTTTAAGTAAAAATCCTGCTGCCACTGCACCAACATTACCACCAGCACCAATAATCCCGGCTACACCACCTAGTGCATCGCGATCAATAAATGGAACCAAAGCATACGTTGCTCCACATGCCATGTGTGTAAATAATGCAAAAGCTGTCATACCTAAAATAGCAAGCATAGGTGTCTGCATTTGAGAAAATGCGACTAAAAATAATCCCTCTAAAAAAACCATTAAAAATAATATTTTGGTTCTGCCATCCAATCCTTTTTTTATAGCAATACGATCAGAAATAATACCGCCTAATGCACGAGCAAATAATGCCAATAAACCAAATATGCCAGCTGTCAACCCAGCCTCTTTTAATCCAAAATTAAAATGGTCAACGTAGTACATAGCTACGATATTATGAATAAATATTTCAATGCCAAAGCAAGCAGCATAAGAGATGAAAAGAACCCATACCCGATAGTTTTTTGCAGCATGTAACAATATTGCTATACCACCTTTTTTATCACTCCCTACATGAATGCCTTCACTTCTAAGTGCTTTAAAATCCCCTTGTGGACAATCTTGAGTGTATTTCCAATACATCATGCCTACAATGAGCATCATGATACCTGGCACGATCAGCGCAAATCTCCAGCCGAAAGTTTGCTCAACTCCAAACATAACCATAGCAGACAGTAATAATGGCATGATTGCTTGCGTTGCTCCCCCCCCTGCATTTCCCCAACCAGCGGATGCTGCATTTGCTGTGCCTACTATATTTGGAGCAAACATAATACTGGTATGGTATTGGGTAATTACAAAGCTGGCGCCAATTGCACCAATGAGTAACCTAAAGAATAAAAATGTTTCATAACTATTTGATGCTGCCACACCAAATACAGGAATACTGCCAACCAAAAGTAATACTGTATATGTTTTTCGAGGACCATACTTATCACACAATGGCCCTACAACAAGACGCACCAAAATAGTAATAGCAACTGCAGCAATATTAATATTGGCAATTTGATTCTTCGTTAAATGGAACTCACCCGAGATTACAGGCATTAAAGGTGCACAGGCAAACCATGCAAAGAAACAAACAAAGAAGGCAAGCCAACTCATGTGAAAGGCTCGCATTGCTGCGGTTTTAAAACTGAATAACTGGATTTTATTGGCTTTTTTAGCATTCAAATTTATAGACATGGCATTACTCTTTTGAGCTAACGTATTCATCACTTTCTATTACTTTCGTAATAAAAAATGTATCAGAACGGGCGCCATTGACCGTCATATAAATTTTAGGAGTCTTCTTTGACTCAAAGTATATAATGCATAAATAATGCCAGTTTTTTTAGAACTAGAAAATAAAGTGACTTTTTTCAGTGAAAATTTGATTTTTTATATCACTGTTCTTATTGGTTTTACATTTAATTGTAAAATTTTATAAAAAATAACTATCTATTGGTATAAGGCTTGCTTATTAATAGACAGTTATTTTTATTTCAGTTTGCCTTTATGTCAGCTCTAAAAATTGCCCTAATTGATGACAATCTTGACCGTGCAAACTTGATTCAATGCTCTTTATTAGAGCATGGTTTAAATGTTGTCGCATGTATAGACATCACACATTTAAGTACTGTCAAGCTTGAAGAATTACATGCCGATGTAATTTTGCTCGACATGGCTAACCCACATAGAGATATTATAGAAAATTGTGTAAGCCAATTTGATCTACCCACCGTATTATTCACAAAAAATACAAATAAAGATGTAATCAGAAATGCCATAGATGCAGGGGTCACTGCATATATTGTTGATGGTATTAACCCTGAAAAATTAGAAAGTATTTTAGAGATTTCGATTGAACAATATAAAAAATATAAGAAGCTCGTTAATGATTTAGAAGATACGAAGAGTAAGCTTGCTGATAGAAAAGACATTGAAAAAGCTAAAGCATTTCTCATGCAAATTCATAATATTTCAGAAGAAAAATCTTTTCAATTACTGCGAAATAATGCAATGAGTTCAAGGATTACTATTGGAGAAATGGCCCGTAGATTAATTGACACTCAAAAATTACTACAATTTCAGCCAAAGGAATAATTATGCCATCTCTAGAAAAGCAATCAATTAAGTTAGGCTATATCCCTTTAATTGATTGTATTGCAATACTTTGGGCTAAACATCGTGGATTTTTTGAAGAGTTAGGTTTAGATGTTACTCTGATTAAAGAGACATCTTGGGCAAGCCTGAGAGACCGATTAGCATTCGGTGTATTAGATGCAGCGCATTGTTTATCGGCAATGTTACCTGCTGCTGCTATCGGTTTAGACCAAATTGGAATTCCATTACAAACCTCTCTAACACTGAGTACAAATAGAGCTTTTCTAAGTCTAAATCAAAATCTTTGTTTTGAATATAAACTGTCCGCTTCTAACTCCGCTTTAGATAATGCAGAAAAAGCGATAAAAGCAATAAAAGAAAAAGGACATTTAAACCTTGCACATGTCTTTAATCATTCAATTCATCATTATTGCCTCAAGGAATGGTTATCTTTAGCAGATCCCAAAATCGCTAAAGAACTACAATATACAACATGCTCACCTGCCTATTTAATTCAAACACTAAAAAAGCGGGAAATTGATGGTTTCTGTGCAGGTGAGCCTTGGAATACCCAATCACAAATACATGGTTATTCACAGGTTATAGTTGATAGTAAGCAAATAATTCCTGACGTTGCAGATAAAGTCTTAGCAATTACAAACCTTTGGGCTAAAGATAATCCAGCTACATTAAATGCACTCACTCAAGCCATTATAAAAGCACAAAGTGAATTAAATTCTCTGACAAAACTTACTGAAGCATGGGAACTATTACAAGATTATGGCATTATTCAATTTGAGTGCTCAGAGAGTATTCATGTTGAATCTTATTACAAACTCATTGAAGTAATCAAAAACTTATCAGACACCACTAAGCCTAAAGCATTTGATTTTGAATGGATTATCAAACAAATGTGCAAATGGGATAACCTTATATTAGAAGAAAAAGAAATTAATAAATTTGCAAAAATGTGTATTTATGAACGCTCATAATTTTAATAATTCTCAGACTGAGTGACCACTGATTTGATAGATAACTTTAAGGTCTATTGAATATTAAATATCTCTCTATTTTCTATTTACCCTATTGTTTTCATAGAAATAATATCTATTTGAAACACCTTTCTTTATGGGGACGACAAAAGCTGTCGTTTTAAATACCAAAGTCGCTACAAAGCCCTCTTTTTTTTGTACAATAGACCAAATTTAAAATGATTAGAGAAGCGTTACCCATGTCTCAAGCCCAACTACAAGAACTTAAAAAGCATCTTTGGAATATTGCCAATGATCTTCGTGGCACGATGGGTGCAGATGAGTTTCGAGACTACATTTTAGGATTCATTTTTTATAAGTACCTTTCTGAAAAAACCGTTAACTTTGCCAATGCTTTACTTCAAGAAGAAGGCATCAACGAACCGTATTACCAACTTGATGAAAGTAATGCTGAGCATTTAGAGTTTATTGAAGCAATTCAAGACAATGGCATTGAAGATGTTGGGTTTGCACTTGCACCAAAACAACTGTTTCATACGCTTGCTGAGCGTGGTCGTCAGGCAGATGGTTTCATTCTTGATGATTTAACCAATACATTTAAAGCCATTGAACAAAGTACCGCAGGGACAGATTCAGAAAATGACTTTGCAAATTTGTTTGAAGATTTAGATCTCAATTCAACAAAACTAGGAAGTAATGCGACAGATCGAAATACTTTAGTCACTAAAGTGCTCTCTCATTTAGATAAAATTGATTTCGATTTAAGTAATACCGAATCTGATGTTTTAGGTGATGCTTACGAGTACTTAATTGGCGAGTTTGCCAGTGGTGCAGGTAAAAAAGCAGGTGAATTTTATACACCGCAAGCTGTTTCAACCTTACTCGCTAAGATTGTGACTCATGGTAAAACACAACTGCGTTCAGTCTACGATCCAACATGTGGTTCAGGTTCTTTACTGTTGCGTGTAAAACGTGAAGTGAAAGATGTCGATATGATTTACGGTCAAGAGATGAATCGTACAACATATAACTTGGCACGTATGAACATGATTCTTCATGATGTGCATTTTTCTAAGTTTGATATTAAGCAAGACAATACCCTGACCAAAAGTTTGAAGCTGTGGTCGCAAATCCGCCCTTCTCTGCCCATTGGTCAGCCGATCCTTTGTTTTTACAGGATGATCGTTTTTCACCTTACGGTAAACTTGCCCCAAAAACCAAAGCAGATATGGCTTTTGTACAGCACATGCTGTATCAACTTGATGAAGATGGCACGATGGCAGTGGTTCTTCCACATGGTGTATTGTTCCGAGGCTCAAGTGAAGGTACGATTCGTCAGCACCTCATTGAAAAAATGAATGTGATTGATGCTGTGATTGGACTTCCTTCAAACATCTTTTACGGTACAAGTATTCCAACCTGTGTTTTAGTACTTAAGAAAAACCGTAGTAACGATGATAAGATTTTATTTATTGATGCAAGTAAAGAATTTGAAAAGCAAAAAACACAAAACTACTTAAACCCTGAACACATCGCTAAAATTATTGAGTGTTACCACACTCGTGAGAATGTAGAAAAGTTTGCACAAGTCGTAACACTGCAAGATATACAAGACAACGATTTTAATTTAAACATTCCTCGCTATGTAGATACCTTTGAAGCTGAAGCAGAAATTGATTTAGCTGAGGTTGCTAAGCAACTGCAAGATTTAGAACAACAAAGCCAACAAACAGACCAAACCATTAACGCATTTTGTGCAGAGTTAGGCATTGACTCACTTTTTGCGGAGGTGAAGTCATGAGTGCGCCTAAGTTAAGGTTTAAGGAGTTTGGTGGGGATTGGAATAATAAGAGGTTAGATAGCTTTTTACAAAGAAAATCTAATCCAGTTAGTGTTATTCAAAATGAATTGTATACCCAGATAGGAATTCGCTCACATGGTAAAGGAATTTTTTATAAAGAGCCTATCGAAGGCTATCAATTAGGAACTAAAAAAGTATTTTGGATTGAACCAAATTCCTTAATTGTTAATATTGTATTTGCATGGGAAAGAGCCGTTGCTGTCACATCAAAAGCAGAAGAAGGAATGGTTGCTTCACATCGTTTTCCAATGTATTTACCTAAAAATAATTTATCCTCTGTACTATTTTTGAAATATTTATTCATTACTGACAAAGGTAAAAACTATTTAGAGCTAGCTTCTCCAGGTGGTGCTGGTCGTAATAAAACATTGGGACAGGCAAATTTTAATGAACTTAAAATTGATTTACCTAAGCTTAAAGAACAAACCAAAATCGCTACATTCTTCACCGCAATCGATGAAAAGATTAGTCAACTTAGCCAAAAGCAAGCACTGCTTAGCCAATACAAAAAAAGCATGATGCAAAAGCTCTTTAGCCAACAAATTCGCTTTAAAGCAGATGATGGGAGTGAGTTTGAGGAGTGGGAGGAGAAAAAGTTAGGTACATTCGCTATGACTTTTTCAGGTGGAACACCTACTAGTTCAAATAAAGACTATTACAATGGGGATATTCCATTTATAAAATCAGGTGAAATATCTTTAAGTTTTACTAATCAATTTATAAATGAAAAAGGTTTAAATAACTCTAGTGCTAAGATGGTTAATCAAGGTGATTTGTTATATGCCTTATATGGTGCTACAAGTGGTCAAGTCGCTATTAGTCAAATACATGGGGCTATAAATCAAGCTGTACTTTGTATTAGAAGTGAACAGAATAATACTTTTTTATATAATTTTTTTATTTCAGCTAAGGATGATATTATTTCAACTTATTTACAAGGTGGACAAGGTAACTTATCAGCTCAAATCATAAAAAATATAGACATTCCGATTCCAACCCTCCCCGAACAAACCAAAATCGCTAACTTTTTATCAGCCATCGACCAAAAAATAGACCTCACCACTCAACAACTCGAACAAGCCAAACAATGGAAAAAAGGCTTGCTACAACAAATGTTTGTCTAGGATTTAGAAAATGGCACATGGTAAAAGCGTTAAACTGTTCTTGGTCGATGGTACACCAAACGGCATTCTTACCGCAGAAATTATAAATTGGACAGGTCATATTCTTTCTGCGCCACGCAGTAAATTAAAAGATCTGATACAACGAGAAGAATGTCAGCAAAGTACAGGTATTTACTTTCTAGTCGGCTCTGATGAAAGTAATTCTACCTATCCACTGGTCTATATTGGTGAGTCTGACAATATTGCTCAGCGTTTAGCACAGCACAACCGAACAGAAGAAAGTGGTGGTAAAGACTTTTGGAATAAAGTGTGTGTGGTCACAGGCAAAGATCAAAACATTACTAAAGCCCATATCAAATACTTAGAAAGTCGTTTAATAGACATTGCCCTTTCAAATGGTCAATCTCAGCTCAAAAATGGTACAGCACACATCTACAATAGACTACCTGAGTCAGATATTGCAGATATGGAGTATTTTTTAGAGCAAATACAAGTCATTTTGCCTGTTTTAGGTTATGAGTTTTTAAAAGAACAAAAACGACCAAGTGAACTTAAAACATCAACTATTATCCCACCTACACCTCAGGTATCTGAAAATATGTATTCTTCTGCAATGGAAGGCTTAATAGAACAACCTGCTGAATTTTACCTCAGTGTAAAAGGAATTGAAGCGAAAGCTAAAGTCATCGATGGTGAATTTTATGTACTCAAAGGCTCACAAGTTAGGCAAGATGTGAGTCAGCCAGAACATAGTTACATGGTTAACCTCAGACCAAACTTGTTAGATAATGGAACCATCGACCCATTAACATTTACTTTTACCAAAGACTATTTGTTTAAAAGTCCATCAGCAGCAGGTGCGGTGATCACTGGGCGTGCAAGTAATGGGCGTAAGGAATGGAAACAAGTCGGTACAGACTTAACTTTTGGTGAGTGGAACGAAGATCAGGTGAATGGAGAGTATGAAGAAATTCTTCATCTTGAAACCAAAACTTCACAAATACAAAACCTGTACCATCAGTTTAAAGATGCTTTTCTAAATTTAGATGTTGGTTTAGAAAAAGTCATTAAAAAGAAATACATTGCTTTTAAAAAGAATGATTTCAATGTAGCTGTTATCTATGTATTCCCATCAAAAATTCATATTAACCTTCAACAACGAGAAGGTATCTTAAAAGATGAATCGGGGCTTTTAGAGTACAATACAGCACAAAAACATCCCTTTTACACGGCAACAAGTAATAATGACCTTGAGTACATTACAAGCATTGTAAAAAACCTTGCTGACTTTTAATCTGCAAATATAGAGAAAATAATGGCAAATTGGTTAATTACCTGCAACTATCAAACATTCAATCTTGAAAAAGCATACGATGAACTCTCTGAAATATATTGGAAAAATGACGTTACCAATACAGATAAAGGCTTCCAAGTTGGAGATATTGTATATGTCTATATTACAGCACCAATATCAAAGATTGTTTATCAATTCAAAGTCATTGAACATACACAAAATAACCGATATCCAAACGCCCAACTTTTGTTTTGGAACAATCTTACAGAGCTTAAAAAGTATGGTGGCAATTTTTCAGTGTTCAAAAAATTGAAAAAAGTAGATAATAAGACATTAACTCGTCAGTCACTTATAGAACAAAATTACATTAAAAATAGCGACACTTTGCAAGGTCTAAGAACAGACAGAGGTAAGTCACAAGACCATGAAATCTCTGTACTATTAAATTATATTACATCTCAATTTAATGATGAAATGATTGATTTTGATTATCCTGATGAAGCAAATCTTAATGATAAGAAATTTCCTGAAGGTGCAAAACAGATAGTTCAGGTTAATCGTTACGAGCGAAACCCTGAAGCACGATCTAAGTGTATTCAACATTATGGTTTATCTTGCCAAATTTGTGAGATGGAATTTGCAAAAACCTATGGTGCATTTGCTCAAGGCTTTATACATGTTCACCATATTACGCCTTTACATAAAATATCTGATGAATATGAAGTTGATCCAATTCATGACTTAATTCCTGTCTGCCCTAACTGCCATGCAATGCTTCATAAAACCATTAATGGTACTCAAATGACGATTGAAAAGCTTAAAATGCTTTATCAATCTTCAAATAATAAATAATTTAGAGAGAAACATGACTACACAAAGCGAGTACCAACTCGAAAATCAACTATTAGAACAACTCAATCAACTTCATTACGAACGTGTCAGCATTCATAATGAAGCCCAACTGATGAGCAATCTAAAACTACAGTTAGAACGAGCTAATGGTATTCCAACTTTGTCTGATACAGAGTGGAAACAAGTCTTTCACCAAATTAGTCAAGGCAACGTTTTCGAGCGTGCAACCAAACTCAGAAATAAACTCCCAATTAAACTAGATGATGGCACAAGTCTCCATATCGACCTACTGTTTAAAGAGCCCCATAAAAATAGATTTCAAGTCACCAATCAAGTGACCATTGACCCTAAGTATTACAATAAACGAACCTACCGTTTTGATGTTACGCTTCTCATTAATGGTTTACCATTGGTTCAAATTGAACTCAAAAAACGTGGTACTGAAATGGCTGAAGCCTTTAACCAGATACAACGTTACAAACGAGAAACGTACCATACAGGCTATGGGCTATTTAACTTTGTACAACTTTTCATTATGAGCAATGGCGTAAATACACGTTACTTTGCACATGGTACAACCAATGATGCCTTTGCCTTTCCTTGGACAGACAGCAAGAATAAACAGATTAATGACATTTCAGCATTTACAAGCAGTTTCTTAACACCTGACTTTTTAACAAAGATGCTTAATGAATACATGGTCTTGCTTAAAGATTCCCAAGTGTTAATGGCACTACGCCCTTATCAAGTTTATGCTGTACAACAAATTACGCAGCAAGTAAAACACAGTAACAAAAACGGCTACATTTGGCATACGACAGGATCAGGTAAAACACTGACCTCATTTAAAGCCAGTCAAATTATTATGAACATGCCTGATGTTGAAAAAGTACTGTTTGTGGTAGACCGCAATGACTTAGATACACAAACAGCGAAAGAATTTAATGCGTTTAAAAAAGACAGTGTAGACAGTACCACCAATACAAAGAAACTCATCGAACAAATAAACCTACCGCATGACAAGCTGATTGTGACTACCATTCAAAAGCTCAACAATGCCATTGGAAAAGAAAAATACAGCCAAGATATTGAACACCTACGCGATAAAAAAGTCGTATTCATTTTTGATGAATGCCACCGTAGCTAATTTGGTGAAACTCACCTAAAAATTAAAAATTTCTTCCAAAAAGCCCAAATGTTTGGTTTTACAGGTACGCCTATTTTAGATGACAATGCAAAAACAATAGCAGGATTGAAATTCACCACAAGTCATCTATTTGATGAACTATTACACCAATACGTCATTGTAGATGCCATTCGAGATAAAAACGTACTCCCCTTTCAAATTGACTACCGTGGACAGTACAGTTTGAAAACTCATTCATCACATCAATCCATAGATCAGGTTGAAGGCATAGATACACAAGAGTTATTGGAAGACCCAAAACGCTTAGAACAAATTGCACAGTACATTTTGGATAACCACGATACAAAAACCAAAAAACGTGAATTTACAGCTATGTTCTGTGTCAGTTCAGTAGACACCCTCATAAAATACTACGACATCTTTGAACGCTTACAAAGTCAAAAGCAACAGCAAGATGCTGAACATGGGCGTTTGTTTAAACCACTTACCATTGCCACCATTTTCTCATACTCAGCCAACGAAGCAGTCAACGATGATGCAAATGGTTTACTGGATGAAGAAAATACTGACATTCCAAGTACAGTCAATCCATCTAAACGAGATAAACTCGATCATTACATTGCCCAATATAACCAACAGTTTAAAACCAATTACAACTCAGGTGATCAGTTCTACGATTACTATAGAGACATTGCTAAACGTGTAAAAAACTGTGAAGTTGACATATTACTGGTAGTGAACATGTTCCTCACAGGCTTTGACTCAAAACGGCTTAATACGTTGTACGTAGACAAAAACTTAAAGCATCATGGACTCATACAGGCTTTTTCACGTACTAACCGCGTGTTTAACAGCAATAAACCCTTTGGCAATATCATTTGTTTCAGAAACCTAAAACAAGCCACAGACGAAGCCCTTAAAATCTTCTCTAACAAAGAAACACCTCAAGTGGTTTTAGTCCCTGAATTTGCAGAGATTCAGCAAAACTATGAGACTTCAGTTCAAAAACTATATGACCTAACACCCAACTGCCAAGACGTTGATGATTTACTGACAGAAGACGATCAACTGGAATTTATTAAAGCCTTTCGTGAAGTCATGCGTACCAATGCTCAATTAGAAACCTTTGTCGAATACAATCAAGACAATACAACCTTAGACAAACAAAGCTTTGCTGATTTTGCATCAAAGTACAAAGATTTGTGTCATCAAGTCCGTAAAACACCAAGTAAAGAAAAAGTATCCATTTTAGATGAAGTTGATTTTCAACTGGAACTACTACACAGTGACCGCATTAACGTGGGATACATCATCAGCTTACTACAACTTGCAATTGATAATCCGAGTGTAGAAAAAAGATAGCAATACCAAGCTCAGGTCAATGACCTCATTGAAGGTGAAGTGAGTCTACATGACAAACAAGAATTGATTAAAAAGTTTATCGATCAGAACATCCCTAAACTCATTACAGGGCAAAAGGTCGAAGATGCTTTTAAGTCTTTCTGGGATATAGAAAAAGAGCAAGCCTATCAACACATTTGTAAAGAAGAAAACCTAAAAGCTGATGAGTTTGAGAAAGTACTAGAACAGTACGAGTATACAAAAAGAATGCCTGAACGCAATGACATCTTAAAATTACCAACTAAATCACCAAATCTCAAAGAACGGCTATCTGTATTAACCAATTTAGTCATTAAAACAAAATCGTTTATTGAAAAGTTTTACAAAGGATTATAAACAAACAGCAATTTCAATAATACATAGCCCTTGTCTAAAGTTAGAATCACTTTCAAGGGCAATCATAAATACAATTCTTTGGTAAAACTACACCTTAAAAGACATTTTCTCCACTAAAACTAGGGAAAAAACCTACATTTCCATTTTTCTAAAGATTTCAACTTCGTCACAGTCGATCCGAGTTTTTAGTTGTGAGTCTTCACGATTTAAATGAGCTCTAAAAGTTGTATAAAGCAGAAATTACAAGGGGATTTTTGAAAGCTTGAAACTACTGAGAATTAGATGGATTTGCTTACATAGAATAGACCAACGGATCTTTTGTAAGATGGACCACTTTACGGTCCGTGAAAAAAGCATAAAAACTGGAGATTTAGAGACTAAAAAACCTCACAACTCAAATAGTTACGAGGTTTAATAAATGGTGGGCCCACCGTGACTCGAACACGGGACCAACGGATTATGAGTCCGCTGCTCTAACCAACTGAGCTATAGGCCCTTAAGCGTTTCAACTACTTGTATTTACAAGATTTCGCTATGAAAGGTATACTATCCAAACTTAATACGCTTTGCAAGCTTTTTTTATCAAGTAGACGCATAGTAGACTATAAAATATATTGCTATATGTTGTAATATATTGCAAAACATGGGAATTCTACAACATGAGCACATCAAGAGTAAAGTTAACCAAGTCTTTTATTGATAGTCTCGCATTAGAACCAGCCATTTATAGAGATAGTGAACTTATCGGTTTTGCTCTTCGAGTAAATACATCCTATAAAACTTATATTGTAGAAAAAAAGGTAAATGGAAAGTCTACTCGGTCTACTCTGGGTATACATGGCCAAATTACTCTTGCTCAAGCTCGTGTACTTGCACAAGAAGTTTTAGTGCAAATGTCTAAAGGTATTAATCCCAACGAGCAAAAAAGACAACAAAGAGCTGATATAGAAAATCAAGATAATTTAATTAGACAGCAGCCTACCCTACAAATTGCTTTTGAAGCTTATATAAATGAGAGAGCTTTAAAAGATCGCACGCTTTCTGATTATGAAATAGTCTTAAGTAAATATCTTGCTGATTGGAAAGATTTAAAGCTTGCCTCTATTACTAGAACCATGATTCAACAACGTCACCAAGAGTTATCTACAAACTCTAAGGCTCAGGCTAATATGGCTATGCGCGTCTTTAGAGCTATTTATAACTTTTCTGTTGAACATTACCTTGATGATAAAGAAGAACCCATTCTGCCCTTAATCAATCCAGTAAATACTCTAAATGCTAAACGTGCATGGAATAAGATTAAAAGACGTAAAACTTACATTAATGAAGATAAGCTACCTGATTGGGTTAACGCAGTTTTAGCATACAAAGATCGTGGTCAAGTCTTAGAAACGAATAAAGACTTTCTACTTACATTGATTTTGACAGGCTTTCGTAGAAATGAGTGTGAGTCTATAGCTTGGGCAGATGTAGACTTAAAATATGGTTTTATTACTTCTGTTGATCCTAAAAATGGAGATCCACATACTTTGCCTATGGGAGATTTTCTTTGGGAGTTAATGCGGAAAAGAAAAAGACATATTGTAGATAGTAAGTGGGTGTTCCCTTCTGCTAAATCCGTCTCTGGTCACATTACAAATATCTCTAAGGTACGTGCAAAAATAAATAAGTCTTGTGGTATTGAGTTCACTTTCCATGATCTGCGTAGAACGTTCGGATCTATCGCTGAAAGCTTAGACTATGGAAAATATACCATTAAGAAGTTACTCAATCATCGTGAAGAAGATGAACGTGATGTGACTGCTGGATATGTACAAGTGAGTGATAAGAAGTTGCGTGAAGCTATGAATGAGATTGAAGGATTAATCCTTAGCAAGAGACAGTATGAAGATTAATATAGAATTTAATTGGGCTTTTTTTACTTCCATTTTTACACTATTTTTATATTGGTGTGGTTATTTTTACCTATCAGGTATGGCTAATTACTTTCATTACAATATAGATACTTTCGATATACCATTACCTACCGTAATTCTATATGGCATTACTTACGGCTTCAAAGAATATATGTATTTTATTGGTCTTATTGTAATATACTCTTTTTTCCAGCATTCACTAAAAAACCGCTTTAAGTATGTATACAACAAATTAGCTGCAGTTTTTCTAAATTTTATAATCATTTTCTTTAGATTTAAACCAATATCTTTTATCCTTTTCTGTTTGTTATCTCCATTTATCGTTCTAGTTAAATTTTTTTACAAACCTAAAACTAAAAAATTATTTAAAGATATAACACCTCGCTGTATACGCAGAGTTTACAAATGCTTCTTATATGAGAATAGAAGACTCAAGGTAGAAACATATCTAGGGCTAAAAAATGCTAAGTTATCCCCTATAGAACTAAAAAGAATTAAGAATGAGTGTCCAAATAGTTCAAACTTTGATTTAGTTTTTTTAGCTCATTATTTAAGTTTAATTCTTTTAATATTTGGATTCTTTTTATTATTTAGTTTTGCCCAAGGCCTCTTTGATAAAGGAAAACAAAATGCTGAAACTCAATTTCAAAATTCCGTACTAAGCTACTACAGCAAAAAGGAAAATACTCATAACACTTATCCACGTATTGAGTTATCAAACTCAAAAAACAATGTATTATTTTCTACTGAAATTTGCTTTAAGGGATCTTGTCTAATTACCGATCTGAATAGAAATGTTCAGCTTCAAGAAGCAAAAAATATTAAATTTTTAGGTTCTAGTAAATAGTTACTATAATCCTGACGTCGATGACATTGCAGATATGTTGGATTAAAAGCAGTAATGCTTCTTAAAATTAATTAATCTTAAAAGTGAAAAATCAACTAAACAAATAAAAGGAATATGAGTGGACTTTATTATTCAATTTTTACCGCCAGCCTTAGATATATCTAAGAATATAGAAACTGGTTGGTCCATAAAAGACTGGCTTCCTATTATTGCATCTGGTGTAACAATAACCACCCTGATTACAACTTTAGTAATCAATAATAAATATCAAAATGCCAGACAATCAGAATTAATTAATGCTCAAGAAAGTCAACAAATCCAAAATTTCATTGAACAACAAAATCAGCAAGAGCGCACATTTAAAGCGCAACAAGATCAACAGGAAAGATTAATATCTAGACAAAAAGCTGAGTTTGTTTCCAAGTTGCGCCAAGAGAGGATAAATAGTTTACAAGTTCATATCCGAGATTTACTCGTTGAGATGGTAAGCTTAAGAACTACTGTCTCCGATATTCAACTAGAAACACTTTCCATTTATAAGTCTATTGATGATACTGATGATACTGACAAGTATCTTCAATTAGTTAAAAAGAAAGATCTCCTATACAAAAATATGTCTACTCTTACTACAGACATTGAGTTAATTCTCAATCTTCATGAAGAAGACAATAACGAGATTATTCAGAAAATTAAAGAATATATAAGAGTTGTATTTTTACACCATAAAGACTTCAATATAGATTTTAATCTCTCTTCGGAAGGTCTTCAGGAAAAAATACTTGAATATTATCAACATAATAACTTAGATAATATATATTTTGAAATAAAGCAGAGTTTTCAAAATATATTAAAGTCAGAGCAAAGTAAAATTATGGAATATACTGAGTAGTTAATACGGGTTGCTCTAGTACATCAACTATGGCTTTTTGCTTAAATTTACATTCATTATATTTCTTCACAGTATCCACCGACCAAAGAATCCATGCCTGGCCTGTATTTTCATCTAACGTTTGAAGATCAGGACAAGGCTGCAATAAGTTACTTGGTATCTGTACTGGTGGTTTGACTTGATTTGATGAGATCATTGAGCTGCACCCGACCATCGTCATCGATGCACACATTATGATAGACAGGGCGATCAATGTATTTATTGATTGTCCTAGTGACATATTCAACTTTTGTTGCTTGCTCAGCTTTAAGTTTTTCATAGTCTGCACTCACCTTATTCATTTCAATTTGCTGTTGTTGAGCAGCTTCTAAATATTTCTGTTTTTGTTCCTGTACATAAGCAATATGCTCTTGCTTCTGTTTCTCGATCACTTCATCTTTGTGACTCAAGATCATAAGTAAGCACAGGATTAAAAAAGCGAGTAATGCAATGAAGCACTCTCGCCAGTATTTCAGAGCCAGTAATAAATAAGTCATTGGTTTGCCTCCATGCATTTCTCATAGCGGTTATTTTGACGTACATACACGCCATAGCAGTTGTTAGATCGAATTGAACAGTCACGCCCTGCCGTATATTTATATTTCAGAAGTGCTTTACAGGCTTGGACGTAATTGCCCTGAAGCAGATTTATTCTGATCGATGACTGATTGAAAGTGCCAATACCGAATTGATATACAAAATCGATGTAAGCGTCATACTCACTTTGAGCGAGTTTCACGTTCGGAATTGAGTGCTTGAATTGCTTCTCTACTTTTGAGATGTGGTCTTTTAAGTAGTAGTCTGCAGTCTGTCTTGAAATTGGTTTATCATGCATGGTGACTGCTTTGCCGTTTGGATAGACTGTGGTGCCGTGACCAATAGTTGGGACATCCCCCTGCGTTGGACGAACAGGTTTTGAGGTAAAACCCTCATCTGCCAATGTCCCTGCACGGCGACCAGTGACCTGACCACCCATAGATGCGCCGTATACATGACCAGCATCGTAACCGTCTACTGTAGTTTTCCAATTGGACTTCGCATCACTACTTTTTGAGATATTTACTGGCCATAGTTTTTGAAAGTCCTCTGACTTCACAATATTACGCGCCGTTGAGGCAACTTCTTCAACCAATGACTGAGAAAATGATAAGTAAAGAAATCTTGAACGTGGATTACGTGCAATTCCTCTTGGTATCAGGTTGGTTGTCATCTCAGTTTTACCAGCACCCGGTGGTACGTTAATGACGAGGTTATCTATATGGCCTTTGATGACTTCATCAATCAGGTATGCAATATAAATATGATGCCAGTTCACCATAAATTTAAAGCCCATTCGGGGCTTAAAGAAACGGCGTGTAAAAAACAAATGATCGTCTTCACACATCCGCTTTTCGACATGCTCTTGAAGACTCAACATTTCTAATACTCGCTTTGTGCTTTTGCTACGGCTTCCTCAACTTGTTTTTGAGTTGCATAGACCACATTAGTTTCCATCGGCTGGCCATCTTTGCCTGTAATCTCTTGTCGTGTGACTCTGCCATCTGTTTCTTGAAAAGCTTGTTTAAGTACTTGCTGTTTCATGACTCTATTTTTACCCCAAGATTCATACATCTCTTGCAGCTCTCTGAGTCTAAATGCCTTATTTGCAATCGGAATATCTAAAATATTGTCTTGGAAATCGCGCCGTGTTTCTTCAAATAGTAGCTTTAGCTTTTTACTTAAGTTTTTTCCTGCATGCTTTGTTGGATCATAACTCGCACACTGACGGCGATCCAATCCTAGTCCAAATTCTTGTTTGACAGCATCTGCGACCTGTTGTGGTGTCTTCATACATGCAAGTGATTGAACTATAAATATTTTAACAGGTTCCTTGAGTGTAGCCATACCTCCCCCTTTGTCATACTACGTCAAACAAAGTAAGTAAAAAAAATCCCCAATTTAGGGGATCATCTTAAAGTGCTTCAATGCATTTTCTACATGTTGACGATATTCATGTGGACATGGATGTACTCTTTTATCTGGTTCATACCTATTTGGTGCCTGCCTTTTAGTTAAGCCATGATCGCTCTTAACATGAGCGATCCAACAAGACTTAAAAGTTCGGCCATGTTCATTTTTCAAGAATTCTTGAATTTGCTTATAAGTTGCCATATTTATTTCTCCTACAATCAAAGTTATGTGATTAGCCGAATAAATGAAAGTAAAAATATGATCCTTTTTGAACATCAATTAATCACACAGTTTCCACAGCACTTTGATATATCTAAATCTGAAACAAACGGCGGATTATTTGCAACCTCAACCAATCGTTTTATGTCTTTGTTTGCACCCCAACGTTTTACCACGCCGACAAACTCCTCTACATCGTGTCCACCTAAGTAATGTTTAGGCAATCCAGTCATATTGCTACAAATTGGATCACCGTCCTCATCACGTTCTACGGCGATGTGATATAGCTCATGTTCTATTAAGGCACAAAACTCTCTGTCATTTGCACGTTCACAGAAGCTTGCATCAATGGTAATCAGATATACAGGAATGTATCCAAACCAATCTCGCATTTGTTGTTCTTGTCTTGCCTTTTTCCAACCACCAACGTTAAACATGACTTTTTCACATTGGCCAAGCACCATACGCTTTTTAGACACGGCGGCAGATGATGCCCATGCAAAGGCTAAAAAGGTTTCATCATTATCTAAAATTTCAGCAATATGATCATGGTCAGGGTTATAAAGTTGACCATCGGATGTAAGATAGTTCTTTACAGCCCATTGTTTTAAATCAGGTGCAGGAATTAAGCGTATGGTTTCTTCTTGCTCGGCTTGGTCTATAAAGTCTGTTGGTGGGAATGGTCTAATTTGTTCCATCTTTTTCACCCATTAAAAAACCACCCGAAGGTGGTATATTGATTTTCTCAATTTATGACTGCTACTCAATATAAATAGATTTTTTATTACTATCTGCACCAAATATTGTTTCGAGAATACCTTCAACTTGTTTAGATCCTTTAACCCCAGTCTTACACCAAACTGCAAAATGCTCACAGTTGTTTGTTAATAAGCTATAGTTTTTTTCACCTAGTCTGCTACGTGCTCGCTCTACAACCTCTTTAGGACTATATATTTTATAATCCGAAACATTCCTTCCTGATATTTTATCATAGAGATCCATTATTCCAGAAAGTCCTAAGCTTGGATTAGATATAAATCTATTCCATGGATCAATTTTGATATCCTTTGTAATATATTTTTCTTTATAACCCTTTGGTGAGAAATCTACGACTTGAAATTTTTTTGCATTACGGAAAAATTTTTTTAAATGAGTGTTAATAATTTCATTATCAGATGATGTATCACTTTTTGCATTTGAGAAGTGAATTACTTGAGAGTCACCAACGTATACTCCCCAATGCCAATAAGAAATAAATTCTTCTTCTCTGTAAATTCTTAAAATGTCACCAGCTACTATTGGATAATTCATTATTTGATTTTCTCAAATTTATATTGACTCATTATATTAGTTTTACAGACATAAAAACCACCCGAAGGTGGCTCCAAAATATTTAATATCTTAGCGTTTGGTAAGTGCTAACTTAATTGCAAATAATAAGAATATGGATCCAGTCATTCTATCTAGGTTTTGAATAACGCGAGGTTGCTTTAAATATTTTGCAATAGGTTTCATTAAAGTAATAAGTGTAAAAGACCAAGCGAATCCAATAACAACATGAATCAAAACTAATGACATTACCCAAACTTCAGTTTGTCCACCTTTTGGAATGAACTGTGGTAGGAAAGAAATATAAAATATTCCAACCTTAGGGTTCAAGATATTAGTTAGAAATCCTTTTATAAACCAATTTTGTTTTCCTTTATCTGCTACATCATTTGCGGATTCAAGAGAGTTTCTTGGATTAAGGATCATTTTTATACCTAGCCAAGCTAGGTAAATAGCACCTGTCCACTTTAGAATACTAAATGCAATTTCAGAAGTCGCAAGTAATGCACCAAGACCGCAAGCAACAATCAGTCCCCAAACGATACAACCAAAACTAATTCCTGCAGCAGTTTTTATTGCTTTTGATTTTGTTTCTAAACTAGCAGTTCGAATAATTAAAGTTGTGTCTAAGCCCGGTGTAATTGTTAAAACACAAATAGCGATAAAAAAAGGAATTAAAAGTTCAATCATACGAGGCTGACCTCCAACAATAATTTTTATAAGATAGAACCTTTTATGATGAAAAACCACCCAAAGGTGGTTCAATATCAGTTTATTTTATTCATATTCATCATAATCTTCAATCATACCATCAGAGTTATTATACTTTTTCTTAATATTTTTATCTTCAAAGACTTCATCTAATACTTTTTGCATAAATTTTGTGTGGTCCTGATACTTTATTTTCATACCCTCAATTACATCAACCATATTTTTTGGCGTATTTCTCGAATTAAATGGATCTATAAGACCTTGAAATCCTGAAGTTATATTATCATTTGAAGAGTTTGAAATTTTTCCATTGTTATTAATATTTACGATAGGATGACTAAAGTGATATTTATCATCTTGTCCTACTGCATTCTTCCAAATCTCATTAATTTTATTTTGAGATATATCATCAAGTACTTCGACTTTTAAGGCCTTATCACTATGCCTAATAGAAACATTAAACCCATCTTTAATAACTTTCCCTTGGTTAAACGTTAAATATAACCACGCAAGCATATAAGATATATTCTTGCTTCCTATAGGAGTAGTGAAAGTCGCTTCAAAAGTACCATTGGAAAAAAATATAATCCAATTTGAATGCTGTATCATTATTACCATACCAGATTATTTAAGTTTAATTTAAAATCAGGGTAACAGAAAAATTCTAAATAATTAAGATTTTACTCAAAAATCGAATAGTGCATAAAAATGTACAAACTAGAATAATATCTATCAAGCTAATTATTTTTATCATTTCCTACAATAAGTGACTGTTTAGCTACTTCAATTTTATATGTTTCAACTCCACGTATTAAAAAATCAACAAATAATAAAAGTGATAGTATCTTTAATGCATTCAACTCTGTACCAGCTTTTAGATGAGTACTATCTCCATGTAAAATTCCATGACGATTTAATAGAAAGTTTTCATTTGTATAATCCAGATTATGAGTTGATTGACCAATAAAGCAATCTTTAGTAAATGAAATTATTTCTTTATAATAATTCAAAAAAATGGCGTCGTACTTTTTACTCTGAATCATTTCATCTAAAAATACTGTGAACTTTTCAAACTTAAGGCTTTTATCTACTACAGGATTTCCTTTAAGTTCATTTTTTTATCATACTCTTTAGAAAAAAATGGGGAGTATCCACTATCTGTACATATTCCATCAATTTGAGCAAAGCACTCCATCATAAAATAGCGGTATCTACCACATTCTAGGCTTTCAAACATTTCAGTGAAAATTTCTGCCCTATTAGGATATCCAGAATAGAGAGTTTCTTGTATCTGCTCATAATGGTTTTTTATAACTCTTCGCATAAAGCTCTCGTTTGATTCTCCATCATTAATACTTGTACGAAATACAAATGATGACGGGAACCAACCCTCTTTACTCATATTAGAAGCTATAATTTTCTGTTTAAGCGAGTGTTCTAAAAAATTTTGTATTTTACTTCCAATAAGCACAAATTCTTTTTCGTGATTTTTATAATATATTTGAGCTTTATTAGCTAAACTTTGCATCAAGTATATCAATTCTTGAAACTCTTTATTTTTCATTAGTGTTTAACCATAAGATTAATTTTAAATCTTACCAAAAACAATAAAAAAGCCCAACAATTAAATATCAGGCTTATTAATCGAGTGGATTAATTATAATTATAACTTCGTTCACTATAACACGAATTCTAGGATGCGCGTTTACATATTGATTACTTCGCATAGTTGCTCATCCTTGAGCTGCTGGATTAAAGAAACTTAATGACAAGTTTAAGAATAAGTAAGTATCAAATCTCAATATTTATATAAAATATTCTCCACAAATATTTATTATCTTTTCTCTAGGTTTTGTGTAAATTACTTTGTTTCTATCTTCAGAGTAACCAAAATCTAAATGTTTAATATTACCTGAGATATTAAATAACTTTAACTTACAAGCATTTCTCTTTTCAGATTCACTACCTTTACAATCGTTATAAGCATCCACCAATTTTTCTAGGTTGTCGACAAAGTACCAAAATCCAGTGAAATGATTATTTAGTGTTGTAGCATCCTGATAAACTTCTAATTTGGATTTTTTCTCTATGAGAAAATAATATAAAACGCTTTCAAAGTAGACATCATCCTGCAAAGATTTATTCAATGTTATTTCTGTACCAATATCGGAGAGAAAGTTAAACTTCTTCACATCATCAGAGCAGCGGCAAAAATCTGTATATACCCTATGTAATCTCTGTATTGAGCTTTCATACTTAATATAAGCATTAAATAGTTTTTCAGCTCTTTCTCTACACTTCTTAAAATGCTCCTCATTACGAGCAGTTTTATTTTTTTGATCTTCTTGCCATTTCCAAATAAAAATACCAACTACTAATGTCATTGGAGCTATTAACGGACCAATAAGAGAAGATAAATTATTTGCTAGTAAAGCAAAGATAATAACTAAGTAAGCTATGTAGAATGAGATTACTAGATATAAAGCTTTTGATCGAAAAAATTTAAGTATATTTTTCATCTATTTTTATTGATAAAAATACATTATCTCAATTATACATCAATCAGAAAACCGCTCTACAAAAACTGATAGCATTATTACCCGTATCTTCTGATATACCTATCCCTAATTTTATTTTCATCTAAATATGCAGAGCTATACTCATTTGATTAATATAAATAAATATCTGAAAAAACAATATGACAAGCATAAAATAAATAGTTATTATAACAAATATAATTTCTAATACTAATCGTTTGCTTACCTTCCAAATCTTTCTAATGTCCTTAATATCAAAGAATTTTTCTCCATTCGAGTTATAACTAACACAGTCAACTCTTTCAGATAAGCATACATTGAAAAAACTATTCCAGAAGTTTTGAATATTTCCTATAATCCAAAATATTGCTATAAAAATAGATAATATTGCACTTATAAATACGGTACTGGCCTGTACAGTAAACCCCATAGTCGTTGCTTTATATAAAAATAATAAACATGTACCACTTAAAACTACCTGCGATAGTGTAGTTTTAAGAAATTTATCAAAAGCCTCATAACCTTCTTTTAAAATGATCATTAAACTAAACCAATTTTTTTAAAATTAAGGTTTAAGCTTAAATGAATATCATTGCATTATTAATAATAAAATTTTTAAAGAGACGTTAATTTTTGAAAAATAAAAAAGCCCACCATACGGCGAGCTTTAATAAAGATCAGTAAACATCTAAATATAGCTTGTCTACTTTTACACAAATATGCCATAACCCGTGCGCACACTCAAGTGTTTTTTTGGAAAGTTTCAAAACTAAAACTAGGATATCTACTCTTAATATAAGCAAGACCGCATTTCACATCCTGACGGATCTGATTAACACTTGTATCACTAGCCTCTGCTATACGGCGAAACGAGTTACCTAATACATGATGTGACCAGACGGAGGATATCCAATCATTTAAAATTTCATCATCAATTACACTAATATCTATGAATATACGATGTATTGCTCTAGCCTCATTACAATCCATATTGCAACAAGTACCTTTTTTATGATTAAAGATCATATCAATTAAATTTTTATCGCCCATATACATCGCAAGGAGTTTTTCCCTTTGCTTTTGTGTAATGCGCTTTGTTGGCATAAATTTAACAATTTTAATCATTCGTTCACTGTCGCCGTTAATCCATGCACCAAGTTGACGACACCATTCTTCAAAAGTGTATTTACTCCACTGAGTTGCTTGCATAATATTTTGTTTAATGGCTTTACCCTCTGATGTTCCATGGCTTACTGGATACTTTTCTGCAGACACAAAAAAGCCCTCATAATGAATAAGGGCTAATATACGAAATAGTTTAATTAAGTTTGTTGGGTGTTATTAGTGATAAAGCTGGGGCTTATTTACCTGCTTGATTAAATCAATGGCCTCTTTTCTAAATTTTGGTATATCGAAATCTGTTTCATTATCAGGATTAGGGAGTTCTGGGAAGATTTCTGTCAGTGCATATTCACTAATCACACCAAATGGTGCGTACTCTAAAGGATAAATATTAAAATTGATCTGCTCAACTTCAGGTATTTCATTAATAATATCTTCTATTTCTGCGTAATCTCCAGAAAAGCTATCATCAACACCATCAAATGCTCCGATATTTCCCGCACTAAAATGAATAGCAATAAAGTAGTTTCCTTCTTCTAAACCATCCTCATCTAATCCTAAGCTAAATATTTGAAACTCTCCATCACTGGCTTTGGGAATATATTCCATGCCAATAATACTTTCTTCATTTTCAGATAAGTGTTTATAATTTTTTATCAAATACGTAAATGCTTCTCTAATTTTCATGATTTATCTTCTTTATTATTACTAGAGTTACTATCTTTAGCTTCATCTTTTGCACTAACAATATCCTTATAACCTTTAGCAGCATCAACTGTTGCTTTGGTCAGTTCAATTGTATTTTTAATTTGATCTTGCATAAGATCACCAATTTTATCATGCTGGGTTTGGTCAAGAGTCTTTCCAAAGTATTTACCAGCTAAATCTCTATAAATTAAACGCTGATCTTCTTCCCTTACTTCCTTTAAAAATGATGGAATTGCTCTTAACTCTAAAGCCGTCTGTTCTGCTTGTTCTGCTAGCTTTCGATAATGACTAGCACGGCGTATCCACAGCGTGAGTAAAGTAATAACTGCTACAGCTATTACAGCTTTGACAATTAAAACATCATAAAGCAAATCACTACGGCGATAGACTATTGCACAGGCAATAAAGGTAGACATTATAGACAGATAGATTAATGCATAGAAAGCACGTTCGTACCTCTTGGCAAGATCTGAGTATTTTTCAAATGCTTCTGTATAAACAGTTCTAGTATGTTCACCTTCAAATGCTCTTTTGGCAGCTTCTAAATTTTGAATTTTTTCTTCCGCATTTTTTATAATATTTGAAAAATTATCACTTTGTATTATTTTTTGGCATGATTCAAGATCTAGTAAATTCTTATCTATGGAATCCTGCAAAACTCTCATTGCTCCATTAAATTTCAACTCTACATCCAGCTGATCAACATCCTTACCCTCTATGTGCAAAATCAACAATCACTTGAACACCTATTCTTACCTAACTTGGACACTGTCATAAGTGTATTTACAAATTAGAATATTATTTTACTTGGACAAGTTATTTACCCAATAATCAAAAAAGAGCCAATCAAACAATTTGAATGGCTCTTTAAATTAAATGTTTTTTTTACCTCGTTTTTTTCGCATAGACTCACCCTCTAGATTGAATATATGGGATCGATGCACAATACGATCTAATAATGCCTCTCCAATGGTTTGATCTTCAAAGTGGTTTAGCCACATATTCGTCTCATACTGGCTTGTAATGAGTAATGAACCATTATCACTATGTTTGTCAATCACAGTAATAAAATGAGCCATCCAACCATTATTAATTTGTGATAAACCAAAGTCATCTAAAATTAATAACCTACTAGACAGTAATTTCTTTTTTAAGGTAGTGATAGTTCCTAGATGTACAGCAGTATTAAACTCTTCAAACAGCTCTGTAGTATTATAAAATAAAACTTTAAAGCCTGATTTACATGCATTTGTCCCAAAAGCTGAGGCCAACCAAGTTTTACCAATGCCAGTTGCACCAGTAAAAACTAAATTATGTTTGGATCTAATCCAATTGCAATCAGCAAGGCTTTGCAAAATATCATCTGTAAGTCCATGTTTATTAGAACAATCAATTTCAGTTAGGCTGCTTGTTGGATATCGTATATTAGACTTAGTCAATAGTGCCAAAACCTTTCGATTACTAACAGCATTTTGTTCAGCTATTAGTAACTCATTTAAGATCTCCAGAGAAGTTTTTTTGCTATGGATCATTTCATCATAATGATCCACAAAGCAGTCTAGACAACCATGGAGCTTTAGCTCTTGCATTTTTTGTGCAACAATACTTTTTGTAGTCATCTTGCATCACCTCCAAAATAATCAGCACCCCGAAGATTTGCATGAGCTGAAAGATTGATTGTTTTATGGGCACTCATGGAGTGGATATATTTTCTATTTTTGAGTACATACAATAGGTCTGTAACTGCTAATAGATTATATTTTAATGCATATTCACAGGCTTGATTGATTACAGAATCAAGCTTATTTTCTAAAATATAATCTCTCAGTTTATTCAAGGATTTAATATTTCGAGCGAGATGTTTGGACTTATTTAAAACTTGTTCAACAAACTTATAAACATAATTTCCAACAGATTTTGCCCATTGCTTAATGCTCGCTGGGCTTAAAGTATTATAAAGTCTGTGGTTAGCTGGCATATGCTCTTCTAGAATACTTGCTTCACCATAGCCTGTCAGTAAGTCGTGTGAAGCAATTATTTCATTTTCATAAAAAAATTGTACTTCACGGCTTGTAATGCCAATATCCAACTTCTTACCAATTAGAGTATAGGGAATAGAATAAATATTCCCATCAACTGTAAATTGATAAAATTCAGAGACTGTTTGTTGAAATATCCATTTTGAAAATGGGTATGGGTGTGCAGGCAGCGCTAATAATTCTCTTTTCTCAAAACGATTAAAACGATCCCAACGACTTTCAGGAAAACGTTTTGTCATGGCTCGATTGATTTTATCAACTTCAACATCAAGAGCTTTTTGTAATTCATCAAGTGAGAAAAAATTTCGATCTCTCAGCTTGACTAAAATTGAGCGCTGAACAATTTGAACAGATACTTCAGCTAGGCCTTTGTCCTGTGGGGTTCTAGGACGAGTATTTAATATTGCGAAATCATGATATTCAGCAAATTGCTCAAATGTCTTATTAAACTCTGTGCCATTTCGTCCTGTTTTAATCACTGCTGCTTTCAGGTTATCAGTGATCACTTCTTTTGGAACACCACTAATCCGATCAAAAGTTGCTGTAAAACATTTCAACCAATCATGTGTCTGTTGAGTTTCAACTGCAATCACAGTGATTAAACTTGAAGCCCCTAACACACCTACAAAGATCTGAACATTTCTCACCTTGCCTGAATTAGCATCGTAGACAGGCATAGTTTTTCCACAAAAATCTACTAATAATGTCTGTCCAGCAGTAAAATGTTGCCGCATTGACGGATGTAATTTTTTAGCCCATTCTTTATATAATCTTGCAAAGCGAGAATAAGAAATGCCATCAGGTTGCACTTCTTTAAATTCAAGCCATAATTGCTTGAATGTCATATCTCTGATCTTCATTTGATCATGAATATATGTGAAATCTGGCAAGGGTTTACACTTTTCGACATTTTTCACGACACCAGTTTGTACGATGTCTATAAATTCTTGATTAGATGTATTTAATACCTCAGTAGCTGATATTTGAATTTCATTTAATTTTTTAGCAACAACACCAACGGTTGTCGGGGATACCCTCACTCGCTTAGCGATTTGTCGATGTGTATGCCCTTGTGCTAAAAATTCAACAATTTTTCTTTGTATAACAACAGGTATTTTCATTTAAAAACTCCCAAAACCATATCAATGAATTAAGGAAGAAAGATGTAAGCATTTTGCTTTATTGACTTTCAAGAAGTAATTAAAGAAAATGCTAGGTGTGTCCATAGTCAAAGACACCTTTCAATGGCTCATGTTCCCGCATGGGTCATTGATCTTTCTCCACAAGGTGAAAATTAAAATTAATTTAGCTCATTTCTAGCCTCCTTTTGCATTCGTTCAAGTTCAGTCAACATATAAGAATTCATTGATTGATGTCTTTTCTTTGCCATTTTTCTTACCCAAATTACTAACTCTTCAGGCAATCTTAAATTTAATTGTTTAGTTGCTTGCATGATTATTGCTCGATAGTAGTATTTTGATTCTATAGTAGTGAAATGATTCTATATGCGCAATAGTTTTTTTGCATCATAATGCTACTATTGCCAATTCCTACTGTCCGTGGAATCCATGAAAAAAAAAGATATTCAGTTTAATCTTCGAATTCCAGAAGATTTAAAGTTAAAAATTGATGAAGTCGCTAAGATAAATCAAAGATCCATCAATTCTGAGACAATGTCTCGTCTATATGATTCGTTTGTGATGGATAATAATGTCCATCTTGAAGCAGCTAAAGTTATTGAAAACTTTTTGCAATCAAGAACACCGACACAACGAAAGAAAGATGTAGCTGAACGACTTCAATTTTTATTCAGTGAAATTAAAAAAAGTAAATTTTTTTCTGAGCTTACGATTGCAGAATTGGCATATAAAATCGGTGAAGATTCGGCAGATAGTGCGGAGTCATGGTTCAGAGCAGAAATGGAGCCAACTTTTAATCAACTAGAAAAAATTTCAAATTTTTTATCAGCAAATTCCAATTGGTTACTATTTGGGAAAGAAAAGCCATTTAAAATTGAAAGCTTTCGTTTCGATGAGTATTTAGATAAAGATCTAAAAAGGTTGTTAACATCTAACCCTGAAAAAGATTTTCTAAAAGATCAATCAGTAACCGAAGTTAAGTTTATTCGTAGCATGAATACTGAAGGCTCTCTATTTATAGCTAAGCTATACTCTAATAGATATTTAGAGTGTTTTCATACCCCATATCATATTAGTGATGTGAATGGGGTTGGAGGTTATAATTCATTACTTTATTTATGCTTACTGTTTAAAACTTTGGAGAAATATAATAGTTCTAGCAATCACCCCAATATTTATAGTTTTTTATTATCAGCAGAATCTTCAAAATTAATTGAGTCTTCAATGGTTCATCCTTTGCCGTTAATTGATCGGCTACATTTTATACCATGGATGGATGATTTAGCAGATAAACTGCCAAATCGTTTGTTAGATGACCACTACTGGGATGGGTTTGATTCACTTAGATCACGACTTATTCAGGATTTTAATGAAAAAAAATATATTCAAAATATTTTGAATGATTCAGAGTTTCACATTAAACACCCTATTGATTTTGATTAGCACTACGTCATTATGTGTCGTGTACATAAGAAATTTCATTTAATTTAAATTAGTGTTTCTATAAACTAATTATTAGCTTTAATACGGTCATCTATACAAATGAATATTGTCCAAATCGAAGAAAATGTTAAACAGCTCATCTATAAAATTGCTCAAGATGAGCTAAATAAACAAGACTTTATCTATGAGTTGCTTTTAGCTTATGGACATCGTAGCCAATCTATTGGACGAGTGCGTAATGGTGAGCGTAATTTAGCTGAGGATAAGGAAAACACCGTTTTTTGGAAGCGCCAAATATACTTCAAAATTGCAGAACAACATGATCTACACAGTCTCATAGATCAGATAAGGAAAGAAAAACGCACTAAGAGTAATAAGGTTCGTTTCTTGATCGTGACGGACTTTAAAACTCTTTTGGCTGTTGATACTAAAACACAAGATACTTTGGATGTTCCATTTAATGATTTAGCAAAGAAATTTGATTTCTTCCTACCATGGGCAGGCATGGAAAAAGCAGTATATCAAGGTGAAAACCCTGCTGATGTTAAGGCTGCTGAGAAACTAGCAAAGCTATTTGATGAAATTAAAGCAGATAATTTCGATGAAGATGACTTAAATAATAAAGAGAACTTACATCAACTCAATATTTTCTTATCTAGACTTTTATTTTGTTATTTTGCTGAAGATACTGAAATTTTTCAAGATAAACAGTTCACTTCGGCAATATCTAAGAGCAATGAAGATGGATCAGATTTATCATCTTTGATTGGTAGATTATTCAAAGTGTTAAACCAATCTGCTGAAGATCGTGAAACAGATTTACCTGATTACTTATCAGATTTTCCCTATGTAAACGGTGGTTTGTTTAAAGACGATATTCAAGTTCCAACATTTACACGTAAATCACGTCAGATTTTAATTGAGTGTGGTGGTGAATTAGATTGGTCTGATATTAACCCTGATATTTTTGGCTCTATGTTCCAAGCGGTTGTTCATACCGAGCAACGTAGCAAGATGGGACAGCACTATACATCTGTTCCAAATATAATGAAGGTAATTGAACCTTTATTCTTAAATGATCTTTATGAAGAATTAGAGAAAAACCAAGACAGTGTTAGTAAACTATTAAAACTACAGCAACGCTTGGGACAACTTAAAATTTTTGATCCTGCTTGTGGTTCAGGAAACTTTCTTATTATTGCGTATAAAGAGCTTCGTAAATTTGAAATGGAGCTATTAAAACGTATTCAAGAGTTAGAACTAGAAAAAACAGGTCAATTTTCAAAACCTTTCTCAGTGATTCAGGTTTCTCAATTTTATGGGATAGAAATTGATGATTTTGCTCACGAAGTAGCCATTCTTTCGCTTTGGTTAGCTGAACATCAAATGAATTCAGTTTTCAAAGATGAATTTGGAGAAGTAATTCCTTTATTACCATTGAAATCTTCTGGAACTATCATATGTGCTAATGCCTTGACATACGATTGGAATAAAGTACTAAGCAATAATGGCGAAGAAATCTATATTTTAGGGAATCCTCCTTATTATGGAGCTCGAAAGCAAACAGAAAATCAAAAAAACGAGTTGAAGCAACTTTTTAGCGACACGAATATACCGTATGCTAGTGTTGACTATATTTCTGGATGGTTCTATAAAGCATGTGAATATATAAGAGGGTCTCAGAGGTTTTCCTTTGTTTCTACTAGTTCAATTTGTCAAGGTGAGCAAATAAATAGCTTATGGCCAACCCTTTTAGAAGAATCGGAAATAATCTTTACTATTCCATCTTTTAAATGGAGTAATAATGCAAAAAGACAAGCTGGGGTATATTGTGTAATTATTGGAATTTCAAAAGATTATAGTAATACGAAAAAAATATTAAGAGAAAACCTCTGGCAGACAGTGAATCGAATAAGCCCATATTTAACTGATTCTGCAATAAGTTTTGTGAAGAGTAGATCAAAACCTTTATCAGGAAATTTACCTACAATGGGAATAGGGAATAAACCTATTGATGATGGTAATTATCTTTTTTCTCTAGAAGAAAAAAATGAATTTATTAGAGAAGAACCAGCATCTGAATCTTTTTTTAGACTATGGTATGGAACACAAGAATTAAAGAATGGAAATCCTAGATATTGTTTAGTTGTAAAAGATATTCCTGTAGATATGCTTAACAAATTGCCAAAGACTTTAGAGCGTATCCAAAAAGTCAGAAATTTTCGACTAGCAAGTTCAAGCACACCAACCATACGTTTGGCTGAAACACCCAAAAAGTTCCACGTGGAAAACTTTCCAAATAGTGACTATATAGTAATCCCTAAGGTTTCTCCTGCTGATATAGAGTATTTCCCTGTAGCATATTTTGATAAATCAATTATTTCAAGTGATTTACTTAATGTTGTTTCTAGCTCAGATATTTTTTACTTTGGAGTATTGTCCTCGCGAATACATATGGTTTGGGCTGCTGCTGTTTCTGGCCGCTTCGGCAATGGAATCAGATATTCATCTAAGATTTGTTACAATACATTTCCATTTCCGAATAAAATATCTAATGATTTAGTGGATAGAATAAGAATATTAAGTTTGGAGATTATTGAGGAAAGAGAGCAATATTTTAACAAAAAACTTGGTGATTTGTACTCTGATGATATGCCAATCAAATTACGTGAAAAACATAATCAACTAGATCTTGCAGTAGATTCTATCTTTAATAAAACTCTATTTAAAGACGATAGTGAAAGATTAAAAGTTTTATTTCAATTATACGATCATGCAGTAAGGGATTAATATGACAATAGATATTATAAATATTGAGTATAATCAAACAGGTAAATCCACTTCAATAAATAATATGGGCATGAGAGCGATGCAAGCTCGTGCCTTTCAATCTCGTAATAGTCAGTATCTACTCTTAAAAGCCCCACCCGCATCAGGTAAGTCTCGTGCATTAATGTTTTTGGGTTTAGATAAGATACATAACCAAGGGTTGAGTAAAGTCATTGTAGCCGTACCTGAACGCTCTATTGGTGGTTCATTTGCCAGCACCAAGCTGAGCGAAAGTGGCTTTTTTGCAGATTGGGATATCAAACCTGAAAATAACTTATGTACTGCTGGTGGTGATAAAAGCAAAGTAAAAGCCTTTAAACGCTTTATGGAAGGCACGGATCAAATTTTAGTATGTACACATGCCACGTTAAGATTTGCTTTTGAAGAGCTTGAAGATCATGTATTTGATAATACATTAGTGGCAATTGATGAATTCCACCATGTTTCAGCAGATGCTGATAATATTTTAGGTAATGTTCTTAAATCCTTAATGAACAATACCTCGGCTCATATTGTTGCGATGACAGGATCATATTTCCGTGGTGATAGTGTTCCTGTACTTACGCCTGAAGATGAAGCAAAATTTGATAAAGTTTCTTTTAACTATTACGAACAACTCAATGGCTATACCTATTTAAAGTCATTAGGTATTGGCTACCACTTTTATAAAGGACGTTACTTTAAAGAAGATGACGAAGGGATTATTGCTCTAAAAAAAGTTCTTGATACTGACAAAAAGACGATCATTCATATTCCCCATCCTAATTCAGGTGAATCAAGTAAAGATAAATATGATGAAGTTGACGCCATCCTTGAAATTATTGGTGAGTTCATTATTAAAGATGATCAAACTGGAATTATTACGATAAAACGGTCAGATGGAAAACTTTTAAAAGTTGCAGATCTAGTTGAAGAAGATGGACGTGATAAAGTTGTTGAATATCTGCGTAATATTAAAACTGTAGATGATCTTGATCTTATTATCGCAATTGGTATGGCAAAAGAAGGCTTTGACTGGCAATTCTGTGAGCATGCTTTAACAATTGGTTACCGTGGATCTTTGACTGAAATTGTGCAGATTGTGGGACGTTGTACACGAGATAGTTCGAACAAATCACATGCGCAATTTACCAATCTTATTGCTCAACCAGATGCACAAGATACAGAGGTAAAATTTGCAGTAAATAATATGCTGAAAGCTATTACTGCATCTTTATTAATGGAACAAATACTAGCACCAAACTTCAAGTTTAAAACTAAACGTGATGATGAAGATATTGTTCCACCGGGTACACTCACAATCAAAGGGTTTAAAGAACCAAGCACAGTAAAAACAAAGGTAATTATTGAAAATGATCTTGTGGATCTAAAAGCAGCGATTCTTCAAGATGCTAAGGTGATTGCAGGTTCAGCAGGTAAGGTTGAGCCTGAAGTAGTGAATAAAGTCCTTATCCCTAAGATTATCCAAACCAAATATCCTGACTTAACAAAAGCTGAACTTGAAGAAGTAAGTCAATATTTAGTCGTTGACTCAGTGATTAGCACAGCAGAAGTCAAAGAAGTCGGTGATAAAAAGTTTATTCGAATGGCAGATAAATTTATCAATATTGAAGACCTGAATATTGATTTAATTCAATCTGTGAATCCATTCCAAAAAGCGTTTGAAATTCTATCAAAAGAAGTCACAGTCAATGTGCTCAAATTGATTAAGGAAGCAATTGAAGCAACTAAGATTAGTATGACTCAAGAAGAAGCCATTGAGCTATGGCCTAAGTTAAAAGCCTTCAAAGTTCAGTTTGGTCGTGAGCCTAGTCTAGAATCAAATAACTTAATTGAAAAACGATTAGCTGAATGCCTAATCTATATCCGTGAGCAACGTAGACGAGCTGGAGTGTAAAACATGGAAGATTTTAGCTGGCTTCAAGATATGATTACTGATGATGATTTAGGGCTTTTAAACGTAAAGAAAAAGACATCTGCCCTCACTGCTGATGAACAACTAGTCTCAAAATTTAACGAAATTAATAATTTTGTGGCACAGCATGGGCGTGTACCTGCTAAGGATATGAAAAACATTTCGGAGTTTATGCTTGCGAGCCGTTTAGAAGCGATTAAGACTAATCCTAAGCAATACATGGCTTTGGCGGATTATGATGAACATAATTTACTCCCACCGCATCAGGACTAAAATATGTCAGATATTAAGTCACTTGAAGATATTTTTAATGATGATGATCTTGGTCTATTAGATGATGGTAAAGATGGTGACATCTTTAAAATTAAGCATGTGCCTGTCCAACGTGCAGCAGCAGATGAAGTTGCTAAACGGAAACGCTGTAAGGACTTTGATCAGTTTGAGCATTTATTTAAAGACGTTCATAGAGAGCTTCGAGAAGGTAAACGTAACCTGTTGCCTTTCAATGATAAGGGATATCAACTAGTTCAAGGGAGTTATTATGTTTTAAGCGGATTGTTAGTCTATCTCGCAGATATTAATTTTACTTCTGAAGCTAAAACAGTTGAGGGTAAACGTTTCCGTAAAGATGGTAGAACACGCACTATCTTTGAGAATGGTACTGAATCAACCATGCTGTACCGTTCATTAGCTAAAGCATTGTATAAAGATGGACGTATTGTTTCAGAAACTAATGAACAAGCAAATTCCAATTTCTACACTAATTTTGGCGGTATCACTGATAATGATACATCGACAGGCTATATTTATATTTTAAAATCTAAAAGTACAGATCCACGTATCCAATCATACGATCATCTTTATAAAATTGGTTTCGCCACAACAACTGTTGATAAACGTATTGCGAATGCAAAAAAAGAGCCTACCTATTTGATGGCTGAAGTTGAAGTCATTGCTGAATATCAAGCTTTCAATATTAATCCTCAAAAATTTGAATATTATCTACATGCCTTTTTTGGTGAATCTTGCCTTGATTTATTGGTCGCAGATAAAGATGGCAAAAATCATCAACCAAAAGAGTGGTTTATTGCGCCTTTAGAAGTAATTCAGCAAGCCGTTGAGTTATTAGTAAATGGGCAGATCATGTGTTATCAATACAATAAGTTTAAGAAAGAGATTGAGTTAAGATAGTGGTATTCTCAGAAGATATTGATAAAACTATGTATTGATTTTAATAATTTTTTTGTGTAAATTTACTATGCCTTTGGAGTGGATTATCCAGCTCGCAGAGGAATGCAGTTTGAACTGTCCAGCAGTTTATTGAGAAATATTGTAATAAAGAACTGAACCATCAAGGTTGTTAGTTGTTCCAATAGTATCATTATACAGTTGTTCATCATACTAGCTCCAATAGTATAGCATATTAAGTTAATGCGTTCTCCGAAGCTGTTTTTCGGTAAAATTAGTGCTGGATTTGAGAAAGTAAGAACATTTTCAGATCAAAGTTTAAAGACTCCGTAAGGGCGTAACGTAAGACGCGACACAAGCCCTTGCGGATCGGCTAAATAGGACTGACCATTGAATTTTGAACAATATAAAAATGAGATATACAATAAAAAGCATATCTTAAAAATTCAAAATAGAAGTGTCACCAAGTCCAGAATTCATTTTGATACACCTCTAGATGCTCAAGCTGCTTAATTTGGAACTGTTCCATATTTGGGACTGTTTAAACCTATATTTTCACCCTCAAAATTGTCTATTTCTAGAACAATTTCACGACCATTTACACCGATTAAACGATAAACTTTAACCTGTTTTGTACGCCCTTTTCGCTCTCCAGTATCTTGAATTAGACCATCAAAAATCAGCTCATCAATGATCTTTAGAATTGTTTTACGATCCATTTCCGTATCATCAACCAAACGGCTTACACTAGGAAAACAGCTATGATCTTCAGCAGCACGATCTGCTAAAGCAAGCAAAACTAGCTTTTTAAGTGGCTTACTTGCACCGCCAATTGTTTTCTTTTGGCGAGTTTTCCAAGCCCAAATAGTTGCATCTAAACTCATGCTTGCACCGCCTTAAACTTATGTATTTCTGCTGTATCTTGAATACTCAGTGATTCTTGTGCTAAATTACTTCGCATATTTAATTTCTCTTACCGTGAAGTTGAATTGAAAAGCCTGATCTTGTACATCAGGCTTTTTCTTTGTAACCAAGGTCGAAACCTATTCCAAAATCTTCAATATCATCTTGAAAGAAGTCATCTACTGACTGCTTACTCTCCATCCAAGCTTTAGCCATAACAAAAAGTGCATTCAGCTTTTCTTCACGAATCATTCGATATTTTTTGTTTACGGTTTTATATCCAAGAATGTCCAATAGAACTAAACAGTTTTCAATTTCCGTCAAGCCATTGGTTTTCTTATCATTTTTCATGCGAGACAAAGTGCTAGGATCAAGTCCTAACTGCTCTGCAATCTGCCCTTGATTACATGACGCAAGATCTTGCAATACTCTTGCAACTTCATTTCTCGCTCTTGCAGATACTTCGGTGGATAATTTGTTCATGGGTTTAAGCTACGTTTTGTTTCAGATCGGCTTTTAATGCGCCATTAGTTTGGATTTGCAGCAATGCTTGTCTTCTAATAGGGATTCCATTTTTCCCCCATTTACAGATAGCAGCATCTGAGACTTGCAGGATTTTTGACATTTGCCTGTAGCTTCTACAGTTATAAAACTTTTTTAAATCATCAACATTCACAACACTAACCTAAGTTAATAAAATTTACTAATAAAAGTTAGCATAAACTAACCTAAGTTTCAATACTTTGTATTAACATAAGTTAGTGTTTTGAGGGAAAATCACTATGTTGCTACATGAACGCATACAGCAGAAACTTAACGAAAGAAATTTAAAGCAAGCAGATATATCAAGAGCAACAGGAAAATCGAGCGTTGCTGTTACTAAGTGGATGCGTGGTGAAAATATCCCTAAAACTGAAAGCTTAAAAGCCATTGCAAGTCTGTTGGATGTTTCTGAAGAATGGCTTCTAACAGGTAAAGAAGGCTCATCTACTAAAAATATAGAAGCTCAAGAGAGCTGGGCTAATGTTCGCCCTACAGAAAATAAATTGAGAGTAATACCTTTATTAGATTTTGTTCAGGCAGGTGCATTTCACGAAACTTGTTATGATGGATTTAACCCTAGAGGTGAGTCACATACAAGCTATCAAGGTGGTGATGAAAAATCCGTCTTCTCACTAAAAATTAACGGTGAAAGCATGGCACCAGAATTTAATCCCGGTGATGTTGTTGTTGTTGATGCAAGTTTGTCTCCTAGACCTGGAGCGCTTGTTATAGCTCAAGAAATACGAGATGGTGTGGCAAGCACTACTTTCAAAAAATATCGACTACGAGGTGTTAACGAGTATGGTTTTGATATTATTGAGTTAGTCCCACTAAATCCTGACTATCCAACCTACAACTCTAATCAGATAGATATATCTATCATTGGCGTGATTGTTGAACACCACAGAAATATATCTTATTGAGAATAATTAAATCTCAGAGGGTTTATGAAAAATTTAGCTTCAGAGGTCGATGTAATAGTTTTGGTTGGGCTTATGAATGTAGCTCATACAAAAAAATTACTATTTTTTACTAGCGGTATTACTATGCAAGAGTTACCATTATGGTAAGTAAAGTACTTAGTAAGTACGGAGGTACTCCACCATCAGGCGATAATCGAAAGATTAAAACGCTTGCCCCAATTAATCCTAAAGATGAAGTTTTATCTATATTGAAAAAAAGTCTACCAAAAACAATGACTCGTAAAAGCATTGTTGATCTACAGCACCTTTCTTTTGACCTAGAAGATTTAAAAGGGTTAATTAAAGAAGCTTTGGAGAAAGGTAAATATAGAGACTCCGAATGGTGTCAAAGCAAATCAGAAAGTCCATGGTTTGCTTGTGACAGCTACGAATTAAAGAAGAATGAATATGTTGATGCTGCGCAGAAAGAATTTGAAATGAACTACTTTTTAAAGTTTTGTATCCATAAATCAGGCGATATTGTGTGTACTTTTTCATGCCACTTAAGCAACTAATATTAGGAGTTTTTAATGAAAAATAGTCCTTGTATATGCCCTATTTGTGAAGAAAATCAGCTTTTTGAAAAATATGATCGAGTATCGCAAACATATAATGGTAAAGAAAAAGGCATACCGCTTTTCTATTCTGAATGTGCATGCTGTGGATCTGAAACAGTAACCAAAGAGCAAGCAAAAAAGAATAAAAGAGAAATGATTAAGTTTAAAAGAGAGGTAGATAATCTCTTAAGTCACAAAGAGATTCGTGAGATTCGCAAAGGCTTGGGCTTAAGTATTGAAGAAGCCGGTAAATTATTTGGTGGCGGTCCCGTAGCTTTTTCTAAATATGAAAATAATGACCTTATCCAAAGCTTACCCATGGATACAGCTTTAAGACTAGCAACACCTGAATCTATTGGTAATATAATCAAAGCTAAAAAATTAGATATTCATCTAAAAGCATTCTCACATCCAACTGCGGACCTCTTGCCATTAGAGCAATATCAAACGATTCCAACTCCAGTGAAAGCATCTGCAGCAATACTTTCTATGAGTAGAAACAATACAGCAACAACAAATGATTCTATATTTTTCAATACAAACAATTTTAGAGATTCTGAGGTAAATACTTATGTCCACCAATACTCATAAAAAAGTCATCAATCTTGAACCAGTTGGTCCAATTACCGAAAAAACAAAAGGAGATAATTACCAAACTCATTATTTTGATAAAATGTCGAGCTTTGCTATTGGTTCTGATACTGCTCGCATTGGATTCGGCACACAAGAGCATAATACTGGGAAATTAGTTGAAAGCCAAACAGTTATACTTCCACTTAAATCACTGATTGAGTTATATAACTTTCTAGAAGAAACATTAAAGAATCCTGACTTACAAAATAAAATTCAAGCTGATAGAGATAATTTATTTAAAAATCTAAAATAGATATACCTCTATTTTTAAATAACCTCACCCTGTGCGGGGTTTTCTATTAGTGATACATTGAGCTAATTCTATGCAGGGTGTTAATCTATATGTAGAACCTCGCGGCAAAGTTTTAGATTTGATTGAGCATCTCCACTTATAAAGTGGCATGCGATTTGAGGAAACTGCTCTAATAATAATTTTGGATCTGTAATTACAACCCCTATAAAACGCATGCCTGTGGATGAGGATTTTTTAGTAATAGGGATTATTTTCCCATCTTGTGTAATTCCTAGCATATTCGCACCTTATAATTGAAAGAGCCCTGCACTATGCGGGGCTTTCTTTTGGGTATTATAACTTAAAAAATAATTACACTAACTAAAAACTAACTTTAATTAACTTAACTATTGACCAAAACACTAACTAAAGTTAATATATATCTCGTAGACAATAAAAAGCCCGCGACGACTCTCAAATCAAACACGGGCTTTCCATCGGAACGAGGTAATTATGAAACAAACATATTCTACTAGTCAATCGCTATATAGAGAGCCTACACAAGCCGAAATGGCTTCAACAGAACCAAGCACAGGTAAAGCCGCTCTCCTACTCTGCTCAGTTATTCTTGCCGTGTCATTCATTTACTTTGCATTTGTTCAATCAGACCGTGAGCAAATGAATCATGACTTAGCCGTTGCAACCGCTCGAGCACAACTCGCCGAATTAAATGTCCAAGAAGTACAGTACAAAGGAGATAACTAATCATGGCTTTAAATATCGTAACTTCTGACCAAGCTGTGCAAGTTAACTCAATTATCGCTTATATCTATGCCGATCCCGGTCTTGGTAAAACATCCATTGGTTTCACTGCAAAAAATGCCATTTCCTTTGACTTTGACAAAGGTGTTCATCGTGCTGGTGAATTACGCCGTGGCGCAGTAGTTCAAGTGCAGAAATGGACTGACGTATCCAATCTAACGGCGCAAGACCTCGCCTCTTTCAATACTGTCGTTATTGATACTGTGGGTGCAATGCTTGAAACGATTAAATCGCACTTACAAGCAAATAGTAAAAACTGTCAAAGTGATGGTACATTGAAACTAAAGGCTCAAGGTTTAGCAAACAATCTATTTAAGCAGTTCATCGCAAATCTAATCTCTTTCGGTAAAGACATTGTTTTTATTGCCCATGCTTCAGAAGACACTAACGGCGAGCAGATTATCTATAGACCAGACTTAGGTGGTAAAAACCGTAATGAGCTATATCGTATGGCCGATATTATGGGCTACCTAACGACTGTGAAGACAAATGATGGTAAAGATGCTCGCCTACTTAACTTTAGCCCATCTCACCATGGTAAAAATAGCGGTGCATTGGGTGAAGGTACAGGTGAAGTATGGATACCTGATTTAAAATCATCTCCTACATTCTTGGCAGACCTTATTCAACAGGCAAAAGATCATATTAATACACTTACACCTGAGCAGATTGCAGCTCAAAAAGCTTTTGCAGATTGGCAAAACTGGCAACAAAGCTGTGATGAAGCACAGCATGCCGGTGATATTAACGACTTAACAGCCTCTCTAGAAGCTTTAAGTAAAGAAAAAGAAGGTCACATGTACTACCAAAATATGCGTACGTACTTATTAAGTACCGCCAAAAATAAGCTTAAATGCTCATACAACAAAGAACATAATAAATGGATGAACCCACCTGAGTTTATTGCTATTTCAAATGAACAGCGTGATGAGCTTCAAGATATCTTGCATCAGAAAAACATGGATGTTCAGACATTTTGCGAGAATATGGGCATAGACAGCTTAATCGCAATTCCAAGTGAACGTTTTAACGATGTAAAGCAACAGCTTCTGAGTGAAGCAGCTTAAATATGGAATTGCTATGAATAAGGTAAACTTTTCAACTTTTGAAAGACTGCTAACAATCTTATCTATCATTAGAAAAGCGAAGTGCTGGATTCGTGCAAGCTCCATTTTAAGAATAATGAATGAGCAAATATCTGTTAGAACAATTCAACGAGATCTTAAGTATCTCGTTGCTAACGGCTACTTAGTTTCAAAAGCATACACATATAAATCAACTAAGAAAATAGATGAGTACTTAGATATTGAGGTCAAGATGCATGACTAAATACATGATTACAGTTGAAGGTACTATACCTCCCAAAATTATGCTTGGTGATACTATTGGAGGTGCGATTATCACTGAAATGAAAAAGTTGGATCAGGAATTAGTATCTGCAGCGTATCTAGCACAAAGATTTTCAATGTCTGTAGATACCATTAGAAGAAAGTTAGAAGTTATTAGCCAAGGCTCATCAGGAAAAGCATTATACAATTTAGCTGCTGCTCAGAAGATTCTAACGGAAAAACCTAAATCTAGAAGAGGCCCAAAGAGAGGAAATTAACCTCTCTTTTTTATTATCTTATGATATTCTAATTTGACCATAATAAATACGGATATACATTAAAATGTCACTTTTTGATATTATATTTGGATCTGAACCATCACCGTCCACACATAAAAAAAAGAGTTTTTTTGATTTAATATTAAAGTCTACAACTATTCCTACTCCTCCTCCTACCGATCCAATAACAAGACTAAAAAATATTACTGGTATTAAAGATCCTTTTACAGCAGCAGCAGATGCGGTATGTGATACAGTATTTGATGAAACAATTGAACAGCCTAAAGTTGGCAGTGTAGTTCTTTGTGGACTCTTTTTTGGAATGGCTAAACATTCGGGAATATATATTGGTTATAACCAAATTGTTCATTTAAATGGTGATGGATATATTGAAAAAGTATCTGCTAAAGAGTTTTTAAATCGATTAGACGGTCTAAATTTTTCTGTAGATATTTATGTTTCATGTCTAAATGGAAAACCAGTTGGTAGTAAAGCTGTAGCAGATAGAGCAAAAAAAATGGTTGGCAAAAAGTTAGACTACAAATTATTTGAAAATAATTGTCATAAGTTCTCTTCAAGTTGTTTAACTGGTATTGAAAAGACTGAATGTTTTAGAACATCACAGTTTCCTGATTTGAAAATTCAAACAGAGAAAATTTTAGAGTCAAATGAGTGGCTAGTTTGGCAAAGATCAAGCTAAAACTCTTAATAAAAAACATAATTTACGCCAATATTCCGCCAATTAGATATAAGTAATTGTTTTTAAACATTTGTTTAGACGTTGACATCGTAGAGGTCTCCAGTTCAAATCTGGATATGCCTACCAATATAAACAAGGTTTTACAAGCAATTTCAATGACTTGTAAGATATTTTTTAATTTTACCATGTTGCATTACATAGTCCCAAAAAACCTATTTTGTATTATGATTGTGTCAAGCATTAAGCTTATGTTCTTCTATACATTATTATCTATACTATAAAGATTTGCTTAATATTATTTATTATAATTAAGTCTATTAAAACCTTTAAATCAATGAAATACTCATAATATGAGGCTATATTATTTTATATAAAGGTATCCATCTAGGATACCTTCTAATCTATAGAAAAGACTTTTCTATCATGGACTATTTCTATCATGTGGAATTAAACCACCTTTCCCATGTGTAGGATCCGATACATTTTGTGTGGTTGTACAGGCAGTTACACAAAGTAATATTGCGATAATACTTAAAAACTTCATACTTATTCCTTTATTACTCACAAATATCATCACTTTCTAGTAGATATTCATGGCAAATAAAATATAGAGGGATAAATAAAAGACAAAAGCCACCAAATTTTAAAATTAGCAGCTCTATTTCATCATCTTTTATCATGTGGAGTAAACTATGAAGGTATTAAACACTTACTTCTGTATTTTGGCTATTGGGATATTTAAATCATAATAATTGATATTTCCGAACTTATAATATTCGGTGCTTTTATTATTCTATTTTTATAAAATGTTTTATTAAGAATAGTAGTTACTAACTACTATTCTTAATATTAGCACTATGATAAATCTACTCCATCATCATTTGGTTTTTTCTCTAACTCTTTAAATGATGAGCTTGGTAACATATTTAAGTTCATATTATTAGGTGGAATTGGTGATTGAAACCACTTCTTATACAGTTTACTCATATTTCCTGAAGTCCACATCTGTGTAATTGCATGATCAACAATCGCTTTAAGTTGAGGATTATTCTTTGCAATCATTACACCATAAGGTTCTTTGGACAAAACAGGACCTATCATTTTATAATCACTTTCATGCTCAGATTTTGCAATTAATCCTGCAAGCGTATTGTCATCCATAGCCAAACCCGTAGCTCTACCAGAAGCCAACAATGCAAATGTTTCATTATTATCAGAGCCAAAAATATTTTTAATATCTAATGTGTTATTTCTTTTCAACGCCACCATATATCGATCTGAAGTCGTTCCTTTTGTTGTTGCAACAGCCTTCCCTGCTAAACCATCAATTGTATTTATATGAGCACTATTTTTTACTGCTACTCTAACTTCAGTCATAAAATAACTTGTAGAAAAGTCAACAACCTCTTGTCTTTGTGTCGTATTTGTTGTTGTTCCACATTCTAAATCTATACGGCCTGTAAGAATATCTGGAACACGTGTCATGGGATACACAGTACGGTATTCAACACCTAAATTGGGTTTATTTAATGTTTTTTTAATGTCACTGATAACATTATTACAAACATCAATTGCATACCCCTTAGGTGAGCCATTCACTGTATAAGATATCGGCTCCGCAGCATCTCTATAGCCAACAACAATTTTTCCAGAGTTTTTTATACGCTCTAAGGTACTCTCTGCATTTGCTTGAGCAGTTACGCTACCTAAAAAGATAGATAATAATATAAATGTAATTGGCTTATTCATAATTCCCCCTATGTTCTTAAAATAAAAGTAACCAAAGGAAGCAAAAAATATACCAAAATCATATATATAATAAAAAAAGGTGCATTAAGCACCTTTTTTCTCAAGTTCTAATAGAAGTGTGAATTATGCACGCTCTAAGTAGTCACCTGTTCTTGTATCAACACGAATTTTTTCTTCTTGCTGTACAAATAATGGTACACGTACAACTGCACCAGTTTCTAGCTTCGCAGGCTTACCACCTGTTCCTGCTGTATCGCCTTTCACACCTGGATCAGTTTCAACGATTTGTAAAATGACAAAATTTGGTGCATTGACCGTTAATGGAACACCATTAAACAACATAATGGTGCATTTTTCATTTGAATCGTCTTTCAACCATTTTGCAGCATCGCCCATTGCAGTTTTATCTGCGGCAATTTGCTCAAATGATGCAGGATCCATAAAGTGCCACATTTCACCATCATTGTATAAGTATTCCATTTCTACTTCTACAATATCTGCAGACTCTAAAGACTCATTAGATTTAAATGTTTTTTCTAATACTTTTCCTGTTTTCAAATTACGTAATTTCACACGGTTAAATGCCTGACCTTTACCAGGTTTAACGTATTCATTTTCCATAATTGAACATGGATTACCATCAAGCATGACTTTTAAGCCTTGCTTGAATTCATTTGTAGAATAATTGGCCATGACTGGCTCACTCCAAACTTACTAACTTAAATAAATTAATGCTAGACTAGCATTTTTTTCAGCAAGTGGCATGATAAACTATTTGTACCAAGAGCAAAACTGGAAAACTGAACTAAGTAACTTAATTACAGACCCAAATGAGTTACTAGATGAGTTGTCGCTCTCAAAAGATCAATTATTATCAGGTTCTATCCTCGCCTCAGAAGCATTTAAACTTCGAGTACCTCGCTCTTTTGTTCAAAAAATAAAAAAAGGCGATGCATATGACCCGTTACTTCTCCAAATTTTACCTCACCATCTAGAGTTAGAAGAACATGCAGGTTATGTTGTAGACCCTCTCGGTGAAGAAGAAGCAAACCAACTTCCAGGTGTTCTACATAAGTATAAATCTAGATTTCTTCTAACCCTCACTGGCGCTTGTGCCGTTCATTGTCGATACTGCTTTCGCCGACACTTTCCCTATCAAGAAAACTTACCTAAAAATCAAGATTGGGAAAACATCAAACAATATATTGAGGCTCGTCCTGAAATAAATGAAATTATTTTAAGTGGTGGAGACCCTCTAACGCTGACCAATCAAAAATTATCGATATGGTTAAAGCGTATTGAATCTATTGAGCAGATTAAAATATTACGAATACACTCACGTACCCCTATCGTTCTTCCCTCAAGAATTGACAACGAGTTCACATATTTATTAAAAAATAGTAGGCTACGTATTATACTGGTGTTACACTGTAACCATGAAAATGAGTTAGATGACTTTACAGTTTCGCAATTAAAATCTCTCATACATCCCAATATTATGATGTTTAATCAATCTGTCATATTAAAAGGTGTAAATGATTCAGCCCAAACACTGGTAAATTTAAGTTATCGTCTTTTTGACGCTCATATCATTCCCTATTACCTTCACGTACTAGATAAAGTTAAAGGCGCTCATCACTTCGACTTAGATTCTGAGTATATTGAAAGTATCTATACTGAAGTACTTGCAAATTTACCAGGCTACTTGGTTCCTAAACTGGTTCGTGAAATTGCAGGGGAACGAAATAAGACCCCTATATATGGGAATTCAATGGCATAAGTTGGTGAAGTATGGATACTCAAAATTTATCTCCGGATTTTTTTGCGATATCAAACAAAATAACTCGTGAAACACTCAGTTTTTGTGACACAAATATGAAAAGCATACAGCAATGGGCTGAACAGCTTAATTCGTCACAACTGGGAGATTCATCTAAAGCACTACTCAATGCAATTATTGAAATCTCTGAGCTAGAATGCCAAGCTGATATTAAATATCAGCTTATTCAAATTTTACATCCATTATTAGAACAAACGATTAGCTTCTTAGAGAAAAATTTTATTTCTGGCTATATGGTCAACTCTGGCCATCAAGAAGGTGTTACTGACCTTACACAGCTCTTTAGAAGCTACCTCGCAAGAATATATAATCATATTACTTTTGAGCTTAGTGATATCTTAGAAAATACAAATTTCTCAATTTTCTCAATGCTTAAAAGGAAAAATTTACAACAAATTCGACTAATTAGTCTCTATTTAGCACTTGAGCAATTAAACCTACTGAAATATCAGCAGCTATTACTTTATAAAAGTGCAAGAGTTGGTCAATGGCGCTGTGCTCACCAGCTATATGACTTAGCCCGACAACATAACTTTGAAGATCAAGAAATAAAAGACAAAAGTAAATTTACATCGAGTATTTCATCTACAAATACAATTCTCGATTTATATAAACAGATCAATTTACTTGATTTATTAAATACACATCAACTCCGTCCTGTCGAAATCTATGAACTCTATCAATGTAGTTTTCAGTGGATTAAGCTTATTAAAGTTACAACAAAAGAAAGTTCTTTATCTAGATATGTTATTAATTTGAATAAGGACTTCCCTCCTATTATTAATAACTTCCAAAATGAAAGTGATCATCAAAGATTATTTTTAGAAACTCAAGCACTCTATGAACACATAAATCTAGTCAATCTACCGGGCCATAAGTCTCTGTCAAAGCTAGAAAAAGATAACCTTACACCATCGCTTGTATTCCACATACTTAATATATTAAATAACTCACCAGAACGACGTTTTGAACGTTATAATTTTACATCAAGTATTCAAATTACCTTTAGCCTACAGTCTGCACATTACTATCTTTCCAATGCAACCCCATTTGAAGATACGCTGCAAAAAGAAAAAGATTTTAAAGCAACCTCTGAATCTCAATTCTTATCTTCTTGGCATACAGATATACAGTCTACTTGGGAAATTGAATCGAAGCCTGAAGATAAAGTTACATCCCCAAAAAGCCATAGCTCTAAATCTAGAAAACCTATTTTAGATGATGAAAATAAACGACAGGTTTATAGCTGTACCATCATTGATATTAGTGTCAATGGTTACCGTATGAAATGGTCAGGAGATATTCCTAAACAGCTCCGAACAGGAGAGCTTATACTTGTTCAAGAGAATAAACAAAGCCCTTGGCGTGCTGGTGTTATTCGTTGGTTAAAGCAGGTGGATAGTCAACACATTGAGTTTGGTATTGAAATCCTTTCACAAGACATTACTCCATGTGCTGTTCAATTATTTGTAAATAAATCATCTACATCTTACCATCCTGCACTTCTCGTAAAAAAAGATGTTTTAAATGAAACCTCTTTATCAATTATTGTTCCTGGATCACAACTCTTTAAAGAACAGCAAAGTATTACTTTACGTCTAGGGACAGATGAAATTAAAATTTATTTAACAAATGCAAAGCTAATTAATCAAAGTTTCACACTTTTAGACTTTGATTTACTCGATGATCTTGATACAACTAAATTAAACTCTTTTATTCAGTGGCATGCTGAATCTATTAAGAAATTGGATTTATGGGACAGTCTTAAATGAGAAATTCTTTTTTACCAAACAAGCTAAAACATTCTGAAATACGATTGCTCATTATTGATGATAACCAAATCCGGTATAATCAAATTACTCAATTACTTTTAGATAAAAAACATACTGTCGAAGCAACATTACTCGATGATCTTCAGAATTTTGAAAAAAAACTGAATCTATCTTGGGACATTATTCTCTTTGGTCGTGCATATGACTTTAAAGTTGAGCAAGCAATTACACTCATACAGGCTTCTCAACAACCACAAGTTCCTCTTCTTCTATTAAATCCAGAAGACTATAGCTCGGAACAGTACATTTCATATATTAATAAAGGCGTTTATGATCTATTTAATTTAGATTATCCTGATCGGTTTTATGTCGGCTTGCTACGTACTTTTTCTTTTAGTAAAACCATTCAATCTCAACATAAATTAGAAGAAGAACTAGAACGGTTTGATGCTCAGATTAAAACTACTGCAAAAGAGAACTCAAATGCCGTTGCCCTCATACAAGAAGGTATTCATATGGAGGCAAATGAAGAGTATTTGAAGCTTTTCCATCTAAATAATGAAGATGAAATTATTGGTCTTCCACTATTAGACTTACTACAGCCTGAAGATATTCAGACATTTAAACAAAGCTTTAAGAAAGTAAATCAACCTCAACCTTCTGCAGAAAGCTTTATTGTTCAATCCAAAAATATTGCATTAAATAATCGTGAACTTCATCTAAATTTTATTCCTAATAATGAAAATGATGGTTTACGTCTAATTATCAACCAACAAGATGCAACAAAAGAAAGCAGTTCAGCAAATATCAGCTATGAGTCTATCAACCATAAAATTAAAAATGAAAATTTAGCATTTAATACCTTAATTCTTCTTTCTTTAAATATATCTTCTGATGAAAGAATACATCTGTCTCAGCTTCCAACAAATGAAGTTGAAAAATATATCAGTGCAATCAATACCTTTTTGCATGAACAAATTCAGAATGCCGTCGTAAAGCTTACACCCTCTACTTATATTGGCTTAGTACAAGCAAGTAATGAAAGTCAGCTTCACTCTAAACTAATGAGTATTGAGCATCTTAGTAAAGAAAATCTTATTGAAATTAATCAAAACAATTACACTATTTCATTTTATCTTGGGGCAACTACGCTTACGAAGCCCATTGAATCACAAGAGCAGTTCAATCAACATTATATTCAAGCATTAAGTAATCCTTTATCATTTAAAGAAAATACAGAAATTACCTCTGAGATTAAATTTAGTGCGGATATCGAAATATCTGAAATTAGCCAAGCTGCATCGTCAACATTTGTCGTTGAAGAAAAAATTATTGATAATATTAAACAGTCGTTGGCTGATGGAAATATTCATCTAAAATATCAACAGCTCTATGATAAGCTTGATGCTCAACTATATACTTATGAAGTATTTAGCGGAATTATTCATAAAAATGAATGGTTAGATTTAATTGCTTTAGATGATCTACGTGAATCTCAAGCACTGTCTGTTATTCTAGACCGTTGGGTTATTGTAGAAGCATGTAAGCAACTCAGTAATTATTCTGTTCAGCACCCTGAAACTAAGCTTATTATCAACCTAAATACACAAATTTTATCTGGTGGTGATCAGCTTATTCCCCTATTGAAGAAAATACTTTCTATGCTTAGCCATGCGAGCAGTAATTCTCTCATTCTGAAATTTAGTGCACCAGATATTATTGCCACAGATTTGGCCTCACATTCAATATGGCAGACACTACAAAGTATGGGAATTGAAATTGCTCTTCGTCAGTTTGGGACGAATATTCAGACACATAGTCAATTACTCGAAAAATTACAACCAAGCCTATGTTACTTAGATGATCAACTTACACTTGCGCTTGATCATGAAGAAGACTTAGAAAAACTACAAGAGCATCTCACTTATTACGCTGAACGAAGTGAAAGAACAAACTTTGTTCTTAATCAGCTAAATAGCATGAGTACTTTTGCTAATGCTTGGAATGTAGATGCTCGCTTCTTACAAGGAAGCTATTTCCAAAAGAAACTAGATAGACTACTCGATAAACAAGACTAATAAAAAAACGGGCTATATGCCCGTTTTTTAAACTCTATTTCTAAAGTATTAACGCTTGATAGAGCGAGACATACCAGAGAAACGTTGTTTGAATTTGTCAATACGACCACCAGTGTCAACACTCTTTTGCTTACCAGTGTAGAATGGGTGGCATGCTGAACATACGTCTAAGTAAAGTGTATCTTTACCTACTGAAGATTTAGTTTCAATAACGTTACCGCATGAACAAGTTGCAACTAATTTTTCATATTTTGGGTGAATACCGGCGCGCATGGTCGATTACTCCTAGGTTAAGAAAGGCTACGCTGTCATCGCAATTGACCGCTCTCTAATATTAGAGGAAAGGTATTCAAAGAATACAGGCCAACACCATAACAGACCATTCTTTTGGGCCCACCGAAACACATTTGGCTAGGGCTAGGCTCAACAAGTGCAACTATTATACGCGCTTTTATTTACATTAGCTAACTTTATTTCTAAGTTTCTAAAGTGCAAAATTTAATTATTTCTTGCATTATGATCTTGCTGAATCAATTCAACTTTATAACCATCAGGATCTTCAACAAAAGCTATTACTGTTACGCCACCTTTCATTGGCCCTGCTTCACGAACAACACGGCCACCTTTTGCTTTAATTTCATCACATGCAACATATGCATCATCTACACCAATAGCAATGTGACCATATGCATCACCTAAGGTGTACTCGCTCTGATCCCAGTTATATGTCAGTTCTAATACTGTATGTGAGTCTTCATCACCATAGCCCACAAATGCCAAAGTAAAGCGTCCTTCTTCATAATCACGCTGACGCAGTAGTTTCATACCAAGTACTTCAGTATAGAAAGCCAATGAACGCTCTAAATTGCCTACACGTAACATAGTATGTAACATTCGCATAATTGCTTATCCTTTTTCAGTTTTAATCGCTTCATGCTCTTTTAACAATTTGGCAACCCATAAGACCAATACAAGAATAGGAATTCCTAGTACTGCTGTCATTAAGAAAAATTTAGGATAACCGATATGAGTCACTATTGTGCCTGAATAGCCACCTAAAATTTTGGGTGTTAGTGTCATTAATGAGCTGAATATTGCATATTGTACAGCAGTAAAAGATACACTGGTTAAACTTGACAAAAATGCAATAAAAGCAGCACCTGCAAGTCCTGAAGCCAAATTATCAATCATAATTGCAAAGTAAAGCCATGTAGAGCTATATGACTTTATAACTTTCCCTTCAACTCGAATAGACTGCGCTTGGTCTACATTCACTACACTCAGTGGCTTAATATCTACATCAAGATCAGAATTTGTTCGTGAAGACACTTCATACTGTAATTGTGTTTTTGCAATTTCGGTATTTGCTTGGTTGTATAAAGCTGCCTCTATAACAGGATTATTCTGTGATGCTAAGTATTGCCCATCAACTGCCACAGAAAAATTACCATGATTGTCTAACTTTGCAGGAAAGTTACGTTCACCAATATGAATGACAATACGGCTATCACTACGATCTGAAGAGCCAATATAATACTGTCCTTTGATGACAATCTCTTTAGCAATAGAGTTTTGGTTTAAAACATTCTGATGTGGAAGGGGCAATAGCTGTATTTGTTTTTGAGAATCTCCACTCAATAAAAATGGAAGTGATGCTTTTATAACACTTTCAGGCTTTGTTTGATAAGCAGCCTCGACCAAAATTGCATGTTCATTTTTGAAGCCAGAGCTTGGAATATCTACATGCCAATATCCAACATCATCAGGTTGTGCTGTAAAAGATTGCTGTCCAAGTTGAATATGTACATCACTGAGAGGTTGACCCGACTTTACAAGACCAATAAACATTAAATTTGTAGCGCTTGCAAAAATAGCACCAATGAACATCAATCTCATAATGTTAAAACGTTGCGCAAGCAATCCACCTAGAAAACCACCCAGTAACGAGAAAATAACACCATAAACTTTCACTGCTTCAGCAATTTGCTCTTTGGTAAAGTTTAAATCTTGATAAAATACATTTGAAATTACACCAGCAATAATATCTGATATACGATAAAACCCGATAAGTAAAAGTAAGAAAAGCGCAAGCTTAACGCCATAGCGTTGAAAGAAGTCTTGTACTGGCGTAATCCATGTATCTATCGCCATTTTCTTCTTTACTACACCAAATTTAACAAGGCATGCACCTATGCAAAGTGAAATTGCCACAGAAAGAAGAAACCGAAACATTTCAATTAAAAATAATAATGCACCATCATGAATAGCCCATAATTTATTTAATGACTCGACAAGTTGTCCAAAATAAATATAACTCACAACAAAACTAGAAACTGCAATGAAAAACACCACAACTAGACGTAAATAATCGGTAGTTTGATAGTTTTTATGATTTCTTTGCACATTGGGCTCACGAATAAATAGCGTCGTAAGTACACCAATTAGCATGACTCCTGCCATAACCAAATAAGTATATTTCCAAGCACTATAAATATAATTACCCTTTGATGTACCTAGCCATCCTGCAAGAAATAAAGCACCTGCGCCTGCAACAATCATTCCTATTCGATAACCTGCATTATAGGTTGATGCAAGCACAGTTTGCATTTGTGCATCACCAAGCTCTATTCGGTATGCATCAATAACGATGTCTTGCGTTGCTGCTGAAAATCCAAGTAAAACCGCACCAACGGCCATCTGAACGAGATAGCTACTCCCTAAAGAAGGATCTGAGCATGCCATAATTGCAATAGATGCAATAATTAATAGTTGCGCAATAAGCAACCATGCTCTACGTCTACCGAGTATTCTTGTTAAAATTGGTACAGGAAGCTCATCAATCAATGGTGCCCAAACAAATTTAAATGAATAACCTAATGCAGCCCAACTAAAAAAAGTGACTGCACTTTTATCTACCCCTGCCTCTCCCAACCACAACGATAAGCTCGAAAAAATAAGTAAAATTGGAACGCCTGCTGAAAATCCGAGAAAAAGCATAATCAAAGCACGGCGATCTAAAAATGCCCGAAAGGCCTGAGCCCAGTCTTGGCTAGAAGTTTTCATCTTATCTGTCAGTAATATTTAATATATAAAACTGATATTCAAAACTTTTCTCTGAACTGTTGCAACCGTACAATTGTTAAATTTATTTTTTTCACTTCGTTTTCTTGATCTTTAATATAAAATCTGTATACCTTTAATGGAACCAATTCATGTTTAGTTTTGGATTTCTTACTTACTCATAGATGTGATCAGATGAATTCAGTATTACCAGTAAACACCGTGACAAAAAACTCAGAACTCCAACATCCTTTGAAATCCGCTTTTGATCAATCAAGTATTCAAAAAACACTAAAAAAGACGGCTTTAAAACCAGAACAACTCACACATATACCAAAATTAAATAAAATACCTGCTTCTACACGACGTATTAAGCCTCTAAATAATTTTTTAGGGCAAGACCGCGCACGTGCTTCTGTTGAGGCAGGAATTGCTTTGCCTTATTCAGGCTATAATATCTTTGCTGTAGGTACAGCAGGCCTAGGTAAGCGTACAATGATTAAGCGCCTACTCAAACAACATGCTAAAACGATGCCTACACCTGATGACTGGGTATATTTAAATAACTTTGTAAATGCTAGACAACCTATTGTTCTACGCTTCCCTGCAGGTCAAGCCAATAAGTTTCAGAAACAGCTTGAAGAAACATGGCAAACCATGTTGAAACACTTAGAGCGCCGTTTTAGCTCTGAAAACTATCGTGAATGTATCGAAAAAATTCGTCAGCAAACTGGGAAAGAACAGCAAGAAGCGCTCATAGAACTCACCAAAGAAGGTGAAACAATGGGCGTAAAGCTTGTTTCACGTAATGAACAAAATTGCTTTGTTCCTGTTCATGTTAAAGACAACGCAGTTCATGAAATTACACAAGAAGAAATCGATGCACTTAGCCACGAAGAGCGTGCAGAAATTTCAACAAACCTCCGTTATATGGATAAAAAGCTAGAACGATTAGGCTTACACTTAGGTGACCTTGAAGATGATGCACGAGATCGCGTTTCAGACTTAAATAAAGAAGTTGCCCAAGAAATTGTTATTCCTAAAATTGAGCAAATTTTAAAGAAACATAAACATGTCGAAGGTCTACACCACTATTTAGAACATTATGCCAATGATGTGATCGATCATGTTGAACTTATTTTAGAGCAGAATGAAGATGACTTCTCACCTGCTCAATTCAGCCGAATTCCTTCACGCTATCAAGCCAATGTGATTGTAAGCAACACCCCAAATAGCGGTGCGCCTGTTATCTTTGAAGACTTTCCGACACATTACAATCTGCTCGGTCATGTAGAACAGCTCACACAAAATGGAACGATTACCACTGACTTTACACTGATTCGTCCGGGTGCACTACACCGTGCAAATGGTGGCTTTCTCATTTTAGAAGCAGAGCATTTGCTCGAACAACCTTATGCATGGCAAGGTTTAAAACGTGCATTAAAATCAGGACAACTCAAACTTTCTTCACTAGAACATATGCTTACCCTAACAGGTAGCATATCTATTGAACCAGAGTCTGTTCCACTACAGCTTAAAGTTGTTCTACTTGCAGAACCTGAAATTTACTATGAAATTTTAGAAGCCGAACCTGAGTTAGGCAGCGTCTTTAAAATACGTGCTGACTTCACAGATACACTTGAGCGTAATGATGAAAATGAAAAAGCATATATGCAACTCATCGCAGATTACGTACAGGTCGACAAATTGCTTCCTTTTGACCGTTCTGCACTCTCTGCACTATTAACAGACTCGAGTCGACAAGCGGAAGATCAAAGCTCTCTTTCTCTACACGCATCCACCTTGGGCGATCTTATTCGAGAATCACATCATCATGCCTTACAGGCCAATGAAAAAACTGTAAGCAGTGAACATATTAATATGGCATTGCAACATCGCCAATATCGTTTGGGCTACTTACGAGAACTGTACTGGCAAGATTTAACACGTGGTACACAGCTTATAGAAACTCAAGGACACCGCTTAGGTCAGATTAATGCACTTTCTGTCATTCATTATGCAGATGTTGAGTTTGGTCTACCATCAAGATTAACAGCATCTGTATATCAAGGTGGTGGAGATATTCTAGATATCGAGCGCAGTGTCGAACTGGGCGGCTCATTGCATGCTAAAGGTGTACTACTCATGTCTAGCTTCTTAAAAGCACATTTTGGACGTGAGCAAATTTTACACTTCTCTGCTGCTTTAGCATTTGAACAAAGCTATGGACAAGTCGATGGTGACAGCGCTACCGTCGCGGAGCTTTCAGCTCTCATTTCTGCAATTAGTCAATTACCTATTGACCAGTCATGGGCAATTACAGGCTCTATGAACCAACTTGGGCAAGTTCAACCAATTGGCGGTGTGAATGCAAAAATTGAAGGTTTTTATGATGCCTGCCGTCTACAAGGATTTACAGGAAAACAAGGTGTCATTATTCCTTGGCAAAATATGCAACACCTCATGCTACGTCAAGATATTATTGATGATGTGAAAGCAGGTAAATTCCATGTGCATGCGATAGAAACCATTGACCAAGCACTTGAAATTTTAATGGCACAACCTGTTGGTCAATTGGATAAAAAAGGTGAATACACCAAAGGTTCAATTTATGCAGCAGTAATGGATCAATTAAACTATTGGCAAGCCATTGAAGATGGTGAAATTGAAGAAGAGGAAGAAAAACCGAAAAAGAAGAAAAAAGAATCTAAAAAGAGTCCAAAGACGAAAGAAGCTGCTGTAACTGACAATTCAACCGTTTTTAAACGCATAAAGCGTAAAAAGAAATAAGTACTACCTCATCAGGGCATTGGTGCAAGAGCAATGCCCTTATTCTTTTAGGACACCATGATAACACTAAACTTTTTCTACTTTCTTGCGACAGCGCTTGTCATTAATTTAACGCCTGGCCCTGCCATGCTGTTTATTATGAATGAAAGCATTATCAATGGTAGAAGATCTGCGATTAAAGCTGCTCTTGGTATCGAGCTAGGTGTTTTATTTTATGTTGCTGCGACTGCATTTGGTCTCTCTTTCTTCTTTCAGACCTTTCCAATTATATATACATGCCTAGAAATCGTAGGTATTTTGTACTTAATGATATTAGCCCTCAAATCTTGGCCTAGAAAAAAAGTAGCACATACTTCTCACACCTATCATATAAGAACACAACCAAAGTATGTTTTTCTAAAGGCCATGCTAATTACACTATTAAACCCTAAAATTGGATTATTCTTCTTCAGTTTACTGCCTCAATTTGTCCCACAGCATGCAACCCATGTATGGCCATACTTATTCGGCTACGGTATGCTTTTTAATTTAAGTGGGCTCTGTGTCAATATAAGTATGGCTATACTTGCACAGCATTACTTTAGCCGTTTTAGCCATTCAAGCCCTTATCTTTCATATATTCCACCATTATTATTTTTAGTGATTGCATTGTTTGCAGGCTATCAAGTATTAGACAAATAAAAGCCCATATTCCTGATGAGATCTATGGGCTTTTGCAATTTATACTTGCGGATAGAAAGTTTCCACCACACGACCTGTCATGGTGTGACCAAGTAACGGCGTATTCTTCCCTTGAGAAAGAATTGAATCTTCGGTTAACTCCCAAGACTGTTCTGGATCAAGCAAAACCCAACCAGCAGTCGCCTGCCATTGTTCAACCATATTCGAAACCATTGCAGGTGCAAGTGTTACTTTTTCTACCCACTCTAACGGCGTAAGTACATTTTCTTTAACAAGTTGAATGCCTAATGGTAAATAACTATCAAAAGCACTGATACCTGCTTCAGTCTCGGCAAAAGGTGCGAGCTTGGCTGAACCACTTAAGGGTTCATGATGCGTACAAATGGCATCAATGACACCCGTTTTCACCGCTTCCCTTAGCTTCTCACGATCATTTAATGCACGTAGAGGTGGTCTCACATGTGCCAAAGCGTTAAATCCATCAATTAGCTCGTCAGTCAGATGCAATTGATGCATTGCCACATCTGCGGTCACAGGTAACCCTTTTTCTTTTGCAGCTTGAATTAAATCTGCAGATGCACCACAAGACAACAAACTAAAATGTGCTTTTACACCAGTTGCTTCAATCATTAATAGATATTTTGCAACAGCAACCATTTCAGCCAATGGCGAAATCATGGGCAAACCCTGACGCGACGCAACAAAGCTTTCATGCACACAGCCATCTTTCGCAATCTGTGGCTCTTCTGCATAAAATACAACCGTTAAATCTAACCCTGCTGCATATTCAAGCGTACGTAAAACCACATCATCATCAGCAAAAGGTGCATTTGCATTCGATACAAAACGACACCCTCCTTTTTTAAGCCCTGCCATATTTGCAGGCTGCTTTCCTTGTAAGCCTTGGGTCTGTGCCCCAATAATTGCAAGGTGGATTTTGCCATCATTCCATGCTTTTTCAACCAAGCCATGAATCAACGCGCCGTTGTCTTGCACGATTGGTTTTGAATCTGGTGGTGTTAAAATATGTAAAATACCTGCCGAACGTGCGGCTTTGCCTTCCGAAGCAAGTGTTCCATGTTGCTGCTGTCCCGGTTCTCTTAAACGTGCACACAAATCGACCATACTTGGCATGAGCCATTTGCCCTGCCCATCAACCACATGTGCAACTTCTTTTAAGTGAGAAACGCGCTTACCATTGTTAAGATATACCGTTTCAATTGCATCTGTCTGTGTAACAGGATCAAGGATGCGTACATTTTCAATTTTTACAGTTGTCATGTTTTATTCCTTAAAGTGCAATTGAATCGATTAGGCCTTGCTCTTGAAGCTGTCCTTGCATAGACAATGCAAGTACAGCCATACGCACAGCAATACCGTTGGTTACCTGATTTAAAATCACTGCTTGTGATCCATCCGCAATCTTAGAAGTAATTTCTACACCTCTATTCATAGGCCCCGGATGCATCACGATACAATCAGGCTTTGCCAGTGCCAATCGTGCATCATTCAAACCATACATCTTGTGAAACTCAAGTTGAGAAGCAAGTGCGGGCGAGTCAATACGCTCATTTTGAATACGTAAAGTCATAATCACATCACAGTCTTTCACACCTTCGTTCATATCTTTAAATAAACGCACTTCACTCCCATATTCTTCAAAACCATATGGCAGCAATGTATTTGGTGCAATCACACGAATGTCACGACATCCAAGCGTTTGTAATGCAGCCACATCCGAACGTGCGACACGTGAGTGTTTAATGTCACCAATAATTGCGACACTTAACTCTTCAAAAGGTTTTTTTGTTTCTCGACGAATCGTCAGCATATCAAGCATGGCTTGTGTTGGATGCGCATGACGACCATCCCCTGCATTAATAATTGCGACATTCGGACAAACATCTTTGGCAATAAAATGCGCCGCTCCCGATGAGGAGTGGCGCACGACAAAAATATCAGCTGCCATGGCTTGTAAGTTCCAGAGGGTATCTCGTAATGTTTCCCCCTTAGACGTACTTGATCGGGCAATATCAATATTTAAAACATTGGCAGAAAGGCGCTTTGCAGCCGCTTCAAAAGTTGTTCTTGTTCTCGTAGAATTTTCAAAGAAAAGATTCATCACCGTTTTACCTTCTAAAACGGGAGATGTAATTAATTGGTTATTATCATTAATAAAAGTTTCGGCTGTATCCAATATTTTGGTCAAGGTTTCTTTCGATAGCCCTTCGATCGTTACAAAGTGTTTCAAATGACCATATTGGTTAAGTTGAATCTGACTTGGAGTATGCAATTTTGCGAAATGCATCAATGATTCCTTTGTCTTGCGCTAAGTTGACATATTGTATCGGAAAATAAAAATAATTCGCAGTCATCTCCATGTAAAAAAGCCACAAATAACACAAGCCAAAGTAGGGCAAAATGCGTTAAAATCCTCGTTTGCTTGTTTTGGTTTGGAAGTTTGCATGAATTCACCGCAACGTTTATCTACTTATTGGGTTACTTGTGCCGATGGCTTAGAGCTGTTATTAGAAGAAGAAATTGCTCAATTCGGTGCGACCGATGTAGAACGTAAAGCTGGTCGTTTAATTTTCAAAGGAACGTTAGAGACTGCTTATCGTATTTGCATGTGGTCACGCCTTGCATCTCGCGTTGTCATGCCAATTTATGAGCATGCAATTGAACATTCACATGACGTCCGTGATGTGGCAGAAGAGCTATTTGAAGGTGCTGTTAACTTTGACTGGTCTTTAATTTTTGCACCACAAAGTACATTTGCGATTCGCCTTCACGTAGAGCGTGACATTAAAGTAAATACGCAATTTGCCACCCTACGTGTCAAAGATGGTGTGGTCGATAGTTTTATGGAAACTGTCGGACGCCGTCCAAGCATCGACATTAAACAACCTGAAATTACACTCTACATTCTTGCAGGAAAAACAAAGCATTATTACTGCTTAGATTTATCGGGTGACTCTCTACATAAACGTGGCTACCGTCAGGTCATGACAGATGCACCGATTAAAGAAAATTTAGCTGCTGCAATTCTACACAAAGCAAAATTAAAAGATCTTCAGCCGAACCTTGTACTCGATCCAATGTGTGGCTCAGGTACATTTATTATTGAATCACTCATGATTCTGACCGACCGTGCACCCGGTTTAGTAAGACGATTTGGTTTCAATGGTTGGCATGGTCATGACCATGAGCTTTGGATGAGTTTAAAAGCAGAAGCTACACAAAGACATCATGATGCACTCGAAAAACCATTACCGAAATTCTATGCATATGATGCCGATTGGGATGCTGTAAAAGCAACTCGACAAAACCTTATTGCAGCAGGTTTTGAAGGTATTTTAGATAACATTAAAATTGAAGAACGTACACTAGCGGACTGGCCTGCTTTTAATTTAGAAACCGATGAAAAAGCATTTATTGTGACCAACCCACCTTACGGTGAGCGTTTAGGTGACAAAGCATCAAATCGCGCATTATATTTAGGTATTTCTGCTTTACTTCAAAAGGCTTTCCCTAACCAACATGCTGCGGTTATTGCTGCACAAATTGAACAGGCCGATGTACTGGCATTTGATGCAACGCAAACATTACGTTTAATGAATGGTAAATTACCAATTTATACGCGTTTTGGGCAAATCAAACCACTGCTAAACAATCAGCCATTCCTTGCTAAATGGTCTAGTCAACCTGTTGAAATTGAAGGTGCGCAGGACTTTGCCAACCGCTTGCAAAAGAATATGACAGCTTTGAAAAAGTGGGCTGTGAATGAAGGCATCTATTGTCTACGTTTATATGATGCAGACTTGCCTGACTTCAATGTTGCAGTTGACCTATACGGCGACCGTTTACATGTTCAAGAATATGCACCACCAAAACAAATCGACCCTGAAAAAGCAAAAAAACGTTTTAACCTTGCACTGGCTGCCATTCGTGCTGTCACAGGTCTTAACCGTGATGCCATATTCATTAAGACACGTGCGCGCCAATCGGGTAAAACTCAATATGAAAAACAAAGCACTGCATCTAAACGCTTTGTAGTTAAAGAAGGTCGTGCCAACCTTTTAGTCAACTTAACAGACTATCTAGATACAGGTCTGTTCTTAGACCATCGTCAAATGCGTTTACGTATTGCACAAGAAGCCAAAGGAAAACACTTCCTGAACTTATATAGCTATACATCCACAGCTAGCTTACATGCTGCTTTAGGTGGTGCTGCGAGTACAACCAGTGTTGACCTTTCAAACACGTATTTAAACTGGTCTAAAGAGAACTTTGTTTTAAATGGTTTGACTGTAGACCATGCAGATGAACAACATATGTTCTTTGCTAGCGATTGCTTCGATTGGCTCAAAGAAGGTCATGAGCAATATGATCTCATCTTTATTGATCCACCAACCTTCTCTAACTCTAAGAAGTTCTACGGCACATTTGATATACAACGTGACCATTTGTCTTTACTTAAACGTGCGATGAATCGTTTAACGACAGATGGTACGTTATATTTCTCAAATAACTACCGTGGCTTTGAGATGGATGAAGAAATCGAAGGTATGTTCGATGTTGTTGAAATTACCAATGAAACAATTGGGCAAGATTTCAAACGTAACCAAAAAATCCATCGCTCATGGAAAATTAGACATTTCTCTGTATAAATAATAAAAAAAGCCGAATCAACTGATTCGGCTTTTTACAACCTCTACACAAAATAATAATGGCGATGTAAAGAGAACTGAAAGAAGTTTGTTGTAACCTATTCCTTATATAAAAATATTTAAAAGTTAAAATAACGAAGGAGTACAACATGAGCTATATAACAACTAAAGATAACATACAAATTTTTTATAAAGACTGGGGACCTCGCGATGCACCTGTGCTATTTTTTCATCATGGTTGGCCATTAAGTTCAGATGACTGGGACAACCAGCTTCTTTTCTTTGTAGGTCAAGGTTTCCGTGTTATTGCACATGACCGCAGAGGACATGGACGCTCTACACAAGTATCCGATGGGCATGATATGGAACACTATGCAGATGATGTAGATGCCGTGATTAGCGGTTTAAAAATTGATAAAGCGACTCACATTGGACATTCTACAGGTGGTGGTGAAGTTGTTTATTATCTAAATAAATATGGTCAGGAAAGAGCATCGAAAGCTGTACTGATTGCCGCAGTTCCCCCACTCCTTATACAGACAGATAAAAACCCAAATGGTGTACCAAAAGCGGTTTTTGATGACTTTCAAAAAAATCTAGCAACCAATCGCTCTGAGTTTTACTACAGCATCGCTTCTGGGCCATTTTATGGATACAACAAAGAAGGTGCAAAACCATCAGAAGCAATTATATTAAATTGGTGGCGACAAGGTATGATGGGCGGTGCAAAAGCACATTATGATGGTATTGTTGCCTTCTCTCAGACGGACTTCACCTCACACTTAAAGTCACTCACAATCCCTGTACTTGTCATGCACAGTAAAGATGATCAAATTGTTCCATATGAAGTATCTGGTCTCAAATCTGCTGACCTATTACCGAATAGCTCACTCATCATGTATACAGAATTTCCTCATGGTATGCCAACCACAGAAGCTGAAACAATTAATAAAGATTTATTGGCTTTTATTCAACAATAATGCATATAAAAAGATGGTCTAGTGAAATACTAGATCATCTTTTCATGTACAGAACCATCATTTAAGATAAAACGTAACTTCTTATTCCAAAATTCCGCAATAAATATATCTTCTAAATCTAAGTTGAACTGAGCAATTTGCATCATCAACCAATATTCATTTTTTTTAATATGCTCTAGTTCATTGGTTCTTAAAGTACCTTCTTTAATAAGAATAACTGAAGGCATTTTTGAAGGGTCACAGATGACAGTGAGCTGACCATTCGGCTCAATTTGTGCATAATATACTTCTTCAAAAGAATATATTCCTTGCGAATGCAGTTGTGAAATAATATTAATAATATCAATCTTATTTTTCTTTTTTAAAATATTATTCATTAGAAAATTACTATTTTTTATAATAGGTATAGGCTCACCAATAGTAAAATTTCTCAGTAAATATACATGCTTAGAAATATAATTAAGAACAGAAATCAAACAAACGCCGATTAAAAGTACCAAAATATATTCATAGAGAGGAATCGCCTGCGTATAAATAACACCACCAATAATTCCTCCCAATACAAAGTTTCCAATAAAGTCGACTGGTGTCATTTGAGAAAGTTGTGTTTTTCCTGAGATATTCAAATGAACAATAACAATGAAAAATCCAATAATAAACTTAATCAGAACAAGACAATAAAAAATCATTTTTCTCGTATGCCATGCAAAATAATCTAAAAATTTAATTGATTTTCATCGGTAAATTGACAGCATAAATTGCTTTAAAATACCAAATGTCGCTCAAAAATAGGAATCGTCTGTTTCATCCATAGTGGTAGATTACCTCTAGAGACTTTTATTCTTTTCTTATACTGTATTTTTTTCATAAACCAACCTGTGGGTTGAATTAAATTTGCATACAATATTTGATAACGCTCATTCACTGGGTCTAAAGAAACCGCATTACCCCCCCAATAATAAGCTAAGTAAAGATTTCTTTCTATTCCTAACCCGTAATATGCTGCGTAAGCATAAATATATGCTATTTGCGCAAGTATAGCTTTATTAAATTTATATTTTTCTAACAATGTAGGAAAGTAAAATTGAAGCAGCAATGTTTTTTCATGTTCATCTTGCAATATAAATTTTGCATGTCCATAACTCACTTCAGCTTGAACTAAGTTATGGTGAACTACTTCTTCTAAGTATTTAAAAGCCTCTTCTGCAAAGTGTATTCTCATCTCTTCATTTAGTTCATCTAGACTCTTTTCTAAAAGTCTTTGTCCTTGAATCATTAAAGCATTTGTATCCTTACATAAAAGTGCTTTTTCCAACCAATCTTGGGCATGCTTTAAATTAATATATTGGGGTACATTAAAATGAAAAAGTTTTCCTGAATAAAGGCTAAACAAATGCATCATACTTGGTGTATGTCCTGCATTTGCAAACTGTATAAGCTGTTTTATTAAAGCGTCATACTCACCACTCAATAATAAATATTGCCATGCTTCTTCTAATTGCGCATTAAATTGATGGTGCGCTCTCTTTTGCCAAATTTTTTCAAAACTAATTTGAAGGTCTTGATCTACTCCCCAATCTGGTACATCCAATAGTGCGAGGCTTAACGTCATAAAGCTAATGTTATATTGCCATATACAAATTAATGACAATACTTTCCCTCGAAGATGAGCATCATCTATGAAAGGTAAAGTTTTATCTGAAAATAATAAAATAAGCTGTTTTAAAAAAGCATGGTGTAAAGACACCTCGCTTTGAAATTCTGGAGCGTAATCCAATACAATACTTTGCGCGAGTTGATATATTTTCTGTTTTATTTGCGCTTTTTCTGATGTTTCAACACACTCACTGTCTAAATATGCTTGATAAAATAAAATTTGTTGAACATAACAGTCAACCATTTGTCTTTTCGACAAAACCAATGTATTAAAATATCCGATTAATTCTTGAGCATTTTTTATTTTTTCTAGATATAATCCCTCTGAAGAGGAAAATATTTGCTTAAATTCGTGAATATAACGAAGATAATAAATTTGCTGTAATAGCAAATGAGATTGTTTTTGACAAATATCTTGATATAAAAAAAGATCAACCTCTCTATAATTACCATTATATTTATGAAGTAAATTAGAACAGTAACGAGAAAAAGCCATCACTGACACCTGACGCTCAATACTTAGATTAAACCAATAAAGACTAGGCTGATTGTACTCTTCATCTACAGGTTCTCTGAGTGCTAAACGTAGTGGTACTCTAGAAGGAAGCTCACCCAATTGTTGATAAAAAATATTTAATGCCTGATTTGAATACTCACCTACATTAAAAGCATAATCCTTATATATTTTTCTTAAATCACAAACTTCTAATGTTTTTTCATATAAGTCCATTAAAGAAATATAAATATCAGGCGCAAAAATATTATGCTCTAAAGCCTTTAAATACCAATACGTACTTACACCAACAAAAAGTTTTCTTATCTCACTAAAATCTGAGTTATTATAATCATACTGTATTGCAGCTTCCACCCAATAGTCCCCTAAAAGAATACAAATTAAAAACCCTTCATCAGCCATTACCCATGTATTCAATAGCTGAAGATAAGACTCTTGATCTAAATCAAAATTAGAAAATAAAATATCAAAACTTCTCAGCAAGACGGCATCTTCATACAATGGAAGATCATATTTCTCAATATACTTTAAATTATTCTGATAAATGACTTGATAGTACTGATTCACACGACGGAAATCATGCTTTTCTATAAACGTACTTAATAAGTTTTTTATTTTTATAAAACGGTCAACCTCAGATGAAATATTTTGCATGTCCATCTCATATTGTTGCTGCTTCCTGATGACTCAGTGTAACACATTCACTAGATTGACGTTTTCTTTTCTTTAACTGATAAGAGGTCATAAAAAAATCCCACCAAATATGTTGATGGGATTTTTAACAGATTTTAGCTCAACTTTATTTTATCAAATATTAAGTGGTCATCCTCACCACGAATCACAATATTGTCACCCGCTTGAAAGTCTGCACCCAATATTTTCTGCGCCAATGTATTTTCTATTTGCTGTTGAATCGCACGTTTCAATGGACGTGCGCCATAAATTGGATCAAACCCTGCCTCAATCAATACATCGAATGCACTGTCATCTATAGTCAAACCAATTTCGCGCTCTTCTAAACGTGAGCGTAAACGAGCGAGTTGAATGTCTGCAATACCACGAATTTGTGACTTTTTCAGTGCATGGAAGATCACAAGCTCATCAATACGGTTAATAAACTCAGGACGGAAATGCTGACTTACCGCATTCATCACTACTGTTCGCACTTCATCTTCAGAAGCATGATCACCCAGCTCACGTACATCTTGCGAGCCTAAATTAGATGTCATCACAATAACCGTATTTTTAAAGTCGATAATACGACCTTGTGAGTCTGTTAAGCGACCGTCGTCTAATACCTGTAAGAGTATATTAAAAACATCAGGGTGTGCTTTTTCTACTTCATCAAACAAAATAACGCTATAAGGTTTACGGCGTACAGCTTCAGTTAAAACACCACCTTCCTCATAGCCAACATAACCCGGAGGAGCACCAACTAAGCGACTCACAGAGTGTTTCTCCATAAACTCACTCATGTCTATACGAATCATTGCATCATCACTGTCAAATAAGAAGTTTGCCAATGCTTTGGTCAGTTCTGTTTTACCTACACCCGTTGGACCTAAGAACAAGAATGAACCGCTTGGTCTATTCGGGTCTGATAGTCCTGCACGAGAACGGCGTACTGCATTTGAAACGGCATGTACAGCTTCATCTTGCCCAACCACACGATTATGCAAGAATGACTCCATTTGAAGTAGTTTTTCTCGCTCTCCTTGAAGCATTTTAGCCACAGGAATCCCTGTTGCTGCACTCACAACCTCTGCAATTTCATTTTCCGTTACTTTAGTTCGAATGAGTTTTGGCTCTTCATTTTCTTCAACAACTTCATCTTGCTCTAGTGCTTTTTCAAGTTCAGGAATTTCGCCATATTGCAAACGGCTTGCTTCAGCCCAATTACCTTCACGTTGTGCTTTTTCAAGTGCAATACGTGCTTGATCAAGCTTCACTTGTGCTTGTTTTGTACCTTCAACGAGTGTTTTTTCTTTGCGCCAAACTTCCTCTAAATCATCATATTCACGTTGTAGCTCATCAATTTGCCCTGTTAATAGTCTTACCTCGGCTTGACTACCTGAATCCTCATCTTTTTTCACTGCTTCAAGCTGCATTTTCAACTGAATAATACGACGATCTAACCGATCTAAAGATTCAGGCTTAGAGTCAATTTCCATTTTAATACGTGATGCAGCTTCATCAATCAAATCAATTGCCTTGTCAGGTAACTGACGATCTGTGATATAGCGATGTGACATTTTCGCTGCTGAAATAATTGCAGAGTCCAAAATTTTTACACCATGGTGGACTTCATAGCGCTCTTTTAGACCACGTAAAATCGCAATCGTATCTTCTACACTTGGTTCATCGACTAACACTTTTTGGAAACGACGCTCTAATGCTGCATCTTTTTCAATAAATTGACGATATTCATCAAGCGTTGTTGCTCCCACACAGCGAAGCTCACCACGTGCAAGCGCAGGTTTAAGCATATTACCCGCATCCATTGCACCATCCGTTTTACCTGCACCAACTAATGTATGAAGTTCATCTATAAATAAAATGACTTGACCATCTTGTTTAGCAAGATCATTTAAAACGGCTTTTAAACGCTCTTCAAACTCGCCACGGTATTTTGCACCTGCTAGTAATGCACCTAAGTCTAAAGATAAAACACGTTTACCTTTGAGTCCTTCGGGTACTTCACCATTGACAATACGTTGTGCTAAGCCCTCAACGATTGCAGTTTTACCCACACCTGGCTCACCAATCAGCACTGGATTATTTTTAGTACGGCGTGAAAGGACTTGTACAGTACGACGAATTTCTTCATCGCGACCAATGACAGGGTCAAGTTTTCCTGCCAGTGCACGTTCTGTTAAATCAATCGTATATTTATTTAATGAGTCACGTTGTTCTTCGTAGTTATCACTCATGACTTTTTCATTTCCTCGAATATGTTCAATTACACTACGTAGCTGTGCTGTTTTTACACCAACATCTGACAAAATTGCTTTTGTAGAAGCAGTTTCTGTCATCGCAAGTAAAACCCAATCTGTAGATAGAAAACCATCACCTGCTTTTTGTGCATGCCGATCTGCTAAGTTAAGAACTTTTACTGCATCAGGGTTTAAATTGACATCACCTGTTGGCGTTGCAGTTGTTGGTGCATTATTTAAAGCATGAGTGAGTTTTTCTTTCAGTTCAGGTAGTCGAGCACCTGCCTGTTGTAAAAGACTAATATTTGCAGAATCTTCAAGTAATACTGCCAGAATATGTATGGCATCTATTGCTGTATGATCTTTGCCTGTTGCTAACGACTGTGCTGTCGTTAAAGCATTGGTTAGCCCTTTTGTGAATTTCTCAAATTGCATTGTTTTTATCCTCACAAATTTTCATTTAAATTATATATAAGGTCTTGGTTCGTAATTTCAACAATATATTTTTATATTTCAATTAAATAGATTTACCTTTAATACAAATAAAGGACTATATAGATATAGGTACGATGTCCTATTTTTCAATAGTTGATGCTAAAATTTAATGAATAATTTAGAGAAATCGAGGAACCATAGATTGAATCATCAATTAGAACGAGCCTATCAAAATCAACTTAAAAAATTTATTTTAAGTCATAAAGAAATATTGAGCATCTTAAAGGAATTGGTAAAGATAAATCATGATTGCTATATCTGTGCAGGTATTATCCGAAACAGTATTTGGTCACATTTACATGTGATGTCATGAAAAAATTACTGAAATTGATGTTATTTATTATGATTCAAGTGATGTGAATGACAAAGTGCAACATCATATAGCATATGCATTACACAAAAAATTTCCTTTTTATGAATGGGATGTTGTTAACCAAGCAAAAGTACATTGTTGGTACAAAACCGACCCAAATGAGAGTATAGAACCATTATGCTCTATTTGGCATGCACTTTCTTTATGGCCAGAAACAGCAACTGCGATTGCAATTAGATTAACGCAAGATCATAAAATCGAAGTAATCGAAGTAATCGCACCTTTTTGGCTCGTCGATCTATTTGATTTAAAGCTACGTTGGAATAAAAATCTAGTCAGTGAAAGTGTATTTAATCAAAGAATAATCCGTAAGAATTTTATAATTCGATGGCCTAATCTAACGATAGAAAAGCCTTTCAAAGCAGGTGTATTTCTAGAAGAAAAACCTACTTATAAACTAATCCAACATGATGAGTTTCTTTTTAAGTCTTTAATTGGTATAAAGATATTTAAAACATTTTCAAAAAAATCATTTAATATTAAATTTTTCTTAAAAAAATCATGAAATATGGATAGATTATGAATATAATCTGCGACACAAATTATAGCTAATGATAATTATTAGCATTAATATTAGTCCTAGGAGTTACCATGTCACCCACACATCCCCCTTTATTTAAATTGAGCCTGATTGCATTACTTATCTCTCAAGTTCAAATGACATGGGCAACTGAAGTTGAGTCAAATACAATTTCAACGCTTCCTACAATAAAAATTGAAGCGATGAGTGAGTTAGATCCTGTTAAAAGCTATATTGATTATGACGAAGCCAATGTTTCACGCAATGGACTAAAGAAAAAAGATATCCCTCAAACCATAGATACCATTGACGTACAAAAATATAAAATCTATGGCACAAATGATTTAAGTGTCATGCTACAAGGCACGCCCGGTGTTTCTACTAACTACGATATGCGTGGTGATGGAATTACTATTCGCGGTTTTAATGCAGATACTGGTGATATTTATCGAGATGGTATCCGTGAAAGTGGACAAGTACGCCGCAGTACAGCCAATATTGAACGCATTGAAATCTTAAAAGGCCCTGCATCTGTACTTTATGGTCGTAGTGCTGGTGGCGGTGTTGTTAACATGGTGAGTAAAGAAGCAAACTTTAAGTCTAAAAGCACAGTTGGTATATATGGCGGTTCTTGGAACAATAGAGGTACAACTTTAGACTTAAACCATATTATTAATGATAATTGGGCTACCCGTCTCACAAGTGAATACTCAGAAACTGATAGCTTCCGAAAAGGGATCCACAATCGCCAAACTATGGTTTCTCCAAGTATTACTTATCGAAACGATGATCAAACTGTTAAATGGACAACTCAATATACTTACGACAAACTGCACCGCATTCCAGATCGTGGGCCTGACTTTACAATTCTCCCTTTAGGTACATCTATCAAAATGGGCTATGCACAAGATGGGGACTATGTAAATGACGAATTACAAATGGTAAGAACTGATCTAAAATATGAATTCTTACCAAATTGGAAATTCCACTGGGCATTGAGTTATAGAGAAGCTAAACAGAACTTTGACCATTTTTATGCAGGCTCAATGTGTACAACCAATGTCAAACCAACCGCAAAAAATGCGGGTTGTTATCAAGGGTATATTCAACAAATTTACTACTGGCAACAAACTGCAAATAAAACAACAACCAATACATTTGATATTTCGGGTGAGTTCAATACAGGAAGTATCAAACATAATTTACTTATAGGTTCAGATATTTCTTATGAACAACGTGAGCCTTATTTAGCAAATACCAATAAAGATGGCTCTCTCATCTATGGGTTTGTAAACCCATTGACAGGTGAACGTCTAAGCTCTCGTGGATCGGGTAACTTACAATATAACACTCACAATTATAGTACAGGCACAACATACGGCGTATTCTTACAAGACCTTATTTCTTTAAATGACCAGTTTAAAGTCATGCTTGGCCTACGTTATGACTACTATGACTTTGCCTCAGATAAATATATTGGTAAAGACAAAAGTGGGAAAATTATTCCTATTTCAGAGCATCGCTCCCAAACCAATGGCTCAACTAGCCCAAATATTGGTTTTGTATGGCAGCCAAATGAAAACCACAGCTTCTATGCGTCATATAGCAAAAGTTTTGCCCCTTTTGGTGGCTCAATGGCGGTAAATGCTGTACCATCAGATCAAACTGCTGTCTTAAATGCTGCGCCACAATATAATGAACAATACGAAACAGGTATAAAAAGTACATGGTTAAATAACCGCCTCAATACCCAATTCTCTATTTATGATATTCGTAAAAATAATATTCGCTATCAACCCGATTCCCAAAACCGTCCTGACTATTGGGCTGTTGCAGGTCAACATGAATCGAAAGGTCTGGAGTTTAGCTTTATTGGACGCTTAATAGATAATGTCTTTGTCCGTGGTGGTTATGGTTATACCGATGCAAAAGTGAAAAAAGATAAGGCAACACCAACAAATGTTGGAAACACGCTACCATTAGTTGCAAAAAATACAGGTAATCTGTTTATTCGTTATTTACCTACAGACAATGTTTATCTCGAAACAGGTGTCACTTATATGGGTTCTCAATATACAGGTATTACCAACGCCACTAAGATTCCGGGATTCAACCGCTTAGATGCTGCGATTGGTTATAAAAATGAGCATTGGGGTATTACTGCAGCAGTAAACAACATAACAAATACGTCTTATTGGCGCTCAATTTCCATGCCTGGAACACCTCGTAACTTTCTTGTACGAATGAATTATGAGTTTTAATTAATCTATAAATATTACGATGAGTTCAACTCATCGTAATATTTGCTTTTAGCCCTATAACAATTTAAAACTAAAACAATCAGACAAAATAAAAAAATTATCGTTAAATAATAAATATCTATCATTGTGGATACTTATAACGAATGCATAAGAAAAACTTAAAAACAATATGTACATTGCTTGCAATACTTCCAAGTACTGCCCTATTTGCAGCATTACCACAAAACTCACTACGACCTGGTGGTATTGCAATTTTGCCTATTCAAAATAACGTACAAGATATCTACTACCAAAAGCACCGTGTATTAACAACCGAAGAAAATGGTCAAAAATATGCTGTTGTCGGTATTCCACTTTCTACACCATTGGGTACTTCCGATGTTGAAACGAATCAAGGAAACATTCCCATACAGATTCAGTCGTATCCGTATGCCGAGCAACATATTCAACTCAAAAATACAAGCTTTGTAGAGCCATCTAGTGAGCAGCTTGCGCGTTACAAAAAAGAAGCCGAAGCACAAAATAATATTTATACATCATTCACTCAGAACACATGGCACACTTTTCCAAACTTTATTGCACCAACACAAGGTAAGTTTAGCAACTCTTTTGGTAGAAAAAGATTTTTTAACAATGAAGAGCGTGCACCACATTCAGGTTTAGATATTCCCGCACCTGTTGGGCAGAAAGTTATTGCGCCCGCAGATGGCACAGTAGTAGGAATAGGAAATTACTTTTTTAATGGTAATACGATCTTAATTGACCACGGGCAAGGACTCATTAGTATGTTTTGCCATCTAAGTAAAATAGAAGTACACCAAGGACAAATCGTACATCAGGGTGAAGAAATTGGTAAGGTGGGTAAAACAGGACGTGTTACAGGACCTCACCTACATTGGGGGATGAGTTTAAATGATGCACGTGTCGACCCACAGTTATTCTTAAAATAAATCATAAAAAAGCAGCTTACGCTGCTTTTTTATTCAGCCTCGACAACTTCAAAGTCATGTGTAATTTCGACACCACCATCGGAAAGCATTTTACTGGCTGAACAATATTTTTCAGCCGATAACTCCACTGCTTTTGCAACTTGCTTTTCTTTAACAGCACGACCAGTCACAACAAAATGTAAGTGTATTTTTGTAAATACAGCAGGAACTGTTTCTGCACGGTCTGCTTGCAACCGACACTGTACATCTGTCACATCTTGGCGAGCTTTTTTTAATATGGTCACAATATCAAATGATGCGCATCCCCCTAATCCCATTAAGATTAGTTCCATTGGTCTCGCGCCACGGTTTTCACCACCATAGCTTGGTGCACCATCCATTATTACTGTATGACCACTATCTGATTTGGCTTCAAATGCAACATTTCCAAGCCATTGAACTGTTGACTGCATTGCAACTACCTAAAAAAAATTATAGATTACATATTCGTTTAAAAGTACACTAACACACTTTCTTCCACAAGGAATTTCCACACATTCAGTCATGAATGAGAGACATGTATATGTCTTATACTAAATATTGGAACAAAGAATCATGGTAGCTAATTTCTCCCCTTTTGCAAATGATGCACTCTCTCCCAACCAGCTCCCTGAATCGATCAAAGCCTTATTAAAACTGGCGAATATTAATCGTTATGCAAAACGCACAACCATTATTGAAGCTGGCAAAGAATCCAAATCACTTTACCTTGTTCTAAAAGGTTCAGTATCCGTTGTCTTACGTGAAGATGACGAGCGCGAAATTGTCATTGCATACTTAAATGCAGGCGACTTTTTCGGTGAAATGGGTCTATTTGATAATGAGCCACATCGAACTGCTGAAGTACGTACTCGTGAAGTGTGTGAGATTGCGGAAATCTCTTACGAACATTTTACAAATTTAAGTAGGGAATACCCTGACCTTAATTATGCGATTTTTGCACAGCTAACACGTCGCTTAAAAAATACAACTCGCAAAATGACAGACCTTGCATTTATTGATGTTACAGGTCGTATTGCACGTTGTTTAATTGACCTTGCACATCAGCCTGCTGCAATGCTTTTACCAAATGGACGTCAAATCCGCATTACTCGCCAAGAAATCGGGCGTATTGTTGGATGCTCTCGTGAAATGGTTGGGCGAGTGCTCAAAACATTAGAAGAGCAAGGCATGATAGAAACAGAAGGCAAAGCAATCTTAATCTATGATAGTGCTTTAGAAAGCTCAGCCGATGAGATTAAAGAAAACTAAAATACAAAAAAGCAAATCTCAGGATTTGCTTTTTTTTCGAATAAAATATATTAGAGGTTTGCAATGAAATTCAACCCACTTTCAAATACAAATATACAACTTCCTGAAATCTGCTTAGGTACAATGACTTTTGGTGAGCAAAATACACAAGCAGAAGCCTTTGAACAACTAAACTATGCACTCACTCAAAATGTCTACTTTTGGGATACAGCAGAAATGTACCCCGTGCCACCAAAACCTGAAACTCAAGGACGTACAGAAGAAATACTTGGTGAATGGTTTAAACAAAATAAAAATCGCGATAAAGTTTTTCTAGCTTCTAAAATTGCAGGGCCTAGTTTTGGGGGATCACACATTCGTGAAGGTCAAACCCGTTTTAATGAAAAATACATTAAAGAAGCACTTGATGGGTCTTTAAAGCGGCTAAATACAGACTATATAGATTTATACCAACTACACTGGCCTGAGCGCTCTACTAACTTTTTTGGAAAGCTAGGCTACGGCAATGCATTAGCAGAACAAAATGCTGAACTCACTGCCTTTGAGGAAACCTTAACTGCACTACAGCAAGAAATTAAAAGTGGTCGTATTCGTCAAATTGGTTTGTCTAATGAAACCCCATGGGGAGTAATGAAGTTTTTACAGATTGCAGAAAAATTGAATCTACAAAAATTTGTTAGTGTACAAAATCCTTATAATTTATTAAATCGCACCTATGAAGTTGGTATGTCCGAAATTGCAAAATATGAAGGCATTGGATTACTTGCATATTCTCCACTTGCTTTTGGTATGCTTTCAGGGAAATATAGACATGGTCAAAAGCCAGAAAATGCGCGCATTAGCCTATTTTCTCGTTTTACACGCTATACAAATGCCCAATGTGAATGGGCAACAGAGCAATATGCTCAACTTGCTGAAAAGCATGATTTAAGCCTTACACAACTCGCTCTTGCATTTATAAAACAACAATTTTTTGTAACCAGTACTATTATTGGTGCAACAAACTTAACGCAACTGAAAGAAAATATTGATGCGTTCTCTATTAACCTAAATGATGAAATCCTAGAAGGTATTGAACTTATTCATAAACAACAGCCAAACCCTGCTCCATAAAAATTACTAAGCAGAAAGAATTATCTTTCTGCTTTTTCTATGATTAATGTTTAGTTTGATTATAAAGTGCCATAGCAATTGGTAAGTTTCTTTGCATTGCTTCTATACGCTGCATATTCGATGGATGAGTAGAAAGAAAGCTTGCCCCTCCTTGTCCTTCTAGTTTATTCATTTTTTCCCATAGCGTAATTGCAGCCTGTGGGTTATACCCTGCTTTTGCCATAAGCATTAAACCACCATAGTCAGCTCTAGTTTCCAAGCTTCTAGAATATGGTAATCCCACACCTACTTGACTACCTAAATCTAAAGCTGCCGAGCCAAATTGTCCCAAACCCTGCCCTGCATAACTCTTACCTAAATTGACAGCAAGGTTAGTTAATGCATCTGCACCAATTTTATTTTTAGAATGCTCTTCTAAAGCATGTGTCATTTCATGCCCCATAACAGCGGCAATTTCTGCATCTGTCAAATTAAGCTTATTTACGATACCTGTGTAAAAAACAACTTTGCCACCCGGTGCAACATAAGCATTTAACGTATCAGATTTTAAAACTGCTAACTGCCATTTAAATGGTTGACCTGTCTGATTAAGCTGATTTGCATAAGGCTCCATACGTTGCAGTACAGTATAGATACGCTGATAAGTATTTGATGATGTATCTAAAATACCTTTTTGCTGCGCCTCTTGTGTCATCTTCACAAAACTTTGTGCTGAACTTGCATTTAATGTTGCTGAGTCTGCGCCAGACATATCTGCAATGGTTGTACAACCCACGCACCCTAAAGTAAGAGAAAAAGCAATGCTGCATTTTATTTTTTTGATCATAACTCTCATTCCATAATATTTTCATTATTATACTTCGAACCACATCAATTTATAAAAATAAATATTCTTAAATAAAGCTTAAAAAACAATTTAATTTCCAATATTAAAAAAATATTATTAATATTAATTTATTCTAAATAATAAATTATTCCTAAAATACATTAGATATATTGTAGACAATTTTTATTAATAGCTAAAAAATAAAAATAAAAAATTAATTAAAAATAAGGTATTGTTTTATATAGTAATTTTATATATTAAATTTCAATAAATACTAGAAAATAAATAATTAGACACAATAAGATATTATTTAAAAGTTAAATTTTTATGAAATAAAAAATACAAAAAAAATAAATTAAAATATTTATAAAAGAATAAAGATAATCTGAAACTAATTTATAAAAATATAAAAAAGGCTATTGTATAATTTTTTTTACAATGTATACTTTAGGCAATTTTTAGAGATGCGGAGACCCTCTGTGGGAAGTTGTTCGAGGTTTAGGTGTAATTATTACACATTGATGAACTAATCTTGTAAGCATAGCAACAGCACCTCTTTGGGCAAATGCTATCTTGCAATGAGATAGCATAATCAAAATATTACTAAATCAAATTTTATTTAAATCAAATAGAACTTACAGCAGCTATATTCGATAGATATAGATTCTGTGCGCTCTCATATCTGCTTTAAATAATACTACTACTTGCCACTCAGGTTATATTCCGCCTCAGCTATGAGGAACGAGGCATGTTTCACTATATTTTTACACTGTCACTATATATCAGTATTATTAGCATTGCTGTTGCGGCTCGCTTTGCGCAAGCCACACCTCTATACAATACTGATGATGCACAAATTACACCCGAAAAATCTTGCCAATTAGAAATTGGTCAAACCTTTTCAAATGATGATCAGCAGCTCAACTTAAGTCCTGCCTGTACATTTAAAAATCTCGAACTTACTGTACCTATCACACAAGATAGTGGTCAAACAACGTATGCAGCCCAGCTAAAACATCCTTTTTATGCATCTGATAAATTTGGTGTTGCTTTAAGTGGACTTTATCAACCATCTCAAAATGGTGCAGATAGTCAGTGGGTTGCAAATCTTCCAGTCTCTTTTTACAACCTCTATGGCAATGTGCAAGTAAATGCAAACCTTGGTTGGGTACAAGAAGAACATAACCAAGGTCATTTATCATGGGCTATTGCTGCAATCAAACCTATCACTGAAAGACAGCAAATTGGGCTTGAATATTATAAGCAACCTCCCGAAAAAGCTAAACTGCAAGCTGTTTGGGGCATTGACATTATTCCTGACAAAACAAGTTTATATCTATCCTATGGCCAAAGCCTTGTATCATCAACATCGCGTTGGTTTGGCTTAGGATTAAGCATCGCAATTTAATTAAGACGTAATACTTTTCACATTATCCTAGGGCTTAATGTAAAAACTAAGCCTTACAGACAGTTTTTGTCTAAAATAAGGAGAACCCACATGATTCGTAATCTTTGGGAACAGCTATTTTCACGCTTTTTAAAAAAATACCGCCTTACACGTTACTTCTCAAAATCTGCTTCACTTGATGAGTTGCAACAATCTAGCTACGCACAACAAGTGAGTGAACAACTTACAAAGACTTTGAGACATGCATCAGAAGCACCTGTCGAAGAACTTATTCATGAAACAAACTCTCATATTGATGGTCTTGATGAAAAAGATGCTGAACTACGCCAAAAACAACATGGTTTAAATGAGCTTCAATCTGAAAAACCATTGGCATGGTGGCAACACCTTTGGTATTGCTACAAAAACCCATTCAATATCTTGTTAACCCTTTTAGCAATTATTTGTGCATCTACTGATGATCTTCGCGGCACGATTGTGATTTCATCAATGGTTGTAATTTCGACTGTCTTAAGATTTTGGCAAGAAGCAAAATCAAATAAAGCTGCCGATACACTTAAATCTATGGTAAGTAATGACGCCTCTGTTCTCAGAAGAAATACTGGCTCAAAATTTACAAAAGCAGAAGCAATTAATGCCTCTCAACAAAGTAAAAATTTATTTGATATCCCAACAAAATATCTAGTCCCTGGCGATATCATTAAACTATCAGCAGGTGATCTTATCCCAGCCGATTGTAGATTGATCGAAACAAAAGATTTATTTGTTTCACAATCTGCTATGACTGGCGAATCGATGCCTGTAGAAAAGTTTGCGACACATCAATCTGAAAATAACAACGATACCATGGCACTTGATAATATTGCCTTCATGGGTACAAGTGTTATTTCTGGTACAGCAACTGCGATTGTAATTACCACAGGGAATCAGACTTATTTTGGTGCTTTAGCGAAACGTGTCACAGATAATGATCAAGTTACAACATCATTTCAAAAAGGTGTAAATAGCGTAAGTTGGTTGCTTATTCGCTTTACGCTCATCATGTCACCTATTGTATTTTTTCTAAATGGCTATATGGCAGGAAGCTGGAGCGATGCATTTCTATTTGCACTTGCAATTGCAGTTGGCTTAACACCAGAAATGTTACCAATGATCGTAACATCTACACTTGCGAAAGGTGCTGTATTTTTATCTCGTAAAAAAGTAATTGTTAAACGTCTAGATGCAATTCAAAACTTTGGCGCAATGGATGTCTTATGTACAGACAAAACAGGTACATTAACACAAGATAAAATTATTCTTTCTAAACATACTGATGTGATGGGTAAAGTATCTGAGCCTGTTCTTTTGCTCGGATATATTAATAGCTACCATCAAACAGGTCTTAAAAACCTACTCGACCTTGCAATTTTAGAGCATGCAAGTTCTGATATCAAAATGGATAAACTCAGCTATACCAAGCTTGATGAGATTCCTTTTGATTTTAATAGACGTCGTATGTCTGTTGTTGTAAAAACACCAAAAAAACAAGCACGTATTGTTACTAAAGGTGCTGTAGAAGAAATGCTCAACATCTGTAGCCATGTTGAGATCAACCATGAAATTGTTCCTTTAACGCCTGAACTTTCAAAAACAATTATTACCAATAGCCAAAACTATAACAAAGATGGTTTACGTGTTATTGCAATTGGTTATCGTGATAGTGAAGTTGAGCAAGATAAAACTTATAGTATTAAAGATGAACATGACCTCATCTTATCTGGGTTCCTTACTTTCTTAGATCCACCAAAAGACAGTTCTATCAAAGCAATTGAAGCATTACACAAGCATGGTGTGACTGTTAAAGTGCTTACAGGTGACAATGAGTTTGTTACACAAAAAGTTTGCCAAGAAATTGGTTTACCAAGTGAGCACATTGTACTTGGTGAAGATATTGATCGTATGTCAGCTGCTGACTTCAAAGAAGCTGTTGAAAAATATCAGATCTTTGCAAAGTTAAACCCTATGCATAAAGAGCGTATTGTTACTCAGCTAAAAGAAAATGATCATGTTGTTGGCTTCTTAGGTGATGGTATTAATGATGCTGCTGCATTACGTACGGCAGATATTGGTATCTCAGTAGATACAGCCGTAGATATTGCAAAAGAATCTGCCGATCTCATTTTACTTGAAAAAAGCTTAATGGTACTTGAGCAAGGTGTGATTGAAGGTCGTCGTACATTTGCTAATATTCTAAAATATATCAAAATTACAGCAAGCTCTAACTTTGGTAATGTTTTCTCTGTTATGATTGCAAGTGCATTTATTCCATTCCTACCAATGTTACCAATCCATCTATTAGTACAAAATTTACTATATGATGTATCACAAATTGCTGTGCCTTTCGATAATGTTGATGAAGAGTCTCTTGAAAAACCTCAACGTTGGGAAGCAAATGGTATTGGTCGTTTCATGATCTTCTTTGGACCAATCAGTTCTATTTTTGATGTTGCAACTTTCTTACTCATGTGGTACGTGTTTAAAGCCAATACACCTGATCACCAAACTTTATTCCAATCAGGTTGGTTTATTGAAGGATTGCTGACTCAAACACTGATTGTTCATATGATTCGTACGAAAAAAATACCATTTATTGAAAGTTGTGCTGCTCTTCCCCTTCTTGCTATGACAGCTGTTATCGTTATGATTGGTATTTTCCTCCCAATGGGACCTCTAGCAAGCTACTTCTCTTTACAAGCTTTACCTTTAACATACTTTATCTATTTACCAATAATTCTATTGGCATACATGGTACTTACTCAGCTTCTTAAAAAGCTATATGTTAAACGTTATGGATGGCAGTAATTTAAAATGCAGACTTCAAACTACCTTCACACTGAAAACTTAGTTAGTACGCTTATTAGTTTAACAACAGCATTTGTGTTAGGTGGGTTGATTGGATTTGAACGACAGTATCGTCAACGTACAGCAGGACTAAGAACAAACGTACTCGTTTGTCTTGGTGCTGCGGCATTTGTCGATACCGCCATGCTATTAGATAATGGTTCTGGTGCTGTAAGAGTAATTTCTTATGTTGTTTCAGGAATTGGTTTTTTAGGTGCTGGTGTCATTATGCGTGAAGGCGGTAATATTCAAGGTTTGAATACTGCCGCAACACTCTGGTGCTCTGCTGCAATTGGTGCAGCAGCAGGTTCAGACCTTATTCTAGAGTCAATTATTGTGACTTTATTTATTCTTGCAGCAAATACATTACTTAGACCAATCGTTCACTTTATGGATCGACGTCCACTTGATGTTGAAACTGAACTGCTCAATGTTATTTATGTTGTTTGTGATCGACTGCGTAGTAAAGAAGTGATTGAGCAAATTAATGTTGCGCTCAAACAATATAACTATCCTGCAAAAGATATAGAAATTGAACCTTTTGGTGAGCAAGATGTTGAAATTGAAACAACACTTATTTCTACATCTATTGAACAACAAGATATGTTTAAAATATTAGAGGTACTAAACAATATGCCTCAAGTCAGATATGCATATTGGGATAAAAATACCATTAACTAATTTGAGTCCTACATATAAAAAAAACCGTAGCTTATGCTACGGTTTTTTTATAAATCTATTTATGCAGAGAATGGATGACGTAAAATAATTGTTTCATCACGATCTGGACCCGTTGAGATAATATCAACAGGACAACCTACAAGCTCTTCAATACGTTTTACATAAGCAAGCGCATTTTCTGGTAACTGATCTACACTTGTTAAACCAACAGTTGAACCTTCCCAACCATGTAAAGTTTCATAAATTGGTTTAAGTTGTTCAAATGCAATCGCATCCGATGAGCCAATGCAACCGCCATCAACAGCTTCGTAACCTACACAAATCTTAATTTCTTTTAGACCATCTAAAACATCAAGTTTAGTTAGGCAAATACCTGTTAATGAGTTTACATCTACTGAACGACGTAAAATTTCTGCATCGAACCAACCACAACGACGTTGACGACCAGTTGAAGCACCAAACTCATGCCCTACAACACCAAGGTGTTTACCTACAGCATCACCTGTATCATTTGCAGCATCATAAACAAGTTCAGTTGGGAATGGCCCACTACCTACACGTGTTGTATATGCTTTTGTAATACCAAGTACGTAGTCTAAGTGTAAAGGTCCCATACCAGAACCAGAACTTACACCACCTGCTGTTGTATTTGAGCTTGTTACATACGGATATGTACCATGGTCAATATCAAGTAATGAACCTTGTGCACCCTCAAACATAATTGGTTTGCCCGCTTTACGGAATTGGTGCAATGTTTCAGTAACATCAATTACAAGTGGTTCAAGTACTTTCTTCCACTCGTTGCAAAGTGCCAATACATCTTCAAATTTAACAGCTTCTACACCGTAGTATTGTGTTAATTGAAAGTTATGTAAATCAAGCATCTCTTTAAGCAATTGCTCAAGTGCTTCGCCACCACGAACAACATCAGCAACACGTACAGAACGACGTGCAACTTTGTCTTCATAAGCAGGGCCGATACCACGACCTGTTGTACCAATTTTTGCATTACCACGCTTGTGTTCACGCGCCTGATCTAATGCAATGTGGTTTGGTAAAATTAATGGGCAATTTGGAGAAACACGTAGACGCTCTTTTACAGGAACCCCTTCTTTTTCTAAAATTGCCATTTCTTCAATTAAAGCTGCAGGTGAAAGTACAACACCATTTCCAATAAGGCATAACACGTTTTCACGTAAAATCCCTGATGGAATGAGATGTAATACAGTTTTTTTACCACCTACTACAAGAGTATGTCCTGCGTTGTGACCGCCTTGATAACGTACAACCGCAGCCGCCTGATCAGTGAGCAGGTCGACGATTTTACCTTTACCTTCGTCGCCCCATTGGGTACCAAGTACCACAACATTCTTGCCCATAATAGCCTCATTACATCATGCTGTTAAAATCACAAATCTATTTTGAAATAGACTCAATTTTTTCAATTGCCCATACTCCATTTTGCAATACAAATTGATGCGTTGCAGATGGAACAGAACTTAGATCATCATTACCTAACAATTGCACAACACATAAACCTTGTTGACGTGCTTGAGCAATTGCGCTTACTAAATCTGGTTGCAACCCTTTTGGAGCAACAATCGTTTCTATTTCTTTAAATTGACCTTCACAGAGTCCATACAAGTCACAGCTAAATCCTGTTGCAGGACGAGCACGACCAAAATGCTCACCAATCCCATCATAGCGACCACCTTGTGCTAATGGCGCTGCATGGTTAGGTGCATATACTGCGTACATTAAACCCGTATGATAATGGTAACTGCGTAGTTCAACGACATCTAAACCAATAGATAGGTTTGGCCAACGCTGTTGTATTGCAAAAACTGTCGTTTTTAGTCCTTCAAATGCTTCTTTAAAATCAGCATCTTGCAAAACATCTTTACTTAAATTTTGTTCAAGTAAGGTAAGATTTCCTGAGTGTCTACCCAAGTTATAAAAGTCTTGACCATATGGTAATATTTGTGTGACTTCCTCAAGTTCAGGCAATGCCTTACGTTGATACAAATCATGTAAAAGACGTTCATTATTTTTATCAAGCTCGGCATATTTTACTAAGCTTTTAAATAGCCCGACATGCCCTAAATCTAAATGATTTTTTTCTAAGCCACATGTTGTTTCTAACAAACCGAGCATCACATCAATCATTTCGACATCTGCTTCAATGCTTTGATGCCCATAGAGCTCTGCACCAAGCTGTAGCGGTGTACGTGAGGCACTAAAATTCTGAGGTTTTGTATGTAAAATTGTTCCTGAATAGCAATAACGAGCAATACCTTCAACAAGTCTTACATGTGCATCTATTCGTGCAACTTGAGGTGTCATATCTGCACGTATACCAAGTAAGCGTCCAGAGAGTTGATCAATCACTTTAAAACTAACAAGGTCTAAGTCTTGGTTCGCTTCAGATAAAGACGAAAGCGACTCGATATATTCAATAAATGGCGTATAAACCAATTGATAACCTCGACTTGCGAGGAAATCTAATGAATGTCGACGAAGTGACTCAATTACTTGTGCTTGTTCTGGTAATACATCTGCTACCCCATCTGGTAGCAACCAAGTCTCTGAAATTGACATGCTTCAAACCTAAATTCTGTGCAGGGCGGAACGAATCCACATAAAAAAACCGGGACGCACCCGATTTTTTCAAGTGTAACATGATACTTTTGACCATGCACCTGAGAATTTTACAAATTTGACCCAAACTAAAGTGGTAGCGCAGTTGTATGCTTAATTTTTTGTAATGGAATCTCAGTTTTTACATTTTGAATGCCTGAAATCTTATTCAAATGCTGAATCTGAAATTTACGATAAGCATCTAAATCTGCAACAACAATTCTTAAAAAGAAATCACAATCTCCAGACATAAGCTGACACTCAACCACCTCAGGCAAATTTTTTACTGCATCTACAAACTGATCTACGGTTTTCTCATCTTGCCCCTTCAACCAAATTCTTGCAAATACCGTTAGACCTAAATTCACTCGTAATGGCTCAACCAATGCCACATAACGTTGTATTACACCATCATCTTCCAACTGCTTTACACGGCGTAAACAAGGAGATGCAGAAAGCCCCACTCTGACCGCTAGTTCATTATTTTGTAGTTTTCCTTCTTGTTGCAAAACACGTAAAATTCTTATGTCCGTCTTATCCACAACCACCTCTAAGCATAAAATGCCAAAAAATATATTTATTTTAAAATAATATACCATTTTAAGGTTTTTAAAAGCTAATTTAAGCGACAAATACTTGTAATGACCACATAGAATAGAGCGCTAAAAACTCATTTTCACGCACGCTAAAAGACCATGCTTACATCTAGAAATACAAGTCAAACGCTTTATGAAACCTCTGACTTTGTTTCCTTTAAACGAGGAATAAAAATGTCTATCCCTGTTCTATTGGGGATTATTCCATTTGCACTTGTTTTGGGCACACAAGCAACTCAAAAAGGATTTAGTACGCTCGAAATTCCTCTACTAACTGGTCTTAACTTTGCAGGCGGTTCAGAATTTGCCATTTTAGAATTATGGACAAACCCTCCTCAAATCATGATGCTCATTTTTATTACATTTCTTGTAAATAGTCGCCATCTTTTAATGGGTGCAAGCTTAGTGCCTTATCTAAAGCATCTTCCGAACAAGAAAGTTTTACCTGCATTATTTTTTATGTGTGATGAAAGTTGGGCAATGGGCATCGCTGATGCAAAAAGAAACCACAGGCATTCTATTGAAGATGCTTTTAATTTTTCTTTTTATGCTGGCTTGTGCTTTTCACTATATATCATGTGGGTCGCTTTCACGACTTTAGGGGGTGTTATTGGCTCTGTGCTTGGAGACATTACACGGTGGGGCTTCGATATGGCATTTCCAGCAGTATTTTTAGTCCTTCTTCGAGGCATGTGGACAGGTGTACGAAATGCAATACCATGGCTTGTTAGTTTAATTGGTGCCATCATCGCCTATCTTTACTTACCACAAGGTTGGTACGTGCCTGTTGGTGCAATTTCTGGCATTGTTGCTGCGATCGTCATGACAGGGGATGAAAAGTGATTCATAGTACAACGCTTATTGCTATTCTCCTGATTGCACTCACGACGTATTCGACACGCGTACTCGGTTACTTACTGTTAAAAAACCGTACGTTATCGCCAAGGCAAAAAAAAGTATTAGATATTGTACCCGGATGTGTTCTTATTTCTGTCATTGCACCTTACTTTGTAAGTAGCCATGTTTCAGATATGGTTGCAATTGTCATTACAGTATTTGCAGCAACCCGTTGTTCACTACTACCAACAGTAGTTATTAGCATGGTTTCAACAGCACTTCTTCGACTACTACTCGTTTAATGAAAAGGGGCAGCCTGCCCCCTTTCTTTAATGCTTATTAAAAGAATCACATAAATCTAATAACCGATTTGCATAACCCCATTCATTGTCATACCACGCATATACTTTTGCTTGTCGCCCCACAACCATCGTTTGTGTTAAATCAACAACAAGTGAATAAGGCAAATGATTAAAATCGCTAGATACCAGATATTCTTCAGTGCATGCCATAATTTCAGCATATTGCGTTAATGCCGCATCTTTAAATGCTTTATTTAAAGACTCAATAGAAATGGCTGACTGAGCAATAAATGTTAAATCAATGGCAGCAACATTTAAGGTCGGCACACGAATTGAATAACCCTCAATTCTATCTTCCATTTTTGGTAAAACTCTTTTTAATGCACCCAATGCACTCGATGTTGTTGGAATAATATTATGTCCTGATGCACGCGCACGGCGTAAATCTCGATGAGCTTGATCTAATACTGCCTGATCTGTTGTCACGGCATGGATCTCTGTCATCAGGGCACTTTCTATACCAAATTGATCATCTAAAATTTTCACAAGTGGTACAAGTGCTTGCGTCGTACATGAAACACTTGAAATAATCTGATCTGAGGACTTTACATCATGATGATTTATACCATATACAATTGCAGCATCGACATGATCAAACGGTGCTGCACCTATAATTACACGTTTTGCCCCTGCTTTTAGATGTTTTGCCGCCCCTTCTCGTGAGCGGAATAAACCTGTGCACTCCAAAACAACATCAATACTTAGGCTATCCCAAGGTAAATCTTGTGGATTCTTCATATTTAAACAGCGAATTTTAAGTGACTGCCCTAAATATGCTAACTCTAAAAAGGTTTCATCTGCCTCATGCAAAACTGTAATACTGCCTTGGAAAGTGCCATGCGTCGTATCGTATTTAAACAGATGTGCCAATGTTTCAACATCAGCAATATCATTGACCGCAACAATATCAAATGTAAATTGCTTGGGATTTTCAAACCATGCTCTCACAACATTACGTCCAATTCGTCCAAACCCATTAATTGCGATTCGTTGCATGATTTACCCTTTTATTACTCAGCCATCTAAAAACAAGCCTATGTTAATGCAACTTTTCTAATAATGAATCAAGTTATTTTACTTATTGTCATATTTATAACCCTTTCACCGCAAAATCATTGGTCATATAAGTATTTTTAGTTATACTTTTAAGCCTTTAAAAAATTTAACGACTATATAGTAGCCCGCTCATCTGCTCGCACTATATAGCCATACTACAGAACTAAATGGAGTGACTTGTTGTGAGTACACGTATGACGTCAGCTGAAATTCGTGAAGCCTTTTTGCATTTCTTTGAAACCAAAGGTCATACACGTGTCGCATCGAGCTCTCTCGTTCCCGCCAATGACCCAACATTACTGTTTAATAATGCAGGAATGAACCAATTTAAAGATTGTTTACTTGGGCTGGAAGATCGAGGTTACACGCGCGCCACTTCTGCACAAAAATGTGTCCGCGCAGGCGGAAAGCACAATGACCTTGACAATGTCGGTTATACTGCACGTCACCATACATTCTTTGAAATGCTAGGAAACTTCTCATTTGGCGACTACTTTAAGCGCGATGCCATTCAGTTTGCTTGGGAATTCCTTACGTCAGTTTTAAAACTAGAAAAAGATCGACTGTACGTGACCATCTACCATACAGATGATGAAGCATTTGACATTTGGAACAAAGAGGTTGGCATAGAAAGCAGCCGTATTATTCGCATTGGCGATAATAAAGGTGCGAAATATGCATCTGATAACTTTTGGACAATGGGTGATACAGGTCCATGCGGCCCTTGTTCTGAAATTTTCTATGATCATGGTGACCATATCTGGGGTGGTCTACCGGGCACACCTGAAGAAGATGGCGACCGTTTTATTGAAATTTGGAACATCGTTTTCATGCAGTTCAACCGTACTGCAGATGGCGAATTACACTCTCTTCCTGCTCCATCCGTCGATACAGGGATGGGACTAGAGCGTGTTGCGGCTGTACTACAGCATGTTAACTCAAACTATGAAATTGACCTTTTCCAACACCTACTTCAAGCTGCTGCTGAAATTGTTGGCATTAAAGATGAAGGACAACCATCTTTACGTGTAATTGCAGATCATGCTCGCTCTTGTAGCTTCCTAATTGCCGATGGTGTTTTACCGGGCAATGAAGGTCGTGGCTATGTATTGCGTCGTATTATACGTCGTGCAATCCGCCATGGTCACAAACTTGGTGCAACAGGTACTTTCTTCTATAAAATGCTGCAACCTCTCATTGATGTTATGGGTGATGCCTACCCTCAATTGGTTGAAAACCATGACCGCATCCAAAATGCATTAATTAAAGAAGAAGAACAATTTGCCAAAACACTCGAACAAGGTCTTAAAGTTCTTGAAAGTGAGCTTGCTCAATTAAAAGGAACAATCATCCCGGGTGAAGTTGTATTCAAACTTTATGATACTTACGGCTTCCCAGCAGACTTAACTGCCGATATTGCACGTGAACGTGACTTAACGATTGATGAGTCAGGCTTTGAAACTGAGATGGCAGCACAACGCCAACGTGCACGTGATGCTGGTAAATTCAAAGTAGACTATAACAACATCGTTAAGGTAGACACCCCTACTCAGTTTGAAGGCTACCAAGCAACGCAAGGTCAAGGAAAAATTCTTGCAATTTATAAAGATGGCCAACAAGTTGATGAAGTACAAGAAGGTGATGAAGCACTTATCATTTTAGATCACACACCATTTTATGCAGAAAGTGGCGGTCAGGTTGGTGATACAGGGATCTTTAGAAATGATACAGGTATCTTTGAGATTTTAGATACACAAAAATCAGGTACAGCTTTCATACACCAAGGTGTGATTACAGTCGGTCATTTACGCGTAAATCAAGAAGTGAATGCAAATGTAGAAGCAAAGCTACGTCAAGCAATTTCACGTAACCACTCTGCAACACACCTACTTCATGCAGCACTACGCAAAATTTTAGGTACACATGTAGAGCAAAAAGGTTCTCTTGTTGCATCTGACGTTTTACGTTTTGACTTTTCAAACGATCAACCTGTGACATTTGAACAACTGCAAGAAATTGAACGCCTTGTAAACCAAGAAATTATTGCCAACACTCCTGTTGTCACTGAAGTTTTAGACATTGAAACGGCTAAAACGAAGGGTGCAATGATGCTCTTCGGTGAAAAATATGGTGAAACTGTACGTGTACTTACTATGGGTACAGTACACGATGAAAAGCCTTTCTCTATTGAACTATGTGGTGGTATCCACGTTGGCTATACAGGACAAATTGGCCTATTCAAAATTACGTCTGAAGGTGGTGTTGCAGCAGGCGTTCGACGTATTGAAGCAGTTACAGGCAATAAAGCCATTGTAAATATGCAAAAAGCCGATAGCACCATTCACCATATTAATGGCTTACTCAAAGCACAAAAAGATCAAACTATTGAGAAAGTTCAAACAACCGTTGAGCATGCCACAAGCTTGCAAAAACAAATTGAACAACTCAACCAAAAACTTGCAAACTTGCAAGCTGTAGAGCTTCTACAACAAGTGAAAGAAATTCAAGGTCGCCCAACTTTAATTGCCTCACTTGATAATGTAGATGCTAAATCACTTCGTCATTTACATGACAGTGTAAAATCTAAGTTAGACAATGCAGTTATTGTTTTAGCAGGTACACAAGATGATAAAGTAAGCTTACTTGCATCTGTTGCAAAACAATATACGGCTGACTTAAAAGCAGGTGACATCATTAAACATTTAGCATCAGAACTTGGTGGTAAAGGTGGTGGTAAACCTGACTTAGCACAAGGTGGCGCGCCACTGAACGAGAAGTTTAATCAGGTCGTTGCAGATTTACCTGCATGGTTTGACCAACGTTAAGACTTTACTTTTGTGTAACTGACCCTGAATGCCTATCAGGGTCATGGCTTATATGGAATCATTATGGCATTAATCGTTCAAAAATATGGTGGAACTTCGATGGGTACGCCCGAGCGCATTTTAAATGTTGCTCGTCGTGTGAAGCGTTGGCACGATCATGGTCACAAAGTAGTTGTGGTTGTATCTGCAATGAGTGGTGAAACAAACCGCCTTCTCTCACTCGCGAAAGCCATTACCGAAACACCTGATCCGCGTGAAATAGATCAGATGGTCTCTACCGGTGAACAGGTGACAATTTCCATGTTAGCTATGGCACTTAACTCTATTGGTGTTGAAGCTAAATCATATACAGGCCGCCAAGTTGGCATTAAAACAGATAATGCTTTTACAAAGGCACGTATTGAATCTATCGACACAAAAGCTGCTGCTGCCGATTTAGATTTAGGTCGTGTAATCGTTGTTGCTGGCTTCCAAGGTATCGACTCAGAAGGTAATACAACAACACTTGGTCGTGGTGGCTCAGATACAACAGGTGTTGCACTTGCTGCTGCTTTAAAAGCAGATGAATGTCAAATTTATACCGATGTAGATGGTGTTTATACAACAGACCCACGCGTTGCACCTAAAGCGAAAAAAATTGATCGCATTTCATTTGAAGAAATGCTTGAAATGGCATCTTTAGGTTCAAAAGTTTTACAGATTCGCTCTGTTGAATTTGCAGGAAAATACCAAGTTCCTTTACGTGTTTTATCAAGCTTTGATAATGACAATGATGGTGCTTTTGACGATGAGTTCAAACAAAACGTAGGTACATTAATAACAACTGAGGCAGAAGACAACATGGAACAACCTATTATTTCAGGTATTGCATTTAATCGTGATGAAGCAAAATTAACAATTTTAGGTGTACCTGATGAGCCGGGTATTGCATCTAAAATTCTATCGCCAATTAGTGATGCAAATATTGAAGTAGATATGATTGTTCAAAACATCGAAGAAGATGGAACAACAGATTTTACCTTCACCGTAAACCGTGTTGACTATGCTAAAGCAAAAAATATCTTAGAAACTATTGCAAAAAATATTAAAGCACGTGAAGTCTCTGGTCGTGATAATATCGTAAAAGTTTCTATCGTTGGTGTAGGCATGCGTTCGCATGCAGGTGTTGCAAGTAAAATGTTTAAAGCGCTTGCAGATGAGCAAATTAATATCCTCATGATTTCTACATCAGAGATTAAAGTATCTGTTCTCATTGAAGAAAATTACTTAGAACTTGCTGTTCGTTGCTTACACACTGCTTTTGGTTTAGACCGTGAACATGGTGAAAGCAGCGCGCGTGCATAATTTATAAACACTTAGCAATATTCTTATCATAAGATTTTTTATAAATCTTAAGAGCCGCTCTATTTTATGTGGGGCGGCTCTGTTATATTAGATAAATATTTCGGAAATATTTTGCCATACATTATAATATTTCATTATAGATTTAAATGACAAAATGTGTCCTAGAGGTTGTAGTTTTCTTTTCCTATCAACATAAGTAGGTAAAAATAGCTGCAGGTTTAGCGCTTAGCAAGGAGATAAACATGCTGATTCTGACTCGACGTGTCGGAGAAACTTTAATGATTGGGGATCAAGTCAGTGTGACAGTGCTTGGTGTAAAAGGAAACCAAGTACGTATAGGTGTAAATGCCCCAAAAGAAGTGTCAGTTCATCGTGAAGAAATCTATCAACGAATTCAACATGAACGAGCAATGCACGAACACCTGCAACACATAGATCAAGATTATCAACCATCATATCTTGACGAATATAATCAAGATAAATTTAACCGTTAAGGCTCAATTTTTTTAAACTCATTGTTGAGTGAATATTAAAAGCGACTTTAGAAAGTCGCTTTTAATATTGTATTTATTACTGTTCCATTATCCTTTTTATAGGTCCATAGCTTTTTCGATGCCCCTCTATAATACCGTGTTCAGCAATTGCTAATAAATGTGCCTTCGTCGGATAACCTTTATGCTTTGCAAACCCATATTGAGGATATTCAGCATCAAGCTCTACCATTTGCCGATCTCTTGTTACTTTTGCAAGAATACTTGCAGCACTAATTTCAGCATGTAGGCTATCGCCACCAACTACAGCATGACATTCAATATCTAAACCTTTAATACACTGATTACCATCTACAAGCACTTGGTCTGGCATCGTATTTAAGTGATTTACAGCACGGCGCATTGCCAAAAAAGTTGCTTGTAAAATATTTAACTGATCTATTTCATCACACGTTGCTTCAGCAATTGACCATGCAAGTGCTTTTTCCTGAATTTCAATAAAGAGTTTCTCTCTCTTCTTTTCACTCAGCTTTTTAGAATCATTTAAACCAACAATCGGATTGTTCGGATCTAATATCACAGCAGCAGCAACCACTGATCCAACCAAAGGCCCTCTTCCCGCTTCATCTACACCTGCAATTTTCATGATTTTAATGCTTGTGCCATACATGAGGTTACTGTTTTTTGAATAACTTGATGTGCAAGTGTTACACGGGCATTTGGATCTAAAGCCGCATTTGCAAGATCCATTACTGTCACACTTTGAGGTGCTTGATCACTTACACAACCACAAGTACTACTTTGTACACTTTGCTGTTGTGAACTACTCATTACTTTACTTGCTACTTGCCAAGCAGGCATTTTATTCATTTCACTTACACATTTTGCATCAATTGCTATTTTTAATGCAGTCATACCTAGCTGTTGCGTCATTCCCTCTGCTGCTGTTGTATTCGTTCCAACAGATGTTCCTCCACCCGTTACACAAGCACTGAGCAGTAATGCCATAGGCGCTACAAATAATAATATCTTTTTCATTATTGCTTATCCTAAATTGAGTTGTATATTTTGACGAAATCTAACCCAATAAAATATAGGTTTCAATTTAGTCCGTCCATATTTAAGCCAAATAGATTACTTTTATCGTTGCAAATTCTGCAACACACCGTTGTAAATTTGTATGTTGCTATTCGATGTTTCAGTTTATATCTTATAAAAACAATTATTTATTTTTTCTCTAGAGAATTTCAGATGTCTGCCAGACCGCAATATTACACACGTACGGCGCAAATTTTACATTGGCTTATGGCCGCAATTTTTATTACCGCATGGCTCATTGGCTTTTATAGTGGTAACTTTTTAAGTTATGGTACAGATGGTGCTTTTAAGGGAGATATTATTACACTACATAAGAATATTGCCACTCCTATTCTTTTTCTTATCGTTATACGCATTTTTTGGCGCTATACACATCCAGCGCCATCTCTCCCTGAAAGCATGTCTGCACCTATGAAAAAAATCGCACATGTTATCCATTGGGTTCTTTACATCATATTGGTTGCTTTACCAATTACAGGCTGTTTCTTTAGTTGGTCGGCTGGGCATCCTGCACCTGTACTTTACTTATTTAACTTACCTACGCTAATCGCACCTAATCCACATATTATGGCTATCGTAAAGCCAATTCATGTATACCTCTCTTGGTTTGCAGGTTTACTCATTGTCGGACATGTTTTTGCGGCATTAAAGCATCATTTTATTGATCGTGACAACGTGCTTAAAAGTATGACCTCCCAAGCAAAAGATTAAAACTAAAATAAAAAAGGCACTTCGAGAAGTGCCTTTTTTATTACATAGCTTGGACTTTTTCAATCCATTTCTTCTTTTCTTGCTCAGGCAAGAAAGATGCTTCAAAAGAGTTAATTGCTAATTGTTTAATTCTAGCTTCGCCCAAATCTAAAGCACGATCAATTGCATAAAAGTTTTCATTCATATACCCACCAAAATATGCTGGATCATCTGAATTCACCATGACACATAAACCTAAATCAAGTAATCGCTTGATATTATGTTCTTTCATGTCTTCAATAACGCATAATTTCAAGTTACTTAGTGGACACACCGTCAAAGGCATTCTTTCTTTAATAAGACGTTTAAGTAACTTTGGATCTTCCTCAGAACGCACACCATGATCAATACGGTTGACGTGAAGCAAATCTAAAGCTTGCCAAATATACTCGGCTGGCCCTTCCTCACCTGCATGTGCAACAATGAGAAATCCTTCTTCTTTTGCTTTGCTAAATACAAGTTCAAACTTTATAGGTGGATGTCCCAACTCACTAGAATCTAAACCAACACCAATAATATGCGCTTTAAATGGCAATGCCTGTTCTAGCACCTCAAATGCTTCTTCCTCACTTAAATGGCGCAAGAAACACATAATCAGCTCAGATGAAATATCTAATTTTTCTTTTGCATCTTGGCATGCTTTAAAAATACCATTAAAAATTGTTTCAAATGCAATTCCACGCACGGTATGCGTTTGTGGGTCAAAAAATATTTCTGTATGTACCACATGGTCTTCTTTACATTTTTTAAAATAAGCCCATGTTAAATCATAAAAATCTTTTTCATGAATCAGTGCTTTTGCACCTGCATAATAAATATCTAAAAATGATTGTAAGTTATGAAAATTATATGCTTGTTTAACTTCATCGACCGTTTTATAAGGAATATCTACCGCATTTCTTTGTGCAATTTCGAACATCAATTCAGGCTCAAAAGTCCCTTCGATATGCACATGTAGCTCAGCTTTTGGTAATGCTTGAATTAAATTTTGCTGATTCATTGAAAACCCTCATAATAAAAAAAGGGTGTAATCATCATTACACCCTACTACCTATTTTACAGATATATTAGCCGCCAAAAAGTGCAAACTTCAATACCCATAAGCCAGCAATAATCCATGCCATCCAATGTACAGACGCAGCTTTTCCTGTCAAGAGCTTAATCACTGCATAGCTAATAAAACCAACAGCAATACCATCTGCAATTGAGTATGCAAAAGGCATGAATACTATTGTTAGAAATGCAGGTACAGCCTCTGTCACATCACTCCACTCAATTTTAGTAATACCTTGCACCATAAGCACTGCAACAAACAGTAATGCTGGTGCTGTAGCAAAACTAGGTACAGACTGAGCAAGCGGAGAAAGGAATAAACAACCTAAGAATAATATCGCCACAACAACAGCAGTTAATCCTGTACGGCCACCTGCTGCAACACCTGATGCAGACTCAATATACGGTGTTGTTGATGATGTACCCAAAGCAGCACCCGCAACAATTGCTGTTGAGTCTGCCATCAGTACTTTTTTCAAGCGTGGAATCTTACCATCGTCTTTAATAATGCCTGCACGATGTGCTACACCAACCAATGTACCTGTCGAATCAAATAGATCAACCAAGAAAAAGACAAAGATAACACCAATCAATGTTCCAGAGAATAAACCTGAAAAATCCATTTGCAATAAGGTTGGTGTAATAGATGGTATTGCACCAACAACACCTTTAAATTGGTTTAGTCCCATAAATGTTGAAATTGCAGTCACAACAAGAATGCTAATAATAATTGCTCCACGCACGCGAAAATGGTGCATAGCTACAATTAAAAATAACCCTAACATTGCAAGCAATGCTTTAGGGTCTTTTACATCGCCTAAACCGACTGTTGTTGCTTGATTCGCAACAATAATTCCTGCATTTTTAAGTGCAACAAGTGCAAGAAATAAACCTATTCCTCCACCAATTGCAAACTTTAATGACATTGGAATTGCATTTACAATAATTTCACGAACACGAACTAAGCTAATCGCAATAAATATAATACCCGACATAAATACTGCTGCTAAAGCCGTTTGCCATGGAATGTGCATACCTAGACAAACAGAATATGCAAAATAAGCATTCAATCCCATACCCGGTGCAAGTGCAATTGGATAGTTTGCAAGTAACCCCATAACGAGACAACCCGTTGCTGCTGCAATACACGTTGCAACAAATACAGCACCATGATCCATACCCGTTGCAGAAAGAATGAGAGGATTCACAATAATGATATAACACATGGTTAAGAACGTTGTTAAACCTGCAACAGCTTCTGTTTTTACAGAAGTATTGTTCTCTGTTAGTTTAAACAGACGTTCAAGTAAACCGGCGGAAGATTGAGGAGTCGCCATAAAAAGCCTCTGTTAAGTTTTACTTGTTTCACACTGTGAATATATCATTCAGTTACGAAACGAATTTGCTTATTGCATAGCAAAATTGATGCCATCTAAAATATAAACACTGTTTTGGCAAAATGATTATTGAGGCATAGATCAAAAAAAGCTGCAAAACGCAGCTCATTCTTCCTACATAATGCTCAATAGTCATTCAACGGCAAATGTATTACTTATGTAAGTATATCATAAATCTGTAAAATAAAACCTGTAAGTAATTTGATTTATAAACAGAAGCTTAAATATAATTACAAACAGCCTTAAACAAGATATTGAGCAAGCGTTACGCGATCATTACCACCATAATCTTTTACAGTATGCACATGAGAAAGTTTTGCATTTTTGCAATATGTTTGTACGATGGCTGCTTGATCATAACCATGCTCTAGTACAATCCAGCCATTAGGATTTAGCCAAGATTTAGCGCCATGAATAAGCTCTATTAAATCGGCTAGACCATTATTAGCACTGACCAGTGCACGATATGGCTCTGTTTCTAACGCCAATAAATGGCTATCACTTTCTGCAATATAAGGCGGGTTTGAAACAATTAAATCAAATTTCTGCTTTGGAATAGATGTATACCACTCACTGCACAAAAATGTCACATTTTTAAGTGCATGCTTGTACGCATTTTCTTTTGCAACTTCAAGTGTAGGCATATAGATATCTGTAGCCAATACAGACCAATCAGGCTTTTCTTTTGCTAAAGACAGTGCAATTGCCCCAGACCCTGTCCCCAAATCAATAACCGAAGCGTGATCTGGCAGTACTAAGTCGTTTAAAATTGTTTCAACAACAATCTCGGTATCAGGTCTTGGAACTAAAGTATCTTTTGTGACTTTAAGATCAAGTGTCCAAAAAGGCTGTGAACCAATAACATAAGCTAATGGTTCACCCTCAGATAATCTTTTTAATGCAGCTTGATACTCTTGCATTTGAGATTCTGTCAAAAATTTATCTAAGCGCATTTTTAACTCAAATGCGTTTAATTTTAAGATATGCTCAAGCAACCAAACTGCTTCTTGGCGCTCATAACTATCTACTTCTCCATAAAGGTTCAGTGCTTGTGCAATCTTCATCATCAATTAGCCACCATTTTGCTGTGCAAGTAAAGCAAGCTGATCTGCTTGATACTCTCTATGCAAACTATCAAGTAGCTCATTTAAATCACCCTCAACAATTGCCTCTAATTTATAGAGCGTCAAGTTAATACGATGATCTGTCATACGACCTTGAGGATAATTATAAGTACGAATACGCTCTGAACGATCACCTGAACCAACTAAATCACGGCGCATTTCAGAAGTTGCATTTTCTTGCTCTTGACGTTTTGCATTTTCTAAACGAGATGCAAGTAAAGCCAATGCCTTTGCCTTATTCTTATGTTGTGAACGCTCTTCCTGACATTCGACAACCACGCCTGTTGGAATATGTGTAATACGTACTGCTGAGTCAGTTTTGTTAATGTGCTGCCCACCTGCACCTGAAGCACGGTATGTATCAATTCTTAAATCTGAAGGGTTAATGTCTACTGTCGTATCAACATCTACCTCAGGTAAGATTGCAACAGTACACGCAGAAGTATGTACACGACCTTGCGATTCAGTCGCAGGAACACGTTGAACACGGTGCGCACCACTTTCAAACTTCAAGCGACCGTAAACACCTTCACCATTTACACGGCAAATTACCTCTTTATAGCCACCATGCTCACCCTCATTTTCAGAAAGTACTTCTACTCTCCAACCCTGAGTTTCGGCATACTTGCTATACATACGGTACAAATCACCTGAGAAAATAGCAGCTTCATCACCACCAGTTCCTGCACGAATTTCCAAATAAGCTGCATTGGCATCATTTGGGTCTTTAGGAATCATAAGAATATTTAAACGATCTTCTAATTCAGCAATAATCGCTTGATTTTCTCGGATCTCTTCTTGTGCCATTTCCTTAAAATCAGGATCAGATAACATCTCTTCAGCAGTTTTAATATCTGCTTCAGCTTGACAGTAGCTATTCCAAACTTCTGTCAATTCTGTTAAATCACTGTGTTCACGTGATAACTGACGGAAGCGTTTATTATCAGAAATCACTTCAGCATCAGCCAATAGTGCTGTTAGCTCTTCGTGTCTATCAGAAAGTTGTTCTAATCGTAGACGTAGCGACTCTTTCATTGTGTACCAATCTCAAATCAAAATGTGATGGAAAACCATGCACAGACATTATTTATTGCACATAGTTTAACGATTCTTCCTCTAAAATCATAGAATTATCAGATTATGCAATAAAAACAAAATACTACGCTCTTTAATTCAAGAAATATTTCACAATTAATGAGATGCACCTTCTCCCACCATTGTAAACTTATTACAAATGGCAATAAGCAATAAACATACAGCTATACCCGTAAAGACTACTGTAAGTCCAACATGCTGTCCCACAAAACCAATTAATGCAGGGCCACACAATACCCCCGAATAGGCAATACTAGAGACGTACGACAAGGCTTGTGCTTTAGGTGTAAAGTTTTGACGACCCACTCGAGAAAACAATACAGGTACAACATTTGAAGACCCTAATCCAACCAAAGCATAGCCAAGTAAAACTAAATGCCACACAGGAGCAACAACGACTATTGCCATACCCAACGCAGCACAAATTGAGCTAAATAAGATCAGATTTTTTTCACCCAAAACTCTCATCATATAATGACCTGAGAAGCGCCCTAGAGTCATTGTTGTAGCAAAGAAACCATATGCTAAGCCTGCTATTGAAAGCGGTACTTGATAATTTGTTGTTAAATACACGCCACTCCAATCGAGTGCTGCACCTTCCGTTAAAAAGGTGATAAAACACATCATACCTAACACTAAAATAATAGGATGTGGAAATCCCACCTTTCTTTTCTTAGGGGCTGTAGCTTCATCTGTTTGTGTATTTGAATCTGCAACTTGAGTTAAGCCCGCAGGCGCAGAACATAAGGCAATAATTGCAACGAGTGCACTAAGTACATAAGCACTATGTAAAGCACTCAAATGAATTGAGAGTAGACCTGTCATCGTTAAAGCAGAAACTAAACCGCCTAAACTGCACATGCCATGAAAGTTCGACATTAAAGGCTTAACACTTTTCTTTTCGACAAGTACAGCTTGTAAGTTAATAGCTACACCAGTTGCACCAGAAGCCATACCAAATACCGTGAGCACAGCAGCCATAGCAATTGTATTATTTAAACCGCCAATTAAAGGCAAAGCCAACACAAAAATAATTGATGCAATCGAAATAATGAAGCGGCATCCAACTCGCTGAATCAGCATTCCTGCCAAAGGCATTGCGAGCATAGAGCCAATACCAATACATAGAATGAGCATACCTAAGTCTTCATGGTCAAGTCCCAAACGTTGCTTCACAAATGGAATAAGTGGTGCCCACGATGCCATCGCAAAACCAAGGTTAAAGAAGCTAAGTCTTGTTGCTCGACGCTGTATATGGGTTTTATATAAAAATTTAGTATTCAACGTTTTAGATGATGGCATAAATTGATTAACCTATTTGCAGTCGAGTTGGCAGAAAAACGGTATATCTTTTAAATAAGACAATGAATTAGAACATCTTTTTTGTTTTTAACGATTATACTATATTATTTAGATAACAGTAAAACTTTAAAATTCTTAATAAACACTTTTATAAAAGGTAATACTTATTCAAACAGATTAACTCAATAAGGTCTTTAATAACTAAATATTGCAGATATTATCTATTGAAAGGCAACGTACAATCACTTAATTAAACATAAATAAACGACATTTTTTAACTCGTTATAGTATAACAACTATATTATTGATGAATATATTGACTCGATTGTCCAATGAAATTTATATCCTTAGGCTCTTTTAGCATTTTTTTAAGCTTTTTAGCACTCAATGGTTGTACCTCAGAGCAGATGGTCAAACCTGCCACACCAAAAACAATCCCTAAAAGTACATCTACTCTGACGACACCAGCTACACCATTAACACCTCAGATCATTGAACAACCACCAACACTTACAATAGAAAAAACAATTCGACAGCCTGCCCCTGAAACATATACTGCATGGCTAAGTCAGGTCGATCATCAACAACTTGTAAACTCATATAAAGCTTTCTTGAGTCGAAATCAGGCTGATTTTATTGTTCCTGATTATCAAATGCTCCGCTCTGCGAGAGATTGGCAGCAATGTAACTATACAGAGTATGAAGTTCCTCCTGCAGAGGTATGGCAAAATGCAGTCCCAACACTCAAACTATTGCATTACTTACGCCAACAAGGAATTATTCCAAATGTTGAAGTGACATCTAGTTATAGATCTCCTTTCTTAAATAAATGTGCAGGTGGTGCCCGAACATCAAGCCATGTAAAAAATGCTGCAATTGACTTTAGAATAGGCCCTGAACAGCCAACGCCTGAAGATGAAATCCTCATTCATAACACTAAAATGAAACTATGTCGTTTTTGGCAACAAAATGGTAAAGCATTTAACATGGGGCTCGGTGTATATGAATCTGGGCAAATTCATATAGATACTTTAGGCTATCGTACATGGGGCTATAGTCACTCTTGGCGCAGCTCGCTGTGCGGAGAAATTATCCCCGAATAATATATTCAAATCACTCGCTTAATGTTATATTATAACATAACATTAAGCAGTCTCTTATTTTATGCCTCTTCCTGATATCTCAAAAGACAATCATGCTCAACATACTCTTCCCTTAACATGGGTAGGTATGGAAAAAATTGCACTACCACTCACCTATAAGAGCTACCCTGTAGAATGCTTCGCTGACATTCATATCAACTTACCTAAAGCAGATGCGAAAGGTATTCATATGTCGCGTTTGTTTTTAGAATTACAAGAGTTAAAAGAAATTCAGCATACTAAAATTCAGACAATACTCGAAAAGATACTCAAGACACATGAAGACTGTCATGCAACACAGGTGCACCTAAAGCTCACATTTAATCTGCCTATTCAACGTAATGCACTCATAACTAGAAATATATCAGGATGGAAATACTATAAAGTTGAAATGGATATTCAGCTCAATAAAGATCAAATCTCATTCAATTCAACTATAGATATCGACTACTCATCTACTTGTCCATGTTCAGCAGCCCTTTCACGGCAGCTTATTACAGACCAATTTCATCAAGACTTTATAGGCCATCCTCAAGTTTCACTCGATCAAGTCGCAATATGGCTACAAAAAAATGCCTCCGTTGCAACACCACATAGTCAAAGAAGTATTGCCTCTATTACTGTAAGCCATCAAGATATCGATTTTTTGGCTTTCATTAACCTCATTGAAAACACATTGCAAACAGCCACACAAACTGCTGTAAAACGGGCTGACGAACAAGCTTTTTCAAAAAGAAATGGGGGAAATTTAATGTTTGTAGAAGATGCTGCTCGACGTATTGGAAATGTACTCATGCAAAATCATTATAAGACATGGCACATTAAAGTGACTCATCAAGAAAGCTTACATTCACATAATGCTGTTGCTTACTTAGACCATGCCACAGTCACTTAAAGAAAAGGAGAGTTTCCTCTCCTTTCTTCATATTAACTAATACGGCGTTTCAAACCTGTAATTTGCAATATCCGCGTCGATATTTCTTCAATAGACATTTCTGAAACATTCAAATAAGGAATACCTTCAGAAATATAAATTCCTTCTACAGCGCGTAGTTCCATTTGGCACTGATTATAACTCGCATAACGACTACCTGCACGACGCTCTGTTCTTATCGCAACCAAACGATCTGCATCTATCATTAAACCAAAAAGCTTATGCTTATGCTCTCTTAAAACTTTTGGCAAGCGATTATCATCCAAATCTTCTTCTGTTAGCGGATAGTTCGCAACACGAATACCAAATTGTAATGACAAATAAACTGAGGTTGGCGTTTTACCCGAACGAGAAACACCAATTAAAATAATATCTGCTTTGTCATAATGTCTTGTACGTGCGCCATCATCATTATCAAGTGCAAAGTGAACAGCATCTATCCTTGCTTTATAATACTCAGTATCAGTGACAGCATGGGTTTGACCAATCAATGTTGTTGGTGATGTCTCTAACTCTTGCTCAAGCTTACTAATCAACCCCTCAAAGACATCTAAATTGACAGCATTTGCTGTACCAATAATATTCCTTACATTAGGGTCTATTAATGTATCAAATACGAGAGGTAATTTACCATCGTCTTGCTGGCAAGCATTAATTTCTTCAACGACTCTTAAAGCAGCCTCTTCAGAAGAAATATAAGGAATAATACGCACATCAAAATTTACATTTGGAAACTGCGCTAACAAAGAATGTCCTAGAGTTTCTGCTGTAATTGCCGTGCCATCGGAAATAAAAAATACACTTCTTTCGATTTGTTTACTTTCAGGCATCAAAAAACTCCTCAAATATTTGTTTTAAGCCGCTATATTCTTTATAGTAAGCCATCTTACATAACAATGGCTTGCTTCACACCAAAAAGCTAAGCTCTTTTATGTTTTTAACATAAGCAGATAACGAATCACATACTGCAGAAGTGGAGAGACTACTTTGGAATCGCGCGTAATTGGTCTAGAAAAATTAGGAAAGCATGATGTTGAACTCGTAGGTGGGAAAAACTCATCTTTAGGGGAAATGATCAGCCACCTTTCTAATGCAGGTGTATCTGTACCAGGTGGTTTTGCCACAACTGCTGCAGCATATCGTGAATTTCTTGAGCAAAGCGGCCTAAATGCAAAAATTCAAGCAGAACTTGATCAACTTGATGTTGACAATGTTATCGCACTTGCAGAAACAGGCGCTAAAATCCGTCAATGGATTATTGACACACCATTAACGGCGTCACTTGAAAAAGATGTTCGCGAAGCATTTGCTACACTCTCTAGTGGCAACCCAGATATGGCTGTTGCTGTACGCTCTTCTGCAACTGCCGAAGATTTACCTGATGCGTCATTTGCAGGACAACAAGAAACATTCCTAAATATTCGTGGCATTGATAATATTTTAATTGCCATCAAAGAAGTATTTGCTTCTTTATTTAACGATCGTGCAATCGCATATCGTGTACACCAAGGATTCGACCATAAGCTTGTTGCACTTTCAGCAGGTATTCAACGTATGGTTCGCTCTGAAACAGGTGCGGCTGGTGTAATGTTTACATTAGATACCGAATCTGGATTCCGTGATGTTGTATTTATTACATCATCATACGGTCTTGGCGAAATGGTGGTACAAGGTGCTGTAAACCCAGATGAGTTCTACTTATCTAAACCATTACTACAAAACGAAAAACATGCGGTTGTTCGTCGTAACCTTGGCTCTAAACACCAAAAAATGATTTATAGTACAGATGCCTCTGCTGGTAAATCTGTTTCTATTGTAGATGTTGAAAAACAAGACCGCCAAGAGTTCTCTTTAACAGATCAAGAACTACACGAACTTGCAAAACAAGCAATGATTATCGAAGCGCACTATGGTTCACCAATGGATATTGAGTGGGCAAAAGATGGCGATGATAGTCGTTTATACATCGTACAAGCACGTCCTGAAACAGTAAAAAGCCGTCAAAATGCAAGTACAATGGAACGTTACCTACTCAAACAAAAAGGTAATGTCATTGCAGAAGGTCGCTCAATCGGACAACGTATTGGTTCAGGTAAAGTACGTATCGTGACATCAATTGATGAAATGGATAAAGTACAACCAGGTGATGTTCTTGTTTCAGACATGACAGACCCTGACTGGGAACCTGTAATGAAACGTGCTGCGGCAATCGTTACAAACCGCGGTGGTCGTACATGTCACGCAGCGATTATTGCACGTGAACTTGGCGTTCCTGCAATTGTAGGTTGTGGTAATGCAACTGAACTTCTCAAAGATGGTCAAGCTGTTACTGTTTCTTGTGCTGAAGGCGATACAGGCTTCATTTACGAAGGTCTATTAGACTTTGAGATTCAACGTAATTCAATTGAGTCTATGCCGAAACTTCCATTCAAGATTATGATGAATGTTGGTAACCCTGATCGTGCATTTGACTTTGCTCAAATTCCAAATGAAGGTATTGGTCTAGCACGTCTTGAATTCATCATTAACCGTATGATTGGCGTTCACCCTAAAGCACTGCTAAATATTGACAGTCTACCTCGCGAAACACGTGCCGCAGTTGCTGCACGTACAGCAGGATATAACTCACCTGTAGAATTCTACGTGGAAAAAATTGTAGAAGGTGTATCTACACTTGCAGCAGCATTTGGTGACAAACCTGTTATTGTTCGTATGTCTGACTTTAAGTCAAACGAATATGCCAACCTTATTGGTGGTAAGCTTTACGAGCCTGAAGAAGAAAACCCAATGCTCGGTTTCCGTGGTGCGAGTCGTTATGTTTCTGATAACTTCCGTGACTGCTTTGAGCTTGAATGCCGTGCACTGAAGAAAGTTCGTGACGAAATGGGTCTAACTAATGTTCAAATTATGATCCCATTTGTACGTACAGTAAAAGAAGCTGCACGTGTTATTGAATTACTTGCAGAAAATGGTCTAAAACGTGGTGAAAATGGCCTAAAAGTTATTATGATGTGTGAGTTACCAACAAATGCATTATTGGCTGACCAATTCTTAGAACATTTTGATGGCTTCTCTATTGGATCTAACGACTTAACACAATTAACACTTGGTCTAGATCGTGATTCAGGTATCGTATCTCAACTATTTGATGAACGAGATGAAGCCGTTAAAACTCTTCTTTCAATGGCAATTCAAGCATGCCGTAAAGCAGGAAAATATGTTGGTATCTGTGGACAAGGGCCTTCAGATCACCCTGACCTTGCGCGCTGGTTAATGGAGCAAGGAATCGAGTCTGTATCTCTAAACCCAGATTCTGTACTTGATACATGGTTCTTCCTAGCGAATGAAGAAGTTAAATAACTTTTAGTTAGCTTAAAAACATGTTAAAAAGACCCTTTATAGGGTCTTTTTTATTTTGAGATGGTCATTTTATGCAAATTTATTTAGCTCGTAACAATCAACAAGCTGGACCTTATACATTAGAACAAGTCAATCAAATGCTAGCAACACAGCAAGTACTACTTACCGACTTAGCATGGCATAGTGGAATGAGTGAATGGCATCCTTTGGGCGAACTCACCCGTGGCAAGCTCAAATATGAGCCTGAAGGCTATACACCAATAGATATTCACCAGACTACAAATAGTAGCCAAAATCATACTTTTGCTAAGCAAAGCATTGTTCAAAGCACAACCCTTGCAACAATTAATAGTCGCGCATTGGCAAAAATTATAGATTTATTACTATGGTTACCCGCATTTATGTTGCCATCGTTCTTTTTAACTAAAGAAACAGCAGGTCAACTCGAAAAATTCCAAGGAAGTAGTTTTAGCCCTGAACTACAGCAGCAGCTTCTAAATGCAATTCCAACCCAAGGCTGGCAAGCAATGGGAATATATATTATTGCAATGCTGATTATTCAAGCGATTTTGTTAAACAGTAAAGGACAAAGTATTGGCAAGCTCATTACCAAAATTAAAATTGTTGATGCAGAAACAGAACAACGTGTGAATTTAACTCGAATTTTTTTAATTCGAAGCATTGTTTTTATTATCTTAAATCTATTTGCAATGCCTATTATTACCATTTTAGATTACGTTCTAGGCTTTGGTAATAAAAGACAGACCTTACATGACCGTTTGGCAAAAACAAAAGTCATAAAAATGAATAAAAAATAAACAACAAGAAACTGACCCTAATACACAAAAACATACAATAACATATTATTTTTTATAAAATTTTCAACAAAACCTATTTAAATCCAACTTTTTATGTTGGATTTAAATTGCCTTTTTTTACGCCTTGTAAATGTAGCGCCCCTCCCGAATATAGGGCATAATGCCTTATAAAGTAGCGGTGTCACTGACTTTTAAGGACATCCGTCACTATAATCGCTATCCCATTCTTATAAAACATAAATGGGACTCTTCACCGAGGTTGTAAAATGAGACAAACAATATTAGCTGTATTGTCTTTATCTGCGATTTCTACACTTCTTACAGGGTGTGGTGGTGATTTAGTACTTCTAAACTCAAAGGGTCCAGTTGCAGCAGGTCTTAGTGGCCTGATGATGACAGCAATGTACCTTATGCTATTGGTAGTAATTCCCTCTATCATTATGGCACTTTGGTTTGGTTGGAAATATCGCGCGTCAAATAAAGATGCAGACTATAAGCCTACATGGGCTCACTCAACAGCAATTGAAATTGTTGTTTGGGGCGTTCCTATCATTATTATCGCTATTTTAGCATGGATTGCTTGGTGGGGTTCTCACCAATATGACCCATACCGCCCACTAAGTGCTGAGTCAGATAAAAAGACTTTAGACATTCAAGTGATCGCGGAACCATATAAATGGGTATTTGTGTATCCAGAGCAGCAAATTGCTACTGTTAATGAAATACGTTTCCCTGAACAGACTCCGGTGCACTTCCACATTACCTCTGACTTTACAATGAACTCATTCTTCATTCCTCAGTTAGCGGGTCAGATTTATGCAATGGCAGGTATGCAAACCCACCTACATGTTCTTGCAAGTGAAACAGGTATTTTCCGTGGTTTCTCTGCAAACTATAGTGGTTATGGCTTCTCTCAAATGCATTTTAAAGCACATAGTGTTACTCAATCAGACTTTGATAAATGGGTAAGCAATGTGAAAGCTGGTAAAGGCACTGAAGATAACACTACTGCGATTCAGAAAAGCTCTTTAGACTTTGCAACATTACAAGGCCTACGTGATGGTGAGCGTTCTACACACCAAATCGAAGGTATGCTTGCTGATGCGAAAACACCTAAAGAAAAAGCAATTGCTGAAGAAGCTGAACGTATGGGTCCATACCCTACAAAACCGAATCCAGTAACTTATTACTCTTCAGTTGAACCACAATTGTTCAGAAAAGTCATTGACCAGTATATGAGCAATTACCATGGTGCAGAGCAAGCAGATTCTTCTCACGCTAACATGCAACATATGGCTTCTGCAGGAGAATAAGATATGGACATGTTATTAGGTAAAATTGGATGGGGTGCCATCCCTAAAGAACCAATTGTCATTGTTACAGCAATTATTATGGCACTTGGTGCTATTGCCGTTCTTTCAGGCATTACCTACTTCAAAAAGTGGGGATACCTTTGGAAAGAATGGGCAACATCAGTAGACCATAAAAAAATTGGTATCATGTATATTCTTGTCTCTGTAATCATGCTACTGCGTGGCTTTGCAGATGCATTTATGATGCGACTTCAGTTATTCCTTGCAAGTAATGGTAACCCTGGTTACTTACACCCTGACCACTATGACCAGATCTTCACCGCACATGGTGTAATTATGATCTTCTTCGTAGCAATGGGTCTTGTTGTTGGTTTAATGAACGTTATTGTGCCATTACAAATTGGTGCACGCGACGTTGCTTTCCCTTTACTTAACCAATTTAGCTTCTGGGCTTTTGCTGGTGCTGCTGGTCTCATCATGGTATCACTTGTACTTGGTGAGTTTGCTGCGACAGGTTGGTTAGCATACCCTCCTCTTTCTGGTATTCAATATTCTCCTGGTGTCGGGGTCGATTATTGGATTTGGGCACTGCAAATATCGGGCTTAGGTACACTGCTTACTGGTGTTAACTTCCTCGTCACGATTATTAAAATGCGTGCACCAGGCATGAAGCTTATGGATATGCCAATCTTCACATGGACTGCTTTATGTACTTGTGTGCTGATTGTCGCAACATTCCCAGTGCTTACTGCTACTGTTGCAATGCTTACACTTGACCGCTACTTTGATTTCCACTTCTTTACGAATGACCTTGGCGGTAGTCCAATGCTCTACGTAAACTTGATTTGGACATGGGGTCACCCTGAAGTTTATATCCTAGTATTACCAGCATTTGGTGTTTACTCTGAGATTGTTCCTACTTTCTCACGTAAAGCACTCTTTGGCTATAAAACTATGGTATATGCCACAATTGCAATTGCTGTACTTTCATTAGTTGTATGGTTACACCACTTCTTCACTATGGGTGCAGGAGCAAACGTCAATGCCTTCTTCGGTATTATGACAATGGTTATTGCAATCCCAACAGGTGTTAAAATCTTCTCATGGTTATTTACCATGTATAAAGGTCGTATTACCTTTACATCTCCAATGCTTTGGACACTTGGCTTCCTTGTGACTTTTGGTATCGGCGGTTTAACAGGTGTACTTATGGCTGTTCCACCAGCTGACTTCTTGGTACATAACTCACTATTCCTTATCGCTCACTTCCATAACGTAATTATTGGTGGTGTTGTATTCGGTCTATTTGCTGCAATTGTCTTCTGGTGGCCAAAAATGTTTGGCTGGAAGTTAAATGAAGCATGGGGTAAAGCATCTTTCTGGTTCTGGTTCTTTGGTTTCTACTTTGCATTTATGCCACTTTATATCCTTGGTTTCATGGGTATGACTCGTCGCTTAAATACATATGACAACCCAGAATGGACACCATATTTAGCAATTGCTATGGTTGGTGCAGTTCTTGTCGCAATTGGTATCCTTTGCTTTATCATGCAAATCGTTGTTGGTTATTTACAACGCAACGACAACATCGACTACACTGGCGATGCATGGGATGGCCGTACATTTGAATGGTCTACATCATCTCCTGCACCATTTTATAACTTTGCTTATATTCCAAATGGCGAACATATCGATCGTTTTTGGTTAGACAAAGAAGATGGCGTTGCTTATATTAAACCAGAAAAATATGAAGATATTCATATGCCAACAAATCGTTCGGCTGGTTTTGTGATGGCTATACTCATTACAGTGTTAGGCTTTGCACTTATTTGGCATATTTGGTGGTTAGTATTTGTAAGCTTTGCTGCAACTATTATTACTTTGATTAGAAGTTCTTACACCAAGAAAGTTGACTACTACGTTCCTGCTGCAGAAGTTGAGCGCATTGAGAATGAACGTTATGCCATTTTAGAAAAACACTTGAAGAAGGACTAAAAGGATGGCTGAAGTACTTCATCAACAAGGCCATGGGCATGATGATCATCACCACGATGATACAGATATCACTGTCTTTGGTTTTTGGACATATTTAATGAGTGACCTCGTATTATTCGGGACACTCTTCATTGCCTATATTGTTTTACATACACATGTTCCTGCAGGAACACCAAGTCCAAGCGAATTATTTGGCGAATCATTAAGCTATGTTTTAATTGAAACATTTGCCCTTCTGATTTCCTCTGTAACTTTTGGTTTTGCGGTTCTTGCTCGACATAAAAACAATGCAAATGGTGTAATTACTTGGCTAATTATTACCTTTCTATTTGGTGCAACCTTTATTGGTATGGAACTCAATGAATTCCACCATTTAGTTATGGCAGGTCATGGTCCAACACATAGTGCATTCTTATCAGCTTTCTTTACATTGGTTGGAACACATGGTATCCATGTAACATCTGGCCTTGTATGGATGATCGTATTAATTTTTCAAATTAAAAAGAATGGTTTGACATTACCAAATACGCGTCGTTTAGCATGCTTAAGTTTATTCTGGCACTTCCTTGATATCGTTTGGATTTGCGTATTCAGTGTTGTTTACTTGATGGGAGCTATCTCATGAGTCATGATCACCACACAGAAAACAGCGCTCACGGTAGCTTAAAGCAATACACTATTGGTTTTATTCTATCTATTATTCTTACCATTATTCCTTTTGGTATGGTAATGACAGGTGGATTTAGCCATACATTATTGCTTTCAGTAGTAGGTATTACAGGTATTGTTCAAGTTCTTGTACAGTTGATTTTCTTCTTACACATGAACTCATCTGAAGAACAGCGCTGGAATGTAATTGCCTTTATTTACACCATCTTGACTATTGCAATTTTGCTTATTGGTTCTGTTTGGGTAATGAATTACTTACATTACAACATGATGATCTAAACTGGTTGTCATGCTGAAACAATATATATTCCTGACAAAGCCAGGGATTCTATTTGGTAACTTCGTTACCACTTTGGGTGGCTTCTTCTTAGCCGCCCAAGGCTCTGTGAATATCCTGTTACTTCTACTCACTCTCATAGGTACAACACTTGTTGTTGCATCTGGGTGTGTTGTAAACAATTTTATTGACCAAGATATTGACCCTAAAATGCAACGAACAAAAAATCGTGCATTGGTCACTAAAGTCATTCAACCATCTATCGCATTATGTTTTGCTTTTGTTCTAGGTAGTCTTGGTTTAGCTATCTTATGGTACTTTACGAACATATATGCTTTTGGTTTTGCCGTACTTGGTTTTGTTGTTTATGTATTCTTTTATAGTTTATGGTCTAAACGAACTTCAATTCACCAGACTGTAATTGGCAGTATTTCAGGTGCTTGCCCACCTGTTATAGGCTATACAGCAGTTGCACATCAATTTGATATCGCAGCTTTACTTGTATTCCTTGCCTATGGTTTATGGCAAATGCCTCATTCTTGGGGAATTGCAATTTATCGTTTCGATGACTATAAGCGCGCAGGCATTCCTATTTTGCCTGTTGCACGTTCGATTGCTCGAACAAAGTTAGAATGTTTAATATATGTGATCCTATTTACAGCTGTATTAAATGGCTTATATTGTTTTCACTATACAAATATTTTTTTCTTAATTACTTTTAACGCACTTTGTGCTTATTGGTTATATTTATCCATCATCGGTTTCAAGAAAATGGATAAAGAGTGTGAGAAAAATTGGGCAAAACGCTATTTTCTTTATTCTGTCATTTTAATTACAGCATTAAGTATTAGTTTTAGCTTTAGCTACCAATCTCCTGCACCATTCCTACCTATTTTCTAATTTAAGATAGAGTGCTGCTTCACTCTATCTTAAAGCAAATTAATCTTGAATTTTCATAAAAAACTATATAAAATCCTCAACTCGCTTTTGCGACATACTGTAATCACAGTATGACTCCTTGCTTTTAATTAATATTTTTTTAAAAGCTGCATAAACCGTAAGGAGCTGACAATGCGTCACTACGAAATCGTAATTCTGGTACACCCAGACCAAAGCGATCAAGTGGTAGGTATGGTTGAACGCTATATCTCTCACATCAAAGAAGCTGAAGGTCAAATTCACCGTTTAGAAGATTGGGGCCGTCGCCAATTGGCTTACCCAATCAACAAAATTCATAAAGCACACTACATTCTAATGAACGTTGAATGTGGTCAAACTACGCTTGACGAATTAAACGAATTATTCCGTTACAACGATGCAATTATTCGTAATTTAGTTATCCGTCGTGATAATGCAATTACAGAAGAATCTTTGCTTGCTAAAAGTGCTGAAGAAAAGCGTGCGCGTAAAGCTCAACGTGAAGAAGCACAACAAGCAACTCAAGAATCTGCTGAAGCTTAAGGAGAACATCAATGGCACGTTTTTACCGTCGTCGCAAGTTCTGCCGCTTTACAGCTGAGAATGTTGCATACATCGACTATAAAGATATCGATACTTTAAAACAGTATATCACTGAAAACGGCAAGATCGTTCCTAGCCGTATCACTGGTACAAAAGCACGTTATCAACGTCAATTAGCGCTTGCTGTTAAACAAGCTCGTTTCTTGGCTTTGATTCCGTACACTGACAACCATAAGTGAGGTGAGCTGTGGACGTTATCTTATTACAACGCATTAAAAACCTTGGTAAATTAGGCGACAAAGTAGCTGTTAAAGCTGGTTATGGTCGTAACTTCTTGATTCCTCAAGGTAAAGCAGTTGCTGCTACTGAAGCAAACACAGCTGCTTTCGAAGCTCGTCGTGCTGAACTTGAAAAAGAAGAAGCTGCAGTTTTATCTGCTGCTCAAGCACGTGCTGACCAATTAAACGAAGTAAACATCGTTATCACTGCAAAAGCTGGTGATGAAGGTAAACTATTCGGTTCTATCGGTACTCGCGATATCGCTGATGCTTTAACAAATGCTGGTCTAAATGTTGACCGTGCAGAAGTTCGTTTACCAAATGGTGCACTTCGCCACACTGGTGAATTCAACATCGCAATCCAATTGCATCATGATGTTGTTGCAGAAGTTCTCGTTACTATCGTTTCTGAGTAATTTCTCTGCATAAAAAAGAGCATGCCTTTGCATGCTCTTTTTTTGTTTTTATAGTTCTATAATTTTGTATCATTTCTCGTTAAAATAACTCATCCAACTCTCTGCTTTTCTATATGAACGCTAAGGTTATTTATGTCTCAGGCGAATGCCCCACTTGCACCATCATTAAAAAATGATAACAAAAACTCATCTGAGTCAAATCAACTCAAAGAGTTTCGTACACCACCACATAATTTGGCTATTGAGCAGGCTGTACTTGCAGCATTAATGACTGTTGCCGAATCATTTGAGCAAGTTGGTGATACACTCACTGAAGAAGATTTCTATGCAACACGCCATAAATATATCTTTCGTGCAATAGATCGACTTGCGAAAGATAACTCTCCATATGATGCTGTATTGGTTCATGACTGGCTAACCAAGCAAAGCCTACTTGATACTATAGGTGGAGAAGACTATTTAATGCAACTGATGTCAGACTCACCTTCTAGCTTCTATAACTTAGAAACATACGCCCATAAAATTAAAGAATTTGCGACATTACGTAGCATGATCAAAGCAAGTAATGAAATTTTACTCAATGCTTATGATACAAAAGGTCGTACTGTTTCAGACTTACTCGACCTTGCTGAAACAAATATTTTCTCAATTGCTGAACAGCATAACAACAATAAAAAGAGTGCAGGCCCAAAACCAATTACTTCTGTTGTTTCAGACGTATTTAACAAACTGAGTGAACTCTCTCAAATGGAAGGCAATATCACAGGGCTTTCTACAGGTTTTTTAGAACTAGATAACAAAACGTCTGGTATGCAGGCAGGAGACCTCATTATTGTTGCTGCACGTCCATCTATGGGTAAAACAACATTTGCAATGAACCTCATTGAAAGTGTTTTATTTAACTCAGATTTGCCTGCATTGGTCTACTCTATGGAAATGCCAGCTGACTCAATTGCAATGCGTTTAATTTCTTCTTATGGCAAAGTGCATCAAGGCCATCTTCGCTCAGGGAAACTAGACAGTGATGAATGGTCAAAAGTAACAGGAACAATTTTACAACTGCAAGAAAAATCACTCTATATAGATGACTCTTCTGCTCTTCCACCGACAGAGCTAAGAGCCCGTGCGCGTAGAATTGCAAAACAACATGGTGGAAAACTTGGCTGTATTATGGTCGATTACTTACAGCTCATGAAAGTACCTGGTATGGGTGACAACCGTGTAGGTGAAATTTCAGAAATTTCTCGAAGTCTAAAAGCATTGGCAAAAGAAATGAACTGCCCTGTTGTCGCACTATCTCAGCTCAACCGTAGTTTGGAAAACCGACCAAATAAGCGTCCTGTGATGTCAGATTTACGTGAATCCGGTGCGATCGAACAAGATGCCGATTTGATTATGTTTATTTATAGAGATGAAGTCTATAATAAAGAATCGAAAGAAGCTGGTACTGCTGAAATTATTATTGGTAAGCAACGTAACGGCCCTATTGGTACCGTTAGACTTGCTTTTGAGGGTCAATATACTCGTTTTAGCAATTTATCACCTGAGTACTACAATCAATTTGATGATGATGAATAACTAGCTAGGTGGCTTTATTATTTGATAAAGTCACCCTCTCCTTTAAATATCATATTAAAATCTACTAGCCTCATCTCATCTTTTTAGCGTAATATTTCAAAATACAATCTAACATTTTCACTTAATTATTCATCAATTATGTCTATACAAGAAAAAGACACCTCCAACAGCTTATACCGACAATGGCAGATTTTGTCTCGGCTCACAGCAGGTACATGGACGGGTACTAGAACACTACAAGAAATATTAGAGCGAGAAGGTGTTGCTATCAGTTTACGTACTATTCAACGTGATCTGAATCAACTTGCTCAACGATTCCCTATCGAAAACAATGGAGAAACACCGCAAGGATGGCGTTGGCAAGCAAATGCACCTATTCAAAGCCTACCACAGATGACAAGCTCCCAAGCTGTTACTTTTATGATGGTTGAGGAACACCTAAGACATCTACTACCACAAAGCTTAATTGAAGAAATGAACCCTTGGTTTGATTTAGCAAGGCATAGCTTATCTACACAAAATAATGTGAGACAGTGGATTAACCGCGTACGCATAGTGCCTGCATCACAACCGCTCATCCCACCTATTGTCAATAAGGTTGCTCAACAAGTAATTTATGAGGGATTACTGCAAGATAAACAACTAGAGTGTATTTATCAGGCACGGACAAATCAGGGGGAAAATAAAACTTATATACTCAACCCTTTGGCTCTCGTGCAAAAAGGAGCAATTATTTATCTTATTTGTACTCGGCATGATAAATCAGATGTTCGCACTTTTGCACTCCATCGATTTAAATCTGCTACCGTCTTAGATCATCGTGCATTACACCCTGCTAATTTTAACATTGATGAATATATAGAATCGGGTGCACTTGGTTTTAGAGTTAACTATGATCAACCTACAAAAAATATTCAGCTTAAACTAAAAATGACTGAAAATACGGCTCAGACTTTTTACGAAAGTAAATTAAGCCTAGACCAAGAAATTGAGCCTATAGATGAAAATATTGTTGAAGTTTCTGCAACAGTACCTTTCACCTCTCAACTGGTATGGTGGCTCAGAAGCTTTGGCAAAAAAATTCTTCATATAGAACCATATATAGTGGCACAGCAAGTATATGAAGTAGAAGAAAAAAAACCTGCACAATAATGCAGGTTTTTTAAAATTTTATGCAATTTTACGCGAACTATTATTTTTACGAATCGTAATCATAATTAATTGTACTGCTGCTGGCGTTACACCAGGAATACGATTTGCTTGTGCTAAAGTTTCTGGTCGCACAGCTTTTAACTTCTGGGTAATCTCTCTTGATAGACCCGAAACAATATCATAATCGAAATCAATAGGAATTTTTGTTTCTTCCAAACGTTTTAACTGTGCAACATCATCTTGTTGACGATTGATATATCCTGCATATTTTACAGCAATCTCAATTTGCTCACCCACTTGTTCTGTTACTTCAGAGCCTGTAAGTTCTGCAATTTGCTTAAAGCTCACTTTAGGACGCTTTAATAGATCAATTGCACTACATTCTTTGCTTAAGTCTGCACCAGTCATCTCTACGAATTTTTTACCCATTGGGTTATTTGGCGCTGCCCATAAGTGCTGTAACCTTGCAGTCTCGGTTTCAACTGCTTCCATTTTCTCGCAGTACGTTGCCCATCTTGCATCATCTACAAGCCCCATTTCACGCCCGATGGCTGTTAAACGCTGATCCGCATTATCTTCACGAAGCATTAAACGATATTCAGCACGTGAAGTGAACATACGATACGGTTCTTTTGTACCAAGCGTAATTAAATCATCAACGAGAACACCCATATAAGCTTCATCACGTTTTGGTGTCCATTCCTCTTGTTCCCAAGCACGGCGTGCTGCATTTAATCCTGCAAGAAGACCTTGAGCACCAGCCTCTTCATAACCCGTTGTACCGTTAATTTGACCAGCAAAATATAAGCTATTAATGGCTTTCGTTTCTAACGTAAATTTTAATGCTTGCGGGTTAAAGTAGTCATATTCAATTGCATAACCTGGACGCAAAATATGTGCATTTTCCATACCACGGATTGAACGAACCAATTTAAACTGAACATCAAATGGAAGCGAAGTAGAAATACCATTTGGATATAACTCATGCGTAGTTAGACCTTCAGGTTCGATAAATACCTGATGAGAATCTTTATCTGCAAAACGATGAATCTTATCTTCAATAGAAGGACAATAACGAGGACCTACACCTTCAATTACACCTGTATACATTGGTGAACGATCTAAGCCACTGCGAATAATGTCATGAGTTTGTTCATTAGTATGTGTAATATAACAATTCACTTGTTCTGGATGCATAGATGCATCACCCATAAATGACATTGTTGGTGATGGAAAATCTCCAGGTTGTGCTGTCATTACAGAAAAATCAACAGAACGCGCATCAATACGTGGTGGTGTACCTGTTTTTAAACGACCGACAGGTAACTGTAACTCTCTAAGGCGATCTGCTAACGCGATTGAAGGAGGATCTCCCGCACGGCCACCACTCGATTTTTGTAAACCAATATGGATAACACCGCCCAAGAATGTGCCTGTTGTTAATACAACCGTTTTAGTCTCGAAATGGATTCCCATTTGAGTGACAACACCTTTAACAGTATCACCTTCAACAATAATGTCGTCTGCAGCTTGCTGAAAAATATCTAAGTTTTTTTGGTTTTCTAAGGTATCTCTAATCGCAGCTTTATACAACACTCTGTCAGCTTGAGCACGTGTTGCTCTTACTGCCGCACCCTTTCTAGAGTTTAAAATACGAAATTGGATACCTGCCTTATCGGCTGCAAGCCCCATTGCCCCGCCTAGTGCATCAATTTCACGGACTAAGTGAGATTTTCCAATACCACCAATTGCAGGGTTACAGCTCATCTGCCCTAAAGTCTCAATATTATGAGTCAGTAGCAACGTCTGTCGGCCCATACGAGCTGCTGCAAGTGCGGCCTCCGTACCAGCGTGACCACCACCAATAACGATAACATCGTAAACTTTAGGATAATGCATAATATTAGCGTCAGAAATAAAAAAGACCCAATATTATAGCAGAAATATTATTTTAAAGATGCTTTTTAGAGATACATTTACATTTTATACAAATCACACAAAACAACATGTATTTGCATTTAATATCATTTACTCACAAAGGAGCATATTTATTTTACTAAAAAGGCATGACATAACTATGCTGTTTTTTTATACTAAATGTACGCATTAAAATCCAACTACAAACAGATCACATAAGGAATAAGAGCAATGAAAAATAAATTTTTAACCGCTGCATTATGTGCAAGCCTTGGGCTTGGTCTAGCAACAATGGCTCAAGCACGAGAACATGATGAAAATAACTATAATCCACAGCGCTTTGCACAAGTTTGTCGAGGCAAAACTGTTGGCGCACCTGTTTCTTTTGCAGCAAATGGTATTCTTTGGAATGGTACTTGCCAAGCGCAATTTATCCCTGCAAAACCAAGTAAAGCACTTAAAGGCGATGAACCTGAATTATCAAGCGTATGTAGCACAAACCCTTCATCTAAAAGCGTAAATATTGCTGGCCAAAACTTTACTGGTAAATGTGCCCTTGCATTTACACCTCCTAGCCCTCAACACCCATAATTCACTATTAAAATAAAAAACGGTCAAAATGACCGTTTTTTTATTTGCATCTATACTAATAATTACTGAGCATATACAGGAAATTTAGCACATACTTCTGACACTTTATCTTTTACCGCAGCAATTACAGCGTCATCACCTTTACTATCAAGGATATCAGCAATCCAATGAGCAAGGTCTCTTACTTCGCCTTCACCAAAACCGCGTGTAGTCACAGCAGGCGTACCAACACGAATACCTGAAGTTACAAACGGAGAACGTGGGTCATTTGGAACAGAGTTTTTATTTACAGTAATATGTGCAGAACCTAACCATGCATCTGCTTCTTTACCTGTAATATCTTGTTTAATTAAAGAAACAAGTAATAAATGGTTATCTGTACCACCAGATACAACTTCATAACCACGTTCCATTAGAACTTCGCCCATTGCCTTCGCATTTTTAACAACTTGTTGTTGGTAAACTTTATATTCAGGCGTCATTGCTTCTTTAAAGCAAACTGCTTTACCTGCAATCGCGTGAACCAATGGACCACCTTGATTACCAGGGAATACTGCTGACTGTAGTTTCTTTTCAATTTCTTCATTTGCTTTCGCAAGAATAAGACCTGAACGCGGGCCACGTAGTGTTTTATGTGTTGTTGTTGTTGTTACATCTGCAATTTGCACAGGGTTTGGATAAACACCAGCAGCAACTAAACCAGCAACATGAGCCATATCTACAAATAAGTACGCACCTACTTTATCTGCAATATCACGGAAACGTTGCCAATCTACAATACGGCTATATGCAGAAAAACCTGCAAGAATCATACGAGGCTTATGCTCTAAAGCTAAACGCTCTACTTCTTCATAATCAATTTCGCCAGTTTCTGGGTTTAAACCATATTGAACAGCGTTATATGTCTTACCCGAAAAGTTTACTTTAGAACCGTGCGTTAAATGCCCACCATGCGCAAGACTCATACCAAGTACAGTATCACCTGGATTAAGTAATGCTAAATATACTGCTGCATTGGCTTGTGAACCTGCATGTGGCTGAACGTTTGCATAATCAGCACCAAAAAGTTCTTTTGCACGGTCAATCGCCATTTGTTCGATTACATCTACGTATTCGCAACCACCGTAATAACGCTTGCCAGGATAACCTTCTGCATATTTATTTGTTAATTTACTGCCTTGTGCTTCCATAACAGCAGGAGAACAGTAGTTTTCAGATGCAATAAGTTCAATATGAGCTTCTTGACGAGCATCTTCAGAAGAAATTGCTTTTGCTAATTCTGGATCAAATTCAGAAATTGAGATGTTGTCAAACATTAGCGAGGGTCCTATTAATTAGGGCTTTTAAGCCGTGCTAAAATCGAAGTTTATTCTAACACGAACTTTTATTATTTTTTGCATGAAGTTTCATCAAGATGCAATAAAAAAACCTCATCTTTATACATTAATTAATTTTTTCAATTATTTATTTTATAAATTCTAATTGTATGTTTAAATACATGATTATTTAAAATAAATCTATCAATACTCTTAATTTTTTGTATTAAATAACATAAACACTTTTGGCTTAAATTTTTTTTACAGCGATACAAAATATTTCTCTCATGTCTCAATATTATAAAAATGCTAATATAGAAGATAAAATTTTAGACCTTTAAAACGTATGCAAAGCATTATATTAGATACTGAAACACACAACTTAAACGGCCTCCCAATAGAAATTGCTTATGCACCTATTGAGCTCAATGCGGGAAAGCTAACGCTACATAAAGACCAGATTTTTGATCAATTTTATCAAGTTGGCGAACCGATTTCATATGCTTCGATGGCTGTTCACCATATTTTAGAGTCTGATCTTGAACAACAGCCTTTTTATACTGAGTTTCAGCTACCCAAAGAAACAACATATATTATTGGGCATAATATCGATTATGACATTAAAGCAATTTCTTACTGTGGAATAGACACCAAAAATATTAAGCCTATTTGTACTCTAGCTCTTGCACGTGCTGTATGGCCAGATGCAGAGGCACATAATATTTCAGCTCTGATTTACCAAATTAGTAAAGGCAGTTCAAAAGCAAGAGAACTATTAAAAGGTGCACATAGAGCAGATGCAGATATCATTTTAACTGCAAATATTTTAATGCATATTATTGCACATACAGGTGTAAATAATATCGAAGAGCTTTATAAAGCCTCTGAAGATGCACGTATTCCTAAAATGCTTAACTTTGGAAAACATAAAGGTACAGCTATTTCAGACTTACCTAAAGACTATGTTCAATGGCTATTAAAGCAAACCGAATTAGATCCATATTTAAGACAAGCTTTAGAAGCTAGCCACTTATAATTGTTAGATATTTAAGACTTACATGGATGTGAGTTATAAAAAATTCTAAAAGTACAGTCTTAATGTTTTTTCTTTTACGGTAACCGTTTTTCATGATTAGCCACTTACCGCAAAAATTGCAAGAATCCACGAAAAGTGATGAGAGGTCATGATAACAAATATATGCTGGATTCTTTATATTTCAATGGTTTTGAGAGGAGTTGAGAAGATATGACATGATCAATTGGTACGCCCAGCGGGACTCGAACCCACTCCACAGGCTTCGGAAACCTGTACTCTATCCAGTTAAGCTATAGGCGCATTATAATAATTGCAGCGACATCATAACAAAAAAAAATATAAAATACAGTCCCTTCAATTCCCAGTGAATCCTTATGTCTATCATTTAATCATTCTTTTTTAGAAAGACTGAATTACAACATGACCACTTGGTTTATTGAAAATAATCAATCACAATATATCGTATCTAATTATACGTGAGAAATTCATGACTGATGCTTTAATGCTTCACGAGTTGTCAAAAACCTATAAAAATGGTTTTGAGGCACTCAAAGGTGTCAATTTAAATGTACCTGAGGGTGAATTTTATGCGCTACTTGGTCCTAACGGCGCAGGAAAATCGACAACAATAGGCATCATTAGTTCATTAACCAAAAAAACTGCTGGCAATATAGAAATATTTGGTCATGACTTAGATACACACCCATCAGAAGCAAAACAATGTTTAGGTGTCGTCCCTCAAGAATTTAACTTTGGTCACTTCGAAAAGACCTTTGATATTCTAGTGACTCAAGCAGGCTATTACGGTATTCCCAAAAAAATCGCAGAGAAACGTGCAGAACATTACCTAGAAAAACTAGGTTTATGGTCTAAAAGAAATATGCAAGCAAGGATGCTTTCTGGTGGCATGAAACGCCGCTTAATGATTGCACGTGCAATGATGCATGAACCCAAATTACTTATTTTAGATGAACCAACCGCAGGCGTAGATATTGAGCTTAGACGCTCTATGTGGGAGTTTCTAAGTGAAATGAATGAAAATGGTACTGCGATTATTCTTACCACGCACTATTTAGAAGAAGCAGAAATGCTGTGCAGACGCATTGCCATTATCGATCATGGTGTCATTAAAGAAGATACCTCAATGAAAAGCTTTTTAAGTCAACTGAATGAAGAAACTTTTATTTTTGACTTAGAGGAAGCAATTGAACCCGTATCTATCGAAATTATTGGTATTCAGTTCAATTTAGTAGATAGCATGACTTTAGAAGTGACAATGGACAAGGCACATGCTCTCAATGAGCTTTTCCAACTTTTTGAAGCTTTAGGTATAAAAGTCCGCAGTATGCGCAATAAATCGAACCGATTAGAAGAGCTATTTGTTAAAATGGTAGAGAAAAACTTACAAGGAGCATCTTCATGAATATGAATCAGCTCTGGACTGCGCTTTGGACACTTGTAACAAAAGAAGTCAGACGTTTTATGCGTATTTGGCCACAAACACTTCTACCACCTGCAATTACAATGAGCTTATATTTTGTCATTTTCGGCAACTTAGTCGGTTCGCGCATTGGAGAAATGGGTGGCTTTAGTTACATGCAGTTCATTGTACCTGGCTTAATTATGATGTCTGTCATTACCAACAGTTATTCGAATGTATGTTCAAGTTTTTATAGTGCCAAGTTTCAAAAAAGCATTGAAGAACTTATCACAAGCCCAGTACCACTCTCATTAGTACTTTGGGGCTACGTCATTGGTGGAATTTGTCGCGGTGTACTGGTTGGTTTTATTGTCACTATAGTCAGTCTATTCTTCACCCATCTTGAAATACATAATATTTTCATCACTGTTTATACTGTCATTATTACAAGCCTTCTTTTCTCTATTGCTGGCTTTATTAACGCTGTGTATGCACGCTCTTTTGATGACATTTCAATCGTACCAACATTTGTACTTACACCGCTCACCTATCTTGGCGGTGTATTTTATGCAATTAGTACACTTAGCCCTTTTTGGCAAAAGCTTTCTCTCATCAATCCTATCGTATACATGGTCAATGCATTTCGTTATGGCATTTTAGGTCATAGTGATGTAAACGTGACAACATCACTACTTGTGATTACACTATTTTGCGCAGTTTTCTATGCATTTGCTTACTATTTATTATCTCGTGGTTCAGGAATACGTGAATGAGTGTCGAACAGTCTTTATTAGGTAAAGAAACCCAATACCCTACCCAATATCAGCCTGATATTTTATTTCCAATTCCTCGTGAGCCATCTCGCGAGGCATATGCTTCTATATCAGAGGTGCAACAGGGCAATGATTGGTGGCATGTTTTTGAATTGTCATGGCTCAATTCACAGCACATTCCACAGGTTGCGATTGGACGCTTAAACATTCCTGCCAACTCAAAATATTTAATTGAGTCTAAGTCTTTAAAACTTTATTTCAACAGCTTAAATTTCACTTGCTTTGCAAACCACTCTGAACTCGTTCAAACTGTTGAAAAAGATCTTTCTCAAGCTGCACAAGCACCTATTACTTTAGAACTTACTCATCCAAATGATTTATTAGTCAATCAACCTGAAGGTTCTTGTTTAGATCACTTATCACCGCAAAAACTATCACAGCACCCAGATGCATCTTTACTTGAATTAGATTCAACATCAAGTCAAGAAACAGAAGAATATTTATATTCAAATTTATTGCGTAGCAACTGCCCTGTTACGGGACAGCCCGATTGGGGAACAGTTTTTATTAGATATGAAGGTAAAAAGATCTCTCATGAAAGCCTTTTAGCTTATATCATTTCTTTTAGACAACATAATGGCTTTCACGAGCAATGTGTAGAGCAAATGTTTGCAGAAATTTGGCAAAATCTTCAACCAAACAAATTAATGGTTTATGCCGCTTATACACGTAGAGGTGGTTTAGATATTAATCCTTGTCGTGTTTCCCATCTATCTTGGCTTCCTCAAACTCCCCTACGCCTATCTAGACAATAACCCAAACTTAATAGAGATATACTTTAAATATAAGGTATATCTCTTAATATTTATATACTTCATTACTAATTTCTTCTTATAATACAACTCGTTTCATGCCACCAACAGAGTGAAAAATTCATGGCACATTTTGGTTTTATTCCATCTCCGACTTTACTCACAAAAATTCAAGAAATTATTCAAAAAAAAAATGACTCAGAAGAACTCTACCCATTAAGAAATGATATTGCTTTACTCATTAATAAAGAAATTATTCAGGCACTTCTTATTAATGTCGTTGAAGACTTCCCTAAAAATGAAAAACGAGACATTGCCGAAAAACTAGCTCGATTTATCGAATCAAGTGTATCTGCCTTGCTTAAACAATTGCTTGGTAAAGCCTCTAATAAAACAGTTCAGCAATCTATCCAATTTTCAAAAAAAAGTATATTTAAAGTAGATGAACAAGACTATGTTGGTGAGCAACTCGAGTCCCATATTACCATCAACCTAAAAGAAAACTTTTCTCAGCTTAAAAAAGGAGAAAAAGTCGACTTATTCCTATTGGCTGAACACTACAAACTCTTTGCAGATGAAACCATTCGTTATTATATGCACGACTTTTATCAAACACTTGATTTAGGCATGATTAAAAGAAAAGCGGCTGATATTGGCTGTACAGGCATTACAAAAGCTGTTCATATTGCAATAGACAAAATTATTCCTCGTTTAAATAAAGAAGAGTTAAAAATCATTGCACACCATCATGACCAACTATTCTTTAATACACCCTAATTTGTGCTATTTTTTTGTATTCATCAGATAAGAAAATATCTTGATTATGTTAGCATTCAGCTCTGCTGATCATCACCAATTTAGACAATACCATGCCACCAAGCTCACAATATAAATTCTTACGACAAGCACCTCGTGATGGTCTGAGTACAGCAATGCGACCATCACGTTGGCAAAAAATTCATGTTGATCCATGGCTCTTCTTATTCTTACTTCTTTGTGCATGTTTAGGGCTTGTTGTCCTTTATAGTGCATCGGCACAAGATACAGGACTTGTAACCAAGCAAGCGATTAGCTTTGGTATTGGCTTTATTGTCATGGTTGTGATTGCACAAATTCCACCAAAAGTATTCCAAACATTTTCACCCTATTTTTATATATTTGGCATTGTTTGTTTAGCCGCGGTCAAAGCTGTTGGTGAAATTAGATTAGGTGCGCAGCGATGGCTTGATGTCCCTGGTATAGGAAGTGTTCAGCCTAGTGAATTTATGAAAATTGGTATGCCAATGATGGCAGCATGGTTTCTAACCAGATACCCTCTTCCACCTAGTTTTAAAAGTGTTTTTATTACGCTTATTCTCATTTTTGTTCCTTTTATTCTTATTGCAGAACAACCCGACTTAGGTACATCTCTTCTTGTTTTAGCAAGTGGTATTTTTGTACTTTTCTTAAGTGGCTTATCTTGGAAACTCATTGCAGCAGCAATTGCAGCAGCAGGTCTTATTATTCCTATCGCTTGGGAGTTTTTATTACATGATTACCAAAAACAGCGCGTACTTACTCTTTTAAATCCAGAAGCTGATGCACTAGGTACAGGTTGGAATATTATTCAATCTAAAACAGCAATTGGATCAGGTGGATTTTCAGGCAAAGGGTTTTTACATGGAACACAGTCACATTTGCACTTCCTACCTGAAGGACATACCGACTTTGTGATTGCTGCATATTCAGAAGAGTTTGGACTTATTGGAGTCACTTTACTTATTCTTCTATATTTCGCAATTATTTGCCGAACTTTTCAAATTGGGATGAACTCTTTTCACAACTATGGACGCTTACTCGCAAGTACCTATGGTTTGTCATTTTTTGTATATGTATTTGTCAATGCAGGAATGGTCAGTGGTATTTTACCAGTTGTAGGTGTACCTCTACCATTTATGAGTTATGGTGGGACAGCAATTATTACACTCATGACAACGTTTGGAATTGTGATGTCAATACATACACATCGATAATATATTGGAAAAACTATGTGGCTAAAAAAACTAAATAAGATTGGTCAGCACATTACTATCTTAAGTACTGCTTTTTTATGTACCTCTTTTTGTCAGGCAAATGACTTTATAAATGCACCCAATTATGATGCATTCAAACAAAATGCAATGCAAAAATATGGTTTGAGTTCAGACCAAATTGACCAAGCCATGGCTGATGCAAAAGCACGGCCGAATATTTTAAGCATTATGCAACGTCCGGGGGAAAGTAAACCGTGGTATCAATACCAAAGTATGTTTCTAACTTCAGGAACAATTCAAAAAGGCATTCAATTTAAAAGCCAATATGCCGATGCTCTACAACGTGCAGAGCAACAGTTTGGTGTACCTCAGTCTATTATCCTAGGAATACTTGGTGTTGAAACAGGCTTTGGTAGCAATAAAGGTTCTATTATTACCCGTGATGCACTTGCTACACTTGCATTTGGCTACCCTAAGCGTGCAGATTACTTTAGTGATGAACTCGGTGCGCTCATCGCATGGGCATATAAAGATGGAGATCCAATTTCTTCCATCACAGGCTCATATGCAGGTGCAGTTGGCTACCCTCAATTTATGCCAAGTAACATTGCGAAATATGGTGTTGATTATGATGGGAATGGTCATGTTGACTTAAGAAACTCTGCACCCGATGCAATTGCTTCAATTGCAAACTATTTAGCACAGCAAGGTTGGCAGAAAGATCAGCCTATTGGATTTCCTGCACAATATAAAGGTAATAATCCAGATGCTGTTATCTCACAAAATTTAAGCAACCCTTTACCCTATGGATTATTAAGACAACAAGGTGTTCAACCACTCAACCCTCTAGTCAACATAGATGATCTTGAGCTTGTTAATTTAATACAATTACAAGGCGAATATGGACCTATTTATTATATTACCTATCCTAATTTTCAAGTGATTACCACCTATAACCGCAGCCGTATGTATGCAACAGCAGTATGGCAACTCGGTAATGAAATAGAAAATTAAAAAAAATATCTAAAACTTCATTTTTGAAATATTTCATTACATATTTGATTAATTAGTAATCAAAAAAGCTTTTGAATGCGGACTTTTTGTAACTATACCATATGGTAAGGTAGACACTACTTGTATTTGACGCATATTATTCATGCTACGTCAAATACAGTAGCCGAAGTCTATTTATAGACAGATGTTATTATTTTTCAATAGTTTACATTGAAAAATAAAACTCTTCTAGGAGATTATTCATGCGCTTCCCCGTGAAAGCCCTTGTGGCAGTAACCTTCGGGTTAGTACTGTCACAAACCCAAGCCGACTTAGTTCAATCATCTTTCAACAATGTTGATAACGAAAGTGAAAACTTAGCCGCACGTGTTGTTAATCGTGACAATGATTCAAACCGATATATTCCGTCTTTTAATCACTTTTCAAATTCAGAAGACCGTATCCGTAATCAGACACTTGCATCAAAAGTAACTGTACCAAAAGATGAGCCATCAATGATTGATCGCTTAAATACAGTTGCATCAAATACTGTACGTCGCTTTACACAAACAGGTATTGCATCTTGGTATGGTCGCCAATTCCATGGTCGCAAAACTGCCAATGGTGAAACATTCGATATGAATGCACTCACTGCTGCCCATAGAAGCCTCCCTCTTAACTGTTATATCCGTGTGACAAATAAAGATAATGGTCGTAGCGTTGTAGTTAAAGTTAATGACAGAGGCCCATTCCATGGCAATCGTGTCTTAGACCTTTCTTATGGTGCAGCCAAACGTATTGGTCTAACAAATGAAGGTACAGCAAAAGTAAGTATCGAACGCGTAGATGGACCAAACTCATAATTATATTTTACACTGAAGCTTTATAATAATCTCTTCTATATATTTGACTTAAGCCACAAAAATTGTGGCTTTAATTTTATCTAAATTACTGATATATCGTACCAGCAACATTTAGCCATCCATCTTCATGCTTCTGACGAGGGTCTTTATGTGTCCAGTGTAGAACTCCACCCTTTTCATTATACTCATACTCTCCCTTAAACTTAACGGTCTCACCAACTGCTAATTTAGGAATTTCAGATGCAAGGTCGATATTATGTGCAACAAGAATAGTAAGTTTATTCCCAACATCTAGAATAAATTTTTGATGGCGAGAACCTTCATTATCTGTACGTAATACTTTCTTAACAACACCCTCACCTTCAACAATAACATTACTTTGATGATTTTTGTAAGCTTGCTGAATTGTTTGATTTTCAGAAACATTCTGCTTATTTTGTGGCTGCTGATAGACAATATTTGTTTTAGGCTGTGGTTGATGTATCTTTTGAAAAGATTTATATGCGAAAACACCTATAAGAATTGCCACAATAAATATAATAATATTTTTATTCTTATTCATTCCAATTACCTCTAAATACACCGATGTATAAAAAAAGCCCCAATAAAGGGGCTTTTTCACTAGGCTAAATTATTTAGCGCCAGCTTGTGCAGCAGCAACTTCTTCAGCGAAGCTTAATTCTGCTTTTTTCTCAATTCCTTCACCTACTTCAAAGCGAACGAATTGTGCTACAGTTGTACCTGTAGACTTAAGTATATCAGCAACTTTCTTATCGTTGTCGATTACATACATTTGACGCTCAAGCGTAACTTCATTCAAGTATTTTTCAACTGAACCAGTAACCATTTTTTCAACGATGTTTGCAGGCTTACCAGATTCAATTGCTTTTGCTTCAGCAATTTCTTTTTCTTTTGCAACAAGCTCAGCAGGAACAGATTCTGCATTTACTGCAACAGGGTTAAATGCAGCAATGTGCATTGCTAGACCTTTACCAGTATCTGCATCACCAGTGTAAGATACAACAACACCAATTTTTAGACCATGCTTATAAACAGCTAGGTTTTCGCCTTCAATGATTATTGCACGACGAATTTGGATGTTTTCACCAATTTTTTGAACTAATGCAATACGTGCTTCTTCAATAGTTTGAGTTTCATCAAACTTAACTTCAGCAAGTTTTGCAGCATCAGTTTCACCAGTTGCTAAAATAATTTCAGCGACTTGGTTAGAGAATTTTGCAAAGTTTTCGTCTTTTGCAACAAAGTCAGTTTGGCAGTTAACTTCTACTAGTACAGCTTTATTACCATTTTGAACAATTGTAATTGCACCGTCAGCAGCAATGTTACCTGCTTTTTTAGCAGCTTTTGCTTGACCAGATTTACGAAGGTTATCAATCGCAACTTCGACATCACCATTCGCTTCTGTTAAAGCTTTTTTGCATTCCATCATTGCAAGACCAGTACGGTCACGTAATTCTTTTACCATGCTTGCAGTAATTGCAGTCATGTTATTCTCCTAAATAAGGTAGAAAGTAAATCTTTTAAGAAAAACGGCCCAAAAAAGATATGGGCCGTTTGCTTTCTCTCGACGCTTAATTTGCCACCATTACATGTCGCAAAAATGACAAGCTTGCGTCAAAACGCATTAAGCCTCAGAAGCAGCTTCTTTTGCTTCTTCAGTTTTAGCTTGAGCATTCGCTTGAGTTTGAGCGTATTCTTTACCAGCAAGAATCGCATCAGCCATTGCAGAAGCATAAAGTGTTACTGCACGGATCGCATCATCATTACCAGGAATGATGTAATCAACATTGTCTGGGTTAGAGTTTGTATCAACGATACCAATTACAGGAATACCAAGGTTCTTAGCTTCTTTAATTGCAATCGCTTCGTGATCAACGTCGATTACAAATAATGCGTCAGGTAAACCACCCATGTTTTTAACGCCGCCTAAAGCACGCTCAAGTTTTTCCATTTCACGAGTACGTTCTAATGCTTCACGTTTAGTAAGTTTAGCAAAAGTACCGTCTTGTGATTGAACTTGAAGGTCTTTTAAACGGTTGATAGATTGGCGAAGTGTTTTCCAGTTCGTCAACATACCACCTAACCAACGGTGATCTACATATGGTTGACCAGCGCGTTGAGCTTGTTCACGGATGATGCTTGCAGCAGCGCGTTTTGTACCCACGAATAAAACTTTGTTCTTTTTGCTAGCCAATTGGTTTGCATAGTTCAAAGCATCATTTAACGCTGGAACAGTGTGCTCAAGGTTAATGATGTGAATTTTATTACGTGCACCAAAAATGTATTGACGCATTTTTGGGTTCCAGAAACGTGTTTGGTGACCGAAGTGTGCGCCTGCTTGAAGAAGGTCGCGCATACCTACGTTATAATCTGCCATTTTAATACCTTTAATTTGGGTTAGGCCTCCATATGTCCTCATTCTCCACCCAACTTTGGGCACCCAGAGCAATGTGTCGACATATGTGCGGATTTTTTCTTAACGCCTTGTCATTTACTTACGAGAATATCAATTTATTCACGAAAAGCATTTGATAAAACGGGTGCGTATTTATACCATAGTCACACACAAATTACCAAAAGTTTTTAGAGATCATGAATAGTACTTACGAAGCTCCGCGTCGACTAATCAAAACACCAGATGAAATTGAAAAAATGCGTGTGGCGGGACGTTTAGCAGCAGAGGTGCTTGATATGATTAAACCTCATATCAAGGCTGGGGTAAGCACGCTTGAATTAGATCAAATCTGTCACGATTATATTGTGAATGTTCAAAATGCAATTCCAGCATGTTTAGGCTATGGTGCCGCACCGGGTCGTGCTGCATTCCAGCATTCTATTTGCACCTCTGTTAACCATGTTGTTTGCCATGGTATTCCCTCTGAAAATAAAAAATTAAAAAATGGAGATATTCTCAACATTGATGTCACTGTAATTAAAGACGGATATCATGGGGATACAAACATGATGTATGTTGTTGGTGGTGAAACTTCAATTTTGGCAAATCGCCTTTGTAAAGTGGCACAAGAAGCCCTTTATCGTGGAATTGCAACTGTAAAACCTGGCGCTTATGTTGGCGATATTGGCGCAGTCATTCAAAAGTATGTTGAATCTGAAAGATTTAGTGTCGTTCGTGAATATTGTGGTCACGGTATTGGTCTAACATTCCATGATGAACCACAGATTCTTCATTACGGCCAGAAAGATACGGGTATGCGTCTTGAAACTGGTATGACTTTCACCATCGAACCAATGGTAAATGTAGGTGTTTGGCAAACAAAAACATTAGGTGATAAATGGACAGTTGTAACAAAAGATCATAAGTTATCTGCACAATATGAACATACGCTTTTAGTTACAGATACGGGTGTTGAAATTCTAACACCTCGCCCTGAAGAAGACCTTAGCCGTTTTGGTCAGTAATTGATGCTAGGGGTCGAAATCATTATTTCGACCCCTTTATTTTAATAAATAAAAGAACTTCAGCACAGTATAAATTTTGCTATATTCAGATTTTACCTTTCAGTATTTTGTTATGTATAAATCAGTTATTTTTCTCTGCTCTATTTTATTTTCAGTACATACTTTTGCACAAACATCCTCACCTTTATTCAATTTGATAAACCAACGTTTAGCATTTATGCCAGATGTAGCAAGATGTAGCAGCAAATAAATATCAAACACATCAACCTGTAGAGGTTTTAGATCAAGAACAAAAGGTTCTTGAAAAAACACTCAATATTGCAGATATAGAAGGATTAAATCCCGAAAGCGTTAAACCATTCATTGTAGCTCAAATGAATGTCGCAAAAGCAGTCCAGTATCGTTATATTGCCGATTGGCTCTCAGAACCAAATATTCAATTACATCCTGAAAGCTTAGATCATATAAGAACACACATTTCAGACCTCACAGTACAAATGATGAAAGAAATTGCTTCAACACTAAAAAGAAATCCTAGCTATACTTTTAACCAAAATGATTTCATGCATGAAGTTAAATTCAAACATTTAACCCCATCTGATCAAAAGTACTTACTTTCAACCTTACAGCAAATAAAATTAAAAAATTAACTTTCTTAATATAAAGGTTGATACCTCTATAAGGTCTCAACCTAGTTTTATAAATTTTGATCTAATTTTTTTATTCATTGGACGTGAATAATATTTTTCGATCAAAGAACCCAACATCATACTTAAACCCAAATAAATAATACATATAAACCATTTTGTTAAATCATTAGTTGTACTTGGAATATAATTCATTTTAACTAGCCCAAGTATAACCAAGTGAAATAGATAAACTTCATAACTCCGATGACCTAGCCATATAAATGGGAAAAATATTTTTTCTTCGCTTATTTTATTTTGATATGCATAAATTAATAGGGCTGTTAAAATAGCAAAGACGGTCATACTCCAAGTACTCACGAGTTTTATTGGTGCATAACAGTACAAAAATATCATTAATAAAATAATAAGATACCTAAAATTATAAAATAAATAGCTATATTTTCTTCTATCAAAAAATAAACCTAAGAAGCACCCTATTGCGATTGCATCAAAACTTGAAAAATAGTGATACAAGTATGCTTCGTTAGCATTTAAATAAAAATTAGATCGATAATATATAGCGTACAACGTCGTAAAAATTAATAATATAACGATATACCGACGCTTCTTTAGAAAAAAACATAAGATTGGAAATACAAGATAAAATACTTCTTCAACAGATAAAGACCACAAAACACCCAATACGTAGTTAACCCAACCATAATGAATAACTAGAATATTCATACAAAATGTTAAAGCCGCTAAAACAGTAGCTGCATAAGAAACATGCATGCCATTAGGTTCATGATTTACAAAAACTGGGAAATTTGCCCAAACAAGTAACGATACTAATGCCACCAATAAAAATAAACACGGTAGAATTCTTGCTGCACGTCGAATATAAAAGTCTTTAAAATCAATACCTGAAATATTTCCATATCTATTGAGGCTATTGCGAGTAATTAGAAATCCAGAAACAACAAAGAACATTGTTACACCATAATTTCCATTACGGCATAAAATATTAAACCAAGCTAGGTGTAATTTATATGGAATATTAAAATGATGTAAAAGAACAAGAAGAATTGAAAAACCTCTAATAATATCTACAGAAAATATATGATTTTTATTCATGTTATATTTAATATGTCTCTTGTTATATAAAAAATATTAACATATTACATTTAAAAGGAAATAAGCATATAGATATCTTGTAAATATCTAGATAGTAAAGTATAGTCTCCACCTATAATATTATAGATATAGTCACCAATATTAATAAAAATACATATATTTTTGAGTGAATATCATCTCTAATTTTAGGTAAAAATCTAGCTAGAATAATACCTAATGCTCCAAAAATCACAAGTACCCCCAAAATACTTATATTTATAAGACCTTGATAATTATAAACTTGACTATAAACCGTTGGCGATAAAAAAGCATAGATAAATGTACCTATTATAGCAATAGGTAATGTCAGTGGATTTGCTGCAGCAACACTTTTAGCCATACCATAGCCATGTCTTTTAAGCAGCGGAATAGTCATAACACTACCTCCAACGCCAAGTAAAGTTGCTATACTACCAATAAGTATTCCACCAAATCTTTTCGCAAACAAAAAAAGAGGGCTTCTCTTTTTTATATTGAAAAAACCTTTCCTAAAAATACAATCAGCTATTGTTACTAGCATATATACAATAAATAATTTTTTTATTAAATGATCTGAGACCTGATAAGATAATAAAGCCCCTAGTACAGATCCAATAGCAATATAGTAAATTAAAGGAAATATTACATTATTATCTATTAGTTTTTTCTTTAGATTATTATATGTTGCAAATGCAGCGTTAAACACCATTACAGCTGTAGATGTTGCAACAGCAATGTGCATTATATTTTGATCATATGGAAATTGATTAGATAATACCTGATATACAAATGGCACTACAACAAACCCTCCACTGAAGCCAAACAAGTATGTTGTTAATCCGGTAGAAAAACCAGCAATGGCTATGATAACTATATCCATAATTGTCCAATATTATATACTTTCAAATATTTAACTTTTAATAGTTCACTATAGTTACCAATGATTAATTGAGGTTTAATTTAAAATAAAAATTACTAATCCATAAAATACAATAAGTCATTCTAACTAGATTGCATACTTTCTATTTTTCACACAAGTAGCCTCTCTTATGGCATAATATCAATTCGTTTTATGGCTTTAACAGCGGTATTTATTTTATGAATCTTGAGCGAGTTGATTTAAATTTACTTATTTATCTCGACGTATTACTACGTGAGAAAAATGTCACTCGCGCCGCTGAACAATTGGGTGTAACCCAACCTGCAATGAGTAATATTCTTCGTCGTCTACGTACATTGTTTAATGACCCTTTACTCATTCGCTCCTCTGAAGGCATGACGCCAACTGAAAGAGCATTAGAACTCCAACCACGTGTTCGAGATGTACTTTCAGATTTGTCTATGATTTTAGAACCACGTACAGAGTTTAGACCGTACAAAAGTAATCGTGTATTTAGAATTATGACTTCTGATTATGCTGAAGCAACGCTTGTACCTCGACTCGTTAAAGCTTTACGGTCAGAAGCGCCTAATGTTGTATTAGATTTTTTAACGCCAAGTGATGTCTCTTATCGAGACATGGAACAAGGTAAAGTTGATCTTGCAATTAATCGCTTTAATGAAATACCGCAAAGCTTCCACCAAGTGCTCGTATGGCGTGATAGCTTTTCTTGTTTACTTAACCCAAATCATGCCAACATCCATAATTTAAACCTTAAAAATTATTTGGATGCACATCATATCTGGGTATCTAAAACAGGAATGGGCATTGGTTTCGGTGTAAACCCAGATAAACAAGCGGGCTTAGGTTGGATTGACCAAGCTTTAGAACGGATTGGGCAAAAACGTAAAATTTCGATATTTACAAGACACTATCAAATGCCTGCTCTGCTTACAAAAAATGTTGATCTAATCGCAACACTACCAACACGCATTGCAAGACAACAGGCAAAACATCAAGGATTAATTCTAAAAGAACCGCCATTTTATATTCCAGATATCGAACTAAAAATGGCATGGTGTCCTTTACTTCACCACCACCCTGCACATCGTTGGTTACGCCAACTTATTTTATATGTTGCGCGTCAAATGGTTGAAGAAGAAAATCGTGAATTGTATGCCAATCATTCAAAACATTTACATTATTAATTATTTTAAGGGTTGGTATCTCTTACCAACCTGCATGATTTTGTGTTAAAAATAAACTAAATGATGCCAAACTTATAAACACAGGTGCATTGTGAGCTTTTTTCAAAGTATGATTATTGTCATCTTCCTCATTGTAGGAGGTGGTTATTTAGCCCTCGCTGAAATTGCTTTAGCGGGTGCAAGAAAAGTTAAATTAAAAATTTTAGCAGAAGCTGGCGATGAACGCGCCAAAAAAGTCCTTGATATTCAAGAACAATCCGCTGATTTCTTTGCAGCATCACAAATTGGCTTAAATGCAGCTGCCATTTTAGGTGGTATTGTGGGTGAGCCTGCTTTTCGTGAGTTATCTCTTAGAATTCTCAATCACTTTTTTGAAGGTGCTTGGATTGAAAATGCAGCTTTTGGCTTATCCTTCCTATTTGTAACATTGGCATTTATTCTATTTGCCGACTTTATGCCAAAACGCCTCGCAATGATTGCTCCTGAAAAAATTGCGATGTCAGTCATCAAGCCAACGCTTATTTATATCAAAATATGTAAGCCACTGGCTTGGATCATCAACTCAATTACAAACTTCTTATTTCGTATTTTTAAAGTAAATACGATTCGTGAAGACAATATTACCTTTGATGATATTGCAGCAGTCATGGAAGCAGGTGCTCAAGCAGGTGTATTACTCAAACAAGAACATCACTTTATTGAAAATGTTTTCGAGCTTGAAGAGCGCACTGTACCTTCAAGTATGACAACACGTGAAAATGTTATTTTCTTTACACTGAATGAATCTGAAGAAAGTATTCGTCAAAAACTTGCAGAATATCCATTTTCTAAGTTTTTAGTTTGTAATGAAAATATCGACCAAGTCATTGGCTATGTTGATGCCAAAGATATTTTGGTTAGAATTTTAAATAATCAAAAAATCAATCAACTAAATGAATCTACCATTCGTACGGTATTAACAATTCCAGATACACTGACGCTCTCAGAGGTCTTAGACCGATTCCGTGCGAGTAAAGAAAAATTTGCAGTTGTCATCAATGAATATGCTTGGGTCGTTGGTGTTATTAGCTTAAGTGACGTTATGAGCACCGTAATGGGTGACTGGGTCACACCAATGGATGAAGAGCAACAAATCATTAAACGTGATAACAGCTCTTGGCTCATCGAAGGCAGCACACCTATTGAAGACATGAAACATTCTTTAGATATCGATGAAATGCCCGATGAAGAAAACTATGAAACTGTTGCAGGCTTTATGATGTATAAATTACGTAAAGTGCCACGTCCAGCAGATTTTGTCGAATTCAATGGCTTTAAATTTGAGGTGGTTGATGTAGACCATTACAAAATAGATCAGCTCTTAGTTACACGTATCATGGTAGATATACCATTACTTCCTAAAGAAACGATAGAAGAAAAAGAAAATTAAAACCTTTCTCGCTTTAACACACGATTGTTAAAGCGAGAAACACTACTTTTTATGATTAAAATCTACTAAAGAATCTACCATTACTGCATCAGCATGTAGTTTTTTCGCTAGTTTATAATCTTCAGGGTTATTTACACCAAATAATACGACAGATGCGCCCCCCGAACGTAAGCACTTTACCGCGGCTTTATTCCAAACCAATTCAGCCGCTGTATGCCCCTCGCCCAAAGTAAATTTCTCAACCACATCTACCTTACGTCTTAGCTCAAACCCATACCATTTTGAATGATTATTTTGCTTATGAATCGGACATTGACCACCTGAGAGTAAAATATGCGTGAGTAAACTTCGTGTTTCATCCCTTGTTTCAAATTTATGTAAACTTACTGGCAGATGGTCTAAAAACGCACTGTTTGTTGAATAAAAAAGGACTTTGTTCTCAGCATGTTTCTTTGTAACCACTTGTTCTAAAGCCTGCGCCATTTCGGTTGGATTGGCATCAGGAGACTTAATATCTATAAAAAATCGTGTGTTTGGAAAGTGATCTAAAACCTGTTCTAGTGTTGGTATTTTTTCACTCAAATGTACCTGATGTTGTTGGTCAAAAGCATATGCAACATTGAGTCTTTCTAGCTGATCATAGTTATACTGAGAAACGAAACCTTGACCATCGGTAAGACTCGATAAATTTGAAGGTCGATACAATATAGGAATTTTATCTTTAGTCAGTTGTACCGTGATCCATATAATATCTGCCTTATTGGTTAATGCCTGTTGTATTGTATTGACTGTATTTTCAGGGGCATCCGCTGTACCACCACGGTGTGCAATAACTAAAGGACTTGCCACGACTGCCGTATATATCATTGCACTAATACAAAAAGCAAATGTCTGTTTGAACATTAAAATTAATTCTTAGAATATGAACATTCCATCATAAATTTTAATCATGACAAATAAATAAATTCGCCCTCTAATGCCACTGCTGCTGTAACAAAGTTAATGCTTCAATAAAACTTTTCATCTCAACTATTTCATCAAGTCTTTCATTACCTTGTATCAACTCATGAGGTAACTGCATTTCTGTCAGCAGCGTGTTTAATGAATGTATTGTCTTTGCCATGTGATTACCTGTTAAATAAAAAACAGCATATATGACACTTACACATCTATAAAACTGAATGTTTTTATCATTATAATCGGATAAGCAAATAAAAAGCCCTCTTAAAGAGGGCTTTCACACACATATGCTATGAATTAAACATCTTTACGGCGCATATGTGGGAATAATAATACATCACGAATACTTGGTGCATTTGCAAATAGCATTACTAAACGGTCAATACCAATACCTTGCCCTGCTGTTGGTGGTAAACCATACTCAAGTGCTTCAATAAAGTCTGCATCATAGTGCATTGCCTCATCATCACCCGCATCTTTTTCTTCAACTTGTGCTTGGAAACGTTCAGCTTGATCAATCGGGTCATTCAACTCGCTGAAACCATTTGCCAACTCACGACCACCAATAAAGAATTCAAAACGGTCTGTTACATGTGGGTTGTCATCATTACGGCGTGCAAGTGGCGAAGTTTCCGCAGGATATTCTGTAATAAAAGTAGGCTGTCTTAACTCAGTTTCAACAGTTTCTTCAAATACGATGGTTTGAAGTCTACCTAAACCAAAACCTGGCTTCACTTCTTCTTTTAGAGTTTCACGTACATAATTTGCAAGGAACTCACGATCTGCAACATTTTCTGCCGTAAAGCTTGGGTTATGCTCTAAAATTGCATCAAACATAGAGATTTTTTTGAATGGCCCTTTAAAGCTATAGACTTCTTCGCCATACGGTAAATCTGTTGAACCTAAAATATCTAGTGCCAACTTCTCAAGCATATTCTCAGTCAGTTGCATTAAATCTTTATAATCAGCATACGCTTGATAGAATTCAATCATGGTGAATTCAGGATTATGACGTGTAGAAACCCCTTCATTTCTGAAGTTACGGTTAATTTCAAATACACGCTCAAAACCACCCACAACAAGACGCTTTAAATATAACTCAGGCGCAATACGCAAGAATAAGTCCATATCTAATGCATTATGATGCGTTACAAATGGTTTTGCCGAAGCACCACCTGGAATGATATGCATCATTGGTGTTTCAACTTCCATAAAACGCTCAGCAACTAAGTACTGACGAATCCCTGCAACGACTTGTGCACGAATTTCAAAGGTCTTACGTGTTTCTTCATTTACAATCAGGTCTAAATAACGCTTACGGTATTTTGCTTCCGTATCATTCAGACCATGAAACTTATCTGGCAATGGGCGTAATGATTTTGTGAGTAGCTCAAATGCTTCTAAATGAACGTATAAATCACCTTTACCTGAACGCCCAATATAGCCAGTCGCAGCAACGATATCGCCTAAATCTAAGCTTTTAATAGCATTGAGTTGTTCTTTTGGTAAGCCTTTACGGTCAACATAAAGCTGTATACGCCCTGTCATATCTTGTAAAACCATGAAAGAACCACGGTTCAACATAATACGTCCGGCAACTTTTACATATACGTGTTCAGATGCTTCAATTTCAGCTTTATCTTTATTTTCGAATTGTTTTTGTAGATCGGCTGCATAGTGTTCACGTTTAAAACTATTTGGCCAAGGGCTTACACCTTTTTCCTTGGCTTGCTCTTGAATCTGTTTTAACTTGGCATGACGCTGTGCAATTAAATCGTTTTCGGAAATAGTTTGTTCAGAACTCGACTGAGCGTTGTTTTGCGTCATCTCTGCCTCTAAAAATAATAAAAAAGAAGTTTTATAGAATAGCAGAATTCACTTTCATTTCTAATCTATTCTTGACTAAGAACGCAAAAAATATTCATTTTTTATTTCCCTTAGACTATTTGCTAGCTTTCAAAGGTCAGTTTTTTTCTTAAAATGACTCAAAACACGGTTAACTATAATTAAAAATATAGTTTGTCATCAATACTCTTACTAGATGTACTTATAAATGAAGGCATACGATATTAAAATATTATTTTTACATGGGCTTGACTCATCAAAAGAGTCAACAAAGTTTCACGTCCTTACATCTAAAAATAAGTTTTGTATTAATGTTGATTATAGAAATTTAAACTTTGAAACTGTACAACACTTTTACGAAGATACAATTCAAAAAATAAAACCAGACTTACTCATCGGTCATGGCATTGGTGGCTATTGGGCACTAAAAATGTCTTACCTATTTCAACTTCCTGCGATTGTTGCCAACCCAAGTTTGACTCCAACATTTCGAGACGACTATCCTAAACTCGAAGAAGCTGATTTAAACCATGATATTCCACAAGTCGCTTATCTAGAACTCGGTGACGAGCTCGTAGATATGCATAAGACTCAGCGCTTTCTAGAACATTTTATGTTTATAGAGACACACACAGGTGGCTACCATCGTTTAGAACACCCTGAAAACATCAATAAACTTATTCTTTTTTTACAAGAAAATTATGACCTATAAAAAAGCCGATCTTCTGATCGGCTTTTTATAAATAATTATGGTTTAGTACTTTCCTGCAATACAGACCAAACATCCATATCTAACGGCGCACTTAACAGCTCTAAATCCAATAATACGGATGTACCTAGCACATCAAGTTTGCTTTTTTCTGCTAACTGTTGTGTGGCTCTCAATGTTCCACCTGTTGCCAATACATCATCCACTAAAATAACCTTTTGTGGTTGAATATTTGCTGAAAGCTCTAGTTTGTCAGTACCGTATTCTAAACTGTATTCCACACCAACAACAGGAGGTGGTAGCTTTCCTGCCTTACGAACCAAAATTAAGCCCTTATTTAAACGCTGTGCCAAGAAGCTTGCCAACACAAAACCTCGTGCCTCCACAGCCATAAAGCTATCTACTTGTGCAAGCTTTTCTTCAGGCATGCTCTGTATCAAAGCATCTGTGAGCGCCTCAATCTGATCTAGAAATAAAGGGGTTAAATCATAAAAGCAAATCCCTGAACGTGGGAAATCAGGTACTGTACGAATATGCGACCAAAGCGTTTCTGTAAGGTTCATCGTTTTCAAAAAATAATTCAAATTGCCCTAATTTTAGGTGCCAATCCAAGAAAAAACTATCAACTTGACTATCTTTTTAACAAAAAAACTTGTTTTATTTCTTAAGTGTTTGTTTTAACCACAAATACAGTCTAAAAACTCATTTACTCTTTGAGTCACATCAATATAAGAGAATGATCCACTTTACTTTTCTCATAAACATGGTGAAAATCTGCTGCAATATTTATACTTAGACACAGTATAATTACCGAAAGATACGACAATTTGCTGACAGGCACTTGTTTTCACTCCCCATCAGCACTTGGAGAAACTTATGAAAAAATATCAATGCATCGTTTGTGGTTTTATCTATGATGAAGCTGAAGGATGGCCAGAAGATGGTATCGCAGCAGGAACAAAATGGGAAGATATCCCCGAAGATTGGACATGCCCTGACTGTGGCGTAACTAAAGTTGACTTTGAAATGATTGAAGTTTGATTTTAAGCTTCCGTTAGACCATGTTTCAACATGGTCTTTCTTTTTTATACAATGATGAGGACGTTATATGACACATCCAATGATAATTATTGGTTCAGGCATGGCAGGCTATACCCTAGCACGTGAGCTACGCAAACAAGATCAAGAACAGTCACTCATCATGATTAGCGCAGATGATGCACAAAACTATGCAAAGCCAACACTTTCAAATGCATTTGCCACAAAAAAACAGCCTGAAAAGATTGCACTGGCTCAAGCAGAAAAAATGGCAGCGCAATTAAACATGCATATTGAAACGCATGCGACTGTCGAAAAAATTGATGCTGAGAAACACGAAATTTACTATGTAAAAGATAATCAAACAGTCACATTAACCTACAGTAAACTCATTCTGGCTGTAGGTGCAACAGCAATACAACCTGATATTTTCAAAAATCAACCTGCTGTTTATCGTGTAAATTCTTTACAGGACTATATTACTTTCAGATCTTTTATTGATACAAATGCTGAAAAGCGTATTGCAATTGTTGGTGGTGGACTCATTGGCTGTGAATTTGCACATGACTTACAACAGTCAGGACATCACGTTACTGTTATTGAAAAAAATAATTACCTTTTAAAAGGCTTACTACCTAAAAATATTGCACATGCTTTTCAAGAGCGACTATCTTCTCTTGGTATTCAGTTTATGTGTGATACCACAGTTACAGATATACAAGCAGAATACCTAACGACCAATAAAAATGATCAGGTTAAATATGATGCTGTTTTATGTGCGATTGGATTACAACCCAATACAGCACTTGCAAAAGTAGCAGGCATCGAATCTAATCGAGGAATTAAAACCAATTCTTTACTCGAAACCAATCAGCCACATATTTATGCCATGGGCGATTGTGTAGAGATTAATGGACTTGTGCTTCCTTATGTCATGCCAATTATGCAACAAGCGAAAGCACTCGCAAAAACCCTATCAGGCATACCAACCCATTTACACTATCCTGCAATGCCTATTGCAATAAAAACACCTACAGTACCACTTACAGTTCTTCCACCGCAAAATCTAATAGGTCTGACTTGGACAAATGAAATTTTAGAAGATGGCATCATTGCAAAAGCCTTTGATTCAGAAAACAATCTAAGCGGTTTTATTCTACTTGGTGCAACTGCTGCGAAACAACGCATGGCTTTAACAAAACTCGTACCTGACTGGATTCCACCTCAAATTGAGAAGCAACTATCATAAGAAGATAGAAAAATAACTTTAGGTAATATATACATGCAGACGACCCGCTTAGACCTTTTTCAACCATCGCCTTATACAAATTTCATGAATGAGACAGTGGTAGAAATGAAAAATGGTATGTCCATTCATGTCGAAGCGGGAGGTAATCCAAACCATCCATGTATTTTACTCATTATGGGTTTAGGTGGACAAATGATCCATTGGCCAGATGCTTTTTGTCAGGCGCTCATTCAACAAGGCTTCTATGTTATACGGTTTGATAACCGAGATATTGGTCTTTCCTCAAAAACCAAATTATCTCCTATCAAACCAAACCTTCTTAAGATAATGATTCGCTTCAAACTCGGTTTAAAAAACCCACCTGTAAGCTACTCTCTTGAAGACATGGCAGATGATACCGTTGAAGTACTCAAACATTTAAATATTTCTACATGTTGTGTGATTGGTGCATCTATGGGAGGCATGATCGCCCAAATATTAGCTGCAAAATATCCTCAATATGTCAAAAAAATAGGATTACTTTTCACAAGTAATAATCAACGTTTTCTTCCTCCACCGGGACTAAAACAGTTGCAAATGTTCTTTGGACGAGCAAAATCGGCACATGAGGAAGATGTTATTCAACATAACATCAAGATTGCTAAAAATATTGGCTCTCCAAACTATATAAACGTTGCAGATATCCGTAGAATATCTAAAATTGCTTACCAGCGCTCTTATGCACCCGCAGGTGTACTTCAGCAACTCTTGGCAATACTATGTACAGGCTCCTTACAGAAGTGGGATAAAAAAATTACACAACCAACACTCGTTTTACATGGTGAATGTGACAAACTACTTCCAGCCAAACATGGAAGAACCGTTGCAAAAGCAATAAACGGTGCAAAGTTTGAATTAATTTCAGGAATGGGGCATGATATTCCTACTGAGCTTATCCCACAGTTAAGTAACTTATTCGTACACCACTTTAAATCTTAAAAAGAATATTAGGACATTATGGCTGCATTACCTTCTTTAAGACAGCTTTCTTATTTAGTCACCCTGTCTGAAACATTACATTTTACCGAAGCTGCACGCAGATCTTTTGTCACACAGTCTACACTGTCAGGTGGCATTATGGAGCTAGAGCGCCTTCTTGGTGGTGTCTTGGTTGAGCGAGATCGACAAAATGTACGTTTAACCCCTCTTGGAGAACAAGTTGTTGGTCGTGCTCGTGTTTTACTTGCAGATGCACAAGACCTAATGCGTTTGAGCCGTGAAATGAGCGAGCCTCTCACAGGTGACCTTCATCTTGGAATTATTCCAACCATTGCTCCATTTATTCTTACCAAGTTACTAGATGAAGTACATCAACAACTTCCAAAGATTCAGCTACATTTACATGAAGCACAAAGTGAGAAAATTGTTGAGAAACTAGAGCACGGTAATCTCGATATGATTATTCTTGCTTTACCTTTTGATACACGTGGTCTTAAAGTTGCAGAAATCTTTCAAGAAGATCTTATACTGGTGTACAACAAACAAGATAAGGCATGTGCACAAGCAAATGCTTTAGACGACTTGGAAATGTCACGTTTAATGCTACTTGAAGAAGGTCATTGCTTACGTGACCATGTACTCAGCGTTTGCCCAATTGGCGATCGAAAATCTGACCATCGCTTAAAAGCAAGTTCGCTACCAACACTCATTGAAATGGTTTCTTCAAATCTTGGCTATACATTACTGCCTGAAATTTCATTAAACCGAAATATTCTACAGTACCATCCAGATTTACAAGTAAAACGTATTGAAAATGCACCGAATAGAACCATTTCTTTGGTTACACGTAAAAGTACACCTCTACATAATGAGTTTGATGTACTTGCACGTATTTTGCAAAAGATTACGAAAGAGCATGATTAACGAAATGCTTTAAATAAAAAAAGGAAGCAAATTGCTTCCTTTTTTTATAATGATTTAATTACTCTTGAGGCTTTCGTACAGCAGAAGAATCAACTTCTTCAACTACAGCTTCACTTTCATCAGAAATAATCTCTTCATCTTCATCATCACTGATAACGGCTTCGATAGATACAACACCTACAAGAACTTCTTCTTGTAAACGAATTAGACGTACACCCTGTGCATTTCTTCCAGTAGTTGCAACCTCTGAAGCACGTGTACGTACAAGTGTGCCACCATCAGAGATAAGAAGCATTTCTTTGCTCTCATCAATAGATACTGCACCAACTAACTCACCATTTCGTTCACTGGTTTTAATTGCAATAATGCCTTTACCACCACGTTTCTTCGTTGGGAAGTCATCTACAGGTGTTCTCTTACCATAACCTTTTGCACAAGCACAAAGTACTTCACCATTTTCTGGTACAACAACCAAAGAAACGATACGACTGATTAGATTAAGTTCGCTTGAATCATCTAAAGTATCATCATTTGCATCTTCTACATCAGACTCAACTTCTTCACTATCTGCCGCTGCATTTGCAAGTGTTACACGCATACCACGTACACCACGTGCAGTACGTCCCATAGCACGCACATCTGTTTCAGCAAAACGGATTGCTTTCCCTTCATTTGAGAACAACATAATTTGTTGTTTACCATCGGTAATTGCAACACCGATCAGCGTATCTTCTTCATTTAGCTCAATTGCACGTAAGCCATTTGAACGCACATTACTAAACTGAGAAAGATCGACACGTTTTACTGTACCTGAAGCTGTCGCCATAAATACATAATGATCTTCTGGGAAATCTTTTACAGGTAAAATTGCAGTAATCGTTTCGTTTGGCTCAAGTGGCAATAAGTTCACTATTGGGCGACCTTTTGCTCCTCGAGATGCTTGTGGCACTTCAAATGCTTTCAAACGATAAACTTTACCTACATTGGTAAAGCACAATACCGTTGAATGATTTGAAGTCACAATGAGATGCTGAATAATGTCATCATCTTTCATCGACGTCGCAGACTTACCACGACCACCACGGCGCTGTGCTTGATAGTCTGAAAGTGGCTGTGTTTTTGCATAACCTGTTTGAGAAACTGTTAAAACAATTTGCTCTTCAGGAATTAAATCTTCACGACAAAAATCTATTCGCGACTCAACAATATCGGTACGACGTGCATCACCATACTGTTGCAACACTTGTGCAAGCTCTTCACGAATCACGTTCATTAATAAATTGAAGTCGTTCAAAATTGCTGTCAGTTCTGCAATTTGTGACAAGATTTCACTATATTCTGCATGCAGTTTATCTTGTTCTAAACCTGTTAAGCGGTGCAAGCGTAATTCTAAAATTGCACTGACCTGCGCAGGAGACAGTCTATAAACATCTTGAGTCAAGCCAAATGGTCGACTTGGGTCTTCACCCTCAATCTCATCAGGGCGTACAGAAATCGAACCTGCTTTTTCAAGCAATGCAACAACACTTCCCGCTGCCCACTCACGCTCTAACAAACGTTCACGTGCCTGTGCAGGGTTGCCAGATGATCGAATCGTTTCAATGACTGCATCAATATTTGCTAAAGCAACAGTTAAGCCTTCTAAGATATGCCCACGTTCACGTGCTTTACGCAATTCAAACATCGTACGACGTGTTACCACTTCTTGGCGATGACGAATAAATGCAGCAACAATATCCTTTAAGTTCATTAACTTTGGCTGTCCATTATCTAGACAAACCATATTGATACTGAAAGAGTTCTCAAGTTGAGTATTTAAGAATAAATTATTAACAACAACTTCTGCATTTTCACCACGTTTTAAATCAATGGCGATACGCATACCGTCTTTATCGGTCTCATCTCGAAGTTCTGAAATTCCTTCTATTTTTTTCTCTTTTACAAGCTCAGCAATACGTTCAATAACTCGTGCTTTGTTTACTTGATATGGAATTTCAGTAAAGACAATTGTGGTACGACCTTTGCTGTCTTCTTCAAAATGGTATTTACCACGAATATGTAAACGCCCTTTACCCGTACGGTAAGCATCTACAATACCTGATTTACCATAGATAATGCCACCTGTTGGAAAATCTGGCCCCGTTACATGCTCCATCAAACCTTCAACAGAAATATTAGGATTATCTGCATAAGCAAGACATGCATGAATAACTTCTGTCATGTTATGTGGTGCCATATTGGTTGCCATACCTACGGCAATACCTGCTGCACCATTTATAAGTAAATTTGGAATACGTGTTGGTAAAACTTGTGGAATACGCTCAGAACCGTCGTAGTTATCTTCCCAGTCTACCGTATCTTTTTCTAAGTCAGCCAATAGTTCATGTGCTAGACGCGTCATACGAACTTCGGTATAACGCATGGCAGCAGCGCTGTCACCATCAATAGAACCAAAGTTTCCTTGACCATCTACAAGTTGATAACGTAGGCTGAAATCTTGTGCCATACGTACAATTGTTTCATAAACAGCCGAATCACCATGTGGATGGTATTTACCAATAACATCACCCACCACACGTGCAGATTTTTTATAGGCTTTGTTATAGTCATTGCCCAGCTCGTGCATAGCATAAAGCACACGACGATGAACGGGTTTAAGGCCATCTCTCACATCTGGTAATGCACGCGATACAATCACGCTCATTGCATAATCTAGATACGAGTGCTTGAGTTCATCCTCAATGGCAATCGGTCTTATTTCCGATACGCTCATGCATACTCCTTGTTTTTTGATTAGTTTGACTAATCATGGATCTTCAAAAAATCAGAGAGAATTTAGTTCAAAATCTCAAACTAAAATTAAAAACATAACGCGCAATTTTAACATATTTGCCATTTTATTTGTGTGCTGAAACATCAAGTTCATCTATTTTTTTGGCTAGAAAATGTAATATTTTTTACAAAAAAAGTTGATCATTTTCTAAGGCTTATATTTTATTGTAAGTACACATAAAAAATGCCTCATAATGAGGCATTTTAAATTATCCGCTGTTTAGATTTTTGATGCTAATTCAGGAACAACTTCATTTAAATCACCCACTAACCAGTAGTCGGCAACTGCATTAATTGGTGCTTCTTCATCTTTGTTAATCGCAACAATCACTTTAGAGTCTTTCATACCAGCCAAATGCTGAATTGCGCCTGAAATACCAACAGCGATATAAAGCTCAGGAGCAACAATTTTACCTGTTTGACCGACTTGCATATCATTCGGTACAAAACCTGCATCTACAGCAGCACGAGAAGCGCCTTGAGCTGCACCTAGCTTATCTGCTAAAGGATCAAGTACTGCATGATAGTTTTCCGCAGAACCAACACCACGACCACCAGACACAACCACACGCGCTGCGGCAAGCTCAGGACGCTCTGACTGAAGAATCTCTTCAGATACAAATGTAGAAACACCTGCATTTTCTGCATCTGCAACAGACTCAACAGATGCACTTCCTGTATCGTTTGCAACTGCTTCAAAAGCAGTTGTACGTACAGTACCTAAAATGATTGCTTCTTCAGACTGCACAGTTGCAATTGCATTACCTGCATAAATCGGACGCTTAAAAGTATTCGCAGATTCAACAGCGATAATATCTGTCACCATGCTTACATCTAATAGTGCAGCAACACGCGGTAAAATATTTTTACCCGTTGTTGTTGAAGCAGCTAAAACATGTGAATAGTTTTTTGCAATTTTAGCAACAAGTGCTGCAACATTCTCTGCAAGTTGATGTACATATACAGCTTGGTCGGCAAGAATAACTTTTGTTACGCCCGAAACTTTTGCAGCTTGCTCAGCTACTGCACTTGCACCATGACCTGCAACCAATACTGTAATATCACTGCCAATTTTTTGTGCTGCTGCAACAACATTTAAAGTCGCACCACCAAGTGCTTTGTTGTCGTGATCAGCGATTACCAAAATACTCATGTTCTATCCCTTGTATTAGATCACTTTCGCTTCGTTTTTAAGCTTTTCAACAAGTTCATCTACAGACGAAACTTGTACGCCAGCTTTACGCTCAGGTGGGTTTTCAACTTTAATGGTTTTTAGCTTAGTACCTGTTGCCACACCATAATCTGCAGGTGACTTCACGTCCAACTGCTTCTTACGTGCTTTCATAATGTCAGGTAGTTTTACATAACGTGGTTCATTTAAACGCAAGTCAGATGTAATTACCGCAGGAAGTGATAATTCGATTGTTTGTAAACCACCATCAATTTCACGCGTAACTTGTGCTTTATCGCCTTCAATATTAATTTGAGATGCAAATGTAGCTTGCCCCGATCCCATTAATGCAGAAAGCATCTGACCCACTTGATTTGAATCATCATCAATGGCTTGTTTACCAAGCAATACAAGTTCAGGCTTTTCTTCAGCAACAATACCTTTCAGTACTTTTGCAACTTCTAAAGCACCAATTTCATCATTTGTTTCAACTAAAATTGCACGGTCTGCACCCAATGCCATAGATGAACGTAATTGTTCTTGAGCTTCTTTTGCTCCAACAGAAACAACCACAATTTCAGAAACAACCCCTTTTTCTTTTAGACGTACTGCTTCTTCAACAGCAATCTCACAAAATGGGTTAATGGACATTTTAACGTTAGTTAAATCAACACCACTGTTGTCCGACTTAATGCGAACTTTTACATTGGCATCTACAACACGTTTGACAGCAACAAGAGCCTTCATGTAATCCTCGGCTATGCTTAAATGATATGGAGGGAAAAAGCAAAAAGCTTTTTAAGTTTGTCTTTACGTTGCCTATCTTGCATTGTGCACTGTCTTTTGGTCAAGTCACAATTCTTGTTCATATGTCATTTTGGGTAAAAAAACACACGTTTATAGACATAAAAAAACCAATTTTTAGACTTCAAAACCATTAAATATAAATTTTAAACATAATAAACAATATGTTAAATAAAATTTAATGGTTAGACTCTCAATAATTACATCAGTTTTTCTGATATAAAACATAAAAACAATTCAATGTATAAATATAAAATAAGTTATCTAAATCATTAAAGAAAGCAGTTTTATTTAATGTGCAATAAGCCATGTTGCAGCAAGCATAATCATTGTTCCTGAGCCAACATCAACCCATTTTTGCTTCGTTGCATCAAATTGCGTATGACGTACAAATTTTCCAATCAACATACTTAAACTTGAGTACACAACAAAACACAGCCCAATAAAAATAAAAGACAGACTTAACCCCTGCACCACTGTATTTCCATTTTGATGCATAAACTGCGGTAAAATTGCAAAGTAAATAAGCATTCCTTTAGGATTAAGAAGTGCTGTAAAAAAACCTTTTTTAATAGGACTCTTAACTACTTTTTTATTTAATTGAAGCTCTTTATTTTTTGAAAATGCTGTTTTAAACAACTGAAAAGCTAAAAACAACAAGTAGGCAACACCAATATAGCGAATAGCATCAAACAGTAAAGGATAAGAAATAATAATCGCAGATACTCCTAAAGCAACCAAAATAGAGTGAATCAGATAACCACAGCATACGCCAAGTGTTGCCATTACCCCTGCTTTTGCATCCTTACCTACAACTTGTGACAAGATAAAAATCATATCTGGGCCGGGTGTAAATACCAATGGAATTATTGTTAGCGTAAATAAAATTAAATCAGACATTTGCATTTCCCAGATTATTGCCTCTGAATGTGCGTATTATCTAAATTTCTTTATAAAATAGGCTTGCAAATATTCTATAATTATTCATATTTTTAGAATTATCTGTGAAAAAATGAAAGTTAAATCATCAAATATTTCAGTAAGCTTAGATAGAATCGATAAAAATATTATTCGACAGTTACAAGCAAATGGAAGAGTTCAAAATAACGACCTCGCCAAGCACGTTGGGCTCTCACCATCTTCTTGTTTACGGCGGGTTAAAATCTTAGAAGAAGCCAATATTATTCAAAGCTATACCACCCTTGTAGACCCTCAAAAGGTTGGCTTACAGCTCATTCTTTTTTCGCGTATTTGGCTCATTGGGCAAGATGCAGAAACTATCGACCTTTTTATTGAAGCAATGAAAGAGCTTCCACAAGTCATGGAGTGCTATATTATTTTAGGTGAGTGCGATGCTATGCTAAAAGTCGTTGTTCCTGATTTAGAAAGTTACCGCAAATTCCAGTCGGGACATCTCACCAAAAAAAATGGCATTACCAGTGTCAAAACTGACTTACCCAGCCAAATTATTAAACAGAGCTATCAACTTCCATTATAAAGTATAAGGATTCATCATGAGCTTCGTATCACCTATACAACTTCGTATGAACAATATTCGCATTGAGCCATTAGACTTTTCACATGAAGCAGGACTTATAGAAGCTTGTAAAGATGGTGAATTATGGAAGCTTAGAATTACATCAACACCCCATTTTACTCAAGTCAAAGAATACATTGAACTCGCCTTACAACAACGTGCAGCAGGCACACGCTTCCCCTTCGTTATTATTGATGAAACACAACAAAAAATTGTGGGTACAACCAGTTATCATGACATTTTAGCTGCTGTCAACCGTGTAGAAATTGGCTATACATGGTATGCAAAATCTGTCCAACGTACACATGTTAATACCACATGCAAACTACTTCTTATGAAACATGCCTTTGAAACATTGCAATGTCATGTTGTTGCACTACGTACAGATATTTTCAACCTAAAAAGTCAAAAAGCAATTGAACGACTAGGGGCAAAAAAAGATGGGGTCATTCGTGGCGATGCCTTGCGAAAAGATGGTACGATTCGAGATACCGTCATGTATAGCATCACTGCTGGTGAGTGGACAAACGTACACGCACATCTTTTAGATCTGTTATCACAACATCAATAACTAAGTGTCTGCTTTGACCTTTTGCGCACGTGGATGTGCTTGATCATATACCGAAGCCAATCGGTCAAAGTCTAAATGGGTATAAATTTGCGTTGTAGATAAATTACTATGACCAAGCATTTCTTGTACAGCACGTAAATCTCCACTACCCGACAATAAATGGCTTGCAAAACAATGTCGAAGTAAGTGCGGATGTAAATCGACATTTACACCAGCTCGCTGTGCTTGAAATTTCACACGCTTTTCAATTTGTCTTACACCCAAAGCTTCTCCACTATGTTGGGAAATAAATACAGCATCATCAGGCTTAAATTTTCCTTTCCAAAGCTGATAAATCTGTAACCATGCCAGAATTGCACTTTTTGCACTTTCACCAAATGGTACAATACGTGTTTTATTGCCTTTACCCGTAATACGAATCAATTTACGTTGAAAATCGATATCTTTAAAAGTTAATCCTTGAACCTCAGACAAACGAATACCACTTGAATACAACAGCTCTAACAGTGCTTTATCTCTGAGCCAAAGTTGATGCTGTACTTCACTCTTTGGTGCAGGCTGCTCTAAAATTTGAATAATCGTTTCAGGGTCGACCAACCCCGGCAATGGTCTTGCATGGCGTTTCAGTTGAAAGTCTTTGGTAATATTCTGAGAAATTAAATGGTTTTCACTCACCCACTTCATAAACTGTCGAATTGCACTAAGTTGACGTTGTAAACTACTCCGACCTAAACGACCCTGTTCAACTTTAAAAGTTAAAAACTCACGTAAATCCGATGTTTCAATTGCATAAATATCTAGCTTTTTTGCCTCACAAAACTTTAAGAAATCTGTGACATCTCTTGAGTATGCCTGAATTGTCTGTATAGATTGGTTCTGATTTCTACGCGAAATTAACCAATTTTCTAACCAATGCCATACTGTATCCACACGTACTTCCCTAACTCAAAGAAAAAGCACTGTAGAACAGTGCTTTTTTAAATGTATTTAACTTAACCTTGGAAATAGCGTAAGTCTAAACGCCCTTCATAAACGGTTGCTGTTGGACCTGTCATCCAAACAACACCGCCTTCTTTCCAAGCGATGTGCAAACGCCCACCTGCAAGCTCAATTTCAACCTCACTTGCAAGAAGACCACGGCGCATGGCACTCACTGCTGCTGCACATGCACCTGTACCGCATGCCAGTGTCTCACCAACACCTCGTTCAAATACACGCAAACGCGCATGCTTTTCATCTAAGATTTGCAAGAAACCTGCATTCACACGTTGAGGAAAACGCGCATGTCTTTCAATTTGTGGGCCAAGCAACGGTACATCTACATTAAGTACATCAGGAACAACCGTCACTGCATGTGGATTCCCCATATTCACCACATCAATTTTTACAATTAAGCCATCTGCCAATGACAAATCATAAAGCTCTTCCTGCTCTTCAGCTTCAAAAGGGATCTCATGCGGCAAGAATTTAGGCATCCCCATATTTACACGCACCCAACCATTCGGGCCAAGTTCAGGCTCTACAATACCCGACTTGGTTTGAACACGAATTTTGGTTTTACGTGTAAGCTGACGATCATGGACAAACTTCGCAAAGCAACGTACGCCATTACCACACTGTTCTACTTCTGAACCATCTGCATTATAAATGCGATATTTAAAGTCAACATTAGGTAAATCAGGTGCTTCAACAATAAGAAGCTGGTCAAAGCCGATGCCAAAATGCCGATCTGCTAATCGTTGAATGGTTAGAGTATCTAATTCAGCCTTTTGACTAATGAGATCAACCACCATGAAGTCATTACCAAGACCATGCATTTTTGTAAATTCAAGTAACACTTTTTATTCCTCAGGCAATAAACGTTCTCTTTCCCACAACGATTCAATCGTTTCACGCTCACGAATTAAATGCGCTTTATGGCCTTCTACCATCACCTCTGCAGCACGACCACGCGTATTATAATTTGAGCTCATGACAAAACCATATGCACCTGCTCCAAACACGGCAAGCGTATCGTTCTCTTTTAATGTAAGTTTACGGTCTTTTGCTAAAAAGTCACCTGTTTCGCAAATGGCGCCAACAATATCCCAAACTTTGGATTTCGACTTTTTAGGCTCAGTTACAGACTGAACATCCATCCACGCTTGGTACAATGACGGACGAATAAGGTCATTCATTGCAGCATCTACAATTGCAAAATTACGATGGCTCGTTGGCTTTAACAAATCTACTTTTGTTAAAAGTACACCTGCATTTGCACTAATGCTACGACCCGGCTCCATAAACACTTTTAAGCCTAATTTTTCTAAAGCAGGCTTTAATGCATGAGCAAACTCTTCTACAGTAGGTGGTGTTTCATCTTTATATACAACACCTAAACCACCACCAATATCAATATGCTTAAGTTCAATACCTAACTTTTTCAGTTCCTCAATCATCACCATTAAACGTGCTAAAGCATCTTCAAATGGTTGAGTTTCTGTTAGCTGTGAACCAATATGACAATCAATACCAATAATTTCTAGATGTGGTAACTGACTTGCATATGTATATGTTTCATATACAGCATCACTTTGAATACCAAATTTATTTTCTTTTAACCCTGTAGAAATATATGGATGCGTATTTGCATCTACATCAGGATTTACACGCAATGAAATTGGCGCTTTAACATTTAGTTTTGCTGCTACTTTTTCTATGCGGTCAAGTTCAGCATGTGACTCTACATTAAAACATGCAATACCAACCTCTAAAGCCTTTTGAATGTCTGCTTCAGATTTACCTAGGCCTGAGAAAACAACTTTTTTTGGATCGCCACCTGCTGCAAGTACACGTGCCAATTCACCACCTGTAACAATATCAAACCCTGCACCAAGCTTAGACAACACATTTAAAACCGCTAAATTAGAGTTTGATTTTACTGCATAGCAAATTTGATGGTCTATATAAGAAAATGCCTTATCTAGCTCATTATAGTGTTGTTCAAAAGCAGCTTTAGAATATACATATAACGGTGTACCAAACTCTTGTGCAACTTGCTCTAAAGAGCAGTGCTCAGCATGTAAAACCCCTTGAATGCGGTTAAATGTCATCATAAAATCCTTTAAAATTAATTTTTTGGTGTTGCCAATGGCTCAGAAGTGGCTGTAGAAGCTTCATCTGATTTCACATCACCTTGCTTGTTATGCCAAAGTAAATACTTAGGTCTTTTATCTAAATGTGGGTCATTCGTAAGCTGTAACGCACCCGGTTGACCACAGCCCGTTAAACTTGCAAATACCACTAAGCTCATTACGCCTATTAAACTGCGCATAACCTTACCTTTTTATCATCGTTCAATGCAGTATACATTGATGCAAAAAGCTTTTGAATCTTAGATTTTAGCTTTAGGGTCTTTTTCAAGACCCTAAAATGACAATATTATTTCTTTTTCTTCGGTTTTAAAAAGAAATAACCAATACATAAAATAATGAGCCACATTGGACTGACTTTTAATGCTTGGAATGTATCTGGCTCAAGTGACAGTACATATAACATAATGATAAAAAATAAAATGACAATCCAACAGGTAAATAGACCACCCGGCATTTTAAATTTAGATTGTGCATGGAGTTCTGGTCGTGTCTTATAGTAAACAATATAACTCCAAATAATCATTAACCAAACACAAATAAATAATACCGTTGAGAGTGTGGTTGCAAGTGTAAATGCTTTCACCGTATCAGGAACAAAATACTGTAATGCAGCACCACCAAGTAAGCACAATGCAGAGAAATAAAGCGCATTGGCAGGAACATGACGTGAGGTCAATTTTCCAAATAATTTTGGCCCTTGTCCTTCTCTAGATAAACCAAACAACATACGGCTCGTCGAAAAAACACCGCTATTCATTGATGACATTACGGATGAAAGTACCACCAAATTCATAATAATTGCGGCAGCAGCAATACCTGCTTGACTAAACAAGCCAACAAATGGGCTCATATTTGGATTGACATGATTCCACGGTGTTACCGACATTACAATCATGAGCGATACAACATAAAAAATAATGATACGCACAGGAATAGAATTGACTGCTTTTGGTAAATTACGTTCGGGGTCTTGCGTTTCGGCAGCTGTTGTTCCGACCAGTTCCACACCAACAAAAGCAAACATTGCAATTTGAAAGCCTGCTAAAAACCCATCTAAACCTTTAGGAAATAAACCACCATTACTCCATAAATGTGTAAATGAAGCAATATCACCAGAAGTTGATGTAAAGCCTGTAAATACCATCCACAAGCCCACGGCAATAAGCACAACAATTGCAATAATCTTTACAAGAGCAAACCAAAACTCCATTTCCCCAAAGAGCTTCACAGTAACTAAATTCAGTCCCATAATAAAAAAGATTGAGGCAACGCAGATAAGCGCACTTTCTTGAGGACTAAATGGCACACCATTATTAAAGAATTGCAAATAGTTAATAATCGCTGATAAGTCTGCAATACCTATTGATATCCAACACAACCAATATGTCCAGCCAATAAAGTAGCCTGCCCAAGGGCCTATCAGATCTGTCGTAATATCAATAAATGATTTATATTCTAAATTAGAGAGTAGTAACTCACCTAAAGCACGCATGACGAAAAATACCATCACACCAATAATCATATAAATGAATAAAATAGATGGGCCAGCCAAAGAAATAGTTTTTCCTGAACCCATAAAAAGTCCTGTTCCAATCGCACCACCAATTGCAATCAGTTGTAGATGCCGATTTGATAAACTTTTCTGTAATTCTCCGCTATGATGAGAACCATTAATATTCTGATTAGACATTATTTAATAGCTTTTAAAAACAATTGAGCAAACTTACCGTAATTTCATTAAAAAATAAAAATAAAATCACACTTCTTACTTAAATATTCCAAAAAAATCCTTATTTCACTCATAAAATTAGGAAATTCTAAAAAATCAACTTAAGTGAATACACCAGAGATAAAACTTAAACTTAAAAATTATCGAGCATTTTTCGTTATACTCTACACTTGAAAAAGCTGGGTAAAGATTGAGTAAAAAATTTATATGAGTAAAGTTAAAACCGTTTATCGCTGTGAACAATGTGGCTCAGATCATTCTAAATGGGCAGGACAATGTGGTGAGTGTGGCGAATGGAATAGCTTACTCGAGGTTCGTTTAGAAACAGCAACACCTCATCGTGCTCGTCCAAAGGTCAGTGGTGGCTACACAGGTCAGGCATCAAATGTTACAACCCTCAATCAAGTTTCCATTTCACAAGAGTCAAGGCTTGTTACGGGTATTAGTGAATTCGATAGAGTACTGGGTGGCGGACTAGTTACAGGTTCTGTCGTACTCATTGGCGGCGACCCAGGTATTGGTAAATCTACCATTTTATTACAGACCGCAACCTACATGGCAGATAGCCAGCGTTCTGCTTTATATGTAACAGGTGAAGAATCTTTATCTCAAGTTGCTCTACGTGCCCAACGACTAGATTTACCAACGACTCACCTTAAAGTAATGGCAGAAACGTGTGTAGAGCGCATCTGTGAAGTACTTGCACAAGAACGCCCTGCCGTTGCCATACTCGACTCCATTCAAACGCTTTATACAGAGACCTTACAGTCTGCACCCGGCGGTGTATCCCAAATTCGTGAGTCTGCGGCACTTCTTACTCGCTTTGCTAAAAATAGTGGTACAGCCCTTTTTATCGTGGGTCATGTCACTAAAGAAGGTGCGCTTGCAGGACCTCGTGTACTTGAACATATGGTAGATTGCGTTTTATATTTCGAGGGTCAATCAGACTCCCGCTATCGTATGATTCGCGCGGTAAAGAACCGTTTTGGCGCAGTCAATGAACTTGGCGTTTTTGGTATGACAGACAAAGGGCTTAAAGAGGTTTCGAATCCATCTGCTATTTTTCTTAGTCGTTATGATGAAGCCATTCCCGGCTCTATTGTAATGATTAGTCGTGAAGGAACTCGTCCACTTTTGGTTGAAGTACAAGCATTGGTTGATGATGCTCATGGACAAGCAAGACGAGTTTCTCTTGGATTAGACCAAAACCGACTTAATATGCTACTTGCTGTAATGCATCGACATGGTGGTATCCAAACCACAGGACAGGATGTATATGTAAATATTGTAGGTGGGTTAAAAATTACTGAAACAGGCTCTGACCTTGCCGTACTACTCGCATGTGCATCAAGTTTACGTGGCAAAGCATTACCTCAACAACTTGCTGTTTTTGGTGAGGTGGGACTTTCTGGCGAAATACGCCCAGTTCCTAATGGACAGGAAAGACTGAAAGAAGCGATAAAACATGGTTTTGAATATATTATTGTTCCAAGAGCAAATGCACCTCAAAAACCTATTCGTGGTGTAAAAGTGATTGCTGTTGCAAGATTACATGAAGCACTTGCCGAAGCACTTCAACTCGAAAAATAATATCAAAATTTTGTTGTTATCTATTGATGTAAATACAATAGAAATGCTGTATAGATACGCACAATTTCTACCGCTATCTATATGGCATAACAGAATCACTTCAGTTAAAACATATACTTTTATTTGCTAAACTATGACTATAGTTCTAATTAATAATAATATTTTCAAAATCTTGTTTCATTTTTACTAACAAAAATTACGATCAGCTATTGAATTTTCTTTACTTTGCCGTCATAAATATAACTTACTCACTTTAATTTTTAATTATAGGAAAAATTAATGAAATTACGCCAACGTGGCTTAGTTGCAAGTATTTTAATGGCAACTTTGGTGGTTTCACCGTTGGTCGATGCAAAACGTGCAGGCAATGGTAAAAGCCAAGGCATGCAACGTTCAATCGCACCAAGTCAGTCTAGTCAACAGCAACAACGTGTTAGACCACAGCCTAGCCCAAGTTACAACAACACAGCACCTCAACCACAGCAACAACAAGGTTCAGGTATTGGTAAGATGGTAGCTGCAGGTGCTGCAGGTGCTGCAGTCGGCGCGCTTGCAACACATGCTCTTGCAGATAATAACCATGCAGCTCCTGCCAATAATGGCAATGCTTCAAATACTGGTACTGCAAATGCAAACGATGCAACTGCAACACAGAATAATCAGCAACAACATGCTGAACAACCTGCAGAGAAAAAATCAGGTGGTTTACCATGGTTGTGGATTATCTTAATTGCAGGTGCAGGATTCTTCATTTTCCGTAAAATGAGCGCAAAAAAAAAATTAGAGAGTAATAATAATCCTTACTCACCAAACAATAATGGTGGTTCATCATTTGGTTCAAATTCGACAGCAGCGAATACATCAAATGACAATAACACCAATATTTTTGGACAAAATGTTGGCGGTGGAACAAATATGAATACTACTGAAGCTCCTTTCACAAGTAATGGTAATCAATTACCAGATGGTACTGAACAGGCTGCATTCTTACGCGTTGCTCGCCAGCGTTTCAACCACATTCAGTCAATCAACAGTGCAAAAAACATTGAAGAGATTCGCCGTTATCTTACAAATGATTTGTATAACTCTATGTACCAAGATGTTATGGCAAACCAAGAACAAGATGTTGCAGAGTTTGAGAACTTAACTGCAACGCTTGCAGATACCGCAACTGAAAATGGTCAATATATTGCAAGTGTACGCTTCACTGGTATGGTTTCAGAAGACCTTAATAGCTCTCCTAAACCATTCTCAGAAATCTGGCACTTTGTAAAACCTGTAAACTCACAACAAGATTGGCTTGTTGCAGGCATTCAGGTCGAAAATTAATCTTCCCATAAAAAAAGCCAGTCATATGACTGGCTTTTTTTATGGTTAAAATATTTTAAGAAGCTTGTGTACTATAAAATTGTAGAAAAAACTCTTCATCTTGTTGAGTAAAGTGATATTCACCTTCAAGTGCTTGCTGCTTATGCATACTTGTATTTAATATTGTCTTCTTATATTTCATAACATTATGAATATCGAATAGCTGAATATCAAATATATATGGGATATTTTCTTTTGATAACAGTTTTTTGATACGCGCGCAGTTCTTATGCCAGTTCGCAATATCACTATCATTAATTGATTTTAATTTGAGTAGAATCTTGTACTCTTTATCGACACACTCTACTTCCTGCTGCTCATTTACATAAAATGCTTTTAATGTTTCTGCACTTTTTGTAATTGCATAAGGATGGTTCAGAGTTGTTATTGTAAGTTGGTAGATTTGCTGATTAGACATGAGCTCACTATTTCCTAGATTTACATTGTAACTAATTTTTGTATTCGTATTTGTTTTACTTAAATGACGATCTACGTCATTTTTATATTTATAAATATTATCTAACTCTTAAATGAATAAAAGCATTTTTTATATTTCTTTACAAAAGAATAGACTAAAGTATTAATTTAACCTTAATTATATTTATTGTTTTGTAAACTGCGTCACAAAAATCAATATTAAGTTTTAGCTACATATAAATATATATGCTCATCATAACTGACGAGCATATATTAAAAGTTAGCTTAACGTGAAGATTTTGGCAAAGGAATATACTGTGAGGTGTTTCTTTGCGGTGCTCTTTCACCAACAACAACATCTAATGTTAAAGGCTGGTTATCCCGAATAATATCAACTTTTACAATCGTATTTGGTGCTTGCAATGCAACATAGTTAATGAGATGAGATGCCGAATTAATCGCTGTATTATTTACTTTTACAATCCGATCACCATGTTCAAGCCCAGCTTGTGCTGCTGGTCCATTTGGTAAAATACTTGCAATTACAACCCCATTTGGCACTGTATTCACATCATCATTATATGTTGGCGGCGCTAAACTCAGACCCAACCAACCTCTAATAACTTTTCCATCTTTCAAAATAGAATTAAAAACATGCTGACAAATTTTTGCAGGAATGGCAAAGCCAATCCCCAATGAACCACCTGACTGAGAGAAAATTGCAGTATTCACCCCAATCAAATTTCCTGCGACATCAATTAATGCACCACCTGAATTCCCCGGGTTAATTGCAGCATCTGTTTGAATAAAGTCTTCATAAGTATTAATACCTAAATCTGAACGACCAAGTGCAGAGATAATCCCTTGAGTCACAGTTTGACCTACTCCAAACGGATTACCAATAGCTAAAACAACATCACCTACTTCATTTCCACTCAATTTAAATGGTACAACAGGCAAATTGTTTAAATCTATTTTAATCACCGCCAAATCAGTATCCGGGTCTGTACCAACAACTGTTGCAACAGCACGGCGACCATCACTTAACCCAACAATAATCTTATCTGCCTGTGTTATGACATGATTATTCGTCAGAATATAACCATCTGAACGAACAATTACACCAGAGCCCAAATTATTTTCATTACGACTTTTTAACTCTGGAGATTGCCTATCAAAAAACTCTCGTAATGCATCTGCATTAGAAATATCCTTACTGTTTTTTCTTACTTTTTGCGTGGTAAAAATATTTACAACAGCAGGTGCTGCAGCTTTAACTGCACTACTATATGAATCAAATGCACCTGCCTTTGCATTAACTAATGGTTCTACTTTTTCAGCAGGCATTTTCACCCCATCAGAGGCAACGGGTGCTTGAGGCGCAACTTTTTTAGGTATAATTATATTATTTGTTTGATGTAGTCTTTGCCATCCAATAAAACCAACAATGACAAGAACAAGTAGCCCCCAAGGTAGCCATATCAATGCTTTACGCACGTTATTATTCCTCTGTAAAATACTTTAATTCATTGATGTAATGAAAAAATTATAGGTTATTGTAATCATTATTTTATTTAAAGACTTTAAAAGTTAACATGATTTTGTCTAGCTTTAGTTAATATATCATCATATTTTCATACATATAGCGCACTAATTTAGGATTTTTATGGCAAACCTCAATGATATTATTCAATGGTGTAATCAGACTTTAAAAACGAATGAATTTAAAGATTATGCACCCAATGGACTTCAAATTGAAGGCAAAAAAGAAGTAAAAAAAATACTCTGTGCTGTTACAGCATCACAAGATGCCATTGATGCATGTATTGCACATGATGCAGATGTACTTTTAGTTCACCATGGTTACTTTTGGAAAGGAGAAGCCTACCCTATTACAGGTATGCGTGGGCAAAGAATTAAAAAACTGATTCAGCATGATATTTCACTCATCGCATACCATCTGCCTTTAGACTCTCATCCAGTACTTGGTAATAATGCTGCTATAGCAGACCTACTTCAACTTGAAGATATTACACCACTTGATGCAACGGAAAAGCATCCAATTGGCAATATAGGTAGACTCCCACACCCCCTTTCGGCGCTAGAGTTCCAAACCCTATTACAAACAAGAATTAATCCCAACATCTTACACTTGCCTGCAAGTCGCGAAAAAATTCAACGCATCGGTTATTGCACAGGTGCAGCTCAAGACTTTATTAGTAAAGCCTCAGAAGAAATGTGTGATGCCTATATTTCGGGTGAAGTCAGTGAAAGAACTTTTTATGAAGCAAAAGAGTTAAATGTACATTACTTTGCATGTGGGCATCATGCAACGGAGCGTTATGGTGTACAACGACTTGGTAAAGCACTTGCTGAACAATTTGGAATCACATATCACTATTTCGAACAAGATAACCCTGTTTAAACATTTGAATATTTCTTTTTTTTACATACTATGTATACGATGACATGGATAACATGCATCTAAGATGTGAAATACGATAAAACTTTCTAACCCAGCATAATGCAAGGAATGAAAAACATGACAACCATTACTTTACCAGAATTACCTTACGGTTATGACGACTTAGCACCACACATTAGCCGTGAAACATTAGAGTTTCACCATGACAAACACCACAATACGTACGTTGTGAACTTAAATAAAGCCATTGAAGGTACTGACCTTGCAGGTAAAACGCTTGAGGAAATTATTGTTGCAACAGCAAAAGATACAGCTAAAGCAGGTGTGTTTAACAATGCTGCTCAAGTATGGAACCATACATTTTACTGGAACTGCTTAAAGAAAAATGGTGGTGGTCAACCTACTGGTGCAATTGCTGAGAAAATTAATGCAGCTTTTGGTTCTTACGAAAAATTTGCAGAAGAGTTTGCAAATGCGGCTGCAACACAGTTTGGTTCTGGTTGGGCTTGGTTAGTTGCAGATAAAATCAATGGCGATCTTTCAATTTTAAAAACAGCAAATGCAGACACACCGCTTGCACATGGTAAAGTTGCTGTACTTACAATTGATGTTTGGGAACATGCTTATTACATCGACTTCCGTAATGCACGTCCAAAATACATCTCTACTTTCCTAGAAAGCCTAGTAAACTGGGACTATGCAAATGCAAAACTTGCTGGTGAAGCAGCAGGCGTTGAAAAATAATTGATAAGGAATATCTCACAACTTTGTGGGATATTCCTATTTTTTGATTAAAATTATAACAAATACCATGCTTTAGATCACAAATAATACAAAAGAATCAAATTATTTCAATATATCCTTGACGAAGTTTTATATCACCCCTAGAATGCGCATCAGATTCTCCAATAGCTCAGTCGGTAGAGCGACGGACTGTTAATCCGCAGGTCCCTGGTTCGAGCCCAGGTTGGAGAGCCAGCTATTCTCCCATAGCTCAGTTGGTAGAGCGACGGACTGTTAATCCGCAGGTCCCTGGTTCGAGCCCAGGTGGGAGAGCCAAATACTAACCCTCAAAGTGTACTAATCTTTGAGGGTTTTTTAATGCCTATCGTATATCCCTAAAACTTTGCTACTACTCACAAAACTGCACGTATATAAATATAAAACATCAGAATATGTTTCTATCTATCTGTGTTTAGAAAAAAATGAAAGACCATCTAATATTAGAAAAATAGAATCTTCTCTATAAGCTTTTTCCTATCTATTATCCGCTCCAATCGGTATTTCAAGAAAATTACTTCTAATTTTAAGAAAATGACTCTAAGATTTAGCTCTTCTCTTTTCGTAAAAATCCTATTTTATAGCTATCAACTGTGATTAATTTTATGTTCTAATAGAACACTTAACAATCGATCTAACTAGAATAGACAAATAAGAGTATATCGATTACATGACTAAAACTTATGAAAATACAACACTAGTAAATAAAAAAACGACTCAAGACTTAAAACAACTTTCAAGCTGTGAAGAATGCGATACGCTATATCTTAAAGTTCCTTTAGCACAAGGAGAAAAAGCCTGCTGCCTCTGTTGTGGTGCAGAAATTTATAATGACATAAAGCCTTTTAATACAATTTTAGCATTAGTTTTAACTGCACTTATTATTTTCGTTGTAGCCAATAGCTTTCCTATTATAAAAGTTGAAATACAAGGCAATGCTCTACAAACAACACTACTCGGTGCAGCAACAACAATGTTTGATATTCATCGAGAATTTGTTGGCATTCTTTTAATTCTTACCACATTTATTATTCCACTCATTAATTTAATTTTATTAACCTACATATTTTTTAACGTTGGCTTACTTAAAAGACGACCATATTTTATGGTTTTTGCACTGAGAACACTTTATCTATTTAGGGTTTGGGCAATGGTTGAAGTATTTTTAATTGGTATTCTTGTAACTTTAGTCAAGCTGATTAATATGGTGATTGTTATTCCTGAAATTGCTCTTTGGGCCTTTGCCGTACTCAGTCTTTTCATGGTGTATCTTAATGCGATTAAAGTACAAGATATATGGAATGCAATAGACCGAGATCTATCATGAAAGATCAAACATACTACACTCGTGCACGTGATTTATCTTTAGTAAGATGCCATTGCTGTGGTTTGTTAAATCAGATAGATACGCATACCTCTGATGAAATTACACATCAACATTGCCCAAGATGCCACTCAGCACTACATTTTCGTAAGCCACAAAGCCTACAAAAAACTTTTGCCTTTTTAGTTGCGGCAACTATTTTATATATTCCCGCCAATATATTACCTATGACAATTACCAATTCAGTATTTGGAAGTCAAAAAGATACTATTATGAGTGGTGTAATTTATTTTTGGGAAACACAGGACTACCTTGTTGCTACCGTAATCTTTGCTGCAAGTATATTTATTCCATTATTAAAGCTTTTTATTCTCAGCTTTCTATTATTTACGATTTATATGCAATCCATAAAAAAATGGAACTTTAGCCCTAAAAATTGCAGCATCTTATATCGAATTGTAGAAATTATTGGTCGTTGGTCTATGATTGATGTTTTTGTTGTAAGCTTACTAACAGCACTTATTCAAATTCAATCATTAGCCACAATACTGGCAGGCCCTGGCGCAGTTGCCTTTGGTGCTGTCGTCATTCTTACCATGTTCGCTTCACTTAGTTTTGACCCACGCATGATCTGGGACAACTACTATGCAATAAATACCCAAGTAAATTCTTATTCAGCACATTCAAAAACTGAACCTGATGCTTCCGCTTCCCATTCCAAATCATTGAATGAACGATAATATGTCTGAAAATATAAAAAATGATGACTTAGATCATCATACGACAACTCAGCAAGAGCCTGAGCTAAAAAATATACCTGCGCCTAAGAAAAAAAAGCCAAATCATAAGATTTCTCTTATTTGGATTATTCCTATTGTAGCTTTGCTCATAGCCCTCTCACTAGCCGCTAAAGCTGTTTGGGAAAGAGGCCCAACTATTGAGGTAAGCTTTAAAACAGCAGATGGGCTAGAGGCAGGAAAAACCAATGTTCGTTACAAACAAGTGAATATTGGACTTGTACGTCAAATTAAACTTTCTTCAGACAACACACATGTTATTGCTGAAATTGAGCTAACGAAAAACAGTAGCAGTTTTGCAGCTAAGGACTCTCGTTTTTGGGTTGTACGTCCACGTATTGGCACAACAGGTATTTCAGGTATAGATACTCTTTTATCTGGCTCTTATATTGAAGTTGATGGTGGTAAAGCCTCTGAGGAAAAAACCGATTTTGTAGGACTAGAAACACCACCTGTTGTACCTTCGGACGTTCCAGGGAAAATATTTTTTCTGACTGCTGATAATCTTGGATCTTTAGATATTGGCTCACCTATATATTATCGCCGAATTAATGTCGGACAAATTACTGCCTATAACTTATCTTCAGATGGAAAACATGTGGAGCTGCAAACATTTATCCGTAGCCCTTATGATAAATTTGTCACTACAGATGCCCGCTTCTGGCAAGCTAGTGGTGTAGATGTTAGCCTCAATGCATCAGGGTTTAGCCTCAATACACAGTCTCTCGCAAGTATTGTTGCAGGAGGTATTGCTTTTGGCTATCCAGATAATTCAAATGCTGCAATGGCACCTGTCCAAAGCCACTTTACTTTATGGAACTCTCGAACAGATGCTTTAAAAGTTCCAGATGGTAAACCACATAAAATTATTATGTATTTTGATACTTCACTACGTGGGCTCGCTGCTGGTGCGCCAATTGACTTTATGGGTATAAATATTGGTGATGTAACAGCCATTAATGTTGAATTTGATCCAAATTATAGAAAATTGCGTATGCGTGTAGATGCAGTTTTATATCCTTCACGATTAGCAAATGGTAAAGAGTTAGATCCTACTGGTAGTATTTTCAGAAGCTTTATCCAACAAGGCTGGCGTGCACAGATGCGTACAGGAAACCTACTCACAGGACAAAACTATATTGCATTTGATAAATTCAATAGAGCCAAACCTGTTCATCTAATACAGCATGACAATGGAATTGTTGAAGTTCCAACAACACCGCCTGAGCTCAACAGTTTACAATCTCAAGTTTCTGAAATTGCAGATAAAATTAGTAAGTTCCCAATTAATGAAATTGGTGATGATGTACGTAAAACATTAAAAAGTATTAATACGACTATTAATTCGACTGACAAGCTCGTTAAACAGCTAGATACAAAAGTAGCACCTGATTTCCAAGCAACATTAAATGATGCTCGTAGAACCATGCTGTCGACTGAATCAATTTTGTCAAGTGATGCACCAATGCAACAAGACTTACGCAAAGTATTACAACAAGTGACACGTACAGCTGCATCATTACAACTGATGTCAGATTATATTGAGCAGCATCCTGAATCACTAATTCGTGGAAAAAAAGGAGAGACTAAAAATGCAAAGTAAAATGAAGCCATTCAGTTTAATGATCTCCTCCACCTTACTGAGTATACTCATAGTAGGTTTAACGGGCTGTGCAAGCTCCGTTACACCTAACTACTATACTCTTGCTCCACGTGTCGAGCCTGCTCATGGAGCGACGCTTAGAATGATTGAGGTTCTACCTGTTAGCTTACCCGATCGTTTAGATCGCATACCAATCATGATTAACACCGAACAAGGTCAGGCCACTATTTTAGACAATGACAGATGGACTTCAAGTCTATCTACTGAACTGCATGACAGCCTTTCTTCAGGTCTTCAGCAACAGTTAAATGCTGTCGACCGCTATAGTAGTGGCGTACCAAGTACAAATACAGTTTATCGAATTGCTGTCGATTTCTCGCGTTTTGACATTATCAAACCCATATCCCCTCAAAATAAAGGAGATGTAGAAGTTGAGGTTAGTTGGATCATTAAACCTATAGAACCAATACAAACAGCCATAGCAACAAAACCATCTACTCATCGGACATTAAGTTGTAGAATGACCTTTAATCAGACAATCACGAATACAAATAGTATTCCTGATATGGTCACATCTTCTAAGTTAGCCCTTAACCGCGTGACCACAAGTATTTCAGATACTGTTATTGCGGCAGAGAAAGGAACATCTCAAATAAATAATGTGACTTGTTCTTAACTACTTAATCAAATTTGCTCTATTTGTATAGTTTTAAACGTAACGTATACAAATAGAGCTTATATAAACTTAAAAGATAGACACTTAAGGGTTTTGGTTGGACCAACCACCACCTAAAGCACTAATTAGAGCTACACTATTTTGTAACTGAGTAGACTGTAACTGTAATAAACTTTGCTGACTACTCAAACGTGTTGCTTCCGTTGTTGCAACACTTGTGTAGTCAATTACACCTTCCTCATACTGATTACGAATAATCCTTGCAGATTCAGTTGCAGCAGCTAATGCCTTTTGCTGTGCAGAAAACTCTTTTTCTAAACTCGTCGACTTCACTAAATAGTCCTCTACATTTTGCATCGCATCTAAAACAGTCTGACGATAACTTGCAACTGTCTGATCATATGCCGCACGTGCAGAAGCAACTTTAGCTTTATTTGAACCAAAATCGAGTACGCTTTGAGTCGCAGATGCGCCTAAAGACCAAATAGATGTTGCAGCAGAAAAGAGGTCAGATAAATGATTACTACTATAACCTGCACTACTTGATAAACTTAAACTTGGAAAGTAACCAGCAATTGCTATACCAATCGCCTCATTAGCAGCAGCAACACGGCGCTCTGCTGCTGCAATATCTGCACGGCGCTCCAATAACTCACTTGGTAACTCAATAGGAATATTTGGAATATAAACCGCTTTGTTTTGCTTCTCTAAATTAAAATCAGCAGGCATCTTCCCAACAAGTACTGCAATTGCATGCTCATATTGTGCCCTTTGCCAAATTAAATCTTCACGAGATGCAATACTACTATGCAAAGACTGATCTGCCTGTGTTAGATCAGACTTGGCAATAATACCTTCCGTGTACTTCGCATTTAATACTTGTGAGTATTTACGATATACCTCAATGGTTTGATCATACAAATGAATTCTTTGATCAAGCACGCGTAGGGCGAAATAGCTCTGTGCTAAAGTCGTTTGTGCACTGAGTGTTGCATTGGCTAAATCTGCAAGACTCGCTTGTGTACTTGCCGTATTTTCTTGTACTTGCCTTTTTAAACGCCCCCACAAATCTAGCTCCCATGATGCACCAAGACTTGCCGTATAACTATTCGTAACTGCTGTCTTTCCTGAACGTGTAGCACTTGGTCCAAGTGTCACACTTGGAAATAAGCTACTCCGTGATTGATCAACTAATGCTGCTGCTTGCTGATACTTCGCAACATATTGCGCAATATTTTGGTTAGAAATGATCACTTGTGCTTCTAGCTGATTAAGTACCGGATCATTATAAACTTCCCACCAACTGCCCTTTGCTTCAGCATCTAAAGGCGTTGCAACTTTCCATCCTTTTGCTTCTTTAAACTGTATTGGACTTGTAATCACAGGCTTTTGATAATCAGGGCCAACTGTACACCCTGTTACAAGAGGTAAAAACACAACCAATGACCAAAATAATTTACTTCTTAACATATTATGACTCATCTGTAATTTTTGTTGTTGGGTGATAAATGGATTGCCACATTCTTTTTACCCATGCTCCAAAACGGTCTAAATAAACGTATACAACAGGCGTTGTATAAAGAGTTAAAATTTGACTCAAAGCAAGCCCACCACAAATGGCATACCCAAGCGGGTGATGTAATTCTGCATTACCACCTGTTTCAAGTATTAACGGCACAGCACCAAAAAAAGCAGCCAATGTTGTCATTAAAATAGGTCTGAAACGCTTTGAACAAGCCTCTACAATCGCCTGTTCAGGAGGAATATTTCTCTTTTTCTCAGCATCTTGCGCAAAGTCCACCATCAGAATGGCATTCTTCTTCACGATTCCAATGAGCAATAAAATCCCAATAAATGCAATTACTGTAAATTGAGTATTTGTGAGAATAAGTAAAATAAGTGCTCCAACACCTGCCGATGGCAATGTAGATAGGATCGTAATTGGATGAATCCAACTCTCATATAACATACCCAATAAGATATAGATCGTTGCCAATGCAGCAAGGACTAGCCATGGAATATTCTTAACTAGCGACTCATAAACCTTCGCTGTACCCTGTAAGCCACCATGAATTGTATCTGGCATACCAATTTTAGCCACAGTTTCATTAATGGCTTGTTGCGCCTGCTCTAACGACACACCATCTGCCAGATTAAAAGCAATTGTTGTTGTTGCCATTTGATCTTGGTGTGCAACTGACAAAGATGTATTACCATAACTTAAATGAGCAAAAGCTGAGACAGGTACAGCCTGATTATTACTTGTCAGCACATGCAATTCATTCAATACATTCGGGTCTTGTGTATATTCAGAAGATAGGCCCAATATCGTATAATATTGATTGAGCATTCTATACTGCGTTGCAATTTGCCTTTGACTAAATGCATTGTTCAAAAATGTATCAATATCACTGACATTCAAACCATATCGTTTCGCAGCTTCACGATCAATAATTACTCTTACTTCTTGCCCACCTGTTTGTGAGTCGGTATCTACACTTGTCAGTTGAGGAAGCTGTTTTAAAGCAGCATAAACTATTGGTGCCCATTGGCGTAACATTCCTAAGTCATCACTCTGCAAACTATACTGATACGTTGCATTTGCACTTCGCCCACCAATACGTAAATCTTGGGCAGGCATCAAAAATACCGATGCACCCGGAATATTTTTATTTTTCATGGTTAATGCATTTGCGATTTGCATTGCAGACTGATGACGCTCATTTAAATCTTTTAACCGAATAAAAAACGTTCCTGTATTACGTGCACCAAAGCCTCCACCGCCTGTCGAAGACATCACATATTTTACATTTGGGTCTTGCATTAAAGACTGCGCAACCTCTTTGAGCTTAGGCTCAAATGCTTGAAAGCTCGTATTTTGGTCGCCTCGAACCATTCCCATAAGCATGCCTGTGTCTTGGTTTGGGAAAAATCCTTTTTGCACGACTGTATACAGATACATATTGCAAAAAATAGTCAGTAACAATGTTAGTATCGTTAGACGCTTATGCCTCATAACAACCTGTAAACTTTTTACATAGCCATCATGCATTCGATTTAAAAGTCGCTCAATCCACAAATAAAACTTATTTTTTGTATGCGTTGCTTCTATATCATGCTTTAACACAGTCGCACATAACATTGGTGTTAATGTCAAAGATAAGAACATAGAAAAAACAAGAGAAATAGAAAGCGTGACTGCAAACTCACGGAAAAGACGACCAAGCATCCCCCCCATTAACAGTAGTGGAATAAATACAGCAATCAAAGATGCTGTCATAGACAATACTGTAAAACCAATTTCACGACTGCCATCTAAAGCAGCTTGAACAGGTTTTTTACCCATTTCTAAATGACGGCTAATATTCTCAAGCACAACAATTGCATCATCGACCACAAATCCTGTTGCAATAATCAATGCAAGCATAGATAAAGAATCTAGCGTATAGCCCAATAAATACATTGCAGTGAAAGTGCTAATAATGGAAATAGGCAAAGCAACCGCAGGAATGAGTAAAGCCCGTGCATTACGAAGAAAGATAAATACAACCGCAATGACCAACAAAATCGCAATAACAAGTGTCATTTCTGTGTCATGCAAGGCACTCCGCGTTAAAGTAGAGCGATCAATAGTAAATGTTAAATGCGTATCGGCTGGCAACATCTCATTTAAAACAGGCACTTCTGCTTTAATCGCATCAATTGTTTTTAACATGTTGGCATTGGCTTGGCGCGTAATTGCAATCATTACCGCAGGTTCATTGTTTAAATAACCTGCTGCATATAGGTCCTGCACCGAATCTTTCACAGATGCCACATCTTTCAAACGAACAGCTGTACCATTTCGATAAGCAATAATAACCTCTTGATACTGCTTCGCACTGGTCAACTGCCCATTGGCATCAATCCATAGATTATAGTCTGTACCATTCAATTGCCCTTTAGGCATACTGGTTGTTGCATTATTAATTGCAGCACGCACTGTATCTAAAGAAATACCATAGCTTTCAAGTGCTTTAGGCTCTAATGACACACGCACCGCAGGCAGTGCACTCCCGCGAATAGATACCTGTCCAACGCCTTGCACCTGCGACAGTTTTTGTTGCAATTTACTTGAAGCTAAATCGTAAAGCTGCCCACGGTTAAACCGTGATGAAGTTAAAGATAAAATGACAACAGGTGCATCGGAAGGATTTGCCTTTCGATACGTTGGCAATGTTTTCATGCTACTTGGCAACAAGCTTCGTGCCGCATTAATTGCTGCTTGTACATCGCGTGCAGCACTATCAATATCTTTATCTAAGTCAAACTGCACAATGACACTGGTCGACCCTTGCCCACTGGTCGAGGTCATTTCTGTAATACCTGCAATTTGTCCTAATGCACGCTCCAACGGCGTTGCAACTGTTGCAGCCATGGTTTCAGGGCTTGCACCTGCCAAACTCCCCTGTACAACAATAGTGGGGGTATCAATCTTTGGCATAGGTGCAACGGGCATTAAATAAAATGAAAGTGCGCCTAATAAAGTCAGTGCCAAACTAATAAGTAATGTGCCTACAGGACGAAGGATAAATATTTTTGAAAAATTCAATTTATTCCCCCTCTCCTACAGCCTGTCTACCATGAACAAGTCGTTCAAATGCCAAGTAAATAATCGGTGTTGTAAATAGTGTAAGTACCTGACTCAGTAACAACCCACCCACAATAACCAGTCCCAATGGTTGACGTAACTCTGCACCCGATCCAGCAGCAAGCATCAATGGAACCGCACCGAGCAATGCAGCACAAGTCGTCATTAAAATAGGACGAAACCGCAAAATACATGCTTGATACATTGCTTCTGTTGCTGTTTTGCCTTCACGCTGGGCTTCTAGAGCAAAATCAATCAGCATAATGGCATTTTTCTTCACAATACCGATCAGCAAAATAATACCAATCAATGCAATAAGCGAGAACTCGGTATCGGTTAAACGAAGTGCAAGCAAAGCACCAATTGCAGCAGATGGTAAGGTTGAAAGTACTGTAATTGGGTGAATCCAACTTTCATATAAAATGCCAAGTACGATATACATTGTCAGCAATGCAGCCAAAATCAACCACAATGTATTTGAGCCTGAGGTAATATACGCAAGCAATGCGCCTTGATACTTCACATTAATGGTCTTAGGTAGACCAATGTCTTGTTTAATTTGCTCAAAGGTTTGTTTTGCCTCATCTAAGGTATAGCCATGGTTAACATTAAAGGACAAGGTTGCGGCTGGAGTCTGATTAATTCGGGTGTATCCCTGATAACCCATTTTTTCAGACACAGTGACTAAATTACTTAAAGGCACCATCGACGTTGAAGATGTTGTGACTGTACCATCTGCATTCGTTGTGGTTGAGGCTGTACCTGACACATAGATATTTGAAAAAGCAGATAGGTCTTGGCGGTATGGCTTCTCAACCTCTAAAACCACGCGGTACTGATTGGCCTGCGTATAAATAGTAGAAATTAAGCGCTGACCAAAAGCATTATAAAGTGCTGTATCAATATCATTTGCCGTAATACCATAACGACCTGCCGCAGTACGATTGATTTCTAAATATGCAATATTGGCTTGATTCTGCAAGTTTTGATTCACTGCTGAAAACATTGGATTTTTCTGCATTGCTTCAACAAGTTTAGGTGCCCATATTTCTAAATCTTTCTGATCGGGAGTATCCAATGTCAGTTGATATTGACTCGGTGTGACTTGGTCATCAACACTTAAATCTTGATTTTTAATGGCATACAACTTAATACCTGCAACATTTGAGGCTTCTGCTTTTAAGCGCTCAATCACAACATCTGCCTTATCTCGCTCAGAAAAGTCTTTTAAGCTAATTTGCAGTCGTCCTGTATTTAGCGTGGTATTGTTCGTTGCATCTATACCTACAATTGAAGAAATAGATGCGACTGCAGGATCTTTTTGTAATGCCTGAACAAGCGCTTGTTGTCTTTTTGACATTTCAGCAAAAGATACATTTTGCGGTGCAATAGAAATCCCTTGAATCATGCCTGTATCTTGTGATGGAAAGAAACCTTTTGGGATCCAAACATATAAAAGACCCGTGAGAACCAAGGTCAATACCGCAACAACCAAAGTTAAACGCTGATGGCGAAATACAACTTTTAAACAGCGCTCATAACCATGTAATACACGATCAAATCCACGCCCAAAACCGCGTGCAACAACATTATGCTTTTCTTCTGGAATATGTTTCAGCAAATAAGCACTAAGCATTGGCGTTAATGTTAAAGAAACAAACATCGACACAAAAATTGCGACTGCAAGTGTAATAGAAAACTCTCTGAACAAACGACCAATCACATCGCCCATAAAAAGCAGTGGAATCAGCACAGCCACTAAAGAAATCGTCAATGAAATGATGGTAAAACCAATCTCACGCGACCCTTTTAAAGCAGCTTGCATTGGTGTTTCGCCATTTTCGATATGGCGTTGAATATTCTCTACAACAACAATAGCATCATCAATCACAAACCCTGTTGCAATGGTAAGTGCCATCAGTGTCAAATTATTAATTGAAAACCCTGACAAATACATCACACCAAATGTGCCTATAATTGACAGTGGTACAGCAACACTTGGAATAAATGTTGCTGCAAATGTTCTTAAAAATAAAAATGAAACCATGACCACCAAACACATCGACAGCATGAGTTCAAACTGCACATCATGAATAGATGCACGAATGGTCTGTGTACGGTCTGATAAAATATCTAAATGAATAGATGCTGGTAAGCTTTTTTGAATTTCAGGAAGTTGCTGTTTAATATTATCTGCAATAGAAACAACGTTTGTTCCCGGTTGACGCTGCACATTCATAATAATGGCAGGTTTACCATTGGCAGAAGCTGACTGGTAAAGGTCTTGTGGTGCTTCACTTACCGTTGCGACATCACGTAAATAAATTGCACTTCCGTTTTCATATTTTAAAATCAGATTTTTATAATCATCAATACTTCTGAGCTGATCATTTGCTTCAATGGTTACAGACTTACTTGGGCCATCAAACCCACCTTTAGAACCATTTACATTCGAATTACTAATTACGGTTGAAATATTTGCAAGTGTTAAACCATGATTTGTCAGCGCGGTCGGATTAACCTGAATACGTACGGCTGTTTGCTGTCCACCTGCAAGACTTACAAGACCTACACCTGAAATTTGAGACAACTTTAAAGCAACTCGATTATTTAAAATATCTTGTACTTTAATGAGTGGCAATGTATCTGAAGTTGCAGCAATTGTAATAATAGGTGCATCTGCAGGGTTCACTTTCTTATATGTCGGTTTATTGGGTAGTCCACTTGGCAATAACGAATCGGCAGTATTAATTGCGGCTTGTACCTCTTGCTCCGCAACATCTAACGACATATTTAAACTAAATTTTAATGTAATAACAGAAGCACCGCCTGAGCTTGTAGAATACATCTGTTTTAAGCCTGCCATTTGACCTAACTGACGCTCTAAAGGTGCGGTGACACCTGTTGTCATCACTTCAGGGCCTGCACCTGGAAACTCTGTCGTTACCTGAATAATTGGATAATCTACTTCGGGTAATGCCGATATTGATAAGTTTTTATATGCCAAAACGCCACTTAGAATAATCGCAATCATTAACAACAAAGTGGCAACAGGTCGTTCTATAAAAATACGAGATGGATTCATAGTAATTTAGCGCGGTCCATGATGATGAGGTGCAGATGCATTATCTAAAATACGCGTATCTACTTTTTCAGGCGTAACCACTTTAACTTTTGCACCGTTACCTAAAGAATCAACACCTGTTGTCACAACCTGATCTCCAAGTTGTACACCTTCAAATATTGTTGTTTTTCCATCTGTTGTTTCAGGGCCTGTTTTAACCATTACTTTTTTCACTTCAGAATGATTATTTACAGTAAATACATATTTACCTGCATCACTAAGCTGAACAGCAGCACTCGGAATAACAATGGCATGGTCTAAAGTTTTTGTTGTAAGTTGAACATTTACAAATTGATTTGGGAATAGTTGATCTGTTTGATTTTCAAATACTGCTTTTAATGACACAGTTCCTGTTGAACTATCAATTTCATTACTAATCACAGTAACCTTACCTTCGGCAAGTTTATTTTTTCCGCTTTGATCATAAGCATTTACAATCAGCGTTTTTCCATCACGTAATGGCTTCACTACATCTGCAATTTGCACTTGTGGAATACTAAATACAACAGCAATCGGTTTCGTCTGTGTAATTACTGCAATTGCTGTACTATCTGCACTCACAGCATTTCCTATATCTACTTTTCTTAATCCGATATAGCCCGAAATTGGTGCAACGATACGACCATAACCAATGTTTAGTTTTGCTGCTTGAATTTGTCCAAGAGTTGCTTTAACCGCACCCTCATACTGCCCTGCTGTTGCAATCTGTGTATCTAAATCTTGCTTAGAAATCGACTCTTTTTCATATAATCTTTCATATCTTGCTAATGTTAAACGTGCATTTTTAAGTTGTGCTTGGTTTTGAGCAAGTGTCCCTTCATATTGTTCTAGTGTTGCTTGAGATGGTTTTACATCTACTTGGGCAAGCAACTCACCTTCATGAACATACTGTCCTTCTTTAAAGTAAATACTTTGCAAATTCCCCGTAATTCTACTGGTTACTGTCACTGTTTTATTTGCTGTAACTGTTCCAAGTGCATTTACAAGCACAGGAACATCTTGTGTGGTTGCTACACCGACTTGTACGGGCGTACCCATAGACTGAGGCATATTCCGAGGCTGACTAGAAGATTTTGATTTAATAAAAAAATAAGCCGCTGCAATCACAATAATTAAGATCAAAAATATAAAGATCGTTTTAATTTTTCGCGACATAATGAAACCTTAGAAGAGTTAAAATATTTTTCTGCACAAATTAAAGCAGGGTAATGTTTCAAACAGATAATTTAACGATATTATTCAATAATTTCATGAATTAATTATGTTGTTACTGTAAAAAGCATTTTTAGAAAATCCTTACTTTTTATTATTTTGATAAAAAATGAGGAATACCTTAAATCATACATATAATTTAAAAGACAAAATATGTGATTTTTGAAGCAAAATGCTTAATTTTAAACCATTCAAATGAATCTTTTATGATATACCCTTGACGATACTCAAAATCAAACATAGAATGCGTATCAGATTCTCCAATAGCTCAGTCGGTAGAGCGACGGACTGTTAATCCGCAGGTCCCTGGTTCGAGCCCAGGTTGGAGAGCCAAGATTCTAAAAACCCCATATATAAATTATATATGGGGTTTTTTCTTTTCTATAAAAATAAAATGCTTTTAAAAAAGCATTTTATTCAGATATTCTAATGACCCTGATTACTACTTGTAGTCGCCTCTGGGTCTGACGCAAGTGCACGATCTTCATCTTGTTGCGCAAACTTCTCGGCATATCCTGCTCTTTCAGATGCATATCTTTTTGTTGTTTTTGCATCCTGAGATGCAGCAACAAATAACAGTAATACCAATAACACAGGTACAAGTAAGGCAACAGAAAAAATAATCCAACGCTTACGATTCCTTGTACGTATATCTTCGCTCACACTTGCTACTCCCTTACAGCAAACTCATAAATATTCCAATAAAAACTAAAATCCCTACCCACCGATTATGTAAAAACATTTTGAAACAGCGTTGTGGATCACGGTCTTTAATCTGATACCATTGATAAAGATAATCAATCAATACCAATGAAAGTGCTATCGTACCATATGGGTGCAAGATATCATCACGAAATAAAGCCCAACCAATAAGAAACAGACTGATGAGTTGCAATAATGCAATAATTTGCACATCGTAACGACCAAATAAAATAGCAGTAGATTTCACACCAATTTTTAAATCATAAACACGATCTGTAATGGCATATTGGGTATCGTATGCCACAGTCCATGTTAAATTTCCAAAATATAAAAGCCAACAAGTTAAATCTAGAGGTCTACCCACTGCTGTAAATGCCATTGGTATAGACCAAGAAAATGCCGCACCTAAAACAACTTGGGGCAAATGCGTATAGCGTTTCATAAAAGGATAAATAAATGCTAAAAACAGTGCACCAAAAGAACAATAAAATGTTGCAATTGGCAAAAAGAAAAGTAAGCATGCACTGGCTAAAACAAGAAGAATAAATACAGCAACTGCTTCTTTAGGCGTAATCACTCCAGTGGCTAAAGGCCTGTTTTTGGTTCTTTCAACATGGCCATCCACTTTACGGTCAGCAAAGTCATTAATAGCACAACCTGCTGCACGCATAAAAATAGCACCAAGTGCCATCAATATAAGTACTTTAAAGTTTGGAATGCCACCCGCAGCGACCCATAGTGCCCACAATGTTGGCCAAAGTACCAACTCTGTACCAATTGGTCGGTCAAAACGACATAAGTAATAATATGCTTTTAGGCGTTCAGCCCATGTTATTTGTTTATTCACCACAATTAGGCCTTACTATACTCATATTCTCGAATAAAATTTTCAAATGCAGGTAGAAACGTTTCTTGTACGATAAATTTACAACCATGCCATGTATAACAGCTCTGCCTCGTCCATCCTTCATTTAAATAGACCACACGGCGTTCACATAAAGGCAGTGTGCGCTGAAACAAAAAGAAGCCTATAGGCTTTGTTCCTAAATGTCTAAAAATACGTGCTTTCTTTTGTAAACTTAAAATAGGAAAAATACTTTTTGCTTTTACCCATGGTATATCTTCACAACCAAAGAGAAATGCTTCTCTGACCCACGAGGTATGATAGCTTGGCATCTTTAACCACGTACTATCTCTAAGCTTTAATCGCTCAAAAGACGAGTGTATCGGTTCAACATGAAACTGCCCATGTGCAAGGCGTGTTAACTGCTGAGTTAAAGAGCCCGAAGCGTATAACCAATCATATAAATAAGGAGGAATATTTTTGAGCGGTTTTTGAGCTTGACCAATACGACGCTTCTGTTGCATATCACTACATATTATTTTAAACGCTGTTAGTGTAACTGAAAATGATTTGATCGCCATCCACAATTTTATTGTTTATATATAAGCACCGTTGAAAGTACATGCCAACAAGGAAGAAAACCCACCTGCTCTAAAGCCTGTTTTAAGCGATCAGACATAAATAAAGAACCATGTAATGCAGGGTCGTGCCATAAATCTAAATCACAGTTTGATGCCTCACTTGAGAGTGCAATCGCATCGTTAAATTCATCACCTGGAGTTAACCAATTTGAGATGACTCCTCCTTTAGTAGTGGAGAAATCATATAACTCACCCTCACAAAACTCAGGTAGCAGATAATTACGCCAATCGGTCAAGCACATCAAATAATAGGTTTCATTATTTATAGGTTGATTTGTTTCATAATGATATAAACGAATTGGAAAAAACTGCGTCCCTTGCCCTAAGTTAAATTGTTGAATCAGCTGATAGCCCTCTTCAGTCAAGATTTTATAACCATCTAGTGTTTTGAAAAAACCATGAAACTTTTGGTGAATATCTTTAATTTCTAGACGAGGATCTGAGGTATACATTCGGGTTGGTGCATGTTCTATAGGTAGCGGTTCATAGTTTAAATAAGCATCGTGAATTGTAATGAATGCTTTCATTAGACGATGAAACTCCTCGTCTTCACTTGTATTACGCATTTTATATTCAATGTCGTATAAACGCAGTAAATCAAACTTTTCTGGAAAAGCCATATCAAAATTAAAAGATTTCTTTTGAGCTTCAGCTGCTTGATAACAACTATACCAAACTGGAGATAAAGCCATAATACCCCTAAAAAAATACCCACCATAATGGTGGGTACTTTAACGTAAATTTAAATCATTAAGCGACAATATTTAGTGTTACATCAATATTGCCACGAGTTGCATTTGAGTATGGGCATACAATATGTGCAGCATCTACCAATTTCTGAGCAGCCTCTTGCTCCATCTCTGGCAAATGAATATTTAATGTCACTTGAATACCAAAACCATTGGGAATTGGGCCTATACCTACTTCACCTTCAATAAAAGTATCTTTTGGCATCTCAATTTTGTCACGACCCGATACAAACTTCATTGCCCCTAGAAAGCATGCAGAGTAGCCTGCTGCAAAAAGTTGTTCAGGGTTCGTTACTTCACCACCTGCACCACCCATTTCTTTTGGTACACCGAGTTTAACATCTAGTACACCATCACTTGATGTTGCACGACCATCACGACCACCCGTTGCTTTTGCTTTTGCTGTATAAACGACTTGTTCCAATGACATTGTTATTACTCCACCGTTAATAATGATTGTTTACGATTATATCGTACACGATATAAAATATCCGTCAACTATCCTTTGACATTATTTTTCCTTATTTCTGATTTAACTTATCACGCACTGCATTCAACTGTTGTTTTATTTCTATCATTGTTTGTAAATCACAATCAGAGGCACATTGTATTTGATGCGGTATATCTTTCATTTTTTCTTTTAACTGAATACCTTCTTCTGTTAAAGAAACAACAACCTGTCTTTCATCTTGTTTTGAACGATGACGCACCAACCACTTTAAAGACTCTAGTCGTTTTAGCAGTGGTGTAAGTGTAGATGACTCTAAAAATAACCTTTTACCAATACTTGAAACTGTTAAATGGTCTTCTTCCCATAAAACCAACAAAACCAAATATTGTGGATAGGTTAACCCCCATGGTGAAAGCAACTTCCTATATGTCTGATTTAAAGACAAGTTTATAGAGTAGACGGCGAAACAAAACTGGTTATCTAATTTTAATAATTCATCTTGTTCAAACATCATACAACTCACTTTACTCATCAAATTAGACAAATCAGTTTACTACAAAATAAGAAATATATTTGTATACCATCTTTCACATACAAAAAAGCCCTTATCTCAAATAAGGGCTTTCGTTTAGAAGCATGAAACTACTCAACAAGTAATTCTTTCTCTGAAATGTCTGTACCATATACAGGCTTCAGTGTTTTTTCATATGCTTGTTGCATCACGCCTTCTTTCGTCAGCTTATCCATATCTTTATTTAGCCAATCAAGCAATGCTGTATCGCCTTTTTTCACCGCAGGGGCAATAAAGTCATGCTGACCTAACGTTGGAATGCCGACTTTAAAGTTTGGATTCTCTTTTGCCCACGCAAGTACCAATAAGTTGTCATGTGCAAGTGCTGCACCACGCCCATCTTTTAATGCATCAAATGTTTCAGTATTTTGCTCATACTTTTGTAGCTTAATTTCAGGATGGTTCTTGGTAAAGAAATTATCTGCCGTTGTGCCTTTATTCACAAGCAAGATTTTATCTTTAAGCTGCGTTAAATCTGTAATTTGATGATCCTTAGGAGAAACGATTCCTAAAGCCACTTTAAGATATGGTTTTGCATAATCTACAACTTCTTTACGTTCAGGCGTAATGGTGAAGTTTGCAAAAATAATATCTACTTTGTTCGATTTTAGATATTCAACACGGTTTGCGGCTTCTGTTGGAACGAATTGAACTTTCTTTTCGTCACCTAATAAATCTTTTGCAACGTGTTTAGCAATTTCAACATCAAAACCTTGGTTATTGCCTTTTTCATCTAAATAACCGAATGGTGGCTTGTCTGTAAATACACCTATACGTACCACATCATTTTTCTTAATACGATCAATCGATGACAAGTTTGCATCTGCAGATTGTTCTTGCTTACTACATGCTGTAAGCCCCATTGCAAGTAATGATGCTGCAACAAGTACTTTTGCACCACGAATAAATCCCATAGTTATACCTTTTAAATGTTATATTTTTGACACTCTAATATGCCAAAATATTTAAGAAGTTACGTGCACGCTCTGTTTTTGGATGTTCAAAAAAATCCTCTGGCGATGCTTCCTCAATAATATGACCTTGATCCATAAATATAATACGATCTGCAACTTTTCGTGCAAACGACATTTCATGTGTCACAATTAACATCGTCATGCCCTGCTCTGCGAGTTCAAGCACAACATCTAATACTTCTCTCACCATCTCAGGGTCAAGTGCTGCCGTAATTTCGTCCATAAGAATCACTTCAGGATTCATGACCAAAGCACGTACAATCGCAATGCGTTGTTTCTGCCCACCTGACAACTCTCGAGGGTATGCATTCTTTCGGTGCATGAGCCCCACACGCGTTAAAAGCTCATCAGCAATTTTTTCAACATCTTTCGCATTTCTTTTTTGGACTTTAACAGGGCCAAGTAAAATATTATCTAAAATGGTCATATGACCAAATAATTCATAATTTTGAAAAACCATACCTACTTTGGCACGTGCTTTTTCCCATCGAATATCTTTACCAAGTACACCACTGCCATCTAAAACAATTTGACCACCTTGTATCGTTTCCAAACCATTTACACAGCGTAATAAAGTACTTTTACCACAACCCGATGGACCCAAAATAACAACAACTTCGCCACGCTGTACATTTAGATCTACGCCTTTGAGTACAGCCGTTTCACCGAAAGATTTCTGTAACTGTTGAATGGATAATAAAGCCATGATTTGCCTACTCCCAAATCTTTTCTAAATATGCAGCCAACTTTGATAATGGGTAGCATATTGCAAAATATAGAATAAAAATAAAGCCATATATCCATAGCGATGCATTTGGCACAACCAATAGAGAATTCTCAATCAATTGCTGCCCTACCTTAATCACATCAACCACACCAATTAACACAGCCAAAGAACTTGTTTGCACCATACGTGTAAACAAGTTAATACTTCCCGGTGTTACACGCTTCAAACTTTGAGGTAAAACAATATAGTATAGTGTCTGCCAATGCGTCATACCTAATGCATAACTGGTATCACGTTGATGTTTATCAATCGACGAAATCGCAGCACGAACAAGATCGCCCATTTCTGCAGTTCCCCACATAACAAAGACCACAATACATACGCTAAAAGAAGAAAGTTGCCAGTTGAACCACGTTGCAAAACCAAAGTAGAAAATAAACAACCACACCAATATTGGAATAATACGAATAGACTCTAGATATAGATGACAAATACTACGAACTATCAGACTTTTAGACGTCATAATAATCCCAAATATTGCACCCAAAATCGCCGCAAAGAATATTGAGATAAATGATATTTTAATTGTTTCAATTAGACCAAACATCAACCGTTCAAGGTGAGCTGGTTGAAATAGATACTCAAGCCCCATGACTCACCTTACGACTACGATATTCAAGAAAACTTGTGATTAAAGAAACAGGTAATAATATAATTAAATAAGAGCTCACCAATAAAAATAAAGCTTCTGTGGTTTTATAGTCCATACCAATTAAGTCTTTAGTCACAAATAGCAATTCAACAACAGCAATTGCACTTACAATCGAGCTTTCTTTAATAAGAAATAAGCAATTTGCACCAATTGATGGTACAGAAACGGCGAATGCTTGAGGAAATGTGACATGTCTAAATATTTGGGTAGGGCTTAAACCTATACTTTTAGCGGCATCAATTTGACCTTTAGGCACAGCTTGCAACCCTGCCCTAAATGCCTCAGCCATATAACTTCCCCCTAAGAAAGTCAGACCAATAACACCGCAAGTAAACCCTTCTAGTTTTATACCTATTTTAGGCAAACCATAATAAAGAAAAAATAGCTGAATCAATAATGGTGTATTACGAGAAAGTTGAATATAAATTTTTGCAACTGTATCTAACACACGTATTTTATACGTCACGACAATTGCACACAGCAACCCGACAAGCACTGCTAAAATAATGCTAATGCCCGAAATTTTTAAAGTTGTTAATATCGCATGTCCAAATTGAGGTGCGACACTATAAATATATTGCCAGTTCAAAAGACATCCTACAAGAAATAGATATTTACTATAATTTTTTGCATTTTATTGAGTTTAACTGAAGGTGAACAGCAAAACATTAGAATAAAATAATATTTATATATTCTTTTTATTGATAAAGAAAGTTGTTTTTAGTCATAAAAAATAAAAAGCATCTGTAATAAAACATAAAAAAGCCTGCTTACGCAGGCTCTTTTATCAATTGCTTAAACGCTGTAGTACATGTCAAATTCAACTGGGTGCGTTGTTGTGTTTAAACGACGAACTTCTTCAGTTTTTAACTCGATATACGCATCAAGCATATCTTTCGTGAATACACCACCTCTTAATAAGAACTCTTGATCCGCTTCTAACGCATCTAGAGCCATTTCTAAGCTGTGTGCCACTGTTGGGATTTTTGCTTCTTCTTCAGGAGGAAGATCATATAAGTTCTTATCTGCTGCTTCACCCGGATGGATTTTGTTTTGAATACCATCAAGACCTGCCATTAATAATGCAGAGAATGCCAAGTATGGGTTCGCTGCTGGATCAGGGAAACGCGCTTCAATACGTTTTGCTTTCGGGCTAGAAACGTAAGGAATACGAATAGACGCTGAACGGTTACGTGCAGAGTAAGCAAGCATGATTGGCGCTTCATAGTGAGGAACCAAACGCTTATAAGAGTTTGTAGATGGGTTTGTTAAAGCATTCAATGCGCGCGCATGCTTAATTACACCACCAATGAAGTAAAGTGCAGTTTCTGATAACCCTGCATATTCATCACCAGCAAACAAGTTTTTGCCATCTTTTGCAATTGAGATATGTACATGCATACCTGAACCGTTATCGCCTACCATTGGTTTTGGCATAAAGGTTGCTGTTTTTGCATATTGGTGTGCAACGTTATGAATTACATATTTAAACTGTTGTACTTCATCAGCTTTGCGAACCAATGTATTAAAGCTCACACCAATTTCTAACTGGCAAGATGCCACTTCATGGTGATGTACTTCTACACGGCCTTCACCCATCACGTCTTCAAGTTTTGCACACATTTCTGCACGCATGTCATGATGTGAATCTACAGGAGGAACTGGGAAGTAACCGCCTTTTACACGTGGACGGTGACCTGAGTTACCTGCATCAAAATCTTTACCTGTAGACCATGCAGCTTCTTCAGCAAACAATGTATGACGTGCGCCAGACATATCAATGTCCCACTTCACTTCATCAAATACGAAGAATTCTGGTTCTGGGCCAAAAAATGCTGTGTCACCAATTCCTGTAGATTTTAAATATTCTTCTGCACGGCGTGCAATTGAACGTGGATCACGTTCGTAGCCTTGTCCTGTTGCTGGTTCTACAACATCACAAGTCACAACAATTGTTGGTTCTGCAAAGAATGGGTCAAGAAAAGCACTCTCTGCATCTGGACGTAAAATCATGTCTGATGCTTCGATGCCTTTCCAGCCAGCAATTGAAGAACCATCAAACATTTTACCGTCTTCAAAATTATCCTCATCTACAGAATGTGAAGGATACGTTACGTGTTGTTCTTTCCCTTTTGTATCTGTAAAGCGAAAATCAACCCACTTAGCGCCTGTTGCTTGAATGAGTTCTAGAACCTTGTTCGCCATGCTCTTTGCTCCAATATGAAGTATTTTATTGCACTTATGAAGTGCGTGTTGCTGTTAATAGTTAGAAAGCAACTCTCATGCCAACTTTAGTCTAATATGAGTAAGTTACAACACTAATCTGTCTAATACAGCATTATCTTATTCGAATTACAATAAAATAATTATGCTTTTGATGCTAGTCATCGCACTACAATAAAACAATTTATGAACATGTTTTATTAAAATGCGATAAATAAAATTCGTAATTTTTAAAATCTATACTTTTTATTCATACACCGCTATCAAACCAGCACTAATTTAATGCATATAATATATATTTATCTTAAATTGCACCATTTTGAATCAAATATCTTCCATTTATTTTTTAGATTGTTATATCTATGATTTCCCATATCTCTTTCTCAAATGTACTTGCCACAAGATGAATAAACTCTGCTAAAGTAAACACTTAGATAAGTGAGGTTTTACTGCCACACACCTGTAAATTCCATTTAAACAGGTATCTAAACGAGTAACATACAGCAAATATCTAAATAATATTTTAATTTTCAAAAGGTTGCCATTAACATGCTTCTGATGATTGAAAGCAAGCACCTTTATTAAATGCCATTAAATAACATTAAGTATCAGTATGATATGTTAAAAATAATAAAAATAGCTCTTAAATATCATTAATACCCATTAAATGACATTAAACCAAAAAGTGAGTAACATTGTGAGTAACAACTTTACAAAATGATGCGTTACTCACACTATGCTTAATGACACGAAAATAAAGCAACTCAAGCCAAAAGAAAAAGTATATCGTGTGGCTGATCAAGGTGGATTATCTTTAGAAGTTAGAACCAGTGGCACAAAACAGTGGCGTTTTCGCTATAGGTTCCTTGGTGTTGCAAAAATGATTAGTCTTGGTGAGTACCCATTAGTATCTTTAGCTCAAGCAAGACAAAAAGTATTAGAGCAAAAAAACCTACTTGGCCAAAACATAGATCCAAGCCAAGATCGTAAGAATAAACTTGCTGAAATAAAAATGATAACAGCAATAACGTTTAAAGAGATTGCCCTAGAGTGGTACGAAAATAGAAAGGATACACGTTCAGAAAGTTATCGAAGAAGTATTGAGAAAATGTTTCAGCTTGACCTATTTCCATGTTTTGGTGAAAAGGACATTAAGCTTATAGGCGTAGCTGATGTTTTGGCAATGCAAGATCATACTTTAAGGCGTATAAAAAAACAGAATAACTATGGTACTGGCGAAGTAACAGCAATTAGAAACCGACAAACTACAGGGCAAATCCTTGATTACGCTGTTTCAACGCTAAGAAAAGAGAATAATCCAATATCCTCACTAAAAAACACAATTGAGCGACCGCCCAAAAATGGCGCAAGACCTATGAGTGAATATGAGCGAAGCATTTTTTGGAAGGCTTTTGAGCAATTTAAAGGCGCAAGTACAACAAAGAATGCAATGCTTATGCTCTTATACACAATGATGCGCTCAGTTGAAGTGGTTCGTCTTAGGTGGGAATGGGTGGATTTTGATAAGAACCTCATTACCATTCCACCAGCAACAATAGATCAATTAAAAAAAGGGCAACGAAATATAAAAATGAATAGAATTCACATGGTTCCTATTTCTACCCAAGTAAAAAAAATATTAATAGATCAATATGAGCAGACAAAACATAGTGACTATGTGTTCTCTAGTGTTTTTGATAAATCAAAGCTTATGAATAAGACAACGATCAATTCCGCATTGGATAAGATGGGATTGGCTGAATTAACTTGCCATGACTTTAGAGCAACAGCATCAACCTTTCTCCATGATGCAAAGTACCCTAGTGATTGGATTGAGTTACAGTTAGCGCATGTAGATAAAAATGTTGTTCGAGAAACATATAACCACGCCCAGTATTTAGATGATAGACGAAAGATGCTACAGGATTGGGCTGATATGGTTGATGGGTGGAAGTGATGCATAAAAATATACCTTTTGATGAATCACCTGAGAATGCAAACTTACTTTTACAAGAAAAAATTAATTTTTTACAAAAGGCTTTAATTAAAGAAATTAGCATAGAAGATAAAGACTTGTTTTTATTTTTCCTTGATATTGCTCAAAAAATAATCTGTAGAGACCATAGGTTATTAACATTCTATAGAAAAGAGTATCGTAGCAATAATTTTCAAAATCAACTCAACTTAGAATCCAGCAGCAATCAAGCTAGGTTAAAAAATGATTTTGAGATTGAAATAATACGATTATTTACTAATAGTTTTATTAATATTATGTCAGCACTCGAGTATTGTCTAAAAGATATTTTAACCAAAAAACTACCTGTCATAGCAGAGAGGATAGATCGATATAGCACCCTACGAAACATAGTAAAAGAACTTGAGAAAGAAAATATTATTAGCCAAGAGTCTAGTAACTTATGGCATGGACTAATTTTTTTTAGAAATGCTCTAGTGCATAATAATACCTATGCTATTCGTACAAATACTTATAAGTTTTCAGAAAAAGTTATTCTAAAACTAGTTGAAGATAAGCCAATCAAGTCTCATATTAAGCAAACCATTTTTTTTATCGAATGGATTACTAATGAATATTACAATTTAGTTAGAAAAATTTTTAATATACTAATCGCCTAGCATCAGCTTCGTGTCCATCAGCTCTTTCTGCCATTTTTCGATATTCTGTGACGCATTGATCGAATACGTTTGAGAGCTTTTGGGCATATTGTGTTTCGGCTTCTCGGGTAACTGTGGGCAAACGCTTGTTTGCTGTGGCAAGTTGCTTTGACAAGCTGTTAGCATGAGACTCAGCAATGCGAGCATCATGTGAGATTTGTTTAATTTTTTCACTGTAATTCCTCTCGGCTAGAATGATTTGATTTTGATATTCTTTCTCTTTTTCACGTGCTGCGACCTGAGCTTTTAAGTTGAGCTCAGTTTGCGTTTGCACATAAGTGATATGCTCTTGCTTCTGTTTTTCGATCACTTCATCTTTGTGATTCAAAATCATAAGTAAGCACAGGATTAAAAAAGCGAGTAATGCAATGAAGCACTCTCGCCAGTATTTCAGGGCCAGTAATAGATAGGTCATTGGTTTGCCTCCATGCATTTCTCATAACGGTTGTTTTGACGTACATACACGCCATAGCAGTTATTTGAACGGATTGAACAGTCACGCCCTGCTGTGTATTTATATTTCAGAAGTGCTTTACAGGCTTGGACGTAATTTCCTTGAAGTAAGTTGGTTCTCATTGAAGATTGATTGAAAGTGCCAATACCGAATTGGTACACGAAATCGATGTAAGCGTCATACTCACTTTGAGCGAGTTTTACGTGTGGAATTGAGTGCTTGAATTGCTTCTCTACTTTTGAGATATGGTCTTTTAAATAGTAGTCGGCAGTTTGTCTTGAGATGGACTGGTCGTGCATCGTGACTGTTTTGCCGTTTGGATAGACCGTGGTACCGTGACCAATAGTTGGGACATCGCCTTGGGTTGGACGAACAGGTTTGGAGGTAAACCCCTCATCAGTTCGTACACCGTAGAACAGTGCACTTGATGCGGTCAGCAATGCAATAGCGACTTTATTTCTTGTATTCATTGAGTTCTGCCTTCTTTTTTAGTAATTCAAGTTGATGTAACTCCTCTGCTCTTCGGTCTTGATTTCGCTTGTATTGATCTTCTTTGTATTTGTAATACCAGTTCATCAAGAAGCTAAAAACGGTAAAAGAGAGACTTAATAATGCGATTGAGATACCGATCTTTGCCACAATATCCAGTTGTGCAATTGCTGAAACAAGACTTGCACCTGTTGTTGTTATTCCCCCTGCGACTGTGGTCTTATTTGTAAATACCGTGTTTGCCGTATCCACAATCTGTTGCTTATCCGCCATTTTTCCCTCTAGTGTAGTTATTCATTTTTAGGTATAAAAAAAGCACCCTATTTGAGTGCTTTCTTAAATTTTGGGCATAAAAAAACCGCTAAATGCGGTATTTATATTTCTCTAATTAAGGTCCATTCGGATCATCTTTAATTAAGCCTCCTTTGCCATGTGTTGGATCAGATACATTCTGTGTTGTGGTACATGCCGTCATACACAATACAATCGCAATAATGCTGAGATACTTCATGTTGCCTCCTTGGGCGTTTCGATAATTTGACCATCTTTGAAAGAGTAGTCGTTGTGAATAAATTGGATATTAAAATCCTGCGGTTTTTCTATAAAAAGTACATCTGGATTTTCCTTTGGTACAACACTCACCATAATCACTGACTGTGCTTTCATAGAATGCTTATCAATCACGAGATATTGATTCATTATTTCTTAAACTCCGTCACATTCACTTCTACACGCTTCATGAAGCATGTTAGTGAGCCACCTCTATTTGTATCTTTTCTATAAATCCTTACTTTTAATGCTCCTTTTTCATTAACATTATTCAGTTGAGTACCCGACATCTGCATGTTCCTTAGACTGAGTACAAACTTCGTCTGTGAAACAAGGCTTGTTCCATCATTATTAACAACAGATGCTAAATAGCCTTCAGATTCTGATGTATAAGTCATAACTAACTGATCATTAATTAGAATATCCGCAAGGAAGTTTTCAGGGATATTGTCACTAGACATATATGATGAGCCACTTCCAAAGTCTAAAACAGCCTTACATTCTGCTCGAAAGAAAATGGTGACATAGCTTCCAACATTAATATTGGATAAGCCGTATAGATCATAGGTAAATGTTTGGTCATAGTTGGCACTACTGTTGTTTGCACCTTGCGAATTAAACGAATAGTTATCTGTCATGACTGCACTAAATGGAGATGTAATCGCACGATCTTTAATTTTGAGTGTATCCACACTTAAATCAGCAATGTTTGCACTACCCACTTTAATACTGCCAAGATTCGCACTAATTGCACTTAGACTATCAACATTGATTTTGCTTGCATCAATTTGAGAAATATAAGCACTGTCTAGATACAAACCTTTGGGTACAACCGTACCATTGGCCAAAGTTGTTGATGTCGATTGATATACAAAAGCATATGCTGGCGTTTGATCATCAGCGGTTGCAGGTGGCGCAATTGCAAATGTATTGGCACGCCAAATTGCATCCACAGTTTTGCTGTTGTTTTCAACACTTACACCACCAATCACATTGCCAGATTCAAGCTTTAAACTTGCCCTTGCAGTCAAACCATCAATAGACGTTTGCTGTGCTTGAATTGATGCTGTGTTATTACCAACAGTGGTTTGAATCGTATTAACTTGATTTGCTGTTGCATTCTGTGCCGAAGTCACTGTATCAACTTTGGTTTGCACAGTTGCAATATTGCTGTTGGCAGCATTTGCTTTATTCAATGCATCATTTGCTGTGCTTTGTGCATTTGCCGTTGCAGACTGTACAGTATTGATCAAAGTTGACTGTGCTGTATCTGCATCAGATCGAGCTTTTGCCTCCTGTTGAATTGAAGATGTATTTGAGCCAACTTGGGCTTGCAGTGTGGTGATTTGCTGACTGAGTGCACTATCCGCATTCACACGTGCAGTTTGTTCAGATTGAATCAATGCAGCATTGTTGGCCACACTTGCTTGTGTCACATCAATACGTTGACCGAGTGCACTATCTGCATCCGCTTGAGCAGATTGAATACTCCAGCTTGATGCTTGATTACTCGTACTGTCTGCTGTGAGTGTTGTTGAATCAGCAGTAAGCGGTGTCACTTTCGCATATACACCATCTAACTTCTCAGACTGTGCTTTTTGCTGTGTGGTTAAGGTATTGATCGACTGTGTTGCCCCTGCCACAGCACTGTCATTTTGTGATTTATAATCACTTAGGGCCTTGGCATTGGCTGAATCTGCATCCGCACGTGTGGTTTGCTCTTGCACAATTGCAGAGGCGTTACCATCTGCTTTGGCAGATATCGTATCAATACGTTGGCTTAAAGCATTATCAGCACTTGCACGTGTGTTTGATTCACTCGTAATCAACGAATTGGCATTGTCTGCTGTGCTTTGTGCTGTATTGATTTGCTGTGTCAGTGTCGTATTTGCATCACTTCGCGCCTTAGCCTCCTGTTGAATAGCAGATGCATTATCGCTGGTACTGGTCGCAATTGTATCAATACGCTGACCCAGTGCTGAATCGGCACTTGCACGTACATTTTGCTCTGATTGAATCAGTGATTTATTGGCATCAACATTTACAGACATACTGTCAATACGGCTAGACAAGGCGCTATCAGCTGAAGCACGTGTATTGGCTTCCGTAGTAATTAATGATTTTGCATTATCTGCTGTACTTTGAGCACTATTCACCTGTTGCGTTAAAGCACTATCTGCATCACTTCTTGCTTTTGCTTCAGCAGTCACTAATGCCGTATTGCCATTCACTGTGGTTGTCAGCGTATCAATACGTGTGGCTAATGCGGTGTCTGCATTTACACGTGCTATTTGTTCAGATTGGATCAATGCACTGTTATTCGCTACATTCGCGGTCACAACATCAATACGTTGGCCAAGGGCGTTATCTGCATCAACAACTGCAGATTGAATACTCCAAGATGAAGCAGTATTGCTGGTACTATCCGCAGTTAAAGATGTTGAATCGGCTGTAATTGGCACAACTCGCGCATATACACCATCTAATTTTGTTGCCGTTGCTGATTGTGCTGTACTCACCACATTTACAGCACTTTGCACCGCAGCAATACTTTGATCTGTACTGGCTTTGTTGGTATTGACCGTATTTACAATACTTTGATCTGCATCTTTTCGAGCATTCGTTTCTTGTGTCATACCGTCATTCAAACTACTGATTGCAGTAATACGATCTGATACTTCTTTGCTAACAGCAGTTTGTAGATTTTGTACCGCACTTACCCGGTCTTTAGCTTCTTGATCAATTGAGCTCTGCACATTACTAATTGCAGTTGCACGATCCTGTGCCTCTTGCTGTGCTTTAGATAAAGCACTGTCTGCTGTTTGCTGTACCTCATTCACTTTATTGATGATGTTGCCCACATCACCATTCAAGCCTGCCACGGTGTCAATTTTATCAATCTTGGCTTTCAAATCTTTATCAAGCTGTGAATCGGTAATTTGACCTGACAACGCATTTAAAATATCAGCCGTTTGAGCCGTTGATGTGCCACTCACCCAATCTGACCAATCACCTGTATTACCAATCCGATCAATTAAGCGTGCACGATACCAAAGGGTTAAATTTCCTGATAGTCCTTGCTGTTGTGTACTTGTGGTTGGATAGGCATACGAACCCAAAGATTGAACATTTGCCCCATTGGATGTGCTCGAATATTGGATTTCTGTATAAGCCGTATCGAGTGCTCCCACATTTGGAAAGCCCCAATTCAGCTTCATACCAAACATCGTGCCTGTCGCTTGAAGATATGCCAGCTTTGGTGGTTTCCCTTGCTTGCCTGAAATTGCAGTCAGAATTGAAGTAGTTGCCAACGATGCAGCATCAAATGCTGAATATGCAGTAATTCGTGCCATGTAATTACCAGCATACACACCAGGTACTTCAACTGAAGTATTTCCTGTCAGTGGCATCTTAATCCAAGAGCCATCATCTTTTTTCCATTCAACAAGATACTTCACCGCATAGTCAGCTTTGTCCCAAGCAATCACCATGGTGGCAACATTAATCCCTTGTTGTACTTGGTCATACGATGACACTTGAACATTTTGTACCGCAGCTTGTGTATTCGGATTCACAATAGATACCGGTGCCGTGGTATCTACATACGCCCCATTGTCAATCGCATCATACTTATCTGCATTGTACTCAAGGGCTGATATTGAGAACTGATGCTCTTCATCTTGTTTAACAGTCAACACACGAAACTTACGTGTTGCAAGAATACTTGAGTCAATACTCCATACGTTTTGTGCAGCGATTGTTCCCTGATCAACCGCTTGTCTAAGCGTGACTTGTGCACCATTGACACTGGCAATTACAGCTTTGACCGACTGACCTTTCTCACTGTTAATTTGAATGGTATCACCTGCAAGTGCAGTTACTTGACGATCAAGCGTTAGAACACGCCAATCATTTGCAATGGCTTTAATTCGCCCACCGATAAACCGACCTGCATAATCATTGTCTGCCACGGCAATCACTTTACCTGGTACAGGAATGTGACCGTCTAAACCGACTTTGAAATTGACAGTTTGCGTTTCGAGCTGTTCAGATTTTAACGCCCAATGACCTGCACGTTGTGCTTGCGCTCGACTCGTACAACCCCATGCTTCAATATCAACACTGTTAATACCATTTTTAGCAATCGCATTTTCATCACGAATCACTTCATATTCTGTTTTATAACGATTGTCCGGATTAGACCACGCTACTTTCGCCACGGTATGACGATCTCGTGCACGTGTGCCTGAATATTCAAACTTACCGTCAATCACATTGGCATTGGTGTAGTTAAAGAATACATCTTGTGGGATATCCGCATCACAGATAATCGCATCACCATCCCAATAGCTAATAGCACGAAATACCCCTGCCAATTTGCTGAGAATAGAATAAGCATCTTCGGCAGATTGAATATACACATTACAAGTAAAGCGTGGCTCAAGACCACCTTGGCCATCACTGACCATTTCATCACAGTATTGGCCCAAGCGATATAAGCTTGCCTTATCTAGCATTTGGTCTGTAATACGCTCACCAAGACCATAACGTTTGGCAGTACATAAATCAAAGTAAATCCATGCTGGATTGTTTGAATACACGCGCTGAAATGAGCCATCCCAAATGCCTGTGTACGTCCGTTTGACAGGATCATAATTGCTTGGCACCCGAATCTTTAAGCCCTTCACTTCTGCTGAAACTTGCGCCACACTTGAGAAGTTCTGTGCATCGTACTGTAGACCTAGCAATGCAGTATTCGGGTAACGAAACTTCGCATCAATCACTTCTGCATACGATGCGACATACATTTGATCAGTCACATAGTCTGAATTTGCCGGGGGCGTAATTCGTCTAACACGTACATTCCAACCACTGGTTGATTTGGGCAGATCAATACGATGTGCACGTTCATAGTTAGATGAGGTTTTATCGCTGACTTGCGTATTGAGCATTTCAACATAAGGACCACCATCCGTGGATATATCAATTGCATATTGGATGGTGACACCAGTCACATCACCATTACTGGCATTGGTCGTTCTGAGTGCACCCCAACGTAAACGCACACGCACTGCATTAATATCTAGATTGGTAATTGAACGAATCCAAGGATTTGTTTTTAACTCTACCCCTGCTTCAATATCGTTTGAGGTTTCAGGAAATCCCTCAATATAGGTTTGATCATTGGTGCCCGGTCTAAAGTCAGCTGTCACATTCTTATAGTTATCATTTCCCTTGCTGTCTTGCAAAGGTGTATCTGATAAAAAGATCGACTGTAAACCATTAGCCAAACCTTCTACTTCACCTTCACAAAGACCAAGCAAATATTTAATATAGGTTTTTGATTGCGCGGAATCACTAGCAACCACTGCTTGACGTGTACTGCCTGATCCTGCTTTAGCACCTTGTACTTTCATTGAATTTTCCCAATAAAAAAGGCGCTCTATGCGCCCAATCATTTCATGTATTTATTTACAACATATCTTCAGGATATTGCCCTGCACTAATCACAAAGCCACCCACTTCGCGTTGGCCATACAGAATCGGTACTGGATTCCCTTGAGCAACTGTGGTGACAGCAGAGCCAAAGCCATAGTTAGATTTATTTGCATCATTGGCGTCTGAAGCATTCACTTTTGGCATTAGCATGGAAGTTACACCACCAATGGCCATGCCTGCCCCTGCACCGATCAACGCCATACCCACGGCTGTACCTGTACCAAACGTGAATACACCGACACCGATCATGATTGCACCGAGTACAGTTTGTAATGCACCCCCTGCACCTTCGACAATCGGCACAATCCGAATCAGTTCGGCATTGTTCTGCATACCGAGTTCTTCTTCAGCCAAAGTTTTACGCTTATCAATAAAGACTGCAAAACGTAAACCCTTCTTATGTGCATTTAAAAAGAACTGTTCAAGCCCTTGAATCTGCACCGCAAGTAAACGCATACCCTCTTGAACCGAGTCTACTTGCAAACGCCATTCTTTACCGAACTTCTCACGTAACACGCCATGAAAGCGAATAGTCTTATACATGCATCACCTCTTTATGACGTAGCACTTTTACAGTTCGCTCTAACCAATTCGGCCCATAGATTTCACGCTTTGAACTTTGGTTATATGGGTGATGTAGAAACAAGGTATTGCCATGACATGGCTCAGTCACTTCACTCTTTAATTGCCACTGATCGCCAAGCCATATCAGTGCGTGATTTGGGTGCTCTGTACGTCCGACATTACATAGCAGCACATCACCATATTGTGGCTCACTCACTTCAATAAAACCTGTCTTGGCGTAATTTTCCATATACAGTGAGGCGTGGTCTTTAGCTTCCCACCAACGATCATCACGTTCAAAATCCAAGAGTTCAACCCCCATCTCACGACTGTAAAAATCACGAATCAGTGCATAACAGTCTTGCCAACCATGATGGTATAAACGACCAACAAGCGGTGCTTGATATCCACATGGCGCATGTGCTTGAATGTCGACTTCTGGATAGGCACAGATCAACCAAGTCTTACCGTGCTGTTCGATCTGATGCTTATCCAGTGCTGAAGCGATTGCAGTACCATCAGGATGACTATGTACATAGGCTTCAATCTCACCTTGATCTTCTAGTCTTGCCAAACCTTTTGGATCCATTTCAAAGTGTTCTTGTGGACGTTTAGAGACATTATCCAAACGAATAAACTCACCACTGATGACCACACCGCACATTTCTTCAGGATAAGCATCACGACTTGCCACAATGATTTGCTGTCTCAGACTTTCAGAAATATTCATATTACTTTCCTATCAGGCTTGAGGCAGGGAAACCACCAAAATTGGCTTGATTGTTTCTCGAATTACATGCCTTTAAATTGCCGATACAACTGTCTTGGCTTGGGTCAGTCGTTGGCTCATTCTTATCAGTAAAATACTGCATCCCTGTGTATTGGCACTGCTCACCGCGATAACCGTCAATCGCCCATTGGCAATAACCTGTAATGTTCCTTACAGGGATTTTTAAGCCTTCAAAATCAATCGGGTTAGACAGCTCAAATGCCACAGTTTGAATGTTTTCAGAGGTCTTTTGCTCGATGTACCACACTTGTGTTTTGGATTCATTCACATCGGCACTAGGGTTGCTCTGACTAAAGTTTTCACTGTCTAAGTATTTCGCAAATGTACGAATGACTTTGAGCTTTGCACCGACAAAATCTTGAAACTTTAAACAATAGGCAGAAACTGCACCCTGTACACCATTGATGTTATTGGCCATAGTTAAAGTTGGTGTAGAGGCTTTACCTGTTGAACTCATTTCTAAGCCATCAACTTGTAGGGCCATCGGCTCATAAGTTTGGCCATTAAAAATGATATTGCGATACCACACTTGCTCAGTACCAGTATCAAAAACCTTATCTGCATGTAATGTGGTGGAATCGGCAGTGATATTGGTATGGTCTACTGTTGCATAGATACGTTGCCAATCCTGATAAGAAATATGGCCATGAAACCGTAGTACTCCTGCACCCAAATTGGTAGCATCTAATTCAAACAGTGTAATCAGCCCATCAACATAGAGCTTTTGTACATCAGAAGCTAAAGACATGATTGACTCCCATAAAAAAAGCCACTCGTTTAAGAAGTGGCTTCAGGTGTTGGTTGCTGTTCTGTGACTGGATAATCATTAAATCGTAAATCAATCCAACGATCTTGAGGAATATCCATTGGGTTATCATGGTCAGCAACAATAGATGCGGTATCAATATCAAATTTCTTTTTATAGGTTTTAACTGAAATATCCTTATTGTCTAGCTGCGTGTATTCAACAAAGACTAAGACATTCCCATTATTGTCGCGTGGTGTTTCAATGTACCAACCATCATCACGCAAACCTGTGGTGTTTTTAACGAGATAGTTACCCACAGCAAGTTTTTCAAAGGTAATTCCTTTACCATTTGCTTCATTAATGAGTTCAATGCTATTGGCATACAAACGAACAACAGGTGAAGATGGCTTTAAATAACCATTACCATCGACTGTTGTATTTGTACCTGTTCTTACTGGACCAATTTTTGTAATTACTGCTTCATTAGAAATATCCGATGGTGCGACAATAAAAATATCATTGCTCGGATTGTGTCGTGTACCCACAAAGAATCTTCGACCAAAAGCATTTGAATAAAACTTTAATGCATAATAACTTTGTCCATTATAGGTAACCGTAACAAGATTTAAGTCTCCCACATTTGAACATACTGACCCAAAAGTATACTGTATGTCCAAATATGCTCTAGACATATAAACATCAACAGCGACAACCTGATTTACTGCATAACTTTCACCACGCTCTAAGTAAACCGTTCCACGAATTAACCGCGCATCTTTTGCACCACTTTCATTTTTCATGAGTAGGACATATTTGTTTGATGCATCTGAATTAAAACCTGAAATTGGTATAACTCCAAATTGCTCATCACCTGAACCAATTCCAAATGCACCCACTTGCATAATTTGGTTTGCAGTAGTGCCAATACCATACAAATTATTTCCATCGCCAAGAGTGCTATAAATTTCACTCATGGTCTGATTAATCTTCGTAAATGCAGTTCGTGCAGGATCACCTGAACCATCGTTTGCATTATTCCCAATATTTACGGTTTGCTTCGTCATATCGACTCCAAATTTTTGACATAAAAAAAGCACCTTTCGGTGCATTGATTGATTTGATTTTAAAACTGCTGTTTAAATGTGGTTGAGATTCGCCACGCACTACCGCCTAAGCATGTTGGTGTGTAACTCGTATCTGTTTTAACTCGAACAGTGCCATCAAGTGGTGATTCCCATAGAAATGAATCTGCCCCTTGATGATCATCAAAGAATGCCTTAATCGCGATAATTTCATCTTTCAAAGCCGTTCTTTGATAATTCCACTGCCCTTTTTTATTGTTCAATCCAATAGATGCATGTTGCTCATATCCATCACCGAAAATATTTGAAGCCACATTAAAGGTTTGGGTATTTGAGTTGCCGTCTAAATCAGACTTGAATGTGAATTGTCTGTCGCTCATAGTTATTTACTCAGTAGCCCTCCTTGTCGTTGTTCTTGCCGAATTACTGTACGCACTGCATTTCCAATCATCTGCCCGAGTTGTTTTTGGTTATCTGTACTTGCCCCTGATGTTGTCACCCCTGAATCAGCTACACTCACAGAGATATTCACATCACCTTGTGATTGACTATTGCTACTCAACTGACTCGAAATTGAGCTAGAAGCGCCACCAACGACACCACCATCAGAATAACCACGAATACCCTTTCGGATACCCTCAACCGCAGATACACCACCAAGTCGAGCAATATCTGCTTGTGAGAACACAACCTCACCTTTATGCACCACACCTGCAGGTTCAAACACACCACCATCACCAGTGTAACCACCGTTTGAGAAGCCCGCTATGGTCTGGGCGGCAATAAGTCCAACCGATGCATAACCCATCGCACGAATTGCTGTAGCTGCTGGTATACCAAAAATACCTGTTTGCGCAGTAGTTGCCCCTGCTGCCAACTCGGTATTAATAATCTGTTGACCAATTGCCATTGCTTTTTGCATCAGGAACATAGCCTTGTATTCTCTTGAGTTTTCACCTCGTGCCTGCTTAACCATGTCAGTCATTGACCCCCAAACTTCTGATGCTTGGCTAGTAAGTTGACTGTATAACTGCAATTGGTTTTGCGTTTGAGTGACTTTCAGCTCTTCTGCTTGATTTGCATATTTTTGGGTAATAGCAAGCTTCTGAGCTTCATATGTATCGTGTGCTTGAAGTAATAGTTTTTGACGTTCTTTTGCATCTGTAAGTTCATAATCACCTTTTTCATTGGTTTTATTAATATCACGAACATTTTTATCATGATCATCAAAAGCTGTACTTAACTCACCACTATATTGGTTTTGAAGTTGCCATGTAGCCAAAGCACTAGGTGACATAACACCTCTAACTTTAGCTTGAGCTTCTATAGATTCCGACTGTGCTTTCCCAAGCTGCTGATTAATCTTAGTCTGCAAATCCTGAACTTTTAAAGCTTGAGTCTTTCTAAAAGCATTAATTTCATAATTCGCCTGATCATCAATACCTTTCTTGGCAAGCTCTTTTTGCTTATCAGTTAAGTCAATTGTTGAGTCAATAACAGCTTTTTTGACTTCAGCATCTTTAGTGATTTTCTGCTCACCAACCCAAGACCAACCATTTACAGATTGCTCAAATTGCAGATCATTTAGCTTTTTCTGATTCTGAAACTGTGACTCAGATTGCTTTAACTTTTCTGCTTGTTCAGATCCTGTATAAGTTAGACGTATATCACGAAGCTCTTTGTCATGGTCTTGCTGCAACTTTTGATCTTTGGTGTAGAACTTTTCAGCAAGTTGGAGTTTAATTTCATAAAGCTTATCTTCATCTGCACCAAGCTTACTAATGTCAAGATCACTTGAATCACCATTTTTATTAACTATATTGGCTAACTGATCTCGATAGTTTTGCTCCTTTGCTTTCGCACCTTCTGCCTTACTCGCACCAATTCTATTGCCGTTATAATCCCATCTAACGTAATTGGTTCCAATAATCTTAGACAATTCAGATTGGCTCAATGATTCATTAGTTAGAGCATTCTTAGTCTGCTTATATGAACCATTTGTTGTGATTTCACGGATTGCAAATTTTGCTTGTGCATCAATAGCACTCTGGTTGTTTTTAATCGTGCCATCATCATTCAATAGGTCTTTTGAGCGTAATTCACGTATAAGATCAGTTGCTCTATCTCCTTGATACGAAAACATGCCAACATTTGTTTTTTTGTTATTCGCATCAATATGAGAACCAAACAAGTATTTGTCATTAAAGTCATTCTCACGACCAACTTGTGCAGCCATTGCAAGTGCTTGGTTTTTTCCTAAGCCAGCTTTTAAAAAAGCTTGATAGATTTGATAGCCTCGAGCAAGTTGCTCATTTGCACTAAGATCAAGAACGGCTTGACGCTCTTTCTCTTTTGTTAGTTCTTTAGCAGCTCTGGCATTATCTTCCTGAGTATCTTTTAATTTATCCTGAAGATTAAATTGATCATCAGAAATTTTCTTTTGCTCTTTCGTTAAATTTTGGTTAAACGGAATCTTATTATCTTCACGCCACTTTACAATAAATTCCACATAACGAGCGCCACGTTCAGTGCCACCATTTAACTTTTCAGTATTTAACTGATATTGAGTTTTTAGATTCTGAGTATCTGTTAGCTTCTTCAAGTCACGTATTTTTTGGTTATACATTTCTTGGTTTGCAGCTGCTTGTCGTGCTGCGTCAGAGCTTTGATCAATACCTGTTTTTAACGAATCTAGTTTACCTTTAACATCTAGAAGCGTTTTGCTTGTATCAGTGTACTGGTCATATAAATCACTCAACTTCTCAATTTGATCAGGTGTAACTGTTGGAATCTTATTTAATTCTCTTAAAGCTTCACCTTTGCTAATAATGCCTTGTCGAACCTTGTTAGATATTTCAACAACCTGATAGTTTTCTTTATTGCTGTTCTGAATATCAATAACTTGAGCATTGTACTGACCAGACAGCTCTTTCATCTTTTTAGCCAAATCACCGTAAGTCTTACCTAAATCCTCTTGTGCACCTCTCTTTTGTGCACCTTGTAGTTTAAGTAAATCTGCTGTGGTCTGTTGTGCATATTTAGAGTTTTCTATCAGTGCTTGAGTTGACTGATTGGTGTTATCTCTCATCAAAAGATAAGCTGCTGCTGCACCTGCAACCGTTACACCTAAACCTACAGGGCCACCAAATACACCTATTAATGAGCGCCCAACTGTAAGGGCTGTCATTTTTGCCGCGTTATTTGCAAGTACAGCACGTGTTTCAGCATTCCACGTAATAATGCTTGTGCCTATAGCAATGGTTTGCTTAACGATTTGTGCCGTAATCATGCCCATAAGCGCAGATATGCCAAGCGTAGCAAACGTATTGAAATTGGTTGCAATAAATTGAATACCATCTGCGAGTGCTTTTGCACTACCGCTTGCCTTACCTGTTTCACCTACAAACTTTGTGACTTCATTACTTAGTACAGTAAATGATTGACCGAGCGTTGGTGATGTCTTAGCAAAAAGTTGATCTACAGATGCTTTAGATTTATCAAGTGCTTTAACGATTGCTTCGGAAGTAATTGCACCAGTTGCCGCAACTGTACGTAGCTGACCAACTGTAATTCCCATACCTTGAGCAATAGCTTTTGCAAGTCCAGGAGCCTGTTCAAGAACAGAGTTTAAATCTTCACCACGCAATGCACCTGCTGATAAGGCTTGGTTAAACTGAACCAATGCTGCTTCAGATGCCATTGCACTAGATCCACTAATCGCAATCGCTTTAGATACGGTCTCGGTAATTTGTGCTGTATGTTGCATCGTTAGACCAAGCACTTTTGCATTATTTGCAAAGCCTTGATATACCTGAGCTGCACTTTCCCAAGATTGATGTGTATTCTGAGCAATTTTAAATGTATCAGTCATTGCCTGATTTAGCTCAGACTGACTTTTCGTTACAAGCTTTAGTCTGTTTTGTAATCCTGTATACACATCTGATTTTTGAATAGCTTCAGATATAGAGAGATAACCACCCATAACCACTGCGAGCTTTTTTGCAGATGCAGTAAGAGCAGTAATACCTTGGCTTGATTTATTGGCATTCTCACCGAAGCTCTTAATCGAGTTACTTGCATCGTTGCCACTTTTATCTACACCTTTTAATGCTGAGTCTAATGCTTCTGCATTCTTTTTGGCATTGTCTGAGCTAATCTCAATAACTAAGCGACTTTGAGCTTCTGCCATAGTTTTCTCCAAATTTCAGGCAATAAAAAAACCCGCTGTAAAAGCGGGTTAAATTTAAGTTTAAATTACCATTTATCAGATACTCCAGACTCCTGTGCCTGAAAACTATCTATAACGTCATTAAAACGATTTTTGACTAATCTATCTGTAATAGGGTCATCAAGAGGCACATTATTGTGTAGTGCATAATTCATATTCTGAAAAAGTAATCTTGCTCTGTGGTCTTGTATGTCTATAGTTAGAGTGAATCCGATGTGAGCTTGAGAATAACCATAGCACTCCAGTTTTCCTACCTGACTATCACATTTAGGAGAGGTTGTCCCTTTTACAATCAATCTCCCTTGATCTTTGTTCTCATACTGCAATACATCTTTTGATGAATTAAAGTTTTGAGCTACCCACTGTTTAGATTTTTCAAATATTTGTGCTTTATCCCCACTAAGATTTTCTAAGACTTTTGAGTAATCTTCTGCATGGAATCTTTCAGCGAAAGCACTACTAACCGTAAGAGAAATTAAACACCCTAAAATTATTTTTTTCATATTCACTCCTAATTATTAAAGCAAATATAAGGCATTTTAAGACTGAAGACCACTATTTAGCAGTCCTCGCATCTTTCAAAAACTTATCATCTAAGGCAAAGATACTCTCTACAAATACCACTGTTTCAATATCACAGCCATATACCTGAAAGTACGCCTGAATATCTTGTAGTGATAGATCAAGAGGTATTGCTTCGATATAACGACGTGAACGAGAAATAATGTTAAACGCACCTAAAATATAAGATGCGGTAAAACTTGGCTTGATTGGCTCAGGAGCTTTAAGCCCCAAAGCCTCACGTTGTTTTCTCTGATGCTCAGTCGTTATTCCGTACTTTCGTTGCTCGTAGAGTCTGAGGACTTTCCCACTTCTTCAGCCAGCTTGGTTGTACGATCCTTTTCAAGTTCAAATGCTTTATTGATAACAAAGGTCGCTATCTCTAATGACTCTTGCGTTTGTGTGCAGAGAATCTCAGCATTTTTAGCACTGTATTCAAACGGCTTGTTCGGCTCTGCATCAATACCAGTCCAACCAAGCAACAAATGAGAGATTGCACGATTAAAGGCTAACTTAGAGCCTTCTGCTGTATCATCTGTAATTGCTTTTGCACCTTGCAGCTCTTGTTCGGCTTGCATGTTATTCAGCTCAAGTGCACGGTTAAATGATGGCTTATTTGAACTAGCAATGAGCAGTCGAACCCCATCTTTATAATCACACCAAACTTGTGAGAACTCAGCTTTAGGCGGTTGTTCAATCTTAATCAGCATGTATTAACCTCCTGTTTTAGCTAACGTACGTGTGATGGTTGGTGACACTTTGATATGGTTATAGTTGATGCTGACGTTAATCATATCTTCTGCACCACCATCAGGGTGATTGGCTTCTGCAACCTCAAGCTGTGGGAAGTCAAAGGCGTACTTGTTCCCTTTTGGATCTGCAATTTCAAAGTGTACTGGCATCGTTGCACGGGTTTTGATGTAGTCGATATAAGTCGCTGACTGAGCAGAGAATGAATACGATGTATTCAATGTAATATCGACCATCTTTTCTAAATACGTTTGAGCAGATAGTTTCTGATTACCAATACAACGGATTGCTTCAAGGTTGTTATTAACGGTCAATTCGGCAGATTGCAGACAAGCTGTACCAACAACACTCTGACCATTTACAGTCAATGCACCTACATTTAGAGCAGATACGATGACAGAATCAGCGACAGGTTGAGGGTTGGTTACAGGATTTGCTGAGGCACGTTCAAAGTCAGTACCCATCAAGTTGAACTTTGTTGAAATCTTACCTGTGGTTTGAATACTGAGTGTTGCTTGATTGAAGCGCACACCACGGTAAATAAAGACCTGACCAATATCATCAAAGACTTTGACGAATGTGAATGTCTTACGTGTATTACCACCAAAATTCAGCACATCATTGTTCCAATCGTTCATTGCAACGGCTGATAAGAAATCATCAAATAGAAGTACAGACAATTCGACTTCTAACGTACCTGTAATTTCTGATTCAGTGGCCATACCACCTTGACGAAAGCGTGTATCGACAACACTATCAGATTTTGCAGTGGTGACGTTCTCAGTCAGACCATCATTAACACGACGTACGGTTTTCCAAACTGGTGTGCTTGGGGTTGTGCCTGGTGTATCTTCAGCACAGTAATAAAGTTTAATACGAGCACCACTAGACATGGCTTACTCCTTTTTTAGATGTAAAAAAACCACCTGAGTGGTGGTAGATAAAATTAAACACCGACGGTGTGAGGGTTTAACGTTGATTGAGTGTAAGAATAAACATGATACTGACTAGAAATAAGAGGAAGTAGAATGATCTTTTCCAGTAAAGACCTTTCGCAATCACTAGGGCGACATCATCTTCCCATTTTTGAATTTGGTCTGCTGTATCAGTTATGAATTTGCGACTATCCTGCACTTCTTGTTTTAATTTTTTGTTTTCGTGCCAATTATCGACAAGCATTTTTCGTTGATCTTTGATCCGAGAAATTACCTCTGCAACAAGCTCAGCGTGAGTCATAATTTCAAGCTCTTGACGTATATCTATATATTCGTCATCTTTATCAATATCTGACATGGTATCAATCCCCTAAATCTAAAAGACCAACATTTATTCTTAGCCAATTATCTCGTCTTTTTTCATTAATTTTCTTTTCGCGTTTTCGGGCGTGCATACCTAAGCTAGAGACAGTAGCTTTAGCTTTGGATAATTTGTCATCAAATTCAATTTTATTAAATTCATCAAATGCCTTTCTTTGTGCATTTAATTTACCTGTCCAATAGTCCCACAAAACATCATCACATTCGTTCTGATACTTGATAATGGTATCTTTTAATTCTGGCTTAACCTTATTTGGGCTTATAGTCATCATCCAACCGAATAATTTTTTCAATGGTAAGCATGTCATTAGTCGTTGCTTACCATCTTGAGCAACCATCATGATTTCCGTGATAGTTGAGTTGAACCTATTTTTCAGCTTTTCATGCTGAGATTGCCACGCTAAACCCATACCTTCAACGATTGGTTTCATCGGTGTATATGGCTGTCCATTGTATTCAATAATCAATAATTCAGCACTATGGAATGGTACTATCATTGGTGTGTAATTTGATTTTGCATTCATTTTTTATGCTCCAACTGCTCATTAAAAAAGAACACTGGCAAGAAGATAAAATGAGCAGTCAAAGGACCATCTTCTGTTCGGGGATCAGCCTAGCCAGTGGTGAATGCCTTTTTACAGGCACTAAAAAAGCCAACTTGTTAGGTTGGCTTCGCAAAAAAGATTATGTATTTCTGTCAAGTTTTATTCGAGCAGTTCTAGTTGTAAAACTCACTTATACAACTAAAAGTTTAGTTAATACGATAAGGCACCCGAATATATCGCATGACGAAATCAGTATTCTCATCTTGTACGACTTCACCATTTAGGCATTCGAGTTGCTCTATTTGGTAATATTCCAAATGACTTAGCCAAGCATCCACTAAACTATTTAGCGCATTTAACCCTGTATTGGGTCGTGCATAGCATGTAATTTGAATGATTGATGTTCTGCGTGTCTGAGGGCTATCAGCAATACCACTAATCAGCGATTGACTTGCAAGAATATCAACCGAACACCACAGACCGCTTGCTGGAACTGTAAATGGCTGTTTGCTTTGTGGGTATAAGATACGACTTTGATCTATACCAGTGAATTGACTCACACGCTCAAGTAAAGCGGTATGAGCCTGTGTGAGTGTCATCATTTATATTTCTCTTGTACGAGTTGGAATGTAAGACTATATAAGCCTTTGGGTGCTTGCTTTGAGTAACCATTAATCGTTTTAACCGTTTCAGGCTTTTCAGTGAATGTACCGTATTCAATTTTCATTGCCTGTGGTGCATTGGTTTGAATATATACCGTGGTAAATGGCACAAGACCATTAAGCTTAGAAATCCCTTTCGAGATAGTCGCTTGTCCAGTCTTATCGGCATTATTCGGATTATAGTTATAATCAGGTTGTCCAATACTCAGATTATGAGAGCCACGAAATACACCCTTATCTACAGGTGATTGGGAAACAATTCCTGTCAAAGCAGTTAAGGCAATAGCTCGTTGTCTTTCAGTGAGATCAGATTCGATCATCTTTGAAAATTCACTAGGATTTAATGTCCAGCCCATGAATATCTCCCAAAGTAGCTAAAAAATTACCCATAAACAATTTTTACTTTGCCAAAGAGAATTTCATTAATTGGCTTGCCATCTACAGCCAACATTCTTCCATCTACTGTTAGCTTATGTTTAATTAATACACCTTTGAGACTATCGGCATAATAAACGTGTGTGACTTCATGGCCATCAAGAAATATTTGTTTAATTTGAGCTTTAGACATAACACGTACATGCTCTACACCATCTTTATTGGTTGCCTCTTGGATTAAATCCATATCATCAATATATAACATCTACGCTCTCCTTAACTGAACTTTCCAAATACTATCCGTTGGGTCGGCACCAATATTAATAATCTTAAAATTACCCTTACTAGTTACCCAAACATCGTTTATTTGAGGTTCTGCCGTAACTTCATTCTGCAGAACTGTAGCCTTTGCATCATCAGCCTGATAATCACTCGGCTTTACTAGGTCTTTTTGATACGAGCCAAATAACACCCCACGGCCTTGATACGTCACGGTTTGCTCACCTTCATATTGCTCAGTGACAGGATTGTATTTGCCTGAGTAAGTCACTTTTGAACAGGTAAAGGTATCCACTGCATCTGACAGCTTGGTATTAAATGCCTTACCTAACCGACTTTGAACCTTATCTCGAATGCCCATATCAATCACCGAAATACATTAAATGCGAGTGGATTTGATCTATAACTAGAAAGTAACGCAAGGGCGAACTGCAAATCATCAGGCAATAGGCTTTCGTTTTCTGTATTAATGCCGGCGTATGTTTCCGTTGTTTCAACACCATCCGCTTTCACCATGCTTGATAGCACAACACCTGAATTTTCTTTTTGTGCAAATAGCTGTCCACTACTTGCTACCGATGCAATGTAAGCACCTGCATTGATCATATCTTGAGGAATATTTTTTGGATCAAAGTTCGCAAGACGCAAACTTGTCATGTATGCATTAGCTTTCAGGACTGCCTTATTTTTTGTTGCTTGGTCGCTTGCCCAACTGCTCCCGAGAACTTCGTCCACTTGGTCGCTTGTGATGAAGGTCGTCATTATTCTCTAACCCTGCCTGTGCTTTATTGGATAAAACAGGCTCAATGCGAACCTGTTCTTTAATTACATTATTTCTCATGCTGAAGGCTTCGTTTGTGCTGCTTGAAGTGCAGCAACTTGCGCTTTGAGTATATCGATCTGTGCCTGTAAATCAGCCGTAGAATGAGGTAGCCCCTTAGCCATGATATTTACTCCCATAAAAAAGCCCCACATCATGTGAGGCATAAAAATTTAAGCAACTTTCGTTTCTAAGAACGCCAATGGAACAAGCTTGCGCTCATATTTACGTTGCCAGTTCGCAGCAAGTGCTAAGTCAGATAATGATGCAGATTTTTTGCCATTATCAGATGAGCCATTACCGCTGATCGTATTTGAAGTGAATGAATAACCAAGTGGATGGATTAAGACCGTTTTACGTGTCCAAAGCTTCTCAATACCACCACCATTACCTGCGGATGCGTCACGTTGGTATTCCAATGGATTCTCTGGAGAACCATCACCATAACCAATTGATCCACTACCAAAGAGTACACTTGTAAATACACGATCTGCACCCTGACCTGTTACAGTCATTCCATCATCAACAATGATTCGTGAACCTTGGTAAGTTGCAAAAAGCGTGTTGTTGTCATTATCACGAATAAAGTCGATTAGACCTTCTTTACGCATTTGACCATACACATAAGAATGTACACCGATACCAGCAAGCGTACCTGTACCCAATGCATCACCTAGTGTTTGTGTCGCATCAATAAATGCACCAGCTTCAAAACCTTTTGGCGCAGTGATAATCATATCGCTAGCACCATTTAACACATTTTCAGCTTTAATACCGAGCGTTGTTGCAATGAGACGCTTTGAAATCTGACGCTGCCAATAATCATCTAAACGTGAAGCGATAGACTGTAGAGGGTTTTTCGAAGTAAGCTCGACTGTTAAATCTGCTTGTCCAAAACCATCGTTAAGATAAGCAACACGGCAAAACATTTCATCTGTTTGCACAGCTTTTGTTTGTGCAATGTCAGTTGCTACATCATTTGAGTAGTTTGGCTCTTGGCTTGCATCAATTGGTTTCCAGTATGGGATTTCTGCAATTGATGATGGGCCTGATGCAATTTCTTGTGCATAAGGTGTTGCTGTTAGGATACCTGATTGGAAAAACGCTGTTTTCTCAACTGGATCTTCTGTTAAATACGATGCAAGAACAGGAAGTTTACCTGTGATGATCGAGTCGATTGTATTAATTGCCATGGATTAAGCACCTTTTACTAATTGATTGAATTTTTCAGGGTTTTGTTTGTAAAGTTGAGTACGTTCTTCGTCATTCATTTCTTTGAATGGTTTATTTGTCGTGCCATTTGAACCTGTCGCACCACCGCCTGTAGCAAGACTTCCGCGCACCAATGAGGCATAACGAGGATTGCTTTTAAACTCATCGGCAAGCTGATCTTCTGAACTAATGGTTAATGTCCCTGCATCGTCTGTAACACGCACCACGCCCTCGGAAACTTTGAGGCGTTTTGAGATAAATTCAGAAATGATTTCAGCGTTAGGGCCATCAGCAATTTTTCCTGCAATACGATTGGCTGTCGCTTGAATCTCTCGCTGTTCATTTTTTTGAATCAATGCTTGGTATTTAGATTCTTGCTCTTGAAGCTTTTGCTCATAAGATTTGGAAAGCTGCTCAAAATCACCCTGTTTTTTTGCGCGTTCTTCCGCTTCTTTTCGAGCCTGTTCTTCTGCAAGACGACGCTTTTCTGCTTCAGCTTTCTTTTCATCAAGTAACTTTTGATGACTTGCTTTAAGCTCTGCAACATCTTCTTGCTGCGGTAGACCATCTACCTTCAGAACATATTCTTCACCGCTTTGTTCGTAGAGTTTTTTAAGCTCCTCAGAAAGTGCAGCAAATTCTTCAGCATTGATTTTGTATTTCATGATTTACTCCAAGTAATTTTGTACCCGACCATCAGGCATAAAAAAACCACCTCGAAAGGTGGCGTATTTCTTTGTTTAAATTAGTTGGCAAGCCCTGCACGTTTAAATGCTTGAGGCTCTTTTTGTTTAAGCTCATCAAGTGTCAGCGTATTACCGTCACTATCAATAAACTTATCCAGTGTCAGATTCCCATCTTTGAATAACTTTGCACGTGTAGGCCCTAATACATCTTTCTGAAATGATGACGGCTGTTTTGCCAGCCAATCTTGATATGAAGTCTTTGCACTGACTTGCTGTGTTCCATCTACTCCAACCGCAGGGCGTTTAAAATCAACATCAACTGCATACTGTTTTTTAATCACAGGAACCAATGTCGATCTACAACGATAATGTGCTGGTGGTTTGATGGGTGAATCTAAGGGCAATATTTCTTGATCTCTTGCTTGGCATATTGCTGAGGTTCGACTGTCGAGTGTCGATACCCAACGCCAACCATCTAAAATATCGCTATTGGCTTTGAACGTGTCTAATCGTGCTTCAGTCGCTACATGATTGGTAAGTGTTAATGCGACTGACTGTAGCTGTTGCTTGTATTTCGTAACACCATCATTAATACGTTTGGCAATATCATTGATATTCTCATCATTTGCACTGCCTAAATGTATTTCAGAAATAATATCGGCTGACTGCTTAATCCCTAAAGATTGCAATGCGCCTGTGATATTGATGCTTTGTGTACCTTGACCAACCTCAAGCTTGAGTGGTCTTGTCGCAATATCATCTACATTCGCTGATTGAACACCAACATCAGGTTTTGTTTCCTGGTTAAGTAGCTTTTCATTAAAAGATGCTTCGTAATTCGCAAAATCTGAAAACAAATCAATCCCACGATCATGCATCTCTTTGTAGATTGCATTCAAATCGTCTTGTAGCTGTTTTAATCTTAACTCTTGTGAATAACCATCACCAAAGTCAAAAAGAGCTAATTTAGCCGCTTTAATGGCTTTTTCTAGATATGGAACGAGGTCTTTAAACAAACCATTCCCATATCTCAGAATATGGACCTGATGGCGAGTAACTGCATCATTCACCTGTGCCATTTGATACACCTTGATTTGCGTTTAAGCTTCCTAGTGCATCACCCTGAATCGGTGGTTCATCTTGAAGCTCAGTATCAATTTCATCATCACTTCGATCAGCATCAAGTAAATCTGCTTGTCGCAAACTTGTTCTAATGTCTGACTTTGCAATAATGCCTTTTTGCCACAACTGAATTTGTGCCAAGATATCTTGTGCAGCCATTGTTTCAGGAAAGAACTCTTGATTCAGCCAGTACGTCACATCATCTGCATTACTATCGCCTTTCATGTAAAGCAGCGCATCAATAATCGCATTTTTGATTGCATCAGATACATTCCCTGCAACTGTACCTAATATTGAATTATCACTTGAATAACGAATGCGAACGGCTTCGGCTGTTTCTGCTTGCCCTGCACCTTGAACAATACGAGCACCAATCATTAACATTTGGCTTTCTTTTTGCTCCATGAGCTTTAAAGCAAGCTGTGATTCTTCTGCTTGAACAAGATTAGCTTGCCCTTGTTTACCTAGTGAATAGCCTGATGTAGATCCGACCTGGATACCATTTGGATTCCATTTCTCAAATTCATCTTGTGCAATATCAGTGGTAAAAAACAATGTCGGCTGTGATGAAATAAAACCTGATTCTTCAACTGTGGCACTGTTCCCATAATGCAGAATATTTACTTCTGCCAAGTCCTCTAAAGGTGCTTTATCAATCGTAGAGTCATTATCTTCAGAGCCAATAAAATGAAATGGAATGTGATCAAATGGCTTACCGTTATAATCGGCAGGTATAGAATCCACAATGGTTTCACCATTACGAAACAATCTATGTCGATACACACCATTTTCTAGCGTTAAAGCCCGATACTGAAGCTGAGTTGTAAATGTAAACCCATCGTCTGCGACATCCGTATAATTCTCCTGAAGCACAACAAGAACAAGACAGCTCACACCGTTAATTACATCTTCACGCCAGTTAATAATGTTATCCGCGATATACAGATGCATATATGCTTTTTGCCCATCTGTTGCAGCTTTTACAGTATTAATAATGTTCGATGTATCAATCGTTGCATAGTCTGTAAATATCCCTGCTCGACCTGACTCTAAAACCTCACCCACGCTACGCTTTGCAAGTTGTTCTAGCTGTTGCCCATTACCACTTGCATTGTCTTGCAGATACGATATTTCATCGGGCAAACTAACTTCTGCTGTCTTACGAAAAACCGCACCAATCAAACCAACTTTCGTACGTGCTGTGACGTTTAAGAACATTGCTCGTTTAAGCAGTGCATAGTATCTAGCTTCGTTTCGATCGCTTTTATCATCAGGATTGGGCATAGGCAGATAAATTATACCTTGTGCCTTAATCGCTTTAGACCCTTTCACACAGTCTCTAACCAAAGTCCATGCTGCCTGAGCCTCAACATACTCAGGTCTTTGAAATTCATAATTAGCCATAATAAAAACCTAAAATGAGAATCTGACAGGCACTTGAACCGTTTTCTTAACAATCGGGAATCGTTTAACAACGTAATAACCAAACGCATCTAAGGCATGATCAAAACCGCCTTCTTTATCAGGCATACCATGCTTGTCATACGCCTGTTGTTCTAATGCCTCTGTAAGATTTGGACACTTATCCGTATTTACAAATAATCGTCGTTCGCCTTGAGCATTAAGGATCATGGCATTACATGCATTCAATCTGTCCTTAATTGCAGGGTTTGTACCATCAACAACCAATGAGAAGCCTGCTTGTCTTAAAATGCTGTGGTCAGATTCACTACTGTTCTTAGATGATTTCGCTTGCCCTGCCGCATCTGGATAAATCGTAATATGATGATTGGGATATCTTGTTTTGATTAACTCAGCCATTGCAGGCGTATCCCGGACATTAACCAATTCATCTACCACGTAAGGCAAACCATCACGAACCACAAAAACTACTGCTGCCATTTTTAAAACGTTGAAGTCCATGCCGATATGCAATGGCTCTTTATCAACAATACTGACATCACTGTGATTCAATGTACGATTAAACTCAGGATAAACAGCACCACTCGTTAAATTGACAAAACGCCCTTCTAAATAAGCATCTAGCAACTGTGGTGGATAGGATTCTCTTAAACCCTCAATATAACTTTCGGGTAAATATGGATTAGATCGCGTTGGTGCTCTATAAAGTACATATTTGCTACTGGCTTTCTTTTCCCAGCGTTCATAACAGAATCTAAAACCTTCAGGTGTTGTTCCCACTGCACAGGTATTTGCAATCTTATTCGGCTTACGTTGACGGCATCGAGCAATAATCTTGTTCCATGCATTCTGAGCATGTTCAGTTTTTAAAGTATCTAGCTCATCAATGACAGCATCTGCAATTTCAAAACCTACAATCGAGTCGGCATTTTCCATACTGCGACAAACAATTTCGCCATACCCAGCAATATAAAAAACCTTTTCAGCCTTGTTCAACTTAAAACTAAGTCCGCATTCTCTAAGCAATTCAGAGATACGTGGAAATGCAATCAATCGAATAAGGTCATGTGTCGGTGCAAAATAGCCTTGGTTGAGTTTGGGATAAGTCAACTTTTGTATAATCAGGCGCTTGAATAGACTTTCTGATTTCCCTGCACCAAAACCACCAACAAATAAGGGATATTGTGCTGTACTAAATACAAAGTCATCTTGTGGAGCGGTAAGCGTGAAGTCAATTTGCATCTTTCCCCACCCTAACAATGTTTATCTGAACTGTATTGTCGCCATCTTCATTGTTTTCTGCTTCGATTTTAGCAATCTCTAATTCATGCTTTTTAGCAACTAATCTTGAAATTCGATCTAAGCCAAGTATTTTAGCTTTTCCCATTGTTGCTGCAATCATCACATTAGCTTGGGGTCTGCGTGTTTCATCACCTTTAGCGGCAAGTCGAGCTTGTTCTAATTCATCAAGTAGCATATCAACTGTGATGTTATGTCTTACTTGGTGATGTGTTCTTATTTGCTTCAACCTTACCGTAATCTTACCGTTCTTGAGCAATTCACTTGCTTTGGTATTTACTGTGCCCTCACTCATTGAATCCGCATCGTAGGCTTGTCGATACGCCTCCGAAGCGTTCCCCAATTCAATATAGAGTTGGCAAAATTGTTCTTGCTTCGGAGTTAATTTTAACTCCGTCATGTTTATATCCTGTAGGTATTAAAAAACCACCCGAAGGTGGCTGTGTCTTTAGTCTCTATAATCTCTCACTAGAGCCCATACATATGATGGGTCCGGATCATAGTTATTTTTCTCCCATTCAAACTCTGACGGTACTCCACCTCCGTACCATATGACTTCTGCTGTTTCGGTACCCTTTTGTATACCATAATTTACATAATATTCTTTAGGTTCAACTTTATATAATTTTCTAACTGTATTCTCTAAAGCTTCTTTTTGTTGAGTAGTTGGCATTGGTAGTCTCAATAGTACTGATAAATCATAAATAACTTATTTGGATTTAATAATCAACCGCCCAACGCAAATCATCAGGTGCTTCTAAATACTTCCCCTGCAATACACAAAAATCATGAATGTTATTTAAGTACTCGCTCATTTGAGCCACTGTCGCTTTCGTTGTACTGGTCATACGAATAACATGCTGAGCTATTGCTTCGTACTCTTCCTGCTCATTATTTTTAAGCTGCTTTATCGCTTGGCACATCTCAGCAAATTCAGCATCATCTCGGTTATATATCCCTATGAGAAATTTCTTCTTAAAATAGAAATGCTCTGAGTCTTTATCCGATCCAATATGTTTAGACCACTCATTGAGCCATTTCCAGTACAGTCTATTTTGCGCTGCACTTCGATCTTCTTGTTTAGTTGATATCTTAACAATGAGAGGTGTCTTATTTTCTAAAGCTTCTTCTCTATTTCTGCTTAAGCAGTCTTGAACTCGTAACTGATCAGTATGAGACTTAATGACGAATGTTTGTTTTAGATCCATCGTCATTTCCCCACGTTTAGTTACCCATAAAACTACAAATTTCGGACTAGAATATTTCTGTCTCGTTCATCGATAACATCCGATTCGTCTTAGCCAGCATCTGCTCAAACCACAACTTCGACTCATCACGTTTCATACTTGAGTACGTGTCGAACTCATAATGGCACTTATGGCAAAGCGGTATCGTGTATTCATCACTGGCCTTAATGCCTCGACCTTTCCCATGCTCAGTAAAATTACTATGTGCTGCTTGAGAGTAAGGACTACCACACTTCACACAAGGCAATGATCTAACCGCGTTTAAACGTTGATTACTTCGCATAGTTGCTCGTCCTTGAGCTGTTGGATTAAAGAAACTTAATCGCAAGTGTTAAGAGTTCAGACTTAGCATCGGGACCTAGCAGATCAACACCATGTTGGATGAAGCTGTAAGCTTTTTCTAAATCTTCAACACCTTTTTTGATTACACCTTCTGCTTCTGTTGCAATAGTTGTAATTGTGCTTTCTGTAGATTGCTCAGTTGTTGGTTGTGCTGTTTGTGGTTGTTGCTCTAAATTAGTCATGATGACTTCCTTTTGTTGGGGTTTAAAAAACTGCATGAAGAATGCGAATATGCTGAGTATCTTAGTGAGCATTGATCTGTTCTCTAATGTTCGCTATGCACTTCTTGAAATAGGTAATCTTCTTGTCTGTATGAATTAAATCGTCATAGCCCATTAATTCACGAGATAAGCTTTGGTACTTGTTGAGTTCTGCTTGGTATTTTTTTAAGTGCTTACGTGCTTCTATGATGTTCATAAGCACTCCTTTATTTATTAATGTTTTCCTAGTCGACGTGCATATAGACGACGTTTCTTTTGACCAATACGGTTGAAGCTTGGCTTATTTGGTTTATGGAAAAATCGAGAGTTTAAAAAGACTGGACTTGGTGATGGCATTGAATACCCAGCAGCCATCGATCTTCCTAATCGGCCAAAACTTTCCACGATCATTGAGCAAGCCAAAGATAATCGACTCATAAATAAACTTTTACGCATTGTTTTAACTCTATGTAGGAGAAATTGTCGGCAATAAAAAACCGCACAACATTTCTGTATGCGGTATAGTTTTGAAAACAAATAATTTGTAATCAAAATGCTCAGTATTCTTATCGACCTTATTATTGATCTAATCGATTTTATATGGACCTATATATGGCGTAGATCCATTTCTCTACTCGTTTTGATCATACTTTGCATGATAGCGATTGCTATAGTAGGTCATATCATAAAAAACCCCGCGATTTGAGCATTGTTAAGAGGCTTGCAGGGTATGGTAAAACGAACTGTTTGGTATTTATGAATAGTTAAACACAGAAGAAATACTTCTTAGTTGAATGTCTACGCTATCGACTAGATAACTTATTAGTTATTTTTGTAATTCATGAATAAATGAGGCAAAGAGGACTGCATATATCCCAAAAACAACCACACAAAATAAAAAGATTCTAAATGCTTTATTCCACTTATTACTTTTCTTTCGTTTGAAATACGCTATAACAGCAAGTAATAAGAAGAATGGAGCTAAAAATACTGAAGCTATCCCACCATCGACTAACGCTAAAAACATGATATCGTTCGCTGTCATTTAAACACTCTTCTATTTGTTCTTATCAATAATTTATAACGTAAAACACAGCAATAATTCAAGGCTGGGATAACTGTCTAAGATGGAATAGTAAACTGTACCTTTATTCAAATAACTTGGTGGCCTTATATTTCGACATATTAGCTCGGCCACTGCTAATACACCGCTACTCACAATCACATCCGCCCTACATGCATGGCTAACTTTACTTGCTTTCGATTCATTAAGGTGGGCATACCAATAACCCTAGTTCGGGGTTTTACTCGATGGCATGTTCTGTAGGTGGTAAATCTACAGGCAATAAAAAAGCCCACATAAAGTGAGCCTATTTGTTCTCCGCCCACTGCTAAATCACGGTGCAACCTTTTCAGGCGCTTGGATATCCAAGCCAAAACGGAGTAGATGATCGCAACCCAATTAAACCACTAAGTATAATTAATAATACGACCATCTTAGTGGAAATTATAATACGATATTTAAATTATTGGAATAACTTCAACGTACTCATTCTTGACATCCTCCCCGACCTAAAGGACGGGGTTTTACGGCTAAACTGATAAAACACGCGCATAAAAAAAGGCTAGCCACATGATCGATCTAGCCTATAAACTCGCTCGCCTAAAATGAGTAAAAGACGAGTATTTTGGGAATGACTATCTAAAGCCTTAGTGAATTACTATAACTTCGTTCACTATAGCACAAATATAGCAGTTGCCTTGCGCAAGGTCAACTACTGAATGGGATAAATGGATGACGAACATGTAAAGCGGCCAAACCACACTTAACATCTTGTCTAGCATCATTTACAGTTTTATCGACTGCAATTTCTGACCATGAATTCCCATAAAAATAACGATCAATCACAGCATCTAACCATTCATCTAATATTTCAGACTTACCCTGCATATCTAAAATTAAATGCTGTACTGCTCTTGCTTCATCATCAGTAATATTACATTCAAACTTACTTCTTCTAGGCTTAGGAGTATCCAGATCACTGACCATATAGTCTGCAATAACTTGTCTTTGCTTTTTAACGCCCAGTTTAAACTTCTTACGTTTAACTACAGCCTGATCCATAGCTACAGCAATTGGATTGATACTTTTCCCACAAGTGCCTGAACTTGAATATTGCCATGCTCCAAACTGATATAACCACTCTTCTAGACTGTACTTAGACCAATCCATTACCTGCATAATATGTCGTTCAGCAACTGCGTTCATCTCTAACCCTTATCCTTTTTGTATTACTGTTATTGCTTGATCTACACTCTCAACCACGTAAACCCGACCTCGCCATGTTTCATGCCATATCACCTGATCAGGTGTTAGCTTTCTACTTGATTTTGGCTTACTTCCATCCTTCACTTCGAGTAGGTAGTTATTGTTCCGAAATCCACACAACAAATCGGGACAACCTCGACCCACCGAGTGCAAGTGTTCTACTGTGCACCCGATCTGACGTAATGCCTGAACAATCTCTGTTTGATTGGCATCGACTTTGGCAGCTCTACGCATCGTGCCCCCATATTTTTAGTGCAACGATACCTCCAACTAAAATTGCTACAACCAAGACATAAAACATAATTTCTATATTCGTTTGTGGTTTACAGCTCGTCATGAATAAGAAAAGCATTACTGCAAAGAAAGTAGGCATTAAATTGCCTCCTTGTTTGCTATTTGGTCATGTTTATTCATGGCAACCGCTTCCCTGCTTTGATTTCTTCGGGGGTTGCATGGCGAATATCAGAGTATGGGTATTCAATAGAATAAGCCTGTACCCCAAACGCATCTGATTCATGCTCAATTACAAATCCATCGTTAGATTCTTTTGTAATTGTAAAAATTTCCTGATACAAACCATCCATTACTACAATCAAGTCACCTTTTTTAAACTTATTTAGAAGCAGACTAGCTAATCTAAGCTGTTCAAGTGGAATGCTCATTGCAGCCTTTGAAGTCTTGCATCGAATATCAACATAACCATCACTGCACAAAGCTAAAACTGTCCAAACTTCTTTTTCTGCAACCCATATAATTAAGACTTCGTCACCCACTTTGAAATTGGTAATTGGCAGCACTTCAATTTCAGGAACATTTTTTGGCACAAGATCAGCCAATGTAGTTAACAAATTATCTAAACTCATTGACAGCTCTCCACATCAGCTATGGCTTTATTCAAAACACCTGAATCTGCACAAGGAATATTTTCAGCTAAGAAGCATTTGGCATGCTCTAAACCACCAAAAGAACCAACCAACTCATACGACTCAATCAGGCGTTTTAGTTCGCCAATATCAATTGGTATGCCAATAAAAGGGTTATAAGGGATAACCCCGACCTGATTATCGTTAGCAACTGTTGCTGTGCTTAAAAGACGCTTTACTTCATTCAACCCAGCTTTTTTTATAAACTCATTCGCTTTCATGCACTAGCTCCAAATAAATCCTGCTGACTATCTCCACCCCACTGCATTGCCATTGCATCAGCTATCCCCTGAAAGGTCTTACTTCTTATATTTGAGCGCTCAGAACTTCCTCTTGCATCCGCATACCATTTCGCCATCCTTTTACCACTTGCAAAAGTCACCATTTCACCCTTATCCACAATCTTTGTTGGCGTTAGTTTTGGCAAACCTTTTAACCATAGGCATGTTGTTTTTTGAGCTTCATCACCAAATTGCCATGGTTGAATGATTTGATCAGGCTTTCTCCATAAGCTCGACATGATGCAAACAGGATTTTCGATACAAACTCTTGGGATGTTTGACTTGGCAAGCATCATGAAAAAGCTTGCTGCAGCATGTTGACGACCATCAAATGCTTTTTCTTTAAACCAAGCAGCACCACTTACGGCAATGTGTGTACAAGGTGGATGTGCAATCATCATGTCGAATGGATAATCAAGTAGATCTCGAATATCTCCCTTGTAGTGCGGACCAGGAGATTGGGTATCTTGTATATCGCAAGAAATAGCATCGTGACCCAAAGCAATAAATGCATCCCTAACAGTTCCAGACATTTCACATGCTATTAGAATTTTCATTCCCCACACCCCACTAACACTTCCTCAAGCTCAGTTAGTGAAACGCTACTTTCACAACGTATATCGTCATAACAACGCTTCTCTGCATCGTAATAAACTGCCCACTGCGGTGCTGCTTTAACAATTCTAGTTGCTCTTGCAATTCCATGTGACTGGATAAAATCTACTGCTTTCATACAACACCTCGTTTACCCACACTGCGGATCTGATTCATTAAATGCGCTGGGCACGGAACACCTTTGCGGTTGCTTTCTGAATGCCCTAACTGAGCCATTTTTTGAGGGACATAAAACTCTTGCAACTTCCCTTTCTGCTTAGCTTTTGCAAGGTAATCCTGATAAATATCTCGAAATGCAAAATGTGCTGATTTTTGCCCCTCGTTGTCCATGATGTGACGCACCTCATCAAGAACGACTTTGGTTAGTGTTGTAATCTTCACAGACTTATCAGCTTCAAACTGCATTGCCTTTGCCCAAGCATGTTCAGCAGTCCACCAATCCGATGCTTGTAAGCACCAAGATTTAAACTCAGGAAGTTTAGGACACCACTTTTCTTCATAGAGGCGTTTTAAGCCACGTTTTATGTCGTTTGGTGTAAGACCATCAAGAACACGACAAGTTAGGCTCAGAAGCTCGCTCTGTTTCATCTGGGCATATTTTTTATTGAAGTCATCACCGTGTAGGCTTTCAATTTCACCTAAGATTTGATCTGCAAGCTTAGTTGGGAAGTTTTGGCCAACATCTTGAGTCAGGTTTGAAATGTTACTCATGGTAGCCTCCAACGTCTCTCATTGGCTTTGGCTGTTGATCAATGAAGTGATTCCCAAAACGTCTTTTAGGTGCTTCGGGTTGTTGTTTAGCAGCTGGTGGTTGATTCCATGACGCATTAAAACTTTTCCAAGAGTTCACAATGCAGAGTTCTAGGACTTCATCAAGCGACTTACCTGATTTTTGTTGTTCAGAGATAAAACGCTTAAATGCGGTTTCTGAATCGACTGCACGTTTCGCTTTTCGTACTTCCATGAACTCAGATGTGTAACGCTCATTTGCTCCAAGTTTCATAAGCTCGTTTTCAAATGAGAATTTTGCAGGTTGTTTTTTGCGTGTGTGTCTTACGCTCTTAATATCTGTAGTAATCTCTGTTGTATTCTCTGTAGTAATCTCTGTATTAGTTTGGCGGATTCCGCCATCACAGTTTGGCGCTTTCGTGCAAACTTGCTTGTCGGTTTCGTGCAAACTAGATTGGCTGTTTTGTGCATTCTTGTTTGTACGTTTTGCACATGGTTTTTCTTGTGCAAGATTGATCAATGCTTGGTATAAAACTTCGTATTCAACCTTGAAGAAAACCTTACATGGAACACCGTGTTTATGCTCTGTGATAAAGCCTAATTCTTTAAGTTTATTACGTGCTGTTTCCTGCTCACGACGCGTTAAACCTGTTTCTTCAGTCCACTCCACACCTGTCTTGTAAATCCACCCATTGGCGTTATTTGTCTTCTTTGTCCAATACACCAGTTGAGACAACATTAGTGCACCTGTGATGCCACAGCCGAGGTCTACATAGTGCTTATTGAATGCGATAGGACGCTCATTGAGTGTATCAACAAGTGTCATTAGTTGAATGTTCATTGAACTCATTAAATAATGCCCTCACTCGTTAGTTGCTCAAATACCCATTGCTCACCCTTTGTCGTGAACATCGCTTGTGAGTAGCCCAAATCTGTCTCTTTCAGCTCTCCATAGCCTTGATCTATGAACCATTGCTTAAACACACGACCACGCTTCACGGCATGGCTGTAGACATTGAGTGTGTCTAAAATCTTATTGAGCTTCTGAGCAGACATACTGATTTTTTGAGCGACTTGAGTTGCGTTCATTAAGGTAGTTCGGTCTGCTAATTTGTCGTAGAAATTAACTTTGGGTGCTTGCAATTCAAGTTGCTTCGCTTGATCTGCTGCGAGTTGAAGTGCTTCAGCAAATGACTGTGGGAGTTGTTGTTGATTTTCTAGTTCTTTCCAGCGTTTAATAACTCGATTGCGTAAAACCACGTTATAACCAGTAACTAGAGTCATTGTTAAATCTTCATCTAACAAATATTCAGTTTGTTTGCGGTTTTGAGTATCAATATAGATATGAGCAAAACTGCTCACATCTAAATCCAGTTGCGAGAGCATATTCTCAACATCACGCTTAACATCAGGATGGCGCTTTTCCGTTAATTCAGAAATTAAGCGCGTACTCATTGTTTTTGCATTTTTTTGAAATTCTGTTAACATATTCATCGTTCATCTTCCTACTAGTTTTTGAACCTAAAAGCCTGATACTCGACGATCAGGCTTTTTTATTGCGTTCGTTTCGTACGGATTGTTTTGTTTGTTCGAACAAATCGAATCGTTCTCTAGGTATTCCCGATACTTCTGCCATAAGATTCTTGCCATCTTCACAACGATCCATATCCTCCATGGCTAACCAACGTAAATATCCACTGTTTGACCAACCACGCTCATATGCTTCTTGCGCAATATGCAACGCAACATCTTCAGGCAGGTGTGTTGGCATACAAACAGTCTTCTTCTTCGTCCGAACGATCTCTTTTGTGATTTTGCTGCGACTTTTCATGGGTGTTCCTAGGCTGCGCTTTGGTCTAAATCGGCTTTTAATGCGCCATTGGTTTGGATTTGTAGAATTGCTTGGGTGCTTGTTGGAATACCCTTTGCTCGCCACTTACTAATCGCACCACGTGTCTTTTTTATGATTTGAGCAACTTCATAATCATTTTTGACACCGTAATGATGCTTCAAATCATCTACGGTCATGTTTCCCTCGATAAACTAATAGTTTCCTATAGTAAACCATAAGTTTCTTCAAATATCAATCAATATGTTTACCATTGGAAACATACATTAAAAGGATTTCGTCATGAGTGAAATTAGCGACAGAATTATTCGTCGGATGAAAGATCTCAGCCTTAAGCAAACTGATCTAGTTAAAGCAACAGGTCTTTCAAAAGGTACCGTTTCCAAATGGGTTTCAGGGGTAAATACCCCAAGTGCTGATGTTTTACCTGCCTTAGCAAAGGCACTTCAGACAACTTCAGATTGGATAATCTCAGGTGGAGACTCAATTAAATTTATTGAGAACCAATCCATAGAGGTATGGGATGAAAATACCCCTTTAGATGATGATGAAGTTGAAATTCCTTATTTCGATAATTTTAGTTTTGCATGCGGACATGGATCAGTTGGCGAAGCTATGGCTAATCAGACAAGCAAGCTGAGATTAGCAAAATTAACTTTGCGTAATTTGGGCATACAACATAGTGAAACATTCGCAGCAAGAGCATCTGGGGAGTCTATGTCTCCAACTATCAAGGATGGAGATACCGTCCATGTTGATATGGGTAAAAAGGTCATTAAAGATGGTAAAGTTTTTGCAATCTGTCATGGCGGGTTGCTTATGATTAAGCGCTTATATAACTTGCCTATGGGCGGCATTCGAGTTGTTTCTGATAATGCCGTAGAGTTCCCTGAAATAAGGCTTACAGCTCAAGAGATATTAGATCAGCAGTTTGAAATTGTTGGCTGGATTTGGCAAGTTACATCAGTTGATACTTGGTAATATTTTAATTTAAATTATAAGATTTTGTAATACTATGAATAAATATATAACTTTATTACCATTCTTGATTCTTTCATTTTCACTACATGCAGAAATTGTAAAAAATTCACATGGAGAAATGATTCAACTAAATTCAAATGGTACATGGAAAAAAATCAAAGAAAGCAATCAATCGAATACGGCTCCGCTAGAAAATAATCAACTACTTGTTATTGAGGCTAAAGATGGAAATGACAATCCTGTTAAGGTTAATACGTTAGTAAAAATTTTAGAATCAACAATAAATATACATGCCACGAAAGAAACAGTTAGCCAGTACATCCACCTCACTAGTATCATGACAAAACTTGATCTGAAAAATGAGTATTCATTTGTGCCGAGAGAATCTTTAGTTACTTTTGACAGATCAATACTTGAAGTATATTTAAAATATACCTCCAAAAATGATTTTGGTGCTGATGTTACTGGCGACAATATAATAAGATACGACTTACAGACGCAAAAAATAATCCCTTAAATACTATAAATCCTCAGCCAAGCCCTGCAATATGCAGGGCTTTTTTATTAGTACACCATTAAAAAGTTTCCCTAAGTGAAAATAACTGTTTCCCTAAATAAACTTTTACTTGACTTAAAAGTTTCCTTTGGTAAACTAATAATCACCAAGACAACAAAAAGCCCGCGCAGAAGTCGAAATCAAACACGGGCTTTCCATCGGAACGAGGTAATTATGCAACAGAACAATCTAGCAAATCAACAAGGATTAGTTAAAAAGCTAATCCGCAGTCAAAACAAGAAGTTATTTAAAAAGCGTCTGATTGAGGATGCTAAAACTCTAACCGCCTTCTCTATTTTGGTTTCTATCGCTGTGTTTTTAGGAGTGAATTTCTAATGAATGTTATGAACTCGAACTTTGAACATCTTTACCTTCCTGTATTTCAAGAAATGGAAGTTGATGCTGAAGAAATCCAAGTAGACGGCAACAAAGTTTATTTCTCTCTTGTTAAGCCAAACACTCCTGATGATTTCATCGCTTTAGTTATCGAAGCTAAAGACAGCTCTAGCTTTGTGGCTTGGAACAAAACAAACGATCCTCAAAATGAGACTGATGTGGATTTCGACTCTCTTGTTGTTGATACACACACCCCTGCTCGTGTTGAACAAGTTGTTGATTGTTATGCAGTAGAAGGTATGTCGATTGGTCTGACAGATAAGCAAGAGAAAGTAATTAATGATTTTCTTGAAAGCTATTTTGAAGAACGAAAAGTAGAAGAACTTATGGAGTGGGCAGCTTAATTGCTGCCTTCGGGAGAATATGATGAATGCACCAGTAGAAATTCAAAAACCTATAGCTTCTCAAGAGAATCAACTTTTTGGGCTCGTTGAGAAAGTTTTATCAAGTGCTAATCCTGATATGGCTGTCATTGAAAAAATGCTTGATATGCAAGAGCGTGTTTTAGCGAAACAAGCAGAAATGGCATTTAACCGTGACTTTGCAATGATGTCGAATGAAATCCCTGTGATTGCAAAATCTTCTGAGTCTAAAATTCAGACAAAATCAGGCAGTGAGTTTTCTGTTAAGTATGCTTCGCTCGGCTCAATCATTGAAATTGTTCGCCCAATATTAGCTACATATGGATTTTCTGTCAGTTTCCAGCATAAACAGGAAAATGCAAGTCAGATTAAAATATTTTGTATTTTACGTCATCGTGATGGTCACTCAGCACATAACGAACTAATTTTACCGCTTGATAACTCAGGTGCAAAAAGCTCTGTTCAACAAGTAGGCTCAACCATTACTTATGGAAAACGTTACTCCATTTGCTCTCTCCTAAATATTGCAACTGGTGATGACAATGATGGATTTACAGCTAATGCTAAAACAATCCGACCTAAGATCAAACCTGCACGATTTAACAATGCATTGGATGCGATTAGATCTAAGGAAATAACCAAAGATGACTTACTTAGTGAATACACGCTTACCGATGAACAAAAAGCTCAGGTGGAAGCGCTATGAAACTATTCAGATGCTCAGGGCTTGCCGATCTAATCGGTGAGCCTAAGAAAAAAGATGCAGTGCTTAGTGATAAGGCTAAATCATCTATCCGTAGCATAGTGAAAGAAGATCAATTCGGCTTTCGTTCATTTACTGGAAATAAGTACACCATCAAAGGTAATAGCTTAGAAGATCAAGCAATTCAACTTTCAGGAAATATGCGCTTTCGTAAATATCAAAAGCATGTTGGCCGTGTTCAAAACGAACTCATTACTGGTGAGTGTGATGTGCTAGATCAAAAGCGAAAATTGATCATTGATACAAAGTGCACTTGGGATATTGGCTCTCACCCATTCTTTGAAGATGAAGCTTTAGAGAAAGTTAAAAAAGCTGGTTATGACTGGCAAATGCAAGGCTATATGTGGCTTTACGACTGTGAAGTAGCTCATGTTGATTTTTGGTTATTCCCTTGCCCTGCTGAGCTTTTAAATGATTGGGATGACATTGATCAACTCGTTCACATGGTTGAAGCAATTCCATTAGATGAACGATTAACGACTGTCACCATCAAACGTGATGAAAGCATGATTGAAAAGATCAAACAGAAAATACCGCTTTGCCAAAAATACTATGCAGAGCTTAGTCAGGAATTGAGCAAGAAAAAACATGCAGCGTGAATACTGCTTCCACTGTAAGCAACTCATGCAAGCAGATACGAAAGGTCGATGTGTCGCTTGCTATACATATATTGTTTTTGGAATAAGAAGATGATGGAAGTACATGAAAAAAGGCAACTGCTCGATGCAATCGACATTCTAGTAAAACGCCCAGGTGCTTGTACTGAAGAAACACTTGGAACAGCGATGGGTTACTTCAAAAAGTTAGTTGAAGAGTCAACTCAAAATCAAATCGGTGTGCATTACGTTATAAATGGTGAACAGAATGACTGATATTGAATGCCCATACTGCGGTGCGAAAGACGATGATTGTGTTTCAGATCTCTGGGAGATTGAAGGTGAAGACAATGAGCTTGAGTGTGGCGCTTGTAAAAAACAGATTATTGTAAATGCAGAAGTGTCAGTGACTTACGATGCTAGACGCATGGATTGTGCTGAGAACTCACATGAATACGGTGACTGGAAGCGTTACGACTATGATTATGCTTATGAGCATGAAAAATACTCTCTCTGGGCTAGAGATTGCAAATACTGTGATGACAGCGAAATTATAAAAACAGCATATAAAGCTGATTTACCAAGCAGTGCGGGAGAATAATAAATTGATTAAATTAATTTTTGAAGGCCACTCAGATGACACGTTCGGTGAAACAAATCATTTTCATGATGATTATGACAACTGTGCAAGTGGAAGACCTATCGAATGGCTTGTGCAAAGTGGTAGTGAGGCCATTGTCGTAACTGGTCATCACTGTCCAAATAATAGCGGAACTTGGATGATTGGCGTTGCTAATTATGACCCTGAATATATTGACTTGGATTTTCCTAAATGGGTTATGAAAATTGAGCCTCAAGAATATCGTAATGGTTTTCAACCACGTTTAGTAATAGAAGCACCTGACGATGTGAAAATTAAGTGTTTTCAACGCAACTATGAAGACGAGGAAGAATAAAAATGCGTGGCGTAAATAAAGTAATTCTTGTCGGGACGTTAGGCAAAGACCCTGAAACCAAAACATTTCCAAATGGTGGCTCTATCACTCAGTTCTCTATCGCAACCAGTGAATCTTGGACGGATAAAAACACTGGTGAGCGTAAAGAGAATACTGAATGGCATAGAGTTGTTCTAAACAATCGCCCTGGTGAAATCGCACAGCAGTATTTGCGTAAAGGTTCAAAGGTCTACATTGAAGGTTCTCTTCGTACTCGTCAATGGACTGATCAAAATGGTCAGACGCAATACACGACTGAGGTTCGGGGCGATCAAATGCAGATGCTTGATAGTCAGCGTCAAGATGGTCAGCAGAACAACTATCAAGCAAATGGACAACAGGCTCAAGCACCTAGCTATAACGGTTACAGCCGAAATGGACAACAGCAACAGCAAGGTAATCAAAGTTCTAATCAAGCAATTGGACAACAGCCACAAGGATATGGCGTATCGCCACATCTTGATAGTTTAGACGATTTGCCGTTCTAGGAGATTTGGAAATGATTGATTTAAATAAAGAACGTGAAGCGTTTGAATCGTGGGAATCCTCTATGGGGGGGTAATATTGCTAAAAGAGGTCTTGAATATGTTAGCGATAGAACGGCATCCGAATGGTTTTCTTGGAGAAATCGTGCAGCACTAGCCCAAGCCGAAATCACCAAGCTAAAACAAAAGCTCGAAAAACTTGAAAGTGGTGAGTTTGTTTTAATGCCGCGTAAATTAAGTGAAAACATGGTCTTGCATGCACACAAATACCATGAAGGCGAACCCTATCTTCCTTACAGCCTATATGAGTCATTTGTCGAAGCAGTGGAGAAAGATCATGGCTAAATACATCCAAACAGAAATCGGTACAGAAAAACAATGTATTCACTGTGGTGAGTACTTCCCTGCTACGAAAGAGTTTTTCTATGGCACTGGTCGTATTAAAAAAGATGGTACCTGTAGCTTGGAGGCGAATTGCAAAGACTGTTACAAGCAACGCTTCAAGCCTTGGGTGAAGAAATGTAATGACGTTAGTTATCGGTATGCGTGAGGTGAATGATGGGCACAATTAGAACATCAAGAGATAAAGATATGCTCGAAATGATTTATCTTGAAATGCAGGAATTAAAAAGACAGATAAGCCAAAGAAATGAGAGTCGCATTTCGATGAAAGAGTTTGCAAGACGTATGAATTGGTCAGAGGTTACTCTATATGATCGTATTAAAAAAGGATATATCAAGAAACCCGAAAAAGATGGTAGACACAACTATTATCTAAGCTCATATGTTAATGATGTTGTTACAAGTCAACTAAATTCTGATAAAGTAGCCACTTAAAGTGGCTTTTTATTTGCATACAAAAAGCTAGACTTTTATTTTTGTGAGTAACATTGTGAGTAACAAAATCACTTAAATAAAAAAATCAGCTAATTTTCAAAAGGTTGAATCCAAGATGCTTCTAATGATTGATAACTACGATAGCTTTACCTATAACATCGTCCAATACTTTGGCGAGTTAAACCAAGAGGTTAAAGTTGTTCGCAATGACCAAGTATCATTAGAGGATATCGAACGATGGCAACCTCAATACCTTGTCATTGGTCCTGGGCCATGCTCTCCAACCGAGGCAGGTATTTCAATTGCAGCCATTCAGCACTTTGCTGGAAAAATTCCAATACTTGGTGTTTGTTTAGGACATCAAAGTATTGGGCAAGCATTTGGTGGCAATACTGTTAGAGCGAAAACAGTGATGCACGGTAGATTGTCAGAAATGTACCATAAAGATGTTGGTATCTTTTCTCATTTACCTTCACCTTTTACCGCAACACGCTACCATTCACTTGTCATAGATCAAGATACTCTTCCTGAATGTCTAGAAGTTACTTGTTGGACAAACCAACCTGATGGCTCAATAGAAGAAATAATGGGTGTAAAACACAAAACACTTCCTATAGAAGGTGTTCAATTTCATCCAGAATCTATTCTAAGCCAACATGGACATAAAATTTTCAAGAACTTTTTAGATACATACAAATGAAATTATGAATATTCAACAAGCTATAAAAAACATGACAAAAAACATCCATTTGACTGAACCTCAAATGAAAGATGTGATGTATAGCATTATGCAAGGTGAAACGACCAATGCACAAATTGGGGCGTTTCTGATGGGTTTACGCTTAAAAGGTGAAACCATCGAAGAAATTACTGCAGCAGCTCAGGTCATGCGTGAACTTGCAATTCATGTTAAACCTGAGCACACAGAGCACCTTGTCGATATTGTCGGCACAGGTGGTGATGGACAAAATCTTTTTAATGTCTCTACAGCAGCGAGCTTTGTCATATCATCGGCGAGTGCAACCGTTGCTAAACATGGAAACAGAGGTGTTTCAAGCAACTCAGGCTCTTCAGATTTACTTGAAAAAGCAGGGATTCACTTAGACTTATCCATTTCTCAAACCGAGCGCTGTTTAAATGAAATGGGAATCGGCTTTTTATTTGCACCTAACCATCACAAAGCAATGAAATATGCGATTGCCCCTCGTAAAGAGTTAGGCATTCGCACTATATTTAATCTTTTAGGGCCACTTACCAACCCTGCTGGTGTACAACGCTTGGTTGTAGGTGTTTTCTCTGAAGAGTTATGTGTACCTATTGCTGAAGTGCTAAAAAATCTTGGTGCAATACATGTCATGGTTGTACACTCACAAGATGGTTTAGATGAAATTAGCCTTGCAACAAAAACAACTGTTGCTGAACTTAAAAATGGTGAAGTAACAACTTGGCAAATCCACCCCGAGCATGTAGGCATTCAAGCACAGGCGTTGAATGGTTTAAGTGTAGAGAGCTCACAGGATAGTCTTAAACTCATTAAAGATGCACTTGGACGTAAAAAATCTGAGATAGGTCACAAAGCAGCAGATATCATTGCACTCAATGCAGGCGCTGGTATTTATGTTGCAGGACTTGCAAAAGACTATGCTCAAGGTGTGGCTTTTGCGCAAGACATTATCGACGGTGGACAAGCTCTTGAGAAACTGAGTGTATTTGCCGAATATACAAAAACTTTAAAACTTGTTGATCCAACAACTGAGTAAGCTTATGGATATCGCCAATACTATTTTAGGTAAGATCATCGACCGTAAAGTTGAAGAACTTGCTATACGTCGTAAGCAGCACACCTTATACGACTTAGAACAACTTACCAAAAATGCTAGCCCAATTCGTTCATTCTCAGAAGCATTACATCGTAAAACACCTGGGGTTATTGCTGAAATTAAAAAAGCTTCACCATCAAAAGGCATTATACGTGAAGATTTTGACCCTGCTGAAATTGCCCAGCAATATGAGCAAGCAGGTGCAGCATGTTTATCTGTACTGACTGACCAAGACTTTTTTCAGGGTGCAGATGAAAATATTCACCTTGCGAGACAAAACTGTAACCTACCCGCTCTGAGAAAAGACTTTCTGATCGACCCATATAATGTGGTTGAGGCGCGTGCTTTGCATGCCGATTGTATTTTACTCATTGTTGCATGTTTGTCAGATCAACAACTTGAAGAAATGTCAAAAACAGCTTTCGAATATGGTTTAGATGTACTCGTTGAAGTTCATAATGAATATGAGCTTGAACGTGCATTAAAACTGAATGAAAAATGTTTACTTGGGGTCAATAATCGTGATCTTAAAACGTTTAAAGTTGATCTAAAAAACTCTATTCGCCTCAAAGAGCTGTTGCCTGCTGAACGCATGCTGATTACAGAAAGTGGCATCGCAACACCAAAAGATGTGGCTAAAATGCAAAAGCATCATATTCACCACTTTCTCGTTGGTGAAAGCTTTATGAAGCAGGAAAACCCTCAACAAGCATTTTATGATTTGTTTGGCATACCTTCTCTTATATAATCATTACTGTATAAAATAAGGCAGTCTATAGACTGCCTTTTTATTTCAGTCTTCTTTTTTCATTTGTTATTGAGCATGATTAACTATGAGTAATTCAGATAGTTTTCTTTCAAAAGAACAGCAGAGTCTTTTAAAACAATTTCGCAAGCAAATTCAACACCCTCATACCAACTCAGCTCAAGACACTTCTATAAAAAAAGAGACGTCTATTACTACCTCTTCTCAAGAAGAAAACAAAACACAAGAGGAAGATGCAACTGCTTTATTTAAACAGGCTGTGCAGGGTGTAAAAAAATTAGATCCTGCCAATATTGCTTCTATTGCTAAGCCCAAAACAAAGAAAATAAATGCACAGATTTTAGCAAAACGAGTTGCTGCCGAAGGGGATGCAACCCAAGATCATGCAGAGCTCTCAGATACACAAGCTGCCCTCAATCCTGTAGGGAGTCAACAAACTCTCAGTTATCGTATTGCAACATTACAACACCGTATATTTGAAGACCTAAAAATGGGCAAAATACGCTGGTTTGAAGCAGTCGATTTACATGGCTGTACTGTAGAGGAAGCACGCCAAGCGGTCTTGCAAATCGTTCAAATGGCAAAAGATGAAAATCAGAATGTGGTAAAAATTGTGCATGGTAAAGGGCCTGAAGCAATCTTAAAAACCTATGTCAATGGTTGGCTTCGACAGCATCGAGATGTACTCGCTTTTGTAAGTGCCCCTGAAAACCAAGGTGGTACAGGTGCTGTATTAGTTCTGCTAAAACGTGCAGAGAAAAACCCAAAATACCAACAGCAGTAATTGACATGAAGATTAAATCTTTTAGAAAGATAATTTTCTGCTACAATACTGCCCTTGCTCAATTTGTGTAAGTGAACACCTGTTATGTCTATGCAGCAATCCTACGAAAATATTCTTGAAGCCGTTGGTGAAGACCTTGAACGTCCAGGTCTCAAAGATACCCCTCTTCGTGCCGCAAAAGCATTTTCGTATTTGACGTCAGGCTACAATAAAACACTCGAAGAAGTTACCAATGACGCGGTTTTCCCATCAGATAACCGTGAAATGGTTTTAGTCAAAAATATTGAATTTTATTCTTTATGTGAACACCATTTACTGCCTTTTTATGGTCGTGTGCATATTGCATACTTACCTGAAGGTCATGTATTAGGTCTCTCAAAGTTTGCACGTATTACTGAAATGTTTGCGCGTCGCTTACAAATTCAAGAAAACCTCACACAACAAATCGCTGAAGCGATTGAGAACATTACAGGTGCACGTGGTGTTGCTGTGGTCATCGACTCTGCACATATGTGTATGATGATGCGTGGTGTTGGTAAACAAAGCTCAACAACCAGAACGGTTTCATTTGTCGGTGAGTTCAAAACAAATACAGAAACTCGTCGTGAGTTTTTAAGTGCTGTTCCTGAAAGCTATTAAAATATGCCTTAGAAACAAAAAAGGATAAGTTTTCACTTATCCTTTTTTAATAACTTCTATTTTATCAAAGATACTTCGCACTATATTCATGTACTGTATCTACAAATATTTTTGGCATATCGGGATTAACCCATTGGGTAATACCATGCCCTAAATTTGCCACATATCCCGTTTTTTCACCATTGGCATAAGCATCGTCAAGCATTGCTTTAACTGCTTTCTCAATAGTCTGATTTGACCCATATAGGGTTGCAGGATCTAAATTACCTTGTAATGCTGCACGACCATTCACAAGTTTACGAGCTTCATCTAAACGTGTTGTCCAATCTAAACCAAAAGCATCTGCCCCCTTATCTAACATGACATCTAGCCACTGACCACCGCCTTTCGTAAATAGAATCACAGGAATACGGCGACCATCTTTTTCACGGGTCAAACCATTCACGATTTTCTTCATGTAATTGAGTGAAAAGTCGATATATTCACGATGTGCTAATGCACCACCCCAACTATCAAAAATTTGAACCGCTTGTGCACCTGCTTCGATTTGTGCATTTAAATAATCAATGACAGCATCTGCCAAATGATCTAGCAATGCATGCAAAAGCTCTGGTGTTTTATAAAGCATTTCTTTAGTAAAACGATAATCCTTACTTGAACCACCTTCAATCATATAAGTTGCAAGTGTCCAAGGGCTACCCGAAAAACCAATTAAAGGCACACTTCCACCCAATGCGGAACGGATTGCCGTAACTGCATTCATGACATAGTCTAAATCTGTATTGACATTAATTTTTGGTAAGTTTTGAATATCTTGTTCTGTACGAATCGTTTTTTTAAATTTTGGTCCCTCACCTGTTTCAAAATACAATCCTAAACCCAATGCATCAGGAACTGTTAAAATATCTGAAAATAAAATTGCTGCATCTAAATCATAACGACGTAATGGCTGTAAAGTCACCTCACAAGCAAACTCAGTATTTCGACATAAAGATAAAAAGTCACCCGCTTTTGCTCGTGTCTCACGATATTCAGGTAAATAACGACCAGCCTGACGCATCATCCAAATAGGTGTTGTATCAACAGATTCACGTAATAATGCACGCAGAAAACGATCATTTTTTAAAGTCGTCATGCCTTTCCCAATCATTTAATTATTTCAATGTATTATAGCAAAAAAGTATCTACATAAGATAACCGAGCCTGCCGATGATGACTATTGAAACTATACATGTACGAAATAATTAATGCACAAAATATTAAATTCTGTAATACTGAGCACGTTTTACAACAATATAATTCTAAGGTTTACCACAATGTTTGTTCGCTCATTACTCGCTGTGAGTTTAAGCTACTTGATGATCAATACTGCTTTTGCCGCTTCTGATGTAGCGCAATCGGCAACGGGCACATCTGAACAAGTTGCTTCAACGCCTGCAGCAACAGATCCAATCGATCCACTGTCTTTAGATAATAAAAGTGCATCTGAGATTATGGCTGGCGCTGCTGATACTTCTGCTTCTGATGTTGTAAGTGCTTCTGAAGCTCAAATTACTACACAAGAACAAAACAACTTAAATGACGTCGCGAAGACTGTTAAAAATATTGATAATACACCTGACAAGTCAACAACAAAATCGGCAACTAAGTTCTCCAAAACGGCATGGACTTTAGAAAACCTCAATAATGTTGAATGGTATAGTCATATTGGCAAAGGTCAATTTCCAATCTACGCACGCGCACAAGTGATGCTCAATAATGCACATGCTTCACCAGGTGCAATTGATGGTTCTAGTGGTAAAAACACCCTAAAAGCGATTGCTTCTTTTCAGCAAATGCATGGCATTCAGCCAACTGGTGTATTAGATGAAGATACATGGAATGCATTGCTTTCCTCTCAAGGAGATAAGCCTGCATATATAGAATACACTATTTCAGAAGATGACTTGAAAGGGCCTTATGCGAAAGAAATTCCGCATGACTATGCACTACAAGCAAAAATGAAAGGTTTATACTATACAAGCGTACCTGAAATGCTTGGTGAAAAATTCCATATGGATGAAGGTTTCTTAAAGCAACTCAATCCAAAAGCGAATTTTAACCAGCTTGGACAAAAAATTATTGTCACAAGTGTTCGCAACAATTTACCTGAAAACATTCACTTAATTGTTGCTCATAAAGGCGCTAAACAACTGTATCTATTTAATGCACAAAACCAAATGGTTGGTTCATTCCCTGCCACTATCGGTAGCTCTGACACACCATCTCCAACAGGTAGTTATAAAGTAGTTGGTGTAACTCCAAACCCTTGGTATAGCTACTCGCCAAGTAACTTTGTTCAAGGCAACAACCTAAAACCTCTTTCTTTACCGCCTGGTCCAAATGCACCTGTAGGTAATATTTGGATTGGATTAAGTAAAAAATCATTTGGTATACATGGTACACCTTATCCATCTTTAGTATCTAAAACAGCCTCACATGGTTGTATTCGTCTCACTAACTGGGATGCGAACGATCTTGGCAGAAAAGTAAAATCAGGTACAATTGTCAAATTCTTGGAATAATTATAGATTATTCTTTAATAAGCTCAGAAGTTTCTGGGCTTATTTTTTATATAAAAACCTGAACTCTGGAGATTTAAGTGTCTATTCGACTTAAAGCAACCAAAAAAATATTACCTTTATTACTTACTGCATTTTTAGGCACAGCAGTACATGCCGCAGAAACACCTGCTGCAAGCAATAATAAATGTGCAGAAATGCAACAATACGTCATGGGGCTAAAATACCAACAGCAATCTGCTGAGATTCATGCGCTACAACTTCAAAGCTATGAGCTTGCAACGCTACGCATTCAACAATATTTACAACAACATCCAAATGCAAAAAATATTGCTGTTGTTACAGATTTAGATGAAACTGTACTCGACAATAGTGCTTTACTTGTACGTGATACAGAACAATGTCATGACTGGAGAACTTGGGACACTTGGAATGACTGGGAAGTAAATGGTCATCCAACACTTATGCCAGGTAGCCTTGCTTTCTTCAACTTCTTAAATGAGCGCGGCATTAAAATTTTCTATGTTTCTGATCGTACACAAGAACATAAAGCATCGACAGTTGCGACATTAAAAGAATTAAAACTACCGCAAGTAAGCATGGATAATGTCTTACTTTATGACTCACCAAAACAACAGCGTCGCGAGAAAATTGCTAAAGATTATAATATTATTATGCTTCTTGGCGATAGTTTACCTGACTTCTCAAGTGACTTTACAAGCAAACAAAGTAAAGCTGAGCGCGAACAAGGTGTTCTCAAGAACCAACACCATTTTGGACATGACTGGATTGTTTTACCAAACTCTAGTTATGGTGCTTGGAGTAAAGATACTTTAAAAGCGTGGGATGAACCACTCAAAAAATAATATTGTTTTAAATAAAAAGCCAGCAACTGCTGGCTTTTTTATTATGCTTTCGGGTCTTTAAACTGCACCAATGACTGACTTGCCTTTGTTGCATATTGCGTCAACTTATCTAGTACTGTTGGTACGACATGATCTGCGATTTGGGCTGCTTGTAGACCTAACTTCTCACCCACTGTTGGTTTACGGCGTGTGCTAATCAAATACACATCATTTTCATGAATTAAGTCTAAAATGACTTGATCTGAAGTATGTAATTGATCTGCTAAGTTTAGCTCTACAGCATCCTCACCATACCAATGCTCACCTGTCGCAACTTGCTCTACATTCAGTTGAGGTCTGTATTTTTCAACAAAGTGTTTAAATAACTGATGTGTCTGCTGCAATTCTTCTTCAAACTTTGCTTTACCTTCATCTGTATTTTCACCAAACATCGTGACCGTACGCTTGTACTGACCAGCTGTATACAGTTCAAAGTCAACATTATGCTCTTTTAGAAGACGGTTAAAGTTTGGTACTTGTGCAACAACACCAATAGAACCTAAAATTGCAAATGGTGCAGCAATCACTTGATTGGCAATACACGCCATCATATAGCCACCACTTGCAGCAACTTTATCAACACAGATCGTTACATAAAAGCCTGCATCTCTTAAACGAACAATTTGTGCTGCTGCGAGACCATACCCATGTACCATACCACCTGGACTTTCTAAACGAATCACCACTTTATCTTTGCTAGCATCCGCTGCTGCAATAATCAGTGTCACTTCTTCACGTAAATTTGCGACAGCGGAAGCCTGAACATCACCTTTAAAGTCAATAATATAGACTTTATCTTTAGACTTTTTACGTGCTTTGGTTGCTTTAACTAAACTGCCTATCGAAAATTTTGTACTACTTCCTTGTGAAGTAAGTTTTTTCTTTTGCTCATTTAAACGTGCATTTAAATGCGTTATATGAATTTCTGCTGGTAATTTAGGCAGTTGGAATAACATACATTCCCCGAATAATTTTATGAATATATTCCATAATATGAGGGCTTTATAAAGAAAATCAATATTTCTCTCTTTGAATGTACGCAACTACTACACTTTGAGCCAATAATAAGTAGCCTACTATTTTATTCTTGGCATAGGTGAAATACCTTGTATTTCTTCAACCTGTTTAATCCAACGCTTTACATATTCATACCCATCTAAGGAAATACCACCCTCATCTGCGACAGCAATATAAGGATAACAAGCCAAATCGGCAATTGTGATTTTATCAAGTGCAAGCCAAGTATACTTTTTCAAATGATTATTTATAAAGGTTAAAATTTTATGTGCACGTGCCTGTGCTTCTTCTAAGCTTGCATCACCATTCAACAACTTAGTTCTTCTTGCTAATGCTGGGCCAAATGCAATTTCACCCGATGCAATAAATAACCACATATGAATTTCTGCTTGTCCTATTATATCCTTTGCGTACCACGTACAGACACGATCATACTTTTGTACGAGATATAACAAGATTGTATTGCTATCACTTAAAACGACTTCATTATCAATGAGTATAGGAATTTGCCCAAGTGGGTTAATCTTCAAAAATTCTGTCGTTATTCGTACTTCATGTGGTGCATCTATTTTTTCGTAATCAAGCTCCAATAATTTCAAGAGCTGCTCTACACGATGTCCGTGTCCTGAAAGCGCAGTGGTATATAGTTTTATCATACTGTTTATACTTTATTGTCGATATAAAAAAAGCATACCCGAAGGTATGCTTTTAGCAAGGTATTCTTAGAAATTAACCAATAAATTTACGTGCATTACGGAACATACGTAACCAAGCACCATCTTTATCCCAAGACTCAGGCGACCAAGAATGCTGTAGTGCACGGAAGTTACGCTCTGGGTGAGGCATCATAATCGTTGCACGACCATCTGTAGATGTTACACCACCAATTGCTTCAGGCGAACCATTTGGATTCATTGGATACTGCTGCGTTGGCTGACCATGGCTATCTACATAACGTAAGATCACTTGATCATTCGCATTTAAATTCGCAATTGTTTGCTCAGGCGCAACTACTCGACCTTCACCATGTGCAACAGCAATTGGTAAAATAGAACCTTCCATATCTTGTAATAATACAGACTTAGATTTTTCTATTTTCACGTTAATGCTACGTGCTTCAAATACTTCACTGGTATTGCGATGGAAACGAGGCCATGCTTCTGCACCCGGAATAAGCGGTGCAAGTTGCGATAACATCTGACAACCATTACAAATACCTAAGCTAAAGGTTTCATTACGGTTAAAGAAACGTTCAAATTGGTCACGCAGTTTTTCATTAAATAAAACAGACTTCGCCCAGCCACCGCCTGCACCAAGTACGTCACCATATGAGAAACCGCCACATGCAACTAGACCTTCAAAGTCTTCTAAGCTAATTCTGCCTGCAAGCAGATCACTCATGTGCACGTCAACTGTATTAAAGCCAACTTTATCAAAAGCTGCTGCCATCTCAATATGACCATTCACGCCTTGTTCACGTAAAATCGCCATATTTGGACGACGTAAGTTCAAGAATGGCGCTTCAACTTCTTCATTTAAATCGAACGTTGGTTCTGCAATTAAGCCTTTATGTGCTTGATCTGCAATTAATGCATATTCCTGATCAGCTGTTTCTGCATTATCACGTAAGCGTTGGATCTGATGAGATACTTCAGACCATGCTTGCTGTAACTCTGTACGGCTCAATATAAGACCATTTACAGTCAATGCATCAGATGTGTTGACTTGACCCACAACTTCAATCGCATCTTTTAATGGAGATTCGGCAATTTCAGTCGCTAAAGCTTTCCAATCAGACGCTTTTAATTGAACTACTGCACCAATTTCTTCAGAGAACAAGCTATCTACAGATAGTGCTTCTAAGTTTACACCTAGACGTGCTGTAAACATCATTTCGCTTACAGTTGCAAGTAAACCACCATCACCAATGTCATGGTAAGCCTGAATCAATCCACGTGTATTCCAGTCTTGGATTAAAGCAAAGAATGCTTTTAGATCATCAAAACTGTCTACATCTGGCGCAGTTGTACCCATTGCTTTATAAACTTGCGCAAGAATCGAACCACCCATACGGTGCTGACCTTTAGAAAGATCAATACGTACAAGTACAGTATCCTCAATCGCTTTAAGCTCAGGTGTTAGCGTTTTACGTACATCATTTACAGGTGCAAATGCAGTAATCACCAATGACATTGGCGATGTTACAGACTTGTCTTCACCCTCATCCTGCCATGTCGTACGCATAGACAATGAGTCTTTACCTACAGGAATCGCAATACCTAACGCAGGGCAAATTTCCATACCAATGGTTTTTACTGCTTCAAATAAGGCTTGATCTTCACCTTCTTGACCTGCAGCAGCCATCCAGTTTGCAGAAAGTTTAATATCTGCTAACTGCTCAATATCTGCCGATGCAATATTGGTAATTGCTTCTGCAACTGCCAAACGTGCCGATGCAGCAGGATTTAACAATGCGACAGGTGGACGCTCACCCATTGCCATCGCTTCACCTGTATAACCTTCTAAACTGGTTGTTGTTACCGCAGCATCTGCTACAGGCACCTGCCAACGACCAACAAGCTGATCTCTTGCAACCATACCTGTAATAGAACGGTCACCAATCGTAATTAGGAACGATTTTGAAGCAACAGTTGGATTTTTTAATACACGGAAAATTGCATCTTTAAGATCAATTTTTGCAGTATCAAAAGCATTACCAACACGTTCAGTCGTTTCGTAACTACGTTGCATACGCGGTGTACCACCAAGCATCACTTGCATTGGCATATCTACCGCATTATTTTCAAATAATGGATCTTCTACAGTTAAATGACGTGCTTCAGTGGCTTCACCCAACACAGCAAATGGACAGCGTTCACGCTCACAAATTGCTTCAAATTCAGCTAAAGAGCTTGGACGAATCGCCAAAACATAACGTTCTTGTGCTTCATTTGACCATATCTCCATTGGAGACATACCCGGCTCTAAAGATGGAATTTTACGTAAGTTTAATACAGCACCTAACTCATGATCATTCACAAGCTCAGGCATTGCATTCGAAACACCACCTGCACCCACATCATGTACAGAAACAATTGGGTTTTCATTTTCTAAACGCCAGCAAGTATCAATAACTTCTTGGCAACGGCGTTCCATTTCTGGGTTTTCACGCTGTACAGAAGCAAAGTCTAAGCTTTCACCCATTGTACCGCTATCTACAGATGATGCAGCACCGCCACCTAGACCAATCAACATCGCAGGGCCACCCAACACAATGAGTAAATCACCCGGTTGGATTGGATCTTTTTCCACATGATCTGGACGGATATTACCGTAACCACCTGCAATCATAATTGGCTTATGGAAACCTTTCACGTCGCCATTTACATTTTGTTCAAAGGTACGGAAATAACCATTTAGGTTGGGACGACCAAATTCATTATTGAATGCAGCACCACCCAGTGGGCCATCAATCATAATTTGCAGTGGTGATGCCATACGAGATGGTTTGCCATACTGCTCTTCCCATGGCTGTTCAAAACCGGGAATATTTAAGTTAGATACAGTAAAGCCTGTTAAACCTGCTTTTGGTTTACCACCACGACCTGTTGCACCTTCATCACGGATTTCACCGCCTGAACCTGTTGCAGCACCTGCAAATGGAGAAATTGCAGTTGGGTGATTATGTGTTTCCACCTTCATTAAAATATGAGCGGCTTGACTCTTATATTTATAGACATGATGACCATTTTCATCCGGTTTCGGATAAAAACGCATGGTGTCATAGCCTACAATTACCGATGCATTATCTTTATATGCAGACAACACATCATTTGGAGATTCTTTATATGTATTTTTAATCATTTTGAACAATGACAATGGTTGTTTTTCACCATCGATTGTCCATTCTGCATTAAATATTTTATGACGGCAGTGCTCTGAGTTTGCTTGAGCAAACATCATTAACTCGATGTCATTTGGATTGCGTTGTAACTGAGTGAACGCTTCCACTAAATAGTCAATTTCTTCTTCAGAAAGTGCAAAACCAAACTCTTGGTTTGCTTGAACAAGTGCAGACTTTCCTTGACCAAGGACATCAATCGTATTTAGTGGTTTTGGCGAAGTTTCGCTAAATAATACATGTGCATCATTTACCTGACTAAATACATTTTCAGTCATACGATCATGTAAAATTGCTTTTACCGCATCGCTTACAGTATTTACACCTTTTAGCGTATACAAAATACCGCGTTCAACACGATGAACAGGCGTATTACAGTTTTTAAAAATATCGACAGCTTTAGACGACCAAGGTGAAATTGTACCCACACGTGGTGTTACTAAAATTTGTACTTCATCACTTGCAGCTTGGTGAAGTTCAAAACTTGAACCATCATTCAATAACTGTTGAGCTGCTTGTAATTCTTGTTCGTTGAGCGCTTGATCAAACAGATAAACCCACTGGCTTTCGATTGATTGAACAGAACTAAGAGACGATAAACGTGATAATAGTTGAGTTTTTTTGAAAGTAGAATGTGCTACCGCACCGGCCACGATAAACATGTTGATTTTGGCTCCACGGGTAAGTCTTAACACCTTACCGCAATGTGACTTTGAGAAGAGCGTCTATAATACTGCTTATTCGTCTATTGAGCTAGTTCAAACAAGCATAATCGAAAAGATATATGAAAAAATTGTTAAAATTAATAAAGATAATCTTAATTTACAACCAAATAAAAACCGACCTCACCTATTTTTAAATGAGATCGGTCAAAATATTTATTTAAAAAATAAACTATTTTAATTCAGGATGCTGACTGACTAACTTCTCACGCTTTTGGCTCAGCTCATCCATTTTTTCATCAATTTTTTGAACTTTTTCTTCAATGTTTTCATGAAAAACTTCTAAAAGCTCTTTCGCTTCTTGATGGTCTTCTGCAATTGGCGCAGTACCATATAATGGCTTATTTGCAGTTTCTTTAAAATAAAATGCAGTGATTAAACCAACAAAACCAAAAACAATAAGATAATAAGCAGGAATCATGAGATTGCCTGTATTTTCTACAAGTGCAGCTGTCACAGTCGGCGTTAAACCTGCAAATACAATTGAGATATTAAATGCAGCAGCAAGTGCAGAATAACGGATATCGGTTGGGAATAATGCAGGAATAGTCGCAGCCATAATACCCAATAACATATTTACAGAAAGCGCCAAAATGAAGAGTCCTGCAAACATTAAAGACTCAACGCCAGATGTCATGAGCATAAATGCAGGATACGACAAGAATATAAGTGAAAGACTACCTGCAAAAATAAATGGACGGCGACCAACCTTATCGCTCAACCAACCAATAAAGAGTTGTAAAAACAGCATGCCAAACATGACACCAATGGTCACCATTTCTCCACGATTACTTGGGTAATGCAAGTTATGCGTAAAGTAACTTGGCAAATACGTCAGTAGCATGTAATAAACAACATCTGTACTTACAACAATACCCACACATACCCAAAGACTGCGTTTGTGTGTGGTAAGTACTTCCCTAAAAGGAATTTTCTTTTCTGCATTTTCAGTTGCTTTTTTATATGCAGGTGTTTCCTCTAATGCATTACGCAAATACATTCCCACTAAACCCAATGGTAAAGAAAGTAGAAATGGAATGCGCCATCCCCATTCAGCAAAGCTATGCTCACCTACCATTGAACTAATAAATGATACTGTGCCCGCACCAATTAAGAAGCCTGCAATTGAGCCAAAGTCTAACCAGCTCGCCATAAATCCACGTTTGCGGTCTGGAGAATATTCTGCAACAAAAATTGCTGCACCTGCATATTCACCACCAACAGATATACCCTGTGCAATTTTTACAATCAGCAATAAAATAGGTGCCCAAATACCAATACTTTCATAGCTTGGGATCAGACCAATACCGCAGGTACTTAACGTCATAATCATGATCGTAATTGCAAGAATATGCTTACGACCATATTTATCACCCAAGAAACCAAAGATAATACCGCCTATAGGACGGAATACGAAAGGAATAGAAAACGCTGCAAGCGTTGCAATAAGCTGAAGGCTTGGAGATGTATTAGGAAAAAAGACTTTTCCTAATACATATGCGACATAGCCATACACACCAAAGTCAAACCATTCAATGGTATTACCTAAAGCGGCTGCTGTAATTGCTTTTTTTGTTTTGGCACTTTCGACAATATTGATATCATCGAGCCCCACTTCATTACTTTTATCAGTTGCTGTTTGCATTAAACACCCTGTATTGAATTAGAAAGATAACTCTTACGTCGCTCAAATCACTTTGTGATAAGCATTAAGCTAATATGTGGGCGCAGACTCTAACACAAAAATACAACAAACCCTAAACCACTCTAAAGAAACAAACTTATTTCATTTAAAATCAAATAATTATATTAAAAATAATATTTTACCAAATATTAAAATACATGCTTTTAGGTATTAAATTAATAGAAAAATGGGCATAAAACTAAAGTTTTATGCCCAAATAATGACATGTAAATTACTTAATTTAAATGGGGGTGCTGTTTCACAAGTTTTGCACGTTTATGACTAAGCTCATCCATCTGAATATCAATTCTTTGAACCTTCTCTTCAATATTCTCATGCAACACATCAAGTAGCTCTATTGCTTCGGCACGATCTTCAGCAATTGGTGCTGTACCATAAAGTGGTTTATTTGCTGTTTCTTTAAAATAAATGGCAGTAACAACACCTATAACACCGAAAGCCATTAAATAATATGCAGGAATCATCAAGTTCCCTGTATATTCAACCAACATTGCTAAAACAGTCGGGGTTAACCCCACAAAAACAATTGAAAGATTATACGATGTTGCCAAGGCAGAATAACGAATTTCAGTTGGAAATAATGCAGGAAGTGTTGCAGCCATAATTCCAAGCAGCATATTCACCGCCAATGCCAAAATCACCATACCCAAAATAATAAGTGATTCAACGCCAGACGTTAGCAGCATAAAAACAGGATATGCGAGTACAATTTGTATGAAGCTACTTGCAAAAATAAATGGACGACGCCCAATTTTGTCACTTAGCCAACCAACCAATAACTGAAAAAATAGCATTAAAACCATTAAGCCAATCGACAGCAGTTCACTTTTTCCACTTGGATAATGCAAATTATGTGTAAGATAACTCGGTAGATAAGTTAAGAGCATATAGTATACAACACCAGTTGTAATGGTTATACCAACACAAACCAATAAACTTCTACGATGATGCGTTATAATTTCTTTAAACGAAATACGTTTTTCTTCACTTTCAGCCGCTTTTTTATACGCAGGCGTTTCTTCTACTGCATGACGTAAATAAAGACCAATTGCGCCTAATGGCAATGCAATTAAAAATGGAATACGCCAACCCCAATCTGCAAAATTCTGCTCGCCAATAATATAACTAATAAGAGAAACTGAACCTGCACCCAAAAGGAAGCCTGCGATTGAACCAAAATCTAGCCAACTTACCAAGAAGCCACGTTTGCGGTCTGGCGAATATTCAGATACAAATGTTGCAGCACCTGAGTACTCCCCACCTGTTGAAACCCCTTGTAGAACTTTTAAAATTAACAATAAAATTGGTGCCCAAATACCAATCGTTGCATACGTCGGTATCAAACCAATGGCCGCCGTACTTAAAGTCATCATAATAATCGTAATTGCGAGAATATGCTTACGACCATATTTATCGCCCAACACACCAAAAATAATGCCACCAAGCGGCCTAAAAATAAATGGTACAGAAAATGTTGCTAATGTTGCTATGAGCTGAAGACTTGGAGATGTATTAGGAAAAAAGACTTTTCCTAATACATATGCGACATAGCCATACACACCAAAGTCAAACCACTCAATGGTATTACCTAAGGCAGCAGCAGTAATTGCTTTTTTGGTCTTTTTCGTCTCAACAATATTAATATCATCAAGTCCTACTTCAGTAGGATGTTCTGTTGCAGTTTTCATAAAAAATATTCTGTATTCTGCTAAAAATACAACTCAAATTCGTTAAAGTGAATAAAACACAAGCGAATGGCTTAAAAATGTATATACAAAATATTAACACATTTTTTGATCAATTTTAAATAAAACTACAGTATCATCCAAATAATTAAATATTTTTCAAAAACTTAGACTAAACAGAAACATTAAATAAAGAACCAATCCAAAATGTAAATGCCATCGCAACAATACCCCACAACATGATGCGGATAGCCCCTTTAATCATGTTACTCCCCCCTGCATAACTTGAAACAATGCCAAGTACACCCAGCGAAACTACACCAACAAGAATAATTCCATATTCAAGGTGATCTCTTGGCAACAATAAGATAGCCAATAATGGACATAAACCACCTAAAGCAAAAGAAATTGCAGATGAAAAAGCTGCAAGAAATGGCTGTGCTGCTGTTTCTTCATTAATACCTATTTCATCTCTTGCATGGGCAGCAAGTGCATTGTGCTCTGTAAGCTGTTTAGCAACTTCAAAAGCCAATTCTTTATCCAAACCACGATGAATATAAATTTTAGTTAATTCCAACAACTCTAAATCAGGCGATAAATCTAAACTCTTGGCTTCCATTCTTAGATCCGCATCTTCAATATCTTGTTGAGATTTCACAGAAATAAATTCACCTGCTGCCATAGAGACCGCCCCTGAAATAACACCTGCAATACACGTAATCAAAAGTGTATTTACTGCTGCCCCACTTGCAGAAATGCCCACAACTAAACTCGTTACGGAAATAATGCCATCATTTGCGCCAAGTACCGCAGCACGCAACCATCCCGAACGCTCTGTATAGTGGTTTTCTTCATGATGAGAATGACGAGACATCTTTCTTGCCCTACTTATAATAATAAATTATCTACTTTATTGTAGCGTGCTTTTTGAATGATCGAAATGCAAACATATCATGTAAAAATTACCATTCAATCACAAATGAAACGACAACCTTTGACGTATGTGACTAGAGAATCGATACTTTTTTTGGCATGATGGATGAAATCCAACAATTGATTCTATGACGAATGAAAGAAATGCGCTGGTTAGAACTACTTTCAGCGACCCGTTTAGGAAGTAAAAAAAATCAAAACGAACTTGGTCGAAGCCCATTCCATAAAGACTATGACCGAATCATATTTTCGCAAAGCTTTAGACAACTGAACCGTAAAACGCAAGTTCACCCACTCACACAACATGACGGTGTACATACTCGACTAACACATTCTTTAGAAGTTTCATGCGTTGGTCGCTCTTTAGGAATGCTAGCTGCCGAAAAAATTAAAGATAATCTACCCTCTTGGATTTCACCTGCTGATCTTGGTGCAATTATTCAAGCAGCTTGTTTAGCACATGACATTGGAAACCCTCCCTTTGGACATGCAGGTGAATATGCGATTCGAGAGTGGTTTGATACGGCAGCTCAAAACAATTTTCTTGATGCACTTTCTCCTGAAGAGTCTGCTGATGTACGACAGTTTGAAGGCAATGCACAAGGTTTACGCCTACTCACTCGGGTAGACCATCATCCCGAAGATGGTGGCATGCGTCTAACTGCTGCGACACTTGGTGCTTATCTAAAATATCCTTGGCTTTCCAAACCGATTCAAGAAAATGAATCTGCACAAAATCGTGCCAAATTTGGTTGTTATCAAAGTGAGAAAAATATTCTTGCTGAAATTGCAAACCGATTAGGACTCATTGAGCTTGGTGAATATCATTATTGTCGCCATCCACTCACTTATCTTTTAGAAGCAGCGGACGATATTTGCTATGCACTGATTGATCTTGAGGATGCAATTAGCTTAAATATTTTAACGTATGAAGAAGTTGAACCTATTTTTATAAAACTGATTGCCGACTACGGCATTCCAAATGAATTGTCTTTACCTTGGACAACATGGCAACAAAAGATTGCTGCGTTACGTGGCCGCGCAATGAAAAGACTTGTAGAAGAAGTAACAAATGCTTTTTCACGTCACCAAACAACAATTCTTATGGGGCAATTGCAAGGGACATTACTACAATACTGCCCAACAGATATTTCAGCCGGTATTGAAGAAGCAAAGAACCTTGCAAGACAAAAGATTTTCGGTCATCGCCAAAAAATTGATTTAGAAGTGATTGCTCACATGAGTTTACAGCATATTTTAGATGCATTTATGCCACTGACTATGCCAAATAAATCGACAAACTATAAAGACCGCAAGCTTATGCTTATGCTAGAACAATCTGGTGTTCATTTTGGGGACAATCATTACCAAAATATTATGCAAGTTCTCGACATTGTTGGTAAATTCTCCGATCATCAGGCATATCATCTTGCACAAATACTACAGGGTCATCGCCCTGCATTTACTTCATAGGAAAACTAAATGATTGGTTGCCTTATTGGTGAGGTCCTCGCATTAGAGGCACCTACCGTGATCTTAAATGTGAATGGAATCGGTTATGAAATAGATACACCGCTTTCTACCTTCTGCCAATTACAAAAGGGTCAAAAAGTTACCTTATGGACACACCTTACCGTGAGAGAAGATGCTCAGCTTCTGTATGGTTTTTTAGATTTACGGGAAAAAACTTTCTTTAGAACATTACTTAAAGTCAATGGTGTTGGCCCTAAAATGGCACTTGGTATACTTTCTACTCTTAGTGCAGATTTACTTATTCAAACCATTGAAAATGATGATATTAACACGCTCGTTAAAGTACCAGGTGTGGGCAAAAAAACAGCTGAGCGTTTACTCATTGAGTTAAGAGATCGTATAAAAGCTTTACAGCAAGATGCGCCCCATCACTCAAATAATACAACGATGCCCTTACAACAGTCGGTCAACTCAGCCGTTGCTGAAGCCGAAGCTGCTCTACTATCTTTAGGTTACAAACCTCAAGAAGCTAAAAAAGTCGTGGCAAGTGTAAAAGATCAACATACAGAAGTTGCAGACATTATTCGTGCTGCACTTAAATCAATGATGAAATCATAAGTTATGCAAGACAGACTCATTAACGGGAATGAAAAACCTGAAGATCAAATTGACCGTGCCATTCGACCTGCCACGTTAAGCGACTATATTGGTCAGCCCATTGTACGTGAGCAAATGGAAATTTTTATTGGTGCTGCACGCGGTCGTGGTGAAGCACTAGACCATACTCTCATTTTTGGCCCTCCCGGTTTGGGAAAAACAACTCTTGCCAATATTATTGCCCGTGAAATGAGTGGAAGTCTAAAATCTACCTCTGGGCCTGTCTTAGAGCGTGCTGGCGATCTTGCTGCTTTACTCACAAATTTAGAGGAAGGTGATGTTTTATTTATTGATGAGATTCACCGCCTCTCACCTGTGATTGAAGAGATACTCTACCCTGCAATGGAAGACTACCAATTAGATATTATGATTGGTGAAGGGCCTGCTGCGCGCTCTATTAAACTTGATTTACCTCCATTTACTCTCGTTGCTGCAACAACACGTGCAGGGTTACTCACCTCGCCACTACGTGATCGTTTTGGTATTGTTCAACGCCTAGAGTTTTATTCAGTTGAAGACCTCACATATATTGTTGAGCGCTCCTCTCGCCTAATGGATGTTGGTATTACAAGCAGCGGTGCGCAAGAAATTGCACGCCGTGCTCGTGGTACACCTCGTATTGCAAACCGTTTACTACGCCGAGTACGCGATTATGCCCAAGTTAAGGGAACAGGCGAAATCACTCAAGAAATGGCTCAACGTGCATTAGATATGTTAAATGTAGATAAATCGGGGTTAGATACTTTAGACCGCCGTTATCTAACCATGCTTTTAGAACGTTTTGATGGTGGCCCTGCAGGTGTAGAAGCACTTGCAGCTGCTATGGCAGAAGACAGCGGTACATTAGAAGATGTTATTGAACCCTATCTTATACAGCAAGGTTATGTAATGCGTACCGCTCGTGGGCGAATTGCTACAACACAATCTTATTTGCAATTTGGTCTTACACCTCCTGAAGACCCAAAATCATCCTAAATTTAAAATCATACCGTTATGACTATTGTTCATGGCGGTATTAAACTTTCAAAAAACTTCCTAGAGAGGTTTATTTAAAGATCGGATTTTCATTCCCATTTCTCAGATAAATAAATATGACTTTGAGTCAATTGAAATTTTAAATGACTACGTATACACAACCTAAAAGCATCTAACTTTTTTGTTATTGCATAATCTAAGAAAGTAACTGCCATTTATTAATCATATTTATAAATATTTTTGTAAAATTTATATATCTCATATTTTTGAACAGAAACCCCAAACATCATTATTACAACCAAGGAAAGTGACTAGACATCATCTCATCATCAATAGATATTGATATCTTGTGCCATGTTCCACTCAATGGATTCTGTTAAAATTCCCCACCAATAAAGTATATACATATGTATCTTTTATTCGCCAGACTACATATATAACCCCACATGCTTTCTGCTTCAGCCGACAAGATTAAAATACTGGCAATACAAGCAGGGACATTTCGCTAACCAACTATATTTATTTGAATTATTTTTCAAATACTTAATCTAAATCTGCTGTATAGGGAACTTTTCATGGCTAGCCATTTTGAATTTAAAATTCGTGTTTATATTGAAGATACAGATGCAGGCGGTATTGTTTATCATGCAAATCATATTCGATATATGGAAAGAACACGCACAGAATGGTTACGTGCATCTGGCATAGATCATTATTGGCACCAGAAAGACTATAATTTTGTTGTACGTGGAATTAGTCTAAAATATTTACGCCCAATTTTAATGGACGACCTCATTACTGTAACTGCTCGTGTTATTTCTTGTAAAGCCGCATCTTTTATATTGCAACAGAATATTTATCGTGGTGAAATCTTGCTTGCAACGGGTGAAGTTGAGTTGGCATGCTTAAATGCAAATATGCTGCCACGTCGACTCCCTGAAGAAATTAGTTCATTGCTTAAAAAAGAAATGGAACAAAATTAGGCACCAATGGCTTTTTAGATATGACCACTCAAAACGTAGAAACAACACTGCATATAACCAATTTAATTTCACAAGCAAGTCCTGTTGTACAACTGGTCATGCTTTTACTTTTTCTTGCCTCAATATATAGTTGGTATGTTATTGCTAAACTATCTATGGGCTTTAAAAAAGCGACGCGTCAGGATGACCACTTCCAAAAAATGTTTTGGTCAGGCGCAGAAACAAATACGCTTTATAATAATGCACAGCTCAACTCAGAACGCCGTGGATTAGAAGATATTTTTTATGAAGGCTACTCAGAGTATTTAAAACTTAAAAAACGTCAGGCATCAATCCAACAAAAAATAGATGGTACAGAAAGAATTCTACGTGTCGGTTTAAGTCGTGACCAAGGTACGCTTGAGTCGGGTTTAAATGGTCTAGCAAGTATTGGTTCTGTTGCGCCATATGTTGGTCTATTTGGTACAGTTTGGGGCATCATGAATGCTTTTATTGGGCTTGCAGGTGTTGAGCAAGTTACATTAGCAACCGTTGCACCGGGTATTGCTGAGGCACTGATTGCAACAGCAATTGGTTTATTTGCTGCGATTCCTGCTGTACTCGCTTTCAACCACTTTACTGCAAAAAGTGAAGCTGTTTACTCAGACCGTGCATTATTTGCTGAAGAAATGGTTGCATTACTACAACGTCAATCTATGGGCTCTTCTCAGGAGTCTGAATAAAATGGCAATACAGCGTAGTGGGCGTTTTGGACGCATCAAAAAGCCGTTAAAAAGCGATATGAATGTAGTGCCATATATTGATGTAATGCTCGTTTTACTCGTGATTTTTATGGTAACTGCGCCAATGATCTCTAGCAGTTTAAAGGTTGATCTTCCTAAAGCAAAAAGCTCACCATTTCAGTCTAAAGATACGCCTGCAATTGTTACCTTAGATGCAAGCGGTAACTACTTACTCCGTTATCATGAACATAAAGATGAAAAGATGTCTTTAGATGAACTAAAGCAAACATTGTCTGAAGCACAACAGCATGCTCAAGATAACCAGCAAGAACTTAGTGTACTCATTAATGGTACACAGTCTCGACCTTATGGTGAAGTTGTTGTTCTTATGGCAAATTTACAAGATGCAGGCTTGACTCAAGTTGGCCTACTTACCGACCCTGCTAAGTAATCTAAAGTAATATGAAAAAATTTGATAAACAGCCATTTGATCAGCAAAAAGCTAAAGCAATCGGATTTACACTTGGTGTACATGCGGTTGCTCTTATTGCTCTGCTCTATTTTGGTACAACACCACCACCTAAACCTAAAAAAGAATTAACAACATATTTAGTCAGCGCTGATCAGATTGCAGACACTAGTAATAATAAAGAGAGCCAACCCTCTCCACAGGCTCAACCTACACCACTACCTGAATCAAAACCCAATACGCCACCGTTGCCACAGCCTAATTTGAACCAACTTCTCGCTGCTGAACAAGTTAAAGAAAAAGCAGCTGAGGCTAAACAGCAAGCGCTCAAAGCTGATGCTGAGGCCAAACAGAAAGCGGCTGAAGCTAAACAGCAAGAAGCATTAGAAGC